>CAWCEX010000001.1:0-30964 GCA_963794755.1 uncultured Actinomycetota bacterium
CACCACGACGACCGTCGCTCCCACGACGACGACGACCGTGGCCCCCAGCACGACGACGACCGTCGCATCGGACGCGCCTCAGCCCGTCGGCAATGTCGGGGGTCAGTGGAAATTGGCCTTTGACTCAGAGTTCAATGGCTCATCGCTGGACACCTCGCAGTGGACCCCTGGCTGGTTTGGATCGGGCATCACCAAGGGTGCGAACAGTCTTGAGCAAGAGTGCATGGATCCCTCGCAGGTGGGCGTCGCCAACGGTTCGCTGAATCTAACCGCCATCGCTCAGAGTGAAAGCTGTAACGGAATTACGCAGCCGTACACCTCTGGGAATCGTGACGACGCGTGGAAATTACACGTTTACGTACGGCTACATGGAAGCTCGAATCTGGCTTCCTGGCTCTGGCAGTATTTCGGACTGGCCAGCGTTTTGGCTCATCGGCCCAAATTGGCCCGACAGTGGTGAGATTGACGTGATGGAAGGCCTTGGCGGACAGGCCGTCGCTCACTACCACAGTCCTTCGGAATCGGGTGGCCCATTGGTTGGCTCGGGTACATACGCGGGCGGGTGGCACACCTTCGCCGCCGACTGGGAGCCAGGTTCAGTGACCTATTACTACGACGGAGTCAACGTCGGCACCCTGACCTCGGTAAGTACGTCACCGATGTATCTCATTCTGAACCTCGCACTCTCGACGACCATAACGTCACCGAACGTTGCTCCCGCCACGATGAAGGTGGACTACGTACGGGTCTGGCAGCACTGAGGAACTTGAAAATGGCCGCGTGTGGTCCAATGCAGTTGAGTTATTGCCGGTGGAAAAAAGCTGAGTGATTGACCACTTTGTACGTGTCCTCGATTGTGTACCGGCCTTTTCCCCCACGGTTGGTCTCCGTCGTGACTTGGATGAATCGCATGGCCGGTCACGTGCACTTGGTACGACTCGGTGGCCACGGCTCTCCGAAGCGCAATGGCTAACGGTCTTCCAACTGAGGTGCAATACGTCTCGGAGAGAGTTCCACTCGTCCTCGAAGAACGGGCTCATGCGGCGTCCAACTCGTCATTGGCGGCTCGCGCGAGTTTTGCGTGCGTGACGCCTCATAGGTCGAATGTAAACGATATGAGTGATTACTAACACAAAGCGTCAATTCTGATGGTCTATGTGGTCGCGCCGCACTTCATCAAAGGGAAATGATTGCTTTCAGCAGTTCGCGTCGAACCCGTTGCGAAAGATTAGGCCGACGAATTGGTCCTAAGCACTCGGCGCCGGCATCAGGCTGCGCGTCGATACGCCCGTATATTTTCGTACCCATGTCACGAATCCATGACTCATTACCGCGGGCTTCGTTGAGCAACACGATGAGTAGGGAGTCTCGGAACGCCGCGCTCCCGTTTGGTGTTCATTGATCTCGCGATGACCGACGTTCGAGTTGCGACAGTCGTCGACGTCGCAATGAAATGCGCAAGTTAGCCCTTGATCGGAAAGTGCTCAAAAGGAGCTGCAACACTTACCCAGAGACGATTCCGGACCGGATAAATGGAGCCTTTTCCTATATAGTCGTATCAATGGATGGCAGCGTGGAAATTCGGCCCTCCGAGCCAGTTCTGCGCGACGACACGTGGATTGGGATTGCAGTTGTCGTCGGTTCACTCATTCTGTTGGTTTTAGGATTGGTCGGCTTAGCTGCTTCTAACCCAGCCTTGAGTTCAACCGGCCTTTTCCTCTATGCGCTCATTGGTTTTGGTGCTGCATTCTTATTGGTTCTGGGACAAAGCGGCTGGAATCTTCTCGTATTCTCTCCACCACTTGGATTCGCGTTTGTTATCGCTGTAGGTGTTCTCCTCGCCACTACCGGCACATGGTCCATCGGCCTAGCTCTATTTTGGGTCGTCGCGGGTGCAACGGCCGCCGTGCACCTAACGATGCTGACCCGGATGCTCACCATCGCGCGTACTCAACGCGCATCTGCTCCTCGTGAACGAACGTACGGCCGCGCCCTTGATGCGGGTCGAAGAAAAGTTGGTCTCCAACGTCTGAGTTACCCGTGGCCGCTCACACTGGTTGCTGGGGTGACTACTGGTGTCGGACTGTTGCTTTGCCTTGGCAGCGCTATCGCCATCCGACACCTCGATCCGGGGTGGAGCGGTCTCTTGGGAGTCGTATCACCCGCATGGTATGTCGGTCTCGCACTTTTGGTCGCCGCAATACTTATCGGTCAGCGGCTGGGTAACTTCTACGCGGGCCTCCCAGTCATCGCGCTTCAACTTGCTTTAACGCTGACGACAGCGATCGTCTTCGATAATCCGCGATACGCCTGGACTGTCAAACAGGTCGGTGAGACCTCCTATATCCTGCTTCACGGCTCCGCTAATGCAAATATCGACATTTACCAAGCTTGGCCTGGCGTATTCTCTGGAGTGGCGTGGTTGTGTCGAGTTTCCTCTCTGGCCAACCCCATGGGAGTGGCGCGATTATGGCCACCGATCATCGATCTGGTCACTCTGCTGATCTTTCACCAACTAGCTACTCGCGTGCTCCGTGATCCTCGGCGCGCTTGGTTCGCCGCCACCATTTTTGTACTGGGCTATGCCATCGCTGATTCGGACTACTTCTCGCCCCAAGGCGCAGCATATTTCATGGCGATAGCGATTTTCGCTGTAGTTTTTCGACACCAAGATGACGAGACCAGCATGTCCCCCGCAAGTTGGGTCCTCTTAGTTACATTGTCGGTCGCAGTAGCAGTTACCCATCAACTCAGCCCATATATGATTACCGGAGCGGTGATCATTTTGGTCCTGTTCCGGAGAGCGCGCACCGAATGGGCCCCAGTCATCACTCTTACACCAGCTCTTATATGGGCACTTCTACATTATTCGTACGTGACTCAATACACGTCCCTCAGCGCTCTCGGCAATATCTTGAGCAATATTTTGACCCCCGGTGCATCTAGTGGAGGTCCTCCACCGAGCTCGCTCGCTGACATCGTCAGGTATGTTCAGGGTGCGTCGCCGCTCCTCATTGGCGTAATTGCAGTGGCTGCGTTGATACGCGACCGTAGCAAATTGAATGTCCTCATCGCCGTCTGTGCTGCTAGTGGCGGCGGTCTCGTACTCGGTAATTCGTACGGCGACGAAGCAGACTTTCGCGTGGTACTGTTTGCACTTCCCTGGCTCGCCATACTTGCGAGCCGTTTTCACCCGTCTGTCTCGCATGGGGTCGGCAATATTCCGGCCAATTGCTGTATTTCTGCTTCTCGCTGGTTTTCTTGTGGCGGACATGGGATTGGACTTTATCTATGCCGTGCGGCCGGGCGACATCGTTGCGGTGCAGAAATTTGAGAACAGCGCTCCCGTCGGCTCGACCCTAATTATGGTTGGATTCCTGCAGAACGAACCAATCAACGCCACAGGTCGATTCAATCTGGTCCACGAAGAGTCGTTCTCGAATGTCCTAGGTTCTACTAAGGGCACTTCAGAAAGCGCCGCCGTTAGTTACGGCCAATTCATGACGAGATTGTTGAAAACGCGAGGCTTTGTTCCGAGTCAATCCAAATACTATGCCCCGGTCTATTACGTTCTGTTTGCGCAACAATCGGCTGCCGGTCTCGCCGCCTACAATTACGCTTCGCTCAAGCAATATCAAGCGTTTTCGATGCAGTTTGCGAATTCGTCTTCGTGGGGCTTGGTTATTCGAACGCCAACGTCGGAACTATATCGGTTGCTGGTTCGACCGTATGGTCTGCCCTGATTCACGAAGTTCGCTGGCGATCAAATTCTGACGTTTCGCCACCATGCTCAACCTCTGGCCGACTTGTCGTCATTCTTCGGTCACTTTTGAGCTGCTTCGGGACATCCGATCGACAAATGAATGAAGATCGTTGTAAGCGGTCGACGGGTCCGACGCATCAAGACCGTTAAGGCGATTACCCTCACTTGAGTCTTATTGCACTCTGCCTCAGGACCGACGCAGTTTTCAGGGACTCCAGGAGAAAAACAGTCGTGGAATCGGTCTGGAGTGGTAGGTCTGGTCGCAAATCTTATCGAGTGAGGCTCCATCGATTGAAACTCTTGTGGTTAACGAGTGCTTGGTCACCGGTGGATGGAGACTCTCAACTGAGCCTCGTGAATCGCTAACCTACTCGAGCGTGGCTTTCGGGGTGATTCGTCGTCTCACTGGCCGAGTTGTCTGCAACGCGACAAGTGGACACCCCTTCTATTCGGAAGTCTCAGTCAATCGCCACCTACTCGTCACGAAACTTATGGCCAACGGTTCGCCAGACTCTGTTTTGTCTGGTATTCAGCGATCCAGTCGACCTGCATCTGGACTGGTGACTTTGGGCATTGTGCGTGGAGTGAGCACTCCGTTCGTTGCTCCAAGTCCAAGTTCATCGCTACCACTGGGATCTCGTTTAGATTTGTAATCTTGCCCCACACACGGCCATCAATGACGTAGATGATCTCAGTCTTAGACCAGATGACTCCCCACGTGTGCCAGTCCGACATGTTGATACCCTTTATGAAACGCTGCTCAATATAATTCGCGTAACTCCAGTGGACGGTGGCGCCGGTCTCGTGAGCCGACGGCGTCTCATTGAAGTCAACCTCTGGTGGCCATTGGTTGCTCGCTGGCCATAGCAACTGGACTTCATTCGGACCGACGTCAGTCGCACGAGATCTCACGAAATGGTGCATCGGAGGATTTGCTCAGATGCCGCACTGACACATCTCACCGGTAACCCATTTATTCTGATATGCGCTGTCACGATACGTACTCAGCAGGAGTTCACCGTTCTTCACAGATACGTGCTTGGCTCCGAACTGCCCGCCAGGATCACCGCCAGGAACGCCACTGAACAGCAGCCAACCCTGAGGTAATCCGCTCGCCTTAAAATCATCGACGTA
The DNA here is from genome assembly GCA_963794755.1 of uncultured Actinomycetota bacterium. Classification (GTDB taxonomy): domain Bacteria; phylum Actinomycetota; class Acidimicrobiia; order Acidimicrobiales; family RAAP-2; genus RAAP-2. The sequence continues at coordinate 4,898 of CAWCEX010000001.1, forward strand.
CGTGCGATCGTATCCGGCGAGGGCGCTCGCGCTCGGGGGTCCAAATCCAGAAGGCTCATTGGTAGCAGGTGTGCCAATGGGATAAAACCGCCGCACTGAGCGTTGCCGATGCCGGTTGAGACTTTCCCTCTGCGTACCCTATCCCCAGCGTCGCAACCACGAGAACTAAAAGAACTGCCAGTGGTAGCAATCGTTTTGGTGTTTGCAACGCTCCTTGTTTGTCAGACGACGAGTGTGCTCTGGCCATATCATCCCGCTTCGTTGATCTGCTTACCCCGTGATTAGCGCGCACCTAACCTCTACATCCTGATTGAGTCCCCAAATTGCTCTACAATCCTAACCTTCGCAAAATGGAACGTCTTCCAACTGGTCAAATACGCCATTGGCCCGTACAGCATTCCTCGCTTTTCGACTCGCGAGGTGATCTCAGGGAACGAGGTCTCCACGCTCGGTGAACGCTGAGTCCTTGACCGCTTAAGACTGTGAGTATCCTTTCCACGCGTGACGGAGCATGCGCACCAAGTGCCACGGATTGTGAAGGACGAGCGAGAAGTACATCGCGGTCGAGTCCGACCCCGTACCCTCTGACCTGAAGCAGAAATTCCTCTTCGGTTTGTCGATGCGAATGCCGGATAAGTGCCGCGGGTTCGAAAGCAACCGTGGCGCCGCTTGATGCAGAGACTCAGACACTCGAGGTCCTCTCCTCCGAGCGTCGGCGTACCAGGACCCAGGGCGAATCGAAACCCGCTGCGGGCTTGGAGCACCGTCTTTCGAAATGCCATATTGCACCCGGCTACATAGGCCCCAGGTGCATACGGAAAGAGAGCGTCGTTTGGATGGTCGTTTGAATTTACAATTTTCAAATCGAAGGATTGGCTGAAGCCGCCGAAGTATTCCTCGAACCACAACTGCGGCAAAGTTCCTAGTTGCGCCGGCAGTACGAGTCCTCCGATGGCGCTAATCTCAGGATTGTTAGCCATGCGACCGCCGATTGCCCTTAGCCAGCGCTGGTCTGACGATTACGCTATTGTCGGTAAAGGCGACAATCTCATAATTCGCTTCGCGAAACCTCTGTTTCGGAGAGCCGCAATGCTCCGGGTATTCGCTCCGCAATAACCCTAACGTTCTTGCATGCGCCAAAGTCAGGCAGTTCGTTGGTAGGAAACACCCGATTGTCCACGACGATCACTTCAAATTTTGGGTAGTCCATTGACGCTAATCCTTCGACCAGGCACTTGAGGTCCTGGGGGAATCGGCAAATCGTTGGTATCACCACTGAAATCGGAGGCAGCTGATTGTCAGCCAGAGTGACGAAGGAAGAATTTCGCGACCGGTACCTCTTGGCTACTTCTTCAATATCCTCGTAGGGGATTTTGCCACTTTGTGCCAACATTATTTGTCGACCAAGTACCTGGCCCTGGCGCACCGTTTCCACCCAGACCCGATCATTGGCATCGTCGGAAACATGAAGTTCATTAGGCAAGTCGTCCACGTCAAGTTGCATGATGCTGATGGGTCGCCATTCAATCAGCTCCTGGTACAGGCGAGGTTTCGCTCACTCCGCGCAAACTGGTGTTCTTCAGGAAGACTGGATTCTTGCGAATGATCTTCTTGTTCCTGGAAGAAATCCTGCTGTGGTAACCAATGCACCCGCCATCGCACCGATTATTCTTCCGATCTGCCTCAATCGGATGATTGACCAACTGGCGCATCGCCCCAAGGACTTCCAGAGGTATGGCTTTGGCTACGTGGCGTCGTTCAGCGGAAAGTCCCGCATTCTTACCCACCAGGCTTGTCATGGCGGCTTTCGAGAGCCCCTCTGTCCAGCAGCGTCGTATGAAGTACCTCCAGGTGCATCGAAACAGCGGTATGCGGAGCGAAACGACAGCGTCGCGAACCAACACGAAGGAATCTTCTGGCCAACGAATGTTATAGCGAATGCATAACTCGGTTTCCTCGCAGCCCAATGTTGTGGATCCGACTCGACCGAGGCCCTCACTAAATCCTCCAACGAGAGTGAAGACGCCGCGTCGCAACGCCATGTTGGCTCCGATGGGATTTCTAATCGTGCCACCACTTTGTGGAAGCCCCTCATAACTGCAACCTATGGCCCAGAGAAAAGTATTTGAAAACCATCGTGGCTCTCGTACTTCCCAGTGCGGAACGATCCAACCACCGCTTCCTGCGACCATTGGGTCGTCGAATGGTTCCGTCAGTCTTCTCGAGCCATCTTGCATCGCCCACGGTATCGTCGGTAAGAATCCCAAAGATGTCTCCCGTCGAAGCAAGCACCCCGCTATTTCAAGCACCTGAGAGACCCTTCGTCATGACGTTGTCAATCACCCGAACCCGCTTGAACTCGGCGTTCGCCCGCTTGCGTAACTCTTCGTTGTCGTCGATGACCAAGATGACTTCATCTGGACTTTGAGTCTGCGAAAAGCAGGAATCTACGGCCTCAACGAGTGTTGACCACCTATCGAGGGAGTAGGCACAGAGAATGACAGACAACCTCATTAGGCAAATCTAGGCGACGTGACCTCACTCGATTCTTCTCGCGCTCACAATTCACCGCACCGACTCTCGCTGCGAGTTCAAACCAAGCATCAGGACTGGGGAAGCGAAGTTCAGACAATCTCAGGGCATGATTATGCGCAACATAAACCGAGGTGGGACGTTTGATGTCGGCGAGTAGGCCACCCACGTATCCTTCACCCACGTCGGTGACCATATCGCCGGCGAGGACCACGGTAGCGACGCCAGCGTTTACGGCTGTTGCGTAGGCGCGCGAATCAAAAGCCGGATCGGCCACACTTATCGCGGAGGAATCAGACGCTATTTTGGCATGTCTAAGGACGAAAAATCTTCGCCGATCAGCTGTACATGATCAGAATGATGGCTCGCGGCGACGAGATCAGGGATGCTCTACCTGAGTACCGCATAATTACTCTCAAGTCATAATTGTCAATCATGTTGGTAGGCGTAGCGTCAAACGCCGTAAGAATGCTAACGAGCGAACGCTCATCGTCTTTGGGAGAAAGGTCGTGAGACGTTTGTGTTCGTTTCGCACAGGTCGTCCCGTCAATGAAAGAGCGGGTTGCACTTCAATCTGTGGCCGCGTCGTTCCAACGCCGCGCTCAAGCAGCGTCGCATCAATAATGTCACCGACGAGAACAAGGTCCGAGCCCGCAACTTCGCGTGCGATCGACGCATCACCGTGGCCCGATGACGGGTGAGCCACCACCAGTACTACGGTTCGCGCACCGGCTTGACGAGCCACTTGAACGAAGTTACTGATCCACGAGTTATCGATTCCGGGCCACGCGAGGGCGACAGCTGAGTCCACGTGATTCTAAAATATTGACGAAACTCATGTATGGCGCAGCGTCCGACCAGAGATTTCGCGAGCTCGAGTCGCTTCGTTGGCGCGTCGAAAACTGGCGCTCAAGGACTTCGCACGGTGAAGGCCCGAATCGTGATCTTTGCTCGGGTTGACAGCTACCTTGGTCACTGAACGACGAGGCGAGGGCGCCCACGACTTCGTCAGTCATGAGTCCAGGAATAGTGATGTTGGAACTCGGACCGGCCACCACCGCATGTTGCAACGGGCGGCCACCGTCGCCTGATCGGGCAGTCTCGTGCTTAAACTCTTGCTGCACGATGGCCCCTTAACTTCTCTCGGACGATGTAGCCCGCGATACGTAACCCGTCTTTAAATGCACTGAGGTTACTGTTTCCGGAAATCCGGTTTCCTTCGAAACACGGGACTTCGGCAATCTTGAGTCCGGCGCGGTGTGCGCGAATGTTCATAAGGATCTCGGTCTCAAAACCGTTTGAGTCGATGCCCAAATGGTCGAAACGGTCAGCCCGCACCGCGAAATAGCCGTAACTCGCGTCGGTGTATCGCGCGCCGAACAAAACCCTCATCAAGAAGCAAATACCGCTGTCTCCGAAACGTCGAAATCTCGTGATGTCCGCCGATCCGCCTCCAGGAGCAAAACGACTCCCTTTAACGTATTCCGCCCCGTTCTCAAGGGCATCGCGGAAATCTCCGAGTCGACCACCGTCCATGGAGCCGTCGGCGTCTAAGGCGATCAAGTAGTCGCCAGCAGCTGCGCGCAGACCTGCCTTCAACGCGGCACCCTTGCCCGGAGTCAACTCGTGAACGACTTTCACGCCGGGATGCAGTAACCGAGCAATGCGCTCGGTATCGTCTGTCGAGCGCCCGTCCACGACGATCACCTCGTCAACCCAGTCGGGAATTGTGTTGAGTACATACGGAAGGTTTGCTGCTTCGTTGAGTGTCGGAATAATTACCGAAACGGTGGCGCGCGAAGAACCCTTTTCTACCTCGTGCGGCGGGGAAAAATTGATACTGACGACCTTGTCGGTTGCCGTTTTCATGGAGTTCCTCTTCATTGTGGTGCAGCCCCGGAATTTTCGCACCTGCGAGTGACATTGTCAATATCGAGATAGGTGGTATCTACCTGAAAACAAAGTGAATCCTCAGGTACCGTTTTAGTGACAACCTTCGCGATTTGACGTGGACGTTTTGACGTTGTAGGCGCCAATAATTGTCGGCCAATGGACAACTTCTGGCCCGTTGGGGGACGGCCGGATTTGACGGCTGGCAGAGATATGGAGAGGCGTCTAATTGGTGGCGCTACCTCTTTGATGTACGTGCCATTCGATGTCATGATTCAAAGGTCGCATTGCAACATCACACCTCCCGCTACGATTTCCCAACAACCTCCCAATTCACTCAATGTGGCAAAAGCCCTTTCATTGGACGGGAATTACGGACCTTCAATCGTTCGGTCAATGCACCTTGAAGACTGGCCAAATCGCCCGTCGAACGGTGGGGTACGATTCATCGAGAAGCACGGGAATCGTCGAGCAAGGAACCTAAGTTCATTGAAGAACAGAATTCGTTTTGGGGTGACTACTCATCGAAGATTTTGGAGACATCGTGTTTCGATTAATTGAGGCGCTCTTGGGGAACCAGGATGCGTAGGTTATGGAACGAAATACATTCGATGGTGTCCCGTGAAGATCACGATGCAGGAGTTGAGCCCGCAATTCTGACCGACTCTGGAGGCAGCGTTTCATGACGATCTCGGTGATTATCCCCGCGTACACGATGGATCGATGGGATACGTTGGTCGGCGCGGTTCGGTCGTGCGAGAAACAGACACTTGAGCCAGACCAAGTCATTGTGGTCATTGATTACAACGACGAACTCTTGGCCCGCGCGACTGAAGAGTTTCCTCGGGTCCGCGTGGTCGCGAACCAGTCGACCAAGGGAGTGTCGGGAGCTCGAAACACTGCGGTCGCTGTAGCCACCGGAACGATCATTGCGTGCCTCGATGATGACGCCTACGCGGAAGCGGACTGGTTGGAGAAACTCACGAGTCCTTTGGCCGACCCACGTATTGTCGGGGTGGGAGGCTGGATACTTCCTCACTGGCCGGGGGAGGTCCCCAACTGGTTTCCGGAGACGTTTTATTGGATCCTCGGATGCAGTTACGCGGGGTTGCCTCAGACGAATTCGTCGATACGAAATGCCATTGGCGCAAATATGGCTATTCGACGCAAGGTCTTCGAGTTGGTCGGTGGCTTCGCTGAAGGCATTGGGCGTTTGAACCTCATTCCTCTGGGTTGTGAGGAGACGGAAATCGCCATCCGTTATACGGCGGCGTATCCGGATGAGCGCTTTGTGATGAATCGTGAAGCAGTGGTCCATCAAGTGATACCTGCGTCGCGACTGACGTGGCATTACTTTTGGTCGAGGTGTTGGTCTGAGGGTCTTTCTAAGGCAGCAGTCGCGTATCTGGTTGGTTTCGATTCTGGGCTCTCTGCCGAGCGCCGCCACTTGGCCCGCGCTATACCGACGGAGTTCGTACAGACCTTCCGTCGTATTTTTGTTCAACCGCGAGATGCGATTTTTCGTCTGGGGCTCCTACTAGTGGGAACGACGTGCGCAGCATCAGGCTTCGTATGGGGCAAAATAGCTGTTCGTCAGACGCCAATTGAGTTTACGAGTCGCAATCTCGATGATTTGACGAGTGCCATGCAGATTGAAGAAGGGCAGATTGTATCGACTACCAGAAGTCGGTCATTGTGGATTCAATGGACGACGATGTGAGCACCGTCGAAGACGTGGCAGAAGATAGAAAAACGCATCGTTTCGTGGAGGTTCGTAACTTCACGGCGGATCGTTCGGACAGTCTTGTGAGTTCTCCCAACGAATGGATTCGTCGATTCTTTTGTAACGATCGACCAATGAGTGAATGAGTGGCTGAACCAAAACTGGAGTCAGAGTTTAACTCGGTAGTCCGCAACCGTAAGAACTTAGCGAACCGAAAGTGACGGGACTCAGTATCAGTCGTCAACTTGTGTTCATCTCCAAAGTAGCGAGTTACTTGGTCCAGGATTGAGATTCGTCCTTACTGTGTGAGGCCAAATGCCGGCGAGATGGAAGAGAATGGCGGCCCATAGCGCCAATAACGCGCTCCATGTCCGTTCTAATAACCGAGCAGAGAAGTCCTAGTGCAGCCACTGCTCGGTTTCTTGGCTCGCCGGTCCTCAAAAGTTTTGTGAACAGTGAGGCCGCTTCGCCCAACATCCTTCGAGAAGCGCGACGCGCGCCGGCCCGATCATTGCGTCCTCACGTTGACGGGAGGGGTGATCGACGGATTGACGATGCCAAAGCCGCCGCAACCTCTGGGGTGACCAATTTGCTGGCCTCTGTTTCGACAGTCTGCAGATATGAGGCGCGATTTGGAGCAGTGTCGAACCAGCTCTTGGTAGTGATTTGACCCGAATGTCGCCGCCAATTACCGAGTTCGCGCGACGACCGAGCGAATGTGCCGACCATCGCGAGTTGAAGCCACGTGGGATGGTCCACGTAAGGAACACCAGTGGGTTGAATGAACCCCCCGATCTGCTCCAAAGCAGACCGACGAAGCATCACGGTAGCTGGAACGATGAAGTTGACGTCGACCAAAGCGGGCAGGATCGTTCCGACAGGATTATTCATCGCGACGTTCCCGCGAGGCGCATACCAGAAGCGGGCGTAAGTGCAACCCTTCTCGTCCATCAGCCCCGCTGAGCCGTAGGCCAGGACCACGTCTGGATCATCGAACAAGGGGAGTTCCTCTTCGAGTTTCTTCGCCGGCCAAGTGTCGTCGCCTTCAGGTACTGCAACAATTGGGCTGCTGGCTTTCGCTAGCGCCGCCGCGTACACCCGGCCGAGCCCGGTCACACCTTCGTGTTCCAGACGAACGACAGTAATCCGTGCGTCTTTGAACACCTCGGCTATCTCTTGAGTCCCGTCATCAGATCCGTCATCAACGATGATCATCTCCCAGTCCGACTCCGTCTGAGCCAGAACGCTGCGGATGCAGTCGCCAATGAATGAGGCGTGCCGATAGGTGGGGGTCAACACACTCACTTTGGGCATGGTTATCTGTCTCGAATCATGACGACGTCGACGGTCCTTACATTCATTTTCCCGAATTGTAGCGCCGATGGTCGAGGCGTCTCAGTGGGGCATTCACCTGTCGGCCTGTGCGGCGCAGGTCATCCTCGTCGTCGAAGGTCAGACGTCGTCGACACGTTTGTTGGATTTGGAGTTGGTTCACCTCTCGGCGTGTCGTCCATTTTGGATTTCAACGATTTTTGGACCACGCTGATTGGGCGACGACGAGCGATCCGCCACAGAGATCTTTTCGGAGACCTCCCAAAGCATCACGGTGTCAAGGTCAAGGTGGCGACATTATTGCGGGAAAATTTCCTCGTTCACAGGCTTCTTTTCATGGATTGCGTGGTTCGTTGTGATGAGAACAAATTGAGTTCCTTTCGGGTGCCCATTGACTTAATGGCTTCGAGTTGTCGGTACCTTGCGCCCCGAAACTCGCCAACTAGCAAACGCCTGTCAAGTCCCGCATATTTTCTTAGTGCCCAAAAGCAAAGTGACACTCGTCCTCCAAATGGTAAACGTGCTTCGTTAAGGAGCCTTCGGACTCACCGTCATGCGGGGCACTTTCGGATGTGCCTAGGCAATGGTTTGAAGTATTGTTCGTCTGTGATTCACCCATCCTCCAATAGTGGGCGTCGCGTTTCTCACGGCCGGCTCATGGAAATTGGTGAAAAGTTACGTGGTTTTCCGTTCGTGTGGAAGATCGCTGCATTGGGGCTTCGAGCCGTAAGCCAACCTCGACGCGCACGTCAGATCGAAGGATATTTGCAATCAAGCGAAATACGACGGTTACGCTTTGGCTCGGGTCGCCACATTGACGTCGCATGGCTGAGTGCAGACCTTATTCCCTTGTCGAGGAAAATTGTCTATATGGACGCTAGGAAGCCGTTGCCTCTACCTTCGGACTCTTTCGACTTTATCGTGTGCGAGCACATGATTGAGCACGTCGATCTGCCTAGTGCGCGACGTCTCCTTGCGGAGTTTGCTCGAGTACTGCGACAGGGTGGAGTACTGCGCATTGCTACACCCGATCTACGACGATTAGCTCTATTCCTCACAGAGAATGCGTCTGACGATGCAGTGACGTATGTTCGGACTCTGAACGAGGGTATGGCAGGCGTCCCCCACGACGATGGCGATAATCCTGTCTACATGATAATAAGGTCGTTCGCGAATGGGGACACACGTTTCTCTACGACGGGTGACGCTGACGCACATGCTGGAATTGGCGCATTTCGGCAAAATCGTGCGAGGTGTTCCGGGCGAGAGCAGTCATCCGCATCTGGTCGGCGTTGAGCGTCACCAAGAGGAAGTAGGTAGCCGAATTAACACGATAGAGACTCTGCTCTTAGAAGCGGTCGTATCTAAGTGGGTGAATGGCTCGGAATGAATTCGGGTGGACTAGGCGGATTCCGTCCAGATGGAGGTGATGATATCCGTCGACACCGACTCCAACACAATGAGGAAAATAGCGGAAGACTTCCTGATCGCTTCGCCTGATTAACTGCTGGCCCTAGTCGCCGAACGCTCACATAAGTTTCGAAGGATCACTTCAGTGGTTCTAGGTATCCCTAGGCGACGGTCAAATCTTTTGGGCTGGCTCGGTCGTGATCGGTCAGATTTATTACGCGCGGTAAGTTCGCCGAAAGGTCGTCGTGACGCCGAAACGCCCAGAATCGTGCTGGTGTATCCAACTCTCTACAGAGTCGTGATCGTCTTCGTGGCCTTGGCGGGCGTTCGAGAAGGATGGGCACTGGTGAACGTTCTCGACTCGAGTGCGAGAGTCAGTGACTAGAGGTGTCGCCCTGCTCTCCGCGGTTACACGGCGATAGCGCGATGGGACTGGTAATTTTTGCAATCCACTCACGCAAGTTAGTGGTGCAAGACCCAATGATAGCATCGGTCCCTTGAAGCGAAATAAGAGTCAAGGGTGAAGTAGGACTGTCTGATGCTTATTTTCCTGGCTATCGATAATTACCTCCGCCCTTATGGGTGGGCACGCCCTTCACGTTCGCTTACTTGGCCAAGAGCTCGTCAAACGTGGTCATAGCGTCGAAGTCGTCTCATTGGCTGGTTCGGGCGGACCGCGCGTCGAAATGGATGGCGACGTGGTGGTTCATCGGATCGCCGGTTGGAGCCGGGCACTTAGTCGGTTTTCGGTTAACTCAGAATTTACGCTCCACCCAACGATGCAGGAGCCTGGGCTGGTACGAGCGCTCACCAAGTTAATTCGTCAACGTAAACCGGATGTAGTGCACGCGTACGGTCGGATTCTTCACTCCCTGCTGCCATTTCTGCCGTCATCGGAGACACGACTGGTAGTGACGATGCATGAGTATGGCCTTGTCTGTCCAAAAATGACATTTGTCCACAAAGACGAAGTGTGCGATGGGCCAAAATATACGAAGTGCCTCGCATGTGCAAGCGGTCAATACGGGGTGGCGCGTGCGGCAGCACTCACCACGGGGATGACCCTCACACGTCGCTCGCTACATCGAGTGGATCGCGATATCGCTGTAAGTTCCGCAGGAGCAAAAGCTTGCGTGTCGGTTTCCGACCCATACCACCGTCCCATCGATATCATTCCACCGTTTGTACCGGACGAAGTTTTCCAACTCGACGGGGACGCCAGGCTATTGTCCCGGAGAACCGCGACTATCTGATGTTTCCGGAGCGCTCGGTCCGCACAAGGGGATTGACATCCTCCTCGAAGCGTGGCAGGGACTTAATCTCACTGTTCCGTTGGTGCTCGTCGGGTTGCGACGTCACGACACTCCTAAAGAGTTTCCTGACGGGGTCATCGTTTGAGAATGTCCCGCATGATGACGTGCTCCGCGCCTGGAAGCACTGCACACTCGCGATCGTACCTCGCTTGGCCAGAACCGTTCGGGCTGACCGCGATAGAGGCGATGGCGGCAGGCCGACCAGTAGTTGCCTCTGCGGTAGGTGGACTGCCAGAAATGATTGAAGACGGCGTGACCGGATCTCTCGTACCTCCGAGAGACAGTGATGCCCTTCGGGTCAGTATTGAGACACTCATTGCCAACCCTGAACTACGAACACGTTGGCGATGCCGCCCGCAAGGTATGTAGCGTGTCGTATTCGGCGAGTGCTGTGGTACCTCAAATCGAACACGTCTATGAGGAAGTTATTTCTGCGCCTCGCGGTTGAGGGATTGCATCGGATAGGACGTGCGCCATAAGGGTGAGGGCGAGAGTTTGTTATTGCGCGTGAGTGACCCTTAAGTGAATCTCGACGAACTCAATTTCATCGCTACAGGGTTCAATTGACCTCAGCTTTCGGATGATAAACGTATGTCACTTGCTTCGTTCAAACACGGCATCTACACATATACCGAGAGCCTGCACAATTACCCTCGCGACCCTCAGAAGAAAACTGTCCGCTGAAACTATGTTGACCTCGTAAAAATCGAACTTCTTGTGTTCGAAAATTCGGACGTGACGGGCCCTCACATCCAAATGTGGGTATCGAAGAAATGCCATTTTGATTATCGGGTGGTCAACGCCCTTTGTCGATTCCGATTGAAGTTGCTCCGCGCTTCAATTGGGCTTGTATTCAGCAATCCAGTCGACGAGCATTGAAGACGGCGCGGTGGGGCACTGGAAACTTGAAGGACAAGACAGCACGTTGCTCGAAATCAAGAGTCATGGGAATGTGTGGAACGTCAGCAGCAATCGAAAACTCGTGCCATGGCTGACCATCTACACATAGAGGACGTACGATGGTGTCCAAATTACTCCCCACGTATGCCACTTCAGCATGTTGATTCGTATGCTCTTGAAATCCTCGTGGTTCGCCGCTCCCCAGTGCGTGGTAGATGTCGTCAGGTCCAAGTGATTGAGGTTCTCGTTGAAATCAATTTCGGGGGCCAAGAGGCGTTGTTCCACGGCCAGAGAAGTTCATCGGAGTTTGCTCCCCCTTGCGTGAGGCGGAACAGTACGAAAAAGGCCCCGTATTCCTCCGGACGACCACATTGACACAAACCTCCCGTCGTCCAATTCGTTTCCATACGCCTGGATCTCGATAGGTTTCGAGACGCAACAATCCTCCCGATACGTGCACGTGGTGGACGTCAAAGTTTGCTAGTAGGTAGACCTCCGGGGTGTCCGGTAAAGAGATTCCATCCGCTGGGAAGACCGGGTGCATTGAAATCGGTCTCGTACGTGAGGCTGTAACCGCTGAATGAATCGGCTCCCGGTGGCGCCATCCCCGATGGCTCATTGGGATTGGGCACGCCGATAGGAAACGTGGTGGTGGCGGTGGCCGATGAAATCCCAAACGCACTCGCCAATATGACCAACAACGCTGCGCCCGAGAGTCGAAGTGCGAGTTGCACCGAACGGATTACGTTGACGGTGCGCACTACGAGAGAGACTACCAAACCATTCCAGTTGGCGTCTACGACCGAAGATCACCGTCTGGAACATCTGCATTGACTCAATTCATTGTCTTAATCAACCCCATGGATGTTCCTGGTCATATTAAAAAGGTCACGTTTCACCCGCCTGTGGGCGACGAGGCCGAGGTTCACTTGGTGACCAAGACACCGCCCGTTTCGAAAGACGCTGTAATACCGAACCCACTGGATGGCGTTGATAGATACGGATGGCGGTGATACGCCAAGTCAGTAGTTCCTTTGAATCTCCTGTGCAGAGAGATTGGTTCAATGCACTAGGTCCCGACTGATCGCAAGAGTACGTCAAGGGGTTCGCCGACGTACCGCGCGGGTGATTTCATTTTCGCATCTGTACGGCGTACTTAAGGTTCGCCACTGCGCATGACAATTACCGTAATTTTGTTTTCCCATTTTGATTGCCATGGACGCTAGGAAAGTTGGGAACGGGCTGTTTTTAGGACAGGAACGCGAGACTCGACAGGATGATCCTGAAGTACCATTAATGATGGTGTTCATTTTCCCGACCGTGACGGTCCTGCGGTCCACCGACTAAAGCGGGGACGAATTTCACCATGGAACCCGACGTCCCAGCCTCTAGACGATCGTGATGGGCGCCAGCGAAGTGACAACGAGAGTGACGCGACAACACTCGACTCGGATTCTGTCCTGAAAACGGCGTGTTGTATCGCTAGGTGGTAACGCCCTCCTTGGCAACGCCCTTGCCCTCATGGCGTCGTCGGCCGGAACCGCGATCCTCGGGGTCGGGTTCTGGGCATTTTCGGCCCACCTAGTACGACAGTCGGAGATTGGTCGAACCTCCGCGGAAGTAGTGGCTCTGATACTGCTCGCGAACTCGTCCCAGTTGAGCTTTGGTCCAATCTTCGAACGTTCTACCGGTCGCGGGAACCAAGACGACGGCATTCATCGTGCGCGCGTATGCGCTGACCCTGGACCACTGCCGTCATCTTGTCTACGGCGTACATCGCCCTGGGTCTGGGTCACGCTTTCCTCCCGACATCACTGCATTGGCGGATCTATTTCGTGCTGTCGGTGATGCTCTGGTCGATTTTTACGTTGCAGGATTCGGCAATGGTGGGTCTTCGGGCGTCGAATGGATTCCCGGTAGAGAACATTCTCTACGCCACTCGTTAAAGTTGGCGCTATTGCCGGTTTGTATTTCCTCGTCGTCGGACAAGGAATCTTCGTGGCTTGGATGGCGCCGGTCGTGGTTGTCGTGATCGCTATTGCTCTGTACATGTTTCGCTCGGCGTATACCTCACAATGAGGCGACGACAACTTTGGTCGACAAGTTGCCTTCGAATCGTCGGTTGATCGGTTTAGCGGGCGCGCAGTACACAACGCTCCTTACCTCAGTGGCGTTGACGTCGGTGGCGTCGCTCGTCATCATCGACAAATTGGGAGCGACCGTGAACGCGTATTACTTCATCGCCGCGCAGTTGGCATGGGGTCCATCGCTGTTGGCTGACGGCCTAGGACGATCGTTCTTGGTGGAACTGTCACACCAAAGTCATCGCGCACGCCATCATTCGCACGTGGCCTTTGGCGCACTGTCCGCTCTCATTGTCCCATCCATGGTAGGGGGATACTTCCTTGCCCCAGGGCTCCTCGGTCTATTTGGGCATGCGTACGCCGTACATGCGACCACCTTGATGCGACTGATGTTGCTGTCCTTACCCGGGTATGGCGTCAACGTGGTCTTCGCGGTGTACGCGTGGTACGACCAGCGCGTGTGGCAATTGGCTTTGCGTCAAGGAGTGACCCTCGTGATTTTTCTAGGACTACTGCTCACGCTTGTGAGCCACGTGGGGATTCTCGCGGTGGGCTGGGCGAGTGTGATTTCCACCGGGGTACAGGCAATTTTTGTACTGCCATCTACAATTCGCCGCTATCGGATCCTCGTCCATTAGGGGTCATCGAACTGCGCGTTAATTGCTCGGACTGGTGGCTCGAAGCGAAGCGCCTATCGCTTCGTGGTCCTGAATTGACTCTAAGTGTGCCAAGCAATCCGTGACCATTGGGCGTCGGGTCGACGGTAAAGGCAAATGGTCGACGTAACACTCAGTGAACCAGCGTTGACCTGACGAAGACCCTAGATGGTTGAAGTTGGTGACGTACACGACCAGCGATCAGCGCCAGTCTCTCGGGGAGTACAAGCGTCAAACCAAAATCCTCGATACATTTCCAAAAGGATCACCTTGCCATCTTGGTTAGGTGGCTCGCTGTTCAAGCGGCGTTATGGCTCAGTTTTGGAACGGCGTCGACAAGCCGGCGCGGATCAACTTGAAAGAAGTCGAGGAGGTCTCGAAAAACCACCTTCGACCGCGTGCCCCAAACGAACTCAGAGGTTCCGCCCACCTTGCGGAACGTTTCGACAAGCGCGGTGTCACCGTATGGACTCACCAACTTCCGGTGATAGCAGCGTCCGCTGCTGCCTCGACAGTGGATCGAAGTGGGAATGGCTCGCGCGTGTCCTCGTGAATGAGGAGCGTAGGAAGTAAAGCGCCATCGGGGGCACGGTGTTGTCGGTATCGCGAGTTGAGTTCACCGTGACTGACGTCGTGTACCCCATTGTGGATCGATGAGTGGTCGCAGGCTAGAGCGTGAAAAATGACTGTCCCTGTACCGGAATCGTTGGTGAGAGCGGGAATCAATGGGAGATATTGCGATTTCTCATGCCATAGACTCAGTGCGGTTTCACCGCCGACCTTCGCCAGTCCACCCAACGTCAAACAAGGGAACTCCATGACCGACTCTCGAAGTATTTCCTTGTCCGAGAACGTGTCCGTCAGTGAGCGGTTGGCCGAGATCGCCGAGCGCATCGCAGAGACGGTCACCGCGCCCGCCGCCTACGACGTTGACCTTCGGCGCACGTTTCCCATCGAGTCACTCGCGGCCCTCAAGGAGGACCGAGTGCTCTCGGCCATAGTTCCCGTTGAGCAGGGCGGCATGGGCGCGACCCTGAGCGGACATCAGTTACGTCATTCGCGTGCTCAGCCGTGCCTGCGCGGCTACGGGGTCGGTGCTCGGCGATGCACATGGAGCAGTTGTTCGTGCTGCTGAAGTACGGCACGACGGAGTCACTTCGCCGAGTCATAAAAGAGGTCGTGGACGACCAGTTGCTTATCGCCAACGCCAACAGCGAAGTGGGGATCGGCGGGGACGTGATGCGAAGCATCACCGCTCTCACGCCCGATGGCGACGGCTGGCTCTTTGACAAGCAGGCGCTCGCCGCCTCGTACGCCGAGTAGCGCGGATCTCATTCTCTCGACGCTCGACGTCGCGCCCGACGCCACCGAGACCGATCAGGTACTGGTGCTTCTTCGCGCGAATGACTTCACCCTCGAACCGACCACGGCTGGGACACGCTGGGGCTGCGCGGCACCTGCAGCTCCGGGATGCACATCACCGCTCGCGTGAGCGCAGACGACCTCTTTCCCGTGCCCTTCGCCGAAATTGCCAACGGCGGGGGCGGGCAATTGCGCCACGTGCTCATGACGTCGGTGTGGACAGGGCTCGCCGAAGGCGGCGATGAACGAAGCACACGCGGCGGTGCGCGCGGCCGCGCGACGCGACATCGGCACGACGCCACTGTCAGCCGTTCGGTTGGCGGAAATCATGGTCGAGGTCCAGTCGGCGCGCAGCATGCTGGCGGTGGCTCTCGAACAGATCGAGGCGGCCATCGACGTCGGACACCATCGAGGACATTGGTCTGGTCATGAGCCTGCGCAACGTAAAGGTCGTCACGTCCACCGCCGCCATCAACGCCGCCACCGGAGCCTTACAGATCTGTGGGATCAACGGTTTTCGACGGGGAAAGGATCACCGACTGGAGCGCATCGTTCGCGACGCCTGCGGGGCCTTGATCATGGTCAGCAACGATCGGTACTTGCAGGAGAACGCGCAGATGATTCCTGTTCGCAAGGCGCTCTGACCCCGACGGTGACGTCGCTGCCGACACTCGCCTACGTCTACGATCCGCTCTCATTCGCCCCGCTGTCGATTACCGAGGCGGCCGAAGGGCGTCTGCCGCTCCTTTGGATCGTCGACGGATCAAAGACCCGACGCGGTCATCCACCATGCGGCTCCTCGTCAGGTTCGGCCCGGTCATCGACTCGTCGGCCTACGACTTCGAGGGTCTTGTCGACGCGGTGCGCGCCCATGAGCCCGACGCCATTCTTTCCATGCACGACGGTGATCTGGTCTGGACGGCTCGACTCGCCGAAGAACTGCGGCTCCCCTTTCACAGCCTCGAGACGGCTCAGAAACTCACCGACAAGCACGCCCAGCGCGACGCACTGGCGGCTGCCGGACTGATCGTTCCGATGTTCCGCATATTGCCCCGCCACGCGAGCGCGGCCGAGGTCGCGTCGATTGCGGGCACCTTTCGCTATCCCGCGGTGCTCAAGCCCCGTTGGGGCCAATCCAGCCGTAACACGCTTCCCATCTCATCATCCGCCGAACTCCTCGCGACGCTCGAGGAACTCGGACGCTCTCGACGTCGAGGACTACGTGCTCGAAGGGTACATACCCGACGCCAGCCAGGAACTCGGTGGCCACGGGTTCGCCAACTTTGTCTCAGTTGAGAGCGTGGTGGAGGAGGGGCGCGTAGAGCACGCCACGATCAGCGCGCGAACACCGTTTCGCTGGCCTTTCCGCGAGACTGGCTACTTCACGCCGAGCCCGCTCTCACCCGAATCGGCCTCGGAACGTCTTTCGCGTCGCCACGATCGCGGCGCAGGCGCTCGGTGTCAGTGTTGGTTGTTTGCACACCGAGATCAAACTGACCGACGACGGGCCAGTCGTCATCGAGGTGAACGGGCGCCCCGGCGGCGGAATGTCCGAGATGCTCGAGCGGGCATCGGGCTTCAGTATTCTTCGCACCGCCCTGCGCCTTGCCGTGGGGGACCCGGTCGGACTTCATGGCCCTATCGAGTGCTCGCGCGTTGGCTATCTCCTCTACGTCTTTCCCGAGACCGACGTCGAGTGGATCGACGTCGTTGAAGGATTACCGACGCTTCGCGAGGTCGAGGGTGTAGACGAGATTGTTCTCGTCAGGGGTCCGGGGCAACGGATCGACTGGCGAGAAGGTTCCGAGGCGCACGTCTTTCATCTCACCGGCACCACCCACGACCTAGGAGGAACTGCGTCGCCTGATCGACGCCACGACCCAGACTCGTGCAAATCGAGGGGCACGACGACGCGCCCTAGGCTCGCCAATGACGGCAAGCTACTCTACGCGCTAAGGTTGCGAACTGAGCCTCCATAGCGGACTCGACAACATCGACGCCCGCGAGCAGCGTCTCGTCGTCAGTCGTCAGGGGCGGCAGGAACTTCACCACTTCGGAGTACGCGCCCGCAGTCTCAATGACGACGCCGTGCTCAAACGCTTCGCGCGAGACTCGTGATCCGAATTCTGGGTCAGTCAACGAGGCCACGCCCAGCATCAGTCCGCGCCCGCGCGACTCGAGTTCGCCCGGATGGCGAGCCACGAACTCCGCCAAGCGGCGCTGCACCAACTCGCCCTTGCGCTTGGTCTCACGGCTGAAGGTTTCGTCGGCCCAGTAGGTACGCAGGGCCGCAGTCGCTCCAACAAAGGCCAGGTTGTTGCCGCGGAATGTGCCGGTGTGACCTCCGGGCTCCCAGACATCCAGTTCAGGTTTGATGAGCACGAGCGACATTGGTAGGCCGTATCCCGAGAGCGACTTGGAGAGCACCACCAAGTCCGGCACGATTCCGGATTCTTCAAAACTGAAGAAATCACCTGAACGACCACACCCCGCTTGAATGTCGTCCACGATCAGGGGAATCTTGCGCTGGGCAGTCAGACCAGCCAGACGACGTAACCATTCGACGCTCGCGGTGTTGACGCCGCCTTCGCCTTGAATCGTCTCGACGATGACCGCGGCCGGCTGGTCGATGCCGCTCGAGGGGTCGTCGAGCATCTTCTCCAGCATTGAGATGGTGTCGACCTCAGCCCCGAAGTACCCTTCGAAGGGCGCGAACGTCGCACCACCCAAGCGGTACTGCTGCGGCCGAGCGAAACTTTCGCGCCGCCGTCGCCGCGAGGGCACCGAGGCTCAACCCGTGATACCCATGCGAGAATGCGATAACGTTGGTGCGTCCCGTTGCCTGTCGTGCAACTTTGATTGCGGCTTCGGTGGCGTTCGCCCCGGTGGGACCAGTGAAATGCAATTTGTAGTGCAGCCCGCGCGGGGTAAGGATCAAATTGGCGAACGCCTCGATGAACTCTCGCTTGGCTCGTGTGGCCATGTCGAGCGAGTGAACGATACCGTCGCGTTGGATGTAATCGAGAAGTGCCTGTTTAAGGAGCGGGTTGTTGTGACCGTAGTTGAGTGTTCCCGCACCCGCGAAGAAATCGATGTATTCGCTATCGTCTTCGCCGATCAATAGTGAACCTCGAGCCGTGTCAAAGACCATGGGGAAGGATCGGACGTAACTCCGTACCTCTGATTCCCACTCATTGAAGATTTCAAGACTCATGGCACACCCGATTTCAGGAGGAATGACCTATCGGTGACACTAGCCGGAAGATTCACTCGTCGGAAAGAGCTACACCAGTCTGCTGACCCCGTTGAATTTAAGGAGGTGACTGAACATGCGACACCTCTTGTTCGAGAAGAAATACCGATGTGGCAAATGTAGTGAAGGCATTTTGAATCGTCCAGATTGGCTGAGACGACTCTCAGTTTCCACCGCGCATCGAGTCCAGAAAGTGAGAGTCAGACCTCTTCTCAATTGTGAGCACTGCGCTGGTACGTCATCGCGAAGTCGTGTCGACCCTGGGAGGATCGCGTTCATCATTGGTGCCGTTGCCATTTGGACGACTTCTCGTGTGATGAGTTAGATAGGACGGTGACATTCGATCACATTCCACGTGGTTGAGCTTTGGCGACGTGGTGAGCGAGGGGATTCGCATCTTGGGGGGTGCCGGTGCGGCACTAGCATGTCGTCTTATAGTTAGACCTGGTGACAGCGTTAAAGTGGAATATGACGGCCGTAACTCTTGAGGATTCTGCGATGGTGGTCGATGTATTGCGCACTCGACGTAGTTAAGAAAGGCTCGTGTTCTCGCAGTGACAACTCTCGTGGGTGCGGACATTCAAGATATCGACGAAATCCGAGAGTCGATTAAGGCCTTCGGTGATCGCTACGTTCGTCGGATCTACACTGACGGCGAAATAGACGATTGTTGCAGAAACGCAAGACGATCGGCTGGAGCACTGGCCAGCCGATTTGCGGCGAAAGAAGCTGTCTTCAAGATCTTGAAAGAAGGCGACGTGGCGGCAACGTGGAAGGAAGTAGAAGTACGACGTCTCGAGTCGGGACAAACCGTAATTGCTCTTCGAGGTGCTGCAGCTAAGTTGGCGGAACGACAGGGAATCACAAGGATATTCTTGAGTGTGAGTCAAAGTGACGTGGTGGCGGCTGCGGTAGTTGTCGCTGAGTGCGCAACAGGAAGCAGTGGTCGATGAGCGGCGCCGAAACGACAATTCGTGAAATTCTTCAAACGAACGGTAAGTTGCCCGTGTCGGCAATGACGCTGCGAAATGACGATGATCTCTACCAGCACGGTCTTACCTCGCACGCCAGTGTCAATATCATGCTCGCCCTTGAGAGCGCCTTCGACATCGAGTTCCCCGACGTTCTACTTCGACGCGACACCTTCAAATCAGTCGAGGCAATTCTTGCGGCGCTCTCGTCTCTCGGGGCTGAAGTAGAGTCAGGCTGACGCGCAAGAGTTGGGGAGGCGAAAGAATGACTACGGAAACCGAGGATTTTCGCCTCGCATTGTTTGAAGCCGGCCTGCTCACGCCGGGCAGCGCCACCGGTGTCTTCCATCGGTCGTTCGCTTTCGAGAGCATCGTTCGCGGAATTGAATCCTTCGTTTCGAAGGCAGGTCGCGACGCTGAACGTCGTCAACTTTTTTGCGCGCCGCTGCTAGATCAGTCAGTTTTGGCGAAAAGCGATTTCGTTATATCCTTTCCAAATTTGGTCGGAGTTCTTACTAGTTTCACGCGCCCAGAAAAAGACTTGCCCGAACTCGTGGATCGTGTTGAGTCGGGTGGCGAATGGTCTGAGATGTTGTCGCCCGACGGTCTTGCCTTGTGCGGAGCGGCCTGCCACCATATTTATCCGACGCTCGCCGGCAGCGAAGTACCCGCTGATGGACTTCTCTACGAAGTGCAGGCAACATGTCATCGCCATGAGCCCAGCGAGGACCCCGCTCGAATGCAGTCGTTCTCAATGCGAGAGTTCGTTTTCGTCGGTAGCGAAAGCGGGGCAATCGCTCATCGAGAAATGTGGTTACAGCGGGGCACGGATCTTCTTGGGAGCCTCGGACTGTCCATCGAGATTGTGACCGCGAACGACCCCTTCTTCGGTCGAGCTGGCATATTGATGGGTGCCAACCAGCGAGAGAAAGCAGCCAAGTTCGAATTAGTCGCTACGATCACGTCTTCGAGTCCCGGTGCAATTAGCTCAGGAAACTATCACGGCGATCATTTCGGAAAGGCGTTTGAGATTTCGCTACCTGGAGGAGGCGCTATTCACTCATCGTGTTTTGCCTTTGGCCTAGAGAGAATTACCCTCGCGCTACTTCATCATCACGGTCTCGACATCTCTGCGTGGCCCACGCAGGTGCGCTCCAGTCTTAATCTCGTTGACCAAAGACCGTAGGTCTCTCGAGTGACGAACGATCGGGTGGCACCGGTGGTGCTCGAGGAAGCGCGGTGGTTCGGACCACCAGAAGGCCGACTCTTTGGATGGATGATGTGGCCGGATGTCGAAACCGCCCGTGGTGGCGTGATCCTGGCACAACCAATCGGGCGAGAGGCTCGCGCCTCGCGTCGTGCGCTGCGCAGTCTGGGTATCGAGCTCGCCAAGAGGGGTTTCATTGCGATCCGATTGGACTACCCAGGTACCGGCGATTCGAGCGGTTCACTTTACGAGACAGACATCCAAGAGGCGTGGGTGAATTCGATTGAGGAAGCTGCCACCTTCCTGAAATCTTTCGGGGTGACCAACGTATCGGCGGTGGGGATGAGATTGGGCGCCCCAATTGTAACTTTGGCGAACGTAAAAGGTCTTGCGCTGTCGTCTCTCGTACTGTGGGACCCGTGTGAAACGGGTCGGAGCTTTCTCCGCGAAGCTGGCGCACTTGAGTCGCTTCGTCGATCGGACTTCGAGGCGCCGATCGACGGGTCTGTTGTGACGTCCGAATGGGTCTTTTCGCCAGAATCGGTCGAGCAAATACGTGGGTTGAATCTGCTGGAAGCCGCTGCGGACATTACCGCTCATCGAATTCTCATAGTAACTCGCGACGATCGCACCTTCCCGGAGAGACTTCGTCGACAACTTGAAGGGCGAGAAGTCGAATGGGAGGAATCGTCCGAACAGGGCGCTATGTTGGACGTTGAGCCCCTTCAAGCAGTCTTGGCAACAACAACAATGGACCGTATTGCGACGTGGCTCGAAGAGAGTGGAGCAGAGGCGACACTTTCGCTGTGGATGCAAGTGATGCCAGGGCCATAATTTGCGGGCGCCCCGGAACTCACAAAGTCCAAGAGACGTTCATTCGACTGGGTCGCCGACGCCTCTTTGGGATCGTGAGTGAACCCTTGGGTGAGGCCCACGGTCCACTCGTAGTGTTCTTTAATGCGGCGAATGAAGAACACATTGGACCATCGCGATTGTGGGTGGAACTTTCTAGAGGATGGTCGGCTGATGGACTGCGTTGCGTGCGGTTCGATTTGACCGGTGTGGGCGACAGTCCGAGTTTCGCGAAACAACCGACACCCTTGTGGTATGAAAAAGAGTGGTTGGAGGACGTACAGGATGTGATCAGCGAAATGCGGCCTCAGGACCCGGCGGACGTGGTTCTCATTGGACTGTGTTCGGGTGCATACCTTGCGGCCGAGGGAGCTCTCATGTTCAGTACACGCGGAGCATGTCTTGTCAACCCGCCGGTCGGAACGGACCTATTGCATGCTTCCGTAGCTTTTCGAAAGTCGCAAGTTAAAGGACTGAGGTCGATGGCCGCGCTATTGAGATTTCTTCATATTCACGGACCTTGGCTCGGCACCGGATTGTGGCAAGTATTGCGCATGTTCCTACCCCGCCGTTATTCTGAGGATCTCATCGCAAAAGTGGCCCGAGGCAGCACGACTCTATTGGTGATGTCGAGCGCCGACGACCTCTCTCCGTACACTGTGCCGTTTTTGCGTTCTATAGACCGCCGTCGAGTCGCTGCGCCTAAGAACTATCATGTCGAATTCGTTCCGGGTCTCGACCACAGCATGCATGCCGCGAAGGGTCGAGTTCTGGCAGTTGCTTCTCTCGACCGGTTCGTTCGTGATGAATTTATTGTTGTTGACTCTGTGAACTCGTCGGACGAATAACATCGTCGGTGTACTAAGACAGCTCATCCACCCAAGAGGATCTAAGTGATACCGATAAAAACTCGCTATTTATGAGTTGTTGTGGAGTCACAGTCCGGCCTTGCAGGAGTCGGTCACACATCACTGGACACCGACCACCACATGGACATACCCATGTGAGCGACTATCGTCAATCGTTCGTTGGTGAGTCGGCGTGCTTGGCGGCGAGTACCAGTTGAGACAATGTCACTTACTCGTCACAAAGAAGTGGCATTTAGACTTCGAATTGGGGTGATCGTTGTTGGTCGAGATCGGCGCAATCTGATGTTGCGCTACCCTGAAATGCGGAATTGCATTGTGAAGAATCAGTTCTTCAAACTGAAAGTCGCACAGACCCACTTGGTCGCGCCGATTACGTGAGCGCTTGTTTGATGCGAAATGAAAGAGAGTGAAAGTGCGCAGACGCCTCATGACCGCAACGTTGGTGTTCACGATACTTGCGGGACCAATTGGTTGGGGAATGACTTTGAGTGCCTCGACCGTCGCGACAGAGCACGAGTCACACTGCGACCCCTCGAGTGGTGACCTTCAATCATCTCGCTCCAGGCGGACACACAGTTGTCCTGAATGTCGGTGGCTTGCAACGAACTTTCATCGTCGAGGTACCTTCAGGTAAGCCTGTCGCCAACCGCGCATTGGTCCTGGTGTTTCACGGCGCCGAAGACACTGCGAGTTACTCCGTTCACGAGACCAATATTCTTCAAGAAGCGGGTGCGCGCGGTGACGTCGTAGCGTTTCTCCAGGGCTATGAGGACACGTGGAACGAAGGGTCCGGAAGGACCCGGGCGTCTTTGGCGCACGTGAATGACGTCGCGTTCACAACTGCCGTCATCGCGCGCCTGCGCCAGCTCGAGTCATTCGCCCCTTCGCGTGTGGCGGCAGTCGGAATTTCCAATGGTGCCATTTTCGTGGAGGACCTGGGCTGTAAGTTATCGTCCCTCATTTCTCTAATTGTTCCGGTCGAGGGACAAATGTCCACGGCGCAGAGCGCTTCATGTTCGCTAGCTAAACCTATATCGGTCTACGAAATTCACGGTACCGCGGACCCGGTAACCCCTTACAACGGTGGATATTTTTCGACTTCCATTGGTGAAGACACGATGTTGAGCGCTCCTAATTCGGTGTCACGGTGGGCGCATCTCGATGGATGTTCCGTGGGGCCGACCACCTCCACGCCGAGTTCAGGAATCTCCCTTTCGACATACTCGAAATGTCGAAACAGCGCTTCGGTCACTCTGCGAACGATGATTGGCGGAGTGCATGCGTGGCCGCCCAGCATCGGACAATTGGTCGTCCAGGAACTTGCACAATTTCCGAAATGATTCAGGGTCGTAGGGCGACAGCTGTCAACCCTGGCCAAGCGTAAGAAGACTTTTTGATGTGATGAGCGACGTCGCGAATTGCTTTCAATGATCACAGTCAACAAGTAATCGCGTTGCGGCACGTCATCGTTAGCGGGGCGCCACAGTGAATGGCGTCGACCAATGCGGTTTGAAGAGCAATGCAAATATCTGAGCCATCGAATTCAAAAGGGCATTGAACTGTGTTGCCATCTGCTTGCTGAAATATTGGCGGTGATATTCGAATCCGCAATTCTTTAGGCTTCAGCAATATATTCACAGCTACTTGTGTGTCGCTGCCAGGGTTAAAGTGCGGTACTCCGTCCCGAGTCGAGAAGTTCGAGCGGAATCCATCTACTGCTTCGTCGTCACGACCGAAACTTTGTTCGAGCTGGTCTTGCTGATCCACTTGATCGTCGCGTGAAGACTTTTACGACTCTTCAAGAACTTCTTGACCGCCTCGGCGCGAAGTTTGGCCAACTTGCCATTGTTCTTCGCGTAAGCCGTAATGGTCAAAGATCCACGCACCTATCTTTAATTCTTCGCAAGCGCTCCGAGTGAATTCTTCTCTTTCGAACTGATTGAAGAACTATTGGCACTGAATCCGAGCGTTAGCGGCTGTGGTCTAACTACTGGCAGCGTCGTGGTGGTCGTCGTGGTGGTCGTGGATTGTAGTGGTCGTTGTGGTCGTCGTTGTGGTCGTCGTTGTGGTCGTCGTTGTGGTCGTCGGCGTCGTGGTTGTTGGCGGTGGAGTGGTGGTGGTCATGGCACTTATTGAAATGCTCTGCTGCACTTGAGCAGCGCTCACGTAGGGACGCGAGCGACTCGTCGCATCATTGAAGTCCACGAGACAGGTGCCAACTGCGGAAACGTGAACGTGCCCCAGCTGAGTGCGCAACCTGATGAATGTGCGTCGAGGCTTATAGAGACGCGTACCGCCGGACGTCGCGGTGGCGCTGGCGGCGTAGCTCCCACCGACTATGCCAGTCCCCGGATTAGTGCTCGGCGAAATGACGTTCGAAAATGTTCCGGGATTGGCGACGATGACGGGGCTGATTGTCGTGAAGCTGCTCGCAGTGACAATCGTCGGACCAACAAAGTTGTCGATTTGATAAGGCGAACGAAATCGATGAACTACATGTCGGATCAAAGAGTACCGAGTATGAACCCCAGAGATTTCCAATTGAGTATGTACCATCATTGGCGGTGATCGCAAAACCAATGCCGGCTCCGCTTCCGGTTTGATAGGCGCCCACACAGACTCCAGGGACTCCACCAGGAGATTCCAAACTCGTGAACGCCTCCCCTAATGACACCGGCGAGGGGTAATGGGTAACTCTCGTTAGTAGATGTGCCCGCGCTGAGGTGTACCAGTGTCGTCGTCAGCACGTCGGCGTAGGGCGATGACTGCGTGAAAGTACACGTGGGGTCATACTCAAACGTGTAGTACGCGTCTGGAAGTCCCGTGATTGAGAAACTTCCATCCGCCGCGGTTATTGCGGAGCCCTTGAGATTTTCCCAGGCATTGACGCATATGTTCTGAAGTGGAGCGCCCCCAACGGCGGCCGTGACCGTTCCAGTGATTGTCGCTCCCTGGACCATCGAAGCATTGATTCCAGTTTGTGCCAGGCCCGAGGTGAGAGGCACCGCCGTAGCGTTGGCCTTGATGATCGTTCCCGCATTGGTAGCGTTGTACCACTGCTCGGCGTAGTTCCCTCCGGCGCACCCGGCTTGGACATAGAAGTCAACGATGTAGGTATCGGGCACGAGATTGATAAGCGAATACGTTCCATCAACGGCCGTAACGGTGCTGCTCTGGCCGCCGCCATCGGTCGACAACGCGAAGACGCATATGTTCTGAAGTGGAGCGCCTCCAACGGCGGCCGTAACGGTCCCGGAAATGGATGCATTCGTAGTGGCGTCGGCGGGTGCGGCCGTTAGCAAGCCCAGAACCAAGGTACACGCGAGCGCGACAAAGCCAATTCGACCCGTCAGTCCCGTTGCAAGTCTCTTCATAGTGCCTCTCACCTGACGCGAGACCTCCGAGAAGCCTCGGTGAACGTTTAACACACAATGAACAGTCATGTCCATGTGAGAATCCTCGCGTATTGATTTTCTCAGACTTTTCCCAATCGGTTGCCGTACAATTGGGTCAATTGCGGTGAAAAGTTCGATTTACTGCTTCTGATGTGACTGCTCCCGCTGCAGGGGGTCAAATTCAAAAATTGAAGCGGTTTGACAGAGCCACCACTGCCGCCTGTGAATCTCGTCGTCATGGCGAAATAATTGGGGACTGCGTACCAATGCTACGGTAACGGGCCCGGATGCCCGAAGAAATAGCCCTGGCCCAACAAG
>CAWCEX010000002.1:0-375857 GCA_963794755.1 uncultured Actinomycetota bacterium
CCACTGCTGCCTCCCGTAGGAGTCTGGACCGTGTCTCAGTTCCAGTGTGGCTGATCGTCCTCTCAGACCAGCTATCCGTCGTTGCCTTGGTGGGCCGTTACCCCGCCAACAAGCTGATGGACCGCGAGCCCCTCCCGAAGCGAAAAAACTTTCTTCCTCTCATCATGCGATATGAGGAAGATATTCAGTATTAGCACCGGTTTCCCGGTGTTATCCCAATCTTCGGGGCAGGTTGCTCACGTGTTACTCACCCGTTCGCCACTAACGATTGGAGCAAGCTCCAATCATCCGTTCGACTTGCATGTGTTAAGCACGCCGCCAGCGTTCATTCTGAGCCAGAATCAAACTCTCCATCAAGATCTTTCAAGAACCGAAGTTCTCTACGAATCAGAGAGCCAGACGAGTGACTCTAATACTCGCCTGACAACCAGAGAAACACGGGGTGCTCCTCTGGCCTATTACATACTTCTTTTGACGAACGACGCGTCCGGTTAGATCCGTCCATCGTCGCCCGTACTGGCTTTTGGCTCTCGTTCTTCCGTTTTCAAGGAGCGACGACACACACGAGCAAGCTCGGAGGTGTGAAGTACACCATCTCAGGATTTCTCCGTCGATTCCGTCGTTCAGTCACCCAAACGACGGGATGCCTACCTTAACAGCGCGGTCTGCCTGGTTGCAAATACAACCGGCCGCCGTCTCCGTCGGTGGGATTTACAGTGTAGCAGGCCTCCCACCACCAAAGTGTCACTTTGCATCACTTTCGTGACGAACGTGTTGCATGTTCGCCCTGATTGTGGGACTTGGTGAAACTTCGGCTTGGCTACCTTACACGATGGGCGACACGTCTTTGGCGCATTCGTCGCAGTGGGCGAGTGCGTATTCGACAAAGGCACTCAGTGTCGAGATCAAACGCATGTCATCAATGTCTTGCGCGCGTGAATTCAACAATTCCTCGGTGCACACTAAGTACGCCAAACACCGTGCCCGACTGACCGCGACGTTGAGGCGATTCCTCGAGAAGAGAAACTCGGGTCCACGCGGCATGTCCTGGGCCGAGGACGTCGTCATGGTGAAGAAAACCACCGGAGCTTCACGTCCTTGGAACTTGTCGACCGTCCCCACCTGCACACCACGCAGGTCGTTGCGGGATTGGCATTGCCGGGTAATGAGGTTGACCTGATCGTTGTAGGGAGCCACCACCATGAAATCTCGCGGACCCAGTGGCGCGGTCAGTCCCTTGTGGTTCGTCCACGGTGTCCCCAACATCGACGTGATCTGGTTCAGCACGACGTCCACCTCTTCGGTGGATTGCGTGGAACGATGAACGTGGTGAACGGGAAGCCAGCGAAGACCAGTGCCAAAGTCAGTGGATTGCTGGTAGCAACATTCATTGGCACTGAGACGGCCCTCGTAGATCTGACGCGAGATGAACTCGCACACATCGGGATGCATGCGCCACGTCTCAGAAAGGAACACCCCACGATGTGCCGGCACGGTGACGTGCTCGCCCAGGATGTGCTCGAGCACGCTAGCGCCCGACTGGCCGGGGTGTTCTGCCTTGGCCACCTGTGCGAGTTGCAGTGGGTCGCCCAGGAGCAGCATGTTTCGAGTCCCGTTGGTGGCCGCCAACGCGTCGGCGAGCGACAACTGCCCCGCTTCGTCCACCACTAGAACATCCACTGGCGCCTGGCGCATCGCGTCGTTGGCCCACATCCACGCGGTCGCACCAATCAGGTTGTACTCGCCCGACAACAAGTCGTCCTTCTTCTTGGAGTAGTGAAGCCCGTCAAGAGGATCAATCGGCGTGTCCTCCCATCGCAACGCATTCAACTTTGCGAGGTCACCCTCGTGGCGGAACACCTCGAGAGTCGCGTTCATCAAATTGTTGATGGCGCCGTGACTCATCGCCAACACCCCAACGCGAAGTCCTCGACCGACGAGGTATCTAATGATGTGCGAACCGCTGTAGGTCTTTCCCGTACCGGGCGGTCCTTGGATCGCGACGAAACTTTCGTCGAGGCGCTCCACCCAGCGATAAATCGAGGAGAGTTCGTCGCTGAACACTCCCGCGTCGGGACCATGGCCCGCAGCGAATCGCGGGCCATCGGCATTGAGCAACGACATCGCCAGGCGACTCGGAGCGCCGTGGACCGTCGGGTCCAGGACTTGACGCGCGAGGTCCTTTATCGCTCCGTGCTTGGCGCCAGGACGAAAGTTGCGGTCCTTGGTCAACACTGCGGGCACTCCCCCATGGAGTTCTTGCACGTTGCCCCATCGAATTGCCACTTCGCGACGGTCAAAGTCGATACTGGCAATTTGGCCTTTGCCATACTGCACCCCGACGCCGGCGAACAAGACGTCGTCCTTCGCCTCGAGACCATGATCGACGACTTGTTCGGGCCACGATAAGAGCATCTTGGGAATCCTCTCGCGGCCAACGGGTTCTTGCATGGCGACGAACGTCAGATTGGTGACGTAATCCAAATTGTCGTACAGCGCTGTGTAGTCACCATTGAGCGCAATGTACTTAGGTGTCACGTCGGCTGAGCGCTCGCGCCGCCAATAATTGAGTAGATCGCCCAGCAAGTACTCCGGACCCTCTGGCGCGAATTCGTGCAAACGCTCGACCAGTTCGTCCGTATCAAGTTCGTAGACGTCGCGTTCGATGATCGCGTCTCGCCAGGGCAATGTCGCCGGCCGTTGCGTGATCAGCCAGTCGCGCAACGCCAGGGTCGACATGACGTCGTCCTTGTTGTATGCGGCGATGTTTCGCAGTAATTGATCATCGCCGCTCACCATCCACTGTTCGTATTCGACAACGGCACCCGCTCCGTGTTCGATCCCTCCGGTGCGCACGAAGTTGACCAGGTGTTCCAGGTGTTTGAGTCCGTAGGACTCCGTGCCAACTCGCACCGCGTTCTTCGAGATGGTGAAGAGGTCCACGAACAGACCTGAATCGACCAATGACGCGAAGAGATTCTCCTCGTCCACGTCACGGGTGAGTCGCTCGATGGTCGAACGTTCAGTGTGGTTGTAGTGGTACACGTGCATCCCAGGAAACGCTGCGCGACGCTCGGCGAAGAAATCAACGAGTTCACTCATCATCTCTTGTTGCTCACTTACGTCGTGAGCCCATCGCTCGTCGAATACCCACTCCCCCGCGGCGTCGCGGTAGTACAAGCCCGCGAGGAACATCAGCTCGTACTGGGCGCTCCAGAACGGGTCTCCCTCAAAATCGAAAAAGACGTCCCCGTCGTCGGGTTGGGGCAATAGCTCGAAGCCGTGGCCGTACACAGGATCTTCACTCGGTTCGATGACTTCGAACGCGGGCGGGAGCGACGGTTCGTCACGCGACGTGACTTGCAGGGCGGCCTGGCGGGTGAGTCGTGCGAGTTTCTCGTCGCGCAAATCCTCGACAGGGCCGCGGTGGCGTGACAGCGCTACAACCGTGCGCACCCCCGCCGCCTCTAACGCGTCACGCTCACTCTCGCGGGAGTTCGCCACGAAGGCCAGGGAATCCTCCTCGCGCCACTGACGTTCGCAATGTCCTTGGAATTCGCAATACTCACACGATTCACACGGCTTGGGCTGCGTCGCGGCGTCGGGTGGTACCTCGGCGAGCAACGAACTGAGTTGACGGCGCAGGCGTCGCCAGTACGGGAGGAATTCATCGACCGTCAGGGCCGCGGTGCTGCCAGAGCCGAGCCAGATATGCATCTGTCGCGGCGCCGTACCCACGAGGGCCTGCATCGCTTCGGCGTAGAAGCACAATTGCAACACGTGCCCCGGCTTGCCCTTGGACCGCGTCAATTTAGCGTCAACAGGTTCGTAGAGGCTAAAGCCGTCGATGGGTTCTTCACACTTCACGAGGAAATCGGCGATACCGCGGATTCCGTCATGGACGAAGGGCATTTGATAGACCACGTCGTAGCCCAGGTCCATCGGGTTTCCCACCCTGGCCACCCACTGAGCGAAGTCCTCTCCCCGATTTCTTCCCGGTACCTGGTAAATCGTTTTTCCCAGCGCTTCGTAGTCGTCAAGACAACTGGCCTCGTGCTGGTTACCCTTCTCTACCAGGATTTCGGCTAGGGAATTCAAGACTGTGGGCGTGACCGTCAGCTCGCCCGACTCGAGCCGGTTGTTCAGGGTCAGGTAGTGCGCGCAACCTAGCCAGGAAGTGATCTTCGAGGGTGTCATTAAGCGTTCAGTCATGCGGTCGTTTCTCCGTAGGTACGTCCGCGATTGTGCCGCATGGATATGACATTACGTCCAGCGTCGCTGCGAATTCTCCGACCTTTCAAAGATGCGACACACTCGGGGGCCGCCTGAATGCCGAGGTGGTCAACTAATCTCGAATAGGTAGACGAGGTGACGATCGCTTCGTGGTGCAAAGGTTAGGTGAGCACCGTGACGAGATGGACCATTAAGTCGTTGGCCGTGGTGGCTGCGACTCTGGTGACCACTCTCGGCCTCACCGCGGTGGCGAATGCCTCATCAGCGACCGGCAACGCTCACGCCATCGCGTTGTATTCACAGGTTGTCGCGGCGTCCAACGCGCGTCCGGTGCTACGCGACTCAAGTACGGATACGTACTTCCTGGAAGACGACCTCACGACGTTGACGAATCCCTCTTCTTTCGCCTATGTCTTGAAGGCCGTACTTCCCCAGGTCCCCACGGGTTTCGTACGCGCCAAGGCGGTCACGACGTTTCGTCTCGTCAATGGTCTCGTCAAGTGGTCCATGACGACCGTGGTACCGGAGTGCACGACCAAGACCAGCACCTGCACGAATTCAGTTGGCTTGGAGTTCTACGACACACCTTCGCGCGAAGAGATCGCGATCCTCGCTGGCCCTTCGAAGAAGTACTGCTGGGCCCAAAGCGAAGCGACGTCGTCGGCCCAATTCGCTTTTTCAGCAAATCAGGGGGTTTGGAGCGTCGACGGTCGATTCTCGCCCGTGAAACAAGTTGCGGGCCACACGCTCTTCGTGTCGCGATACACCTACAACGGGATCCCCATCACTGAGGATGATTACCTGTCGAACACCACGCACTTTTTTGACAAGAGTATCTACCATTACGCGGCGACGGGGTCCATTCAAGCCGACACGATCGTGACCAACGAATCCGAGCCGACTACTGTCCCCGCTCCCCCAAGCCTTCCAAACTGCGCGAGTTGAAGCGACGACTGTGACGCCACGGGCGCTCCGCGCGGCCGTCAACAACGAGCACTTTCTCCCGCGGAACGTTCTCGCAGGTTGAATCGAGTCCAATGTCACCGTCCGTTGCCGATTCGTCCCCGAGGGCACGCGGCAGTATTGAACGTTCGTTCAATGATCCTCACGAATCGGTACGCCTGTGAGGGTCCGCCAGCAACGCGTCCTACGCCGCGCGAGCCGACGCCAGTAACACGCGACTTCCTCGGCCGAATGGCGTGCGTCGATCGACGCCAGGGAACACTCGCCGTTCAACCACCACATTCTCATCGTTGACCCGACGTCGGTCATTGGTGAGCGACCTTCGACAAATGCAGCACGAGGTCTCGTTCAAAAAATCCACGTAGGAGCATTCTGCCGGAGAAAAATCGTAATCCGCCCAGAAACGCAAACCGTCAGAGATCTCTGGCGGGGCCTCTGTAAACAATCGAGGGCCTACCTCCCCAGACGTAGCGACTTGGAAACATTCCGCGCAAACTTTGATCTTGACGACAACACTCATGTGCTCCCTCACCACCTACCTATTCTTAACTCTATAGAGAATGAATGTGCCAAAGATGGACTATTTGTGAAGTTACTGAAGGGACGTTCAGGAAGGTTTTGCGTTGGCATCAGGAGATAGGGCAGCACTCCTCGCGGCGCTGCGGTGACGCCACGAGAACACGACCACCACGTAGAGGCAGTCGATAATCTCATTCTCTCAGCGTGAAGGGCGAATGCCTCAACTCAAGGCGCACTACCCATGGCGTCGCGTGTTCGAAACCTAGAGACGGGCTTCGAGAGCAGCCAAGCGGTCACGCACGAGCTCTGATTGACGCAGCGCCGCCGCCGGGCCGGACGCACCCGGTGAACGTCGGTTCGCTAACGCCGCACCCGACGCGAAGAGGTCGTCGTACCCCCGCAACTCGGGGTCATCATTGACGAGATCACGGAGCGAGCGGTCCTCGCGCACGGCGCGCCCCACCAACGCTCCCGCCACTTCATGGGCCTGGCGAAACGGCATACCTTGTGTCACGAGTCGCTCTGAAATATCAATCGCTACCAGCAAGGGGTCGTCGGCCGCCTCGGCCGCAACCTCCGCACGAAACGTCATTGATTGGTAGGCCCCGGTCATCGCCGCCAAGACGAGGAGAACTTGACGCACTGAATCAAAAAGCGGTTCCTTGTCCTCTTGTAAGTCTCGGTTGTACGACAAAGGTAGACCCTTTAAGGTCACGAGCAGTCCCGTCAGATTGCCGACGAGTCGACCACACTTCCCCCGCGCCAATTCCGCGACATCAGAGTTCTTCTTCTGCGGCAGCATCGACGAACCCGTGGTGAAGTCGTCGCCGAGTGTCGCGAAGTTGAACTCCGATGTCGTCCACAAGACCAGCTCTTCACCCATGCGAGAGAGATGCACTCCCAACAACGCAACGTCGAATAGCGTCTCTGCGACGAAATCACGGTCCGAGACGGCGTCCATCGAATTCGCGAAGACGTCATCGAACCCGAGCATGGTTGCGGTCACGTTCGGTTGGATCGGTAACGACGTACCCGCGAGGGCGCCGGCGCCCAAGGGCGACACGTTGGCTCTGCGTCGCGTGTCAAAGAGACGATCCACATCGCGCGACAGGCTCCAGACGTGCGCCTGGAGGTGATGCGAGAGCAGGACCGGTTGCGCTCGCTGGAGGTGGGTGTAACCAGGTAGGTACGCCTGTGCGTTGGCCTCGCCCACTGCTACCAACGCTCGCATCAACGTCAACGTTTGACGAGCGATCTCGGTCAATGCTTCGCGCGTGAACAGTCGTAACGTCGTGGCGACTTGATCGTTGCGACTGCGTGACGTGTGTATCTTGGCCCCGATATCGCCGGCAAGTTCGGTCGCGCGACGTTCGATGGCCATATGCACGTCCTCATCGCTGTCGTGTCGCTCGAAGGTTCCCTCCTCGAACTCGCTTCGTATGGCTTCGAGCGTCTCGAGCAACGTCGCGCATTCGTCCTCGGTCACGAGGCCCGACGCACGCAGTCCCTTGACGTGAGCTGCGGTGCCTTGGATGTCGTGGGCGTACAAGACGTGATCGAAGCTGTAGCTCTCCGAGAGGTTCCATAGCGTCTCGTCCATCGCCGCCGAGAAGCGCCCCGACCAGAGTGTCATGACTGCGGTGGCGTGGCGTTCTTCGCGCCCTGTCGAGCCGCCCACGTCTTGACGCCCAGTCCGTAGATCTTGACGAAACCTTCGGAGTCGGCGTGGTGGAACGTGTCTTCGGCGTCGTAGGTCGCCAGGCCGTAGTCGTAGAGGGCCATCGGGCTGCGTCGCCCGACGATACGCATCACCCCCGGGGCCTCAAAGAGCAGGCGCACGTCACCCGTGACGTGACGCTGCGTCTCGGCGATGAAAGCGTCGAGCGCCTCCTTCAGGGGCGAGAACCACATACCGTCGTAGACCAACTCAGCCCAGCGGATCTCGAGGCGCGCCTTCTCGTGGTGCACGTCGCGTTCGAGAACGAGGTCCTCTAAGTCCGCGTGCGCCGCGATTAACGCGAGAGCCGCCGGGCATTCGTAGACCTCGCGGGACTTGATCCCCACGCGGCGGTTCTCCACCATGTCGATGCGACCGAATCCGGTGGCGCCTGCGCGGTCGTTGAGGGCCTTGATGAGATCTTCCAAGGGCATCGCAACGTTGTCGATCGCCACGGGTACTCCTGCGACGAAACTGATCGTGAGTTCGACGGGATCTGAGGTGCGCACGCGCGTCAAGGTCATGGGCTCCTCGGGTGGTTTGGCC
Source organism: uncultured Actinomycetota bacterium (assembly GCA_963794755.1). Taxonomy (GTDB): domain Bacteria; phylum Actinomycetota; class Acidimicrobiia; order Acidimicrobiales; family RAAP-2; genus RAAP-2. The sequence continues at coordinate 7,979 of CAWCEX010000002.1, forward strand.
CAGGGATCTTCCATGGCCCCGCACTCGATGGCACGACCCCACAGATTCTCGTCGATCGAATAGATCTTGTCCTTGGTCGCTTTGATGGGGATATCCCACTTCATCGCGTAATCCACGGAGTCGGCTCGGGTCATCCCCCAGTTACGCGCCGGAGCCAGGACCTCGAGGTCAGGGGCCAGCGCGTGGGTGCCCACTTCAAAGCGCACTTGGTCATTTCCTTTACCCGTGCATCCGTGGGCCACCGCATGCGCGTTGAACTTTCGCGCCTGAGCAACCAGGTGACGCACGATGACTGGGCGCGACAATGCCGAGACGAGGGGGTACTTGTTCTCGTAGCGGGCGTTGGCGGCGATAGCGTTGGCACAGAATTCCGCAGCCATTTCGTGGCGCGCGTCCACCAAGACGCACTCGAGCGCGCCGGCGGCGAGAGCGCGCGCACGGATGTCGTCAAAGCTTTCAGCGCTGTCAACGTCTTGTCCCACGTCCACCAGGACGCACACCACTTCGACATTCCACTCTTCGATCATCCAGCGCACGGCGACGGACGTATCGAGTCCCCCGCTGTAGGCCAATACGACGCGCTTCATCACTTTCTTCCCTTCTTGTTGCTCGTAATCTCCTCGAGCCCGGCCAAACTACGAAATTGTTTCACCAACGCCGGACCTCCGAGTCGTTCTTCCGCGATAACCAAGATGGTGTCGTCTCCCGCCAGCGAGCCGAGCACGCCGTCGAGTGCGCTGCGATCGAGCGCGGAGGCTACGACGTGCGCACATCCCGGCGGGGTCCGGATCACGACGAGATTACCCGAGCAGTCCACCGATCCGACCCATTCGCCCATCATGCGGCGCAAGTGATCCACTGGGGCTGCTGAGACCGTGGGCGCCGATGCAATGACAATGCGCCGCGAGCCGTGGAGGTCGCGCACCTTGATGGTGCCCAAATCCTGCAGGTCCCGCGTGACGGTTGCCTGTGTGGCGACGATGCCTTCGGACTGAAGTCGAGTGACCAGTTGGGCTGCCGTCGAGATCACCTCACGCTCCAAGAGGTCACTGATTCGGTGTTGTCGTTGCGCCTTGGTCATGATTCTTCCTTTATCCAACGTAGGACACCGCGCATCGTCGAGCGTCGGTGGAAAACTTGTCGCCACACCAACGAGGCGGGTGAGTCGAGGACGTCGTCGGTGATCTCGTCGCCCCGATGCGCGGGCAGGCAGTGCAACACGACCGCTCCAGCGGCGGCGTGTCCCACCAACTGTGACGTCACTCGAAATGCCGAAAGATCACGACGTCGCGCCGCAGACTCGTCTTCAAAGCCCATCGAAACCCAGGCGTCGGTATAGATCGCGTCGGCTCCCGAAACGGCGTCGAGGGGCGAATCCGTCAGGCGCAGAGTGCCACCCGAGGAGAGGGCCATCGGGTCCTCGAGACCGCCCGGTGTCAACTGATAGCCGTCGGGGGCTCCAACGCTGACGTCGACGCCCAGTCGCATCAGCGCCACCGACAGGGAGCGAGTGACGTTCGTCGCGTCACCCACGTAGGCAACCTTTAGCCCCGACAAACCAGTCACGTTCCCGTTCGCGAAATGTTCGGCCAACGTCAAAACGTCCGCTACCGCCTGGGTTGGGTGCGCGACGTCACTGAGCAGGTTGATGAGAGACATTTGGTTGTTCGTCGCTGCGGCGACTCGCGCGAAGACGCCGTGATGTCGAATACGAGCCGCACAGATCGCGTACATCTGAGACAACGTCCGACCTACGTCTTCGGCAGACTCTCGGGTGTCCAGACCGATCTCCTCGTCGGAGAAGAACGTCACGAATCCCCCGAGTTCACTGACCGCGGTGGAACTCGAAGCCCGCGTGCGCAGACTCGGACGCTCGAACACGAGCGCGACGCCCTGACCGGCCAACGTGGTGTCGTCAAAGGGACTCAGGGCTAACTCGTAGATCTTGGACAAGTCTGACGAGCTGACTTCAGCGATGGTTGTGAAATGTCGGCTCACGCGAGCACCTCCGTAGTGGGGACCTTGTCGTGTGCGACGTCACGCAGAGCGTGGGGACGGGTGCCGTTGGCGAGCAATACGCGCTGAGCGCCCGCACTGAGGGCGTCCACGGCCGCAGTCATCTTGGGTCGCATCCCGTCGCGCGCGGCGCCCGAGGCGATCATCTCGTGCACGTGCGAAGCTCTGACGTGACTGAGCGCACTGGCTGCATCATCGGGGTCGGCCCGCAACTGGTCGATGTCGCTGAGCAAGACCAGTGTGGTCGCACCGAGGGCACCCGCGATGGCGCCAGCCACCACGTCGGCGTTGCAATTGATCAGTTCACCGTGATCGTCGAGCGCCACTGAACCGATCACCGGGACGAAACCGCCGTCCCACTGGGCTTTCAGGACGTCGCAATCGACTCGAGACACTGATCCGGCACGGTCCCAGGGAGCGCCAAGTGACTCGCCACGTATCAACCCGCCGTCGACGCCCATCAGTCCGACACACGCGAGGCCGTGGTGCGAGAGAGCCGCCACGAGAGAGACGTTGACCCGCGCCAACGCCATCGCCACGTAGTGCATGGTCTGGGTCGAGGTAACGCGCAGCCCCTCGTGAAATTCGCTCACAAGGCCGACGCTCGCTAGCAACTCCGCGATTTGGGGGCCACCACCGTGAACCAACACCACATCAACACCTTCGCCTCGTAACGTCACCACGTCCTCGGCGAGCGCGCGTAAGGCGACGCTCGACACACTGAGATCGTCCAGCGCGTGCCCGCCAATTTTAACGACGAGGCGGCTCACGGCGTCACTCCGCTCAGGGGAAGCCCCACGACTTCGTCGCGACCCGTCGCCACGTTCCACGCCTGGATTGCCTGACCCGCCGCGCCCTTGATCAGATTGTCTAACGAACTCATTGCGATGAGCCAGCCGGTGCGTTCATCAACGCGCGCCGACACGAAGCAGAGGTTCGAGCCAACCGGGTCCTTTAAGGTCGGAGGTTCGTCCACGACCACCACGAACGGATCCGCGGCGTACGTCGAGCGCAAGATGTCCAGCGCCTGCGAGCTCGACATCTCTGAACTGCAGCGCGCGTAGGCGGTCACGAGCATGCCGCGCGCAACTGGTACTAGGTGAGGAGTGAAGAGGAGCTGCGCGCCCACTTCGCGCTGAATCTCAATGGTGTGTCGATGTTGCAAGAGGCCGTAGGCTTCGGCGTTGGATGCGAGCCGCGAGTAGTGAAGTCGTTCACTCGTCCCTCGTCCGGCGCCCGACACTCCGCTCAGGGCGTTGACGATGATGCCGGTGGGCTCGATCACGTGACGGTCGAGGAAAGGTCCCAACGCGAGTGACGACGCCGTCGGGTAGCACCCCGGCACAGCAATGAGCTCGGCTCCCAGGAGTTCACTACGGTGTCGCTCGACGAGCCCGTAGACCGCTCGCTCGAGCAAGTGCGGAGCCGTGTGCGAAGATCCGTACCACTCGTCGTAGTCGCCCGCGTCGCGAAGTCGGAAGTCCGCACCCAAGTCAACGACTTGCACTCCCCGAGCGAGCAAGTCCGGGACGAGACCTTGACTCGTGCCGTGCGGCAAGGCGATGAAGGCTACGTCGATCTCGGTCTCGAGTGCTTGATGGGTGGGTTGAAAGACCACGTCCGGATAAAGACCAGCGAGCGCCGGCGCGTGCTCGGCGACTCTCTTGCCGGCGTTGCTCTCCCCGGTCGCGACAACGACGTCCAGATCAGGATGAGACGCGACGAGTCGAAGTAGTTCGAGACCCGCGTATCCGGTCGCTCCGATGACGGCAATTCGCATAGTGCCATTTTATGCACAATCAAGGATAAAAACGCAACCCCACTTCTGGCCCGCTAGGCTGGACCGGTGACGCGTCGGGGGTGGCTCCTGTTTTCGGTGATGGCCGTGCTCTGGGGCATCCCGTATTTGCTCATTCGCGTGGCCGTGCGCCAACTCGATCCGGGGGTCATGGTGCTCGGTCGTACCGGACCGGCGGCACTTTTGCTCTTACCCGTGGTGTTGCACCAAAAATCGTGGGATGCCATGATCAAGAACCTCAAATGGATCGCGGTCTTTGGGGTGGCGGAGTTCGGCGTCCCCTGGTACCTCATGTCCACCGCTGAGCGACACATCACCAGTTCACTCACTTCGCTCATCATCTGCGCGGTGCCCTTGTTCTCGGTGGTGGCGAGTCGCTTCACCAGCGCGCACGAACCCATCAGTTCTCGCCGCCTCCTCGGTCTGGGAGCGGGGGCGACTGGGGTCGCTCTACTGGTGGGACTGGACCTCACGGGTGGTTCGATCACGTGGATTGTCTTCATGCTCATCGTTGGCGTGGGGTACTCCATTGGTCCGTTGATCCTGGCAACGAAGTTGCGCGACGTCCCGGGTCCGGCCGTCGTGTGTGGCGCGACCGGTCTCGTAGCGCTGGCGTGGATCCCCTACGACGTCTATCACTGGCCCACGCGAGTTAGCGCCGAAACGTGGACGAGCATGAGCATTCTCTCGGTGTTCTGCACCGCTGGCGCATTCCTGACCTTCTTCGCGCTCGTCAAGGAGGCTGGCTCGAGTCGCTCCGTCGTGGTGGTGTATTCCAACACCGCCATCGCGGTGATCCTAGGGATCGTGGGACTACACGAGCCCTTCACCGTCGGCATCGCCGTCGGTTTTCCGCTCATCGTCATCGGTTCCTACCTCGCCACCAGCGTTCGCAGTTCCACTCGCGACGACGCTCGCAGCAACGCGAACCTCACCCTCCACGACTAACCACAAAGCAGTAGGACTGGACACGAGTTCGACGTCGTGTCCCTCCTCCACCGCACCATGGTGAATGACGTCCACCGAGTCGACGGGCGCGTCAAAGACCTCAGCCACGGCCTGCCAGACCGCCGCGTTATTGACGTGGCCAATGACGTCGAGATCCGCACGCCGTAGCGGCCACGGGCGACGGACTGCGTCGTCGACGGGGGTCGTCACCGGCACCCGGCCCGACACCTTGCGCCCACCCATCGCTTCGCCGAAGATCTCATAAAAGGTTTGAGGGATGCGCACCGGAAAGCCGCGAGGGTCGACCGGCACCCACAACGAGGACGCCTCAATCACGAGGCGATCGTCAACGTAGACATTCGTTCGACGCTCGGCCCAGGCGGCGCCCACACCGGCACAAAAAGTAGTGAGCGTCAGGCGGTCGTAGATCACTGGCCAGGGTCCCACCCGACGAAACGACGTTCGTCGAGCCAACCACAAGGCGTCGGTCACGATGCCACAGTCCTCCCAGTCCTCGGTCGCCGCGTCTTGGAGAGCGCGTGCGACGCCGTCCAGGCGCCAGTAACTCGACGGCGAAGCGTCCGAGAGCCGTACGAGGGTATGAATCGAAAAGCGACGCCCGACCTGCGGTTCGGGGACGTACTCTCGGTCGGCGCTCGACACTGGGGACACCTAGGACCTCAACTCGGCGCCGAGGCCCCGGGCCGCGTCGATCAAGGCCGTGCGAGCACTCGCGACGTCCGCCTCGCTCAAGGTCTTGTCGGCGGAAGTGAATCGAACGTTGTAGGCGAGCGAACGGCTCCCCTCAGGAAGGTTGTCCCCGCGATAGACGTCAAAGAGCTCGACATCCTCCACGACATCGGTAGCTGCCATCAGGACTTCGGCGAGGTCAACCGCGTGCACCGACTGGGCGACCACGAATGCGAGGTCCACGGTGGCGACCGGGTAGCGACTCGGAACGGTGACGTACTGGTCGAGTTGCGCGTCGAGCGTGAGCTCAAAGAGCACGTCGAGGTCGAGGTCGAGTACCCCCAAGCGCCGCGACGGCACCGTCGTTAGGGTATCGAACAACCACGAGTCGACCTCGCCCACGTACCCCAGTCGCCGATTCGTACCGCGTTCGATAAGCTCGGCGGTCCTCGTGGGGTGCCAGCCACGCGCGACGTCGTCGCGCGATCGCACCACGACGTCATGGATCCCCATTCGTGTGGCCACAGCGCACCACGTGGCCACCGCGCTACGAGCGTCGTCACCGGCGCGACCCAAAATGATCGTCAAACGCTCATTCTCCTCGGGCAGCGCGAGAGATACCGCTCCAGCGACTCCTCCACGCGTGTGACGAGGCGTCGTCGCCACGGAAGGGTGATAGAAGACGTTACCCATCTCTCCGAGGACGACGTCGCCCAGACCCCGCTCGGCGTTCTTGCCCCAGGCACGCACCAAACCGACCAGCATCGATGAGCGCAACACCGACTCCTCCGAAGCGAGCGGATTCGTGACGCGCACACGCGCGACGCGGGGCGCCAATAGATCGAAGTCCTCATCGCTCCCGAGGGTGGGCGTCCAGCATTCGTGCACGCCCAGGTCGACCACCGTGTCGCGCAAGCGTCGGCGCAACCGTTGTCGCTCGGTCAAGGCGCCGGGCTCGGGCCACGAAGGCGTACGTCGGGGTAGCCGTGAATATCCGTAGAGCCGCGCGATCTCTTCGATCACGTCGGCTCGACCCGCCGTGCCGGTCCGTACGTCGAGGCGCGCACTCGGCGCGGTGACGTCCCACGGGCCATCGCCACGAACCGTGAACTGCAATCCTTCGAGGATCGCGCGCACGTCGGCTTCGTCAATGTCGACGCCCAGGGCGCGCTCGAGGTCGCCCGTGCGTAGCGTCACCGTGGGGGTGTCGGGAAGGGTGCCGATCTCATCGATGGGCTCAGACATCCACTGCACTTCAGGATTGCTCTCTCGCAGCAGTGCGACGAATCGCGCCGCAGCCACCAACGCCAGAGCCGGGTCGACGCCACGCTCGAAACGATTCGACGCCTCAGATCGCAATCCATGACGCTTCGACGAGCGAGCAATGGTCATCGGGTCAAAGAACGCAGCCTCGAGCAAGACGTCAGTCGTCGCGTCGGAGATCTCACTGGACGCACCACCCATGATGCCCGCGAGGCCCAACACGCGATCATCACCATCGACGATGACGCAGTCCTCACCCGTGTCACCCAGACCTCGGCCGGCTCGGGCGAGGGACCGTACGACACCATCGAGCGTGGTCAAGGTTTCGCCGGGTCGCGCGCGGCGGGCTCGAAGCTCCCGCTGAGCGACGTGGGCCGCATCGTAGGGGTGGGTCGGCTGACCGAGTTCTAACATGACCAAGTTCGACGCGTCCACGACGTTGGAGATGGGCCGCATCCCCGCGAGCACCAGTCGACGCGCCAAGTGCGTCGGCGACGGCCGAACGACCACGTCGCGCAGCGCCGAGACCGTCAAGCGACCGCACAAGTCCGGATCGTCGATGCGCGCGCCCGCGAAGCTCGAGGTCGGCGCCGTCACGTCAGGTGTCGCAAGCGAGGGTTCGCGAAGTGGTCGGCCCAATCGTGTCGCTAGGTCGCGGGCGACCCCACGCACACACCATGCGTCGGGTCGGTTGCCCTCGACTGAAATGTCGAACACGATGTCGCGTCCGATCCCCAACGCCTCAAGCAGTGGTTGACCAACGACGGGCTCGACGACGTCGTCGAGGATGTAGAGACCTTCGTGATCGTCACTGAGTCCGAGCTCCCGCGCGGAACAGAGCATGCCGTTAGAAGCCACTCCGCGCATCTTGCGCCGGGCGATCTCGAATCCGCCGGGCAGCACCGCCCCCACCGGAGCGAGGGGCACGAAGTTTCCTCGCGCGAAGTTCGTCGCTCCGCACACAATCTCGAGCGGTCCATCACCCGCGTCCACCGTGACCAGTCGCACGCGGTCAGCGCCGTCAATAGTGGCGATCTCGTCAATGCGTGCCACGATGACGTCTTCGAGGCCCTCACCCACGTTCTGGACACCCTCGACCACCAGGCCGAGGTCGTCGAGTATCGCGGTCAGTTCCACGACCGACTCGTCGAGGTCAACGAAGTCGCGCAGCCACGACAGTGGGATCTTCACGAGAACTGCCTTAAGAAACGCACGTCGTTCTCGATGAGGGCACGCATGTCGGCGATCTGGTGGCGCATCTGGGCGCAGCGATCGATACCAAAACCGAAGGCGAAGCCGCTCCACTGATCATCGTCGATTCCGACGGCGGCGAGGACCGCGGGATCGAGCATGCCGCACCCACCGAGTTCGATCCAACCAGTATGAGAGCACGTGCGACACCCTTCGCCGCGACAGATGGTGCACGTGATCTCGAACTCCGCTGAGGGTTCGGTGAAGGGGAAGAACGCCGGTCGCAAACGCGAGGAGATGTCCGCTCCGAAGTAGGCGTGGGTGAAGGTCTCGATCACCCCGGCCAGATCGGCGAACGTGATACCACGGTCCACCACGAGACCCTCGATCTGATGGAACGTGGCCAGGTGCCGCGAATCAGGAGTATCGCGTCGGTAACAACGTCCAGGCATGACGCTATGAATCGGTAACGTGCCCGAGGCGACCGCTTCTTCCATCAAATGGATCTGCGTGGGCGACGTGTGCGTTCGCAACACCACCGTCTCAGGTTCACCGAGGTCGACGTAGAAGGTGTCCCACATTCCTCTCGCCGGGTGCGCCGGCGGGATGTTGAGGGCTTCGAAGTTGTACCAGTCACTTTCGACCTCGGGCCCGTCGGACACGCGAAAGCCCATAGCCACGAAGACGTCTTCGAGCTGACGCTGGGTCGCGGCGACGATTCCCGGGTGACCGACGGTGAGTGGCACCATGACCTGCGAGGCAATGACGTCACCGAGGTCCAGTCGATCCGCCTCGAGGGCGATCGCGCGGTGGGCGGCCTCCAGGGCGATTCGTCGAGCGTCAAAAGCCTCCTGGACCTCGCGGCGCGCGTCTTGCAGTTTCGCGCCGGCATCTTTTCTATCTTCGGGCGCGAGCGCTCCGAGGGACTTCTGCAGAGTCGAAAGGATTGAGCGCTTGCCGATGATGAAGGGCTCGTCGCCCAAGAGGGCGTCGAGGACTTCAGCCTGGTCAATGCGGTTCTTCAGCGCGGCCACGTGGCTCGAGAGCTCGGCGAGGGGCGAGGTCGTCATATCCTTCAAGGCTACGAGGTTCTCACCCGTTAGTGGTGCCGCGTCGCTGGGCCAGTGCCTCAAAGGCGATGAGCGACGCCGCCACCCCCGCGTTCAGCGACTCCGAGAGCCCCGCCATCTCAATGGTCAGTTCCTCGTCACACTGGGACCGCGCCGTCGCGTCCAGACCAGTGGCCTCGTTGCCAATTACCACGACACATCCCGCTGACAGGTCCGCACTGCGATAGGGCGTGCCTCCACGCACCACGGTGGCGTAGGACCGAACGCCCATGGCGCCAAAGTGCCCCAAGGTCTCGTCGAGCGACGCCATCGCCACGGGCACCTGAAAGATGGAGCCAGCCGACGCGCGCAGGGTCTTCGGGTTGAAAGGGTCGACACATTCGCCGGTGAGAACGACCCCGACGGCACCCGCGGCGTCAGCTGAACGAATGATGGTACCCGCGTTGCCCGGATCACGAACATTATCGAGGACCAGGACAAGGCCCGTCCCCACCAGGTCCTGGAGTTCGCTCACGCGTATGCGAACCGTCGCTAGTAGGGGTTGGGGGCTCTGGGTGTCGGCCACCCGATCGATGACGCCGTTCGCTAGTGCGAAGACTCGCACACCCTGACCGTCGGCTCGATCGCACAACGCCGACACCTCGGAGTCTTCGAGCGACGACTGATCGACGAAGAGTGCCTCGAACTCGATGCCGCTGCTGTTCAAAGCGGCCTCGATGAGGTCGACACCTTCGAGAACGCACACGCCCTCACTCCAGCGCAGCGCCCGCTTATGAAGAAGGCGTCGGAGTCGGCGCACCCTCTCGTGAGTCGACCCCAACGCCTCGATCAGAACGACCTACTTGGACAACGCGGCGTTGGCCTGGACCACAAGCGCGGCGAACGACGAGGCGTCATTGACAGCCAGGTCGGCCAACATCCGACGGTCCACTTCGATCCCGGCGGCGTTCATACCCGCGATGAAGCGGCTGTAGCTCACACCGTTGAGTCGGGTGCCCGCGTTGATGCGCTGGATCCACAGCCGACGCATCTCGCCCTTACGCGCACGACGGTCGCGAAAAGCGTACGCGCCAGCGTGTTGGACGGCTTCGTTGGCCGAACGGAAGGTGCGACTACGATCACCGTAGTAACCCTTGGCTTCTTCGAGTACCGCCTTGTGATGCTTCTTGGCGTTGACTGCCCTCTTTACACGTGCCATATCAGTTCCTCTTTCCTAAAGTTCCTAAAGACCCATCAACTTCTTGATGTTCTTCTCAATTCCGGGCGAAAGTGTGGTCTCGCGTCCGAGGCGTCGAGTCCTCACCGAGGACTTCGTCTCCATCAAGTGACCACGAAAGGCCTGGCGGCGACGCAACTTTCCCGATCCCGTGATCTTGATGCGCTTCTTGGCACCGCTGTCGGTCTTCATCTTGGGCATTTCAACTCTCCTCGAGCGATTCTGCGACCGGGGCATTCGCCCCGTCCGCCGTGGGTACGGGTACTGCTGAACTGTTCTCTACTTTGTCGGGTTCGACTTTGACTTTCGCCTTCTTGTCCGGACCGAGCACCATGATCATGTTGCGGCCGTCGAGTTTGGCGGCCGATTCGACCTTGGCGGTATCGACGAGCTTTTCAACGATACGGTCCAGGATCTTCTTGCCCAACTCGGGGTGCGCAGATTCACGGCCGCGGAACATGATGGTGACTTTTACCTTGTGACCTTCGGTCAAGAACTTCTCCACGAGGCGGGTCTTGGTGTCGAAGTCGCCGGGACCAATTTTGGGCCGGTACTTCATCTCCTTGACGCCAACGTTTTGAGTCTTGCGACGCGACTCCTTCGCCTTTTGCGCTTCGTCGAACTTGAACTTTCCGTAGTCCATGATGCGACAGACCGGTGGTTGCGCGGTGGGCGCGATCTCCACGAGGTCTAAATCGAGGCTGCGCGCCAACGCCAACGCTTCGCGCGTCGTCGTGACGCCACGCTGATTTCCCTCGTTGTCGATGAGGCGAATGGTCTCGACCCGAATGCGCTCATTGACGCGGTGGTCTCCAGGCACTGTTGCGATAACCGACTCCTTGCTCTTCGCGACGCCACTTTGGCGTCGCCACGGCAAGCGAGGCGCAACATACCCGTTAACCCGAGGCACCAATGTGCTCAGGTGGAAGTCAGTAGAACCGACCTCACTTGCTGTGAACTGCCCAGACAGGCTACCAGACACGAGAACCCCCGCGCCCGGCGGTCGTCTGAACCGTCCGCTCACCCGTTGTTTCGACGCCGTGACGAGGGCAGCCACTACTTTGGTGAGGTGAGTGATGACGCCATTGACTTTGATCCCGAGAACGAGCTGCAATACCTTCTCGACACCCCGGCCGAGGCTATCTTGGCCAACCACTTCTTCGTCCTTGCGCACTGGGCGGCCGTTCACTTAGCCACGTCGCCGCCTGATCTCGTCGGCGCGCAACTGGTGATCGATACCATGAGCGCCATGTTGGACGCGGGCGGCGAACGACTCGGACCGAACGCGCCGCTCTATCGCAACGCCGTCGCCGAGATTCAACAGGTCTTCGTGCGTGCCGCACAAGCCAGTGTCGCCACTCCCGAGGCGAACGACGAGGCGAACGACGAGTCGTCGACCGACTAGAGCTTGAGCACCTCGGTCGCTTGGTCGCGCCCGAGCAGCCCGACCGCTCGACGCGCCCTGACACTCGCTCCCGCAACGACGAATCTGGTGCCGTCAGATATCGCGACACAATGGAACGAGAATTCTCGCCCACTCTCGTCACGCAGCGTCCCGTCACCGCGAACTTCGTTGAAGTCCACCACGACGGCGTTGAAGCTCACGATCTAAAGATGCGCTCGCGCAGGAGGTTCACCATCTCCAGCGCCGTTTCCGCCGACTCACGTCCCTTATTGGACTCATCGGGTAACGAGCGCTCGAGCGCCTGCTCCACAGTGTTCGTCGTCAGAACCCCAAAGACCACCGGCACGCCGGTGCCGAGCTGGACCTCTTGAACGCCACGCGCACATTCGCCCGCGACGACGTCGTAGTGGCCGGTGTCGCCACGAATGACCGCGCCCAAGGTGATGACCACGTCGACTTGTTCGCCCAGGGCGAATCCCCGCGCCACGAGTGGCAACTCGAAGGCACCGGGCGCCCACGCGATGGTCACGTCACTACGGTCCACTCCGTGTTCGCTCAATGCGTCAAGCGCCCCTTGGAGGAGACGCGTGGTCACGCCTCCATTGAAACGACCGCACGCGATTGCGACTCGGACGCCGCGGCCTTCGAGGGGTCCGACGAGATACTGACCAACGCGCTGACGAAGCAGCGCTTCGATCTCGGGGTCGAATTCGGTCTCATCCGTCGACGTCATCGAGACCCTCCAGCAGGTGACCCATGCGCTCACGCTTCGTGCGCAAGTACTCGATATTGAACGAGGTCGGGCGACTCTCGAGAGGGACCCGCTCCACGATATTGAGGCCAAATCCGACCAGTCCTCCGTACTTCGTGGGGTTGTTGGTCATCAAACGCATCGACGTGATGCCCAGGTCCACCAGGATCTGGGCCCCGATGCCGTACTCGCGCGAGTCGACGGGAAGTCCGAGTTCCAGGTTCGCGTCCACAGTGTCGTGCCCGTCCTCTTGGAGCGCGTACGCGCGGATCTTGTGCCCCAAACCGATTCCTCGACCCTCGTGGCCGCGAAGGTACACGACCACGCCAGCGCCTTCGGCGGCGACTTTCGCCAGGGCTGTCTGCAGTTGGGGCCCACAATCACAGCGCAGGGAACCCAGCGCGTCACCGGTTAGGCATTCGGAGTGCACGCGCACGAGGACGTTGTCGACCTCAGAAATGTCGCCGTATACCAAGGCCATGTGTTGCTCACCGTCGAGCACGCTCTCAAAGACGACGGCCTGGAACGTGCCGTGCTCGGTCGGCAGGGTGGCCTCGGCCACGCGACGCACCAGCTTCTCGTGTTGGCGGCGATATCGGATGAGATCGGCGATGGTCACCAGGGGAAGTCCGTGTTCTTTGGCGAATTCCTCGAGTTCGGGCATCCGCGCCATCCCGGCCTTGTCCTTGGTGACGACTTCACACAGGACCCCCGATGGGTACTTTCCCGCCAGGCGGCACAGGTCGACGGTGGCCTCGGTGTGACCGGCTCGCTTGAGGACGCCACCGGGACGGTAGCGAAGCGGAAACACGTGACCCGGTCGATTCAGGTCCGTCGGCAACGTTGTGGGGTCGATCAATGCGCGCACCGTAGCGGCGCGGTCGCCCGCGGAGATACCCGACGACGTCCCGTGGCGATAATCGACAGTAACGGTAAAGGCAGTACGCTGCGCTTCAGTGTTCGCGACCACCATCAGGGGAAGGTCCAACTCGTCCGCACGACTTGACTCGAGCGGCACACAAAACAGCCCCGAGGTATGTTCGAGGAAGAACGCCATCGACTCCGCCGTCACGTCCTCGGCGGCCATGATCAAGTCACCCTCGTTCTCGCGGTCCTCGTCGTCAACGACGACGATCATCCCGCCGCGGCGCAACTGTTCGACCGCTTCTTCAATGCTTGACAACGCCATCAGACCTCCAGATCCATTCGTACATCATCTCCGACGCGGCGCACGCCGGTAAATCGCGCGCGGCGAAGAGTGGCAATACTGGGCGTCGACAACGCCGCGAGGGCGCCACGACCCTCGCGCTGACCAGCGAAGGCGGGCGCCGCGTACCACACCACGTGATTCACCAGCCCCGCCTCGAGAAACTCACTCGCCACCGTGGCACCGCCTTCAATCAGGACTTGCAAGATATCGTGCTCACCGAGTTCGTCGAGCACCGGGCCCAATTCGCCCTGTCGCTCCAGACACGGGTGCACCTTGGCACCCACAGGGGCGTGTCCGAGCACCACACGCAGTGGCTCGAGCGTCACGTCGCCCAGACGCGCCGTCAATACGGGATCATCCAGACGCACCGTATTGGCCCCGACGATGATCGCTTGACTCTGGGCGCGTAGGAGGTGTCCGTCGCGACGAGCCTCCTCTGACGTGATCCACTGACTGGAACCGTCGGCCATCGCCACGACCCCGTCGAGGGTGGCCGCGACCTTGAGGACCACGTAAGGCCGCCCGGTCACTCGATGCCAGAGGTACGGCGCCAACTGAGCCCGCACGGCTTCGAGTTCGACGCCGACGTCCACGCGAATGCCCGCGTCACGCAGGGCAGCGACACCCCGACCAGCCACGCGCGGGTCGGGGTCGAGCGAACCCACCACGACGCGAACGATGCCCGCGTCGATGAGGGCGTCCACACACGGTCCGGTGCGTCCGACGTGACAACACGGCTCGAGTGTGACCACTATGGTGGCACCGCGAGCACGCTCTCCGGCATGGCGAAGCGCCTCGATTTCGGCGTGCGATTCGCCAGGAGCTTGCGTATGGCCCGTCGCGATGACGTCACCGTCACGCACGACAACCGCGCCCACCCAGGGATTAGGGGGCGCGTGTAGGCGCGCCTTGTCGCCTTCGCGCATCGCTTCGGCCATGAGCGCCGACGTGTCGAGCATCATGTCTGACCGGCGTAGGCCGCGACACGGATCGAGCGGGCGGCGTCCAGCGGTGAAGGTTGATTGAAGATCGCCGAACCCGCCACCAAGACGTTGGCGCCGGCACGCGTCGCGATCGGCGCGGTGACGGTGTCGATGCCGCCGTCCACTTCGAGGTTGAGTGCGAGGCCGCTAGCGTCGATCTCCTTGCGCGCTAGAGACACTTTGTCCATCACGTCGCCCATGAAGGACTGGCCACCGAATCCTGGAAAGACCGTCATCAACAACAACAGATCGATATCTCCCAAGAACTCCTCGACCGCGCTAAAGGGTGTGTCGGGGTTGGCGGCGAGTCCGACGCGCAGGTCCAGAGCACGTGCGTCGGCGATCAGCGACGCCGTATTACCGACTTCGACGTGGACAGTGCAACCATCAGCGCCAGCCTTTTTGAATGCTTCGAGGTAGCGCGCCGGGTCTGAGATCATGAGGTGACAGTCAAAGAATCGCTCGCTGTAGGGACGCAGGGACTGGACGACGGGCGGGCCGATCGAGATATTGGGAACGAAATGCCCATCCATCACGTCAACGTGCACCCAGTCGGTCTGGGCGTCGACGGCTCGAACCGAGTCCGCCAACGTACCGAAGTTGGCCGCCAGGATCGACGGAGCAATCCGCAGTGCGCCCACGGGTCCCGCGTCGAGTATTTTCACGCTCATCAGCCTAGGTGGTGAGGGCGATTCCCTAGTCCCACGTGAGCGCACCCTCGAGACGGGCGCCGGCCCACCACGCGACGCCGCTCATGGCCCGCGACCCCTCGGGTTGAACGAGCGATACCTCGAGCGACCCGTCCGCTAGTCCCAATGCCACGACGCCGCCGACGTTTCGCAACGAACCTGGAGGGACCGTCAGACTCGCGGGCGTTGCGCCCAACACCCGCAGTCGTCGCTCCTGCACTTTCACGAATGCTCGCTCGAGTCGTACCACCCGCTGGGCTTGGGTCAGGGACATATCGGGCGTGAGGTGAAAGGTCTCGGGAGTCAATTTCGCGGCGTATGTCGACTCGCCCACTTGAGGGTGAGGATGGGCCAAGGCGTTGACGTCACTTAAGACCTCCGTCAACAACTCGGCCCCGAGTTGGGCCAGTTCCTTCGTCAAAACGCTGGCGCTCTTGTTATCGACGTCAGTACGACGCTCTCCGTGCAGCGGCCCGGTGTCGAGCGTCACCTCCAGGGAGATGATGCCCACACCGGTCTCCTGGTCCCCGGCGAGGATCGCGCGCTCGACCGGAGCAGCCCCGCGCCATCGTGGCAGAAGCGAGAAGTGGACGTTGAGCATGGGCGTGCGTTCAAGGAGCCGCCCCGGGATGAGTTCCCCGTAGGCGACCACGATTCCGTAGTCAACGTCGAGAGCCTCCAAGGCCGACATCTCGTCGGTGACCGCCAGACCTAGGCGCAACGCGGCTATCTTCACCGGCGAGGGCGACACGTCAGTGCCGCGGCCCCGGCGTCGATCAGGTTGCGAGACGACGAGGACAACGTCGTGACCCGCGCGCACCAGCGCTTCGAGAGATGGAACGGCCGCCTCGGGAGTCCCGAGGAAGACCAGACGCACCTAGTCTCCCAGCAACTGGTGTAGGCCGTCGTGGTCGTTGGATACGACGCTGATCTGCATCTTGCGTAGGGCACGCTTAGCGGCTTTGCGTTGATCGTCGTCGAGCCGGTCGATCAACAAGAAGCCATCGAGGTGGTCGACTTCGTGCTGGAAGATCCGCGCCTCGTATTCGTCGGTCTGGATGTCGATCTCGTTGCCGTCGAGGTCGAGTCCCACCAGGTGCACCTCATTGGGGCGCACGATCTCCCAACTCAGTCCCGGCACCGAGAGGCAGCCTTCCTCGTAGGTCCATTCACCGTCGGACTCGATGATCCGCGGATTGATGATCACGAAGGGTCCGTCGCCTTGGTCGTAGACGAAGATCCGCTTCTGCACGCCGACCTGGTTTGCCGCCAGACCCACGCCGGGCGCTTTGTACATGGTCTCGATCATGGACTCGGCCAGGGCCGCCACCTTGGCGTCGATGTTGTCGATATCGGTCGTGACTTGACTCAAGACGGGGTCGCCAAAAGTACGAATTGGTAACGTGCTCACTCCTCCACGATACCGTTTGGCCGCACCACCACTGGCTGACTCCCAATGCTCGGAGGCTAGAACACCTCGAGGCGCAACCGGCCCGGGGGTCGCGGCGTGTCGCGCAACACCCGAGTCAACACGTCCACGTCGCTGGCGCTGATGACGTAGGTCCCCTCGAGTCGTCGCACCCGAAGCTCGTCAGTGGTCATCGCAGCCATGAATTCCTCGGCCGCCTCTCCCGACACCTGGGCAAGGGCCCCGAAGGGTGGGAGGGACAGGAGTTTCGCCGTGGCCACGTCGTCGGCAATGACCTCACGCACGTCGCCACTGGTGATCGCCTCGATCACCTCGTCGTGGCGGCGGGTTTGTACGACCACGGCCCCGCGACCCTCTCGCCGCGAGCCAACGAGGCGACCCGCTTTGGCCACTGACGTCAATGCGTGGCGACGCGCCGAGTCGCGCGGGGCCAGGAGGTACTGGTCGAAATCGACGAACACGACGAGGGCCGTTCGGCGCACCCGAGCGAAGACGGCTTCGGTTCCCACCA
Source organism: uncultured Actinomycetota bacterium (assembly GCA_963794755.1). GTDB lineage: Bacteria > Actinomycetota > Acidimicrobiia > Acidimicrobiales > RAAP-2 > RAAP-2. Next base: position 25,149 of record CAWCEX010000002.1, read on the forward strand.
CGACGCGCGCGCTAATGGGTGTCTGCGTCGCCGCGGTGACTTCGTCGACGGGTTGCGACAATTGAGCCGCAATGTCACGAGCCAAGGTCGAGACACCGACGCGAACCTTGCGCAGATTCGTCGCACCACACGACCGGCAGAAGTTCGCTCGAAGCTCGTGACGTTCACTACAGGCCACCTGATCGCCCACTTCGACTTCGGCCTGGTGACACTGCGCACACCGGGCCAACTCACCACATCGTCGACAGGCGTAGAGGCGTCCGTGGCCGAGCCGTTGAAGGATGACCGTCAGAGCCACCGGTTCCTCGCCGGCGAGTGCACGATGCGCAGCCTCGAGGGTGTCGCGCGCGAGTACGCCGTCGTGGGGGTCCGTTTCACGTCGGTCCACGACGTCCACTCGCGGCCAGCCCGTCGCCACGTCACCCCACGTGTTCATCGGTCCCTCGGACAACAGCAACGGTGAGGGCGCCACCGAGGTGAGCCACAGTGGCGCGTCGTCACGACGACATCGTTCGCGCAACAAGGTGGTCGCGTTCCAGGTCGGTGAGGCTTCTGATCGAAAGGCTTCATCGTCAGCGTCGATCACGACAGCACCGCTCAGGCGCGGCGTCGGGGCGAGCGCGGTGCCACGAGATCCGACGATGACGGGCCAACGAGCACGCATGCGGTCCCACTCTCGCTCGCCGTGGGCGACGGCGCAGCCGCGTTGCTCGAGGCGACCACGCAGGCGCTGAGCCCACGCCTCCGTCGGCACGAGTACGAGGAGCGAGCCCGGCGACGCCAACGTCGTGGCGTAGGCGTGCAGGACGAGACCGAGTGGATCATCGGTCGGCGACACGAGGATCACTCCGGGGTCTAGCCGTACGGCCTGAGCGGCGATGGATGGATCGAGCGCCTGGGGGGTCGGTGCGGTGGGGAGTTCGCGCACGATGTTCGTCGGCGAGGCGGCGAGCAAGAAGCGCGACAACGGCGCGCACCAGCGTCGTGAGGCCCATTCCAACAACCCCACCATCGTCGCGGGCGGACCGAGACCGAGCCACTTCTTCACTGGCTTGGTCTCGCGCGTCGCCACGACGTCCTCGATCACCCAACCGCGCAAGCTGCGATGATTGAAATCCACGCGAACGCGGTCGCCCACCGTCACGTGCGCCAGGGCGTCGGGAAGTTCGTAGTCAAACGCTCGATCGACGGCAGCGTTTTCGGTGACAACGCGTACGTGACGCGCCACGACTAGAGAGACAATTCGCGGCGCAATTCGTCGACGCGCGGTGTCTGCTCCCAGGCGAACCCGCTGTCGGCTCGACCGAAGTGTCCGTACGCAGCGGTACGTCGGTAGATCGGACGACGCAGGTCCAAGTCGCGGATGATTGCGGCGGGACGAAGGTCGAATAATGCGTCGACGGACTTAGCGATGCGGGCACGGTCCACGTGCTCGGTGCCAAAGGTCTCCACCAGTACCGAAACGGGACGCGCGACTCCAATGGCGTAGGCCACCTGGACTTCGCATCGATCCGCGGCGCCGGCCGCGACGACGTGCTTGGCGACCCACCGCGCGGCGTACGCGGCTGACCGGTCCACCTTGGAGGGGTCCTTACCCGAGAACGCTCCCCCGCCGTGTCGGGCCATACCCCCATACGTGTCCACGATGATCTTGCGACCAGTGAGTCCAGCGTCGGCGTGTGGTCCGCCCAAGACGAACTTGCCCGACGGGTTCACGAAGACCCGCATCGACGAGGCGTCGAGTTCGGGTGGCAACATCGGCATGATCACGTGTTCGATAACGTCACGCTTGATCGTGCTCTGAGAGTCGTACCCGTCCTCATGTTGCGTCGAAATGAGCACCGTATCGACGGCCACCGGACGACCGTCCTCGTAGGCAATGGTGACCTGAGTCTTTCCATCGGGACGTAGGTAGGGGACCAGACCGCTGCGTCGCACTTGCGAGAGGCGCATGGAGAGTCGGTGGGCGAGCCAGATCGGCACCGGCATGAAGTCGTCGTTGTCGTTGCAGGCGTAGCCGAACATCATTCCTTGATCGCCCGCACCCAGGGCATTGAGCTCGTCTTCGCCGCCCGAGCCCGAACGGTGCTCGTGACTGACGTCGACACCTCCGGCGATATCGGGACTCTGCTTGCCCAGAGACACCAGCACCGCGCAGGTCTTGCCGTCGAGGCCCTTGGCCGCGTCGTCGTAGCCGATGTCCAGGATCGTCTCGCGGGCGACCGACGTGATGTCCACGATCGCGGAGGTCGTGATCTCTCCGGCGACTACGCACAGCCCAGTCGTGAGCAGGGTCTCACAGGCCACGCGCGCGTTGGGGTCCTGTTCCAAGATGGCGTCGAGGACGCTGTCCGAGACCTGATCCGCAATCTTGTCGGGGTGGCCCTCGGTCACCGACTCTGAAGTGAAGAGGGTGCGATCGGTCATGAGACTCCTTGGGATATTAATGACGCAACCTTAGTCAAAATCTCTTGCGAAATGGCTTCTTTTGAGCGCAGTGACAGCTTCTCGACGCCGCCGTCGCGATCTATCAACAGAACCTCATTGGTGATGTGACCAAAACCGACCGACGGCGCGCTCACGTCGTTGGCCACCAGCAGGTCAACACCCTTGCGCCGCATCTTGGACGTCGCGTTGGCCTCCACGTCGTTCGTCTCGGCGGCGAAAGCCACGACGACCTGGTCGTGGCGACGTCGCGCCACCAGTTCACTCACGACGTCGAGCGTCGCGCTCGGCTGGAGTACGGGGAGCCCCGAGTCCTTCTTTATCTTCTCGGGCGCCGGCTCAAAAGTGAAATCCGCGACGGCGGCGGCCATAATGGCCACGTCAGCGTCCTCGAAGTTTTCAAACATCGCTACGGCTAATTCGTGCGCACTTTCGACGTCGATGACGCGAACCCGGCGTACCACGTCCAGGGCCAACGAACGGTCCATCGTCGTCACCAGTGTCACCTCGGCGCCCAGTCGCGCGGCGACTTCGGCCATTGCGTACCCTTGGCGGCCCGACGAGCGATTCGTCATGAACCGCACCGGGTCTAGTGCCTCGCGCGTGCCACCGGCGCTCACGAGCACGCGAACGCCACTGAGCACCCCACGATATCCCTCAAGGATGCGCTGCACCAGCGCGAAAATAGCTACGGGATCGGGCAACCGACCCGCACCGTCGTCACCTCCGGCCAAGGGACCGGTGGCGGGTTCAAGGATCATCACGCCGCGGCGACGCAAGGTGGCCAAGTTCTCTTGGACCGACGGTTGCTCCCACATCTCAGTGTGCATCGCGGGACACAGCAACACCGGCGCGCGCGACGCCAGCAACGTGGCCGTGAGGAGATCGTCGCTGAGGCCCATCGCGAATCGTGCGATGAGGTGTGCCGTGGCCGGAGCCACGACGATCAGATCGGCGTTCTGTCCGAGGTACGTGTGTGGGATCGGTGTCGTCGGGTCGCCGTAGAGCGACGTGCGCGCGGGCTCGCTGGCCAGGGCCGAAAAGGTGACCGCACCCACGAAGCGGGTGGCGTCGGGGGTGAGTACCGGCGAGACGAAGTATCCGGCCCCACGTAAGAGACGAAGCAACTCGACGGATTTGTAGGCGGCGATGCCGCCGCTAACTCCTAGGACAATGCGAGGAGGAACGACCTTAGGCGTCGCGGAGGGCATCGGTGAAGGCGTCGAGGTCGTTCGTCGCGTCCAGTCGAGCCTGCTCACGCGCTTCGGCATCGAGGCGCTCGGCTTCGACTTCTTCGCTCGTGGGACGGTGGAACTGGAGCTTGCCTTCGTAGAGCTCCTCCATGGCCAGTGACAATGACTTGTTCGACAGCGACGACACTTGGGGCGGAATCAACGCGCCGTGACCCGAACCGAGCCCGTTGTAGTACTCGTTGATCTCTCGCGCACGAATCGCCGACACGGCCACCAGGGTGAATTTGGAATCGCCGACCTTGTGCAACAGAGTCTCGATGGGCGGGTCGACGAGGGTGGGGCGTTCAGCCATGAAAGGTTCGTCCTTTTACGAGGGAATTCGCCGTGACTGGCGAAGCCCCTCCAGTATAGAGAGGATTTCACCGCTCGCCCGCTCCACGTCGTCGTTGACGATCTCGAAATCGCACAGCGCGCGCCCCTGTTCGACCTCGTGACGGGTCGATTCCAGTCGTCGCGCGATGTGTTCTTCGTGGTCACCGCGTCCACGCAGGCGTTTTTCGAGCAACTCCATGGTGGGAGCGGTGAGCAAAATAATCACGGCGTCGGCGTCGCGTTCGCGCACCTGCCGGGCGCCCTGGACTTCGATCTCGAGCAAAACGTCGCGTCCCTCGGGTGGGTGTGGACGTGGCGTGCCGTAGAGATTGCCGTGAAATTCCGCCCACTCGTAGAAGAAGTCGCGTTCGACGGCGTCGATGAACACCTCACGCGTGACGAAGAAATACTCCTGACCCGTCTCGATGGGTCGCACCGCTCGCGTCGTCCACGAACGACTCAACCACAGTGTCGGGTCGCGCTCCACCAAACGGCGCGCGACTGTACCCTTACCAACGCCGCCCGGTCCGATTAAGACGACGACGAGGTACTCAGCGGACAAGGGCTTGGAAGAGTTGCTCTCGCTGGCGCGGACCCAGACCACGAATTCGACGGGTTTGAGCGATGGCCGCAGTCTTCATGATTCGCGCGGCCTTCACCTCCCCGATCGCTGGTAGGGCGCTGATGAGGTCGTACGCACGCATCTGCGCGACGCACTCCTCTCTTTCTGCGAGCACAAACAATTCCTCGAGCGATAATTCGCCCGACTTGACCAACTTTTTCACTTCAGCGCGTCGACGACGATTGGCCACGGCGGCACGAGACGCAGCAACTCGCTGTTCGTGAGTGAGGGACGGAGGAACTGGGGCCACAAAGTCAGAATACCCCCTGTGAACTCCAACTACTAGAGGAAAGTCTGTGAACTCCCAGCACGCGAGCAAAGCGCTTGTCCTAAAGGAAAGTGGTCAGATTGTCACGCCAGCGACGCACCGCATCTCGTAACGCCGCCTTTTCGGGGCCGCTCTCCAGTATCGCCCGAGAGACATTGACGAGTACCGTCCCTTCAGGACATCGCTCGAAAAGACGACCGACGTGCTCGGGCGTCGCGCCTTGGGCGCCCACACCGGGTACGAGGTAGGGCCCTTCCAAGCGAGCCAGGTCAAAGCGCGGCCGATCCCTCGTGGCGCCAAGAACCACACCGACCGCTCCCAGACCCTCGTCACGTTGATTCATCTCGGCGACGAGTCGCAGAACGTGGTCCTCGACCGTCTCGTCACGATCGGTGTGCGCGCGCTGGAGTGTTCGTCCCTCGTCGTTGGACGTCGCCGCCAGCACGAAGACGCCTCGACCCTCGACGGCGCGCGCGAAAAAAGGTGCGAGGGCCGCTACTCCGGTGTAGGGATTGACCGTCACCGCGTCACAACACAGTGGCGAGGGGTCTTCGAGCCACGCCGCGGCATACGCGTCATTGGTGGCGCCAATGTCGCCGCGCTTCGCGTCGGCGATCACCAAGATGTCGGCGTCGTGCGCGTCGGCGATCACCCGTTCGAGCACGCGATAGCCCGACGAACCGAAGCGTTCGAAGTAGGCGACTTGGGGTTTGATCGCGGCCGACGAGCCAATGGCCGCCTCGAGCGCCGCCAGCGCGAAGAATTCCAGACCTTCGACCGTGTCGGGTCGACCCCACGCGTCGAGCAGCGCACTCGACGGATCGATCCCGACGCACAGGGGACCCAGCGCACGAATACGCTCCTGCAACCGCTGTCCAAATGTGTCAGCCATGGGCGACTCCTCGTAGTTCTTCGATCGTCGTCACCGAGTGGTGCCGCATCCAAGCGTGGGCACCTTTGGCGACCAGCCACGGTGCTCGTGGTTCAGCGAAGGTCGCGGTGCCCACCTGCACCGCACTCGCACCAGCCATCACCATGGCGATTGCGTCCTCACCGGTGGCGACACCTCCCACCCCCACGATTGGTGTCGTTGGAAACGCCGCGTGACACTCATAGATCGCGCGCAACGCCACCGGAAAGATTCCGGGTCCACTCAGTCCCCCGCCGCCATTTCCGAGGGTGGGTCGTCGTTGTTCGATATCGATGATCATGCCGAGCACCGTATTGACGAGGACCAACGCCGAGGCTCCCGCGTCAATCGCTGCGCGCGCCACCTCCAGTAGTTCAGGTGTATTGGGTGAGAGCTTCACCCACAGTGGTAACTGAGCGACCGCGGCGGCATTCACGATCTCACTGGTCAGAGAAGGCGAGTGCGCAAAGATACCAGTACGACCCTCGAGATTGGGGCACGAGGCGTTGACCTCCATAGCCACCACGTCGGCCCCGCGCATGGCGAGGGCGGCGTCAGCGAATTCTGCGACACTGCGCCCCCAGATCGAGGCGACGACACGGGCGCGGCGTTGTTGAAGAGCGGGCAGGTACTCACGTCGCCACGTCGCAATACCGGGTCCCGCGAGTCCGACGGCGTTGAGCATGTCGGGTCCCCACGCGGCGACGCGCGGCGCAGGATTCCCGGCCCAGGCGAACGTCGCGAGGGACTTAGTGACCACTGCACCCAGTTCCGACAGATCGCCGTACCCCGCCAGTTCGTCCCCGTGACCCGAGGTGCCGGCCGCGGTGAGGACACAGGACGGCAGCGCCAGTTCTCCCACGTGCGTGGCCAAGCTCACTGGTGCAACTCCTGTAACGACGCCACGCGCCAACCGCGTTCGCGCGTGTCACCGATGCCCACCACCGCTGCCAGGGCGGCACTCATGGTCGTCATACACGCCACTTTGTGGACCGTGCACGCCATGCGGATGGCGGCACCGTCGGCGCGAGCGCTGCGCCCCGACGGCGTATTGATAACCATGTTCACCTCACCCGACGCGATCAGTGCCACCGCGTCCACGCCGAGGTCCGCCGTGCCGATCTTGCCAACGAGGGTGTCGACGATGACGCCGCGCGATCGCAGGTACCCCGCTGTACCAACGGTGGCGGCCAAAGCGAAGCCGAGGTCGCGCAAGCTCTGAGCCACCACCACGCCCGCAACCTTGTCGGAGTCGGCCAGCGACAAGAACACCTGACCGCGGTCGGGCAGGCGAGTTCCAGCCCCCAGTTGGGCCTTGGCAAAAGCGATCCCGAAGCTCTCACCAATACCCATGACCTCACCGGTCGATCGCATTTCGGGACCGAGCAGCGTGTCGACGCCGGGAAAGCGGTTGAAGGGCATCACCGCTTCCTTGACGCTGACGTACTTAGGGACCGGGGTCGACGTCGGCACCACGCCACGTTCGCGCAACTGCGCTAACGACGTACCAAGCATGACCTCGACGGCCACCTGGGCCAGGGGAACCCCGGTCGCCTTGGCCACAAAGGGAACGGTGCGCGAAGCTCGAGGGTTGGCTTCGAGAACGTAGACCTCGTCGTCCTTTACCGCATACTGCACGTTGATGAGGCCCACGACGCCGAGTTCGTGGGCGATGCGCGCGCTGTAGTCGTGCAGACGCGCCAACACCGCCTCGCTCAAACTCTGGGGCGGTAGGGCGCACGCCGAATCACCGGAGTGAACGCCCGCCTCCTCCACGTGTTCCATGATGCCCGCTACGAATATGTCGCCCGAAGCGTCTCGCACGGCGTCCACATCGACTTCGATCGCGTCCTCTAGGAATCGGTCCAACAGGATCGGCCGACTCTGCGATACGCCACCCTCGCGCGCCAGTGAGCCCGTCGAGCTCGTCAGGTCCGCCATCACACGTTCGAGCGCCGCATCGTCGTAGACGATCTCCATTGCGCGCCCGCCCAGGACGTAACTCGGCCGCACCAACACCGGGTATCCGATGTTCTTGACGATGGCTTTGGCTTCGCCCAGCGACACTGCGACGTCTCCGGGCGGTTGGCGTAGTCCGAGCGTGGTGCAGACCGCCGACCACTGCTCACGGTCCTCGGCCACGTCGATAGCCGCCACCGGGGTACCCAGGACCAACCGCGGATCGATGCTGTGCGCCAACTTGAGTGGCGTCTGGCCGCCGAGTGAGACAATGACGCCCACCACCCGCGCTCCGTCGGTGCAGGCAGCGCGTTCGGCGGCGATCACCTCGGCGACGTCCTCGGGGGTCAAGGGCTCGAAGTACAAACGGTCCGAGGTTGAATAATCCGTCGACACCGTCTCGGGATTGCAGTTGACCATCACGGTCTCGTAGCCCATCGAGCGCAACGCCATCGCCGCGTGCACGCAGCAATAATCGAACTCAATGCCTTGACCAATGCGGTTGGGTCCCGAGCCCAGAATGATCACCCGGTCGCGTGAGGACGGCCGAACTTCGGTCTCGTCCTCGTAGGTGCTGTAGTGATAGGGGGTTGACGCGTCAAATTCGGCCGCGCAAGTGTCTACCGTCTTGAATGTCGTGACCACGCCTGCGGCACGACGTGACGCCGTCACGACCTCGACGCCGGTACCAGTCAGCGAGGCGATCTGCGTATCAGAGAAACCCGACTGCTTGTAACGTCGCCACTCGCGTGCATCCAGTGCGGCGAGATCGACCAGGAGGAGTTCACGCTCGAGGTCAATCAAGTGGGCCAACTGCTCAATGAACCACGGATCGATCTTCGTACGCTGCACTACCTCATCGAGACTCGCCCCACGCCAAAGGACCTCGTGCAACGCGAAGAGTCGTTCGGGCGTGGCGACTACGCACCGGTGCCACAACGTTTCATCGTCGAGCAGCGCGAACTCGTTGTCTGGGCCGAGGGCAAAGCCCAGCCGTCCTTGCTCGAGCGAGCGAATGGCCTTTTGCAACGACTCACCGAAGGTGCGCCCGATCGCCATGACCTCGCCCACTGACTGCATGCGCGTGCCGAGTTCGGGCGTCGCGCCGGGCAATTTCTCAAAGGCCCACCGGGGAATCTTGGTGACGACGTAATCCACCACCGGTTCGAAACTGGCGGGGGTCACCTTGGTGATGTCGTTATCGATCTCATCGAGTGTGTAGCCCACCGCGAGTTTCGCGGCGATCTTGGCGATGGGAAAGCCCGTCGCCTTCGAGGCCAGCGCGCTCGATCGACTGACGCGCGGGTTCATCTCAATTACTAGCCGCTCACCGGTTTGTGGGTTCACCGCGAACTGGACGTTCGAACCGCCCGTCTCGACACCCACGCGCCGCAATACCGCGAACGCGTCGTCGCGCATCTCTTGGTACTCGACGTCCGAGAGCGTCTGGATCGGCGCCACCGTGATCGAATCGCCGGTATGGACTCCCATGGGATCGAAATTCTCGATGCCACAGATCACCACGCAGTTGTCGGCGACGTCGCGCATCACTTCGAGCTCGTACTCCTTCCAACCGGCAATGGACTTCTCGACCAGGATCTCACCGATGGGCGAGGCGTCAATACCCTCGGCCGCTAAGCGCACGAAGTCGGGTGCGTTGTCGGCGATCCCCGTCCCGGCTCCGCCCAAGATGAAGCTCGGTCGGATGATGATGGGCCAACCGATCGACTCAGCGATCGCGAGCGCTTCGGGTACCGAGTGCGCGAAGCCCGAGTCAGGCACCGCCAGACCGATGTCGGCCATCGCTGCCTTGAACATCTCGCGATTCTCCGCGGTGTCGATCGCCGCGGGTCGAGCACCGATCACCTCGACGCCCAGGCGTTCGAGCACGCCGCGACGCACTAGTTCCATCGTCAGATTGAGCGCCGTCTGGCCACCGAGAGTGGGTAACAACGCGTCGGGACGCTCGCGCTCGAGGATGTCAGTGATGACGTCTGGGTCGAGGGGCTCCACGTACGTCACGTCGGCGGTACCGGGGTCGGTCATGATCGTGGCGGGATTGGAGTTCACCAAGATCACTTTGAATCCGTCAGCGCGCAGTACCTGACACGCTTGGGTGCCCGAGTAGTCGAACTCGCACGCCTGTCCGATCACGATCGGACCCGACCCGATGACCAGGATGCTCGAGATATCACGACGGCGCGGCATCAGCGGCTCTCCAGTTGACCCGAGCGAAGAAGCGTCTCGAAGCGATCGAAGAGGTATCGCGCGTCGTGAGGACCCGGGCCCGCCTCGGGGTGGTACTGCACCGAGAAGCACCGCTCCTCGGCCGAGGAGATTCCCTCGATCACGCCATCGTTGAGATTCACGTGACTGACCACCGCGCGTGACAGCGAGTCGGGCACGACCGCGTAGTTGTGGTTTTGAGCGGTGATCTCGATGCGACCCGTCACGAGGTCCTGCACCGGGTGATTCGAACCGTGGTGGCCGAAGGGCAGTTTGAAGGTCGTGGCCCCCAACGCGCTCGCTAGGAGCTGGTGCCCGAGGCAGATGCCAAAGACGGGCACGACACCCACCAATTGGCTGATCTCATCGACGTGAGCGCCCAAGGCTGCCGGGTCTCCTGGGCCATTGGAGAGGAACACCCCATCGGGCTCGAGAGCTCGTACTTCGCCTGCGCTCGTTCCCGCGGGTACGACGGTGACGCGAAAGCGCCGCGCCAGTTGAGCGACCATGGCCTCTTTGATGCCGTAGTCGTAGGCGACGACGTGCACATCGCCGGAGCCGCGTTCGTACAGAGCGCGCGTCGTCACGTCGCGCACGTAGTCCTGGCCGTCAGTCCCCAGCGCGGTACTCGCGGCGTTAGCCACCTCGTCGGGGTGCGCATGCCCAAAGGCGCCCGCCAGCGCACCGTGTGCTCGCAAATGGCGCGTGAGACGTCGCGTATCGACCCCGGTGATGACGGGCACCTCGTGGCGCACGAGGAAATCTTCCAACTCTTCGTTCGAACGCCAGTTCGATCGCAGTGGCGAGAGTTCGCGTACCACGATCCCCCGGCCCCAGGGGCGCGCCGACTCGTCGTCAATGGGCGTCACCCCGTAGTTTCCGATGTGGGGATAGGTGAACGTGATGATCTGTCCGGCGTAACTCGGGTCCGTGATCACCTCTTGATATCCCGATAACGCTGTATTAAAGACGAACTCACCCGTGACGACTCCGTCGTCGGGCAAGAATCCCGCGGCGTAGCCCTCGAACGAGGTGCCGTCACGCAGAACCAATGTGGCGTGAGGACGGCTCATACCAATTTCCCTTCGTGGACGATCAATTCACCTCGGGCGATCGTGGTGGTAACTCGCCCGCTCAAGTGACGGCCATCGTAGGGGGTATTGCGGGCTCGACTGTGCATCTGCTCACGATGCACCGTCCAAGAGACACGGGGATCGAAGACGGTGAGGTTCGCGTCGTCGCCTTCGAGCAGGTCGCCACCGTGGGCCCCGTGACGTGGCCGCACGTCCTGGGCGCGTAACTGGGCGATACGGGCGGGACCTCGACTCATCACCTCGAAGAAACGCACCGGATCGCACGTCGCCGTACCGAGCGCCTCGAAGGTGAGCGCCGCCGCGTGCTCCAGCCCGAGCATGCCCGCCGGAGCCTCGTCAAAGGCCATATCCTTCAACTCGGGTGCGTGCGGTGCGTGGTCCGTGGCCACCGCGTCGATGAGGCCTTCGCGCAAGGATTGACGAAGGGCGCTGACGTCGGTGGCGGGCCGCAGCGGAGGATGCACCTTGTAGTGGGCATCGAACTGGTCGCACGCCGTTTCGTCCAGTGTTAGGTGGTGTGGTGCGGCCTCGCAGGTCACGTCCAGTCCTTCGTTTCTGGCGGCGATGATCATGCGAAGTGCTGCCATCGTCGACACGTGCAAGAAGTGCACTCGTCCGCCCGTCAGTCGCACCAGCGCGATGTCGCGCATCACCATTAGCTCCTCGGCGAGCGCGGGGCGCCCGACCAGTCCCAGGCGACTGCTCACTTCGCCCTCATTCATCGAGCCACCCGCCGCGAGGGCCTCGTCCTCGCAGTGCTGGGCGAGGCGCACTCCGAGCGGTCGTGCGTATTCGAGGGCGCGACGCATCATCGACGGATCTTGCACACCTTGGCCGTCGTCGGTGAAGAGCCGTACACCGAGGGCCGCCATTTCGGCCAGTGGCGCCAAATGGCGGCCTTCACGGCCAACGGTGATGGCCCCGGCCACCGCGACGTCAAGGACGGAACGAGCACCCTTTTCGAGCACGAAGGAGACCAGGGCGACGTTGTCGAGGGCCGGCTCGGTATTGGGCATCGCCACGAGAGCGCTGTACCCGCCGATGGCCCCGGCGTTGGTCCCACTCTCGATGGTTTCTGCCGCTTCGCGTCCGGGTTCTCGTAAGTGGGTATGGATGTCGACGAATCCAGGACCCACCCAACATCCCTCGGCGTCGATCTCACGCGCGCCCGCTGGCGTGTCGACGTGCTCAGCGATCTGAGAGATGCGTCCGTCGCGCACCAGGAGATCCGCCACGCGCGTGCTCGTAGGTCCGACCAGGAGGCCTTGGCGAAGTACATAGGTCACGGTGACGTCTCCTCGGGTGAACCAGTAATGGTGAGATACAGCGCCGCCATACGAATCGGGACGCCGTTGCTCACCTGGCGTTCGATGACTGCGGCCGGTGAGTCCGCGACCCGCGAATCGATCTCCACTCCCCGATTCATGGGGCCGGGGTGCATGATGAGCGTGCTGGGCCGCAGGCGTCGCGCCCGCTCGGTGGTCAGACCAAAGGTCTGGGTGAACTCCGCCAGACTCGGCACGAAGGAACCCGAACCACGCTCGCGCTGGAGCCGTAGGACACATACGACGTCGGCCCACTCGAGGGCGTCGTCGAAGTTGTCCGCCACCGTGACGGGCCACTGGTCAATGGATGCCGGCAACAGCGTGCCGGGCGCGGCGACGCGCACGTCCGCGCCCAGGGCGCTGTACGCCGCGATATCGCTGCGAGCCACCCGAGAATGGCGAACGTCGCCCACGATCAAGACGTGCAGGTTCTCGAAGAGTTCGCGACCCGTCTCTGAGCCCCTGGCGTGGTTGCGCTCGGCGAGGACCTGGCGCACCGTGAAAACGTCGAGGAGTCCCTGGGTGGGGTGCTGGTGAAGACCATCACCGGCGTTGATCACCCGCACGTGCGGGACGTACCCACCCACTTGGTGCGCCGCACCACTGGACTGGTGACGCATCACGACGGCGTCAATACCCAGGGCGTCAATGGTGGCGATCGTGTCGCGCAATGACTCACCTTTTTTCACGCTGCTCGACGCAATAGCGAGGGACAATACGTCGGCCGAGAGTCGCTTGGCGGCGGTCTCAAAACTCAGGCGAGTTCGGGTGGACTCTTCAAAGAACAGCGACGCGACCACGCGCCCCTTGAGAGCGGGCACCTTCTTGATCGTGCGCTGGTTCACTTCGACGAAGAGCTCTGCAGTGTCGAGGACCTCGACGATCGCTTTATCACTCAGCGTGTCGAGGGTCAGTAAGTTTCGACCACGTATCGAAGAGATCACGAGTCGCTCCGCGTTCCAATCCATACGCCGGCGGTCGTCGCGACGATGTCCTCGGTCAACGATGTCGGTAGGTTCTTTCCGACGTAGTCAGGGCGAATGGGTAACTCACGATGTCCACGATCGACCATCACTGCCAGTTGCACCGCGCGAGGTCGCCCGAAGTCCGCGAGGGCGTTGAGCGCTGAACGAATCGTGCGACCGGTGAAGAGAACGTCATCGACAAGCAGGACGACGCGGTCGGTGAGGTCGACGGGAACTTGCGAGGCCGCGCTCGTGACGAAGGGTCGCTGGTCGAGGTCGTCGCGATAGAACGAGACGTCGAGCGCGCCTTCGATGACCGCGTTCGACGTGATTTCCAAGAGTGACCCCACCAGTAATTGCGCGAAGGGGACTCCCCCGGTCTGCAGGCCGAGCACCACCAGTGACTCGGTGTCGCGAACTCGTTCGACGACCTCGTGAGCCATTCGTCGTACCGCTCGATGAACGTCGTCACCCGAGAGGAGTTGGGAGCGAGGCACGAAAGTGTCGCGGCGACGCGACGTCGAAGATGCGTGCGCATCCATTCTGGTGCCTCCTGCCGTACGAGCCTCACGGGACCCTTTTCACGGCGATCCAGATTTTAGCAGTTGCCGCAGACAACGCTGAATCGCGACAGGAGGAAACGCCCTCGCGGTGGTCTTGACGAGTTGGCCGCCCGGCGCTGGTTGAAGCGGCACGCGACCCGAGATCGAGCGACGCCGCAGCATCGGCGATCCTCGTACGTGGTGACGAGGACAACCCTAGGAGTCAGGGGGATCGACATCGTTCGAACGACTGCGTTCGAGCTCGTCTTGGGATTGTTGCCAGCGCTCGAGCATCACGTTGAATGTCGGATCCAGCGACTTCTCGACGGTTTTTCTCCGTTTCTCGCGCCCGGGATGCAAGAACTGTGACCACATATATACCGCGAACCCACCCAGTAACGGCCACTCGAACACGTAGGCCCAACTCAGGGCGTTGCCTCCCAGGGCGCGTTTGAGTTCGAACCAGAATGCCGCGGCACACAGCGCGAGACCGAAGGCCAAAGTCAGGTGCAGGCGCAGTGCCTCGCGACCTCGCAGTCGCGCACTAGACGACGACACCGGAGAATCAGTGGATTCGTCCGTCACGGATTTAGCATACCGACAGGTCCGCGTACGCATCGATGTGACGAGAGAAAAACACGACCCCTAGTACACTTGATCCAGTCTATGAATGACAACCTGCTCAACGACGGCGATCTCAGCGACGACGAAAGGCGAAGGTTGTTTCGTGAAGAACTTCGCCAAACTCCTGAGTCCGGTGGCGGTCGAGTCGTTGGTCGAATCCCTAAGAAAGCGGTCCAGTGGGCCGTTGCGGCCTTCGTCGTTCTCGGTCTGGGCGGAGAATTAGTGGAGCACTACTACGGCAACGTCGGTCTTCCCACAAGTTCAATACCCACCACTACTTTCGTGACCCCGTCGACGATTCCTGCGGTAGCGACGACCACAATACCCAGTGTCATTACGGCCGACGATGCTTTCATCGGTCTCAAACCCATCGGCACCGCCTCGGTGCCCATGTTTTCACTCACGGACCAACACGGCGCGACGATCACGCCGACCTCGACACGGGGCAAGGTGACCTTGATCACCTTCTTCAACAAGAACTGCAATGACATATGCCCAGTGCTAGGTACCGAGATCCGCGATGCCCTCCACGATCTGGGTGCAAAGGCATCGCAGGTGGCCGTAGATATTGTGAACACCGACCCCTTTTCCTACGGGACATCCACCGACCCAGCAGCGCTGACGGAGACCGGTCTCGCCACCAACGCCAACGTCCATTTCTTGACGGGTCCCCTCGCTAACCTCAACTCTCTTTGGAAGGCATCGAACATCGAGATCAAAGTAGGTGCCACGGCCAACGAAGTGAGTCATAATTCCCTTCTGTACTTCGTCAGTGCTTCGTCACAACTCTCGGCTTTCGCGACGCCCTTCGCCAAGGAAAGCGCAGCGGGGGTGTTCTCGTTGAGCAGCGCCGACGAACGCCAATTCGGCCAAGGCATCGCGCTCGAGGCCGTTAGTCTGATGCAATGACGCAGACACCCTACGACCCTGATGAAAAGTTCTTTGACCCGGGATCGATGCCATCGTCGTCACTCTCGGCGCAGCGAGCGATCTGGTACCGGCGACCCTGGTTTCTCGCCACCATCGGAATCATCCTGGTCATCGCCGTTTCAGTGATAACTGACTTACCCCACCCCGTCACGAAAGCTCAAGATCTATCACAACAAGACGGCGTTATTACTCAAATCAACGGTGACACTTCGCCGTGTATCTTCGCTTTGAAGGAGAGTTTCACGTTCTATCGTGACGAGCTCAATCACACCTTGGCGGCTTCGAACCTCGCGACGGTGAAGAATTATCTTCTCGAGGACCAGACCGCGTGTTCCTTCGCTAGCGGACCGGTCTATGACATGACCAACAACATTGAACCCATCGAAACTGCTGCGGGAAAGAAAGTGGACAGCGCATTGGCGGCCGTCGTCAAGTGGATCACCTACGACGCAGTCGCGGCCATTTTGGACATCAGAAACTACTTCGGGACGTCACCGTTTCACATGAACACGGTGAGTTTGGTCAAAAATGAAAACGCCCTCGCGACAGACCACGCCGCAGAAGTGAACGACGTCAACGCAGCATCGACCATCCTCGGTTCGCAACTCACGCCGATCAATATCCCGGTCATCCCACGCCTACCCGGAACGTAGGTCAAGCATTCGCGAGTAGATAGTCGTCGGGTCAGTCAGCGCTTCCGAAGAAACCGTGTTCGCGTTCTTGTCGAAAGAGCTTGATGATGTCTTCGTCGGGGTCTTCTTCGGATTGCAACCAATGAATTAGGTTCCAAAAGACGATGGGGATAAAGACTGCGGCGGTAAGAAACCAGACGAATCCGGCAGTTAACTGTTGGTCGGTCGACGAAGAAATTCCATGGGAACCGACGCGATGAAAGGCCGCGTACCACGAGCCGTGCGCCATTCCGGCGAGATACGCGACAATCCATGCCGACCACATCACAACGGCACTAACGCCAATGCGGTACGGCCGGGAAATTCCCGGGACGAGCGGAGGCGATTCTACGAGTTCGACCAGCAAGAGGGACGACGGCACGATAAGGGTGACCGCCTCGATCAGCACCAGTTCGTGGTGATGTACTAGCGCGTCGACCACTGGTGCTGTTCGCCAGAACACCGTCAGAACAATGGTGGCAGTCGCCGCCGCAAGAGTTCGCATCTGGGCCTTCTCACGAACCCGACGAGCATTCCAACGACGAAACCACGATGGCTGTCGCCCCAGATCAGTGGTGCCTGCGGAAGAACGGACGCCAAGCCAGGGAGCTCCCGTGACGAGCAGAGCGGGTACTCCGAAACCGAAGACACAGAATTGAATCGCTTGAACGTAACCGTAGCGAAACGCCCAACCCCATACCGGAGGCGCCAGGGCGAGCACCAAGACGAGGACGCCGAGTACGGACAGAAGCCCTCTAAAACCCGGAATCCAGGCCTTAGAGGACTTCGTCACTTCCGTTGAGGTCATTCTGATGGATGACGCTGAAAGAATCCCCAGATGATCACACCGAACAACACCGCCAAAGGAATGACCAACGTCTCCAACTGCGCGGGGAAAAACGCATCGCTTCCGAACATCCGTGCCACCTCTTTCAACTTTCTGGGTAAAACTTAGGTCCTACTCGAATTACATCAAGTAAAACATTGCGAACAACACGAAACCCGTCAACGCGACGTACACCTGAAAATAAGCCATGGACGCGACGTCCGCACGAAATGCGCGGGCGCGAGCGTGGCTGGAGTATTCCGGATTCTCCCCGTCCAGTTCGCGACGAATGCGCATTCCTCGCGTCACTGTCGTCTCAAGCCAGTACACCGCAATCGAGAGCGTCAAGATATTCATGACCGAGAAGCCGATGAAGGTCGAAGCGTAGCCGCTCGACCCTGGGAAAAAGGGAAGGTGACTGAACTCGACGATTTGAAGTAACAGTGCCAAGAGGCCCGTCCCCACACCCGTCCAGGCCGCCACGTTGAAGTCCGTGAAGGACCCCTTCAGCAATCGTTGACGACCCACGTACGCCAAGATGCTCGTTACCAAGCTGAAGCCAAAGATCAGCAGTCCAAATGATCGAGGTGCAGTTACGTGGTCAGGTCGCCACAGCAGGCCACTGTTGCTCGAACGCAAATAGAAGTACGAGAATGCCAGCGCTGCCAGCATGAAGGTGTAGCTGCCGATAAACAGGCGCCCTCCAGTCCAGATGGAGCTGATGTGCGCGCGAATCTCGTACTCTCGCTCCTCTGGGGTGTCACTGGGCATGCTGTACGGATCTTGAGTTGCTGTCATGTTCTTACTCCTTAACCCTGTTCTGTGGGATGACTGGTGGTCACGGCCGGTTCGTTGCCCAGGTCGGCATACTCCGGAGCATTGACTTCGCCGTAGCGATATGGATCGGTCATGATAACCGGGATTCGTTCAAAGTTATAAGACGGAACAGGAGAGGCCGTCTGCCATTCCAGGCCCAACGACTCCCAAGGATTGGGCGGCGCCTTCTCCGGCTTGATCCACATCGACCACACGACGTTGTAGGCGAACAACAGGAAGGAGAATCCTAGGATGAACGCACTAATTGACGAGAAGTCATTGAGGCCTTGCAAATTGGTGGCGTAGGTGAATACACGCCGGGGCTGCCCGAGCAGGCCGATGATGAACATCGGGAAGAACGTCAGGTTGAAGAAGACGAACATCAACCAGAAGTGCCAAATACCAATCTTCTTGTTCATCATCCGACCGGTCATCTTCGGCAACCAGTAGTACAGACCGGCCATGAACGCGAACAGGAGTCCGCCCATGATCGTGTAGTGGAAGTGCGACAGGACGAAGAATCCGCCGTGCACGGTCACGTTGACAGGAACGTCTGACAAGAAAACGCCCGTCACGCCACCGATTAAGAAGTTGAAGAAGAGCGCAAGGACGAACAACATCGGTATCTCGAGTCGTATCTTCGCTCGATACAACGTACCCATCCCCACCAGGAAGATGAATCCAGTCGGAATCGAGATCAGCTCCGTCGTCAACATGAAGAGAGGACGCATATCGGGGTTGATTCCACTCTGGAAGAGGTGGTGTTGCCACACGAAGAACGACAACAGGGCTACACCGATCATGCCCGCCGCCGAAACCTTGTAGGCGAAGAGCGGGCGCCGCGTGAACACGGGCAAAATCTCACCGGCAATACCGAAGCCCGGTAGGGCCATGATGTACACCTCGGGGTGACCGAAGAACCAGAAGAGATTCTCCCACAGGTACGAACTTCCGCCGTGCTCCGAAACGAAGAACGCCGTCTGAACCGTCTTGTCGAGGAGACCGAAGAGGCCGCCGGCAAAGAGCACCGGCGTCGCCAGGACGAGCAACGAGGCCGTAGAGAGAATGGACCATACAAACACCGGCACACGGCTCCAGGTCATTCCTGGCGCCCGGTAATTGATGATCGTCACTGCCTGGTTAAAGCCCGCCAGAATCATTCCAACACCGATGACCGCGAAACCAAGGAGGTAGGACACCATCCCGGGACCTGCTTGCGTCTGCAAGGGAGCGTATCCGGTCCACCCGGTAGGAAATCCGCCGTACGGCAGCGCCGAGAAAATCACCATGTATCCCGCGGTGAAGATCCAGAAGCTCAACGCCTCGATTCGGGGAAACGCCATGCGCCTTGAACCGATCATTAGCGGAACGAAGTAGTTACCCAGCGGTCCCACGATGATGGACGTCGCCATCATCATCATGATTGTCCCGTGTTCAGAAACGATTTCGATATAGGTACCTGGCGAGAACAAGTGCGTCGTCGGATTCAGTAATTCGGCACGAACAGCCATGGCTAAGAGCCCACCCGTGAACAGGAACAACAAGACTCCCACCACGTACTGCATACCCACGATTTTGTGGTCGAGTGTGAAACGGAAGTACTTCGTCCAATTCTCTACGGGCTTCTCTTCCTCCAGACCGTCTTTTCCAATGAGCTTGGCTAAGGGGTAGTTAAGAGCACCGATCCCCAACAACCATCCGAGGACTCCAAAGGCCAACGCCAGAGTGTTGGCGATCGAATTTTGACCGCTGTTCTCAATGTAGTCGTATCCGCTCGACAAGTAGTTACCAAACCAGTGGCCGAGGAGGTAGCCCAAGACGGCCAGAATCGCCGCCGTACCTAGATGCTGAGAGAAGAATCCTGGACGTTGGGTCCAAGGAATCTTGATCTTGTCACCCGGGTGGCCCAAGGTGGACCCCGTCATACCCTCGCTTCGTTCTGCGCTGATAGTCATCGCGAGATCTCCATTTCTACACACGACTTGACACTGATATTGCTGATTGAGTTAACGGTCGACATCACGAAGCAGCCTTCGCGCCGTAGGTCTCGACCGTGCTGTAGGGCTCGTTGGTGTCGTTGTAGTAGCCACCATCGGCGCCATTCGCGTCGGGGACGTACGTCCATGCGAAGGCGGGAAGAAGTGCCGTGTTGGCGGCATTGGCTGCCTCGGTGCTGGTCGCCCAGTTCTCGAAGTCCGCTCTGAGACTCCACCTTGCCGCTGTTGTACATGGAACCATGCCAGATTCCACACAATTCACTGCATCGCACGATGAAGTTCCCTGGATCCTTCGTCGTCGTGAAGGCGACGTCGTTCTCTTGAGGGTTGGCGTCAGCTTTGACACCCAACTGGTACGCCCAGAAACTGTGAATCACGTCAAGTGACGTAACGTTAAAGGCGATGGTCGTGTCGGCAGGAACGATCAATTCTGACGATTCCATGCCGCCAAAGGTCGGGTAGCGGTACGTGAACTTCCATTGCTGAGCGATCACCTGAACCGGCAGCACATTCTTCGAACCGGGCGCCCAGGTTGCCTTGCCCACGAGTGCGGCTGTCTCGGCTTTGAGGGCGCCCGAGGGTGAGAACGCCGGGTTGGGGCCTTGCCCACCCCCCGATCCGTGGTCGACGACGAGGGCCCACGTTCCAAAACCAGCAAGGAACAAGACAGTCACCGTCGTGACAACGATCCAGGTTGTCTGAACCATCAAGTTACTACGAGCTGCCTCACCGGTAAAGGCGGCGTGCTTATTGCGCTTGTCCCCCCACACCACGAGCGAGTACCCCAAGTAGATCCAGACGCCGAACAACACTGGGATCGCCATCTCGAAGAGGATGTTGAAGTCAGTTTGGTCCTTGGCCGCCGTCTCGGTGAGTCGCCCCGGCGGAACGTGTGGTGCCACCAACAGCGAGAACAAGATGTCGCCCACGACAGAGAGGATCACCCACGCGACCGACATGCGGCGAAGGTGGTGAACGGGCTCGGATGAGTTTGTTGATTGGTTCGTCATGATTAGGCAACCACCTTCAAGAATCCGCCCATGTAGTTGATTGTCGACATCGGTCCACCGTTGCCGTAGAGGTAGCCGAGGCCACACGGAACGAAGCACTGCCAGTTATAACTGCCCGGGGCACCCGTCTTGAAACTGAACGTCTCGACGTTGTGGGGCAAGTTGCCGCAGGGCGCCTGGCCACAAATGTTGCTCAAGTTACCGTTGACACCCACCAATGGCACGGACACATTCAGTCCGGGAACCGCGAAAGTGTGACCGACACCGTTACCGGTGTAGGAGTTGTAAACCTTGAAGGTCTTTCCGTTCAGCGTCGCGCTGTCGCCGATAGTTCCCTGCACCTGACCCCACTCCTGGTTGCGGAGCGGACTCCCCGAGTCGAACTGATCGATCGTTACATTGATGACGGTGTTGGCGGGAAGCGTCATTGACGTGTCGTGAACCCACTGCCCAGTAGCGGGATCCTTTTGGAGGTAGCTCACCCAGGTCGGGTGCGATCCGAACCCCGTACCGATGGATCCCACCGTCATCAGCGTGACGTTCACGGGAGCACCGGTCGAATGTCCAGCTGTGTAGTTCATGTAGCCGCCCGGAGTCCCCGGATCGATGAAGGCCACCACGGCCCACGCAATCAAGGCAACGGCGACCAGGAACAGCCCAATGGCTGTACTCAGTCTTCCTGTTAACGACATTCGACACTCCTTTTCAAAAACTGCGTGGGATCACAGTTTTTATTCAACAAAAATACGTATCCCCAACTACGAAATTGCAATATAGACGCTTCTTATGTGAACGCCGTCACATAAGGAATTCTTCCGTCCCCCTTACAATGGATTTAGAGTATCACTGATGGATGGAAAATCAACGCACACTTTGCGTGTCCACCTAGGACTTTTTGCCGCCGAAGCGATCTGTATTTCGGCCTTCATCATCGAACTCTCACGAGCGTTGTCTGGTAACACCCTGAGTTGGGCGTATGTCATCGAGTGGCCGGTACTCGGTTCGTACGCGGTCTACATGTGGCGCAAACTCTTGAAAGATGAGGGTTCTGACACTGCAACGACGCCGACGTCACTCCCGGCTGACGATGAGAAACTCGCGGCGTGGAATCACTATCTTGAACAGGTACATTCACGCAACCAATCCGACCAAGCGCCCGAGTGACTTCCGAGTGACTTCCTAAAAATTTTTTAAATTATTCGCCGCGACCGACGACGAGGTGAACGACGTGATGAGTTAGTGAAGGCCCGATGTATGAAGGAGCGACGTTAACTCACTTACCGCCGAACCTTGCAGCGACACCGCGTTTAGGGGGTCGTCGGGAACGATCCACTTGATATGGCCCTGAGGATCGATGACGAACATCAAGTCCGAGTGGATGCTCATTACCGCCGACTGACTCGATATGACTTGGATGCCGTAGGCGTTCCACACTTTGGTGAGTGCCGAGAGCTTTCCGGTCACGAAGTAGAAGTTCTTCACCGACGACATCGATTGGACCTGGACGAAATGTTGCACGTTTGCTTCGGTTTCGTGCAAAGGATTTGCGGCAACGGCGACGAGGTCGAGCTTGGCCCGCGACCCGAATTTTGCCGACACTTCCTTCAACTGTGCCGCGAGGAGCGGGCAATCTGTCC
Organism: uncultured Actinomycetota bacterium; assembly: GCA_963794755.1. Classification (GTDB taxonomy): domain Bacteria; phylum Actinomycetota; class Acidimicrobiia; order Acidimicrobiales; family RAAP-2; genus RAAP-2. The sequence goes on from CAWCEX010000002.1 coordinate 47,581, forward strand.
AACAAATTGGATCAAGAAACGTGACCACCGTGTAATTTCCTGAATGTTCGCCCAGTGAGTACGGCGCGCCGTACTGGTCCGTCAGAGTGAAACCGGGCGCGGCGGTATTTGTGGCACTCGCCGGCCCGTTTTGCGCCACGTACAGGGTGGTCTCAGCGGAAGCGAAGGTAGCGAGGGACATCGAAACCACCGAGAACGCCACCATGCCACCCGCGAAGGAAGCGATCACCGATCCGGTACTGGAACGAACTTCTCTGGGGAGCCGACGGCGAACGGGTTCGCGGTCCACCAGCGCCGGTGACGCGCAGTACGTCAACACCGCGAGGGGAAACAGCGAGTTCAGGTCGGTCGCGAGACCTCCGAAGATAGCGGCGTCTTGCACCGTGACCCAAAAATATAAGCAACCGACCACCGCGAGCCATATTGGCCAGCGCCACCCGCGCACGCTGGCCATCCACAGACCCACGGAAGTGAGAGCCAACCACAGGAGAATCGCGACGTTGTATCCCCCACCCATCGTGCCTGCGATATCGCCGACTTTGGTGACGATGTACGCCAGCCAGTGGGGCTGAGAGATGCCCGCCATGCTCTTTGACATGGAAGTCAAAGCATTGGCGTCCCCGCCGTGCCAGAATCCGTTCGAAGGTAGAGACTGCCAAATAATCCCGATGGCGAACACGGCGCTGAGGATCCGCAACGTAACGATCGAGAAGCGTCGCGGAAAGTTTCTCGGGTCTAGCGCCAGCCATACGCCAGCGATGACGTAAAAGAACGTCGCGCCCGGCCACCCGAACAGCATGTTGTTACCGGCGGTGAACAGCCCGCCGGCCCCGTTGCCCACCAGCCAAATCATGGCCGCCCACCCGACGGCCACTGCCGCAGCGATACGCCCCACTGAGGCATTGGACACAAGGAGCAACACGCCAATGCCCACCTGGATCCACGCGGCGCCGTCGGCGAGGGAGATCGGGTGATTGTTCCAAATCGCCACGCCGTGCACCATGAGGCTGTGCAACCACGACGGCGTGCCCTTGGCCGTAGGAGCGACCACCAGATTGCCCAAACCCAAGGGCATCGACGCCTGGAACTGCAATATTCCGTCGAAGAGCCAGATCGCACCAAAGGCCAGACGCAGGTACGTTCGATTCCTCGGTTCACTGAGCCCGACCTCGGAGAGGTTGAAGACGAGCACACGACGCGACGCGACCGCGGCGACCATCAGAACAAACGCGATCCCGACGATCCACATCACGCTGGTGACGAAAGCGCTGTGTATGAACATGGACGTGATCAGAGGATTCGTGATGCTGTAACTACTCGGACCCATCCCTGGCATCGATGTCGCCCCTATTCCTTTTCCAGGGCCCCGGCGATCGACGACAGGACTCCATTGACGAATGACGGTGAACCGTCGGTGGAATACGTTTTCACCAGTTCCACGGCCTCATCCAAGATAACGGGCGGGGGCGGGGGCTCGTCCATGAGCATCTCGCACGTCGCGAGAGTCAAGACCAGTCGGTCGATAAGCGCCATGCGGTCCAGCGGCCAGTCGATCGAGTATCGAGAGATCAGTTCGTGAGCGCGGCCCTCATGGTGTGTCACCGACACGAGGAGGGCTTCGGTATACGCGTCGGGCGGTACCCGAAGTTCGCTGACGATTACCGCGGGCGAACGGTCCTTCATAGCGGCCTCGTATAAGAGCTCGAGCGCCCGCTCACGAGCGCGATGGCGTTGCGCGCCGAGTTCGCTCACTAGGCGCGGGTCATGTACTCGCCGGTGCGAGTATCGACTTTGATGACCTCACCGGGGCCGACGAACAGAGGTACTTGAACGACGAAGCCAGTCTCGAGGGTGGCGGGCTTGCGCGCCCCCGACACTCGGTCGCCCTGAATACCTGGCTCAGTCTCGGCGATGGTCAACTCGACCGACGCGGGTAGTTCCACGCCGATGATCTCGTCGTCATGCGAAATGATCATCGCCTTGCCGGTCTCCTTGAGGAAGTTGGCCGCCTCGCCCAAGCTCTTTGACGAAACTGGTACTTGGTCAAAATTGACCTGATCCATGAAGATGTAGTCGTCACCGTCGCGATAGAGGTACTGAGTGTCGCGCTTGTCGATGATGGCCTGTTCAAGGCGCTCGTCAGACCGGTAGGTACGTTCGATGACGGCCCCAGTTCGCGCATTGCGCAATTTCGTCCGCACGAATGCTCCACCCTTGCCGGGCTTGACGTGCTGGAACTCAATCACCGAGAAGAGAGCTCCGTCGATCTTGAGCGTGATGCCGTTCTTGATATCGGATGTGGATATTGCCGCCATGAGGCTGTACTACCTTTCGTGCACGTCGCGGTTGCCAGTCTAGGCAATCGCGCTTATGGGCTTTCGCGGGCCCCTCACTCAGGTCCGAGGAGGGCGGCCACGGCGTCCACCGCCAAGAGATACCCGAGTCCGCCGAGACCGGCCACCGATCCGTCGACGACGGACGCCAAGGTAGAGAGGTGGCGGAACGGCTCGCGCGCGGCAGGATTGGACAGATGGACCTCGATCTTGGGTCCCGAAAACATCGCCAAGGCGTCGGCCAGGGCCCACGACGAGTGCGTCAGTGCGCCAGCGTTGATGATCACTCCCGCACTCGTCTCACGCGCGGCGTGGAGTTCTTCAATGAGGTCGCCCTCAAAGTTGGATTGCACGTGACGAAGCTTCATGTGGACCGCCTCGCAACGAACACGCGCCGCTTCGACGTGTTCTGCCAAGGTCGACGTTCCATAAATCTCCGGACTACGAGTTCCCAGTTGATCCAGATTGGGTCCCGACAGCAAAAGAATCTCTCTCATCACGCCTCCATGAATTCGTCCAGCACCTCACGTACTACCGCCGCATCAACGTCGTGGACCACCTCAAATCCTTGGTCACCCGCGAGTACGAAGGTCAGATTATGGTGCGCCTTCTTATCGCGCGCCATGGCCGCGACGACGTGGTCCACGTCAAAGGAACGCTCGAGTCGTCGCGGCAACCCAAAGAAATCAAGGACCGCGTCGGTCTCTTGGACCGCAGCTTCATCGATTCGACCCAGCGTACGAGCGAGGCGCACGGCAAACGCCAGACCGATGGACACGGCCTCACCGTGTCGAAGTTCGTCCGGATTACGTGCGAGCGCCAATAATTCGACCGCGTGACCCAGGGTGTGGCCGTAGTTGAGCAACGCGCGCTCACCCGTGTGTTCGAACTCGTCGGCGGCCACGATGCGCGCCTTCAGGGCGACAGAAACGTCGATGAAATCCGCCAAGGTCGCCTTTTCCAGTTCTGCGCGAGTTCGACCCTCGAGAAGCCAACACTTGGCGACTTCGCCCATGCCCGCGACGCGCTCGCGCGCGCTGAGTGTCACCAGTACCTCGGTATCGCACCAGACGCCCAGCGGTTGGTGAAATGCTCCGACCAGGTTCTTGCCCGCGGGGATGTCCACCGCGGTCTTGCCACCAATCGCCGCGTCCACTTGGCCCACCACACTCGTGGGGACGTGCAACACCGCCACGCCACGAAGGTAGACCGCCCCAACAAAACCCGCGAGGTCGGTCACCGCTCCCCCACCCACCCCGACGATCACGTCGTGGCGCGACACCCCGTGACGAGCCAACGTTTCGCAGACCTCTTGGACGCTGGCCAAAGTCTTGGCGGCCTCACCGTCGGCCACTTCGACGACGTGGGTCGCGAAGTCAAACGCCTCGTCGAACCACGGCTGACGGCGAATCTCGGGGGACGTCACGATCACCACGACGCGTGCGCGTGGCAGTCGCTCGATGAGGAAACCCGCAATTTCGTGCCGGACGCCCGCGCCCAAGTGCACGTCGTAAGGCTCGCGCACGTTTACGTGAATATTCACGGCGCCGCCTGGGCGTGATCAATGACTGCCAGCAACGCCCTCGTGACGTCGTCAAGGGATCCACTCGTATCGACACGAACCCGACTCACCTCGGCGTAGAACGCGCCACGATCTTCGCGTAACTCGCTGAAGCGCGTCGCGACGTCACCCTCGAGAAGTGGTCGGTCGCCCCCGCGTACCCGCTCGACGAGGACCTCGTCGGCGCAATCGAGCCACAAGGTGAGTTGTGTCGCCAACAATGCGCGCGCCTCGCTCGTGGTCACGATCCCCCCACCCGTTGCGACGACGTCGTAGTTGTCGAGAGCGTGGCGTAGTGCCACGAGTTCGCGTTCGCGAAATTTTGATTCACCAAAGTTTCGTAAGTACTCTTGGACGCTCAGGTGCTCAAGCTCCATGAAGACGTCATCGGTGTCAACAAAGCTTCTCTTGAGGTGCTCAGCGACAGCCCGTCCCGAGGTGGACTTCCCAGAACCGGGCAGACCTACCAGGACGACGTCGGACACGACTAGGCGGGTCGCGCGGCCGACGACGTTGAACCAAGGTGCTCAACGTACGTCGAGTGGTTACGAGCGAACTCCTCGACCGAGTCACCGCCGAACTTTCGCAGAGCCTCTCCAGCCAACACGATCGCCATCATCGCTTCGGTGACCACACCCAAGGCGGGCACGGCGGTGACGTCAGTACGCTCCTTGAAGGACACCGTTGATTCTCCCGTCGCGACGTCGACGGTTTCGAGGACTGGGCGGTTCAAGGTGGACAGTGGCTTCATCGCGACCTTGGCGATCAGCGGCGAGCCCGAGGTCATCCCACCCTCGAGACCGCCGGCGTGGTCGCTCTTGCGCACGTAACCCCCACCACGAGAGAAAGTCTCATCGACCGCAATGGCGTCGTGCGCCTCGCTGCCACGTTGGGATGCCTGCGACATCCCGTCTCCGATCTCCACGGCCTTCACCGCTTGAATGCTCATCAGCGCCCCCGCCAGCAGACCGTCCAACTTGCGGTCCCAGTGGACGTAACTGCCCAGTCCCACCGGTACGCCGTAGGCGACGACCTCGACGATGCCGCCGAGGGAATCCCCTTCCTTGGCCGCGGCCTTGATCTCGAGCACCATCGCATCAGCCGTCGCGGGGTCGAAACAGCGGACCTCACTGTCATCGACGGCACCGAGATCTTCGGGCCCCGGACGTGCACCGTCGGGACTGGCGACCGATCCAATGCGCACGACGTGCGACACGATGTCGACGCCGATTTCTCGCAACAGCGCCTTCGCCAGTGCGCCCACCGCCACGCGAGCCGCGGTCTCGCGAGCGCTCGCTCGCTCGAGGACGTCGCGCGCGTCGTCAAATGCGTACTTCTGCATGCCGGCGAGATCGGCGTGACCGGGGCGTGGCTTGGTCAATTTGTCAGCCGGCTCGCCCGGCGCGGCCGACATTTCGACCTCCCACTTGGGCCACTCGGAATTAAGTATCTCGATGGCGACCGGTGAGCCGAGGGTGCGACCGTGTCGAATACCGCCAATCAGGCGTAAGACGTCACGCTCAAATCGCATGCGGGGCCCACGACCATACCCCAAGCGGCGACGAGCGAGTTCGTCACTTATCTGCTCGGAGGTGATGGCGAGTCCGGCGGGAAGGCCTTCGATGATGACGGTCAGTGAGGGGCCGTGGCTTTCACCAGCGGTTAAGAAGCGCAGCATCCCCTAATTGTAGAAGGCGCCGACTCGCCCTAGTGTGCGTCAGCGTAAAACGGATTGACGCCCGAGGCGTGATCGGTGATGTCACGCACGTCGGTGAGTTCAGGAATTGCTCCACGTAGGGCCGTCTCGATTCCCTGCGAGAGAGTCATGCGACTCATCGAACACCCCTGGCACCCACCGGACATCTTGATGTAGGCCACCTTGTTCGCATCATCGAGCGCCACCAGATCAGCGCGACCACCGTGCGAGGCAATGGAAGGGTTGACCTCATCGTCGAGCACCTTGATGGCCATCTGCGCCAGGGCGCTTTCGATTCCCATCGCCAAGATTTCGGCGGGGACACCGGGATTGAGTTCCTCGGACGTGGGGTGGTTGGGATTGACGAGGACCAAGCCCCCGCCGCCCTCACTCGCAAACTCCAGACGACTTCCGCGCAGTCGATCAACACTGGCGCGCGGAACGACGATGGTGATTTCTCCGTCGCGACCAATCTCGGCACCCTCAGGGGCGTCGGCGATGTCGGAGAAGTAGAGGTCGTAGGAGTATCCCGCGCCAACGGTGCCGGTCACTTCGACCCATAGCGCCAAGGTGGCATTTACCTCTTCGCTCGCGAGCGCGTCGAGCACGACATTGCGCGCTTCGTCGGTGAGGGTGAGGACGTCGAATGATGTTGGCGAAGTCATGGGAACAGTCTACGGGTGGTGTCACCCAGTAGAACAAGTAAGTTTTGGAGGTGACAACGGTGCCCCTAGACGCCCACGAATGGGTCAGCTTCGAGGACGAGACGCACGAACGCACCTGGATGGTCGACGCGACGTTCCTCGAGAGCAACTGGACCTGCATCTTCGGCGCCGGCTGCCAAGGCGTGTTGACCCAGCCGACTCCCGAATTGGTGCAAGGTTGCTGCAGTTACGGGGCCCACTTCACCGACGAGGAGGATCGACAGCGCGTCGAGCTCGCCGCAACTCGCTTGACCTCGGATCAGTGGCAATTCAAGGCCAAGGGCAAAAAGGGCACGACGCGCACCAAGAAGAACGGTGAATCGATGACCCGGCTCGTCGATGACGCGTGTATCTTCCTCAATCGGCCCGATTTTCACCGCGGTGCCGGGTGCGCACTTCACGTCTTAGCAATAGATAACGACGAGAGTTACATCCCACTCAAGCCCGAGGTGTGTTGGCAACTGCCCCTTCGTCGAGAGGACCTGACCCTGGCCAATGGTCACATGGTGACGCGCATCGCCCAGTGGGACCGTCCGGACTGGGGGTCAGGTGGTGCCGAGTTCCACTGGTGGTGCACCGAGGATCCCGCTGCCTTCGTCGGCAAATCACGGGTCGTAGATTCAATGAGCGAAGAACTCATCGCCATCATGGGCGACGACGCCTACCGTACGCTGCTCACCATGATCGACGATCGCGCCCAACGTGGCACTCCGCTGCCGCACCCCGTGGTGCGACGACGAAATTAATTCTCCGCGGCGAGAGGATCCTCTTCGGTGTACGTCGGACGAGGGAGTGAACCAAGAATCTCGTCGTAGCGGTCCTCTTCGGCGAGGCACCACTGGGCGTGAACATCTTCGGGTGCCGCTCCGCATTCGACGCACGTCGTCGCTCGTGGACCAGTAGAACGCTTGAGTTCGCGAGCTTCAACAAACCGACGGTGGCGGCCCTTTTTCACGTCTACTCCTCACTGGCCGCGGTCCATAACTGGCGGCGGCCGAGACTCAGCACAACTGAGCCGGACACCCATTGTACCAACTCCGTCGAAGAGCCGAACCCCTAACATGGCGGCGTGAATGAGTTCAAACCCGACGAAATGATTGCTCGATTCCGCGAACGTGCCGAGGCCGTTCGCCGTCGGGGACTTCCCCCCGTGGAAGGTCCTGACCGCCAAAGATTCCTCGAGGCGGCGGCCATCGATTTCCAGGACTTCGCCATGTTGGGCGACGCTGACGCTACACTCGACGACGGAATTTTACGCCTCGAGATCGACCTACGACCGCGGCCAACCACGGACCCGGCCTAGGGACTAGGACGAACCAGTCACGGCGTTGACGCGTGCCTGCGCTTCGGCGAGTTCCGAACCAGCGTGGTGTAGGTAGTTCTCTGCCTTGGCCTGCTTGGCTGGTGAACCCTGTGAGACGTAGCACTCGTTGGCCCCTGAACCAAGGTCTGTGTAGCCCGCCGACAGTAAGTTCGTCGTTTGCGTGTCTGGGGTGGGCAACGCTGCGTTGGCTTGCACCGTCTCTAGATCGAGGACCGCGCACACCGTGTGCAACTGCAGTGCCGTCGAGTGCGCGCGTTCCAATACGGTGAGCGCGTGTCGGGCGTCGAGGGTGAGCGACGAGATCGTGCTCGGGAGATCACTGTTCTTCGACCAACGCGACAAGGCGGTACTCGCGCTGATCGAGCCACAAGCGGCGAGTGCCAGCGAAGCGAGAACGACCAGACCGAGTCGCCGGATCACGCGATCACCACGAGGTGCAGTTCGCGTCGACCCCGACGAACCACCACGTAGCGACCGTGTAACGCGTTCTCGAGACTCACGCGCGCGTCGAGCTCGAGGCGCACGTTATTCACGTAGATTCCCCCTTGCTCGAGGAAACGTCGGGCTTCTCCCTTGGACTTGGCCAGCGAGCAGCGCACGACGAGATCAGCGGCGTCGATCCCCGCTTCGAACTCCGAGCGACTAATCGTTGACGACGGCGCGTCTGATACTACGGTCAGGAGCGTGGCTTCGTCGAGGTCGGAAATGGTCGGTTGAAAGAGTGCCTCACCCGCGCGTTCGGCGCTGCGTGCGGCGTCGTCGCCGTGCACCATGCTCACCACGGCGTTCGCCAAAGCGCGCTGGGCACGTCGTTCTTGGGGTGCGGATTTGGTGGCCTCGTCGAGGTCAAGAATCGTCTCGTGATCGAGAAAGGTGAAGAAGCGAAGCATGGTCGGGGTCAAGACGTCGTCGGAATTGAGAAGGAATTGGTGCATGCCAAACGGTGAGGTCATCGTGGCATCGAGCCAGATGTTCTCGCCGCTCTCACTCTTGCCAAACTTTTGCCCGTCGGCGCGCAGGAGGAGCGGCGAGGTCAGTCCGGCCGCGGATCGTCCCGTCGACTTACGGATCAACTCGGTCCCCATGGTGATATTGCCCCATTGATCCGATCCGCCCAGCTGCAGCGTGCAGTCGTGGTCGACGTTGAGGCGCAAGAAGTCGTAGGCCTGCAACAGCATGTAGGAGAACTCGGTGTAGGACAAGCCCACGTCGTCGCGGTCCAGACGACTCTTGACCGAGTCCTTGGCCACCATCTGATTGACCGTGAAGTGCTTCCCCACGTCGCGCAGGAACTCGGTCAACGAGATCGTCGTGAGCCAACTCGCGTTGTTGAGCAGCAGCGCCCGCGAGGGGCCAGCGCCAGAGGAGAAGTCCAAGAAATGCGAGAGTTGCGCGCCGATGCCTTCGACGTTGGCGTCGATCTGTTCCATCGTGAGCAGCGGACGCTCGACGGCTTTGAAACTGGGGTCGCCGATCATGCCGGTGCCCCCGCCGGCCAGGACGATGGGGCGATTTCCCGCCAGTTGGAGGCGGCGCAAGTTGCACAACTGGAGCAAACTACCCAGGTGCAACGACGTCGCGGTCGGGTCAAAGCCGATGTACGCGGTCACTCCGCCAGCACTGAGGCGATCGAGCAAGGTCTCGTCCGTCATTTGGTGCACGAGTCCTCGAAATTCCCAGTCTTCGCGCAGTCCCATACGTTCCAGTCTACGAGGAGGGCCTGCTAGATACTGGCCGTGAATGGTAGGTGAATCTGAAGCCACAACACCCACGTCTGCCATAGACCCGTCGCTTCAGCGACACCGATGAGGATCAACATGACGCCTCCGACGACGCCGATCACTTTGGCGTGGCGACGCAACCAACCCGATGCGCTGGCCATCCACTCCGTCGCCAACGCTGCGACCACGAAGGGTAGCCCGAGCCCGAGACAGTACACGAAGGCCAACATCGAGCCGCGAAGGGCCGTCGCACCGGCGGACGACGCTGCCAATCCATCGATGGCCGCCAGAGTCGGGCCAATACAGGGTGTCCATCCGACCGCAAAGAAGACGCCGAGCAGCGCCGCCCCCAGCACCGACGCCCGAGGTAGGAAGTGAACACGACGTTCGCGTTGGAGCCATGACGACGGCCACCATCCGGCGAAGAAGAAGCCCAGCACGATCGTCACCGCTCCGAAGACGATCTCTAGCGGACGCTGGTGGGCCTTGAGAGTGTCTCCAAACTGTCCGAAGAGTGCGCCGAAACTGACGAACACGGCCGAGAAACCCAAGATGAAGGCCAAAGAGCCGAGGATCGTTCGTCCGCGGCCCGATCGCGAATCGACGCGACCCGCGGAACCACCGAGGAAGGCTAAGTACCCCGGCAACAGGGGCAAGACGCAGGGCGAGACGAACGACACGAGGCCCGCCGCGAATGCGAGGGGGAACGCGGCCAGGAGTGACGCCGGGAGGGTAGCGATCACCGCGCCACCCACCACTGCGCGACCAGCGAGTTGAGTTCATCGTGGCGAGCCACGTTCGCGTCTCGGGTCGGAACCTGCGCCACGATCACGCTCAATCCCTCCCGCTCGAGTCCGTGCTCGATCGTCGTGCGTAACTGCGCGGTACTCGTTACCCGTTCACCGTGGTGTCCGAAAGCGTTCGCCACAGCGACGAGATCGTGCGAGCGAGGCGTCGCAAAGAAGGTCTCGAATCGATCCGTCGGGACCAGACGGGCTTGGTCGAGAAATGAGAAGATCCCTCCCCCGCCGTTGTCGCTGACCACCAAGACGGCTCGGGTATCGGGTCCCGTTGCGTCCACGAGGGCCGAGACGTCGTGCAGCATCGTGACGTCGCCGACGAGGCCAATCGCGGTGGCACCCTGGGCGACTCCGAGGAAGGTCGAGACCACGCCGTCAATTCCGTTCGCTCCTCGATTGGAGAACGTCGCCACCTGACGTTCTGGGCACCACCACTCGACGTCGCGCACGGGCATCGACGAGCCGACCACCAATGATGCGCCGTGATCATTGGCCATCGCCACTACCACGCGTGCGACGCCGATCTCGTCGAGTTCCTCATCCGCCACGCTCGCGAGGTACTTGTCGAGGCCGTCACTGGCCTCACGCCAGAGGTCGACGTAGTCGCCGTCGCCGAGGTGGCGCGGATTCGCCGCGTCAGGCCACCCCGTCATCCGAGTGACCACCACGCCGTCAGGATCGGCGACCGGACCCGCGGCGTCCAAGCCGATCACGTCGATCGACGATGCTCTCAGGCGTTGGGCCAGGAATTTGGACGCGGGGATTCCGCCGACACGAACGATGACATCGGGACTAAGGCTGTCCCAGATGGCGTCGTGGCGAACGAGGGGATCAGCGTAGGGCAGCGTTCCCTGAGCAGTCGCGTCGCCGATCACTACCCAGTGCGCGGCGCGCATGTCTGCGATGAGTTCGCGACTCGCACCGGATCCGACGACGGCCAGAACGCGGCACCCACCAAAGTCAAAGTCGCCGCTAGAACGAGTGTACGAGTCACCATGCCACGAATCGACGCCTCGAGCGACTGGGAGTTCGTCGGGCTCAGCGAGCAGCGGTTCGGCGAACGCCACGTTGAGGTGAACCGGGCCCGCCACTCGGGCGTCGCCGCGCGCCGCACGAAGAAGCCGTTGAGCGAGAGGGCGCCACGACGACGCGGCCTCGGAGCGTGCTACACCGGGCTCCTCGTACAGGCGAACCATCGACCCGTAGAGGTGGCGCTGAGTAATCGTTTGGGGGGCGCCGACCCCGTGGAGCTCCGGCGGTCGGTCGGCAGTGAGCACGAGAAGCGGAACGTGCGCGAGGTCGGCTTCGGCCACCGCCGCATGTACTTCGGCGGCCGCCGTCCCACTCGTCACGACGATCGCCACCGGGCGACCAGTGACCAGGGCGCGACCGAGCGCGAAGAACGCCGCACTGCGCTCGTCGATGCGCGCGTGCAAGTAGAAGTCATCGCGATTGGCGAAAGCGAGCGTCAAGGGTGTGGAGCGAGATCCCGGGCAAATGATGACGTCGCGAAGTCCCCCGCGCGACAGTTCGTCGACCAGGGTGGCGGCGAACGTCGCCTGCACGACACTCGTGGTCGATACGCTCTTTTGCAATGCCACTCCTCACATTGGACCAACACGGGTCGGGAACGACGATCACGTGGCTCCACGGTTTCACCCAGACGCGAGCATCCGCACGTCAGTTCCGTACCATTCTTGCAGGTCACCACCAGGTCCTGACGCTGGACCTACCCGGGCATGGGACGGCGGCAGGGGTCGACGCGACGCTGCCCGAAATCGCTGAACTAGTCCTCGACGCGTTGCCGCACGAGCCCGTGATCCTCGGCGGGTACTCCTTTGGCGCCCGAGTGGCCCTGCACGTGGCTTTGGCCGCACCTTCGCGCGTCGGAGCTCTCATCGTTCTTGGCGCGACACGGGGCATTCGAGACGAAGGCGATCGAGCGCAGCGCCGCGCGCGAGACGAGGCGCTCGCCGCACACATCGACGAGGTCGGCACCGACGAGTTCTTGCGTGAATGGCTGTCCCTGCCACTTTTTGCCACCCTGGGGGCCAAACACGATTCAGAGTCTCGCAGTACCGATGCGCACGGACTCGCTCAGAGCCTGCGTCTAGCCGGCACCGGTACTCAAGAATGGTTGGGTGATCGAGTCTGCACCCTCGACATGCCCGTACTGGCCTTGGCAGGCGAACTCGACGCGAAGTTCGTGCTCGAGGCCCGCGCCATCGCCAAGGACGTCGCGCACGGTACGTTCGCGACGATCCCCGGTGCGGGTCACGCGGCGCACTTGGAGCAGCCAGAGCTCGTCGCGCGAGCGATCGAGAACTTCCTCGCCTAGCGCGTCACGAACATGACGATGGCGGTCACCGCACCGACGGCCCACTGCGCCTGAGCCGACTGTTTGAGCAGAGGCAGGAGTTCGCGACCAGCCTTGGCTGAGAACGCCAACTGCAAGGCCGGGATGTACATCGCCAAGGCCACCGCTCCGACCAGGGCTTCGCCCCCGAACGCGGCACCGAGGACCGCGAGGGCCACCCACACGGCGTACAGCCACGACCCGCGTCGTCGGCCGAGTCGAGCAGCCAGTGTCTTCTTGCCGGCCTCACGGTCACCACTAACGTCTCGTAAATTATTCGCTTCGAGGAGCGCGCACGCCATCGAGCCAGTCGTTAGGCCCCACCACCACGCGCCCGCGGGAACGTGACCGTGCTGGGCAAAGGCGGTTCCAACGGTAGCAACGAATCCGAAGTAGACCATGACGAAGAGCTCACCCAGTCCGAAGTACCCGTACGGTTTGGGGCCGCCGGTGTAGAACCACCCCGCCGCAACGGCGCTCATGCCCAAGGGGATGAAGACCCAGGTTGATCGAATACTCAAGATCAGTCCCGCCACCGCCGCCACGGCAAAGAAGAGGAACGCCGCGCGTTTGACCGATAGGGGCGCCACCAATTTCGACGCGGTGAGTCGAAAAGGGCCAACACGTACCTCGTCGGTCCCCCGTACACCGTCGGAATAGTCGTTGGCGTAGTTCGTTCCGATCTGTAGCGCGAGAGCGATGATGAGACACAGCAGCGTGTTGAGGACGTTGTAGGTGCGTGGTCGCGCGAGGGAAGCGCCGATGACGACGGGTACGGCCGCCGCGGGCAGGGTACGCGCGCGCGCAGCTAAGACCCAGCGCTGCAATGGTCCGGGCGGATTCATGGACGCTTGGGAAAACGCGAGAAGTCGGGCTTGCGATGCTCGACAAAGGCGTTGCGACCTTCCTGGCCCTCTTCGGACATGTAGAACAACATCGTCGCGTCACCTGCCAATTGCTGAATTCCCGCGAGTCCGTCCTCGGCGGCATTGAAGCCGGCCTTGAGCATCCGCAACGCCATCGGTGACAGGGTGAGGATCTGTCGGCACCACGCGACGGTCTCTCGTTCGAGGTCCTCGAGAGGGACCACCGTATTGACGAGCCCCCAATCGAGTGCCTGGTTCGCGTCGTACTGACGACAGAGGAACCAGACTTCCTTGGCGCGCTTGAGGCCAATGGTGTTGGCCAAGAGGGACGATCCGTATCCACCGTCGAAGGAGCCCACCTTCGGTCCCGTTTGACCGAATCGTGCGTTGTCCGCAGCAATGGACAGGTCGCACACCAGGTGCAAGATGTGTCCGCCCCCGATGGCGTAGCCGGCGATCTGTGCGATGACTGGTTTGGGCAGCCGACGGATTTGGATTTGCAGGTCTAGGACATTGAGGCGACCCACTCCGCGTCGCGCCACTTCGTCGTCACCCATGTAACCGTCGTCGCCGCGAATCTTTTGGTCACCCCCGGAACAAAAGGCGTCGCCCCCGGCACCAGTGAGAATGATCGCGCCAACTTCCACGTCATCGCGCGCCCGTTCGAACGCGTCAGAGAGTTCGAAGAGGGTCTGGGGACGAAAGGCGTTACGTCGCTCGGGTCGATTTATCGTGATGCGCGCGATGCCCTCGGCGGACTCGAACACGATGTCCTCGTACTCGCCGATCACTTCCCAGGTCGGCAGTGGTACGTTGCGAAATTCTTCTACGGGATCATCAGGAGAGCCCGAAATTACTGTCGTCACCATTTCTCCACGCTACCGCCCACGCCACGCCCCCCTTTCTACGTGAATGTCTCTCTGCGGACCTAAGGTTCTTTCGTGGCATCGCTCCTCGCACTGGATTTACCCCTCGGACCCGACCTCGAAAAAGCCTTGCGGCGCTGCGCCGATGTGCACCAAGCCTTTTGCGTTCTCGATCAGCGCGTAGCGCCATCGCGACGCGCCGAGGATCTTCGCTTACTGGGAGCGACGCACATCGAGGATGCTTCGGGGATTCGCGATCTCGCCGCTGGAGAAGAGGTCGACGATGAGATCGGCCTCGTCATGTTGACTTCGGGCTCGAGTGGTTCACCCAAGGGAGTTGTCCTCTCCTGGGATGCGCTGCGCGCCAGCGCCGCACTCACCCACGAGCACTTGCAGGGCGGTGAACCACCTGTCTGGTACCCGTGCCTACCGGCCAATCACATTGGCGGTCTGGCGGTCCTGCTTCGCGCAATTCTAAGTAACGGCCGTTTATTGTGGGGCGACCCGCGCGATATCTCCGACGCGCCACGGCGCGGGGCTACCCACATCGCTCTCGTGCGAGCGCAACTCTTTCGCCACGACGTCTCAGGATTTGAAGCCGTGCTTCTAGGCGGTGCTCGACCACCCGGCGAGCTGCCAACGAACGTCATTGCGACCTGGGGCATGACCGAAACAGGATCGGGTGTTGTTTATAACGGTCGTGCCCTCCCTGGCGTGGACGTGACGTCCGTCGATGGACAAATCTGCGTGAAGGGTCCCACGATGTTTCATTCGTATCGCCATTCGCCGCGCCCTCGCATCATCGGTCCCGACGGATCTGACGAGTGGTTCCCCACTGGTGACGCGGGCGATGTCGTCGACGGCCTCGTACGAGTTCGCGGACGTCTCGGATTTGTCATCAACTCCGGTGGCGAAAAAATATGGCCAGACGACCTCGAGGCGGTCCTCGCCAAGGTACCCGGGGTCCTCGACGTCGCGGTCACTTCCGAGGACGACGACGAATGGGGTGAACGAATCGTCGCCCTCATCGTCAGTGACGTCGTCACTCTCGACCAGGCGCTCCAAGACGCCGCCCACGAGTCCATCGGCCCGTGGGCGCGACCCAAGGAGATCCGTTACGTCCAAGCCATTCCGCGGACTTCGAACGGCAAGATCCGTCGAGGAGACCTGAGCGAACTTCTCTAGCGCGTTATTTGACGATTGTGCTGCCGCGTCGGGCCAGCGAGTCAATTGTCACTGCAGCCAACAACACGCCCGCGGTGACGATGTACTCGACGTACGCCTGCATCTGCAGTAGAGCCATGCCGTTGTAGATCGTCGCGATGATGATGCCACCAATGACGGCGTGAATCATCTTGCCGCGACCACCGAACAGACTCGCACCACCAATAACGGCTGAGCCAACCGACAGCAGTGTCAGGTTCGAGTCCACGCCACTGGTGATCCCGCCGAGGCGAGACGCGTAGAGAAGTCCCGCGACACCGACCGTGAAACCGGTCGCCAAGAAGGCGAAGAAGCGGTAACGGTTGACGGCAATACCTGAGCGACGAGCGGCTTCAGTGTTGCCGCCGATGGCGTAGATGTAACGGCCAGCGCGCATCTTGGTGAGAATGAACGTACCGACGGCCAAAATGGCGAGGTCGATCGGAATGGCGAATGGCATCCCCTGGAGCACAAGGAAATTGGACCGGTTGGTGTTGAACACCCATACCAGACCGAGGCCCACCAGCACGAGACCGATCAACTTCATGAGGATCAACGAACGCGGTTGGGCCACGAGATTGTGGCGGATGCGCCGTTCGTTGCTACGAATCATCATGAACGCCAAGATTGCTATACAGACAAAGATGAACAGCCACGTCGCAAGTACGGTGAAGTTGCCGCCAACCAAGTCGTACAGGACCGTTTCTTGGACCGAGATCGACCCACCGGTCCCCTGAGCGTTCACGACACCAACCAGTGCACCTTGAACTGCCAAGAATCCTGCCAGGGTAACGATGAATGACGGGAGGCGAACTTTAATGACGAAGAAGGCGTAGATGGCACTCACGGCCATCGACGCCAACACGGCGAGGGGCAACGCAATGAACCACGACCAGTGGTATTGGGGGTCCGTGAGGACAGTTGCCACCATGCCCGACAGTGCGCACGTGACACCCACCGATAAGTCGATCTCACCGAGCAAGAGCAGCCAGATCTCGGCCATGCCCAAGAGCATGTACACGGTGGCTTGCACCATCAGGTTGGTGAGGTTTTGAGCAGTAAGGAAGTTTGAACTGCGTGATGCGAAGTAGATCACCAGGATGACTAGACCGATAAGGATCGGTACCATCCCGCTGTCGCCCTTCCAGAGTTTGCGGAATTGCAGCGCCACGTCCAGTTTTGGAGCCTCGCCTTGACTTAGTCCCGACTCGGTGACGATTAAGTCAGAGGGTAGCGAATCCGTCGTTAAATCGCTTGACACGTAACGTCGACCTTTCAGTTATTTACCCAACACTCCGGAGGCCGGCACGCGGCTGGATGACCCGGTAGTGATGAGTTCAACGGCGCTTGCCGTGTCGTAGTTTTCAATGGGACCACTGCTCACCAATGTACCTAAGTACATCACGGCCATGCGGTCGGCGACTTCGAAGACGTCGCTCAGATTGTGAGAGATGACGATGACGGCCAAACCGTGAGATTTGAGCGTCTTGATGAGTTCGAGAACTTGTGCCGTCTGCGTGACTCCCAGCGCGGCGGTTGGTTCGTCCAATATCACCAGTTCTGATTCGCGCATGACGGCGCGGGCCACCGCGACCGATTGGCGCTGTCCACCCGAGAGTGAACCCACCAGTTGGCGGACCGATTTGACGGTCGTGACCGCAAGTCCCGCCAAGGTCTTACGGGTAGCAATCTCCATCTCGATCTCATCGAGAATCCCCTTGCTCGTGGATTCACGACCCAAGTACATGTTTTGAACAATGTCCAAGTTGTCGCACAACGCCAGGTCCTGGTAGACGGTGGCGATGCCCAGGTCCGCCGCGTCACGCGGGGTGTGGACATTGACTTCTTTGCCCTTCCATGAGATGGTGCCGCTCGTGGGCGCCCAGATCCCCGAAATGGTCTTGATGAGCGTCGACTTTCCTGCGCCGTTGTCGCCAACCAACGCAGTGACGTGTCCCACCGGAACATCGAGGTCCACGTGCCGCAGAGCCTGCACGGCACCAAAAGATTTGGTGATGCCGCGCAGGCTCAGCAGCGGTGGACCGTCTGACGGTGCCACCCCAGTGCCCGGGGTTCCTGCAACTACTGACTCCAAGGTCACTGGGGTGTCGTCCATCAGATGTGGTGCTTACTTAACGCCGAAGGTCTTGCAGTCCTGTGCGTACGTCGGCAGGTGACTTCCCTTAACCGTCGGACGAACACCGGTGCAAAGGGCGTACTTGTTGATGACGCCGTCCTTGATGACAGTGGACTCAATGTTGGCGGTCGTGACCCAGGTCGGGCCCAACTCAACAGTGGGAACCAACGTCGAGGTACCGGTCAACTTGGTCTTGCCAGTCAGCAGGCTGCCAGGAATCGTCTTACCAGCGTCAAGGTACAGAGCAGCGATAGCGGCTGCCTGAGCCTCCTGCCAGCTCGGCTTGTACACGGTGCCGCACTGGTAGCCAGAAAGGATGTTCTGGAAGCCGGTGAGCGTCGCGTCCTGACCCGTGAAGGGAACTGACTTGGGCTTGAGGCCCAGGCCCTGCAAGTACGAGATGATCGGAGCGGCGTTCTCGTCGTTCGGGGTCACCACGGCGTTGATCTTGCTGTTAGCAGAGTACGCACCCTGGAAGTCCTTCAACGCGGTGGGCGGGTCCCACGTACCAGCGTTCTCGTTGATGGTCTTGGCGTTGCCCTTGCCACCTTCAGCAGCGGCGTAACCGGCAGCGTTCAGAGCAGCGTTGTAGCCCGACGCAAACTGAGCAGCGTTGGGGTCCGTTGCCGAACCGTCCATGACGTACACCAACGGGTTCTTGACCTTCCAGGCGCTCAAGCAGCTGAGCAGGCCCTTACCGATCAAGGTACCGACGGAGACGTTGTTGAAGCTCACGTAGACCGCAGCGTTGGACTGCAGGCGGTCGTAGTCAATGACCTTCACACCGGCACGGTTGGCGTCCTTCTGGATGGTGGCGGCAGTGGCAGCGTCCTCGGTGTCGATAATGAGCACCTTGTCCTTCGCCGTGATGTCGGCCTGCGCATCGGCAATTGCGATGGCGTCCGAACCCTGGGCGTTCTGGATGTTGAACTGGGTCGTCTTCAGACCCGCGTCGGAGAAGGCCGTGGTCAATGCCGGCGCGTCGAACTCGACGTAACGGGTTGATGAGGTCTCGTCCGGCAGAATCACTCCGATGCCGCCCTTTGCGTGTGCCGCCAATGACTGAATCGCGGGCAACAGCATGGTGCTGTAACTCGTGTTCAGAGCACTGGACGTAATGGCACCGCTCGCCGAGCTGACGCCCGGAAACATTGCCGCTACGAATGCTCCGGCGACCACCAGTGAGGCGGCACCCTTCGCTTTACTGAAATTCATGTTTTTCTCCCCAACTCTCTTTTTGACGCCCGGAGGCGTCTCTCGGTTTTGCTTTGCAACAAAAGCCGTCACGCTCTCGCGTTACGGCAAGGAGAACATAACACCAAACGAACCAATGTGAACGCATTGTTTCACCCGATTGTCACTTGAAACGTTTCATGAAAACTCGTCTGCGCATTAATTGAATCAAAAGGTCTCACCACGATGTTGTGACTTTGGTCCTGAGACATTTGGTCGCTCGCCGAGACTTTTACTGGTTCATCTCGTCTTTTTCTCGGTCCAGGCACGGTCAAATCATTCATCGACTCTCGTGACGCTCGCCGATGTCCGCGCGTGGTCAGTGAGCAAAAAATTGTGAAATCAGTTCCTCGGTCAAAACGCCCGTCATCGAACCAATACGCATCACGATGTTGCGGCTAGCGACACGATTAATAGAGTTCTTGCTTGCACGATCTCGTTCACAGCCCACCACTGAGTGTGAGATTCACGACATCTCAAAATCTTTCGTCGACGAACACCGTTCAGTGGACGAGACGCGACGGAATTCGGATCTGCGTGACTTAACGAGCTGGCACTGGCTCCAAGTTCGACATCACCTGGTCCATCGTTTCCATGATGGAGACCGTCTCGTCAAGCGGCATTACCGGGCTCTCCAGGAGCCCCTGTTCGAGGCAGCGAGCGACCTCCTGTGCTTGAAAGCTGAGCCCTCGCGGCTCGACATCAAATGAATACGGGGTGACCTCACCAGTTCGTTTAATGAGACGAAACGAGGTGGGCGCGTAGAAGTCTGAATCGATCTCCACCCGCGCTGCGGTGCCCGTCAGGCTGGCCCGTGTGGCGCTCCGCGCTGACGATGTGCACGTCAAGAGCGACTGGGCACCAGAGTCATAGCCGAAGATCATCGACGCTTGTCCGTCCACGCCGGTGAACGCCGGATCGACCATCGCGACAATTCGTGACGGGGTGCCCAGAAGCATCGACGCGAACGATACGACATAGACGCCGAGGTCCAGCATCGCGCTGCCACCCAATTCGGGCGCAAAGAGGCGAAAACCCGGATCAGGTGCGAACCACTTTCCGTGGTCCGCCTCGAAGGTGACCAGATCGCCCAACTCCCCCCGCGCAACGATGTCACGCAGTGCGACGACGTGGGGCAAGAATCGAGTCCACATCGCTTCCATCATGAAGAGTCCCTTCGAACGAGCGAGTGCCACCAGCTCGCGCGCCTGCGCGGCGTTCATAGTGAAGGCCTTCTCCACGAGGACCGCTTTACCGTGGTTGAGGGCAAGTGAGGCGTTTTCCAAGTGCATGGGGTGAGGCGTCGCCACATAGATCGCGTCGACACCGGGATCCGCGACAAGGTCGTCGTAGGAGTCGTAACGTCGAGGGACGCCAAGTTCATCCCCGAAAGCATCGGCCGTCTCTTGGCGGCGAGAACCCACCGCCACGACGTCGCCTTCGTCGATCAGTTGTAGATCACGCGCGAATGTCTTCGCAATTTTGCCTGTCCCTAAGACGCCCCAACGCACCGGCTTCGTCATCGTTCTCCTCAATTTTCATCACACAGCCAACGTCCCGACTTCACGAAAACGTCCTCGTGGCAACGGCCCTCGTTGGCACCACGCTACCGGCCCACGTGAGCAAAATCGCTCGTGGACGCCTTTGGCGGGCAGCGGACGCGCGAGCGCAAAAGAATGGGCGGTGCGAGAAGTCTCTAGGATTTGCCCATGAAATTGCTCGTCGACCCGTCGTCGTTGGCGTCGGTAATGAGCGCCCGGTCGCCCGATTCTTCTTCCGCGCTAGGACGTTAAGAGTGCCACTCCTTCGCGACGTATCGCGGGCCGGTCTGTCACCGTATTTGGCCCAACACGTCGATAATCCCGTGCAATGGTGGCTATGGGGCGAGGACGCACTGGCCGAGGCCACCCGTCGGGACTGTCCGATCTTTCTGTCCATTGGCTACGCCGCGTGCCACTGGTGCCACGTCATGGCTCACGAATCTTTCGAAGACGTCAACCTGGCGACTCGACTCAACGAGGGTTTCGTCGCCATCAAGGTCGATCGCGAGGAGCGACCCGACCTCGATCAGCTGTACATGGCCGCGACGCAGATTGTCAACGGTCATGGAGGGTGGCCGATGTCGGTCTTCCTCTTGCCCGACGGTCGCCCCTTCACCGCAGGTACGTACTACCCACCCGTCGACCGCCACGGTCAGGTGGGTTTTGGCACGCTGCTCGATGCGGTGAGCACGGCCTGGCGTACTCGACGGGGCGACGTCGACGTCCAAGCCCGCGCACTGCAGGAATCCCTTTCACGTGAGATCGCCTTCATCGAACACCTCGCGCCACGACCCGAGCCCCTCGACCTCGAACTCATTCGCCGCACTCTCGCCGCCGAGATCACGTTGGCAACAGACGCCGACGGCGGGACCTCGTCACCGCGTTTCCCCCGTCCGAGTTACGTCGACGCGCTCTTCGCGAGTCCTGATCCCGCCGAACTCGAAGCTGCGAAGCGCATCTTGTCAGTCATGTCGCGGCGAGGTCTCTTTGATCATTTGAGCGGCGGATTCGCACGCTACAGCGTTGACGCCCAGTGGCGAGTGCCGCACTTTGAGAAGATGCTGAGCGATCAAGCGCTCCTCGCGCGCACGTACTTCATGGCCGCTCGACACGATGGCTTCGCCGCCTTCGCGGAGGTGGCTCGCCGTACCGTGCAATTCGTTTTCGATAATCTTCGCGTCGACGCCGGCTACGCCGCCTCACTCGATGCCGACGCTGGTGGAGTCGAAGGAAGCCATATCACGTGGACGCCCCAGAGCGTGCAAACGGTTTTGCGCGATGCAGGCCTCGGAGAATTTACCAACGACATACTGGCTCGCTACACCATCACCGAGGATGGTGACATCGAGGGCGCCAACGTCCCGCGCCTTTCCCAAGACGCTCCGTTCACTCCCCCACTTGAACTGGAGCCTGCGATCGAAGTGTTGTCCAGGGCACGACAATCTCGTCCGCAACCGTCGCGTGACGACAAGGTCATCCTCGAATGGAACGCGATGTTTGCTCGTGCCCTCTTCGCGTCGCGTGACGAGGACTTAACGAGGGACGCGATGGTTTTGCTGGAATCACTCGAAGCAACACATTTCCAGCGCGGCCACTGGTGGCGTACCGAGAGTTGTCGTGATTACGCAACCGCTTGTGACATGGCGTGGCTTTGTGACGCCTACGTGGACGCCTTCGAAGTGGCCGGCGAAGACACGTGGCTGACCCGGGCCTACGACGCCGCGAGTTATTTGATCGAGCACTACTGGGACGGACCCGTGCCATCAGCGCGCTCACCTCACGAGGGTGGGGGGATTTACTCGACTTCGGACCAATGCGCGGACATCTTCGCACGACCTAAGGAGATCTTTGACGGCGCCACACCCTCGAGCCACGCGGTCACGACGAGCGCCCTTGCTCGCCTGGCGCTGTGCCGGGGAGACCAGGAACTCATGGTGATCGCCGAACGATTGGTGGAACTCGGAGCTGAGCTCATTGCGACGCACCCGCGAGCGGTGGTCGACCTCGTGGCCGCGGCCGGTTTGGTCAACGGCGTCGAAGTAGTGGTCCCAGGTGGAGCCAACGCGTTGAGCGACCACGTACGATCGTTACCTATGTTGCGCGGAGTGGTGATAACGGGTTCAGGTGGCTCACCGCTCCTCGTCGGTCGCCAGGAGGGTCTCGCCTACGTCTGTCACGCCGGTTCGTGCGAACGACCGGTCGCGACGGTCGCTGAACTGCGTGACCTGCTCCGTGGGGCCGTCTAGCCATGTCCTGGTGGCGCCGCGATCCAGCTGCTCGAGCGATCAAGCGACTCGTGGAACACGCCCCGTATCAATCGGTCGTCGACCTGTCTCCCGGGTCCACCGTTCACGGCCTCGTCTTGGGTTCGACCAACGAGACCACGACGGTCATCGATCTGAACTCGCACACCATCGTGCGCTGGCGTATTCCGTGGCCCGTGGACTTCGTGACCGATCTCGCGGCCTTCGATGTCGTCGAGGGTGTGCTCGCCGACGACATCGAACGTAACGACTTAGCGCAGCCCGAAGCAGTGACCCTCGCGGACCTCCCGCGACGTTTGGGAAACTATTCGGGGCGCCGAGTCAAGAAGTGGCTCGCCGAGCTCGCCAGCCCCGCCGACGGCCCTCTCTTCGGCTTTCGTGGTCCGAGCGCGCCGTATTGGGAATTTCGTGGAGAGCGCCCGAGCGTCGCGCTCATCGCCGCGGACCGGGGACCCCAGTTGATGCGTCGCACCGATGACGGTTCCACGTGGGTGCGCTTTGGCTGGTACGGCGACGACATCTGGTTGTTGTGCGAAGACAATCACGCGATTCGCACCATCGAAGCGACGCGACGTACATCCTTGGCGGGCAAAGACCTCGCCACATCACTCGGCTTTCGCCCCACGTACATCTTGACGACGCTGTCACAGCCCATCGACGGTCATTGTTATAAGAGCTGCACCGGCCTCTTGCCCCGGGGCTGAACTACTTGAGCAGCTTGCCCGAGGCGAGGGCTTCGGCCATTGCCCACCCGAAAACCACGAGACGTTGACCCTTGTCAGCATCCATGCACTCGAAGAATGTCTCGGCGCCCTCGGGAATGGTCCCCTTGGAAGCGACGTAATCCAGTCCCCCGACCGAACCGGTCGAAACCGTCATAACAAACGTCTTGTCGTCGATGGCCTTTTCGGAACCGAAGCGCTTGGCCAGTCTTCGTCCCCACGCACGGTCCTCACCCGTCGGACGATATCCCAGGCGCGGCACGACATCCTCCAGACCGAGAAACGCGCGGTACCCGTCGGGAGTGGTCAGGCGAGATCCCAGGAGGACATCCTCGTCAGGAAAAGCCAGGAGGGCCCGGCGAAACTGATCATGAAGAATCGCCTTGAGCGTCTGGTCAGACTTCGCGTTGCGATCCACCAGCATCAGACCGATTAGAAGCGACGGCGTTCCCCCGATGCGCTCGAGAGTGCAGAACGAATAGCCGCGCAATTTGGCGCCCTCGCGCGCGTGCGTCACGAGAACCCAATCCTCACGCTGCTTCGATAAGAAGCCAATATCGAAATTCGGCTCCCGATCCACGCACAAGTCGGCCATCTCGGCTAACTCAGCGTCGCTCAAAGCGGTGGAATCCTTAGTGGTGACAGTCATTGCCATAGTCCTACATTCTACGACGCGCGCGGACCCTCCAAAACCATCAGGCTTTGATGACGTTTCGACCAAATTCACTACGTAAATCACCGACTACTGACGCAATGGTGACGTGAAAGTCGGGTCCGAGCATAAATGCCTTGCCGTCGACCCCGGTTTCGAGGATTACTGGCGAAGGTCCCGGGTAACGCTGGAGGATCTCTTTAAGTCGGGCGATCGACGACGAGGTGAAGTCGTCGGGACGAAAACACAGTCGTAACTCTCCGTCACCCTGGTCGACGCGAAGAACCTCCACGTCGATCGCACCGAACCTCGGTTCCTCGTCGCGTACGTCCACACGTACCTTGACGACGACGATGTTGTCCTTGGCGAGGTAGCCGCTGCACTTCTCAAAAACTTTGGAAGAGAAATTCACCTCGACCGATCCCGCCAAGTCTTCCACCACGGTTCGCGCGTAAGCGCGACCGTCCTTGGTGGTCCGCAGTTGCACCTCCGAGAAGATGCCCCCGATCTTGAAGGGGCGATTGGACTTCGCCAGGTCCTCGGCCTGCTCGCGAAGCGACACGAGCGAACCATCAGTCTTGGACGCGAGGACGTGCTCGACGGCGTACAAGGGATGGTCAGATATATAGGTGCCCAACATCTCTCGTTCAAAGTCGAGCTTGACGGGTTGGTCGAACTCCACGTCGGAGATCGGCACGTCGGTGCCCTCCCAGTCATTAGCACCGTCACCGTCGAGTGAGGCGAAAAGCGTCGAGATACCGAGTGATAGATCTTTGCGACGCGACAACGTCGCCTCGATCAGTTCGTCGACCTTGAGCAGGAGTCCCAAGCGCGCCACGCCCAGTGAGTCGAAGGCTCCCGCCTTGATCAACGACTCCATCGTGCGCCGATTAAGGACTGAGGGGTCAACCCGGCGTACGAAGTCGTAGACCGACGCGAAGGGCCCTTGGGCTTCGCGTTCGGCGACGATCTTGTCCACGAGGGCCTCGCCGACGTTACGCACCGCCGCCATGCCAAAGAGGATGGTCTGAGGGGCCGTGAGGCTCGGGGCGTAGTCACCGAAGGACTCGTTCACGTCCGGCACACCCACGGTGATGCCCATCTGACGCGCTTCGTTGAGGTACAACGACGCCTTGTCCTTGTCGTCACGAAACGACGTCAAGAGTGCTGACATGTATTCGACCGGGTAGTTGGCCTTCAGCCACGCGTTTTGATAGCCCAGGAGTGCGTATCCGTACGCGTGACTCTTGTTGAAGGCGTAGTCGGCGAACGGTTCGATCTTGTTGAAGATCGCCTCACCGAGGGGGCGACCATAACCCTCTCGTTCTGAGCCATCGACGAACTTCGCACGCTGGGCCTGAATCATCTCGCGAATCTTCTTGGAGCACGCCTTGCGTAAATCGTCGGCCTCGGTCATCGAGAAACCGGCGATCTTGGTCGCAACTCGCATGATGTCTTCTTGATAGATCATCAAGCCGTAGGTTTCAGCCAGGATCTCGGCCAGATCCGGGTGATCAAACTTCACGTCCTGACGGTGGTTCTTGCGATCCGCGTAGTCATTGTGCACGTTCTCGCTCAAAGGGCCGGGCCGGTACAACGCATTGAGCGCAGCGATGTCGTCAAATGAGGTGGGCGCGAGGCGTCGCATGAGCTGGCGCATCTTGTCGCCTTCGAGCTGGAAGATGCCGATGGAATTGCCCAACTGCAACATCTCAAATACCTTGGGGTCGTCCAGCGCCACGTGGTCGATGTCGACGTTCTCACCGTGGACGCGACGGATGTGATCGAGTGCCCGTTCGATGATCGCGAGATTGCGAAGGCCCAGGAAGTCCATCTTCAAGAGTCCAAGTTTCTCGATCGCCGTCGCCTCGTACTGGGTCACGATGGGCGCGTCCTCCGCCGTCGCGTTGGGACTCGCCTTGCGCTGGACCGGAACGTAGTCGAGCACCGGTCCACTCGTGATGACGACGGCCGCGGCGTGGATGCCGTCTTGTCGTCGCTTATCGACGAATCCCTTGGCGACGTCGATCACGTGGGTCACGTCGGGGTTCGTCTCGTAGAGGGTGCGCAGGTCGGCGGCCTCGGCGTATCGTCCCTCGAAACCAGGCATGCGCTCGAAGCACGCTTGCAAGGGGAGGTCTTGTCCCATCACGAGCGGGGGCATGGCCTTGGCGATCTGATCACCGAGTTGGGGTGGATATCCCAACACGCGCGCCGCGTCGCGGACGGCGGCACGCGCCTTGATGGTGGAAAAGGTGACGATCTGAGCCACGTGATCCGATCCGTAGCGATCAGCCGCGTATCGAATCATGTCGCCGCGGTAACGCTCGTCGAAGTCCATGTCGATGTCGGGCATCTGCTTTCGACCGGGATTCAAGAAGCGTTCGAAGATCAGCCCGTAACGTAGTGGATCAAGGTCCACGATCTTGAGGCAGTAGGCAATACAGCACCCCGCCGCCGAGCCGCGTCCCGGCCCCACACGAATGTTCTGTTCGCGCGCGTGTCGAATGAGGTCCCACACGACCAAGAAATAGTCCGAGAAGCCCATCTCCGCGACGACCCTGAGTTCGTATTCGAGTCGCCCGCGTACTTCGTCGCTCAAGTGATCGCCGTAGCGCTCACGCGCGCCGGCGTACGTCAAATGGGCCAAGAGCTTGTCGGCCCCTTCTTTGTGAGTCGCGCCAGCGAGGTCGGCGGGGATCGGAAATTCGGGCAACGCGTTGTTGTCGAATTCGATGGTGACGTCGACGCGTTCGGCGATCGCCAACGTATTGTCACAAGCCTCGGGAATGTCACGGAACAAGTAACGCATCTCGGCGGCGGACTTCAGATAGTGCTGGTCGCTCGAGAAACGAAAACGTTGAGGGTCCGCCACCAGTGAGCCAGTACCGATGCACAGCAGTGCGTCGTGCATTGCCGCGTCACCGTGCTTGACGTAGTGCAAGTCATTGGTGGCGAGCAACGGAGCTTGCAGATCGCGAGCGATCTGCAAGAGTTGTGGATTCGTTCGCACTTGTTCGGCGATGCCGTGGTCTTGCATCTCGATGAAGAAGTTTTCGGGCCCAAATATTGTTTGGAGGCGGCCCGCCAATTCGAGGGCACGCTGATAGTCATCCTGTAGGAGTGCTTGGAGCACCACGCCACCAAGGCATCCCGAGGTCGCCACGAGTCCCGCCGAGTGCTCACCCAACAGTTCCCAGTCGAGGCGCGGCTTGTAGTAGTACCCCTCGAGGAACGCCCGCGACGATAATTCCCGCAAATTCCGATAGCCCTGATTGGTCGTTGCGAGCAGGGTGAGGTGGTGATAGAGCTTTTGACCACCGTCGGTGTCACCACCGGTGTCGTCGAGTTTGCCCCGTCGTGGTGGACGGTCGAAGCGAGAGTTGGCGGCCATGTAGGCCTCGAGACCAATGATGGGCACGACGCCGTGCTTTCGACAACTCTCATAGAAGTCGATGACGCCGTATAGGTTGCCGTGATCGGTGATGCCGATCGCCGCCTGACCGTCCGCCTTGGCCGCGAGGACCATCTCCTCGACGCGCGCTGCCCCGTCGAGCATCGAATACTCGGTGTGGTTGTGCAGGTGTACGAAGCTCTCGGCCATTGGTTAGCGACTTTCCGGGTTCGGCCACGAGACGTCGTGACGGGCCGACTCTAACGGCGAGATGTGACGCGTCACCGCGGCGTTACAAGTACGTCCCGGCGCGTGGTTCGCCACTACCGGGATTGAGCGAGCGATCGCGCATCTTTTCGAGTTGCGCCGCCGCCGCGGCCTGCTGAGCGAAGAGAGACGCTTGGATGCCGTGAAAGAGCCCCTCGAGCCATCCGACCAATTGCGCTTGGGCGATCCGTAACTCCGATTCAGTAGGGACGTCGGCGCTAAAGGGTAGGACCATTCGTCCGAGTTCTTCACCCAGATCCGACGAGAGAGCGCCTGAGAGCTCGTGGATCGACGTCTGGTAGATCTCGCGTAACCGGGCTCGACCTGCCTCGTCGAGTGGCGCCGCACGAGCCTCGTCCAGGAGCGTCTTGACCATGGTCCCGATCCGCATGACCTTGGCGGGTTGGGAGATGAAGTCCGTCTCGGGCTCCGGCGCGGCCTCGACGGGTTTTTCGTCTTCCCCCGGGGAGAGAACCTCGTCAGGATCGACGGTGATGTTGGGGTTGCGGGCTTGTTCCACACCATGAAGTGTGCCAGAAAATCGGCGCGTCTCGAGCACCGGAGAGGCTCTCACCCGCCGATAGACTGCGAGCGTGAGGGTGTCTACGCGCGGAGATTACGCCAGTCGCGCTTTGTTGAGCCTGGCCTTGGGTGCTGAATTGTCGGTGCCCACCTCGGTGCGCGACCTCGCCGAACGCACCGGTCTTCCTCAGCCCTACCTGGAGCAGATTCTCTTGATCCTCAAAGGCGTCGGACTCGTACGATCCAAGCGCGGTGTGGGTGGCGGGTACGTGCTCGCGCGCGACGCTGAAAACATCACCCTCGCCGAGATCGTCGCCGCCGTCGATGGACCCATCGTGGCGGGTGACTTTGGAGAACCCCATCGCGATGGTGCGTGCGATCACGAAGGACAGTGTGTGCTTCTTGGGGTGTGGGCCGATGTCGGCAACCACATGCGTGAGCATCTCTCCAGTTTCACCCTGGCCGACATGGTTCTCCAGGCCCGCGGTCTCCAGCCCCAACGTCGCCCCCACCAGGCCATCAACTGACATTTTCTAAGACCTAACTAAATTCAACCCACGACATAACTACTACGTGGTAAATTAGTTATGCGTCCATAGGACAAATTCCCTGTGGGACCAGCGCACCTCACCCCCAAAGGAGCTGCCGTGAACACAACACCCCGCCGATCTACTGTCAATACCAATGACATGCTGGGCCTCCTGATGCGAGACCTGGACCGCTATCCCATGCCGAACTACGACGAGCAAGTCGAACTAGCCAAGCGCGTAACCGCTGGTGACGAGGAGGCCAAGAAGCAGATGGTCGCCGCCAACCTGCGCCTAGTCCTGCACTGGGCACGCCGCTACCAGGACCGCGGCGTCGAAATGACTGACCTCGTCCAGGAGGGTACTTTCGGGCTCCTGCGAGCCGTCGAGAAGTTCGACTGGGAGCGTGGCTTTAAGTTCTCGACCTACGCCACCTGGTGGATCCGCCAGGCCCTGCAGCGAGCCGTCCAACAACACGGGCGTACTATTCGTATCCCCCTGGAGGTGGGCGAACAACTCCAGCGGCTCGAGGCGACCAACGCCGAGCTGACGTCACTGTTTGGGCGTAAGCCCACCGACGAAGAGCTCGAAGAGGCCACCGGCATGACGCGCGAGGTTCGTGAAGGACTGCGCGGTCTCGCTGGCGTCACCGCGAGCCTGGACCAGCCCGCGTCTTCGGACTCCGCCACGACCCTGGGCGACTTAGTTGCTCCGAGTCAGCACGACTGGGTCGGCGACATCGAACAGGGCATGATGGACCAGCAGCTCTTGGATGCATTGAGCCAATTGACAGATCTTCAGCGTGAAGTCGTCACGCTGCGCTTCGGTCTCGGCGGTGCGACGCCCCTGTCGTTGCAGGCCACGGCCACCAAGATGGACATCGGCGTACGTCGCGTCCGCCGAGCAGAGGAAGAAGCGCTGGAACTCCTGCGCCACGATTCCACCGTCCTCGCCGCACACGCCAACGCCTAGAGGTCGCGCCTCTCTCCCAGCAGCACCGCGAGGTCTGCGGGGAGGGTCGCGCCCGCGCTGATCGGTTCGCCCGTTCGGGGATGTTGGAACGCCAGCGTGCGAGAGTGCAGCCAGAATCGGTCTTCTTCCAAACGCCGGTCTCGTCGGTGTCCGTAGCGCGGATCGTTGACGACCGGGTGACCGATCGTCGCCATATGAACACGAATCTGGTGCGTACGACCGGTGTCGAGAGTTAGGCGAAGCAACGTCGTGGTGTGGGGCTTGTCGATCCGCTCCAGTACCTCGTAACCGGTCCTCGCCGGTCGGCCGTCGGCGCGAATCGCCATCAACGTGGGGGTGCGAGTCGATCGACCAATTGGCGCGTCGACAACTCCTCGTTCCTCGACGACGTGACCTTCCACTAACCCCAGGTACGTTCGGTCCATCGCACGACTCGCTAACTGGTCACGCAGGCTGACGAGCCCTTCGGGGGTCTTGGCCACGACGAGCACGCCCGAGGTCCCCTTGTCGAGGCGGTGGACAATGCCGGGGCGAAACGGGTCGCTGAGACCCTCGTCGCTCAACGCCTGCATCTGAGGGAAGCGCGCGAGCAGTCCGGCTACGAGGGTCCCCGTTCGCTGTCCCGCGCCCGGGTGTACGACTTGGCCGGCCGCCTTATTGATCACCGCAAAATCCTCATCGTCAAGGACGACGTCGACGTCAACTGACGGATCGGGTTCGACGAATCCGGTGTCCGGCGCAGGTAGGTGTGCCACCAGGTGTTGTCCGGCCTCCAAGACGACAGAACCCTTGACGACCACCTTGTCGTCGACACTCACGGATCCTTCGGCCACCATCGAAGTGGCCTCGGCGCGCGACAGGCCCGTCAACATCGCGATCACCCGATCGACGCGAATGGCGTCGAGGGTACCGGGCACCACGAGGTCGAGCGTCTCACCATCGAAGGCGTCGTGCGAGTCGCTCATCGTTGTACCAAGTTCGCGCCCAGCAGCATCGCCACGACGAGCAGACAGAATCCCACGGTCACCGCAGCGTCGGCGAGATTGAACACCGGAAACCGTCCGATCGCGACGAAGTCGGTCACGCGATGCGGGACGACCACCAGTCGATTGATCTCGTTGGCCACTCCCCCGCCCAGCAAGAGTCCAAATCCCACGGTGGCTAGTCCCGGGGCGGCTTGAGCCGCCACGAAGGCGACCACCGCCACGATCACCAGCACCACCAGCGTCGTGACCACTGGTCCGGCGCGATCCATCGAGAAGGATATCCCGGAGTTATAGGTCAGACGAAACCAGACGGGACCGATCACGTGACGCGCACGCCGCGCGAGTGCGTGACGGGCCCAGAGTTTCGTGAGCGAGTCAAGCATCGCCACCGACAACGCGAGGGCCACGACGGTGACATTGATCCGGCGCGCTAAACGCTGGCGCGGCACGTCACACAGGTGAAGACCGGTAGTTGAAATTGCAGCCGGGGCTTCGAGATCGGCTCGTAGCATTCGTCGCAACGTCCATAACTACCGTCATCGATACGCCCGAGGGCGACGTCGATCTCGTCCACTTTTAGACGTAGCGCGGTCGCGAAGTCCTTCAGTTGATCTCGTTGGATATCCGAGGCGACGCTCGAACCATCCTCGTCGTCGTACTCGAGTCGTTCGCGGTCGACCAACATCTCGTTGGCCTCGGCGTCGCTGATGGCGATCTGCTGGAGCGTCGATTGGCGAGATTCCAGCAACAGACCCCGCAATTCCTCGAGGAATTCCGGATCGTCGCCGTAGGGCTTGGAATGCATCTTGCGCTCGAGAGCCTCGATACGCTTACGCTCTTCGGCGTCTCGGCGTTCCTGGCGCTTGAGTTCTTCTTGATTGCGCCGTTCGATCTCGCGCAACTTGCGCTGCTTCTCCGCTTCGATGGCCTTTCGCTTCGCGTCGATCTCACGCTGCTTCTTCGCTTCGGCCGCGGCCTTCTCTCGCGCTTTACGTTGTACCTCGCGCTCCTTGGCGGCGGCCTTAGCCTTGGCGTCCCGCTCTTTCAACGCCTTGGCGGCGGCAGCGGCCTTGGACTTGGCGGCGGCGAGCTTCTCACGTTCGGCGGCCTTAGCCTTGGCCTCGCGCTCCTTCAACGCCTTGGCGGCGGCAGCGGCCTTGGACTTGGCGGCGGCGAGCTTCTCACGTTCGGCGGCCTTGGCCTTGGCCTCGCGCTCCTTCAACGCCTTGGCGGCGGCAGCGGCCTTGGCGGCGTTGGCGGGGGGTGCGGAAACCTTATTCTTCACGGCCTTGGACGCGACGGTCTTGGAGACAGACGCTTTGGCCTGAGACTGCTTGGGAGGGACAACTTTCTTCACGGTCTTTTGAGCTACTGCTTTCTTGGCCGAAGCCTGGGGGGTTGAATTCTTCTTGGGGACGACTGCTTTTTTCGCGACCGACCTGGTCGGAGTGCGATTAACGGTCTTTTTCACGGGGGGTGACTTCTTCACGGCCGCTCCCTTGGTCGCGACCTTTGGGGCCGCTGCCTTAGAGGCGACGGTCTTTTTTGGCGAGACTTTGGCGGTTGACGGCATGAACGACTCCTTGGTCAGTGTGAACCAGCGCGCCGACCCTAGCAGCCGGAAGTGGTTTTAGGCGCGATTATCGCCCGGTGATTCGAAATTGAGGACCTGACCAATGGTGGCTGGCGGAGCGGGAGGTGGGGCGACGGGCCGCGGGGACACCTCTTGTGGCGGGGTGGGCGCGGCGCTGGGAGCGGGGGCCGCAGTGCGTTGCGCCGCGTGCGCTCCTTCTTCGACCCCCATGTGCAGTGAACTCTCGATCCACTGGGCCAACTCAGCGAGAACGCTCGAGAGACGAGTTCGTTCGGCGTCGAGTTGGCGCGTCAGCATTACCACGTCCTCGCTCAAACGTTGTTTTAGACCATTGAGCCGCGTGACTTCATCTTCCGCGCGCGACCGCGCCTCGGCGACAATCTCTCGCGCACGATCCTGGGCGGCGACGGTCAATTCGCGAGCACGAGCCTCGGCCTCTTGCTGAGCTTGTTCGATGAATTGCTGAGCCATGGCGATCATTGCGGTGACTTGTTCTGCTCCGGCGGTGTGGCTGGCAACCGGTGCGGGTGCCGGTGGTGCTACCGGGGCCGGAGCGACAACCGGTGAGGGTGCTGGTGGTGCGACGACCGCAGCGGGCGCCGGCGCGGGTGAGACCACGGGGGCTCCGCCTTCGAGTTGGCGAATCCGTTCTCCGGCTTGGCGAAGTTGCTGGCGTAGTTGGTGCATCTGTTCACGAATCTGGTCCACTTCGGCCGCGGCACGGTCGAGGAACTCGTCTACCTCGTCAACGACGTAGCCACGTATTCCTTGCTTAAAGGAGACCGTCTTGATTTCGTCCAGTGCCGAGCGAGGAGTGTCAGTACTTTCCATGACGTCTACCCTACCTTCCCCTCTGTCAAATAGGCGTAATCACTCAAATAATGGAAGAGATGATTACCAAAAGGATGATCGCAACCAGCACCGAGAAGTCGACGCTGACGCCGCCCATTCGCGGACGTGGAACGATTTGGCGTAGCGGCCGCAGGACAGGCTCGGTCACTTGCGCTAGGACGCGCTTGGTCGTCGCCAGTCCACCCTGGGACGACGTCGTCGGGAACCAACTGAGGAGGGCCGAGATAACCAAGATCCAGATGTAGATCTGGATCAACTCTCGAATCAAACCCATTAGTAACCGACAGACTGATAGTTCGACGACACCAAGCGCGCGCGCACTTCGGGGCTCAGGCTCGCTCCATGGGGACAGATCGCGTAGACCGCGCCCTTCTCAAGGGTCTCAACCGTCGCACGCAGTGCGTACGAGGTTCCGGCGGCGAAGTCGATGAGTCGACGTGCGGTCGCAGGGCCGCACTGGGTCACCACCAAGATGACGGTCCGGTTGAGTCGAACTTGATCCGTGATGCGCTGGCACTCGTTGAATTCCAGTGGTGTCAGGATCTCGATGTCCTGCTCACTGGCGTAGGCCACGACACCGCGCATCGACGGCGACGTGGCACCTTGGATGCGTGGTCGAGAGTTGGATTGCTGAGCGTCGAGCATCGACATGGGCATGGGACGCGGACTCTGGGACGAGGACACCGGTTGGGGACGCAGTGGTGCCGGACCCGTACGGGGGGCGGGGGTGGGGTTGATGCGAGGGGCGGGCGAAGAAGGGCGGGGGGCGGGGGCATTGGCCCGGGGCGCCCACGACGGTTCCTCTCGGGAGTCCTCACTGAAAGGTCGCGAGGCCTCGGTCGCTGCGTACTCGTTGTAGTCATCCTCGACGAGGCCCAAAAAGCCGAGGGCCTTGCGCATTTTTTCGTTCATCTACTTCTCCTCGCGGCTCTACCGCCCGGTTCTATGTTAGGTCAGTGGGGTCGGGGTAGGTCGTGGACCAAATAATGCGCGACCAATGCGAACTTCGGTGCTGCCCTGCGCGACGGCCAGTTCCAAGTCGTCGCTCATCCCCATCGATCGCCCGCGAACACCGAGTTCGACGCATAATTCGTTCACCCGAGCAAACTGCTCGCTCGCGCGGGCGGACTTCTGGCGAAGCCACCGTCATCAGACCACGCACGTCCAGGCCGACACGTCGTGCCAAGTCCACGAGTGCGGCAACGTCAGCGATGTCGGCTCCGTTACGCTCGGGTTCACCGGTGAGGTCGACCTGCACGTCAATCGTCGCGCCGGGACGCTGTGCAGCGATGAGGCGGATCTCCTTGGCGCGCGAGACGCCACTCATGACGTCGGCTACGTGGACGATGCGCGCGATCTTGTTCGATTGCAGCGCCCCCAGGTAGTGCCACGAGAGGTCGAGATCTGGCAGGTCGCCACGCTTCGCCTCGAGTTCGTCGACGTAGTTCTCGCCCACAGCCCGTAGCCCTGCAGCCCGGGCAGCGATCACCATGTCGCTTCGAAACGTCTTGGTGACGGCCACCACCGCGACACTTGCCGGGTCGCCTCCCGCACGCTCGATACGCCGATGCACCTCGGCCAAATTGGCCGCGACCCGCTGAACGTTGTCGGACCTATCGAAGGAAGCTGGGAAGGTCGTCATCGCCACCAACGTCGAAGAAGTCGTCACTGGTGGTGTTAGCGAAGATGTCAGTGCGCGGCGCGTCGCCGACGGGGGCGCTCGATGACGACGTCGGTCCCTTCGCTGGGGGGATGTGGTCAAAGCCCGCCGCGATGACCGTCACGCGCACGGCTTCACCCACTGATTCGTCGATCACGCTGCCAAAGATGATGTTGGCGTCCTGGTGAGCCACGTCGTGGATGATGCTGGCGGCGTCAGTCACTTCGCTCAACGTCACCCCCGGACCACCGACAATGTTCATCAAAATGCCCCGCGCGCCTTCGATGGAGGCTTCGAGCAGTGGTGAGGTGATCGCGGCGCGTGCAGCGTTAATGGCGCGACCTTCACCGGTCGACATCCCGACGCCCATGATGGCGGTGCCGGCATTGCGCATGATGGCGTTCACGTCAGCGAAGTCAGTGTTGATGAGCCCCGGCACCGTAATGAGATCGGTGACCCCACGTACCGCCGACAACAAAACGTCGTCGGCGATCTTGAACGCATCGAGCATCGAGGTCTCGGAGGTGGCAACCGAGCGCAGTCGGTCGTTGGGAATCACGATGAGGGTGTCCACTTTTTCGCGCAACGACTGGATGCCCTTTTCAGCCTGGGTCGCGCGACGCTTCCCTTCGAAGGAGAACGGTCGGGTCACGACCCCGATGGTGAGCACACCCAGCGCGCGAGCGATGTCCGCGACTACCGGGGCGGCACCGGTGCCCGTGCCACCGCCCTCGCCCGCGGTAATGAACACCATGTCCGTGTCCTTGAGGGCCTCTTCAATCTCGGCACGGTGGTCCTCGGCGGCCTGACGGCCGATTTCGGGGTCCGAGCCAGCGCCCAGGCCGCGAGTGAGCGACCGACCAATGTCAATCTTGAGGTCGGCCTCCGACAACAACAGTGCTTGGGCGTCGGTGTTGGCGGCGATGAATTCAATGTTGCGAAGGCCGGCGGTGATCATTCGGTTTACCGCGTTCACACCACCGCCACCGACGCCGATGACCTTGATGACGGCGTGATAGTTGCCCTGGTTGAGACTCATGAATTCCCCTTGCTGTGGTGTGTCGAAACTACTCTGGTCTCGCTGCGAGCGACCGAATCGTGCGAAATTATTTGATTAAAGGCTAGTAAGGTCCCCAGTTTAGGGTCAAATGTCTTGCTCACGAGGGAGTCGGTCCCGTGACCGACAATTCACTGGGTGTCGTGACGTCGACGACGTCTCCCGCGGCGAAGGTTCCGTGCGCAATTGCGGACGCGACCGCCACGAATTTTGCGTTCAAGTTGGTCGCGGGACCAAGAAAGAACTTGATCGGCGTCGTTAATTGCAACGTAACGTTACCCTGGGCGTCAACGATCACTTGTCGCACTTGGGACGCGAAGGCCACCGGTAACTGACCAGCGACGCGCGCGGACGCAGACTCGACTCCTTCGTAGGGCCAGGTAGTCGCCGCCAAGCTCGTCGGAGTCGTCGCGAGCGTCGTCATATTCGTATTCAGCGGGGCAGCCCCGAGATCACGACCCGTGACACTGACAAATTGCAAGACGTGGCCCGTATTGAACGCCACCGCAACGGCGCTCACCTCGTGCACCGTCAGGTCGACCGTGTTGGGCCACTTCTTCACGAGATTGATCGAGCCGATCCACGGATAGATCGCTAAGTCGCGTTGGAGAACAGCGGAACTGAGGCCAATCATCGTTGGATGCGAATCGAGGTGCGTCGTCGAGAGGATCTGCGCCACGGTCTCGTGCACCTCACCGGAGAGGGCGACGTGTTGGACTCGAAAATATGACTGGCGAAGCAACCACTGGCCGCCAACGTAGAACGTGGCGCCGACCAACGCCACGACGACGATCACTTTTACCAGCAAGAATCGTCGGCGACGGCGTGGCTCGATGATCGCGACCAGTGACGGGTCGCGCGTCGGTGAAACCGTCGGCGCGTGCCGGCGGGCGCGCGACGTGCGCGCGTCCTTCACGCTCGTTCGCGCGCGAGGTGCGACACGATTACTCGACCGTGGTCGGCGACTCACCATGTCCTCTCAAAACCCAGTAAGTGATTCTCGATCTCGAGCCACACACCCGTCGATTCCGCGACTCGTTCTCGCACCTCGAACATGAGGGCCAAGATGTCTGCCGCGGTCGCGTCCGCGTCGGCGATTATGAAATTGGCGTGCTTCTGCGAGACCATAGCCGAGCCGTGACGCAGTCCCTTGGCCCCCGCGGCTTCGATGAGGCGCCCCGCGGAGTCTCCCAAGGGGTTGCGAAAAACACTCCCCGCATTGGCCCCTCCGGGTTGGTTTTCTCGACGCCAACGAACGATGTCCGAGAGGGCCTCGCGTGATGTGGTCGCGTCCCCGCGCGAAAGCTCTAGTTCGACGCGCGTCACGATGTCACCCAGGGAAAGGACACTGGTGCGGTACGAGAATGCCATCTCTTCCGCATCGCGCCAGCGACGGCGACCCGCCGACCATACTTCGACACGGCGCACGCTCGCACGCATGTCCGATCCGTGCCCGCCCGCGTTCATCGCTACAGCACCACCAAAGGTTCCCGGAACACCGACGGCCCACTCAAATCCCACGACGCCCTCGGCCGAAAGGCGACGCGCCGCCACTGGCAGGTCCAGACCAGCTCCAGCGAAGACCGCGACGTGACCGTCGTCACCGTCGACCACTTCAAGACTCTTGAAATCTCCGTCGAGGTGTATTGCGATGGCGTCGTGGGCACCGTCGGCGATCAACAGATTCGATCCATTACCGAAGACCCATAAGGGACGCGACGATCCGATCAATCGCTCCGAGACGTCGTCAAGGTCGTCAAGACTCGAGAGCGTCACCAGCGCGCTCACCGAACCGCCAACGCGATACGTCGTGCGCGGGCCAATCGGCGCGTCGTACGTCACGCGAGGGTCGTCGCCCAAGAAATGTGCGTCCACGCTCGCGACCTCTCGCTCGCGCAGTGCATTGGTGTGTGGAAGGTAATCCAGTACCTTCGCCACATCACCCGCTCCGATAATGAGAACGAGATCCGCGTCTCTCGCGACTCGTTCGAGCGTCGCCGCTGCATCGCGTAGCTCGCCCGCGTAGTGCGCACGAGTGCGTCCCCGATCACGTACGTACCGAGCAACAACGTCGCCCGTGAGCGCGTCGGGGTTCTCCTCGCCCGCGGTGTAGATGTCGGTGACGATCACGTCGTCGACCAAATCGAAGGCCGGAGCGAACGCCGCACCGACACTCACCGTTCGTGTCACGCGATGAGGCTGAAAAATGGCGACCACGCGTTCGTATCCGGCATCGTGCGCCGCGTCCACCGTGGCGGCAATTTCTCCCGGGAGATGCGCGTAGTCTTCGACGACGTCGATCTGTCGCCACTGGGCCACGTGATCGAACCGACGCGGCGCACCGCGAAACGCCCGCAGTCCTTCACTCACGCTCGCTGCGTCGACACCCAGGGACATCGCCAGGACCGCAGCCACTGCCGCGTTGGCCAGATTGTGACGACCCGTCACGGCCAAATCGATCTCCACCTCGTCAGTACCAATAAGGTGCGCGCTCGCACCGCGACGCGAAAGTTGAACGTCCACCAGACGCCAGTCATCGTCGACACCGGTTCCCACCCGTACGAAGTCGCGCCCAGCGAGATCAGCGACGCGAGCGGCGCCCGGGTCATCACCCCAAATGACGACCGGTCCGGTCGTGCGGGTCACTACGTCGGCGAACGCGCCCTCGAGTGCCTTCAACGAGCCGTAGTGATCCAGATGATCCGCTTCGACGTTCAAGAGTCCCAGAGCGAAGGGGGACAGTTCAGCGAACGCGCCGAAACTCTCATCCACTTCCATCAGCAGATCGCCCGTACCGAAGTACCCACTGAATCCCACGCCGCGCACCGGAGCACCCACCAGTCGAGAGTCGTCGCGTCCAGCCGCGCGCATGATGTGCACAAGCATCGAGGTCGCCGTGGTCTTTCCGTGGGTGCCCGTGACGCCGACGACACGAGATCGCGACGACAATTCACCCAACACGCGAGGGCGCGACATCATCACGAGTCCGCGCTCGCGCGCCGCGACCAACTCTTCGTTATCTTCTCGCACCGCCGGGGACCACAAGACCACGTCAACGTCGTGCACGTGACTCGCGTCGTGTCGCGCCGCTGCACCGACGCCGCGTTGCACCAGCTCCGCCAGAACTGGTCCACTGGTGGCGTCACACCCACTGACTTGACATCCCATGCCCGTTAGCAGCACCGCCAGGGCACTCATACCCGCTCCACCCACTCCGACGATGTGCACCCGGACCCCGTCACCAAAAATCACGAGAGGTCGACCGCCTCAATGATCGTTCGTGCGATCGCTGTCGCGGCGTCGGGCTGGGCCAGGAGCGAGCTCGCCAGGGACATTTCGCGCATCACCTCGGGTTGCAAAATGGCGCTCGCTTGACGATCCAACTCGGCACCCGTGCACGCCGAATCGGGCACGATGACGGCGGCGCCAACCGTCGAGAGTGCCACGGCATTGTGTCGCTGATGATCACCCGGTGCTCGAGGCAGCGGCACCAGAATCGCCGGAAGTGACAGAACCGTGAGTTCGGCGATCGTCGTCGCACCGGCGCGACAAATGGCGAGGTCGGCCACCGCCCACCAGGTCGTCATTTCACCAAAATCCTCGACGCGATAGTCCAGACCTGCCAAGTGCGGTCGCCGCGCCATCACCTCATCGAAGTCGCGCCGGCCCGTCACGTGTACCAGGGTGACGTCAGTGCGATGTTGCCAGAGCTCGGCGAGTTCCACAACGGCAAGATTCACCCGTCGAGCTCCGAGCGATCCCGTCATCGCGACGACCACGCGGCGATCAGGATCGATTGGCACTTGGAGGCGAGCCTTCGCGCGGCGGCGCTCGTCAGCCGATCGATCGATATCGGCGATGTCTCGGCGCACCGGCGCTCCGGTCACCCGGACGCGATCGCTTGGTGTGCCAATGGCGACGCAGCGCACCGTCGCAAAGTGCGCCAATAATCGATGTGTCAACCCCGGTGTCGCGTCGAGATCAACAAGTATGAGGGGTCGACGCCACACGACGGCGGCGGTCGACGTCGCTGCGGCCGCGTAGCCCCCGACCGAGACAACGGCGCGCGGTCGCCACTGACGAACGTCGCTCAACGCACGTGCGAAGGCCCGTATGAGACCGATGACTGCGCCAGCATTGTCGCGAAGGGCACGTCCCGTGATCGAACGGCGGAGACCACGACCAGGTAACAGCGTCAACTCGATAGGTCCCCCACTCAACAAGGTCGCCTCTTGCCCCCGGAGCGATCCGACAAATTTCATCTCAGAATTAGGGACCCCCGCGTCACGTAGCGCTTCAGCGATCGCCTCCATTGGAAAGATGTGCCCCCCGGTCCCACCCCCGGTGAGAACGATGGGACCTGTCACGATCGCGGAGCGCGAACGGGTCCGCGATGCACCACGCGCGGGTGCTGAGCGCGTACGGGTGGGCGAGATGCGCGCGCGGGTGCGGCCACCGCAAAGAAAGCCGGCTCACTCGCGGTGATCACCAGGTGGGCGGAGCGGCTGCGATCGTGAGCAATGTTGTAGAGAATGCCCACCGCAGCCAGCTCGGTGATGAGTGCGGTGCCACCGTAGGAGAAGAAGGGGAGAGGGATTCCGGTCACTGCCCAAAAGCCTACGACCGACGCGATGTTAATTAGTGCTTCCAAGATGATCCACGTGGTGATTCCCACGACGATCAACCGATAGACCTCGTTGGTGCATTGGCGCGCGATACGTGTCGAGACCATGAGAAAACCAATGAAGAGTGCGATCACGCTCAGAGTACCGATGAGTCCGAGCTCTTCGCCAATGATCGTGAAGATGAAGTCCGTGTGGGGGTTGGGCAATAATCCCCACTTCTCTCGACTGTGATCGAGACCCAGTCCGGTCAAACCTCCCGCGCCCAGGCCGATCCGAGATTGCAGAAGCTGGTACCCAGTGGTGGTGAGATTCGTGTTGGGGTGCAGAAACGACATCAGTCGACGCATGGAATACGGTTCGGCGAGGGCGTAGATTCCCAGTACGGGCACTCCCAGCAGCACGATCGAAGTCACCATCTTGCGTGGGAGCCCCGCCACGAAGAGGATCGCCAGGGCAATCGCCACGACCACGGTGTCGGTGCCCACGTCGTGCTCGAGCAGGATGAGTCCAACACCCGCGAGCACCGGCGACATCCACAGCACCAGGTGTTGCCAGTTACCGATGCGGTGGTGGTGTCGCTGAACGACCCACACGACGTAGAGCACGACGAAGAGTTTGAAGAACTCCGAGGGTTGGATCTGGATGAAAGGAGTCGGCAGCCAGCGTCGAGCGCCGTTCACGGTGATGCCCACCAACTCGACCCCCGCCAGCAGTCCCAGACCCGCCATCATCAGTGGAGGTGCCATCGAGACGACCCACGACAATCGAAGCCGTGACACCACCACGAAGACCAGTGCTCCGATACCTAAGTACAGGAGATCGCGAATAGTGATCGCGAATGATGTTCCACCATTGAGGGCGGACTGAGCGTCGCTCGCTGATCCCACCATGACCGTGCCGTATCCCACCAACAAGGCGGTGACCACGAGAAGTGCAGTGGCCGCTCGATCACCCCGAGGAAAGGGCTGGAGGACTCGTTTGACCATCGCGGACATGACTTAGACCACCTTCGCCGATCGCAAGAAGTCTCCGTAGAAGATGCCCAGGCCCAGCGCGGCCAGCAAACCAGCCAGGATCCAAAACCGAATGATCACGGTGATCTCAGGCCAACCTCGAAGTTCGAAGTGGTGATGAAACGGAGCCATACGAAAAATGCGACGGCCAAAGACCCGAAAACTGACCACCTGCAAGATCACCGACGCCGTCTCGGCGACGAAGAGTCCGCCGAGGATCGGCAGCAGCAAGTCCAAGTTCATCAACAAGCACAGCGCACCCAACCCCGTACCGATGGCTAACGAACCGGTATCACCCATATAGATTCTCGCGGGCGCCGCGTTCCACCAGAGGAAGCCGAGACACGCTCCCACTAACGCCACCGCCACCAATCCGAGGTCCAAGGCCGCGTGCAGGTGATAAATCGAGAAGTGACGAAATTGCCAGTAGCCAATGATGGATAAGACGCCGAAACAAAAGGTGCCCGAGCCCGCAGCCAGACCGTCGAGACCGTCAGTGAGGTTCACCGCGTTGGAACTACCGATAACGACGAAGACGGCCATCGCGATCCAACCCAACTCCGACAGGTTCCACCCTGGCAACGTCACGCGCGTGAAGGAAAGGTGCGTCGACGTATGCACCCACGTGATGGCGAGGGTGGCGAACACTCCAGCAATGACCAGTTGTCCGACGAACTTCCCGCGCTTCTTCAGTCCCAGATTACGAGCGTTACGAATTCCCAGGTAGTCGTCCAGGAGACCCAACAGGCCCGAGGCGAGGATCACGCCCATAGCCAAGATGCCGTCGCGGGTAAAGACGATGTCGGTTCCGACGTGACCCATGAGATAGCCAAGAAAGGTAGCGGCCACGATCACTACACCCCCCATGGTCGGCGTACCGGCCTTGGCGTGATGACTTTCGGGCCCGTCCTCACGAATTTGTTGCCCGAGGGAACGTTCGCGCACGAACCGAATCCACATGGGGGTCACGAAAAGTGCGAACAAGAAGCCAACGCCGCCTGACTCCATCAAACTCAGCATTACTGTCCCTTCAAAAGGTCGCGAACGACCTCGCGATCATCAAATGCCACGACACGATCACGAAACGTCTGGGTCGTTTCGTGGCCCTTGCCCGCCACCACGACGACGTCCCCGGGCCGCGCATTCTCCAGGGCCCGTGCGATCGCCGAACGGCGATCGACGTCGCGAAGGACCTCGGCCCCGACCACGACGCCAGCCATGACGGCATCAATAATTGCATCTGGCGACTCGTGACGTGGATTATCCGAGGTCACGATGGTCACATCGGAAAATTGTGACGCGACGCGGCCCATCTCGGGACGCTTGGCCGTATCGCGGTCTCCCCCGCATCCAAAGACGCTGAGCAGCCGCCCCGTCGAGAGGTCCCGCACCGATGTCAGGAGCCTCTCAAGTCCCTGGGGCGTGTGAGCGTAATCAACGATCACGGTTATCGCACCCCGATGGACGACCTCAAAGCGGCCGGGGACCGGCGCCACCTCGGCCATCGCGGCAGCGATGTGTTCGTCACTGGCGCCCAACTGCGCGACGATGGTCATAGCGATAAGAGCGTTGTCAATGTTGAAGTCGCCGATCAAGGAGGTATTGACCAAGTGTCCGCGCCAGAAAAAGATCGATCCAGCCAATGTGATCGTCACGTCACTGGCGTCCCTGCGCGACACGGGCACGACGCTCAACGACGTCGACGATGCCAGTGTGGCACCGTAGGCGTCGTCCACCCAGATGACTGCCCGTGAGGAGTAGGCCGCATCGAACAGGCGAGCCTTCGTGGCGAAATACGCCTCCATCGTGTGATGGTAGTCAAGGTGGTCGTGACTCAAATTTGTAAAGGCCACGACGGCGAAGTGACTTCCGACGACTCGATGCTGGTCGAGCGCGTGGCTCGACACTTCCATGGCCACGACCGAGCGTTCACGCGCGGCGTCAAAACTTGAGCGCAGCGCGGCCAG
This sequence comes from uncultured Actinomycetota bacterium, assembly GCA_963794755.1. Classification (GTDB taxonomy): domain Bacteria; phylum Actinomycetota; class Acidimicrobiia; order Acidimicrobiales; family RAAP-2; genus RAAP-2. The sequence continues at coordinate 90,996 of CAWCEX010000002.1, forward strand.
AGTTCGGAACATCTCCGGGGCGGCCGGCGTGGTGCGCTCATTGGTCAAGGTGCCGATCGTCGCGCCATTCCAGTCGAGGGCGCGTGCCAGCTCAGCCACCAGGGTGGTCACACTCGTCTTTCCGTTGGTTCCCGTGACTCCCACGAGGTCCACGCCAGCCTCAGGATGTGCACTGAGCGTCGCACTCGCGTGGGCCAGGGCGGTATAGACGCGAGATTCGGGAATGACGATGACGGGTACTGGTGCGTGAAGGGGACGGGTGGCCACGATGGCGACTGCGCCGCGCTCAATGGCTTCGGACACGTAATTAGCCCCGTCCGAGCTCGAACCGGGTAGCGCGAAGAACAACGTCGGGTACTGGCACTTGCGCGAATCGATCTCGACTCGCTCGACCTCGACGCTTGCGGTGACGACGTCAAAGGACTCGTCGGTGAAAATGTCGCCCACCTGCATCAGGTGACGTCCGAAGAGATACTGGCGCCCGAACCAGTGAGGGGCTTGACAATGGTTCCGCTCGAAGGGATCCCGTAGTGACGCAGAGCGTAGGACATCACTTGCTGGAAGACGGGCGCCGACGCCGACGCACCGAAGATCGTTGTCTGGGGTCGCTCGATCACCACGATCATCGACAGCACCGGGTTGTTCGCGGGAGCGAAGCCGACGAAACTCGCGTTGTAGTCACCAGTCAGGAGTTGGTCCTTGCCCGGGTAGGGCATCGTCGCGGTACCGGTCTTTCCCGCGACCTTGTAGCCAGGAATGATTGCGTTGGTCCCGGTGCCGTCGAGAACGACTTGTTGGAGCATCGTATTCATCGTGGCGGCGACCGCCGGTGACAGCGCCTGACGCTTGACACTGGGCGGTGCCGCCGTCGTCGTGCCATTGGCCTGAACGTACCCACGAACTAGCTGCGGCTCGACGAAGACACCACCGTTGGCAATCGTGTTGTACGCATCGAGGACTTGAATTGGCGGCACGGCGTCGACTTGGCCGATCGGAAGGGCAACTTGGTCGCTGGCGTACCAACTCGAAGCGTCCACTAACAGACCCGACGTCTCGCCGGGGAAGTTGACAGCAGTCAACTGTCCGAAGCCGAGACGCTGCACCTGGGCAAGTATCCCGTTCTCCCCCACTCGCGTGCCGATCTCGTAAGTACCGATGTTGGACGACTGCGCGAGAACCTGCGTGGCGGTCAAGTGCTCGAGACCGTGATTCTCGGCGTCATGGAACGATCGTCCTCCAACAATCACTGAATTGGGAACAGCGAACACGCTCGAGGGTGTGATGACGCCGGCTTGCAGAGCGGCCGAAAATGTCACCACCTTGAACACCGAGCCGGGTTCGTACGCCTGAGTGAAACCAAGATTGTTGATGGTCTGTTCGATGCCCGTGACACCGACGCTCGTCCCCCACGCGGGAATCGGACCGAGAACACCGGCACTGGTGTGGGTGTTCACGAGGGATGCGTCCGCGAGAATCTGTCCCGTCTTCACGTCCATAACGATTGCGACACCGGTGAGCCCACCCACCGCGTGCAGTTGATTTGCGAGCGCTCGCTCGGTCACGAACTGCAGGGGGGCGTCAACAGTGAGTTCGAGTCCGACGCCGGGTTGTGCTTGCTTGATCACGCTGCTATAGGTACTCGGTAACGCCACGCCCGAGGTCGAGACGAATTCACGCGTCACGCCCGTCTTGCCAGCCAGCTGTGCCTGGAACTGATATTCCAGACCGGTCGAGCCCGCCCCCGATGCATTGGTGCGCCCGAGGAGTGATTCCGCCAGCGTCCCGTTGGGGTACGAGCGACTCGACGAATTCTGCACCACGATGCCGGGGAAACTCCCGTTGGCGATCGCCTTGCCGTCGGTGAGGTCGAGGTTGCTGGCTAGGACGACGTATCCGCTGCCGACTCCCTTCTTCGAGAGCAACGTGGTGAGCTTGGCTACCGGAACCTTGACGAGGCCCGTCAGCGCCTGAGCTTCTTGTTGAGGCTGCGAGATCTGCATGTCGTCGGCAATCACCAGTGATGTCGGCTCTGAAATCGCGAGGATCTCACCGTGGCGATCGTAAATTCCCGCTCGCAGCGCGTTGGTGGTCAGGTCGTGACGCACTTGGGCGACCGAAAGTTTCGCGTAGTGCTGATGGTCAACTATTTGCACCGCAACTAGTCGCAGGCTCAATGCCGCGAACAGCACTATGAAGAGACCCCGTACCAGTTGCAGTCGCCGTGGCGAAAAGGAGGGTCCCGCTGGTCGATGCTGAAGCTGGCGGCGAGTGTGGGTGGGTGAAGTATGCGTGCTCACCGCTGCGTCCTTGATGTGACCGGTGCGTAACCTGTGAAATGCGGCAGGGGCAGGATCGCATCAAGCGACGTAGCAGGAACCTGAGTCACCGAGGTGGGGTTCACGAGATGAAGCGCATTGGCCTGAGACACCACCACACTGGGCGCCGACAGGTTCGTCAGCGAACCCACCTGCGTCGCGTAGGACGACTGGTCCTGAAGGACCTGGCTTTGAAGTTGGTGTAGCTCGACTTGTCGATTGGTCTCGAGCATCGATCCAAAGAGCGCCAATATGACGGCGACCGCCACGATTGCGACGGACTTCTTGAGCACTGAGATTGACGCGAGCCGACCGTGCGTAGCGACGTGACGACCAGTCGTCGTGCGTCTGGGAGTAGCGGGGTTCTTCGTGGTCTCTGGTCGAATGCGGGGGCGCGCTCGCGGTGGAGCCGTACGAGGCGCGACGTCGCGACGAGGAAGACTGACGACACTCATGGCGCCACCTTCGTGGCCGTGCGCAGGCGTGCCGACCGAGCGCGGGGGTTATCCTCCACCTCACGCGCGGTGGCGAGTTGGGCACTAGCGCGGGTAATGACGACACGAGGTACGGCGCCGCACACGCAACCCAGTTCGTACGGGCAGTGACACCCACCGGTAGACGCCTCGTGAAGGACGGACTTGACAGCGCGATCTTCTCCCGAGTGATACGAGATGACGGCGAGCAGACCTCCTGGGGCCAATACGTCAATGGCGGCTTCGAGGCCGACGTCGAGTTCGTTCTGTTCGTCGTTCACGACAATGCGAAGGGCTTGGAACACCCGTGTGGCCACGTGGCCACGCCGGCGCGCCGCCATGGGGACCGCGCGCTCCACCGCGTCGGTCAATTCCGAAGTTGTTTGGGGCTGATGCTCAAGGACCGAGCGCGCAATGGCCCCAGCGAAACGGTCTTCGCCATTGGCACGCAACAAGCGAACAAAGTCGTGGAGGTCGGCGGTCGCCAGATACTGTGCGGCGGTCACACCTTGAGTGGGATCCATGCGCATGTCCAAGGGCGCGTCGGCACGAAAGGAGAATCCTCGGCTCGACTCGTCGAGTTGGTGTGACGACACGCCCAAGTCCATCAAGACCCCCACCACCGGCTCACCCTCCATGAAGTCACGCTGTTCGGTCACGACGTCGGCCATGGTGGCAAAGGTTGCTGCCACGATGTGCACGCGGTCGCCGAAGGGCGAGAGGCGTAGGCCTGCGGCCGCGCGGGCTTCGGGGTCACGATCAATACCGAGGATCCGCCGCTCTGGCGAGGCGAGAAGGAGTGCCGCGGCGTGACCGCCGCCACCCAATGTGGCGTCGACGATCACCCCAGCGCTCCGGCTGGTGAAGAACTCGACGATCTCTCGTTCGAGGACTGGCTGGTGGTAAGTGTCCTGGGCCATCTGCAGCCTTTCAATCGCCGAACGGGGCGGGCGGGCGGAGAATATTGCCCTCTCACGTTCGGCGATTGCCAGGCTGCGCATGGTCCGCGGCCGATACTGCGTTGGTCCTTCTTTCACTCGTCACTGCCTCGTATGAATGTCTCCTCCGCGACGCTGACTTGGGCCGCGTATCGACCGGGGTTCCATAACTCGATGTGATCGAGGTTGCCCGCGACAATCACGTCACCCTCGAGCTGGCCGAAGTCGCGGATCACCGGTGGCAGGGCGAAACGGCCCTGGCGGTCGATTTCCACTTCTGAGGAGTTGGTGGCCCAAAAACGAGACTGGCGACGTTCGTCGGTGCTGCCGTTGCGTCCCGCCTCGAGGTACTCACCGCTCTTACGCGTGAATTCCCCGGGTGTCCACAATGCCACACACCCGTCCAAATTGGGGCTGAGGTGTCCCCCGTTTTCGAATTCTCGACGGAACTTCGCGGGCAGGATGAGTCGACCTTTGTCATCCAGCGAGTGCTGAAACTGGCCGACGAACAACAACATAACTCCCCTTCGTGGAATCTCCACTTTCCTCCACTTCGCACCACCATACTCCACACGACACCACTACTCGCCAAATTGTGACATTTTTGGGGTGAAAAACATCGCCAGGGCGAGAGGTATCCCGAGTCGGAAGGAGGTGGTCGTGACGTGGCTGAGAAATTAGGCGAGTAAGAAGAGCTGGCGAACGTCGATCGGTTGCGACTGTTCGATCAAGGCTGCGGTCACGTCGTCGGGATCGATACCCAGGGTAGAAAGCGTGTGATGTTCAAGCGCGTCGACGAGCCCCTCGGGCACGTCCTCGAGCGCTTCGAGCAGCGGTGCCGAAGCGTGAGCGTGCATAACGGTCGAGACGAAGACACCTTCGCGAACCCGCCACTGCGTCACCCCGACCGCTTTGCGACCATCGACGAAGATCTCCCCTGGTCCGCGCCCAGCAAAACAAGCGACCCGAAGCGCTGTAGACCCCTCTAACGACCCCTGGTGCATCACGACGTCTCGCTCGATTCTCGGTGTCAGGACGTCACGCCACCACGTGCCGACGCGATATGACGTGACGTGGACGTCGCGCGACCAGCGTGGATCACCGGCGGGAATCCACCAATCAATCCAGACGTCATCGGGCTGAAGCAAGACGAGTCCTCCCCCACCCCGGCGCCGTCGCACGCTCATGTGCGAAGGGGACTCGTCAGCCAGAACAGCGAGGGACTGACTTCCGCCCAGAACCAACGTCGGCTCCGACGGGCGGATGATCAGAAGTGTCGGTATTTCCAGAGCCCGTAGCACGCCATAGTCGTAGAGTTCCTCAACGCCATCCTTCACGAGGCGCGAGGAAGAAACGGCGCCCACAGGGGGTCGGGATCGGGCACGTGGCGCCAACGCCACCACGGTCCGTCAGGGATGCGCGGCTCGAAGTGCATGCGCCACCCAATCTCCTCCAGGAGTCGATCCCCTTTTTGCATGTTGTGTCGGCGACACGCAGCCACGACGTTCGTCCATTCGTGACGACCGCCTCGACTTCGTGGGACGACGTGATCAATGGTGTCAGCGTGTTCAAGGCAGTACGCACATCGGTACCCGTCACGAAGGAGCAGGGAGCGCCTCGTCAACGGTGGCGTTCGCACTTTTGATGGTAAGCGAACCATGTCGTGGAGACGAACGATCGAAGGGATCGTCACGCACACCGAACTCGAACGACATACCGGTGGAACGTCCGCGGTGGCGATCGGTTCGGCTCGACCGGCTAGCAACAAGATGACCGCACGACGCTCACTCACTAATTGCAAAGGTTCGAACGTCGCGTTGAGGAGAAGGACGCGGCCCACGGTTAAAAACTACCGTCCCACGCGTTGGTGCACGGACCATCGAGCGGCCGCGACCACCGCTCGAGGCTCGAGGTGTCCGTCGGACCCATTGACCGTTGCTATTCGAAATTCCCAGTACGCCACCGACGGCAGGGGCAACCACGGGGCGTGGCGCCACCAGTGTGTACGACGAAGTCGCCAGGCTGCTCGCGCCACGACCGTGACGTCTCGAGGATGGCGCGCGAGGTACCGACCGAGTCCTCGTACCCACCATCGCCTCATGATGCGCTCCGCCACGCGACACACGCGGCACCCAGAATCGGTCCATCGGGACCAAGGCCCGAGCGTCGCACTTCGACATCTCTCAAGAAGCCGATCGTCGCCACTTGCCTTGCGGCCTTGGTGGCAGTGGTGAAGAAATCATCTCCAAAGCCCAATGCCACCGATCCCGCCACGTAACAATGATTGAAGTCCAACACCGACGCGAGCGTTCCCACCGCACGACCGACCAACGTAGCGGTGCGCGAGCGAGTGGCGTCGTCGGCGAACTCGGGTGACCGACCCGTTATTGCTTCGATCGCCCAACCCGACGCTTCGGCTTCCAAGCAGCCGAGGCTGCCGCACGAACACAGTCGCCCCTCCGGGACAACATTCAAGTGACCGAGGTGGCCGGAGTTTCCAGACTCACCATTGACGAGGCGTCCGTCCAAGACGAAGGCTCCTCCAATACCGGTGGACACCACCATGGCGGCGTAGTTCTTAACGTCACGCGCGGCGCCGAAGACTCCCTCAGCCAGAGCCAAGGCTCGGACGTCACCCTCGACGTCAACATGCAGCGCCGTGGCCTCAGTGAGACGCTGACGTAGGGCGAAACCGCGCCAGGCCGGGATGTTAAGTGGTGACACCTCCTCCCCACCCTGAGACATGGGACCGGCGCAGGCCACCCCCAAGGACGACACCGCACTGTCAGCGCGTATTCGTACCAACAATTCGGTGATTCGGAGAAAGAGATCGTCACCCGCGAGCTTCACGTCGAGTCGATCGCGACGAAGGACCGTACCGTCTCGAGTGATGAGGGCCGCTTCGGCCTTGGTTGCCCCGATGTCTAGGGCTAGGCACGGAGTGGCATCAGCCACTCCGAGCGGGCTCATTCGGGCGAATGGCGTTGGCGCGACAACCAGTCGCGAAGTGAGCGCGCTTTGGGTCCCAATGAACCCGATGCGTCATCTCCGGGGTGAGAATGCGTAATGTCACGCCAACCGGCGCGACCCAGAAGTCTGGCGTTACGTTCAATGACGATCGCCGACGCGAACATCAGGGCCACTCCAGCGAGGCCGACGTACACATTCTGCGAGAAGAAAGCGAGCAAGATCACGAGGCCAATCACGAACCCGGCAATTCCCCAGCGCACGCGTCGCGAGCCGTGGGAATAGACGTTGGTGTCACGGACGTTCTTTGCGAAGCGCGGATCCTGCTTAGAAAGGGACTCTTCGAGTTCCGCGAGTATCTTCTGTTCGTGCTCTGACAGTGGCATCGCGACTCCTTCCGTTTCCGCACTCATCGTATCTCGGAACTTTCCTCGCCGAGACGGAAAGGCCTTTCGACCCTCTCTATGAATTTATTGTAAGAAACGGACGAAGAATTACGGGACCGGATCGGCGTTGGACATGGGAACCTCGTCGGCCATCGGATGCAGGCTTGTGCGCAATTTCACTTCCGGCAACGTCAGGCTCAACAAGAGCGCCACGACCCCAACCGGGATCGCCAGCAGGTAGATGTGGCTGATACTGGACGAAATGGAGTGGACGATCACGTAAATGGTCTTAGCCGGCAAGACCCGGAGTTTCTCCGGCGTCCACTGACTCGCCGAAGGCAGAACGCCGGTGAAGCCCGTGGCTTTGATGTTGGCGGCGAGTTGGTGCGGCAACTCGTTGGTATAGATGGCGCCAAAGACGGCGGTACCGAAGGATCCGCCGATGGAGCGAAAGAAGGTCGATCCCGCCGTGGCCGCACCAACGTCCGCCGGATTCACTGCGTTCTGCACGGCGGTGATAAGGATCTGCATCACTAGGCCAATACCGACGCCAAGTATCAGCATGAAAACTCCGGTGAGTAGCGTCGACGTCGTCACACCGATTGTGCCCAGGAGTCCGAGACCGATCGTCATCACCGCGGTACCAGCAATGGGAAAGGCCCGATACCGCCACCCACGAACGACGAGTTGGCCGACGATGATCGAGGCAGAAAAGAGTCCGACCATCATCGGCAAGAGACGCAACCCCGAATTCGTTGGCGAAGCGCCGTGGACGTCTTGGAAGTAAAGGGGTAAGAACGTCATCGCACCGAACATGGCGAAACCCACGACGAAACCAATTGCCGACGCTGAGGAGAAGACGCGGTTGGCAAAGAGGCTCGGTGGCAAGACCGGTTCTCTCGATCGCCGTTCGATCATCACGAACGCGACCGTCAGGACCAACCCGCCGACGAGAAGAGCGATCGACTGCGCGGACATCCACGCGAAGCTCGAACCCCCCAACGACGTGAACAGAATTAGTGCCGATGACGCGAGTGTGAGAACGATGATGCCCGCGTAGTCGATCACGTGCTGCTTGCGTTCACCGGCATTGGGTAGTGCCGACGCCGTAACGACCAGAGCCACGATACCAAAGGGCACATTGACGAAGAAGATCCAACGCCACGACCAGTACTCAACAATGAAGCCACCTAAGAGCGGGCCCAGGACAGTCGCTGCTCCGAAGACGGCGCCGAACAGACCCGAATACTTTCCTCGTTCACGCGGTGGGACGACGTCAGCGATGACCGCCTGAGCGCCCACCATGAGACCACCTCCACCGAGACCTTGGAGGGCACGGAACAAGATCAACATCAACATGTTGGTGGCGAAGCCGCACAACATCGATCCAATGAGAAAGATCACGATGGCGGCAATGAAGAAGACCTTGCGTCCATAAAGGTCACCGAGTTTTCCCCACAGCGGCGTACTGACGGTTTGAGCCAAGAGGTAAGCGACTACCACCCAACTCAGGTGGTTCGCACCATGCAAGTCACCCACGATTGTCGGTAGCGCGGTCGAGACAATGGTCGCGTCAAGTGCAGCCAAGAGCATTCCGAGCATAAGTGCGCTGAGGACGAAATAGAGTTCGCGCTTGGGCAACGCCCCGGGGGCACGAGTCGACATGAAATTCTTCTCCTTCGTCGCAAGCCCACGAACACAAGGGGGGATCGCTCGACTATCTTACCGACCTCTTAATTTCTTCCCCGCTGATTAGGCTGTGGAAATGTCCCTCGGCGGCGAGCACCTGCGTCGGGCCCTTGATCACCAGTACTCGGCGGCGGCGACAGTCGTCGTGGGAACCACCATTGCCCTCACCTGGTCGGGAATCTCCCCATCGACGTATCACCACGTGCTGAGCGCCGCGTGGATCCACGGGCGCGCGATCTCGATCCACTCCGTAGTGCTTGACGGCCTGATGACCGCCTTCTTTGCGGCGGTCGGTCTCGAACTTTCGCGAGAACTGCGCTCTAGTGTTCACCATCACCTTCGTTCGGTCCTGTCGCCCCTCCTCGGGGCAGTCGGCGGCATGGGCGCGACTGCTCTGGGCTCGTTCCTCCTGGGTGAAATCCTGCACTCCAGCGCCTTGCGACGCGGGTGGAGCGTCCCTATGGCCACCGACGTCGCCTTCACCCTCGGCGTGCTCGCTCTCGCTGGACCACGCGTGCCACGGGCCCTTCGAGTCTTCCTGCTCACTCTGGCCATCGCTGATGACGTCTTGAGTGTCGCGATCCTCTCAGCCACGGGCGCCTCTCACGTACGAGCCCTCGGTTTCGTCGCGATCGCCCTTCTCGTCGTTGCCGGTCTCGCTGGCACGCGACGGTTTGATCCTGCAGTTCTGTTCTTCCTCCTTATCGCGCCGATGTGGCTCGCGTTCGAATGGGCCGGCATCGAACCAGCGTTGTCGGGCGTAGTCGTCGGACTGATCATTCCCGTGGTTGGCGCTCGCGGGCAAAGACTCGAAAGTTCGGTGACCCGTGGGTCGACTGGCGTCGCTCTCCCGCTCTTCGCGCTCGTCGCCTGTGGCGTCGACTGGACGGCACTGTCGCTAGCGGGTGCCACCGGCAAGGTCATCATCGGCACCATCGTCGTTCGCCTCGTCGGCAAGGTGCTCGGGATCGGCGCCGGGGTCATTGTGGCGACTCGACTTGGTGCACCTCGTGACGCGTCGCTCACACCACGTGTGCTGGTGGGCGCCAACGTGTTTGTGCGCCATTGGCTTTACGGTCCCGCTCTTGTTCGCCGGGAATCTCTTTGGCAGTGGAAGCGCCACCTACGACGCCTTCACCGTCGGATTGTTGGGAGCGTCCATCATCGGATCGGGCCTGGGCGTAATGCTCCTTCGACGCGCAACCCAATAGTTGGCGCAGTTCAGCTTCACCACGTCGTCGGTAGAGACACGATATTACGATGCACAAGTCCCATCAATCCAGGGCAACGGCGTCCTATTCTCGTGTCATGGTAAGTAAGTCGTCGCGCATTGAAGACGTCCTAGTTACGTTGCGTGCACACGCCAAACGAATCACGGCTCCCAAGCGAGCCGTTGTCGAGGTCCTAGTAGGAGCCACCGACCATCTCACGGCTGACGAGGTCACCCAGCGGGTGCAGTTGTTGCGTCCCGACGTCAGTCCTTCCACGGTGTATCGAATCCTCGAAGAACTCGAGAGTCTCTTGCTCGTGACGCACTCACACGTCGGTCACGCCGCCTCGGTCTATCACCTTGCCGGGCGATCGCACGGCCACGTCACCTGCGAAGTGTGTCACGTGACCTTCGAAGTCGAGTCCAGTGTCTTTGATCGACTCTCGCGTGAGCTCATGTCGGCGAACAACTTCGAACTCGACCGTCACCACGTCGCCCTGTCGGGAGTGTGCGCCGCGTGTCGCCCCTAGGCCTGTGATGAACTGCCGGTGAGTCAGCGGGTCCGCGCCCTCGAGACGGGTCGGTAGAGTCGCGGTACGAGCTATGTTGAAAATTGAGCACCTCTCAAAGCGGTACGGCGACACGCTCGCGGTGAACGATCTCGATTTTGAGGTCAAACCCGGCGTCGTCACGGGATTCTTGGGACCGAATGGTTCGGGCAAGTCAACCACCATGCGCGTCATCATCGGACTGGACCGACCGACGAGCGGGCGTGCCACGATCAACGGGACTACGTACAATCACTTCAAAGCCCCCTTGCGCGAGGTGGGTGCACTTCTCGACGCCAAGGCGCTCGATCCCGCTCGTTCGGCGCGCAATCACCTGCGGGTCCTGGCCAGGGCGAACCAGATATCCTTCAAACGAGTTGACGAGGTCCTCGAATTTGTCGGCGTCGCATCGGTCGCCCATAAGAAGGTCGGCGGCTTCTCTCTGGGCATGAGCCAACGCCTGGGCATCGCGGGCGCACTCTTGGGCGACCCGGGAATCCTGCTCTTCGACGAGCCGGTCAACGGACTCGATCCTGAAGGTATTCGTTGGATCCGCGAGTTCTTTCGGGCTCTGGCAAAGGAGGGTCGCACCGTCTTCGTGAGTTCACACCTCATGAGCGAAATGGCGGTGAGCGCCGACCAGATCATCGTGATCGGGCGCGGAAAGTTCATCACGTCGGGCACCGTTGATGAATTGACGGCGACAGCCACCGGTACGGTCTTCGTTCGGTCTTCCGATTCCGCGCTTTTGACACAGATTTTGAGTGGCGCGAATGGTGTCGTCGAGACGCTCAACGACGAAGGGCTGAGCATCAGTGGCCTCACGACGGACCAAGTGGGTGAAGCCGCCTTCGACGCAGGTATCAAAGTCTTCGAACTTACGCCGCAGCGCGCGTCTCTCGAAGACGTCTTCATGGACCTCACGGCAGACTCCTTGGAATACGGCCACAAGGCGACCGAGCCTCCCTCGTGAGCACGACGCCGAACCTCGTCGATACCACCCGCTCAGAGTGGCTCAAGTTTCGCACGGTACGCGCATCGTTCATCGGGGTCGCGACGTTCTTCGTCCTGACGATTGGCCTAGCGGCGCTGATCACGCTGGTGATCAAGAGCAATTGGAACCAACGCAGTGCGATTGACCGGCTCGCCTTCGATCCGGTGACGACGAGTTTGGTCGGGGTCTTCTTCGCCGAGTTCGCCGTCGGCGTGATGGGCGCTCGCTTCATAACGTCGGAGTACGCCTCGGGATCCATTCGCACCACTCTCGCGGCGGTTCCTCGACGAGTGCATTTGGTGATCGCCAAACTCATCGTGTTGTTCGTCACGTTCCTCATTCTCAGCGAGATCGTGGTCTTCGCCGCTTTTGAACTGGGTCAAGCGATCTATAAGTCTGGCCACATCCCGTTCGCGACTTTGTCGAACTCCACTGACCTACGTTCGGTAATCTTCGCTGGTCTCTACCTCACCTTGTTGACGATGGTTGGTTTTGGACTCGGACTCATCTTGCGCACCACCTCGACGACGATCAGTATCTACGTAACGTTGTTGTTGATCGTGCCCATCATCGTCGCCTTCTTGCCGACGAGCTGGCAAAACGACATCACGAAGTACCTGCCGTCGAATTTGGGTCGTTCGATGATGTCGCCGGACCTCGCCTCGCAATCGTTCTCGTGGGGGACCTCGGCAATTCTCCTCACGGTGTACACCGCGGCGATCGTGGGAGCAGGTACGTTTTTATTAATTCGACGCGACGCGTAGGTTCTCGTCGAGGGTGCGAGATTGCTTACCGCTCGGTTACCCGACGAACGTCGCGTTACCGGCGGGTTACTTCCATGGGGCGAGAACGTGAAAATACACTGTGTCATAATTAGTCTCCATGATTGAATCCACCGAAAATAGTGGGGCTTCTCCCGACGAAGATTTCGACAATATTTTCTTCGGAGAGGGACACCCGGTCGGACTTCCAACTTTCGAGCCAGAGATCGGTGCGCACCTTCGCAACCGGCGCAAAATAAACAGTCCGGGTGAACTCCTCAAGCTCCAAGAGCTCGTGCACTTCAAGGCCAGCCACGGACGCTGGAGCATTGGCAAGGACCTCATCGGACTCATCCGTCGCGGCCCCGCGGGAGAGCACGACGAGTCGTACTTCGACAAGTTACGACGCGAGACGGGACGCGGAAAATCCGAGTCCTCGACCTACGGCTTGGCAACCTTCGAGGGACACCCCGTCGTGTTGTACGCAATGAACTGGGACTTCTTCGCGGGATCGCTGGGCGTCGTCTCGGGCGAGACGTTTCAGGCGGCCGCCGATCTCGCGATCTCCAAGAAGCTCCCCTTTGTGAGCGTCTATGTCTCCAGCGGAGTGCGCCAACACGAGAACTTCGCCGGCCTGACTCAAATGACGCGCATGGTCGAAGCGATTCGTCACTACAAGGAGAAGGTCGCGCTCCCCCAGATCGCCGTTCTCTTGGGTAACGTTTGGGGCGGAGTTTCGGCGAGCGCCGTACCGAACGCCGACCTCATCCTGGCCACGTCGGGCACCGACTACGGCTTCGCGGGACCCAACGTCATCGAGGCATTCGAGGGCAGCGCCGTGCCATCGGGCTCACAAAGTGCCGAAGCCAATCTGCTCGACCGGAACATTGACGTCGTCTTGCACGACGTGAAGGAGCTGGTCACGTACGTTGGTAATCTGCTCTCTTCCACGGCGCTCCCAGACCGCCAACATCAGCTGACATCAGAGACCGTGCCGGCCATTCGCAACGTGAGCGCACCCGACGCACGACGCACGTTCGATTTCGGCCCGGTGGGCATCCAGGGTCCATCCTTTGACATCGCAAAGGACGCCGAATTCGTGCGCCCGTCACCCTCGCGGACGGCGTCCTCAGACCCGGCGGATGCCCTCGTAGAGCGTTACCAGGACCTCATGACCGACGCGAACCGCATCGATCTGGAATTCATCGTTCGCTACGCCTTCACCGACGCCACAGCCGTGTACAACTTCGTCCAGGAAGTCGACTACCGTCGTTATCCCGCCATCGTGGGTGCCTTTGCCAAGATCGGTGCCCAGCCGTTCGTGATCGTCGGGACTCAACCCTCCTACCAGCGCATCGGCGACACAGTGGTCAAACGCCCTTCGAACCCGGCGCCCGAAGATTTCGCCTTCATGGAGCGCATGCTCGACATCGGCGAGCGCTTGGGCGTACCTGCACTCTTCATCACTGACACCTTGGGCGCCAAACCTACGTTAGAAAGTGAACGCCGAGGTCAGAGTCGGGCGATTGCACGTTCCATTCTCAAGGGTATCGATTACTCCGAACCGGTGATCACCGTGGTGGCAGGGGCCCTGGGCTCTGGTGGTGGGCTCGCTACCACCCCGATGGCGGACCACGTCATCATGCTCGAAAAAGCGATGGCCTTCGTCGCCGAACCGCGCTCGGCCGCTTCCATCTTGTACAAGACCGCCACTCCCACGCACGAACAGGTGAAGGTGACCGTCTCGACGATGCGCTCGACCGCGGCCGACCAACTCGATCTCGGACTCATCGACCAAGTGGTGTCCGAAGACCCCAACCCCTTCGTCACCGTGGAACACCTACACGAAGCGATTCTCGCTTCTTTCGTAGAACTATCGGCACTCTCAGAAAAGAAGCGTCGCGCCCGTCGCCAAGAACGCATTCGCAACCTTCGCGCATTCGAGCTCGTCCGAGAATAAGCGGCGTCGATTCGTCGAGGTTTGATGGTGAGATAACTTCACGTGCCGCGCGGGATCACGTGTTGTTCTTACGCGTTGGCTACGTAGCGAGTGAGGTGAATTGCCACGTCGTCGACGATGTCCATTGCGTCAGGGATGACGTGACCCATGCGTAAGAAACCGTGCAGCATGCCCTCGGCCTCGAGTACCTGAACGGGCACCGCAAAGTGCTCGAGGAGACCGGCGTACGCAATGGCCTCATCGCGCAACGGATCGCATTCGGCTACCACGACGATGGCGGGTGGAGACCCAGCGAGGTCGTCGATGAACAGTGGTGTGACGCGCGGGTCCGTGTGATCCGTCCAATCGCCCAGATACTGCGCGTAGTCGTAGCGCAGGTGATCAATCTCCAGGATGTACCCGCTCGCGAAACGGTGCGACGAATCCGTCACCACCTCGGGACCGAGGGTGGGATAGATCAGGACCTGGCCCGCTAGCGACAGGTCGTGGCGTGTGATCGCGCAAGCGACTGCGACCAGTGACGCTCCCGCAGAATCTCCCATTGCGATGACCTTGGTGCCCGCTTCGGCGTACTCCTCGACGTGTTGGGAAACGTACCGAAGCGTGTCGATAGCGTCGTCCACGGCGGCGGGAAAGGGACTTTCCGGGGCGAGCCGGTAGTCAACGGCGAGGAAGCGCATCGATGTATCGACACTGAGACGCCGACAAAGTGCCTCATGGGTGTCGAGGTCACCGAAGACGAACGAGCCGCCGTGAAAGAAGACCACGAGTGCGTCGCCTCGCTCGTCGCGCGGAACGACGAGTCGGTACTTCAGATCGCGCCCGGTGAGCGGAATGACGCCATCACGGACCTCGGCCACTACCTCCAGCGGACCGCGCTGGCTGAGCGCCCTGTCACGGTACTCCTGTCGACGTTCGCCGAGCGAGAGTGACGACGGATGCGCAACCGACTCAGGCAAGGTGCGCAAGTAATTCTCGTAGTCAGGATGAATCATGACGTCCCCTTGTCAAAGCGTCAGCCTAGACAATGTCGTCGAGTTCTCGCGCCTTTCCACGTGTCCTCTGACGAGAACTACAACACCTTGGAGAGGAAGCTTCGCAACCTCTCCGAGCGAGGATTACCCAAAACGTCCACCGGCGCACCAGATTCTTCGATGATGCCCTGATCAAGGAAGTAAACCGTGTTCGCGACCTCACGAGCAAAACCCATCTCGTGGGTGACCACGATCATGGTCATCCCGCTCTTGGCTAGATCTCGCATTGCGTCAAGCACCTCACCGACGAGCTCCGGGTCAAGGGCCGACGTTGGCTCATCGAAGAGCATCAGCCGTGGTTCCATGGCCAGGGCTCGGGCGATGGCAACGCGTTGTTGTTGGCCGCCACTGAGTTGGGCCGGATAGTTTTTCTCCTTGGACTCGAGTCCCACACGAGCGAGCAAGTCACGAGCGCGCTTCTTCGCGTCCTCTTCTTTAATGCCCTTGACCTTCATCTGGCCAATCGTGAGGTTTTCCAAAACTGACAAGTGTTGAAAAAGATTGAACCGCTGAAACACCATGCCGATTTTGGCGCGTTCGGCACAGATCTCCTTGTCCGAGCATTCGTAGAGTTTGCCGTTGCGCAGTTGGTAACCGACCAGATTGCCTTCCACCCGTAATTCCCCGGCGTCGTGCTTCTCGAGGTGATTGATGCAGCGCAGAAACGTCGATTTTCCCGATCCCGAGGGACCGATCAGGCACGTCACTTCACCGGCGGACACCACCAAATCGACACCTTGCAAAACAGGGATATTTCCGTAGGACTTGGTCACCCCTCGCGCCTCGACCATCGCGGTCATGACGTGATCTCCGCGCGCCGTACTCGGCCACCCAACATGCGAAGGTCCTGGCGGAGTCGTTGAATTGGCGTCTTGGGCGGAGATCGTAGGGCCCCGCGCGAGAAATGCCGTTCGATGTAGAACTGACCGATCGAAAGGATCGTCGTCATCACGAGATACCACAGGCACGCCACGATGATCATCGGGAGGGGCTTGAAAGTACTCGCGTAGATGTTTTGTGCCGCGCCAAAGAGTTCGATGACGGCGATGGAAGCGGCCAACGAGGTGGTCTTGAGCATAGATATCACCTCATTTCCCGTTGGAGGAATGATCACTCGCATCGCTTGAGGTAATACGACCAGGCGCAAGGTTTGCCCCTTGGTCATGCCCATCGACGTCGCCGCTTCGATCTGACCTTCGTCGACGGAGATTATCCCGGCTCGAGCAATCTCTGACATGTACGCGGCTTCGTTCAGTCCGAGTCCCAAGATCGCCGCCCACACCCCAGTGATCACGTTCGTGGAGGCGCTGAGGAACGTGACGTGCAGAAAGGGAATCCCCAGCGTGAAACTCTTGTAGAGCAGTCCGACATTGAACCAGAAGAAGAGTTGCACGTAAACCGGCGTCCCGCGAAAGAACCACGTGTAGATCCAAGCTGGACCCGATAGGAGCCGATTACTCGAGAGACGCATGATGGCGATGACGACACCCAGGACGATACCGATCACCATGGCGACGACGGTGAGTTCGAGGGTCAACACCACACCGTGGAGTATCTCCGACGAGAACAAGTACTGTCCCACCGTGTTCCACTGGAACCGCCAAATAGAGATCGGGTGGCATACCTTTTTGCCGGCGGTCGTCACACAGGTGGTCAACCCTGACGGGGAGGGGACGCGAGAGAACAGTGTGTGCACCACCATGGCGATCGCGATGAAGACGACGACCGCACCGAACCACTGACCGACGTGTCGTACCGGAACGACCTCTAGTTCAGCGTGCTTTCTCTTCGACATCGCCGTCTACGCGATGGTGACGACGGGACTACGACTTCGCGCCGTTAAGCACCATTTGCGAAGCCGCCACCGCACCCGAGGTGACTCCCCAATGCTTCAGGATTGCCGCGTAGGTCCCGTTGGCCACCAGAGTCTTGGTCGCGGCTTGAATGGCCTTGGCCAACTTGAGGCCGTTGGGCGTCTTTGGAGTGGCGATGCCGTAGGGAAAGACGTTGACTGGCTTACCCGTTAGCTTAAAGGCGCCCTGGGCGAGCGACACGATGTACCCGGCAACCTGGCTGTCGACGAATCCGGCTACGGCCTGACCTGATTGCACGGCGGAGTTGGCTTCGGTCTGGGTCGAAAATGAGAGGACGGTGACCTTCTTGCCTCCGGTGCACTTGATCGCCTTCGCGTCAGTCTGCTCGGTGGTTCCAGTTTCGACCGCGACCTTTTGACCGCAGAAACTCGCCAGACCAGTGAACGCGAAACCAGAGGTGCTGAGCTTGTAGACACCCTCACCAGCCTGGAAGTAGTCCACGAAGTTCACTTGCTTCTCGCGCGACTTCGTGTCGGTGAACGAAGAGTTTCCGACTTGGTAGCGACCACCTTGGATACCACCGATGATGTTGTCGAAGGTGACGTTGTTCTCCTTCACCTTCACACCCAGAGTCGTGGCCACCGCGTTGATGAGGTCAACGTCGAATCCGACCATCTTGGTGCCGCTCATGGATTCATCCGGCGGGTAGGTCGCGTCGGTCGCCACCTGTAGTGTGACGTTCTTGTACACCGAGGGTACGAGAGAAGCGTCCATCGCGTCGTACTTGCCCGTCATTGTGCTGGCACCAGCGGTCACCACGGTGGAGGCCAACAATGTGGCGGCACCCACGACGACGAACGCAGAACGCAGGCGGATGGAACTCTTCATGAAGTCTCCCCTTTTTCGCTGTGGCTACTACAACTGCATACTCTTGGAGCGGACGACCGGGCTCGAACCGGCGACCTCGACCTTGGCAAGGTCGCGCTCTACCAACTGAGCTACGTCCGCGTGGTGACCCAGTGTAGCCGATGTCGTGACCGCGTCCAAGCGCGCAACATCCAATCTTCATACCTCAACCGGTGAATTCCCTATCGTCCCGAACTCCCGAAACCACCTTCTCCACGCACGGATTCCGGAAGGATTTCGACTTCCTCGAATTTGATTTCAGGCGTCGCCACGATGACTAATTGAGCAATCCGATCTCCTGGTTGCACCGCGTACGTGAGATGGGGGTCCAGGTTCACCAGGGCGACTTTGATCTCGCCGCGATAGCCCGCGTCGATCAACCCTGGCGCATTCGCGCACGTGACGCCGTGTTGTGACGCCAATCCACTTCGAGGCAACACCAACCCTGCGAAGCCGTCAGGAATCGCGATGCTCAGTCCCGTCGACACCATCGATCTCGCACCCGGCAAGAGGACGCACCCTTCGATCGCCACGAGGTCTCCGCCAGCGTCACCGGGGTGTCGCGATACGGGAACGACGGCGTCGGGGTGCAATCGACGAATCTCAATCTTCATGGTCGGCACACTATCGCTAGGGGATGGCGCGCTTCGATAGTCTCACAAGGTGCTCGCTTGGATGGATTTGGAAATGACGGGGCTAGAACCTCGCCGTCACGTCATCGTCGAAATCGCCACCATCATCACCGACGATGAACTCAATATCATCGCCGAAGGCCCTGACCTCGTCATCCACGCGTCGCCCGAAGAGTTGGCCCAAATGGGTGATTTCGTGACTGAGATGCACACCAAATCGGGACTCCTTCCCGCGATCACGGCGTCCAACGTGTCGGTGCGCGACGCTGAAGTGGCCACGCTCGACTTCATGAAGGCCCACAAGATGGAGCCGCGTAGCGTGCCGCTGTGCGGGAACTCGATTGGAACGGACCGTCGGTTCCTCGAGGAGTACATGCCCGAGCTCGAAGCGTTCTTCCACTACCGAAACGTTGACGTGTCGACGATCAAAGAACTAGCGCGGCGCTGGCACCCAGAGGTTCTCGACGCCAAGGCCGATAAAGCGACGTCACACCGTGCACTCGACGATATCCGTGAGTCCATTGACGAACTCGTCCACTACCGCTCGACCCTCTTTCCGCGACGCGACACTGAGGTAGCGTCAGACTGATGGCCGCATTACGTCGTTCCTTGCACGAAGTACGCGCGGAATTGATGGCACCGGGTCAACCCTTTGAGATCGAACAGGTCGAACTTGACGGAGTCTCATTTCGCACGTGGAAGAACGCTCCAAGCAATCTGGTAGAGATCCTCGAACGATCTCGATCCTTCGCCGACCGCGAATTCATCGTCCACGAGGACCAGCGCATCACGTTCGCTGAGCACTATTGGCGCGCCGTCGCGATGGCTCATCGCCTCATCGAGTTCGGTGTCCAACCGGGCGACCGAGTGGCCATCGCCGCACGTAATTTGCCCCAGGTGGTGGTGACCTTCTGGGGAACCCTCGCCGCGGGAGCCGTCGTCGCTCCGCTTAACGCGTGGTGGACGAGCGAAGAATTGGCCTTTGGCCTCAATGACTCGGCAGCCACGGTACTCATCGTGGACGAGGAGCGACTCGCGCGACTTCGCAAACAATTCAATAATCTCCAACACCTTCGCCACATCGTCGTTATCAGCGACGATCCTCTTCACGAGGCTGATTTAGGAAAGCCCCACGACGTCATCGTGCTGAGGGGCTTCAACGAATTCCTCGGCACCATTGATCGCAACGCGGCTCTACCCGCCATTGAGATTCCACCCAGCCACGACGCCACCATCTTCTATACCGCCGGCACCACGTCACGACCTAAGGGAGCAGTTGCCACACATCGCAATTCAGTGACGAGCATCATGTCACTCGCTTTCGCCAATCGATGCCGCGACCTCGCCGCCGGAGTCTCGGCGGCTCCCTCTCGCGAAGTCTCCCTGCTCAACATCCCCCTGTTTCACGTGACCGGAGCTCTCGCGGGTCTCGTTGCTCACACCGCTTCGGGCGGTACCATCGTCACCATGCGTCACTTCGACGCGGGCCGAGCATTGTCGTTGATCGAACGAGAGCAGGTGACGACCATTGGCGGCGTACCGACAATCGTCCAACAGCTCCTCGCGCACCCGGACTTAAAGAAGACCAATCTCTCATCGGTCCGCTCCGTCAGTTATGGCGGCGCTCCCGTTCCCGAGGATCTTCCGGCCAAGGTCAAATCAGCTCTGCCTCGGGCAGTCACGAGCAATGGCTACGGACTCACCGAGACGTCCGCACTCGTGGCTCAAATCAGTGGCGACGATTATCTCGCGCACCCGACGAGCTGCGGACTGGCCGTGCCTGTGTGTGACGTTGCGGTCGTTCCCGAGTCCTTCGACGGCGCCGAGCCAACTCCACAATCTCTGTGCCCCGAGAACGAAGCGGGCGAACTGTGGGTGAAGGGTCCGAACGTGGTGCGCGGCTATTGGAAGAAACCCCAGGCGACGTCGCAGTCGTTTTCGCGGGGTTGGGTGCGCACCGGTGACATTGCTCGTATTGACCACGATGGACTGATCTACGTCGTGGATCGGTCCAAGGACATGATCATTCACCGAGGAGAGAACGTCTATCCCTCCATCGTTGAGGCGCAACTTACCCAACACCCGGCGATCGCCGAATGTGCAGTAATCGGGCTGCCCGATGAGACCGTCGGAGAAGAGGTCGTCGCCGTCGTGGTGCTACGCGAGGAGGGACTGGCGAGCAAAGAAGACATCGCTGATTTCTTGCGACCACGGGTGGCCAGTTTCGAGATGCCGGCACGTTTCTACCTACGGCCTTTCGCCCTGCCGCGAAACGCACAACTCAAGGTCCTCAAGCGCGAATTACGCGACGCGCTCACGCACGAGAGCTTTTGAGTCCGAACAGCACGACGCCCGCTCCGCTCACCGGAGGCGAACGAAGCGGGCGTACGAACTTACAGGTTGGGCTGAGGAGTGGTGCGTAGGTAGGGCTTGATCTTGGTGAAGCCTTTCGGGAATTTCTTCTCGGCATCCTCGTCACTTACGGAGTTGGCGATGATGACGTCGCCACCATTGGTCCAGTTCACCGGCGTCGCCACCGAGTATCCAGCGGTCAGTTGCAGCGAATCGAGCACGCGCACGACCTCGTCGATGTTGCGCCCCGTCGACGCCGGGTACGTCAAGGTCAACTTGACCTTCTTGTCCGGTCCAATGATGAAGACGCTGCGCACCGTCAACGTGTCATTGGCGTTGGGGTGGATCATGTCGTAGAGGTCTGCGACTTTGTGACCCTCGTCGCCGATCAGGGGGAAGTTCAACTCGGTGCCCTGCGTTTCGCCGATGTCCGCCTTCCACTTCTGGTGCGATTCGACGTCGTCGACCGAAAGACCGATGATCTTGGTGTTGCGTGCGTCGAAATCAGCCTTGCGCTTGGCGAAGCCGCCCAATTCAGTCGTGCACACTGGAGTGAAGTCCTTGGGGTGCGAAAACAAGATGCCCCAGCCGTCGCCGAGCCACTCGTGAAAATTAATAGTTCCTTCCGTGGTCTCCGCCGTGAAGTCCGGGGCCACGTCGCCAAGGCGAATCGCCATATTTGCTCCTTAGATGAACAATGTCAGTCCCTCGACTGATCTTGGCCAGTCTAATCACCTTTTATGAATTGTTGAATATCTCTAGTGCATTTGTAGATTATTGAATTCAACGTCGACGCATTCCTGTGAAACTAGACCCATGTCCTCCTCCCCCGTCGTTGCGGCGTTCGACCTCGACGGAACGCTGACGGAGGGCGGCAGCGTCTTTCCGTGGTTGCGATTCATCGCCGGAGATTCGACGGTCGCTCGTGCGGCTCTTCCACTTCTAGTGCCACTCACCGTCGGAGCGATTCGTTCAGGACGCTGGGCGGACTCGGCCAAGGAACGCCTCTTTCGCGCCATCTTGGCCGGTCGCGACGTGAGCGACGTGAGCGCAGCCTCGAGGGAGTTCATTCTCCACCACCTTCGCGAGGAAGGACGAGCGTCGGTGATCGCGCGTCTCGCATGGCACCGTGATCAGGGCCACGACGTGGTACTCGTTTCGGCCTCACCGCAGTTGTACGTGGACATCCTCGTTGGCGAGTTTGGGATCGCTGGCGGGCTGGGCACTCGTCTCGCCGTCGACGACCGCGGCAAGTTGACCGGGGGGTACCTCGGCAAGAACTGTCGCGGGGCCGAGAAGATGCGTCGTCTCGAGGAGTGGATTGAAGCGCGCGACTATCTGGACACGCCAATCATCTATGCCTACGGCAACTCCCGCGGCGATCGACGGCTACTGGCGGGAGCGACGTACCCTTTCGACGCGGGAAGAATGGGCCGGTGGGGAGCACTGCGTGCCTACCCGAGATTGCGCGACAACATGTCCACGTCACGTGAGGCGTCATAGCGTCGGTCCCAGCGCGACAATTCTTGCCTTACGCCAAGCAATTACGGGGATTTGAGAGTTTCTCAACAAACCAACAAACCTCAAACCGTTTACGAGCAAATGGTGAAATCTGGTCGGTTCTCGACGGTACTCTGGCCTCGAGAAAGGTGGTGATGGCGTGTCGGAGCCCACGAACGGCCACTACTCACACCCTGACGGCCCGGATCGCGGCGCCGTCAATGCAGGCGTGACCGGCGGTCCATCATCAATGAGCATTGAAGATGCTGAGTATTTCTCAATGCTCGACGCGATCGGTCAAAACACCACCGACCTGATCGCCATCGTTGACGTGGAGGGCCGCGTGGTTTATGGCAACCCTGGTGCCCAAAAAGTCTTCGGCGTCACGACCGAGCAGGCTGTCGGGACCCAGGCCCGCCTCTACCTACACCCGGACGACCTCGAACAGAATCTCAAGTTCTTCGCCGAAGTCATAGCGACGCCTGGCTCCTCGGCCCGCCAAGAGATTCGAACGTTGTCTCCCGCGGGCGAAATCCGTCAAATAGAAGTCGTCTGTACGAACCTGTTGGACGACCCGTCGATCCACGGCATCATCATCAACGGTAAGGACGTGACCGAACGCAACGAGTACGTCGCACGGCTCCAAGCCCTCGAGGAACGATTTCGCGTGGCCTTCGAAGAGAATATGGCGCCGATGAGTTTTGCTGACGTCAACGACCACATCCTGGACGTCAACGAAGCCTTTTGCCAGATGGTCGGGTTCTCGCGCCTCGAACTCTTGGGCATGGATTCAACTCCCTTTACCTACCCCGAGGACATCGGCGTCACCGAAGCGACGCACGAGCGCGTCATGAGTGGTGAGGCGGATCGCGTGCGATACGTCAAGCGCTATCAGTGCAAGGACGGTCGCGTCATCGATGTCGAAGTGTCTCGCTCTCCCGCTCGTGACGCCGAGGGCAACATCTTGTACTTCGTCTTCTCTGAGCGCGACATCACTGAGGAGCGCAAACTTACCGCCCAGCTCTCTCACCAGGCGCTCTACGACTCCATCACTGGACTGCCGAACCGAACACTGATGGAGAATCATCTAGCCAAGGCGCGCGCCAACGTGCTGCGCCACGGCGGTCTCAACGCTCTGTTCTTGCTTGACCTGGACGATTTCAAAGGAGTGAACGACACCCAAGGTCATCCCATCGGCGACGAACTCCTCATGGGCGTCGCACGACGTTTCGAGGGAGTTACTCGGCCCTCTGACACACTGTGTCGCTTCGGCGGAGACGAATTCTTGTACTTAGCCGAGGGACTCGAGTCGCTCTCTGATGTAGAAGGCATCGCACGTCGACTCCTCTCGGCGCTCGACGCTCCGTTCCACTTTCTCGATATCGCGATCGAACAGCGCGCCAGTGTGGGTGTCGTGGTGTGGGGAGCCGAAGACTCGGCCGATATCGACCTGTTACAGAATGCGGACGTCGCGCTCTACGAAGCGAAACGTCTCAATCGCGGTGGTTTCGCTATTTTCGAGGCGTCCATGCACGAAGAGGCCAGCAATCGTTTTTTGCTCATCCAGGACCTTCGAAATTCTTTGGCACATGGCGACCTCGAGCTCTACTACCAGCCCATCGTGAACTTGACCGACACCTCGGTGGTGGGCTTTGAAGGCCTTATCCGTTGGCACCACCCCGAAAGGGGGTGGATACCCCCGAGTGAGTTCATTCCCTTGGCGGAGCGCAGCGACACCATCTTTGACATTGGCTCGTTCGCCATCGAGTCCGCCATCGCGACAGCGAGTTCGTGGGCGCGAACGACGTCCCCTGGGAACGCACCCTTCGTGAGCGTGAATCTGTCAGCCAAGCAGTTTCACTCTCCGAATCTCGTCCCGTTAATCGAAGCGACCCTCCGCCAGCACGGTTTACCGCCTTCGAGTCTCGTTCTAGAAATCACCGAAGGCGTGGCCATTTCCAACATCGGAGAGACGATGAATACTCTGAACGATCTTGATCGCATCGGCGTCGGCCTCGCACTCGACGACTTCGGAACGGGCTTTTCTTCGCTGTCGTATCTCGCGAAGATCAATCCACGAATGATCAAGGTTGATCAGTCCTTCGTGCAACTCGCGAGCGCGAGCGCGCGCGACGCGACATTGCTCGAAGCCATCGTTACTCTCGGTCGCAACCTCAACGTCACGATGTTGGCGGAAGGAGTCGAGACTCGCGACCAGTATTCACGACTGCTGAGCCTCAGGTGCAAACTTGCCCAGGGCTTCCTCTTCTCACCGGCGGTACCCGCTGAGCGCGCGACACTGATGGTTGGCGGCGGCTTCGAAGGCACTCTCGCTCAGTCGCGACTGTTTCCGAATCCTCAGAATCCTTAGTTCAACGACGTACTATCGCCGAGATATTGCAAGTTGACCTTCGCCACGTCGCCAGGAAGTTGACGACTGCGACCTAGGCCTGAGCGATGGTGGCGTCGAGCTCGACGAGTCCGCCGTGGCGGCCCCCGTAGGTGACTTGCAGAGTGGCGACTTTCTCGCCCCACGCTTTGACGTTGGAACCGCGGGAATCGACGATACCGACGTTCACGTCGAACACTCCGTCGAGCAGTGGAATGTTGGGGAGGTCGATGCCGATCGTGTTCGATCCCGGCCGTAAATTGATCGGCGCGCTCTGACCGTCGGAACGACTGACGAGGACTCCGGCGCGCGTGAAGATCTCTAGGACAAAATTCCCGCTGTAAGCGGTCGCCGAAGTGATGTGTACATCGAAGTGCATACTGGCGCCGCTTTGGACGTCGAACGATCCCGTCGGCGACGTCACCGAATCGATGTGAACGTCAGCGCTGTGATCGTCCTTCACGACACTCGAGGTCGTATCGCTGAGAAGGTGTTCACGAAACACGCGCAGCGACTCCGCTACCGGTCCGTTGGCAATCATGTATCCCGACTCGAGAACGATTGCGCGACTGGCGAGCGATCGGATCTGGTCCGCCGAGTGAGTAACGAGCAAGATCGCGCGACCCTCTTGTTGGAAGCGGCGAATCCGGTCGATGCACTTGGCCTGAAAACGTTCGTCACCCACGGCCAGTACCTCGTCGATGACTAGAATGTCAGGATTCACGTTAACGGCCACCGCGAAAGCGAGTCGTACGTACATGCCGCTCGAGTAGAACTTCACCGGCGTGTCGATGAAGTGTTCAATCTCGGAGAATTCGACGATGTCGTCGAATATCTGATCGATACGCTTCTTAGAGAATCCCAACATGGTGCCGTAGAGATAGACGTTGTCGCGACCGGAGAGTTCCAGTTGGAAACCCGCACCGAGTTCAAGGAGCGCGGCTAGGGACCCGCGGAGTCGAATCTCACCGGTCGTCGGCTGTAGGACGCCGCAAATGCACTTCAACAGCGTTGATTTTCCCGATCCGTTGTGGCCAATGATGCCGACGGTCTCGCCCTCTTCCATCTGAAACGAGATGTCGCTGAGTGCAGAAAAATCCTCGGAATGCCCGGTTTTGGGGTGCAGCAGACGTTCTTTCAACGACTGGTGACGCTCGTAATGGATTTTGAAGGATTTTGACACGCCCGAAACATCGACGACGGTTGCCTTCATTTAGAGCTCCGACTCAAAGTTACCTTCGAGGCGCCCGAAGATGATCAGTGCGAGCAAGAAGAGTCCGATCATTACCACGAGCATGGCGCAGTTGAGATACAGGAACGATGACGGTGCCCACGAGGGCAGCATGTGAATGAGGGCATGAGTACCGATGGTTGAATGCACCAATGTCTTAACGTAGAACGTCCGCTGGAACGTCAACACCATCAGCGCCATGGGATTCATGAAGTAGAACCATTTCAGGTGGTGTGTCGACAATTGCACGGCCAATGAGTTCGAATAGGAATACACGACTGGCGACGTCCAGAACCACAACTGAAGAAGCACTTCCATCAAGTGCTTCATGTCGCGCATGTAGACCGTGAAGGCCGCCATGACGATCGAGACCGACGCTGCGAAGAGGTACAGATTCGCGAAGGTGATTGGCAGTATCTCGAGCATGTTCCACTCGGGCGCGTGATGAAAGACGAACAAGAAGATGATTAAGACGACTAATTGGATTAGGAAGTAGATAACTGCAGATCCCACACTGGCCAATGGCAGGATCTCTCGAGGGAATGAGACCTTCTTCACCAGTCCAGCGCGGTCGACGATGACTCCCGTTGCTGAGAAGACCGCGTTTTGGAACATGTTCCATACGATGAGACCCGAAAAGAGGAAGATGACGTAGTTGGGGTAACCGTTCTTCAAAACGACGGAAAAGACTAAGAAATAGATCCCCAGAGTGAACGCCGGGTTGAGCATCGACCACAACAGCCCGAGAGCGGATCCCTTGTACTTAATACGGATATCTGAAATGACGAGATTCCTCAGAAGTTCTCGACGACTCTTTAGATTGACCAGTCGAGTGCCCAACTTCACTCGGGCACTCATTACTCGAACGGGGGCGTGCGAGAGCCCTTCGTGGACCGCCTCAGCCGAGGTGGGGTCTTCCATTACACCCCTTGGCGCAGCGCGGATCGATCGATGACGGCGTCGATGAAGCCGTACTTCAGGGCTTCTTCAGCGGTAAACCAACGGTCACGGTCAGAGTCGGCTTCGATACGTTCGATCGGCTGACCAGTGTGAAACGAGATGCGCTCGGCGAGCATTGACTTCATGTAGACAATCTGCTCCGCTTGGATTGCGATGTCCGACGCCTGACCTTGCATACCACCCATGGAGGGTTGGTGCATCAAGATACGGCTATGGGGAAGTGAGAAGCGCTTGCCCTTCGTGCCGGCACAGAGCAGGAACTGACCCATTGAGGCAGCCATTCCCACACAAATGGTGCGGATATCACAATTGACGTACTGCATCGTGTCGTAAATCGCGAGACCGTCCGTCACCGAACCACCTGGCGAGTTGATGTACAGACTGATGTCCTTACCCGGGTCCTCGGCTTCGAGAAGGAGCAGTTCAGCGCAAATACGGTTGGCCGCGCTCTGGTCGACTTCAGAGCCCAAAAAGACGATACGTTCGCGCAGTAGGCGCTGATTGAGGTCGTTGGCACCGAATGTGTCCGACATGGAAGAGTTAATCATGCGTCTAATCTACCGTGCCTCCCCTTGGAGACGGACTCATCAGGGCCTAGACTTCATAAGTCGGCGGGCGTGGCGGAATTGGCAGACGCGCTGGTTTTAGGTACCAGTTCTTCGGAGTGTGGGTTCGAGTCCCTCCGCCCGCACGATTTAGACAGGCTCCCCTACGCGCCGGTAGGGCGACATCCGTTTCGCGGTTATTTCAATTCGCGTGATGATCCTGCGCTGGAGCCAGTCAACGAACGTCCCCCCAACCGTCACTGTTTCGATAACGATTGTGTTCAAAGATCGAATCAATGGTGACGTCGACGAACAACACGTCGTCTCGAACAAGAGAGAGGTCGAGGCGAACTCCGTGAAAGTTCACAGATCACGTGGACGCGATACATCCACTGATCAGTGTCGACATCAGATCGTTACATAAAGTGTGTGGCGACGACTCTGCCAACCTGCTAGCGTTGCATTCGCTGTCTGTGCCGCATTTCGCGGTGGAGCCGATTCGACTGTGACATATCGAGTTGGGCTCATCTCAACTTGTAGGAGTCATATGTCCATGTCCTTTGCCGACCTCGGCGTGCCGTCGAACCTTGTCGAACGCCTCGCCGCCCGCGGCATTACCGAAGCTTTCCCCATCCAGGAGGCTGCTCTCCCCGACGCTCTCGCTGGTCGTGACGTCGTCGGAAAAGCCGTCACCGGTTCGGGTAAAACCCTCGCCTTCGGTCTCCCCCTCATGGCACGACTGGGCAAAGCCCGACCTCGCAAGCCCCTCGGTCTGGTACTGGTGCCCACCCGCGAACTCGCGGCTCAGGTCCAGAAAGAACTCGCAAATTTGACTGACGACCGTGGCCGTCGTGTCATCTGCATCTACGGTGGTACCTCGTACAACGTGGCGCGTAAGGCACTGAACTTTGGCGTTGACGTCGTCGTGGCCTGTCCCGGGCGCTTAGAGGACATGCTCGAGCAGGGTGCCTTTGACCTCTCAGAGATCACCACCGTCATCGTCGACGAAGCGGACCGTATGGCCGACATGGGCTTCTTGCCCGCCGTCCGTCGGATTATGAGCGCAACGCCTCGCAACCGTCACGTCATGTTGTTCTCCGCCACGATGGGCCCGGACGTTAAGTCATTGGTCAAGGAATTCACCAACGACGCCGTCATCCATGACGTGGTGGGCGAAGAAGCTCCCAGCGACGTGGATCACTACTTCTGGCGCGTCCCACGCGAGCAGCGTCCCCAGTTCGCCGCCGACATCATCGAAGAGTACGAGCGCGCCATCATCTTCACTCGTACGAAGCACGGGGCCGACCGTTTGGCCCGTCAACTCGAAGAGCGCGGAATCAGCGCAGTTCCTCTACACGGTGACCGCACCCAGGCGCAGCGCGAGCGTGCCCTGCGTAGCGTGAAGAGTGGACAGATCAAGGTCCTCGTGGCCACTGATGTGGCTGCTCGTGGGATTCACATCGACCTGCTTCCGGTCGTCGTGCACTACGACCCGCCCGCCCAGGCCACTGACTACTTGCACCGTTCCGGTCGTACGGGACGAGCGGGAGCGACCGGCGCGGTCATCTCACTCGTCGGCGAAGACGCCATTGGTCAGGTCAAGCGACTGCAACGTGCCTTGGGGGTCCCGATGTCCATCGAGACTCGCGAGGACGCACCGGCTATTCGCCTCGGCGCGGTTGACGACGCTGTCGCTTCAGAGCGCATTGACGACCGTGGGGGTAAAGGACGCAGTGAGCGTCCCGAATCGCGCGAGCGAAGTGACCGCGGACCTCGATCCTTCGAACGACGTGACCGCCCGAGCTCCGAGCGCAGCTACTCCGATCGAGGACCGCGCCCCGAGCGTAACT
This sequence comes from uncultured Actinomycetota bacterium, assembly GCA_963794755.1. Classification (GTDB taxonomy): domain Bacteria; phylum Actinomycetota; class Acidimicrobiia; order Acidimicrobiales; family RAAP-2; genus RAAP-2. The sequence goes on from CAWCEX010000002.1 coordinate 120,450, forward strand.
TCTCCGATCGCACAGACCGAGCTCCTCGCCCCGAGCGCAGTTCGGTTGACCGCCACGAACGCGCACCCCGTCCCGCACGCACCTTCGCCGATCGTGCACCGCGGGCCGAGCGCAGTTATGGCGAGCGAACTGAGTATGCGCCGCGCAGCGAGCACACGAATGATCGCAACGAACGAGCACCGCGTCCCGCACGAAACTTCAACGACCGCAATGAGCGCAGCGTCTCTGGCGCCAGCGCCAAGGCCGGTAATCGTGAGGCCGTTGTGAGCTTCTTTAACGACTCCAAGGGATTTGGATTTGCCAGCGACGACAAGGGTGATGATCTCTTCATCCACTTCTCGAGCATCCAGGGCGACGGCTTCAAGTCGTTGAGTCAGGGCCAGAAGATCACCTTCGAAGAAGCTCAGGGACCCAAGGGTCGCGAAGCTCGCAACGTACGCGTCGTGGGCGGTGGCCGCCAGCGTCGTTACTAAGGTTGGTCGTCATGCCTGAAAAGCCATTGGTCGAACCGCACCTGGGCGACGTGCCGAGCGATCTCCTCATCGACGATCTGGTCGTGGGTACGGGTGACGAAGCTCTTCCTGGTCAAACCGTCGTCGTGCACTACGTGGGCGTTGGTGTAACCAGTGGCGAGGAGTTTGACGCGTCCTGGAACCGAAACGAACCCTTCGCCTTCCCCCTTGGTGCCGGCTACGTCATCAAGGGGTGGGACGAGGGTGTGAAGGGAATGAGAATCGGCGGACGACGTCGCTTGGTCATCCCGGCGCACCTCGGTTACGGAGATCGCGGTGCCGGTGGTGTCATCGCACCGGGCGAGACCCTTATCTTTGTCGTCGACTTGCTGGAACTTCGCTAGGCCTTCACGCGAAGGGTACCTGGGGCTCCAGGGCCAACATCCGCTCGTAGTCCCCGTATCGTTCACAACAGATCTCGACGAGCAAGCGCAATCGCTCATTGGGGTCACTCAACGAGATCACTTTGAATTGATCGAGTAGCGCCATCGGCGTCATCGAACACAGTTGCCAACTACGGATCCACGGGTCCTCTGCCATCGCACAATTGGTCGCGAACACCTCGTCCGCGGCCACTTCACTCTGCAAGTGTCGAAGTGCCCGCACCGATGACTCAGCCAGTTTTAAGAGATCAGGATCAATCATCACGTCATCGCAACAACGCTCCTCGGCGATCGCGCGAGGATAGGGTTCGTCGTCCAACCAGCTTTCGATGGCGAAGCACGACGTTCCTTCGGCAACGACCAAGATCTTTCCGTCGGCGATTCGCTGTTGACCGCGAATGTTCAACATCGTGCCGACGAATGTCCGCTCGTCTCCACCACCAATTTCAGAACCGCGTGCGATGAGACACGTTCCAAAACGTTGCGACTCGTTCACGTCATCGAGAAGTTGTTGGTACCGCGATTCGAAAACGCAGAGGCCGACCACCTGATGAGGAAAAACCACCATCCCCAACGGAAACATGGCTACTTCGGCTCGCGTCACCTTTCCAGCCTAAAGGGACGGACGCCCTACGACGACGCTTTTAACACTTCAACGAGATGACGAAGAGCGAGGGCGCGATGCGAAATATCATTCTTCTCCTGAGCGGTGAATTCAGAGAGTGTTCGCCCGCCCGCAAGCAACGGCTCGAAGACGGGGTCGTACCCAAATCCGTTGTCGCCACGTGGCTCACGAGTGATCTGTCCCTCGAGAATCCCCTCAGCACAACGGGACTCTCCTGACGGGTACGCTACGGCAATCACCGTACGAAAGCGCGCCCTGCGTGCTGCGCCCTGCACGTCGTTCATTTCTTCGAGCAACTTAGTGACGTTGTCGGCGTCACTGGCTCCCTCGCCGGCATATCGTGCGCTGAAGACTCCGGGCCGCCCGTCGAGAACGTCGACGAAGAGTCCCGTGTCGTCGGCGATAGCGGCGAGGCCAGTCGCACTCACAAGAGCGCGCGCCTTGAGCAGAGCGTTTCCCTCCAAGGTCAATTCGGTCTCGTCGACGTCGGGAACGTCACCGGGTCGAGAGATCAAGGTCACCGCGAGTTCGTCGAGTACAGCGCGCATCTCGTCGGCCTTATGAGGGTTGGCCGTGGCGAGCACAAACGTGATCACGGACGCGCGAGGGGTGCGACCGCGAGCACGTCACGTTGCGCAACATGAATTGCGGCGATGCCACTAGCCGCTAAGTCCAACAGTTCGTTCAACTCGTCGCGCGAAAACGCCGCCAATTCGGCGGTTCCCTGGACCTCCACGAATCCCCCTGATCCGGTCATCACGACATTCATGTCGGTGTCGGCGCGAGAGTCCTCTTCGTAGGGTAGATCGAGCATGGGCACCCCACCAATTACGCCGACCGACACCGCGGCGACCAAATCAGTGAGGGGATGCTCGCGTAGTACGCCGCGCTGTACGAGTCTGCTCAGTGCGTCGTGCAGGGCCACGTAGCCTCCACAAATCGACGCGGTACGAGTACCACCATCGGCTTGTAGGACGTCGCAGTCGACGGTGATCGAAACCTCGGGCATCGCCTCGAGTCGTGTGACCGTGCGTAACGATCGTCCGATGAGTCGCTGTATTTCTTGAGTGCGGCCCGACTGTTTTCCCTTGGCGGCCTCGCGCACGGCGCGCTCGGGTGTTGAGCCGGGCAACATCGAGTACTCGGCCGTGACCCAGCCCTTGCCCGACCCACGAAGCCAACGAGGGACGTCTTCTTGCACCGACGCCGTACAGAGCACTCGCGTCCGTCCAAAACTCACGAGGACCGAACCCAGCGCCATCTCGGTATAGTCACGCTCGAAGGACAAGGGTCGAGCTTGATCGGGTGTGCGCCCGTCGCTACGTAGTTCAGACATGATTCTCCTCAATGATCATCCGACCGACAACGGTAGTGGAGAATGTCGGACGTCTAGAAGTAGATGATCTTTTTTGCGCGCTCGACGACCTCGTCGATGTCGTCGCTCCAGGCCCCCGTCGACAAGTACTTCCATCCGTCGTCGCACACGACCGTCACGATCGTGGCACTTTGACCCGATGGGAGCAGTGACGCGCACTTGACCGCACCCGCCATAATCGCTCCGGAGGAGATCCCCACGAAGAGGCCGACCTCGGTCATACGACGAGTCCACTCGATGGATTCTTTGGGACGTACCACAACTTTGCGGTCCAGCAGGTGCGCGCCATCGTTGTCGGTGAATATCGGTGGGATGTAGCCGTCGTCCAGACTGCGCAGTCCATCGACCATCTCACCGCTCGGTGGCTCGACCGCCCAGATCTGTGTGTCGGGCTTATGCTCCTTCAAATACCGCCCGACGCCCATCAGGGTGCCCGACGTCCCCAACCCCGCCACGAAGTGGGTGATCTCGGGAACGTCGTGCAATATTTCTGGTCCGGTGGTCCGGTAGTGAGCCAACGGATTGTTGGGGTTGGCATATTGGTACAGGAAGACCCACTCGGGGTGTTGCCCGGCGAGGTCCTGGGCCAAGCGAACAGCACCGTTTGATCCCTCGCTGCCTGGGGAGTCAATGATCTCAGCCCCCCACGCCAACAGCAATTGGCGCCGTTCGGGCGAGACGTTCGACGGCAGCACCACTTTGAGGTGATACCCGCGCAGGCGACACACCATCGCGAGGGCGATACCCGTATTGCCTGACGAGGGCTCGATGAGTATCTGATCAGGTTTGCCGGGCACCAAGACGCCTTGGGCCTCGGCCGCATCAATGAGGGACAAGGCCACTCGGTCCTTCACCGAGCCCGCCGGGTTGCGACCTTCGAGTTTGGCGAGAATAGTCACGTCGGGAGACGGTGAGAGCGCACTCACGTCCACGATGGGAGTCTGACCAATCAGGTCGAGGACCGACGCGTAGCGCGTCACTACCAGGCTCCCCCGGCCACCGCAGGGAGCAAGGTGATCTCGTCACTTTCGGCCACGGGGGCGTCGACACCGCCGAGGTACCGTACATCGTCATCGTTCACGTAGACATTGAGGAATCGATGTAACGTCCCGTCGTCGTTGAGCAGTTGCCCCTTGACCGCCGGATACTTCTGAGTCACCTGTGCCAGGATGTCACCGATCGTCGAACCATCCACGAGGATCGTCGACTCACCTCCCATGGCGGGGCGCAGGACGGTAGGGATACGTAGCAATGCCGACATATATTCACTTTCGACGAGGAATCAATTCCTGACCAACCTCGTCAACTTTAATCGTCCGCGCCAGAGCCCGTGACCGCTTGGATCAAAACCGCCTCTTCGGTCACCACGTCGTCGATAATCGAATAACTGCGCACCTCGAGGGGTAGGGCCGCTAAAGACACGAGGACGTAGTGCCACGCCGGATCCGGCGCTTGGCGCACGTCGGTCGCGCTGGGGTAGGGCGCCGAATGGGTATGGGAGTGAAACACGCCAATGACCTCGAGGCCCGCCTCGTCGGCCCGACGAAACGCGCGTAGCAGCACTTTTGGGTCGATTTCGTAGACCTTCGCCGAGGCGGCCACGTTGGGGCTCGCCACGACGTCGGTGACGTGACCGTCGGGCGTGCCCAGGAGAAGTCCGCATCCCTCGTCGGGAAGAGCGCGAATACACGTAGCGACCATGGCCGCGTGGTGAGACGACGTCAAGGTGAGCACCCAGACACGATAGTGAAGCCACGAAGGCCTCGCTCTCGGTACGCTTGTCACGTGGCCCGAGCCAAACAAATGCAAGAGCGCCGGGCGAAGGCAAAGTCCGAGACGCTAAACGGTGACCGTATCGTCGCCTCCAATCGGCGAGCGCGCCACGATTACGAGATTCTCGAAACGCTCGAATGTGGACTGGTCCTCACGGGCTCGGAAGTGAAATCACTTCGCGAAGGAAAAGCCCAGATCGCTGAGGCCTACGCACGAGTGGACGAGGGTGAGCTCTGGCTCTTCCAAACGCACATCCCGCCGTGGTCGTACTCCGTTGGTTTTGGAAGTCACGACCCGGATCGCAAGCGCAAACTCTTGGTGCACCACCACGAACTCATCCGACTGATCGACAAGACGAAGTCCCAACCTCTTACGATCGTCCCGCTCAAGATGTACTTCAAGGACGGTCGAGCGAAAGTCGAGATTGCCCTCGCCAAGGGCCGAAAACTCCACGATCACCGCCAGGCCATCGCCGAGCGCGACGCCAATCGAGAGATGGCGCGCAGCATTCGCAATGCTGAGAAATTTGGCTGATCACTGGAGCCCAATCCGCGGTAGAATTGAGTCCCAGCCAAATTGGTTGAGAGAACATGGGGATGATTGGTTTCGACGTCTGACGTTGAGGTGAGAGAAGCGAGCCGTGGTCTCCGGAACCACGTAAAAGAGCCGGAAACAAAAATAAACGCCAAGCCTCAGCTTGTGCTTGCTGCTTAGGCAGCAACGTCCACCTGTGCCCAGTCCCGCGGTGCAGATAATGGGCGTCAAAAAAGTGGGACTTACCTTCGACACTCGTTAGTGGTGACGTTGGGACAACTTAGCTAACTACGGATCACCTCTGGTGCACGCGGTGGTGGTGATCTCGACAATTTTCCGTGCGCTGCGCTCGGAGAAGGATCACTAAAAAGCAGACGGACCCGGGTTCGATTCCCGGCATCTCCACGGATTGGAAGTGCGCATCAGCGGTCGTAGGGGATGAAATCATTCTCGACCGCGGCTCGGTCCCTGGACTGCATATCGCTGCTCTGACGCCTTGATGCAGTTCGTGGCGCTGGCCGCAGACCTACGCATTCCAATAGACATGAAGGATCTTGGACTCCCGGGCAACGGCATTGACTCACGCGACGCCTTCCGCTCTTCGACACGTGAGCTGCCCAGCACTATCGTTTGGTTGAGTGCCCACCATTCCTTGACGACCTCCTCAGTAACGTCGCGTCATGCCAATTTGGTGCTCAATCCGAGCGCCATCACTTCACCAAGAGAGCAGCCCCGTTGAGTTCCCACTCCACCCCAACACCTTTGGTGCGCCCTGGCGGACCGCTTGACGGGATTCGCGTCTTGGATCTTTCACGCGTACTCGCCGGGCCCTACGCCGCCATGATTCTGGGCGACCTCGGTGCCGACGTCATCAAAGTTGAACAACCCGGTTGTGGTGACGACACTCGTCAGTGGGGTCCTCCATTCGTCGACACGCCCCGAGGGCGCGAGAGCACATACTTCCTCTCGGCCAATCGAAACAAGCGCAGTGTGGCGATTGACCTCAAGGACCCTGACGAACGACCGTTCCTGGAGGAACTCATTGGGTGGGCCGACGTACTCATTGAGAACTTCCGTCCTGGTGTGATGGGGCGATTGGGTCTCGCGGACGCGGACTTGGAGTCCATAAATCCGTCCCTGATTCGACTGTCGATCAGTGGTTTCGGCAATGACGGCCCCGACAGCGACCGTGTCGGATACGACCTCATCTTGCAGGCCGAGGGGGGACTGATGTCAATCACGGGTGAATCCGAGGGTCCGATGGTCAAGGTCGGAGTACCAATCGCCGATATCACCGCTGGACTCTTTGGCGTCATCGGCATTTTGGGCGGTCTCATCGAGCGCAAGGCGAGCGGGCGCGGCCAACGGGTCTCGACGTCACTCCTCGCTGGTCAAATCGGCCTTCATACGTTTCAGGCGACGCGATTCTTAGTGGCCAATGAAGTCCCTCCACTCTCCGGAAATCACCACCCCACCGTGTGCCCATACGGCGTCTTCGCTGCGCGTGACGAGCCCCTGGTGATCGCGGTAGGGAACGACGCGATCTGGTGCCGCTTCGCACCCCTGGTCGCCATAGACCCCTCGCTTGAGATTTTCAGCACCAACGCCCAGCGAATCGAGCATCAGGTCGAACTCCACGAACTACTCGCCACACAACTCGCCGAACACACGGTGGAGGAATGGTTGGCGATTTTTGGAGCAGCGGGTGTTCCTGCGGGTCAGCTCAAGACGATCGACCAGGTGTACGCCACAGAACAGGTGCGCCAACAAGATCTCGTCTGGTCGGCCGACCACACCAATCTTGGTCTGATTGAACTGCCCGGTAGTCCACTCAAATACGGGCGAAGCGACGTCTCACTGCGCCGAGCTCCCCCGACATTAGGCGAACACACCCAAGAGATTCGACGCGAAATGCTTCACGAGGATTAGTTCCACTTTCGACAACGTCGGCGACGAGATGTTCTCAGTTCACGCAACGACAAGAGAGCGCGGTCGCATATTTGTCAAGCGTTGTGAACTTCCGCGACGGTGCCCAAAAAGTTCTCTCGTTCGAGAACATCTGGGTACTAGTCGACCAGGGCGCGATCAGCGGTGAACTCAAGGGTGAGCCAGAGGTCATGCGGGATGGTTTTCAACATGCGAAAGAGAACTTGACGAACTTGATCGGACTGGGCCACCGTCCACCCCGGATCGACCACGAAATCGATCTCGACGTAGAACTTTCTTCCGATCTTCGTCATTCGCATATGGCGATCGGTCAGTGAGAATTGAAACGCCACGTGGTCCAAGGCGAGTTGTGCCGCCTCTTGAAGTTCGCCGTCGGGGATGCCCTCAATCAATTCGATGAACGTCGTTCGCACCATACCCGCGGGCGGAATCACGAAGAGACAACACGTGGCGATCACGAGAGAGGGGTCGACGTATTTTGCCCCGAGCGCCCAACTTGTTCCGACCATCAGTCGCGCGGCTCCGAAAGCTAGGAAGATGGCGAGTCCTAGACCCGCTCCGGCGAGCCACTGTGTCGCCTCGGCACGTACCAGTTCTGATTTTCTCGCCACCCGTCGCAGTCGCCACCAAATGAACGCCGGGATGATCAGGGCGGTGACGGCGTAACTCAGACTCCATCCGTTGGGCACTTCGGTGCCCCCACCGATGATCGACAGCACCGCATTGAAAGCTCGCGTAGGCGCACGTAGCGAGCAATGCGACTCCCTCAATGCCGATGATGAGGGGCACGAGGGCCTCGCGCCCATAGGGGTACCGGATGGTCGGACCTTCTTCGACCAAGTGCGACACGCGCATGGCCATCCACGTCAGTCCAATTCCCAAGAATGTATAGAACCCGTCGAAGAGGACGATCTGCGAACCGCCGATGATGCCGATTGAAATACCCACGACCGCGAGAGCCATGCCCATCGTGATGGAAAGACTGAGAGCGCGACGTTCTTGTCGAAATTCCTTTGATTTAGCATTTCTTCGACGAAGTCACCACCCACCGTCCCTCTGTCGTCCATCCATCCCACTAGTCTCGCCCAGGGGCTCCCGTGTTGGCCGATACCCACTGGTGTCGTCCATGAACCGCAGCGAGCATAATTACCGCACTTTACGAAAATTCGCGAGTCGAGTCGCGATCTCTAAGACTTCAATATGTTGAACGAGTCAAGGTCCAGATCACATCACGGAAGCGAAGCACCGTTGTGGCGCAGTCCGGATATCGCGCGCAGCGAGCGCTACGTCGCCGGACGAGTGTCGAGAACTTTGAAGGTACGCCGCGATCCCGCAGGCGGCCACCACGACACCAACAAACATCAGGGACCCACATATCACCATCACGACCGGCGCCGAGGTTCCCGGTCGACCCACGATTCCCGAAGCAAAGAACCAGCTGGCGTGTTGGGCGATCGCGATCCACCACACCAACATCGAGACGAAGATCGTGACCATCGCCACCGTCGCCAATAACGCGGCAACGAGCGAGACCAATCGAGTTGAGCGCGGAATAATCCAGTCGCAGAACGACGCGCCCGATCGTAATGATGATGGCGCCGAGGCACACCACCAAAAGTCCAGCCCATCCGAGCGCGACCAAACCGAGGTAGGGACTCGACGACATTACGCTGCGCAGAGCCCAAGTGATGGGCCAAAACAACGATGCCCACTGTTGAGAGGATCGAGACACAGCCCGCCACCAACGCGGGGCGACACGAGTCGAACGATGGTCCCATTCCCCCTGCCGCGCAGAACCGTACGAAACTCGGCAACGACATCAGCGCGGCGATGCGCACATACCGTCGCGAAGAACGCGGCGCCACTGCACGACGTCAAAGGCGACGGTGGGGACAGTTGATCCGACTCGCGGCGTCACGCGGACCAATGTTCGCTGTACTTGGCGAATCCCGAACCCGCGACGACGAAGAGTGACCACGCCACCAAGACGACAGGGCACCACCTCGAACCCGGTCGTCTCGAGACGACGGGGCCCAACGATCCCGCGTCGCGACCACGTTCATTGAACGCCGGAACATGGCCCATTCGCCGCGAGTGCGCACGGGATCTGCGCCGCCATAGGTGTCGGCAGGAGGTCAATCAGTTCTTGCCATACCGCTCGCGCCACGCGCTGGGGATACCACGCAGAGCCGTTGGAGATCATCGGTGAATGGTCTCACGCTGTCCTCCAGGTGAGCGGATCGAAGTCGTTGCGTACCAACTGCGGCGAGACGAGTCATGTCCGCCAATACTTCGGCCAATGCGCGGCGATCCCGCCGCAGTCATGCGATATGGGCGACGACGGTCAACTTCTGCTTCGGGTTCGATAAGTCTGCTCTCCTCCAGTCGAGTGATCGCGCCGTAGAGCGTTCCGGGACTGAGGACCACGCCCGCGAATTCTTCAATGTCTTTCGAGAGGGCGTATCCGTGTTTGGGACCCTGGGCCAGGCTCGTCAAGATGAGCAGGGACGGATCGTTGGACCGTCGTAGGGCCGATGGAGTCATGCGTTGCTTCATCTCCTCACACTACTACGTTTGGCGTAGTAGAGTGAGGAGTAACCTTAAATCACGTCTAAGAACGTGCGATCGCGCTCGCTACGGCGCTCAGCAACAAGAAGCCGCTGCACGCCACGTAAAAGGCCCGCTCGACGAGTCCGAAATAGCGCCGAAAGAGGGGAACGTTCCGCGATACGACCATGATCAACAAGGTCACCACGAGCGCGACGGCGAACCAACGAGTGGCAGTGGCCCACCACGAGACCCCGTGGAGGGTCGTCAAGATGTTTTCCAATCGATCGGCAGCCAGTCCCACGGCGACGAATGCCACGATCGCGAGGACGCCGTGTCGTGCACCCGTCAGGGTTCGCGTCGTTCCGGGAGCGTCCATCGGGAACCACGAGATGACCGACCGTGCCAGGGCGAAGACGACCAGACTCGCGAGGACCAACGCGAGTCCCCCGCCACGCATGCTCACGCCGAGGCTGAGGGCAAGCGCCAGCGCGGCCGTCGCCATCGACAGCGTCTGCAATCGGTACCAGGGAGCTGCCGATGAGATGCCGTACTGACTCACTGGGTTGCGCCACGGCGAGAGCCCCGTCGCTCGTACGTGCGCGATAACGAGGGCGACCAGGGCAACCGCCATCGCCACGATCGACGCGACGGCGAGCGATCGCGAGGCCGCATCTGGGATAAACGTGGTCATCACGCCCATAAGCACCACCTATGTGTACGTCGACCTGGTGTGGTCGTCGGGGCCTACGGTATCATATATGCAACTTAGTTGCATAAAGTAGGGTGAGGATATGAAGGTTTCCTCTCGCGAACTGGCTTTCGGCGACGCACTCGCTCTGGCACGACTTCGCTGGGTCCAGGAATCACAGCGCCGCGTGAACGCCTTTGGTTACGAGCATTTCAAACGCAGTGACACCGTGGTACTACGTCGCCTCCGTCACGGGCCGGCCGCCCTGGTCGATCTCACCGACGTCGTCGGTGTCTCACGCCAAGCAACTCGTAAAATCGTCGAAGGCCTTCGCGAACGCGGGTACGTGGACATGAAGCGCGACGAGCTAGATGCCCGTAAGACTCTCGTGACCTTGAGTGAGGACGGGCAACGTTACGCCGAGGTGCTGAGTCAGGTGGCGACAGCCATGAACGCCGACGTCGCACGCGACATCGACAACGTGATGCTACGCGACGCCCTCGCCGCCCTCAGCGTTGTGAGTGTTCGCTGGTCACCACGATGACACCAGAACTTTCTGACCGCGGTGATGAGTTCGCCACGCACCAGCATAGGACGGCACTGGGTAATTTGATGACGGGAGACACCATGACACCAAACGATAACGAGAAATCCGCGGCGGAGGTTCTCACGTCGCACTCCGCCCCGGTCGGAAGTTTGACGGTGCGTCGCGCCCTCCCCCAGCGAGCTCGACGAACCATCGGCGCGTGGTGTTTCGCTGACCACATGGGACCCGCCGACGTCACCGAGGGCAGTGGGCTCGACATCGGTCCCCATCCGCACATCGGACTCCAGACCGTGACGTGGCTCATCGATGGGCAGGCCCTGCACCGTGACTCACTCGGCACCGAACAGGTCATCAGCGCCGGCAAGCTGAATCTCATGACCGCCGGTCACGGCGTGTCGCACGCCGAGGAAGCGACTGGCCACTACCGCGGCGTGCTCCAGGGAATTCAATTATGGATCGCCCAAGACGACGGCAGCTCGCGATGAGGTGGCCCGATTCGAGCATCACGACGACTTGCCGCGCGTGCAGAGTGGGCGACGCCATTGCCACGGTGCTGATCGGTGATTTTCATGGCACGACCAGTCCCGCCCGACCCGACTCACCGCTGGTAGGCGTCGACCTTCGACTTCGCGGTACGAGCGACTTCGCACTCGATGGGTCCTTCGAGCACGGCGTCATCGTGCTCGAAGGACTGATTGACGTCGACGGACGTGAACTCGGTCCTGGCACGATGGCCTATATGGCTCCGGGACGCGACGAGCTTCGTCTCGACGCCCGTCACGACGCGACCGTTATCGTCCTGGGAGGCGTACCCCTCGACCACCAGATATTCATGTGGTGGAACTTCGTGGCGCGTTCTCGCGCCGAGATCGACGCCGCGTACGATTCGTGGCGCGCCAACGACGGACGATTCGGCAAGGTGGCTTCACCGCTCGCGCGCATCGAGACGACACCGCCGTACTGGCGGACTCGCGACAGCTAGTTCGCGCTGGGGCCGGTGGTGGCCCACTCGTCGTGGAGGACTGCGTAGACGAGTTCGTCGCACCATTCGCCCTTGACGAATTCGTTCGATACGAAATGCGCTTCGTGGCGAAAGCCCAACCGCTCCAAGAGGTGGCGTGAGGCATCGTTGCGAGCGTCAAGTCGCGCGATCACCCGGTGCGCGCGGAGATCTCGAAAGGCGACGTCGGTCATCGCGCGTGCGGCCTCGGTGGCAAAACCCAAGCCTCGGTATTCGGGAAGAAAGACGTAGCCGAGCTCGAAGCTCCGGTGAGCGGCGCTGAGCGTTCCCAGACCCACCTCCCCGACATAGACGCCCTCGTGTTCGACAGCGAGATTGCACCACGCTCCTTCGGTGGGAACCCCGTGCCACAGGCGCCGAGCGAGGTGAGCGCGCAACTCCTCGGAGGTCATCTGGGTGTCGTAGAGGAAGCGCACCACCTCTGGATTGGAGAAGAGACGCACGTGATTCTCCAGGTCGTCCTCGGTGATCTCGCGAAGGACGAGTCGTGCCGTGGTGACCGGAGGCGAAAAAGTTTCCACTGAACGACAGTTTGTCAGTTCACGTCACCGCGCGAGGCCGTCACGACCTCGAGGTGCCCAACAACTTCGCCACCAAGTCGAGTCGACCCGCGACGACTCGCCAATAGGTCCAGCGACCGCGCTTCTCACCGATGATGAGGCCGGCCCCGGCGAGAACTCGGGTGTGGTGCGAGACCGTTGGTTGGCTCTTGGCGACCGGCGCTTCGAGATTGCAACTACAGACCTCGCCGTCGGCCGCGATCATCGAGAAGATGCGCAATCGAACCGGGTCACTCAGGGCGTCGAAAATGGCGGCGACCTCACGGGCGTCATTTTCGGTCATCATCTGAGACGTCACCGGACAACAATCTTCGAGCGTTGACTCGACGGGAACGGTGATTACGCGTCGGGCCACGTTCGCTTCACATTGACACTCATCAATTTGTTTGCCATACTGATTGACATATATCAATGTTAGGGGAATGGTGGTGCATAGATCGGTATCTCTCACCCGTCGACTCGTTGGTGAGTTCATCGGCAGCGCCTTCCTTTCGGCCATCGTCATTGGATCGGGCATCGCCGCTCACCAACTCTCGCCAAACGACATCGGTCTCGACTTGTTGATAAACGCCCTCGTCACCGGGGCCGGCCTCTACGTCTTGATCCTGGTGTTCTCCCCTGTCTCGGGAGCGCACTTCAATCCCGTCGTCTCCCTGGTGAACGCCGCGTCGGGTGCGATGAGTTGGTTCCAGGCGGCCACATACGTGCCGATGCAGGTTCTGGGGTGCGTCGCGGGCGCCCTGGTCGCCAATACCATGTTCGCCCTGTCGACGGTGAGTATCTCGACGCACCACCGTGCGAGTGGTCCGCACCTCTGGTCCGAGCTCATCGCGACGTTTGGTCTTATCCTCGTCATCTTCGCGCTGGACCGAAATGGGGACTCAGCTCGAACACCAGCGGCCGTCGGCGCCTATATCGCGGCGGCATACTTCTTCACGTCGTCGACCAGTTTTGCCAATCCCGCCATCGCCATCGGAAGAATGTTCTCCAACACATTCGCCGGTATCGCCCCGTCGTCGGTGCCCGCGTTCATCCTCGCCGAACTCGTGGGGGCAACGTTGTCGTGGGCCCTGGTGGCGTACCTCTTTCCATCACGCGCGCCGAGCACGCGCGGCGATGCTGCGGTGGCCGAGCCCTCATGACACCCGAGATCCTCTTCCTCTGCGTCCACAACGCGGGGCGTTCACAGATGGCCGCAGCCTTCGCTCGCCAACTCGCGGGACCCCGTGCCGTCATCCATTCAGCCGGGTCCGCGCCGGGCGAGACGCTCAATCCCGCGGTGGTCACCGTCATGATCGAGGCCGGTCTCGACATACGTGGCGAGCAACCTAGGAAACTTACCGATGAGATGGCCCGCTCAGCCGACGTCATCGTCACCATGGGATGTGGCGACGCGTGCCCCTACTACGCGGGCAAGCGCTACGAGGATTGGGTCCTCACGGACCCCGCCGGTCAGACCCTCGAAGTGGTGCGAGGCATTCGCGACGATATTCGCGCACGCGTCGTGGCCCTCCTACGCGAACTCGGCGCCCTCGAGGAGTAGCGCTCCCACGGTGGCGAGAATGTCGTCGCGCCGCGACAGGACTAAAGAAATGTGACCCTCATCGGGGTAGAACCGGAGTTCAGCGCCGGGGATATGACTGGTCAACCAACGCGCGTGTCCCGGGGGGACGTTGCTGTCAAGGCCGCCCTGAAAGATTACGACCGGCACCGTGATGTCCTCCACGTCAAAGCCCCACGCAGAGAGATATGAGCTGTAGTCGTCCTCGAGGCAACGCCACCCGAACGACGACGTGCGCTCCATCGCGGCACGCAGCTCATCCATGGCTTTCGTCGTCATCGCAACGCGATCGGGCTCGCACCACTCGCTCCCGAGTCCACCGCTGGACACCATCTCGATGAGTTCTGAGATGTCGCGCAGCGCCGCGTGATACTCCGCCACGTCGCCGGCCTTCATCCCCTCGTAGAAGTCGAAGTTGTCAAGACCATAGGGCGCGATCCCCGCCACGGTCACCACGCCACGACATCGCCGGTCCAGTGCGGTGGCGAGTGCGTGCGACCCGCCGCCCGACCAGCCCACTGAGACGAACGACGTGAGGTTCAGGTGTGTCGCCAGTTGCGACACGTCACCGCACACGTCCACCGTCCGTCGTGCGGCAATGGGGCTCGAACGACCGTAACCTGAACGATTAAAGGCCGCCGCGCGCACGCCGGTCCGGGCCAATTCCTCGAGCCAACTCGACCACCCACACAAATCGGTGCAGGTCCCCTGGTGAAAGATCGCCGCCGCGTCGCCGATGACGTCATTGGTCGCGAACTCCAGTTCACGCCCGTCACTCAAGGTAAGTAGTTCGTACGTCACCAGCAGCGTCACGACAAGACGTCGCGCGCCAGGAGGACACCGTCAACTCGTACAGGGATCCCCAGTGGATTGTCATCGCGCAAGGCCTCAGGTAGCCACTTGGCGGCGACGCCTTGATACGACACGGGTCGCAACCACCGACGGATCGCCGTGGCGCCCACCGACGTGTGCAGTGAACTCGTCGCCGCGGGATGGGGGCCGCCGTGGTGCATCGACCACGAGACGCCGACCCCGGTGGGATACCCGTTCACTATGACCCGACCCGCTTTCGCGGCTCCGCGAGCCAGTAGCGCCGGCGCCATGTCGTCATCGTCTCCCACGTGCAGCGTGAAGGTCAGTGCCGGCTCGAGCGCGTCCAGAGCGTGAGCCAACTCATCGAATGATGAGTAGCGCACGATGACTGCCAGGGCACCGAAGTACTCACGCATCAGGGCCTCGCGCTGAACGAGCAGCGTCGCGACATCGACGCCGAATAGTGCCGCGAACGAACCGGCATCACTCGGTGACGCAGTCGATCGGGCGAGGAGTTCAAGGCCCTCGAGCGACGCGAGTTCGTTCACGCCGGATTCGAAGTGCTCACGAATGGCCGCGCTCAACATCGTCGCGCCCGTGCCCTTCTCGAGGGCGGCGACGGCTGACGCCACCACTGTGTCACCGTCGGCACTCGCGGGAATGAAGAGGAGACCGGGCTTTGTGCAGAACTGTCCAGCCCCGAGGGTGACCGACGAGACCAGACCTTCACCCAAAACGGTGGCTCGCTCCGCGGCGGCCGAGGGCGAGACGACCAAGGGGTTGACGCTACCGAGCTCGCCGTAAAAAGGGATCGGCACTGAACGGGCCTGCGCTCGGTCAAAGAGTGCGCGACCCGCCGCGTAAGAACCAGTGAAGCCCACGGCGGCGACGTCGGTATTGTCCACTAAGGCGGTGCCCGCGTCGAGCCCAAAAAGAAGGCTCACCGTGGCGTGGGGTGCGTCGAGCTCACGGGCGGCGCGCTCGATCGCCGAGAACGTCGCAAAGGACGTTCTCGGGTGCGCCGGGTGGGCCTTGATAACGACGCTGCACCCGGCCGCGAGGGCCGAGGCCGTATCCCCACCGGGGACCGAGAAGGCCAGGGGGAAGTTCGATGCGCCGAAGACACCAATAACGCCGAGCGGCTCGAGTTGTCGACGCAGGTCCGGCAGGGGTCCCATGGGCGAGTCGTAGGCGTGATCGATGGAGGCTTCGAGAAAGCCGCCGTCACGAACGACACTCGCGAAGAAACGGAACTGGAAACACGTGCGCTTGAGCTCACCGGTGAGTCGCGCTTCGCCCAGTCCCGTCTCGGCGACCGCAAAGGCGATGATGGCCGCCGCGTCCGCCTCCAGGCTCGTGGCGATCGATTCGAGCAGCGCTACTCGCCAGGCCAACGGCTTGGCGGCCAGGACCGTGGCGGCCGCGCGCGCTCGAGCGCACGTGGCGGCCACGTCGAGTGTCGTCGTCTCGACAAAATCAGTCGATTCACTCACGCCCGTCGTGGGGTTGTAACTCAGTACGTTCACGTCACTCCTTGATCATTGGTCGAAGTACCTCGGCACCCACCACACCCACCGAGACACTCGTCAACGAATGCCCGCACAGCGACACCAGGGCGAGACGGTCCAAATCATCGCCGTAAAAGGCGACGTTGGTGGGTGACAAGATGAACTCACCCGTCCAGTCGTCGATGATGAGCTCGACCTCGCCGTCGCGGCGCACCCGCCAGACCTGATTGGGTTGATAGCACGAGATGTAGAGTGCGCCGTTCGCGTCGACGGCCAGACCGTCGGGGACGCAACGACTCAGGCGGGTGACCAACTCGGGTTCTCCCCCATCGAGTGACACGCGCCACACTCCCGGCAGCGCCGACGCAACGTAGTAGAGGATGCCCTCGTGCACGCACAGACCATTGGCGTATTGAACGTCGGGCAGTGCGAGACGGTAGTGACTCAGCGTGGGTGCGATCGCCACGATCGAGCCGGTCGCTTCGGTGAATGACCCCGAATCCGAGACGTAGAGCGTCGCGTCTGGCCCAAACGCCGCGTAATTCGGGTAATCGATCGTCGGACCGTACCGCTCGGGGGCCGACAGGTGGTCATAGCGCCACACCGTGTGGTTGCCCACGTCACAGAGGTAGAGGGCGCCGTGGGCGTCAAGGGCCACACCGAGCAAGACCCCGCCGGCGATCGTGTGAGCAATCGTCACGTCGCCGTTGAGCTCAATACGATAGATCTGTCCGTCCTCACCACCCGCCCACAAGCAACGACGAACGGGGTCCCAGCAGATCCCCTCAGCGTGATCCAGACCAGTGGCCAAGAGTGCGTAGGTCCAGCGCGTCATCGACGTAACCACTCATGATGCGCTCCTCAGAGTCTCGCCACTCTCGGCGTCAAAGAAATGTAAATTCTCCGGGTTGAGCGTCAGGTCGAGTCGATCCCCGACCACCACACGGGCGCGAGCGCCCAGTCGCGCGACGACCCGTCGTGAGTGTCCTCCCGGGCTCTGCGAGTCCGTGTCGTCGGTGACGATATCCTCGTCGCGACCAAAGGCGATGTGCGCCAAGACCTCTGAACCGAGCGCTTCACGAAGAGTGGCGGTCGCGCAGAATCGTCCCGGCGTCTCGGGTGCGCAGAGCGTGAGGTCCTCGGGGCGCACTCCGAGGAGCACTGGTCGCGTCAAGAGCCGGTCCAGGTCGTGTGAGCCACGATACATATCGGGGATCTCCACGCTCTGGTCGCCGAAATGGGCGCGAAGCTCCCCGCCGGTCTCGACCACCGTGGCGTTCACCAGATTCATCGGTGGTGAGCCGATGAACCCGGCCACGAACGAATTGGCGGGATGGTCGTAGAGTTGCTCAGGAGTCGCCACTTGTTGGAGAATCCCCCCACGCATTACCGCCACGCGGTCACCCATCGTCATCGCCTCGGTCTGATCGTGAGTGACATAGATGGTGGCAACGCCCAACAATCGCTGAATTCGCGAGATCTCCGAACGCATCTCGACGCGCAGTTGAGCGTCGAGGTTCGAAAGAGGTTCGTCCATCAAGAAGGCTTGGGGTTCACGCACGATGGCTCGGCCCATCGCGACACGCTGACGTTGGCCGCCCGATAGTGCTTTGGGTCGACGGTCGAGGTACTCCGTGAGGTGCAAGATCTTGGCCGCCTCGTTGACGCGCCGAGCGATCTCGTCCTTGGGAACATTACGAATCTTCAATGCGAAACCCATGTTCTGACCAACGGTCATCTGCGGGTAGAGCGCGTAGTTCTGAAAGACCATCGCGATGTCGCGGTCCTTGGGCAAGACGTTATTAACGACGTGACCACCGATGGAGATCGTCCCGTCGCTGATCTCCTCGAGTCCGGCGATCATGCGCAACGCGGTCGTCTTACCGCAGCCCGATGGACCAACCAGGACCATGAACTCGCCCTCGGCCACGTGCAGCGACAGATTGTCCACCGCGGTGTTTCCACCCGGATAGACCTTCGCCACTTGGTCAAACACAATCTCAGCCACGGTCATTTCCTCTCGATACAACTTTCGTCATCGGTCCATCCCCATCGTGAGCCCGCGAACCAAGAAACGCTGGAACACCAGGTACACGATCATGGCGGGTGCCGCCGAGACGAGTGAACCAGCCATCAACAGTGGTATGGACGTCGTGTGACCTGCGGCCAATGCCGCGAGACCCACCGTGATTGTGCGCTCTCCGGGATTCTGCAAGAACAAGAGTCCCACCAACAGGTCGTCCCAGATCTGGATGAACTGCAAGACCGTCACCGTCGCGATAGCTGGTAAGGCCATGGGCAGGGCCAATCGCCACAACACTCCCCAGTACCCCAAACCGTCGACGATACCCGCTTCGATGAGTTCGTCGGGGATGCGACGAAAGTACGTAGTGAAGAGAAAGATGGAGAACGGTGTGCCCAAGGCGGCGTAGACGACGACCGCGCCGAGGTAGTTATTGGTCAGCCCGGTCTTGGCGATGTTGACGAACTCGGGAATAAGAATCGCCTGCAGCGGGACCATCATGGCGCTCACGATGCCGAGGAACACGATGTTGCCCCCGCGAAACTGCAATTTGGCGAAGGAGAATCCGGCCATCACGCCAATCACCAGGATGATCGCGATCGACAAGGTGCACACGACCGTCGAGTTCCAGAGTTCTTGCCAAATGGGCAACGTCGAGTTGATCTGTTGCCATGTCTGGGTCGAGGTGCCACTTCCGATCAAGTACTGCGCGTTGGTCTTGAAGCTCAAGAGCACCATCACCGCGAAGGGATAGAGCATCACGACGGCCATCAGTGCCATCGCCACGAAAATCAGAGTTCGACCTATGCGACGACGCGCGGGCGAACGCGGGGCCGAAGCACACTAGAAGGTGCCGGTGTAGCGCGAGGGGCATCGTCAGGGGGCGCGGAAGTCAGGCTCACGAGTCTTTGGCTCCAATCAGGCGTAATTGCACCACGCCCACCACAGCAGTGATGACGAAGAGGATGATTCCATAGAGCGCGGCGGTGCCGAACTCACTCTGGTTGAAGCCCGTTTGGTACACGAGGAACTCCATCGTGGTCGTCGAGTAGCCCGGACCACCGTTGGTCATGACAAAGATCAGTGAGAACAACGCAGAGAAGGCCGAGATGATCGTCATCACGAACGCCAACTGGATGAAGCGGCTCAGGTGCGGCAAGGTGATGTGACGAAAGATCCGCCACGCGCCCGCTCCGTCGATGCGTGCCGCTTCCTCCAAGGATGGATCCAGAGTTGCCAGACCCGTCAGGAACAACATGGTGTTGGTGCCGATCATCGAAAAGATGAAGGTGATACCGAGCGCGATCAGGGCCTGATTTTGCTGACCCAACATATCGGTGTGCGCCCCCGAGATTCCGATATCCGAGAGCAGGGAATTGAGTGTTCCCGAGTACGCGAAGAAATGCTCAGCGACCAGGCCGATGACGACCCACGAGATCGCCGTGGGCAAGAAGTAGATGGAGCGAAAGATCTTCCAGCCCGCCACGCGCTGGTGCAGCATGACGGCGACGAGCAGTGGGATACCCAGGGCAAAGGGAACCGAGATGAGTAATTCAGCGTTGTTGCGCAGCGCCGTCCACATCTCGGGATTGTGAAAGGCCTGAGTCCACGTCGAGACGCCGACCCATTGCGTGGTCAGTCCGTTCCAGTACGTGAAGGAGTAGTAGATCGCTTGACCGATGGGGTAGGCGATGAGCAGACCAACGAAGAGCACGGCCGGCAGCACCAGGAGGATTCCCACGCGCCGCCGACGTTTGGCCAGCGGCGACGCCCCGGGGCGCCGCGAGCGCGTGGCCACCGAGAGAGACGTGGTGAGACTCATGTTCCTGACTTTCGAAAAGGGGAGACCCGGCCGGCGCGGACAGTCCGCGCCGGCCAGTGGCTCGCCAAGGTGTTATCCGGCGTACTGCGATCCGCGTTGGGACGCGGGCAGTTCATTGAGCGTTTGACTCATCTTGCTCAGCGCCGCCGAGGGCGTCGTTTGTCCGTCGAGCACCGTCGGCAGTTCGGTGGATCCGGTGTTGACCACGTTGACCTGGGTCACGTTGTCGAGCATCGGGTAGACCGCCATGTGCTGCTTCGTGACGAAGTTCAACATCTGCTGGTTGACCGAATTACTTGTGGTCGTTCCCGAGATGTCGGGAATCAGTCCCGCCGCGTTGATGATCTGGGCTGCCTTGGATGTCGTCATGAACGTGAGGAACTTCATGTCGTCGGCCTTGTGCGAGGAATAGCTCATCGCGCTGATGCCGTCACCGGGGAACTGCACGACGCCCTTGATTGGCTTGACGGAGAACGGTGGCACGAAAGCCGCCACGTTCGAGCCCATCGCCTTGGTGTACTGCAGCGTGTCCCACGTGCCGTCCATCAACATGGCGGCCTTACCGGTCTCGAAGTCCTGGATGTTGTTGGTCTTGGTCAAGACGTCCGGGTTGGTACAGCCCAGGGACTTGAGCTTGGCCCAATTGGCGAGCGCCGTGACGTTCGCCGGTGCGGTCCACTTGATAGAGCCGTTGTAGAGGTTCTTCCATTGGCTCACCGAGTAGTTACCGATCATCATGTAACTCATGTCGTACCAGGGATAGAACTCCGCCCCCAGGGCCTGGCCACCGTTGCCGTACGTGAATGGCGTGACGCCAATCTTCTTCAGGGCGGTGCACGCCGAAAAGAGTTGGGTCCAGTCCGTGGGCACCGACGTGATCCCGGCACGCTTGAAGAGCGCCTTGTTGTAGAAGCCAATGTAGAACTGGGTCTCCAGTGGCATGACCAAGGGTCCGTTCGAGGAGTTGAGCGATGGAGACATCCAACTCAGTCCCTCCATCTTGGCCAAGTCCGCGGCGGGGACGTTGCCCTTCAAATTGTCGAGGAAACCCGCGTACTGCAACGAGTAGAGCCCCGTCCACATGACGGCCATATCCGGGCCATTATGAGTTATCGCACGCGACTGCAACAGCGAGAAGTAATTCGACGCCGGTTCCGAGACCACGTTGATCTTGATCGTGGGATTCTGAGCGGTGAAAGCGGTCGCCAGATTCTTCAACGCAACGGCGTTCTGCTCCGTTCCGTAGTTCTCCCAGATGGTCAATGTGGTAGTGGAACTACCCCACGATGGTGTCGACACCAACACCGTTCCGGTCAAGACGGTTGCGGCCAGCACGGCCGCGACGCCCCTCTTTCTCAATAATTTCATATCGGTTCCCCTGCTCTACGCGCCCGACCGCCACCTTGACGGTCGACTCCCTTCACTGAGACAAAGTTGATACTTCGCATCAATCAAGACCTCCCCACCACGGGCTCGATGAGCCGCGGCGCCACTCCCGGCGTTCCCGCCAAGAAGTCGAAATCACACCCGTCGGGTGCCTGCAATACGTGGGTGTTATAAAACGAAATGTAGCCTCGAGCCTGTACCGGTTGAGGTGGGGTTTCGTTACGGCGACGTGACATCTCCATCTCATCTACCTCGAGCTCAATGGTGCCCGCGTCCGCGTCGACACTGATGACGTCGCCGGTACGCACGAGAGACAATGGACCGCCAATAGCGGCCTCGGGCGCCACGTGCAAGAACACCGTTCCAAAGCTCGTCCCACTCATGCGCGCGTCGGTTACTCGCACCATGTCGGTGATGCCACGTGCCAACACACTGGGCGGCAACGAGACCATGCCCCATTCAGGCATCCCGGGACCACCCACGGGTCCGGCTCCCGCGAGCACCAGGACACTGTCGGGATCGATGACTGCAGAACTGACGGCGAGGGCTTCGGCATCCGCCGCCGAACGCAGCACGAGAGCTGGCCCGCGGTGGCGTAGCAGCGCCGTGGTCGCCGCCGAACGTTTGATCAGTGCGCCATCGGGGGCCAAGTTGCCATACACCGCTCGCAGTGCGCCTTCGGCGTCCAGCGGGTCGTCGACGGGAGCGGATCACGGGTCCCGTGTCGCGCGCGTCCCTCGCGACGTCGCGAAGTGACTCTCCCGTCGCGGTAACGGCGTCTCCGTCGAGCAGGTCACCGAGGGATCGCCATACGCTCGGAGTGGCTCCGGCGCGGTCGAAGTCCTCCATCAGGCCGGCGCCCGACGGCTCGATATCCACGATCACCGGGACGCTGCGGCCAGCGATATCGAAATCCGCCAAGGTCAGATCGACCCCGAGACGACGCGCCATTGCCGTGAGGTGGATCACGGCGTTGGTCGAGCCACCGATGGCGCTCAAGACACGGGCGGCGTTGAGGAATTCCCGGCGCCCTATGCGTGAAGGGCGAACGTCGTCGCGCACCATCTGTACGATGCGCGATCCCACCAGGAGAGCAGTGTCGAGGTGACGCGGGTCGCCGGCGGGCATCGAGGTGCAAGCAGGCCACGCTACGCCGAGGGTCTCGCACAAGATCCCCATCGTTGACGCGGTGCCCATGGTATTGCACGTCCCGCGACCCAAGGTGAGGGCAGTTTCGAAGTCGGCCCACTCCTCGTCCGTGAGCTCACCGGCGCGACGTTTGTCCCACGCGCGCCACAGGTCAGTCCCAGTTCCGATGCGACGTCCTTGAAAAGTGGCCGACGGTCGAGGTCCCGACATCACTAACAACGTCGGAAGGTCAGCGCTAAAGGCCCCCATCAACCCCGCCGGAACCGACTTGTCACACGCCGCCAGGACGATGACACCGTCAAGAGGTTGAGAGCGTAACGATTCTTCGACTTCCATGGCCACCAAATTGCGGTACAACATTGCGGCGGGCTTCATGATGTCCTCACCCAGAGACATCACCGGAAATTCCACCGCCACTCCCCCCGCCGCTTCGATGCCCTCGCGCAGTGCGGGCACGAGGTCGCGAAGAGGCTGATTGCAAGGATTGAGGTCACTGGAGGAGTTCGCGAGGCCGATCACGGGTGTGTCGTTGGTCGGGCGAGGGTTGCCGCCCATGGCGAGGGCGACGCGCGCGTCCAGGGCCACGTCACTCTCGCCGCCGAACCACGCCTGCGAACGAAGGGTCATCGGACCGGTACTCCAATACCCTTAGCACCCGGCTCTGAGATGGAGACGTCTTCGCCGCTACGTGCGAGCCACTCGAGCGAGATCGCCGCACGTCGTACCTTCTCGCGTACGTTCTCCACGACGTCTGACATCACCTGGTGACCCGCCGGATAGACGGCGCGCGCGTTGCGCAGTCCGTACTTGGCGTAGAGCGGCGCGCCGACCAAGACGATCTCGGCGAGTTCGTGACCGCGCACCATGCCGCCAAGCGCGTCGGGAGCCTCCATGTACAGGTCAATCGGCGTGGGGTCAAGGGCGCGCATCTCGCCGATCTCCTCAAGAGTCACGTCCGAGGGGATATTGATCGTGTTCATACCGAGCTGGGCCAATTGACGAAAGGTCACCGGATTGGAAGGAGCGAGGACCGCCGACGACTTGAAAACAATGTCGCTCGGCAATTCTCCTTGGAAGATCATGGTGGACAAGATCTCCATCAAACCGGTGTCCGCGATCAGAAATCCGCGGATACCGCACTCCACGGCGCGAAGAACGTCCTCGATCGAATAACGCAACTGGTGCAGACCGCGCAAGTGACCCGAGAGCGCTCGTCCGTCACTCGAACGAACGGAACCACCGACGCCGAACTCCTCGCGCGGTCCGATGAACAAGTTGACCTCCACGCCCCGGTCCGCGCCCATCACGCTCATATCGCGCAACTCGCCTTCGGTGAGCAACATGGAACCACTGCCCTGGGACACCCGGTGAACAACCACCGCGTGAGCGTCAGCCTCCGAAAGAACCGCCGCCATCGCCGTGGGGTTCTCGACCGAGGGGATCTCGATGCGCAATTGGGCCCCGTCAGGAAATCGAGCCGTGCTGCGCACGATGGGGGCGACGTGGCGCCCCAATGCGGTGTCGAGCACCTTGTTCGCCAAAGGTGTGCCTACTCCTTGAACGGTGTCTGCATGTGTCATGTTGCCTTCTTCTCTCTCGCGCGTAGCACTGCGGTACCCGACGTCGTCCCCTTCAGCCGCGGCCAACGCGCCGACTGGGTCACACACCGCAGGGAGTCGTTGCCCACGATGAACGTATCTTCGATCTTCGCTCCACCTGCCAGACTCGGGTTGAACGAGATAGCGCACCCCACTGGGATAGGTTCCTTCCACCACGGACTCTCGACGGAGGCGGGCGAGAGTTCGAATTCTCGCTGGCCGTAACCAATTGGGCCGCCCTGGAAATGTTCGCGCCACGCCTCGGGTTGACCCACGACGCGATAGCCGGTAGCCATCGCGGTGTACACCTCGCCCCACGTCGCCCCAACGTGGGCGGCACCCCGGACGTGTTCATTCACGATCTCACACCGTTCCATTAGTTCGCGTGTCACGCCGTCATCAACGCTCGCCAGGCGGGTCAACGCCACGTGCATCCCCAACGAACGTGCGACCACCACCACCATCAGATCGCGTCGAGGAACGTCACCACACATGATGGGGTGTCGAAAGCGTCGCAACCGGTCGTCGCCGCCCACGATCAGACACACCGCATCGGCCCCGTAGGTCTCGAGGTGACGTTGCACCCCGGCGGCAATCTCGCGGTCGGTCATGTCGCCCGGTCGCCACCGCCCAACAGCACCTTCTACGGCGTCAGTGGCCACGCGCGCCAAACCGGTCAATACTTCGATCTCAGCCGCACATAGGCCCAATCGCGCCCTCGTCAGTTCGAACGTCGCCTCGATGCCGAGTCCCGCCACGTCCGACGCGCACTCAGGACCCACCATCTGAAGTACCCGCCGACGATGACTATCTTCCTCGTACCAGGGCACTGACTCGATTGAGAGACCCAAGGCCTCGAGTGGGTAGTCATTCTCGAGTCGTTGCACCTCGACCGAACTCGCGACGAGAGTCAACTCATCCTCACGAAATACCACCCAGACGGGATCGGTGGGAGCCACTCGATCGATCGGCGTCGAGATAGCGCCCGTGGCCCACGCCACCGCCGCCGTCGACGACAACACCAGGGGTCGACCACCTAACTGTGCCGAAACGTCGGCGAGTCGAGTGCGCGCGTGTTGAACTCGGCGCAGTCGCACATCCCTCGTGTTCGGAATCACAGAACTCCGTTCGTTAATTCAAAACGCCATCTAAGCAGTGAAATCACTCCACGTCAACAACCACCGTCACACAAATAAATAATTGTTACTATGTTCGCTGATGCCGAACAAAATGCTCCCCCAGGACTACCCCGTCAAGAGCGTGGGCCGCGCCCTCGAGATACTTGAAACCGTGGCCGAGGCTGGCGAAGGTGGCCTCTCGCTCACCGAACTCGCCAACGCGGTGAAGATGGCCAAGAGCTCCACCAGTTCCGCTGCCCGAACGCTGGCACTCTTTGGACTCCTGCACATCGAGCAACCCGGGCCCCGCTACCACCTCGGATTCGCGCTCCTGCGCTTCGGTGACCTGGTGTCACAACACACCTCACTTTCGAAGATTGCCCTGCCCCTACTGCACGAACTGACTGAGCAAACTGGACTCACCGCACGATTAGCGATGAACGACGACGGCTACCCGGTGTTCATCGAGCGGGTGGACGGACGTGGAGCGGTCCGTTTTCACGCGACGCTGGGTCAACGTGAATCGCCCCACGCGACTGGAGCGGGCAAGGTGATTCTCGCTCAAAGCGATCCAGCTGAGGTCGAGCGGGTGTTGGGCGAGGCGGGTCTACCCCGACACACCACGTCAACGATTACTTCCGTCGAGGAGTTCCACCAAGAACTCGACCGAGTTCGCTTGGTGGGTTTTGGCGTTGACAATGAAGAGGAATCTGAGGGTATCGTGTGCGTGGGCGCGCCGATCTTCGACCACCAACACCACTGCGTAGGGGCCATCTCGCTCACCGGCCTCAAGGCAGACATGTCTGACGGTGACGTGGGGCGACTCGGTGCATTGGTACGTCAATACGCCGAGCGAGTCACCAAAATCTTGAGCGGGGGTCGGTCATGAAGGCGCTCGTCGTGCGCGGAGCAAACGATGTCGCGCTCGAGGAGATTCCCGCGCCACTCGCCAGACCGGGCGAGGTTCTCATTCGCCCCCTCGTGTCGGGGCTGTGCGGAACCGACCTCGAGATCATTGCGGGCTCGATCGACCAAGCGTACGTGAACTACCCCGTCGTTCTGGGTCATGAATGGGTCGGACGCCGCGTCGACGGAGGCGACCTCGCCCCCCTGGTGGTGGTCGAAGGAATCGTGCCCTGTGGACGCTGCGACGAATGCCTACGCGGAACCACCAACCGGTGTCGCACGTACGACGAGATCGGCTTCACCCGTGCCGGCGCGATCGCCGAATTCATTTCTGTTCCCGCCCATCTGATTCACGATCTACACCCCGACGTGAGCGCACTCGATGCGGCGTTGGTCGAGCCCATGTCCGTCGTGTGGCGCGCCCTGACACGAGCTCAGGTGAGCGAAGGATCACGGTGTCTCGTCATCGGTGATGGCACAGTCGCATTGCTATGTGCACTCTTGTTACGTCGTTTCAAACCATCAACGGTAACGATGTTGGGTCGACGTCACGCGCAAGCGGAATTGGCGCAGCAGGCGGCCGTGGATGATTTCGTCCTGGACATCGGCGACACCAAATTCGACTTCATCATCGAGGCCGCCGGCCAGGGACCGGCGATCTCGACCGCGCTCTGCGCGGCCGACCGGGGCGCTACCGTGGTTCTCCTAGGCCTCCCTGCACACGGCACAGCAGTCGATCTCTATCCCGACGACGTTGTCAACAATGACCTCATCATTCAGGGAAGTTTCTCCTACACCCGCCAGTCATGGGCGGAGGTCGTCGAACTTCTCAACGACCGTTTGATCCATCCTTCATTTCTGGTGACCCACCAGTTCGCCCTCGCCCACTGGCGCGAGGCACTCGACTCACTGGCTCACACTCCTGACTACGAACCTCGTGGCAAGGTCGTGATCGACGCCACCAGCGACTAGTTAGCGCTCAGCGATCGACGCGAAGGGTACGCAGGACACCAAGAGAAGAAGGTCGACTGCTCTCGCTACCCGCCTATGAACGCGGGGCGCGAACCTCGAACGAATCGTGATGTCGGCGGCCACGCCAGCCCCTCCATCGGAACCCTTCTATGGCATCGACACCGCGAAGCAGGATGCGCCGGGCCACCACACCCTTCACGGCCTTGGCGTCGTGCCCTGCGACACCCGCTCCCCCGTGGCGCAGGAACGACACCGTCACGAAGCGACCTGTCAGGCTCGACGAAACAGCGATCGCCGCAGCGTGCTCCTTAGGTAAGAGGCTGACGAAGCAAGCGTCGGGCATCGCTTCGAGTGCGCTCGTCACGTTCGGTCGCCAGAAGGTCGCGACGTTGCCGACGCCGACCAACCCCACGTTCATGGAGAGTCGAAAGTCTGCGATTGCGTCAGTCGCACACGAGAGTCCATAGAGCCCCGACGGAATCAAGCACTCGTCGAAGTGTCTCGTCGTTCAAGGTCGCCGGATCGAGGTGGGACCAGACCACGCCGCTAAAGCGCTGCCACGCCGGAAGCAATGGCGCACTCCCGTCCACGAGGAGTCGAGTGGACTCCAGGGCGCGCTCGAGTAACTCGCCACGAGCTTTCAAAATGCGACCCACCTCGTGCGTGGGCGCGCTTTGCACCAGTGTCGATAACGCTCGAAGGATATTGGCACGCGCAGTCGCCAGCGATTGGTCGAAGGGTCCCGGCGAGGAAATGGCGTGACCGCCGGTTTCCTTCGCCTCTGAGGGTGGCAGCAAGACGTACGGGGAGCTGCTCACGCCACCTACGGTAGCGGCGTTACGCGGCCAGGACTCCCGCCTTCACGCCGTACGCCTCGAGAAAGTGACGAACCTTGATGACTTGGTCCTCGGTCAGATCCCGAGTCCTCGTCGAGCCGAACGAGATGGTCTCGCCCTCCACCGTCACAGCCCAATTACCGCGGTGTGTCTCGTGTACTTCTCCGAAACGACCGAGGAGTGAACACACGTCTATCCATTGAATGTTGTGGCAAAGAGGGTGTCCGAACAGTTTTTGGGCGGTAATGCGGTGGTGGTGATCCAACTTGATCGACATAGTCAACCCCCTTCAACGGGCGCGAAACGATTCCGTCCCCACTTGCACTTTCCACCCTCTAGGCGACGAAGTCAAGGACACCGACGACCTCCACGTGCTCGGTCAGGGGAAATAGGTCGAATACCCGCAGGTCACGCAGGACGTAGCCGGCACCTAAGAAAATACTGAGATCGCGGGCGAACGTCGCGGCGTCACAACTGACGTAGACCAGACGACGCGGTGAACGCCGAACGAGTGCGGCGGCCACTCCTTTGGCGAGCCCGCTGCGTGGCGGGTCGAGAACGACCACATCTCCGGGTGACACGGCGTCATTGATCGCGCGTGGGGTCACTGACCACTCGCGGACCCGCATCTGACGAAGACCGTCACCATTGGTGCGCGCGTCGCGTACCGCGTAGGGCGACGATTCGACGGCAACCATCTTGCCGCCAGGGCCGACGCGTTTGGCGAGGGGAATAGAAAACAACCCGACACCACTGAACAAATCGACGACGTGATCGCCCACAGCGACGTCGGCGAACTCGAGAACCGTGCGCAACAGTGTCTCGGGAGCGTCACGATGCGACTGCCAAAATGATCGGGGAGACACCGAAAAATAATGTCCATCGACCGCGACTCGCGAATGTGTCGAAGGTTCGAGCGAACCTCCCGACATCGAGCAGAGCTCAAAGATCGTGCCGCGTTCTGTTTGACGACGCACGTGAGCAAAGGGAACACCATCACCGATTGCTCGAAGCTCAACCTCTTCGGCCAAGTGCCATGGTGTTTCGAACGCTTCAGCGAACCGCTCGTCAGCAACCTCGCAACTCGCAATTGCAACAAGGTCGTTGCTACGCGACTTACGCAGGGCCAGATTTCCTCTTTCATCCACAGCACAGCGAAGGCGCGTACGGGTGTGGAGTCCCTGGGACAGGGTGATGACCTCGACGTCGCGCTCGATTCCGGCAATCCGTCGCAAGTGCTCGCTCACGAGCGCGCCTTTCCAGGACAACTGCGCGTCGAGCGAGGCGTGTTGAAAATCACATCCGCCACAACCACCGGGATGCGCGTAGACGCAGGTGGGCGCACGACGTTGCGCGCTCGATTCAAGGACGTGCATCGCGTCGCCACGGGCAAACTTGGAGGTCTCCTCAGTGATTGCAACGCGAACGAGCTCATCAGGGAGACTGTGGCGCACGAAAATGACACGCCCGTCACTTAGGTGTCCCACGCCACCACCAGCGGCGGGACGTTCGATTCGGACGCTCTCGAGGTCGTCGACGGGGTAACTCACTCATCCAGCCTAGTAACTAGGCGATTTTCGCTCAGATTGACGGGGATTCCACAACCGCAATACGAGCGCGTTGCAAAAAGAGATCAACGAGGGCACCGACGCGTGGTCGGGCCATCGGCGACTGTCGCGCAGTTTCCGCCAAGAGTTCATCGATATCGTGTCCAAACTCACGGGCGCTGTCAGCGGCAGACTCCAACCAATCGCGTAGCTGGGCGTCGTCAATCTCCGGGTGGAATTGGACACCCAGGTTGCGGCCCACTGCGAAGGCCTGCGTGGCGCGAGGGGTCGTGGCCAACAACGTCGCTCCGTCAGGCAACGTACAGCGATCAAAGTGAAATTCGAACCAAGGGCCCGAAACAAAATCAGCGCCCGCAACGATGTCGATCTCGTACCACCCGATCTCGGGTTCGCCTGACGGCGCAACGCTACCGCCGTGAAAGAGGCACAATGCCTGGGCCCCAAAACAGATCCCCAATACCGGGACGCCGAGTTCACCGGCCTCGGCGATTACCTCGAGCTCACGACCGAACCACGCCTCTTCGACGTCTCGGTCGTAGACCGCGCTCGACGATCCGAGAATCAACAGGGCGTCGTAGCCTTGCACGCTGGGCGTGGAGGACGTCTCGTTCATCATGACGACATCGAGTTCGAAGCCTCGTTCGACGAAGGCGTCGCCAACGAGGCCCGCGTGATCCTCTTCGTGATGACGCACTACGAGGAGCCGAGACATTACTTCAGACTTTCGGTGAAGGCTTCCCAATTCGCCTCAACAACTTGGCCGGACTTGTGTTCGATCAATCGTTCAAGGTTGTCCAACGCGAATCTCAGGGTCTTGAGTGAGACCGGTTCGAGAGTCTCAATACCATCCTGCTCAATGAACTTGGCGGATGCGTTTTGCAGTACGAAGTCAAAACTGTTGACGGTCACGCCACCACAATTCGCCCAGATGCGTTTTAGATCGGATAGCGACCGAATGCCGTTGGTGGCCGAGATTGTCGCCACGGCCGCATTCATCGGAATGCCGACGATGGAGTTGCGAGGCAACATGGGACGACTGGCCCAGTCCACCGCGTTCTTCACGAGTCCCGGCAACGCGAAGTTGTATTCAGGAACGGTAAAGAAGACGCCGTCCGAGCCGCGCACCGCGTCGCGAAAATGTCGGACGACATCGGGAGTGTTCTCGCCTTCGAGGTCCCCGTTGTAAAACGGCAACGTCCCGATATCGAAGAACACCGCGTCGTAGCCGGCGGGCAATTCACGAGCCGCCACTTGAGCCAGACGGGCGTTGAGCGAGTCGCGACGCAGCGATCCGACGAGGAACAAGATGGTTGTCATGTCATCATTCTACGGCCCACGTCCGGCACATCGAACGTCACGCGTCGGGTAACGACCATCCCAAGCCCTCGGCGATCTCGCGGCACGTGGGACAAATCGGATACTTCTGCGGATCTCGACCCGGGACCCATACCTTGCCGCAAAGTGCCGTCACCGCACTCGAATTGATGATTCCCTCGACGACGGAGTTGCCCAGAGGAACGAAGTCCCCCTTCTTCGGCGTGTAGCCCTCCAGAACGATGTGGGTGAAACGCTCGTGATCACCTTCGTCGACTTGCGAAACGGAGGAGACTTCGAGTTCTTGGTCGAGTTGGGTGCTCACGTCAACAACTTTACTGGACCATTAAGTTGGTGGGCAATGAAGCAACGACGCCGCCGACCCGCCATTTCCACGCCGTCCCTCGGTGCATTGGCTGGACATTTCACCAAAGAGGGCGGCGCCAAGAAGAGCTACCGCACCCAAGCGGAGGCCCAGGGGGCGGCTCAATTGGTCTGGACGCTCAACGGGGTCGATCTGTCGAGCTATCGCTGCGACCACTGCCATCAGTGGCACATCGGAAAGAGATTCCGCGAGGATTAGCGCTCTGCATGCTCAACACGGCATGATAGGGACACTCGAAATGAAAGGTTCTCCCATGTCGGTACAGGCGTACATCTTGATCCAGTCCGAAATCGGTTCGAGCGAAGCGGTGGTGTTGGCTACTCGCGCCGTTCCGGGCGTCGTCGAAGCGTTCGAAGTGACCGGTCCCTACGACGTCATCGTTCGCTGCGGCGCGGACAGTGTCGACGACCTGGGCAAATTCATCGTCGGCGCCATCCAAAAAGTCCCCGGCATCACCCGCACACTGACCTGCCCCGTCGTCAACATTTAGTCTTCGACGGAATCATTCCTAGTCCCACCACAAGTCGGTGGCGAGGACACCGCGACCGATTAGACCGAGTTGGACTTGCGACGTTCCCTCGACAATGGTCAATTGGCGCGCGTCGCGATAGAACATTTCGACCGGATGGTCCTCCATATAGCCGGCGGCTCCGAGAAGCTGTACTGCGAGTCCCGACGCCTTCACGGCCACCTCACTCGCGTAGTACTTGGCCATTGACAAGTGGGGAACGTATTCCTTCGTGAATCTCCCCTGATCAGCTAGCCACGCCGCTCGATACGTGAGCAATCGCGCCGCTTCGATCTCCGTCGCGCACTTCGCGATCTCCCACTGGATGCCTTGGAAGTCGGCGATGGTGTGACCAAATGCGGGACGATTCTTCACGTAGTTCGTCGCGTACATCAAAGCGCCTTCGGCCAGTCCAATTCCGCGCGCGGCCACGAGAGGACGCATTGCGTTGAGCGACTGCATAATGAGGTGAAAGCCCCCTCCGATGACTTGCTCGGGGCCGACCGCGACGTTTTCGAACACCACGTCGCCAGTGTCAATTCCTTTGACCCCCATCTTGCGGTCAACTCGAGGACGTGTCACGCCGACTTGGTGGGCGTCGACGATGAAGCACCCGATGTCGCGGTGGTGGCGAGATTGCACGTCACCGGTCTTGGCGAAGACCACGAACCAGTCGGCCTGCATCGCTCCAGAAATCCAACACTTGGCCCCAGTGAGGAGGAATCCGCCTTCGACGTTTGGGTCAGGAACGACGTGAGTCGTCATGCCCGCCACGTCAGAACCCGCTCCAGTTTCCGAAAGACAAAAGGAGGCGCGCTTTTCTCCCGAGGCGATATGAGGCAAATAACGCTGCTTCTGCGAATCGGTTCCGGCGATCATGATCGGTCCTGTGGGTAACCGCGTCAGCAGAAGCATCAACCCGAGGACGTTCGAGTATTTGGTTACCTCTTCGATGGCGAGCGTCAGACCCAAGATGCCAGCCCCCGATCCACCGTACTGTTCGGGAATACACAGCCCCAGCAGGCCGGCCGCGGCGAAGAGTTCGAAGACATCTTGGGGGTACTCACCCGTTCGATCAATCTCACGCGCGCGAAGCTTGATCTTGTCCTGGGACAGCCGTCGAACGACCATCTGAAGTGCGGACAGCTCGTCGTTGAGTTCAAAGTCCATACAGACCAAATTAGCCCCCAACGCAGCGCTCGTTCTGGTGCCGACGTGTTACCCAGTTATCCGTTCGTCACGGCGTCCACGGTGCAGCTGTACGCCATGCCAGTCACCACGATGGCGATCAGAAAGATCCACGGCCACGTGTTGCCAGCAAAGTGGCTAGCCAGAGAACCTTTGGCATCGATTCCTTGTCCAGATTCCTCCTGTCGAACGTCTGTCATCTCATCTTGACCCTGGCGACATAGTCCTACGGGAGAATCTCAAGAAATCGTTTGTTGAAAGTTTGCATCGCGACATCAGTATGCTAATTATCCCTCAACACCACACCCAAAAGTTGTAATTACTGGGGTCAATCAGGTCCGACCTGGCGTACCGAATTGAATGATTGCAGCAAGAAAATACTCAAAAGTGACCTCGTCCGGCCCTTCGCCTCGGACAACGCGGCTCGAAAATCGAGGCCACGATCGAACATCTGAGCTACTCACCCTTTGGTCTAACTGACGGCCACACGTGTCCAATTCTTCCTTATTGTTCCTTAGCGGCCGCGAATGCAGAATTCTCCAAAATTTTGGAATCACTTACCCAGCGATTCCCACGGTGGCTTCGTCAACGCGATATCGAGCGTCGTTGATTCTTCGAGCAACGCCTTGGAAAGCATCAGTGCCCGGGGTTGATTAAGGGCGACCAGCCAGTGATAATATCGTCATCGACTGTAAAGGCCCAGCCATGTCCTGCGCCAGTATCTTTGACGCGAGCGACATCGTCTCCTGGACGGGGATGTCCCGAGCAACTGCAACTTTCTTCCGTATTGTTCGGACCAGAAATATGGAACCAGCGTCGGTGATTCTTCGCCGGTCATCCAATAGCGAGCCAGTGCTCCGGCGTGATCGGTGGCGACCTGCCAGTGCTCGATGCGCACGTAGTGCCCGTTGCAGCGGGAAACTCGCCACGTCGCCGACGGCGCCACTCCCGGCGCACAGAATTGATTCGAGTCCACAATGACGCCATTTTCGAGGTGAAACCTGAATCCTGCGAGCCACTCCACGTTCGGTTGGGCACCTACCCCCGCGATCACCGTTCGCGCTCGAAACGAGAATCATCAGTCGAAGACGACGTCTGCGTCGCCATTGTCATGACGAAAGACTGCGGCCGACGAACTCTTGGTTGGTGCGCAGTTCAACGCCATAATCCGCAGGGAAGATCGCTCAGCCACTCTGACAACAGTCTCGCCCAATACGTTGAGCAGGGGACGATCCATTGCCTCGAGAAGGACGGGCTGTAGGTCGCGACTCTTTACGCCCGTCGCCACTTCGGCACCGATGAATCCCGCACCGATGATGGCCACCACGTCGCCGGGCGAGAGCTCGTCAAGACGCGCCGTCAAGCGACGCGCGTCATCCAAGTTTCGCAACTCGTACATCGATGGTTGGTACCACGGGAGTCGTCGTGCCCTCGCACCCGTGGCAATCACGACGTGCGAGCCTTCGACAACCCTTCCGTCCTCCAACGTCACCGCGGTTCCCGCGACGTCCAAGTGTCGAGCCGCGACTCCCCAGTGTGTCGCGACGTTGACTGCCTCAAGCTTCTCAGGGGTTGCGAGCGTCGTGTGCTCGAGTGGCCACTTCCCGGACGTGACTTGCTTGGAGAGCGGAGGTCGATCATACGGTGCGTGCACCTCGTCACCGATCAAAGTGAGTCGTCCCTCGAAACCGTGGCGACGTAGCTCCTCACAGGTGCGCCATCCGGCCAAACCTGCACCAACGACAACGACGTGGTCAGTGTGCGTGAGACCCATCAGCCGTAGTACGCCAACCACTCATCGGCGCGACGCGGCGATAACACGGCATTGTTCACCCGCAACTCACCGAGGGTGTCAAAAGGTTCGCTCGAATAAAAATGACCAGGAAACACCAGCGTTTCGTCAGGTAACACGGCGAGTCGCTCCTGCAGTGACACGTACATCTGATAGGGATCCGAACCCGGTAGGTCGGTCCGGCCGCACCCATTGAGGAACAGCGTGTCGCCGCTCACTAAGCGACCCTCAACGTACAAGCATTGACTACCCGCAGTGTGACCGGGGGTGTGCAGTAACGTCACCTCAATGGAGCCAACGTGCACCACGTCACCGGGTTCGTGAACAACGATCGGCGGAACGCCAACTCCGGTCCCCTTCGTCACCCACGACACCTCGGTCGACTGAACGTGCACGGGGACATCGATCAACCGGGCGATCTCAGCGATTCCCGATACGGAGTGGCCCATGAGGTTTCCTCCGATGTGATCGGCGTGATAATGCGTCGCGACCACGCCGACCAAGTGAAGATCCTCGTCGCGGACGAACGCTAGAAGTTCCTCAGGCGCGTAGGCCGGGTCCACCAGCAGCGCCTCGCGCGATTGCGCGTCACCAATCACGTAGGTGAAGTTCGCCATCTGACTCGCCAGAATGTTGTCTTTGGCGAAATCGCGTCCCGCGAGCAACTGGCGAAAGTACATCCGCTCACTCACTCGCGGCTACCCGAGATATTCGTGGCGCGAGCTCCTCAACCTTCGCCTTCGTGGCTACCAAGCGTTCCTCGAGGGATTCGATGATCTGCGTCGCCCGCTCGAGCTTGACGAACAGATCGTCAACCGATACCTCGCCCTGATCGAACGAAGCCACGATGGCGTTGAGCTCGTCAGCCTCTTCGTTCCAGTCACCACTCATCAGATCACTCCATTCTTCGTCGATATTGTTGCGCCCAGACTGCCGTCACTCACTCGCACGATCACGAGGTCGCCGAGAGCGACGTCGCTAACTTGACTCACCGTGGACCCGTCCATGCGCGTCACGATCGACCACCCTTGCGCCAGGAGTCGCGCGGGGTCGTAGGCACTGAGGAGCTGACGCGTCGTCGCCAATGATGCCGTTGCGGCGTCGAGCAGGTGGCGAGTTTGCAGGACCAATCGTTCACGAACTGAGATGAGGTGTCGCTCCTCGGACCGTAAACGGTCGCGCACCGCGAAGACCATCGTGCGTCGACGTTCTTGAACGAATTCGGTCGCCTCGTCCAGTACCGCTTCTAGGGCAATGGAGAGACGCTGTGCGGGAACGCGAAGATTCCTCTGGTCCCAGGCACGCACTCGCGCAACGAGTTCCTCACCTAATTTTGTCGGAGTAATCGCCCGCGTATGGGCGACCAAGTCGGCGATCGACTCATCGCCCGTGTGTCCGATTCCGGTCCACACCGGCGTCGAAGAAGCGGCGATTGCCCGGGCGACGCCTTCGTCGTCGAAGGAGGCGAGGTCACCTCGTGATCCGCCCCCCCGAACGAGGCAAATAACATCGAGTCCTTCATTATCTAAGGCCGCAATCGCCGCGACGATTTGAGCCGGTGCCTGATCCCCCTGCACCAGTGTCGTCACGAGGCGTACATCAAAGGAGTACCCACTGGCCATGAGCTGCCCGGTGAAGTCGTTGAATCCTTCGGTGCCGGGACTCGCCACAAGACCGACGCGTAGCGCCACCGGAGACATGGTGACCTGTTTATTCGTGCCGAGAAGACCCTCAGCGTTCAGACGCGCGATCAATTCCGCGCGGCGGCGAGCAACGTCACCGAGTAGGCCCTCAGCGTCGATCATCGTCACTGTGAAGCCGATCTTGCCTTGAGGGGCGTAGACGTCGACGTAACCGAAGAAGTTGACGATCACGCCCGGCTTGATGGTGAGGCCCTCATCGGCTAGTCGCCGTTTGAGCGGCCCCCAGACCGACGTCCAACAATGCGCATTAAGTACGGGCCGTTTGGTATCGGACGAAGCGGAGCCGGCGTCCACAAGGTCGACGTAGAGATGCCCTTTTTCGAAGACTTTGGCGATCTCGCCACGAACCCATCGTGGCTGACGGCGCCCGAAGGCTGACTCCAGATGCGTCGTGATCAATTCGTAGAACTGCCCAACTTCTAAGACCGGCTCCACCGAGGCGACGTCATCTGCCAACACGTTGCGAGGCTAGTAGCCAGTGGGAGTCATTCCAGCCGGTTGTGAAGAAAAATATCGTGTGTCAGACTAGAAGCGGATAGTGAGTTGACCGGGTGGTCGCACGACTTGGTAACGAGGAGTGAGGAAAGTCGGGGCTCCACAGGGCAGGGTGCTCACGAAACGTGAGTCGCGGTGACGTGCAGGAAAGTGCCACAGAGAACAGACCGCCGATGGCCCCGCGAGGGGATCAGGTAAGGGTGAAACGGTGCGGTAAGAGCGCACCAGCAGTGCGGGTAACCGCAGTGGCTCGGCAAACCCCACCCGGAGCAAGATCAAACATGGGAGCGTGGCCCGCGAGTCTCGCAAGAGACATCCCAAGGTAGATCGCTTAGATGGATGGCCACACAGCCTCTTCGGAGGTGGACAGAACTCCGCTTACAGGTCGACTCACTATCCACTTACGTTGCGGCCTCAATCGGACCGTAATCCCCTGGTGATGACGACCGACGGGCACTACTGTAAAAACAAGTGGTGGCAAATACTGGAGGTCGCATGAGCAGCGTACGAGTTTTAGTGGGCACCAGAAAAGGTGCGTTCGTCCTAACTTCCGACGGAGCACGTAACTCCTGGAAGGTAGAGGGGCCCCACTTCGCGGGATGGGAGATTTACCACATGAAGGGATCTCCCGTCGATCCCAACCGCATCTACGCGTCCCAGTCAACTGGCTGGTTCGGTCAGATCATGCAGCGCTCCGACGACGGCGGTGCCACCTGGACCACGGTGGGTAACGAGTTCGCCTATGACGGCGTCCCCGGTACTCACCAGTGGTACGACGGGACTCCGCACCCCTGGGAGTTCGCTCGCGTATGGCATCTCGAGCCATCCCTAGTCGACCCCGACACCGTGTACGCGGGAGTGGAGGACGCAGGACTCTTTCTGTCACGTGATGCTGGTTCAACATGGGGTGAACTCTCGGGCCTGCGCGGTCACGACACGGGACCGTTCTGGCAGCCGGGTGCGGGCGGCATGTGTTTGCACACGATTATCTTGAGTCCGAGTAATCCGGATCGCATCGTCATCGCGATCTCGGCGGCGGGGGCGTTTCGCTCCGATGACGGCGGCGCGACGTGGAAGCCAATCAATCGAGGCCTGCGCTCCGAGGGTATCCCTGATGCGGAGGCAGAAGTGGGTCACTGCGTGCACAAGGTCGCCATGCACCCCTCGAGGCCCGATGTCCTATTCATGCAGAAGCACTGGGATGTGATGCGCAGTGACGACGCCGGTGACAATTGGCGCGAGGTGAGTGGCAATTTGCCCAGCGACTTCGGCTTCGTCATCGATGTCCACGCGCACGAACCCGAGACGATCTATGTTCTGCCAATCACCAGTGACTCCGTGCACTTTCCCCCTGAGGGAAAGCTGCGGGTGTATCGAAGCCGCGTGGGTGGCAACGAGTGGGAACCGCTCACAAAGGGACTTCCACAGAGCAATTGCTACGTCGATGTGCTGCGAGACGCGATGGCGGTCGATTCCCTCGACCAGTGCGGCATCTACTTCGGTACTACGGGCGGCCAGGTGTACGTCTCGGCCAACGAAGGCGATTCCTGGGAAGCCATCGTTCATGACCTGCCCGCAGTGCTCTCGGTCGAAGTACAGACGCTGGCGTGACCAACGACGTCCGAGTCGTCTTGCCCGCCCATCTGAAGACGCTCGCGGGGGTGACGGGCGAAGTCACGGTGGCGGTCGAGAGTCCCGTGAGCACCAGTGGGATCATCGACGTACTGGAAGAAACGTTTCCGTCATTGCGCGGCACCATTCGCAATCCCTCCAATGGACGACGTCGACCATTCATTCGATTCTTCGTCGGCGAAAATGATTATTCGCACCAGCCGCTCGAGGAGCCTCTTCCCGCACAGGTGGCTAGCGGCCACGAGGTGTTCTACGTCATCGGGGCGATGGCGGGCGGTTGAGTTACGGTCCACCCGACATCAATAGAGAGAGATACCTCGCGGATTGACGAGCCGTTGTATGCGATCAAAGACGCCAGCCAGATGCGGACCGCCTAACGTCGGTGAGATCGCAGTGCCTCGTTGATACACCCGCGCGTACGGGCAACCACCCAATTGAACGACGACGCGCGTCACCATGGGACTGCGCCTCGACACGGAAAACGCCATCGCGGGACTCAAGACCAAGTCCATCGGACACATCTGTCGTGGATTGGGCACCGTGACGGGTAGGGAATTGATCAGATTCCTCACTTCGGTCACGATGTCTGGGTTGGTCACGACGATTGCCTTCCCTCGATCGATGCCGGGATCGGCAAGGGGGAAGCCCCACGTCAGAACGTGGAGATCGGTGCCGATGTAATCACCCGTCGGCTTGACGGTAGCGGCACTCAGCGTTCCAGCCGTCCACAACGAGCCCGTGACAGCGAGGGTCGCCACGATTGTCATCGTCAACACGCTTCGCGCCATGGCCCTCACCTCCACCTACGTACTGTCGGTTCGGGCGAATACTTTACTGACTAGCCAAAGTTCTCGAGTTGCGAGAGGTAGCGGTTCAAGGCGTTGAGCGTCGCCTTCGCCGAAGAGACCAATTCGGTCTCAGCCTGAGCGATACCGTGGCGATCGGACTCATTGGCTCGAGGTCGCAAGGTGACGATGACGGGCCAACCTCGAACAGTGGCCACGTTCACCGATCCCACGAGGTAAAAAGGAACGTCGAAGTCCAGTTGACGAAGTGCGTCGAGCGTCGCCTCGGCTCCCCCGATCAGGGGACCGTTCTCTGATCGTCCGACACCGAGGCGTCCGTTGACGTTGAGATGCACCTCGCAAAAACCGTCGTGCGAGTTGAACTCGGCGCGAACCAGGGCCACGCGACCCGAGTCACTAGTGCTACTTCGTGGTGCAGTCGGTGCGGGCTTCATCTCTTCGACACTGACGGTGGCGTCGGGGTAGTAGAGGCTGACAATCTGCTTG
Organism: uncultured Actinomycetota bacterium; assembly: GCA_963794755.1. GTDB lineage: Bacteria > Actinomycetota > Acidimicrobiia > Acidimicrobiales > RAAP-2 > RAAP-2. Next base: position 160,534 of record CAWCEX010000002.1, read on the forward strand.
GCGACCACGCGCACGGGGCCGGCGTCGTCTCCGTGGACGACCAAGGAGACGGCGTCGACGTCTCCCTTGTCTCCATATCGAAATCCCACGTTCACGACACCCGGCAGGGCGCGCAACTCGAGTTCGAAGTCTTCTTCGGTTGGCGAAATCATCGGTGGATAATACCCCTCTTAGCGTAGAGACGAGCGTCCGCAATCCTCGTGAGTTCCGCGGGATCCGTGGAGTCACGTGGCGACGTCGACGTCCCAGTGGTGAATTCAATGCTCTCGCCGGCCTTGGCGACGTTCTCGCGCAGTCGTTCGACGAACCCCATCGCCTCGTGGCCTTCGGCGTTGTTCAAGATGACGGCGAACTCGTCACCACCAATGCGAGCGGCCAAGTCACCTTGGCGAACCGAGAGTCGCAAAGCGAAACCGAAATGTCGAAGAAGCCGGTCCCCGACGTCGTGGCCCAGCCGGTCATTGACGATCTTGAAATCCTTGAGGTCAATCAAGACCAAGGTGAAGGCCCAGCCGTACCTCGCGGAGCGAACTGTCGAATTGGCCAACGCGACGTCGAACGTGCGCCGATTCGCAATGGTGGTCAGCGCATCGTGCGCGGCGGCGAATCGAGCCAGGTGCAGTGAAAGAGCCAACTGACAGGCAGTACGGACGGCGTCGAGTTCGATCTGGGGAACGATGTCGGGTTCGCAGAACACACCTGGAGTAGAAACGAGGCGACCAGCGTGATCCGCGTTCACCGCCGCGCCACCAAGGCGGAATTCTTGAGTCGTCAACGATTCGTGATCGAGAACGACGACCACGTCCTCGAGGTCGTAGCGTTTGGCCAAGTGCTCAATGACCGAGTAGACGAAGCCGATGCCCAACTCGCTGGTAGCCAACTCATCGAGCATGGTCTGAAACAGCCAGGGTTCGTAGTTGGCGCCGACGGCAATTGGAGGGGAGGCCTCGGAGAGGCTCACGTCAGGTTTGAGCATCAGCCATGCACCACGTGATTGGTCAGGCTCTGCTGGCTGCGCAGCGAACTTAACGGCACCGAGCCTGCGCGCAGGATGGGTTCGAGATCCTTCGGCGGCAAGGGTCGCGAGATCAAGTACCCCTGACCGCGCTGACAGCCCAGGTCAACGAGCTTGTCGGCAATTTCAGTGGTCTCGATTCCCTCGGCAACGACCTTCAAACTCAAAGCACTGCCGAGGCGAATGATGGACTCAACGATCGCTCGGTCGTAGATGTCGTGCGTGATTCCCTGGACGAAACTCAGGTCCAACTTGAGAACGTTCACCGGCAAGTTCTTCAACTCTGTCATGGAAGCGAAGCCAGTACCGAAGTCGTCAAGCGCCACCTCGACGCCCAACGACTGGAAGCCGAGCAGAATCTTCGCAGTCTTCTCGGGCTTATCCAGCACCGTGTATTCAGTAATTTCGATACACACACGACTGCCGGGTACGCCGTTGAGAACGAGGCATTCTTCAACGAATTCAACGATGTCGTCCATCAAGAATTCAGCCGGCGACATGTTGATTCGCAAGACGAAGTCACCTTCGGGGTAAAGGACGCTCCAACTCGCCATCGTGCGGCACGCCTCGGCGAATACCCAGCGCCCGATGTTGACGATGAGACCGGTCTCTTCAGCCACGGTGATGAATTCGGCCGCCGGAATCATGCCGCGCGCGGGGTGCTCCCATCGCACCAACGCTTCAAGAGCAAGGAGTCGTCCGGTTCGCAGGTCAACCTCAGGCTGAAAATGCAGACGCAGTCCGCCTTCTTCGATCGCGTCGCGGAGATTGAGTTCGAGCTCGCTTCGCTCCGTAGCGACGGTGCGCAGTTGAGCGTCAAAGACCACGGCCTGATTACGGCCTCGGCTCTTAGCACTGTACAGTGCGACGTCAGCCCAGCCCAGCATCTCAACGGCGTCAGGTTTCACGTCAGGAGCGAGAGCGATCCCAATACTCGCGGTATGGCTAAACATTTGCCCATGGATGTCAACGGGCTCCGAAATCACTTCGAGCAGCCGGAACGACGTGGCGAGGATCTCCATTTCGCTCGTTATTTGATCCACCAGGAAGACGAATTCGTCTCCCCCAAGGCGCGCCGCGAAATCGTTGGCACGAATGCTCATGCGCAGTCGATCAGCGATCGTTACAAGCAGGCGGTCCCCGCTGGCGTGACCGAGGAAGTCGTTCATGACTTTAAACCGGTCGAGGTCAATAATCATCACCGCGGTGTCACGACCATCCTCGAGACGATGCACCAACTCTTGAATCAGAGCACGCCGGTTCGGAAGTCCAGTGAGGTCGTCGTGATTCGCGTTGAAGATGGTCTGCTCTTCCGCGTCGATTCGCGCTTGGAGTTGCACGAGCAACGACGCGACGGCCTGGAGCGCGTTGATTTCGGCCTGGACCCACGTGTGTCGGTTGAAGTCCAGGAAACCCAAGATACCCCACGTCTTATCGTGCATGAGGAGCGGAACCGCGGCACCGTAGACATCGTCGACACCGGTCGAAGCATCAATATTGGCCAGGTACTCCTCCGGATCGTCGGTCCCCGGCAAGTACGGTCCACGCAAGTCACGCATGGCCGCGAAAATCGGATCCGAATCAAAGGGTACTTCCCCGAGAGGATCGGGGTCCGGCACATTCTCGCGGACCGGCCACTCGGCCTCCATGATCGAAAGACCTCGAACGTGATCATTACGACGAATGAAGGCGACGTCGGTGGCGAGGAACTCACACAGTTCCTTGGCCACCCAATTCAGGACATCTTGACGGTTATTCGATGACGCCGACATCAGGCGCTCAGCGACCTTGGAAACAAGTTCGTCGAGTCGCTGTTGGTGCAACAACTTACTTTCGCGAATGAACTGCGCCGCAACGTGGCTGAGGAGCCCGCCAAAACCGCGTCCCAGTGATCGCTCCCTGGTCGACCAGACACGTCCCTCGCGCGCGACGATGAGAGCGCCGACAACGACACCCTCGCGCGCTTCGATGCGATTTACTAATACGCCCCACTCGACGCCGTCGATCACCGTCGACAGGTCGTCAATCGTTTCGGGTTTCGCCAACATAACCTTCACGAGTTCGCTTAAGCGCTCAAAGGTTTCGTATGCGTTCCCGTTGATCAGCGGTTCCATTTCGAGACCCACGAACGGTTCACCACTGGTGGTGACGATGGCTACGATTTGAGTACCGGGAATCACTTCGAGCAAGGTCTCGACGACGAGCCGTGTCTCTTCGCCTGATCTCATGAACTCACCACCTCAAAGGCGTGCGATCGTGATCGATCAACACTTGTCCAAACCCTGACCTCTTGCGATCTACAATGGCCGGTCTTCATCACTAAATACTAGGGCGCGCGCCGAGGTCAGGTCATATAAACATTTGCCCAATTTAGTAAGAAATACTTCAGTTTCCGTAGGCTCGCAGACCCGTTTCGACATCCGAAGTATCAAAATTTCGACTCAATGAGTGGTCGAGTGGCAATCGAATGCTATGGACTGACGGCGCCTCGGCGTGAAAGACGCGAAACACCATACCCAGCGCTTCAGTATCGTCGATGTCCCACACGTCGCGGAATTGCTCAGAGTGGTCCGAGAGCTCATTGAGCCGACGTTCCCCTCCGAGTTCCACCATTTCCTCTTCGTTGGTGGCGAAGAGGTACAGCGGTGACACGGGTTGCATCGCAAGACCCAGGCTTTCTCCGAGTAACCACAATCGCTCCATGGCTGCGCCTGCGCGTACGTACCAGTGCGGCTCAGCACGCGGAACTGTCACTACCATCAAACCCGAACTCGAATTAATCGCCGCTTGCGTACGCAGCCCGAGCACGCGCCCCGCTCGCCAGTCACGCAGGTTGTCCATGACGTCAGAGCGACCCAAAAGCTGCATCATGCCCAAGGATCCCGGATCCATCTCAAGGGTACGAACGTCAAGGCCTTCCTCAAGGGAATCGCGTCCCGGCCAGCGAATTTCACTCATCATCTCACTGTGGATCTCGGGAATGAGAAAACGCATCCGGTCCGCATCGGCGAGCAGTGCTCCAAGTTTGATGATGCGATCTCGCTCAGTCACAACACGCAGTTGGGCGCCTTCCTTCTCAACGCCTCGAGCCATCATTTCGAGCTGTGACGCAACAAGAGGCGCGGGCTGACCCATCCGTCGATTGGCCGCGCGACTCAACAAGAACGGCTCGAGCAACTCGATCTCTGGGTCCATGCCCTCACCCAAGTGCAGTGTGGCGACGTGCAACGACGACTTCGACTCGGGAAAGAGTCGGACTTGTCCCACCATGTGCAACGCGGCAGCGGCCACGCGAGCATTGAAGAGTGCGGCACCGATTGACAAATAACTGGCGCGGTGACGCACGTCCATCTTGCTCGTGCGTTCGGGCACAAGGTAGAAGCGAATCTCTGACGCGTCCGCCTCGAAACGCCACGGTTGAACGTTGCCGCCCGACGGCGCGCGCCGAGCAGCGTCGACAATGCGGTCAATCGGATCCAAACTGGTCGTGGGCGGGTCGATCGGAGGAGGTGTGCGCAAATCCTGCTGTAGCGAATTATCGACCGTGACCGGAGCGATCTCAGAAAGAATCTCTTCGACGTCGAAACGGACACGACCCGAAGGCAATTCGCCGCCGAGTCCGAATCGTCGCACGGCCGCCGCCACGGTAGCAGCGCCGAGTGTCACTTCACTAGCGAGCTGTGGCCATCCACTTATCGTGTGACCCAACTCCAGCGCCGAGGCCGCCGCACGCGCCGAAACATCGGCGGCACCGAGCAGGCGAAGGACAAACGGGCCCTTCTGTTCGGTCGTGAGACCTGCGAGACGCTCGTAATTCATGTCCCCCAAGAGCCCATGGAAAATCGGGCGATGTGGCTCGAGGTCGAATCTTTCGACGTCCAAGACACCTCGGTCACTCGTTTCCATAATGACCGGAATTGCCCGTTCTCGAGCCGCCTCTCGCACGAGAAATTTGATGTCAAGAGAGTCGCATTCTTCGATCACCAGGTCCAGACCATCGATGAATCGTGGCAAGTTCTCTGGCGTGATTCCCTCAGTGAAGGTGGTGACTTTGAGGTACGGGTCGATTTCGCCCACGCGTCGTGCGAGCACGACCGCCTTGTTCACTCCAAGGTCCATGACGCCCGCGGGAATTCGATTCAAATTCGTGAGTTCAATCTCGTCGAAGTCCGCCAGGCGAAGTTCGCCGACAATGCCCTCCATGGCGAGCACGTGAGCAATCGAGTGGCCCGCGCTAGCACCGATGACGCCAATGCGAAGAGCGCGCAATCTCGCCTGCTCCTTCTTGGTGAGCTTGTTGCGGTTGCGATTCAGACGCAGTAACTCAAAACTCCTCGGGCCGAGAAGTCGCACGACAGCCCGGCGCCACGGGTAGTACACCCATCGCTGACCATCGCCCACGACGTCGCTGGGCTTCATACCCACGAGTGCGTCGAGTTGGGCGCGTTGTTCTTCGAACTGGTCCAAAATTTGCAGCGACGAGTCTTCGCGCAAGACACGAAGGACCTCACGCTGACCACGCGCGGTGACGTCCATCACGAGGGGTTTCCACGCGTGATATTGGGTCGTTTCATCGCCGATGGCACCGGCGGGCGATTCAGGGCCGCGCGAGAGTTGTTCAGCTTCGCGTCGCAGAGCCAATTGATTCTCGGGGGTTGAAAGTTCATAACTCAGATTGCGTCGATACGACACTGCGACCGTTCGGTAGCGCTCGTCGGGAAACGCTACCGACGTCGTACCAATACGGATCGCACCCGTTAGGTCGCCGACGGGCAACATACGGTCCGCCACTGCGGCGATGGCGAACTCTGCACCTAACCAATTGAGTGCGTGCACGACGCAGCGTGAAAAAGTGACCAACAAGCGATGGCCGACTGCGGCTTCACCATCGGACCACGCACCCTTAAATTCGATGACGCCCAGTCGAACTTCTTTATCTAAAACCTCACCGATCTCTTCGATCTCGGTGGACGCCGCCATTTCGCTCATTATTGCCGCGTGGTAGCGGCTCTCGAGAGGACCATGCACGCGCACGCCTCCCACGACGTTATTAGCAGGGTCGTAGGCGAGGAAGAAAAGCGAAATACCGTTGCCGGCCTCAAGATCCTTGCGGTGAAGTGTCTCCTCGAAACCAAAACTTCGGTATTTGCCTTCCGCTCCATCGAGGTACTTCTTCCACAAGTCGGGTCGTTCAGCCGGATGATGCCCCTCAAAGCGAACGCCCGACTCCAAGTCGACGAAGCTCGAACCGTACCTGTAGCGTCGGTTGATTGAATGTGCCACGCTGAGTTCTCCACTTCGGGGTTGAGTCGGGGGCGGCTGAAATAACGTCCGTGTAATTACAACCCAGCATAATGAGGCTACGGCGACCGTGGGTGGAGTTCGGCGAGGAGGCGTCCTCAATTTTCATCAGGTCCCTCGTTAGGGTTGTGACGTGTCCACGGCCTTCCACCAGCGTTTCGTACCATGACTCTTCTACTCATATACTCCTCAATTCTTGGACTAGTCGTTGGATCCTTCCTTAACGTCGTGATTTATCGTGTTCCCCTCAAACTTTCGATTGTCCGACCACGCTCTGCCTGTCCCGAATGCCACCACCCCATCGCAGAACGCGACAATATTCCGGTTCTTTCCTGGATTCTGCTGCGAGGTCGGTGTCGCCAGTGCCATTCCCCCATCTCGATTCGCTATCCGTTGGTCGAACTCGGTACGGGAGTTCTCTTCGCCCTCACGGCGTGGCGGATAGGTCCCCACTTTGACCTCGGCGCCTTTTTGATACTCGATGCGGCATTGATTAGCTCTTGCAATAATCGACTTTGAGCATCTGATATTGCCGAAGTCAATCGTCTACCCGACCCTCGTGGCGTAACAACTTGGCTTATCGTATCGGCGGCGTACTACGAACAATGGCATCGCCTACTGGTTGCGGCCTAGTGCGGCGTGATCTGGTTCGCCTTTTTCTGGCTGCTCAATTTCTTTAGTCCGCGTTCACTCGGTTATGGCGATGTTCGCCTCTCCTTGGTGTTGGGTCTTGCGCTCGGATGGCTGGGCATCGGCGTTGCCTTCATTGGATTCTTTGCGGCGAATGTCCTCGGTGCGGTGCCGGCTTAACACTGATTGGATTAAAGAAGACTTCGCGGGATCAACCTATTCCTTACGGGGTGTACTTGGCGTCGGGCGTTATTTTCGCAATCTTGATCGGAACAGAGTTATGACACATTGGCACCATTGGCCCAGCACATAGCCCAATCACATCACGTATTCCATACGCAGACCTTCCTATCCCACTCAGGGTCATAAGGAAATCGTCGAGCTGTATGGGTGAACGCACGACGCGCCGACCAGACCAGCACGGCCGCATCAATGAGATGATAGGCATGACCCTGATCGATCTCGAGAATCAAGGACGCGAGAGATTCCATTCAATTTTGACATCAAGAAGCGCTTTGACGTTCGGCACGACCAGCTTCACGGAATTCTGGTGAGCCATCGCGTTCACCACCGTTGAGCTGAGGAAACTCAGCTCGGGATTACCCTCGTAAACCTGCCGTTGCCGATACGGCGACATTTCTGAAGCCACATCGCGATACCGCGGCATGAAGACTTGTGTGATGAAGTCCAAACCATCGACGACATGTCAGGACTTTCATCAATGACGCCGCGACCTGGCACCGCGGTGATGACATTTCCGCGAGTTCCAAGCAATTCGCGTGCTTCTCGATCACAAGTGCGAAAACCGAGATCGACGTCCGCTGGATATCCAATCGGAGCATTGATCACGATCGCATCAAAATTCGGACGTTCATCGAGAACCTGTCTGAAAGCTCAACGAGTCGAGCGGCTTCTCGGGAGCGAACGTCGCACCCCATACTTTGGCACTCGCGACTAACCATTGCCCCGCACTTGGAGTGACACCAGCCACCAACTTGTATGGCAATTCGGGACCGTGTCGAGTGATCACCGTGCAAGCAGCCCTTTCGCCCTCATCTCGACGGATTCAATGGCGCGAGCCAATTCTTTGGGGTGCGCACTCGCGGCCAACGCGTCTTCGTAGGTCACGATTCCGCCCACGATAAGTTCGCGCCAAGCTGTTCTCGAGCATCTGCATGCCCTCTTTCGCATTGGTGAACATGACGTTGCTCGAGTTGGTTCGAACGACCTTCTCGAATCAAGTTGCGCACCGGGCTCGTCGCAACGAGAACCTCGAATGCCGCCACCACCCCTCCACCAATCTTAGGAATCAGTCGCTGAGCAAAGATAGCGGACAGTGACGCCGCCAACTGGACGCGGGTTTGCTCCTGGCGCCATGCCGGAAACACGTCGATAATTCGGTCAATCGCTTGAGGCGCGTCGTTAGTGTGCAACGTCCCAAAAACAAGTGGCCGGTCTCGGCCATTGTGAGGGCGATCTGAATGGAGTCGATATCGCGCATCTCACCAATCAACATCACGTCAGGGTCCTCGCGTAGCGCCGAACGAAGTGCGCGTTGAAACGAAGGACTATCCAGACCAATTTCACGTTGAGAAACTGCGGCAATTTTGTGATTGTGCACATACTCAACGGGATCCTCAATGGTCAAGAATATGTGCCGGACGAGTTTCGTTGATCCGGTCAATGATCGAAGCCAGAGTCGTCGATTTTCCAGAACCCGTCGGGACCAGTCACTAACACGAAGCCTCGCGGTTGACGCGACACCATTTCGGCGGCAGCCGGGAGGCCCAACTCTTCAAATGTTGGAATTCGAGAGGGAATCACTCGAAGCGCGAGGGACATTTGAGCCGCGTTGCGTAAAGACGCTGCCACGAATTCGAGCTCGATCGTGCCAGGAAAACGCAAAATCCACGTCCTGTTCGGTTTCGAAAGTATCGCGTTGTCCCTCGGTCAGTAGCGGCCACGCCACTTCGCGAATCTGGTCATCTGAAAGTTCCGGGACATTCTCAAGCGGAAAAAGTTTACCGTCCACCCGAATGCGTGGCGCCGAATTACTCGAAAGGAGAAGGTCAGAACCACCCTGGTCCCAAAGGGCTTGCAACCAAGATTCCATCGAGACTTCTAATTCGTTTCCCATTTTTCTCCTCCAGATCGCAGAAATATTGTGATGATTCGATATTTAGTAGAGACACCACAACCTACCCGTAAACAGATCGGACTTCTTCACGAAAATCGGCGATTGCCGCATTAATCCATCTACATTGCATTCAGGTGAGTATGAATCTCGGAATCGAATCAACTCTCCGGTGAATTAAGATTGACCTAATGAAGAAGTCTTGCACTATGTTGGTGTCAGAATACCAAGGAGGTCCGGCCCATTTCATTGGGCCGGACCCCTCTTTCAAGTATTCCCAACGGTACGACATTGCCCGCGCATCGGACTCGAACTTGTCCTCTAATTACTTCACCGTCGCAACTGAGGGAATCGGGCGTCCGAGTACCGGTTCGTGGAGCAAGTTCCGGCACCGGCCCACTTGACCCATCCTGTTCCCGGTGCAGCTACGGTGACCGACGGAAGAGCTACGTACAGCGACGACCCCGACAAGGCGAACTGGTAGTGCGCTGTGTTATTCGGCCAAGACTGCAAGTACGGACCACCATTTGTTGAAGCAGTCAAATCAGTTTGAGCAGTTGGAAAGGCATCCATTGTTGGCATTGTATGCAGCCATCGCAGTGTTGACGGTAGCTCCATCAGCTTGACATGCCGACACCGCACTCTTACCCGTAACACTACCGAGCGAGAATACGACGACCGCGGCCAAGATTCCCAGCACAACGATAACGATCAAGAGTTCAATAAGTGTGAAGCCACCGTCGATCTCCTGTGCCGCTTTCCTATCTTGAAGCTTTTTCAGAGTTGAAATCATAGATTTCTCATTTCTAAACAATGTTCCGACACGCGGAGACTTTGCGGGCGCAAGGTCACCATTAACGCTAACCATGGGCGCATTAATGAACAACCCAAAATAGACACAACGACCAAATTCCTAAGAATCTCCTCAGGTAAAAGGACGAGCACCGATTGCGCGTGACAATAATCGCACTCCGTGATTGAAGAGGGGCAAATGGCGCCATAATACCTGGTAACTAGGCATTAATTTTGTAACAGTCTACGAGGATGTTGAAGTTGTCCACCGGAAATCAACTTTGAAGATGCAGAGTCAAACTCAACTCCGCATCAACTTTCTCAACTTGAAACAAAAGTGAAATTCAATCGATCGGCGCGTTCGCAGTAAAAACTCACAATCGCCAAAATCTCGCCAACAATTTCATCACGAGGTCAAGTTCACATCGGTCGTTGGTGCAATAGTTTCAATTCTTCTTGTAGCGCGTCGAAGTGGGTCAGTCAATAAGTAAAGCAAGGGTGGGACCAGAAGAATCTGCCAGCACCATGATGGAACGAAGGCTTTGTAGTGACTCTCCGGAAGATGGACACGAATAAAAGCAACGAGAACGAGAATTTGCCACACCACCAAGTACCAGAGAACTCGACGGCGAAGGAGTCCCAGGACGATGACAACAATCACGGGCACAGATGCGACGTAGGGTAAAAACGCGTGAAGAAAGGGCCCGGCAGGGTGATCGCCGAATAGATAGCCCCACGCGATAGGACTGTAGGCCAAGGTGACCAACCAAATCAGGGCGAATGTTCTTCCCGAAAATCGACCTCGCAATGCGTCAAGAAGTAGCAGCGATACCACTGTCGCCATGTAATAGTAATTAAAGGCATTCACCTCGAAGACCAGTCGCATCGCTAGGCAAGTGCCGACTAGCGAAAGGAGTACGACGGGCTCCGGCGATCGTTCCTGAAGTCGACTCCATACAAACCATGAAAGTATTGCGGCCACAGCCATGGGCATCACCCGTGCCGCAACAAATAACGAAGGACCATGAAGTCCGATAGCGAAAATTAGGGTTCCCCCGGCGCCCGCCACGTGCGCCGAACCGGCGCGCGAAGTGGATAGGAATATGGCGCGGAAAACGTGACCCGATGTCGCAATAGCGAGAGGCGCGACAACGAGGCCAAAGCTTCCGATGGCTGCCAACCCAAATCGAAACCGATGAGAATTGGGAAGGACCATTGCAATTGGAATAATTGCCAAGATCGTAAACAACTGAGCAAGCATCGCCAATCCAACAAATAATCCCGCCAGAATCCAACGCTCGCGAACGAAGCTCGCCAGCGCGAGCAAAATAATACCCATCGCCAAAAGGTCCTCCGGGTGAAAAAACGATTCCAAGCAAGCAAAGACGGGCGCCGAACAAGCAATCGCCAAGAGCAACGCGGCCTCTCGACCATCACGCCCCCGACCACAAACTCGCAGCATTGCTATGACACCCGAAGCGAGTACTGGCCAGACAATGAAGCCGATCTTCATCATTTGCGAGAGTGAACTGGATATTTGCACCCAATTCATCACTCGAGCCAGTGCCTGTGAACAATCGACGCCAAGACGAGTTGCAGAAGGGAAGGGATAAGCGCCTCCAACATTTATGACCTTAGCGGCACCTGCCGATAAGAGGGTAAAGAGAGGTGAAGTGAATAAGTGTTGACCGACGCCACCGGAAGTGGGAGATGGATACGCACACGACAAATCACCGTGAGCGATCAATAATGCTGAATATACCGACTGAGACGAGTCTGCCTGGGACGGCCCCCCAAGGAGCACCGTGAGGCTTACGAAAATGAAGGTAGCCAGTCCCCAAGCGGCTAAGCACCATGAGGTAGACCTCCGACGATTGAGCCACTGGGTCACTTCATGTTTAACCAAGTCATCCGGTCGCGAAATACCGATAATCGGGGCTCTCTTTGTTCGATGGCGATTGATATATTCTTTCAACAACTGTCGTCCAGACACTTGATTGATCCAGTGATACTCCCCGTCTCGCAACCGAGGTTACTTCGACAGTGCCTTCGGCCGAGACCTCTCTGAAATCTTTCTCCGCAATGTGACGAAGACTATGGGGTGGGCAACTCTCCACGGAGAAGTTGAACCGGAGTCTCGCCATGATGGGAGACTCAATGAAAAGTGCATAATCTTCGTTAGAGTCTTCAGGAACTTTTTGATTTGCATAACCGACGTGGGGTAAGTGGACTTTCAAGTTCCACAACTTCGCCTCTCGCGTTGGCGGATACCCAAAACCCTTAGACCGGAAAAGAGCCTGAAAAACAACGTCTTCGGATATAGCCAGTTGCAAGAACCTCCTGCCAGTTGACGCAACAAAAGTGTTACCGACAACTGTCACTTTCCGAAATCTCGTTCGCATTCAACCTCCCAAATCGTTACGTACTGGCCGGGGAGGAATAATTACGGCAACGTGTACGTCACGGTCCAATTACCTGCAGAACTCGCGGATCCCGACGCGATAGCTGCCTGAATATTAATTTGGTCCCCTGCCGGAATAGACACGCTGCCGGAGAAAATGCACTGAGTGTTGCGCGTTGTGATGGTGCATGTCGCTCCCGTTCCCGTCCAAGTTCCAGCGGCTATATACCCGATGGTGGCAATGTACGTCGTGGTCCTACTCGAGGCAGCGACGTTAAAAATGAGACCCGTCACGTGAATACTGCTCGTGAGAAGCAGTCCATTGGCAGTTGGAGTGGCGGATTCAGTGACGGCGATGTGTTGATTCCGTAGTACAGAACGGTGTTGGTCATGCCTACATTGGTGCTGCCCGCGTATGAAAGGCTGTTCACCGTTTGCGTGATCAGAGACGACAGTGGGGAAGCCGCGTAGTCAGGCACGCCCAAATACTGAGCGGTAATGGTATGAGATCCGACGAACCGTAAGTCATTGCACACGTTGCGGTATCGGTGGACAGACCAGAAAGGGGCTGAGCGGCGCAACCGGAAATGGGCGTACCGCCATCAAAGAATTCGACGCTCCCTGTCGGGTTCCCGGTACCCGGAGATGTCACCGCGACCGTTGCTGTATAGGTGACTAATTGGCCGGCGAGCGACGGATTGATCGACGAAGCGACAGCAATGCTGGTCGTGGGTTGGGTTATGGTCAGCGTGAACGTCGCTGGGCTACTCGCTGCGTACTCAGTGTTGGCCGCGGCCGTAGCCGTCAAATTACACGCACCAACTCCAACCAGAGTTACTAGGCCATTGACATCAACAGTGCATAGGGATGGCGTGGTACTGGCAAAGGTGATCGCCCCAAATCCACTACCCTCTGCGTACAGTTGGTAGGTTCCGGATCCGTAGACCGCCGTGTCGCTGCTTATAACGGACGAGTAGCTGCTGTTGTAAAACCCGTCCGTTTGAGAGATCGTCGAAAGCGGTGCGGCAATCGCCTTGCCAAAAACCCACGTTTGCAACGTAATGCCTTCGCCGCACGTCAACTGTTCTTGATTGCACTGCTCCTGCAACGGCGGCCCACCATACGACGGATAATCATCAAAAGTCGCCACGGCAGTCAATAGGGGGTTCGCTTGGCACGCCGCTCCCGTCGGTTCCGCACTCAACAAGCACGTGTAAACGGTCACGACTCGAGTCGCGGATTGGCTCAGGTATTCAACTGTGCTGCACCAGGATGCCACGTCGTATTTGCCAATTGTCTGGTCAGAGACATTGGCGGTCCCCCAACAATCACCTAGAGGTGTAGCGACGCCCTGAGTCGGAGTATTCGACGGAATCGGAGAAGGTTCGAATACTCTGGATGGCGAGATCGGTCACACTACTCGCCGCATAATGCAGGTTGCTCGCAGAAGCGAATTTCGTCGAATCGTTCAGGCTATTGGTCGCCCAATCAGCGAGTGCGACAACGATCAAGCTCACAGCGATAACAAAGACAAGTGCCAAAATCAGGACGCTTCCTGTATCGGAATGTGAGTTCCTCGCAGCAACGCGGTCGCTAGCGGCTCGATCTCCCGCGTTGCTTACGGTTTCTCGACCATTATCCCGTACACGTTGAGAACTGGTTTCCTCACCTTTCATCGACCAAAATACCCTTCTCACGCCACCATCACCTTAGTGCTCGCGTCCTAACTTTAAGGACCCCTTCATCTCAGATATCTCTTTTCCTAAAGCCAGTCCATAAGCAAATCATTTCCTCACCACTCCTCGTAAGGTCGCGATTGGTCAATTAGGGCAACGTGTACGTAACGGTCCAATTACCGGCAGAAACCGCGGATCCCGACGCGATAGCGGCCTGAATATTAATTTGGTCCCCTGCCGGAATAGACACGCTGCCAGAGAAAATACACTGCGTGTTGCGCGTTGTGATGGTGCATGTCGCGCCCGTTCCCGTCCAAGTTCCAGCGGCGATATACCCGATCGTGGCAATAGTACGTCGTGGTCCTACTTGAAGGCAGGCGACATTAAAAATGAGACCCGTGCACGTGAATCACCGCTCCGTGGAGAAGGTAGTCCATTGGCAGTTGAAGTGGCGGGATCCAGTTGACGACGATGTGTTGATCTCCTTGTAGACAAGAACGGTGTTTGGTCTATTTCCCGCGTTGGTGCTGCCCGCATAAAGACCCGTCACCGTGAAGACGCCGGTCCCGGTGCCCACGCCGGCGTCGGGGTTGGTGACAGTGACATTGCTGGCGCCGGTTGTAGCAGAACCCGAGATGGTGATGTTGGCCGTCAGCGAGGTCGCACTCACGAAGGTGGTCGAGTTGACGGTAATGCCGGTGCCCGAGAAGGTGGCCGCTGCTCCCGAGACGAACCCAGTGCCGGTAATCGTAACGTTCTGGCCGGTAGCACCGTCATTGAGCGAAGATGGCGTCGTCGAGGCAACCGTCGGGGCGGCGTTGATCGTGAAGACGCTGGTCCCGGTGCCCACCCCGGCGTCGGGGTTGGTGACGTGACGTTGCGAGCTCCGGTTGCGGCCGCCGACGAGATCGTGATGTTAGCGGTGAGTGAGGTCGCACTCCCGAAGGTCGTCGAATTGACGGAGATCCCGGTGCCCGAGAAGGTGGTCGCTGCTCCCGAGACGAACCCGGTGCCGGTGATCGTGATGGTCTGGCTGGTGGCGCCCTGACCACGCGAAGATGGCGTCGTCGAGGTGACCGTCGGGGCGGCGTTGACCGTGAAGACGCTGGTCCCGGTGCCCACCCCGGCGTCGGGGTTGGTGACGTGAGTTGCGAGCTCCGGTTGTGGCCCCCGATGGATCGTGACGTTAGCGGTGAGTGACGTCGCATTTCCGAATGTCGTCGAATTGACGGTGATCCCGGTGCCCGAGAAGGTGGCCGCTGCTCCCGAGACGAACCCGGTGCCGGTGATCGTGATGGTCTGGCTGGTGGCGCCCTGACCACGCGAAGATGGCGTCGTCGAGGTGACCGTCGGGGCGGCGTTGACCGTGAAGACGCTGGTCCCGGTGCCCACCCCGGCGTCGGGGTTGGTGACCGTGACGTTGCGAGTTCCGGTTGTGGCCACCCGAGGCGATCGTGATGTTAGCGGTGAGCGAGGTCGCACTACGAAGGTCGTCGAATTAACGGTGATCCCGGTGCCCGAGAAGGTGGCCGCTGCTCCCGAGACGAACCCGGTGCCAGTGATCGTGATGGTCTGGCTGGTGGCACCTTGGCCACGCGAAGACGGGCTCGTCGAGGTGACCGTCGGGGCGGCGTTGACCGTGAAGATTCCTACGCCGATACCCGTGCCAGAGTCGGGGTTGGTGACCGTGACGTTACTGGCGCGAGTGGTGTCCGAGCCTGAGACCGTGATGTTTGCCGTGAGTGACGTCGCACTTCCGAATGTCGTCGAGTTGACGGTGATCCCGGTGCCCGAGAAGGAAGCGACTGCGCCAGAGACGAATCCGGTGCCGGTGATCGTGATGTTCTGGCTGGTGGCGCCCTGGGCGCGCGAAGATGGCGTCGTCGAAGTGACCGCTGGGCCGACGTTGACCGTGAAGACGCTGGTCCCGGTGCCCACGCCGGCGTCGGGGTTGGTGACCGTGACGTTGCTGGCGCCCGTCGAAGCCCCTGGCGAGACCTGGTGGTGGCCGTCATTGAGGTCGCACTTCCGAAGGTCGTGGAGTTGAGGTGATCCCTGAGCGAGAAGAGACCACGCCCAGAAACGAATCCGGTGGCATTGATCGTGAAGTTCTGGTTGGTCGCGCCCTGGCCACACGATGACGGGCTGGTCGAGGTCACTGCTGGGCCAGCGTTGACCGTAAAGACGCTCGTCCCGGTGGCCGAGGTGCCGTCACCGTTGGTGACCGTGACATTTCGCACGCCGGTTGTGGCCCCTGAAGCGATGGTGATGTTGGCCGTGAGTGAGGTCGCGCCCACGAAGGTGGTCGAGTTGACGGTAATCCCGGTGCCCGAGAAGGCGGTGGCGAAGGGTGCCCCGCTGACGAAGTTGCTGCCGGTAATCGTGATGTTCTGATTGGTGGCCCCCTGGCCACGCGATGACGGGCTGGTCGAGGTGACCGTCGGGGCGCCGTTGACCGTGAAGACGCTGGTCCCGGTGCCCACACCGGCGTCGGGGTTGGTGACAGTGACGTTACCGACGCCGGTTGTGGCCGAACCCGAGATGGTGATGTTGGCCGTGAGCGAGGTCGCGCTCACGAAGGCGGTCGAGTTGACGGTAATGCCGGTGCCCGAGAAAGTGGCCGCTGCTCCGGTGACGAATCCGGTGCCGGTGATCGTGATGTTTTGGCTGGTGGCACCATCATCGCGCGAAGATGGTGTCGTCGAGGTGACCGTCGGGGCGGCGTTGATCGTGAAGACGCCGGTCCCGGTGCCCACGCCGGCGTCGGGGTTGGTGACCGTGATGTTGCCGGCGCCCGTCGAAGCCCCTTGCGAGACGGTGATGTTGGCCGTCAGCGAGGTCGCACTTCCAAATGTCGTCGAATTGACGGTCGTCCCGGTGCCCGAGAAGGTGGCCGCGGCTCCGGTAACGAATCCGGTGCCGGTGATCGTGATGTTCTGGCTGGTGGCGCCCTGACCACGAGACGACGGGCTTCGTCGAGGTCGCCGTCGGGGCGGCGTTGACCGTGAAGACGCCAGTCCCGGTCCCCACCCAGCGTCGGGGTCGGTGACAGTGACGTTGCGAGCTCCCGTCGCGGCGCCAGAAGCAATGGTGATGTTGGCCGTCAGCGAGGTCGCACTTCCAAATGTCGTCGAATTGACGGTCATCCCGGTGCCCGAGAAGGTGGCCGCGGCTCCGGTAACGAACCCGGTGCCGGTGATCGTGATGTTCTGGCTGGTGGCGCCCTGACCACGAGACGACGGGCTCGTCGAGGTCACCGTCGGGGCGGCATTGACCGTGAAGACGCCAGTCCCGGTCCCCCACACCAGCGTCGGGGTTGGTGACAGTGACGTTGCCGGCACCTGTGGTGGCTGACGGCGAGACGGTGATGTTGGCGGTGAGCGAAGTCGCACTCACGAAAGTGGTCGAGTTGAGGGTGATCCCAGTGCCCGAGAAGGAGATGACTGGTCCAGGGAGGAACCCGGTGCCGGTAATCGTGATGTTCTGATTGGTAGCCCCCTGGCCACGAGACGACGGGCTGGTCGAGGTGACCGTCGGAGCAGGCGTTGACCGTGAAGACGCTCGTCCCGGTGGCCAAGGTGCCGTCACCGTTGGTGACCGTGACGTTGCGAGCTTCCGTCATGGCCGAACCCAAGATGGTGATATGACCGTCAGTGAGGTCGCACTCACGAAGGTGGTCGAGTTGACGGTGATTCCGGTGCCCGAGAAGGAGGTGGCGAGGGGTACCCCGGTGACGAAGTTGGTGCCGGTGATCGTGATGTCTGGCTGGTGGCGCCCTGACCACGCGACGACGGGCTGGTCGAGGTGACCGTCGGGGTGGCGTTCACCGTGAAGACGCCAGTCCCGGTGCCCACGCCGGCGTCGGGGTTGGTGACCGTGACGTTGCGCGCTCCCGTCGTGGCCGAACCCAAGATGGTGATGTTGGCCGTCAGTGAGGTCGCGTTCACGAAAGTCGTCGAGTTGACGGTGATCCCGGTGCCTGAGAAGGAGGCAACGGCTCCAGAAACGAACCCGGTACCAGTGTCGTCATCGTTCTGACTAGTGGCGCCGTCATCGCGCGATGATGGCGTCGTCGAAGTGACTGTCGGCGCGCCGTTGACCGTGAAGACGCCAGTCCCAGTGCCCACACCGGCGTCACCGTTGGTGACCGTGACGTTGGAAGCGCCAGTTGTAGCCGAACCCGAGATCGTGATGTTGGCCGTGAGCGTGGTTGCGTTCACGAAGGTGGTCGAGTTGACGGAGATCCCGGTACCCGAGAACGAGGTGGCAAGGGATGCTCCGGTAACGAACCCGGTGCCGGTGATCGTGATGTTCTGGCTGGTGGCGCCCTGGCCACGAGACGCCGGGCTGGTCGAGGTGACCGTCGGTGCAGCGTTGACCGTGAAAACGTTGGTTCCGGTGCCCACACCAGCGTCACCGTTGGTGACCGTGACGTTGGAAGCGCCAGTTGTAGCCGAACCCGAGATCGTGATGTTGGCCGTGAGCGTGGTTGCGTTCACGAAGGTGGTCGAGTTGACGGGGATCCCGGTACCCGAGAACGAGGTGGCAAGGGATGCTCCGGTAACGAACCCGGTGCCGGTGATCGTGATGTTCTGGCTGGTGGCGCCCTGGCCACGAGACGCCGGGCTGGTCGAGGTGACCGTCGGTGCAGCGTTGACCGTGAAGACGTTGGTTCCGGTAGCAAAGGTGCCGTCACCGTTGTTGACCGCGACGTTGCGAACCCCCGTCGTGGCTGAACTCGAAATGGTGATGTTGGCCGTCAGCGTGGTCGCGTTCACGAAGGTGGTCGAGTTGACGGTGATCCCGGTGCCTGAGAAGGAGGCTATGGCTCCGCTAACGAAGTTCGTGCCGAAGATCGAGATGTTCTGGTTGGTGGCGCCCTGGCCACGGGACGACGGGCTTGTCGAGGTGACCGTCGGTGCCGCGTTGACCGTGAAGACGCTGGTCCCGGTGCCCACACCGGCGTCGGGGTTGGTGACCGTGACGTTGCTGGCACCTGTGGTGGCTGACGGCGAGACGGTGATGTTGGCCGTGAGAGAAGTCGCACTCACGAAGGTCGTCGAGTTGACGGTGATCCCGGTGCCCGAGAAGGTGGCCACCGCTCCGGTGACGAATCCGGTGCCGTTGATCGTGATGTTCTGACCGGCGGCGCCGTCATCTCGCGATGATGGGGTCGTCGAGGTGACCGTCGGTCCGGCGTTGACCGTGAAGACGCTCGTCCCGGTCCCGTTTCCGGTGTCAGAGTTAGTGACCGTGACGTTGCGCGCTCCTGTCGACGCCCCCGAAGCGATAGTGATATTGGCCGTTAGCGTGGTCGCATTCACGAAGGCGGTCGAATTAACGGTGATCCCGGTGCCCGAGAAGGTGGCCACCGCTCCGCTGATGAAACCGGTGCCGGTAATCGTAATGTTCTGGTTGATAGCGCCCTGACCACGTGACGACGGGCTTGTTGAGGTGACTGTCGGATGCGATATGAAGTTGACGACTGCAGTTCCACTGAGTGGAACGGAATCGTGGTATCCGAAGCCGTGTAGACGACGTTTTCGGGATTGACGTCAGAGACATTAAAGGTAGCGACACCGTTCGCGTTGGTGGTGCCCGAAACGATACTTATCGTGGAGCTTCCATTACCTGCGCTCAGTGAAACGGTCTTTCCCGCAATGGTGTTGGTGTAAGAATCCTCCAGCGTCACTGTCACCGTCGAAGCGGCGACACCGTTGGCGATAACTGAAGTGGGAGCGGCGGTCACGGTCGAAACGGTGGCCGAGACTTGGCCCGGGACCTGTCGGCGAGAAAGAAGCACTCGTTTTAGGTGGTATCGATCCTGAGGTTGGCGTCGCGATGAGGGAATAGTTTGCGCCCACAACTCCAGCGAACGTGCAGTTGCCCACGTTAATCACACCCGCAACCGCTGACAATCCAGTGCAAGACGCCAACGTTCCACCCGAGGAAGTCAGCGTGATTCCCAGTGATGACGTGGCCACAACGTTTCCACCAGCATCTTCAACGGCGATCACCGGCTGCGTCGTCAGAACAGCAGCGGAAACTCCGGCGACGGGCTGGGTTGTGAATACCAATTGGCTGGGTAGACCTGCAGCCACCGGTGTAAATGAGCTGCTCGGCAAACTAGTGATGGTTTGACCTGCGGAGTTGGTTGCCGAAGCAGTCATGGTATAGGCAGTACCAACCACACCGGTAAACGTGCAATTCGCCACTGTCGCCACGCCCGAAGTGGGGACCAATCCGGTGCACAGGAAAGCGTGCCCCCCGTGGGAGTGAGCGTGATGGCCGAAGTGGACGATGTGACCACTTGATTCGCAGAGTCCTCGAAGGCGACCACCGGTTCGGTGGTCAATGTCGCACCCGATACTCCTGCTTGAGGCTGTGTTTCAAAGACCAAGTGGGTCGCCACACCTGTGATGTTGAATGAGGTGCTCGTCGCCGAGGTGAGACCTGTACTCGTAGCGGTCAACGTGAGACCCGTGGCGAAGGCGCTGCCGTGACAGCCCGTAAAAGTATCCACACCGTTGGACCAGTTCGAACTACAACCGCCCAACGTTTGACCACCGCTGATGCTGAGGGTTACCGGGTTCGGAGGATTCGAGTTCGAGTTGTCAGTCGTTACGATGTTGCCAAACGAGTCTTCGACGGTGACTGCGGGCTGACCAGGAAATACCGTCGTTCCGGTCAAACTATCGACACCGCTTGGCTGAGCGCTGAACGCGAGTTGGGTCGCGGTTCCGAAACTTGAGACTGCAAACGTATTACTCGTGGCCGGGACCGCCGGCAAAGTACCGATGGCGGACGCAGTCAGCGTATAGGGCGTCGCCAGAGTGACCTGGGAAATAGGGTTGTAGTAATACCCACCCGCAAACGTGCACCCGGACGGTAGCGCAGCGAGGCCGGTCGAAATCGTCACTGTGACGCTCGTAGTAGAAACCGAACCGGGACACGTCAAAATCCCGCCTGACACACTAAAGGTGATTGTTCCCGACCAGGAGTTATCAATGGTGCCAGAAGAATTGACCACGGCGACCTTTGGTGTCGTGGCGAAGCCCAATCCCGAAATTCCGCCGGAGGGTTGTACACCGCCGCCGTGGGTGAAGGAAAGAAAGTACGAAGCGGCGCTAACTTGAAAGAAACCGCTGGTCGCGGTAAGGCCAGAGGGAGAAGAAACCGTAGGTGGTGTCGTCGCCGTGAGACTGTAGTAGCCCGCCGCGTTGTTGTTCGTCGTGACGGTACAACCCGCGAAAGTGACGAATCCAGGGCTGGGTGTCCCGGGAGTTCCAGAACAGCCAGAGAGTGTCGCACTCGGGCTGCCGGCCTGGGCTGTGAGTGTAAAATTAACCGGGGACAAGTCATTGGAGTCCGGCGCACCATTGACCAAAATCTCAATAATTGGTTCTGACAAGTTGGTCAACGGAACACCACTCGTTGCACCACCGGTGGGCGCGGGGGCCTGGGAAAATGCAATCGATGTTGCCGTACCAGTGTTGGCCGTCGCACTCGAACTGCTCAGCAGTGTGACCACGAAAGTGTTCGTGTACCTAGATGGGATTCCAGTAACTCCGATCGTGATCTTCTCGGGCACGTTTGCCAAGCAGCCAGGCTGAAATGCTCCCCCATTCCAGTATTGAACTACGGACGCCCCCGTTCCGAAAGTCACGGTATCGGCGGAATACGGACTCGGCAAGGTCGGATTGGGATAAGTGACAGGACATTGGAACAAGGACGGAGTCGTCTGATAGGCGGAGATGACGGCCTGGGACGCCGTGGAAAGTACTTCGTTGTAGGTCGCGATGTTGCGGTGTTCTGCCGATGCTGACATGCTGGTGGCGAAGGCTACGAGGAGAGCGACCGCCGCCAAACCGAGAATGACGAGGGCGATCAGGACCTCAACCAAGGTGTCGCCACGGTCCGAATCACGTCGTCGACGTGTCGAATTCTGGATTGGATTCGCGATGGTCGCTGCGTGAAGATCACGTTTCATCGTGTCGGCACTTTCGACGCTGCTTCTGACAGAATCGTTGAGTCACAAATCGCGAAATTCATTACGAGTGAATCAGTGTGGCGCGGTGTCCCGGAGGACAAAAACGTGTCGCGAAACCGCACCGGCGCCACGTCGCTTCGAGTCCCGACGCCTCTCATGACAGGAGTAATCCAAAGGAGAAGCCTTCAAGGCCAGTCCCCGTCGCGACCACGGTCATGGTGGAGGGCGCCTGCGCCGTCACCATGAGTGCTCCAGTCTTCTGACCATTGCTAAAGCCGGAGCAAGTCACCGTCGTCGTACCCAAAGCCGTAATTCCTTGTCCGCTGTTGCAGGCATTGCCGTATGGACTCGTCGGCGTATTTGCAAGAAGTGACAATTTGCTTGAGGTCCACTGAAGGGATTCTCCGCCATCGCTGGATTCGGCGTCTGCGGACACTACTTCCCATCCTGTCGCGGGGATGCCTGGGGGTCATTGACCGTGATGTTGCTGAAAGTGACTGTTGTGACACCAGTACCGGTCG
Organism: uncultured Actinomycetota bacterium; assembly: GCA_963794755.1. Classification (GTDB taxonomy): domain Bacteria; phylum Actinomycetota; class Acidimicrobiia; order Acidimicrobiales; family RAAP-2; genus RAAP-2. The sequence goes on from CAWCEX010000002.1 coordinate 182,994, forward strand.
GAGCCGGGTGAGGATCGTTGTTACTGCCGGTGGGATTAGTAGGGCTGACGACCCCAGGAGTGAAACAGTTTTCGACGTTCGTACCCGTGCCCAGGGTGGACATTACGTTATTACCCTCACAGGTTTGATATAGCGCTGGGTCGCCAGGAACGTTGGTATAGAAGGGCTCGCCATTGATACTGTTACCCAAAAAAGCGTTCGTATAAGTAGGCAACGCCGAGGGCGCTACCGGGGCCCCTGAGATCTGAACGCAAAAATAGAGTTGATAATTTCCCGGTAAGGTCGCGGTCATTTAGGCAGCCGCCCTGTTCTGCCGCCAAGAGGTTATTGCTGGTCAACGCGGAAAAGTCGACGAGGCAGAGAGTTGAAGAATACGTGCCCGATCCGGCGGAGGCGGGACCCGCAACCAGTTGACGTTGCGCCATTGATCGGTGAGCCGAGTTGAGGGAGAGTGCTCGAGTTCGCCTGAGGAACAGCCCCCAAGGAGTAGTTGTACGTGTTGTAGCCCGGCTTACCAGGAGTACCCTTCGCTTCGGTGATCGCAAAGGTAACGCCCGTCACCCCCGACGCGGAAATCCAAGCCGACTGAGGGTCACACGGGTTGTCGTTAGAGTTACACGTGACATTGGGCGGAGCCTGCAAATTGGGCAAATTGTACGAAATTGTCGTACTGCTCGAAGGTGTGGTCGACTCCGCGGTGCAGTAGAAGCGCACCAGAGACCAAGTGGTAACGGAACCAGTGACCACCGGGACGCTCACGTACGAGACCATCGTCACGAGGAGCTCGCGCCGGCGTCGTAGTTCCATTCCACGCCGAGCAATTGATTGCCCGTGCCGCACTGGGGTGACGAAGAAGATCCGGTGGTCAGATACGCCGCACTCTGCACGTCATTGGTGAAGTTGGCGGATACCGTCTGGGCGTCGACTGTATTGGAGAGACGGTTCGACACTCCCGACTGTAGTGAAAACACCGCCAGGAGCGCTGCGCTGAGAGCCCCGATTATTAGCGGGACAATCGTAACGACGATGAGCAGCTCAATCAACGTGAAACCAGAATCGTCACCTCGGGGACGCCGAGATCGTGATTTTTTTGGACCGCGAGCCAGACGGCGCTCATGAGCTCCGTCCGCGCGGAAGGAAGGACGAAAAATCATGCCTTCACTTGGTTATAGATGCCGTACATCGCCGAAATCAAGGCGACCGCGACGAAACCCACGACCACGCCCATCACGACGATGACGGCGGGCTCGAACAACGACGTGGCGCGCTCGAGCTTGGTCTCGAGTTCGCGGTTGTAGTAGATCGCGGCGACTTCTAGCTGCTGATCAAGACTTCCGGTCTCTTCACCCACGCGAAACATCTGGCGGGCCGCCCCGGAAAGAGACCCGTTCGCGCAATGGGTCCCGCAAGCCCCTGACCTTCCATCATTTCATCGCGAATTCCGTAAAGTGCCTCTCGGTAGACCGAGTTGTTCGCGGAGTCGGCCGTGATCGTCATCGAACGAGGCAGATCGACACCGGCACGCAACATCGAGGACAAAATCCGACAGACTCGCTCAAGAATGGCAGTTTGGGTCAAGTCACCGATCACCGGGAGACGAAGAACGACCTTGTCGATCGTCCGTCGTCCCTTGGGCGAACGTCGCATGGCGATGAAGCCAGCCACAATGGCGACGATCACGGCGAAAATGACGTACCACCACTTGCTGACGAAACCCGACGCACCCAGCAGCATCCGGGTCGGTAGGGGCAATTTCGCGTGAAGGGAATTGAAGAAGACGACGAATCTCGGCAAAACAAAGACTCCCAGGACGATGACGGTCACGACCGCCATGACCGAGACCACTGCGGGGTACACCAAGGCCGCTGAGACGCGCGATCGCGCCTTGGCGTCTCGTTCAATGTAATCAGCCAATTGGTTGAGAACGCCGTCGAGATTCCCTGTGAGTTCGGCCGACTCGAGGATTCCCACATAGAAGTTGGGAAATGCCTCTGGGTGCCCTGACGCCGCGGCAGCAAAGGTGTCACCAGCGCGCAAATCGTCGATCATCTTGAGCAATATGCCTTTAAGGAGCTTGCTCTGGGTCTCTTCGACGATTACCTCGAGAGCCTCCATAATGGGGATACCCGAACGGATGAACACCGCCATCTGGCGAGTGAAGTTCATCACGTCCTTGCGAGGCACCATCTTCTTGGTGATCTCGAATTTCATGACGTTGCGCTTTTCGTTCACCTCGATCGGCTGAAAGCCTCTGCTCAGGAGTGCGAGATGGACTGCTCCCGACGAGATGGCCGTCTCTACGCCCTTCACCCTCACCCCGCTGGGGTCATACGCCTCGTAACGGAACTTGACTTGGTTTCGGTCGCTACTCATAGTGTGTACATGCTCCGAATCACTTCCTCAATGGTGGTGACATCCTGATCAACGAGACCAATCGCTTCTTGACGCATGGTTCGCATGCCTTGGCGAACCGCCATGGACCGCAATTCCTCCTGGGTGGCCCAACCCACGACGAATCGGCGCAGTTCAGGGGTCATAATCAGCAATTCGTACACGCCGATTCGATCCTTATACCCAGTGTGGCTACAGAAATTGCATCCCGTACCGGCATAAAAGACGCTCTTATTGGTGCCGCCCGCGTCGTGGTAGAAGTCAAGTTCCTCAGGATTTGGCGTGTAGATGGCCTTGCACGAGGGACAAATTCGCCGAAGAAGCCGCTGTCCCACTACTCCCAGGACCGATGATGCGATCAGAAATGACTCGATACCCATGTCGAGGAACCTGTGCAGCGCCGACACTGAGTCGGTGGCGTGAAGTGAGGAGACGACGAAGTGGCCTGTCAAGGCGGATTGAACCGCTACTCGCGTCGTCTCAACGTCGCGGATCTCTCCCACGAGAATGACGTCCGGGTCTTGGCGCAGAATCGACTTCAAACCGGTGGCGAAGGTGATTCCCGCCTGGTCGTTCGTCTGGATCTGATTGATCGAGGGGAACACGTACTCGACCGGGTCCTCAATCGTCATGACGTTGAGCGTCGGATTACTGACCTCACTCAATGTCGCGTACAGCGTGGTGGTCTTTCCACTACCCGTCGGACCAGCGCAGATCACCATTCCAAAAGGCGAACGCACCATCTTCGAGTACGCCAAGTGCGTATCCGTAGGCATGCCGAGGTCGTTGAGGCGTAGTACGGAGCGCGTCTTGTCCAGGATTCGCATGACGCAACTCTCGCCCATGATCGTCGCTGCGGTCGCGACGCGCACATCAACTTCGGTTCCGTCAATGTTGATGGTGAGTTGACCGTCTTGGGGACGGCGGCGCTCGACGATATTCATGTTCGCCATGATCTTGATGCGACTCACCAGTCCCGGACCAATCGCCGAGGGCAGCGTCAATATCTCTTTGAGCGCGCCGTCGATTCGAAAGCGCACGCGAACGACCCCTTCGGAGGGCTCAATGTGCACGTCGGACGCGCGGTCACGCATCGCCTGTGTCAAAATACGATCGACCACCTGCACCACCGGCGCGTCATCGCCAACCGGCGCTTCTTCGACCGGCACTTCCGTCGGACGACGACGCGAGCCTTCTACGGACTCGAAAGCCTGGACTAACTTGCCAACTGTCCCAATTGCCTGGTAGTTGGAGTCGATCGCCCAGCGGATATCACTCAGTGGCGCGATGCGCAGTTGAACCGTACGTCCGACGAGCTGACTTAGCGCAGCGCGGAGCTCCTCGCTCGGCTCGGCGACCGCGACTTCTAGCGACGTCCCATTCATGCGAATTGGCACGGCCATGTACTCACGAGCAACGTTCTCTGGTACGAGCGTGAGCGTCGCGGGATCCACGTTGTCGCGCCGCAGGTTGGCAACGTCATAACCGAAGAAGGCGGCCAAGGCGTGAGCCAGAGACTGTTCAGTCAGAACGCCCAACCGCACAAGGACTTCACCCAAACGCGCTCCGGACTTGGCCTGATCGAGGAGCGCGGCGTCCAGTTGTTCTTGGGTAATTAGGCGACTGCCAATTAGTTGTTCGCCCAGTCGCGTCGTCGACTGACCATTATTCATAATCTTCGGCGCTATTGTTAACTTCGGCGCGCCTCCGGAACCGCCCCCGCCCAGCCCATTGCTGGGCGAAGTGTCAACATTCGTATTCACTGGAGCGTCGACCTGGTTCTTTGGGGCATGACTCGTCGCCGGGACGTCATTTTCTTTGCGATTTCTCTTGACGAAGGCCATACGCACATCTTACGAATGCCCCTGGCAACGAGGGAAGTTATCTGAGAAAGTTGCTCAGGTTCTGTGCTTTCAGGGTCGAATTTGCGGCTCCATTGTTATTTGAGCACCTTTTTGGCGCCCCACTGTGACATTTCCTTGACATGAGGGCGTAGGCGCCTCCCAAAATGTTCCGACAAACACGCCTGCAGAAGGTCCGATGTTGCGCTCGAAAGTGTTACTTGGTTGATCGACGAAGAGTGTCAGGGTCAAAGCCTCCTAGTCTTTTTACGTGAGTACCCCTCTTCGCGGCGACGAAATTCTGTCGTGCCGCCACCGCGTGTGTTTGTCGCGGGGTGCTCCAGTGAACTTCGTTCGCGAGCCGTCCTCGGACGAGATGGAGCACCGTCGCTTGGCCGCCGAGGACTTTCGCCGAAGCGTTCTGGATGAACTAGGACTCTTGACGGGAACGGAGGCAACCTCGACAAGGGAGGCGACAGCAAACGCCCTCGATCGTGGCGCGGAACTACTGCTGTCGCCACGCTTGGGTGATGACGTTGCGGGTCATCGACGAGCATCGGTCCATGCTCTCATTCGCCTCGGCCGCCGCGACGAGAAGTTCTTCTACGCACCGATTCTGATTAAGCACGCGGAGGTGGTGGAAACTTCCACATCTCGTCAATTACTCACGACAACTCTCGACCGACTCTCCCCCGTACTGGCGGTAGCGCGGCACGGCGTAACGGTGCGACCGACCTTGTCGCTCACGCGAAGCGGCATCTCCCTGGCTCACGCGACACGAGTACTTCAATCACTCGGTCACGGGGACGATCTCGCTCGCGCCGCAATTGTCGATCGACAACGTCGCGTGTGGTGGCTCGACCTTCTCAGCCCCCAGCACTCTCGCTTCAACCTCACCACCTATGACGCTCTTTACCGCGAGCGACTCACCTTGCTCGAGCAACACGACGAGTGGCGCGACGGCGAGGGCGAATATCCGACGTCACCGTATTGGCATCGCGAGTGCAGCGAATGTCCGTATCAACATCACTGCCACGATGAGCTCGAAGCGACGCGACGACGTCTCACTCACGCACTTCACGAACTTCGAACAACAACGACTCCTTCACGAGTTCGGCGTGGATACTCGACACGACCTCGCGCGACTCGATCCCAATCTCGCGCGACTCGCGCGACGATCATCGAACGACTCGACGTCTCGCGAGGCAGTTCTTGGTCTCGCCATCGAACGACTCGACGACTTGATCTATCGCGCGCGCGTCCACGTCGCCGACTCGCTATTGCGTCGCGTAGAGATCGATGCGATGGGGTGCGCGAGTGCGGACGTCGAAGTCGATGTCGACATGGAGAGCTACGCCGATCACACTTACTTATGGGGAGCAACCGTACGACTCGCACCTGGCATTTCCAATCTCCCCTCGGGGTATCACTCCTTCGTCGAATGGGATGAACTCAGTGACGCCAGTGAAGCGCGAATCTTCGATGAGTTCTGGAAATGGTTCACCGCGTTGCGCGAAGAGAGCGCATCACGTGGACACACCTTCGCGGCCTACTGCTTTTGGGCGCAGGCTGAAGATGGCGCCATGAATCGTGCGGTCGAGTCCCCGCGCGAGGGTGGGCCGACTCGACACGACCTGGATGAGTTTCGCTCGACCATTCCCGCTCAATGGATTGACCTGCACGAACACGCCAAGGCACAGATCCAAACCGGGGGTCCACTTGGACTAAAGATTCTGGCACGCGCGGCCGGTTTCGAGTGGCGAGATGAGAATCCGAGTGGCGAGGCGTCTATGCGTTGGTTCGAGTCAGCGCGTAGCGGCGGTGACGTCGAAGTGTGGCGCCGAAGGATTTTGGAATATAACGAGGACGACTGTCTCGCGACCCGGGCGCTACGCGACTGGCTGAACGGACCAGCGAAGGCCTTGGCGCACCGTGACCACATCGTCGAGCCGTGACGACGAGGGCTAATCCTCGCAAGAATGACGAACGGACTGGTCGTTCGTCGCGGGAGGACCGAACCGGCGCGGTCTTTGGGGCAATGATGACCGTGGTCGGGATCGCTCTCGCCATCGTTACGGCCCTCGGACTCAACGATCTGGCATCGGGCCACGTAGATTTCGCAATATCTCTGCTCGCCATCGTCGTCGTGGCGCGGTGGCTGGGCACCGAACTCCTCGACCGGTGGCTCTTAGGGGTGGCTCGAAGATCACGGCAATGGTGGCGAAACCTTGTTGTCTCGTTTTTTCTCGTCCCTTCGAGCCTTCGATCCTCGCCGAGTGAAATCACGAATGCGATCGACACCATCGTCGACGCGCCACGCCTCGCCGTGGTACGAACCAGCGCACAGGTCTCGGTTCTGGCGCTCGTCCTGGTATTTCTAACCGGCGGATGGCAAGCGCTGGGTATCGTCCTCGCCCTTCTGGGTGTTGCAATTCCTCTGTACCAACGAGCGGGAACTCGAGCTGCTGCTTTTGAGGTCGAGTACCGCGAACGCAGTGCGCGATTGAGTGAACGCCAGCTCGAGCTCCTAGCGCACTCACCCGAACTGCGTGCTTTGGGGGCCGTCGACTACGGGACTCGAGAGATCGGGGCCCTGTCCACCGCCCAGCATCAGGTCGCTCTTCGTGCGATACGAAGCGCACTTGGTTCTTCCCTCGTCACCGAGTTCATCGGTGGCGTCAGTGTTGGCCTCGTCGCCATGGACGTCGGGTTCGGCCTGCTCGATGGACATGTGTCACTACTGCGCGCTCTCGTCTGTGTGCTCGTGACTAGCGAGTTCTTCGCCCACGTGCGACGCTACGGCGTTGAATTTCACCGCCGCGAAGCCCTCGAAGAGGCCCGGGGACACCTCGAGGTGACGTCGAGCGAGCAATTCGTGCCCACCGACGTCCTCGAGACCTTCAATCTCATCACCGTGGCCCACCCCGAGCCACTCTCGATCTCGTTGCGTCGAGGTGACCGCGTCGCCATACTGGGGGCGTCAGGCGTGGGTAAGACCACCCTTGCGCATACTTTGCTGGGCTGGCGCGCCGCGCGTGAGGGCAACGTTCGCCGCACGAGTGATGCAGTGGCATACGTCAGCGCCGATACGTCGCTGGTACCAGGAACGGTCGGCGAGAATCTACGGCTCGGTCAGGTGATTGACGATGCCACCGTCGTGCACCTGTTGAACGCTCTGGGGCTTGGCGCGGAGCGCTTCACCAACCTGGACAGCCCGGTTTCCGCTGATGGCGAAGGCTTCTCCTCGGGCGAGCGAGTACGACTACTCATCGCGCGCGCCCTCTTGCATCAACCGGGCCTCCTCATCCTGGACGATGTCGCGGGTCTGTTAGATGAGTCGTCGCGCCACGCGATTGGCGTCGAGCTCGCTCGTCACAATGACATGGCAATAATTGAGATTTCTGTCGATGACACCTTATTTATTAGCGCCCACACGACGGTTCGACTGACGTGAGCGATCTTGCTCGTCTGCGAACGTGGTTGGCGAGGGCCGCTCCACAGCCGTACGACCTGATCAAGGCCTGTTTGATGGCCACGATTGCTTCGCTCGCCGGTACCGGTCTCTTCGTCGGCGCGATGGCGCTCCTGGTCGTCAGCGCACAACGCCCCGGTTTGCGCGCCATCGCAATCTTCTTGGTCGCTATCGAGCTCGTTGCGTTCCTACGCTCACCGCTGCGTTTCGGTGAGCGAATGAGCACCCACCGGCTCGGATTTGGTGCGGTCGCCCACTGGCGGCAATGGCTAATGACCACCGTGGGAAACTGGAATTACTCGCGCTGGCAGCACTACGGGACCGGTGATCTCCTCGAACGATCCTTGACCGACACCGAGGAACTCCAAGATTTGTGGTTGCGAGGGGTCATTCCCATTGTCGCCACTACCGCGACGATGGTGGCGAGCGACCTGGTAGTGGGGTTCCTCGCACCCACTGGTCGCTGGTGGGGGGTCGCGCTCGGTACTCTCGCAGTGCAGTGCATCTTCGTGGTCATCGTGATGAGCCGGTTAGGACCCCAAGTCCGCGCGGACCGAGAAGTCCGCGAACGACGTGGCGCCTACGTCTCCGCGATGGTCGCCACACGGGCTGCCGCCCCCGAGATCGATCGACTCGGCGCGTCAGACTTCTTGCGCCAGCGCGACGTCGAGGTCATTGGGCACCTTCGTTCCGCGGAGGACGCGCAGCGTCGGGTCAATCAACGTGACGTCACCGTGGTGATGTTTGGACCACTCGCCGCACTGGCGGTTCTGATTACCTTGCACCCTCGCAGTGCCAACGTTTGGATCCTCGTAGCCGCTCTCGTGGCGGTGACCACCTTCGACGCGCTCGTGACCGTGAGGTCGTCGGTGCGCGTCGCGGTCGCCGTCACTGGTGGCGCGGAACGCCTCGACGATCTCTCAACGTCACTACCCTCCCCACTCGCGCCGTGGCCTTCGGACACCACCATGACATATCGTGACGTCTCGGTAATCGGGTCACACCATGGATCTCAGAGAATTAGCGGCACAATCGCTCCGGGTCGACGCGTGGCTATTAATGGACCTTCGGGTGCGGGAAAGTCCACCTTATTACGTACCCTCGCGCGTCTCGATGACGTCACTGACGAGACGATCAACATTGGCGACGTCGCCCTGCAAGATATTGATGAAGGTGACCTTCGTTCACACGTCGTCCTGGTGCCGAGTGAGCCCGGCCTTGTCAGGGGCTACGTTCGCGACGTCGTGGGTATGGGCATTTCGCTAAGCGACATGGACATGAACGCGTTGGCAAAGGTCGGTCTCGAGGTCGATCGCAATGATCAGTGGACCGAACTCTCGCGAGGTGAGCGACAACGAGTGGCAATCGTTCGAGCACTGGCCCGTCGACCCTCGATTTTATTGCTCGACGAACCCACCAGCGCCCTCGGCGAGGTCGAGAGGCGAGCTGTTCTCGACGTGCTCTCATCAAGTTCAGCGACGATGATCATCGCAACACACGACATCGAGGTCATGAAATGGTGCGACGAAGTTGTTACTTTGATCGATCCCTCGACTGTTCAGCCGTTGAGTGCACCCATTGACGATGCCGGATAGCGCTCGCCGCTGACCGCCCCCCGTGGGACTGCATCACTCACCGCGACGAGTTCCTCAGCGGATAGTGCAATATCTGCTGCCGCGATGTTCTCGGCCAACCAGCGGCGACGCTTGGTACCGGGAATCGGAACGATGTCCTCGCCTTGGGCCATCACCCACGCGATCGCCAGTTGAGCGACGCTCACTCCCTTAGCGTCAGCCAGTTCACCGAGGCGGTCAACGAGCTCGAGATTGTGGGACAGGGCGTCTCCAGAGAATCGAGGATGGTTGAGCCGGTAATCCTTCTCACCGGTGCCCAACTGAGCGGCTTGGCTCGTTAGGAAGCCTCGACCCATGGGGCTGTAGGCAACGAAACCAACGCCGAGACGGCGACACGTCTCGAGAACGCCGTCTTCGGGGTCGCGACTCCAGAGCGAATACTCACTCTGCAACGCGGCGACCGGATGCACGCCGTGAGCTCGCTCGATCGTTTCCGATGACGCTTCGGAGATCCCTAAGTAGCGCACTTTGCCCTCGTCCACGAGACCTTTCATCGCACCCCAGGTCTCTTCGATGGGAACTGTCCTGTCGACGCGATGTTGGTAGTACAGGTCAATGACGTCGACACCGAGGCGACGCAGCGAATCGTCACACGCGCTGCGCACGTACTCAGGACGTCCATTGATACCGAGAAACGCACCGTCCTCGCCGCGCTGATTACCGAATTTTGTCGCGAGGATCACTTCGTCACGCCGGTCGCGAATCGCTGCTCCTACCAGGACTTCATTGGTGAAGGGTCCGTACATGTCGGCGGTGTCGAGAAAATTAACCCCTCGGTCGAGAGCCTCGTGAATGGTTGCCGTGGACTCGGCGTCGTCACCCACCCCGTAGAACTCACTCATACCCATGCAACCCAGACCCTGGGCCGAGACGACAAGACCTTGGCCTAATTGACGTTGTTTCATGGCGCCCCCTTTATGTGAAATTAGTCACAAAGGAGAATTTCACGGCTTCAGCATAAAGAGCGGTCCTCAATTACGTACTAAATTCTTTTTATTGGCTGGGGGGGCCAAACGTCGAGCACCCGCCCGTTTCTCACGAAGCGGGCGGGTCCCGTCGTCTAAGGGGCCTAGGCCTCTAATCGTGCCTCGAGGGTGCGTAAGTACTGCGCGTAGGGTGACGATATGAGTGAGGCGCAGACTTCGTCCCCCGCTCTCGAGCGGCCACTGATGCGTGGGTGGCTGCACGTCGCTGGCGTGATCATCGTGATCGCGTGTTCACCACTTCTGTTCAGCCGTTGCGCTACGTGGAACCAAGTGATCTGGGTCCTCTGCTACGTGGTGGGTGTGGCGACCATGATGACCACTAGTGCCCTCTTTCATTGCATTCACTGGAATCCTCACCAGCGCCGCGCGTGGCGCAGAGCGGATCACTCGGCGATATTCTTCGCCATTTCCGGCAGCTACTTGGCCATCGCGGGACTCACGATGCACGGCACCATTCGTCTCGTCCTGTTGATCGTGATCGGATCAGGTGCGTTGGTGGGCATCGCCATTCGTCAACTGACCTTAGATACCCCCAAGTGGGCCAATACCTTGCCGTATCTCGTCGTGGGGTGGTCCGCCGTCGCGGTCATGCCCCAAATTGGCCGTGGTGGCGGGGCGACCGTACTGACCCTAGTGATCGCCGGCGGTCTCGTGTATTCGCTGGGCGCGATCATCTACGGCATCAAACGACCGAGACTCAGTCCGCGGATCTTTGGCTACCACGAGCTCTTTCACGCATTCACTCTCGTGGGAGCGGGTCTGCACTTCGCGGCGATCTACGTGGCTTTGCGTTAGAGCGGTACGACGTTCGAGCGGATCAGCGACGGAGTTGAACGACGTGTCGCGATGGTCGTCATCGAGCCGTTATCGATGCGCATGCGCCACGCGGCAGACCCCGCGACCCCGAGCGCCCACGTCGCCGCGGATTTGATGGGCGACACGTGGGAGATGATGGCGAGGTGTTCGTCCTCACGGTGCAACCAACTGTGAGGATCAGCGAAGAGCCGGTCCAGTTCGGCGTGGACGCGCTGGTCGACGCACGCGAGCGACTCTCCGTCCTTCAAGGGAGCGACGTGGTCACCTTCGAACTGGCGCCACTGGTCGTCGGTGATGCTCGCCAGACTCTGACCATCGAGCGAACCGTAATCGACCTCGATGAAGGACTCTTTCACTTCCGGTTCGCAACGTGGAACAGCCAGACGCGCTGTCCAGAGTGCCCGATCGAGTGGCGAGGCCCACACCTCTCGAACGCCCTCGAGATACGGGACGAGTCGCCGAGCTTGATCACGACCTAGTTCAGTGAGTGGAGCATTGGACCGGCCGCCGAGGAGACCGTTTTCATTGGAGGTCGATTGACCGTGGCGAATCAAGATGATCACGGCAACAACATCCGTCCACATTCGGGGCAGTCCATGATCACTCCGGGCGCCAGGTGGCGGAAGCGATCGAAGTCGAGGGGCGACAGTGCAATTCGACACCCGTCGCAGCGCCCCACGTCAACGTACGCTGCGCCCGACGTTCCCGCACGAGCGAGCGCCGCTTCGTAGCGTTGACGCCACGCTGGTTCAAGCTCGCGGACCAGTCCTTCTCGCGTGACGCGAAGGGCGGTGATCTCGTCGTCCAATGTCGCGCGCAGTTGGGTCACTTCCACTTGGAGTTCGCTTCGACGAACCACGCCCGGCTGGGCACGAGCTTTGATGGCCGCAATGGTCTGATCGAGGGGTTCAAGCTCCATCAGTCGATTCAATTCCTCGTCCTCGGCTACCGCGACGCGCTCGCGCAGCTGCTCGAGTTCGTGCTGCATCGCGGCGAGTTCACGCGCCGAGCCCGTGGACGACGCGAGAGCGCGCTCAATGTCCCTGACGCGCGCGAGATGGCGCCGCGCGGTCTCTTGGGCACCGAGGTAGGCCGTACGCACCGGTTCGCTACTTGATTGCGCCTCCTGCAAGGCGGCCAACAATGAGCGCAATTCACCCTCGACGGTCGCCAACTCTTGGAGTTCGGGTAGGTGCTCGCGCTGGGCAATCACGCGCTCGATCCAGCGATCGGCATCGTTGAGTGCCCGTACCGCGTCGATCTGCTCCACGTACTCAGTCTCGCATCGTCCAGCGCGTCGAAGCCAACTCGAGCTTCTTGAGCGCCGGGACCATGGCCGGCTCGCACCGGGCGATCGCGTCGGGGAATTCGAACCAGTGAACCTCGGGGCTCTCCCCCGCGGGTGGCGAGGGATCGAGGGGTTGCGCGAGCAACACGTAGCGCAGGTCGTAGTGGGTATGTCCCCTCGGTCCCGCGTGGACATCCACGTGAAAGAGGGTACGCGGTGTGGTGTGAACAACGAGAAGTCCGGTCTCCTCACGGGTCTCGCGCACCGCGCCAGCGTCAGGCTGTTCGCCGGGGTCCACGTGACCTCCCGGTTGAACCCAAATCCCTATTCGCCGATGCAGGTGGAGGATCACCCCACGCGACGAGAGAATGAACGCCGACGCAGTGATGTGGTGGTCGTTGGTGTTCTCGTCAAATGGATCGTCCGACCACGTCAATCTCTCCAGCGTGGCAATGATCGACCGCTCTTCTCGCTCATCCACGGGGTCGATGGCTGCAATGTCAAGCGCCAGACCCGCGACGTCTCTCACCCACCCTCCAGCAGGCGACGTATGGAGTCGGGCAGCACAATGTCGCCGCTGGCCATGGCCCCGTTGGTGTCGGGCACCGGATCGCCGTAGACCACACGCGCGGGCACCGTGCCCGCCCAAATGGGGAGGGCTTCATCCTCGGGGTCATCAGACGTCGGACCGGCCGAAATCTTGGCGGACGCTTCGTCGATTGAAATGGCGACGACGATCGTCAGGTTCACCTCGCGCGGCTCAATGGCACGTACCTCAGAAGCTCGACCAGGAAGAACGGTGTCGACAAACCCGTCAAGGATACGTCGTTTCTCTTCGAGGTCGGTGACCTCGCTGGCGGATCCGACGACGACGACGGAACGAAAGGCGATCGACGATTCGAAACCACTACGGGCCAGACGTAGCCCGTCAAAGTGCGTGACGCTCAACGACACCCTTCCCGCTTCCAGTACAGAGCGCAACAGCGCATTTGACTTACTGGCGTGAACGTACAGTACGCGCCCGACGCGTTGGTGCAAGGTGGGAAGGACCATCGCTAAACCGTCGACGACACCCGCGACGTGGCAAAAGACCGCCGCATCGAGGATGGAGAAGATCGTCGCTTCGTCGTAGGCCGCCTTCTCGGGAAGTCGACGTAGGCGCGTGTAGGGACCAGGGCCTAAGACGTCGCTCACGCGCGCAAGTCCCCCCCGAAGAATGTTCGAGTGAGGCCTGCAACCTCCACGTTCTTCTCGAAGAGTCGCGCGTGCATCAGTCCCCCCCGCGCCGACGCTTGACGTACCGACAAAGTGGGAGCGCCCGTGCGATCAGCCCACCACGGCGCTACCGCGCACATGGCGCTTCCGGTGACCGGGTCCTCGGCGAGGCCGAGGCGAGGGGCGAAAACGCGGATCGACACGTCGACGTTCGCGCCACCCTCACACACCGCGACGATAAGCGAACTGGGCACCAAGAACAGCCCGAGGGTGTCGACGCTAAGCCCGCAGAGCGTGTCATAGTCCTCCACCACCGCCAACAGGATCGACGAGCCGGCCTGGTAGACCTCCTTCACCGGTCCGAGAGTGTCGCCCAGCACCGACGGATCCACCATCTCCGCGTCGGCGCGAGGAAGATCGACGCCAATCAACCCGTCACTCAGACGTCGCCCCGACAAGACGCCGGAGCGGGTGTGGAAGTAGAACTCACCGCCGGGAACACCTAATTCGTTCAACAGAACGTGCAGGCTCGCCAACGTCGCGTGACCACACAGGTCGACTTCCATGGTGGGGGTGAACCAGCGCAGCGACCACACGTCACCAATCCGGCGGATGAAGGCGGTCTCAGAGACTCCCAGCTCGAAGGCGATTTGTTGCAACTCGACGTCCTCCAGCGAGCGTTCGAGCAGAACGACGACGGCCGGATTGCCGCGTTCAGCGTCGCCGATGAACGCGTCGACCCACCAGAGACGGTGCCCGAAGGCAACATTGACAGATTGCACCCCTAGACCTTGCCACACGAGAAAGGGTGGGCGACGTAAAGTCACTTAGGTGCGTGTCGTTACTTTTAACCTTCACGCCGGGGTCGACGGGTGGGGTCGACCGACCCGAGCCCTGGATCACCTGGTCGATCTCGCCCCGGACATCGCGATTTGTCCCGAATTATGGCGCGGTGACAACGGTGACGACTTCGTAGAGGAACTGAGTCGACGGCTCAACATGCGCGGAGAGTTCGTGGCCCTCACGCGCGCCGAACGGGTCACTACGGGTCACGGACCTCGGCGTTGGCAGCCCATGTTGGCGCACTTCACGGGAGAACGCGGGCTCTACTTCCGTGAACACCGGGAATTGACCCCCCAGCAAAAGTCACATCGACGGGCCCGACCCGACGTGGAAACGGGCGACTGGGGACTCGGACTCTTCACCACCCTGCCCATCGAGTCGCTCGAAGTCCGCTCGCTCGGACGTCTGCCGCGTGAGAAAGTCCGCCGAGCTCTCATCATCGCGCGTCTCAACGACGAAGGCCGAACCTTTTTTGTTGTCGCCGTGCACGGCGCACATCTCACCCACGGCTCGCCACTGTTGTATCGACGCCTGCGCCGCATCGTCGCAGAACTCGACCCGACGATCCCGATAATCCTCGGTGGCGACTTCAATTGTTGGCGCCCGCTGCTGCGTGTCTTCTTGCCAGGTTGGACCAGTCTGGCGCGTGCTCGCACCTGGCCCGCGGCCCGTCCCCATTCACAAATCGACCATCTACTCGGGCGCGGTCCCTGGCGGCGGCTGAGTTACGCGGCAACCGACGGTGGGAGCGATCACCGTGCCTTACGCGCCGACGTAGCGCTAGACCAACTCGACGTTCGCACTCTCGGGAAGGCGCCGCAGTAACCGCGCCGTCCAGAGCAGCGGAAGGAATGTTGCGATGGCCGGCCACCGCAGCGCCGACGGGCCCGCCGCGTTCACCACGTCACCCACCCAGCCAAAGAGACCCAGGCCGACGGTGGCACCCACGACGCCCGCGACGACTAACCACCCCGCCGCAGTCGCACGAACGTGATGGGGGAATATCTCGGTTCCGAGTGCGGTGATGACCGGCGTCACCAGTCCCCCAGCAGCCACCCCCAAGAGATAGCCGACGACGAAAGCCGTCGATCCACCGCCGTAGGCGAGGGTGGCGGTCAGTCCCGACGCCACGAGTCCCAGGGCGACGGTGGTACGCCTCCCCCACCGCGCGGCCAGAAACCGACTGAGGAAGAGTCCGGCGAGCCCGGTGAATGCGGCGCACGTCACCATGAACGCCACTTTGGAGGGCGAGATATGCAAGACGCTCTCGCCGTAGACGAAGACGAAACCGTTGGCGGGGCCAGCGATCATGCCGAGGACGCCCACCACGATGGCCACGCGCCAGAGCGCGTTGCGGTGCGCTCGGGGCACCGCTCCCACGCGAGCGAGCAAATCAAGGTCGTGTGACGTTGGTTCGGGGATGACGCGAAGTAGTGCTCCGACCGCGACAACCGGTACCACAGCCAAGGCGAAGAGCCAACGAAAGGAGCCCGAGGAGCGGATCACACCGTGCAAAATCGCCGAAAGGCCAGCCCCGGCTCCCGATCCGGCCGCCACGATGGCTAGTCGCCCTACCCGTTGCGCGGTCGACGAGAGTTCGACGGTCATCACTTGCAGGAGTGTCGCCGCCGTCGACAAAAGCGGCCGACCGAGTGCGAAACACGCGACAAAGATCCAGTAGTTCGGACTCAGCGCCGCCGCCGCAGTGATGGCGAGACCGGTCCACAGAGTCTGTCGCACGAGTCGCGCGCGACCCAGGCGGTCCGCGAGCGACGCGAGCGGCAATGCCCCCAGGGAGGCGATACGCAACACCGCCAGTCCGAGTCCGAGAACCGAGCCCGACAGCCCGACCTGACTCGCGAGCGAGGTCGAGTCCGAGACGTGTCCAAAATGCTTGGCCACGTCGGCGAGTGACGCGACCGCGCCGAACTGGGCGAAACCTGCGAAGAGCGCCAACGCGGCCAGCGCCAGGGTGACCTGGTCGATTACCCCGGTCGTCGTTCTCTTCGCGCCGCCGCGACTTGCCATGGTTCCCCCGTTGCGACAAGGTTAGAGCCCGCAACACGCGCGTTCGCGCTCGACGTCGCCACATCGGACGCGGTACTGTCGTGATCACCAGGAGGTCCCGTGTCTCGCCGTCGAAGTCTTCGTTCCCAGCTCTATCGCGACGCACGAATCATGGGTAACGTCGACGCCCTCGCCAAGGGTCCCGCGGCCTACGGCAAGCGGTACGCGCGTCGCAAGGTGTATTCGAAGTCCAACTCGCTCACGCGCGCACTACTTCGGTCCTTGGATCTGTCGCACTAATCACTTAGAGCAAGGCCGAATTCTCAATCCACTTGTCGACGAGATCTCGACGACCCTCGATAACGCACGACGACTCGTCGAGGGCGCGACGTCGGTAGATCACTGTAAGAAGTTCAGTCGGGTGCCCGCACAGACTCGCGTCAGTCGCTGGTGTGTCGCGTAGGAACTGAAAATTATCAGCATCCAGACGCACGGTCCACGTCGGCCCATCGACGGCGATGAACTTGATCACCTCTTCGTTGCCTACAAGATTCTTGACGTCCGGCGAGAAGGCTCCGGCTCGCTCGATGTTGGCGAAGAACTCGTCGATGGCGTCCGCGGCAACGACCGGATCAACAACGCTGTCCACTCCCTGCGCTGCTTCGAGGTCGATACGGTGAACCAAGGTCTCGTGCAATTGGCGTCGAGCCCAGTAGCGCACGTGCTGATCCTCGCCCCAGGCCCACATGGCGTCATCGGGGTCGCTCGCGCGTAACGTCACCAGAAGTTCGCCGAGCCCGTCGGCTAGCCACTGCGGCGTCACCGGTCCTCGCGAGAGATTCATCGCCCTGGGAGATATACGATGCGCCGCTCGTTCCTTCACCAGCGAAGTCGACCAGCGATGTACTGCACCGACGTGAGCGAGCAGATCCGAAACACGCCACTCGGGGCAACTAGGAACCGCGGCACTCGTGTCCACTCGCCGCGACAGTTCGACGAATCGTGCTCCCTCATCCTCGAGATAATCGCAATGGGCCGCATAGTCCATCCTCCAAGATTAGACCGCGCCATCGCGTTCACTTCGTGCGACCACTCGCACGAAGGCCTAACCCATGACCGGTCACTGCCCGCCAGTCGAGACTAAATGGCTGTTCAGCGTCGACCTTCACTCGAAGAATCTCGAGACTCGGCCCTCAGCGCGACGTCAACCGATACCCGGCGCCACGTACTGTCAAGATCAACGGGTCAACGTCGTCGAAATTGATCTTCTTTCGTAGGTAACTCACGTACACGTCGACAACGTTGTTGCCCGGGTCAAAGCCGTATTCCCACACCTCGTTCAAGATTCGTGTCCTGGACAAAACATGAGTAGGTTGACGCATGAACAGTTCGAGTAACGCCCACTCCCGTGGAGCAAGATCGATCCGTCGACCACCACGCCACGCAACTTTCGTAAAGAGATCCAGGCGTAGGTCGCCCACCACGAGTTCATTGGCGGTGGGTTGTGTCGCACTGCGCAGCGTCGCGCGGATACGCGCCAGCAGTTCAGCGAAGGAGAATGGCTTCGTAATGTAATCATTGGCTCCGAGTTCAAGACCTCGAACCTTGTCAGCGACCTCGGCTCGCGCGGTCAGGACAATGACCGGAAGCGACGGGTCGCGCTGTCGCAGCGCTGTCAAGACATCAAGACCCGGAGTGCCCGGCAGACCCAGATCCAGAAGCACGATGTCAAAGGTCTCGATGGGTGAATTCAAGAAGTGCAGCGCTTCGCGGCCGTCGACCGCGACGGCGGTCGCGTACCCCTCGGCCTTGAGGCCCTTGACAAGAAACGACACGATTGCTGCGTCGTCCTCCACGATCAAGATGCGCATCACTACCCCCCATCTCCCAAAGTAAGCGGTGTCAGGGGCAGGACCATGGTGACACGTGCCCCACCCTCACCAGAGGTATCGATCTCAATCCATCCTCCATGTCCTTCGGCCACGGCCTTGACAATGGCGAGGCCCAGCCCTGTTCCGTCACGGTCGGGCGTCGAGGATCGGATAAATCGTTGCAAGACCGCGGCACGCTCTTCCGGGGGAATCCCCGGACCTGAATCATCGACACTGATTCGAACCAAGTCGTTCGAAAGGTCAACAGACGCGCTAATGGCAACCGTGTCACCCACTTGCGTGGCGCGCACGGCATTGTCCACCAGATTGAACATCGCCCCGCGAAGTTTTTCGGCGTCGACGTCAATCATTAGGTCTGGCGCCACGGGTTCGGGGTAGTGACGTGGGGCGAGCACCGTAATCGCTTCGTACACATCGAACAGAAGTCGGCGAAGTTCGGTCGGACGCCGATCGAGGAAGTCGGGTTCCATAGCGCGACCAAGCATCAACAGTCGATCCACAACCGAACGGGTGTGATCGATCTGATCGATGACGACATCAAGTGTTTCGCGTACTTCGTCAGGGTCATCCACGGAGCCTCGCCCTAGAACTTCGAGGTGTCCTCGAGCGGCCGTGAGCGGGGTGCGCAGTTGATGCGATACATCCGAGAGGAGTCGACGTTGCGCCGTCATCACCGATTGCAGCCGATCAAGCATTGCGTCAAATGTCTGCGCCAATTCACCAACCTCGTCGTTACTTCCCTGGTCTCCGAGGCGTTGATCGAGGTTGCCACTACCGATGTCATCCGCCGTCGACGTTATGCGCCCGACTTTTCGCAGAAGTCGACGCAACAAAACGAAGGTGCTCACGACACCCGCAACGAGTGCGATCAAGCCCTCGCCCACCGAGAGCAGAATCTCACGCGAGCGTTCCCGGGCGAAACCGCTGAGGTCGCTGGTCGCGATAAACGTGCCCACCATGCGCGCGCCGGCGAATATCGGAGTCGCTACGATCTCGGTCGGGATACGACCCAACGTCGTGGACAACACCACCGTCTGACGAGGCGGGTGCAGTATCCACGTGCGCACCGAAGCGCTCGCGATGGCTGCTGAAGAACCGGGTGTCGATAACAGTCCAGTACCGTTCAGGTGAATGATGACGACGTCACCTGCGCCAAGTGCGTAATTCGTGAGAAAAGTTCGCGAGAAGGCTTCGAGACTGGAGTTGTGAAGTTTCAGTGCCTGTTGCTGATAATCGCGCAGTTCGACGCCGATGCTTGACACCGCAACTGCCTGGTAGCTGGTGGTGAAATTGCGAATGAAGACAGCCACAACGGCGCCCAACACCAGGGTCAAAACGAGCGAGTTGAACAAGGCCAGTCGCCCCGCACTGCCCACCCGTCGCAGTCCAGTAGCTGAGGTCATTGGTGCTTCGACACTGGATCGTCAGCCTTAGGACGATGGTTGCGTGTAAATGACGATACGCGCTGCGTCGTCGACCTCCCCAGCAGTGCTGGACTATGTGGTGGGAACCTAATTGTCCGAGCCTCCTGCTTTGGAGTCGTCGGATCCACCGCCGTCATCCTTCTCGGTCACTCTCGATTTGTGTCGGACAATCGTCACCGACGGAGGCAGCTGAGTCGTCGTCGTGACGTGAACCATCTTCACTGTGGTCGTCGTGAGAAGAGTCGTTGTTGAGGCGATCGAGGTCGTTGTTGAGGCGATCGAGGTCGTTGACGTGGGACGAGGTGAAGAAGTACCACGATGTGTCGCCTCCGGGCCCGTACCAATCTGAAGCGCACGAGGAACATTGGCGGCCGCCCCCCCGTCGCCTGTGAGGATGATCAAAGCGACGGCGACGCCGATCCCCAGTAGTGAGAGCACCCACAACCCCTGACGAGCGGTTCGGCTCTCTCGAGCTCGTCGGGCAGGAGAAGCGCGCACGGCACCCTTCACAGGACCGGGGTCGCCAGTGGGACTCGCCATCTCACAATTCTCCACTATTTTTGATCACAACGGGACGACCAAGGGCAAATCGACGCGGGCGCGGACCGCCCGTTGGTTCTTTGGTCGTGACGACGACAGGAGTCCGATCAACCTGCACCGTCAACGCGCCCGCGGGGCACGCATGAGCCACCTGGCGACCGCGCACGAGTAATCGCTTGGAATCAAGATCCTGAGGGTCCACTGTGGCATATCCCCACACGTCCAGCGAAATTCGTTCGGGCATGACGAGCGCGCATATGCCGTGACCGACGCACTTTGAACCATCGACGACCAGGTGGGGACCAGAGGATGAAGCGTTCATGGTTGGCCTCTGGAAGCGGGCAAGTGGAAATATCCGCGCTCCCCAGAATCATCACAGACCTCTCCGCGAACGTGGCGACGTAGGTCATCAGAAAAGGCGTCGAACGCGCTCTCTAACATATTGACAACTCCCGTCGGGTGCCCACAGGCTCCGCGACCACGCAATGAACCCACCATCTCGTGGAGGCGACGTAAATCACCTCGCCGCGATCGACCCGCCACGATCTCGTTGAGCTCGTCGCGCAGGGTGGGGAGACCGTAGACACAGGGACCACATTGACCGGCCGACTGGCCCGCGAGCCACGTCACCAATCGCGCCGTCTGTGACAATCCACATACGTGGGAATCGAGGACCGCCACAAGTCCACAACCGAGTGGCGTCGAAAGTTTCGAGAGACGATGCCGATCCACTGGGACATGCCACGCCTCTTCACCAGAGATCCAGGTACCCTCGTAGCCCCCCATCAGCACCGCTCGAGGTGGACGGGTCCACCCGCCGTACGCGACGAGAATCTCCCCAAGGGTCGCAGGTCCCACCACTTCGACGACGAGGCCGGGTTGGCCCACCGAGCCTGACAAGGTCAGCAAGGTTGATCCGGGCGCTTGCCCGGACCCCACCTCACGAAACCAAGAAGCGCCGTAACGGACGATGAGGGCGAGATGGGCCAACGTTTCTACGTTGTTCACCACCGTGGGTCTCCCCGCTACACCAGTGCGCGCGGCCGGAACGATCCCCCGGCGCGGTACCGCTCCACGACCGTCCAGATACGAGACAACCGCACTCGTCTCACCCGCGATATAGGTCTCAGGAGCATCCACGACACGGACTCGCACGCGCAACGTTCCTCGCTCGGCTAGCGCGGCGTGCAGCGCCACGTTCGCTTTGCGGTGTGAGCGGTGCGTGTAGATGATGACGTCGCTCGCCACCACGGCCGATGCGGCCGCTTCAGCTCCGTCGAGGACGAGGTGAGGGCGCAATTCGAGCAGCGTTCGATCCTTTCGGCTCGCGGGTTCACCCTCACTCGCGTTCACCACAACAATGGCCGCCCCCGGGGATGCTGCGGCGACGTCAAATTTGGTCGCCGTCGGAAATCCCGCCCCGCCGCGTCCCAGAAGTCCACTTTCTCGTATGGCCGCGCGCAAATCGTCCGCGGACGAGAGCCCCGGTGCCACGTCGCCCAATCGTGCGACGTGTTCGATCAAAGTCTCTCGACCTCGCGATGCGGGGGGACCGGCGAGCAGCCGTGCACCCATGTCTCCAACGCGAACCACGCGCCGCATCGTTGAGAGCGATGCCGCTCGCTCGTCGTGACGCAGCGCGTGCACGGGGATGGTCGTCACGGCGCCACCGTGCGACGCCCGTCGTCGCTGGTGAGGTCGTTCCCCTCGCGCAACGAGATGAACGTCCTCACTCGAGTGCCTGACTCAGTACTGTTCTCTCGACGCGCGACCATGTATCGCGACACGGTGAGCGCCAAGATAGTGGCCCCGGAAGTAACGTAGAGCCAGCGAAGTGCCGCAGTGTCGGTTCCAGCCAGCACACCGTGAAACCAGACGAGAATGAAGGTCACGACCGCGAAGTGATGATACGTGAGCCAATGACGTGCGCCAAAACGGCCGGCCGCGCGAGCCGATGCGAAGAGCAAGGTCATCAATAACATCGCAATGACTCCAAGAGATACCGCCAGGGTGCGATACCTCGATTCGCCCGGGACGATCGCGCCGATCCAACCGACACCCGCGTAGCGATCAGATGCGAGAGCCACCACGTGTCCGACGACGAGGGCGATCGTCGCGGTTGCGAGCGAGGCGTGAACACGTAGGCGAGTTTCGCTGTGAACGAGCGGGCGTCGAAGACGCCACGGATGGCGCATCCACACACCCACGAATACCAGGGTGCTCAAAGAGACGTAGCCCGCAATGCCCAGAGCTCGACCTGTCAGCCACGGAAAATAGCGGCTGTGGACCGTGGGAGCAAACAGCCGAGCGAAGACGAATCCCGCAATAGTGGGTAATCCGGCAGCAACGGTCCCGGTAATGACCCAGGCGCAGACGTTTCGAAATCGTCCAGCTTCTCGGTGGTTCACGGTCTCACCCACTTCACGTACGGGATCATTGTTGAGTTGATTTCCAGATGACCTTGATCGCACCACATCGCGGCCACCCCGCGCTCACGCGCTACCTCGCCAATGCGGTGACGCCCGGCGAGAAAGAGCACCTTGCTCTCGACCTCCGCCAAAGCAGTATCGGTTCCGACGACTGTTACCGCGAGCAATCCGTCACCCCCACTTTGACCAGTGCGCGGATCAATCAAGTGGTGGACTTCGTCGTTACCGACTCGCCAGTGACGCACCCTGACCGACGACGTTGCCACCGCCCGGTCACTCAGTGACAAGACAGCCACCGGAACCGGCGCTCCTAGTGGATCTTCCACACCAATACTCCACTCCCCTCCGTCGGGTGCTTCTCCCGCCGCGAAACAATCCCCGCCGGCATCAATCAGATAGCTCCTCTCCTGGGATGCCAACACCTCACTCGCCCACCGCACCGCAAGGCCCTTGCCGATGCCGCCGAGGTCAACTGCTTCTCTCAGTAACACTCGATGTCGGGATGATTGGAATTTCGGTCGCCATTCGCCGAGAGGGCGCTTCACCCCCTCGCGGCGGTCGACAGATGATGCATTATTCCCGTCGAATTTCAGCGAAGAGTCGTAGCCGAGCGAGACGAGGTCTTTGAGTACGCGTGGATCGAATGTTCCATCACTGCGCCGGTACGCCCCGTACGCTTCCTCGAGTGCCCTGAAAAGGATCGGAGGAACTCGGTGCCAGCGTTCTGGGGACGCGTTTGAAAGCATCAAAGGGCTGGCGACGTTGAACCTCGTGCACGCTTGCTCGACGTCAGAGAATACGTCGATCGCTCGCCGAAGAATTCGTTCTCTCTCGGCCGCCTCGCTCACGTGCGGGATCGTGATAGTGACCGTGCTGGCCATGGAACGCACGGAAACGACATCGCTCGTCGACAGATGACTAACCGACATTCGATGCTCCGGTCGTGGCGTGTACTGGTGGCGTCGTTGTCGGTGGCGTCGTTGTCGGTGGCGTCGGAGTGGAGGTCGTCGTCGAAGCTGGCACCGATGTGGTGGTGGTTGGTACCGCTATGGAAGTCACCGGAGTGGTGGACGACGTCGAAGCGGACCCGGTTGCCGATGCGGCGACAGACGCCGAACCAGTGATCTTCCTCGTTGTTGCCGTGGAGCTGGTCGACGTGCTCGGTAGAACTGCTTGGGGCGGGACTGTTGTGGTTGTCGCCAAAGACGTAGCCACGGCGCTCGTACTCATGACGGAGGTCTGCAGTGCCGAGAGTTCTCGACGATCAAGGACGAGAGTGGCCGTCAGATTAGCCAGACTCCGCGCATCGCGAACGTCTTGACGAGCCAGCGATGACGGAACCGTTGATGTCGTCGTCGTGGGCAACACCGTGGGGATCGTAGTGTCAACGAAGTTATTCGCGAGGGCGGCACCAAAGACTGCGACTGAGGTCACGGCGACGGTCGGAAGGATTCGCCGGCGAATGCGAGACCGCTCAAGATTCCTCGAAGTTCTCGCTCGAATCGCAGCGCGACGGTGGCCCGCTTCGAGAAGCTCATCGGGAACGAGCCCTCCGTCGCCGTGCTTCTCACCTCCTCCCGCCATCGGATCGAGATCAGTCCCCATTGTCATCCCCTCCGCTCCCCGACGCACCCGTTGTCGCGTGCGTTGGCGGCGACGTTGTCGTGGTCGGGATAGATGTCGTGGTCGTGGTCGTGGTCGTGGTCGCGGCGGTAGTAGTCGGTGGCGGAGTCGATGTCGTCGTAGCGGACGGCGCAGGGCGGTGGCGTTTCGCCACCGTGGACGTCGCGCCACTGCTGACCCGTTCAGTCGTGGTGGCTGAAGCCGCGTAATGACTGCGGGCAGCGTCCACTTCGACGAGTTGCTGAAGGTGTGAGAGTTCCTCGTCGACGGCAACAATCTGGACGCTGAGCTGGTGCGCCTCTGATGTGAGGCGAGAGATCTCGGGTGACACCACGTCTCGTGGCGCAGTTGTTGTCGTAGTACTGGTCACGTCACTCGTCGCTCTTGGCGTCGACGTCTCCATTGCGCCGGCCGCACCACCAAGGGTCACGCCAGTAACAACCATCGCGCTCACCCAACGCAAGCGCCGCCTCATCGGCAAACTCCACTTGTCGCATCGCGTCGCGAAGTTGGTACCGAGCTGAAATGATCAGTCGTCGCAATCGCAATGTGCTTGACACCCGTAGAGGTCAACGCGATGCGGTCGTGTTCTTCGCTTTCCGTCACCATGACGATCAGTCTGAAGTTCGCTCCTTGTCCTCAGGTGTGACGAGCATTAGAGAATTCTCATATATGTGATACGTCGCTCCGAACGTTAAAGCCGTAACGCCCCGCGACGGCAAACGAGGCCCCGATAAGGAGACGTATTCACGGTGCGATGAACGAGATGTGCACCACGGCCTTGTCCTGCAGGGCCGAGTTTGCGACGGTGATGGCGCACGAGTTGAGATCGCTAGCCTTCGTTCCACACGTCGATGGTCCGACGTGGCCCGTCTTCACCACGAAATGAGTAGTCGGCAACACTCCCCACTGATTGATCTTGACAGTGACGAAGGTTTTGACATCACACCTCGTTGCGATGATGGTACCGACCAGGCATTCGGCGAAGGCGACGCGATCACCTGGGGTGAAACCGGTGCCCGACACGGTGACAACGTCTCCATTCTTCAGGTGCGTCGACGGCGTGACCTGGAACGATCGTCCAATCACCGCCGTGCTGAAGCCAATCACCGCGCCCGCAAACCTTACAAAGTTCCCGCTCCATACGCGAACCTCGCACGCGTGCAGATCCGACGCCATCGTGCCACAGGCTCGCGCCCCCACCTGGCCCGTCACCACCGATAGATATGTGGCAGGGAGATCACCCGCGGCGTTGACGACGACCGACTGCGCATCAGAGCGGACACACATCGACTCGCTCGTGGCGCCCACCAGGCATTCGGCGATCGTCACGTGTTCACTGGGGGTCAGGCCTCCGCCCGTAACGCGTACTCGTTCACCAGAATGCAATCCTGAGTTCGGCAACGCAGTCAGCACCTTCGCTGCATTTCGTGCAATGAATATGACCGATATAACCGGGGAATTCGTCGCCAGATACGAAGGGTCCGCACTCTTGGTCGCGCGGATTTCACACGTCGCTGCGGCCGAGGTCGTCAAGGTCGACCCGTGGAGGGAACACGAACCTGAGGATCCGGTCCGCAACTGGAACGACACCTGTCCGCTGCCGCTTCCACCATTCGTCGTCAAATTGACCGCGACGCCGACAGTCCCGGTCACCGGAACAATATTCAGGGCCGCCTGATTGACGAGAGCGAACGTTACGGTCGCCGTTGTGGTCGTGCTCAGATAATTCTTGTCGCCGTCTTTCGTGACGGAGATTCGACAGGTACCTGGCGTCGTCGACGTGAGTGTCTGGAACCTCACCACGCAGTGCGACGCGCTGCCGCCCTTGACGCGATACACCACGCCCCCCGTTCCAGCACCTCCGGTGATATGCAGAACGAGTGGTTGATGAGCGGGGCCCCGAATCGTTGAAATGTGTACCGATGGCTGGCTGGCGCGAGCAAAGACGAAGGGGGTGGCCGCCGATCGACCACCTACGTTCTGGCCATCACTCGCCTTCACCACTGTGACGACACACGTTCCAGCGCTCGTCGCGGTCAGAACGTAGTTGCCGGGGGATCCCGAAACGGTACAGCCACTCGCTGTTAAATCCGTCACGGTGAAACTCACCGCGCCGGCTCCGATTCCGCCGCTCGACGTGAGTGGTGAGGCCGCACCGTAGGTTCCCCTCGTGCTCAGGAGTTGAAGACCGTCGTGGATCCCTGCGAGAAATCTCACCGTAGTGGGGGCCGACGACACCGCTAAGTAGTCCGCGTTTACCGATTTAGTCGCGATGACAACGCAGGTTCCCAGTGTCGTTGACGACACAACGTCACCGTTCGCCACGCAATTCTTCGACGTCCCGTTGGTCACCATGTAGGTCACCGCACCTGAGCCACTACCGCCACTGGTCGCGAGGGTCAGAGGCGACCCGACGTCACCAGACGTTGTTGTCACCACAAGAGTCCGTTGTGGTGCCCGCGAGAAGTGAAACACCACTCGCGTTGACTCCGCCTGCAAATAATCGCGGTCGGCACCTTTGAGCGCTCGCACCAAACACGTGCCCGTGCTCGTCGCGCGAAGCCGAGAATCGGTGACCCGACACCCGGTGGCTGTGCCGTCGACCACGCTGAAACTGACCACTCCCGTGCCGCTTCCACCGCTCGTTGTCAAGTGTGCCGCTGTCGCGAACCTCCCAGACGTCGAGGTGATCGTGATTTTGGACTGCGCCGCACGAAAGAACGTGACTTTCGTGGCCCGCGTGCTTACAGTTGGGAAGCTGGAGTCCGCCGCCTTCGTTGCGGTGACCAGACACGTACCCGCCGTAGCAGCCATCAGCGCCTTACCGCGAATCTTGCATTCACGAGCCGAGCCATCCTTGACGCTGTAACTGACTACGCCGGTGCTAAAGCCACCACTCGTGGCCAGCGTGATCGGCGTACCGTAGGTGCCCGTGATCGACGTCACCGTCAGCGTTCCCTGAGCGCCGGAGTTAAAGGTCACCATTGTCGGCGCCGACGCCGCCGGCAAGTAGTTGCCATCACTCGCCTTCGTGGCAGTGACGAGACACGTACCGGTTGACGTCGCGCTGAGCGCGGCGCCATTCACTTGGCAGCCCTTCGCGCTACCATCCGACACGGCGAAAGTGACTTGTCCAGTCCCGGCTCCCCCACTCGTCGTCAATGACAAAGATTGGCCGAGTATGCCAAACGGAGACGTCACGCTCAGTGTTGGTTGATTCGCCTCAGCGAAGGTCACGGTCGCCACTGCCGAGGTCGCGGCAACGTAGTTGGCGTCCGCCGCCTTCGTGGCGGTGACCAGACACGTACCAGCACTGGTGGCTACCAGTGAGGAGCCCGTCACTTGACACCCCGTCGCGGTTCCGTTCGTGACCGAATAGGAGACCTGTCCGGCGCCGGCGCCACCGCGAACCGCCAAAGTGACGGCAGTGCCGTACGTCCCTTTCGTAGATGTGATCGTCAGGGTCCCCTGGCCAGCTGAGCTGAAAGTTACGGCCGTCGGTGCCGACGACACGGCCAGATAATTGGAGTCAGCGGCCTGGGTTGCGGTGACAATACAGGTACCGGCACTGGTTGATTCCAAGGCCGGTCCAGCGATGACCTGACACCCCGTCGCCGTACCGTTGGTCACGCTATATGACGTGGCTCCCGTGCCACTTCCACCCGTCGTCGACAGCGAGAGGGTCGATCCAAACGGCGTGGACGTCGAAGCCACTACCAATGGTGCCTGACTTGCTTGGCCGACACTGAAGGAGATCTGGCTCGCGGTGGCGTCGGTGTAACCCGTTGGGTCGGTCGTTGTAAATGTCGCGTCGACCGTGTACGACGGGGGCGACGCGGCCGTAGGCGTGTACGCGCACTCAGCGGTGTAGGGCGATATTGACGTTTCAACGGGAACCGACCCGCAACCCGCAACACCAACTCCGTCGACGAGGAATGCGACGTTGCCCGGTGCGGGTTGGTCCACAGTTGCGGTCAACGTCGTCCCGGTACCGAATGTTGGCGAAGACGGCGACAGACTAAGTGACAGATTCGTTGTGGTGGGGGGCGTCGGGGGGTACAAGAGGGATGCCTCAGTAGAATCTGCGGACTCCAAGGGGGGAGAATCGGAATTGACCGTCGTTACTTCCACAAAGTAGGTGGTTCCAGGATTCAAACCCGTTAATTCACACGACGTTGTTGGCGGTGTCGTTGAGCAACCGGAGTAAGCGACTCTCCACCAGGCGACGTGCCGTAATAGACGTTGTAACTGGCGATGGTCGCGGGGTTACCAGAAGAATCCGTGCCCGCGTTTATGGGGGCTGTCCACTGAACCGTAATTCCCCCCGTTGACAAGGACAGATTCACACCCGTGGGAGCATCGGCCGGGTTAGGGTCAGCGTTGGCTACGCCGAACCCAACCGACATCGTGAATACCATGGTGAACGCCAGCGCGGCCACGATGTTCAACCTCAGGCGACTTCTCATCTTCAACCGATTCGACTCACGATGACTCAATTCCTCCAGGTTGATCCCCGACAGGAACTAGCGATCTACGAGGTGAGCATAGATGATGGGGTGACTCCTGGCGCAGGGCGATTTCTCAACTTTCTTGCACTGGGACGATCACGCCATCTCCCAATTTCGGCGTGAGCCGCCTTCAGGCCGCACGGCATATCCAGGCTTCGTAGGGGGACGTTGCGTCGTCCCAGCAACGCGATGACGTGGAGGTCCAGCAAGACACAGCAGTCTGACCTCCAAGTTGATCCAACGAGGAAGGTGACGAGGACCGACCTGACTTCACGATTACTTCTGTCCTCCACGCCATCTCTTCAACCTACCGAGATCGCCCGGTCCTACACTTCACCCATGATGACCCGGTGGACGCGCGCACTGTTGCGCCACCGGGGAATGGTCATTGGTCTTTGGGTCCTCTTTGTCGTCCTGGGTTCGCTGTCCAGTGGAGCACTGGACGCACGACTATCGACGTCGCTCAACGTACCGCATTCCTCGTCCGCGCAAGCTAATCAGATTCTCGCCAGCGACTTTCACGAGGACGTCGAAGGTTCGTTCACTATCGTCGTGGGTGCCGATGGCCAGGACGCATCATCTATTCAACAACGAGTGTTCAAATCGATCGACGCTGTGCCAACGGGGCGAATACTTCAGTCCAAAGAAGTATCGGGAACGTGGTATTTCGAAGCCGACACGGACCTCTCGCTCTCGCGCGCCGCTGCGCAGACGGGGCCTTTGCGTCACGCCCTCGCGTCAGAGGGCCTTACCCGGGCGCTAGTGACGGGCCCGGCCGCGTTGCAGAGCGACCTCACACCGGTACTGGAGGGAGATCTACACCGGGGCGAACTCCTCGCGCTCGTCATCGCGATGCTCGTGCTGATCATCGTGTTAGGACTCTGCGTTGCGGTGGCGGTACCTTTCGTGGTGGCGGGCGTCACGATCACGACGTCACTCTTCCTAACTTTCTTGCTCGCACATTTCATGGTCATGGTGCTGTACGTTCCCAACGTCATCGCACTCATCGGCCTCGGATTAGCCATGGACTACTCCTTACTAATGGTTCATCGATTCCGCAGCGAGATGTCGAGCCAAGGGTCGACTGAAGACGCCGTCGTCGCCACGGCGGTCCACGCCGGACGCACCGTCGTCGTTTCAGGACTTGCCGTGGCGGTCGGTCTCGCCACGATGTTCCTCGTCCCGGTACCCTTCTTGCGGTCATTGGGCGCCGCCGGCATCGTGGTCCCTCTCGTATCGGTAGCGGCGGCCCTCAGCCTGCAGCCCGTCTTGTTGTCATTCGTTGGTGAAGGAGGACTACGTACGGTAGGCGTACGAGGACTCATGGGCCAGCGTGATCATCTTGGTCGCGGATGGTCCAAAGTGACGCACCTCGTGCTCCGTCGACCGATCACGTCCCTGGCCGGCGCGATAGCGGTGGTAGCGCTTTGCACCGCGAGTCTGTGGTGGCTTCAACTCACCCCCGGGTCACTGACGGCGATACCGTCATCGCTTCCGTCAGCGCAAGCGACGTCGTTCATCAGCGCTCGCGTGGGGCCGGGTGTAATCACTCCTGATCAGGTCATACTAGTGGCACCTCTGGGGCAAAATTGGCGTAGTCCATCGCTCCAAAAAGTTGAAACACGTCTCGCCACCATCATCTTGAACGAGCCCGAAGTGGCGGACGTGGCTATCGGACTGCGGGCGCCCTATATCGACCCTTCGGGGCGCGTCGCGCAGATATTCGTCATCGGTAATCACCAGTTCGGCGCGGAGGCCTCCCAGCATCTCGTTGAGCGAATCCGTGATCACGACGTACCCACCGCCAATCTGCCACGCACGTTCCAGGTCTTCGTCGGTGGAGCGCCAGCCCAGGGAGTTGACTTTCTTACCCGCGTCTACGGAACCTTCCCTTGGATCGTCGCTCTCACGATGGTCTCAGCACTCGTGATTCTCTGGCTCGCCTTTCAATCCCTCGTCCTGGCAGTTTTGGCGGTCCTGTCCGACCTCATGAGCGTGTTTGCCGCGTACGGCGTCATGGTGGCAGTTTTTCGTTTCGGCGTTGGCGCTTCGTGGCTAGGAACCTACCGGATCGACCAGATCGAGGGGTGGGTCCCCGTCTTCATTTTTGCCATGCTCTTTGGTCTCTCGATGGACTACGAAGTCTTCATCGTGTCACGCATGCGTGAAGCTCACCACAATGGGGCGACCTCCCGGGAGTCGATTGCCAATGGCCTCACCAATACGGGTGGAGTGGTCACTGCGGCCGCCCTCATCATGGTGGGGGCACTGAGTGGACTCGTCTTGGGCCACGTCGCTGGACTCCAAGAACTCGGCGTCGGTCTAGCGGCGGGAGTGCTCATTGACGCGAGCCTCGTGCGCGGGATTGTTCTGCCGGCCTGTCTCGCACTACTGGGGGATCGGGCCTGGCGTGTTCGTCTCGACCCGCCCCGTCGGTGACGGGTCGAGACGAACTGCTCAACAACTACTTACTTGACCACCGTGATGGCGAAGCGAATCGCTGGCACCTGGTAACCCAGGGCGAGACCGGGAAAGTCGCGCGCGTACGAGAGTACGGGCACCATGCCATAGGGAGTATTGGCGAAGGATGGTGAGAGTGAATACAACATCGGGTACAGGTCAATAAGGTGCGTGCCCGGTGCGCCGGTGGCGCGCAGGTGAATCACCATGAAGCCGTTGGAATTGAATCCGCAGCCGTAACCCATGTAGCTGTTGTCGTAATCGACGCCCAAAGTATTGTCCATTTGGGTCCACCCCACACCCTTGATGCTGATGGTGAACTCCTGGCCCTCTTTGAACACGTGAGTGCCGACGCCAGCTTGACCGGTACCGAGTGCAGCAGTCGTGTCGTTGGCGCTCGCCACGCCCTGAGACACCACCTTGCCCTGAGCATTGAGGAAGGGCACGATGCTCTCCTTGACGTAAAAGGGCACCTGCGCTTCGATGACCGAACCATTGAGAACCTGGATGACGTGCCATCCACCCAGACCATCGGGAATGGTCACAGAGGAACTGAGATTGCCGTTCGTGACGTTCGCCGAGCCCAAGGGAACAGAATTAAAGGCCCAACACGTACTGTCACAATTCACACGATTGCCCACGACGGTTGACCACGCCAACTGCTCAGTGCCACTGACGTTCAGTCCCGTGACGTTCAGTGTGGTCTTGGTGTCCACGGGCCCCTGGCTGGTGGTGAGGGTCGCGACGGCCTTGGAGTTAGGGTCGAGTCCCGCACTGGAGAGTGTGGTGACCTGGCTCACGGTGGCGGTGACGTTAGCGGGCCAATCGATCACTGACGCCGGCGGCCCATTGTCCTTGGTCACTTGAAAGTTCACGGTCCCACCATTGGTGTAGGGAATCGGGGACTGTACGACGTTCAGGTAGAGATAGCTGATCGCGTTACCGACTTGGATAACGTGCGTACCGACCGGACCAGCCGCGCGGATCACGATGCTCGCGGTTCCCCGCGTCCAGTTCGCCATCATCTCGCCGGTGTAGTGGTTGTCGTAGAGAACCGACGCGCCTCCGGTGTAGAGACTGGCACCCATACCGGTGTAGGTGATGGTGATGGGAGTACCGACTGGACCTTTGAGGGGCGAGACGCTCAAGATACGTAGGAGGGTGAATCCACCCTGGGCCACTTCGGCCCCGTTGACCACGGCATAGATCGTGTGAAGTCCGCCGAAGTCGGCGGGTGCGTTGAATTGGTAACTGAACGATCCACTGGAGTCGGTGGTCACGGTCGCCATCGTGACGTTAAAGGTGGAAGAGGCGCGACCAAGGTAGTTGACCGTATTGGGCTCGACGTCCGCGACCCACGTAGCACCTGAGGTCGACCATTCAATGTTGACCGTAGCGTTCGCGGCGAGCCCCGTTCCGCTGAGCGTGACGGGAGTGCCTTGCGTGCCCTCGACGGGGTTGACGCTTAGCGAGCCGAGAGTGTTGGCGACACTAAACGTGGGGCTGAGCGGCCCGGGAAGTGCCGCGACGCCCGGAAGGGCGCTGGGCGCGGTCAACGTGATGGGATTGACCGTCGGCGCAGTAGGGACGGTGGCGGCACCACTCGGACTGATCAACAGCGCAAGCGGAAGGACCGCGGTGGCGGCGAGTCCCGCGATGCGACGACCACGACCCCGTCTGATTGTCTGGAACATGAGAGAACTCCTTTCACGCCTCGTGGCGTGCCCTCGCGGCGGAAGATTTTTCCTTCGCGATACTCCGCGAGCCCGAACTCGGCCATTACGACGTTGTTCGGGCCCGCAAACGAACTGCGTGGTGATTCGTTACTACGTCTGTTGGATTACGCCGCGGCGTTGATCGTCAACATGGACGGTGCCGGAAGTGAACCCGTGCCGCTGGCCAAACTCGCTTCGGAGTAGGCGTAGCTCACGGCACCGTGGGCCGCTCGCACGAGTACCTTGACCGTGGTCGACGCCGAGCCCACCTTGACCCGCACGGTCTTATAGACCGCTGGCGTAGGAGCCAACGTCACGATCACCTTGAAGGGAACGAGTCCCGTCGCCGTCTTGGCGGACGTGAACCAGCCGAAGGTGAAGTAACCGTCCCTCGTCGAGTACGTCATCACGGGATTTGGCGAGACACCGGGCAGGTCCTTGATCACGACACTCTGAACGTTCGCCGTCGTGAGCGGTGCACCGATGAGCGGTCCGCCAGTGGCGTTATCGATGCCCCACATGCGAAAGACCACCGTTTGACCCTGGATGAAACTGTTCTGGAGGTAGCAACCAGCACCCACGGCGCCGGGGCTGCCCGCTCCCATGACGGTGTCAACGTTGACCGATAAGTACTTGTTACCGGTAACGAAGGGTGGTGCGACCGGTGTCGCCTTTGAGGTTGAGGCCCCCGAGCTCGTGGCGCCAAAAAGGGCCACACTGCTGAGTGCCATCACACCCACTACGAGGTGCGTCGCTATTTTTCTCATGGTAATTCTCCTGTCTTTCTTGCTAGGCCTTGACACTCAAGGAACCCTTGAGTGACGCGATGAAGTTCTGACTCTCACTACCGGTCGTGGTGTTCACCGTGAAGGTGGCGTGTACGTTCAAAGTTCCGGTGGCTCCCGCGAACTTGCCCGTGCCATGTGTGACTTTGACGGTGCCGGTGATCGTCACCGGGTCCGGAGCGGTACTCGAGGGTGCGGCCGACGAAGTGGTCGAGGCTGTCACATTCACTGCCTTCACCGAGATCGTGCCGCCGGCACCCTTGAGCACCGCCGAGCCCGTCAGGGGGTCCGACGCGCTCGAAGTTGAGAATGAAGCGGTGGCACCAGTTGCGCTCATCGAACCTGATCCAAGGGTAGTTCCCTTGCCTGTTCCGGACATTGTTCCGGTCGCACCGGTGGCACTCCAAAGGATCTTCACCGCACCGCTGTAGGTAGCCACGAAGTTCAATTTCTTCGTGGTCAGCGCGTGCGTCGCAATCGTCGCCGCCCGTTGCGCGTGGTAGGGAGTGGCAGCCAGACTTGAGCCCGAGAGACCCAACACAACGCCAAGACCCACCGTGGCCATCGCGCTGGCTCTGCGAATTTTCTTCATGACTTCACCCTTCGTTCGTTATCCCTCCCCCGTTATCGAGTATGGACCCGGTTGGTTCAATTGCCCTAGGGCACAACGTCATAAGAATTTCGTAAGGCCCCAAACTATTTTCAGACGAGGGCCATCGTGACGTGGCGAAGTGGAAGAAGCACAGAAAATACATTGAGACGAATGGGCCCAATTGTGTCGAAGCGCCTACTCGCCTGTAGCGCCAGTCACTATGTTTTCGACTGCGCGATTGACCCCGACTAGCTTGACGCGCCCACTTCAACGACGACCTTCACATCGTCGGCCTGACGTTGCAATGCCTGAGACCACTGTTCAAGTGGTACCCGACGGCTCACGAGTCCCGAGAGCCAGTCTCGGTCGGCTCCTGCGAGGACTTGCGCCGCCTGTTCGTAGTGGCGTCGATTGGCGTTCACCGATCCGACGACCGCTACGTTCTGTAGAACCATGCTTCGATTGAGTGCGCCCTCATCGACTTCAATGGTGTGTCCACCCGACGAGACTCCCGTCAAACACACGACGCCGCCGTTACCTATATTTGCCATAGCGTCGAAAACGACGGCGGACACGCCCGTGCATTCAATGATGACGTCAGGGTGCAGACCGCTCGCGGCGACCGAACCGCTGTGATACGTGGCACCCAGTGACCGTACCAACGCCGGCTTCACGCCGTCACTCATCTGATCGAGCACGTGCACGTCGAGTCCGCGTTGCACGCCAATCAACGCCGCGAGGAGTCCTATGGGTCCCGCACCCGTGATCAACGCGCTGGTAGGTGACCAACTCGCACGTCGCCCGATTGCGTCCACGTCCTCCCAGGCTTTAGCGACCACACTGGTTGGTTCGAGCAAGACACCCAACGTCGCGAGCGCTGGATCGACTTTGACAGCGAACTCGGGCGTAATCCGGTAGCGCTCGGAGAGGTAGCCGTCGTGTTCCTTGATGCCGCGTTCGGTGTAGAGCCCGTTTCGACAAAAATCCCACTCCATGACGGCACAATTACCACACGGGACCGGATCGGGCCGTCGCACGATGCCCACCACTAGGTCACCTCGAACGAAAGAACCGCCCGGGGGTGCCTCCAGCACGCGTCCGATCGACTCGTGACCCAAAATGAGTCGATCTCGCCCAGGTGGCGCCCAACCGTAGGCGCCCGACAGGATCTCGATGTCGGTGCCACAGATTCCTACCGCCAACGTCTCAACGAGAAGTGGCCCATCACTGAGAGGCGGTTCGTCCACGTCCGAGAGTTGGGCCGAGCCCGCCTGGTGGGGAATGACGGTGAGTGCTTTCATCAATGGACCTTCCTTCTTGGTGACGGCGACGACGGACGACTCATTTTCACGGATGCAGCTTTCGCGCTCGCGCCGCGGCGCGTCGCGGGGCGCGCGTCGCGGCGGGCACGCCCGTCGAGAGGATCGAACCTTCGTCAACGACGTCCCCGCTTACGGGGTCTTCATCGGGCCGAAGCGCCAACGTGTCGTTGCCACTCAGTCGGCACGCGGCGTTAACCAGCGACACGTGAGAGAACGCCTGAGGAAAGTTGCCAACCAGTCGATGCGTGACTGTGTCGTACTCCTCGGACAAGAGACCCAAATCCGTTCGGAGCGATAGCAGCCGTTCGAATAGTTTCACGGCGGCGTCCGTGCGACCGATCATGTGCAGACAGTCCACCAACCAAAAG
The DNA here is from genome assembly GCA_963794755.1 of uncultured Actinomycetota bacterium. Classification (GTDB taxonomy): domain Bacteria; phylum Actinomycetota; class Acidimicrobiia; order Acidimicrobiales; family RAAP-2; genus RAAP-2. The sequence continues at coordinate 219,148 of CAWCEX010000002.1, forward strand.
GAGCACGCCAAGAACGCACCCTCGTGTCCAATCAGCCCGTCGACGACCCCATCGTCGGTCGTCTGATATCGCAAAACGAAGCCGTCGACCATCAGTTCGCGCTCCACGGCCCGAACCGTGCTCTCCACTCGAGGATCCGACGCCGGGAGAAATCCAACGAGGGGAATCATCAGAACACTCGCGTCGAGCCGGTCCGATCCGTAGGATTGAGTGAAGGCACCGACCTGCTCGTTGTATCCCTTTTCGCAGACTTCGCTGAAGATCCGGTGACGCAGGGCGCGCCACTCGGCGAGCGGTCCACCCAGGTCGGGCCAGTTCTCCAAGGTCCGCACCGCGCGGTCGACGGCCACCCACGCCATCACCTTGGAGTGGGTGAAGTGACGCTGGGGACCTCGAACTTCCCAGATACCATCGTCGGGTTGGTCCCAGCCGGTTTCGAGGAAATCCATCAGGGCACGCTGCAGCCCCCACGCCGAACGCCCCTGGACGCCTTCGGCGCAGGCCGACGCGTATAGCGCCGACATCACCTCACCATAAACGTCGAGCTGAAACTGCCCCGAGGCGGCGTTACCGACGCGCACGGGTGCTGACGATTCGTAACCAGGCAACCACGGTACTTCCCACTCATCAAGGCGTCGCTCGCCCGCCGGGCCGTACATGATCTGCAGTCGCGAAGGATCACCCGCCACCGCGCGCAAGAGCCAGTCGCGCCAGGCGAGGGCTTCTTGACCGAAGCCACCGCGCAACAGTGCCTCGAGCGTGAAGGTCGCGTCACGAAGCCAGCAGTAGCGATAGTCCCAGTTACGATTGCCCCCGATGGCCTCGGGCAATGACGTCGTCGCGGCGGCCACGATGCCGCCCGTTGGTTCGTACGTGAGGGCCTTCAAGGTGATGAGCGAGCGGACGACGGCCTCGCGCCACGGGCCCGCGTACGTGCACTTCGCAGACCATTCGCGCCAATATGCGTCGGTCAGGCGCAGGGCGTACACCGCGTCGACGGGCGCCGGGGGTTGTTCGTGTGAGGGGTGCCACACAAGAGTGAACGGAAAGCGTTGCCCGGCGAGCACCGTGAAATCGGCGACCGTCGTCATGTCGCGACCTTCGGGTTCGACCATATGCCACAGTGCGACCGAGTCCGGTCCGGCCGTCATGCGAATCAGTCCATCTGACGACGTGACCCACGGCACTGCGTCGCCATAACCGAAGCGCAAGGTGAGATCCATGCGCATATCGACTGAACCCTGTACGCCTTCGACGAGACGCACCACGCTCGGATGGGCGTCACGAATGGGCATGTAATCAGTGATACGAACGGTTCCGGTCGCCGTATCAAATTCCGTCTCAAGGACGAGGGAGTCCGGGAGATATCGCCGGCGTGTGGCCACGACGTTCGACATCCCACCGTGCGGCGCTAGTTGCCACGATCCGTGCGAGGCGTCGCCGAGAAGTCGAGAGAAGCACGACGGTGAATCGAAGTCCGGCAGACACAGCCAGTCGATCGACTCGTCGATTCCCACGAGGGCGGCCGTGTGCAAGTCGCCAATCACGGCGTAGTCCTCAATGCGCTGAGCCATGACTCACCCCCGGGTCCGGGTGATCATCGTCGCGCGCACGCACAGCGACGCACCCCGGTATCGTCGTGCCTCCCACCCTAAGGGAACCCTGGCCAATGTCTTCCAAGTTGCGTTGACCGACCTCGTTGAAAGCGTCAGTCTCTCGTGAGGGAATCACGCCTCTCGTTTCATCTTCTGTGTTCCTTTGCTCGAGCAGTCAGCGCAACTCTCCGCCCTGACGATCACGAAGAATTTCTTATGGCAACTTTGAATACGGCATATTCCATTCTCAGAGCACTCGCACATACTGAATGTCAACGAATACAACAAGCTCAAAGACTCACTGAAAGGAAGCATCGATGTTCTCTCCAAAACTCACGAGGCCCGCTACTATCGCCACCGCCCTGGTACTAGGGGCCGGCACCTTTGGTTTCGTTGGTACCGGTATCAGCGGCGCCTCAGTACCCACTGCGTCGACGACACCTGCGTCATCGGCGCCGGGACACCTCGTCGCTCATGCCAGGCCCACCAACGCCCGCTCCGGTCCCGAAGAGGGCGGATCGGTCGGAAAAGTGACGAGCGTCTCCACTTCAGGATTCATCTTGTCGACGTCCGCTGGCGAGAAGGTGACCGTCAAGGTTAACTCCTTCACCTCGTTCACCAAGGGTAAGAACGCGACATCGGCCTTGGCCGTGACGAAGGGAATGACCATCCTGGTGCTTGGCACAACCAATAGCGCAACGGTGACGGCCAAACAAGTCACCATCGAACGGGCCCCCAGTGCGTTCACCGCGAAATCGAAGGATGTCGCGTTCCGCAAGGGTGTCGCGTCAACGTCGAAGCAGATCGGCACGATTCCAACCACCTACAAGCAAGGGTCCGGCACCATCGTCAGCGGAACCGTAGCCGACAAGGCCACCACGGCCGCGTTGGCCGCCTACCCCGGGGGCACGGTCGACCGTGTCGTGAAGATCAGCAGCAATGAATACGAGGTCCACAACATAGGCGTCAACTGGCCCCACCACATCTTTGTCAACCTAGACTTCAAAGTCGTCGGAGCGAACTAAAGAGTGCCAAAACTCATGCTTATCTATGATTCGGGTCTCGTCTCTACGCCCAGAAAACGCTCCTATCCTTCTCGTGACGGCGTCGGGGGCGGATTGTCGAGGAAGTCGGTAGTCGGAATGAAGTAGAGCGTTCCAGAGATTGCCGTCGAGAAATCAAGAATTCGGTCATAGTTTCCAAGGGGATCGCCAACGAACATGCGCTTGAGCATGAGTTCAGTGACGACCGGAGAACGAGAGTATCCAATGAAGTAGGTTCCAAACTCGCCTCTTCCCGGCGAACCGAAGGGCATATTGTCTCGCACGATGGCGTGCTCAACTCCGTCGTCGTCGACAATTGTGTTCAGGGCGACGTGGGAGTTTGAAGGCTTCACCTCGTCAGAAAGTTCGACGTTTCCGAGCTTCGTACGTCCAACGATCTTCGCCTGTTCATCGTCCGAGAGATCATTCCATGCCCCGAGGTCGTGGAGGTACTTCTGTACAATGAGGTAACTCGACCCCGAGAAGTACGAGTCCTCCGTACCGATCATCGCTGCTTCGACTGCCTCTCGTCCGACCGGGTTCTCCGTCCCGTCCACAAAACCGAGCAAATCGCGCTCATCGAAGTATTTGAATCCGTGCGTTTCATCGACGACTTCGACGGAACCGCGTAGACGTTCCATGATCAACGTCGCCAATTCAAAACACAGGTCCAACCGTTGCGCTCGAATGTGAAACATCACGTCACCGGGGGTCGAGACGGCTACGTGCCGCGAACCGCGCACCTCACGAAACTCGTGAAGCTCACGTGGGCGGGGTCCGGAAAACAAGCGATCCCATGCCCCCGCCGCGATACCCGCGACGACGCTTAGTAGTCCCTCGGGGACTCGAAAACCCACGGTCTTCCGTAGGCCGGACAGGTCAGTTAGAAGTTCGCGCACTTCGTTTTCGGCGCCGTCATTCACAGTTACCGAGAGGAGAATCGCCGACTTCGTGAGTGACGAGAGTACCGGCTGCGGCGTCTTCGATTCGTCAACCTGACTCGCACCCGTGTCCATCACGATTGCCTCTCGATAGCCCGACGCTCGATCGGTCAGACTCGAACGTAGCACCGGTGATCGCCGTTTTCAATGGATCAACGTTGCAGACGGGAGGCGCAATGTGAACCGTCGTCAAGGGGGGCAACCACAACCTCACTCAAGTACGTGAGTCGTCTAAAGCCATAGTCCACGCCATTTGAAAGGACAACAAGAAGTCTCTTCGTTCCGACGTCCTTCTCGATGGAAGTTCTTACCCGATCGTTTTAGCCAGAAAGGTGCGATCACAACCGGCCACCAATGATCCCGCCAATGATCATTTCACGCTGACTTCGGCGACGCTCCTCAGCACTCCTGGTGCACGACGAGCACCGGACGGGTCGTGTGCGATACCACAGCTGCAGTGACACTTCCAAGAAGGTGTCCGACAATACCGGAATGTCGATGAGCGCCAAGGACGATTAAACGCACATCGTGCTCTTCAGCCGTCAGGATTATCCCGCGCCACGTCGGCGATGCCTCTACCGTCAGACTCGTTGCACGAAAACCCGCTTTTCGTGCAAGTGACGCGCCGAAGGCTGCCGTCTCTTCCGCCACCTCTCGAACCTCATTAGCGGCATTGGTATTGAAGTGGCGCTTGGAGACCGGCTCGAAGCCAACGTCGGCGGGCTGCCATACGCAAAGTACGAGTGCGTCACGATTGGTCACCAGCTCGTGCCCTGCACGCTCAATGGCTAACGCGGCGAGTGCGGACCCGTCATAGGCGAAGAGGACTGGTCCGTTGTGCTGAATGGCAGCATTCTCGATGGTGGGCATGTCAGTTGTCACTTTCAACGAGGGCGCCGACCATAGCGGGGGACTTCGCCTCGGGCGCGTTGCGACGCAATTTCGCGAAGAGTGGTGGCGACTCCCAGGCGGGATCGACTCCCGCGAGGAAGCGATCAAGATCAGGCGCCTGGGGCCGTGCACCGCTCACGATGTAAATGACCACACCGATGAGTGCGCCCCCGAGGGCGAGACCCAGTCCGACCCACAACGCAATGGCTGTCCCCGCGTCGAGGCCACCGCCGGTTGCGGCGGCGAAGTGAATGAAGATCGGCGCGACCATGAAGGCCGCGACCGCTCGAAACAACTCAACAATGGCGAACACCCGCTGAAGATTGGCCGCGGGGAGGGAGAAGCCCGCGACGAATAGTGCCGGCGCCACCGTGGCTCCAAGGCCAATCCCGGTGAGCCCCGAACCGAGGAGCGTCATCGCCTGGCTCGAGGGAACGGAGATGCGAAAGACGACGATCCCAGCTGCGAGCAAGATCATGCCCACGAGCGGGAGATAGTGCATCGCGCGCTTGCGCACCACGAGTCCGAGTGCGATCGCCGACAACACGGCACCCGCTACCTCGGGCAAGTAGAGGATGCCAATATGCAATGGGCTATAACGAGACTCGAGCACTCCGACGGTCAACGCGGTCGCAGATACCGATGCGGCGGCCGCGAATAGTGCGACGACGATTCCTGCAACGGGGATCGAGCTCGTGATCATCATCTTGATCGTCAGCAGTGGCCGCTTCGCGCGGAACTGGTAGACGACGAGAATGATGATGAGCGCGAGACCGCCGAGCAACGGCACGATGGTTTCGACGTTGAGGAATGCGTGGCTCGTGAGCTCAGACGCACCAAAGAAAGCGGCTATGCACCCCACGGACGCAAGCCCGATCGCCGGAAAGTCGCGTGGAGAGTCAGGGTTGGCTGCCGGAGAATCCTCGAATGTCAGTACCACAAGAATTAGGGCGACGACCGCAATACCGACGACGATCCAGAACAATGGCCGCCAGGCGAGCGACTCTGCCTGTGCTCCCCCAATGAGCGGACCCAGAGCTACGGCTCCGAAGATGCACATGTTCATGATCACTGCGGTATCGCGCAATTTGTTCGCGGGATAGCCAATGGCGAGCGGTGGAACTGCCGCAATCAACAACAAACTGGTGCAGAGTCCTTGAATGATGTGGCCCGCGATGAACATCGTGGCATCGGTTGCCGACGCGGTGAGTACAGAGCCAATAACGAGCAAGACCGCGTAGCCGACCAGCATCCGTCGCTGGGGGTAATGCTGGGCGAACTGCACAGCGAGCACCGTGCCGAGCGCGTAAGCAGCGTTCGCCAGTCCCGTTCCGAGGCTGAAAGTCTGAGCGGACATATGAAGTTGCTTGCTGATGATTGGCGCCAAGGGGCCAAGTGCCGCGGATAACGCCAGGTACGGAATCAGCGCGAACATCACCATGGTCGCGACTGCCGAGTAGCGACCGGCCAATGGTCCTTGGATCATCGCTTCACCTCAGCGACAACGGTCGTGACATCTTTCGACGTATGGTCGCGCGGTATCGACTGCGCCGAGCGGCAGACTGGGGAGGACATTGCCAAGCACCTTTTCATTTATATCTGGCGGAAAACGAAAAACTCACTATACGGGGAGTGCCTCCGGTTCGTGCGCACTGCCGGGAAAATTTTCTCGTTGCAAACATCCGCCAGTGTCAGTGGCATCGGCTCGTCGTGAGGACTCGTCGCCCGCCGCGGGAGTCGTCACCTTCTACGTCTTCCGGGTCGCATTCTCGATACCATCCTCGAGGGCGCTCCTCCGCTTGGCCGTCACAAGCGTCGCGCGGACCCTTGGGGCGAAGATGTCCGTGTCAGGAGTCTGGAATATGATCGCGCCAAGAGTGACGCGGTTCGTAGCCAATAACTTCTCGAGCGCGGTCGATCGCGAGCAACGTCTCAAATTCCCCAATGTCGCGAGTCAGTGGTACTCCGGGAAACACCTCACTGAAGAGTGCCGCCGACGGGCGGTTCATAACCGTGTCCGCCGCTGCGATGATCAAGCCCGGACTTTCCGCAATCGCCTCTGAAGGCGCCGTCAGGGATAGGCGACAAGCGGTCGCGACGTCACGACCATCCACGTAGCCCCATAGATTCCACTCGCGCGCGTGTGGATCGGCCCACATCGGCGGAAACGCCTGGTAGTCCTCTGGATCCATGATGTTAGAGAAGCGAAGAGCAACGAACGCTATCCCCGACCACTTCGCAAGATGCGCAGCGATCGTCTCGCTCGCGACCTTGGACAATGCGTAGGTCGTTGTCGGTACTGGATAATGGTCCTCGTCCACTGGTGCGTACCTCGGTGGCATGCCATTGGTAGTAGTGAAAGGGAGACCTAATGTCGTCTCACTCGAAGCCCACACCACACGGCTCAACCCGCAACTTACGGCAGCGTGGAAGACATTGAAGTTCATGGCCATGTTCTCGTTGTACGTAACCGCCGGTGTGTAGATCCCTGGCGCCGGAATGTTCGCTAGGTGAATCACCGCGTCAACGTCCTTCAGTACTTGGAGGGCCTGACCGTAATCAGTGAGGTCGGCACGGACGACCTCGTACTTCACGTTGTTCTTTGGGGCTGTAATGTCAGTCGCCGCAACGTCGTAGCCGTGTTCGAGCAGATCGCGTACGACCGCACGTCCGGCCTTCCCACTTGCCCCCGTCACACAAATTCGGTGCATTCCCGAAGATTCCATTCGAACCACCCCTCATTCAGTCGTCGACGCGATACAGATTTACAGTATGAGTCAAATCACCTTCACGGCGCGGGACGTGTCACGGGCGGATGGGCCAATGTGGTGCCGCTGTCTGGTCACCTCAATCGCTCCGCAAGCTCAAGATTCTCGAATGTCATCAACAGTGGTAGTGGGCTTCAGAAGTCGGCGATTCACACGATAAGTGAATGGCTCTCGTTGGCGAGAGGTGAGATTGTGAGGTGTAATGATCGAGGATCGAACTTTCGAGGAGGGTGGGGCTATGCCTGATGGAACAGATTGGGGTACTTCTTTTGCCATGGCGTCGACCGGCTCGATGAGTTTCTACGACGACATCATGGTTCCACGACTATTTGAGCCGTGGGCAATACTGCTTCTCGACGAGTTACATCTTCGAGGGGGACTTGACGTTCTAGATTTAGCCTGTGGCCCTGGAACGGTCGCTCGACTGGCCGCACTACGAGTCGGTGCTTCTGGAAAAGTAACGGGGTGCGATCTGAGTGGGGCCATGCTCGAAATCGCGCGTTCGAAGCCAACCCTTGAAGCCAGCGCACCAATCGATTACGTCGAGTGCGCCGCCGATTCGATCGACCTCCCGGACAACGGCGTTGACGTGGTCACATGCCAGCAGGGTTTGCAGTTCTTTCCCAATCGGCCAGCTGCACTCGCGGAGATGCGACGTACCTTGCGACCCGGGGGCCAACTGGGCGTCGCCGTTTGGTGTGACATTGAGGAATGTCCGCCGTTCGCGGCTTTGGCTAACGCACTCGAAAAAGTGCTGGGTACCGATGCCGCTGAGACGTACCGTTCAGGTCCTTGGGGTTTGGGCGATTCAGATTCACTGGGTCAGCTCGTCACCGACAGTGAGTTCGACAATGTGCGAGTACGGCGACATGAATTACCGGTTGCCTTTGAGGGCGGCCCTCGTCAACTTCTGATGACGCTGCACGCGACTGCCGTGGCGAGCACCCTCAACGAGCTGTCGGCGTCGGATATGGCTGCACTCGTCGAGGCGGTAGACGAGTCCACTCGCGACATCACCTCCGATGGAGTCGTTCATTCGTACGCCGCGTCAAATATTGTCACCGCAAATCGTGGAGAGAGGTGAATCTGACCTCGATGAGGTTTGAGGATCTCAACGAGAACCAACACGAGAGAAGGTTTTTTTACCACTGGTCCATTCAATGAGACCAACCCCGGTCGCTGGAGGTAACGGGACTATGTCCGAACCCCCTTGCGCCAGTTTTCATCAGATAGGATGCCTCGACTGCGCGACCCAATCGAGCGACCCGGATACCTAAATGGCGTCGCGAGCACGGATTGGTCGAATTCCGAGCGGCTAGGTGTACGCCCCTTACCTCGCAGTTCTCCCCGATGGGAATGTCAACTGGACTGCCCCAATGGCGGTATCGATGACGACGGCGGACAGGCGCACGGGCATTCCGACGCGCACTCGCAGTTCTCCAACAGCTGAGAAACAGAATCATCGGCGATCGGTGAGTGCCTCCACTTGGATCGAGGATGAGGCTTTCGACGATGAACCTCGACGATTTCGTAAAATCGATGCATCGCGGCAGGTCTCCAGTGAACGCAAGACAACACAAGTGCATTCAATTGCACAGTCCATTGCTAACGCAACAAATTAGGAGTACGTGAACTACGGGAGTCGTGCGATGGAGTCGAGAATAGCCGCAACGCGAATTGAATCCGCACTAGACACAATCCAGCCACTGTCGCCGCCAATTACTCCACTGACATTCTCCACCATTTCTACAAAAGCGTTCGTGACGGGGAATTCTTCACGTACATCATTAACCAGTAGAGAACTGGTTTCGTTCCATGTTGTGAAGGACTCACCAACTTCGGTGCTGATCTGTCCGTGAGACCCTTGAACGATGAACTGTTGATGGCTCGGTAGGGCAAATGAACTTACCGAGTGTGCAGTGGCGTTGTTGTTGATGCGCACTCTGACATCAGTAGTCAGGTCAATGCCCGTTGGCCCGATTGTGCGTTCAAGTTGAGTAACGGTGACTTCAGAGGCGCCCTTGGTGAGTGCGACCCAGGCGTGCACTTGGTAACAGCCCACATCAAGTAAGGCCCCACCGCCCCTTGATGGACTGAGTCGATAGTTGTCGGTCATTTCAGAGGTGAATGCGAAAGCTGTCTCGATGTGCTCAACGTCTCCGATCTCGCCACTGGAAACAAGGTCAACCATGCGAGCAAAACGTGGATGCCATCTGCCCCATACTGCTTCAACAAGTAGTCGACCGCTGCGTGCAGCAGAATTGAACATGGCTGCTGTTTCAATGGAACTCAATCCAAGGGGTTTTTCACAAAGAACATGCTTGCCGGCCTCGAGCGACTTCGTCACCCATTCAATATGTTGACTGTTCGACAAACTGATGTACACGGCATCAACACGTTCGTCGGCCAAGAGGTCGTCATATGTTGCATGAACTCGTTCAGGTTCAAGAGTTGCAGACCGTTGCTCATCGCGGCTGGCGACGGCATACAAGGTTGCTCCGCGCGATGCGTGAACGGCGGGGGCTAGGCCACGACTGGCAACAAAGCCAGCGCCGAGGAAGCCCCAGTTGACAACCACTTGCTACGACCAACGAAGCACTGGTGTCACTGGCAATGCATTTTGCTTGGCTGATTGTTCGGCAGCTTGCATAATTGCCACAACGTTGCGAGATTGCAGTGCATTAACTTCCATAGGCACTCCATTGTTTATGTATTCGACAATTGAGCGATGGAATTTGTACCGCTCTAGCGGTCGTAATGGCTCAATACGCGAAGTTCCGTCGACGTGATGCACGGTCAATATCGCGGGTAAGTCGGCGACCGCTGGTTCACCTGCAGGATCCCAGTCACCAACGATGGCGCCTTCGGTACCCAGCACATAGAACTTTGGCTTACGAGCAGCAGCAAGATCGGAATGAACGAAAGTTGCTTGCTTGCCGGACGAAAATGTCACGGTGACCTGTGCGTGGTCAGCATTCGTTGAATGGTTCCAGACGCGCTTGTGGTTTTGACCACTGACATGTGCCACTTCATCAGGGATTATGTTCAGAATCTGATCAATGAAGTGACTCCCCCAGTCGAAAATCGCACCTCCAGAGACCTCGGTATTCGTGTGCCAATAATCGCACGGACGTGAATACCCGCCGACAAAACTGTCGTACTGGTAGACGTCGCCAATTTCACCGGAACGAATGATCCGGCGCAACGCGACAAAGTCTTCATCAAATCTTCGGTTCTGATACACCACCAGCATGAGGTCTCTTTCTGATGCAAGCAAAATCAATTCATCGCACTGTTCAGCGGTGAGCGCCATTGGCTTCTCAAGGACGACATGAATGCCTCGTAGCAGTGATTCTTTGGCCCATTGATAGTGGCTATTCGGTGGGGTGGAAATAACGACAAGGTCAAGAAGGCCAGAATCGAGCATTTCACTTGCGTCGCTAAAAGGGGTCGCCTGCGGAACTAGATGCAGTGCTGCTTCGACACGTTGTGGGTTGGTGTCACACACAGCCAAAAGTTCGAGGCCGACTGTATTTTGGACTGCTTGGCTGTGCTCATGTCCAATTGCACCATAGGCAAGGAGACCGACGCGAATAGTCCTTTTCTCCACAGATAGCAAGTCTATTTATATTTGCTGAAATGGAAACGAAAGACGAAGGAGTCGACCCTAGCTCTGCGAATCTCGTTATTGCATCTGCCCATCGATCAGATCCCCCATCTTCGATCGCGTGAGGACGATGGCGCCATCACGGCACCCTCCTCAAAGGGGTTGTCTGGATTCGAGTCCGTGCGTTGTTGCGAAAACGTCATGTGGCGATGAAACGGTGGATGGCTTCATTGGCGTAGTCCTGATAGGACGGGTTGGCTAAATCGGCGAAGATTTCCGCTTGGTCGACCATGGGACCCTTCAACTTGCCTGCCGCGCTGGCGTAGAACACGCCACTCGAAAGCTTCGGATTGGTTACACCGTCGACGAGTCGCTTCGAACCCACTTCAAGGTCGTGGGAAATACCGAGGTGAGGCATGATGTGTTTGGCCGCAAAGCGTAGCGGTGGCGACGCTCCGGCAGCGGCTTCGGTGCCCGTAGTGTTGCCGGGGCTCACGGTGACAAAGCGAAGGTCGGGGTATTGGCGTGCCAAGTGGGCCATCCATAAGGCCCCGATGTACTTGACCTGACCGAAGGCGAGGTTCCGATCGTATTTTCTTTCAGCAAAAAAACTGCCGTCGATGACGGTAGCGAGTTCATCGGCGGAGGTTGAGACAAAGGTTGGCCGTTTGAACCCTAACTTCGGAATTCCCCTGGCTGCTTCACTCGCGGCGAACACGGCTACTTCGCTAAGTCGGTTCTGCGTCAGTAGACCTTCGAGGAGAACGGCGTGACCGAGAACGTTCGTTGCGAAGAGTTTGGTGACCCCGTCTGCGGTCAATTCCGTCAAGGTCTCGTTGCCGATTACGCCAGCGTTCATAACCAGCGCGTCGAGGTTCCCGCTGATGACCATTAGGCCAGCGCGGACCGAATCAAGATCGGCGAGGTCCATCAGAACGATGTCGAAAATGTCTCGCCCAGTCACGGCTTCGAGATCGGCTTTTGCCGTTGTCGCTCGATCTTTGTTCCGGCACGCCATGTAGATCCGCGTGAACTCAGGACGTAATGCCAGTTGTCGGGCCACTTCCTTGCCGATCCCGACGTTGGCGCCCGTAATGAGCGCCGTCTTCCCTGGGAGTGCATTCATTCGGATTCTCTCTTATTTTCTGTGGGCGTAGGGAGGCCGTCGACCAAGCTGAACCGGGCATCCATCGCGACACTTCTGATCCCGATCAGCTGCTGATACTCCGTCGAGTTATACCACCTGAGTGCCGTCTCACGGTCCGCAAACCGCATGAGTGCTCCTGAAGTGAGAGAGCCATCGCCGTGCAGGATTTCCCAGTTACCGTTGGCGAGAGCCTCCCCTCCGTACTCTTTGGCAGTCCGCCCGGCAATGGGGCCGTATTTCTCACGGTAAATCTCCGGGTCTTTGACTGTGAATTCGACAATTACGTATGCGCTCATCTTGATACTCCTTCGTAGTTATTTGTTTAAAGAGATCTGCGATCTCGTTCTGTCCTGTTATTCGTCAACGCCGAAAGGCGTTACGTCGCTGACCGGCCCCCGTCGACGGCAATAGTGACGCCGTGAACGAAGCTGGCTTCATCACTGGCCAGAAAGACGATCGCTGCGGCAAGTTCTTCGGGCTCGGCGACGCGACCCGCGGGTGCTAGCGCTGCAAGATGATTCACCATTTCCTCCGGGATACCCTCCATCATCGCTGTGCGCGTCGGCCCAGGGGCAACGGCATTCACCCGAACACCACTTGGGCCGTATTCGGCGGCCCAAGTCTTTGTCAACAGTTCGAGGGCCGCTCGGCTGGCACCATACATAGCCATGCCAGCCTGTCCAAAGCTCGCGACCATCGTGGAGATGTTGACGATCGAACCCCATCCTCGCTCGGCCATGGCGGGCGCCAGCGAGGAGACGAGGAAGAAGGGAACCTTCACGTTCAGGGCAAAGGTCTCATCGAACTCTGCTTCGCTCGCTGCGCTGCTTGGTCCAAGCAACGCGACACCAGCGTTGTTAATGAGAATGTCAACGTGACCGTCACCTGCCTCCGTGGCCCACTGGACCAGGTCCTGGGTCGATTTCAGATCGCTCAACGTAATGAGCCGGAACGTGGCGCTGCCACCGTTGCGCTCTATCTCGGCGACCACGTCCTTGGCTCTTTGTTCGTTACGTCCCACTATTAATACGTGGGCGCCGCGAGCGGCCAGTGCGATGGCCGTCGCCTTACCTATCCCGCTCGTCGAGCCGGTTACCAACGCTGTTTTACCTTTTAGGTCAGTCATGTGATGTGTTGTCCTCTCGTCAAAAATGAGTTGCGTAACTCACTCTAACGATTCGACACTGGGTTGTCAAACTCATAATTTGCTAACATTGGTGCATGGTAATTGAAACGAGTGACCGGCCGAAGCTCACCCCCAAGGGAGCGCGCACCCGGACGCGAATAGTGCAAAAAGCCGCCGCTCTGATTCATGAGCGCGGCGTGGCGGGAACCACCTTGGACGAGGTAAAAGTGGCGGCAGAAGTCAGCGGCTCTCAGATGTACCACTACTTCCCCGACAAAGACGATCTCGTGCAGGCCGTCATCGACTATCAAGCCGACACCATCGTCAGTCGTAATCGGCGAGCGCTCGGGGGCGCGAACGGTGTCGAATCTTGGCGGAAGATGGTGATCACAGCAGCGAAGCACACGAAAGCAAAAGGGGGCTGTCCCCTTGGCTCCCTCGTCGGTCAACTTGCCGAGAGTGACCCCGAGGCCCGAGCCCTCATTGCGGCTGGTTTCGATCAGTGGGCAGCCGCCATCAGCGATGAACTCAGATCACTTCATGCCGATGGGAAACTTCCGTCCGACATTGACCCGGACGACCTCGCCATTACTCTGCTCGCGACGCTCGAAGGCGGACTTCTACTCTCCCAAGCACTTCAAAGTACCCGTCCGTTCGAGACTGCGATCAATACCATCCTCGCCCTTGCCATTGGCCGATGAATCCAGGCGGGATTCATTCAGACCGAAGATGAATGGCGCATCTTTGAATCGCTGAATTGTCTCACCACTTCAGAACGGATAGCGCCGACGCAATTGCATTGCGAAATGCGTAAGTGGCGCCAAGAGCGCGAATTCAATCACCGCTACTCGCGTCGAGGGGCGACGTTCGACGAGCGATCACCAGTTAGATCAATCATTACAACGAAAATCGCCTACGTTCATCAAGCAATGGCATGACGCCGATCGAGTGGGAGTTGCATTTCGCGCGACGTCAAATTCAATCACATGGCTTTTTCTCTGGAACTTGGGAGTAGAGCCCGACACGGTCCGGTTCGTTTGTTGAGAGTCGTCTAATTCTTCGAAGAATCGCCGTCTTGTGCGTCCGATGACAATGGCTTCGTCCGCCAGATTCGCATCGGCCCGTGAGATGAATCTTGAAACCAGTGCGGAAAATCGTAAACCACCGCTTCCTATCAGTTCGACGAACTCACATTCGGTTTTGCGAGATGGAGCTCACTTTCGCTATTTTGACCTTGCGACCGAGCGCTGTAGGCCGTACGACATCCAACTTTCGATTACCCGCCTTAATGGAACTGTCAACTCTTGGTGTTACGAATTCGCGTTACCGTTCAACTCCGCGAAGTAAGAGTGCGATTCCAGTGGTGAACTGTTCTGTCGTCGTGAAAGTCGCCAATTGCTTCATCGCCGCATCTTCAATGTTGTTCGAGGAACTCCATTTTGAACGAGAAGATTCAAGCGTCGCGAACCCGATCGTGTAGGTATGGATCGTCGCGTAGAGACGCTCAGCGTCTTGTGGATCGAGACCAGCTTCGTCAAGCACGACCAGCATTGACTTCATCCGGTCCAAGGCCGCCGGAGAGGCAACAGGATGACTTAAATACACGTGCAACACCGCGGGCTGGGAGACGAGAAGATGTCGCAGGCGCATCGCCGCCTCGCCAAACCATTCTTGCCACTTGTCCGGAGTGCATGATGGTCGCCAACACTTGGCGAGGAGTTTGTCCGCTACCTCATCGAGGAGATCATCGCGATCGCGAATATGGCGATACAGGGCCATTGGCGCAACCCCAAGTTCTGCCGCCAGGCTTCGAATCGTCATCGACTCGTACTCTCCATTTTCAATCGTTGAAATAGCGACGGAAACAATCTCTTCTCGTGAAAGACTGCCTCGATGGGCCCGTGGTCGAGAGTCGGCATTTGGCGCGCCCTCAGCGACTGTCATCGGATTTCGCGTGCCCATTGCCTGAGCATACATTTCGACTATTCCGGGATTGCGCTGCATGTCGGGTGAATGCCTCTCCACTTCGTTGGGGGTTTAGCGATCGTTCTCTTTACTTTTTCTCGACAACGCGTATCAGGATCAAGCGGTAATTGATTCACTCATGACCGTGAAATCCGGTCAACCGTTGTATTGACCACCATTGACAAGACTGTTGATCATCGTCACAGTTCCGCCTGGCGTCGTGACTGTCAAATTTCCCTTTGCATTGTTACCTCCGCGACCAGTCAACGTGATTGTGATGGACGTCGAAGAATCCGAGAGCACCGTGACCCCGGAAAATGCTCCGCTCACGGTCACCGAAGATACGTTCTCAAGATTCGAACCAGAGATTCTCAGCGTCTCTCTTCCTCTGTTGCGTCCGCTGTCATATGGCAAAGCCGATGTGGGAAAGTTAATGGCCGGACTCGGCACAGTCGTTGTGGTGGTCGGCGCGACCGTGGTGGTGGTGGTCGGCGCGACCGTGGTGGTGGTGGTCGGCGCGACCGTGGTGGTGGTGGTCGGCGCGACCGTGGTGGTGGTGGTCGGCGCGACCGTGGTGGTGGTGGTCGGCGCGACCGTGGTGGTGGTGGTCGGCGCGACCGTGGTGGTGGTGGTCGGCGCGACCGTGGTGGTGGTGGTCGGCGCGACCGTGGTGGTGGTGGTCGGCGCGACCGTGGTGGTGGTGGTCGGCGCGACCGTGGTGGTCGAAAAGTCCGGACTGATTGCACCATTGCACGCGCCACCAGTGTTGTACGCGACGGGAGTGGCTTGGATCGGCGCTGCGACCATGACGATTCCGTTTTCGAGGGTGATCGCGTAATAGGGGCTCGATGGGACAGCATTCAATAATGCTGATGGGCCTCGTGTTAGGGAGCTGAGACTCGCAGGTACGCTGCCTCCCGATTGTTCTTCGTACGCAGTCACTGCGGTTTCAACGGTCGCGGCATCGGATTTACACGCTGCTACCGCTGCCTGCGCATTCACGCCTCCGAGAGAAAATACAACGACAGCCGCAAGGATTCCCACAACGACGACCACGATCAAGATCTCGATCAGGGTGAATCCCGAGTCCGAGGAATTGTGCAGCACGTTGGATTGACGTCGTGTATACATGTACACAAGAATACGCGTACGTGTACGCAGATAAAAACATCGTACGTAAACTTTCTCGACAAAACCGGAACAATTGAGTTCAAATAATGAAATCGGGTGAGGGACTTGAACCCCTGACCTTCTGAGCGTAAATGGGATCGGGTCTGTGGTCAACCGTCGTCAGTGATCTATTTTGTCGATATTAATTGGGAATTCTGTCGCCTTCCGGCGGTTCTGTCGTTTGCTGTCGGAAAAGTGTGAGGATGTTTTGAGGGATGACGGGTGCTCAAAAGCATTTATGAGATGTACAAATACATATCGCCGTGTTGTACGCTAAAGGGATGAACGTAACTGTGAGCAACTTGAGAGCCCACCTCAGCGAGTGGGTCAATCGCGCCAGTTCCGGAGAGGAGATTCTCGTCACCGATCGCGGTATTCCAGTGGCTCGTCTACTCGGTGTGAACGCCGCTCCCCTCCTGGAAAGGCTCATCGCCGAGGGTGTAATCAGTCGAGTTGAACGCACATCGCGACCCAAAGCTATTAATCACCAACGAGTTCCAAGCACCGCGTCGGTAGCTGACCTCGTCACTGAGCAACGCCGCTAACCACGAGTGACGCTGGTCTACTTCGACGCCAGTGCACTGGTGAAGCTCGTCATCGACGAGGAAGGCAGCGACCTCACCGCCGCTCTCTGGGATGGGTGCGATAGTGCATTGTCAAGCCGCCTCTCGTACCCCGAAGTTCGGTCCGCGCTCGCCGCTGCCGGACGAGATCACCGAATCGACGCTCGTTCTTTGCAGAAAGTGCAGCGAGACTGGGAGCGGTTCTGGTCGGCGATCCAACCAGTGGAACTTTCTGCGGCAGTAGGGCGCCACGCCGGCGAACTGGCGAGTGCCTACTCTCTCCGAGGCGCCGACGCCATACATTTGGCGAGCGCTCTTGCCATCGAATTCCCGGATCTCGTTGTGGCCGTGTGGGATCACCGGCTCAGAAGAGGCGTGCTGTCGGCCGGCCTTCGCGTAGCTCCAGCTTGACGAAGTTTTCATCTCGCATCTGTGATCTGCACCCGGAGCGCTTATCGCGAGCGGTCGTCAATGATCGCTTTCGTCGGTATTTTCTAATTTCTTCGTCGCCCGCTGTCGGACCAGTCGTGCGCTGTCGGAAAACGAGAGGGCTCCAACGAGTGGAGGTAGCGGGACTATGTTCGAACCCCCTCTTGTCCCCTGGCCAGTCGAATCAAGACCCCTCCGACTGGTTGTCAATCAAGCCATGTGACGGTAGCGCCGGATGGTTCATTCCGGAGCGACGCCACTGAACTGCTCAGCAGTCAGTCATCGCTTTGACCGCGAGGCAGATCTCGTCTCGCCGCAAGCCGAGGTCGCCAGCCTTTTCGGTCAACGCGCTTCGGCGGATCCGTTGGAGGTTATCGAACGACGCGACGCAGTCTTCTTGAAGCCCTTCTGGCTCACCGAGTGGGATTTCGGTTGGTATTTGGCGGATGGTTCGAGTGACCGGCGCGACGACAATCCCGGAGAGAACTTCGACCGCTTCCGATCGGGTCACGACGAGGACGGGTCGACGTGAAGTCTCGACCTCAGCCCACCAAATCTCTCCTTGTCGGGGTGTGGTCACCACGGCTCCTCCTCGACCAGCGCCCTTGTCGCCTCGTCGAGACCGGTCGTCTCCTCAACTGTCTGGGGTGAACGACGGTAGGCGTCGGTGATTTGCTTTCCAACCCGTTGCCGTCGGTGGCGTTCGATGAGCTGTTCGAGCCCCATACGAACTGCTTCGGAACGACTGGTGACCACACCGTCTTTCACGAGGTCGTCGATGCCGCTCGCGAGTTGTTCATCAATACGAGTAACCAACTGTGCCATGCAATCAGTATAGCGTTTTGCGTTGCGTAAATACATCAACGTGGAGGGAGGGCGTCTAGTGGGGCTTTCTGTTCGAATCCCCTTCCAGCCCAGCCCATCAGGTGAAACAAGGCGTCATCTTGGAGGCACGGGCCATCGTACGTCCTTAAAGAGGTCGGAGGCCCCGTTACTCGAAGCCGAGAGAGTGAACGTTGGGTTGAACCGCCTGGATCAACTCGACGCTTGGCGAGCTTCGTCCTCAACTCGATCGTGGTACGCGCGCCACCACGTGCTGTCAGGTTCAGGGACGTTGCTGTCGTCTGGGTCGTAGCCGATCGAACCGTCAATGAGCTCTCGAGCAAGATCAGCGTGCCCGACGTGCCGGAAGGTTTCGCCGATGACGTGAACGAGTACGTGGTGAAGAGTGACCGGATGATCGCCCCACCACGGCACCGAGCCCGCAGCATCAAGGTCGAGTGCATCGATCGTTGCATCCGAAGTCTCGCACGCCCTGAGGTAGCTCCCGATGATGTCACCCTTCGATTCGTTCGCTCGTACGAAGAGGCCGTCGTTGTACTCAACGTCATCTTCGAACCAGAGATTGGGCTGCCCCATGGGTCGACCAAAGACGGGACCGAAGTAGCCGAGCTCGACACACGTCAGGTGCTTCACGATCCCGAGGAGGTTGGTCCCGCTCTGGACTAGAGGGCGGCGAATGTCGTACTCCGAAAGGCCGTCTAACTTCCAGACGGCCACCTTGTCGGTTCTGTCGCATGCCGTCGGATAAGTATGAGGGATGAAACGAGGGATGAATCGCGGTACTTTTTGACTCTCAAGTTGTCTCATCGTCATATTCACAAGAGCGGCAAAACATTCCAACGATTCAGCAATGAGAGAGCACATTTCAGCGAGTAGTCCGCCAGATCAGGCCGAATCAATGACTGCCACGTCGAACTTGGCAGCGCCTCCCACACATCGCCACGCGAGCGCATGGTTGATTGTCAGATCTTGATGAGATCTCCCTCGAAGCCTAATTTGCTCCTGGGGGGCCAACCTCGATCTGTTGTGACAAGTGCGCCGGCTCCACGTTGAATAGCAGTAGCGACGACAAGAGCGTCGGGCAACTTGAGTTTCTGGCCGTGACGAGCTCGCAATCTCGCTGCCACAACGGCGATTTCAATATCAAGTTCCGCCACTACGAGTGGTAGACGCTGGCTGAACTCAAGAATTGCGGTGACTGACGACTCGCCATGGCGCGCCGGAGACACAAGCGCCTCAGCAAGGGCTGACGCCGGAACTGCTATTTGGTCCCCGCGCTGCCGAGCATTGGCCAATTCCCTTTTCGCTCCGAGATGGTGCGCGTCACTCTCGTCGAAAAAACCAATGAGAATACCTGCGTCGATGACGGTTAATCCCATTCGTTGCGAAGTTGCTTAAGGATTCCGTGTTCGAATGCGCCCGTCAAGGATCCAGAAAAACTCTCCAGCACATCCTCCTCGCGTTCGAGCACCACCCGTCCAGGGCCGTCAGCTCTGGCAATAACACGCTCGCCCGCTTCCAAACCAGCGACTCGCATCGCGTCAATCGGTATGGTGACCTGGTGCTTCTCGCTAATCTTAGTACCGCGCCGGTTTGTCTTTACTTTTTCCATATTTGTAAAGAATATCAGGACCTGGCACCAAGTAGGTCGCAAAAGTCTGCGCCATTTCATCCAGATTGCTTCAGACTGGCAAACGAAATCGGCACGATTCAAGTCGTGCACTGCAGTCACGCTGAATTGTCGAACTCAGAGGCGCTTCGCCGAGAGTAATTTGTCTGGTCCGTTGCGTCGAGGTTGACCACAACCCAAGGCGGACCACCAGAGCGAAGAAAGCTTGCAGTCAATCGTCGGGAAGCCGCGAGAAATCGCTCTTGGCCTTCTTGTACCATCCCATGCCCTTGATGGGATTCTTCCAGCGAGCCTTCATATCCTTCGCGGCGCTTTCGTGGATGACGTCACCACTGGCGACCATCTCCTTGAGATGGCGATCTTGCGCCTTGATGACCTCGTCGGCGGTCGTTCCGTGATGCGAAAAATCACAGGGCCCGCCCAATTGCTGACATGTCATGGTTTTCATAGTAAATATTCCCTTTCTTGCTTTGTTCATTCGTGGAGGGTCGTCCTTCAGTGAATATCAACGCCACCGGACTTGGTTCGAACTCGGAGTACGTCCAGCGTTGAGAGAACCTCCGGGTCCGCGATCAACTCAATTTCGTGAATGAGGCCAGCCTCCAGGTGGAAGACGAAGGCAACCTTGACCATTCCGGTCTGGAACCAAGCGGCGCCGAGGTCACCGTCGATGGTGACCGTCGCCGCCCCGCGGGTGCCATTGAATCGGGCGGCGACCGCTGATGCGCCGTCATACTCCGGATTCGTTCCCATTCGTTGCCCGACCAGGTCGGCCCGCATGACCGCCCCGGGCGCCAGCAGCGTCAAGAGTGTTGCGAGATCGCCTCCATGCGCTGCGGTCATAAAGGCACGAACGACGTCGCCGTCGTGGGCCCGGGCAACCGTCGACTCTGCGGGTTCGGGCGTGCCCTGCACCTTACGGCGAGCACGGCTCGCCAGCTGGCGTACCGCGGTGCCGGAACGCCCCATGATCTCGCTGATCTCATCAAACGAATAGCCAAAGACATCGTGCAGTACGAAGGCGGCTCGTTCGGCGGGCACCAGAGCGTCGAGCACGACCTGCATCGCCTCACCGACCTTCTCGGCTAAAAGTGCGTCGGTCTCCGGATCGGCCTGCGCAGGGTCGGCGAATAGCTTCTCAACAATCGCTTGTGCCAAGTGTCGCTTTCGAAGGTGATCAAGACACAACTGATCGGGCAGAGCCACACCGACAAGCAGACCAACCTACTCATTCGAACCAACGAACCTGTTCTCGACCCAGCGTGGGTCGTGAAACCGGTCACGCTGGACGATCTCGTGCTTGCCTATATGAGCCGAGCTCTCGATGACGGTAGTGCGATCAACCAGGGATTGAGCGTCGTACGATGATCCGGTTCGCATCGCTTCAATTTCGCCTCCAAGCTTTCGTCGCCTTGGTGGTCCTCGTGATAGTCGGTCTTCTCTTCGGCGTGACCGGACCGCACCTCGAGCACCTCTACAATTCGACCGTTGCCCCGTGTGCCGCGCACGACGACTGTCAGTCGGCCATCCTCGCGTTCACGAACACGGACCGCTCATTGCAGACTTTCGGGAACGCCCTCATCATTTTCGTGCCAGCGCTCATTGGAATGTTTTGGGGGGCACCGCTCATTGCTCGTGAATTGGAGACCGGAACCTTCCGTCTCGCGTTGGCCCAAGGCATCACCCGTACGCGTTGGCTCGTGACCAAGATCGCCGTCGTGGGATTAGCAAGCATGGTGGTCGCGGGCTTGCTCAGCACCATCGTCACGTGGTGGTCAAGTCCCGTCGATCGCGTGAACTCATGGGTGCAGCCGGGCAACGTTGCGTTCGCCGGAAGGTTTTCCTCGTTGATCTTCGGAGCGCGCAACGTCGCGCCGGTGGGCTACACCGCCTTCGCATTCGTGCTCGCGGTTGCCGCTGGTTTAGTATTGCGGCGCACGCTGCCTGCCATGGCGACGGCGCTCGGAGGGTTCGTCGCAACCCGACTGGTCGTGTCATCCTGGGTGCGCCCAAATCTCATTGCCCCGCTCCAACGTATTGTGGGACTGAACGACAAGGCGGTATCCAGCCTGTCCTTCAGTCAGTCGAACGGTCACTTCACTTTGACCGCTGTCGCCTCAATTCGTAATGCCTGGATGTATTCAACCCACGTCCTCGACAGGTCCGGCTCTGCTCCCACCTCAGCCTTCCTCGCGCAGGTATGCCCGGCTCGGAACGGAAGTGACCCACTTACCTCGAGTTGCCTTTCCAAAGTCGCCGCGAAATTTCACGAAGTGGTGACGTACCAACCTGGCAGTCGCTACGGGACTTTCCAGTGGTACGAGTTGGCGATCTTTCTGGGCTTTGCAGTGCTCTTGAGCGGATTCTGTCTTTGGTGGGTACGCCGTCGACTCGCATGAGGCCGCCGCAGATTTGACTGCAATCAACATCGACGAACCGAGCGATCGGAAGTCAGATCTATGGAATCAAAAGGTACAACGTTGCACTTTTGACTACAAACGTGGAACTTGAGTCACACAATAAGAACCGGTACCCACCTGACCAGGAGCGCTACCAGCGAACACTCGGAACTCGAAGTTCGGCGCCGACGGAAGGACGGAATCAATGTTGACTAGAAGGTCCGAGGGGCGACCGTTGGGTCTCGCATGACAGTCGCGTACCCTCAAATTCCCGTTAGTACATATTTGTACTATAATTAGTGCATGGTGAGTGGAGACCTGATCAAAGAGGCTCGATTGCGGGCTGGTCTGACCCAAAGCGAATTGGGCGCACGACTCGACAAATCTCAGTCGGTGATTGCCCGCTGGGAACGTGACGATGTTTTGCCCAGTCTCGAGACTGTACGCGAGGTGGTGCGCGCGTGTGGTTTGGACCTCACGTTCTTCATGTCCAAATTCGACGACTCGAACGTGACGATCATCGACCAGAACCTTCGAATGACACCGGCCGAGCGTTTCGCCGATCTCATGGCGCGCATCCAGTTCCACGATCGCCGTGTGCAGCGGACAACGAGCCGCCATGGCTGAAATGGTTCCCTATCGCCCAGATGAGATCCTCGAAGTGCTTGAACGTTACAGAGTCCTATACGTTGTCATCGGCGGACTTGCTGCCGAACTGCGCGGATCTCCCTACGTCACTCGTGACGTCGATGTCACGCCCGCACGCTCCCGAGAGAACTTCACCAGACTTGCGGCTGCTCTGAGAGAACTCGACGCCAAGCTTCGGATTCCTGACATTGAAGAACCGCTAGCCATACCGCTCGATGAGCGAACATTTGGGCAGGGAACGACGTGGACCTTCGTGACTAAGCACGGATATCTGGACATCGCCCTCCTTCCTGACGGCACGCGAGGTTACGATGACTTGAAACGATTAGCCACTCATGAACAGATAACCGACAGCGTGACAATCATGGTCGCGGCGTTGGCCGACGTCATTCGTTCCAAAGAAGCAGCCGGTCGCGAAAAAGATCGCGCAGTTCTCCCGATACTCCGCCAGGTCCTCGAACGCTCGCGTCAGAAGGAACGAGAAGATCGCGGAATGGAACTCTAACATTCAGGGCGTTTCAAAATGACGAATCGCGTTCGCCAACTCTCGTGCCCTCGAGTAGGCCCCTGAGTGGAGGTAACGCGACTATGTTCGAACCCCCAAGAACCCCATTTTATCAGGTAAAACATTAAGCTCCAAGGGCCGACTTGTGCCATATCGAGCCCAAAGTCCATCCCAGCGAGCCTCCATTCGAACCCTCGGAGGCGAAACAGATTCAACTCCAAAGGTGCTCAGCAGCGACTGCTGAACCGCACACCTATTCCATACGACAAGGACGCTGCAATCCAAGACGAAAGAACCGATATGTGCATCGATGCCTTGCAACTCAACCGGGACAAGTTTCTCCTGCAACTGCGGCCAACAGAAAGTCGTCAGATCGTCCAAAGGTCTGCTATCTGTGCGGCCCGCGAAGTGGAATAAACCTCGACGGCTGGCACCGTGTCCTGGACTGCAGTTCCCGTTGAGTCGAAGACAACGATCTCATCGTCCGACAACCGCCCTTTGGCATGGCCCACGAGCACCTGGCCAATCTCTGCACGAACGTCGTGCAGCGTCATGGCTTTGGCGTCCAGGGCATGATGGAGTTCACCGACTTCGGCGCATTGATTTGTGACGTCGCAAACAAGGGCGGACGCTGCTAGGAGTTCGATTGACAACTCCCGTTTCTCCGGAGTGTCCGATCCCACGGCCGCAATCGTCGTGCCCGGACGGACATTGCCCTGATGCAGGTATGGCGACGTTGCTGGTGTCAGGCAGACAATTAACTCCGATTCGCTCGCAGCTTGCGAAACGTTCTTCGCTGTTTCGATTGCAAGGTGCGGGAGACGGGCGCGCAACGCGGCCACGGTCACCTCGGCCTTTGCGGGATTCCGTCCCCAGAGTCGCACGGCCTCTAGGTCGCGGACAGCCGCGATTGCCTCGACGTGAAGGAGCGCCTGCGCACCGACGCCGCAGACCAGTAACCGTCGCGAATCGGCGCGCGCGAGGCAGTCCAGGGCCACTGCTGTGCCGGCGGCAGTTCGTACGTTGGTGACGTACTCCGCTTCCATCACCGCGAGTGGCTGGCCCGAGTTACCGTCGAAGAGCTGAATTAGGCCAACCGTGCTCGGGAGACCGAGCGTTTGGAGACGGTGTTCAAAGTAGGCAACCACCTTGACTGTGACGAAGAGACGATCGTCCACCATGAGACCACTGCTCTTGACGTGGAACACCCCGTCAGGCGCGACGACCTGACCGAGTGAACTACCGAACGCTCGGCCGTTGGCAAGCGCCTCGTAAGCGGCGCGCGCCAAGTCGAGGCAACGCCTAATCGGAAGTGCGCGTTCAACTTCGCCGCGCGTGATTATCGAAAGACCTGCAGTAGACATTTCGCTCCTTTCTTGAACGTGACAGCACGAGTGCGGCGGCATCGGTATCGCGCGTGCGATTGAGCACGGTCGTGACCGAGTTGGCAAAACGGGCGGTGACGTCGATAACCCTGACTCGTGCGAAGTGCCGGTACGCAATCACGAAACTCCTACTGGGCCAGCGCGTCGAGTGCATGGGCGAGGTCGTCGATGAGGTCGGACGGGTCTTCCATTCCGCAGGACAGACGAACAAGGCCAGGTTGAAGGCCAGCCGCGACGACCTCCTCGTCGGTGAGCACGGCCCCCCACATCGACGCAGGATGCACGGCAAGGCTTTCTACACTGCCGACGCTCGCGGACAACTGGAACAGTTGGAGTCGCTCGATCGTTCTTGCCGCAGCTTCGAAACCACCGCGCAGTTCGAAACTGACAACGCCGCCGAACCCACCCATCTGGCGCGCGGCGATCTCGAACGAAGGATGCGTCGCGAGGCCCGGATAGTGGACGCCGGTTACCTCGGCGCGTTGACTTAGATGTGCTGCGACGGCTGCACCAGTCGAATTGTGGCGTTCGACCCGCAGGTGCAGCGTCCGTATTCCACGCGTCACTAGCCAGGCATCGAACGGGCCCAGCACTGCACCGACGGTTAGCGACATGTTCCAAATCGTCTCGATCAAAGTGGAAGATCCGACGACGACACCCGCCGACGCATCCGAGTGGCCAGCCAGATATTTCGTTGCACTGTGCCAGACGAGGTCGACGCCAAGGCCGATCGGCCGCTGGTTGACCGGCGACGCGAATGTGTTGTCGGCCAGTGTGATGATGCCGTGCTCGCGGGCGATAGTGGCGACCGCCGCGATATCAGTAATCTCGAGACGCGGATTGCTGGGTGATTCAATGAGAAACAATCGCGTGGCTGGTGTGACGGCGTGTTCCCAGGCGCCGACGTCGGTTTGGCCAACGAGCGTGAAGTCAACGCCGAGCCGCGGCAGCAACGTCTGCACGAGACTCAATGAGCCCCCATACATGCTTCTCTGCGCCACAACGTGGTCACCGGACCGCACCAACGCGAGCACCGCCGTGGTAAGCGCGGCCATTCCCGAGCCGAAGACCAAGCCCCGTTCGGCGCCCTCCAGCGTCGCCACCGCGTCAGCCAACTCGGCGTGGTTCGGATTTCCGTGCCGCGTATAGAAGCCGGGTGTCGATACCTCGACCGCCACTCGCGAGAGGTCGGCCGCCGTCGGAATTGCATACGTTGTCGTCTGGAAGATTGGTGATGAGATTGGTCGGCTGAGCAAGGTCGAACGCTGCGTGTGAATAGCCATCGTGATTGGTGCGAGAGGTCGGTTTGACATGCACAAAGTCTGCACCCGATGGATATATTACACAAGGAAATGCAAGATAGTAGCCGATAATTGCGGATTTCATGCATAATGGTGGCTACAAATGCAATAGTCTACCAACAATGGAGACTCTTGACGGCCCAGATCGTGCAATACTTGACCTCTTGCGACACAACGGCCGAGCCACGGTAGCCGAGATGGCAAGCGCAACCGGCCTATCAGCATCGGCATGTTCGCGCCGACTCCGACGCCTTGAGGAACAACTCGTGATCCGCGGCTACCGGGCAATCATCGACCCAAAAGCCGATGACCGTGGACTCACCGCATTCGTTGCAGTCCGCCTCGTTCGCCATCAGCGCGAACACATCCAACGCTTCCAAGAGGGTGCGCGCAAGATCGCAGGAGTTGTCGAATGTCACCACGTCA
Organism: uncultured Actinomycetota bacterium; assembly: GCA_963794755.1. Lineage (GTDB taxonomy): Bacteria > Actinomycetota > Acidimicrobiia > Acidimicrobiales > RAAP-2 > RAAP-2. The sequence goes on from CAWCEX010000002.1 coordinate 245,530, forward strand.
CTGGCAACTTCGACTACTTGCTCCGCGTCGAAGTCCCCGACCTCGAAGCGTACGAGCGTTTCCACGCCGACGAGCTCGCTGCATTGCACAACGTCGGCCAACTCGTGACCTACATCTCGATGACTGACCTCACTGACGACTGACAGCGGATTGGATCTTTCTTGACGCCATCATCCGCCGTCAATCTCAAGTGATCGAAATGCGTCTTTAACGCCTGCAGCCACGTTGTGCGGGGACTTCAATCCAGCAATGAAGTCCCTAAGACCGAGGCTGAGCGACGTATTTCCTAATCGCTCGGCGCGTAACGTCGATTCCAGTGAGCAGTCCGTAAATTTAGCAGCACGCTTGATCGGGGTTCGAACGACGCGTCTTGCGTTTTCGAGCCATCGGAAGTGCGAACTCGAATTTCATCAGGGGCGACGTTGTACTTTTACATGTACTTTTACATGTACTTTTGACAACAACGAGTGGGCGCTGAGGTGTGGGCGCTGAGGTGTGGGCGCTGAGGTGTGGACCTTGGGTCACACAGTACGAACCCGCCAAGCCACCGTGCCTCAGTTACGCTATAATTCTGTACATGACCACACTGCCCATCGCCGATGCTCGAGCTCAGCTGTCCAAATTGGTCGACGAAGCCAGTTCAACGCACGAACGAATCGAAATCACGAAGAACGGACGCCGAGCCGCCGTACTCATGGGGGCCGACGACTACGACGCCATGCGCGAGACGATTGCCGTGCTGTCCGACCCAGCGCTGCTACTCGCTCACCAGGAGGGCGTACAAGCGCTTTCGGAAGGTGACGTTCTCAACAGCGATCAACTCGCCGTGGTCATGAAGAATGCCAGGCGCAGTGTCGACACCAAGTAGCGAGAGATACATCCTCCTAATTGCCCGATCTGCAGCAAAGGCGCTCTCTGACGTGCTCCCCGAGAAAATCGCGCATGCGGCGTACGAATTCATCACTGGGCCGCTACTCGACAACCCCAGACGCGTTGGAAAACCACTCGGGCCACCCTTGGCACCGGCGTACTCAGCGCGCCGCGGCGACTATCGGGTGCTGTACTTCATCGATGATAATTCACGCCCGGTGAAGGTGACCGCGATCAGACATCGTGCAGACGCATATCGATCGTGAACCACGAGATCGACTTCCGCCATGTTTGAACGGTTCGCGCAATCTGATTTTGTGGACCTTGAGGGACACAATAAGAACCGAAAGGACCCCAAATAGAAGACTCCTCGCTTGTTGGTGAGTAATACGCCAACTTGAAGCAATGGATCTGTGTCGCGAGCAAACGTAGTCGTCCAGACCGTAGCAGTTCGTCGCACAATGTGCTACACTTTCTTCATGCCAAAGACCATCGCTCAACGTGAACTGCGCAATGACAACGCCAAAGTGATCGATGACGTAGTTGCTGGCGAGAGTTTCGTTGTGACCCGCAATGGAGTCCCAGTAGCCGAATTGCTCCCACTCCGTGCGCTACGTCGCACCGTGGTGCCGAAATCCAGCATCGCAAATTTCATCAATACTGGGCCCCGTATTGACGCGAAACTCTTTCAGGCCGACCTCGACAACCTCATCAATCAGGATCTCTAGATGACCACGGGACTACTTGACACTTCGGTAGTAATCGACTGGGATGATCCTTCGGTACAAGGAGCCTTGCCTGAGGAGATCGCGGTCAGCGCGATCACGCTTGCAGAATTAGCCGCCGGCCCAATTCTGGCATCCACCGTCACCGAACAATCAATTCGTCAGGCGCGCTTGCAGCAGACCGAGGCAACCTTTGCGCCAGTCCCTTTCGATGCTGCCGCCGCGCGAAGTTTTGGCCAGATTGTTGCGGCCGTTGCGAGTGCCGGTCGCACGCACCGATCGCGCATCGCGGATCTATTCATCGCGGCAATCGCTCACGCCAATGGCCTAGAACTCTATACGCGCAACCCGGACGACTTCGTCGGCCTCGAAGAACTAATTCACGTTATTTCAGTCTGAGAGACGTGCGTCTCCACGAAGTTCCGGACTTCGTGGAGATAGAACTTCATAATGAACATCGCGCCGATGACCTACGTCATCAGCCCCGGTTCTTTTTCTGCGTCGGAGTGGGCGCTGAGGAGTGGGCGCTGAGGGACTCGAACCCCCGACCTGCTGAGTGTAAATCAGCTGCTCTAACCAACTGAGCTAAGCGCCCGCGAAGAGAACAGTCTACGTGCCCTCGTCAACGACTCTGGTCGCTCAGAAAACTCCCACCGACAACATGAAATTGAGGAGTTCGGGGCTGGCACAAAAGACCGGGCGACGAAGAACTGCCGCCGAAGTATCAAGGTCTTCGTCGTGGTAGTCCGCGGCCACGCCGCCAGCTTCTCGAAGGATGAGCAATCCGGCGAGGTAATCCCACGGATTGAGAGTGGACCTCTGCGCGACGCCATAAACGTCGAGGGATCCGTCGGCAACCAGGCAAATCTCAAGGCTGGCGGCGCCGAGAGCCCGATATTGAGCCCACCCTAGATGCCGCGACGGTAGTCCCGAAAATGCCATGATCGACGTCGCCACAGCAGTGACGCCGCTGGGAGAAATTGTCACCCCGTCTCGGGTAGCGCCCGCACCGCGCTCCGCTTCAAAGACAGTGCCCGTCGCTTGATTCATCACGAGTCCCGCGACGATCTCTTCGTCCTTCATCACCGCGAGCGACGTGGCGTAAAAGGGAATGCCGTGATCGCAGTTCGTCGAGCCATCGATGGGATCAACGACCACGGTGAACTCTCCGTCACCGGTGATGCCCGACTCTTCGCTGACGACTCGAAATCCTGCTCCGGTTAAAACGCGCAACGCAACCTCGTCGGCGGTTACGTCCACGCGATACTGCGTGGCGCGAAGTCCCGAGTAGCCCAATCCTCGTTGACCCTTGATGGCCTCACCAATTTCTTGAGCACACTGGCGTAGCGGGTCTAAGAGGCTTCTTGTCACGTGTCCACGGTAGCGGTCGCGAAGGCTAACCTGAAAGTTAATGGCCGCCATTGACGTCGCTGGTTTCGTAGCAGACCTTAAAGATCACGCAGTAACTCACGGATTCCACGTGCACGACGAGCGTCATTTCGTTGAAACGTATTCGTTACGTCAGGCGTGGGAAGTGGACTTACACCCCGAGGATGGTTGCGGTGGACCGATCGACCTGCACATCGAACTCGATGTCGATCCACGTACCCTTTTGGCCTTCGAGGACGCGGTGTTGGGTTTACCCGACGACGTCGATCCACCCGACGAGTTCCATTTTCCCCTCGTCCTGACGTGGAGCCTTCCCCCCATGCCTCACGGCCCGGACCTGTTGCGCCTCGCCATCGACCTAGCACCGGTGGGCGGTATGGAGATGCCCTTAGAAGTCACGGCGACCGACTCGTTCGCCTCACCCACCGAGACCAGTGAGCGACGAATCTCGATCGTGGCTCGCCGAGCTATCTCATTGTCGCAAGTCTCCAAGGGGGAAGACCCACTCTGTGAGGTCTTCGAGCGAGGGCGCGGGGTCAGTGATTACCTCCTTCAGGCCGCCGACTCGTGGCTCAGCTGAGGCGCTGGAGCGTCGCGGTCTCACTGGTCGCGTCAGGAATTGCACTGAGCGCCTGCGGAACCGGTTCTGCCGTGGCCGACGCGCGCACGTCGTGCAACTACGTCCAACGCGCACTCGTTCTCCAGGCCCAGAGTGAGGCGAAAGGACTCTCATCCTCCGCGAGAGATGCGCTGCAAGGTCGGGCGATGGGTGAGCTCCTGCGAGGTACCTCTTCAGCGGCGGCGGCCACGTCGGCCGACGGCAGTTGGAACCCGTTAATGACGACTATCTCCGAAGCCGAGCGCGTGCCGCTGCAGGACCTGGTCCCGGCGTTGAAACGAATGTGTCAAGTCGCGAATTCTTCCACACCCTATTTGTAGGGCGAACGTCCCTACTTCTTGGCCGGAAAACGCTGGTACAGCCAGGCGAGAGAATTCTTCTGGTCGATCGCGTCTTCCCATCCGTCCAAGAGCGACTCCAAGTGGTCGTGACTGGCCACTTGACCCACAACGACCACGGTTAACTCGCTCACATCTTCTGACACCGGATACCAGTCACCGAAAGCGTCTTCAGTGATCCGCGCGTCGGGCTCGATCATGATATAAAGCTCGCCCGTCGCCTCGACCCACGACAACTCGTAGTGGTTCCCCACCACGTCGGTCCAGTCGTCACCGTATTCGAACTCCGCGCTCTCGCGACGCGCTTCGTTGCTCTCGTAGAAAGTTTCGAGGTCCATCACCCCAGCCTACGTCACCTCCGTTTGGGCGAAAGAAAATATGTGTGCGAGTGTGCGTAAGAAATGTGCCTCCGCTGGGCGCGTGCCTGGGTGCGGACAGCACTGGACTCGCATCCATGACACTCACCCACGATTATCTCGGACAACTCCGCAACGATTGGATTTGGCAGCGCCGAACCGACCAGTCCCGTCGCTCGTTTCTTTCCCTTCACGACCGTCACCCCGATATCGCCATCGACGGCCTGCACGACTTGGGCGACGTCGTCGCCGCGCTCGATACGGGCGGAGGACGCACCGTGCTCGAAAGAGCCGCTATCGTCCGTGCACTGCTGATCGAGGCGTCCGATGACCTCACGCGACGAGCCTTGCTGCAGACGCTTCTCCCCGGGGTGGTCAGCGTATGTCGTCAGTTACGTTTCGGCCAGGGCATCGTCGACGAGCCTCGAGAAGTTGTCGCCATGGCAATCTCACTGCTGGTCGAGGTACTGGACGATTGGGCGGGCCAAGCGCGGGCCTACGCCGCGCCCGATCTCTTGTCCGCTCTACGCTGTCGACTTCGCCGATGGCTATTAAAGGAAAAGGACGCACGTCGACACGACGGCTTTGCCACGGAAGGCGAACCCGTCGGCCGAACCACTTCGCCTTTACAAACGCGACTCGAGACGCTACGCGACGGGCCGCACGAACGACTGGCACGATTGACCTACCAGTGTGTCTTTGCAGGAATTCCGCTGCAAGAACTAGCCCAGACTGATCACTCCTCGGTGCCCACATTGAAGAGAGAATTACAGATCTTCGCCCTCACGCACCTTCTCGGATGAGGGAATCGTCGGTCGACCGCTCCCAACTCCCTCTAACCTTCAGTAACAATGTTCCGACGTCGGTTCGCACTTCGCAGTTCTCACTTGCTCATGTGGTCGAGTCCTCTGCTTCTCCTCGTTCTGGTCTTCACCTTGAATTCTCACCCCCTACACCCAGCGAGCTCATTGGCGACCTCTACGACCAGCACTTCGACGACGACGAGCGATCCCCCTGCGACGACGACCAGCACTTCGACGACGACCAGCACCACCAGCACCACGCCGATCAGCGCTCCTCCAGCGACATCCACGACACTTTCGCCGACGCCCGCTCGTTCCTTCACCCTGACGACGACCCCCCCACCAACCTCGACGACCACGTCGCCTTCGCGAGGGACCTCCTCCAAAGAGACCGTACCGAGCGTCGTCACGAGCGCACATTCCGCCGGCGCTCGCCTGCGGGGCGATCTCTCGCTCGCTTCTCCAGCCGCCGTCATACCGCTGCGCGGCCCAGGCCAATGGTCCCTCACGACCTCGCACCCGGTGTCGACAACGCTGCTGTGCGCTTCACATTCGTCGGCCATCATCAACCTGGTACGAGTGGGCACGCAACAGACGTGCCAGCTGGATATCACCGTCTCAACGGGGGCGCCCACCGCGTGGACACTCACACCCGCTCAGTAAAGACCTTCGCGACCGGCCCCCTTCAGGGCATCGCGCTCGCTCTGTACTTCGTTCTGCTGCCGTACGTGATCGAAACCAAGTGGCGCTTCTCGTACACCATCACCGATGGTGCCCTCCTTCGCGACCTCCTGGTCGGTCTGACCATCTTTTGGCTGACCTTCCTGACGCTGCTCATCGCCTACGTTCATCAACTCCGCCATCGACGCACGGTTCCATCCAACGGCTGCGCCTGGCTCGCGGGACTCGTCATCATGGCGCTGCCATTCTTGGTGACCTCGAGCGCTCAGGGCGCGGTGAACTCACTGTCTCGGCCACACGTTGGTGTCGCCACGGCCAATGCGTCGAAGGCGACTAATGACGAATCAACACCTCACGCGACCCTATATCCGGTGGCTTCGCACCACGCTGACGCGACGACACCACAAGAACTGGAACTGCTTGCCATCGCCATCACCACCAAGGGACGACGAGATCGCGCACGCAGGTCACTCGACGCGCTCGATGACGACGATCTCGACGATATTGCGAGCGACCTTCGTAGCGGCGACACCCACCTGATCGCCCAATTACGCAACGTCGTCGGGTCCGATCGCGACGGCGAAGTCCTTGCTACGAGCGTGGACGATGTCGAGCCACAATATGATTTCGACCCGGTCGTGGTGGCCATTTTGGGCGAACGCCAGGGTGCTCTCGTCCTGGGCTACGCGCGCGAAGGCGGGACTCTTCCGATCGACTTGACCTGGAGCGACGACGAGTGCGTTTCTCGCATCGTGGCACTGCACGATGGTTCGCTCACCCTGACTCACAGCGACAATGAACTCATGCGCGCACTGGCGCGACGACGAGACACCTCGACCATCGTGGTGTACCTGGGCAACCCCTCAGACATCGACGACGAACTGCGAGAACTCTGCGTTACGGTTCGAGCAGCTACCGGAACGTCGCAGTCTCACGAAGCATCCTCTAGGGGCATACGGGTCGAGTTGCTTCGCGCCTTTCCACGGGTGAGTGGTCTCGTAGAAGACTTCACGCCATCTTTGCGACGTCGATGTCTCGAAATGGTCGCCTACTTGGCGATGCACGGTGGTGAACCCGTGACCGGGGACCGTCTGCGCACGCGTGTGTTGCTCCACGCAAACGTGGACGCCTCCAAGACCACGCTGACCAATACCGCGTCCGCGGTACGGCGCAGCCTGGGTAGTGACGCCCACGGATATCTCCTGGAGCCGGTGTCGTCGGGGCTCTATCACTTGCGAGCGGCGAGCCTCGACGTGGCCGAGTTTCACCAACTCGTCGCGCGAAGTCGTCACGCGGACGACGAGGACGCCTACAACCTGTTCATAGAAGCCCTGCGCCTCGTGCACGGCGAACCCCTTGCGAGCGTCCTCAAGGGTTTCGAGTGGTTCAGCTTCGAGGGGCATCGCGCGCAGTTGCAGCGTGACGGCGAATGGGTCGCACTCGCCCTGCACAACGCCGCGCTGCTGCGCGACGACGTGGAGACGGCGTTCTGGTCGTTGCGCCAAGGCCTCTTGCTCGATCCAGACTCCGAGGAATTGCTCGATGCGCTCGAACGCGTTCCGCGCCTACGCCAATTTGGCGGAAATGGCCCCGGCGCTACGCAACACCAATCCGTCAGCCCCAGCCGCGCTGTAGCGATGAGCTGGGCGTTCGAGCGCTTCGGCCGTTAGATTCGCCAACAACGTCGCGAAAGCGAGCGGCGGGTCGACGAACAGATGCTTCGAGAGCGAGCCGGGAATGGTGTTCACCTCGTTGACGTACAACTCGGTGTCGTTTGCCAGGAAGTCGATACGGGCTACCCCACGCACGAGAGCGATGTCCACGATTCGTCGCGCCGCTTGATGAACGGCCTCGGACTGGCCCGGGGCCAACGTCGCGGGGAGTTCTCGAGGTGCCGAGACCATGCCTTCACCCCCCACGTACTTGTCACGGTAATTGAGGATCTCGGCGTCGGGCGCACGGCGTAACGGTTTCTCAATCGCCGAAAGATCCACGCTCGGGTAGGTTCGCACCGCGATCTGCACGTCGGTGAGGTCCGAGCGAAAGGGCTCGACCACGCAGCCACTTGAAAGGTGGACGTTGGTGACGAGGCGTGCCTTCGCGGTCGCGAGATCGGCCACCACGTCGATGCCAATCGATGATCCGCCGAAGCGGGGCTTCAAGATGTAGGGGCCCTCAAAGGGCAGCGCGGACGTCTCGTTCGTCAGTAGTGCCCGCGGCAACGTACTCAGACCCGCCATCTTCACGAGAGATCCAAAGACCCACTTGTCCATCCCGATCGCGGCGCCGGCGACACTCGGTCCGCTGTAGGGCAGCCCGGCAAGATCGAGTGTCGCTTGAATCGTCCCGTCCTCACCCGGACCGCCATGAGTGGCCATGATGAGCGCCTCGATGTCGAGGCGTCGTTCCTTCGACAGGCGTCCCGCCGCGGTAAAGAACCCGCCGCCTTTTCCCACGCGCAGGGAGAGTTCACTCGCGCCCTTGGGAACGCCCTCGACGAACGCGTCGGCCTCGGTCGTTGGAGCGATCTGAAAGAATTCTCCCGACGTTGTCCAGTAGATCCCCAGGGCGTCACTAGGTCCCCGGTGGAGTTCTCGTAAGGCCAAGAGGCCCGTCAAAATCGATATATCGTGCTCGGGGCTCGGGCCACCGAACAACACGCCTACTGTCACCAACTACCTCGTCGCTCGTCTCAGTCATCAAGGGTAGTGGTCGGGCAGGTCGTTGAGGTACAACACGGCGTCGCCAGGCACCAGGGTCTCACGCACCCACGCAACCGCGGCGTCGCGCACACCAAAGCTCTGGACGCCCGCGCCGAAACCCAGCGACAACGACTGATCATTCGTGCGCCCCACGATCACCAGTTCCGCTCCCGCTCGCGCGATGTCTCGCGCCAATTCCTGGTTGAACACACGCTGCTCGGAGCCAAGTTCGATGAGTCCCGGTGTCACAACGACTCGTCGCCCTGGACCTGCCAAAGTCATCAGCACACCCAACGATGCCCAGGCGCTCGCCGGGTTGGCGTTGAAGGTGTCATCGACGACGACGACTCCCGACGGTGCAGTGGCGACGGCGGCCCGATTGGCGACCGCGTGAATATTCGCGAGTCGCCGCGGCAGTTCTGAGGTGAGGGCGCCAACCTCGAGAGCCGCCGCCACCGCGCACGCCACGTTGGTCACTTGAACTCCAGTCACCGGAGTCATCTGAGCGACATCGATTCCGTCGACCCATACGTGCCACAGTCCGTCAACTGGCGCGACGCGAACGTCAGCATCCATCGAGACCGACCCCGCAGTTCGCACCCGACGCGCAGCAAGGCGGGCCGGCCACGTCGCCAAACGCGGATCGTCCACATTGATGACGACGACTTCGGCGCGCTCGGTGATTTCGAACTTAGCCGCCTCGATGACATCGAGGCTCTTCATTCGTTCCAAATGAACGGGCCCGATGGCGGTCACGACCGCCACTTCGGGAGTGCACCAGGCACAGAGCTCACGAATCTCGCCTGGACCATAGGTGCCCATTTCGGCGATGAAGACCCTGGTTCCATCGGAAAGGTTCTCGTTGATCGCGCGCGAGAGTCCCGCACGGTTATTAAAACTCTTGGGCGTCGCGACTACTCCTCCGTCATCTCGCAACAGGTCCGAGAGGTGATTCTTCGTCGACGTCTTGCCGTATGAACCGGTAATCGCCACCACCCGGGACCCGACTCGTGCGAGGCGCTCACGCGCAACATCGACGAATTGGTTAGCGCGGTGCGCCTCGTAGGGTTCGAGGATTCGTGCCATACCGGCCAGGATGAAGGGCACGAGCCAGATAACGAGCGCCGCGGCGAGCAGCGTTCGATGCCCCAACCATCCGATGAACACGAGGAGCAGCGTCGCAATCAGTCCAGTGACCGCGACGGTGGCGAGACGTCGAGTCCAACGAAGGACGCCGGTTCGGCCACGTAACCCTAGGTGCCACGGGCACGCGACCCCGTAGAGGACCGAATCAATAACGAAGGTAGTGATCGAACCGGTAGCCAAGGCCACGATCAGTGCTATAGGAAAAGTGCACCACAAGAGGGACGAGAGCGAGACAGAACGACGACGTTCAGGCCACGTCCAGCGTCGCCAGAAGCGAAACATCGAAGATGGTTCATAGTGTTCGCGTTGGAGAACGCGGAGCCATCGAGCCATTTGTGCCGCGAAGCCGAGTGTCACTCCGGCGCCGGCGAGTATTCGCCATGTGAGTGTCACGATGAGACCTGTCGCGAGGCGTGCGCGACGAGGACGGCCGGTCGTTGCGTGGGCACTAAATGTCCAGTCTCCGCGACGATGTCAACATTGACGCGCGTCGATGAACTCAAGAGTTTCTCGGCTCGCCGGGCCACGTCAACGGGCACCTCGAGGTCATTGTCCCCCCAAACGAGGTCGACCGGCGCGTGGATCCTCGCCAATTGGTTCTCATAGCTTTCATTGACGCTGGTCACCAAGATGGCGCGCAATACCCCCGTCGCGTTGCGATAGTCGCTCGACCCGAACTTTTGGCGCGCCGCCTCCATGCGCGGTTCACTGATCAGCCCGCGTCGGTGCAGAGAACGAATCAGGCGATACGCCGTGGGGGCTCGTCGCGTGGCGTCCAGGCGCACCAACGGCGCGCCTGTCACGACCAAGGCTTTGACGAGGTGGGGGAACGAGGCTGCGACTTCGACCGCCACCCGACCACCGAAGGAGTGACCGACCACGACGAGGGGACTCTGCGACATGGTCGCTAACACCGGAGCCAACAACTCACCATAGAGGGTCGCCCCGCCTGGCTGCGTCGGCAGCGGGGACGCGCCAAAACCTGGCAGATCGAGAGCCACTGACGCGATACCCTCGCCGGCGAGTAGGGCGCCGCACGCGGAGAAGTCCACGCTAGTACGAGCCCAGCCGTGCAGCCACACCACCTGAACAGGTCCGTCGCCGTAGGCCTCACCAAAGATCTTCCCTTCGCCATAGGCACGCAGCACGATACAAAGGTTACCGAGGTCGGCTCGAGGGGATTGGCGTCACGCCCGGACGGTAGCGTCGGGGACACCATGAGCGACGAGATCGGATTCTCCGACGACTTATTGATCGGACTCACCCCCGAACAACGTGAGGCGGTGACGTCAAGTGCGCGGCGCCTGATGGTGCGCGCCACCGCCGGATCTGGCAAGACCCACGTCTTGACCTTGCGCATTCAGCGACGTATCGCGCTGGAGGAAGTGGGCGTTGACGAAGTACTCGCCATGACCTTCACGCGTAAGGCGGGCGAAGAGCTACGGCGACGTCTCAATCGCACGGGCATTCGCGACGTGCGCGCCGGGACCTTTCATCGGGCCGCGATGACCATCGTCAACGACTACCGCAACGATCACCACCTCAAACCCCTCACCATCGAGGCCAATCGACGACGCGTGGTGACCTTGCTCGCACAACAACTGCGCGAGGACGGTGTCGTGAACCTGGAGGATTGGCAGTTGCCCCGACTCGAACAGGAGATCGGCTGGGCGCTGAGCCAAGGTTTTCAAGGCGCGACGTACGCGCGCGCCGCGAAGAAGGCGCGACGTGACGCGCCCCTGGCACCCGCGATATTCGCCGACGTCCTCGACCGCTACGTGGGCCTCTGTCGAAGTCGCGGCGTCCTCGACTTCGATCTCTTGTTGAGTGAGGCCATCGCGCTACTTCGTGACGAGCCCAACGTACGCGCCGCTTTCCGACACCGCACGCGCGCTCTCTTCGTGGACGAGACGCAAGACATGAACCCGTTGCAGTTCATGCTGCTCGCCCAGATGGCCGGCGATGACCCGGACCTATTTTGCGTGGGCGACCCCAACCAGTCCATCTACGGTTTCAACGGGGCGAGTCCCCTCCTGCTCAACGACATCGTGCGGACCTGGCCCGACACGATCATCCTCGACCTAACGAGGAACCACCGATCAACGGCCCACATCATCGCCGTGGCGAACACGCTGCTCGAGCCCGGCGCGCAGGGCATCGTCCCGGCCCACGACGACGGTGACGTACCGCTGGTGCGCGGGTACGACACCGATCTGGACGAGGCCCAGCACGTCGCCACCTGGCTGTCGGCGCACCACCAGCCCGGCAGCCGATGGCGCTCGATGGCGGTACTGGCACGCACCAACGCCCAGCTCGAGGTCGTGGCCGGCGCGCTCGAAGCGGCAGGCATTCCGTTAGAACGCCGAGGACCCGAGCACTCGCCCGCGTCGGATCTCGTGACGCCCGAACTGAGTTCGCGACGCGTTGAGAGCGACTTTGTGGACGCGGTGGCCCTCACGACGATTCACCGTTCAAAGGGTCTGGAATTCCAACACGTCGTCGCGGTCGGGTGGGCCGAAGGTCAACTACCTCATTACAACGCCACGAGTCCCGAGGCCCTGGCCGAGGAACAACGCCTCGCGTACGTGGCGCTCAGTCGCGCCGAGCAAACACTCCTCATCACGTGGAGCAAGGGGCGCAATGACCCGCGCTTCCCCGATCGAGAACCATCGCGATTCCTCGGACCGATCAACACGGTCCTCGCCCAGATCCAACAACGCAACGCTCCCGTCACCGGAGAACAGCGTCGACGCCGACTCGACGCCATTCGACGTGAACTCGAAGCGGCCGAACCCGTGGTCGTGGAGTCCCCCACCGTTTTAGGTCGTTAGAGCGGCCAGTCGAGCGTCGCCACGACGGGGACGTGATCCGATGGTTTCTCGCCCTTGCGAGCGTCGCGATCGACCACTACCGTCCGTACGAGCGCAGCGGTGGCACTATCGGCGAGCAGGTAGTCGATTCGAAGACCCCAGCCCCGGTGAAACGCACCGTTGCGATAGTCCCACCACGTAAAACTCGGTTCGTCGGTGGCCGAACGAACGAGGTCAACGAGGTTCGTCGACAACACCGCGCGCATCGCGGCGCGCTCGGGCTCTGATACGTGGGTCATCCCTTCGAGCGCCGCCGGATCGTAGACGTCAAGGTCACTCAAGGCGATATTGAAATCACCCCCGACCAGCACGGGTTGGGCAACCTCGCGTGCCGCGAGCAGATCTCGCAACTTCGCGAGCCACCTCAATTTGTATTGGTAGTGAGGATCGTCGAGGGCGCGTCCGTTGGGCACGTAACACGAGTACACCCGTAGGCGCGCGCAAGTGGCACCAATGAATCGCGCCTCAACGTCGTCGCCCAGGCCTTGGTGCACGTCGTCAAGGCCACAGCGCGAGATGATTGCCACGCCGTTCCATTGTCCGTGGCCGTAATGGGCGCTGTCGTAACCCAACGCCTCGAAGGCGGCGAAGGGGAACTTCGCATCGCTCTGCTTAGTCTCTTGTATCAAGAGGACGTCGGGTTGATGCTCGACGATCCACTGTTCGACGCGTGGCCACCGGGCCGTCAACGAATTGACGTTCCAGGTGGCGACCTTCATGACGCGTCGGCGAGGATGAACAACAAATCGGCTTCGACGGCTAACTGACCACCGACGCTGGCGCGCCCGTGACCCTTGCCCCCACGCGCAGACAGACGGGTGATCTCACACTCGAGACTCAGGGTGTCACCCGGGAGGACCTGACGCCGGAACCGGGCGTTCTCGACCCCGCCAAAGAGGGGAAGGCGACCCACGAAACGATCGTCGCTCAAAACGACCACGGCGCCCAATTGGGCGATGGATTCGAGCATGAGGACACCGGGTGTGGTCGGTCGTCCGGGAAAATGTCCCGAGAAGAACCACTCCTCGCCCGTCAGAGTCCACTCACCACTCGCGCGACGACCCGGTTCGATATCGACCAAGCGGTCGATGAACAAGAACGGTGCTCGATGAGGGATCCAGTCCGCGGGATCGAGGGAGAGTTCGCTCATGCCAAGGCCAATTCCGCAATTCGGCGATCACTGTCGACCGTTACCAACCGAAAGCTCTTGTGGTCGCCACGTTTCAAGACGTCGCGCGCACGGGCGGGCGCCGGGTCGCCCAGCGACGTGGTCGGGGCGTAACACTCGATCACGTCGCCGTTCTTCAAAGTGACCTTGATCACTGCCCCGTGAGACGTGAATGCCACGACTTCTCCGGGAAATGATGCACCAATCTTGAACTGTTTGACGAACGCCGCGAAGCCGGCTTCGGGGTTCACCGGCTGGCGTCCTCGCCGTAACGCGACCGTCGGGGCGGAGGGGACGGAAACTTCCGCGACCGGTTCCAGGACCTTCTTAGCGATCTTCTTTGTCGCGGTGGCCTTCTTGGCCACCCGAGGGACCTTCGCACTGGGAGTCGCTACTTTGGCATCTTTTGGTTCTTTGGCGTCCTTGGGATCTGGCAGCACCGTCGCCAACTTCTTGACGGCCTTAAGGACATCGGTGGCCTTGACGACGGCAGTGGCCTTGACGACGGCAGTGGCCTTGGTGGTGGGCCGTTTGGTGCCGCGTGCGGACTTAACAGGCGTCAACGTATCGCCGATAGCTGGTACGACGCCTTCGGGCAGCGCGACCGCCAGTTTCTTCACTGTTCGCGTCGCTCGCACGGACTTGATACCCCGTACTGGGATTCGCTCAGTGAATACCCATCCAACGCCCTTGACTGGCTTGCCGCCAATCAATCGCCCGGCATCAAAGAGCCACGGATACTGCTCGTGGAATTCCTGGAAGGAATCGTTGCTCAGCACGACGGCATTGATTCGTTGAGCGATCTTCAAGATGAAGGCATCACCGCGACCCACCGCACCCGCCGGCGGCGTCACGATTTCACCGGCGACCTCCGCTTCCTTGAAGCGGGCTCGCTCCGAGGCCGCGACACGGTGTTCGAAACTCGCGTCGACGACCACGATGACGTCGACGCCTTGGTACTCCTCGAGGAAGGCACGTACGGCGTCGTCGAGCTGGCTGAGACTGGGAATCGTTCGACCCTCGGTGGCGAGGTTCGAGCCGTCCACGACGACCCGCAGGGAGGGGGACTTCACTGCAGGGCTCGAACGAGCAGGTCGGCCTGTTCCGCGTCGTGCACCAAGTGTGAACCCGTGGCCGGGCTCGCCGATTCAGCGCGCGCCACGTGGCTCACCGCCTTGTCACGAAGAGCTTTATGCATCTGGAGATGCACGAAGGGCCACGATCCCATATTCTCGGGCTCCTCTTGGAGCCACACGACCTCATCGGCATTGGGATACGTCGCCAAGACGGACTCAATAACCTCGGCGGGCCACGGATAAATCTGTTCGATGCGCACGACCGCCACGTTTAAAAGCCCGAGTTCGTCGCGGCGAGCTAGTGCTTCGTGTGCCACCTTGCCGCTCGCGAGAACTACCCGAGTGACGACAGAACGATCGTCCACGGTGTCGTCAAGGACGCGTTGGAAGTAACCGCTCTCGAGTTCGCTGAGTGGCGACCGCGTCTGAACGGCGCGCAAGAGGGACTTGGGCGTGAAGATGATCAGGGGCGTCACGTGGTCGCGACGCACTTGACTTCGTAATAGGTGAAAGTACTGGGCACCCGTCGTGGGTTGAGCGACGCGGATATTGTTGCGCGCGCACAACGACAAGAAGCGCTCGATGCGGCCGCTGGAGTGCTCGGGGCCTTGCCCTTCATACCCGTGTGGCAGGAGCATTACCAGTCCCGAGGTCTGGCCCCACTTGTCCTCGGCCGCCACCAAGAAGTTGTCGATGACGATCTCAGCACCGTTGACGAAGTCGCCAAACTGCGCTTCCCAGACGACGAGGGAACTGTTCGTCTCTACTGAATAGCCGTACTCGAAGGCCAGCGCCGCGTACTCGCTCAAGAACGAGTCGCGCACCGTGAAGAATCCCGGTGAATTCAAGTTCGCCAGGGGCACGTATTGGGCGCCATTCTCGTAGTCGATCAACGCCGCGTGCCGATGGGAGAAGGTGCCGCGACGCGAATCTTGCCCCGTGAGTCGCACGTTGGTGCCTTCGAGGGCCAGTGAACCGATGGCCAGGGCTTCGGCGAGCGCCCAGTCCACTTCACCCGATTCCAACAACGCTCGACGCTGGACGAACTGGCGCTCGAGCTTGGGGTGGATGGTGAAAGTCTCGGGAGCCGACATTGTGACGCGCGCGATCTCAAGCAATCGGTCTTTGGCCACCCCGGTGGCGGGAGCCTTCGCGTCAGGGGGAATCTCGTTGACGGGCACCGCCTCGAGAGTGGGTACCGGTACCGTGCGTACTTCGTCCAGGACGCTCTGGAGACGTTCATTGAATTGGTCGAGCGCTAACTCGGCTTGTTCCAACGTCATGTCGCCGCGCCGGATCAGTGTTTCGGTGTAGGCCTTGCGCACCGAACGCATCTGATCGATGATCTTGTACATCTGGGGCTGCGTGTAGCTAGGGTCATCACCTTCGTTGTGTCCATGGCGCCGATAACACACGATGTCCAATACGACGTCGCGGTGAAATTCTTGGCGGTAGTCGTACGCGAGACGCGCGGCGTGCGCGCACGCCTCGGGATCGTCGCCGTTGACGTGAAAGATTGGTGCTTGGATCATCTTGGCGACGTCGGTCGGGTAGAAGCTCGAGCGCGCGGACTCGGGCGCAGTGGTGAATCCCACTTGATTGTTGATCACGATGTGCACCGCCCCCCCGACGCGGTACCCCGAGAGTTGTGAGAGATTGAAGGTCTCGGCCACGACGCCCTGGCCCGCGAAGGCCGCGTCACCGTGCACCAGAATCGGGAGGTAGGGAAAGTGGTCCGGACCAGGAATGGTCTTCGTGCCGTCACTGGGGCGAACGACCTGGTCTTGCTTGGCCCGCACGATTCCCTCGACCACCGGGCTCACCGCTTCGAGGTGCGATGGGTTCGACGCCATCGAGACGTTAATCGTGGCACCGTTGGCGTTCTTGTACACGCCGCGCGCGCCTTTGTGGTACTTGACGTCGCCACTACCCTGCACGCTTTCAGGGTCGAGATTGCCCTCGAACTCCGAGAAGATGTCACTGTAGGACTTGCCCACGACGTTGGCGAGCACGTTGAGGCGCCCCCGGTGCGCCATGCCAATCACTGACTCCTTGACGCCTTGGTCCGCCGCGGAGTCGAGAATGACCTGTAACGCGACGATCGTCGACTCGCCGCCCTCGAGACCAAAGCGCTTTTGACCCACGTAACGCGAGTGCAGGAATCGTTCGAACACCTCGGCTTCGTTCAACGCTTCGAGGATGTGCTTTTGCTCTTCGACCGGCGTGGTGGTCGCGACGCCTTCAACACGGTCCTGGATCCATCGCTTCTGGGCCGGATCCATAATGTGCCCATATTCGATCCCCGTGGTGCGACAGTAGGCGTCGCGCAGGATCGCGAGGATCTCCTCCAAGGTCGCTTCGGACCGGCCGGCCAGACCGTCAACCACGAAAGTGCGTTGCAGGTCCCAGATCGACAGTCCGTAGGTCGCGAGGTCGAGTTCAGGGTGAAGCGCTGGTGGCTCGGTGTGCAGGGGGTCTAAGTGGGCGTTGAGGTGCCCCCGAACGCGAAACATGTTGATCAGTTCTTGCACACGAATCTGCTTCAAGATCTGATCGTGGTCGTTCACATTGCTCGTGGTGTGCAGGTCCTTGGACCAGCGCGCCGGTTCGTAGGGGATACCAAGGGACTCGAAGACGTCGTCGTAGAAGTTGTGCGCGCCAGTCAGACACTCCGCCACGTACTTCAAGAACAGCCCCGACTCCGCGCCTTGGATGATGCGGTGGTCGTAGGTCGAGGTCAAGGTGAGCACCTTGCCCACACCGAGGTTGGCCAACGCCGCTGGATCGGCGGCTTCAAAGCCGGCGGGCCACCCCAGTGCCCCGACACCAAAGATCGCTCCTTGGCCCGGCATCAATCGTGGAACGGACTGCACGGTGCCCAGGGTGCCCGGATTCGTCAACGAACACGTCGCCCCGACGAAGTCGTCGGCGCCAAATGTGGCGTTATGTACTTTGCGGACGATCTCTTCGTAGGACAAGAGGAATTCTCGAAAATCCATGGTGTCGGCGTCACGAATGACCGGCACGAGCAAGTTGCGCGTTCCGTCGGGGCGCTGCACGTCCACCGCGAGACCCAGACCCACGTGTTCGTGGCGAATGATTCCTGGAGTCCCCTTGGCGTCGACGGACTCGACGAAGGTGGCGTTCATCGACGGGATTTCACCGATGCCCTTGATGATGGCAAAGGCGATGAGGTGCGTGAAGGAAACTTTGGCCCCGGTCGCGCGCGCGAGCGCCTCGTTCAGCGACGCTCGGTTGATCTCGAGCAATCGGGCCGGCACCGTGCGCACGCTGGTTGCGGTGGGAACTGTCAGCGACGCTTCCATGTTGGTGACGATGCGCGCAGCCGCGCCACGCAACGCCACCGCCGCGTCGTTGACCTCGACTGGCTTGGCTACGGGAGCTGGAGCACTCACATGGGCGTTGGTCACGGTCGGCACTGGAGAGCGCTGGTAGTCGACGAAGAATTCGCGCCAGCTCGCCGAGACAGCCGAAGGGTCCTGTAAGAACCGGTCGTACATGTCGTCGACCAGCCAGGCGTTTGGTCCAAAGGAACCCTTTTGCGCGTGAGAAACGGGAGATTCAGGAGGGGTTGTCACAGACCCAGCCTAATTGCAATAATCGCGCGATCGTATGGATTTAGCCCATCACCGGGGTGTCCTGGGCCCGTCCACACGTACGAGGCCAACCGGTAACTTTGGTGCGTGGAGAGTCCCCCAACGACGTCGGGACTGCGCTACCTAGAACCGTCTCCATTGGGTGATCTCGCCGTCGCTCGCCACCACGTCTCGAGCCCAGGAGCCCACGTTGTCGCTATCCACGGTGGGCTCGATCGGGCGTCGTCATTTACCCGGCTGAGTCGGCGCTTAGAGGACTTTGACTTTGTGGCCTACGACCGCCGGGGATATCAGCGATCTCGCACACTGGGACCGGGACGTCTCGAAGACGACCTCGACGACCTTCGACGAGTCATCGAATGGGTCTCGCCCGCGGCGCCACTCATCGTGTTCGGTCACAGCTTCGGAGGGCTCGTCGCGATGGCGCTGGTCGCTGGGCGTTCCGACATCGCCCAGGTGGTCGTCGCCTACGAATCGCCGTTACCCTGGATCGTCGCACGACCATCTCCCACGCCCGCACCCGGCGAGAGTCCCGCGCGCGAGGCGGAGCGCTTCTTTCGTCGCGTCGTTTCCGATGAGGCGTGGGAGCATCTGAGCGAATCGGAGCAGGAGTCTCGACGTCTCGACGGTCCGGCGTTGAGTGCGGATCTGCGCGAAATCACGGCTCCACTGGCTCCCTTTGAGATCGACGAGATTCGCACACCGGTGCTCTACCTCTACGGAGACCAGCGCGCAGCCCCGTACTACCACGAACTCGCGGGCACGCTGACGCGCGCCAACACATTCTTTGAAGTGAAGGAACTTCGTGGACTCCCCCACGGAGCACACCTCTCACACCCTGACCTACTGGCCAAGGAGATCCGTGGGGCCCTCGACGGACTGGTGACTTAGGCGACGTCGAGGTTCGTCGATGTCATCTCGCTACGATGCGGCAAATTCCATGACACCCGGTGATGAATGCTCGGACCGAGTCGTCGTAGAGCGTCTGCGTGAGTAGGCGTGACGTACCCCTTGTTGTTCTCGATGTCGTAGCCTGGAAATTGCCTAGCCAAATCTCGAACCAGCTCGTCACGCGCGACTTTGGCGAGAACGCTCGCGGCGGCCACTGAGGCGCACGTCAGGTCAGCCTTGACAATCGTACGAACCGGCGGCAGTTTCACCGGGGGGTAATTGGGACTGGTCAGGGGCGCCTGGCTCGGTAGGTTCAACCAGTCGTGGCGACCGTCCAAGATGATCAGGCCGGCTCGCGTCGAAACCGCGTGGAGTGCGCGATATCCTGCCAAACGCAAGGCCGCGGTGAGGCCAAACTCATCTATCTCGCCGGAAGTCGCGTGGCCCACCGCATACTCGATGACCCACGCGTGTAATGGCCCAACTAGTCGCTCACGTGCGCCCTCGCTGAGCATTTTGCTGTCGCGCAGTCCCTGGGGAAACGCCCCCGCGTGGGCGTCAATGAGCACAAGTCCGACCGAGCACGGACCAAAAGCGCTGCCGCGACCCACTTCGTCCATCGCACCGATGATGCCAACGCCCTCGGTAAAGAGTCGTGTCTCCACCTCGAGGTGAGGGGCTATGCCTTTCAACGCGCCACCATCTCATTGACGTAGTTATCTCGAGCCCGGACACAGGTCGACGTGTTCATCGCCACCTAGTCTCGTCCACCAGTTGTTCGGTCCGGCGTACCTCGTCGCACGGCGCCGCCAACGGGTCACAACCGACGTCGCTGTTCGTCGCGATCGTTTGGACACCAACTACCTGGCAAACTCAAACGAACTGGACCTCTCCCGAGGTAAGAGTCCGGCCAGATGATGGCGGAAAAACCAGTAATTCATTGAATTAATCGAGAATTGGCGTCACTGACTTGGTGACAGTATGACGATTTCTTCTTGATTAATTCTTACGATCTTCACACTGTTCTCTTGTGATGGACCCCACCTACAGATACAGTGACATCCAGCCCACCGTACTGGTGGGTAGGTTCAATCAACCACTTCGGTGGTTTAGGGAGGCAATAAGACTATGCAAATTAGACACAAGCTCAGGCTTGCGACGACCATCGGCCTCGCGGCTGGTGCGTTGACGCTCGGCCTAGTGGCTCCGAGCGTGGCGAGCGGTGCAGCTACCCCCAGTGGGACACTGACTTTAGCCGAGGGTCCGGGCGCGAATCCGAACTATAACTTTCCGTTCATGTCGTGTACGTACTTCTCAGTCTCGAACATCAACGCCTTCCAATTTGAAATGTATCGCCCCTTGTATTGGTTCGGCTACGGCGCTAACGCGACGTACACGCCGTCACTCTCCCTGGCCAGTACACCGGTCTTCAGCAACGGTAACAAGACGATCACGATCAACATGAAGGGCTGGAAGTTCGCCGATGGTCAGACCATCAACGCGCAATCGGTGATGTTCTTCTTGAACATGTACCACGCGGAGAAGGCGAACTACTGCGGCTACAACGCAGGATATGGAATTCCCGACCAGATGTCGTCCGCCTCGGGTTCGGGTAACACCGTGACCCTGCACTTCGCGACCTCGGTCAACCCGAACTGGATCTTGTACAACTACCTGTCCGAGATCACACCGTTCGCCGATTCGTGGGACCTGACGGCGGCCAACACGCCATCGACCTGCGCAACTGGTGCCTACGGGGCCAAGGCCACCGATGCTGCGTGCACGGCGGTGTACACCTACCTCGCTAAGGAAGCTGGTACCGAGAGCACGTACACCGGAGCCATGTGGCAGAGCGGTGACAGCGGGCCCTACAAGTTGACGCACTTCGACAACATCGGAAACGTCACCTTCGTACCCAACCCGACGTACTCAGGACCCCAGAAGTCCATGGTCGCTTCAGTGGTCGAACTTCCGTTCACCACCGCTGCCGCTGAGGAAGTCTCCCTGCGTGAAGGTCGAATTGACCTCGGATACGTCGACTCGACGAACTTGACCCAAAACGGTACCCCGACGCACCCCGGTGCGAACTGGGCGCCCGTTGCGAGCAAGTACAACCTCGAAGTCGGCGCCCCATGGTCGGTCGACTACGCGGCCTACAACTTCAACCCGAAGAACGCAGACTCCAAGTTCTTGGACCAGCTCTACGTTCGTCAGGCGTTGCAGTTGACCGTCGACCAGCCCCTCATGATCCAAAAGATCCAAAAGGGCTACGGCTACGACCAGATCAATCCGTTGCCGCCGGTGACCTCCAAGGCCATCTCCGGTCCCGTGTCGACCAAGAACCCCTACCCGTACAACCCGGCGAAGGCCCTCGGTCTCTTGACCAGCCACGGTTGGGTCCTGAGCGGTGGCAACGCCACGTGTCAGAAGCCCGGAACCAGTGCGAGCGAGTGCGGTAAGGGTATTTCCAAGGGCAACACGTTGGACGTCGCTCTCGAGTACGGCAGCGGTATCCCGCAGTTGGCGGTCCAGGTCGCCACTGAAGTATCTGAGTGGAAGTCCATTGGCATCAACGCCACAACGCTGCCCGAGCCTTTCAACAAGGTCGTGGGTGACTGCGTGAGCAAGACCACCAACTGGAGCATCTGCCTCTGGGGTGCTGGTTGGATCTACGCGCCGGACTACTACCCATCGGGTGAATCTCTGTTCGTGCCAGGTGCCAGCTTCAACATCGGTGGGTACAACTACGCACCACTGACCGCTGCTGTGAAGCAGACGACGTTTGGAACAGCCACGTTGGCCAACTTCGCGAACATCGCCGCTCAGCAGTTGCCGGTGCTGTACCAGCCCAACACCACTGACAACTACGTGAGTGGTGGTATTGGTGAAGCCATCAAGACTCTCAAGAGCAAGATTGGTTTCACGCCGAACACGTTGGAAAACTTCATGCCGGAGTACTACTACTTCTAACCAAGTAACACCCTGGTAGCAGTAAAAGCACTGAGCCCCCCTCCAATGGGGGGCTCAGTGCTTTTACGATGATCGCTCCACCACCGATGCAGCGGCGAATCGCGAGATCAGACAAGGAAATCCCGCACTTTTCACTGATAAACTTCTACCGTGATTGCATACCTCATCCGGCGACTGATCCAGTCGTTCGCCGTGTTTATGATCGTCATGTTCTTCACTTTCATCCTCCCCTACTTCGAGACGGGCGGGATTCTCGCCCCGGCCTACATCGCCTTACAGAATCACGCCAGTCCCTCCGCGGTCCACCAGTGGGGAGTTACCCACGGAATCTTCCAACCGTTCTACGTGCGATTCTGGGACTACTTCACTCAGGTCGTATTCCACTTCAACCTCGGTTACTCATGGCGTCAGACGTCGTCGGTGTGGGACATCATCAAGACGTTCGTACCCCGCACGATTTGGATCGCTTTGGCGTCGCTCGTCCTGTCCGTGATCATTGCTCTACCAATCGGCGTACTTCAGGCCTCCAAGCGCAACACCGCTTTTGACTACTCGGTGACGAACGTGTTCTTCGTTCTCTATGGCGTCCCGGCCTTCTTGTTGTCCCTGCTGATGATCACGTGGTTCAGTATTGACAGCATTCACTTGCCACCCGTCCCCAACGACAGTTCATCACTAGCCATCTTTTATGATCCCAAGGCATTCCTCCTTCCGGTCGCCGCACTCACCTTGCTCAACTTGGCCTTCCTCAGTCGCTTCATGAGAAGCGCGGTGCTCGACGTCTTGGTCCAGGACTACATCAGAACGGCGCGCGCCAAGGGGTGCTCGCAGATGCGCGTCCTCTTTCGCCATTCGTTTCGCAACGCCCTCGGACCGATCATCATCATCCTCGGGCTCTTTCTACCGGGTCTCTTTGGCGGAGCCCTCATCATCGAAGAGGTATTCAACTATGAAGGAATTGGCTACCAAACGGTGCAGGCTGCCACGTACCTTGACATCCCCCTCGTCCTCGGCATTACCTTGTTGACCACGATCTTGACTTTGGCCGGGAACCTGATCGCCGACATCATGCTCGGAGTGGTAAATCCCCGCGTTCGCGTTGAGGGGCGCAAATGACGTTCTCCGGCGGCATTCCAGTGGGCGAGGTCTTGAGCGACGCCGGTCTGGCGCCCGCCGATCTTTCGTCGGACAATGGCGAGGCCACCTTCGACGCCTTCGTCCCGTTGTGGCGCCAGCGCCTACGAATCTTCTTACAGAACAAATTGGCCATCGCCTCGGTGGTGTATCTCATCTTGATCGTCCTTTTCTGTTTCGTCGGACCCTTGATATGGCACACGAATCAAACCAATCAATCTCTCGCACTCAACGCCGTACAGAACGGTACG
The DNA here is from genome assembly GCA_963794755.1 of uncultured Actinomycetota bacterium. Classification (GTDB taxonomy): domain Bacteria; phylum Actinomycetota; class Acidimicrobiia; order Acidimicrobiales; family RAAP-2; genus RAAP-2. Next base: position 269,136 of record CAWCEX010000002.1, read on the forward strand.
CCGTCGGCGCACGACTGGTTGGGCACTGACAGTTCTGGCTACGACGAGCTAGGTCGCATCATGTTCGGCGGCGAGTATTCGTTGACCCTTGGCATGCTGGCGGGAGTGATCACAATCGTGATCGGCACCCTCTATGGCATGATCTCGGGCTTCCTCGGTGGTTTCGTCGACACGTTCTTGATGCGGCTCCTCGATGCGTTCTTGTCCATCCCGGTGCTGTTCTTGCTCTTGACCCTGGTCACCATCTTCCAACGCACGACGGTCAATCTGATCGCGGTGATCGGAGTCATCGGGTGGTTCGGCAACGCCCGCATCATCCGCGGTGACGCCCTGCTGATAAAACAATTGGATTACTCTCAGGCGGCCCGCGCCATGGGTGCGGGGCGATGGCATATCATCCGACGCCACGTCTTTCCCAACTCGGTGAGCAACATCGTGACGGTGGCCACCTTCGCGGTCGCCGACGCGATCTTGTTCTTGACGACGCTGGGGTACCTCGGTCTGGGGATCCCTCTACCGGCGACCGACTGGGGCACGATGCTCAACGACGCGTCGCAATACCTCGCCAACGGGTACTGGTGGCAGATCTATCCCTTAGCCGTCATCTTCATCCTGGTCATCGTCGCCATCACCTACGTGGGAGAAGCCCTGCGCGATGCCTTCGAAGTTCGACTACTCGAACGCTAGGCCATCGGACGCTAATCGGCGGTGCCCTAGGGGTGGGCGGAGATGGTGACCGGGGACTTCATGGGGAAGTGACAGGCGGCTTCTTGACGCTCACCGAACGGCCGGAATTGCGGTTCTTCTTGAGCGCAGAGTTCTTGCGCGTTAGGACAACGCGTTCGAAACCGGCAACCCGACGGCGGATTGACCGCCGAAGGAAGCTCTCCCGAGACACGAACTCCACGCTGGGTCTTAGCCAAAGCGGGGTCAGGAATCGGAACCGCATTGAGCAATCCCTGCGTATAGGGATGGGCCGGCGAGCGAAAGACTGATTCGGCGTCCCCGATTTCGACAATTTTGCCCAAGTACATGACCGCAATCGTGTCGGCCATGTAATAGACGACGGCTAAGTCGTGACTGACCATGACGTAGGTCATCCCATACTGACGCTGGAGTTCTTTCATCAAGTTCAAGATCTGTGCCTGCACCGAGACGTCGAGTGCCGACACCGGTTCGTCGGCGACGATGAGCCGTGGGTTCAGGGCGAGGGCGCGAGCGAGGCCAATGCGCTGACGCTGGCCACCGGAGAATTCGTGGGGGTAGCGATCGGCAACCTGGGGATCGAGACCGACCGACGAGAGTAGTTCGCTAACGCGATGTGCTTGCTCGGTCCTCGAGCCCACCTTCTGAATGGCGAGAGGTTCACCGAGGATCTGGGCGACCTTCATGCGCGGGTCCAGTGACGCGTACGGGTCCTGGAACATCATCTGACGATCACGACGAGATTGTCGCGTTGGCTTGTGACCCTTCGCGGTGACGAGTTCGCCGTCGAAGTAGACCTCGCCCGCGGTCAACGTTTCCAGACCGACCAACATGCGTCCGATCGTGGTCTTGCCGCATCCGGACTCGCCCACGAGACCGAACGTCTCGCCCTCGTAGAGCGTGAAGGTAACGTCCGAGACCGCGTGAATGGCCCCGACTTTGTGACGCACCACTCCTGCTTTGATCTCGAATTCCTTTACGAGGCCCTGAGCCCGTAAGAGTTCATTACGTGGCTTGGCCGCCACGGCCGCACTCGCGACACGTACTTCGATCGGCTTGGGTCCCGAGGTGGGATGGAAGCAAGCAAAAACGTGATCGTTACTTCCCTCCAGCGGCGGATCGACTTCTCGACAATGATCGGTCGCGTACTCACAGCGTGGTGCGAATCGGCATCCCACGATCGTCTTGCTCAGATTGGGCGGCATGCCCGCGATGGAAGACAATTCGTGCTTGGAGGTGTTCTCCATGCTGGGCATAGACGCCAACAGCGCTTGGGTGTAGGGGTGGCGCATGTCGTGGAACAGGGCGTCAGTGGGCGCCTCTTCGGCTTTCTTTCCCGCGTACATGACAACGACCCGGTCAGTTCGTCCAGCGATGACTCCCATGTCGTGAGTGATCAACAACATGGCCATTTTGAGCTCATGACGCAAATTGTCGAGGATGTCGAGGATCTGCGCCTGAATCGTCACGTCGAGTGCCGTCGTCGGTTCGTCCGCGATCAGCAAAGTTGGGCTGCACACTAGTCCCATGGCGATGATCACCCGCTGGCGCAGACCGCCGGAGAGCTCGAAGGGGTACTGGTCGAGGCGTTCGGATGGTCGCGGCATCTCGACCATCTCGAGTACCTCGAGGGCGCGCTTGCGCGCCTCGGCGTCACTCGCTCCATCATGAATGCGCAGACCCTCGCCAATCTGGCGACCGATCTTCATCGTGGGATTGAGTGAACTCATCGGGTCCTGAGGAATGAGGGCCACTGACTTGCCTCGGTGCTTTTGCATTCCCTCTTCGCTCAGTGACGCCAGATCGACGCCGTTGAGGACTACGTTGCCCGCCGAAATCTTGCCGTTGTTGGGCAGGAGTCGCATAATGGCCAGCCCGGTGGTGGTCTTGCCACACCCAGACTCACCCACTAGTCCCACGCATTCACCGGGCTCGACGTTGAGAGAAAAACTGTCGACCGCAGTCGCCAATCTCTTTTGTACGGCGAACTGAACCGACAGATTGTTTACCGACAGCAGCGAAGTCATTAACAACAAATCATAGTCTTTTGACCGCCTGAGGCCCTTGTCGAACAGGCTTTTTAGTGTCGCAATCGATCTGAGCGCCGTGAACGTCACGTCGTAAGGAGCCGTAGGATGAAGGCGGTGGAGAACCTCGCGATATTGGTCCCACTGAAGGGTTTTACGGTCGGCAAGTCACGGCTGAGGGACGCGGGCGTCTTTGGTGTGGACGAAATGGCTCGCTCGCTCGCTCATCAAGTCCTCGTCGCGTCGCGCCCTCGCCCGGTCTTCGTCGCCTGCGAGTCCTCCGACGTGGCCGAATTCGCGCGAACCCTTGGCGTTGGCGTCATCGAATCTACGGCCCAGGACCTCAATGAGGCCGTGACCCATTCCTATCGGATCTTGTCGTCGGATTTCACACGCCTCGTCGTTGTTCACGGTGACTTACGCCAGCCCGCGGGACTGGGCGACTTTGATCCCTCGCCCGGTGTGACCGTGGTCACCGACTCTCACGGAACCGGAACGAACGTCCTGGCCCTTCCGACCAGACTCGACTTCATGTTTCACTACGGACCTGGCTCTGCGCAAGCGCACGAGCGCGAGGCGCGGCGCCATCGAGTCCCCACGCGGGTCATGACCGACAGTCCTTGGAGATTCGACGTCGATTACGCCCACGACATCGAGGATTAAAAGAACATGAGGGGGTCTTTCGACCCCCTCATGTCGCACGCTCTGCGATGAGAGCGATGCAGCGCGTCCACTACTTCTTAGCGGCAGCCCTCTTGGCCGGAGCCTTCTTAGCAGCGGCCTTGCGAGCCGGCGCCTTCTTGGCTACGGCCTTGCGCGCCGGAGCCTTCTTGGCGGCGGCCTTCTTCGCCGGAGCCTTCTTAGCGGCGGCCTTCTTTGCCGGCGCCTTCTTCGCTACGGCCTTGCGCGCCGGAGCCTTCTTGGCGGCGGCCTTCTTGGCGGGGGCCTTCTTAGCAACTGCCTTCTTTGCCGGAGCCTTCTTAGCTGCGGCCTTCTTTGCCGGAGCCTTCTTAGCTGCGGCCTTCTTTGCAGGAGCCTTCTTGGCTACGGCCTTCTTCGCGGCTTGTGCCACTTTTCCTCCTTGGGTTTCAACGTTGAATCAAATTGGGACCTCGACGTCACCACCGTGGTGACCTCGTAGTCGGTACCGCTTTGATCGACATGTACTCGACCATGTGTCACCCAGCTTCCCAGCTGTACGACGACTGCTCGCAGTGCACGGTCACTTGCGAAGAGAACCACTCGGTTATTTTGAAAATAACTTTCGTGTTCACGTCCCCTCCGCAAAGGACACTTAAAGTCCACTCGCTTTACACACCAATGTCAAGCATTGTCAACTTTTTTCCAACAGTTGGATTTCGTGACGAACGATCACGGCATCTATCTCGGACGCGCGAAGCAACACGACGTGTCCAGCGGCGAGCAACGTTCCACGTTGGTGTTGGGTCCAAGTCGCAGTGGCAAGACAACGTCACTCATCATTCCCAACCTCTTAATGACGTCGCGATCGTGCATCATCACCTCGACCAAAGACGACGTCGTGCGTGCGATGGCTCACGCGCGGCGTGATGCCACGACGTTGCTCTTCGATCCCTCGGGCACTGTCGCGACACCGCCGGGAGTCGTACGCGTGGGGTACTCGCCACTTCGTCAAGCGCGCAGTTGGGATGGGGCGGTTCTGGCCGCGCGCAGTCTCGTCGACGTCAGTCGGCGACGACACCTCGATGACGGCGAATCACACTGGAACGAACGCGCTGGTGCGTTGGTGGCGCCGCTGTTACACGCGGGCGCCGTGCGCGGTGAAACACTGGGGCAACTGGCCTCACGCGTCGACGGTCGCAGTGCTGATGACGACGTGAATATCCTGGTCACCCGCTACGGAGAGACCCACCCATCGGTGACGCTACTGCGCGGCGTCTTGGCGACCGAGGAACGCGAACGCTCGGGGATCTGGTCGACAGCTTCAGGTCTGTTCGCGGGAATGCGTACTGACGCGGCCAGAGCCGCCGCGCGTGAGGCGCCCCTCGACGTCGATCGCTTTCTCTCAGGACCACACCAATTACACGTCGTGTCGCCGAGCCGTTATCAGGCAGTGACGGTGCCCCTCGTGGTGGGCATGATCGAAGAAGTCGTGCACGCCACGTACGATCAACACCACGACGGCGCGCGACTCTTGTTGGCTCTGGATGAACTCGCCAACGTCGCCCCACTGCCGCGTCTCACCAGCATCGTGTCCGAGGGTGGAGGACAAGGCGTGATCACCTTGGCGTGCCTCCAGGACCTCAGTCAAGCCAGAAGCCGTTGGGGACAACACGCCGATGGATTTCTTTCACTCTTTCCCACCACGGTGGTACTCCCGGGTATCGCCGATCGCACCACTCTCGAGATGATCCAACAGCTTGCCGGACGGTCCCTGGTGAGCTCGCACAACGTGCAACTATCGCGGAGAGGCCGTGCCGAGGGATATTCACGCTCGTGGGTCGAACGCGAAAATGCTTCGCTGAGTGACGTCGCTCGCGGGCGTGAAGGTCACGCGTTGGGACTCGACGAACGAAAGCACCTGCGGTGGATCGAACTCACGCCCTCTTACGTTGACCCGCGGTTTCGCCACTATCTTGAGCGTCCGACCCCTTCGCGTGATCGATCCCGAGACCGTTGACGCCACGCGTCGAGTTCGCGTACGTCCAGCGGTCGCGGACCCCGCACGTTGGTTTCGCCGATCATCCGCGCGTCGCGAAGGCTCAGCGATTCTTCTCGTACCCCGCGGGCTCGACCAATCGACGGGTAGAGCAGGTCGACGCTGGAAGTCACGTCGTGCGCCCCGCTTCCGAAGGTCGCCGCGTTGGACCAGGCCTCGATGACGTGACGTCGCGAAACCGTGGGGCGACCTTCGAGGCTCGCTCGAAACGAGTGCTCGTCGAGGTGGCGAGATGAACGATGCGGTACCGCGACCACGCCGTGCGTCTCGAATCGTTCGAGGTCACCCGCCCACGCCGATCGCGCGTCGTCGCGAGTCCAGTGATGCTTGACCCCGCGGTCACCGAAGTGACCACCCCACAGCACGCGATACCCCTCATCGAGCCCCGCCACGTGTTCGACGCCCTCAAAGGATCGCCACACGACGTGAGGTGACGTTCGCGCGACACCGGCGCGCAGCGAGCAGCGGTAGAGGGCGTCGGCCGCGCGGGCGTGCGCGAAGAGAGCGCGCGAGTCGAGGACACCTCGAGCCCCGTCGGGACGTGCGCCCACCAGGACATGGTCGTGCAGGTGCGGCTCACCGTGTCGATTCACGCCGTGAGTGAATGACGCAACGTAAGTCCAGTAGGCACCGCTTTCCAAATCCATGCCGCCGCGGCGATCGCGCACGACTACGGCTCGATCCTCGAGGTACTCCACGGCGTCGCGCACCGCACCACGGTGTGCATCGACCACCGCGCCGGCGTGCGACGGGTCGAGGGCGACCAGAATCGAAACAGGCCGCGGAGCGGCGATCACCACGTCGTATCCGACGACGCGCGACCGTTCACTCGTCGTGAGCACCCTCGCGACGTCGTCATAGCCGGCAAGGTCGCCGCTTCCCCGTATCCACCATTGAGCGGGCCCTTCGCGCACTCCGTCCAACTCGAGCGCTCGGTCGTCGCTCAGGTACGAGATGTCCCTCGAACGTCGAACCAGCAGTCGCAGCATCGGGCCTCCTCGCGAGGCCCAACGGTCGCCTACAGCTGGCTGGCGATTCTCTCGGCCAAGGCGTGACCCGCCGTGGCGTACTTCTCGGTCGCCACGACCGCACCGGGTCCGGCGAGGAGCATCAGGTGATCAAGAAAATTGTTTTCGGACACGTGAAATCGCACCGCGTAGCGACCGTCGGCCAGGGACACCCACTGGGCGCCGGGAAGGGGCTCGAAGATGTAGCGTGCGAAGCCGTCGACGATGACGACCAATTCTTCGCCCTCCTCGCCGACCGCCGTCAGCCAGTTAGCGACTGGGTCGGCGCCACGGTCGTCGGTGATCAAGGACTTCGCCAGGATCGAGCCAATACGGTCCACTCGAAACGTACGCCAGTCGTTGCGCGTGAGGCAAAAAGCTCGAACGTAGGTGTGCCCGTTGAGGACCTTTACCTCGGAGGGTTCGATGCAGCGTTCTTCGGCGGATTCCGACGTCGCTGAGTTGTAGGTGATCTTCAATTGTTCTCGCGAGGTCACCGCTTCGTATACCGCCGACAGGAGTTGCTCATTGTGAGGGTGTTCGATGCGCATGAAATGCGTCGTCACGTCCTCGATCTTCTCGATCGCCGAGAAGATGGCGGGATCCTCGAAGAGACGAGACGCTTCGCGAAGGGCGACGTTGAGTTCGAAGAGGTCGCGCCACATGAACGGTGAGGGTTCGTCGTCCCCCGAAACGAACTCTGCCCGATACGTCGAATCGTCAGTGTCCTCGTGGTCCCAGTCGTCGCAGTCCTTGATGACCCGCGCGGGAAACGCCATCGCCCCGTCAAAGACGTCGACCATTGGTTCCATCGTGACCAGACGTCCCATGATCAAGCGGACCAGGTCCGGGTCGAGTGAGAAGCGCTTGGCCAACTCCGAGACACGTAACCCGTCCTCGGAGTTGTAGACGGCGTGAAGCAATTGGAGCGTCTGACCTAAGACGTCGCCAGTGGCGAGCGAGGGGAACTTGATGGCCGCCGCCGCGGGCGCCTTGCCGCGATTGACGCGCGCGAGCCAGTCCTTGAGATCCTTGATGAGGGATTTCGGGCTCACCAGTCGAACCCGCTCCGCCCCTTCGAGGAGAAAGCGCAGGGCACCGTGGGGGCTGTCAAAGGTGATCCCCACCTCGACGCGCTCGTCCTTCTTTGCGGCAGCCGTCGCGCCATCGTATTGACGCACGATGAGATCGGCGTAATCGCGATTGGTCAATACGACGACGTCGATGGGCGTGGGTCGCTTTTGGTACTGGGGTCGCCACGAGGTCGCGAGTTCGCGCGTCACTTCATCGACCACGAAGCGGTCGTCCAGGACCACCGGCATCGAGGTCATGCGCGAGAAGCGATACCCCTTGATCATGCCAGCCCCGATCTCGCGGGCCACGAGATACGTCGTTCCACGCTCGTGCAGGATCTCGAGTGGCTCGACAACGCGCGTCTTGCGAACCGACGATTGATACTCGAAACTCACCGCGCGTTGCACTTTAATGGCCCGGATCACTGGCGTGAGGAAGGCGGAGAACTCGAGGCCTCCGTCGCCGGCTGGTCCATCGTTGAACACACTGAAGGCCCCCGATTTCCCGAATCCGCATATTCCCAGCGCCGTCGCCACGACGCGTCGCTCGCCCGGAGTGAAGTGGATCGGCGGAGCGTACCCGCTGCTGGGGTCGATCTGGTATCCAATCAGGTCGTCGGGACGCGTGACGGTCTCGATTTGAAAACCCAGGTCGCGGATACGCGCCTTGTCGCGCTCAAACTTTTGGCGAACCGCCGTCTCGTTACCGAGGTAGGCCGGGACTTTCTTGGGAAACTTCGACGTTGAGGGATATTCATCGATCCTGAGGTCGCGCACGATCTCGTCCTGGGTCAGTGCGTGTCCATCAGTCCATGCGCGTTGGAGCAACAAGACCAACGCGACGATACGTTCTCGACTCGGTTCGGCCCCGGCGCGCGGGCTACTCATGATTCGCTTCCATCACCGTGAAGGGTAGTGGTTCATGACCACTCCGTTGACCTCAACCCAGGCCGTCGACGTCACCGTCGACCGCCGTACGGCGCCACGGTCCCGAACGACCACCCGTCTTCTCCCACAAGGCCACTTGCTCGATGGTCATCGTGCGGTCCATCGACTTGCACATGTCATAGATCGTCAGGGCCGCGACCGTGACCGACACCAAGGCCTCCATCTCGACGCCCGTGCGGTCGACCGTGTCCACGCCGGCCTCGACGTCAATATGGTCGTCGGCGACGATGAAGTTGACGAAGACGTTGCCGACCAGGACCGGGTGGGCCATGGGCAGCAGCGCTGCCGCCGCTTTGGCGGCTTGGATACCCGCCACGCGGGCCGTCGCTAGGACGTCGCCCTTGGGAGCGGTGTTGGAGGCGATAGCCGCCGTGGTCTCAGGGGCCATCATGACGCGACAGCGCGCCAGAGCCCGGCGCGCGGTGACTTCGATAGGCCCTCGGTCACGCGGAAACGTGCCGCCGAGGGGCGAGGGGCGTAGTTGGTGGAATTCGTCCACCTCGTCATGCTACCGACCGAGGGTCGAGCCAAGAAGGTGCGGCACTAAACTAACTAAGTTCCAGCGAAAGTGATGGTTGATGCCAACCTACGAATACGAATGCCAGGCCTGCCACCAACGGGTGGAGGCCGTTCAAAAATTCGCGGACGCTCCCCTGCGCGTCTGCGAGGCCTGTGGTGGCGAGTTACGCAAGGTCTTCTCCGGCGTGGGCATTGTCTTTAAGGGTTCGGGTTTTTACAAGACCGATTCTCGCGGTTCCTCCTCGGCGTCGACTCCACCTGCGGCCACGTCAAGCGCCCCAGCGTCCGCGACGCCGACTCCAGCGACTCCCGCAGCGTCGAGCGACTAACTCCCTGACAAGGCGATATTGTCCACCGCGATCGTCTGAGCAGCGGTCGTACCAGGAAGCCACTGCACGTCGTTGCCCACCAGCAGGACGTCGAGGAGCATCCGCTGCAGCGTAGAAGCGATGGTGACCTCACGAATGGGCTCGGCCAGTACGCCGTCGCGAATCATCAGTCCCGTGATGCCCACCGAAAAGTCACCCGAAATGGGATTCACCCCCGAATGCACGCCCGTCAACGACTCGACGAAAACTCCAGTGCCAATGCGCCGGAAGATCTCGTCCTGGTCGTACTCCCCCGACTCCACCTGTAGGGCACGACAACCGGCCGAGGGCGAACCCGCCACCCCGCCACGCACCGCGTTACCGGTGGACGCCGTGGAGGCGCGTCGTGCCGAGACGGTGTCGTAGACGAATTGTTGTAGGCGACCCGACGTGATGAGTTCGTTTCGACGACAGGCCAAGCCCTCGGCATCGTACGCACTCGCCGAGAAGTGTCGCGCGTCAGTCGGATCGTCGACCAACGTCACCAGCGAGGAGGCCACGTCCTCACCCAAGCGTCCAGCGAAGAAGGACCGGCCTCGCACGACAGCGTCGCCGCTGAGCGCACCACCCACGATCGACCACAGCGTCGCAGCGGTGCGCGGATCAAAGACGGCCACACCCTTGGAGGATCCGGGCTTCACCGCTCCCAACATGCGCGTCGCGCGACGGATAGCGTCACTCGCGGCAGTCTCGAGCGAGAGCTCACCTGGGGCTCGACCCACTGAGAGCCCCCAACCGGTCTGGTCCTCGTCGCCGTCGGACGCTATGACCTCGACCGACACGTACGAGCCCGATCGATCGAATGCGGCGGCGATTCCGGTGGTGGATGCGATGGCCGATTCGGACATGTAGTCCGAGTAGTTCGCCGCGTCCACTTGACGGATGCGAGCATCACCCGCGCGCACCATAGCCTCGAGCTCGATCGCCATCGCGACCTTGTCGTCCATGGACGTCGAGGACACCGCCGGATCGCTCAGCGAGAGCGAGACGGGGGCCACACCGTCGGGTCGGGCGAAGGCGACGAATTCGTCCTCGGTCGCGAAAACGGCGTTGTCACGGGCGCTGGCGAGCGCTTCGGCGATCGCCTCGTCGTCGAGGGAACCCGCAAAGGCCGTTCCAACGCGCGCACCTTGGGGCCCGTCGATCAATATGCGGATACCGATCTCGGCCGACGAAGAACTCGAGAGGTTCTCGACTCCACCCTGGTAGGCCTGCACTTCGGTTTCGACACCGCGTGAGAGGTAGACCTCCATCTCCTCCCCACCTGTTGCTCGCTCGAGGAGGGTCCGAGCGCGTTCGAGGAGCTCACTCACGAGGCGGTCCCTCCGACGGTGATGCCCGACAAGCGCATCGTGGCCTGGCCGCACCCCACCGGTACCTGTTGGCCGTCCTTGCCGCAGGTGCCCGGTGTCGTCGAGAAGTCGGTGGCGACCGCGTCGACGCGCCGAAGTATCTCAGGACCGTTTCCGATCAGGTTGCAATCACGCAGCGGAGTCGTTATCTGACCATTTTCAATCATGAACGCCGCAGTGGCGCCGAACACGAAGTCACCGGTCGCGGTGTTGACCTGGCCCCCACCGAGCTGGGCGACGTAGACGCCGCGAGGAGTCTGGGCCACGATCTCGTCGGCGTCGGCGTCACCGGCCAGCAAGTAGGTATTGGTCATGCGCACCATCGGCAGGTGCTGGTAGCTCTGGCGACGTCCATTGCCCGACGACGTGCGGCCCTCCTTTCGCGCACGCAGGTAGTCCCACATGTAGTCGGTCAAGACGCCGTTCTCGATGAGGACGTTGCGTGCGCCAGGTCGACCTTCATCGTCGACCGCGAGGTACCCCCATTCGCCAGTCATCGTGCCATCGTCCACGAGGGTCACGAGAGGACTGGCGACGAGTTCACCTACCTTGCCGGCGTACACCGAGGCTTGCTTCATGATGGCGTCGGCCTCGAGACCGTGTCCGCACGCCTCGTGGAACAAAATGCCCCCCGAGCCGCCGGCCAACACCACCGGGAGGTCACCCGATGGCGCGGGGCGGGCACTCAGTTTGGTGACCGCCTGGTTGGCGGCCCCTCGAGCTGCCTCTTCGATCGCTTCGCTCGTGAGGTACTCAAAACCGCGCGTAGCCGCGAGCGGTCGATACCCCGTCTGCATTCCACCGTCGCCCACGGCCACGCACGACACCGCGAAGCGCGTCCGTACTTGCTCGTCCGCGGCGAAGACGCCCTCGGAGTTGGCGACGAGGAATCGGCGAGTCGAGTCGGCCAGACCCACCTGGACCTGGCTGATCGCGTCAGCACTCGATCGCGCGATCTCGTCGGCTCGCATCATCAGATCGATCTTTCGAGCCTTGGGCACGCTCGAGGGCGACACCTCAGCGATTGAGGGATACTCGCGCAGGTCGCTCAGGTTCACTTCACGAACGCCACCGCGACCGTCGCGCGCGACGGCCGCCGCCGCGGTCGCCGCTGCGAGTAGCCCCGATTCTGTGAGGTCCGCCGTGTGGGCGAAGCCGGTAGTCTCACCCACCACCACCCGCACCCCCGCGCCACGACTACGACCCGAACTGAGTTCTTGAATCCGGCGTTGGTCTAATGATGCCGACGCATTGGCTCGATCCTCTACGAAGACCTCGGCGAAATCGGCGCCGCGACCCATGGACTCATTGAGTACTCGTTGGACGACGTCACGTGGGACCAGGGTTTCAGGCATGTTCTTCAGAATAACGGCACCCATCGCAAGTACACTCCGCCTTAGGCCCTCTGCGACGCGATGATTGGTGGCGACGGTCAAGAGAAGAGGATTTCGCAATGAAGATTGTCATCTTGAGCATCGCCGTCATCGTGGTCCTGGCGGCAATTGTCTTACTGGTCAAGGCCGTCCGTATTGTTCAGCAGGGGTTCGAGGGGGTCGTAACACGCTTTGGCGAATACAAGGCGATTCGAAATCCCGGGCTGACCTTCATCGTCCCGTTCATAGAGGTCATGAAGATCATCGACGTGCGAGAAACGCCGCGCACCGGTGACCGACAGCAGGTCATCACCCGCGACAACGTCGCTGTCATCGTGAATGCCACCATCTTCTCCCAAGTGATCGATGTTCGCTTGGCCCTGTTCACGAACTCGGACTACCTCGTCAGTGTGGATAATTTGGCGCGTACCTCAGTGCGTGCGGTCTTTGGGTCCATCACGCTGGACGAGGCCTTCTCCCAGCGCGAACGCATCGGAACGCTGTTGCAGACTCAAATGGAAGAGGCGACCGACAAATGGGGTGTGCGCATCAACCGCGTCGAGGTCCTCGAGATCACGCCGCCCGAACAGATTCTCCAGGCCATGGCCCTACAAAAGCAGGCCGACCAGGAGAAGCGAGCGCGAATCCTCGAGTCCGAGGGTAATCAGATGTCTGCGGTCAACATCGCTGACGGTCAACGCCAGGCCGCCATCAAGGAAGCCGAGGGTGCCCAGCAGTCGGCGATCTTGCGCGCCGAGGGACTTCGTCAGGCCACGATTCTCGAGGCAGAAGGTCGGGCTCAGGCCGTGGCCCTGGTGTACGCCGCGATCAAGCAGCAGGCTCCCGACCCGACACTGGTGGCCATATTGCAACTCGATACCTTGGCGAAGTTCGCCGAGTCCGACAACACGAAGCTCATCATCCCCGCCGAGAGCGCGGCCTTGCTGGGCGCGGCTCAAGCCATCAAGAGCGTGATGTCAGACGTACCGGGACTGACGCCCAATTAGGAAGTGACACGCGGCGACACGTAGAGCGTGGTGCCGAATGCGCGCGTCACCACTACCGGAGTCGCCACGGCAATCGGGGTACCCGCATCAGTCACCGCTCGCCAGGACTCCCCGCGAATCTTGATCCGTCCGGGGTGGACTTCGTCTCCGACCTCGTCCTCGACGACGCCAAATTGACCGGTCAAGGCCGAATCCTTGGGATGAGAGAGGTCTCCAGCGGGGTGGTGCAAACGTTTGAGCGCCAACGGTCGCAACGTGATCATGGTGACAGCGGTGACGGCGAGCCACACGAGTGCCTGCACGGGAAATGATGCGCCACCCAGGGCGACAACGAAGGCCACGGCGGCCCCGACACCAACGAAGAGTCCGGCCAGAGCGTTGGTGTGCAATTCGGCCAGGCCACTCACCACAATGATGATTACCCAGAACAATACGGCCATAATGCTGAGTATATGAGTCGGGCTCGCGCCCGGCGCGAATAAGTCGGCGGGTGCCAGCGTTGAGGAATTTCCTGATTTCGAAGCCCATACGTCGACCCCGTGGCGGACCTCGATACGAGCCCAGAACTAGGCTAGTGATGTGATTTTGCCGTCAATCGAATCTCCCGCCGACCTCCAGGCCCTGTCTCATAAAGAACTCGATCAACTGAGCGGCGAGATCCGTGACTTCATCATCTCGACGGTGCAAAGTACGGGCGGACACCTCGGTAGCAATCTCGGTGTGGTTGAGCTGACGCTGGCCCTGCATCGCGTCTTCGAATCGCCCAAGGACATCCTGCTCTTTGACACGGGCCACCAGGCCTACGTGCACAAGTTGCTCACGGGTCGGCGCTACGGCTTCAAAGCGCTTCGCAAACGCGGCGGACTGTCGGGGTACCCGAATCGCTCCGAGAGTCAACACGACTGGATCGAGTCCTCGCACGCGTCGACCGCTCTGTCCTACGCCCACGGGCTCTCGGTCGCTCTCGAATCACGCCACGAACTCATCGGCCACGGGGGGCGCCGCCACGTCGTGGCCGTAGTGGGCGACGGCTCGCTCACGGGTGGTATGGCGTACGAAGCGCTGAACAACCTCGGCGTCAGCGGACAGCGCGTCGTGATCGTTCTCAACGACAACGGTCGCAGTTACGCGCCCACCATCTCACGGCTCTCAACGTCGCTGACTTCATTACGACTCAATCGCACCTACCTCACGTGGCGTCAGCGGATCAGGCGCCTAGTGCCGCGACTGCCGCGTCTGGGGAAGGCGGCGTACTTCGGCATCGACGGCTTCACTGCGGTCGTACGCGAGATCGTCACACCCCACACGTTCTTCGAGAACCTGGGCGTGCGCTACATCGGCCCGGTGGACGGACACAACATCGAGTCCCTAGAGGCCACGCTGCGAAGTGCGGCGGAGTGGGACGGACCCATCGTGGTACACGTCTTGACCGAAAAAGGTCGTGGGTACGAGCCCGCGACCTCCGACGAGCTCAAAATGCACGACTACAAGTTGCCGCCGCGCGTCAAGAACGAAGGGGGCCCCACCGTTTCGTTCACTCAGGTCTTCTCCGAAGCGCTCATGAACGAGGCCCGCCGTGACGACCGAATCGTGGCGATCACCGCGGCGATGGCCGGCCCTACCGGACTCCTGCCCTTCGAGGAGAAGTACCCCCGACGATTCTTTGACGTCGGAATCGCCGAACAGCACGCCGTGACCGCGGCAGCGGGCATGGCGATGGGCGGACTCAAACCGGTGGTGGCGTTCTACTCGACGTTCTTCTCCCGGGCCTTCGACCAAGCGAATCTCGACGTGGGACTCCTGGACCTGCCCGTCGTCTTCGTCTTTGACCGCGCGGGAATCACCGGCGACGATGGTCCCTCGCACCACGGGATCTTGGACCTGGCGCTGTGCCTGGCCATTCCCAATATGACGGTCTTCGCTCCCTCGAGCGCCCTCGAAGTCCCGGTGATGCTCTCGAGCGCCCTGGCGCTGTCGAGTCCGAGCGCCCTGCGCTTTCCTAAGACGCCGCCCCACGCCTTCGACGGCCAGCACGGTGAGGGTTTGCGCGCGCGTCGCGTCCAGCGTGGCGACGGCTCGATCTGCGTTCTGGCACTGGGCAAGATGGCCGCGAGCGCCTACGAGGCGCTGGAGTTCGTCGCCGACCGTTCGCGCGTGACGCTCTACGACGTGCGCGTCCTCCCGCCAGACCCCGCCATGATCGACGACGCGTTGGAGCACGATCGGATCATCACCATTGAAGACGGCACCCGCCACGGCGGTGCGGGCACACTCATGGTCTCAGCGGTGCGTGGGCGCGCCCAGGAACTCAAACTGCCCTTTCCCACGACCCGGATCTTGGGGGTCCCACGGGCCTACCTCGAACACCACAGTGCCGACGCCCTGTTGGCCGAAATTGGGCTGGACCCGGAGGGAATCGCGGGGTCTATCGACCGTCTCGTGAACGATGAACCGGAATTCCCGCGCATCACCCCGGAATCGCCGCGCGCGCGCTTCATCTAGTCACGCGTCACGGCGCGCCGACAGGCTTTTACGCTACAGCCATGACTTTCGACGTGACCAAGACCGACCAGGAATGGAAGGACGAGCTCTCCCCCGAGCGATTCGCCGTCCTGCGCAAGGCAGCAACCGAAGCACCGTTCACCGGATCGCTCTTGCACGTGGATGCCCAGGGCGTCTTCACGTGCGGGGGGTGCGGCCAACACCTGTTCACCAGCGAGCAGAAATTCGACTCGGGCTGCGGGTGGCCCAGCTTCGACGCCTGCGAACCCGGAAGCATTATCGAACGAGTGGACCGGACGCTTCTTCGTGAACGTGTGGAGATCATCTGCTCACAGTGTGGTGGCCACCTGGGCCACGTCTTCGCTGACGGTCCCACGCCCACGGGGCTTCGCTACTGCGTGAACTCCCTCGCCATCGACTTCACTCAACGGCCCGACTAGACGTCGAGAAAGCGTCGTATCGCGATCGCCGAACCGACCGAGCCGATCACGACGCCCACCACGAGCACCACTACATTGGTGCCCCAGAGTTTGGCCGTGTCCAACGCGAATTCGTTATGCAGCGGATACCAGGTGTGCAGTGCCCACACCGCCAGCATCGCCACTCCCGAACCCAGCAATCCTTGGATGAAACCTTCAGTGATGTAGGGCACCCGAATGAACCAGTTGGTCGCACCGACGAGTTTCATCACCGACACCTCACGGCGGCGCGCGAAGATCGCCATGCGGATCGTGTTCAAGATGAGCACGGTGGCTGACAACAACAGCACCAACGCAAGAGCGAGGAAGACGACCTGGAGAATGCGAATCGCCCGGTTCATCTGTCGGATCTGTTGGATGGGTGCGGTGACCGTCAAGACGCCGGGTTGGTGCAGGTACGTCGATATCACGGTCAGCGCGTCGGTGGGAACCGTCGGCGTGCAGCGAAACGACGTCGGCATGTCCGCAATGGTCAACACCTGAAAGTCCGACGTGGGGATCTCGGTCTTGGCCTCGTTGTAGTCCTGGAGTTTGGACGTGTAGGTGCAACTCTTGACGATCGGCATCTGGGTGAGTTCGGTCTTGACCGTGGAGATCTCTCCCGCCGAGGCGTTGGACGCCATCCACACGGTCACGCGAGTGCCTTGTTGCCAACTGGCCGAAGCTTGGGCGGCACTCTGCTTGAGCAACAATGCGGAGCCGACCAGCGACAACGACACCGCGACCGTCAATACCGCCGCAATGGTCATCATGCGGTTGCGCCACAGGTTGGAGAAGGTCTCTTTGAAGGCGTAGCTGAGGTAGACGCGCATTAGATCGCGAGCCCCTCTTCGACGCCGTACACACCACGAACCTGGTCGCGAATGAGCTCACCGCGGTCGAGCTCGACGACGCGGCGACGCATCCGGTCCACCAGCGCCTTGTCGTGAGTCGCCATGACGACGGTGGTGCCGGTGCGATTGATTCGTTCAAGCAGAGCCATGATCGATTCGGAATTCGACGGGTCGAGATTTCCCGTGGGTTCGTCCGCCAACAAAATGAGGGGCCGGTTCACGAACGCGCGCGCGACGGCGACCCGCTGCTGTTCTCCGCCGGAGAGCTCGCTCGGAAGGTTGTCGGACTTTCCGCCGAGTCCCACCAGGTCGAGAATCTGAGGAACCTGACTGTCCACGGTCGAGCGTGGTCGGCCGATGACTTCGAGTGCGAAGGCCACGTTCTCAAAGACCGTCTTGTTCGGCAAGAGTCGAAAATCTTGGAAGACGCAGCCGATGTTGCGACGCAGGTACGGGACGCGCCACTTCGGCAAATTGCCAATATCTCGGCCCGCCTCCAGGATCCGTCCGTGGTCGGGCAACTCTTCACGCAACAACAGGCGTAGGAAGGTCGTCTTCCCCGAGCCTGACGCTCCCACCAAGAAGACGAATTCACCCTTCTCGATGTCGAGCGAAATGTTGGTGAGGGCTGGTGTTCCGTTCTTGTACGTCTTCGAGACGTTTTCGAAACGAATCACGTCAACACCTCCTCAAATCTCTTCAGCGCGACCGGTAGCGCCGCGCGTAGTTGTAGCAACATTCTACTGACGCTCTCACGTCTCACCGTGTTGTAGTGCCGTTGAATCATTGACGTTGCGAACTTCTTACGTACGCGAGCGTTGACGACGCAGCTCCGCTTCCATGAATCCATCAAGGTCGCCGTCCAAGACGGCTTCGACGTTACCCGTTTCGAAATCGGTGCGATGGTCCTTGACCAATTGGTACGGTGCCTGCACGTAACTGCGGATCTGTGATCCCCACGCGTTGTCACCACGGTCGCCGCCCAACGCGTCGAGTTGTGCTTGACGTTCGGCGCGAGCGCGCTCGGCCAGTTTGGCCGCGAGGATCTGCATCGCTCGCGCCCGGTTCTGGTGCTGGGAACGTTCGTTCTGGCAACTCACAACGATGTTCGTGGGCAGGTGCGTGATCCGAACTGCGGAATCGGTCTTGTTGATGTGCTGGCCGCCCGCGCCCGATGAACGATACGTGTCGACACGCAGGTCCTTCTCGTCGATCTCGACCTCGTTGGAGTCATCGTCGAGTAGCGGCGTGACTTCGAACGACGCGAAACTCGTCTGACGGCGTGCCTGTGAATCGAAGGGACTGATGCGCACGAGACGATGCACGCCACGTTCGGCGCCTAACCAGCCGTAGGCGAACCGACCCTTGACGATGAACGTCGCCGACAACAGTCCGGCTTCTTGACCACCCGTCGCTTCGTCGATCTCGACAGAGAAGCCGCGTCGCTCGGCCCAGCGGATATACATGCGCATCAACATCTCGGTCCAGTCCTGGGCATCGGTGCCGCCCGCGCCAGCGTGCAGTTCGATGATGGCGTCGTTCTCGTCGTAGGGACCGCTGAAGAGACTCTGGGTCTCGAGCGCCGCAATCTGCGTACTGATGTCCGAGGTCGTTTCGGTGAGCTCGTTGAGCAACGTCCAGTCGGCCTCGCCACTGCTCAGCGCGTCGCGAGAGAACTCGCCCAGGACCGCGGCGTCATCGAGGCTGGCACGCAGGGCGTCGAAACTCTCCAAGTCGGTGTTCAAGCGACCAAGTTCGGTGGTGACCTCGCGGGCGTGATCCTGATTCGACCACAGATCCGGATCCGCGGCCGCGATCGTCAATTCTCCGTGGCGAACTCGTCGCTCGTCAATTTTGAGGTAGTCGCGCGCCGCCGCCCAGCGCTCTTCGAGTTCCTCGAGGGTTCCTAGGGCTTCACGCAGCGCGTTCTCGGCCTTAGGGTCGGCCATGGCACTGCTTGAACTTTCGCCCCGAACCACACCAACACGGTTCGTTGCGACCGATCTTGTCACCCTCTTTGGGCGCGGTCGTAACTTTGGGCGCGGTCGTGACGCCACTCGATTTCTCTGGCGCTACGTGAACCGGCAATTCAGTACCGCCGGTGGACACCACTTCGGCGTTGGTCAGCGCGTTCTCAAGACCAGCGTCGTGTTGCTCAGCGTCGACCTGGGCTTCGACGACCTCCTGAATCTCCACGCGGCTGATGAATCGAACGTATTCGTTGTTAATCGTCACGAGCAGTTCTTCGAAGAGCTGGTAGCCCTCCTTCTGCCAGGCCGTCAGGGGGTCCTGTTGCGCCACCTGACGCAGATAGATACCGTCGCGCAGGTAGTCCATGTCCGAGAGGTGCTCACGCCAACGTTGGTCGACTACCTGGAGCATGACGTCGCGTTCGATCTCCTTGGCCGTTTCGAGACCGTTGACGAAGGCCTCGCACTTCGCCTCGTAGAGAGTGAGGGCGTCTTCAACGGCTAGCGCGACGATGTCTTCGCGCTCCTCGTACACGGCGAGAGTTTCTTCGCTGAGCGTGGTCGGGTAGTAGATCATCAATTCGTTGAGCAAGGCGCGCAGGTCCCACTCCTCGTTGAAGTCGCTGTCGAGTTGATTTTCCACGACACTGGTGATGACGTCTTCGATGAGCTCGACGGTCATGTCGTGCATGTCCTCACCGTCGATCACCTGCTGGCGGCGACCGTAGATGACCTTGCGCTGCTCGTTCATGACCTCGTCGTACTTCAGGACGTCCTTACGGATTTCCGCGTTGCGTCCCTCGACCGTGTTCTGGGCGCGCTCGATGGCTTTGGAGACCATCTTGGCTTCGATAGGAATGTCGTCAGGCATCGTTCGTCCCATGACCCACGAGACGGCACCGGTGGCGAAGAGGCGCAACAGGTCGTCCTCCAGGGACAAGAAGAATCGACTCTCGCCGGGGTCGCCCTGACGTCCCGAGCGTCCGCGCAACTGGTTGTCGATTCGCCGTGAATCGTGGCGCTCCGAGCCCAGCACGTAGAGTCCGCCGAGCGCGCGCACCTCATCACCCTCGGCAGTGCAGATGGCCTGGTACTTGGCTTCGGCCTCGGCCACGAGTTGGGCGTACTTCTCGTCCTCGGGCTTCACACCCTGACCCAGGACGTCGCGCACGGCGAGACCCTCGGGATTGCCGCCCAAAATGACGTCGACACCTCGTCCCGCCATGTTGGTAGCGACCGTGACGGCGAACTTGCGACCTGCTTGGGCCACGATCTCGGCCTCGCGGAAGTGGTGCTTCGCGTTCAGCACCTCGTGCGTGATCCCGGCTTTGGACAGCTCGCGCGAGATGAGTTCAGACTTCTCCACCGACGCGGTGCCCAACAGAATCGGCTGACCGAGCGTGGTGCGCTCGCGAACCTCTTCGATGATGGACTGGATCTTGCCGGCCTCGGTCTTATAGATCTGGTCGGGCAAGTCTTTGCGCGAATTAGGACGGTGCGTGGGGATCGGCACGACCGAGAGGTTGTAGGTGTTGCCGAACTCGCCTGCTTCAGTCTCGGCAGTACCGGTCATGCCGGCCAACTTCTCGTAGAGACGGAAGTAGTTCTGCAGTGTCACGGTGGCCCACGTGTGGTTCTCTTCTTGGATGCGCACGCGTTCCTTGGCTTCAACGGCCTGGTGCAGACCGTCGGACCACCGACGCCCCTCGAGCGCGCGACCGGTGAACTCGTCGATGATCTTCACCGCGCCCTGGTCGACGTAATACTCCTTGTCGCGGTGGTAGAGCTCCTTGGCCCGCAGCGCCTGGCCGAGTTGGTGGACGTAGTTCGTCGCGACGGCATCGTAGAGGTTGTTCACGCCGAGCAGTCGTTCGACCTTCTCGATACCGGCCTCGGTGGGGATGACCGTCTTCTTCTCCTCGTCGACCTCATAATCGTCGTCACGCACCAGCGTTCGCGCAATGGAGGCGAACTGGTAATACAACTTGGTCACGTCCGAGGCCGGGCCCGAGATAATGAGCGGCGTACGGGCCTCGTCGATCAGGATCGAGTCCACCTCGTCGACGATGGCGAAGCGGTGCCCGCGCTGGACCATGTGCTCTCGGCGTCGGGCCATGTTGTCGCGCAGGTAGTCAAAACCGAATTCGGTGTTCGTTCCGTAGGTAACGTCACAGAGGTACGCCTCGCGCTTCTGGTCAAAGTCGGGCAGATCGGGCCCGACCCGGCCCACCGTGAGGCCGAGCCATCGGTGCAGTTGCCCCATCCAGTTCGCGTCGCGCGTCGCCAAATAGTCATTGACCGTGACCACGTGCACGCCCTCGCCAGCGAGCGCGTTCAGATAGACCGGCAGCGTCGATACGAGGGTCTTCCCCTCTCCGGTCTTCATCTCGGCGATCCAACCGAAGTGCAGGGCCATGCCGCCCATGAGTTGCACGTCATAGTGACGCTGACCGAGAACACGACTCGACGCCTCGCGCACGACCGCGTAGGCCTCAATTAACAGGTCGTCCAGGGTCTCACCCTGGGCCAGACGCTCCTTGAAGACGTCGGTCTTGGCCCGCAATTCGGCGTCGGTCAACCCCGCCATCTCTCCGGAGAGTTCGTTTATGGGACCGACGAGTTCGGCGAGCTGTCGGCCACGCTTACCTTCTCCGGCCTTGAGAATCTTCTGGAACACACTCATGACTTCACAACACTACCGGTCAGAGACAAAGTTTGATTGGGCTGCGAGTGCTGACCTGGTCTTTGACCCCACACCCGCCTGACCCACAGCACACCACGTTGGTGCCCCGCGAACCAGGACTTACTTCTAAACCGCGCCATGCTCAGCGTCTTGTGGACGCCTTACGTGGGTCGTTTCGCCCGCGACTGGCATCGACTTTCAACCACAGAACCACTCGCAACCCGCCACCAGTCTACGCCACGACGGAGTCAGTCCTTCGGGTGAACGATCGCCACGACGACCAGGCGAACTCCCAACACCAGGGCCGCTAGGGGCACCAGGGCGCGCCGCAGTCCCCTCGCGGTGTGCCACTCAAAACGCAGTGCGCTGCGGTGATGCGCCCACACCATGGAACGTGTGGCACGCTGGCGTGAGAGCCCCTCGGCGTGGGTCACGACGGCCTCATCCACGGCGGCCACGCCCCAACCCCTTTGGCGCACGTCCCAGCACAGGGCCATGTCCTCGGCGAACATGAAGTATCGCTCGTCAAAACCACCCACCGACTCAAAAACTTCGCGGCGCACCATGAAGCACGCGCCCGACACCCAGTCCACCGTGCCGTCAGAGTGACGCGAACGATATCGGCGCGTTGCGGGATTGTCGGGCCACAGCGGTGCTAATAACGCGTGGACACCGGCGAGCCAAAAATTCGGGAACACGCGGTGCGATGGGTACACCGTCCCGTCGAGACGACGGATCTGGGGGCCGACGACACCCACGGTGGGCTGGGCATCAAGAGCTGCCACCAACGTCTCGATCGCGCCGTGATGCACCACCACGTCGGGATTCGAAATCAACACCAGATCGAAATCGCCCAAGCGCGCCACCCCGCGATTCGCCCCACGGCCATAACCCAAATTGATCCCCGGTGCGACAATTGTCACGCCCTGTCCGCTCACCGCCGACACCGTAGAACCGGGGGTGCCGTTCTCGACCACGACGATGTCGCGAACTCCCTCGAGACGCAAGGATTCGACGCACTGGGCCAGGGCGCTTTCGGCGTGAAAATCGACCACGACCGCGCCGACTCGCTCCGACGCGGAACTCACGTAGTCACTCGAAGCGCGCGATCACGCACGAGACGCTCGACGCCGTCGTGCCAGTCCGGCAACGCCGTGAAGTGAGTCTGCCACTTGCGGGTATCCAAGTCGCTGCGTTCGGGCCGGTGCGCCAGTGGTGCGGGCGAGAGGTCGGTGGTCTTGATCGCCGTGGCGAAGTCCTCTCCTCGGCCGAGAAGACGGCCCACGTAGGCCGCGATATCAAACCACGTGGTCGTCGTCGAGTTGGCTACGTGCCACACACCCCCCGGTCGCGTGCGCGCGACGCTGACGAGGGCGCGCGCTAGGTCACTCGCCACGGTGACGGTCCCCGTCTGGTCGTCCACGAAGCGCACGCACTCTCCCGACGTGGCGCGATCGGCAATGACGTGAACGACGTTCTTCCCACGCACGCCCATCACCCACGACGTTCGCACGATGGTGTCGTCGGCTCGACACAATAATTCGCCGTCGCGCTTGGACGTTCCGTAGACGCTCAGGGGGTTCGTGGCGTCGTCCTCGACGTAGCTCGTACCTTTGTGCCCATCAAACACGTAGTCGGTCGAGACGGCGACGAGGTGCGCGCCGGCTTCGTGGGCGGCATCCGAGAGATTGCCCGTCCCTCGGGCGTTGACGGCGAAGCACGCGTCGACGTCGTTCTCGGCCCGGTCGACGGCGGTATAGGCGGCCAAGTGCACCACGACGTCGGGGCGTGTGGCGCGAAGGGCCGCGACGACGCGGTCACGATCGGTGATGTCCAGATCGTGGTGCGTCAAAGCGACGACCTCAAACTCGTCGACCTCGACCGCGCGCGCGTCGGGTGAGAACGCCGTGCTCGCCCCCAGTGGCAACGTGGCGTTCAAGGTGTCCACCAGGTCCACGCCGACTTGACCTCCGGCCCCGGTCACCAGTACTCGTGTCGGTCGATTCATTCTTCATCCTCTCGTCGAAGGTGCACGACGTCTCCTGCGCTCAACACACGTATGTCGCTTCCGGTATCAACGCGCAACGCACCGTCGCGGTCGACCCCCACGGCCACACCGTTCACGATCGCGTCAGAAAGCTCCACGCGTACCCGGCGTCCGAGGGTCGCCAAGCATCGCGCATATTTCTCACCGAGGTCGTCGCGCCCGTGCGAAGAGTCGAGCGCTGACCGGCGCACGGCGAGACAGTCGAGGTAGCACCGGAGCAATTGCGCGGGTTCGAGATTCTCTCCCGTGGCCGCCAGTACCGTCGTCGCCCGGGAGATCACCGGATCGACGTCGGTGAGGTTGACACCGATACCTATAACGACTCGGTCACCGCGGCGCGTGGTCACTATTTCTGCGAGCAGTCCCGCTACTTTGGACTCGCCGTAGAGAACGTCGTTTGGCCACTTCAATACGGGTCGACGGCTAGTGAGTAGTTCGAGGGCGTCGCACATCGCTAGCGCGGCCGCGATCAAAATCCATTGCGGAGCGACGCCCGCCTCGGGCGCGGCCAACAGCACCGAGCACAGTAGTGACGACTTCGCGGGCGCGCTCCACTGGCGTTGCAAACGACCGCGGCCGGCCCGTTGGAAGTCGCTGTAGACGACGAGACCTTCATCAGCACCTTCGCGGGCCTGAGTGGCCAACCAGGTATTGGTCGAATCGACGTCGTCGAGATGTTCGACGTTCCACTTCACCTGGCTCACGCTCAAACATTAGGGTTTAGAGAGCCAGTGGTAAAACCTAGGGCAACCGTGCGGAGGATTACGTGTTTCGAAAAGTACTGATCGCTAACCGTGGCGAGATCGCGGTTCGCGTCATCCGCACCTGTCGCGAAATGGGCATTGCCACCGTGGCTGTCTACTCCGAGCTCGACCGCGACGCCCTGCACGTTCGTCTGGCCGACGAAGCCTTCGCCTTGGGGGGCCAGAGCGCGGCCGAGAGTTACCTCAACACGACGGCGATCCTGGAGATCGTCGCCAAGTCTGGGGCCGACGCCGTGCACCCGGGTTACGGTTTTTTTTCGGAGAACACCGACTTCGCTCGTGCTATCACCGAGATGGGCGTCACTTTCATCGGTCCGTCTCCGGCCGCCATCGAGGTAATGGGCGACAAGATCTCTTCGCGACTGGCCGCCGAGAAGGTCGGGGTCCACGGTGTACCGGGCCGTAGTGAAACGCTGACGAACCCTCAAGAAGTGGTGGATTTCGGCGATGAGTTCGGATGGCCCGTGGCCATCAAGGCCGCCTTCGGGGGCGGGGGGCGCGGCATGAAGGTCGTCGACAGCGCCGACCAGGCGGCGGACGCCTTCGAAAGCGCCCAGCGCGAATCACTCAGCTACTTCGGCCGCGACGAGTGTTACGTCGAGCGGTACCTCACGTGGCCGCGTCATATCGAGATGCAGATCCTCGCCGACACTCACGGCACCACATTGTGGCTCGGGGAGCGCGACTGTTCTCCCCAGCGACGCCACCAGAAGCTCGTCGAAGAATGTCCCGCGCCGAACTTCCCCGACGAGATACGCCGCCAAATGGGCGAGGCCGCCGTCCGCGTCTCTCGAGCGTGCGGTTACGTGAACGCCGGTACCGTCGAATTCTTGTACCAGGACGGCGAGTTCTTCTTTCTTGAGATGAACACTCGGCTCCAAGTGGAACACCCCATCACGGAGTTAGTGACCGGTCTCGACCTCGTCGAGTGGCAACTGCGTATCGCGTCGGGCGAGGCGCTCGACTTCGCGCAGGACGACGTGCGCCACCACGGCCACGCCATTGAGGTGCGCATCAACGCCGAGGACTCGTCGGGTGGCCGGTTCGCACCCTCGCCGGGCACCTTGACACGCTTTGACCAACCGGCTGGTCCCGGGGTTCGCCTGGACGCCGGCTACGCGGTAGGCGACACGGTCTCGCAGTACTACGACAACCTGATCGCCAAGCTGATTGTCTGGGCCCCCGACCGTGACCGAGCGCGTCGGCGACTATTACGTGCCATCGACGAAACCCTGATCGAAGGCGTCGCCACGACGCTGCCCGCCGACGTCGTGATCCTCACCGATGAGGCGTTCATCAGCGGAATGCACTCCACCACCTGGGTAGAGACTGATCTCGACTTCTCGGCGATCACCGCACCCATCGTTCCGACGCCCCGTGACCAATCGCCGCTCCTGCGCAAGGACGTGACTGCCGAAGTCAACGGACGTCGCGTCGCCGTCTCGGTCTGGCTGAGCGAGGAGGATGTCGCACCGGTGTCCTCGGCGCCGAGTGCTCGGACCAGACGTCGACACCACTCCCCGATCGCGGTGAGCGGCTCGGGGACGGTCACCGCGCCGATGCAAGGAACCATCGTCAAGGTCAGCGTCGAGGTCGGTCAGAACGTCGAGGTCGGCGACACCATCGTTATCCTCGAAGCCATGAAGATGGAAAACAGCGTGCGTGCCGAGCGAGCGGGCCGCGTACTCACGGTCAACGTGTCGGCCGGTGACGGAGTATCGGTCGGCGACGTCATGGCGGAAATCGAATGAGCACCACCACCGTGCGCGATGCCATTACGGCTGCCGCTCCCGAACTCGTCGAACTGAGCCACTTCATCCACGCCAATCCCGAAATGGGGTACGAGGAGTTTCTCAGTGCCGAGGCCGTCGCGGCAGCGGCGGAGAAGGCGGGATTCTTCGTCGAGCGCGGCATCGCGGACCGGCCGACCGCGTTTCGTGCCACTAAAGGCTCGGGCGAGTTGCGAGTGGTCTTTTGCGCCGAGTACGACGCACTTCCCGACGTGGGTCACGCATGTGGTCACAACATCATCGCAGCGTCCTCGTTGGGCGCGGCGATCGGCCTGGCAGCCGTTGCCGACGACATTGGCGTCACCGTCATATTGCTCGGCACCCCGAGTGAAGAGGGTGGCGGCGGAAAGATTGACCTGATCAACGCCGGTTACTTCCGTGACGTCCACGCCGCAATGATGGTGCACCCCTGGCCCAACGAACGCCTCGACGCGACATGTCTGGCCGTCGACCACTTTGACGTCACCTACGAAGGCAAGGAGGCGCACGCCTCGGCGGCTCCCTGGGAAGGAGTCAATGCACTGGACGCATTGACCATCGCCAACGTCGCGGTCAGTCTGTTGCGCCAGCAACTGCGACCCGGAGACCAAGTCCACTCCATCGTCGCCGAAGGTGGAGCGGCCGCGAACATCATTCCACGTCACGCTGTCGGACGCTTCATGGCCCGTTCGGTCACGGCTGAGCGCCTGGCGCAACTGCGCGATCGTCTGGCGGGATGTTTTGAAGCCGGCGCGCGCGCGACGGGTGCGACGTTGTCGGTCAAGGAGCTCGGTAGCGCCTTTTCGCACATGGAGACTGACCCGGCGATTCTCGCGCACTACCGTGTTGCCGCTGAGGGACTCGGTCGGTCGTTCTCACTGGATGACGAAGGTGCGCCCAAACCCACGATTTCTACCGATATGGCCAACGTCTCGCTGGTGGTGCCCTCAATCCATCCGCTGCTCGCCATACCGACTCACGGCGCGGTCAATCACCAGCCCGAGTTCACCGCGGCCTGCATCACTCCCGAAGCGGACGAGGCGGTGATCGATGGCGCCCTGGCTCTGGCGATGACAGCGGTGAGCGTCGCCACCGATACGACCCTGCGCCAACGGCTCTTGGAGCGACGATGATCATCGAACACGCCTGGCTCCCGGTGACGCCGGGTCGCGAAGAGGAGTTCGCGGTCTCTATAGCCGCCGCCTTGTCGATCATCGAGTCGGCGCCGGGGTGCCACGGAGCCGAAGTACGTCGCCAGATAGAAAACCCCTCGACGTTCCTGCTTCTCGTGCGCTGGACGAGCGTCGAGGCCCACGTCAACTTTCGCGCGTCACCTCTCTTCGAGGTATGGCGCGCACAGACGCACCCGTTCTACGAGTCACCGGCGACCGTCACGCACTTCTCAGAGGTACTGCCGCGCTAGTGCGGGTGGTACTCCTCGAACTCCGCCCGTAAGACGTCGGCGACCTCGCCCAACGTCGCCAGTCGCGACAGCGCGGTCTTCATCGGGTAGAGAACGTTGGCACTGCCGCGCGCCGCGGTCGAAACATCTGCCAACGCCGCGCGCACCGCGTCGTTATCGCGACGCTCCTTCAAGTCACGAACTCGCTGCACCTGGAGATTCTGGCGCTCGTGGTCGAAAGGAAAGACTTCCGGCGAGACGGCGGCGTCCTCCATGAACTGATTGACGCCCACCACGATGCGTTCTCGCTGGTCGATGGAGTTTGCGAAGTCGAAGGCGGCGTTTTCGATTTCATGCTGGGGGTAACCCGCCTCGATGGCCGCCACGGCGCCACCCATCTCGTCGATGGCGTCGAGGTACTCGCGGGCCTTTGCCTCGATCTCATTGGTAAGGGATTCGACGTAGTACGAACCCGCCAACGGGTCAACGGTATCGGCGACACCCGTCTCGTAGCCGATGACTTGTTGGGTGCGTAATGCGAGACGAGCCGCGTGTTCAGTGGGCAGACCGAGGGCTTCGTCGAAGCTGTTGGTGTGCAGACTCTGCGTGCCACCCAGGGTCGCCGCCAATGCCTGAAGCGTCACGCGCACGATGTTGTTTTCGGGCTGTTGTGCCGTAAGCGTCGAGCCGGCGGTCTGGGCGTGGAATCGCAACATCCACGAGGCGGGATTCTTCGCCGCGAAGCGTTCGCGCATGATCCGCGCCCAAAGGCGTCGCGCCGCGCGGTACTTAGCCACCTCCTCAAAGAGCTCGTTGTGGGCGTTGAAAAAGAAGGAAAGGCGAGGCGCGAAGTCGTCCACGGCCAAACCGGCGGCCATCGCCGCCTCGACGTAGGCGATGCCATTGGCGAGGGTGAAGGCGACCTCCTGAACGGCCGTCGATCCCGCTTCGCGAATGTGATACCCAGAGATGGAGATGGTGTTCCAGTTGGGCAGCTCCTTCTCGCAGTAGGCGAAGGTGTCGACGACGAGGCGCATGGAGGGACGCGGCGGGTAGATGTAGGTTCCGCGAGCGATGTATTCCTTCAGGATGTCGTTTTGAATCGTGCCGCGTAGCTGGTGGCCGGCGACGCCCTGTTCCTCGCCCACCAGCTGATACAACAAGAGCAACGTCGACGCGGTGGCGTTGATGGTCATGGACGTCGTCACGTCGTCCAGGGGCAGCCGCGCGAGTAGCAATCGCATGTCCTTGAGCGAGCTGATCGACACCCCGACGCGACCCACCTCACCTTCGGCACGCGCGTGATCGGAGTCGAAGCCCATCTGCGTTGGCAAGTCGAAGGCGCACGACAGTCCCGTTTGGCCGGCGGCTAGCAGGAAATGGAACCTTTCGTTGGTGGCGTCAGCCGTGCCGAACCCCGCGTATTGGCGCATGGTCCACAGTCGACCGCGGTACATCGAGGCGTACACGCCACGAGTGAAGGGATACTGCCCGGGCTCGCCGAGGTCGCGCGATTCGTCAAAATCTGGCAAGTCGTCCTGGTGGTAGACGGGACGCACCTCGATCCCCGAATCAGTTCGTCGATCGTCCGGCCTCACGAGGGCCATGCTACGCCGTGAGGCCCGATTCCTTCGTTCCTACCGGTGCCCGGCACTCCAACGTGGTCGCGTTTCTCTGAGCGACTCGGTCAGACTGGAAGGATGTTCTGTGCAAATTGTGGTTCGACGAGCGACGACGACGTGTGCCGCGTGTGCGGTACGCCGGCGGTGCGCCCGGACCCCTTTGACACCGCGACACCGATCCTGGCGGGGTGGTGGAGCCGCGTCGCGGCGACGCTCGTGGACGCACTGGTGCTGTTCGTGCCGACGCTTATCCTCGCCCTGCTTCTAGGCAACGTCCTGGGCGTGCTCGCCTCGATCGCCACTCAGGCGATCTACATGATCTCGATGCAAACCAAGCCCGACGGCCAGACGCTGGGTAATCGTGCGGCTCATACGCGCGTTCGTGACGCCTTGACCGGCCAAGTGATCTCGAACGGCCAAGGATTGGTGCGCTGGCTGGTCATCGCGGTCTACAGCGTGGCGAGCACCCTGTCGACTGCCGGCACGATGCCTCTGTTGACGATCAGTTTGCTCGGGCTGGCTGACTGTCTCTACCCACTCTTCAACGTCCGCAAACAGACCATTCATGACCGCATTGCGCGCACCATCGTGGTGCGCATTTGAATCACTAGGCCAATACGGCGTGGGGCATACACAGTTCGTCGTACTCGGCGATCTGGATGGGTCCCGCGTGCTCACCACAGGTCGGGCACTCGGGGTCGCGTCGTACCTTGAAGGTCCGAAAACTCTGGTCGAGCGAGTCGTAGGTCAACAACCGCCCGATCAGTGGTTCGCCGAGTCCGAGGATGATCTTGATCGTCTCGATGGCCTGAATCGATCCGACGATCCCCGGCAGCACGCCCAGCACACCGGCCTCGGCACAGCTCGGCGCGAGTTCGGCGGGAGGGGCCTCAGGGATCATGCAGCGATAGCACGGCCCTACGTAGGGGGCGAAGACGGTGACCTGACCCTCGAAGCGGAAGATCGAGCCGTGCACGACGGGAATGTTCTTCAACAGCGCGGCGTCGTTCACGAGGTAACGCGTCGGGAAGTTGTCGGTACCGTCCACGATGACGTCGTACCCATCGATGATGTCAAGGATGTTGTCGGCACCGAGTCGCACGTCGTACGTCTTGACCGTAATGTCGGGATTCATCGCCTCGAGGGTCATCTTCGCGCTGTCGACCTTGCGCATCCCGATTCGGTCAACGTTGTGCAGAATCTGACGCTGGAGATTCGAGGAGTCCACCACGTCCATGTCGATGATGCCGAGGGTACCCACTCCAGCCGCAGCAAGGTACAGGGCCGCGGGTGAACCGAGGCCGCCCGCGCCCAGCAGGAGGACCTTGGCGTCGAGCAACTTCATCTGACCGGCTTCTCCGACTTCGGGCAGCAGTAGGTGACGTCCGTAACGAATTCGTTGTTCACCAGTCATGGTGCGCGGCGTCGTCCAAGGCAGTCCTTCGTCCTTCCATTTGTTGAAACCACCCACGATCGATACGACGTCGAGGTACCCGAGGTCCTGGAGGGTCTTGGCGGCAAAAGCTGAGCGCGTACCACCGGCGCAATAGATCGCGATCGGAGCGGCCTTATCGGTGAGGCGACCCTCCACGGAGAATTCGAGTTGCCCGCGCGGAATGTGCACGGCCCCGGCGACGGCGCCTTGCACGAACTCGTCGGGCTCGCGTACGTCCAACAAGGTGAAGTCCTTCAGGTGGTCGGCGACTTCGTGAGGATCGACCTCGCGAATTTCGGCCTTGGCGGCGTTAAGTAAGTCTCGGGGTGATGGCACGGTCGCTCCTTGGGTCCGGCTAAATCTTACCGGATTGGTCAACAATCGCGACCGGTCTCTAGTAGAACCAGAGTGTGGCACTCATGGACCTGTTGGCGCGACGTCGAATGACGAGATCGTTTCGCGGCGAACCCGTGGACCAGGACGTCCTGGACGAACTCTGTGCGGCAGCCTTACGCGCGCCCACTGCGGGGCACAGCGCCGGGGTACGCATGACCACGGTATCGAAGGTCCAGGTACCGCACTACTTCGAGCACGCGACCGACGCGGCCTGGCGCTCGGCGAGCACGCGTTTCGCGGGGCTGTCGCGCGCGGGCGCCGTGGTGATCGTGACGTCACGACCCCAGGACTACTACGCGCGCTACGCCGAGCCCGACAAAGCGTCCTCAGGACTCGCCCAACCCGAGAACTGGACCGTGCCCTACTGGCACACCGACGCGGCAATGGCCACGATGGCGCTGTTGTTGCTCTTAGAAGAACGGGGTCTCGGAGCGACATTGTGGGGAAACTTTCGCCACGATGACGACGTTCTGGCGTGGGCGGGGATCCACGACGAGGTCCTCTTCGCGTCAGTTCTCGTCGGGACCGCCGATGGCCAGGACCACGCGTCAGCGTCTCTATCGCGTGACGTCGCGTCACGACGCGAAAGAGTTCGTCGCGTGAGACATTCAGTGCAGGACTGACG
This sequence comes from uncultured Actinomycetota bacterium, assembly GCA_963794755.1. GTDB lineage: Bacteria > Actinomycetota > Acidimicrobiia > Acidimicrobiales > RAAP-2 > RAAP-2. The sequence continues at coordinate 300,740 of CAWCEX010000002.1, forward strand.
CCGAGATTTCGTCGATGTCGTGGGAGGAGAAGACGAAGCCACTCTCGACGAGAGCCGCGGGCACGACGCGCTGACTGGTTAACACCGTGTTATCGGCCAACTCGCGGCCCAGGACCAGACGCAACGCAGTCGCGGGAACTCGAGCTCGCGCCGGTCGATGCAGGGCGCGGGCGAACGAGGTCGTCATCTGTCGGTTGGTGCATGGTTCGGGTGCGCAAAGGTTAAAGACACCCGCCAATTGGTGGTCGATGATCCAGATGATCGCCGCGACCTCGTCGACGAGCGAGATCGGGCTCATCCACTGGCGACCGTTACCCAGCACGCCACCGAGTCCCACCCGGAACAACGGAAGCAGACGCGCCAGCACGCCACCGCCCTGGCCTAACACGATGCCGGTACGAATCGTCGCCAGACTGGCCCCGGTAGCGACGAAGGGCGCCGCAGCGTCCTCCCATTCTCGACACATCTGAGCCACGTAGTCAGTACCCGAGGACGACGTTTCGTCCAACGTGTCGGTGCCGCGATCACCGTAATACCCGATGGCCGATCCGCTCACCAACACCGCGACTCCTGAGGTCATCGAGGTAAGGGCCTCCACCAGCAAAGCGGTCGACGAGGTGCGCGACGTTAAGACCGCTCGACGGTACGTCGGGGTCCAGCGATGCGCGGCAATACCCGTGCCCGCCAAATTCACGACCGCGTCAAAACCACCCACCGCCGCTAGATCACCCTCGTCAATGGCCGAACGCTCGGGGTCCCAGCGAACACGCTGACCATCCACGGCGCTCGAGGACGGTCGCACGAAACGCACGACGTCATCACCTCGCTCGCGCAGTGCGGCCACCAGGGCAGCACCGACGAAGCCCGTGGATCCGGTGACGCCGATGCGCATTATGTTTCGTCGACGTCGATCTCGGAAGTGGTGGCGTCGGGATCGAGGGCCACGCCAACGAGGAACTCGACCAACGTGCGAGTACTGAAGGCGGTCGCGCCCTTGGTGACGTAACTCCTCGTCGCATCGGACCGACCAGGACCGGCAATGTCGAGGTGGGCCCACGGTCGCCCGTCGGTGAAGCGTTGCAGTATCAGCGCCGCCGCAATGGCACCCGCCTTGCCAGGCTTGCCCATGTTCTTCATGTCGGCGACGTCAGAGTCGACGTGCTTTTCGTATTTGGACACCAAGGGCAGCCGCCACAGCAACTCGCCGCTTCTATCACTGGCGTCGAGGAGCAATTGTGCGAGCTCATCGGTCGATGCGAAGAGTCCTCCGACTTCGTCGCCCAGGGCCACCGCCTGGGCCCCCGTGAGAGTGGCGACGTCGACAATGGCGTCGGGGTTCGCTTCTACAGCGAGCGAGAGCGCGTCTGCGAGAACCAGTCGCCCCTCAGCATCAGTGTTGAGTACTTCGATCGTCATGCCGTTACGTATCGTTAAGACGTCGCCCGGTCGCGTCGCGCGGTCTCCCGAGAGGTTCTCACTGAGCGGCGCGATCGCCGTCACGCGAACCGCAAGCCCCAGTCGCGCCACAATCGACAAGGTGGCCATGACAATCGCCGCGCCCGACATGTCGGTCTTCATCGCCATCATGCCGTCGGCGGACTTGATCGACAGCCCCCCCGAGTCGAACGTGATCCCCTTTCCCACCAACGCCACGTGCGCCGTGGCCCCATCGGGTTGGTACATCGCGTACACCAGGCGCGTCGGCTCGGCTGATCCCGCACCGACGCCGAGAAGACCGCCGAGACGTTCCGCACGGATCTTCGATTCGGTCCAGATCTCCACCTGCACGTCGGGGTCGTCGCCGAGCCGGTAGGCGAAGCGCTTGGCGAGTTCCTTGGGTGAGAGTTCGTTGGGGGGCGTATCGATCAGGCGCTTTGCCCAGTTGACACCCTCAGCGATCAGCACCCCGCGCCGTACTCCTTCGACGACGTCGTCGTGGTCGGCCACGCTCGGCAGTGGCACGCCTAACGCCAGCACGCAAAAGGATCGATCGTCATCTGACTTCTTGAAATCGTACGAACCGAGCAAGGCCCCCTCCACGAGTGCTTGCGCCGCCTCATCGGGCAGTTCGATCCCATCGGTGGGAAGCAGAAACACGATGTTGTCGCCGGCTCCGCGTTGTGCGGCGGTAGCACCGGCGAGACGAAAGTTCTCGGCGTCGTTGTAGGTCACGCCCAGGCTCACGAGGATCAGCGTCGGAGCACTCCACGAACTCCAGGTCGTCGCCGAACCAGGAGTCGCGCTCAGTCCGCGCTCGGAACACCACTGGGCGTCGAATGAACGCGGGACCTCGTAACCGGCCACGGACGAAGGGATCGCCTCGGTGATCAACGCCCCATCGTCATCGAAGATGACGGGAACCACCAACGTAGTGGCGTCGGCGAGTTCGTCAAGAGTGACGACACGCGCGTTGGTGATCATGGGGCCTCCTTGTTCATACTGCGAGCGGTGAGATGCGCGGAACCCTCCGCGACTCGTGCGAGCGTCCAGACGAGATCGCTCAATCGATTGAGATACGCCACGACGAGGGAACCCTCGACGTCCCAGGTGACGGCGATCCGTTCGGCGCGACGCACTACGGTACGGGCGACGTCCAGGGCCGCCGAGAGTTGGTTCTCGCCCGGCACCACGAATTCAGCGGGCATCACTACGGCGTGGTTCGCGTTGTCAATCTGGTGCTCTAATTCATCGATCATGTCCTGAGAGACTCGCGTTCGACCGACTTCTAGCTTTTCGCGATTCTCCAACTTGGTTGCCACTTCGGCCATCAAGATCCACAAGTCACGTTCGAGCACCGCGACCAAGTGATTCATCGGGTCCGCGGGGTCACAGAGCGAACGAGCCCATCCCAGGGCCGCCTGAGCCTCATCCACCGCACCATTGAGCTCGATGGGGTCCGAGTCCTTTTGCGTTCGACCACCGAAGAGCAGACCGGTCGTACCGTCATCGCCCTTTCGCGTGTAGATCTGCACGCGTTAAGCGTAGTGACTCCGACCACGTCGCAAGTAGCCTGGATGCTCAATGGAACTTCCCTCTCACGCTCCCTTCGCCCGCCCGCAGAGCGATGACCCCTATCTGCGCGCGGTCGCTGAGGGCGTCGTGATCTACGACGGAGCGACCGGCACAAATTTGCAGACCCAAGAGCTCATCGCCGACGACTTTGGCGGGGTTGCCTTCGAAGGCTGTAATGAACTCTTGGTCCTCACACGGCCCGACGCCGTCGAGAAGGTGCACCGGTCGTTCCTCGACGTCGGAGTTGACGTCATCGAGACCGACTCCTTCGGATCATTCTCGGTGGTGCTGGGCGAATACGGCATTGCCGAGCGCGCCTTCGAACTCAGTCTCGCCTCAGCGGTACTCGCGCGACGCGTGGCCGACGAGTACTCGTCGAGCACGCATCGTCGCTTCGTCGCCGGTTCGATGGGACCCGGGACGAAGTTCCCCACGCTCGGTCAGATCACGTACGACGACCTGTCGGCGAGTTACGAGGAAATGGCCTATGGCCTCCTCGAAGGCGGTGTCGACGTCCTCCTCGTCGAGACGATGTTCGACCTACTTTCGGGCAAGGCCGCCATCGCCGCGTGTCACCGAGCAATGGCCCGACACGGGCGCCTCGTGCCCATTCAAGCCCAAGTGACCATCGAACTCACGGGACGCATGTTGCCGGGCACCGAAATTGGCGCCGCCATCACTGCGCTGAGCCCCCTGGGCATCGACGTGCTCGGCCTCAACTGCGCCACTGGTCCCGTCGAGATGTATGAGCCGTTGCGCACGTTGTCCGAGAGCGCACCCGTTCCACTCGCCTGTCTGCCCAATGCGGGCCTGCCCAGCGTGGTCGAAGGCAAGATGCACTACGACCTCACACCCGAAGGTCTCGCTGAGCACCTCTCGAAGTTCGTCACCGAATACGGTGTGGCCGTCGTGGGCGGCTGCTGCGGCACGACGCCCGAGCACCTGGCGCGCGTCGTCGAAGCCGTTCGACCGCTATCGCGTCGCGAACGCCACCCTGTACTCGAGCCCTCGGTCACGTCCATTTACTCTCCTGTCACCTACCACCAGGACCGCTCGGTGCTCTTGGTCGGAGAACGCACCAATGCCAATGGCTCCAAGAAGTTTCGCGAAGCCATGCTCGAAGGCGATTGGGACACCTGCGTGGCCATTGGGCGCGATCAGATCAAAGAGGGCGCCCACATTTTGGATGTCTGCGTCGATTACACGGGGGCCGACGGCGTCGGCGACATGAATGAAGCCATGAGTCGTTTCGCCACCCAGTCGTCGGTACCGATCATGGTCGACACCACCGAAACCAAGGTCGCGCGCACCGCCCTGGCCTGGCTCGGGGGCAAGGCGATCTTGAATTCCGTCAATCTCGAAGAAGGAGACGGGCCCGGGACGCGACTCGACGGCTTCTTGTCGTTAGCTTCGGAGTTCGGGGCCGCCGTCGTGGCGACGTGCATCGACGAAGAAGGTCAGGCGCGCACCGCCGACTGGAAGGTCCGTGCCGCACGGGCGATCACCGATCTGGCCGTGAGCCGCTACGGACTCGCGGCCACTGACATATTCATCGACCCCTTGGCCCTACCCTTGTCGACTGGAATGGTGGAGTCGCGTCGAGACGGGATCGAGACCATCGAGGCGATAAAGCGCATCAAGGTCGAGATTCCAGGGGTGCGCACCATCCTTGGGCTCTCGAACGTTTCGTTCGGACTCAACCCCGCCGCTCGCCAAGTCCTCAACAGCGTGTTCCTGCACGAGTGCGCCGAAGCCGGACTCGACGCGGCCATTGTGCACGCGTCGAAGATCTTGCCACTCGCGCGCGTGGATGAGGAGGTGAGGCGCGTCTGTTTGGACCTCATCTACGACCGTCGCAGTGACGACTACGACCCGCTGAGTGAACTCCTGCGACTGTTTGAAGGAGTCACCACCTCCAACAACAACGTCACCAATATCGATGAACTCCCCTTGGACGAACGACTTCGTCAACGCATCATCGACGGTGTGCGGGTCGGTCTCGAGACGGACCTCAACGAAGCGATGGCCGAAGGGCTCAGTCCACTCGCCATCGTCAACGACATCTTGCTCGACGGCATGCGTGAAGTGGGCGCACTCTTCGCCAGTGGCGAGATGCAGTTACCCTTCGTTCTTCAGAGTGCCGAGACGATGAAGAGCGCCGTCGCACACCTCGAACCCTTCATGGAGAAGAGCGACCAAGGAGGACGCGGCAAAGTAGTGCTGGCAACGGTCAAGGGTGACGTGCACGACATTGGAAAGAACCTCGTCGACATCATCTTGACGAACAACGGCTACGAGGTCGTCAATCTGGGCATCAAGGTTGGCATCAACGAGATGTTGAGCGCCGTCGAAGAGCATCACGCCGACGCGTTGGGGATGAGCGGACTCTTGGTCAAATCCACGCTCATCATGCGCGAGAATCTCGAACTGATGAACGAACGCGGCATGTCCGACGTGCCCGTCCTGCTCGGGGGTGCCGCACTGACGCGCACCTTCGTCGAACGCGACCTTCGAGAGACGTACGAGGGCCGAGTCTTCTACGGTAAGGACGCCTTCGAGGGCCTTCGCGTGCTCGACCGCTTAGGCGAGATTCGCAAATCTGGCGAGGACGATCCCCTGTTCGGTCGCGAACTCTCCGAAAAGAACGTTCACCGCAAGATTCGCGGGGAGCAGGGCGAGGCACCAGAAGGTCTGCCGTTACGCAGTCCCGAAGTCGAGACCGACAATCCACTCTTCGTTCCGCCCTTTCGGGGCAGTCGTGTCGCCAAAGGCATGTCGGTGGATGAGATCAGCGAGTTCTTGAACCTGACGGCGCTCTTTCGTAATCAGTGGGGCTTTCGACCCGAGAACGGCGAAGACGACCCCGCTTTCAAGGAGCGAGTGAGCGCCACCTTACGTGAGCAGCTCGCCATCGCCAAAGCCGACAATCTCTTAATTCCCCAGGTTGTCTGGGGCCACTTCCCGGTCGCCTCCGACGGCGACGACCTCATCGTGTACTGCGACGACCTTCGCGAGGTGGAGCGCACGCGCTTTCACTTTCCCCGCCAACATAAGGAACCGTTCTTGTGCATCGCGGACTTCTTTCGTCCGGTCACAAGTGCGGACCAGGACTACGCCAGTTTCATGCTCGTCACCATGGGCTCGCGCGTTTCAGAGCGATGTCAAGAACTCTTCGCTGAGAACCGCTACAGCGACTATCTGATGTTGCACGGGCTCGGGGTCGAGATGGCCGAAGCACTCGCCGAGATGTGGCACCTACGGATCCGACAAGAACTGGGCTACGCCGAGGAAGATGGCCCATCACTCTTTGGACTCTTTCGCCAGCAGTACCGTGGCGGGCGCTATTCGTGGGGATACCCGGCGTGCCCGGACCTCACTGACAACGCGAAAGTGGCCGACTTGCTCGAAGCCAGTCGCATCGGCGTCGAGGTGTCCGAGGGGTTCCAACTGCACCCCGAACAGACCACTGACGCCATCATCTGTCACCACCCCAAGGCGAAGTACTTCGTCGCCTAGAGCCTCGTTCGAAGAAGTGCGACGACGTCGCTCAGCCGATGAAGCCCTTGATGTCGGCGATGAGCTTGTCCTCGATCTCTAGGTTCCATAGGGCATCGGCGACGTCCACGAAGAGGAACAATTCCGACAACAAGAGAGTCTCGATGACCGCAACACCGATGTGCTCGACCCATTTACCAATACCGAAGCGAACTGTAAAGTCGCTCGACGTTCCGGTGATGGTGACGGTCAGCGCGCGATCGGCGGCCACCACTTCGCGCAAGAAACCACCTTTTCGTGCCTGGATGACGGTACCCTGGTCGCTGGCGGCCGACGTTTGGACGCTGAAGCCGTCGTCGGTCAAGTACTTCTGGATGTGCGCTTGCAGGGCCCCCAGGTCCGTGCCCTTGCCCTCGAAGTGCTCGTGCTTGTCACCAATCATGTTGTCTCCGTTTCGCCGCGGCACACCAAACTCGCGAGCGGGCACTTCCTGCCCGCGTCACCAGTCTCGATGGACTCATCGTTGCTTGTACCAGGCCAACCTACTGGGCGAGCGTAAACAGCCGCCACCCGCGGCCCGCTTCGCCGCTCACTGCGACTGCACAGCTGCGTTGTTCCCTTCGGTCACTGCGGCGCGGAGAATTTCGGTCGTCGATCGATCTCCATGAAACGTTCAGGAGTCTTGAGTGGGGTGAAACCCACTTTGGCGTAAACGTCGTGAGCGTCAGCGGTGCCGAGAATGAGACGTGGAACGCCGAGTGCCAACCAGTGCTCGGTGACTTCGCCAACCATCCAGGTCCCGATTCCCTGACCACGGCGCACTTCGTCGACGAACGCGTCGGAGATCCACGCGAACGTCGCGTGGTCGGTGACCACGCGCACGCAGGCCACGGTTTCGCCCGACGGCGTAAGAACGCCGTAGACATGGGAGTTTCGCAGGGACGTTTCGACGGTCTCGCGGCTGCGCCCTCGAGCCCAGTACGCCTCGGTCGCTAACCACCGATAAATCGTGTCCACCGACAGTTGCGTCACCTCCGCCGTGAGGCGATAGTCACCACGGAGCCGGTCATCAAAGGAGCTTTGCATTACTCCAGATTAAATGGACCACACAACCAACGCGTTCGCGTGGGGGATCTGAAGCGAGTTGAGAGTCTAGGCAATTAGCGACGTGTCGGCAGAGCGAGCGGCGTCGCGTCGCTCAGTGCTTCGCGCGCGTGATAACTCGAACGCGTGAGCGGCGACGATTGCACGTGGGACAAACCGGCACGGCGTCCGCGCGCGGCCAAATCCTCGAACTCCGCCGGCTCCCAGTACCTCGCCACCGGTAAGTGCTTGGCCGTGGGTCGCAGGTATTGTCCGATGGTAGCGATCGACACGCCCACCGACGCGAGGTCGACCAATACTTCTTCGACCTCGTCGGCGCTCTCACCGAGTCCGACCATCATGCCCGACTTCGTGGTGAGTCCCGCGGCCACCGAACGAGCCAATACGGTCAAGGAACGGTGGTACGCGGCCGAGGGACGCACCGCGCGTTGCAGGCGCGCCACCGTCTCGACATTGTGATTCATTACGTCGGGTCGGGCGTCGATGATGAGCTGCAAGGCCGCCGGATCACCGCGTAAGTCGCTGATGAGCACTTCGACGTCGGTCTCGGGTGATCGCTCGCGAATCGCTCGGATGGTGTCGGCGATGGCGCCCGCTCCCCCATCCGCCAAGTCGTCGCGTGCGACGCAGGTCACGACCGCGTGACGCAGGTTGAGTCGCACGACGGCCTCGGCGACCCGCGCAGGTTCACTGGGGTCGAGCGGCATCGGCTTACGCGTGTCGATGAGGCAAAAACCGCAGGCGCGCGTGCAGCGTTCGCCGTTGACCATGAAGGTCGCGGTCCCGCTCTCCCAGCACTCGAAGATGTTCGGACAGCCTGCTTCCTCACACACCGTCACCAGGCGCAGGTCCTCGGTCAACGTGCGTAGCGATTGGAACTCCGGTCCCATGTGGGCCTCGATTCGCAACCAATCGGGTTTGCGGGTGTTGATCGACAGTGCTTCGTCGGGATTGACACCGGCCTTACGTAATCGACGAATTAGCGGGCGCTCGTCCGACGTGGTCGCCACACTGCGGTCAACGCGGGTCACTCGCTCCTCGATACCGAGGCGCTGGGCAAGTTCGTAGCCGAGTCGTTCCTCGACCTCGGCCTCGCGCACGTCAAGACCCAGTGACACCATGGAGCCGACCGGCTTGTCGGGAATGCCGCAGGGGATGATGGCCGCAAATCCCGTCATGTCAATGTCGACGTTGAGAGCGACACCATGAAGGGTGCGTCGCTCTCCGCGCTGGTTGCGCTTGGTACGAACGCCGACCGCAGCGATCTTGTGCGGACGCGAGTCCAAGCGCGCCCACACTCCCGGATACCCGTCCAATCGGCCAATTTCACCGAGTTTGGCGTCGGGGTCGAAAGCGCGAACCGTGGCGATCACCGCGTCTTCGAGTCTCGTGACGTGCAGGCGTCCGGCCGCGGGGTGGTCCTCGACGGTGACGATCGCCCAGCCGACAGCTTGACCGGGGGCGTGATAGGTCACGTCACCACCTCGATCCGTGGTGACGACGTCGGCGTCCAGCAACTCCGCCGCGATCAGAAAATGATCCTCGTGGGCGCGAATTCCTCGGGTGTAGGTCGGCGGATGCTCGAACAACAACACGTAGTCCTCGGAGGCTTCGAACAACGCGCGCTGGAGGTCGTCGGCTTCGGCGAAACTCACGCGCCCCAAGTGACGACGACGCAGCACTATCGCTCGCTGGCGACGTCGAGTCCGGCGAGCAACTCGCCCACTCGCTCGAGGTAATTGGCCGCGGCCACCGAGTCGCAGACACGGTGATCAAAGGACAAGCCGAGGATCACGCGTCGTCCGACCGCCAATGTCGGAACGCCGTCGATGTCGACGACCACAGGCACGTGACGCACTGCTCCCACGCTCAACACGGCGACCTGGGGTTGGATAATGATCGGCTCGGCCCACAGCGTGTGCTCACTGGTGGCTGACGCCACGGTGAAGGTCCCGCCCATGAGGTCGTCGGCGTTCAGTTGGCGCGACGCCAGGCGCTCGTCGAGCTCGGCCGTGCGCCGTGACAAAGCGCGCAACGTAAGACCAGCGGCGGCGTGCACCACCGGCACGAGCATGCCGTCATCTTCCACGTGGCGAGTGAAGCCCACCGAAATGGTGCGATGCACCGTCAGCTGATCGTCGGCGAAGGTAGCGTTCAAGAACTCGAACTCGGCCAGTGCGCGAACTGCCGCGACGGTGATCACCGATTCGTGCGTGATGGCGAAACCGTCGCGCGTCTCGCGGCCGAGTGCGTCCACGTCGTCGAACACGCCGGCGTCGACTTCGACCGCGATGAATCCGTGCGGCGCCGAGAGGATGGAGACGCTCATGTGCTGACCCATGCGACGGCGTCCGTTGGTCAAGGCGACGACCACTTCTTCGGTTGGCCCGAGAGCGACGGCCCGTTCGGCGTCACGACGCGTGATGGCCCCACCCGTGCCAGTACCGGTCACCGAGGACGCTTCGACACCCCCGTCCATCAAGATACGTCGCACCACGGGCGAAACGACGACTCCAGGTGCCCCCGACGCGTCCGAACCGGACGGCGCCGAAGGTCGTGTTGGCGTTGGTGGCGACGGGAACGACACTCCCGGTGACGACACCGCGGACGGCGTCGTCACGGCGGACTCGCCAGGGGCAGGAGCGGCGGCGCCACTCTCATCGATGACCGCCACGCGGGCGCCGGTCTGGACAGTATCGCCCTCTTCGGCCAAGATCTGGGTCAGAACCCCGGCGGCGGGTGAGGGCATCTCGGAGTCGACTTTGTCGGTCGACACCTCAAAGAGAGGTTCGTCGCGCGCGACGGCGTCGCCGACCTTCTTGAACCATTGGGTGATGATGCCTTCGGTGACCGATTCACCCAGCGACGGGAGGGTGACGTCAGCCAAGGTGGATTCCTCGACCCGCGAGGGCGAGCAGTGTTTCGCCAAAGGTCTCTGACAGTGAGGGGTGCGGCTGGATCAGCGCAGCTGCTTCTTCGGCAGTGGCCTCCCAGTTCACGGCGTAGTACCCCGCGCCGAGTTGTTCGGTCACCCACGGTCCGGCCATGTGCACACCAAGTATCTGGCCGGCCGTCCCGTCAGAGCGCTTCTCCGCGATGATCTTGACGACGCCCTCGGTCTCACCGATGATCTGTGCTCGGCTATTGCCCCCGAATGGGTCCTTCTTCACCACCACGTCGTAGCCACGCTCCTTGGCGGTCGCTTCGGTAAGGCCACAGAAGGCGACTTCGGGGTTCGAGTAGATGGCCCAGGGGACGCGGTCATAATCGACGGGCACTACGGCCTCGCCGATGATCGTCTTGATCGCTACGACCGCTTCAGCGAAACCGACGTGAGCCAACTGAGGCGTTCCGGCGACGACGTCGCCCACGGCGAAGACGTTCGGGTTGGCCGTGCGCATATAGCCGTCGGCCACGACAAAACCTCGGGTGTCGATCTCGACTCCGGTTCCCTCACCCAAGAGGTCCTGGGTGCGCGGACTGCGTCCGACCGAGACGACGACCATCTCGACGCTGACGTCGTCGGCGCCCTCGATGTGCACCGCGGTCACCTTCTTGGTGGGCGTGTGCCCGGTGATCTTTACACCCGTTTGAATGTCGATGCCACGCTTCTTGAAGGCGCGTTGGATCACCGACGCCACTTCACTGTCGCAGCCAGCCAAAATCGAGGGGAGGCCTTCGAGGATGGTTACCTTGGTGCCCATATCGGCGAGCATCGAGGCGAACTCGCATCCGATGGCGCCTCCACCGATGACCGCCGCCGAAGCGGGCAACTTCGTGAGGTTGAGGAACTCGTCCGACGTGAAGACGAACTTACCGTCGACGTCGAATCCGGGCAGGGTGCGCGGCACCGAACCAGCCGCGATGATGATGTTGGTGCCCTGAGCGACGACGCCAGCGTCGGCTCCGTCAACGACGTTCACCGTGAGGTTCGCGTCCAGTCGCCCGGTGCCCTCGAAGACGGTGATCTTTCGTCCCTTGATGAGACCCGACAGGCCCTTGTAGAGACGATCGACGATCTCGTTCTTGCGGGTCTGAGAGACCGCGAAATCGACGGCAACACCAGTGGAGGTGATACCGAATTCACTGGAGTGCTCCAGTGTGCGCCGAACATGGGCGGTCTCGAGGAATTCCTTGGCGGGAACACATCCGCGGTGCAGGCAAGTACCACCCACCTTGTCACGCTCAACCAGGGCAATGTTAAGACCGGCGGCCGCGCCGTAGAGGGCGGCGGCGTAACCACCAGGTCCTCCTCCGATTACGACCACATCGAACTTCTGGACCTCGTTAGCCACTGTGTTTCCCTTCAAAGAGTCTGGATTGCCCCCTGGGGAATCCTAATGTTTCGCGGCGGCAACGAGATTCGTTAGCCGCTCGAGGATCGGCCCCGTTGACGGTCAGCCGCCTCGGTTGCGAGAGCGTCGACGAAATCGTTCATCAAATCTCCCGAGTGGCCCTTGACCCAGGTGAACTCGATGTCGCGTGAGCTGTTCAACACCTGGGGAATCAGCACCTCCCACAAGTCTCGATTCGCCACGGGCTGACCTTGGGAGTTCTTCCAGCCTCGCCGAAGCCATCCGACGTGCCACTTATCGTGAAAACATTTCACGACGTAGGTCGAGTCACTCACTATTTCCACGGGACCCTCGGGATTCGCGCGCAGGGCCTCAATGACTGCCAGGACCTCCATGCGTTGATTCGTCGTGTGGGCGTCGGACCCGCTAGCGAAGTCCTCGGTACCCGCCGCCCAGGCCCAGCCGCCCGGGCCAGGGTTACCGCGGCACGAACCGTCCGTGTGGATTCGCCTCACGGGTGACGGGTTATCCACGCGTCGGGATCCTCGCTGAAACGAGTCACCGACGTCGGTAGGTCCCCACGCAGAACTTGTCCGAGCGTGACGTGCTCGAGTACTTCGCGCAGCGCCGCGCGCACCGCGACCCATACGTCGCGCAGGTGCGTCGCCTCACCTTCGTACATCAAGGTCTCGGGTCGCATGCCCCGCACGCCGGCCAGGGGTCCTGACACGACGCGCAAGATATCGGCGATCATGATGTCGTCGGCGTCACGCGCCAGTCGAAACCCACCCTCGGGCCCGCGTTGGGAAGTGACGAGCCCGCCGCGGCGCAAGTCCGACATGATGGCGCCGAGAAACTTCGAGGGGAGCTCCTGCTCCTGAGCGAGATGTTCGGCGCTCACCGAGGTGTTACTCGCCGCGAGGGTGAGCAGCGCGCGAATCGCGTACTCGGCCTTGGCGGGAATCTGCATTCACCCATTCTGCCCCACGAACGTACCCGACGGGGCGTTGTCAGAACCTATGGTGGTACCCGTGTTTGATCTCGCCACCCGTTCGCTCTACCTCTGTGTAGGCCAACGTGACGATATGGCCAGCTTTCTATCGGCGGTATTACGCGGGGGCGTCGACGTCGTGCAACTGCGAGAAAAGGACCTACCCGACGACGTACGCGTCGCCCAAGCCAAAGTGATGATGCCGATTTGCCATGACTTCGGTGTCCCCTTCATCATGAACGACTCGCCAGAACTCGCCGCGCGCGTCGGAGCGGACGGCGTGCACGTGGGTCAAGACGACGAGTCGGTGGCGCACTGTCGTGCCATCCTCGGACCCGAGGCGATCATCGGCCTCTCGACCCACGCCGACGCTGAGTTCGACGCGGGTTTGGCCGAAGCAGTGAACTACCTGTCGGCGGGACCAGTCGTCGAGACGCCTACCAAGGAGGGACGTCCCGGCACGGGGATTCAGTACGCCGTGGACGCCCAGGCCCGTAGCACCCTGCCAGTGTTCGTCACCGGAGGGGTCACCGATGCAAACGTCGGTGACCTGGTGGCCCGGGGTCTTCGCCACTTCGTGGTGGTTCGCTACTTGACGCTGGCGAGCGACCCCGAGAAGTCGGCGCGTGCCTTGCGTCAGGCACTGGATTTCGCACTCGCCTAACGGTGGCGGTCGAGCCAACCCAGCAACGTGGCCACCATGCGCGGATCGGCCCGCAGTTGGTGTCCGGCGCCTTGGATGATGCGTAACTCCGCGCGCCCCTCTGCACCCATCACCAGCAGCCGCGCGTCACCAACCGGGACCTCCATATCGTCGGACCCGTGTCCGATGAGGAGCCGTCGCGGAGGAACGTGGGTGATGGCACCGACGGGATCAATCGCGATCGCGTCGGCGCGTAGCGCGTCGGGCTCGAGCAACTCCTCGGGGTCGCCCACCACGCCCGCCACCTGCACTGAGCGATAGAAGTCGTCGGCGTCGCCACACCACTGCGCCAGGTTGGCCGGTGAGGCGAACGTGGCCACCCCACGAATCCGTTCGTCATGGGCCGCGACGTGCAGAGCCAGAGATCCGCCAAAACCGAAGCCGGCTAAGGAAATCCGCGGCTCACCCTCAGCCACGCGTTCAATGATCACCTCGAGGTCAGAGCGCCACTTGGACGCGGAAAAGGTTCCGGTGCTCGACCCCACGCCTGACAGGGTGCCCGTCGCGACCAGCCAACCCGACTCGTTGGACAGATGTTCGGCCAATTCGGGCAGCAGACCCGCCGCCTGTCGACCCATACCCATCGCTCGAGGCAGTCCGTGGACGAGGATCAAGACGTGATTGGCGAGGGGTCGACTTTCGGACCGCGCCACTCTCAAGTCGAGCACTGAAGTACCACTGGTGAGTTGTTCGTGTTCGATCATGGGTGCCCACCATCGTAAGTCGTGTCACGATGGCTCCCCGTCCTGTAAGACTGCCTCCATGGAGAACGTGGCCCTCGTGTGGTCCGACGCTGCAGCGCAGGTCTACCGATTCGTGGTCGGACCCGTCGATAACAACGTCTACGTCGTGCGCTGTCGCCGCACGGGCGTGGCCGCGCTCATCGATGCCGCCAACGAGCACGAACACCTCCTCGACGTGGCACGCACACTCGGCGTCGCGTCTGTGCTCGAGACCCATGGACACTGGGATCACATCGGTGCCGTCGAGCAGGTGCGCGACGCGGGCATCGAGGTATGGGTGCGCGCCGAGGATGCCGCCCTCCTGCCCAGTTACGACCATCTCCTCGACGACGACGTCGACCACGCGGTGGGCGATCTTCGACTGCGCACCGTCCATACTCCGGGACACACCCCCGGGTCCATCTGTTTTTCCCTCGTGGACACCCCCGTACTCTTTAGCGGCGACACTTTGTTCCCCGGAGGACCGGGTGCCACGTCGTTCGAAGGCGGTGACTTTGCCACGATCATCACTTCCATCGACGAACGTCTCCTTCAACGTTTTGGCGAAGACACCATCGTCTGGCCCGGTCACGGCGCCGCCACCACGATCGGCGTGGAGCGACCACACCTCGACGAGTGGGTGGCGCGCGGCTGGTAAGTGCCGTTCGGGAACGGCCCGCCAGCGCCCCCGGTAGGCTGTCACGCGTGACAACGCCCCTGCTCGAACTCCGTAATCTCCAGGTAGAAGCCGACGGTGCCGCCATTTTGCGCGGCGTTGATCTGTCCATCAACGTCGGCGAGGTGCACGCCCTCATGGGGCCCAACGGCGCGGGCAAATCCACTCTCGCCAACGTCATCATGGGCCACCCGGGCTACGTGGTCACCGGCGGCACGATCCTCTTTCGCGGTGAGGACATCGCCAACTGGACCCCCGACGAGCGAGCGCGCGCCGGCATCTTCCTCGCCTTCCAGTATCCCGAGGCCATCAGTGGCGTATCGGTGGTGCAGTTCTTGCGTCAGGCCATCGCCGCGCGAAAGGGCCTCGACGAGTTGAGCGTCCTCGAAGTTCGCCTCGACTTGATGGAGTGGATGGACCGTCTAGGCATGGATCCCGCGTTCGCCGAACGTCACCTCAACGACGGGTTCTCCGGTGGCGAGCGCAAGCGCAACGAAGTCCTGCAGATGGCCTTACTCGCCCCGGCGTTGGCGATGCTCGACGAGACCGACTCGGGCCTGGACATCGACGCCCTGCGCATCGTCGCGCGCGGTGTTCGCACGGTGCGCGACGAACACCCCGACATGGGCGTGCTCGTCGTGACCCATTACGTGAAGTTGCTCGAGGAGATCAAGCCCGATCACGTACACGTTCTCATCGACGGGCGCATCGAAACGTCGGGGGATGCCTCACTCGCTCAAGACATCGAGGTGCGCGGGTACGACGAGTTGCGCCCACCGGTGAGCCTGTGACGAACTTCGACCCCCAGGGGGTACGTACCGACATCCCCTTGATGCACCGCGTCATCAACGGACGACCCATCACCTACTTGGACTCTGGCGCGTCATCGTTGACCCCGCGCGCAGTCATCGAGGCGATGGACCGCTACTACGAGAGCCACCACGCCAACGTCCACCGCGGCGTGTACCAGACCGCCAACGAAGCGACTGCGATCTACGAAGGCGGCCGCGACGCGGCCGCACGTTTCTTGAACGCCCCTGGCGGATCGGGTGAGATCGTCTTCACCAAGAACGCCACGGA
This sequence comes from uncultured Actinomycetota bacterium, assembly GCA_963794755.1. GTDB lineage: Bacteria > Actinomycetota > Acidimicrobiia > Acidimicrobiales > RAAP-2 > RAAP-2. Next base: position 316,818 of record CAWCEX010000002.1, read on the forward strand.
GTCGTTCAATCTTCTCGCGCGCTCGTGGGGAACGAAGTTCCTCTCGCCCGGTGACGTCGTCCTCGTGACCGAGATGGAACACCACGCCAACATCGTTCCGTGGTTCCAACTTCGCGACGCCCACGGCGTCGAGGTTCGCTTCATACCGGTGGACGACGACTACCGCTTGGACCTCTCACACATCGATGGGTTGATGCAGGGTGTCAAGCTGGTATCGGTGACTGGCATGTCCAACGTGCTGGGCACGATCAATCCCGTTCGTGCCCTGGCAGACATGGCTCACGCCCACGGGGCGCTCATCGCGGTCGACGGCGCTCAGTCCGTCGCCCATCTTCGGACCGACCTCGTCGACCTCGACATCGACTTCCTCGCCTTTTCGGCGCACAAGATGCTCGGACCCACGGGGTTGGGGATCTTCTGGACCCGTGCCGACATCCTCGAGTCGATGCCACCGTTCCTAGGTGGCGGCGGCATGATCAAGGACGTCAGCGTGGACGGATACACGCCCGCGGGAGGCCCCACGCGATTCGAGGCGGGAACCCCACCCATCGCCGAGGTCGCCGGCTTCTCAGCCGCCGTGCAGTACCTCGAAGGACTCGGCATGGACAACATCGCGGCGTACGAGAAGGAGCTCACGGCCGACGCCTTGACGCGACTCTCGCTCGACTTCGGCGACACGGTACGTGTGATCGGACCGGCGGACACCCTTGAGCGCGGTGGCGTCATCAGCCTCGACGTCAAGGGCGTGCACCCACACGACGTCGCCCAGGTCTTGGACCAATTCGGTGTCTGCGTACGACCAGGTCACCACTGTGCCAAACCACTCATGAAGAGATTCGGCCTGGCGGCGACCGCTCGGGCGTCCTTTGGACCATATTCACTCGTCAAGGACACCGACGTCTTGTTGGAGGCCCTCACGCACGCTGTGGAGATGTTCGGATAACTGTGCCCGGCCTCGACGACCTGTACCGCGAGATCATCCTTGATCACTACCGTTCACCACGTAATCGCGGCGAACTCCCCCCGCCCGCACTTCGCGTCGAGGGATTCAATCCCTTGTGCGGAGACGAGATCACCGTGTACGCCCAGATAGAGGACGGCATATTGCGCGACATCAAGCTCACCGGTCACGGTTGTTCGATCTCCCAGTCGTCGTCATCGCTGATGAGCACCGCGGTAAAGGGCAAGACCCTCGAGCAGGTTCGTGAGACCATCGCTACCTTTAAGCAACTCATGACGGTGCACGAACGCCACCTTGACGACGCGGAGTCGGTCGACGCGGACGCCGACATTCGACGACTCGGAGAGCTCGCGGCCCTCGCGGGCGTCGTGAAGTTTCCGGTGCGCATCAAGTGTGCGACGTTGGCGTGGAATACCCTGACCCAAGCGCTGGACGAAGTACCCGCCTAAAGGTCCATGCTTGCAGTGACTAGCAGGGCGAGGGGTCAAAGAACTGGTCGCCCTCTGGCGGGATTGTCGTCGTCGTGGTCCCCGTTGTCGCAGCAACGTTGACGAGGAACTTTCCAGTCGAGGGGATGTGCACCGACGACGTCGACGCTGTGGTCGTGGTGGGATTCCACGTGGGGGTATCACCAGCCGAGTCGACGGGTGGCGGGTTGGTGGGTTTCAAGAGTTGTGAGCCGAATATCTTTTCCAGGGTCTGTTGCATCGCCGGCTCCTGGACGAACAGGATGCTGCCCAAGTTCCCGAAGCTCCCCGGAGCCGTCGGCAAGGTGTAGGTCAAGAGGTTCGTCGGGTCCAGATTGTGGAACTTGATCACGAGTCCGACCAACTCACTGAAGGAGAAGTTGCTGTCCAGGGCGATGCCTGAGGGCAACTTGGAAAGGAAGTTGTTGATGGTGAGGGGGTTGTACAGTCCCTTGGCCTTGGAGATCATGGCCTTGATGAACTCATTCTGACGATAAATGCGCCCGTAGTCACTGGTGACGTCGGTGTTCCACACACCGTTCTGATACCACTGGTAGTGACGACTGCGCACGAGCGCCAGCGCCTGGAAGTTCGTGATGTTCTGGCACCCGGCATGTGGAATGTTGAGACCTGACAAGGCGTCCTTGGCCGGGTAGGGGAAGTCCATTTTGACGCCACCGAGCGCGTCAGCCGCGTTGATGATCCCAGCGAAACTCACCACGATCGTGTGTGCGATGGGAATGCCGAAGTCGGCGGAGATCGTCTTGGTCAAGAGCGTGGCACCGTTTTGGAAATTGACGTTCAACCGGTTGTATTTGCCGTAGGTGGACTGGTTGGCGAGCAACGTGACGACGGTATCGCGCGGAATCGACAGGACCGTCACGGTGCCCTTGATGGGATCGACGTGCATTATCTTGATGACATCACTGCGCTGGCCCGAGACGGCGCCAGTCGAGGCGCCGGTCTGACGAGCGACGAAGCCGGTGAGTCCTGCACGCGAGTCCGACCCGATCTCTAGAATGTTGAAGGGTTGGTTGCCGACGCGTTTGACCTCAGCGGTGTCGTTGAACTTCTTCACCTGACTGAAACGCCAGTACGCGTAGAAGTAACTCCCGCCAATCACCAGGGCGACGACGACGACGAGAGCCACTCCGGAGTAGATCCACTTCTTATGACGACGCCATCCGGTGCGTTGCACCTTGGGTTTGCGTGTCTTATGAGGAATACCGGACTTTTGGTCGATGGCTTCACCCAGGGCGGCCAAACGATGAGAATTCGCGAGTCCCGCCGCGCGCTGCTCGGATTTCCGTGTACGACCAGGTTCGTCGTCCGAGGGTCCTGAAGGCATCACGCAACGTTACCAGTCGAAACTAAGAAATCCTCTTACTTCTGGTCAATTCGAAACGGCTCGTAGCCGTCACGCTCCAGCGTTTCGGCCAGTTCGGGACCGCCAGTGGCGACCACGCGACCATCGCTGACCACATGAATCTTGGTCGGCGTAAGTTCATGCAGTAGTCGACGAAAATGGGTGATCGCGAGTACGCCACAGTTCCATTGGGTCGTCGCTTCTTGTAGGCGCCGAGCGACCGCACCCAGAGCGTCCACGTCGAGTCCCGAATCGATCTCGTCGAGCATGGCGAACTTGGGGCGCAGGATGGCCAACTGCACCATCTCGGCGCGCTTACGTTCTCCACCGGACAAGTCGACGTTGACGAAGCGGTCTAACACTTCGGGGCGAAGTTCGACGCGGATCGCCTCCTCGCGCATTCGATCGAGCAGTCGATCGGGTGACGCACCCGCGGCTACCAAAAGATCGTGAGGTCGTACCCCAGGTACTTCCATGGGGTGCTGTAGCGCCAGAAAGAGACCGTGGCGGGTACGCTCGGTCGGCGAGAGGTCGAGCAACTCGACTCCATCAATAAGGACCGAACCGCTCAGCACCTTGTACCCCGGGTGTCCGGCAATGGCGTGAGCGAGCGTCGACTTGCCCGAACCATTCGGCCCCATGATGACGTGGACCTCTCCCGAGGCCATCGACAGGTCAAAGCCCTTCAAGACTTCCTTGCCCGCGACTTCGACGCGCAGACCCGAGATCGTTAAGGTACTCAACTCACCACCACCTGCAGGCGCCCGGCCTCGGTCACCACGTCGTAGTTCCGTACTGGTCGCGTGGCCGGGAATGACGCCGGTTGACCGTCCTTGAGATGGAACATCGCGCCATGACGGGCACATTCGATCTCACAGGTCTCGACGTCGACCTCACCCTCGGCGAGGGAGAAATCCTCGTGGCTACAACGATCGTCGAGCACGTAGATGTCGTCATCGATGCGTACGACCACGAGCGTCCGGTCGCCCCGACGCACCTGGACCGCCTCGCCGTGGACGTAGTCGTCCAACGTACCGATGTCGTAGTTCGTCATGGCGTCACGATGTTCACTTGGCCCAGGGTGTCGCCCAGGTCACGTTCGACCACCTCGGCCAAGTCGCGCGGAAGCGTCGCGAGCATCTCATAGAAGAAGCCCTGGATCATGAGGCGCTCGGCGTCAGGTCGCGATACACCGCGCGATTCGAGGTACCAACGCTGGAGCTCATCGAGGGGACCAACGCTCGACGCGTGCGCGCACATGACGTCGTTCTCGCGAATATCGAGATTCGGTACCGAGTCGGCGTGAGCGTGCGGCGAAAGTAAGAGGTTGTGATTCGTCTGGCGCGCGTCGGTGCGCTTGGCACCTTTTTCGATCTCGATGAGACCGGTATAGACCGAACGCGAGTTATCCGCGACCGCACCCTTCGAGAGCAGCGTGGAGTGGCCGCGACCGATCTTGTGGTACTGACGGGTGCGAAAATCGTGCACTTGGTCGGCTGAGCCCAAGAACGTCGTGCGTAGTTCGTTCTCCGCTCCGGTGCCGAGGAACTCGGCGTCGTTGCGTGAGCGGTTGTAGTGGCCGCCGATACTGATGACCGCCTGGCTGAGTCGCGCGTCACGAGAGAGTCGACCCGTCGAACGCGCGATGTGCCACGCCGTCGCGTCGAGACGCTGGTAGGTACTGACACGTAACGACGAATTGTCGCCGAGCTCGAATTCGGTCACGGGCACCACGAGCGCGTCGACGCCACCGTCGAGGTACTCCACGACTGACGCACGCGAGGACCGACCCAAGGTAACGAGCACTTGGGGGAACGAGGCACCGGTGGTCGTGGTGTTCAAGATGACGATGGGCTCGGCGACCTCGACACCCTCGGTGACGCTCAAGGTAATGGTCGCGGGCGTCAGCGCGCAATTGAGCTGAGCGAAAGCGTCCGATTCATATCGCGACGACCACTGTGATTCGGTCGCGGTGACGCTCACTCCTTCGAGCTCACCGATGACGTCGACCAGGTACCCGTCAACGACACGCACCACGAGGCCCGCGCGTAACGCCAGGTCAGACGCCAAGGTCGAGAGCACCGGAGGTTGTTCGGTGAGATCGGCGAGTGAGAAACGGTCGAGGTCCAGGTCACCGAGGGGGGCGTATCGCCACACCTCGTCCACGGTCGTCGGCAAACCGAGCGCGCAGAACGCGCCCCAGGCATCGACCCGACTGGGCGCGTCGGGGCGCGCGTCTAGAAACGAGAGGGCTGATTCAGCGAAAGTTGTCATAAGCGAGGGCTTGGGAAGTCTACCGGTCGACGTCGTGACGTCTGGCGCGACAACGCGGTGCTAGCGGCGCCAGAACTTCCATCCGCGCCGATCCCTCTTCTCGATCTCGTCCAACTCTCGTCGTCGTTCTTCAAAGAGCCCCGGAGCGACGGCGTCGATGATGTCGCTCGCCGCGTTGAGGATGTCGCGTCGGTCCTCGAGTGGGACGTCGGTGTCAGGTGGTGTCTCGACGTTTGGTCGGCGCGCCAACGATCCGTGAGACCACCCCACGTCGGCGAAACGTCGCTCGTAGGTGAGACAGTTCTCGGGACAACTCCACGGCTGGTCCGGCGCGTTTCCAAGAACGCAGAATCGAGCAACTTCCCCAGAGGCGTACGTGCGGCTCTGGAAGTGCTTACATTCTTCGCGCATTCCCATGTCGTCTCCATTGTGTCACGCCCGAGGCGGTGTGGACCAAAGCCACCACCACGACCTAACCGATCGAACCTTCCATCTGTAGTTCAATGAGACGAGACCATTCAACGGCGTATTCCATGGGCAGAGTACGCGTCACGGGCTCGATGAAGCCGTTCACGATCATGCCCATGGCCTGGGTCTCGGTCAAACCGCGACTCATCAAGTAGAACAGCTGGTCGTCGCCAATCTTGGACACCGTCGCCTCGTGACCGATCGACGCATCTTGTTCGCCGACCTCCATGTAAGGCTTGGTCTCGGAGATGGACTGCTCATCGAGCAACAGCGCGTCACAGCGCACGAAGGCTTTGGCACCGGTGGCGCCTTCTTCGACCTTCACGAGGCCGCGATAGGTGGTTTGGCCGCCGTCCTTCGAGATGGATTTCGAGATGATCGTCGACGTCGTTTCGGGCGCACAGTGCACCATCTTGGCGCCGGCGTCTTGAATCTGACCGGGCCCCGCGTAGGCAACCGACAACACTTCGCCCGAGGCCTTGGGACCCATCAAGTAGACGCTCGGGTACTTCATTGTCAATCGTGAGCCGATGTTGCCGTCGATCCATTCGACGTGCGCTTCCTCTTCGGCGCGCGCGCGCTTGGTGACGAGGTTGTACACGTTGTTCGACCAGTTCTGGATAGTGGTGTACGTGATACGCGAACCCTTGAGGGCTACGAGTTCAACCACGGCCGAGTGCAGCGAGTCCGTTGAGTACACCGGAGCGGAGCACCCTTCGACGTAGTGAACCTGCGAACCTTCGTCGGCGATGATCAGCGTGCGCTCGAACTGCCCCATGTTCTCAGTGTTGATGCGAAAGTACGCCTGAAGCGGCTGGTCGACGTTGACCCCCGGCGGGACATAGATGAACGAACCACCACTCCACACGGCGGAGTTGAGCGCAGCGAACTTGTTGTCGTTGGGAGGAATGACCGTACCGAAGTACTTTCGCACCAGGTCGGGGTACTCACGCACCGCGGTGTCCATGTCACAAAAGAGCACGCCCAGGCGCTCCAAGTCCTCGCGATTACGGTGAAACACGACTTCGGATTCGTACTGGGCGGTGACGCCCGCTAAGTACTTGCGTTCGGCTTCGGGGATGCCCAGTCGCTCGTAGGTGTTCTTGATCGCGTCCGGCAGGTCTTCCCAGCGCTCGACGCGGTTCTCAGTTGGTTTGATGTAGTAATAGATGTCGTTAAAATCGAGGTCGGGCATCCGATTGGCGAACCACTCCAGCATGGGCTTCTTCTCGAAGCGCTTGAGGGCGTTCAGACGAAAGTTGAGCATCCACGGTTCTTCGCTCTTGATGCCGGACATTTCACGAACGATGGCTTCGTTAATGCCCTTTTTCGGCTTGAAGACGGGGATCTGGTCGTCCGACCAGCCCAACTGGTAACGACTGAAATCCAAGTTATCGATGGCCATTGCACTCCTCCGTGGGATTAACCCTATGGCCATAGTACTAACTCGACTGGCTCCTCTGACGGTAAAAATAGCCTCGTCTGGCAGAGTGGTGCCATGCCTTTGACGCCCCATGTCCCCCAACGCCCCTTTCTTATCGAGCGTCACGGGGATGTACGCACTGACCCCTACTACTGGCTCAACGAACGAGACAACGAGGAAGTTCTCGCCCACTTGCGCGCTGAGAACACCTTCCTGGCCGAAGAACTGGCCTACCTCGCGCCACTGGAGAGCCAACTCTTCGACGAGATCAAGGCGCGTATCGAAGAGACCGACATCTCAGTCCCGGTACGTCGCGGCACCTGGTGGTACTACGAACGTACCCGCGAGGGCCTCAACTACCCCATCAGTTGTCGACTCCGGGTGAGTGACGGAGTCGACACGCCGCCGGTGATCACCCCGGGTGTCGAGTTGGACGACGAACAAGTCATCTTGGACGAGAACGTTGAAGCCGAGGGTCACGACTTCCTCTCGGTCGGGGTGCTGGCGGTGAGTCCCGACGATGCGTGGGTCGCAGTGGGTACCGACTTCGAGGGTGACGAGCGTCACCACCTGTCGATACGTCCCCTCGCCGGACAGGCCCCCGTGGACGACGAACTCGAAGACGTGTATTACGGCTTCGCATGGGCGGGCGATAGTCAACATTTCTTCTACACCCGAGTGGATGAGGCGATGCGTCCGTGGCAACTCTGGCGCCACGAACTGGGCACGTCCAGCGACCACGACGTCCTCGTCCTCCAAGAAGATGACGCGCAGTTCAACGTGTCGGTGGGGCGCAGTCGCGACGACGACGTGATCCTCGTCGCCATCTCCTCATCGTCCACCTCAGAGATGTTGTTCCTCGACGCTCGTACTCCCACCGCAGATTTTCAATTACTCGAACCCCGATCGACGGGGATCGAATACGGCGTCGAGCACTATCGTGACACCGCGGGTCAGGGCTGGTGGCTCAAGATCACGAACGAGGACGCGACGGACTTTCGTCTGTTGGCGCGCCGGGTGGAAGACGAGTCGTCCCAATGGCGCGAACTCATTGCGCATCGTCCGGGTCAACGTCTCGACGGCGTCGACGCCTTTTCGTCCTTCCTCGCGATCTCCGAACGCTACGAAGGCAGCGCCACCGTACGAATCGCTCCCCTAGCGGAAGGCCCCGATCCCTTCGGCGAGAGTCTCCTCGCCCGAGCGCGCTTCGTGGACGCGGGGCCCGGCCCCGCCACGGTGTCACTGTCGGCCAACGCGATGTACGAGACACCCTCGCTACGCGTGTCGATCACGTCACTGGTCACCCCACGCCTCGTGGGTGACGTCGACGTGGTGACGGGAGTGATGACCACCCTCAAGCAGCAACGCGTCTTGGGCGGATACGACGCGAGTCACTACGTCACCGGACGTCTATGGGTGGACGCCAGTGACGGTGAGCGCATCCCGGTGTCGGTCGTGGCACGCCACGACGTCGTTCGAGTCACCGAGGGCGGTACGTTGATCCCCGTTGCGCCCGCTCCTTTCTTGCTCTACGGCTACGGCAGCTACGAGATCTCGATCGATCCGTCCTTCTCCTCACTTCGGCTTTCAATGCTCGATCGCGGAGTGATCTTTGCCATCGCTCACGTTCGCGGTGGTGGAGAGATGGGCCGATCATGGTACGAAATGGGCAAATTAGCGCAAAAACCCACGACCTTCAGCGACTTCGTCGCCGTCACTCGCCATCTCATCAACGAGGGATGGACCACCCCCGCACAGTTGGCAGCGCGCGGTGGATCCGCCGGCGGGCTCTTGATGGGTGCGGTGATGAACCTCGCCCCAGAACTCTTTCGTTGTGTCGTGGCCGAAGTCCCCTTCGTCGACGCCCTGACGACGATGCTGGACGATTCTCTACCCTTGACGGTCGGCGAATGGGAGGAGTGGGGCAATCCTGACGCCAGTGCCGACGCGTACCGAACGATGAAGTCGTACTCGCCCTACGACAACCTTCGAGGAACCAACGATGACGGTTCACCTCGGGTGTACCCGCACGTTTTCGCGGCCGGCGGACTCAATGACTCGCGAGTGGGGTACTGGGAGCCGGCGAAGTGGGTGTTGAAGCTACGAGACATCAACCCGGCCAACGTCGCGTACCTCAAGACCGAAATGGGTGCTGGACACGGAGGACCCTCGGGTCGTTACGACGCCTGGCGCGACGAGGCGCAGGTCCTCGCCTTCATCCTCCACGAACTCGACGTCCCGGGCGAGGCACTCACCGCGAGCAGTTAGTGCAGGTGGAAGTTCGCGCCAACGATCGCCACAAGAGCGATGACCAACAAGGCGACCGTGACGGTCCACGCTAGGCGTCGGCGTCGGCGAACGCGCGGATGCGGAGCGCGACGCATCGACCGGTCAAGCGCCCACCGCTCGTCGTGGCGTAGTTGAGGCGGATGGACCGGCTCGCTGGTCTGCGCCAGGGGGTCATTGAAGACGAACTCTTTTACCGGGTCGAGTCGAGGGAGCTCGACCGGACGAGGCTTCTCGGACTCGCTGCCGTCGAGGATTCGAAATCCGATCGAGGGCTGGTAGGGCGACGGGGGAAACGTCGGTCGTTTCTCGGCTCGGGGCGCCGACCGACGTGCGCCGACACGCCCGCGAAGCAAGAAGGCAAGGACCAGGGCAACCAGGACGATGGCGCCGGCAACTTGGATTAGCAACACGAGGTCACCCCTGCGTGCACGGCTCTCCTCCTCGTCTCGAGAGTCAGCGTAGCCAGTCGCGCGACGTCAGGCGAGTTCGGTGAAGCCACCGCGGAAGTAGATCAAGGGATGACTACTGCGGGCGAGCGCATAGCTAACTGCGACGACGGCTATGTCGTGGTCGCCGTGGGTCGCAATCGAATCCAGCGTTCCCTCGATCTGGGCGAGGGCTCCTTCAAACAATGGCGAACCGCCCGGACCCTTCTCCCACGCCACGCCGACGAACTTATCGACACCCGACGTGGCGAAGCGACGAGCCAGGTCTTCCTGATCAGCAGAGAGAACGCTGATGCCGATCGTGTCGCTCTCGCGCACTTGGGACCAGGAGTTGCCAGCGGAACTTGCGGCGAAAGTCACCATCGCTGGCACCAGCGAGAGCGACCCAAATGACTGACACGTGAAACCCGCGGGACCATTGGGTGTCGTGGCGCTCACGATGACGAGTCCGGTGGCGTAGTGACCCAATACTTCTTTGAAGTGCGACACGTCGAGTGGTTCCACGACCAAACCCTACTGGCGGGTCCCGTGATCACCACTCAAAGCCAGTGTGTCCGCACGACGTTCGACGAGCCCGTCGTCCACCAGGTCATCAACCAGTTTCGCGATACGCGTCACGTCGACGTCGTTGAGTCCGGCCAGCAGACTCGACGTGCGCAGCGCCCCGTCGGACAGGGACTTCAAGATCCGTCCACGCACCTGACGGTCCGAACCAACGAAGGCCCGCTGAGGTCTCGACACGCCGGCGGACCGCGGAGCGGGATCGTCTCCCCCGTCACGATGCCATCGACACTGCTTCGCGACCGGGCACTGAGTGCACCGAGGTGTACTGGTACAGAACTGTGCGCCGAGATCGAGCAGTGCCTGGTTGAAGGCGGCGACGCGCGAACGCGGCAACAACGCCGTCGCCAACGCCTGTGCCTCTCGAGGTCGAAGAGGCCGATTCGCCAGTGCGCGGGCCAGTACTCGTCCGACGTTCGTGTCGAGCACCGCGACGCGACGACCGTACGCGAACGACGCAACCGCGTTGGCGGTGTAGGGACCGACGCCGGGCAGTCGAAGCAGGTCGTGCGGGTCACGCGGGACTTCTCCTTCGAACATCTCGGTGATGAGCGTCGCGGCGTCGTGAAGTGACTTGGCTCGGCGCGGAAATCCCAATCCACTCCACTGGCGCAATACATCAGACAGCGGCGCTTTCGCGCACGTCTCGGGCGTCGGGTACGAGGTCATAAATCGTCGCCAGGGTTCGACGACCCGTCGTGTGGAGGTCTGTTGGAGCATGACCTCGCTCACGAAGATCGCCCACGGATCGTCCAGTTCAATCCAAGGCAGTGGGCGGCGAAGTCCCGCGTCGGCACGCTTGAGCGCACGACGAAAGGAATCGAGTGAGACCAGCACCTCGGGCTCGAGGGCGACCTCGGGCATCGCGGCGAGACGTCCTACAAGACGGCGGGTAGGGGCCGCGTGGTGAACGACGCCGTGCCCCCCGCAAGCGATTCGCCGTCGATGACCAGGCGCCACGTGAATCGAGAATTGGGTACCAACGGGATTGGCCCGAGGTTCACCGCGATGGGTACGTCCACCGGAGTTCCCGCCGGCACGCCATCAGGCGCGCTGGCCGAGAAGTCGCCACGGATCTCAATCGTCTGTGGACCTTCGGGGGAATCGAACTGCACCAGTTGGCCGTCGGCGTCTTCGAGAAACAACTCCCAGTGGTGCATGCGGTCGAACTCGTGAGTGTCGACTTCCACCTTGATTGCCACGGCCGACGGAACGGGCTCTGGTCCGCTCAAGGACCAGCCCCCTCCGAGGATGTAGAGCTTGCCCTCGGCAACTTGGGCGGAATCGGCGAGCAACATTGTGACGTTCATCCCGCCAGCCTAGACAATGCATCCAAGAGCACACGACCGAAGGATTTCGTCGCGCTCACGCCAATTTTAGGCGACTTTATCAGGTAGTTCGTCTGATAATTCTGTCATCGGCCCGTACCGCTATCGCGCGAGACGATAGCCTTGCAGTCGTGACTCACGTCGAGCGTCTCGCGCGCCCAACGACGCTACGGCTCGCGAGCGGACCTAAAAGGTCCCGGTGGATTCTCACCGTCCTCGCCGCATTCGCAGTGTCCTTGACGATGGTGACTGTCGTCTCACGTCCCGCCGGCGCCATGACGGTTGCGCAAGAAAAGGCAAGAGCGGCTGATCTGTACTCGCAAATCCAGCGCGTCGGCGCCCAAGTGCAGGTGCTCAATCAGAAGTACGACCTGGCCCACCTCAAGTTGAATCAGATCAAGAACACCATCGCCAACACCAAGGTCATCGTCGCGGGTATCCAGGGCAAGGTAATCACTGACGACGCGCAACTCAAGGCCGACGCCATCTTCGCCTACGTGACCAACGGAACGGCTGACTCGAACAACCCACTCTTCACTAACAACGCAGCCAACGCCGGTGCCACCACCGTCTACAGCCAATTGGCCGAGGGCAATATCGGCTCGGCGATCGCCGCGCTGAAGACCAATCGAGTTGAGCTGACCCAAGAACGCGGCATCTTGACGTCTGAGGAGGCTCAGGCCCTCAGCGTCAACAATGCGGCCGAGGCGGCGCTGCGCCAAGGTGAGACTCTCCAGGCCAACATCGAAGCCGCTCGCTCCCAGGTGGAAGGTCAGATCACCGCCTACTACAACGCTCTTACGGCCGCCGCGGCGGCCCGCTCGAGAGCCGCCGTCGCTGTGGCAGTTGCCACACCGACGCCAGGAAACTCGCCCGCTCCCCCGCCCGACGGTCTGGGCGAAGCCGCGGTGGCCGCCGCCGAAACGTACCTCGGACCACCGGCCACCTGGTACGCGTGGGGCGGCGCCTCGCGCAGTGGCGTCGACTGCTCGGGACTGGTCATGTTGGCCTACGAGGCGGTCGGCATCTCCCTGCCGCACTACTCGGGCGCCCAGTACGACGATACCGAGCGAGTTCCCCTGTGGGACATCCAACCGGGAGACCTCTTGTTCTACGGATACAACGGTGACGAACACGTCGCGATGTACGTCGGTGGTGGCAACATGATCGAAGCACCCGAGACGGGGTACCAGGTCCACATCACCCCGATCCGACTGGGCTACGGCTTTTCGGGGATAGGTCGCGTGCGCGCCTAGCGATGTCGGGCGTCCCCACTTCGATTCACCTCGGCCCCTTCGTTTTCCACCTCTACGGACTCGGACTCGGAATTGCCGCGTACGTCACCTTCCTCTACGCCGAACGTCGCTTTCGACGCGCTGGGGTCGACACCGCGCCCTTCGCTCGCTACACCGTCGGCCTGATCATCGCGGGGCTCGTCGGCGCACGACTGGCCAACATCGCCACGAACTGGTCCTATTACGACGGACATCCGGCTCGGTGGATCGCGGTGTGGCAGGGTGGGCTCGCGAGCTTCGGAGGCATCGCTCTGGCACTTCCGGTTGGGATACTTTTGCAACGACGCTGGTGGCCATCGTCGCGGCTCAGTGTGTTTTGTGACGCGCTCATCCCGGCGCTCGTCGCGGGATGGGCCCTTGGTCGCGTTCTAGGTCCTCAATTCATGGTCGGCGGCGGTGGGCACGAAACGACGTCGTGGTTCGGCCTGCACTACGTGGGCCAGGCCGGCAAGCGCGTACCCGTGCCGCTGATTCAAGGAACGGAGGACGCTTTGTTGTGGTTGGCACTGTTGCGCCTCGAAGCCAAGTGGGTCACGCGCGCGGCGGGTGCCCTCAGCGCGGTGGCCATGATCGTGTGGGGCGTGGTGCGAGCCGGCGACGAACACTGGTTACTGGGCGACGAATCGCACTCGGGGTCGGTGGGAGTGCAATTGGCTGGATTGGCCCTTTCACTCGCGGGGATCGTCGTGCTGTGGCGCGTTCGACGCGGTTCTCACCAGAGAGTGAGTCCCAGGGCGTAAGTCCTGATACTAGACAAATCTAAAACTGCTTGAATTCTTGGAGACAGCAGGTTCATCGATCATTGCTCTTCCGCATCGAAATGCGCCGGCACTGTCGAACTCTTTCGCGCTCTTGGTCATTCCGTGTGAACCCTGCAACCCATCGTCGATGGTCACTAAAGCGTCAGGAATCTTCCCGCCGGCACAGAGGTTTTGAAATGTATCGCTCGAACCGCGCAGGTGTCGCGCTGCAATCGGCATACGACGCGTTCGCTAGAGAATCGCGTTCCACTCCTCGTCGTTCAACGTTCCCAGGCGATTCACTTCAGCGTCCGCCGCGACAGGACTGCGCGCGACGTCGACGTACGAAACATGGTCAAGCCCGAGACGCCGCCACGGCGAAAAGACACTACGCGTCGATGAGTCATTGGAATAGATTCCGCGAACTAAGAGGCCGTCATCAGAAGCGGCTACAACGACTGCAGGACGAATCTTCGATTGCTGCTCGGGAGTCACCGGATCGACATTGTCAAAGGGCACCTCAGTCAGGACAACGGAACCGGCCAATGGATGGGCTGCGTCGTAGAGTGCCGCTTCAGCGGGCGTCAATGTGACCGCACGGCGCGAAGGTGCCACCGGCAACACGATGGTTGGCTTCTTCGAAGTGTCGGGGGCGGACATCGGCTTCTTCGCGGGCTTCGTCCTGGGGTGACGGTGATCGACTTTGACTTTCGCGATTCGAGCGGCCTTGCGAGCCTTCTCTTCGTCACGCCGTTGGCGTCGTTGTTCGCGTACCGATTCATCAACAACCTTGGGCGACAAGTAGTGACGCCTGACCGATGGTCACTTCAATCTCCGGCAGCGACCAATGTCTCGTCCTCGCCCAAGATCTGGCGGCAATGCGGCGCCGCGGGGAATTCGTTACCGATCGCGAAAGCCAAGACGGCAATGACTTCGTCGTCGTTAAGAGTCTCACCCCGCAGTGATGTGATTGCCAAGGTGAGTTGCTCGTAGCTCGGCGACTCGGCATGATCTCCCAGGGCGGTGATCACCTTTTCGAGTGGGTCCATGGCAAGCAATTCCAAAAGTACTGAAACGGCGTCGATCGGTGCTCCCGCGGCGAAGGCATTCACGTCACGTTTCTTCTGCAGTGATCGGAGTGGCACTGCGACGACGGCGCTTAATTTTGCCCCTTGCAGTTGAAGCGCATCGACCACACGCATAATCATGTCGTCGTCCATCTTCGCGAGAGCTCGACGCATCACGTCGTGGGGGCTGGCGTTTAATACTGGCATCACATTCCTACTTCTCGTGGTTCGGACATCGTCGAAGGTGGTCTGTAATTCGAAAACGTCACCACCTCACGACCGACGGCACCCATCTACTGTACTGACGAGTTCGAGAGCGGCCGAATGATGGGTGTAGCGCCGATGGGAGTACCGAGGACGGTCGTTCCGGTCGCTCAGCCCTGGCAAACTGCATCGCCGCCCTAATTCAACAGGTGCTTCGCGACGACAACTCGCTGAATCTGATTCGTTCCTTCGTAGATCTGGGTGATCTTGGCGTCACGCATGAAACGTTCGACGGGAAAATCTTTGGTGAATCCGTAACCCCCAAGTAGCTGTACGGCATCGGTAGTTACGCTCATCGCGGTGTCGGACGCATAGGACTTCGCCGCCGCGCCAAGATAATTCAAGTTGTGATCAGGGTCGCCCGCGTCAATCGCGGCGCACGCGGCATAGACGAGCGCGCGTGACGCCTCGGTGCGGATCGCCATGTCGGCGAGCATGAAACGAAGACCTTGCAACTGTGAAATAGCTGAACCGAAGGCCTTGCGTTGCTTCATGTACCCCGCGGCGAAGTCAATCGCCGCCTGGGAGATCCCGACGGCTTGGGCTCCGATGGTGGGACGTGAACGATCAAGCGTGTGCATCGCAATACGAAACCCCTCGCCTTCTTCGCCAATGCGGTGCGACAACGGGACGCGAACGTTCTCGAAGACGACCTCTCCGGTGGGCGACGCGCGGAGCCCTAACTTGTCCTCGTGTTTGGGGAACTGCAACCCCCAATCCTTCTCCACCAGGAAACACGTGATGCCGTGACTCTTGGCCGTTGGTTGGGTCGACGCGAAGACGGTATAAGTGTCTGATACTCCCGCGTTGGTGATCCAGTATTTGGAGCCGTTGAGAATGTACTCATCACCGACCCGCTCGGCGCGACAACGCATCGCGGCGACGTCGGAACCAGCGTCAGCTTCGGACAAGCAGTAACTCGCCTGGGCCGTCCCGGCCGCGATTCGAGGCAGGTACGTGGACTTGAGTTCCTCGGACCCGAAGTTCATGACTGGCAACATGCCGAGCTTGGAGATCAACCAGGTGACCGAGATCGACGCGCACCCGCGTGCCAGTTCTTCGGCGACAACGGCTTGGGTGACCATGTCGGCGCCCATCCCGCCGTATGCCTCTGGGACCCAGAGTGCGGGTAGGTCCATCTCCACGCATGCGTCCCACGAGTCCTGGGGAAAGATCTGCTCGCGGTCGTAGCGCGCGGCGTGCGGTGCCACACGGTCGTTGACGAATACCTTGAGAACGTCTCGAAACGCCCGCTGTTCCTCATTCAATACGAAACTCATGACGGCTCCTCGTTGAGACGACTAGGGCTGGGGAAAGAGTTGTCCCTCGGTGACGGCGTCGACGAAACGACGCTGGGCGACGTAACTATGGGCCAGTCCTGCGAACTGACTGGCGTCGGCTGTTGCACCGTCTCGCAATCCGAAGATGTCGAGCGCAACGCGCACGTCGTAGACGGTAGGTCCGCGGCCCGCCAGACTGGCCCGCTTCGCGGCGACCAGTCCAATGGCCGTGACCAGGTCGTGGTGCTCGATACCCTCGACGTGAAGTGACGCGCACTCGTGCTCGGCGAGCGACATGGCGTATCCCTCACCCGGAGCGTTCGTCCCGCTCAGTGGACCCTTGGGAGGGTGGCGTAGCAAGCCCGCCTTCTTCGCTCGACCGATCTCGGGGGTCGACGTTTTTTCAGTGGGCCGCACTTCCCCACTACGAGATACGGGCGAGAAAGTGGGCTGTGTCACGCTCCGAGACTACCTGGTGGCGCCCTAGACCCTCGTCAGCCAACTCTCGTACTGCGATAGTTCACCGCGAACGGCCTTGAAGTACGTCGCCTGGATGGCCTTGGTGATGGGTCCGGGCTTGCCGTCACCGACCTCGCGATCATCCACTGAACCGATCGGCACGACCTCAGCGGCAGTCCCAGTGAGGAACGCTTCGTCAGCGACGTAGAGGTCGTCGCGACGCAGCGCCTCGAAGCTCACCTGATAGCCCAAGTCGTTGGCGATGGTCACGACACTGTGCTGAGTGATACCACGCAGCGCCCCCGCCTCTGAAGGTGGCGGCGAGATGATCAGTCCATCGCGCACAATGAAAAGGTTCTCTCCGGTGCATTCCGACACGCGAGCATCGGGTCCGAGCATGATCGCCTCGTCGTATCCCGCCCTGATCGCTTCGACCTTGGCGAGAGTCGAGTTGACGTACCCACCAATGGTTTTGGACGCGGTCGGCATCGCGTTGGGTGCGTGGCGCATCCATGACGACACCTTCATTCGCACGCCGTTCTCCAGGCCGTGGTCACCGAGGTACGCGCCCCAGGGCCACGCGGCGATGGCCACATTGACGGGACAGTTCAAAGGATTGATACCCATCTCGCCGTAGCCCAAGTACACGAGAGGACGTAGGTAGCACCCCTCGGTCTGATCATTGACGCGTACCACCTCGACGCAGGCGTCGACCAACTCGTCCAAACTAAATGGCACGTCGATCATCAAGATTTTGCAACTGCGCAACAAGCGCTCCATGTGCTCGCGCAAGCGAAACACCGCGGGGCCCGACGAAGTCTTGTAGGCGCGAATACCCTCGAACGCCCCGGTCCCGTAGTGCAGGGTGTGCGTCAAGACGTGCGTCGTGGCGTTGTCCCAGTCGACGAACTGTCCGTCCATCCAGATCTTCTTGGTCGGGGTGATGGGCATTTACAACCTCTCTAATAGTTGAGTCGTGACTCCTGACGTTCCGAGAATCGAGGCGTCACCCTCAAAGTCTCTCACCGCGCGAGCGATGCGTGCTGCCGCATCGTCTTCCCCCAGGTGTTCGAGCATCAAGACGGCCGAGGACACCGCGGCCAGCGGATTGGCTCGATTGGTTCCAACGATGTCGTGAGCGGCCCCGTGCACGGGTTCAAAGAGTGACGCACCGGTCTTGGTCGGATTGATATTGCCACTGGCGGCGAAACCAATGCCGCCCGTCACGGCACCGGCGAGGTCCGACAAGATATCGCCGAACAGATTGTCGGTCACGATGACGTTGTAGCGCTGGGGGTCCTCCACCATATAGATGCACGCAGCGTCGACGTGGTTGTAATCCACCTCGACGTCGGAGAAGTCCTCGCGTACCTCAGCGACCACGCGTGACCACAGATCACCGGCGAAAGTCAACACGTTGGTCTTGTGCACCAAGGTCACCTTGGGACGTGCGGCGCGCTGTGCGCGCTCGAAGGCGTACCGGACGCAACGCTCCACACCGAAGCGAGTGTTGACCGAACCCTGCGTGGCGATCTCGTGGGGCGTGCCGTAGCGCAGCACGCCGCCTTCTCCGGCGTACGGGCCTTCGGTGTTCTCTCGCACGATGGCGAAGTCGCACTCCGGCGCGAGCGAACCCGCCACGCCGTGAAACGGCCGGTAATTGATGTAGAGGTCGAGGCCGAAGCGCATCCGCAAGAGGAGCCCGCGCTCCAAGGTGCCCCCGGGGATGCGCGTGTCACCAATGGCTGGTCCGATGGCGCCGAGCATGATGGCGTCAAATCCACGCAAGCGTTCCAGCGTTGCGTCATCCAGAACAAATCCGTCGCGCAGGTAGCGTGCGGCACCCAGGTCAAAGGACTCAATGGTGACATTCACTCCGGCGGCGCGCACGACGTCAAGTGCCGCAGCCGTCACCTCGGGACCGATACCGTCGCCGCCGATTACGGCAATCGAATGAACGTGCTGGGTCATGAGTGGTCTCCTTGTCCTTTCTATTTTGCTCGTCCGGCGCCACGTCGAGCAAAACCGCACGCTTTCGTCGCCAAGCAACTCGGTAGAATCGGATTCGCGGTATCTAGTTGGGGACGTGTCATGGCGGGCGAAATTCATCGCATCACTCAAGAAACTCTGGACAAACTCCGTGAGGAGTACCACCACCTGACGACCGTCGGGCGCACTGACATCGCCCGCGTGATCGAATCCGCCCGTCTCCTCGGGGACCTGAGCGAAAACGGCGACTACCACGCCGCCAAGGACGAACAGGGCAAGATGGAGTCGCGCATCCGCCAGATCGACAACGTGATCCGTAATCACGAGCTGGTTGAGCGTGACGAACACGCCGGCGCCGTCCAGCACGCCTCCATCGTGCGGATCGTCTACGACGGCGACTCAGACGAGGACTTTCAGGAGTTCTTCATCGGTTCGATCGAGGAGAAGCCCGACGGCGTCCTCGTGGCATCGCCCACCTCTCCACTGGGTTCAACCCTGCTCGGTCACGCGGTGGGTGACGAAGTCGAATATGAGGCACCCTCGGGGGTGCTACGAGTGAAGATAATGGGGATTCGCTAATTATGACGGGACGTACTCTTTACGAAAAGATCTGGGAAGAACACCTCGTCGCATCACCGCCTGGTGAACCATCGGTGATCTACATCGACTTGCACTTGGTGCACGAGGTCACGTCACCCCAGGCGTTCGATGGCCTGCGCCTCAACGGTCGTGTCGTGCGGCGGCCCGACCTCACTCTCGCCACCGCCGATCACAATGTGCCGACCGAGCCCATGTCGGTTCCAGTGACCGACCCGATTTCGCGACGACAGCTCGAGGCGCTCGAGGAGAACTGTGCGGAGTTCGGCATCACCGTCTTTCCTCGGGGTCACGAGAATCAAGGCATCGTGCACGTCATCGGACCTGAACTCGGGGTGACCCAGCCCGGCATGACCATCGTCTGTGGGGACTCGCACACGTCCACTCACGGGGCCTTTGGCGCGTTGGCCTTTGGTATCGGCACGAGCGAGGTCGAGCACGTGCTCGCCACGCAGACGTTGCCCCAACAGCGAGCCAAGACCATGGCGGTGAACGTGGAGGGGAAGGCACCCGCAGGCGTGAGCGCCAAGGACATCGTCCTCGCAATCGTCGCCACCCTGGGTACCGGCGGTGGCGCCGGGTACGTCATCGAGTACGGGGGCGAGGCGATTCGTGACCTCTCAATGGAGGGGCGCATGACGCTATGCAACATGAGCATCGAGGCCGGTGCGCGCGCGGGACTGGTCGCCGTTGACGAGACCACTATCGACTACTTGCGCGGGCGTCCGGGGGTCCCCTCGGGCGACGACTTCGAGGTGGCCGCCTCGCGCTGGCGAGGTTTCGTCAGCGATGCAGACGCACACTTCGAAAAGGTCGTGACCCTGGACGCGCAGAGTCTCGTGCCCTTCGTGACCTGGGGGACCAATCCGGCCCAAGTCGTGGCACTCAGTGGCGTGGTGCCCGACCCCGCGAGCTTCGATGACCCCGACTTGGCGAGCACCACCCAACGCTCGTTGACCTACATGGGACTCACTCCTGGGACACCGATGAAAGACGTCCCCGTCGACATCGTCTTCATCGGCTCGTGCACCAACAGCCGCATCGAGGACCTGCGTGCGGCGGCGGCCGTAGCGCAGGGACACCACGTCGCTGCGTCAGTGCGCGCACTCGTAGTTCCCGGCTCGCATCGCGTGAAGCGCCAAGCCGAAACTGAGGGTCTTGACCAGGTGTTTCTGGCTGCTGGATTCGAATGGCGTGAACCGGGCTGCTCGATGTGCCTGGGGATGAATCCGGATCAATTGACCTCGGGCCAACGCAGTGCATCGACGTCGAATCGTAACTTCGAGGGACGCCAAGGACGTGGGGGACGCACGCACCTCGTGTCGCCAGTGGTCGCCGCGGCGACCGCCATCCTCGGACGTTTCGCGACACCCGACGAGGTGGGCGCATGAAGGCCGTACGTATCATCGAGGGTCGAGGTGTTCCCCTCGACCGCTCCGACGTCGACACTGACCAGATCATCCCTTCGGACTGGCTCAAGCGCGTCGAGCGCACTGGTTTTGGCCGGGGACTCTTCAGTGAGTGGCGCGACGATCCGTCGTTCGTCCTCAATGACGCCAAGTTCACTGGCGCGACGATTCTCGTCGCCGGGCCGCGCTTTGGAACGGGGTCTTCGCGCGAGCACGCCGTGTGGGCGTTGATGGACTACGGTTTCGAGGCCATCGTCGCGCCGTCCTTTGGCGACATCTTTCGCAACAACTCGTCCAAGCAAGGACTCGTGATCGCTCAGCTCGAGCTCGCCGACATCGAGGAACTCATGGCCTTTCTTTACGACGATCCTTCGTCACTCGTCGTGGTCGACGTCGAGGCCGGTCTGGTGGAGGTGCCCGCTCGTGGCTGGCAACGGGCATTCGCTCTGGACCCGATGACTCGCGAGCGCCTTCTAAATGGCTGGGACGACATCGGCCTCACCTTGCGCCACGAGGGCGACATCACGACGTATGAAAAGACGTCGCACGCTCCCACGTTGCGCGGGATCTTTGACGAAGCGGGTCACGTCAGCGCTCGCTGATCTCAGCTAGCGAACACCTCGCGACGAATCATTTCCGCTTCGCTCTGCCGGTGGCGCCACACGGCCATGCAGCCAATAACCGCACTCGCCAGACCTGAACACGCCGTGGCGATGAGTGGCGCCCAGAGATGCACGTTCCAGTAATACATCACCCACAACGCCGAACAACCGACACCCATGAACCACGAAGCCGCCGAAACGCCGCTCGCGTCGCTCGTGCGCACCAAGTGCACGAACTGCGGCCAGCGAAGCAACGTCATCGCGAGTCCCGTCCCGTAGACGCAGGCCGACCACCCGCCGATAGCGGCCGGCGCAACACAGCACGCGACGAAGACACCGGTGGCCTGCAGCGATCCGCGTCGATGACGTAAGGGCGAGAGGCGAAACACGAGGGCCAATTGCAACGGCCAACAGAGCAGGCTGCCCATGATGATCGGAATCGAGTGGGCGCTGAACGCTCCATAGATAATCCAAAAGCCTCCGATCAGGCTAAACAGCAGCCACGTCGCGAGAGAAACCCCCTCAATTCCCAGTTCACTCACGCGCCGATATTGTGCCGCGGTGGCCAGGGTCCCGGCCGTCACCGCGGCCCAGGACACCAACACCACCAATGTGTTTGACACGAAACCAACTCACGAGATTAAGACAACGACGAACGAACGGGTGTCTCCAGCCTACGTCTGGAAAAAACTAGCGACGTCGGTTTGCGGCAGAAATTACTGCTTCGAGCGACGCGTCGAGAATCGACGAACTCATTCCCACTCCCCACCACGTCGTTCCGTCGGGACCTTCGGCCTCGACGTAGGCCACAGCCGACGCTCCTGAGCCGGCGGTGAGCGCGTGTTCGCTGTAGTCGCGGACGTTGAAGTTGACGTCCATCTCGTTGCGCAGACCTAACATGAGTGCGTCAATTGGACCATTGCCTTCACCCTTGACGGTAACGTGGTGACCGTTGACGAGTAGTTGGGCGAAGATGCGCGTTTGATTGTTGTCAGCCGCGACTTCGCTCGAGAGAAGCTGAATCGTCGGACTCTCGGGCAAGTACGTCGTCGTGAACACGTCCCAGATCTCCGCCGACGAGATCTCGGTCCCGCTCTCCTCGGTCACCTTTTGGACCTGCTTAGAGAATTCGACCTGCATCGCGCGCGGGAGGTCCAGTCCGTGCTCGGAGCTGAGCAGGTAGGCCACGCCTCCCTTACCCGACTGGGAGTTGACGCGGATGATCGCCTCGTACGTGCGCCCGGTGTGCTTGGGATCGATCGGCAGGTACGGGACCTCCCAGACGTCGTAGGTGTCGCCAATCGAGGTCATCCCCTTCTTGATGGCGTCCTGGTGGGAGCCGGAAAAGGCGGTGTAGACCAGTTCGCCCACGTAGGGGTGACGCGGGTGGATGGGGAGGCGGTTGGCGTACTCGGCGACGTGACGGACCTTGTCGATGTCACGCACGTCCAGTTCCGGATCGACGCCCTGGGAGAACAAATTCAGCGCCAAATTGACCACGTCGACGTTGCCGGTTCGCTCACCGTTACCGAACAACGTGCCCTCGACTCGGTCAGCTCCCGCCAAGACGCCGAGCTCGGCCGCCGCGACACCGGTCCCGCGGTCGTTGTGGGGGTGCAGCGACAAGATGATGGAGTCGCGACGCTGCACGTGACGAAGGAAGTACTCAATGGCGTCGGCGTAGAGGTTCGGCGTGTACATCTCGACCGTGGCCGGCAAGTTCAAGATGAGGGGTCGCTCTGGCGTCGGATCGATGACGTCGATGACTGAGTTACAGACATCCAACGCGTATTCGAGTTCGGTGCCGGTGAAACTCTCGGGCGAATACTCGTAACGAAACTCAGTGGTAGGTGAGGTGTCTTCCAAACTTCGACACAGCTTCGCTGCGTCCAAGGCGATCTGCTTGACGCCCTCCTGGTCGAGTCCGAACACCACGCGCCGTTGCAGGGTGGACGTGGAGTTGTAGAAGTGCACGATGGCTCGACGAGCGCCGTGAAGGGATTCGTACGTCCGACGAATCAGGTCCACGCGGCACTGGGTCAAGACCTGGATGGTGACGTCCTCGGGGATGAGGTCGTTGTCGATGATGTGACGGACGAAGTCGAAATCCGGCTGGGAGGCGGAGGGAAAGCCCACCTCAATCTCTTTGAAGCCCATGAGCACCAACTGCTCGAACATCACGTTCTTACGGTCCAGGTCCATCGGGTCGATCAGCGCCTGATTCCCGTCGCGCAGGTCAACGCTGCACCAGATGGGGGCCTTGGTCAGGCGATTATTGGGCCACGCGCGGTCCGTAAGTTCCACTGGCACCGTCGCACGATACTTCTGATAGGCCATCGGGCTCGGCTGTTGAGGGTGGCGCCGCATAGTGTTCCTTTCAATTCGTCAACCACGAGAAACAAAAAACCCCCGCAGAAGCGGGGGCGACGGGCGAGGGTGAACTCGCCCTATCGAAGGAGCAGGTCGCGGTATCGGGTAGTCACCTGGACATTGTACCTCGTTACCGCTTCGTGTCCAGAGGTCTCCACTATTGTGAGATTCGTGGGCCTCTTGAAAATCTTCCTCAAAGTAATGTTGCTGCTTCTCGTGGCTGCGGCCATCGCGGGCGTGGTGGCACTGGTCAAGAAGCCGGCCGCCGAATCAGTCTCCTTCGAGCACTGGCCCGACGTACCGCGCAAGACCGCCGCCTAACCTGTTCTACGAAACCCGTTCGTAGGAGAAGTCATGGCAGAGATGCAATATCGTCGCGTGGGCCGTTCCGGCCTCAAGGTCAGTGTGTTGTCATTCGGAAGTTGGGTCACATTCGCCAACTCCGACCAGATCGAGACTGCGGCCCAAGCCGCTGAATGTCTGGCCGTCGCTCGCGACGCGGGAGTGAACTTCTTTGACAACGCCGAGGGCTACGCGGCCGGCGAGTCCGAGCGAGTCATGGGGGCCGCCTTTCGCGAATTGGGCTGGAAGCGCCACGAGTACGTCGTGTCGACCAAGCTCTATTGGGGTCTCTTCGATGTCCCCAATATGCGCCACACCCTCAACCGTAAGTACCTCACCCAGGCCATCGAGGGTTCCCTCGAGCGCTTTGGACTCGATTTCGTGGACCTGGTCTACTGTCACCGCCCCGACCCGGCCACACCCATTGAGGAGACCGTGTGGGCGATGAGCGACATGGTGAGCAACGGTCAGGCTCTCTACTGGGGTACCTCAGAGTGGAGCGCTGACGATATTCGCGCCGCGTGGGACATCGCTGATCGCCACCACTTGCACAAACCGATCGTCGAGCAGCCGCAATACAACATCTTGCACCGCGAGCGCGTCGAGACCGAATACGCGCGCCTATACGAGGACATTGGTCTAGGAACCACCATCTGGTCGCCGCTCGCCTCGGGTCTGCTCACCGGAAAATATCAAAACGGCGTGCCGGCGGGTTCTCGCGCGTCTCTGCCCGGCTACGAGTGGTTGCGATCCTCGCTGACCGACCCCGCGCAGTTGAAGAAGGTTGAGGCACTCCTGGCCATCGCCGCTGAGCTCGACGTGCCGCTCTCGCAACTCGCCCTGGCGTGGTGCGTGAAGTATCCCCACGTCTCGACCGTGATCACTGGGGCCTCATCAGCGCAACAGGTTCGCGACAACATGACGGCACTGGACGCGTTGGAACTACTGAGTGACGAGGTAATGGCCCGCATCGACGTGGCCACCGCGTAGGTCGCCTCGCATCCTTCATGGTCGCGGCGACCTCGCTCAGGGCCTGTTATCCCTGACCGCCCTCATCGGACCGCCCTAAGGGGTAGGAATCGGGCGAAAAGTGACTGGTGGCTCGGGGGGGTCGCCGAGGGCAATCAGTGCTGTCTCTCGATCAGAAATCGCGTTCGCCTTCGCTTCGAGGAAATTGGTGCGCACAACGAGTTTGTCCGCCGCGGACTTGGCCACCTTGAGGCCTGCGACCTCGTCGGCCGTCGCGTTGGCGATTGCGGTGAAGAAAGTCTGGTCAATCGTGGCCAGCGCTTGGTCGTACGCCTTGAGGGCCGTCTCATACACCTGGGTCGGCGTGGCAGTGCTCGAGAGTGCGCCGTTCTTCGCGTAGGCAGCCACGGGTCCAATGACGGCCAGTAACGTGACCGTCACTAGTGCCAACACTGCGCCTTTGGCGAGCCGCTTCACAAAATCCCTTCGTATGTGCGTCAATCAATCTAATATTTACACCTTATAAAATACTGTGAAGATGTCGGGAGTCGACTGAGAATTTCTGTTGGAGAAACGCCCTTCCCCCCACGGACCACCTCACTCACAGTACGCTCCTCGTATGGTGAAACCCTCATGACCACAGTTCTTGTAGTTGACGACGAATCGGGGGTTCGTGACCTCCTCTCTGACGCCTTGCGCTTCGCCGGGTACGAGACGGAAGTGGCGAGCCAGGGCCGTGAGGCCCTAGAAGTCTGGCGTCTCAAGCGCATCGACCTATGCGTGGTGGACATCAACATGCCCACGATGGACGGATTCGAATTCCTCGAGACGGTGCGAAAGTCCGATCTCACCACTCCCGTGTTGCTCTTATCGGCGCGTGACTCGCCCGACGATATCGCTCGTGGTCTGCGCTTTGGCGCGGACGATTACGTGCGCAAACCCTTCAGCGTCGAGGAGTTACTCTTGCGCGTCGGTGCGATCCTGCGCCGCACGCAAGGGCCCGACGACGCCGTACTCACCTATTCGTGCGGACCACTCACCATGGACACCGATCGCCACGAAGTCTCGTACCTTGGCGACTCCATCGAGCTGTCGGCGACGGAGTTTCGCCTTCTCGAGATGCTCATGGGTCGCTTGGGTCGTCTGGTGACGCGCGAACAGTTGTTGCGCGACATCTGGGGAATGGATTTCGAGACCGAGACGACCGTAGTCGACACGTATATCTCGTACCTGCGCCGAAAGGTGCACCACGACAACTTCACCCCTATCACGACGGTGCGCGGCGTGGGATTCAAAATGGTTGAGCCTACGCCCAGCTAGTGAATCTTTCGGTACGACTGACCATATTGCTCGTCACGGTCACCGTGGTGATGGCGGTGGTGGTCGGTTACTTCGCGGTGGACTACTCCACCCAGTCACAGTACGCGGTCATCGACGCCGAGATCAACGCCGTGGCCTCGAGTGGCGCAGGCCACCCCATCGCCGCCCTCACTGACGCGAACTACGTCGTGCAGTCCAACAATTACGACGTGACCCTCGACCTGGTCGACGAGAGCGGCTCGGTGACCCAGGTCAGCGCGGCGGGCGTTGCGCTGACAGCTAAGCCCACTCTCGCTGACGCTCGCCGCTCCCTCACCACCATCCATTGGTCGCGCGACCTGCCGGGCTTTCGCTACCGCTCCGAGAGCGCGGGCGGCGGGGCCTACCTCGTGGTCGCGGCCTCGACGAGCGCTATCTCCGAAGCGGCGCATCGTGTCGAGGAAAAGGTCGCCTTGGTAGGCCTCTTGGCGGCGCTGCTCAGTATCGCGGTCGCCTACCTGTTCACGAGTCGAGACATTCGTTCGGTCCGGCGTCTGATCGATTTCGCTGGCGACATCGCTCGAGGTGAGGAAGCCACAGAATTTCCTCCCGAACCGGGAAGCTCAGAGATGCGCGAGTTGCGATCCTCGCTCGTGACCATGGTCGGCTCGCTCCATCGCGCCCTCGACACCGAGCGTCGCACCAGTCGCGAGATGCAACACTTCATCGGCGATGCGTCGCACGAACTTCGTACGCCACTCACGGTCATCAAGGGATATTCGGAGATATTGGAGCGCCCCGGACTTGACGATGAGATGCGCCATCGGGCCCTCGAGCGGGTGCGTCGCGAAGTTCTTCGAATGGATACACTCGTCACCGACCTGTTGTTCTTGACTGAGGTGCGCGAGGCGTCGTCCCTGAGCACCTCCGCGGTGCCCTTGAACGACGCGTTGAGCGACGCGTTGAGCAATTTCCGCGTCGACCACCCGGAGCGAACTCTGACGACCCGCGTCGCCGACAACGTCTGGGTCGTGGGACGCGCGGAGTACGTGGAGCGTCTCATCAACAATGCGCTCTCCAACATCGCTCGACACACCCCGGTCGACGCACCCGTTGACGTCACGCTCGAAGTCGGCGATGCGCACGCCACCGTCACAGTGGACGACGGAGGCCCCGGACTCCCGGCCGAAGTGTACGAACACGACGCTCGCCAGTTCCAACGCTTTGATCCGGCACGTTCTCGCGAATCCGGTGGAACCGGACTCGGAATGAGCATCATGTCCGACATCGTCCAGACCCTGCACGGCACGATGACCGTGGCCCCGAGTCCACTAGGCGGTCTTCGATTGTGTTTCGTCCTTCCGACGACGTCGGCACCGGCCGACGAAGGACGCGACGACCTACCGTAGCGAGATCAAGTGAATGTCACCGATTCCCTCGGTGCTGCGCAACTTCTCGACCACCGAGGTCGGAGTGGGTGACGCAGTTGACATCACCATGAGGGCCGTGCCGGAATTCTGGTCCGGACCCACGGCCATCGACGTGATCGAGATCCCCGCCTCACCGAGAGCGACACCAACCACTCCGATCATGCCGGGACGGTCATTGTTGCGCACGACGAGCATCGACGACGCCGGAGCGATCTCAACGCTGTGTCCGTCGACGTTCACGATACGCGTCTCGACCCGAGTACCGACGGTCATAAGCGAACCCGACACCGCGTGATCTCCCGAACGAACCGTGATGACGTTGACGTATTCGGGTGACTCGTGTGTCGAGACCTCACCGAAAGTGAGATTGTGATCTTGCGCCATCTGCGGGGCGTTCACGAAGGACGCACTGGCGTGTCCCGTCGAGATGAGCAAACCCTTGAGCGCGCACAAGGTCAGGATCTTGGTCCCCGAACCGGCGATCTCGCCTTGATAAATCACCTCGAGGTCGGCGGGCTCGCCGTCCAAGAGTCCGCCGATGAATCGACCGAGCAATTCGGCCAGGCCCATGAACGGTCGCACCATATTGGACACTTCTCCGGCCGCCACGTTGACCGCGTAAGGGACGAAGTCTCCCGCCAACGCTAACTGCACTTGTTCGGCAATGGTGACGCCGGCCTTGTCCTGCGCTTCAGCGGTCGATGCACCGAGATGGGGAACAACCACGACTGACGGCAATTCGAAGAGCGGCGACTCCGTCGTCGGCTCCTTTTCGAATACGTCCAGGGCGGCACCTTGGACGTGACCACTGCGAATCGCTTCGGCCAAGTCAGCCTCGTTGACGATCCCTCCGCGTGCGACATTGATGATTCGCACACCCACCTTGGTCTTCTTGAGCGACTCAGCGTTGAGAAGGTTGGTGGTCTCCTTGTTTCGCGGAAGGTGGATCGTGATGAAGTCACTCTCGGCGAGCAGTTGATCCAGCGACACGCTCTCGATGCCCATGTGTCGAGCCCGCTCTTCGGTGATGTAGGGGTCATAGGCCACCAGACGCATCCCGAACGCGTTGGCGCGCTGAGCCACGAGCGCGCCGATCTTGCCGAGGCCGATGATGCCCAGAGTCTTGCCGTGCAGTTCAACGCCCTCCCACTTGGAACGCTCCCACTTTCCGTTCTTCAGTGCCGAGTGGGCCTGGGGAATGTTTCGCGCCTGGGCGAGCAACAACGCCATTGTCTGTTCCGCGGCCGAGAGTATGTTCGACACTGGAGCGTTCACCACCATCACCCCGAGCTCGGTGGCCTTGGTCACGTCGACGTTGTCAAGGCCGATGCCGGCTCGTCCGACGACGATCATGTCACTTGCCGCTTCGAGTGTCGCCGCATCGACTTGGGTCGCCGATCGAATAATGAGAGCGTGGGCGCCCTTAACGGCTTCGAGCAGCTCCGCCGGGGTCAGCCCCAGTCGAACGTCGACGTCGTGGCCGGCGTTGGTCAGCTCCTGGAGACCGGACGCAGCTATTTCTTCGGTAACTAATACACGGGCCACTGGGGGGGTCCTTTCGTTTTTCTGGATAGAGCCTAAAGGGTTCTCAGCCCGCCGCCACGAGTGCGGTCAATCGCTCGAGTCCCTCGACGAGGTCGGCGTCTCCCAAGGCGTAACTAAAGCGGAAGTAGCCCGGTGTCCCGAAGGCCTCGCCGGGCACCACCGCGATCTTGATGGTCTCGAGAAGCGCGGCCGCTAATTCGGAAGAACTCGTGGAGACGCGGCCGCCCAATTCGCGCCCGAGTAGTCCAGTGACGTTGGGATAGCAATAGAACGCACCCTCAGGTTCGGCGCACGTGACGCCGTCAATGGCGTTGAGCATCGACGTCATCGTCTGACGGCGTCGATCGAAAGCAATGCGCATTTCCTTAGCGGCCGTGAGGTCGCCCACGAGTGCCGCCACGGCGGCGCGCTGGGAAACGTTCGAGATGTTCGACGTCGTTTGGCTTTGGTAGTTGACCGCGGCGTTCATGACGTCGGGAGCACTGATCATCCAGCCGATGCGCCATCCGGTCATCGCGTAGGTCTTGGCGACGCCGTTGACGACGACGAATCGGTCGCCCAACTCGGGGGCCACCACCGGCAGCGACACGTTGACCGCGTCTCCGTAGACGAGGTGCTCGTAGATCTCATCAGTCATGACCCATACGTCGTGTTCGGCCGCCCAGCGTCCGATCTCGGCCACCTCGGCGGGACTCACGACGGCTCCCGTCGGGTTGCATGGAGAAACGAAGACGAGGAGCTTGGTGCGCGGGGTGCGAGCTCGCTCCAGGTCCTCAACGGTCAAGCGAAAACCGTTGGCCTCGCTGGTCATCACCGGCACCGCCACGCCGCCAGCCAAGTACACCGCTTCGGGATACGTCGTCCAGTACGGCGCGGGAATCAACACCTCGTCGCCGGGGTTGAGCAGGGTCATGAAGGTGGTCGCCACGGCGTGCTTGCCGCCGTTGGTCACGAGAATCTGGTTGGGAGTGACCTCAAGACCCGTGTCACGCTTGGTCTTCATCGCGATGGCCTCACGAAGTTCCTGGAGTCCGGCGGTCGGGGTGTACTTGTGATTGCGCGGGTCATAACACGCCTGCGCCGCCGCCTCGACGATGTGCGCGGGCGTCGCGAAATCTGGCTCTCCGGCCCCGTATCCAATGACCGGTTCGCCGGCGGCCTTCAGGGCCTTCGCCTTCGCGTCCACCGCCAGAGTGGCCGAGGGCGCGAGGCCTCCAAGAAGGTCACTTACTCTCGAACTCATCGACGACTCCGTTTCATTCTCTAGAGTTAAGTCTATGACGACACCTGAGTCCCTCCAGATTCCCATCGACCTCCTGCCCCGCGACGGGCGTTTTGGATCCGGTCCTTCCAAGATCCGCGCCGAGCAACTCGCCGCTCTCGTCGATTCCGGTAGCTCCTACCTTGGCACCTCGCACCGCCAAGCCACGGTGCGAAACAAGGTGGGTGAAGTACGCGACGGATTGGCGCAACTGTTCAATCTGCCCGAAGGATACGAGGTGCTCTTGGGCAACGGTGGCACGACCTGCTTCTGGGACGCGGCGACGTTCCATCTTGTCGCCAACCACTCCCAGCACCTAAGTTTTGGTGAGTTCTCGTCCAAGTTTGCCAGCGCCGTCAAGGAGGCCCCGCACCTGTCGGACCCCGAGATAATTGCCTCTGACACCGGTACGCACCCACGCGCGGTGGCGACTGAGGGTGTCGACCTCTACGCCCTCACCCACAACGAGACCTCCACCGGTGTCATGATGCCGATCGAACGTCCGGCGGGCGCGAGTGGCCTCGTCGCAGTCGACGCCACTTCGGGAGCGGCGGGACTCTTCGTCGATCCCACGCAGTTCGACTGCTACTACTTCGCACCGCAAAAGTCCTTCGCCAGCGACGGAGGATTGTGGCTCGCCCTGTGCTCACCTGCCGCGATCGAACGCATCGAGACGCTGTCGGCCTCGGGGCGATGGACGCCCGCCTTCTTTGACTTGAAGATCGCCTTGGACAACTCACGACTCAATCAGACGTACAACACGCCCGCCTTGGCCACGATCCACCTCTTGGCCTCACAGATCAAGTGGTTCAACGACAACGGCGGTCTCGAGTTCTCAGCGGGTCGCTCTCGTAGGTCGGCCGAGATCCTTTACACCTGGGCCGAGGCGTCGGACTTCGCGACTCCCTTCGTCGCGAACCCCGCTCAGCGTTCGAACGTCGTGGGCACGATCGATTTCAACGACGGCATCGACGCCACACTCGTAGCGAAGATCCTGCGAAAGAACGGCGTGGTCGATACTGAGCCCTATCGCAAGCTCGGCCGCAACCAGTTACGTATCGCCATGTTCCCCAGCGTGGACCCCGAAGACGTCGCGTCACTTTGCGCCTGCATCAACTACATCGTGGGGAACCTCTAGGATCCCTTCCGCTCCCACCGCGCAGCGCTACTGCGCCGTGGGCAGCGTGAGGTCTGCGGGCATTTAACGAGACGATGGAGTGGAGCGTTCGCTCGTCGCGTCGTTCACCACGTCGTATTCATCTCTGACGGTGCCAGACCCGGTGATTCGGCACCCCTACCCCCCGGTCGACGTACACCAGCGTCACAACGCGACGCACGCCCGACCACCGGTACGCTGAGGCCATGGGCGACTTAGAGCGCACGAGACGCGTTCTAGTCACGGGTGCCACCGGATACGTTGGGGGTCGACTCGTGCCCCGCCTCCTGCACGAGGGGTACTCGGTGCGTTGTCTTGTGCGCACGCCGACCAAACTTCAGAGCACCTCCTGGTTCGAGGACGTCGAGATTGTCACCGGTAGCGTCGAAGGACCCCTTGACGAGGCCATGGCCGACGTCGACGTCGCGGTCTACCTGGTGCACGGGATCGGTGACGGTCGCGACTGGGCGGCCAAGGAGTCTCGCGACGCGGCCCACTTTCGTGACGCGGCCGAGCGCGCGGGCGTTGGTCGCATCGTGTACCTCGGCGGCATGGGAATTGACGACGCACCACTGAGCGAACACCTGACGAGTCGCCATGACGTGGGTCGCGCGCTCGCCGCGGGCAACGTACCGGTCAGCGAACTACGCGCAGCGGTGATCATTGGCTCGGGCTCGGCGAGTTTCGAGATGTTGCGCTACCTCGTCGAAGTATTGCCCGTCATGGTCACCCCGAAGTGGGTCGCCACCAAGACACAGCCAATAGCGATCTCGGACGTGTTGGAGTACCTCCTCGCGGTCATCTCCTCGCCTGACGCGTTGCCTGGCGTCTTTGAAATCGGGGGCCCCGACGTCGTGAGCTACGCCGAGATGATGGACATCTACGCCCAAGAGGCCGGACTTTCCAAGCGTCGCCTCATCCGCGTCCCCTTCTTGACGCCGCGTCTCTCGAGCCACTGGGTCGGCCTGGTCACCCCGGTGCCCGCCTCGCTCGCGCGTCCGCTTGTCGAGAGCCTCGTCAATGAGGTCATCGTGCGCGACTCGCGGACCATCGACCTGCTCGGCGCACCTCAGCGACCGCTACGCGACGCGATTCGCCTAGCGCTGGGACGAACGAACCGTGGCGAGATTCCCACGTCTTTCACCGACGCCGACCTGCAACCCTTTCGCGCGTATTCCACCGACCCGGCGTGGGCCGGAGGCACCGAACTGCGTGACGAACGGTACCGCGACACGACGTCGGGTGCGCACGAGGTGTTCATCGCCGTCACGTCGGTGGGCGGCCAGAAGGGTTGGTACTCGGGCGAATGGCTCTGGCGAGTTCGCGGCCTCTTCGACCAGCTGTGGGGCGGTCCGGGTCTTCGACGCGGACGACGCCACCACAGCGACCTGCGCGTTGGCGATTTCGTGGACTTTTGGCGAGTGGACGAGATCGTCGAGGACCGACTCATCCGACTTCACGCCGAGATGCGACTACCCGGAGAGGCGTGGCTGGAGTGGCGCATCACGACCGGTCCCCGTGGCACTCGCCTCACGCAACGCGCGACGTTCAAGCCACGGGGACTCCTGGGTCGTCTGTACTGGTACAGCGTCGCCCCATTCCACCGACTGGTGTTCCCGGGGCTGCTGCGCGGCATCATCACTGACGCCGAGAGTGATTAGGGATCAGTCGGTGTCGCCGCCGGAGGTCTCAGAGACCTTCTGCTTGCCCGCCGAGACGAAGGGCATCATGGACCGCAACTTCTTTCCGATGTCCTCGATGGGGTGCTTCTTGCCACTGTCGCGCAGTTCGCGGTATCGCGGACGACCAATCTCATTCTCCTTGACCCACTCGGCGGCGAACGTACCATCTTGGATCTCGGTCAAGACCTTCTTCATCTCGGCCTTGACGTCGTCGGTGATGATGCGTGGTCCGCGAGTCAGGTCGCCGTATTCGGCGGTGTCCGAGATCGAAAAACGCATTCCCGTGATCCCCTCTTCGTACATCAGGTCCACGATCAACTTGAGTTCGTGCAAGCATTCGAAGTACGCACTCTCGGGCTGATAACCGGCCTCGACCAATGTCTCGTATCCCGCTTTCACGAGGGCTGAGACACCTCCACACAGAACCGCCTGCTCGCCGAAGAGGTCCGTTTCGGTCTCCTCGGTGAACGTCGTCTCGAGGACGCCGGCTCGCGTGGCACCGATACCGTGCGCGTAGGCGAGAGCGATGGCCTTGGCGTTGCCGGTGGCGTCTTGCTCCACGGCGATCAGCGCGGGAACTCCGCCACCTTCGAGGTAAGTACGACGCACGAGGTGACCCGGGCCCTTGGGCGCGACCATAGCGACGTCGACGTCGGCGGGAGGCTTGATCAGGTCAAAACGAATGTTGAAGCCGTGTGCGAACAAGAGGCACTTGCCCGCCGTCAGGTGCGGGGCGATCGATTCGTCGTAGGTGCGCTTTTGTTCGGTGTCGGGTACGAGCACCATGATGATGTCGGCCTCGGCACAGGCGTCAGCGATCGAGAGCACTCGTAGTCCCGCGTCCTCGGCCTTGATGACCGACGAGGACTCCGCACGAAGCCCGACACGCACGTCGTAGCCGCTGTCCTTCAGGTTGAGCGCGTGAGCGTGGCCCTGGGAGCCGTAGCCGAGAATGGCGATCTTCTTGCCCTCGAGCAACTCGGGCTGCGCGTCGGCTTCGTAGTACATCGTGGTCATGTTGTGTCTTTCTGTTCTCGATTTAGGCCGTGACGGCTTTTCCAAGTCTAGGGAGTGCGACGCGACCGGTTCGGTGCAACTCCAGGGTGGTGTAATTCTCCAGCTCGCGCTCGAGTTCGTCGCACGCCGCTGGCGTCCCGGCCAACATCAGGGTCACTGAGCCGGCGTCCACGTCAACGATGGCCGCTCCAGAACCACCGACCACGTCGAGCAACGACGTTCGACTGTCGACATTGGTCTTGATCGTGGCCAGGAGCAGTTCTCGTTCCAATGCGTCCTTGGGTGCGATGTCAGAGATCGCCACCACGTTGACCAATTTGTCGAGTTGTTCCACGATCTGTTCGAGGGGTGCCGACTCCGCGTCGACCACGATCGTGATGCGTGAGAAGCGGGCCTTGGTCTCGGCCGGCGCCACCGCCAGCGAGTAGATATTGAAACCGCGTCGCGCGAACAAACCGGCGACGCGCGCGAGCACGCCCGCCTTGTTCTCGACCATCACCGACAAAATGTGGTGGCGCACCGGGGTCCGACTGGTAGCGCCGAGGAATGGTTCAGGGGTATTCACTGGGACTCTCTCTGTAGGGGGTGGACCATGATGTCGTCGTTGCTCGCACCGGCAGCAACCATGGGAAAGACCTTCTCCGAGGAGTCGGTGCGAAAGTCGATCACGACCGGTACGTCGTTGATGGAATTGGCCGTAGCGATGGCTTCGTGCATCTCCTGGACGTTCGTGGCGCGTAGCCCCACACAGCCCATTGCCTCGGCCCACATCACGTAGTCCGGGAGGTCCGGCGACAAGTAGACCTCGGAGTAGCGCTCCTCGTAGAACATCTCTTGCCACTGGCGCACCATACCCAGGTAGGCGTTGTTGAGGATGGCGACCTTGATAGGAATTCCCTCGGCGCGCGCGGTGACGAGCTCCTGGGCGGTCATCTGAAAACAACCGTCGCCGTCGATGCACCACACCGTCCGGTCCGGGCGTCCGGCCTTGGCGCCGATAGCGGCCGGGACGCCAAAGCCCATGGTCCCCGCTCCCCCCGAGTTGATCCACGTCCCGGGCTCCTCGAACTTCCAGAATTGCGAGGCCCACATCTGGTGCTGGCCCACGCCCGCACTCACGATCGTTCCGGGCGCCGCCGCCTTGGCGATGGACTCGATGACGAACTGCGGGCGCAACGGTCCGTCGGCGACGGGCTCGTCGTACACGAGGGGATACGCCTCACGCCAGGCGTCAATTTCCTTCCACCACACTTCGAGGTTCTGGGGAGCGGCCTTCGCGGCGTCCCACGCCTCCAGGACCGCAGCGACGTTCGAACGAAGTGAGACGTCCGCCCGGCGCACCTTGTTGAATTCGGCCTTGTCGATGTCGACGTGGATGATCTTGGCGTTCGGCGCAAAGGCGGGGATCTTGCCCGTCACGCGGTCGTCGAATCGAGCGCCAAGCGAGATGAGCAGGTCGGACTTTTGAATTGCGGTCACCGCGGAATACATCCCATGCATGCCGGGCATCCCCAGGTGCTGCGGGTGCGAGTCGGGAAACGCCCCGCGCGCCATCAGAGTCGTCACCACCGGTATGCCGGTGCGTTCGGCGAAAGCAACGAGCTGTGCCGAGGCCTGGGACTTGAGCGTGCCGCCACCGACGTAGAGCACCGGGCGTTCCGACTCGGCGATAAGAGCAATCGCCTGGTCCACCTTGTCGTAATCCAAGTCCGCGACCGGGTGATACCCGGGAAGATCGAGTTCCTCGATCGTGGTGGGGTACCACCACTCCATCATCGACTGGGTGATGTCCTTGGGTACGTCGACGAGCACCGGACCAGGTCGACCGGTCGTGGCGATGTGAAAGGCGGCAGCCACCGCGCGCGGGATCTCGTGGGCGCTCTTGACCAGGAAGTTGTGCTTGGTGATACCCATCGTGATCCCGGTGATGTCGCATTCTTGAAACGCGTCGGTGCCAATCGCCACTGTAGCGACCTGTCCGGTGATCACGACGAGGGGAGTCGAGTCCATGTGGGCGTTACCGATCGGGGTGACGATGTTGGTCGCACCGGGGCCGCTGGTGACCATGGCGACGCCGGGGCGCCCGGTGGCCAGGGCGTAACCCTCGGCCATGTGACCCGCACCCTGCTCGTGGCGAACGAGCACGTGGCGGATACTCGAGTCGATCAATGGGTCGTAAACCGGGAGAATGGCACCGCCGGGTAGGCCGAAGATGACCTCGACCCCTTCCATTTCTAGGCTCTTGATGAGGGCTTGCGCTCCGGTGAGTTGCACAATGTTCCTTTATTGTTGGTGAAAAGAAAAAGGCCTCCCATCTTGGGAGGCCTCCGGTGTACGACGATGCGTGACTACCGGCGCCTGGCGCCTACTACTACCTCGAGAATGGGGTCGCGAAAAGTCACGCCCCCAATATAGCCACGAGTCGGTTCGAACACAACACGACGCATCGGCGCCCTCAATCCGTTGGCCCCGATATTCTCACCGACCCGGTCGTGAAGGGCGTCCACTGATACGCGTCGCGCTCGTTGGCCCGCGCCGATCAATGGCCACCTCAGCGCTAAGCGTGTTCCAATGCTCGTTACCCGTCAGTCATTCCCCCACCCAGCAGCGCCGGCAGGGCGGTCGCGCGCATGCGTTTGAGGACGCGATGGGTGATCGGCGCGGCGTCCGGGTGTAGGTCGCCGTTGGTGGCGACCTCAGCGTTCCACGCCGCGACACGTTGGGCGAGGACGTCAACGTCAGCGAGTTGGACGCAATCAATCCGGTCCTCGTTCACGTCGACGGTGATCGTGTCGCCGTCGCGTACTAGAGCGATTGGGCCGCCGAGGAGGGCTTCGGGTGCGACGTGGCCTATGACGAGGCCTACCGATCCGCCCGAGAACCGAGCGTCGGTCATCAGGGCAATAGTGATACCGCGCCGCCGACAAATGGTCGTAATTTTCGACGTGGGGTCGAGCATCTCGGGCATGCCCGGTGCGCCACGGGGCCCTTCGTAGCGGATGACCACGATGTCATTGTCGTCGAAGTCGTCGGCCCGTTCGTCGAGCGCCGTGATCAAGTCGCGCTCACCGTTGAAGACGCGCGCGTTGCCGGTGAAGACGCCGTCGACGATGCCGCTCTCGACTCCCGCCAATTTCAAAATGGCCCCACCCTCGGGAGCGAGGTTGCCGCGCAAAAGTCGTAACCCACCAGTGGCCTTGAAGGGTTGGGACGCGGAGTAGATCACGCGGTGATCGGCGCGAGGCGGGGCCAGTCGCGCGACCTGCTCCGCGAGCGTCTCACCTGTGCAGGTCAAGGTGTTGCCGTCAAGGAACCCTGCGCTGAGCAGTTCATTTACCACCGTCGGAAGCCCCCCGGCGCCGTCGACGTCGACCATTGAGTACGCGCCGAAGGGGCGCATGTTGACGATGACCGGGACCCGTCGTGAGAGTTCGTTGAACTCGTCCTGACTGAGCACGTCGTTCCACAAATCGAGTCCCGCGGCGCGGGCAATCTCGACACTGTGCAACATGACGTTGGTCGAACCTCCCATGGCTATCGCCACCGTCAGAGCGTTGCGTAGTGATGTGGGAGTGACGATGTCGCGTGGGCGAATACCGCGCTTCGTCATAGTCACGAGGCATTCAACGAGTTGCGCGGGGAATTCATTGATGCGTCGCGGATCGTCAGAGGTCGGTGCGACCATGTGCAAGGGTTCCAACCCGAGCACGCCAATGAAGGACTGCATCGTGTTGTAGGTGAACATCCCGCCGCAACTACCTTGGCCCGGACAGGCGTGCAGCGCGATCTGAGCTCGCGCCGCGTCATCGGGATTGGACGCCGCTTGAAAAGCGTCGACGAGGTCGATACGCGCGCCGGTCGTCTCGTCGTGACCGGGCTTGATCGATCCATCAGAGAGGACCACGGCGGGGACATTGTGTTCGAGCAGGGCCGCGACGGTACCGACGGGGGGCTTGTCACACGCCACCACCGCGATCACGCCCGCCGCCCGATTGGCCGCCACGTGCACCGAGACGGCGTCATTCACCAATTCGCGACCAATGAGAGAGAACCGCATTTGCGGTGTGCCGTTCAGTTGACCGTCGGACACTCCCAAGGTGAATATCGGTGCGATCAGACGCACGGCGAGGTCGTCGCCCGCGATGCGGCGCGACATCGCTGCTTGCACGGCCGCCACCTTTTGCTGAATGCCGACGTAACACTGACTATCGCCCAGGTTTCCCACCACAGCCCATACAGGATCGTGAATCTTGCGAACGTCTTCGCCCAGGAAGCGCGCCGTACCAACGCGCTGCACGTCGCGTCCCGGATTCGAAGAACGGATGTCCTCAACGCTGCGCGGACTTACAGACGGTGACGTCTCCGAGCCTGGCGCGTGCGTCATGTCGGAGTCGTGAGGAGTGAGAGAGGTGGGCATGGGAGAAAGTTTAGACAGGGACCCAGCGGACTTCTCTCGCCGGCAGCGGGTCGCGCGAGTGGTGTCTCTCGGTAGGCTCGGTGCGTGTCGCCACCTCTCGTCGTCAGTGTGCCCGACGCCTACTTGGCCGATGCTCTCGTGACACTCGAGGAGCCCGTCGAGGTCCTCGACTGGCAATTGGACGGCCCGTCACCTCGCCCGTCGATTGACATCGTGGTGCCGCGGTACATGAAACCCAAGGAGCAATTCGAGTTCTTGAAGGGCGTGCACACCCGACTGATCCAATTCCAGTCCATTGGCTACGACGGTATCGCCGAGCTCCTCCCACCCGGCGCCGTCTTTGCTAACGCGACCTCGGTGCACGAAACCTCGACCGCCGAGCTGACTGTCGCCTTGATCCTCGCCTCGCAACGAGGCATTGCGGACTACGTTCGCGCCGCTTCGCGCGCAAAGTGGGAGCCTGACGTGAGAGAGAGCCTGGCCGATCGCACGGTGTTACTGGTCGGATACGGCGGTGTCGGACGCGCGATCGAGCAACGACTCGCCCCCTTCGAGGTCAGCATCGACCGCGTGGCGCGACACGCGCGCCGCGAGGACCAGCGCGAGGTCCACGCGTGGGACGACTTAGTGCCGTTGCTGGCGCGCGCCGACATCGTCGTGTTGTCGCTGCCGCTGAACGACGCGACGTATCACCTGGTCGACGCGACATTCCTGGCACACCTACGCGATGGCGCCCTCATCGTCAACGTCGGACGCGGACCCGTCGTCGATACCCAGGCACTCTTCGACGCGGCGGCGAGTGGACGTCTACGCGTCGCCCTCGACGTGGTCGAACCCGAACCCCTCCCCGAGGGTCATCCCTTGTTCGCGCTGCCCAACGTACTGATCGCGCCCCACGTCGGTGGAGCGACGAGCGCCATGCGCCCGCGCATGGCGCGGCTCCTGCTCACACAGGTCGAGCGAATGCAGCGCGGCCAAGAACCGATCAATGTCGTCCTGCGGACCTAACTAACGAGAGACGTACGTGGTCACCACGTCGGCGACGCACGTCAAGGTATCCTCTCGCGCCCGTCGCTCTCCGTAACGCGAGACCAGGTCCTCTACCTGCACCCACGGGTGACGTTCTTGCAGGCGACCTACCGCGTCGGGGTCGGCGGCGCCACACACGACAAGGACACGCTGGGACGCCGTGGTCAGGGCGCACACGCCCGCCACGACTTTTCCCTCGAGGCTGCCCGCATCCACTCGGCCCTCACCGGTGATCACGAGTTGAGACGAACCGATCCGCTCGGCGAGTCCATTGGCCCGCGCCACTTCGTCCAAGCCGCTGACGAGATTGGCGCCGAGCACGTACAGCGCACCGGCGAGTCCTCCCGCCGCTCCCGCGCGCTCGACTGACACGACGTCGCGATCACATTCTCGCTGGTACCGCGCCGCCACCTCGTGCAGTCGGTGTTCGACGAGAGAGAGGTCCGCCGCGTCGACGCCCTTTTGTTCGGCGTATCGCAGAGCACCAAAAAACGTCGCGGTGATGTCGGTTGCGCCAGTGAGAGCGACATCAATACCCGCTCCACGCCACACGTCGTAACATCCTTCGCCCCCGTCGGACGTGGCCGATCCGCCGCAGCCCACCACCACGCGGTCGACGTCACGACCAGCGGCGAGTACGAGCGCGTCACCCACCCCCGCGCTCGTCGCTGCGAGGGCGTCGACCGACGAGGGGGCGTCACGAAAGTTGCGACCGATGATTTCAGCGACTTCGAGCACGCCGATGGTCTCATCACCGCTGCGAAGTCGCGTCATTGGCGCGTCGTGAAGCTCACCCCAAGGACCGCGCACGCGCAACCAGATGGTTTCTCCCAAGAAGGCGAGACGAAATCCCTCGCCACCATCGGACATGACCACCTCGTCGCACTCAAACGCACTTCCCAACGCGGAACGGATAGCGGAGCCCAGATCCGCGGCGCTGGCGGTCGAGCGGAACTTGTCCATCGCCACCACAGCGCGACGAGCACCCGCGGATGAACTCATGCTCACTCGCGACGACTCGTGATGGGGACGCTAGCGACGGGCCTGCAGCTCGGCGATGACCGCCTTGCCGTTGGCCTGACCCTTGGTGAGTTTCATCACTTGACCAATGAAGAACTGCGCGAGCTTTTCGTCACCGTCACGAAAACGCGTCCATTCGTCGGGGTACGCCTCGATGAGCGACGCGACGGTCGCGCCGAGCGAATCCGCCGACAACTGTTCATACCCCAACGCCGCGGCGATCTCACGGGGCTCTCCCCCGTTGGCGAGCAGCGCGCTGAGCACCGTCTTGGCCTGCGTAGCGGACAGCTCGCCGCGTTGCTCCATCAGCACGGTCGCGACGAACGCTTCGGTGCTGAGATTCGACACGTGGTCGACGTCGGCGGCCAGTTCATTGGCGACTCGTGCGACCGCCAGCGCGGCGTCACCCGACGCGGCGACCACCGCGTGGACGTATCGCTCGAGATTCAGGTCGATCACGACCTCCACGGCGTCAAGGAGCGCGCTCGAGGGAGCGGCGAGCAACGCCACTACTCCAGCACGACGCTGCGCGGGCATCTCGGGCAGTGCGGCACGCACCCGCTCTTGCCAGTCCTGGTCAGGAGCTAAATCGACGAGATCGGGGTCCCGAAAGTAGCGATAATCATCCGCGTCTTCCTTCACGCGAAGAGTCGAAGTCTCGCCCAAATTCTCATCCCAGTGGCGCGTCTCTTGGCGCACGACGCCGCCGCCTTCGAGGAGTTCGATTTGGCGCAGGGCCTCGTAGTCAATGGCGCGTTGCAGACTGCGCAGCGAATTGAGGTTCTTGATCTCACAGCGCGTCCCGAAGGGCTCGCCACTCTTGCGCACCGAGACGTTGGCGTCAAAGCGCATCGACCCCTCTTCGAGCCGTCCGTCCGAGGCGCCCGTGGCAATCAAAATTCCGCGTAGTTCGGCGGCGTAGGCGCGGGCCTGGGCCGCGGAACGGATGTCGGGGCCTGACACGATCTCCACCAACGGGACGCCACATCGGTTGTAGTCCACCAGCGACGAATCGGCACCCGCGAGACGCCCCGATCCTCCGAGGTGTGTTGATTTGCCAGTGTCCTCTTCCATATGGGCTCGCTCGATCGACACTCGGCTCCCGTCGGGCAGGTCGAGGTAGCCACCGGAGTTGATTGGCAAGTCGTACTGGGAGATCTGGTAGTCCTTGGATTGATCGGGGTAGAAGTAGTTCTTGCGGTGAAACGTCGAGGGCGCAATGGTGCTGTGTAACGCCATACCGATTCGCATCGCGAAATCGACCGCTTCTCGGTTGAGTACCGGCAGCGAACCCGGCAAGCCGAGGCAGACTGGACAGATATTGGTGTTGGGTTCGGAGCCGAAGTGGTTCTCGCACCCACAGAAGAGTTTCGACTTGGTGAGGAGTTCGGTATGGACTTCGAGTCCCACCACCATCTCCCAATCGCCGGGCAACGTCATGAGCGGCCGTCGGCGATCTCGAGCACGCGCGCCGCGGCGAAGAGTTGCGCCTCGCTGCGTCCGGGTCCTAGTAATTGCACGCCGACCGGCAAACCTTCCTCACCGGTGCCGAAGGGGATCGATAACGCCGGGTCCCCCGCCAAATTGGTTGGAATCGTGAACACGTCTTGTAGGTACATAGCCATCGGATCGTCCGTCTTCGCGCCAAACTTGAACGCTACGCCGGGCGTGGTGGCTCCCAGGAGCAGATCGACGTGCTGGTACGCGCGGGTGAATGCCTCGATGGTGAGCGTGCGTACCTTGAGCGCCTGACCGTAGTAGGCGTCGTAGTACCCCGCCGACAAGGCGTAGGTGCCGAGCATGATGCGGCGCTTCACCTCGTTACCGAATCCCGCCGTGCGGGTTGCTTCCATCATGGCGGTCACGTCCTCGCCCCCGACGCGCAGTCCGTAGCGCACGCCGTCAAAGCGAGCCAGGTTCGACGATGCCTCGGCGGGGGCGATGAGGTAGTACGCGCTCAGGGTCAAGGACAGTTCGGGGATCGATAATTCCACGACGTCGGCGCCCGCTTCGCGTAATGCGGCGGCGGCGGCGTGCACGGAGGCGAGCACGTCCTCGTCTGCGCCGGTATAGAGCTCGCGCACGAGGCCGATCCTCTTGCCGACCACACCGTCATTGACGTGCGCGACCAGCGAGGGTGCGGGTTCGGGCAATGACGTGGAGTCGCGCGGGTCGTGGCCCGCCATGACCTCGAGCAAGAGGGCCGAGTCGCTAACCGACTTCGAGAAGGGACCGATCTGGTCGAGGGAACTCGCGAACGCGACGAGTCCGTAGCGCGACACCAGGCCGTAGGTCGGCTTCACGCCGACGATGCCACACAGAGCCGCGGGTTGGCGGATCGATCCACCGGTGTCTGAACCCAGCGCCAGTGACGTCATGTCGGCGGCGACGGCGGCGGCCGAGCCTCCCGAGGACCCGCCGGGCACTCGCGACGGGTCCCGCGGATTGCGCGTCGGACCGAAGGCGGAGTTCTCGGTGGACGAACCCATGGCGAACTCGTCCAAGTTGGTCTTTCCCACCGGGACCGCTCCAGCCGCGACGATCCTCTTAATGACAGTCGCGTCGTAGGGGGGTCGCCAGCCCTCCAAAATCTTGGACGAACAGGTGGTCGGGATACCGACCTGACACAAGTTGTCCTTGATGGCGATGGGCACGCCCGCGAGCGGACCGACGTCCTCGCCTCGCGCCACGCGCGCGTCGATCTCGGTGGCGGCCGCTCGCGCGCCGTCGACGTCGACGTGCAAGAAGACGTTGAGTTCGCCATTGCGCTCGTCGATCACCGACAAGGTTCGCTCCAGCTCGGCGCTCGCACTGGTCGTACCGGAACGAACGTCCGCGGCGATTTGGGTGGCGCTTCTCACGGTGCCTCTCCCAAGATGCGTGGCACCGCAAAACGATGGTCTCGCGCGTCAGGCGCCATGGCGAGGACCACGTCGCGATCGAGACTCTCAACCACCAGGTCATCTCGAACGACGTTGGTCACACCAAAGGGGTGGGCGGTCGCCACGACGTCGGTAAGATCCAAAGAATTCATGTCGCGGGCGTGCTCCAGGATCTGGCCGAGTTGATGAGTGAACATGTCCAGTTCCGCGTCGCTCAACCTCAAGCGGGCTAGTCGGGCCACCTTGGCGACTTCGTCGCGGGTTATCGCCTCACTCATTGGTCGAGGTGTCCGGCCAAAAACGCGAGCGTCGCCGACTCGATGAGGGAAGCGTCGTTGTCGAGGGTGG
This sequence comes from uncultured Actinomycetota bacterium, assembly GCA_963794755.1. Classification (GTDB taxonomy): domain Bacteria; phylum Actinomycetota; class Acidimicrobiia; order Acidimicrobiales; family RAAP-2; genus RAAP-2. The sequence continues at coordinate 360,870 of CAWCEX010000002.1, forward strand.
CCACGTGAAAGGAGTTCTCGAGCCAGATCCGTTCGACGGATCCGTTGGATTTCTTCACCAATTCGTCGCCATTGTTGAGTTCAACCACGTGATCCTCGGTACTGCTGAACAACAAACTCGGGGCGGTGAGTCGGCAGAGGTTGTCGTTGACGACTTTGACGGCTTCGAGCAACGTCAAGGCGCTAGCGATCGGCGTCTGGTCATAGGACGTCTCTTTCACGCCCTCCTTCTTGACGTCGGAACCAATCGAGTCGTAGGTCGTCACGCCGGACTCAAGCATCGTGCGTGCGAGATCGTCCCATTCGAGTCCCTGGTGCTTGACGTAGGGGTTGATGAACACGAAGGCCGCGACATCCGGGCGCGTCGCTGCGACGTGCACCGCCAGGGTTGCGCCCATCGACAGCCCGACGATCGCCACGCGTGTGCACGACGCCGCCAGTTGGTCGTAGGCGGCCAGGGCGCACTGCGCCCAGTCGTCCCAACCGGTCGTCATCAGGTCCTCGACCGACGTCCCGTGTCCCGGCAGGCGCGGTACCGCAACCGTGTAGCCCGCACGTGCGCAGGCCTCGGCCAGGTCCATCATCGTGGACGTGGTGCTGGTGAACCCGTGCAGCAGGAGCACGCCAAGCGGGCCGCCCGGGGCAAAATAGGGCTCGCCGCCCGGCATCACGACGTCAGTCATAGGGTCCCAGCCTACCTTTTGACGCGCGGGCGCCCTCGGCGTTACCTCGCGCGCGCGTGAGCGTGATAATGATCGGGGATCTTGCGCATGTGGTCGTCGTAGTACCACTCTCGACCACGATAGAACTCCTCGGCGACGACGGTGATACTCGCGAGCAGTCCCTGGCGGACCTCGCTCGAGGGTGACGCGTCGTGTTCTCGCCACACCACCATAGGCACGCGGCAGATCAGACAGTCGGCGATCCAACAATCCTCGTCTTCGAAGTAGCGCGTCGTCATCGACGCAGCCCGGCACAATTCGCAGGTACTACTTGGTGACATTCAACAACACCGTCGACTCGTAGGGTACCGTGGCGCCCGCGGCCGGAACGGTGGAGACGACGCGCGTCCATGTCGGTGCCGCTGTCGCCGACCCGGCTCCGGGCCCCTTGGTCGAGTAGTAGAGCCCGGCTGCTTTCATTGCCGCCCCAACCTGGGCTTGGTCCATTCCCACCAGATTGGGCATCGGGAGTGACGTGGCGTGCAGGGTCGTCGTGGTTGTGGGCGCGGTGGTGGTCACCGGCGCAGTCGTCGTCGTAGACGGCGCCGTCGTCGTGGTCACGGCCGTCGTCGTGGTGGACGGGGCCGTCGTCGTGGCGGGCGTGGTGGTGGTGGTCGTTCCCACGGCGACGCCCGAGGAGCTCTCCAAGATGACCGACGAACCCTTAGGAACGGCGAGTGGATTCTTGGTCGTCCCATAGAGCACCTCGGCGACGAGACCCTTGGCGACCGTCGCACTGGCGATCAACGCGGAACTGGGACACGTCGCGGTGACGTGCATCGTGGCCAGCGTGCTGATGGCGGTGGCGCAACTCATTCCCACCAGATTGGTCGGCAGCGTCTCGAGCACGGGTGGCGGGCCATTGGAGACGACGACTTTGAGCGTTGATCCGCCCGACACGCTGGTGCCCGCGGCGGGGTTTTGACTCACGATGTCACCAGCTTTGATACTCGCCGACGTGGCGTGCGATGTCACACTCAAGGTGAGCCCGTCGTTCTTGACCAGGGTCGAAGCTTCGGCGAGGGTCAGTCCCGAGACGTTGGGTGCCGTGTGCTTTGTCGACAGGTACCCAAACTTCCACGCCAGTCCGCCACCGACCGCCAGAATCACCAGGAGCGCCGCCGCGGCTAAGTACACGGGGCGTCGACGCGTCGATCCAATGGGCGAGAGGTCCTCGAAGGATCCCGGTGCCGAGCGTCGCGGTGGCGCGCCGTGTCTGGCTGGCGACTGACCAAAGGTGGGTGAGCGCCGTGGTGACGAGACGATCTGATTGGGTGACGGAGGACGAAACCCCACCGATTGACGGGGCTCGGCCAGGGCGAAGCTCCCCAACAGCGAGGGCGAGGGCTGATCGAACTTGACGAATGGTCCGTCGTCGGGGACCACGCCCGAGAGTCGGCCGGTGAGTTCTTCGGCCGTGAGGCGCACCAGCGAATCGGGAACCGTCGCCTGGGCCAAGATGATGTCAAGACCCCCAAGCTCGGGACGCGTCGGCAGCGGTGCGAGAAGGCGCTCTCGCAGCATCGATTCAGCCGTCGCCCCCTCGAAGGGCGTCGTGCCGGTGGCGGTCTCGAACAACAACAGTCCGAGCGCGTAGACGTCCGACGCGGCCGACGCCATTTCGCCGCGCGCCTGTTCTGGCGAGAAGTACCGCACGTCGTCGCGCGTCGTGAAGTGACGGTGCGGACCCGCGAGTCCCGCTAGAGCCACGTCGGACACGCGCACGTGTCCCGACGCGTCAAAGAGAATCTTGTTGGGCGAGAGCTCACCGTGCACGATGCCGCGCTCGTGGATGTACGCCAGCGCCGACGAGACGTCACGCCCGAGACGGGCGGTCTCGTCCACGCTCAGGACATGACCGGCGCGCAAAAAGTCCTCGAGGGACCCACCACTCAAATACTCGCCGACCATGAAGATCGAGCCCGCTTGTTGACCGCCGTCGTACACGCGCGCGACGTGCGGGTGACGAAATGTCGCCGCTTGCACGATGTGATCACGAAATGCGCGGCGCACTTCCTCATGGGCGGCCAGATTCGCCAAAAGGACCTTGATGACGACTTCGCGCTGCAGAGTCAGGTCTTCCGCTCGGTAGGCCTCGACGGTGTGGCCCACCCCAAGCAGCTCCATCAGCCGGTAGCGACCCGCGAACTCGTGCCCAGGGGCGAAAGACGATGGCATCATGAGCGACCTCAACCCTAAATCATTGCTTACTCGAGGGTAGCCGACCACGTTCCCGTGTCGAGGAGTTCCCCGAATGACGCTTGACCAATCATGGGGACTCCGGCCTCTCGGGCCTTAGTGACCTTGGCCGCGCCCGGACTTTCGCCCACGACCACGCAATATGTCTTGGCCGAGACCGAACCGGGCGACGAGCCGCCGCGCGCCACGATCGCCGCGGCGGCCTCGTCACGCGAATACCCCTCGACCGTACCGGTAACGACCACCGCGCGACCCTCCAGGGTGGGCGCGAGGTGCGAGGCGGCGATTTCCTCGCGCATCTCGACCCCTACCGCCGACATCTTCGCCATCCGCTCGCGCGATTCTTCGTCACGGGCGTACTCGTACACCGATTGCGCGATCACTGGTCCGATCCCCTCGACGGCCTCGAGCTCCTCTAAGGGAGCCTGGGCGAGCGCGGCGTAGGTACCAAATCGTGCCGCCAGTTCGCGCGCGGCCACGGGACCCACGTGGCGAATTCCCAAACCCACCAAGATCCGACTCAGCGGCGCAGTTTTCGCCTCCGCAATGGCTTTGACCAGGGCGGTGGCCGAGAGTTCTCCGAACCCTTCGAGGTGAGCCAAAACCTCGAGATCGAGCGTGAACAGATCCGCGACGTCACCGATGAGTCCCTCGCGCAGGAGTTGCGCGACCCGTTGTTCGCCCAGTCCCTCGATGTCCAGGGCGCCGCGTGAGGCGAAGTGGACGATCTTTTGCATCTGTTGAGCAGGGCACGCCGGATTGATGCAATACGTATCGCTCTCTTCGCCCCGGCGTCGAAGCTCGCCCCCGCATTCGGGACACGTCGCCGGAAAGTGCCAAGGTTCGCCGCGTTGGTCGCCCTCGATGACGACCGCACCCACCACTTCGGGGATCACGTCACCGGCCTTGCGCACGACGACGAGGTCACCAGGGCGCACGTCCTTCTCGCGGACCTGGTCCTCGTTGTGCAGCGTCGCCATCGCGACACGCGAGCCCGCGACGAGTACGGGCTCGAGGACCGCGTAGGGCGTCGCACGACCTGTACGACCGATGGAGACTTCAATGGAGAGCAGCCGCGTCGTTCGCTCCTCGGGGGGAAACTTACGCGCGATGGCCCAACGCGGCGCACGACTGGTCGAACCCAGGGTCACGCGCGCCCCCAGGTCGTCGAGTTTGATGACCGTACCGTCGATGTCGTAGGTCAGATCGTGGCGATGCTCCTCGAACCAGGTACTCCAGGTGATCATGTCCTCAACACCGGTGACGATGTGAATCTCCGGCGCGACGAGGAATCCCCACTCGGCGAGCTGGGCGAGCGTCGCGGCGTGACTCGTGAACTTCAAGGTGTCGTCGAGGTCCACGAGTTGATAGGCGAGGAATGAGAGTGGTCGTGACGCGCTGATCGAGGGATCCTTTTGACGCAAGCTGCCGGCGGCGGCGTTACGCGGATTGGCGAAGAGTTTTGCGCCTGCTGCGTGCTGAGCCTCGTTCAGACGTTCGAAGTCTGCCTTGGCGAGGAACACCTCTCCACGGATCTCGACGTGGCCGCGCGCGTCGCGCAGTCGGTGCGGGACGTTCTTAATGGTGCGCACGTTGTCGGTGACGTCTTCGCCGACGCGTCCGTCACCGCGCGTCGCGGCCTGGACGAGCGCTCCGTCGACGTAGGAGATTGACAAGGCCAATCCGTCGATCTTGGGCTCCACCGCGAACACCAGCGGCGAGGAACTGGGAAGGCCCTTGACGACGCGCTCGCTCCACGCCCGCAACTCATCGACGTCAAAGACGTTGTCCAGGCTCAACATGGCCTGCGCGTGGCGCACCGGGGAGAAGACCGTCGACGCGGGAGCCCCCACCCGATCACTGGCGACGTCGAGCAGTTCGGGGTGCGCCCGTTCGATCTCGCGCAGTTCGCGCACCAATGCGTCATAATCAGCGTCGGGAAGGATGGGGTCGTCGTGAACGAAGTACGCCTCGGCGTGGCGAGCGACCAGCTCGCGGAGCTCGACCGCGCGCTGCGCGGGCGTGGTCATCGCGTGACGAGGGCGGCGCCTTCGACCACCCGCGGATCGTCGGTCGAATACATCACGACCGTCTGACCGGCGGCCACGGGACGCGCCGCTTCATCGAGTTCAAGGGTCCATCCGGCGTCGTGGCGCAAGGTGGCGCGGCGCGGCTGACCGTGAGCACTCCACTGGGCCCATACGTCGGCCCCCGACGTGAGGGCGGTCCGAGCAAAAGTGAGTGACTCGTCGTCAAGGCGCAACGACGACACCATCACGTCCTCAAGGCGACCCACCTCAATACGACCCGTCGCGACATCCACCGCGGCCACGAAACGCTTTTCACCATCGTGCCCCGGAGTCACGCCACGTCGTTGGCCGACGGTCATCAATTCAGCAGCGTCGGTATGACCCACCACCTCCCCGGTGGAACGGTCCACGAGTTGTGCACTCGACAAGGTGATGCGACTGCGTAGAAAGACCTCGCGACCCTTGGACGCCTCGATGAAGCAGACGTCCTGGGAGTCGGGCTTGTCCCAGGTCCTCAACCCCACACGCTCGGCGTGGGCGCGAACTTCGCTCTTGTTCATGCCACCGATGGGGAGCAGGAGACGCTCGAGCTGGGGGGTTTGTAAGTACCCCAGTACGTAACTCTGGTCCTTGGCCGCGTCGGCACCGCGCGTCAAGAATGGTCGACCGTCACGCCACTCGACCTGGGCGTGGTGGCCCGTAGCTACGGCATCAAAACCGAGCCGTTCGGCGCGCTCGAAGAGGAGATCGAATTTGATGTGACGATTGCACTCAATGCAGGGATTGGGTGACGTGCCTCGCGCGTGACCTTCGACGAAGGGTGTGACCACGAGCGACTCAAACTCTTGGGTGTAATTGAACACGTGGTGATCGATGTTGAGGGTCTGAGCGACCCGTCGCGCGTCGTCGACGTCGGCGACCGAGCAACAGCCCGAATCCGACACCCCGCCCCAGAGTTTGAGGGTCGCGCCAACGACGTCGTGGCCCTCTTCCATCAAGAGGGCCGCTGCGACGGACGAATCAACGCCACCGCTCATCGCCACGAGGACTTTCATCCCTCTAGTCTGCCAGTTAACCCCGTTGGTCTGACTCGGCGACCAGACGGTTCACCGCTCGCGTCAGCGCCGCGATCGCGACGTCCACGTCCTCGTCGGTGGTCTCATGACCCATGGTCAGGCGAAGCGAGCCGCGCGCTCGTTCGCCCGACACGCCCATGGCGGCCAAAACGTGGCTGGAAACAGCCGCGCCGCTCGAACAACTCGACGCGGCCGAAGCGCACACACCGTCTTGGTCGAGTAGGAACAACAATTCGTCACTGGCAATTCCTTCGAAGGTAGCGTGCACGGTCCCGGGAACGGTGACCGCCCCCACCGACGTCACCCGTGCTCCGGGCAGGAGAGAGATCGCCGATCGAAGTCGCTCCTGGTACCGGCGCACGGCCTCGTGTCCGTCTCGTCTCTCTGCTTCGACACAACGAATCGCCGCTGCGAGTCCGACACAGGCCGCTACGTCCACGGTTCCCCCGCGTCGACCCCGTTCCTGACCGCCGCCGGGCATCATCGCCTCGAGCGCGACGTCGCGGCGCAAGATGAGTGCGCCACTGTTCACCGGGCCGCCCAGCTTGTGACCACACAGGGACACCGCGTCGATCGACGACGTCAGGGTCGCCAGATCGACCCACGGCGCGGCGGCGACCGCGTCGCTATGACTGACCGCGTGACCGGGTCCTTGACCTCGAATCGCGCCGGCGACTGCGTCGAGCGGTTGCAGCACGCCCGTCTCGTTGTTCACTGCCATGACGCTCACGAGCGCCACGGTCTCGTCGAGGGAATCGTGCAACGCCTCCAGATCCAAGACACCCTCGTCGTCAACGGCCACTTCGCGCACGCGCACCGACGCGAACATGTCGGCCATCATGTGCGCGGCGTCCAAGACCGCGTGGTGTTCGATGGCCGAAACCACCAGTGTCGTGTGCTCGTGTGATCGGCGGTGCGCTTGCGCCACGCCGGTGACGGCCAAGGTGCACGACTCGGTACCACTTCCGGTGAAGATCACTCCCCCGGGACGCGCACCAACGAAGGCCGCGACCACGTCGCGGGCCTCTTCGACGGCGCGTCGAGCGTCGCGCGCCGCTCGATGGCTTCCTGAAGGATTGCCCACCACCCCGTGCATCCACGGCGCCATCGCATCGGTCACTTCGTCACGACGTGGCGCGGACGCCGCGTGGTCGAAGTAGTGCTGACTCACGCGATAAAGAACGACTTCACATTCGTGAACTCGCGCACGCCCTGCACGCCGAGTTCACGGCCGTAGCCCGACGCCTTGACGCCACCGAAGGGCAGCTCGTTCATCGACGCGACGACAGCATTGGCGAAGATGATGCCGACGTCCAAAGTGGAGATGGCCTGTTCGATCTCGGCGGGGTCCGTCGCCCAAATCGAACCCGACAAGCCCCATGGGGTGTCGTTGGCGTAGCGGATCGCCTCGTCGAGGTCATCGACCACGTGCACGACGGCGACTGGTCCGAAGAGCTCCTCGTTGCCGGCCGGGGACGTTTCGGGAACGTCAACGAGCACCGTGGGGGCGAAGAAATAGCCCGTCCCGCCGAGGGGGGCCCCACCGGTCACGGCGACGGCACCTTGGGCGAGGGACTCCGACACCTGGGTGCTCAAGGTATTGAACTGCGCTTCGTTGGCTAGGGGGCCAAGGATGGTCGAAGGGTCCATCGGGTCGCCGGTCGGCGCTGCCGCCATGGCCTCGGAGAAACGTGAGATGAATTCGTCGGCCACGTCTCGCACCACGATGAATCGCTTGGCGCAAATGCAAGCTTGCCCGTTGTTCTGCAGACGCGCCGTCACCGCGAGGGGCACCGTGTGATCGAGGTCGGCCGACTTGGCCACGATGAAGGGGTCGGAACCACCGAGCTCGAGGACGCACTTCTTCAAGTGCTTGCCGGCCAGGGCGGCGACCGAGCGGCCCGCTCCCTCAGAGCCGGTCACCGTCACGGCGGCGACGCGTGGGTCGGCGATCACGAGTTCGATGCGTCGCGACTCCACGAAGAGATTGGTGAAGATGCCCTTGGGGAACCCGGCACGCGTGAAGAGACCTTCAACGTACTGCGCACACCCCGGGACGGACGACGAGTGCTTCAACAACATCGGGTTACCCGCCATGATGTTGGGCACCGCGACACGGATGATCTGCCACAAGGGGAAGTTCCAGGGCATGATCGCCAACAATGGTCCCAGCGGCTCGTAGCGGATGCCGCTCTTAGTGGCGTGGGTCTTGATGATCTCCTCGGCCAACATCCCTTCGGCGCGCTCGGCGTAGTAGCGCATCGTGAGCGCACACTTGGCGGCCTCGCCCTTGGCCGCGGCGAAGGTCTTACCCATCTCGCTGGTCATCAGTGCGGCCGCCACGGGAATCTCGCTCTCGAGCAGTTCGGCCACGCGGTTCATCAATTCGGTCCGTTCCGAAAATGGCGTCGTCTTCCAACGGAGGAAGGCCTCGTGGGCGCTACCCAGTGCCGCGTCGATGAACGCATCGTCATGGGTCGGATATTGAGCGAGGACGGCTTCGGTGGCGGGATTGATCGCGGTAAAGGTCATGGCTCTAGTCTGCCACGGAAACAATCAATTGAGACGTGGCCGGACCCATTTCAAGCCAGTACGCGGGGCGAAAAAGATTCAGGAGCGTAACGACGACGCCAAATGAAAGGGCAGCGACCAAAGACACCACGCGCACGCCGTACGCTCGCGCGAGCGCCGCTTGCACGACTGCACCGAGGGGATAGAACAGTGACAACGACAGCACGTAGAGCGACAGGATGCGCGCACGTTCACGCGCAGGGGCGTGCAATTGCACCGACGTGTTGAGTCCGGTGAGCGTTCCGACGTAGGAACCTCCCAGGACCACCAACGCCATGGCCGAGAGCACCAATGTGGGCGCGTAGGCGTAGAGCGCCTCCATCAGGGCCATCGCGGCCATCGAGCCGCGCAGCACGATCAATCGTGACGTACGTCGCGCGAGCATCGGCAAGGTCAAAGCGCCAATAACGGCTCCGACGCCCTGGGCGGCGACGAGCCAGCCCATGCCCGCCGAGCCCGAGTGCAGGACATCAATGGCCATCGCGGGTACCAAGGTGATGAAGGGACTGATGAAGAGCGCCACGGTTCCCACGCCAATGATCGCGTTGCGACATCCGCGGGACGACCACGCGGCACGAATCCCCACCACCGTGTCACCAATGAATGCCAAACGAGTGGTGACCCGCTCGCGAGACGGACTGCGCACGAAGGAGAACGCGACGATGACGATGATGAAGGACACGGCGTTCGCGGCGAAGCACCACCCCGGTGAGCCGAGCGCCAGAGTGACCGCGGCGAGGACCGGGCCGATGATCCGTCCGAGATTGAACTGGGCCGAGCCGAGCGAGACCGCCGCAAGAACTTGATCGTGCCCAACGAGGTCGGGTAGCAACGACTGCCACGCCGCCCACGACGCCGACGAACACAATCCTTCGGCGATAGCGAGATAACACGCCAGCGGTGCCGAGAGGTGGTGCGTAAGTTCGGCCACCGCGAGCGCGCTCGCGGTCGAGGCCATGACCAAATTATTCAGTTGAATCCAACGTTGACGCGAATATCGATCAGCCATGATCCCGCCGAGCGGGGACCCGATGATCGCTGGCAACCACGCCGCCAGGGTCAACAAACCCAGCCACAGGGCGTTATGGGTCGTGACCGTGAGGTAGTAGCCCAAAGCGACGCTTTGCATCCAGGTACCCGTTGAAGATATGAAGTTGGAGCCGAGAGCCAGGGCGAAACTGCGATGGCGCAAGGGCGCGAATGAAGCAGACGCCATGGGTCCAGGCTATCGGTGCGTGGTGGACTTAGTCGCGCTTGCCACGTGGTCGCAGAGCAAACCACCACACCGAGATGATGGTGGCTAACGCTCCCAGCACGCCCAACGTTGATTTGACGCCGCGTCCCTTACTCGAGGATTCCTCGCTCATCACTCCATCGTAACGACAACCGCGCCGGGACTCGTGCCCCGGCGCGGTTATTCACTGTCGTCGAATGTCGACTAGGCGGCGGGCTGGCTCGCTGCCTCGATGTTGAGTTCGAGCACAATCTTGTTGCTCACGACGGCGGTGCCGTTCTCCAGCGTGCCCTCGAAGTTCACGTTGAAGTCGCGACGGTCGATCTCGGTCTTGGCCTCAAAGCCCACGACAGTGCCACCGGGGACCATCGAGACACCCTCACCGGCGAACTCCAGGTCGAAGGTGACCGACTTGGTGATGCCACGAATGGTCAGGTCACCGACGAGCGTGTAATCGTTTCCGCCCTTGGAGGTGAGACTGGTGGAAGTGAAGTTCAAGGTCGGGTAGTTAGCCTGGTCGAGGAAGTCCGCACTCTTGAGGTGCCCATCGCGCATCTCGTTGTCAGTGGTGATGCTGGCGGCCTGGGCCGTCGCGGTCACCGACGAGGTCTCGGGGGTGTCACCAATCGTGATGACGCCTTCGAATTCGGCAAAGCGTCCACGAACCTTGGACACGACCAAGTGGCGAGCGACGAAGGTCAAAGTGGAGTGGACGGGGTCCACTGTGTAGACGCCAGCGGCGGGGAAGTTACTCATAGTCATATCTCCTGAATTAGTACACGGGACCGTGCGCCTCAAATTATACTTGCATACGCAACTACTTGTCAAGAAGTAATTGCTTCCACAAGTATCTGCTAGTCTCGAAGCTATGGTGACGTCGAACGAGGTGTGTCCTTCGAGTGACGAGCGGGTGACCCTGTTCGCCCTCCTACTCGATACCAACGCTCGGATGTCGCGCAGTTTCGCGCTGCGACTCGAAGAGAGTTGCGCTATCCCCCTCGCGTGGTTCGAGGTCCTCTTAGAGCTTCGTCGCGACGGCGAAGGACGCCTCAAGATGAACCAGATCGCCGAGGCGATCGTTCACTCGACGGGTGGAACGACCCGACTCATCGACCGTCTCGAAGACGCCGGTCTCGTCGAACGGATACTGTGCCCGTCGGATCGTCGCGCCATCCACGTCGGCATCACTGTCGCGGGCAACGTCAAACTTGATGAAGCCCTCGAAGTGCATATGCGTTACCTCGACGAGCACCTATCCAGTCGCCTGAGTTGCGATGAGCGCTCCGCCTTGACGACATTGCTCACCAAGCTCAACGAGTCGCAATAACTTAGCGACCTCACTCCCCAGTGGACTACGAGGATTTCTCGATCCACGCCAGGGCCAGACGGTCGTCGTCGAGTTCCAGGACCGTTCCAGTCCCGGGTCCGGCTCCCGCGATCACTTGCGTCGCCAAGACTTCGCTGGCCAATGTGTCGAAACCATCAGCCACATCGTCAAGGCCAGTGACGTAGAGAACGATGCGGTCCGAGACGTCCAAGCCGGAGTTCTTTCGCAGGTCCTGAACTTGGCGAACCACGTCGCGCAGATAGCCACGTCGGCGCAGGTCGTCGGTGAGCGTCAAGTCGAGTGCGATCACTTCGCCACCTTCGCGCGAGACGGCGAAGCCGTCCTGGCTCTTGACGCGTAGTTCAATCTCGTCGCTCCCGAGCTCGAACACTCCCGTGGACAACGTCACCGCAATAGTGCCGCCCGCCTCCAGCGCCCCGGCGGCCTGTACTGAATCAAGTGTCGCAAGAGCGGGTTTGAGTTCCTTCACCGCTTCTCCCAGACGCGGGCCGACGACACGAAAGTTCGGGACGAGTTCGAAACTCAACACCTCGGCCAGTTCCGACCCGAATTCGATCACGTCGACGTTCAGTTCATCCTCGACGATTCCAGCGGGCGGTGGCGCCATTCCCGCCGGCAGAAAAACTAGCGCGCGCGAGAGCGGCTGGCGCACCTTGATACCGGCATCGGCGCGAGCCGCTCGACCGAGCGACGTCAGGCTTCGCGCCACGTCCATAGCGGATTCGAGCTCCTCGTCGCGCCGCTCGGAAATGGCCAGCGGCCAATCAGCGAGGTGGACCGAGTCGTCGTCGCTCACGCCAAAGAGTTCACGGTACAGCCGCTCAGCGACGAAGGGGCAAAACGGAGCCAACAACAACGTGATGCGGCGAAGGATTTCGAGCAATGTCGCTTGGGCCGCCAAGGAATCGGTGCGGGGCGTCAACGGGTCGGTTCGCCAGAAACGGCGCCGACTCCGTCGGACGTACCAATTGGAGACATCGTTGATGAGACCCGACAACGCGTCGGTACCAGCGAGTGGCTCGTATCCGTCCAGGGCCGCGGTGGTAGTGGCCGTCACGTCTTCGAGGCGTGACAAGATCCATCGGTCGATGGCGGGTCGACTCTCGGCGATGGGGATTTCGGCGTCGGCGGGATCGAATCCGTTGAGCGAGGCGTAGGTCGTGAAGAAACTGACTGTATTCCACAACGTCGCGAGCGTGTCGCGCAGGGACGCGTCGATGGCCCCGAGGCTCGCGCGCGTCGACGTCCAAGGCGAACCTTGGGAGAACATCCACCAGCGCAGCGCGTCCGCGCCACGAGAGTCGAGGACGTCCCACGGATCGATGACGTTTCCTTGGGACTTGCTCATCTTCTTGCCGTTCTCGTCGACAATGTGACCCAAGCACAACACGTGCTCGTAAGGCGTCGATCCAAAGACCAGGGTGTTGACCGCGAGTAACGAATAGAACCAGCCCCGCGTCTGGTCGATGGCCTCGGCCACCAGTTGCGCCGGGAACTGCATCGCCTGCGCACTCCCCTCGACGTGGGGAAAACCTACCTGGGCGGCGGGCATCGCGCCCGAATCAAACCACGCGTCGATCACCGGTTCCACCCGACGGGCGTCCTGGGCACAGGTGCGACACGGCACAATGACCTCGTCGATGCCGGGACGGTGCGGATCGAGTGAACTCAGGTCGCGTCCCGTCACTTGAGAGAGTTCGGCGAGCGAACCAATACAGGTCAAATGGTTGTTCTCGCAGCGCCAGATCGGTAGGGGTGTTCCCCAGTAGCGATCGCGTGAGAGGGCCCAGTCGACGTTGTTGGCGAGCCACTCTCCAAATCGTCCGTCGCGGATGTGGCTCGGGTGCCAGTCGATGCCGGCGTTCTCTGCGAGCATCTGTTCCTTGAACTGGCTCGTCGCGATGTACCAACTGGGCTTTCCCCAGTAGATGAGCGTCGTGCCACAACGCCAACAGTGCGGCAGCGAGTGCGCGTAGTCCATACGACGCATCAAGAAACCACGCCGCTCCAGTTCGTTGTTGATGTCGTGATTCGCCTCGCGCACCTTGCGGCCCTCGAGCCATGGGACCTCACTGGTGAAGGCGCCGTCAGGACCGACTGGATTGAGCGTCGGCAGCGAATTCGCGCGCGCGACTTGACGGTCGACTTCACCAAAGGCCGGCGATTGGTGCACGAGTCCCGTGCCGTCCTCCAGTGTCACGTAGTCGGCGGCCACCACGTAGCACGCGTCCACACCCGCCGCGAAAGCTACGTCATCAAAAGGACGTCGGTAGTGCACACCGACGAGTTCTCGTCCGAGCAGCGTGCCCGTAACGACGGCCGCTTCGCCGAACACCGACTCGACGAGGGCCTGGGCCACGACCGTGCCGTCCACGATGGCGTAGGTGATATCTGGGTGTACCGCCACCGCGACGTTGGACAACAGCGTCCAGGGCGTCGTCGTCCAAACAGCCAGGTGCGTGGCACCCAGAAGGTGCGGGTGTTCGTCGAGGTCAGTGATGGGTAGGCGTACGAAGGCGCTCTCGTCGATCTCGTCGGTGTAGACACCGGGTTGGCCTAGCTCGTGGCTCGACAGTGCCGTCTCGCACCGTGGGCAGTAGGGCACCACCTTGAGGTCCTCATAGAGGAGTCCCCGATCAAAGAGTTGTTGCAATTGCCACCAGACGGACTCGATATACGACGGGTGGAACGTGTAATAGGCGTGCTCCATGTCGGTCCAGTAGCCGATTCGTTCGGTCAGCCGCTCGAATTCGCCCACGTAGGTCAGTACCGATTCACGACAGAGGCGGGTGAACTCGGCCACACCAATCTCTTCTTCGATCGCCTTTTTCCCCGAGATGCCCAACTGCTTCTCCACTTGGACCTCAACGGGCAGACCGTGAGTGTCCCACCCGGCGCGACGCGCCACGTAGCGGCCCTGCATTGTCTGGTAGCGGCAAAAGAGGTCCTTGTAGACGCGGGCCCACACGTGGTGCAGTCCCGGCATCCCATTGGCCGTCGGCGGTCCCTCGTAAAACACCCAGGGCTCGCCGCCGTCGCGCTGCGCCAAGGTGCGAGCGAAGATATTGTGCTCTCGCCATCGGACCAATTCGGCCTCTTCAATGGCTACAAAATCAAGTTCGGCGCTGACCGGGCGAAACACGGGTCTCCTTCAGTGAGTTCGTCCATCGTACCCACGGGTACGACCCGACTTGTCGCCGACTACGAGGTAGGGAGCTCGAAATGGTGATCGAGCCACTCCTCGTCGAGGTCTTCGAGTGATTTGAGCACCAGGTCGGCAATACCGAATTCCGCCATGACACGGTCCGACGCAGTGGGCACCGCCACGACGGTCATACGCGCGGCCTTGGCCGCCAGGACTCCCGCGGCCGAATCCTCCAGGACGAGACAGCGGTCCGGTGCGACGCCCAGGGACGCCGCCGCACTCAAGAAGACGCCCGGGTGCGGTTTGCCGTACGATTCGAACTCTGCTGAATGCAGTGAGGCGAATCGGTCACGGAGCCCAAAGTGTTCCAGGCATCGTTCGATGAGGGCCAGTGGTGTGGAACTAGCTAGTGCAACGGGTCCGCGTCGTGAGGTCAGGTCGATGGCACGCACCGCTCCGGGCAGAAGACGGCCTTTGGACTCCACGAGGTCACCGACACGCGCGAGGAGCAGATCGACCACGTCCGCCTTCGACGGAGCGGCCCACGGGTAGCGGCCGAACCAGTAATCGACGACTTCGGCCACGAACAGACCTTTGGTGCTGCGATCGGTCGCCTCGCCAATATCGACGCCGAGGCCACCGAAAATCTCGATTTCGGCTTCGT
>CAWCEX010000003.1:0-8018 GCA_963794755.1 uncultured Actinomycetota bacterium
GACGCACCAGGTGATCGCTCTCGATCGCACCGATGGGTGATTAGACGAAGGCAACCAATGTTGGCTCGGCGCGTTTTAGTTGCGTCACCATCGTTGCGACTGAACTCCGCTGCGTGAGTTCGCGTTCGTGCTACTCAGAGGATGTATCGAAATCCTCGATGTAGCGTAACCCTCGAACTTCAAGTTTCTCGCGCATCGAGTACAGATCAATTCCGAGTTCACCGGCCGCCAGACGGATGCGGTGTTCTTGCTCGATATCATCGCGCTGTTGGCTGGCCGAGAGCACCCATTCAGCATCTTCGCGCGCGACCACCACAACGCCATCATCGTCAGCAACAATGACGTCACCAGGTCGAATGTATGCGCCCGCACACACGATGGGGATCTGAACGTTGCCGGGCGTCTCCTTCACGGTTCCTTGAGCACTGATTGACTTCGACCACACGGGGAACTTCATCGCCGTGAGTTCGGCCACGTCACGCACTCCAGCATCAATAATGAGACCTCGTACTCCGTGGGCCTGCAGACTCGTGGCGAGAAGTTCTCCAAAGTACCCGTCGTCACACGGGCTGGTCGGCGTGACGACGAGAATGTCGCCCGGTACGGCTTGTTCACGGCAACGTGGATCGACCAGTTGTCGCCCGGTGCGACGTCGCAGGTCAGTGCCGTTCCTGAAATGCGAGCCGCAGGAAAGATTGGTCGAATGCGAGAGTGGAGTAATCCCCGCCGACCCTGCGCCTCGTGGATAGTGGAAACGCCGAATTGCCCCAGCGCATCGACTAAGCTCGATTTGCGTTCGTTGAATATTGCGAATGACGACTGGCATGGAATCCTTTTGGTGAACGACGACAGTGCCGGTGTTGGATGGATCGATAGCCGTCTCGAGTCGACTTTAGTTAACTGGATGAAGTGCAACAAATGCCCTAGCGGCTCGTGAATGTGAGAGGTCAGACGTTATTTGCCAGATACCGCCATCACCACTTGATCACGCCCGTGTTCCTTGGCGTTATAGAGGGCGCGGTCAGCGGCCGCGTACGTGGCGCTTGGTTTCGTTCGTGCTCGATGTACCGCGACGCCCGCACTAAATGTCGCGAGCGGAGACCGTGCGCGCCACGATTGCAAGAGGCGAGAGACAATCGCCTCACTTTCGAGCCCCGCACCGCGAACGACGAGGAGGAATTCCTCACCGCCCATGCGCGCGACGGCATCGCGATCTCGTGCCGACGAATTGAGAAAACCGCCCAGTTGATGCAGTAGACGGTCCCCCTCTGGATGCCCGAACGTATCGTTCACCTCTTTGAAAAGGTCAACGTCCAAAACGGCTACGGCATCGCCCGCGACCAGGGACTCAAGAAGCAATTCGCCGAGGCGTCGGTTACCCACCCCCGTGAGTTCGTCGGTCATTACCAATCGACTGAGGTCGCTCAACAGTTTCTCACGACGTATTGCACCGTCGCGTGCCTGACTGGTGTAGTGAGAGATAGTCTCACCGGTTACGACCGCGGCCGGTATGGCCAGGAAGACTGCAACCACGGCACCGTTCGCACGATTTGCGCCCGCCAAAAAGGGCAAGAGATACGCGGCCGCAGCAAGGGGAGACAATGCGGTAACGGTCCAGGGTGGGTACCAGATGCCTACCCAAACGAAGATCAACATGAAGTACGTGCCGTAATTGACCTCAGGAAGGACCCCGAAGGCGTTGTTTAGGGAAACACTGGTCATCGCCAGAATTGGCAAGATCAATGAGGCATTTCCGTGAAAATGGTGGTTATCGCGCAAGAGGAGCGCTGCCACGCCGATAAGCAGGTTCGCCGTGTCCAGAAAGAAGGACACTCGGTGATCGTGACCGACGAGACCAGGTACGACGTCGTTGATTACTCCGATAAGGCCGATGCCGAGGAACAAGTAGCCGGCCTGACGCACGGCGTGTGCGGCATCCGCGTCACTTCGGCGTTCAACAATGGGGTCCGAAGTGAGTGAACCACTTCGAAGCGAGAACCGCATGATTCGATTATGGGTTCACCCCGGGCCAATGTCCAGTGTTAATACCTATCGACCATGCGTATGCAGAGAAAAAGTCAGTTTCATCGGGGTGGGAACGTCGCGACGCCGCGTTACTGG
Organism: uncultured Actinomycetota bacterium; assembly: GCA_963794755.1. Lineage (GTDB taxonomy): Bacteria > Actinomycetota > Acidimicrobiia > Acidimicrobiales > RAAP-2 > RAAP-2. The sequence continues at coordinate 2,122 of CAWCEX010000003.1, forward strand.
TCAGTGTTCTTACGACGACACGCTCTGCGATGCGGTATCCAACGTGGGGTAGTCGATGTATCCGCGTTCCCCACCACCGTAGAACGTCGACTTGTCAGGTTCGTTGAGTGGCGCGCCGACCTGAAGTCGAGCGACCAGATCGGGGTTCGCGAGAGCATGCGTGCCCACCGTGATGATGTCCGCGAGTCCATTATCGAGATCCTCGATCCGCGTATCGATGTTCGCACCACTTCGATTCAACACAAACGCGGTCGTCCAGTCGCGGCGCAGCGACCACACCAATTCCTCGTTCCCGGTGTGTACGACATTGAGGAACGCCAAACGAAGAGTTGAGAGCTCACGCACGAGCGCCGTGTAGACCTCCTCGACGTCGTACTCCACGATGTCGTTGAAACGGTTGCCCGGTGAAATGACAATTCCGGTTCGTTGAGCACCGATCTCGTCGGCGACCGCAGTCGCCAGTTCAATGGCGAAGCGAATGCGGTTCTCAACTGAACCACCGTATGAGTCGGTGCGTTGGTTGACGTTGCTCGAGAGGAACTGGTGCGCGAGGTAGCCGTTGGCGGCGTGGATCTCAACACCATCCGCGCCGGCCTCCATCGCCGCCGCAGCGGCCACTCGATGGTCGCGGATTGTCTGGGCAATCTCGTCAGACGAGAGAGCTCGGGGCGTGGGGAAGGGTAGAGCGCCGACCGACGTGAAGATGGTGCCGGCGGCCCGCACCGCCGACGGTGAGACGGGTTGGCGACCGTGAGGGGTGTTGAGCGGGTGCGAGATGCGTCCGACGTGCATCAACTGGATGAAGATTCGCCCCCCTGCGTCGTGAACCGCGTCGGTGACGAGTCGCCAACCCGCAATGTGCGCCGCGTCGTAGATGCCTGGCGTCAGGGGGTAGCCCTGACCGTCCGCGTTCGGTTGCGTCCCTTCCGTGATGATGAGTGACATCGACGCCCGCTGGGCGTAGTACGTCGCGTTCACACTGGTGGGTGCTCCTTTGGAGGTCGCACGTCCGCGCGTCATGGGTGCCATAGCCAGTCGGTGTTCCAAGGTGATCTCGCCGAGGGTGAAGGGATCCCAGAGTTTGTCGTTCATTTCGCTCCTTGTCGACCGTGCTGTCACATTAATCTACTATTTCTATTGACACGATAGAAATAGTCATCTATTGTCTCACACCATGAACCTACACACCCTGAATCCACGTACGTCCTCGGCCACCTTCATACGGAGAACGGCCGCTTCATTGCTTGTGACCACGATCGGGTTGTTGCCACTCGTGGGATTGGGAAGTGATGGCGCCAGTGCGGCCGCTGCACACTCGACCGCCAAAATCCCCGCTGGCACGACTTTGAACCTGGGAGACCAGCAGCAATACCTCGAAAGCGCCCTGCAGGACTCTGGGGCGCTCAATGGCGCGCCCTACAAGGTCAACTTCGTCGAGTTCGACAGTGGGCCGCTCGTAGACGCAGGTTTCGCAGCACACCAAATCGATCTGGGTTACATGGGCGATCTTCCGGCCTCACTCGCGGTGAAGTCGGGTCTACCGGTGAAGGCCACCGCCGCGTTCTTGCCCATTGGCGCGTCGGAGTTTCTTCTCGCCCAACCCGGCATCACCTCCATCTCTCAGCTCAAGGGCAAGACGGTCGCGTACACGACCGGGACCGCCGAGCAGGCCTTCGCCTTGCGAGCTTTGGCGTTGGCCGGCCTCACGCAAAAGGACGTGACCCAAGTCAACGTCAGTCTTGAACAGCTCGGGACGGTGTTGATATCGGGCGCGGCTGTGGCGTCAGTGGTGAGCATCGAACAGAAGGTCGAGTACCAGCAATCCCACCCGGGCGCCGTGGTACTCGCGACTCAAAAGACCGTCAAACCCGCGAGTTACGACTACCTGCTGGCGACGAACACCGCTCTGGCCAATCCTGCTAAGTCCGCCGCGATCAATGACTTCATCGTTCGCCTCATCAAGGCCGAGAACTGGGTCAAGACCCACGAGAGCGCCTACGTTCAGGACTACTACGTCAAATTAGATCACTTGGAGCCGTCGGTAGCGCACCAGATACTCAACGCGGGCGGCACCTACGAATACGTCGCGATCACCGGTGCGGAGCAGAGTGCGTTGCAAAACGTCGTCGATCTACTGGTCGGCGCCGGGGCACTCCCCAAGCGATACAGCGTCGCTGGACTCTTCTCCGCATCGGTCTCGGCAAAGTACAACGCGATCGTCAAGGCCACACCACAGAATGGCTGATCGTTGGTCAACCCTTGCCTCGCAGGCGTTGATGCGATGCGCTTCACGTAACAACAGCACTCTCCGTTCCGCAACGAAAGGTAACCAACATGTCCGTTATTGACCTAGTGGCCAACGGCTCGGCCGAGCGTAGCGAGACCTCACGTTCGACCGACCCGATCAACTTGACGAATCCAATTCCTAAACAGCATCGTCGTCGTGGTGCGCGAGTTCCGCGCACTGTGCGTCGCGTCGTTGGACCGCTGATCGTCGTGGCCCTCTGGCAGTGGAGCTGCTCGGCCGGTGTGTTTACGAGTTACGAAATTGCTTCCCCGCTCGCGGTCTTTGACGCGGGACGTGAATTATGGAGCCAAGGAGTTCTCCAGTCCAATCTCCTCGTCTCGTTGCGACGAGTGGCAGAAGGTCTCGCGACGGGCGTGGCCATTGGGGTCGTCCTGGCGGTCATCTCTGGCCTCTTTCGAATCGGCGAGGATCTCGTTGATCCCGTGGTCCAAGCTGCCCGAGCGGTGCCGATCTTGGGTTTGGTGCCACTTGCCATTATCTGGTTCGGCGTCGGCGAATTGCCGAAGGTCTTCCTGATCGCTCTCGGTAGCACGTTCTCGATATACATCAATACTTTCGCGGGTATTCGCGGGGTCGACACGAAACTGGTGGAAGCGGGTCAAACATTTGGCCTGTCGCGATGGGGGTTGGTCCGACGAATCGTGATACCCGGCGCGCTGCCCAACTTCCTCGTTGGTCTTCGCCTCGCCCTGGTAGGTAGCTGGCTCATCGTGATCGTCGCCGAAGAGATCAACGCTCAGAGTGGTATTGGCTACTTGATCATGCAGGCGCAGACAACGAACCGAACCGACATCATGATGTTGGGACTGGCCATTTACGCAGTTCTCGGCTTGCTGGCCGACGCGTTGGTGCGACTCCTTGAGCGTCGTCTCTTGTCATGGCGCCGCGCGTTCACGGGGGCCTGATCATGACCAACGCGCTCCACGTGGTCGATTCAAAGGTCACCAACACCGCCGCAGTCGCTGCACGAAACGTGCGCCGCACGTTTGGTGGTCGAGATGTCTTGAAGGACGTCAACCTAACGATCCAAGGTGGCGAATTCGTCGCCATCCTGGGTCGAAGCGGCACTGGCAAGAGTACGTTGTTACGAATTCTTGGCGGCCTTGACGCTGAGTACCGAGGTGACGTGCTCGTCGCGCAACGCCGCGCGGTCGTCTTTCAAGAGTCCCGGCTCATCCCCTGGCAGCGTGTTCTGGCCAATGTCGTCCTTGGCGTACGTCCTTCGAGCGATGGCCGCTCAGGTCTCGAGGCTCGCGGTCTGGCCGCCCTCAGCGAAGTCGGATTGAGCGACCACGCCCGAGACTGGCCACTCACCTTGTCGGGCGGCGAAGCGCAGCGTGTCGCCCTAGCGAGAGCGCTGGTTCGCGAACCGCAATTGATGCTGCTCGACGAGCCCTTTGGCGCTCTTGACGCACTCACCCGAATAAAGATGCACGCGCTACTGCAGCGCCTGTGCGAGCGGCATCACCCCGCGGTATTGCTGGTGACCCACGACGTCGACGAGGCCATCTTGTTGGCCGATCGAGTGGTCGTGCTCACTGACGGAGAGATCACCCTCGATACTCGGATCGACGTGGCGCATCCGAGGAATCGCAGTGATCCAGCGTTTCTGGCTTTGCGCAACCAGTTGCTGTGTGAGTTGGGCGTCGAAGACACTGACGTCCGCACGACGGAGGTCCACTCCACCACTGACGATCGTCAGGCATCGAGTCTTCCGGTAATTCGGAGTCTGCGATGAAGCGAAACCACTTTCTCGCCGCAGCATTCATTCCGCAGTTCTCAACCCGGGACGCCGAATCGGTGCCCGCCAACAAAGTAGAGGTGACAAAATGACCAAGCAACTGCACTTAAATGCATTCCTGATGAGCACTGGGCACCACGAGGCGTCTTGGCGACTTCCCGAAAGCGATCCGTTGGCCAGCACGGATCTCGCCCACTTCATCAAATTGGCGCAGATCGCCGAACGCGGCACTTTCGATTCTCTCTTTCTCGCAGACGGTCCCGTGATGTGGGGCAATGTTGGCCAGCGACCTGCGGGAGTCATCGAGCCTCTCACGCTCCTCACGGCGCTCGCCGGCGTCACGGATCGTATTGGACTCATTGCCACGGCGTCCACGTCCTACAACTCCCCGTACAACTTGGCGCGGCGATTCTCTGGCCTCGACCATGTCAGTGGTGGACGCGCCGGGTGGAATGTCGTGACCACCGCCGGTGTCGAGGCGGCCCGGAATTTCGGCGTGGACGAGCAACCGTTGCACGCGGTGCGGTACGCTCGCGCCGCCGAGTTCATGGACGTGACGTTCAAGCTCTGGGACAGTTGGGAGGACGACGTCGTCATCGCGGACAAGGACTCCGGGGTGTGGGGTGACTCGGCGAAGATTCACCCTGCGGCACACGAGGGAACCTACTTCTCAGTGGCAGGGGCCCTGAACAGCCCGCGCTCGCCTCAGGGCTATCCACTCATCGTCCAGGCGGGATCGTCCGAGGATGGTAAGGAGCTGGCCGCGAAGTACGCCGAAGCCGTGTTCACCGCTCAACAGACCCTCGCCGAAGCCCAGGCTTTCTACGCCGACTTGAAGGCGCGGACGCTGAGTAAGGGGCGCAGCCCCGACTCCATCAAGATTCTTCCGGGTATCGTGCCGATCATTGGCGCGACGACTGAGGAGGCGCGCCAAAAGGAAGCGGAGTTGGAGGACCAGATCGTGCACGAGTACGCGCGAAAGAATTTGGCGGCCATGTTGCGCGTACCGATCGAACAATTGGACCTCGACAGCCAACTGCCCGAACACTTGCTCCCCGAGGACGCCATCGAGGATTCCAAGAGCCGGTACACGTTGATCGTGGAACTTGGTCGGCGTGAGAATCTCACGGTACGACAACTAATTGCGCGTCTGGGGGGTGGTCGGGGTCACCTGACCTTCGCGGGTACCCCCGAAGAGGTGGCCGACACGATCGAACTGTGGTTCACCGGCGGTGCCGCCGACGGTTTCAACATCATGCCGGCGGTCTTGCCATCGGGGCTCGAACTTTTTGTGGATCGAGTGGTACCAATCCTCCGAGGTCGTGGATTGTTTCGAACGAAATACACGGGGCGCACGCTTCGTGATCACTATGGATTGGATCGTCCCGTCAACCAGTACCTCGACGCGTTCGAAGAGCACGTGGCCGTGTAGTCGATGGATTACCCCTTTGGATGAATTGACGTGGCCGAGTAACTACGCGGACGCGCCCGAGACGATGTCTGGTAGTTCGTCGTCCGAGAATTTCACAGCTCCAGGTATCTGCAGAACTCGTTGCGGGTGAACACGAGGAGTCGCTCCATCGACGTCGTCGTTTCGCTCATGACCGTCGTTCCCATGCGCGGGCCCACCCGATTGATGCGCAATGGCGCACCTGATGGGGAGCTTCGTTCCTCCTAGGGAAATCAAGGGCAGCTCTCGGCCGTGATCTTTGAGGTGTTGGCGAGGCGCGACGGACGTAACGTACGAATGTGAGACCGAAGAATGTTGGAGACGTCGCGCGCGCGACTGAGCGAACATGGTGAAATGATGAGATTGAGAGCGCGTGACTGAGGACGTGACGCCGAAAG
>CAWCEX010000004.1:0-27260 GCA_963794755.1 uncultured Actinomycetota bacterium
TCAATTCTATGTAACTGAAAGAGGTCAATCTGCTCTACGCCCAGACGCCGAAGGCTCCCTTCACACTGAGCGCGCAGGTAGTCGGGTCGGCCGCACTCTTCCCATCGGTCAGGACCCGGCCTCGTGAAGCCCGCTTTGGTTGCAATCGTTAAGTCGCTTGCATAGGGATAGAGCGCCTCACGTACGAGTTCTTCCGCAACGTGGGGGCCGTAAGAGTCGGCGGTGTCAATGAGATTGACGCCGAGCTCGACACTTCGACGTAAGACCCTCAGGGCGGCGTCATGATCCCGAGGCGGCCCCCATACGCCGGCCCCCGTGAGTTGCATTGTCCCAAAGCCAAGACGCCGAACGCGCAAGACGCCCAACTTCACCGTCTGAGCACTCGCCATTGGAGCTCTCCTTTACGGATGTGATTACTACCTTCTTCGGGCGAATAATCGTGAATCCGAGTCACGTCATCGTATCTCTGGTACCTTGCCCAATGGTCGGTCCAGCCCTCTCGACAGGACGTAACCTAGTTTCTACTGTGTGAGCAAAGAAGGGACCGCCCGTACCATGGCGTTTCGGTATCGAGTGGCAAGGGCACAGACGGCGACATCGATCGATTGGCCGGCCGAAGCGGGGCGGTTCACGTCGCGATGAGCGAGTTTGCCATCGTAGGGCTTGGCTCTTGGGGCCTCTGCGTCCTTGAGCGCACCGTGAGCCGCGCACGTCATATCCAATCGAAGGTTCGGGTACACGTGGTCGAGCCTGGTCAGCTTGGCGGTGGCGTGTACTCCATGGCGCAGCCCGACTACCTGATTCTGAATAATCCATGCGGTCAGCTGTCGCTGTACGCCTCCCCCGATGATCATGAGGAGCCACGATACGCCGTCGGGTTGTATGAGTGGGTCGTTCGACAGGGATACCGTCGCGTGGGCTACGAGTACAAGATTGGTTCCGAGGGCGAGACGGTCCTGCCTACCGATTACTTGCCGCGTCGCCTAATGGGTGAGTACCTCGCCTGGTTCTACGAAGCGCTTCTCGCCGATGCTCCAACGAATTTGGAGATCATCCGCCACTACGCGACCGCGATCGATATCACCTCGGAATCTGGTGGCCGCGAAACAATTTGGCTTACTGACGGATCGAGGCTGACGGTGGATCATGTGGTGCTGACGTCTGGTCACACTTTGAACCAAGAACGCGACAGAAACTCCGATGAGGTTCATTATCTGCGGCCCTACCCTGTCGAGTTCTTCGACGACGCGTTCGCTCCCGATGAGCCGGTCGCCATCGCGGGTATGGGGCTGGTTGGGTACGACCTCATCACTGCGCTGACGCTCGGAAGGGGAGGCGAGTATAAGGACGAAGGGAATCGGAAGCGGTATGTCCCGTCGGGCCGAGAGCCCGATATCTACCTCTACTCCCGTTCGGGTGTTCCTTACTGCGCAAAGTCTGCACACGGTGTCGATCCGACCGGTGAGTATCAGCCGGTCGTGTGCACCCCTGACGCCTTTCGGGAAATGACGAACCCGTCGGGCTCACCGCTTCGACGACGCGTGGACTTTCGAAATGACTTGCTTCCACTCCTCTACGCCGAGATGCAGGTTCGTTACTACGTGCACTCCGCCTTTCGTCGAAGCGGCGTGTCCGCGGCGTCGCTGGTTCGTGATCAACTCCAAGCGAGTTGGAACGCGGGTAACTTCCCTAGGTCCATCGATCAGCTCGAACCGACGTACGGTCCCTTTGATCCGTCTCGGGTGGTCTTTGCCGATGACGGCGCCACGTTCGCGTCGAGCGAGGAGTATCAGTCCCACGTCTGTGAGATCGTCGAGTCCGATCTCGACGACGCGCTCATGGTGGGCGGAAGTCCGATGAAGGCGGCTCAGGAGGTGACTCGAATTCTCCGCGATCAGATGAGAGCAGTAATTGAGTACGGCGGCCTGTCGTTGAGATCGTTCATTGACTTCCAATCCAACATACGTGGGCGAATCAACCGGCTCGAGGCCGGCCCGCCCCCCGTCCGATCTCAGCAACTCTTGGGTTTGGTCGAGGCAGGTGTGGTCAGCGTGCCGTTTGGTCCCCACCCTGAAGTGTCGACGGCCGAGAAAGGGAGGATCCTCATCCGCTCGACAAGTCTAAGTACGGCGCGTGAAAAGACGGTCGACTACGTGGTCCGTGGTCACCTAGATCTCCCGTCGCTCGCGCGGTCCAGCTCCGTCCTGCTGAGTCGCCTTTACATGAAGGGGCGACTGACTCAGTTCAGTTACGCGGGAATCACCGTTGGCAGCGTGGCAATAAGCGAAGATTTCCATCCCTACGACGCCGAAGGGCGCGTTCAAACGAGCCTTTCGCTTCTGGGCGTGCTCACTGAAGGTGTTCGGTACTTCACCCACTACCTGCCTTCACCTCGAAGTCGCTTGCGAGCTGTGTACGACGCGCAAGCGACGGTGGAGGCAATCATCGGGTAAGACTCCGGCTACGTGGTCGCCTGAGTCAGAGCTTGGTCGATGTCATCGATGAGATCGTCGACATGCTCCAATCCAATCGAGAGCCTTATGGTCTCCGGTCGAATTCCTGCCGAAGCCAGCTCGCCCTCACTCAGTTGGCGGTGGGTGGTTGACGCCGGGTGAATCACAAGTGATTTGGCGTCACCCAGGTTCAGCAGGCGTTTGAACAGCTGCACCGAATCAAAGAAAGCCAGTCCCGCCTCGTAGCCGCCCGCCACACCAAAAGTGACGATTGATGGTACTCGGCCCTTCAGGTACTTCTGCACGAGTGGGTAGTAAGGACTGTCGGGGAAACCAGCGAAGTTCACCCAGTCGACGCGGGAGTCCTTCGCCAGATACTCGGCAATGGCGCGCGCGTTTGACTCGTGTCGCTCCAATCGCAAAGCCAATGTTTCAAGTCCCTGAATGAGCTGAAAGGCGTTAAATGGCGAGAGAGTCGCTCCGGTATTACGAAGTTGAATCGATCGAGCCCGGACGACGAAGGGCCTGTTTGGAAAGTCGCGAGCGAACACTACGTCGTGAAATGCGGCTTCGGGTTGATTGAAGGTGGGGAATCGATCGGGGTGCTCGGCCCAAGGGAACGTTCCTCCGTCGACGATGGCACCGCCCAGTGTGGTCCCGTGACCACCTATGAACTTAGTCAGCGAGTGAACCACGACATCGGCGCCGTGGTGGAAGGGCTTGAGCATCAACGGCGTCGCCACGGTGTTGTCGACGATCAACGGTACACCGGCTCGATGGGCGACTTCGGCGACCGCTTCAAGGTCGACTACATTTCCGGCAGGGTTACCGATCGATTCGACGAATACGCAACACGTCTTTTGATCAATAAGTGCTCCGACGGACTGAGCATGATCGTCTACGGCGAAGCGTGCCTCGATTCCCAGAGTCGAGAGCACGTGAGCGAAATACGTGTAGGTCGCACCATAAAGCTGGGGTGCGACGACGAAGTTTGAGCCCGCGGTGGCCACCGTCAGTATGGCGTAACTCACCGCGGCCATACCCGAGGCCACCACGAGCGTGGCACTCCCGTCTTCGAGGGCGGTGATACGCCTTTCCAGGACGTCATTCGTGGGGTTGTTGATGCGGTTGTAGTGAAAGCCTGGGACTGCTAGATCCATGATGGAATTGGCGTGATCGGCGTCAATGAAATCGTTCGCAACTGTCATATAAATCGGCACGGCCACGGCACGTGTTCCGTCAGGTTGGTAACCGGCGTGAATAGCAATCGTCTCGTCGCGCATAGCTAGTCCTCCCGCCATGGACGCTAGTCAACGCGACCACAGTTTGACAATCGTCACAACTAAGTCTTGGCAATTGCGAGAGCACTCGACCGGCTGTGCGCGAGGTGATCGATCCTATTGGGCTTGCCTAGGGGCTCCGATTGAGCGTGACGCTCGCGACGACGTTCGAAAAGAACTGGACAGCCATGGAACGCCACGGCCAAGGGGCCCTCGAACCGACGTCGTCGAAGGGATAACCGTCTATCAGACTCGGGTCGCGAGCCCCAGTAACGATGACATTGTGGATCCGCTCCAGTGGTTCCCAGTCCTCCGGCGAGACGCAATGGAGGGGTAGAAAGGGAAGGTCGTCTTGTTCACGGTGGACGAACCGTCCAGCGTCGCGTCGGTACTCGCGTAGCAAACTGGAAGGGTCGTACTCTGGATGCCCTTGGACCAGCACCAGGCGGCGTCCTTCCTCCTCTCGAGACGCCACGCTCCAACCTGTGGTCTCGGAATGCATCACGATGTCGTAACCGGCGCCTTCGATTCCTTCAACGGCACCGAGTTCCATCGCGAGAGTGGGAGCACTATCTCCTGGTCGATTCCGTTCGCGAGAGGGTGTGCAACATGAACCGTCTGGGAGAAGACCCCCGTGCACTTCGCGGGAAGTCGGATCCGGCTGATGCCATCGTGAACTGTCAGCGCAGCGTGCGCAGACAGGCACGATAAAAGCGTGGAGGATACGTGCCGCCGGGACCACGTCAGAAGTTCCGCAAGATCGTTCCAGTAGAGCTCGTTTTCGATATACGTCTCGATGGGATTCGCTCCTGTCACAATCAGGAGATCGGGGGATCGAGGTAAATCCCTGCGAGCGGTGAAGTACTCTTCAGCGATCCGTGTCGACGTCGATTCGCCTCGGGGAACACCACTCATGGTGTAGCGACGTACTTCAATTCCCTCGAACCCGATGCCTCGTCGAGAAGACCCACGTATTGCCGCTCGGTGGCGTCGAAGGCTCCGTCGGGCATATTGTTCACCAGCGCGCAGGTCATCGGAGGTCAGACGGGGTGAACGATGCGACGTCGTTTGACTCGCGTGCCGCGAGGTGGACGCTCACCCGTCGGTACTCAGGTCGGCGTACGTGACCGTCACACCGTCGTGAAGAAGCTTGTTGATGTCTTTAAGCTCTCGTAGTCTCTCGCGGAGCCGACGACCGCCATGATGTGATTGCGAGACCCATCCCTCCAATCCAGAACGGCGCCGGGACCTTGATGGACGGTGATCGCGTCGACTCCCGGGTGATCACTTACTGCATCGAGCCCCTCAATCGTCGCCACGGTCGCCGAAACCGGCGGCGGCTGGAGGAAGAGCCGATAGCCGATGCGCTCGGTGGATACGGGGCCATCGATCTGTACGCGCTCACCAAGCGCAAGTCGCAGCGTCAATTCGACGAGCGCTACGCCCGCCGCCCGCTCCAGCATTTCGGGAACGCCGCCGCCGACACGTCCATTGACTTCGATGATCCTGGGGCCGTCGGGAGTGAACTTGATCTCTGAGTGGAGACACCCCACCGTTACGCCGAGGGCTCGAATTGCAAGAACCGCGAGGTCCAACACGGCCGCCAGTTCCGCACCGTTTAAGGCGGCAGGAATGAAGAAACCGGTCTCTCGAAAGTTTTCCGCGAGGGGAAATCGCCCAGTCACGGCCAGGTGACTGACCACGCCATCCGCGACGATGCTTTCTACTGATACGTAGTCGGCGTAAGCGTCGCCCATCTCTCGATGGGTCGTCGGCGAGGTACCCCTCAAGACCATCGGTGGGCGCTCGGGGCCGAGACTCTGGAGAAGCTCGGTGAGCCGTCGCTCGTCCTCAACAAAGAACGTGTACCTGCTACCTTGAGCCGAGCGAGGCTTCAATACTGCCGGCCAACGTATGTCCGACACGATCTCGGCGATGGACTCTCGAGTCTCATTGGGTGAGATGGCGACGAAAGGTGGCGTGGCGAGGCCGGCCTCTTTGAGGACGCGGCGCTGTTCAGCCTTGTCGGTTAAGGAACTCGACGTCGCGACGGAGTGGAAAGGAAGATTCAGCTTCTCGGCCACTTGGGCGAAAGTGGACATATCAGCGTCAAGGTACGTTACGAGTCCGTCAGGGCGATACGGTTCCGTCAATTCCGCGAGAATCTCATCCACCGACAGGTTCGCAATGTCAACCACGGGGCCGAATCGGTGAAGTAGCTCCGTCATCTCGTTGCATCTCGGGTAGTGAACCATCAATCATCCAAAGTATTTCGCAGGCGCCAGCGGCCGCTTCCGTGAGTTGCATGACGGGCACACATCGCGGGCCGTAACCGACGGCGACCAGGGGCCGTTTGTCCGTGGCCGCATCCTCGACTGGTTCCCGCGTCATCAACCGGATGTTAGCGTTCAACCGGGCATTCGATTAAGGGCAGAGGCTAGTCGCGAGCGCCAGGAGCAAGGGTTTGCTGTCAGAGATAGGGGACACGAGACAATGCCACTCGAGATCATCGGTATGGTGGGGACGCGAGACGCGTCGGAGATAAAAGGGCCCTTGGTCGACGGACCTGTGGTCGATTGGATGGATGGCCCGGTCATTGACCCCGCCTATCTCGCCGCAATCTCCCGAGCCCACGACGAGGGCGATTTTGATCGAGTCTTGATCGGCTACGGCGCGGTAGGGCCGGAAGGATGGGCGGTGGCCAGTTCGGTCCTCAACAGCACGAAGAAATTGAAGGTCATGGTGGCCCACCGCCCCGGATTTATTCAGCCAGTCGTCCTCGCGAGAATGGCGGCCACCCTTGATCATCTCACTGGCGGGGGAAGAATTGCCATTCACTTCATCACCGGCGGCGACGAAGCAGACCAACGTCGAGAAGGCGATTTCGTTTCTCACGATGCCCGATATCGGCGAACGCGCGAGACCATGGCGATTGCGCGCCGGCTTTGGAGCGAGGACACTCCGTTTGACTTCGAGGGTGAGTTCTTCCGGTATGAGAACGCCTTTAGTTCTGTGAAGCCGGTGACGCCGGGGGGCATTCCGTTTTACTTCGCAGGGGCGTCGGCGCCGGCTATCGAGGTTGGCGCGGCGGAAGCGAACGTCTATGCGTTTTGGGGAGAGCCGCGCGACCAGGTGAGCGAGCGAATCAAGATCATAGATGCGGCCGCCGCCAAGTTCGGGACGAACGCTTCGCTACAGTATTTCGCTTCGCCCAATTATCTCGGAGACTGAGGAGGAAGCGTGGGAGAAGGCCGAGTGGATTGCAGAGGAGACAGCTGCTCGCATTGACTTAGCCAAGGCGAGCGATGACGGGGCAAGAGGACTCGTACGCCGGACTCGGTGGCCAACGCAACGCGACGTTTTCGGTCGACCGGGACACGAGCGCAACGACGTCTGTTGGGCGAAAGCGACTCATCGAAATGTCTGCTGACAAAGACGTCTATGACGAGCGACTCTGGATGAAGGTAGCCAATCTTACGGGCGCGGCGGGAAACTCGACTGCGCTCGTTGGGACACCAGAGCAGGTTGCTGAGGCGATGTTGCGCTACTACGACATCGGTATTACGACACTTCTGCTCAAGGGATTCGATCCCCTTGCCGACGCGATTGACTTCGGACAGCGGTTGGTCCCACTAATTCGAGAAGGCGTCGCAGCGCGCGATAGAAAGCCACCGACTATTTAGGAAATTGCCAGTCGTTGGGGATTTCTGCTCGTTCAGCGCCACGGTCGACGCCGGCGTAGTGCTCAAGTACGTGTCGGTCTAGCAGTTCCACGGTGCGACTCCTGCCTTCGGCGAAGTGCATGCCATGGTCGAGTCCCGGCACGAGTTCTACGTGGCGATGGTCGGTGTCACGCAATCGCTGAACGTCGACAGAGCGGAAGAAGGGAACTCCTGGAAGGGGCCAGATCTCGTCGTCGCCGTAGAGGAGAAAGAGGTCCGTTCCGTTCGCTTCTAGTTCATCAACCAGATTGACGGACCATCGAGACGGTACCGCGAGCCGCACTACGTGCCAAGAAGCGGCAGCAATCCAAGGGTGTCGCGCCAACTGTTTCAGTCGCACGCCTATGCGATGGGAGAGTCGTCGCGGAGATGATTCGATGACGCGGACCGTGTGAAGGTAGTCCATGTATACCGGAGGGTTGATTACGCATACCCCTCTCGATTTCAAACTGAGGCCCGCTTCGATCGCCCAATACGCGCCCGAACACAACCCGATAAACACCGAGTTTGATGGCGCTTCTGGGGCAAGTTCTCGGGTAACCGCGACGATATCGTCGAGCCATTCATCTTGGAAGAACGGGTGGTCCGGCTGTGCGGTCATCTCAGGGCTGTCGCCCAATCCTCGCAAGTCGAATCTCACGCACTTTAAGCCGACGCCAGCCCATCGACGCGAAAGTTCGACCCAAAGGCGGGACGGTCCCGTGTGCTCTTCGTTGGCCACGTTGAACATCAGCACGAGGGGGCCCTTGACGCATGCAGTCGTTGTCGTTACAACGCCAAAGAGGCCCTGTGGGCCAAGTTCCGCGAGACGCTCGCGAACGGGTTCGTCCGTTTTTCGTTACTCCGACGCATGCTTCCTTTGATCTCGGCGGGAGATGAATGGGGACATGGTTCGAACTCGGAATACTAATCCATCTGACGATGCGTTCGATCGTTTGAAGGGGCAACCACGCCCAGGAAGGATCGATATCCAGGAGTGCAGATTGCTCGTCTGTAGTCTCCCAGGTGATCGAGTCTCCGTTAAAGTGACTCCGAAGGCGGCGGGACGGAGTTCGGTCGCTGCGAGCCATGACTAGGGTTCGGCGCGCGAATGGCAAGGCATCCACTTTCGAGAGATCGAGCCGACCTATTTCCTCGACCGTGCGGGGCAAAAACACGTACTCCGTTGTCTCGATGGACGAGTCAGAGGAAGATTGAAAATGGTCTCGCCGAATTGCCTCTAGTGCTCGCAACTCGCGAAGGTAACCCCGACCCGACTCGCATGGATCCCATAAGACGACTGAGTCGAATGTCGACTCCTCTCGTTCAGCAGCTAGTGCCACTAACGTCGCCCCAAGACGCATGCCGACGGCGGACACCGACTCCACGCCAAGTGAGTTCAGGAACCTTCCCGCCTCTATAACGCTGGTGACCCACACGGCGTCCCTGCCGGGGTCGTTGAAACTTCCGCTGGAGTCGCCAGTGCCTTCGTAGTCGAATCGGAGTGCTGCGAAACCGGACTCCGCGAGCGAGCTCGCTAGCTTTCGCAAAGCCCGACGCCCTGCACGAGCTTCGCGGCCGATGGGTGGAGCAAGAATCACGCCGCCTCGAGCGGTTTCGTTCGCGGGCCGCGAGAGCCACCCGCATAGGGGTCGATCGTCGCTGCCAAACCAGAGAGACTCGTCTCGGATTTCGCCTGATGCCGACAGGCGCGTCATGCAGGAACGTCGTTTGTGGTGTGGCGACGGAGCGCATCGCAAGGCGGCAAGGGCCGCGCTTCATGGGCATTCATTGTGGCAATCATGTCAATGGCACAATCCGAACCGTTTCTGATGGGATTGGTTGTGAAGAACGATACATTCCTCATCAGGACTTTCCCCAACGTATTCTCTAACCCGAATGATACATGTCGGGTTTTTTGAGGGCACGAGGACTGGGCCGAAGTGTTCAGCTGAATGCTCCAGGAATGTCGACCGTAGGTCGGGGGAGCTAGAGACAAGTACATCTCAGTTCGCTTTGGGCACTAGAACACCTCGAACTCGTGCTGCGCTGAATCCGAGGTGTCCCGCGAAGACTTTGTTCCCTCCCGTGAACGCCCAAGGGGGTTCTCCAATGATGAACCGGGCGCCTCGGGCACTCGCCTCCTCGACAAATCCGCTAAAGCACAACCAGCGTGCGGCGCCTCTTTGCGAAGTCATCGCCCACACGGTCAGAATTGCGTCACCAGCCTGGATTCCAATGCAAAACCCGACAACGTGAGCGTGTGAATCGAATACAGCGACGCAGACTAAGGCTTCTAAGGTTTCGTCGATGCCGCGCTGGGTCGTAACTCGCAGTCGTTCCTCAATCTCGTCCGTCTTCCAACCTTTGTCTCGGAACACATCGGAAATCACTTCGGTGACCTCGGCACTCATGATGGCTCGTACCGAGAGCCCGGCTCTTCGTGCTTGTGAGGTTCGGTTCCTGAGCTCCTGTTTGGGCCGACCCTGCCAATAGGCCTGCAAACGGTGAAGGAAGCTCTATGTATGACGAAACGATTCCGCGAAGCCTCCACGGTCGTCGTACGCTGAAGGCCACCACGCCCTGGAAATTTCTGCTTTCGGGACCTCTACTCGAACAAGTGGAAGGTGAGTGACGGAGCGGAACGCCGCCCACGCCGTCAAAGGTTGCGTGACCGTAAGAACGAGTCGCTTCACGTTGGGAGTGGGTGCGCCAGACTGACCTCGATACATCGCGTGGAGATAGCTTTCGAGCTTCTCAGTGTCTGGCATGACCTCTTTCAACCAATAGGCAGCCGAGCCAATCGAATGCATATCCGGGGGAGCTACTGACCCTTCAAACACTACCTTCAAGGTGCGTCGACCTTGCCAACAACGCCGCTCATTCTTTTGCTATATCCTCACGTTTCTCCACTCCACTTAAGTCAGAGGATCAAATGAGAGCTGCAAAGTCCGCGAATGGTATCGAAAGTGGATTGAAAGTGGGACGGAACGCGATTTCTCGACGTCCATTGGCACTGACTCGAAACGCGTGTAGGTTACCGAAGTGACGGTGAGGTCCAGCATCATCGGAGTCGTGGCGCTGGCAACGATGTCCGCGCTAGCGGTGGTCCTCTCGTCTCCGGTCGGTGCCGCGGCGATTCCTTTTTCTTCGTCGCCGGGAACCGTCGACGTGGCTGGGAGCGCCACATTCACCGTGCCGCTCCAGACCGTCTTCGGTTCTGACGCCGTTGTCTACACGGCCTCGCCGATCACGAGTACGCCTGTCGGACTCCAACTCAGCTCTGACGGAAGCGAAATCGAGACGATTGGTACCCTGGACGTTGGAAGTTACACACTGAGCGGGACCGATTCGGACTCACCTGGAACCGACGGCGGGAGTTGGACCTACACGCTTGACGTCACGGGCGATGCCATCTCGCAGGGAGCCCCTCTCACCAACATTGTGTCGGTGTCGAACAGTGCGGTATTCACCGATCAGCTCGTCGCATCGACGGGATTCGCTGGCGCGGGCGCTGTCACTTTCACAACAAGCACATCGAGCTCGCCTTCGGGACTCAGCGTTAGTTCGTCAGGCGCTGTAACCACCTCTGGAAGATTGGCAGCCGCGGTGTACACAATATCGGGGACCGACACCGACGCGTACGGTGACTCAGGGAGTTGGGCTTACGCCCTTACGGTGAGTGCAGTCCCCATTGCGCAAAGCTCACCAAGTGCGAATGCGGTCTCTCTTTCCAGGAGCTCTACGTTCGCCGATCAACTAGCTGCTACTCCGGGCTTCACGGACTCTGTAGCGTTTAGTGCGAACGAACCGAGCTCACCACCAGGCCTCACGGTCAGTAGTTCGGGCGGGGTCACGACCACGGGCACCTTGGCTGCAACGACGTACACAATTTCGGGAACCGACTCCGACGCTTACGGCGATGGCGGGAACTGGACATACACTTTGACCGTAACCGCTGGCAAGGTGACACTCGTCCAGTCATCACCGACAAACGGAACGGTGACGAGCACGGCGTCCGGAACCTTCACCTCGGGTCCGGTAACGGTGGAGGGCAACGTTGGCCCCGTTACCTACCAGACGGTCAGCCCAAGTTCGGCCCTGGCAGTGAGCAGTTCCGGATTGATATCGACGACCGGAGTGCTCGCAATTGGCTCGTACACGGTTTCGGGAACCGACTCTGATGTCGGTGGCGAGAAGGGCTCGTGGACCTTCACCCTGATCGTGACGGGTACCGTTGTCACGGTCAGTTTTGACGCTAACGGCGGTAGTGGCACTATGGCTTCTGAGAGCGAGAGCGCACCTACTGCACTGGTGTTGAACTCTTTCACTCGGCCTAGACACACCTTCGTCGATTGGAACACCGCGGCCAACGGTTCAGGCGAGAGTTACGCGAACGGTGCTGTCTTTCCCTTTACCGAACCTATGACGCTCTTTGCGCAGTGGAAAGTCGGCAAGGCCCCGTTTCATAGCATCGTTTTCGCGGCGAATGGCGGAAAGGGTTCGATGTCGATTGAGAGAGCCAACACTCCGACTGCGATATCAGCGAATCGTTTCACTCGCGCGGGCTACACCTTCGTGGACTGGTCTAGTGCCGCGAACGGTTCGGGCAAGCGGTACAACGGTGGGGCAGTCTTTCCCTTTAGGAGGTCGGCGGCGCTTTACGCCCAGTGGAAGAAGAATCCCGTAGTTCTTGCCAAAGTGGTGACGTTCGTCGCCAATGGGGGCACTGGCGCAATGAATAGAGAGCGTCGTCGCCAGCCGGCGAGTTTGACGCGTAACCGCTTTACGCGTAAAGGGTTCATCTTCGTCGATTGGAACACTTCGGCGAATGGTTCCGGTAGCGCGATTGCCAACGGAGCCATCTATCCGTTCAGTGTTTCAACGACTCTCTACGCGCAGTGGAGGAGGGTTGAATCCCCGCCACCACCTGTCGCTACCCCGTCGTGGTCAACCATTGGGCCATTCGCTCGCGGATCATCAGCGCTTTCGGCAACAATTGATAATTGGATTCGAAAGCTTGCCGAAAGAGTGAAGTCGAACGGAAGTAGTCAGATTTCTCTCGTCGGCTACGGTGATGCACTCACTCAGATTCAGGAGAAGGATGCCTCCTTGGTCGACTCGAATGTTGCCTTGGGCCGAGAACGTGCGGGCTCCGTGGCAACGTACCTGCAGGGACGGCTGACAGCCCTTGGTCTCACGGGTTGGACGATTTCTATCGCAGCGGACAGCCCAGCAACATCGAATTCAGTCGAGGCGACGTTCGTAATCGCAGCGCTCAAGTAACACCCCACCTGGTGCTCGGAATCCTCTCCTGGAGAGAATCTCGACGGATTCAGACATTTTGGAGCGCAACGTGGCCTTGTGTACCGTGGTGTACAAGAACTTTTAGTACCCGGAAGGCAACCTGTGAATAGAGAATGCGCTTTCCGACTAGGCCCCGTGCTCGCGCTCGTAGCAATTGTGGCCGGAGTTAACGCCGTTTCTCTGCCCGCGCAGGGCGCGACCGGGACTTCCGCTCTAAGCGTCTGGACCGCTGCTTCCGCGCCTGCGGCCACGGGAGGTTGGTACGCCGCTGACTACGCCGATGGCGAGTGGGTTGCGCTCGGCGACGGTAACGAGGTGGCTACTTCAGTTGACGGCTTGACGTGGTCTGTAGGTCCTGTGCCCTCGGGCTCCTGGCACTCGGTTGCCTACGGAAACAGGAAGTTCGTGGCGCTGTCCTCTACGGACGCGGGTACCGAGGAGATCATGTCGACGAATGGAACTAGCTGGACCCCGGTGCCGGGACCAGTGGGACAGTGGACTGCAATCACGTTTGGCGCGGGTCTCTTTGTGGCGGTGAGTTCCCAAGGGCAGATTGATATCTCCAGCGACGGCGTGCACTGGACCCAAGCGTGGCGCCACAGCAACTACGACCTGACCTCGATTGCATTCGGCAGAGGTCACTTCGTGGCGGGGGACGTTGGCTTAGGCGCGCTGATCATCTCGGCCACAGGCTCGAGGTGGAGCCGGTACTTACTACCGATGACGGGACTCCAATGGAGTGGCGTCGCGTACGGAAACGGGAACTTCATAGCACTCGGCGGCCCGGGAACTACGTACATTGCGACTTCGGTCTTCGGTTTTGTCTGGAGTCTTCATAGCGACCCTCTCGTCGGAAACATCCGCGCCGCGACGTTTGGTTGCGGTGACTTCGTCGCGATTGGACCAACCACGGGCACCACCGCGAGCTTTCTTTCGTCGCCGACGGGTATCAACTGGTCGACCACGACCGTATCGACGTCTACAACGTCAAGCTGGACTGCGGTCGCTTACGGCGCGCATCGGTTTGTCGCCGTTGACAACTCGGGTGACATTGTTTCGTCAAACTCGGCTCCCGACTGTGCCGCGGCCATTCCCACCGCCCCACTCCAAGTTTCGGGCAATATCCGTAGCGGTGAAGTATGGACCTACATGCATCCTTCGTCGAGTCCGGGAGGCGCGCCCGTCACCTCGTATCGGGTCACCATTACGGACGGCAGTACGACGAGGACTTGCAATGCGCCGGTGTACTACCAGCCCAACTGCATCGTCAGGGGCCTCAAGAATCACCGAGTTTACTGGATTACCGCGCAGGCCCGAAATCGTTTCGGATTCTCGGTAGCGACGGACCCTGAGTTCGCAATTCCCGTCGAGTCGCGGAGCTTTAGCGCCGTCCCATCGACGTCGGTCGTTTCATACTCGTCGCCGCTCGTCGTGCAAGTTACTGGCGTGGCCGCCAACTCCCAGGGAATCTACCCAACCAGCACAATTACGGTTCACGTGGGAGCCCGAGTATTCGCTTGCCGTTCCAACCCTTTCGGAGAGTGTTTGATTACAGTTGAGAATCCAGCGTTGGGACGATCAAAAATTTACGCTACGTACGTTGGCTACGGACGGTCATACCAATCGCCGACAACGAGCGTTACCGTCAGGGAGTGAGGTCAATGTGGGGACCATGCCGGCGCACCTCTGGGCTATTTCTCACTGAGCGGAAGAAGGCCCTTGAACGCGGCGCGCATCAATTCGAAAGAGCACTCGTTCGAGTTGAACTTCAAGGGCGAACCGCTCTCGGATGAGATTCGACTAGCGATGTCACCAGCCGTCGACGATGCAGTGGTCTTGTCAGTCCCATCTCTAGGTACGGCGTCGTTCAAGGTGATCTCCGACAGTCCGCCCCTGCGTGTCGAACTATGGCATTCTCCTCAATCGTTGTCAAATCGTTACGTGCCCGTTGTCTTTCACCAATGGGGAGTGCGTGGCTACGCAGCCGGAAATGACGCGGGACGACTCGGATAGGTCGACCGGGACAACAACACCATGAAGGGAGTCGACAGTGGAAGACTTGGTTGCGTCCTTCAGTGATCAGCTCGAGGTCAAGGGCGCGGGCGGTCTCGTGAGGTACGTCGTTACCCAGTCAACAGCTCACTGGAGGGCTCAAGTACGGAGTTGGTTTAACCGACCGTCGGCAGTCGGGGCGTGCAAGGTGTCTGGCACACTGACAGCGACACCAGCGGTGATGTTGGGACGTGGACGTACGAACCGGCTCGTTTAACGGAACAGCGCGGGCGTGGCCCGACCCGCAAGGGCTTGTCAGGAAGAACCACCTCAGAAGAGTACTGAGCGACGACTTCTGGAAATTCGAAGTACCCGCACATCATTCACTAGATAATTCGCGCGCGCGGGTCAGTATCTGTGAATTATTCAGTAATTTACGAATGAATCTCACGGGAGAAACGAAGTGTTAACTTTCGAGGGAAATCTTTGAGGATCCGTTTCGCTTCGCTGTCAAAACCGGGATATGACCGCGAATGTTGAGCAGGACTTAGGACTCCTAAAGGCTCCACTGAGAGATCTTGGATCACGCCCAGTTCCCGGACACGCGTCCGCTCGGTACGCCTCACACGTACGCAACAAATACTGAGCAAAACACCAACAATCCGGCCATTTCTGCAGCTTTTGCGTCCATGATGTCTGTGCCCTTCGATTCGTTCGAAGTTGGTTCTCAGTGCTCAGCTGAGGTGGTTCTCCCCAACATGCCCTTGCGGGGGCGAACCACGTCCCTGATGCAATGTCGTGATGTCGCTCGTCGACAACAGTTAGGACAGCGAAACGTCAAGGTGAACAGGTAGGTCAGTCGACGACTCACCCACATTGACGCCGTACGTTCCGGGAACGGTCACGAAGGTGCCTTGTTGAAAGACCTGGAGACTCGAACGTGGGACGTTGAGCACCACGTTCCTCGACGCCGAAGGGGCGAGGTCGACACGCGCGAACGCGCGCAACTGCTCGGGTGGCTCGCCGGCCCCCGCCGGGTCGGCGACGTAGACCTGGACCACGTCGGCTCCGGCGCGCTGACCGGTGTTGGTGACTACTACGTGCACCGTTATCGATGTGGGCCCGACGTGGGCCCGGGCACTACTCAGTTGAAAACTCGTGTAGTCGAGACCAAAGCCAAAGGGAAAGAGCGCCGTGACGCGGTGGGACTGGTACCAGCGGTATCCGAGGTCGAGCGCTGCCGCACCGGAGCCAAAGTTGACCTCGTCGTCGACGCCCGGAAACGACGCGGGCGTCGACGTCGGCTGGGCCGTCGCGCTCGCGGGGAACGTCACTGGTAGTCGGCCCGAAGGATCGTACGCGCCGCTCAGGATCGCGGCGATCGCCTTGCCGTCCTCTTCACCCGGGTACCACGCCTCGAGCACGCCCTGGACGCGGTTCAGCCATGGCATGAGGACGGGGTTGCCGGTATTCAAGACGACGATCGTGTGAGGGTTCGCCGCCGCGACCGCCGCGATGAGGGCATTGTCGTCACCCGGCAGGTTGAAGGACGACTGGTCGGCGCCTTCGGTGCTCGGCTCGCCCGCGAAGACCACCGCGACCTTGGAGCGACGCGCCAGGGCTGCGGCGAGGGCTATTTGGTGCGTGACGTCGACCATGCCCAGTTCGGGAGGGCCCTGGCGGATGACCGAGAACCACCGGGCCGCCAGCGTGTAGGTCCGCCCCCGGCGCAGCTGCACCGCCGCCGTCACGAGGGAGGGCGCGTGGAGTCCGGGCGAGGCGATGATCGTTCGTCCATTGAGCGCGAGCCACGTGTCGCCAATCTGTTGGAGAGCGATCTCGTAGGTGCCCGACTTCGTGGCCCGAAAGGTGTCTCGCCAGTGACTCCACCCCCGACCGTGTCCGGGAGCGCTCGCCGTGATGACGGCGTCGGTGACGTTGGCGGCCGCCTCGAGGAAGAGGTCGGCGTTGGGCGAGCGCTGATTCGACTGAGGAGTGTGAACGGCAAAGGACGCCCGGTGCCCGAAGGCAAAGCCTTTGAGGGCGGCGACGCGCACCGCGCCCGGGCCCCCCGGGGCGTAGAGAACACGGACCCGGCCGCCCAGCGTCGACTTCACGGCGCGCAGTGGCGAGACCGTGAAGGGCGCGATGACTTGAGAACTGCCCGAACCCGAGCTCACCGGGTAGCGCGCGTCGGTCCCGATGACCGCGACCGAGCGCACGGCGGTCGAGAGCGGCAACACCTGGTTCTCGTCCTTCAAGAGCACCGTGCCCGCCTCGGCGGTCTGGAGTGCCACCTGGGTGTGCGAGGGCGTGGCCGCCACCGCGTTCACCGTCGTCCTCCGGGGTCGTGCGACGAGACCGTACGCGAACATGGACGTCAGCACCGTGCGCGCGGCGCGATTCAGGTAGCGAACGGGCAGGGTTCCGCCGCGCACTAGGCGCTCAAGCGTGCGAGCGGTCGCTGGTTTGATGAGATCGAGACCGCTCGCGAAGGCGAGGGTGGGATTACGGGCCGCGCGTTCGTCCGATCGCACGAAGCCTTTGAAGCCCCAGGAGGCGAGCGTTTGGTAGGTCGAGGGATCGGAGCAGACCGCCGAGCCGTTCAAGGAGCCCGTCGCGCACATAATCGCCGCGACGTGGGCGTCCTTCACGGCGGCCTCGAAGGGCTGCTCGTAGAGTTCGGCGAGGGCACGAGGCGTGACGAGTTGGTTCAGGCGAGCTCGGGCAGTCTCTTGGGTGTAGGCGACGAAGTGCTTCGCCATGGCCATGACTCCTTCGGACTGGATCCCATCGATGCTGGCGACGCCCATGGCGCTCGTGAGGAGCGGGTCCTCACCGTAGGACTCGAAGACTCGACCGCCCAGGGCGACGCGAGCGAGGTTGAGGTCCGGCCCCTGGACGACGTCGATGCCCTTCGTGCGAGCCTCCTGCGCCACGAGGCGTCCGGCGGCGTAGGCGACGGAAGGATCGAAGCTCGCGGCCACGTCGATCGCGGCTGGCAGCTGCGTGACGTTGCTCACACGCCCGGCGAGCCCGTTCGGCCCATCCGAGAGGGTGAAGGAGGGGAGGCAGAGGGTACGAAGCGCCACGTTGAAGTTTTCGACACCGTGACCCTTTTGCAGCGCAAGGAAGTTTGCCTTGTCCGAAAGCGTCATGCGCGCGACGACCTCGTTCGCGAGCGCTGAGGGGCTCGCCAGGTCCCGTCGCGACTGGCCCACCCAGGGGCACTTCGCGGCCGAGGGAGGTGGTCGGGTGGCGACAATCGCTCGGCTCGGGGGCGCGGCAGCGGCTTCGTCCGCGATCGGGCCGATACTCGAAAGAGCGGCCGCCGCGACGGCGAACGTGAGGGCGCGTCGAGCGCCGTGAGGGCGTACGGCGCGTGTCAGGTCACGGAAGATGGAGGCGAAGATGGCACAGTCTATTGAGGGAGCGAAGGCCCCTCGCCAGGCCTGTCGGTGTCAGCACGCGGCGGGACAACTGGTCAGGCCGGCGACTCCAGCCCCCACGCTCGGGCGATGAGCGAGAAGGAGCGCTCTCTCGCGCCGTAGTCGTGCGTCCTCGTTGAGAGCATCAGCTCATCGGCGCTCGTTCGCTCCACCAACTCGTAGAGTCCCTCGGTGACCTTGGTGGGATCGCCGATGACGTGCGTGGCCAGGGCCTGGTCGACCGCGGCGGTCTCTTCGTCGCTGAAGGGGTACGCCGTCGCCTCGTCCGGTGACGGCAGGAGACCCATGCGTCCCGACCGCCGCTGTAACACGCTCAGCGCGGACGAGCCGGCTAACCACTTGGCTTCGTCGGTCGTTGGCGCGCAGAGAACCGACGCCGCGACCATGACGTGAGGGTTCTCGAGGAGACGCGAGGGACGGAAAGTCGCTCGGTAGAGCTCGAGGGCGGGATCGAGGAGGTCAGGAGCGAAGTGGTACGCGAAGGAGAACGGGAGTCCGAGCATGCCGGCGAGCTGCGCGCTGTAGGTGGAGGAGCCGAGGAGCCACACCTCGGGCAGGTAGCCCCGACCCGGCGTCGAGAACGTGGCGCCGGGCGACTCGTCGCCAGGGAGCAGGTAGCCGATCAACTCGACCACGTCATCGGGGAACGAGTTGGCACTGAGCTCGGCGTCGCGGCGGAGTGCTCGGGCGGTACGCACGTCGGTGCCGGGCGCGCGTCCGAGGCCCAGATCGATTCGACCCGGGTGGAGCGCTTCGAGCGTGCCGAACTGCTCCGCGATGACGAGCGGGGCGTGGTTGGGGAGCATCACGCCACCTGACCCGACGCGCAGCGTCGTCGTCGCGTCGGCTAGGTGGGCGATGAGCACCGCGGGCGCCGAGCTGGCGACCGCGAGCATGCCGTGGTGTTCCGCGACCCAGAGGCGGCGATATCCCAGGCGCTCAACGGCGCCAGCCAGGCGCGTGGTCTCGTCGAGCGCCCGCGCCGGCGTCGATCCGGTCGCCACCGTGGCGAGGTCGAGCACCGAGAGGGGGATCATGGTGGGTTCAGACTAGGACCCACGATCGACGCCGTGTCGGCGCTCGTCGACTGTCTCCTACTGGGGAGGACCCGAAGCGAGCGTCACGCTGAGCGTCGCGTGCGTGCCGCTCTGGTCGACGTAGCTCAGTTGTACGGTCTGCTTCGGTCGCAACGATTGGAGGATCTGGGCGAGGCTCGTTGGAGAGGTGACGCTCTGGCCATCGAGCGAGGTGATGACGTCACCGGCGCTCAGCGCGGTTGACGCCGCGGGCGCACCGGCAATTACCTGTTCGACGGTGGCGCCCTGCACGCTCGAAGTACTGGCACCCGCGTTGGCGGAGAGGACCTCGACGCCGAGGAACGCCGTGCCGCCCAGGTGCACGGTCGTGGAGGCGTGACCCTTCACGATTGACTTCACCACCGCGAGGGCCGAGTCGATCGGTATCGCGTACGCCTGGGTCGCTGAAGGGAGGCTCGTCTGCTCGAAGCCGAATCCCCCGTTCGAGGACGAGCCCGCGGTGTCCATGCCGACGACCTTGCCTTTGGCGTTCACGAGCGGTCCACCGGAGTCGCCGGGGAGAACGTTGGCGTCCGTCTCGATCATGCCGCTTAGTTGCTCCGCACCCGATGAACTACCTTGGTCGCTCGCGGTAATCGTCTGGTTCAGCGCGACGACCTTGCCCGCGGCGTAACTCGGTGTGCCGCCGACGCCACCGGCGTTGCCGATGCCGACGACCTTGTCGGCCTTGGCAAGGTCCTTGGAACTACCGAGAGTCACGGTCGAGAGGCCCGAGGCGTCTTTGAGTTTGAGGACCGCGACGTCGCTCGTGACGTCGTAGCCCACGACCTTCGCCTTGTAGACCTTGCCGGTGGCGACGTCGCGCGCGGTAATCGAGGTCGCGCCGTCGATCACGTGATTGTTGGTGAGCACGAGGCCATCGGACTTCAAGATCATGCCCGTGCCGGCGGCGGAGCCGCCTTGGTACGTGAGGTTCGTGTTGATGTCGACGATCCCCGCGTCGACCGACGCGGCGATCTTGGCCGCCGCCGCACCGCCGCTAGAGGTGCTCGCGCTCCTTGGGGGTGTGACCGTAGAGGGGGAGAAGTTTCCGTCGCCGAATCCGTCGCCTGAGCCGCCCGAAGGGAAGGTGGGGAGGTTCGAGCGGGATGTGGCGCTGGGCGCGGTGGGCTTCACGACGTCGTGACCCAGAAAAAACCCGAAGCCACCTATGGCGAGCAGCAGGGCCATAGCGACCAAGGCATTCAGAAAACTGAGCCGAGCCTTGTGTCGTACGACCACCTGCGTCGTCGCCGCGTCGTCGGCCGATGCGGTCTCTTCATCGTTCCAATCCATGTCGTTCCTCTCACACAGGATCTGAGAAACTCAGTATGCGGTGTCATGATGAGTTGGCCCTAGAGAGCGGCTAAGAAGCGGCTAAAGAATCGTCACGCGAGCGCCTCGGCGCGGTCCGAGAGAGTGACGGAGACCCGCGTCAGTCTCGCTGGCGTTTTGGAGTCGCTGTGTACCAGCACCACGCGGTCGACGCGGCCACAAAAGCTAGACAATTCAGGAGTTTGTAGCGGGAATCCTCTCACGGCGGCGCCCCGCCCCGGTACATTTCGGGGGTGACGCCAACGCCTTCGTACGAGCAGCGGTTGGCGACGGCCCGCCTCCTTCACCGATTTAATTTTGGTCCGACGCCCGGCCAATACCGCGAGCTGCTGGCGCAAGGGCTCGCCGCAACGCAGGCGACGGTGCTCGCGCACGGGATCGCCGACCCCGGCACCGCGACGGTCGCGCCGCTCCAGCTCGCGGACCTCGGCCCATTCCCCCCCGCGAACTCACCGGCAGCGACGACGTTCTGGAACACCATCGAGGCGGATAGCCGCGAGTTGGTGACGTGGTGGCTCGATCGAATGGTCGTCTCGCACTACCCCCTGACCGAGCGCATGACGTGGTTCTGGCACGGGCACTGGGCGACTTCGATCTCGGGCGTTTCCTATCCCTTACCCATGCTCAAGCAGAACGACACCCTTCGCACGCACGCGCTGGCCAACTTCAAGGACATGGCGAGGGCGATGATCGTCGACGGAGCCCTCAACGTCTGGCTCAATAACAATGAGAACTACATCCAGTCACCCAATGAGAACCTGGCTCGCGAGTTCATGGAACTCATGACGCTTGGCGTGAACGAGTTCACTCAGCACGACGTTACGGCGGCCGCACGCGCACTCACCGGCTACTCAACCGACCAATCAAACGGGAGCGTCACGTTTAATGCCAAAGAGCACTTTTCTGCGCCGCTCAACATCCTTGGAACGACGTCGAAACTCGACGCGGCGAGCTTGGCGTCGCTGGTCGTTGACAGAGCTCAAAACGCCTCATTCATCACTGAGCGACTTTGGTTCCGGTTCGCGTCCGGTTCGACGAAGCCATCGCCTTCGCTAGCGAAGAGCTTCGCGGGTCGAGACATCGCGTCGCTCGTCAGTGCGCTCGTGCGCTCTCCGACCTGGACGAACCCGGCAAACTCACTCGTGAAGTCGCCAGTCGAATGGTTCGTGGGGGCGTGCCGTGCCCTGAGGGTGCGTCCCTCATCGCTGAAGGCAAACGACACCCAGTGGGAACTCTCGCAGATGGGGCAACTCCCGTTCAACCCGCCCAACGTCGGCGGCTGGACCTACGGACAGGCCTGGCTGAGCGGCGTCGCCTTTCAGTACCGCTTCGAAACGGCGTGGTCCCTCGTGGCGAAGGGTGACCTCAGTCCGCTCTCGGTTCCCAAGTCGAAGATGGTGCAGGCGTGCGCCGACTGGCTGGGTGTGCCTGAGTGGTCGCGGCGAACCGGGAGCGCGCTGGCGGCGGCGGTCGATACTCCCTCTGAACTTGCGCTCGCCGCGTTGCTCAGTCCCGAGTACGTGGTGAGCGCGTGAGGAACTGCGAATTCGACCGTCGACGGTTTCTGCAGTGGACGGGGGCGGGCATCTTTGCCGCGATGTCCTCCCAGCTCTCGCTCGAGACGCTCGCCAGCGCCGCCACGACGTCGCCGTTAGCCGCGAACACCCCGATCCTCGTGCTGGTGACCCTCTACGGGGGCAACGACGGGCTGAACACCGTCGTGCCCTTCACGGACCCCATCTACCAGAGCGCTCGATCGAACATCGCGCTCACTTCGTCCCAGCTCCTGCCCTTTACAAGTTCCCTCGCTTTCAACGCGTCCCTGCCGTCAATTAGTGCGCTCTACGGCCAGAACAAGGTCGCCATCGTTCAGGGTGTCAGCTATCCCAACCCGAGCCTCTCGCACTTTTCCTCCATGGCTATTTGGCAGTCGGCCTCACTCGATGGCGTGTCGTCGGGGTGGATCGGGCGTTGGCTTGACCTCCAGCCGCACAGTGCGTTCAACGCGATTGGCGTCGGATCGGTATTGCCACCCGCCTTCGTCGGAGAAAAGAGTGTCGCGTCCATGGTGGACACGAGCGGTATTCAGTTACCGTGGGGCCCGGTTGCGACACTCCTCCCTCGCCTCGGTGCGTCGTCATCGTCGGACGCTCCGTTGGAGGCCGCCGCCGCGACCTCGATAACTGACCTGTTCTCGACGGCGACGTTGCTTGGTCCCCTCGTGCCGAAGTCGCCAACCGGCTCGCAACTGGGCCAGCAGCTATCGCTCGTCTCCACGTTGATAAACGCCGGCGTACCAACGCGGGTGTGGGAGGTCAACCTGAGTTCCTTTGACACCCACACGGGCGAGCAAAGCGATCAGAACGCGCTGCTGGCTGAGGTCGACGCGGCTATTGGGGCGTTCATGACCAGCATCAGCGCCGGAAGCCGTTCCAACGACGTGACGATCATGGTCTACTCAGAGTTCGGACGTCGGGTCGGATCGAACGCCAGTGCTGGAACGGATCACGGGACATCGGCTCCGGTCCTGCTCATCGGCAACGGGGTTAAGGGTGGACTGTACGGAGAGCCCGCCCCGCTTGACGCTTTGGACGAGAACGGGAACCTAGAGGTCACGACGGACTTCCGAGCGGTCTACGGGGGCTTGCTGCAAGACATTCTCGCTACCCCTGTCGGCGACATCATTCCTTCATGGGGCTCCGCGCTTTCGGTGCACTAACGCGGCATTCGCCAGTCCCCCTGGACTCTCGTTATGCCTGACCCTCGGTCGTGGGACAATGGCCGCGGGAGTCGATCCGGGTGACCAGTGGAGACAGCTGGGACGCTTACGCCGACATTCACTCGGGTGACAGCAACGTCTCGCCGACTCAGCTTGCGAACATGACGGTCGTGGGTCTCGACACGACGATCCGGTACCAGACCTCTGGCTGACCTTTTCGCGGTAACGATACAGGTGCCCGGCGTCGTCGATCGAAGACGAGCGCCCGCGAGTCGGCAACCCTTTGCCGAGCCGTCCCTCACCGTGTACGTGAGCGCACCGCCATGGGGGTCACCCGTAGTCCTTAGCGTGAGCCAGCGGCGCACGTGCCCTGAGCGCGACGCGATCGTCAGTGCTGGCGGTTTCGGAGTTGAGGTAGTGGGTGGCGGTGCTGGCGTGGTGGTCGTGGTAACTGGAGCTGAGGCAGGTGGCGAGGCCGGTGGCGAGGCGGATGGAGGAGGTGGCGCGACACCGGTGCCCGTGAGGACGACGGTCTGGACGCCATTGCCATCGTTTCCTTGAAGTAGCCACTGGCCCGTCACGGGACCGGTGGTCGTTGGCGCAAACTGTACGGTCTCAGTAATCGAGGTGTTACCCGCGATGGTGTCGGGCGGGTTCGTTCCTGAGAGCTGCGTGAATGGGTTCGTGAGCGCGCTGAAGGGACTCGAGGTGGGTGGCGTTGACGACGTGATCAAGAGGGGGGAAACCACCTTGGTCGCCAAGTTCAAAGCTCACGGTCGCCGTCGAACCCACGGCGACGTCGCCAAAGTTGATGGTGCCGGGTGTCGTCGACAACGTCGCGGGGGGTCAGCCGACCCCGAGATAGCAATGCCGAAATTACCGACGCTCGTGTCAAGGGTCGCCACGCTTGCAAAGTTATGGTCAAAGTCGCCTGAGGAACCAGGTGGCGCGAACGTCACTGTGAAGCTGAGCGACCCGCCCGCGCCGAGCGACTGATTCGCGGGAGCGCCTGACACGGTGAAGGGGAG
Organism: uncultured Actinomycetota bacterium; assembly: GCA_963794755.1. Taxonomy (GTDB): domain Bacteria; phylum Actinomycetota; class Acidimicrobiia; order Acidimicrobiales; family RAAP-2; genus RAAP-2. The sequence continues at coordinate 24,341 of CAWCEX010000004.1, forward strand.
AGTCGGATTCTTGAATCCGCTGATGGTGATGGCGCTTCCCGAGGTGTTCGTGAACGTGACCCCTATGGAGGTGGGCGGGCCCGCAATCAACTGCGGCTCAAAGGCGACGTCCGACGGCGAAATAGAGAAAGTTGAGGTCGGGGTGACGCCTTGGCCGTCCAACGTCAACTCTGCAGCGCCGCTCGTCGCGTTCGCGGTTAGTGAACCCGGATTGTCGCCCAAGGCGTTCGGCGTAAAGGTGATGGGCACCGAAACGCTCTGATTGGCCGCGAGGGTGACGGGAAGAGTCGAGCTGGGTGAGCCCATCGCAAAGGCGCTGCCCGAGAGTGTGAAGGACGAAATGGTCGTGGATCGCGACGCGGTAAAGGTGGCCGTTCCCGTGACGGGCTGGGAGATCGCCGTCGGCGCGAACGTGACGTTATTTCCTGCGACGTCGGGGTTCGATGTCGAACGAAGTCCGAAGCCCAACAGGGTCGAATCCTTCGTTCCGACGTAGATAACGCCGTTGTCGACCCCCGGCGCCGAGAAGACCGTTGAAGTAAAAAACGACGAACTCCAGATCTCGTCAAGGGTCCCGTTCGAGCCTTGATTCGCTGGAATCGGGTCGTACGCCTCGAGCTGTGAGTCGAGTCCATTGCCGGTGGCGTGGATGATCCACAACACGGCAGAACCAGAGGTTGTGCCGTTGGAGGTAACCACGGGCGTGCCGGTACCGAAGCCAAAGGTGTTCCCCGAATTCGCGGTGGAGGCGACAAAGTTGAACGAGACGTCACCGCTCCCAGTGACCGTCCTTTGGAAGGCGTCGAGGGAATCGCCGTTCGTCGGGAAGTAGACGTAACCACCGTCGCCTGGCCATACGGCGGGCTTGGACCAAACACCACTGAAGGGCCCAACCTCTGACGGGACCGCGTCGGTGCCGCCCGAACCCTGTTGGTAGCCTCCGAGACTGTTCATGTTCAGGGAATACAGAATTCCTTGCTTGCCAATGACCAGCATGACGTTGGGCTCGTTCGCCGTTCCCATGCTGGCTGGAAGCGCCACCGGACCACCCGAACCGAGGTCGCCATCTTGTGCGTTGAGTTGTGTTGCGTCAGCGGCGATGAACCAGTCGACGACTTGCAGCTGCCCCGAAGTATTGGTGTGAAGTTCGACCACGGCTTCGCCAAAGTTCTTGATTGACGTGTTACTTCCCGGTTCGGGAGTCGAAGGGACTACACCATTGCCGGTTGAAACAAAGATGTCGCCATTGCTGTCAACTACCGGGGGTGATCCTGACTGCCAGATACCGGCGCCGGACCGCTCGAACTTAATGTCGTGTTCGTCTCGCTTGACCACATCGTCGTGATCGACGCACTGCCCTCGGACACGCCGATAAGCCATCCCTCCCATGGACCGTAGTCACACTGAGATCCGAATGCCGCGTACATACGCCGTTGACCAACACCAGGCCAGGTCGCTGCGTCTCACGCTCGCCGTTGAAGACCGTTGATGAATCATCATCCGCGTGGCCCACGATTGGTACGCCGCCCGCTGGCCAGTTCGCGGGAGCGACGCCAGTCTGAACGTTCACCGCTTGCATGAACCACTCGGTGGCGCCGTTGGTGCCACCGTCGGTCGCCGATACGAAATAGGCGACGTCGGTCGAGGAGTCGATTACCGGCGTGCCGGTGATGCCCAGGCTGTTTCCCACGTCAGCGCAACCAATCTGGGCCTCGGGGTTGGCCGGGGTGCCGTAACTCTGCGACCACTTGATGGCACCCGTGGTGGCGTTGAGACCGTACGCGTAGTCGCTTTGGGTGACCGCAAGCACGATTGATGAACTGACCAATGGCTGTGCGTAGACCTGCCCATTTACTTGCGTATCGAAGAGTTCGCCGAACTTTCCTCCAGACACTGCGGTGGGCGTCAGGGTGGGTTCGTTGGGGTACCAGCCCGTGGCCGAGTTGTCGGCGGCGTTTTGCAAGGTGTCTGCCGAAACTGGGGAAGGTGCCGCGATCGACGCAAGGGGGACGGCCAACGCGCTCACGATCAGCACACCGCTCAAAGCGAGCCGTGCGCGCGCGGCCCGCCCACCACGTGAGCGTCGAGTGACGCTCACGTGTCTTAGAGCCGCAAGTGTCGACATAACGAAAACGGTACTCGGCTCTTGGCGGGAGTATCTGAGAAGGCCCCCGCGTCAAAACTCTTGAAAGGAACGGGTATCGGGTCAGAGGTACGGAGCGCGCGGTTCAACTCGCGCGGGACCTGCGCTGCGTGTCGGCGAGTCAAAGTGACCGTCGGAACCTCATTCGGTCGGAGACTAGAAGCACGGTCTCACGTTTTGGGCCGCGTTAGCGTCTACAGGACGTGAGCGCACACAAACCATTCGAGAAGGTGCTCGTGGAACACGGTCCGACGGTCCTCCGCGTGTGCCGGACAGTTCTCGGCAGCAATGAGGCCGACGACGCGTGGTCGGAGACCTTCCTCGCTGCACTCAAGGCGTATCCAGAGCTGCCGGCTACGGCGAACGTGGAGGCATGGCTCGTCACCATCGCCCACCGTAAGTCGATCGACGTCCTGCGCGCCGCGAAGCGTCGGCCGGCGCTCGTGGACGAAATGCCCGAGGCGCCGACGGTCGCCGGGTCAACGCACCCCGACCTCGATCTGTGGGCGGCCGTTGGTGGGTTGCCCGCCAAGCAACGACAGGTCATCGCGTACCACTACCTCGGAGGACTCGGCTACGCCGAGGTCGCCGAAATCCTCGGAGGCAGCGTTGACGCGGCTCGCCGAGCGGGCGCCGACGGAATCAAGAACCTGCGAAAGCGGTACCCCGACGCGAGCACGAGAGGACTATCCGATGAATGACACGCGAAGCGACGTCGACAGTTGCGAATCTCCTGAGTGCGCCAGTGGACGTTGATGCCGTCGAGCGGTTGCGAGA
>CAWCEX010000005.1:0-497038 GCA_963794755.1 uncultured Actinomycetota bacterium
AACTCGCGACGATCGCACCTTTCCGGAGAGACTTCGCCGTCAATCTTGAATGGCGAAAGTCGAATGGGAGGAAACGTCCGAACAGGGCCAATGTTAGACGTTGAGCCACTTCAAGCAGTATTGGCAACAAAAACAATGGACCGTATTGCGACGTGGCTCGAAGAGTAGTGAAGCAGATGGCGACACCTTTCCGCTGTAGATGCAAGTGATGCTAGGGCCATAATTTGCGGGCGCCCCGGAACTCACAAAGTCCAAGAGACGTTGATTCGACTGGGTCGCCGACGCCTCTTTGGGATCGTGAGTGAGCCCTTGGGTGAGTCCCACGGTCCACTCGTCGTCTTTTTAATGTGGCGAACGAAGAACACATTGGACGATCGCGATTGTGGGTGGAACTTTCTCGAGGATGGTCGGCTGATGGATTGCGTTGCGTGCGGTTCGATTTGACCGGTGTGGGCGATAGTCCGATTTCGCAAACAACCGACACCCTTGTGGTATGAAAAAGAGTGGTTGGAGGACGTACAGGATGTGATCCAGCGAACTGCGGCCTCAGGACCCGACAGACGTGGTTCTCATTGGTCTGTGTTCGGGTGCGTACCTCGCAGCCGAGGAGCTCTCATGTTCGAGTAGCATGCGGAGCATGTCTTGTCAACCCGCCGGTCGGAACGGACCTATTGCATGCATCCGTAGCTTTTCGAAAGTCGCAAGTTAAAGGACTGAGGTCGATGGCCGAGCTATTGAGATTTCTTCATATTCACGGACCTTGGCTCGGCACCGGATCGTGGCAAGTATTGCGCATGTTCCTACCCCGCCGTTATTCTGAGGATCTCATCGCAAAAGTGGCCAGAGGCAGCACGACTCTACTGGTGATGTCGAGCGCCGACGACCTCTCTCCCTACACTGGTGTGCCGCTCTTGCGTTCTATAGACCGCCGTCGAGTCGCCGCGCCTAAGAATTATCATGTCGAATTCGTTCCGGGTCTCGACACAGCATGCATGCCGCGAAGGGTCGAGTTCTCGCGATCGCTTCGCTTGACCGGTTCGTGCGTGATGAATTTATTGTTGTCGAATCCTGTGAATTCGTCGGACGAATAACATCGTCGGGGTACCAATACAGCTCGATCCACCCAAGAGAGCTCAGTGATAGCGATGAAAAACTCCTATTTATGAGTTGTTTGGCGTCACAGTCCGCCCTTGTAGGAGGTGGTCAAACATCACTGGAGACTGACCTCAACATCGCCATACCCATGTGAGCGACTATCGTCAATCGTTCGGGGGTGAGTCGGCGCGCTTGGCGGCGAGTCCCAGTTGAGACAATTCACATACTCTTCACAAAGAAATGGCAATTAGACTACGAATTGGGGTGATCGTTGCTGGTCGAGATCGGCACAACATGATGTTGCGCTACCCTGAATGACGTCGGAATTACATTGTGAAGAATCAGTTTCTTCAAACGAAAAATCGCACAGACCCACTAGGTCGCGCCGACTACGCGAGCGCGAGTTTGATGCGAAATGAAAGAGAGTGAAGTGCGCAGACGCCTCATGACCGCAACGTTGGTTTTTACGATACTTGCGGGATCAATTGGTTGGGAGACGGCTCGAGTGCTTCGACCGTCGCGAAAGACGAGTCACACTGCGACCCCTCGAGTGGTGACCTTCAATCATCTCGCTCCAGGCGGACACACAGTTGTCCTGAATGTCGGTGGCTTGCAACGAACTTTCATCGTCGAGGTACCTTCAGGTAAGCCTGTCGCCAACCGCGCATTGGTCCTCGTATTTCACGGCGCCGAAGACACTGCGAGTTACTCCGTTCATGAGACCAATATTCTTCAAGAAGCGGGTGCGCGCGGTGACGTCGTAGCGTTTCTCCAGGGCTATGAGGACACGTGGAACGAAGGGTCCGGAAGGACCCCGGCGTCCTTGGCGCACGTGAATGACGTCGCGTTCACCACTGCCGTCATCGCGCGCCTGCGTCAGCTCGAGTCATTCGCCCCTTCGCGTGTGGCGGCAGTCGGAATTTCCAATGGTGCGATATTCGTGGAAGACCTGGGCTGTAAGTTATCGTCCCTCATTTCTCTAATCATTCCGGTCGAGGGGCAAATGTCCACGGTGCAGAGCGCTTCATGTTCGCTAGCTAAACCTATATCGGTCTACGAAATTCACGGTACCTCGGACCCAGTAATCCCTTACAACGGTGGATATTTTTCGACTTCCATTGGTGAAGACACGATGCTGAGCGCGCCTAATTCGGTGTCACGGTGGGCGCATCTCGATGGATGTTCCGTGGGGCCGACCACCTCCACGCCGAGTTCGGGAATCTCCCTCTCGACATACTCAAAATGTCGAAACAGCGCCTCGGTCACTCTGCGAACGATCATTGGCGGAGTGCACGCGTGGCCGCCCAACATCGGACAATTGGTCGTCCAGGAACTTGCGCAATTTCCGAAATGACTCAGGGTCGTAGGGCGACCTCTGTCAACTTTGGCCGAGCGTAAGAAGAACTTTTTGATGTGATGATTGCGTCGCCTTTCACCGGACGTATTGATAATCACGCCGCGACGACTGAGAAATATCGAGTACCACTCAAGTGACGGGTCTCGATCCAGACGTCAACACGTTTCTGCGCGCCGCATCCCGAGCTGGTGGATCGGAAAGCTATGTGGGAGCGCTGACACGAGCAAGCAGAACCACAAAGGAATGATCTTCAGCGCAGGCCGCTCAGTTCCACGTCTCCCGCGTAATTAATTCCGTGGCTACGTAGGCCAGGCCTGGCTACTGAGAGGTGAGGAGCGACGTCGCGAATTGCTTTCAATGATCACAGTCAACAAGTAATCGCGTTGCGGCATGTCATCGTTAGCGGGGCGCCACAGTGAATGGCGTCGACCAATGCGGTTTGAAGAGCAATGCAAATATCTGAGCCATCGAATTCGAAGGGCATTGAACTGTGTTGCCATCTGCTTGCTGAAATATTGGCGGTGATATTCGAATCCGCAATTCTTTAGGCTTCAGCAATATATTCACAGCGACTTCTCGTGTCGCTGCCAGGGTTAAAGTGCGTACTTCTGTCCCGAGTCGAGAAGTTCGAGCGGAATCCATCTACTGCTTCGTCGTCACGACCGAAACTTTGTTCGAGCTGGTCTTGCTGATCCACTTGATCGTCGCGTGAAGACTTTTACGACTCTTCAAGAACTTCTCGACCGCCTCGGCGCGAAGTTTGGCCAACTTGCCATTGTTCTTCGCGTAGGCCGTAATGGTGATCGACGCACCTATCTTTAGTTTCTTCGCAAGCGCTCCGAGTGAATTCTTCTCTTTCGAACTGATTGAAGAACTGTTGGCACTGAATCCGAGCGTTAGCGGCTGTGGTCTAACTACTGGCAGCGTCGTGGTGGTCGTCGTGGTGGTCGTCGGCAGCGTAGTGGTCGTGGTGGTCGTCGTGGTGGTCGTCGTCGTGGTGGTGGTTGTGGTCGTCGGCGTAGTGGTGGTTGGCGGTGGAGTGGTGGTCATGGCACTTATTGAAATGCTCTGCTGCACTTGAGCAGCGCTCACGTAGGGACTCGAGCCACTCGTCGCATCATTGAAGTCCACGAGACAGGTGCCAACTGCGGTAAACGTGCAGTGCCCCGAGCTGAGAACGCAACCTGATGAATGTGCGTCGAGGCTTATAGAGACGGAATCGCCGGACGTCGCGGTGGCGCTGGCGGCGTAGCGCCCACCGACTATGCCAGTCCCCGGATTAGTGCTCGGCGAAATAACGTTCGAAAATGTTCCGGGATTGGCGACGATGACGGGGCTGATTGTCGTGAAGCTGCTCGCAGTGACAATCGTCGGACCAACAAAGTTGTCGATTTGATAAGGCGACGAAATCGATGAACTACATGTCGGATCAAAGAGTACCGAGTATGAACCCCAGAGATTTCCGATCGAGTATGTACCATCATTGGCGGTGATCGCAAAACCAATGCCGGCTCCGCTTCCGGTTTGATAGGCGCCCACACAGACTCCAGGGACTCCACCAGGAGATTCCAAACTCGTGACGGTTCCCCTAATGACACCGGCGAGGGGTAATGGGTAACTCTCGTTAGGTAGAAGTGCCCGCGCTGAGGTGTACCAGTGTCGTCGTCAGCACGTCGGCGTAGGGCGATGACTGCGTGAAAGTACACGTGGGGTCATACTCAAACGTGTAGTACGCGTCTGGAAGTCCCGTGATTGAGAAACTTCCATCCGCCGCGGTTATTGCGGAGCCCTTGAAATTTCCCCAGGCATTGACGCATATGTTCTGAAGTGGAGCGCCCCCAACGGCGGCCGTGACCGTTCCAGTGATTGTCGCTCCCTGGACCATCGAGCATTGATTCCAGTTTGTGCCAGGCCCGAGGTGAGAGGCACCGCCGTAGCGTTGGCCTTGATGATCGTTCCCGCATTGGTAGCGTTGTACCACTGCTCGGCGTAGTTCCCTCCGGCGCACCCGGCTTGGACATAGAAGTCAACGATGTAGGTATCGGGCACGAGATTGATCAGCGAGTACGTTCCATCAACGGCCGTAACGGTATTGGTCTGGCCGCCGCCATCGGTCGACACCGCGAAGACGCATATGTACTGAAGAGGAGCGCCTCCAACGGCGGCCGTAACGGTCCCGGAAATGGATGCATTCGTAGTGGCGCCGGCGGGTACGGCCGTTAGCAAGCCCAGAACCAAGGTACATGCGAGGACGACAAAGCCAATTCGACCCGTCAGTCCCGTTGCAAAACTCTTCATAGTGCCTCTCACCTACCCAAGACCTCAGAGAAGCCTCGGTGAACGTTTAACACACAATGAACAGTGATGTCCATGTGAGATCCTTGCGTATTGATTTTCTCAGACTTTTCCCAATCGGTTGCCGTACAATTGGGTCAATTGCGGTGAAAAGTTCGATTCACTGCTTCGACGTGACTGCTCCCGCTGCAGGGGGTCAAATGGGAAAATTGAAGCGGTTTGACAGAGCCACCACTGCCGCCTGTGAATCTCGTCGTCATGGCGAAATAATTGGGGACGCGTACCAATGCTACGGCAACGGGCCGGGATGCCCGAAGAAGTAGCCCTGACCCAACAAATTCGAGTTTTGGCCGAGCGATACGCCAAGGCGCAGCAGGGTGTCCGCCTCGGCTTGAGTCTCGACTCCTTCGGCGATCACTACGGTATTCGTTTGGGCGGCGAAGTGACACATGCCCGCGGTCATCGCCTGGCGTGCCGGATTCGTATCGATATCGCGGATGATCGAGATGTCGAGTTTGACGAAGTCCGGGCGCAATTCGAGAATGTGACTCAAACTGGTGAATCCGGCCCCCGCGTCGTCCACCGCGAGTCGGCAATTGGGCAGTGCTGCGATGATGCTGCGAAGAGCGGAGTAGTTCTCAACGGGCTCGTGTTCGGTGACCTCGAGAACAATCGGTCGATTCGCTTTGGCGAGAATGGATTCGACATAGTGACCTAAGAGAGCCGACGGTGAGAAGTTGAGGCTGAGCCAGAGATCTGGGTCCATGTCACTAGCGGCTTCGAGGGACGCGGTAGCGCAAGCGGCCTCTAGTTCGGGGCCGAGGCCCACATTGTGAGCATCGATAATGCATAAGTCTGGTCGCCGCCCGTTATTGAATCGCGTGAGAGCCTCGTATCCCACGACCTTGCCGGTCGAGAGTTCGACGAAGGGCTGAAACACTGGGGTGAAGGCCCGTTGGTCAAGGATCTCTTGGATTTGAGCGCGCATCGACTCACGGTCACGTTGGGCCTCGAGCTGCGCTCCGAAATACGATCCCGCGTACGAGCCGAGTTGATCGAGGGCGGCCAACCGGCGCGCCAGAGAGGATGCCGTTTTCTGATCGTGAGTGGCGAGTATCAAGACGCCAATAGCCGTATCGTTCCAGCGCAGTGGGGATACCACGGCGCCCGTGAGCCCAGAAGCTCGTATGGCGTCGCGAATCTCAGGATAGTCAGACCACTGTTCATCGGCGAGCGACATGATGGACGCCGGATGGCCCTCGTATACCTGGTCCGCTACGAGCGACGCGGGAAACGACGGTGGCGGCGTGGACGCGAACAGCGCAGAGCCGTGTTGCCCCATGATGCTCAGTGTGTCGTCGAGGTGCAGCATGAGAAAGGCCGACGAGTCGATGCCGTCGAGGCGGGTGACCAGTCGACAAAACAAGTTCGCCATAGCTTCGGGCGAGCTCACTGGGCGCATCTCGCGCATGATTGCCAGAATCGTGCTGCGGTCACTGTCGTCGCTCGAAAGGTTGGCTTGCAAATGACGCTCAAGGGTGAGATCGCGCTTGACTGCCACGTACGCGCTCATTCGTCCCGATTCGTCGTGAATGGGCGAGATTGCGGCTTCTTCTTCGTACAATTCACCGTTCTTTCGACGATTGACCAGGACTCCTCGCCAAGTTGAACCACTAGTGAGCTGTTGCCACATGTCTTCGTAGAACGCGTGATTCTGTAATCCACTCTGGAAGATGCGCGGGTTTTGTCCAACGAGTTCTTCCAATACGTAGCCGCTGGAGCGCAACGCCGACGGGTTCGCGTAGATCAGGTTCGCGTTGGGGTCGGTGATGACAATGGATTCACCCGACTGGCTGACCGCCGCACCCAGGAGCAATTGTTCGGAAAGCGAATGCAGCAGTCGATCGCGGTCACGCAGTCGCTGAATCCCGAATCCGATCTGAGCCGCCAACTCTTCGAGCACACTCGCCACCGCCGGGTCGAAGGCCCCCGCTTCGGGCGCCTCGACGATCAGAACACCGTCAAGCACTCGCGCGCAACGCACGGGTAAGGCGATCGTCGCGCGGAACCCTCGAACCTGTGCCTCGGTATCGATCTCGTTGAATCGACGATCGTTTATCCGGTCGTTGACAACGACGGTCTGGCCCGAGCGCCACGCCGCTCCCGCCGGGTTACGCCCGGTTGCGTCGTCGCGGAACGACAAGTTGACGGATTCGGCGTAAAACCGGTGTTCGAAGCTTGACGCGACGCACGAGAAATGATCCTCGATCCCGTGGGCGGGTCGTGCGTACCACGAGAGGAGGTACCCCCCCTCATTGACGGCGGACTGACACATGGTACTGAGAAGTTCCTGCTCATCCTCACTTCGAGTCAGCGCCTTACTCGCGGCCGACAACGTGTTCAGTGCACGGCGAGCCACGACTTCTGCGTGGCAGTCGCGCAGGGACATGATGATCTCTCGGTCCGCTCGATTGTCGACAAGTGGTTGGGCGCGAACCGCCATCCAACGAGATTCACCACTGGCGGTGCGGTAGCGCATTTGAGCAGAGTGCACTCGCTCTCCGGCGAGGACGAGTGATTGCCAGGCCTCTGCGCGCGCGACATCGTTGGGCGCGATGAACTCCAAGATGTTCTTGCCCAGAACGTCGACGGAGCGCCACCCTAGAACCGCCGTAATAGAAGGCGCGACCCATTCAATACGTCCTTTCACGTCCGTTTGGATGACGACGTCGGACGCGTTCTCCGCGACCCGCTGAAAATCCTGCCGTGATCGGATGAGTGAGTTTCGCGCCTCCACCGCGTCGTGAACATCACGCCACACCGCGACGCGCGCTCGGTCGCGCCCGGGCAGGTCCACGAGATGCGACGCGATCGCCGTCCAGCGAACCTCACCATCGCGACGCACGAGACGGACTTCAAATTGAACGGTCTCGCCCGCGAGGATCCGGGAAAGTGATGACTCCAATATTGGGAGGTCATCGTGATACATGAATTCACTAAAAGCATGTCCGATGACGTCGCTCGCCGACCATCCGAGCAGAGTCTCGACGCTGGGTGAGACCCAGGCGATTTGGCCGCCGCCTTCGGTCATAGAGACGACGTCGGAGATGTTCTCGGCGAGGATCTGGAAGAGATCCAGATCCGCGATTGAATTGGCGGGCGAAGACGTTGAGGTGAATCCGCGCAACGTAACGATTACCGCTTCCATTTCGTCGTCGGAATTGGCAACCGGATGAGACGTAACTCGACATTCGCGCAGGCTTCCATCGCGATGCCGTACGACGAGCCGTGCGTCGAAGGACTCGCCGTGAGAAAGGAACTCCAAATTCAATGAAGCGGTACCGACCTCGTCGCTCGCGATGAACTCACCAATGTTGTGTCCGATAACTTCGAACTGGTCCCACCCCAATACTTCAGTCAGTTCCGACGACGCCCACGTCACTTCGCCTTGGGGCGAGATTTGGGCGATGAGTTCATGGGCAACCGCCGGGGAAGGCGTCAAGTGAGTAACGGTGCGCGCCGTCACGAGGGCCCGTCCCGTCGGCGAGAGGTAATTCGCATCTCCAAGAATTCCAATAATCGTTGGGAGTATTCATCGATCGTCGCCCGGAGCGGGCGTCTCGTGGTGCCACGAACTGGGACATCCACCAGGAATGGCAACACGCGTTTACTGCTAATAGCGAACACTTCTACATCCCTCCAGTGGCGGAGAGTCCCAACGACGATCGGTCACTTGGTCTCACCTTATGACTCGCCACCATGAGTTCACAAGCCATTCCAATTGCTCACCGGGCACTTTTGACAGATTTGAGGTGCCGTAGTCCTTGGTGTGTTTCTCGGAGTCGAAACGCATCGTGACGATGGTTCGGCATCGGCGTGTCTCTGAAGAACATCGTCGTTGTCCAGTGTCGTCGATGATCACGACGAAAGATGACAGGGGTCACCTGGCCGCTGGAAAGTGGCAGAGAAATCGAGCGGACTGATTGGCGAAGCGGCGCTCGCAATGCTCAGCCGAAGCGACCTTGTACGTAGTCGAGAGTTCGCGCGTCAGTCGGATCTTGGAAGATCTTCGAGGTGGCTCCGAACTCAATCAATTCTCCGGCGCGGTCTTCGGCCATAAGCAAGAACGCGCACTCGTCAGAGATTCGTGCCGCTTGTTGCATGTTGTGGGTGACAATCACCATCGTGACGCGATTCTTCAACTCGGTCATCAACTCCTCGATGCGTTGAGTGGAGACCGGATCGAGTGAGGCCGTTGGTTCGTCCAGCAACAAGATCTCGGGTTCGACAGCTAACGCGCGCGCGATGCAGAGACGTTGCTGTTCTCCGCCCGACAAGTTGGAGGCGTGCGTCTTGAGTCGAGACGAAACGCTGTCCCACAACGCGGCGGAGATGAGGGCCGATTCGGCCGCCTCATCCAGGAGTGACTTCTTGCGAACCCCGTTGAAACGAAGTCCCGAGACGACGTTGTCGTAAATGCTCAAGGTCGGAAAGGGGTTCGGACGCTGGAACACCATGCCAATTCGACTGCGCAGCAACATCGTCGGGATGCCACCCTTGTAGATGTCGACGTTGTCCAAAAGAAGTTCGCCACTGACCTTCGCTCCCTTGGTGAGATCGTGAAGGCGGTTAAGGGCCCGCAGAACGGTGGTCTTGCCCGAACCTGATGGACCGATCATCGCAGTGATCCTGTTCGGGGCTACGTCAAAGGAGATGTTTCGCACCGCGACGCGGCCCGAGAATGCCACCGACGCGTTGTGCAAGCGCAGAATTGGTGCATTAGCCAATTCGCCGGGTGTGCCGTCATCCACAGTGGCGAGATTGCTGGTGTCGCTCATCCCTGAGCCTTTCTACTGAGACGAGCAGAGACGAAGCGACTCGTCAGGTTCAAGATGAGGACGAGTATTACCAGTACGAGCGCCACACCCCAAGCCGCTTGGTGCTGACTTGGGTAGGACGACCCCGAATAGTAATAGGTCAGCGTGGGGAGTGCGGACATGGATTTGAAGGGATTGGAGTCCCAACTAGATGAGTATGTCGCGCCGATTATGAGTAACAATGGCGCCGTCTCACCCATGGCGCGAGCTAGGGCTAGCAGTGTTCCCGTGACGATGCCGGGGCGCGCCGCGGGAAGAACGACGCGACGAGCGACCGTCCATTGACGTGCGCCCAACGCGAGTCCCGCTTCGACGACGGTGGTGGGGACACCTCGAATCGCAGTCTCGACTGATTTGGTGATGACTGGCGTCATGAGCAATGCCAGAGCGACCGACGCCGCGAAGGCCGAGAAGTGGTGTTGGGGGAGCACGATGAAGATGTATGCGAACACACCGAGCAGGATCGATGGTACGCCCGAGAGAATCTCAACTGCGGCGCGCAGCGCATTCGCCATCCGGCTCTCCATCTCCACGAGGTAGAGGCCAAGCATCAGGCTCAGCGGTATCGCCATGACCGCCGCCATGCTCGCCACGATCAAGGTGCCGATGATCGCATTGCCGATGCCACCGATAGTTCCTTGGGAACCAATCGTCGGGACAGTTGGCAATTTGGTGAGGAACGCGTAACTCAGATCACTACCGCCGCGTTGAACGACGGTGAAAAGCACCAATACGAGCGGTATCAGGGCGATGACCAGAGAAGTTGAAATCGCCCACATGAAGGCCCGAGACATGCGCGAGCGGCGCGTGAGTGTTTTGGCGGTGATCTCTCGGATCTGGGCACGGCGATCGTAGATGGGGTCCGGCGGCAGGGTGCTCAATGTGTCGCTCATACGCCCATTGCTCCTGCGCGTTGGACGAGTCGGCGCGCCACAGCGTTGACGCCGGCGGTGAGCACCATCAAGATGACCGCCAGTGCCCCTAGAGCTGCCAGATTTTCGGGCGACGCCTCGGAATATTCCGTCGCGATGGTGGAGGCAAGTGTGGCCCCCACCGAAAAGAGGGACCGGGGCATTTGGGCATTGCCGCCGATGACCATGAGAACGGCCACGGTCTCGCCCAGGGCACGTCCCGCGCCCAGCGAAATGGCGCCGAGGATTCCCGAACGAGCGCTGGGAAGGATGACCTTGCGAAGGACTTGGCTCTGGGACGCGCCGAGTGACAACGCGCCCTCATTGAGGTCCTTGGGGAGGGCTGCGATTACGTCGCGCGAAATGGCCACGATGGTCGGCAAGATCATGATGGCGAGCACGATGCTGGCCAGGAAGATACCGGCGCCGAGGGAGTCGCCACTGAAGGGCCAACCACCACCTGTGAGACTCGCTAGCCAGGGTTCCACCGTGGCTGACAGCCACGGAATAATTACGTATAAGCCCCACAGACCGTAGACGACTGACGGAACCGCCGCGAGTAACTCGACGAGTGACGCCGTTACGGTGCGAAGGCGGCGCGGCAGCACGAAGTTGAGGACAAGGGCGGTGCCGAGTCCGATGGGTACAGCAAATATCAATGCCACGAGAGTGCTGATGATGGTGTCGAGGATCAAAGGGAGGGCGCCATAGATAGACGCCGCGGGATTCCATTTCGTCCCCGTGATAAGGGAGAGACCATGTTGCGTCCAGGCGGGCCAGGACTGGTGAACGATGCTGTAGACGAAGGCGATCAATATGGCCGAGAACAGCGCCGCCACGGCCCGTAGGGACCAGATATATACAAAATCCGACCCTCCCCGAGGCCCTGTGGCCCCGGGGGAGTCGGATTCATTGCGACGTGAGAGAAGACTCTTAGCCGACTTTTGCATTGTTCAATAACTTTCGGTTGAGTGCCGAAACCTTACAGAATCGGCTTGCCGCCGTAGGTTACCTTCAGCAACTGGCTGTGCGCCAGTGCCTGGATGACCGGAGGCAGAGCAACGTAGGCCTGCTCGGTAGCGATGTCTTGGCCATCGAGAACACCCGTCGTGCCACTCGAGTGCGACAGCCAGTCAAGGAACTTGACCAGCAGTGTCGCCTGCAGCTCGCTTGAGGCAACGCCCTGCTGTTCTACGCGCACGATCGCCCAACTGTAGGTCGAGATCGGGTACGAAGTAGCACCCGGCTCGTTGTCAATCGAGAAGTTCGTGACCGAGACACTGGTGTTCTGGGCCGCAGCGGCAGAAACGCCCGCGACTGACGGCTGCAGGTACTTACCAGCGGCGTTAAGAATTGCCGCAGCAGCGATGCCGTGGTTCAACAACAGGTACGAGTACTCGATGTAGCCAATGGTGTAGGCGTTGTTAGCCACTTCGGCAGCGACGCCGGCGTTACCGGGTTCGTTGACGCCGTTTGAGGGCAAAGCAATCTCGGCCTTCGAGACATTGGGCCACAACTTGGGAGCGACGTCGTTCAAGAAGTTCGTGTACGCGTACGTCGTACCCGAACCGTCAGAGCGAGCCACCACCGTGATGGTGTGGTCCGGTAGTGCGCAGGTCTTGGAAACGACCTTGTGAGCCGAGTTGTACTTGACGATCACCAGTTTGGGGTTGACGTTGCAGATAGCCTTGTCGTTCCACTTGGTGATGACGCCGCTGTATATCTTGGCCAGGATGGTTCCCGTGAGGTTAACGCCGTAGTGCTTGAACACCTTGTTCTGGGTGATTGACGGCAGGTGGTAGCCAATGGCGACGCCGCCGAGAGCGACGGGGACCTGCACGTAGTTCGCCAGGTTGGATTCACCGGAGTTGAGGTGTGACATGGCCGACAGGTTGGCTTGAGTCATAGGAACGTCCGAAGCACCGAAGTTCACGAGACCCGTTGCGATGTCGGTCTGTCCGCCGCCCGAACCGATTGCCTGGTATGACGACAGCGTGGCGTTCGTGTTGCGTGCAGTGTAAATGGCCTGCGCGGCGTTAATCAATGGCGCGTCAAACGTGGAGCCCGCACCTGAGATCGTCGCCGGACCAGCGAGAGAGGTGTCACTCGCCAAGCTCGGGTCAGTAGTTGACGTCGCCGCGCCGGCCGGTACAGCCACCATCGCCGCTAAGGCCATGATCGCGGTCGAGACACTCACGGTGACTCGAAGGTTTTTTAACATTCTCATTCCTCCTCGGAAAGTTGTTGTGGGGGTGCATGCGGGAACTACCGCGGCCGTTCGAATCTGAACGGACAACCGACAAGTTAGAGAGCGTAGGTAACCAATGTGTGAGTGTTGGGAGGTATTTGAGCGTCCTGACAGTTATTTCATGGCCAAGACCGTGATGGTCGTGTGAACTCCCCAGCGAATCTGAGAATACGCACAAACTACGTCACATTTTTCTTTTCGCCAGTTGGAATTCCAACGGTGCGAGGACTTCAAGAACCAGCCGGAAAGATGGACGAGAGGTTCGTTGTCGCCGGTTCGATTAAGCCTGCGGGACCCTGTCCAAAGACGCGCAGGATGTTGTTGGTGATCGTGGTCAGGACCGGAGCCGGGCAATTCGCAATCGCCGACGTGCACGGTGCCAAGTCGCCGACCCAGACGTTATTTCCAGTGTCGAGAGTGCCCGCATGGCTGGTGGGGCTGGTGAAGTAGACCATGTCGGAATAACTCACACCATTCCACGTGGTACCGCTGGCGAAGCCTTCACTGAGTGGCATTGGCGAGTGAGCGAGCACCTCGACGTCTGCGGGTTCGCCCGCCGACGGAATGACGTGGTCAAAGTCGGACGAAATGACGTTCGCGACAGACGAGCCGTTCGTGAGGTTGGTGTTCTTGTACACCCACGAACTGGCGTCAGAGACCACCATGGGAACAAAGACATCGGGATTCAGGTAGCCACTGTATTGATCCCCGATCTGCGCGAGCGGTGACCAATCCGACGGTGCGACCTCCCACGTGTTGCCAGTGACGTTCATTGGGTCATTGCCTTTGGCGTTCAAGGGGTCTTCGTAGGAGTTGCGATAGTCGACCTCCTGGCGGTTGAGACCGAGAATCGACGGTTCGAGGCGAACGTGACGAACCATTGCGGCTGCTCCGAAGAAGATGGCGTTGAGTCCGTGGGACTGGGCGCGCTGCAGGGCCAAACGTTCGGAGTCAGTCCACGCTTCGTCGTGGTCGAGCGATATCAGCACCTTGTGATTCAAGAGGAGCTCGGGGTAGACCGAGAGCGTGATATCGGTGATGTAGGTGACGTCGAGACCTTCTTTCTCCATCAGTTCCACGAGGGGATACTCGTTGGTGAGGAAATCGGACGACCCGAAACCGGTGTCGTAAGGACGATCGAACGACACCACGCGCGCGCGATTGCACACGGGGTAACTCTGATCATCGATAATGCAATTACCCTTGCCGGCGTAGAAGGAGTATCCGCCGTAGGTGTTCCACCCTTGCTCCACCAATGAACGGTTGACCACGACGTAGGTCGCCGTACTTTGGGGATCCCAAACGGTCAGCATGATGTAGCTGGCTGCTTTGGGACCGGCGACCAGCTTGAGGAGGTAGTCGCCCGGTACGAAGTCCGCCGAGACGTTCATGGTGGCCGACATCTTCCAGTTCCAGCACGCCACCATATTGATGGAGGTGTCCAGGGGGCACGCGGGCTGATTGACGCCCGTATACGTAGGTGACGTCCAGATGAGACGCGCGCCCTTACCCTGATACCACCCCATGCGATACGCGTCGATGTGGTACGACGGCAAGAGGGTGGTGACGTAGAGGTTGACCGATTGTCCGACTTGTGCGTTCGTGGACGTGGCGAAACCCTGGATCGCCGTGGACACCGTGCCGGGCGCAATGCGCCAGTCTGTCGTGCCGGGTTTGAGGTTTTCTTGGATTACCGCCTGTGACTGGACGCCGTCAGGCCCGAGACTGAGGGCGGGCAGGGACGTGGTCGTGGTTGGCGGGCTGGGCGGTGGTGGCGACGTCGATACCTTGTCGGACACGATCGTGGCGACGACGATCAGTATGAAGGCGCTGATCAACGCGAAGGATAACTGCCCAATACCTCGTGAATCCTGACGCGACACGCGACCTTCCTAGTGTGCGACGGTGTCGCAACCCCCTGCGAATTCTAGGCGCGGCGCGCGGCGACGCGAAAGAACGCCGCTCCTATTCGTCAATGGTGAAAGGGCGATGCACTTCACCGAGCGTGAGCCCGGCCAAGTGCAGGTCCGGTCGTTCACCGCGGGCGTGTTGGGCGCGCAGGGCGGCTCGCTCCCACCGCTCTTCGACCTTGCCGAAGCGCCAGTAGCCCAGTGCGATCACCCAGACGCCGACGAAGATGGCGACGATGACCATGCCGGCTTGGTTGATGTTGAAATTCGCCGCGTAGTTCCAGAGGCCACCGGTCAAATGCAACTGTGTCGTCAATACCTGCATCAGTTCCA
Source organism: uncultured Actinomycetota bacterium (assembly GCA_963794755.1). Classification (GTDB taxonomy): domain Bacteria; phylum Actinomycetota; class Acidimicrobiia; order Acidimicrobiales; family RAAP-2; genus RAAP-2. The sequence goes on from CAWCEX010000005.1 coordinate 15,027, forward strand.
ACGTACCGATATAGAGGGCGACGAAGACGCTGAGGCCCGTAATGGCAATGTTGTAGTAGACCTTGCGCACCGGCTTGGAGAAGGCCCAGCCGTAGGCGAAGTTCATGAAGGATCCGTCGATCGTATCGAGAAGACTCATCCCCGCCGCAAAGAGGATCGGCAGGCTCATCAAGGCCCACAGGGGGAGACCAGAGGCGACTTTGGAACCCGCCAAAACGAGGAACGCGACTTCGGTCGCGGTGTCAAAGCCCAGACCGAAGAGAACACCGATTGGGTACATCTTCCAGGGAGCGTCGACGCTCCGGGCAAATCGACCGAAGAAGCGCATCATGAAGCCTCGCGCGTCCAGGTGCTTGTCCAACTCCGCGTCGTTGAAGGTTCCTTGGCGCATTTGGACAAAGAGTCGCACGATGCCCACCAGGATGATGAGATTCAAGATCGCGATGAGGTAGAGGAAACTGCCCGAGACCAAGGTGCCGACCAAACCACCTACCTGATGCAGCGAGGAGTTCGCGTTACTCACCTGCCCGCCGAGTTCGTGGACTCCCACTCCCAATAACAGGGTCAACATGAAGACGATGGTCGAATGACCGAGCGAGAAGAAGAATCCGGTCGACATTGGTCGCTTGCCTTCGGCCATGAACTTGCGCGTCGTATTGTCGATCGCGGCAATGTGATCCGCGTCAAAGGCGTGGCGCATACCCAGGGTGTAGGCGAGTACTCCCGTACCAATGCCGAGTGCTCCCTTTGAACCAATTCCGAAGTGGTGCGTGGACGCGTAAATCAGGAGACCGAAACCCAGGATGTGCAGAAATGCGACGATGCCGAACATGCCGAACAGCCGTCGCCATTCCTTCGGCGAGAACGATGCCCGAATGCGATCACGACGGGTGGTAGCTGGCGCCAGGGTCGTCATGCGGCCACCTTAGTAGGAAGGTGTTTCATTAACTCTGGAAATTTACTGTGACGAATTACTCGTCAGGTTGACGTACTGCCTACCCAGAGAAGTGACGTCGGTCGAATTCGTTAGCGCAGGTGGTGGCACAAAAGTAGACGACGCGACCATCGCTAATCCGGCGGTCAGCGGCGGTCTCGGGCGTCACCGTCATGCCACAAATCGGATCGATGAACTCGACTTTCTCTGCTGCGAACACGTCGGCGCGCCTCCGTAAAGTGATGGCGGTCGCGCCCGGCGACGCGATGTCGACTCCGACTCCTGCTTCGGCCTCATGCCCCTGGACAAATCGGTCACGGCAACGGTCAGAACAGAAGAAGTACGTGTGCTCGTCAATCGTCGCGCGGGCCGGAGCGTCAAAGATTCGTACCTGCATCTTGCACACGGGATCGAGCGCATAGCCCGTCATCGTTCCGTGCAGGCGACGACGACGCGCGAGCACCCAGACGACTCCAGCCACGACGAAACTCACCAGGTTCAAGAAAGTGGTGTAGTTCCACGTGAGGTGGTCCGCGGTGATGTGCACAGTCCGACTCGTCGGAACGAGCCCGAGCCAGCGAAAGAGAATCTCCGTGATAAGGCCCGCGACGACCATCACTCCATAAAGAAGTGTTACCAGACGAACAGTGAGCGCTCCTCCATAGAACTTGCGATAGATGATGATGAGCGGCATGGCGATCAAGTCCCCGAAGATGAAGGCGACGACACCACCAAAGGAGATGCCCCCGTGCCACAAGGCAGCGGCCAAGGGGACATTGCCAACTGAGCAGACCCAACTCACCACGGCAATGAGAGGGCCAACGAAGGCATTTTCCAGACTGGTCCAGTTCCCGTGGCCGTGCACGAACGCGTCGCCCCACCACGAGGCTGGTACGAGGACCGCGAGGAAACCTGCCACGACGTAGCCGACGACTAATTCGCGGCGCAGCATGGTCGCGTCGGCGAGGGCGTAGGCCGAAGCGTCGGACCAACCATCGAGGTGGCGCATTGAATGGTCTGGAGGCGCCATTTCCTCGTCCAATGGGCTGGTCGCCTCCGATAATCGGGTGCGGACGCGCGTGACGAGAGGGGTGCTAAAGACTATGGCGCCCAGGAGTGCCAACAGGATGATCATGACGGGGCCGCCGACGAATTCTGCCACCGCGAACTGCCATCCGAGAAGTACCAACATGACTAGTCCGAGCTCGACGACGAGATTCGTCGAAGCGATCATGAAGATCATCGCGCTCGTGAAGTCGGCGCCGCGCGAGACGAGCGACTTGGACATCGCGGAGGCCGCGTACGAACAGCTGGACGAGACCATGCCGTAACCCGTCGCGCGTGCGACCGAACGCGCTCGATGATCGCCCAGGCGTGCACGCATCTGGTCTTTGGAGACGAATGCTTGTACCGCTCCCGAGAGCGTGAACCCGAAGACCAGGGCCCACAAGGTCTCCCAGAACATAAAACCGCTCTCTCGTAAGGAGCGCCCGATGTCGAGGACGACGTGCGCCATGCGCCGCTCTCTAAGACTTCACCAAGCGGGCGATGGCCACCGACGCCTCGCGCAACTTGGCGTCCTTCTCTTCACCGCCGCTTTGAACTGCGTCGGCGACGCAGTGACTCAGGTGCTCGTCGAGCAGATGCAGAGCCACTCCCTGGAGCGCACGGGTCACTGCGGAGATCTGTTGAAGGACGTCGACGCAGTATCGGTCGTCCTCCACCATCTTGTGTAGTCCGCGAGTCTGACCTTCGATTCTCTTGAGTCGTGCCAGTACGGCACCCTTGTCATCGTTGTAACCCGGCTGGGTCATGAGTTCTCCCTCGTGCCACAAAGGTGGCGATATCCCTCGCTGACCGCGACGATCCGACGGTCCAGACGAGGAAGTCGATCAGCTCTCTTTGAGCAGTGTCAATCGCCGCGTGTATTCCTCTTCGGAGACTTCGCCCCGCGCGAAGCGTTCCTTCAAGATGTCAATCGCAGGATTCGCCACAACTTGATTGACGGGTCCCAGTCCCGGTCCCTGGTCCGGTCCATGACCTGGACCACGGCCCGAGCCGTAATTGTGGAGGTGTCGAGGTCCGCGTCGATAGTTTTGGATCAGCGTGACAATGAGTAGTGCCACGGCGACCCAGAAGACGAACATCAGTACGAGGGCAAACGGGCGGAAGCCGCCGCCGATGCCGTGAGTGAAGATGCCGTGACGAAAATTCGGTCCCATGAGAACTCCTTTCGAGTAGTCACTCCACTATACCCCTAGGGAGTATAGGAGCACAAAGATTCTATTCCTTCTCGCCGGCTTCGATGCGCCGTACGTCAAGACGTCGATGGGGTGGCCCTGCTGGCGTGCGTCGTCGTGGCGGGAGAGAGTCGAGCAGTTGGGCAGTTAGCTGGGCTACGCCGCTGATGGCGGCGGCGACGTCAACACGATCCATTTGAGACTTCGTCTGCAGCCCTGCGATCTTACGGATGTACTGGCGTGCGGCGTCTTCAATCTCGCCGCTCGTTGCCGGTGGCTCCAAACTGCGAAGGATGGTGATATTGCGGCACATGTGGATCCCTCTCTGTCGTGTACGTCAGTGTGGAGTGCTCAAACCCCAGTGTTCGGCGAGCAAACTCAAAGATGTCCGTCGTGCGTCAAACGAGTGGATACGCGTGGAGATCATGAGTTCGTCGGCGCTGGTCCGTGTGACCAGCGCGCGCAGATCGGCGACGACTTGACCCGGGGGACCGATGAAGTGTGACGAGAGTGTCTGGGCGACGAGGGCCGCTTCGGCGTCGTCCATCTCGTAGGCGGCTGCTTCTTCGGGCGACGGAAGTGGTCCCGGTCGCCCGTGCGCTCGCTGGATGATGTTCAGAGCGCTCGGTCCCGCCAGCCAGCGCGCTTGGGAGTCCTCGGGTGCGCACACCACCGATGCGGCCACCATCAGATGAGGGTGCTCAAGGAATCGTGACGCGATGAAATTCGCGTGGTAGGTGGCGACGGCTTCATCCAACAGGGCTGGCGCGAAGTGATACGCGAAGGAGAAGGGCAAACCCAATTGACCCGCGAGTTGGGCACTGAAGGTCGATGAACCCAGGAGCCAGAACTCCGGGAGGTACCCCGCCCCGGGTGTCGGTGCCGGATGAGGAGGATTGTCGCGAGGAACCAGGTAATTGATCAATTCCACCACGTCGTGAGGGAACGACGTGGCCTGGAGATCGGCACTTCGACGCAGGGCTCGCGCCGTCACGTGATCGGTGCCGGGCGCGCGACCGAGTCCTAAATCAATACGGCCAGGGAACAGCGCCTCCAGCGTCGCGAATTGTTCCGCAATGACCAGGGGCGCATGATTGGGCAACATGACGCCGCCTGACCCGAGACGGATGGTCGACGTGGCATTAGCGAGGTGGGCGATCAGGACGGCCGGCGCCGAACTGGCCACGGCGACCATGGCGTGGTGTTCGGCAACCCAAAAACGGTGGTAGCCCAGCTCTTCGGCGGCGATGGCCATGGCAGTGGTTTCGCGCAGGGCCTTGGCCGGCGTTGACCCTGAGGTCACTGTGGCGAGGTCCAGCACAGACAAGGTCGTCATGGCGTAGACCCTCCACGGCCCACGAACACATCAATGCTCCGGGACAACTCGACTACTGAAATCCAACGACGGCGTGAGGTCGATACGACTCTTCAAGACGGGCGATCTCTGCATCATCGAGACGAAGCGACAGTGCCGCCACCGCGTCATCGAGATGGTGTGCTTTTGTCGCCCCGACGATGGGACTGGTGACGACTGCCTTCGACAGTACCCACGCGAGTGCGACCTGGGCGGGCGCGATTCCTCTAGCTTGCGCTACCGCGATCACGGCGTCGACGACCGTCTTGTCCGCGTCGCTGTAGAGGGCTCGCCCGAAATCGTCGCTTTCTGAACGCGGCGTCGTCGAGTCCCAAGGACGCGTCAGACGCCCACGCGCCAGTGGACTCCACGGGATCACCCCGATGCCCTGGTCCTCGCACAGGGGAAGCATTTCGCGCTCCTCTTCGCGGTACAGGAGGTTGTAGTAGTTCTGCATTGAGACGAAGCGGGACCAGCCGTTGAGGTCCGCGACGTAGAGCGCCTGGGTGAATTGCCACGCGTGCATGGACGACGCGCCAATGTATCGGGCCTTACCCGCGCGAACGACGTCGTGTAAAGCCTCGAGGGTCTCTTCGATGGGCGTCGTGTAGTCCCAGCGGTGGATCTGGTACAGGTCGACGTAGTCCGTGCCCAGTCGACGCAAAGAATTGTCGATCTCACTCATGATGGACTTTCTCGAGAGGCCCTCACCGTTGGCGCCGGGATGCATTCGGCCGTTGACTTTGGTCGCGATCACGACCTCTTCGCGCGGGACCATTGATAAGAGGGTGGGTCCGGTGATCTCCTCGGAACTTCCGTCGGAGTAGACGTTCGCGGTATCGAAGAAATTGATGCCGGCGTCGAGGGCTTGACGAAAGAAGGGGACGGACTCGTCACGGTCGAGCGACCAGGTCTGACGACCTCGCTCGGGCACGCCGTAGCTCATACAACCCAAGGTGATGCGAGAGACCTTTAGACCAGTGGTGCCGAGATTGACGTATTCCATGTAGGCAATCTACCGACGTGAGCAGACAATGATGCCGCGCGAATCGTCTAGCGTTTTTACATGGTCCCTCGTGAAAGCTTGAGTTACGACGAATTTGGTCGCGCCACGCGCCACCTGGCCCAAGAGATTTGTGATTCAGGTTTCGCTCCTGACATCGTGTTAAGTATCGCTCGCGGTGGATTCTTTCTGGGGGCGGGACTCGGCTACGCACTGGGAGTGAAGAACGCTTTCATCATGTCGGTCGAGTTCTACACCGGCATCGACGAGCGACTGGAGATGCCCGTGGTGCTTCCGCCTGTGCCAAGCAAAGTGGACCTGTCGGGTGCGGTGGTGCTGATCGCAGACGATGTCGCCGACTCGGGACACACCTTGAAAATGGTGACGGAATTCTGTGCCGAGACGGTGCGCGAAGTTCGATCGGCCGTGCTTTATGAAAAGCCGCAGTCGGTTATTCACCCTGACTACGTTTGGCGAAGAACGGATCGATGGATCGATTTCCCGTGGTCCTGTGACGGGCCGGTGACAAAGAATGGTGGGCTGGCTCACTGACACCTGCGGGATCCACGATCTGGCAGTTGATACGGAGGTCCTGTTGCTAGTGACCTCGTGCGCCAAGGCTTTTGGCCTTGACAGCTGCCGCTTTTCGTCGCGTTTCGAATCGTTGTGATCGAAGGAACCACACCTCAGTGCATCGGCACGAAAGCGGGGGTTCGTGCCCCCGCTTTCGTGATTTTTCCGCTTGCGCCCGCATTCGGAAATGTTGTCGTGCGACGTGCGATTACAGGGCGGGACCCGCGACCAGGGTGATGTTGGCGGTAGCGGTGGTCCCGCTCGTCGTCGTGTAACTCACCTTCACGACCGAGCCCGTGCTCAATGTCTGAACGTACGCCGAGAGTTGCGTGGGAGAGGTGACCGAGTGGCCGTTCAAAGCGGTGATGACGTCGCCAGCGGCAAGCTTCGACGACGCCGCTGAGGTGCCCGAGGCGATACCGGCGATTTGGACTCCCGACGGTGCCGGGCTGTTCCCTTCGAAGCCCGAAAGGGTCGCACTTATTTCAACGCCGAGAATAGGCGTGGCGCCGACGTGCACTGAGGTGGTCGACGTGCCGTTCTCGATGGTGTGGACTATGCCGAGAGCGGTCGCGATGGGAATCGCGTAGCCCTGGGTGTTAGCGGTGGCGTTCTGGTCGAAGCCAAAGCCGGACCCCGTTGAAGAACCTGCAGTGTCCATGCCGATCACCTGACCTTGGGTATTGACGAGTGGTCCACCGGAGTCACCGGGCTCAATGCTTGCGGCAATTTCGATCATGCCGGTGAGCTTCTCAGAGCCGGTGAGGTTGTCGGGATCCGAGGCGGTGAGGGACTGGTTCGTGGCGACGACGGCGCCCGGCGCGTAGCTCGGTGTGCCACCGACTCCGCCGGCGTTGCCAACACCGACCACTGCTTCCTCAGACTTCACCGTGTTCGACGAGGCGGTGGTCACTGGAGTGAGGCCCGTGGCACCCTTGAGTTGCAGGAGAGCCACGTCCTTATTGACGCTGTAGCCCAGCACCGTCGCGCTGTACGTCTTGTTGGTCGACACGACGCGCACGTTGATGGACGTGGCACCGGCGATGACGTGGTTGTTCGTGAGCACCAGACCGTTCGAGGAGAGGATCATCCCCGTGCCCGCCGCACTCGACGAAGAGTAGGAGGAATTGGTTGTGATGTCGACGACGCCCGCGTCAACCTTGGCCGCAATTCGCTCGGCCGCGGCGCTGGTGGGAGCGTTGGCCGGCAAAGTCGTCGGGGTGACGACTGATCCACCACCGTTGCTAGGGAATGCTCCATTGCTGCTACTACCGGGGAAGAAGCCGCCGAATTGACCGGAGGGGAATCGCCCGTTGGGGAAAGTACCCGAGAAGGCCGAGGAAGTAGACGGTCGGCCGACGTAGTGGCCGACGATAAAACCCGAACCGCCGATGGCCGCCACGAGCACCAGAGCGCCAGCAAAAAGTACGGCAGTTCGTCGCACTCCGCGGTGCGACGCGTCGGTCGGATGGAGGACCGCGGTTTCGGGAGCCTGGGTCTCGTCGGAGGTCTGGGGCTCCTGGGGCTCCTGAGGTTCCGGAGTGATGTCATCTTCGTTTGGTGTGGTCCAGTCCATGGATCCTCCTACAGCGTGTGGGTGATTTCATTATGAGTGTCGTTGGTGAAGTGCGAATTGCGAACACTTAAGAACAACCTAAATGTCCTCGCCCCTCGAACGACAGGTCTCGAATTGCCGGCGAACAGGAGTCGCACATTGTGAAACTCTTGAGAGCGTCAAAGCCGCTCGGAACTGAGGCGGTGAAAGGAAATCTCACGATGGGTCGACGATGGTTTACCCACGTCACGCTGCACAGTTGGTGACGACACGGACGGGCGAATTCAAAGGCTGAGGACGTACGCGGTGAGGTGCAGAGGGTGCTCGTCGTGGGCGTCCTCACGGATCCACTCGTCGAGCTCGGGAGCGTGAAGAAAACCCATGCGGAGGTACATTGCTTGGGCACGGGTCATCGCCGGCGCCGAGTGCAGGATGATCCGAGAGCGTCCTTGCTGGCGGCCGCGCTCGATGCAGGTGACGACGAGCGATCGACCAACACCGCGACCTTGGGCCTCGGGGTCGATTGCGAGCATACGAATGCCGCACGCGTCAGGGTCGCGGAACTCCGCCATCGCGTGGTGGGGACCGGGGACGTAGGTCACGCCACCCACAACGTGATCCTCATCATCGAGGGCAACGTACACCTCACTGTCGCGGCGGCGTTGATCGACGGCCAGTAGCTCCTCTTCGTACGGTCCAATTGGTCGCGAGCCATTGAGCTGGCGGTACGCCCGCACCGTGATGCGTCCCAGCTCGTCGCACTCATCCTCGTGAATAAGACGGATCTCCATGGCGTGCAGAGCCTAGAAGCCGAGCGAGGTCGGTAGTCCCAAGACCCCGCAATGGATGGGGACCGAGGTCGTAGCCTGGAGAGTGAGGAAAAGAAATTCTCCATATGTTGTAACGCGCGAGCTCTCACCGGGACGAGAGAGACGGGAGGGTCATGAGCGACAACATTGATACGACTGCCAAGATTCCCGTCGGACGACGCCTGTTCCTGGGACTGCTCGCTCTGGGCGCCGCTGGTGTGGCCTTTGGCGCACAGGTCCAGAATTTCGTCGGTAACAAGTTGGGCTCGGGGTTTGCCTCACTGCTCCCTGGTGGCGACCACTTTCGTATCTACACCATTACGGGTGGTTATCCGTCGATCAGCACAGCGGAGTATCAACTCGAGGTCAGTGGCCTCGTCACGAAACCTCGCACGTTCTCCTTCGACGATCTGGTTGCACTACCCTCGCTCTCGATGGTCAGGGATTTTCAGTGTGTGACCGGTTGGCGGGTCGACAACGTGCCGTGGAAGGGCGTGCGGCTGTCGCATCTTTTGGACGTCGTCGGCGTGCAACCAGGTGCAATAGCCCTCAGTTTCGATTCCTACGACCACGCCGACTCCGAGAGTCTGACGCTCGATCAAGCACAGTTATCAGACGTCATCGTCGCGTATGAGATGTACGGTACGACTGTGACTCGCGAGCACGGCGGACCCGTTCGACTGGTGGTGCCCCAGATGTATGGGTACAAGTCGCTCAAGTGGCTGTCGGCAATTCGCGTGGTCGACCAAGTCGAGCCGGGATTTTGGGAACAGAACGGGTATCCGGTGAATGGCTGGCTCGACGGTGCGACGGGCAACACCGACCCGGATCCGAGCCTGTCGTGACCAACGCCGTCATGACGCCGGTCGTTCGTATGCTCAGGTTCGACCTCGTTCAGCGAACGGTCCACTGGGTCAATGCGCTGCTCTTTGGCGTCTTGATGTTCACCGGGATACCGCTGTACTTCGGATCGTTCTTCGGAATCCTCTTTCCGCGCCACGAGATCCAACAGATCCACCTGTGGTGCGGACTCTTTTTGCCGCTGCCCATCGTGATATCACTGGTAGGACCCTGGGGGCGACGGATGCGTGCCGACGTGCGGCGTCTGAGTCTGTGGACCCGTTCGGAAGTTCGTTGGTTGCGGACCCTGGGTCGCTCGCCGCTTCGTGCAGACAAGTTCAATCCTGGCCAAAAGGCGAACGCCATCTTCGTCGCCGCGGCCATCGTCGTCTTGTGGGTTTCGGGATACGTCCTGCAGTGGTTCCGCTTCTTTCCCGTCACTTGGCGTGAGGGAGCGACGGTGACCCACGACACCTTCGCGTTCGCGGTCTTCCTCGTTGTTTTTGGGCACATCGCGATGGCCCTCACGCACTGGGATTCATTCGTCTCGATGATAAAGGGATCGACGAGCGCTGAGTGGGCGAAACGTCACGCCCCCTCATGGTTCGAGGAGTCGTCGTCGAGCTAGTTCAGCTGGCTCGACCGACGATCATCTGACCCCGCGATTGGCGTGGCCACGAAGAGCGCTCGCGCTGATGCGTCGGTGGGGAGTGAGCCCTCGGTGTCAGTTTCGGCGATGAGCGTGAAGTTCTCGCCCAGAGCATCGCGTACGTGACGTAGCGGCACTGCCAGTTCGAGGATCGTCTCGTGATGCAGTTGGTACGTGAGGTCGCGCTGTCGTTCAAAGATGCGGATATTCCACCGGGCCAGAGGCTCGTCAGAGAAATCGACGTCCATGACAAGCGTATTGTCATCGAAGTCGAAGACCCACGGCGCCGAGTCGCTGAGGTCGCGCAGGCGTCCCAACGTGTTGAGATCGAAGATAAACAACCCGCCGGTGCGTAGGTGATGTGCGACGGTGGCGAATACCGATACCCAGTCCTCAAAACTCGTGAGGTGATTCAACGTGTCGTAAACGCAAATCACCACGTCGAATCGTTCATCCAATGACAGGGTGGTGATGTCGGCTTCGATGAATCGGGCGTCGGGACAGCGCCGTCGAGCGTACGTGAGCATCTCGCTCGACAGGTCCACGCCGGTCAATTTGAATCCTGACCCGAGTCCGGCGAGGACGGCACCGGTACCACAACCGAGTTCCAGTACCGTCCTGGCTTGGGGACAGAATTCGGAGACGAAGGACAGGATCTGAGCGACACGCTCTTCGGGTTCACCGTTGACCGCGTCGTAGAACCTGGCGAACGTGTCGTACTGGGCCACGGCCTAGTCTCGCATTCGTGTTGACCACGTCGTATTCGACGCCGCGTCAGGAGTCGTCGTCGTGGTTTTGGGCAACCGTGATGTAACGCGAAAGTTGGTAGCGAGACGGTACAGCTGTCGAAGCGAGAGGAGCATCCATGTCTAAGGATTACGAAGTGAATAGCGAGGCCGTCGCGCGCCTCAACACGAGGCAATATCACGTGACCCAAGAATCCGGCACCGAGCCGGCGTTCGACAACGAATATTGGGATCTCAAGGAGGCAGGCATCTACGTCGACGTGGTCTCGGGAGAGCCGCTTTTCGCCTCGACCAAGAAGTTCGACAGTGGCTGCGGTTGGCCCAGTTTCACCACGCCATTGGACGCCGCGAACGTGGTGGAGACCAGTGACCGAAGTTGGGGAATGGTGCGCACCGAGGTCCGCTCCACCCACGCCAACTCCCACTTGGGCCACGTGTTCAACGACGGTCCGGCCGAAGAAGGCGGCCTGCGTTATTGCATCAACTCGGCGGCCTTACGCTTTATCGCGTACTCACAACTCGAGGCCGAGGGGTACGGGCAGTATCGTCACCTGTTCGAGGACGACGCATCAACGAAAGGGGTGTCACGATGAGTGACCAAACACAGAAGGCCATCCTGGCGGGCGGCTGCTTTTGGGGGATGCAGGACTTGATTCGTCGTCGTCGCGGAGTTCTGGCGACCCGCGTCGGTTACAGCGGAGGTGACGTCGCCAACGCCACGTATCGCCATCACGGCACCCACGCCGAAGCCATCGAGATCATCTTTGATCCTTCGCTCACTTCGTACCGCGAGATTCTGGAGTTCTTCTTCCAGATCCACGATCCGACCACGGTGAATCGCCAGGGCAATGATCGCGGGGCGAGTTATCGATCCGCCATCTTCTACGTCGACGACGAACAGCGTCGCGTCGCGCTCGATACCATCGCCGACGTGGAAGCATCAGGCTTGTGGCCGGGTCGCGTCGTCACCGAACTCGCACCCGCGGGGCCGTTTTGGGAGGCGGAACCAGAGCACCAGGACTATCTCGAGCGCTATCCCGAGGGTTACACGTGTCACTTCCCCCGACCTGACTGGGTGTTGCCGCACCGACACGACGCGACAGCCTCGGTGGAATAAGGATTGATCCCTACGGCGCGCTGAGTTTTCTCAGCTCGGCGAGTGATTCGTTCATGAATGCTCGCAGTTCATGCTGGCCGTCGTGAGTGACCCAGCGTTCGAAGGCCACTCGAAAGACGGCGATCCCTGCCTCCGCCGTCAAGCTAGCGGCCGGCTCTCTGACACCACGACCTCGTAAGGCATTGGCGATTGCTCCGGCGAGGGTCGCCATTTTGATGAGTTCGCGTTCTTTCAGTTCGGCGGTGGCCTCAATAATGATTTGGCGCTGGCGGGCGTGCTCGCCACGTTCTTGAAAGAGGTCACTCGCGACATTGAGAGCTGCAGCGACCGCGTCGAGTGCAGAGAACGAGGCGGGGGAATCAGATACCGCGGTCACCAACGCGTCTTGTAACTGGCGCGCGCCCGAGAAGAGGACCTCGCGTTTGTCGCTGAAATAGCGAAAGAAGGTTCGCTCGGTGAGTTCGGCTTTCGCAGCGATTTCGGCCACGGTGGTCTGTTCGAATCCGTGCACCAGGTACAGCTCGAGGGCGGCCTTTTCGAGCCGGCCGCGGGCGTTGGGTTCCCATCGACTCACGACGCCATGGTACCTGTTGACAGTCACTGACATCATTGATATAGTAATGGCAGTTACTGACATCACGATGTTCTGACGTAATACCTGCGTCGACGTGAGGCCATGATTTGGAGGTTGAGAATGCGTGTTTTCGTTACCGGTGCGTCTGGTTTCATAGGTTCTGGCGTCGTACGCGAACTGCTGGACGCGGGTCACGACGTCGTTGGTCTGGCTCGTTCTGATGACGCCGCGGCGGCCGTGAGCGCCGCGGGAGCCCAAGTGCTTCGCGGGTCACTCGACGACCCGGACTCGTTGATCGCCGGCGCAGGAGCGTCCGACGGCGTGATCCATCTTGCGTACAAGCACGACTTCACCGATATCGCCGCCGCCGCTCAGGACGACCTTCGCGCGGTCGAGGCAATGGGGGCGGTCTTGGAAGGATCGAACAAGCCCTTCGTCATCACTTCGGGCACTCTCGCGTTGTCCTTCGGTATGACGACACCTATCGCGGGTCGGTTGGGTAACGAAGAGGACGTGCCCGACATCCCCGGGCCACGAATTATTTCCGAGCGCGCGGCACTCGCTCTCGCCCAGCGAGGTGTGAGGACGTCGATCATACGACTCTCGCCTTCAGTGCACGGACGCGACGACCACGGTTTCGTACCACGCCTCATCTCGATTGCTCGCGAGAAGGGTGTCTCGGCGTTCGTGGGTGATGGCGCTAATCGGTGGCCGGCAGTGCATCGACTCGACGCCGCGACGTTGTTTCGACTCGCACTCGAAAAGGCCGTCGCGGGCTCGACTTTTCACGGGGTCGGCGATGAGGGCATCGCGTTCGCCGATATCGCCGCAGCAATCGGTCGACACCTCGGCGTGCCCGTTGAGAGCGTGAGCAGTGAGCAAGCTGGCGGCCACTTCGGATTCCTCGGCGTTCTCGTCGCCCTCGACAATCCGACCTCAAGTCGACTGACTCAAGAACGATTGGGTTGGCAACCCGTGCAACCGGGGCTACTCGACGATCTTGATGAGGGACACTACTTTCAATAGCTGAAACAGAGCGAGTTCGACGCCGAGGATATTGATCAGCGTCGACGTCGAACGAGCGACCACGGTGATGGAGCTGGAAAGTCAACGCCCGCGATCGAAATATTTTGGTGTCGTGAGTAGGACGTTGTCCTGATGAACCGATTCGGTCCCCGATATTGACACATTGTTCAATTACGATCGTTCGAAGTTGTCGGCATGTCATTTTACGAATGACCTAGTATTTATCTGAGGTTTGCGTGAAGATAAAAGTCCATCATCTGTTGTCGCTGTGGTGGACGTTGTTTTTGTCCTTGCTGGCGACATTACTTATTGTTGCAACATTGCCCGCAACGTCAGGCGCCGTTACGAGCGTTACGTCGGGAAGCACTGTCACGGATACCTATGGCTACACCGGCGCCACCGAGACGTTGACGATTCCCTCAGACGTGACCTCGATCTCGCTCACGATCCTGGGCGCCGAAGGTGGTCGAGGCGGGCGTGACTCGTCGGGCACCGCACCACTGGGTGGCTACCAAGGTGAGGTCACTGGAACACTTGCGGTGACCCCCGGCCAGGTGCTGACTATCGGCGTCGGTCAAGGCGGAGCCGACTCGCCCGATTGGAACGCGTGTACGGCCGGTTCCAATTACGCGCTCGGCGATCCACTGGACGCGGTCGGCGGATCGAATCCCCTCGGAGGGTACAGCGGTGGCAATGGTGGCTCACCGGGTCCGTCGGGTTGCTCGGGGTACGGTGGATCTGGCGGTGCTGCGTCGGTGGTCGAGGTGGGAACGAGCGTCGCTCCCAGTAGTGCCGCGGTGCTCGTCGCCGGTGGTTCAGGCGGTTCGGGCGGGAGCGGTCAATTCTCTCCAACCTTGGGACAGATATCGTTGCCGACCTATCAAGCACGACCCGACCTCACGTCGACGACTGGACAATACGGTGAGTCGGTTTACACCGCGTGCCACCAGGTCACGGGACAGCAATGCGACGGTGGCGGCGGTGCGGGTGGTGGTGGCGGAGCCCAAGGCGGCTCAGCGGGTCTGGTGGAGTTCGGTTCGGGCACGTCGGATGAATGGTTCGGACTTGGCGGCTACCCCGGTGAGAACGATACGAATTCGTTGCCCGGTCTGACGTCGCAATACGTGTACTACGCCGATGACAACTCGAACGGATCCGTCGTGATTTCGTACTCCACCGGCGTGCCCGCGGCGCCCACGGGAGTCTACGGTTCACCCGGCAACGCGAGTGCCTCGCTCTACTGGTCCGCACCCGCGTCGAGCAGTTCCATTCCGACGCCCACTGGGTACGTCGTTCAGTACGCCACGAGTCCATACAGTTCGTGGACGACAACTTCATCCTGTACGGGGACGTCCACGACCTGCACCGTTACCGGCTTGACGAACGGCACGCCGTACGAGTTCGAAGTGGCGGCCGTGAATACCAATGGTCAGGGCCAATTCAGTGCACCCTCGTCATCCGTGACGCCGTCGGGACCACCGGGCGCGCCGAACATCTCGGGCATCGTTCCATCCGATGGTTCACTCATCGTGAGTTTCAGTGGTGCGAGTTCATCGCTTCCAATAAGTACGTATCAGTATTCCCTGGACGGGGGCTCCACCTGGAATCCGGGTGGCGTCACATCCTCGCCACTCACGATCGCGGGCTTGACCAATGGGACCCAATATTCGGTCGAAGTGCGCGCGGTCAATGGCGTCGGCGCCGGAGCGGCGTCCGCGCCGGTCACGGCGACACCAAGCGCACTGCCCGGTGAGCCGACCATCACGTCCATCACACCTGGGGGTGACGGGACGTCGCTGTCGGTGACCTTTCTCCCCGGCTACGTCGGTGGCTCTCCAATCATTGGTTACGACTACGCCACCAGCCTGGACGCGAACACCAGTAACTTCGGCGCGTGGACCGCAGTGACGGGAACGACGTCGCCCTTCGTGATCACAGGCCTGGCGAGTGGGAGCACCTACAGCGTTGAGTTACGGGCGATCAACTCGGTGGGTCCGGGGCCGGGTTCGCCCTACGTCAATGGAGTGACGTTGGCGGTGCCCGACCAACCGACAATCACGTCAGTGACGCCCGGGAATTCCTCACTGCAAGTGACGTATGCGCCGTACTCTTCCGCCACCGATGGGGGTTCGCCCATCTCGGGAATCGACTACTCCTTGGACGGGGGTACGACGTGGACCAGTGCGGGAACCCTCGCCGATCCCTTCACCATCGCGTCGTTGAACAACGGTACGACCTACGGTGTCATGTTGCGCGCCGACAACGGTGTGGGCTCGAGTGTCGTGTCCTCATCGGTCAACGGCACACCACTGACGATTCCGGGCGCCCCGTCGCAGGTCCAAGTCTTGAGTGCACCGGGTGCAGCTCAAGTGTCGTGGTCTCCGCCATCGTCGACCGGTGGTTCACCGATCACGAGCTACACGGCGTCGGCGTTCGTCGCGACGACGGGAGGGGCCGCGTTCGCTACCTGCACGAGCACATCAACGTCGTGTCAGATCAGTGGTCTCACCAATGACGTGAATTACTACATCGAAGTCGTAGCCACCAATGCGGCGGGTCCGGGAGCCGCGTCGAGTCCACGAGTGAGTGCATTACCAGCCGCCTTGCCGGGCGCACCAACGATCTCCACCCTCACGGCGGGTAACTCCTACCTCGCCGTGCCCTTTTCGGCGGGAACCTTCGACACCAACGCTCCCATTACCGGGTACCAGTACTCGACCGACGGAGGCAACACCTGGGCGAACGCGTCGGGCACGTCATCGCCAATCGTCATTTCTGGGCTGAACAACGGAACCACGTACACCGTCGAACTGCGAGCGGTGAGCGCCATCGGTTCCGGCGCGAGCTCCAACTCCAAGACCGGCACCCCCTACGCGGCACCTGATCCGACGGCTAATGCGACCACGTCCTACACTGCGGGGAGTCAACAAGTGACAGTGAGTTGGCTGGCCCCCAATAACAATGGTGCCGCCATCTCGAGCTACACCGTGACAGCGTTCACGGCAGCCATCAGCGGATCTCAGGCGAGCACGTGTACGACCTCGACCTTGAGTTGCACGTTGAGTGGTCTCACCAATGGAACGACCTATTACATCTCTATCCAGTCGGTGAACGTCTACACGCAGTACAGCTTGCGCTCTTCGCCACGAATTCCGGTGCTGCCCGGAACACCCTCCACCACGACCCTGACCGCCAACCCGACGTCGAGCTCCTATGGCACCAGCGTGACGCTGAACGCCGCGATCACCTCGGGGGCGACGGGCACCGTCGCCTTTAGCGTCAACGGTTCGGGCATCTCGGGATGCTCCGCGGTCACGGTCACCTCCAGTAATGCCCAGTGCGTTACCACCGCTCTGCCGGTGGGTTCAGACACGTTGAGTGCGGCGTATTCGGGTGACTCGGGTCACGCGTCATCGTCGGGAACTGATTCGTTCAACGTCGGCGCCGCCAACCAAGCGGCTCTCACCTTGACCACGACGTCCACGAACTACGCGCCGAGCCCCGCCAACACCGCGACCCTGGCGACCTCGGGCGGCACGACGGGCGCTGGCGTCACCTACGTCATCTCACCCAGCGCCAACAGCGCTGGGTGCTCGATCAGTGGCGCGACCTTGACCTACACCTCGAGTGGCTCGTGTCAGGTCACCGCCACGATGGCCGGCAACGCGAACTACAACCCGGTCTCGTCCCCGGCCACCACCTTCAACGTGAACTCAACGAGCTCCACCACGACCCTGACCGCCAACCCGACGTCGAGCTCCTATGGCACCAGCGTGACGCTGAACGCCGCGATCACCTCGGGGGCGACGGGCACCGTCGCCTTTAGCGTCAACGGTTCGGGCATCTCGGGATGCTCCGCGGTCACGGTCACCTCCAGTAATGCCCAGTGCGTTACCACCGCTCTGCCGGTGGGTTCAGACACGTTGAGTGCGGCGTATTCGGGTGACTCGGGTCACGCGTCATCGTCGGGAACTGATTCGTTCAACGTCGGCGCCGCCAACCAAGCGGCTCTCACCTTGACCACGACGTCCACGAACTACGCGCCGAGCCCCGCCAACACCGCGACCCTGGCGACCTCGGGCGGCACGACGGGCGCTGGCGTCACCTACGTCATCTCACCCAGCGCCAACAGCGCTGGGTGCTCGATCAGTGGCGCGACTTTGACCTACACCTCGAGTGGCTCGTGTCAGGTCACCGCCACGATGGCCGGCAACGCGAACTACAACCCGGTCTCGTCCCCGGCCACCACCTTCAACGTCGGCGCCGCCAACCAAGCGGCTCTCACCTTGACCACGACGTCCACGAACTACGCGCCGAGCCCCGCCAACACCGCGACCCTGGCGACCTCGGGCGGCACGACGGGCGCTGGCGTCACCTACGTCATCTCACCCAGCGCCAACAGCGCTGGGTGCTCGATCAGTGGCGCGACCTTGACCTACACCTCGAGTGGCTCGTGTCAGGTCACCGCCACGATGGCCGGCAACGCGAACTACAACCCGGTCTCGTCCCCGGCCACCACCTTCAACGTCGGCGCCGCCAACCAAGCGGCTCTCACCTTGACCACGACGTCCACGAACTACGCGCCGAGCCCCGCCAACACCGCGACCCTGGCGACCTCGGGCGGCACGACGGGCGCTGGCGTCACCTACGTCATCTCACCCAGCGCCAACAGCGCTGGGTGCTCGATCAGTGGCGCGACTTTGACCTACACCTCGAGTGGCTCGTGTCAGGTCACCGCCACGATGGCCGGCAACGCGAACTACAACCCGGTCTCGTCCCCGGCCACCACCTTCAACGTCGGCGCCGCCAACCAAGCGGCTCTCACCTTGACCACGACGTCCACGAACTACGCGCCGAGCCCCGCCAACACCGCGACCCTGGCGACCTCGGGCGGCACGACGGGCGCTGGCGTCACCTACGTCATCTCACCCAGCGCCAACAGCGCTGGGTGCTCGATCAGTGGCGCGACCTTGACCTACACCTCGAGTGGCTCGTGTCAGGTCACCGCCACGATGGCCGGCAACGCGAACTACAACCCGGTCTCGTCCCCGGCCACCACCTTCAACGTGAACTCAACGAGCTCCACCACGACCCTGACCGCCAACCCGACGTCGAGCTCCTATGGCACCAGCGTGACGCTGAACGCCGCGATCACCTCGGGGGCGACGGGCACCGTCGCCTTTAGCGTCAACGGTTCGGGCATCTCGGGATGCTCCTCGGTCACGGTCACCTCCAGTAATGCCCAGTGCGTTACCACCGCTCTGCCGGTGGGTTCAGACACGTTGCGAGCTTCATACTCCGGGGATGTAAACAACAATCCTTCAGTGAGTGGCTACGTCGTCTTCAGTGTCGTCGCGAATCAACCCTCCGCGCCCCGTAATGTCTCAGCTCAGGTGTCTGGTACTTCGGCAACGGTGAGCTGGTCCCCGCCGACGAAATCGGGAACCTCATCAATCGTGAAGTATGTCGTCACTGCGTCGCCTGGTGGTGCCAGCTGCACCACCTCGGGCGCAACGCATTGCGTCATGTCCGGTCTGAAGGCTGACGTCTCGTACACCTTCTCGGTGGTCGCCTTCAACCGTCAGGGTGCTTCGCAACCGGGAAACTCTCACGTCAAGATTTCGAAGACCGTCCTGTCGGCGCCACGAGCGCCGACCGTCAGTATCACCAATCGCAGTGCGCGAGTGTCGTGGACGGCGCCCGCATCGGATGGCGGGACGTCCATCACTCGTTACGTCGTCACCGCGTCGCCTGGTGGTGCTAGCTGCACCACCTCGGGCGCACCGCATTGCGTTATAAGTGGCCTACAAACCGGTACTACCTACACGTTCTCGGTTGTCGCACACAACCACCGCGATGCGTCACCAAAAGTCTCGACGAGTGACGCAGTCTTGACCTTGCCCACCGTGGCGGTAAATGCTGGCGTAGCTGTCGCGTCGTGGCCAGCGTCGTCCTTGAATGGCGCGGACAGCTCGAACTACCGCGTGTCCCTGATTCCCGGCACAATCGATTGCGCGACGGTGAACACCACAACGTGCACTCTGGTTGGTGTTCCCAACGTCAAGCGATATCAGGTAACGCTTGAGTTGCTTAATGCGTCGGGCCGTGTGCTGAGTATCGTCACGGGAACGGTTCAAGAAGTCGTACTGATGCAGGCGTATTTCGACCTTGACTCCTACGCCTTATCCCCGGCAATGCAAGCCAAGATAATCAACCTGGCCAAGGAGATGGTGAAGGACCACATGCCCGCTCTGACGATTTACGGTCACGCAGACAGTTCTGGATCACTCGTCGCCAACCTTGCACTGAGCCGAGAGCGAGCCCAAGCGGTGGCCAGTTTCCTGTACGAGGAACTACACCTTCTTGGAGACACGTCAGTTCGACTGCACGTGGTGGGTGGAGGAGTCTCGACGGCGAGCACGTTATATTCGCTGGATCGAAACGCGATTGTCGTGACGTCGACACACCAGGTGATCGCACTCTTTCGATTAGCGACGTGAATGACGCCCTCGCTTCTTCTGATCAAATACCGAGTTGCTCCTGAAGTTGCCCCAGGATTTTGTAACAGTTCATGACAGATTCGAGGGAAGCATTAGGGGCTCGATTCTCAATGATGGAAGAAATGAATTCCCTATCCTGTAACTCGATGCCGTCAGAGGTGATTGCCACATGGGACAGATCGATCGTTTTGTTGTGTCCAGTGACGAGGTCGTCGTAGCGGGCGAGGTAAGTCCCATTGTCGCAGATATAACGGAAGAAACTTCCTATCGGGCCATCGTTGTTGAAGCTTAGAGCTACGGTACAAAGTTTCCCCGACTCGCTCTGAAGTTGGATCGATAAGTCCATGGGAATCTGGAGTTTTTCGTGTCGAGGTCCGGCCATCACCCGTGCGTCCACGATGACCTCATTTGATTGATAAGCAAAGAGGTCGATGGCGTGGGCTGCGTGGTGCCACAGAAGGTTGTCGACCCAACTACGCGATTGCCCGAGGGCATTGATGTTTGTTCGCCGAAAAAAGAATGTCTGGACGTCCAGGTGCTGTAGGGATAACTCGCCCCGAAGCACGCGTTGGTGGATCCACTGATGGGAGGGGTTAAAGCGTCGAGTATGGCCCACCATGCACCTCAGTTGGGTGTCTCGCGCAACCTCAGCCACTTCTTGCACGTCAGACCAATTATCTGCCAGTGGAATCTCGACCTGTACGTGTTTTCCGGCGCGAAGTACGGCGATCGCCTGTTCGGCGTGCAACTGGGTGGGGGTGCACAATATGACTGCGTCAAGTGTTGGCATATCCAGCATGCCGAAGAATTCATCGGTGGCGATCTTCACGCCATACTTTGTTGCGACCACGCGAGCTTGCTTAATGGTTCGACTTGCAACGACAATGACTTCAACGTTTTCAATCCGCGAAAGGGCGTCTAGGTGTTTGCGACCAAAAGCTCCGGTGCCGACGACGGCGATGCGCATGAAAGTCGTGGTCCCCTCAGTTCATAAGACGCGGACCAAAGCTTCGCGCAACATCTTACGCGACACTCTGGAAAGTGCGGTACAGTTTTCCACCATTTTCAGCTACTGCAACCCTTCATCGGATGGATTCATGCGTTGGATTGATCGACGTAGCGAAGCCCCCGCTGTTCGAGCTTCTCGCGCATGGAGTAAATGTCGAGACCAAAATCTCCAGCGGCCAACTGAGTTCGTTTCTTTTGCTCAGCGTCCTCGCGAAGCTGGCTTGCCGCCCTCACTCGTTCCGCGTCGCCGCGCGGGACCACCACCACTCCATCGTCATCGGCAATTATGACATCGCCCGGACAAATATATGCGCCTGCGCACACGATGGGTGTTTGAACGTTGCCTAGCGTTTCTTTAACGGTACCTTGGGCGCTGATAGTTCTCGACCAGACCGGAAACTTCATCGCAGTGAGGTCAGCAATGTCGCGTACGCCAGCATCGATAATGAGACCTCGCACCCCGTGAGCCTGAACACTCGTGGCGAGAAGTTCCCCAAAGTACCCGTCACTGCAAGGACTCGTGGGACTCACGACCAGGATGTCACCTGGCTTAGCTTGCTCGACGGCAACGTGGATCGACCAATTGTCTCCCGGAGCAACTTCGCACGTTAGTGCTGTTCCAGAAACGCGTACTGGTCGATAGATTGGGCGAAGGTTCGAATTGAGTAGCCCACGTCGGCCCTGCGCTTCGTGGATGGTGGCTACGCCAAATTGGCCTAAGGCATCAACGAGATCAATCTCCGTCCGTTGGATGTTTCGAACAACAACAGGCATGGGATCCTCCAAGTACATAACGATGCGCTCGGATCGAGACCTCCTGCATCCATCAACTTATTGAATGTAATTCATTGAACAGTAGGCGAAAAGTAGGAACGTAAAGTAATCTCGCGCAAGATTCACTTCGCCTGAAGCTTGGATCTTCCATCGCCGGGGTGCCGACGAAATGTATGGTTAATCCCCCGTGAAAGATGAGGTCGCGCGCGGACCGAAACATTACAAGGCTAAAAAGATCAATCAGGTTCACACCATCGACTTTCATTCGGCGATTATCTAGGTGGACACTAGCGACTTCATTTCAAGGACGCCATAAGGACAGGTCGTAGGGAAAGTCGATTCCTCACTGAGTAACGGCCGACATGCGATAGACGAATAACGATATCGAGAAAATGAGCACCTTCCTGAGTCTTCTGGAGGCGACAATGGACATCGAACGTCTTGTGGCGAGATGCCAAATCCACGGACGAAAATGATGATTTGTTGCTCGAAATGCCAGAAGGACCGCGGCGGGTTACCTCTCGAGTGGTTCACAAATTAGTGAATGAAGTAAAGAATTCTTTAGATAGAGTTCCGTATGTGAACTCAACATATGTCCCTGATCAGTTGCGCTTGCTGTCGCTAATTAAGCGCCACGGCACGCTCGGGGCGGCAGCCGACATCCTCGGCATTACCGCCGCAGCGGCCACACAGAGGCTGGCGAAGGCCGAACGTGATTGGGGAACAACACTCGTAATCCGCAGTAGCAAGAGGACACGGCTCACGCCCGCGGGTTTGGTGCTCGCGCCCTTCGGCGATGTGGTCAATCGTCAGGCTATTGAGGCCCTTGAAGCCTTCCAGGCATATCAAGGTTTCGCTTCACAGCGGCTGCGAATTGGTACCTTTCATACTCTGGCGCTCCACCTCCTTCCTCCAGTACTGAGTGCTTTACGCGATACCGATCCGGGCGCAGATATCTCTGTCACCGACATCGCCTCAGATCAAGCAATTGATCTCGTTCTAACGGGCGGACTCGACGTCGCAATCTTTACGACTCGCAGGGAGTCACTTGTCCACCCGCCAGAGGTGATCGTCGAGCATGTTCTGACCGATCCGATGTTTATCGTGTTGCCCGAAGACCATTTTGCGGCACGAGATCTTGAAGTCCCGTTAACCCTTGATCAGCTTCGTGACGAGAAATGGGTGTTGCTCGGCGCGAGTCATGCCGCGCGTGAGCAGTTCAACCGAGCCGCCGCCGAAGCCGGCTTCGAACCTCACATTCAGTGCGAAACCGAGTCGCACGACGTTGCTCAGGCACTGGTTGCCTCAGGGATTGGTGTCGCGATGGTGTCTCATCTCGCGCTGAACTCGACCCCGGGGACGGTGGCAAGACCACTGGCTTCGCCAAAGGTAGAGAGAAAAATTTTGGTCGCCACACCTCGTGATCGGTCGTTGTCACCCCTCACCAACGCACTGGTCCGCCATTTGTTCGACGTCAGTCGAGAAATTGAACGTAACTGGACCCTCGCTGAAGGATCACTGCACTAAGTAGCGGAGGATACTTCGTGATGCAAGATGTGCGCTGAAAGGCGTGGGTAGACGCTTCGCGCGTTGAATTCCGTTACGGCTGAGTAATCATCAGGCGCGAGAGATAGGGCGTCGAGATAGATCTTGGTATCGTCGAAGAACTCGTCGGTGTGTGGGTCGATCCACGAACTGCCCCGTTCATCTCGGAGGCGAAAAGCAGGTTCTTGTGGTCGATGACGGAAAATAGCATCTCGAATCCGAGTTGGTGATAAACGCAGGTATCGAACCAGACATTCCCCATTACGTGAGATTCGAGCGGAGGCCGACCCATCATTTGGGCCAAACCTCGGTAGCGACCCCAGTGGTACGGTGCCGCTCCACCCCCGTGGGGGATGACAAAGCGTAAGTTTGGAAAGTCGGCAAAGAGGTCGCCTTGAATGAGTTGCATGAACGCCGTGGTGTCCGCGTTGATGTAGTGAGCACCTTCGCCGTGAAAATTGACGTTGCAACTCCGCGAAACGTGAATCATCGCTGGCACATCAAGCGAGACTAACTCCTCGTAAAGCGGATACCAGTACTGGTCGGTGAGAGGTGGACCAGTCCAAAATCCTCCGCTTGGGTCAGGATTGAGGTTGCAGGCGACAAAACTTAATTCTTCCACGCAACGACGTAGCTCACGAATTACCGATTGGATCGACCCACCTGGAAGCTGGGGTAATTGGCAGACACCGGCGAAGCGCGTTGGGTAGAGACCGACAACTCGAGCGATGAGGTTATTGCACGCTTGAGCCCACGCGTCGCTGACTGAGGCATCTCCGTGGTGATGCTCCATTGCTGAGGCTCGCGGCGAGAAGAGAGTGAGGTCGATCCCACGCGCGTTCATGATCCGAAGTGCGTTGTCCTCGATCGTCTTGCGGATTTCATCGTCAGAAATTGAGGGATACGGTTCAACACTGGTCCCCGTGCGAAAGGCGTCGAGTTGAAGGGCGCGCCACTCGGTGTGCGCCGCAGGAGTCGTCGTGTAGTGGGCGTGGCAGTCGATAATCATGGTTTCCCCCGCTGGTCAGCGTGCTTCAAAGTCCTTGGCATGAAATTACTATATAAGAGATACTCGTCAGTAAAATACAATATTCTTAATTTATATCCTGCAATACTGTCAATTGATCGCGGTGAAACGGCGAAATGTGGCAGAAGCATAACCATGTGGGTTGTATGTTTTACACAAGACTTCGATTATGCATGAACGTTCAGAACTTGACTGATCGATTGCCCCAAATGGGGCAGGGCGAGGTGGAAGTTCGGAGTTCATAAGTAGCCAGAAAATCTTGTTCGCATGGGATTTGCAGGTGCGAACGATACTTCTGGCCAATATTTCTCCTCTGATCGGATCGCGACAAATGGTAGGTATCAGCAAATACTTGGTGGTTCAGTGGTCCAATATTGCCACTTTCGACGAGACTCGCGTAATTCCTTGACTCCGGTCGCAACATATGCTTTAATCTCGTAACGGAAGATTAAGAATCTTCAATTAAAGGGGGAATTTCGATGGATGAAGGATGGATGAAATGGACGAGGGGATTGCCTTCGTCGCGGGCCAGTACCCGACCGATAGCCATTGCTGCTGCGGTGCTAACCATGACTGCGAGCATCATTCTGCCTGGCGTGATGACCGAGGCGAGCGCGAGTTCGTCTTCAGACGTGATCGCCGTAGTGGCACCGTTCACGGGTGCGGACGCGGCAATCGGACCTAAGACAGAAACGGCTTGCTACGCCGCGGCGGATGAGATCAACCAAGCCGGCGGTGTACTCGGCCACCAGATTACGTGCAAGACGGTTGACACTCGAGGCGATCCGCTGATGCAGTTCCCGCCGTACGCCAGTTGTACGCGACGACACCGAACCTGGTAATGGTGATTGGTTGTACGTCGGACGAAGCATCCACGGTGGTTCCGATTTCGCCGCGCATCAAACGGTGGCATCGTGCATGACCGGTGAGTCAGAATTCGACGCCGTTCACTACCCGTATTTCTTTCGACCGGTCCCGCCGGATGCTGCGGAATCGGCTGCGATCACTCATCGCCAAGAGAACGGGATATACGAAAGTGGCCCTCGCGTTCGGTAATGACGCCGGTTCTCAGACCTTCGTAAAGCCGGCACTGGCTGCCCTCAAGAAGGAAAACATCAAAGTCGTATCGAATCAGACTCTGGACATCAACTCAACGACCTTCGAAACCGAAGCACAGGCGATCGTTTCGGCGCACCCTGACGCGATCGTCATGGAGACATTGGGGGCCGCTGGCGTCGCGTTGATTGATGAGTCTATCAGCTCAACGGCAACAAGATGATTCCAATCATCGGCACGGCCAACATGATTGACCCGACGGTTTTCTCAGGGGTGACGTCTGGTGCGGTAGGTGTGAAGAACTTCATCTCCAACTTTGTTACAGACAATGAATCGGTGTCGTTCGGTGGTCCCGCGTACACCCTCTACAAGAAGATGGTCTTAGCGCAGGCAGGCAAAATCAAGAGTGTCGGCAATATCGCCACCTTGGTTTCGTCGGCGGGAACGGTCCATGAGTACGACGCCATCAATATGGCGGCCATGGCCATGACGATGGCTAATTCGACCAGCGGGTCCAAGTACAAGGCTGACCTCCTAAAGATTGCCAAAGGTGGTCCGGGGACGGTCAACGTATCGACTTACGCGGCGGGTATCGCAGCACTGAAGGCCCACAAGTCAATCCACTACGTTGGCGTCGCCGGTGCGTACAATTTTGACTCGTATCAGACGGCCTACGGCCTGTTCGTCGAGGACAAATACCTGGCAAATGGCACCACGGTCAACGTCGGCAAGCCTCTGGGTTACTGCAACTTGACAGCATGCTTGTCAAAGATCACCGGTTGATAGTCGGCTGATGCGGCTGCTGGTGGCAACGAGACGTCTTCGTTGCCACCAGCAGTTTCTTTCAATGCCACTCTTTTGCGTATTTGTTCAGATGGTTGTGGTTCGAGAGTTGTACTGTCACGGTTCTTCGGAACTTATTTAGAGAGGGACTGATTTCAGTTGAGCGTATTTATGTCGTCCTTGGGCTTTGGGCTCGTCTCGGCCGCGGTCCTCGCCATCGCTGCGGTGGGCTTTACGATGCAATTCGCTGTGGCCAACGTATTGAACTTGGCATACGGCGCTGTAATGATAAACAGCGCGTTCGTAACGTACTACTTGAATGTCCATGCGCACGTCAACGCCTGGGTAGCGATGCCAGCTGGAATTGCGACAGGTGCGCTCAGATCGTACTTGCTCAACCGCTGCATCTTTACGCCTTCCAAAGGCGAAACCCAATGTCGATCACGGTGATTATGGCGGCCCTCGGAATGGATATCTGTATCACATTCGGATTGCAGGCCATCGTCGGAGGGGGCTTCTTTTCGTACTGGCAGAATACCGGCGTTCTGCATCGATTTCTCGGGATGAACATCAACAGCCTCCAGCTCATCATCATCGCAATCAGTGCTGCGGTGATGGTGTTGACAACGTGGCTGTTGAGATTCACGCGCCTGGGAAAAGCAATGCGAGCTGACCTCTGCGAACCCAAACTTGGCCCGCAATTCGGGTGTGCGAACGTCGTCGGTCATTGCGACCACGTGGATTATTTCTGGTGCTCTATGTGGCCTCGCTGGGACGGTGTTTGCCATGGATACGGGAGTCTTCGAAGCAACCTCTGCTCAGTTGTACATTGTCGTGATCTTGGCGGCCATGTTTCTCGGCGGCCCGGGCAAGCCCTACGGCGCCATGCTTGGTGCGGTGATTATCGGTGTCTCGACCGAAATGAGCGCGGCAGTCTTCAATCCCCAATACAAGATGATTGTTGCTTACGTTTTGTTGCTCGCAATATTGACTTTTCGGCCAACCGGCCTCTTCGGAAGCGAGATGGGATCCTAATGAATGCCGCCTACTTTTACGTCGCGACTCTCCTGGTGTACGGCGCAATAGACGTTATGGCCTGTCTGGCCCTCAACGTTGAATATGGTTTCGCCGGCCTTTCAAATTTTGGCTTCATCATTTTCCAGTCGATTGGTGCATATGTAGCGGCGGTACTCTCAATGCCGAAGGCGTCGACCTTTTATGGGGGCTACGAACAGTATGTCCTTGGCTGGCACCTACCTTGGCCGTTTCCTTGGATCGGGGCAGCGATCGCTGGGGGACTGCTGGCCGTGCCGTTTGTCGCACTCGTCGGCAAGCGCCTCCGCGGTGACTTTGCGGCTTTGGGCCTGCTTGTCTCGGCGGTACTGCTGAACGAACTCGTCACCGACTTTGTTCCACTGTTTAACGGCGCTGCAGGGGTCTCCAACGTACCGTCTCCTCTGCAGGGAATTTGGAACCCTCAGAGTTTGGGTTATCAATTTGCGTACGGGGGCATCGCCGTGGTGCTTTGCGTCCTCACGTACTACCTCCTGCGACGAGTCACGGAGTCGCCCTACGGTCGCTCTCTTCGCGCGATGAGGGACAACGATGTAGTAGCTGATTCACTCGGAAAGAATCTCCGCGTTCAGCGAACATCGATGATGATTCTTGGCGGTGCCATCGCAGCATTAAGTGGAGCAATATTGGTCGGCTTCATTAACCTATGGGCGCCGGGCGCGTGGGCTTACGCAGAGACGATCGTGCTCTTTGCGGCAATCATCGTCGGTGGAGCGGGCAACCACAAGGGCGCCATTCTTGGAGCCCTGCTCGTTCCACTGGGTTTCGAGGAAGCCACTCGTTTCTTACCGCCATTGTCCAACCCCACCCTGGTGCCGGCCCTTGAGTGGGTGGCAGTCGGAGCCCTCATTGTTCTCTTCCTGTGGTTTCGCCCTAGTGGGATTCTGCCGGAGCGTCGTCGATTCCTGAGTGGTGCGGGACCGGGATCCATCGCAGTGGCAAGTATTGGCGAGTCTGACGCGCTCATCAATTTGGGAAATCTTGACCAGATAAATTTTCGCGAATTACTTCATTTCGACGACGTTCCGAAAGCGGGCGGAATAATCCTCTCCACAAATTGTCTAAGCCGCTCCTTCAATGGTGTGACCGTCGTCAGCGACGTGTCGATTTCGATTGAGCGAGGCCGCCTGACAGGTCTAATTGGACCTAATGGTGCGGGAAGTCAACCACTCTCGCCATGCTCGCCGGAACGCTATCGCCTTCCTCAGGTAGCGTTTTCTGGAGGATGTCGACATCACAAAGATGCCGTCCCGGCTGAGGGCGAATGCCGGAATCGTACGAACGTTTCAACTTGCGAGTGAATTTAAAAAGCTCACCGTCCTAGAGAATCTCGTCTCCGGAGTACCCCACCAATCGGGAGACTCGCTGTCCGGCGCGTTGCGCGGACGACGCTTCTGGGGACGCGATGATCGAGCGAATATTGAACGCGCACAGGAGATGCTCAATGGTTTCGGGCTCAGCCAATATGCCGACAGTTACGCTGGCAGTCTTTCAGGAGGTCAGCGTCGACTGGTCGAAATAATGCGAGCGTTGCTCGCTGAGCCCAAGATACTTTTGTTGGACGAGCCGATGGCCGGGGTTCATCCGAATCTCGCTCACAAAATCGGCGACCAATTGTCACTTCTCGTCGATGCAGGCATGACCATCGTCATGGTCGAGCACGAACTATCGATCATGGACGCATTCTGCGACCCGGTCATCGTCCTCGCCGAGGGCAAGGTCTTGGCGCAGGGCACGATGACCGAATTGCGAAAAATGGAAGAAGTGGTGGAGGCGTATCTTGTTGGTTGAACCATTGAAAACATTGTCGACATCGGGCCAGATCCTTCGAGCGCGAAGCCTCTCCGCCGGCTACGACGGACGCGCCATTGTGCATGAGGTCGATATTGAGGCGAACCCAGGCAAAGTGGTATCGATCGTGGGACCGAACGGATCCGGAAAGTCGACACTACTCAAGTCTCTCGCGGGTGTCGTTCCGGTTCTTGCCGGAGCGGTGATGCTCGGAGAGAGCGAGATTACGAACATGCCGTCGGAAAAAGTAGCCACGTTAGGTATTGGCTACGTGCCACAGATCGATGACGTATTCCCACCGCTCACGGTGAAAGAGAATCTGGAAATCGGAGGTTACCTCCTATCACGTCACGAGATTGCACCTCGTATCGAGGCGGTCCTCGAGTTCTTTCCTCGACTCAAATCGATGATGTCGCGCAAAGCAGGCAAGTTGTCGGGCGGCGAACGGAAGATGCTCGCAATGGGCCGCGTGCTGATGCTGACACCATCGGTGTTGGTTTTGGACGAGCCCACCGCCAATTTGGCGCCTCTTGTGGCAACCCAATTACTCGAAGAATATATTCGAGGTTTCGCCGACAGTGGTTCGACAGTATTACTCGTCGAACAACGAGCTAAGGCGGCGCTTCGCATTTCGGACTGGACTCTCGTACTCGGAGGTGGGCGAGTGGTGCTATCAGGATCACCGCGAGACCTTGAGGACAATCCGGTGTTCGTCGAGTCATTTCTTGGCGGAGCTGCAGAAAAGTAGTGGTGGTGAGAGACATGATTTGTGCCGTCGGAACGCATTGCTTGACAAACCAACCTGACGACTGAAGTGTCGGGCATTTCACACGCCGCCAAGAAAGGAAAAGAAGATGCCACTAACCGCAATCGATCCGCAGACCGCGCTTGTTGTGATTGACCTGCAAAAGGGAATTGCCACACCTCCGACAATCCATCCGATACACGAGGTTGTGAACAATGCGTGCGCGCTGGCGACCGTTTTTCGTTCCTACGGACTTCCGGTGATTCTTGTGAACGTGGCGGGAAGCCCTCCGGGGCGATGCGAACGGCCAGCTCCGACGAGACCCGAAGGATGGACTGAGCTGGTACTCGAACTGAATCAACAACCTGACGATCACCTCGTGACGAAATTTTCATGGGGTGGGTTTACGGGTACCGGACTCGATGAACTTCTCAAGGGACACAGCGTTACGCAGATTGTCCTGGCAGGTATGGCGACGAGCATGGGCGTCGAGACAACTGCGCGTCAAGCTTTCGAACTCGGTTACAACGTCACCGTTGCCGTCGACGCGACAACGGATCGTAACGCAGATGCGTACCGCAACAGTACGGAATGGATCTTTCCAAAGTTGGCGGAGGTCGGATCCTCCACCGACATCATCCAACTTCTGGGTTTGAGACGAAACCCTTAAGGCGCAGGCGTTTCCTTCGACGAGGTGCCCGATGAACTGCCTGAGTTGCGACGCTGGACTGTGGCCCCTCTCGCATCTCGGCACGCGCTTAACCTGAGAATTGTGGAGCCGCACATTCCCAATTCGAATCACATGACGCCTCCACATTCCTTCATTGCCGGGTTGGGCTGTGCACTACTTACATGATTTAGATTCCTGTTCAGTCAGTTTCCCGACCGTGCCATGACCACTTGATCTCTGCCTCGTTCCTTGGCGTTGTAGAGGGCACGGTCCGCGGCGGCATAGGTGACGCTGGAGTTCGTTCGCACTCTGTGTACTGCAACGCCCGCACTGAACGTCGCGAGTGGTGACATCGATCGCCACGACTGCAGCAGTCGAGAAACGATTGCCTCACTCTCAATTCCTGCGCCACGTACTACCAAAAGGAACTCTTCGCCGCCCATCCGTGCTACGGCGTCGCGATCACGCGCCGACGAATTGAGAAAGGCGCCTAACTGATGCAGCAGGCGATCTCCCTCGGGATGTCCGAAAGTATCATTCACGTCTTTGAATAGGTCAACGTCCAACATGACCACGGCATCGCCGGGGACGAGGGATTCCAGGAGCATGCCGCCCAGCCGTCGATTTCCTACTCCGGTTAGTTCATCGGTCATCGCTTGTCGGCTGAGATTGCTGAGCAGAATCTCACGTCTGAAAGCAGCACCTCGCGCTTGACTCGTGTAATGAGAGATCGTCTCACCAGTCACGACGGCGGCCGGTATGGCCAAGAAAACTGCAACCACGGCACCATTCGCCCGATTTGCGCCCGCCAAAAAGGGCAAGAGATACGCGGCCGCGGCAAGGGGAGACAACGCGGTAACGGTCCAGGGTGGGTACCAAATCCCTACCCACACAAAGATCAGCATGAAGTACGTCCCGTAATTGACCTCAGGAAGGACTCCGAAGGCATTGTTCATGGCAACACTGATCATCGCCAAGATTGGCAACACCAACGAGGTGTTACCGCGGAGGTGGCGATCATCTCGGAAGAGCAGCGCTGCGACTCCGATGAGTAAGTTCGCCGTGTCCAGAAACAAGGAAACTCGGTGATCGTGCCCGACGAGGCCCGGCACCACGTCGTTGATTACTCCGATAACACCGATGCCGAGGAACAAGTAGCCGGCCTGTCGTACGGCGTGTGCTGCGTCGGCGTCACTTCGACGTTCAACAGGGAGATCCGAAGTGCGCGAACCACTTCGAAGCGAGAACCGCATGATTCGATTATGGGTTCACCCCGGGCCTGTGTCCAGTGTTAATACCTATCGACCATGCGTATGCTGAGAAACAATCCGTGGTATTGGGATTGGGCTGGCGCACGTCGTCACACCGCGTTACTCGCGGGTGTTCTTACGACGACACGCTCTGCGAGACGGTATCCAAAGTGGGGTCGTCGATGTATCCCCGCTCTCCACCACCATCGAACGTCGACTTGTCAGGTTCGTTCTCGGGCGCACCTGATGGGGCCTTCGTTCCTCCTAGAGAAATCATCCGCGAGCCAAGACCGTGCTCTTTGACGTACTCATGAGGCGCGACAGAGATCGCGAACGACATAACGTACGGACGTGAGACTGAAGAGTGCTCGAATCGTGGCGTGCGTGACAGTGCGGACAAAAAGAAGGGACGAGGTCACGTGACTGAGGGCGTGACGTCGAACGAGCCCACGTCGCGCGTCGGTCGACGATTGTTCCTCGGTCTGGTCGCCCTCGGTGCGGCGGGCGTGGCCTTTGGAGCGAGCGTCCAGAATTTCGTGGGCAACAAGTTGGGTTCGGGGGTTGCGTCACTGCTTCCCGGTGGAGATCGCTTTCGGATATATTCCATCACCGGGTCCTACCCGTTGATCAGCACGAAGACGTACAGCTTGCGCGTGGATGGCTTGGTCGATCGACCGAAGACGTTCTCCTTCGCTGACTTACTCGCACTGCCATCGGTTGAAATGGTGAAGACCTTCCAGTGTGTGACGGGGTGGCATGTACCAGACGTCCACTGGAAGGGGGTCCGCTTGGAGCACATCTTGGAGTTGGTGGGTGCGCACCCGGACGCGGTTGCGGTGAGCTTTGACTCCTACGATGGCGCTGACTCAGAGAGCTTGTCGTTGGCGCAGGCCTACTCGTCTGATGTCCTCGTCGCGTACGAGATGCTGGGTGCGACGGTGACTCGCGAGCACGGAGGTCCCGTTCGCCTGGTGGTTCCACAGATGTACGGATACAA
The DNA here is from genome assembly GCA_963794755.1 of uncultured Actinomycetota bacterium. Lineage (GTDB taxonomy): Bacteria > Actinomycetota > Acidimicrobiia > Acidimicrobiales > RAAP-2 > RAAP-2. Next base: position 47,667 of record CAWCEX010000005.1, read on the forward strand.
GTCCTTGAAGTGGCTCTCGGGAATTCGCGTTATGGACAAACAGTTACTTGGCTTCTGGGAGCAGAATGGTTATCCGGTGAATGGCTGGCTCGATGGTTCGACTGGCTTAACGAATCCAAACCCAAACCTCTCGTGAGTCGGCACGATCCGATGGTGTTCGTTCGCCAGTGAGCACCCCCACGGCCACGTCGGTTCGCCGCGCATGGGCCGTGACTCGGACAGAGGTGATAGACCATCACAAGTCGTCGCGTGCGATGCGTCGCGAAGGTGCATCGAGCGATCATCGGTGCCGTCCACTCGGACGTTTGAATACGATCGATGATCCGTGAAGAACTCGTCGGAAAGGACGTAGCGAAGTGAGTGATCTCGTAGCGATTGGTGAAGCGACGGCATTGTTCTCAAATCCTCAGGTCGGAAGACTGCGCGATGCGAGGAGTCTGGACGTATCCATCGCGGGGGCTGAGGCCAATGTCAGTATTGGTTTTAGCCGCCTTGGGCACAGTAGTTCGTGGATCGGTCGAGTCGGCGATGACGAGTTCGGCCACTTGATCGTGAAAACGTTGCGGGCCGAGGGAGTCGACGTCTCGGGTGTCGTCACTGATGAGATCCGTCAAACGGCGTTGATGTTCAAAGAGCGCAGCGCCGACAACATGGTGCGCGTCAACTACTACCGGCGTGGCTACGCCGGTTCTGCACTGGAACCTGACGATCTTGACACCATCATGATCGAATCGTCGCGCGTCTTGCACGTGACCGGAATCACCCTGGCTCTCAGCGAGACGTCGCGCGAGGCTGTGCGTTATGCCATGGAAGTGGCTCGGGCGTCGGGAGTGATCGTCTCGCTTCGATTTCAATTATCGATCTCGTCTGTGGTCTCGCGAGGAGGCCGCGGCCGCCATACGTCCCCTCGCCCAACTCGCGGATGTCGTCTTCGCGGGTGAGGATGAACTCTTCGTCCTGGGGAACGATGAAATGCACGACGCGAGGACTCTCGCCGATGACGGGCGTCGTGAGGTGGTCATCAAGCGCGGTGCGCGAGGAGCCACGTCGATCTCGTCGTCGGGTACTCTGCACGAGCCCGCGCTCGACGTGCGCGCCATCGACCCCGTGGGTGCGGGCGACTCGTTCGTGGCCGGTTACTTGGTCGCACTCCTCGACGGGGATAGTCCGGCCGCTCGATTGAAGATGGGTTGTGCCACCGGTGCGTTCGCGGCGAGTCGTCTTGGGGACTGGGAATGTCTTCCACGACGCGACGACCTCGAACTCCTACTGCAGGAGTCGGGCACCACATTGCGTTGACCATCGGCGAGTCCCGTAGTTGCCGCTCACGACCTTGCCCGTGTTTGCGGATGCGCGGGACGGATGGTAGCGTCGAAAAAAATGAAAATGATTATTCTTGAGCGGAATAGTTATTTCGTTAAATGAAATTAATTCGTGTGATGGGGGGCATCGTGGCGGAGAATGCAGGGACGCAACGCGGTCAGCGGGTCAGTCGAACGCTGCTCGAGGGAATGGAGCGGGCGCCCGCCCGCTCGTACCTGCGCAACATCGGTTACTCCAAGGAGGACCTCACCCGACCCATCATCGGCGTCGCTCACTGTTGGACAGACACGTCGCCGTGCAATCTAAATCATCGTGATATTGCCACTGCAGCGAAACAAGGGGTAACGCGACACGGCGGGACCCCGATGGAGTTTTCGACGATTGCGATCGCCGACGGGATCGTGATGGGAACAGCAGGAATGCGCGCGTCACTGATCAGTCGAGAGGTCATTGCCGACTCGATCGAACTCATGGCACGCGGCCACTACTTCGACGCCATGATCTGTATCACGGGATGTGACAAGACGAGTCCCGCCGCCGCAATGGCGGTAGCGCGCCTGGACCGCCCCGCAGTCTTGGCCTACAGCGGGACGGTTCTGCCGGGATGCTTCCGTGGCGAAGACGTTGCCTCGGGTGACATTTACGAAGCCGTCGGCAAGGTCGCTGGTGGTTCCATGACGCTTGAGGAATTGGACCAACTCGAAGAAGTGGCGTGCCCGGGCGCCGGGGCGTGCGGAGGGCAGTACACGGCCAACACCATGTCGATGGTGCTCGAGACGATCGGCTTGTCTCCCGTCGGTTTCAATGGGATTCCCGCGACCGATCCCGACAAGTTCGCTCGAGCCCAGCAACTCGGCGTCATCGCCCTCGACGCACTTGAGGCGGATCGACGTCCCAGCCAGATCCTCACGCGCGTCGCGTTCGAAAATGCGACCGCCGCAGTGGCCGCCTCCGGCGGATCGACGAACGCCGTACTGCATCTGTTGGCACTGGCGCGCGAAGCTCACATCGATTTTTCGCTCTCGGATTTCGACGCAATTTCGCGACGGACGCCACTCATCTGCGACCTCAAACCCAGCGGGAAGTACGCCGCCAACGCGCTGCACGAGGCCGGTGGTACCGCGATCGTGTTGCGACGACTCATCGAGAGTGGACACATCGACGGCTCAGCACTCACCATCACCGGTGAGTCCCTGAGCGACGCCTGCGCCTCGGCGGTCGAGCGTCCAGGGCAACAAGTGATCTCGACCACGACGGAACCCTTCTCCAGTGGGGGAAGCCTGGCCGTTCTGTGGGGCAATCTCGCTCCGGAAGGTTCAGTGACCAAGATCGCGCACCACGGTCTGGTGACGCACACCGGGCCCGCTCGTATCTTTGAGTGCGAGGAGGACGCGATCAGCGCCGTCCTCCAACGACGCATCGTCGCGGGTGACGTCGTCGTGGTGCGTCACGAAGGTCCCAAGGGTGGCCCCGGCATGCGAGAGATGTTGCAGGTCACGTCGGCGATCATGGGAGAGGGCCTGGGCGACAGTGTCACTCTCGTGACCGATGGTCGGTTCTCAGGTGCCACGCGCGGATTGATGGTCGGTCACGTCAGTCCCGAAGCAGCCAGAGGCGGCCCCATTGGAAAGCTTCGCGAGGGCGACATCATTGAAATTGACGTTCCCAAGCGAAGTATCAACGTCGTGGGAGTCGACCTCGACCAGCGAACGTCGGCGACACGCGATCCCTATGTACGCACCGGTGCTCTCGCGCACTACGCGTTGTTGGTCGGTTCTGCGTCTCAGGGGGCCGTGTTGGCGGGTTTGGATTCTCACGATGGTCACGCGCTGAGGTGATTCGAAATCACCACGATGGGGAGCCACCGCGACGTTTAGCGTGGGGCCACGGCGTGTCGTCGCTCGTCTCGAAGCGATGCGCCTCGGTGCCGAGGATCGCGGAGGACCCGACGTGACGGATTCGATGATCAAGATCAGCGTTCAAGAAGAACGCGACGTGATCCTCGCCGCGCTGCAACGCCACGGTGCCGCACTCGAGCCCGCGAGTGTCCAGGCTGACTGGCTCGTCGAGGCCGATCTTCGCGGTCAGAGTTCGCACGGTATCGCACGGTTGCCCATACTCGTCGCTCGCATTAAGGCGGGTCTTCTCGTCCCCAATTCGCAACCCCTCATGGCCTGGCGCAGCGAGGTCGTCTTGTCGGTCGACGGGGCGCGAGGTTTTGGCCCGGCCGTCGCAACGACAGCACTGGCTCTAGCTCGTGATCGCGCTCGGATGCACGGGATCTCGTTGGTCGCGATTTCCAACGCCCACCACCTGGGTATCCTCGCTCCCTACGTCGAGAATGCGGCCGACGAGGGCATGATCTGCATTGCCTTGACCACCAGTGAAGCGCTGGTGCATCCCTGGGGGGGTCGACACGCCATGATCGGCACGAATCCCATTGCGATTGGAGTACCTGCCGAACCCTCGCCGCTCGTTCTCGACATGGCCACCGGCCAGATCTCGATGGGAAAGATCATTCACCATTCTCAGATCGGCCAACCCCTGGAACCGGGGTGGGCATTGGACCGCGACGGCGAACCCACGATCGATCCGCAGGCGGCTCTCGCTGGGGCGATTTCTCCCTTCGGGGGCCCTAAGGGTTTCGCCCTTGGCCTCGCCTTCGAAGTACTGATCGGCGCATTGACGAATTCGGCGTTCGGCACCGACGTGCATGGCACGTTGGACGCCGTCTACGAATGCAATAAGGGCGACGTCTTCATCTGCATCGATCAGCGTGTCGTCGCGGGATCGTCGCGCACCGACGAGGTCTCGAAATATCTCGACGACGTTCGCTCGACACCGGCGGCCTCGGGTTCTAGCGGGGTCCGAGTCCCCGGAGACCGGGCGGCCAGCGAAAGGGCGCGGCGTCACGCCGACGGTGTCGAAGTGGCCTCAACCAGTTGGCGCACTGCTATCGCCCTGGCCGAAGAGTCCGAGGTCCGAAGGGTCCGACGCGGACTCGAACGACCTCGGCCCCGTGAGTGATTCATCCGAACGACCACGTCGTTCGGGACCGAAAAGAGACGAGGGCGTCGAATGAGCAGTCGAAACAATGATTCCCAAGCCGTCGACACCCCGTGGTGGAGTTTTTCCACGGCCGGACGGGTGAGCTTTGGCGCAGGTTGTGCCAGATTCTTGCCCGAGGTCGTCGCTGATCTTGGGCGGCGCGCGTTGGTCTGCACCGATGCCAATCTGGTGGCAGCCGGCGTCATCGAGCCGCTCGTCGCGGCGCTTCGCGCGGTGCCGGGGATGGAGGTATTCGTCTTTGACGAGGGTCAGGCCGAGATCGGCTTCGAAGGTGCGGAACATTGTGTCGCGAATGTAAAGGATTTCGCGCCTGACGTCGTCGTCGGTGTCGGCGGCGGAAGCAATCTGGACTTGGCCAAAGTGGTCGCCGCGCGATTGAACGACGGTCGTCCGATCTCGACGTGGTCCCTCGACGGCGTACCCTCGACAGCGCTACCGGTGGTGGCGGTGCCCACGACGGCGGGCACCGGCTCTGAAGTCACGCCCATCGCGGTATTGACCGACGAAGCCCATCAGACCAAGGTGGGGTTCCAGAGTCGGGTCCTGTTACCGCGCGCTGTGCTGGTCGATCCGTTGTTGACGCTGTCGTGTCCGGCGAAGGTGACGGCGTATTCGGGAATGGACGCGCTGACGCACGCGATTGAATCTTTTACCGCCATCAGTTTCGAGGACAAGCCGACGCAGGCCTACTTCGACCACGCTTTCGTGGGCAAGAATCCGGTGAGTGACGCACTCGCCCTGCGCGCGATCTCGCTCATTGGGGGCAGCATCGTGCGCGCGGTGCACTCGGGTGATGACGTGACGGCGCGCAGTGACATGGCGCTCGGTAGTTTGATGGCCGGCATGGCTTTCGCGGCAGCAGGGACCGCGATCGTGCACGCCCTGCAGTACCCGATCGGGGCACTCACTAAGACCGCTCACGGCCACGGCAATGCGGTGTTGTTGCCCTCGGCCGTGCGCTTCAACCTCACCGTGCGACAGTCCGAGGGAGCACTGGTGGCGAGGCTGCTCGGCTCAAGCGCAGCGACCGATGCCGCGGCGGCGGCGGAGCTGCCCGACATCTTGGGACATCTGGCCCTTGCTGTTGGCATCACACCCACGTTGCGCTCCCTTGGGGTCGATGACGACGATATCGATTCGCTCGCGGTGGCCGGTGGTCGCATCACCAGACTGGTGAGCAACAATCCGCGTCTCGCGGACGATGCCGCACTCGCCGAGGTGTTGCGCGACGCGCTCGACTTCGTCCCCGGACCCGTCACGGACGTCGCGCGATGACGCCGTCGTCGGGGCCACAACGTGATGAGGCATCGTGACCGATAGTTTCCGCGATTCCTATGGCGGCATCGCCGCCGCCGATGCGGCAACGCTGCTCACCGCGTCTCGACTTTCGGGGCGTCAGTTCGACTCGTTACCGGATGAGCTTCGGCCTCCGACCGTGGATGACGGCTACCTAGTGCAGCGCGTGGCGCGCGATTTGCTTGCCCAACATGGTTTTGGTCGCCTGATCGGATGGAAGATCGGCTGCACGACGACAGTGATGCAGGAGTATCTCGGCATTGATACTCCCGTGTCGGGCACCATGTTCTCTCACAATCTGTGGCGCGGACATCACACCTTTGTTGTGACACCTCCGCGAGTCCTGGGAGTCGAATGTGAGATCGCGGTGCGCCTTGGCGAGGACTTAGCGGGTAGGGGCCGCCCGTACTCGACAGACGACGTTGCCGGCGCGGTCGCCGCAGTCATGGCGTCTATCGAAGTCGTGGAGGACCGTTACGTCGACTACCGCGCGTTGGACACGCCGACGCTGGTGGCCGACGACTTCTTTCACCACGGGTGCGTGTTCGGCGCGGAGAACGAAATCTTCGATCCTCGTGCTCTGGGCGAGGTCGAATCATCGATGTCCATCAACGGTCTGGAGGTGGGACACGGCGTCGGGTCCGACATCCTCGGCCATCCGCTCGTCGCCCTGGCGTGGTTGGCGAACAATTGTGTCGCCCAGGGCACGCCGTTGCGCGCCGGCGACGTCGCGTCGTTAGGCTCGGTCGTGCAGACTCAGTGGGTGCGTGAGGGCGACTCCATTGTTGTGCGCAATGAGATGCTCGGCGACGTGAGTGCATCGTTCGCGTAACGGCGAGAGGTGCTCCGGCATCGATTCGGTGCAGCGACGCGGTGTCATCTCGCGTGCTCGAGCAGCGAGGAAGATTCCTCGGGACTCCTTGCGCAACCCAGAATGCTGTGCTATTTTCGCTTTAAACTGAAATGACATTTGTCTGAGTAAAATTATTGTTTCTTCGTAAGAAATATTCGGACAGTTTCGTTTTTATCGGTGGGGGGCGTAGTGATAAATGGATTCGGGACGTGTGGCCTCCCGTGGCGGGCACCGTCGCTACCGGTCCCCGCCACCACGAACACTTCGGCTGATGCCATTCGTTCGCGCCATCGTGACGCGAGAACATCCCACATCGTGACTTCGACGCGAGAGAACTGAGCTGACGTGACCCCTCCCACATCTTCGGTTGATCGGGTTCGTGAGTCGATTGAGCGTGATGGACGAGTGACGTCAAGCGAGTTGGGAATACGGGGCCGCTTCCTCTACGGCGACACGCCTCCCTCGGGTGCGCAGCCGTGTTCGCGCACGTCAGCCCTTAGTTCCCGTGAGGTCGATGAGGTCGTCGAACTCATTGCGGACGGTCGCCGTGGGCGCCACGCGGTGGATCTACCCGAGGACCTACGAACGCGAGACTGGCCGTCGGTCGAATTAGTGATCCTCGGACTTGACGAAAAGGTTGGCCGTCAAGGAGCCGGCTGGAAGATCGGCGCGGCGAGCGACGAGATCCGAAGGGCCGAGGGACTCCCCAGTCCATCCCCGGGCCGTTTCTACCGTGACACGATCTTCCAGAACGGCGCGGCGTTGGGGCCAGAGCTCTTCATCAATTTTCGAAATGTCGAGTGCGAGTACGCATTCCAACTGGGTCGTGACTTCGACGTGCGTGAGGAGCCCTACTCCACCGAGGAAGTCGCCAACGGCATCGAGTCACTGTTTCCCGCACTCGAGATCGGCGACACGGTTTTTCTCGATTGGTACGGGGCGAGCGGTTACTTCGGCTCGTGCCTGGACAATGGAGGCGGCGCGGCCTTCATCGAAGGGACGAAGATTCGCGACTGGCGCTCGGTCAATCTCGACGAGGCGGGAATGGATCTCTACCTGAATGAGTTCTATATCAAGTCGGGTCGCGCCAGTGCCGCGATGGGTCATCCTGTCACGAGTCTGACCTGGATGATCAATTGGGCTCGGTCTCACGGTCGCTCGGTCGTCGCGGGCGAGGTCGTGAGTACCGGGACGTGTACCGGCCACTGTTTTGCCGCTCCGGGCGACGTCGTGAGCGCTGATTTCGGTGACCTCGGTTTCGTGCAAGTGGAGTTTCAGTGAGCGGGAGAGTTATGTCGAATCAATTAGTGAGCGGTGGCGTCACCGTCGTTGCCGGTGGAAGTTCCGGTATCGGGCGTGCGGTCGTGGAGTGTTTCGCCGAGAACGGCTCAGCAGTCGAATTCTTCTCGGTCGACTCCCTGGCTAATGACGCCGTTGCGAAATCTCTGGTGGACCAGGGCTACGACGTCCGTGGAACCACGGTCGACGCTGCCCAGCCCGACGAAGTACGGCACTATTTCGATGACGTCACTCGCCGCCGCGGTCGAGTGAGCGCGCTCGTCAACTCGGTCGGTATCCAGCGGTACGGTACGGCGGAGACGACGTCAGTCGAGACGTGGGACGAAGTACTCAACGTGAATCTTCGTGCCATGTTTCTGACCACCAAGTACGTCGTACCGCTGATGCGCGCCAATGGCGGTGGTTCGATTATCAACGTGTCCTCGGGCCAAGCGATCGCGAGTCAGAAGAACGTCGTGGCCTATACCGCGAGCAAGGGTGCGATCGTTGCGATGACGCGAGCAATGGCGGTCGACTACGCGGTCGAGAACATTCGCGTGAACTCGGTGTGTCCGGGGTCCGTCGACACGCCAATGCTGCGCGCTTCGGCGGCGAGCATCGATCCCCTCGACCCGGATCGCGTGATCGCCGAATGGGGCAAGGGTCACCCGATCGGACACGTGGGCCAACCCCGCGAGATCGCTGACGCCATTTTGTTTCTCGCCAGCTCACTCGCCTCGTTCGTCACCGGATCGGACCTCCGAGTGGACGGTGGGGCGTTGGCCGGTATCTCGTTGGTTGCCCCCAGCGACGCGAGCGACGAGACGACATCGTGACGACGCCTCGGGTTCACGGTGAGAACCTACGCCCCTCGTGCAGTGCGGTCGATCGCACTCGCCAAATCCTCGGAGCCACGAGCGCCCTCTGTACTCCCATTCTCCAGGGCGCTCGTGGCTCCGAGCTCCCTGGAGCCCGTGTTCAACTCAGGGTCGGCGAGTCCCACGCCTCGAGACGCGGTTGACGATCGGAAAATGAACGGTGCTATGAAACGAACTATGAAGGAGAAGTGTCAATGAAGACGGATAATGAGAAGTTCCTCGTCACTGGAGCAGCCGGCTGCATCGGCGCCTGGGCCATCCGTTTGCTGCTGGACGAAGGCGTGGACGTCGTCGCAAGCGACGTCAGTGAGGACCTGCGTCGATTTCGCTTGGTCTCGCACCCACGCAGCGACGACGTGACGTTCGTTCCCCTCGACGTGACGGCAACTGCGGAAGTGGCACGCGTCGTCCAGGAGCACGAGGTCACCCACATTGTTCATCTTGCCGGGTTGCAGGTGCCGTTCTGTGCCGCCAACCCGCCGCTGGGCGCCGCAGTGAACGTCCTAGGAAACGTCAATGTCTTTGACGCGGTGCGCGCAGCGCAACGACAGATTGGACTCGCCTATGCCAGTAGCGCTGCCGTCTTTGGCGCGTCCTCGTCCTACAGCGGCGGCATCGTGGGTGACGACTCGCCGCTCATGCCCGACACCCATTACGGCGTCTACAAGGTCGCCAATGAAGGCACAGCACGCATCTATTCTCAGCAAAACGGCATCGGGTCCATTGGTCTGCGACCCTTCATTGTCTACGGCCCAGGTCGCGATCAGGGGATGACGTCGGACGCGACGAAGGCGATCCTGGCCGCGGTAACGGGTCAGTCGTTCAAATTCAAGTTTGGGGGCAACATGTTGTTGACGTACGCGCCCGACTGCGCGAGGGCCTTCATCGAGTCGGCGCGCGCCGCCGCCGGTTCGGGAGATTCGCTGGTGCTGAACGTGCCGGGTCGTCGCGTCGGTGTAGCGCAGTTGGTTGCTCTCATCGAGCGCCTGGTCCCCGAAGCGGCTGGTCTCCTGAGTTGGGAGACGAAGCCCATTACTGCGCCCGCACTACTGTCCTCACCTGCTCTCGGGGACGTCATTGGACCAGTCGCCAACACCTCGCTCGAAGAGGGCGTACGGGCCACGATCGAGCATTTCCGTCGCGCCGTCGCCGACGGCGTCTTAAGCGCGAGCGCGTCGTGACGACGACGTCGCGTGACAACATTGTCGTAAGTAGTCGGCCGCCCTCAACGAGTGCGACCCTAGGAGGAGAAGCACCATGTTGAATATCGCAGAACTGCTGGAGCCGACGCCGGGGCCATTGTGGCGACTGGTGAAGCAAGCGGGGGTCGACGAAGTCGTCAGCCTCCTCGATGGTGCGGAGCAACAGTGGCGTTGGCCCAAGAGTGAAGGCTCTCACGTCTACACACCTACGCCGTACGACGTGGCGCCCGCGGGCGAGCGACCCTGGGATCTGCCCGCCCTGACGTGGATGCAGGAGAAGTACCGCGAGTACGAGTTGGAACTGTCGGTGCTCGAAGACACCGCGCCGATGGACGCGATTCGACTGAACGGGCCGGGCCGAGACCAGGCCATTGAGTGGGTCATGGATCAGATTCGCGCCATGGGTCGTTTGGGCATCGGCACCCTGTGCTACAACTGGGTCGCGATCATCCCCTGGGCGCGCACGTCCAATGCCGAGGTACTGCGCGGCGGCGCGTTGTCGTCGGGATACGACAACGACGTCATGCTGGAGGCTCCCCCCATGATCGAAGAAGGCTCGGTCACCCACCAACAGCTCTGGGACGGGCTCGAGTACTTCTTGCGGGCCGTCGTGCCCGTGGCCGAGGAGGCGGGCGTGCGCCTAGCACTGCACCCTGATGACCCTCCCATCCCCTACGTCCGTGGCGTACCTCGCATCTTGGGCAGTCCCGAAGCCTTCGAACGAGTGCTGGACATCGTTCCGAGCGCTAACAGTGGCATCACCTTCTGTCAGGGAAACTTTTCTTTGATGACCGACGACGTGCCGAATCTGATTCGGCGTCTGGGACGCGACGGACGTATCTTCTTCGCGCATTTTCGTGACGTGAAGGGCACGCGAGAGAAGTTCGTCGAGACCTTTCACGACGAGGGACCCACCGACATGCTCGAGTGCATGCGCGCGTACGCCGACATCGGGTTCGAAGGTGTCATTCGCCCCGACCACGTGCCCGCCCTGGAAGGCGATTCGAACTCGTCGTTCGGTTATTCGACGCTGGGTCGGCTCTACGCCATTGGCTATATGACGGGACTTCGCGAAGCGGCGTATCAGTAGTCCAGTGGGTCGTCCGACGAAGTCGCGGTGACGCTCGAAAGGGCGACGCCGCGTGAATAAGGAGATATGAAGATGAAATTGGCGGCACTGCGTAGTGGTCGGGGTGACGAGAGTTCCCTGCACGTACAAACGTCAGATGGCTTCGCGTCGGTTGACGCGCTCGCGCTTTCGTCAGGTTTGGAGCAATTACGAGGACTGTCCGACGTGGGCGAGCTCTACGCGCTCGGCGACGCCGCACTTGGGGACCTGCGCAACTTGGCGCTGGACGCGACGACGACAGTGTCGACTCGCGACGCTGTCTTCGCCCCGCCGGTGCGCCGACCGAGCAAGATCATCTGTGTCGGGCTCAATTACATGGACCACATCACCGAAAGTGGTGGGACCAAGCCCGAGCGCATCGTGCTCTTTGCTAAGTACCCGAACTGTCTCATCGGACACGGCGAAGCGGTGCGTCTCCCGTCGATCACCAACGAACTCGATTACGAAGGCGAACTCGGCGTCGTCATTGGACGTCGTACCTCGGGCGTGGGAGTGAACGAGGCGCTCGCGGCCATTGGTGGCTTCACGGTGCTCAATGACGTCTCAGCACGTGACTTGCAAATCAGCGAGCCGCAGTGGATTCGCGGAAAGTCCCTCGATACGTTCGCACCTCTCGGACCGGTTGTCCTGGACGCGGCGTCGGCACCGCCCATCGAGTCGATGAGGATCCAAACCTTCGTCAACGGTGAACTGCGTCAAGACGCCTCGTGCTCGTTAATGATCACGCCGGTGGCCGAGTTGATCGCCCATATCTCTCAGGCGATCACCCTCGAACCTGGTGACATCATCGCGACCGGGACGCCCTCGGGGGTCGCCTTGGGAATGAAGCCGCCGGTCTACCTCAAGGACGGTGACACGATGACTGTTTCGATTGACGCCATCGGTGAACTCACGAATGCAATCGTCGCAGCTTAGGTGACACGAACCTTACGCTGGGGTGCGATCAGGCGAGTTGGCGTGGCGCCACTGTACCGATTGTTGACTGGCGCGCAGATACGTCTCGAGTAACTGATGAGACCACGCGACCTCGTCGGCGCGGGGGTGCACGAGGCGACTCGCCGCGCTGAGTTGACGGCTCGCGTCGACGACTGAGGTCCCGTCCAAAGCCAGGGCCAACATGGCCGCACCGCGCGCCGACATATCGGCATCGTCGTGAAGTCGCAAGGTCAAACCAAGCGTGTGGCGAGCGATTTCTTCCCAGTCGCTGCTCCCCACACCGCGACCCACTACTTCGACCTCGCGTAATTCTTGGTGGATGGCGTCTTCGACCAGCGACAGTACGTGGCGCGCGGCCAAGAAGACTCCCGTGATGACCGACATCGCGATCTCCGCGCGTCCGTGTTGTTCGTCGACACCCAGGAACACCGCGCGCACATCGAGGTCCCACAGGGGTGCGCGTTCCCCTGAGAGATACGGAACGAAGACGGGCCACGACGGGCCGCTCGTTGCGGCGAGTGATAAGAGTTCCTCGACCTCGCACCCGAGAAGTCGCGACGCCCACATGAGGGCGGCGCCGCCCGATTGGGTGGGTCCGTACAGTAGCGGGAGCGGTGCGCACGAGGTCGGAACGTGAAAGAGACCCGCGACGCGGGCCCGGTCGTCGTGCACAGTGGAGCCGACGATGGACGAGGTCCCACTGAACACGAAGGCACTTGAATTCGCGAAGCTGCCCGCAGCGATCATTTGACTGAGTGCGTCACTAGCCCCCACGCACACGGGTGTTCCTTCTCGAAGACCGAAATGCTCGGCAGCGGCCTTGTGAACGACGCCTCGCTCGGACCACGGGGTCGCCGTCGGCGGACACGCGTGCGCGGGCCATCCGCACGCGTCGAGGACGTCGAATAATGGTGCGCCGTCACTGACCCGACACAGGCCCTTGGACGACCACGGATCGGAGAGGGCGCTGCCCGTGAGGGCCATACCGACGAAGTCCTTGGGTTGCAGAATCGTGTGAGTGCGAGCTCGAGTCTCGGGTTCGTGACGCGCCAGCCACAGGAGTTTCGCGGGCATATTGGAGGCTGACCAGGGAAGTTGTGTTCCGACGAGCGGTTCAGGGTCGCCGAAGCGGTCCGCCAACTCACGCGCTTCGGACGCGGCACGACCGTCTTGCCACGTCAGTGCGTGACGCGTCGGACGACCACGTTCGTCGACGGGGACCACGGTGGGCGTTTGGCCGCACAATCCAATGGCCACTGGTGGGTGCGTGCTGAGCTCGGGCATCACGGAGATGGCGTGAACGAGAGCGTCATTCCACGACGACGGATCTTGTTCGACGATTCCAGCACCACCGCGAGACGTCTCGTATGAACTCGACGTCGTCGCGAGAATTGATCCCTCGTCGTCCACCAGAACGACACGCGTCGCCGAGGTCCCGACGTCGATGCCGAGGTACGTGCTCACGAGCGCCGCGCGAACTCACATCGCGGGCGCAGTGATGCCCTCATCGCGATCGTGAGAAGCGTAAGTCGAATACGAGGCGCGAGAGCACAATGGTGAGTCTAGGCACGAGCTCGACGTGAATCTTTTTGGATCGCCGAGCGGCACCGTCGCATTTCACGTGAAGAAATGTTGCTCGCGATGTCGTCCTGGCGTCGATAAGCGACGCAGTGAGACGACGGGGTTGCGTTAATGTTGCCAAGGAAATCAACGGTGGTATTCGCCCGTTCGACGAATGGACTTCATGCATTCTGCAGTGACGAATTTCTCCGAAATAGTGACCACTCTCCAGCGAACGGGACGGGCGGGCGAAGGCGAGCACGTGCGAGAACTCGCCGGCGGAGTCTCCGCACTCGTGGGTGTCGTCGAAGGTGGGCTCGAACCGTGGGTGATCAAGGTCCCCCTCGGACAATTGACTGTCGACGATGAATGGTTGGCTGATCGATCACGGGGCGCCAATGAGGCGGCCATCCTGTGTGCGCTCGACGGTCAACTCGGACCGGTTCGAACGCCGCGCCTGCTGTTCTTCGATGACGAAAACGTCCTACTGGGTGAGGAGTTCATCGCCCCGCCGACTCTGAACTACAAGGACGAACTCCTCGTCGGTCGCGGGCACGCGCAGCGAGCGAGCGCTCTCGGTCTCGCGCTCGCGGAGTTGCACCGGATGGATCCCCCGGCGGTTCTCGACGGCCCGGGACCACGCGACCTGTTCGACGCGTTGCGCCTCGACCCCTACTATCGCGTGACTGCGGAACGTCGCCCCGAATTGCGAGACGACCTACTCGCCCTCGTTGACGAGACCTTGAACGTCCGACGACCGACGTTGGTCCACGGCGACCTCAGCCCGAAGAACATCCTCGTCACACCCACGTCATTAGTTCTGTTGGACTGGGAGGTCATCCACGTCGGCGACCCTGCCTTCGACCGCGGCATGATGGGCGCGCACTTCCTACTCAAGTTGATCCACCTCGGGTCACAAGACAACGCGATGGTCATGAAGGCCGCGCGTAATTTCTGGTCCGCGTACGAGGGAGCGGCGGACGAGGAACGATCACTTCGTCACCTCGGCGGCGTCATGGTGGCGCGCCTCTACGGCAAGTCACCGGTTGACTACCTCACTGACGACGAGTCGCGCGAGAGGGCTTATCGCATCGCAGCGGCGGCCCTGGCGGGTCGGGTGAGGACTTTCGACGCCGTCTTGGCACTACTGGGCGACGAGGGAGGTTCACGATGATCACGATTGCAGACGTGACGGCCGACTGGGTACTGGACTCGCGAGCTGTTCCGACCGTGGAGGCCACAGTGACCCTGAGTGACGGCCGGAACGCTTTTGCGCAGGCTCCGTCGGGGGCATCCACCGGTGTGCACGAATCACTCGAGCGGCGCGACACCGCGGACCCACGATTCGCCCACCGAGGGGTGCGGGGAGCCGTTGCGACGGTGCGAGACGAAATCTCGTCGGCGTTACGGGGTCTGGACGTCAGAGACCAGGTGGCGATCGATGATCGACTCGTCGCTCTCGACGACACACCCGACCGGTCACACCTCGGTGCCAATGCCATGTTGGCCGTGTCGGCGGCGTGCGCGCGGGCCGGTGCGCTGGTCACCGAGGTCCCACTGTGGGTGCATCTCGCGGGAGATCGCCGCGCGACGTTGCCGTTGCCAATGGTCAATCTCTTCAGCGGTAACCTGCACGCGCGAGGTGGCATGACGATTCAAGACATCTTGGTGGTCCCCTTCGCCGCACCGGATCAAGCCACCTCAATTGAATGGGTACACGACATCTACCACGCCGCGAGTGACCTATTGGTGGAACGCGGGGCGTCGACCCTGGTGGGTGACGAGGGCGGCTTCGGTGCGCCGTCGCCCTCGTCCGAAGAGTGCATCGAGCTCGCGTGCCGGGCCATCACTTTGGCCGGTCGTGACGTGGGTCATGAAGTGGGTATTGCCCTTGACGTCGCGGCAACCCACATGCTCCAACCCGACGGCAGCTATGTCCTCGACGGAGAGACTTTGACGTCGAGCGAACTGGTCGTCACGATGACGCGGTGGCTGGCCACCTACCCCATTGTCTCCATCGAGGATCCTTTGGCAGAAGACGACTGGGAAGGATGGCGCATAGCGGCGACGAGTTTTGATCCTCGTGTTCAGTTGCTCGGCGACGACCTCCTCTGCACCCACTTGGATCGGCTGGAGCGCGCGGCACGTGAGGGATGCGCCAACGCCGTTCTCGTCAAGGCAAATCAAATCGGCACGCTGAGCGAAGCGCTTGCGGTTGCCGATCGTGCGCGCGAACTCGGTATGCGCGCTGTTGTGTCGGCACGTTCGGGGGAGACCGAAGATGATTGGTTGGCGGACCTGGCGGTCGCCAGTGGGGCCGGACAAATCAAAGTTGGGTCGGTGGCTCGTTCCGAACGTCTCGCCAAGTACAACCGCTTGTTGCGAATTGCTCGCGGGATCGACGCGCCGCCGTGGTCGGGGGCCAACGGTTTTGACGTCGCGCTCACGGGTCGCTGACGGAGGCGAACCCAGGGCGACGCCGTGACCTCTGTGATATTGTCCGTTAATGGAATAGTATTCAACTCAAGGTAATTTTCGTTTCTTTGAAAGAAATTATTTGGGGTTGTGGCGCGAGTCGTGCGTCGTGAATTTCGAAATCGCCGTGGGGGTGGGGTCGTAGTGCGAGATCAGGACAAGCCGTTGTTCGTCAGCGTCGATGAACTGGTCTCACACGTGAACGACGGTGACCGGATCGGCGTCGGTGGCGCGCTGTTGACGCGGCTGCCGCTCAGTGCGCTGCACGCACTCGCGGCTCGCGGGCCCAAGGAACTGCAGTACGTCAGTTGGGGCGGTGGAATCCCCCTGGAGATCTTGTTGGGTGCCGGCTGCGTCTCGAAGATCGTGTTTTGTTTCTCGAGTCTTGACATCTTTGGCCTCGCCCCGCTGTTTCGACGCGCCCTCGAAGACGGGACCGTGCAGTACGAGGAGTGGCCGGCGTTCGCTTTCACCGCTGCACTCGAGGCGTCCAAGCAGAATCTTCCGTCGATGCCCTTTCGCATTCCCCGCGGCTCCGACCTCTTATCCGAGCGTCTCGATATCGCGCGCTCGCCCGACTCGAGCGACACTGTCGACATCGGCCTCGCACCACGACGGGACCTTGACGTCTTCGTGATGCACGCCCAGCGCGTGGATGAGGCGGGCAATGTCGAGATCTGCGGCGCACGCGGCATGGACACGTTGGCGGTCTTTTGTGCTCGTACCGTTCTTGTGACCGCCGAGGAAGTGGTTCCCGTTGGCGAGTTGGGCAATCTGCGAGACTCCTTCGTCATCCCGCGCGACGTGGTCGACCACATCGCCATCGAGCCCTTCGGCGCCTATCCCACGTCGTGCCTCCCGCACTACATCGCAGACTTCGCGTGCCTGGCGGACATCACGTCGATCTCACCGCCGCCACGTCCCCCGCGACCTCAGGGAACGGCGTCTGAACGCATTCGCGAAGCACCGACCATTAGCCACCAACGTATTCGCGAGAGCGTGGCCGAGGTGGTGGCCGCGCGAGCTCGCAACGACGCACCGCCTAGCGTCGACGAGATCATGGTGTGCTGGCTGGCTCAACGAATCTCCAATGAGTCGATTTGCTCCGCCGGTGCCGTCTCGCCGCTCGCGGTGACCTCATACCTCCTCGCGAAGGCCACTCACGCGCCCAATGTGTCGATCATGATGACAAGTGGTGGACTCGTTGACATCGCGCTTCGACCCATGTTGCTAAGCCTCGGCGAAGCGCTCGACACGGCGAGCGTGCCCGTCCAGTGCGGTGGCGAAGACACCTATCGCTGGTACTACCAGCAGGGTCGCGTTACTTGTGAAGTGGTCGCTTCGGCGCAGATCGATCGTCACGCCCGTACCAACAACATCGAAGTCACGAGCCCCAAGGGTCGACGGGTTCGACTGCCCGGCCAAGGCGGCATGGCCGACGTCGCCGACCTCCACCGCGACTTCGTGCTCTATCAAACGCGCCAGTCCACGCTCTCCTTGGTCGATTCCGTTGATCGCGTGAGTGCGTCACGCGCCCTGAAGAGTGCGCCCGAACGCGTGAGGGCTGGCCTGGTCCCCGGTGAGATCGTGCTGGTGACCAACCTCGGGTGCTTCGAGTTCGACGCCGAGAGCGATGAGCTCGTTCTCGCGAGCGTGCACCCGGGCGTCAGCGTGGATGACGTGCGGGCCGCGACGGGTTTCGAGTTACGAGTATCGCAACATCTGGGCGTTACCCCGGTACCGTCGAATGAGACGCTGCGAATTTTGCGTGACGAGGTCGATCCGTTGGGTCTTCGCCGCCTCGAGTTCGTTCCCGCCCAGGAGCGCGCTACGTTGCTGGCGGAGTGCATCGGTGCGGAAGAGGACTTGATCGCCCGCGCGCTGCACTGGGTATGACGAATCGCGGCGTGACGCGCGGACGAAACACCACACTGATGATGAAAGGTAAGTGACACGATGGCGATGAGGATTGCGACCGGGCAAGCGGCACGAGCGACTGACGAGTACTTGAGTTGGGCCGCGCAACTAGGTGTGCAGGGCGTGCAGTTCAATACTCCCGACCTGCCGGGAGAGCATCGATGGGAAGAACACGACCTGCGGGCCCTACGCGAACGTGTCGAGAGTTTCGGTCTGCGTCTCGAAGCGATAGAGAACATCCCCAACCATTTTTATGAGCGCTGCATGTTGGGCCTGGCGGGACGCGACGAGGAGATCGAGCACGTCGTCGCCACGATCCGCAATATCGGCCGCGCGGGCATCCCGGTCCTCGGGTTCTGTTGGCTGCCCACGTCAGTATGGCGCACCGAACTCTCTCCTCGTGGTCGCGGCGGTGCCGTGATCTCGGGTTTCGACCTAGCGGTGGCGACGGACCCGCAACGTTCTGGGGACATCTACATCGCTCGACGCGACCGACGCGTTGAGGATCAGAAGGACTCGTGGAGTCGTGGTCAGCACTACGACATCACTATCGAACGTACCGACGACGACATGTGGGAGTCCTATGAGTACTTCATGAGTGCGGTCGTCCCGGTGGCCGAAGAGGCGGGTGTCGTACTCGCGTTGCACCCCGATGATCCGCCTGTGCCGACGTTGGGTGGGATCGCACGAATCTTCCGCAGCGTGGACGCTCTCAAACGAGCCGCGGACTTCTCACCGGGACCCGGTTTCGCCTTCGACCTGTGTCTGGGCACGGTGTCGGAGATGGGTGGTGAAGACGCCGTTCTCGAGGCTGTCCGTTACCTCGCCCCACGAGGCAAGATCTCCTACGTCCATCTACGCGACGTTCACGGCACGGTGCCGAGTTTCGAGGAGTGCTTTCTCGGTGAGGGGAACTACCGTCCTGCCGTCGTCATCCGAGCTCTGCGTGATGGGGGCTTCGATGGATTCATCCTCGATGATCACACGCCCGAACTGGTGGGCGACTCCTCCTACGGGCATCGTGGTCGCTCGTTCGCACTTGGTTATATCCAGGGTCTGATCGAGATGATGGACCTTGACGACGCGGCGGTGGCTGGGTAGTTTTCACCCGGGCTCTTCGCGGTCTAGGCCAACAGTGAGTGGATCTGCTCGACAGTCTCGCGTGTGACGCGCTCGACGGTGGCGAAGTCGCCGGCGTCCAGACTGGACTTGGACACCATCCAACTGCCTCCCACGGTGAAGACCGCAGGGTGACTAACGAAGTCGTTCAGCGTCGCCAGCGTGATGCCGCCGGTGGGCATGAAGCGCATTGACGCGAACGGCCCACGGAGCGCGCTCAGCATCGATACTCCACCCGCGGGAATCGCCGGGAAGAACTTGACGTGATCGAGTCCGGCCCCGATCGCGGCGAGCACCTCAGACGCGGTGGCGACGCCGGGGATGAAGGTCACGTCCTTGGACTGGGCGTATTCGATGACCTTGAGGTCGAAACCGGGGCTAACGAGGAAGTGTGCACCCGCATCGATCGCGCGATCAACCTGTTCGATGCTGAGCACAGTACCGGCTCCCACCAATATGTCTCCCCGACGCGACATCGTCTTGATGACGTCAAGGCTCGCGTCGGTGCGCAGTGTCACTTCGGCACACGCGAGGCCGCCGTGCACGAGAGCGTCAGCGAGTGGATTGGCGTATTTCAACTCTTCGAGTACCACCACGGGCACGACTCGATATCCTTCGAGCCGCTGCAACGAGTTCACGCGATTACCTTAGCCAGTACCTCGTTGATCGCACTGGTCCGAAATTCGTACGAAGGGCGATCACTTCATCTCAACGCTCGTATCCAGAACTTCGTGAATGTTTCGTAACACGGCGAGGGAGTTCTGCGGGTGGCATTTTTCTTTGGATGAAAATGCGACTCACCCACGACGTCGTTAATGACGAAAAATACACGCATTCGTTACACAGCGTGACATGGATTTTCTGTGGCGAGAACGAGGGTGACGTGCCAGCCTTCTCTACGTTCGCTCCCGTCACGTCACTCGACCTGAGGCAACTATCGCGCGCCGTGTTCAGGATTAGAGTCTGCGAAATACGCGGGCGTCGTGGTGAAATATCACCGTACTGATTTCGAAGTAAGGGGTGTGAGAGGTGTCGAGTGAGTGAGCAGCCGGTTCTGTACCGCGTCGAGGCAGGCGTGGCCTTCATCACGTTGAATCGGCCTGAGAAGCTCAATGCACTCAGCCCACGGGTATTCGAGCTCCTGGACGAGTACATCATTCGCTTCGCCGATAGCGACGACGCCAAGGTGTTGGTCCTGCACGGTAATGGAGGAAGTTTTGCGGCGGGCGCGGACATCGAGACCTACGTGGATATCAGCGCCATCGAATACCTTGACTTCATGCAGACGGGCAATCGAGTGCAGACAAAGTTTTCCCAGTGCACCAAGCCCGTGATCGCCGCTGTTCACGGGTACGCCCTCGGGGGAGGACTCGAACTGGCGTTGGCGTGTGACTTCATCGTGGCCGCAGACGACGCGCAGCTCGGACTCCCCGAGGTCAAGCTGGGGTTGTTGCCCGGTGGCGGAGGCACTCAACGATTGCCGCGACTCATCGGAGCCATGCGAGCCGCGGAGATGTTGATGACCGCGAAGAGGATCTCTGGTACGCAGGCCGTGGAGTGGGGTATGGCCCTGGGCGTGGGAGAGCACCCCGACGCGTTGAGTGCTGCGGTGGCGTTGGCCACGCGCATCGCCAAACAAGCCCCGCTGCCGGTGCGGTTGGCCAAAGTACTCCTGCGATCGGGTGGCGACGCGTCACTCGAGGCCGCCCTCGATCTTGAACAGTCGATGGGGGCGATGATCTTTTCTACCCAGGACGCTCGTGAGGGGATACGGGCGTTCGTCGAGAAGCGTCCAGCGGATTTTCGAGGTGTCTAGTGACGAAACGATTCGGCGTCAGGGAAAGTCCGTTCCCAAACAACCAACGTTGCCGATCTGAGCAGAATTGGTTGTTGCGGCTGTCAATACCCTGTGATACTGTTCCGAAACTGAAACAGTTTATGTGTCAGTGAAACGAATGTTTTTTTAAACGGAATATTAATCTCATATTTCCTGGGGGGGACACTGGGGTGGATCAGACTCAGACGAGCAGTTCGGCTCTTTTTAACACGATGTCGGTGGCGCAGATGGCCCGGGCGATGGACACTCATTGTCGCGTCGATAGCGACGCGACGCTCACCATCGATGCCGGACGAAACGACGATGTAGCGACGTCTCGGGCGGTCGAACTGGTCGAGCGAACCCTCCACGCGCTGCACGTGATGAGCGCGCGATGAGTGATCACGACACTCCCAACTCCGTGACCTCGTCAGATATCGCAGGGGGTCCGCTGGCGCACGTTCGCGTGCTCGACTTCACCGCCCTCGTACAGGGACCTCTCGCCACACAGATGCTGGGTGACCTCGGCGCCGACGTCGTCAAGATCGAGCGCTTCGAAGGGGAGTGGAGTCGTCACTGGGGTATCGCCGATGGACACACCCACGGCCAGACGGACTCGTTCCTAGCGTTCAACCGCAACAAGCGCAGCGTCACTGCGAACCTGAAGGACATCGCCACTCGCGACGCGATTCTGGAACGATCGAGGGACTTCGACGTCGTTGTCGAGAACTTCCGACCGGGGGTCATGGCGAGTCTCGGACTGGGTTACGACGACTTCGCGAAAGTCAATCCCGGCATTATCTTCGTCAGCTCCTCGGGCTACGGACAGCACGGCCCGTACGTCACGCGCCCGGGCCAGGACATGCTGATCCAAGGTTTGTCGGGCGTCATGTTCCTGACGGGACGCCGAGACGACCCGCCCACGGCGCTAGGCGTGGGAATCGCCGATCAGTACACGGGTCTGCACATCGTGGTCGGAATCCTCTCGGCGCTCCTTCACCGCAGCGTCACCGGTAAGGGCCAGAAGGTCGAACTCAACTTGTTCAGCTGCATGGTGGCCGCGCAACAACAAGAACTCACCTATTACATGAACCATGGTGTGGTGCCCGAGCGTCCGGTGGAGAATCACGGATCGGTGTGGGCCACCGCTCCTTTTGGGATTTACCAGACCAGCAACGGCCACTTGGTGATCGCGATGACCCCGTGCCCGGTCATCGCCAAGGCTCTCGACATGCCTGAGTTGGCCCAATACGACACCAACGCACTGATGCTGGAGTTCCGCACCGTCATCTACGAAGCGATCTCCTCGAAGCTGATCCACGGCCCGACTGATCACTGGATGGAGGTCCTGTTAGCCGAAGACGTGTGGTGCGCCCCCGTGCAGAACTACGACGAATTAATGGTCGACCCTCAGGCGCTGCACAACGATCTCTTTTGGAACGTTGGTATCGGCGAGGGCACCCAGAGCTTTCGGACCGTGGGAACCCCCTTCGTCTTCTCCGAGACCCCCGCGGCACTACGACGCAGCGTTCCTGACCTCGGCCAACACACCGACGAATTCTTCGGCACGACGACGCGAGACGCGACGTGAGCGACGTGCACTCGCACGACACGGCGAAATCGCGCGCCGCGCGCGCCGGGGAGATTCACGCACTCGGCGACGGCATCTTCCAATTGCCGACGGACTACCCCGAAGTGTGTAACGCACCGCTGTGGAGTTACCTGCTCGCCAGCGATGGGCAATTCGCACTCATCGACCCAGGGATCCGAAGTACGTTTGCCGCCACGTTGTCTGGCGCCATAGACGAGATCGGCCTCTCGCTGGCGGGCGCAGACCTGCTGCTCGCCACGCACGGCCATCCCGACCACTCCGGAGGACAGAGTTCATGGAAGGACGATGCCCCCCACGCGCGTATCGGGGCGCCTCTGGTTGACGCGCCCTGGGTCGAGTCCTTTGAACGGCAGTGGGTCCAGTTCTGGGATGACTATCCCGGCGTTCTCGACAACAATCCGGCGCGCGAGTTGCTCGCGAGCCTGTGCGTACCCGAACCCCGCGTTGACCTGTTGTTGCGCGACGGCGACGAGATCTCGATGGGTGGGCGGCAATTGAGCGTGATCGAGACGCGGGGTCACACGTGGGGACACTGCGCGTACTTCGACGAGCAGTCCCAGGCCCTCTTTACCGGGGACGCGGTGCAGGGGCGCGGTATTCGCAGCAGCGACGGCACCACGGTGTTCGCCCCCCTCTACGTCGACGTCGCTGAGGCGCGCTGGGGGCTGCGACGTTTGTTGGACGTCCCCTTCGAACAACTGTGTGCCGCGCACGTCGCACCGATGGACCGCGACGGGGGACTCGCCTTCTTGCGCGAGAGTTTGGACTTCATCGACGAAGTCGACCAATTGACCCGGACAATGGTGGAGCACTCAGCCCCGTCACCAATCCTCACCCGCGACGTGGCGACCGCCATAGGAGAGTTGATCGGTACGAACCCACCACTGTCGCCCCAGACGGCCCCGACCGCGCGGGCACACCTCTACCAATTGGCTCGCGAGGGACTCCTCGATGCTGCGTGGATTGCAACGGGGGTGGTCAATGAACGGTAGTGAAAATCGTCACCAATGGAGGTGGCGTGAGTTCCTTGGAAGTGCTCGTCATGGAGCGTCGTCATCATCTTCCCCGATGATGACGTTCGATGACGGAATCTCAAAAGGGGGGTTCGCCAATAGGCGAATTATCGAACAGAGAGGAATCAAAGTGGCAAATAGAAGGATCAGTGGTATTCACAGGGTGGGGCGAGTCGTCTTTCCGGTCGTTCTGGTCGCGGGCTTGGCTGTAGCCACGTCCGACGCCGGTGCGGCGGTCAGTCCTAAGGCAGTGTCGTTACACACCTTGGCTAACCCCACGAAAGCGTTGTGCAAGAGTGGTAAGACCTACAAGATTGGTTACGAAGTCTTCTCGAGCAGCCAGCCGTTCGCGGTATCGGTCTCGAAGAGCCTCGTGGCGGCGGCGAAGGCCGTTGGATGCGCGTCGGTGATCACCGAAGTCGACAACATGAACGGTCCCCAAGCGATTGCCAACGTTAAGACCGAGATCAACGAGGGAATCAACCTCTTCGTCGACTTCCAGGTCTTGCAGCCCTACCAGCAGGCAATCGCGAACCTATTGAAGGCACACCACATTCCCGCGGTGACCATCGTGGGCGCGTTGTTGCCGGGCTTCCCGTCGTTGGGTCTTGACCCGTACAACGGTGAAGAGGGTGGCATGTTGGCTCAGGCCGCCTTCGTGAAGTCGAAGTACCCCGGAGTGACCCCATACTTCGTCGGTGGCGCCGAACCCGAGAGTGGTGCGGCAGTTCTGCTTCGCTACAAGGGTGCGGTCGCTGGCTTCAAGAAGGCCTTCCCCGGTGCTCCGGCGAATCACATCATCGAAGTTGACACCAACGGTACGCAGTCGACCGCGTACTCCGTGGCCAAGCAGGCGGCGTCACGCATTCCTGCGGGCAGCGTCGTGATGACCCAAGCGGTCAACGACGAGGACACCGCTGGTGTGTGGCAGGGTGTGACGGCTCACGGTGGTTTCAAGGCCGTGACCGCCGAGAGCTTCGGTGGCGACAGCTACGGAATGTCACAGGTGTGCGCCAACCCCAAGAGCTACGCGGGAGCGTGGGCCCTGGAGCCCCAGACCTGGGGCCCGACGGCTTTGTCACTCGTGATGGAGCAGGAGAATGGCCTGAAGGTGCCCGCGACGACCAGCATTTTGGGTCAGCAGGCCACCAAGGCCAACGGCCTGGCTGGTTGCAAGTAGTACCGCATCACCCCGTGTGAGTCAATCGCGACTCATGTCGGGTCGTCCTACTCGCCGGCATATCCCCAAGTGCCGGCGAGTAGGACGTTTGAATCGTCGACCACCATGAACGTGGCACGATTCCACGCGGTTTGAAAATGAAAGGTGCACTGTGAATTCAGAAGAAGTGGGTGTAACAGAGATAGGATTCTCCATCGTTTAGCGAAGTGACGACGGCCGAGGCCGCCTTTGAAGTCGAAGAGGAGCAACGCAGTCTCGAAAATGAGCGGCGTCTGGCCCGGCGGCGCCGGTTCCTCCAGCGCGTGCAACAACAGGGTTTGGGACTGGTCCTGATCATTGTCGTGTGCATCATGTGGGCGAGTTCGCCGTACTTCATGAATAGGTACAACCTGCTCACCGCCGCGAGCGTGGTCAGCATCTTGGGCATCATGGCCGTCACCGAGACGCTTCTGGTTATCGCCGCTGAGATTGACATCTCCATCGGCGGCGTCATGGCGCTGGTGTCCGTCGTCGTTGGCCTGTTGGTGGGCCACGGGTTGAATATATGGCTAGCCGCAGCTCTTGGAATGGTGGTCGCGGCGATCGTCGGGGCAATTAACGGCATCATCACCGTCTTCTTCAAGATCAATTCACTGGTCACGACGTTGGGGACCTTCTCCATCGCGACGGGTTTGGCGTACGTCTTATCGGGTACCACGACGGTGCAGATCTCGGGCAGCGGATTTCAGTTCCTCGGCAGTGGCAACATCTTTTCGGTACCGTCCACCGTCTACTTCTTCGTCGCGATCTGGCTCGTCGGCGCCTTCATCGCTCGCTTCACCACTCTCGGACGACACATCTACGCGACGGGCGACAATATCGACGCGGCCGACCGCTCCGGTATTCGTCCGAACAAGATCCGCATCGGGCTGTTCGTCTTCAATTCCCTGGCGGCTGGCTTCGCCGGTTTGGTGGTGACGTCCGAATTAGTGTCCTCGGCCCCCCAGATCGGTGACCCGTATTTGTTGGCGGTTGTTACCGCTGTCATCTTGGGTGGATCGAGTCTGACGGGTGGTCGCGGACGACTCAGCGGCACCCTCTTGGCGGTGGCCATCTTGGGTGTGGTGCAAAACGGTTTCGCCCTCTTGGAGTTCTCAAGCTACTTGCAGAACTTGGTGACGGGATGCCTCTTGATCTTGGCAGTACTGGTTGACCAATTCGTACGAAGGGCAGAACAATGAGCAACGCCACACCTCTTCTTGAGGCGCGCAACATCACTAAGGCGTACGGCAACGTCACCGCGTTGACGGGTATCGACTTTCGACTCGACATGGGAGAGATCGTCGGACTGGTCGGTGACAACGGCGCCGGCAAATCCACGTTGGTCAAGACCCTCTGCGGTGCACACCAACCAACGTCGGGTCAACTTTTGATTGAGGGTGAAGAGGTCACGTTCTCGTCGCCCAAAGAATCACGAGAACGAGGCATTGAAGTCGTGTACCAAGATCTCGCCCTGGCCAACGAGCTCTCCGTGGCCGAGAATATCTTTCTCGGTCGCGAGATGAAACGTTCGGGTCTCTTAGGCCGGCTGGGGACCATGGACCGCAAAGCGATGCACGCCTCGGCCGTGGAGACCTTGCACTCCCTAGCGATCGAGATCAAGAGTGTCGACGCTCGCTGCGGCATGATGTCGGGAGGTCAACGCCAGGCGGTCGCTGTGGCGCGCGCCATCATGTGGGGATCGAAGGTTCTGTTGCTCGACGAGCCCACCGCCGCTTTGGCCGTGGCCGAGTCCGACAAGATCGCCGGACTCGTTGCCGGGGTCAAGGACAAGGGTGTTGGCGTGATCCTGGTGAGCCACAACCTGCCGCAGGTGCACGAACTCTGTGACCGCGTGGTCGTCTTACTACGTGGTCGCGTCGTGACTGAACTGCGGCGCGGGGAGTACAGCGTGGACGACATGGTGAGTTGGATTACCGGCACCGCATTGCACAAGAAGTAGTCGAGTGACGATCTCTCTCGACCACGTCCCCGAGCAACTTGGAGCGGTCACGATCCACAACGATTTCATCGAAGTCGTCGTGCTGGTCAACAAGGGCGCTGACATCTACGCGCTCGTCGATCGACGCACGGGCGTCGACGTACTCTTCAAGTCACCCTGGGGCGCGCGCCAGCCGAGCGCGTGGTCCGAGATGTCCACCTCACTCGAGCGTTGGATCAGTTCGTACGCCGGCGGGTGGCAACTCTTGTTACCCAATGGCGGTCACGAGTGCATTGAACAGGGTGTGACCTGGGGATTTCATGGTGAAGCCGCCATGGTTCCGTGGACCATCGTGGAACAAACATCCGACGCCCTAGTCCTAGAGACCAGCCTCATCACCTCACCGCTGCACGTACGACGTGAACTGAGTGTCTCGGGTCACGTGTTGCACATTCGCGAGGTGGTCACGAACGAGTCGCCCCAGGACGTGGAAGTGATGTGGTCCCACCACCCCGCCTTTGGCGCACCCTTCCTTGACGCGTCGTGCATTCTTTCGGTGGGATGCCTCACGGTGCACGCCGACGACGTCGCGCCGGGGACGTTGTTGTCGCCCGACTCCGTGCACGACTGGCCAATGGTGACCTCGGTCACCGGTGACACCGTGGACCTACGAGTGGTTCCTGATCCGAGTGAGCCACGCGCCGTGTTGGCGTACCTCAAGGACTTCACGGCAGGTTTCTTCGCGATCACCAATCCGACTCTGGGACTCGGCGTCGGGATCCGCTGGCCGCTCGAAGTCTTCGACAAGGCGTGGCTATGGCAGGAGATCCATTCGGGTGAGGGATTCCCGTGGTACCAGCGTGCCTACGTCGTGGCGGTGGAACCCGCGTCGACGATTCCGGGTCAAGGGATCGCCACCGCCCGCTCCAAGGGGGAGTCGCTGGTCTCTTTGGGTGCACATGAGTCGCGTGAGGTGGTCATTGAGGCCGTCTTATTTGAAGGAAGTACCGCTGTGGAAGGAATCAATGAAGGCGGCGCCGTGAGATTCGCGGCGTCGTGAGCGACGTACCTCGTCGTGGGAGCCTTCAGCGCACCGCGACGTCAGTTAAGGAGATGAAGAAGTGACGATCAATACGACGCAAAGGTTCAGCGACAAAGTCGCCATTGTCACCGGAGCAGGAATGGGAATCGGTGAGGCCGTCGCTCGCCGTCTCGCTAGCGAAGGGGCGTCGGTGGTGATCGTGGACTTCGATGAGGCCGCGGCGCAAAAGGTGACCTCCGAGATCGTGGCCCTAGGTCAACAGGCGGTAGCCGTCATCGGCAGCGTGAGCGTCGCCAATGACGCGCGTCAGGCGACCAAGGTGGCCGACGAGCAATTCGGTGGAGTCGACTACTTGGTGAACAACGCCGGGGTGGTGATTTACGGTGAGGTACCCGAGTTCCGAGAAGAGGACTGGGATACCGTCATGGACACCAATCTCAAGGGCCAGTACTTGATGTCGAAGTACGCAATCCCCTCGATGCGTTCGCGAGGTGGCGGCGCCATTGTCAACCTCGCATCGGTTCAGGCGTTGATCTCCCAGCGCGAAGTCGCGGCCTACGCGGCGTCCAAGGGCGGCATCGTGTCACTCACCAAGACGCTCGCGCTCGACCACGCGAAGGACAAAATTCGCGTGAACGCGGTATTGCCCGGCTCGGTTCGTACACCCATGTTGCGTCACGCGGCCGAGCTGGCGCCCGGGGATCCCGAGGCGACGGTCGCCCAGTGGGGTCGACTTCACCCCCGCGGTACGGTGATCGAACCCGATGAGATCGCCAACGTCGTCGTGTTCTTGCTCAGCGACGAAGCCAGTGCGGTGACGGGTGCTCCCTACATCGTCGACGCGGGCCTCTCGGCGCAATCGGCGTTCTAGGAATGGAGGGACACGACGTGTCGCCTGGTGTCATCGTTCTGCGGGGCTCATCGTGGGACCATCCCCGTGGGCACGCGCCCATGGTCGCCACGGCCGCCGCGTACGAGAGCGATCGCGGCGGCGAGGTGTCGATCGAGTGGGTCCCACGCACTCTCAAAGAGTTCGGCATGGTGTCGGTTGAAGAACTGGCCCATCAGTTCGACTTGGTCGTCATGGATCATCCGCACATCGGAACGATGGCCGAGTCGGGGTCCGTCATAGCGATCGATCAGTATCTCGACGCTGAGGTCCTCGCGGCGTTGGCGCTGGATTCGCCGGGACGGTCGCACCAGAGTTATCGCTACGGCGCACACCAGTGGGCGCTGGCCATCGATGCGGCGTGTCAAACCAGCGCGAGTCGACCCGATCTATTGGCGCGAGTCCCAGCGACGTGGTCCGAGGTGATCGAGCTGGCCTCGAGCGGACGGGTGATGTGGCCACTGTGCGCAGTTGATGCGGCAGCGAGCTTCATGACCTTGACCATGGCCCAGGGCGAGGAATGTGCGCAGACGAGTGAAAGGTTCGCCAGCCGCGACGCGGGACGCTGGGCGCTCTCCACGATGTACGACGTCGCGCGACAAAGCGATCCGCTCTGCCTCCAGAGCAATCCCATCCACGTCTTCGAGGCACTCGCCCACTCCGACGACTACTCCTACGCTCCGCTGGCTTTTTGTTACGTCAATTATTCGCGTTCGGACCACACAGGTCACAAAGTTGATTTCGGCGATATTCCGTCAACGAGCGCTGACACGACACCTCGTGGCGCCCTGCTGGGAGGTGCGGGCCTGGCAATCTCCGCCTACTGTGAAAACCTCGACGAGGCCTTGACCTACGCGATGTACGTCGCATCCGGTGACGTGCAGCGTGGCTTGTACTTCTCCTCTGGGGGACAACCGGCTCATCGAGCGCCGTGGAACGATGCCACGTTGGATGTCGCGTCGGGAGGATTCTTCTCGGGAGTGGGTCCGGTTCTGCAGAATTCGTGGACCCGACCCAACGGTCCGCGCTTCGCCGCCTTTCAAAACAACATGATCGAGCTCTTTGACGACTGGTTCGCCGCGGCGACATCGCCCGACGTCTTCCTCGACAAACTTGACGACCTTCACCGGTCGTCTCTGCTCGACGCCGAGGCGCCGTCGTCGTGAACGAGGAGCGGTCCGGATGAGGGCGACCCTCCACGAGGGAGACGTTTTTCTGTGGATGGAATGTACAATTCTGTGTGCAATAATTGCCGGATGTTTCTTCCAAAGAAATGTGGGTTATGACAACCGATAAGGAAGCGCCAGCATCGGCCGCAACCGCGGCGAAAACACCACGAACGTCACGGGTCAAGTCGACCAAGATTGACGACGACGTCAAGGCCCCACGATCATCGTCGGTTGAATTGCTCAACCTCATCGAAGAATTGGCGCAGTTCGACCGTATCGGCGTGACCCGATTGAGTCGACACCTAGGGATTCCCGTCGCTAACGCGCATCGCATGCTGCGCGTTCTTGAGCGAACCGGCTTCGTTGAACAGCTCAGTGACTCGAAGGAGTATCGACTCACCCTTCGCCTCTTTGAGATCGGTTGTCAGATCGCCAATCGAACGACCATGCGCGACGTGGTCACCGTGGAGATCGAGCGTCTCGCCCAACAGGTCGGTCTGACGACGAGCGTGGGAGTGCTCGTCGATGACTATGTGTTGTACCTGGTCAAGGTCGAGACCGACGATCTGATTTCTCTCAACTTGCGCGCGGGGTCTCGGGCGCCAGCCACCTGCACCGCCCTAGGTAAGGCCATGTTGTCCATCGACGAACGCGGTTTACGCAGCATCGTGGGAGACGGACCCTACGAGGCGAAGACGGAATTTTCGATTACCACCTTTGACGAGCTTGCTGTTGAGATCGCGACCACTCGCCAGCTGGGATACGCGGTGGAACGTCAAGAATTGAGCCGTGGAATGTGGAGCGTGGCGGCTCCCATCCTCGGTAATCGACGATCGCAGAACGGGGCGGTATGTGCCACGAGTTACGGCGTCGAACTGAGCGCCGAAGAGATCGAACAACTCGGTAAGTCCGTCGTCTCGTGTGCGGCTCGCATCACCCGACGCATGGGTGGACTCAGCGACCTCCATTCGTGGGAAGTTGCCCGCGCGGGCTACCCTCGTCCCTAGGAATTGGTCGATTCCCGCGGCATTGTTCGCCCCGGTTGGAAATTCCTCTCCGAGCGTCGTGAACGTCGTCGTTATTCCTTGCAAGAATTCCGCTACGTGAAATCTGTGCAGAATCATCCCGAGCGTGGACTCGTGGCGGGTGAACCACGCAGAGGCAACCAGAGTGAGGAGTTCGCTCTTTCGTTCGATGGCCCGGCGTCGACTATCGACGCCCACAACGTTTCGCAACTGCCCGCGACCGAGGTCGAGTGGGCACGGTTGAGCGACGTGAATAATCGGTCGTCAGCCGCTCGGCAGGTTCTCCAACATCGTGAGAAGTTCGTCGCGCTGGTACCCATGTTGGCGCGCGAGCTCCACGAGTTCTTTCATCTTGGTCACTACCACGCCCCGCTCGGGTCGCCCGACGATTCGAATTGATCGACCTCGGCCCATCTCCACCAGTCCCTCGTCGCGCAGCACCCGCAGAGCACGCAAGACGGTGTTCGTATTCACGCCGAGTTCGGCGGCGAGATCGCGCGCCTGTGGAATACGCTCGCCCGGGCCGGCTTCGCCTTCAGCGATTGCCCGTCGTATCTCGGCGGCCACTTGCTCGTGCAGCAGTGTTGGATCACTTCGATCGAGTGGCCCCAGTTCGAGAGATGAGACCTCGACTTCGGGTGAAGTGGAATTGACAGAATTCATAACACTAATTATACTAGCTTCATGTTCACCGTTCCTGACCAAGAGCACCGTACGAAAAGCAACGAAAACCGGTGGGACACGACCGTTGAAGTCTTGTTCAGGGAAGCGAAGATGCGCGAACGTCGACGCCGGGCACGACGAGGGATATCGGCGTTGCTCATCCTGGGGATCGTGAGCGTGGCGATGATCGTCGGTATCCGTAACGCCGGGTCATCATCACCGTCCACTGGAGGGACCGCTTCGGTTGCGCTCAGTCCGTCGGTACGAGTCGTTACTTGCTCGGGTTCGTCGGTCGCGCGTCCCTCCACGCTCGTCGTGTCGTGTGCGGACGCGAACACGCTCCTGACTAACACGCGTTGGTCCACATGGAATGCGTCGGGCGCGTCGGGCACGACGACCTTTGGAATAAATTTGTGCACGCCGTACTGCGCGGCGTCTCCTATCTCGTATTTCCCGCGTAGTCTCGTTCGACTCTACGCACCCGAAACGTCCGCACACGGAGTGTTCTTCTCGCAGCTCGAGATCAGATACGGCGTCGGTAACAAGATGAAGACATTCGACTTCTCGTGGAAGGGTAATGCCGTTCGTTGAGCACTTCTCCGTCGTCTCGATTGGTCCGCATTCCATGTCTCACGTTCGATGATTCTCACCTCAGGAGGTTTCAATTCATGTTCCACCAACGACTACGCGTTACGGCGTTCACCGCAGTTTTCACCCTTGCTCAGCACTCTGGTTCTCGTCCCAATCAGTGCAGCTGTGGCCTCGGCGACGACGCCACCAGTGAAACTTCTCTCGTGCACGAACACCGAGGTCTTTAAGCCCACCAGCTTCGTCATTTCGTGTGCTGACGCGAACTCTGAACTCACCGCAACCCACTGGTCGACGTGGAACGCGTCGAGTGCGACCGGTACCACTCGTTTCGCCCTGAATCTCTGTGTGCCCTACTGCGCCGCGTCGAAAATGTCGTATTTTCCCAAGAGCACAGTGCGCCTCGCGGATCCGGTGACGACCAAGCACGGTCGACTGTTCTCCTCGCTGGTGGTGCGGTACCAACTCAAAGGTAAATCGAAGACCTTTAGCTTCTCCTGGAAGGGCGACCCTTCTTTTTGAGTCACGACGACACCCCGGCGACATGAAGTTTTCAAGGTTACGGGAGCGAAGTCGGTTCACCCGATTCAGGAGCCTCAAGAGTTTTCATGACAAAGCGTTCGCCGGCCATGGGCGGGTCCTCGCCGATCAGGCGATCCGTCGGAGCCAGAGCGCGCCACCCGTGTTCTCGAGCATTGCCGGAAGCTCCGTTGCGATGACGTCGCGGTGGCACTCAGCGAGGTAGTGGTTGAACAGGACTATCTCGTACGAGGTGTTGAAGAGGAGGAAGGTGTGTACGAGGTAGCACTCGTTCCACGCCCGGCCCTGCTCGATCCAGTGGCGCAGGTATTCGAATGGCCAGAACATGTCGTGCACGTGGACGTACACACCCGGCGCGAGCAGTGGGAGCACGCTGGTGAAGAGGAAGTGCACGTCACTCGCTGCCTTGAGCACGTGCGACGAGTCGATGAAGAGGACATCGTTCGCTTCAAGTTCGCGAAACCGCGTCAGCGGCACGGACTGGACTTGTTGAGCTAGAACTTCCACGGGGTCGCCCGCACGAAGACAACTGGCCAGTAGCTCGGGGTACGGTTCGATCGCCGTGACCGACATAGTGCCCTCAAGGTACTGTTCGCTCGTGTCGAGCGCGAGCGCCGTACTCCATCCGCTTCCCACTTCGAGGTACCGACGAGGTCGGATACGACGCAACATTGCCTGGAGCATCGACGCGTCGCCGATTCCGTAGTTCAAGTTGTCCGTGCCGTAACGAGACGAGGCGGTAGGTGCCGCTGGGATCGGAGCTTCGCGAGCGAGCCCCGCTAGTTCACGGAAGCACGCGAGTTGCTCTTGCACACGAAGATCGATGCCCGGTAGCGAGGTTCGTGGCGCGAAGAGTCGATCAGCGGCGTTTTCGACCTCGACGAGGTCGGGTACGGGGGAATAGAAGTGACCCGGCGCGGCCCAGGTGACGAAAGGTGCTACTGAGGGAGGGACCGACAATCGGACCGAGTCGTCATTTGAAGAGGCGACCTCGTCTGCGTGTTCGAACGTGTCGTCACTCATCACGACCTCCTAAGCGGGCGTCGTGACCGGTCACTCGGCAACCCAACAAATGGCGGGCTGGGCACTTCCTCACATCGAGGTGAAGTGACGTCCCTCGCACAATCTGCTCATTGAACACTCATGGCCTCCCTAATCAACATCGTGTGTCACTACTCGTCAGGACCACGTATGGCCACAACATCTTCCCTCGTCTCGTCGACCTGGCGATGTCACTATTAGGGCGAGAAGGAAACGAGGCGTGAATCATCAGGAAGCGAGCGAATTGATGTCCCTAGCAACGTTAGGTCAGACGTCGATGACGGGCCCTTCGCCCATCCACGGATTGTTCTTCATTCCCACCCCACTGAGTCGTTCCAAGAGGAAGCGATCGTCAATCGTGTCCCAACGTACGAGGCTTCCGACGTCCCAGAGAAACGAGGTCGCTTCGTTGTAGTGGTCGTAATGCACGTGCCAACCCTTGGCACGCTCCTCGGGACTCCAGCGGGGCTGACGCTCACGCAGGATCTTTCGTTCACCATGTTCCTGGGAGCGAATCGAATAGTGACGTAGCCAGAATTTGTACGGAAATACCTTACGCCCCTCGAACTTGACTTCATGGCCCGCATTGCCAGCCATGGTGAGCCGCGTCGCTTGAGGTTTCCAACCCTTGATCTGAAGAAAGTCAGCCGGAGTATCGCCGAATTCACCCCAGGGAAATGACGTCGCGAGGTCGTCGCCGGGGGACCAAGAATTGTCGACCGGACGAAAATTGAACACCGTGTGGTCAATACAGTTGTACCCCCATTGGTCGATCGCCCACAGTGCATCGATGAGGGAAACCCCCGGCCACGGAGACTCGCGAATCTCATCGGCGTCATGGTGAATGACCCAATTCGCGCCCGATTCGCTCGCGATCTCCTCGACGCGACTCAGTAGGCGTTCAAGTTCGAAGTGTCCCGTGGAACCCGTGGACGGGAATCGTTCCCACGCGACGCCGGCACCTTCATACTGTGCAAGCAGGTCTGGTGTTGCGTCGTTAGACCAGTTGTCGACCACGTGAACACGTATCCCGCTTGCCGTCAATCGCTTGAGGAGTTGCTCTATGACGTCGGCCTCGTTGAAGGTCGTCACGATCACCAGCACGTCGAACGATTCCGGCCGATTCCTCACTGTCGAAAGGTCCCAACGGTCGTGAATCGTGATCGGCACGACCTCGTCGTGTTCCTTATTCTTCGCGAGGCCACCCGCAAAGGCTGAGTGAAGACTCGTGTGCTTGTGGAGACGGCGCGATGATCGGTGACTCAGCGTGCCAACAGCCACCGCCAGTGAGGTATTCGCGAGAGTGGAGTAATCGGGGTCATTTGAGACAACCACGGCGGCGCCACCTAATTTTGGATCGACCTTGTTGAGGTATGTCTCTAAATTCTCGAGCAGTGCCAACGAGTAGGGGGTGAGGCTGACGGCAGGACGGCGAGAAGAGAACACTCGCATTATCGTATTCGTCGACCCCAAGACTCTGGTGTCACCTACGTGCTGTCAAGTCCGTGCTGGGGCAACGCCAAGGAAGGGTTCGTGGTTCGTCTGAGAATGCGCTCACTACCGGGAATCCATTGTGAGTTCTCAGCTCGGCCGACGCTCCGATGCGACGTTCTCGTTATCGAATTGGCGGAGCAGGACGACGACGTCGTCGGGTGCTTCTCCAACGCCTCCGAGTATCGCCGCCTCGACGAGCGTTTCATTGTCGTCGCCGTCAAAACCATTCTCGTGGAAGTAAGGGCTCGACAGTGCGAAGCTTCCCGGCGGCGTATTCGGAACGAGCAGATGCTCCAGCACGGAGAAGTGCGCAGCGGATGCGGGCGCCGCTCCGCCCGTCGGTTCGAAGCCGGCGCGCCCGTCGGGCCACGTCACTTCGTGCATTGGCTGGGAGATGGCGCGAGCCCGCAGAACCGCGGCGGGAAAGTCGTGGGCCAGGCGTGCGAAAGTCGCCACAAAATGGGCGAAGGCGACACTGGTGCCGTCAAGGACAGCGATGTAGCGACCACTGGTCTCGTCGGCCGCAGCACGCAGCGCGTCGAATCTCCATCGATCCGACAGCGATGGTGATGGTCCGTCGATGACCCGAGAACGTTTGGCGAGGCCCGATGAATATTGTGAGAGAGTTTCTTCAACGCGAACTCGATCTAGGTCAGTCGAAGGCGAAGCGACAACAATGAGTTCGAAATCAGAGTTACTTTGGGCATCGAGGGAAACGAGTGCGTCACTCAGGGTGGAATTTGAGGCGTCACCCGCAATGAGAATGACACTTAGAAATGGTTGTGAAACGTCGGGACTACGGCTATCGAAATCGTGACTATATATATTGTCAACTGACTCGCTACTTGAGGTCTCGAATTCGGTGTCCGCAGCGCCGTCACTCGTCAGCGGTCCCCGATGTGCTGGGCTCGTGCAGACGCCCGAGGAGTTCTCGCAGTGCGGCGCGAGACAGGACAGAAGAATCCACGTCGAATCCGCCCTCGGTGTCCTCGGTCGGGGCGCCGTGAGAGCCGGCGTTGTTTCGAAGTGAGTCGGTCGGATCGCTCTCAGCGGACATAGTCGAACCGTAGCGGCGAGTAGGCGTAAGTCGAGAAGTCGGCCACTGTCCCGCCGGGGTCCAGCGGCAATGGAAGTCGCCCCTCGCTTCGGCGAAGTTGGTACGCCTCAACGAT
Source organism: uncultured Actinomycetota bacterium (assembly GCA_963794755.1). Taxonomy (GTDB): domain Bacteria; phylum Actinomycetota; class Acidimicrobiia; order Acidimicrobiales; family RAAP-2; genus RAAP-2. Next base: position 83,906 of record CAWCEX010000005.1, read on the forward strand.
CTTGGCGTGGATGGGGAGGGGCGAAAGGGCGAAATGGTGTAACTGACTCTCGACGAGGTCGGGCCGCGAGTACTTCGTCGCGAGCAAGATTCCTGCAAGACCCGAATGAAAGATCTCCGTATCGCTCGGCTGCTCACTTGCCGCCGCGGAGAGCCGCTTATCGTGGAAGCAGGTCGCGCTGGGTTGGTATACGACGCGCAAGCCCGCGAGTCGCGTGCGCCACGAGAGATCGACGTCGTCGCAGTACAAGAAGAACGCTTCGTCGTATCCGCCGGTGATCTCGAAAACATCCCGACGAACGAGCGAGCAGGCCCCCGACGCCCAACCGGTATCTCCGGTGGCGCGGTCGTAGGCCTTTTGGTGCTCGAGGGGCAACTGGCGCCCTTCGACAATACCGACCCCTTCACTCATGGCACCCACGAGTTCGAGGAGCAGATTCGGCGAAGGACAGGTGTCGGGGTTGAGGATCAGAATGAGGTCAGTGTCTTCACTGTGGCGATGTAAGCGATTGTGCGCCCCGCCGTGACCGAAGTTGTCCGCGAAATGTTCGTAGGTGAGCGAGGTGAGCCCGGAGTCAGCGAGTGTGGATCGTAATTGCTCGACTTCTTCCTCTAGGAACGTGGGCGAGGGTGAGTTGTCTCCGAGTGCGATGGTGACACGAATGTCCGGACGCGCTTGAGTAAAGACGTGAACCATCTGTCCGAGTGTCCGCACATAGCGAGCGAGGGAGAGCGCGGGGGGCGAGTAGAGCACGCTCTGAATCCGGACGGAAGTGATCTCGTCGCGTTCAGTGGGTGTAGTGATCGCAGTGGCTTGGGAATGAGTGTCCTCAAAAACAGCGACGTCACGATTAGAACCATCCATCGGTGCGTCACTGAGAACCGAAGATGATGCGACGTGCACGGTGATTCCCAGACCTGACTCGAACCAGCGGACGTGCTCCTCGACGAGGTCGATGACGAGCAGGTACTCACCCGGCGCTTCTGGAGCTTGGACCTCGAAGGGCAGCAACGTCGCCTGGCCCGGATGAAGATCAGCGGGGAAGGCGAATCGCGCGCACTCGCGGACGAGCAACTTACGGTTACCGGCACCGTCAAGGGAGAAGAATCGAGCCGACAGCGTCACGCGATTACGGGACTCACGTAATAGCGTTGCGACTCCACGGTTCGTGACAAGCGCCATCATCGGGCGTCGTTCGCCGGGTCGCAACTCTGCGGGGTCCCGCTCCGGAGTTCGCCCTCGTCGCAACTCAATCTGAACCTCGTACGCACCATCGGTGAGCGGGCGCTCGGGCCATGAAGCGAGAATCGTCTCGTACGCGACGGTGCCCGGGAGCAGTTCTACCGGTGCGCTAGTGACAGATTCGCGTTCGAGAACTCGATCGTGTGAAATATCGGCGGCCAGCACCTCGTTGATAAGTGCGATGTCGGCAGGAGGGATCGGGGCTGGCTGGAACCGCGCAAAGTGCTCGGGGAGATAGAACACCTCGCTGACTGGTCGGCCGTCTTCGAGGACTTGGTTCCCATCCAGACCGTCATAGAAGGCGATCTTCGCCTCGCGCGCGGATTGTGACATCGTCGCGTCGCTCAGATGGTAAATGGGTAACTCGAGGAAACGATAGGGCGATACCGCCATGACGCCCTCATGAACGCCACCTTTGATATGTAGCGTCGCGGGGTCGTTGCGCACCAGGATCATTTTCCATGAGGGTTCCCAGGGATATTCGTCGAGCCAATGATTGGTGTCGGGAAAGCACCATCGGCACGCCGTGAGGTAGGTCACGACGTCGTTCGCGTTCGCGAGCTCGCCGAGTGCGCTGAGGAGAGCGGCACTCGGGACCTCGTCAGTGTCGACGGTGCAGATGAACTCCCCGTTGCACTGCCCATATAGCCAGGCGCGGTAACGCTCCTGAAGAAAATCTTCACGCATTTCGCACGGAAGCACACGGTCGGCCAGTCCGACGAGTGGTTGGAGCTCTTCTTGGGTGAAGCGGCCGTTTACAGCCACGACGATCTCGTCGACAAACGGGCGATAGAGCCCGAGAATGGCGGCCACCTGGTGCAGAGGCCCCCCAGTGATGCAGCAAAGCGAGATTCGTGGCCTCGAAGACGCCTCGGACCTGTGGAGGTCTCCGTTCACCCGCCTACGCTACCACTGCCGTTCCTGATTTCGACCTCTGCGCGCCGCTTCATTTGGACTCTTTCCCGTGCGTCGTCTGGGTAACTGGGGACCAACCGCATCATGAGCGAACGTCGTATGTGGTGGTTGCAATGCCGAAAATATACGTGGTTCGGGCGTCCCACCATCTCCCTCTAGGAATTGTTGCCGCCGTCTTCTGCACTAGCAGTTGGACCCGTTGCTTGTTCGTACCCTCGACACGAACATATCGAAACGAAAAACTTAGATCCGAAACCGTGATTGATGTCTCGACGCCCTCGTCGGGTCGAGGACCTCAAGCGCCAACGTATCGATTGTCGAGCGTGGGGAATGATGAGATCACTCACGTCACCAACGAGTACGTACCGGTGGTCGCATGATTGCGTACGTGACGGCGAGCAACAGTGACGAGAGTCAGATATGAGTCGAGGGGCGAGATTGATTATCACCAGATTGGCGCCTAATGCATCCACCAGTGAGGTTCGCTGGCGAGTTATATTGAACGCGCATCAGTCGTTAAGGTGTCGAATCACGCCCGCTCGACGGGTGCAGCAATCTCCTGGGCTGTGAGATGAATGTGAGACGTCTGTGAGAGGACTCGTAACCCTTGAATTTAGGCCTTAGGTCCGGTGCGAATAATTGCAATGACCAGGAGAGGCTGTTACTATTAGCCCTGTTCCCTTGGGAGCAATAACGCAGTTGGTCACCGATAGTTTGGTGTCCGTAATGGAACCCCTGAATTACATCAGGACAGAATGCCCAAGGAGGGCCTATGAATAGATTGCCATCAATCCGCCGGTGGGGAGTGGCAGCCCTAACGGGCGTCACCCTGTTCGGCGGCCTATCCATTGTTGGAGCAGGTGTCGCTTCGGCGGCCACCACCCCGACTGTGGCCGCGGCGCTTACGTCGACAGCCACGACCATTCCGGGTACCGGCGACCGCCCAAGCCGGCGCGACCTTGTCGTTGACGGTGACCGGCGCGGTTGCCATCGGTGACCAGATCACATTGACGCTTGGGATGCCCCACGAATGGCACTGCCTCGATCGCTGCTGTGACTACGACCAGCACGGTGTTCACCGCTGGAGCGGCCGTCGCTCAGGCTGGTTCGACTTGCAGTACTGAGACCCTTACCGCTGGCAGTGCTGCTGCCTCAGGTTTGGTTGTTCCGCTGACCATCAGCTACACCACAAGTGGTGTTGGTTCACAGGCGTTGGTGCTCACGGGTACCTACGCGACGCTCGGCCTCGCGGCCACTAGCTTCACTGTCCCGACTGACGCGAACGTCGTGTGGTACAGCATCGCAGCGAACACCCCTGCGGTGACGCTGGGCTGCGTCGGCGACGACAGCCGTGAGTCCCATCTCGATCACCGACCCGTCGAACATTCCTACGGCGGACCAGGTCGGCAGATGGTGACGTGATTACCTTGACCTTGCCCGGCCGGCGACACCTGGAGTGGAACTCCGACACTTTCGAGCTGTTGGTGCACCTGTCAACTGGTCCGGTCAGACGCTGGCGCAGCACTTGACGTTCACTGTCACCACGGCGCCCACCACTGGCAACTCTGCCCTGTGGACGATCAATGGCGCTTCAGTGACCACCACGTCTGGAACGTCGAGTGTTGGCGCACAGGACATCACGGTTGACCTCGACTGCTGCGCCTGCCGTCGACATTGTTCTCGGGTGTTTCGGTTGGTTCGATCCTCGGTAACGTCACGACGATCTACGGCCCTGACGGCACCGCTGACGGTACTGTTGCTGCTGAGTTCGAAAACGCCTACCCGGCGAGCACTGGCGGAAACGCGAACGTCGTTCTTGCGACAGACGCTGCTCACGCGAACGGTTCAGACGCCCTTGCTGCTTCGTACCTTGAAGGTACGCTCGGCACTGGTCTTTTGATCACGTCACCGACGACTCTTGGTACGGACGCTCAGAATGCGATTCGCATTGAGGGTGTTTCGACGGTGTACGTGGTTGGTGGTCCGTTGGCCATTAGCCCGGCTGTCATTGCTCAGATTGAGGCTCTTCCGGTGTACCACGCTGGTGGCTTGACAACGACTGGCGCTACCGTCAAGGTTGTCGGTCCGATTGCTGGCGCTGACGGCACTGCCGAAGGCACCGCTGCGGCGATTGCCACTCGTTTCGGTACCGCGTACGGCTCGGGTCTGTTCTCCGGCGCCTACTCCGCTAGCGGTGGTCTGTACAACGACACCACTGGCAGCGCGACCAGCGTTGGTCCGACCTCGAACGTTCCGACCGCCATTGTGGTTGCTGGTACTGACTGGCAGGACGCGATGTCCGTTGCTCCCGAAGCTTTCAAGATGCGCTTCCCCGTCATCTTGAACGGTCCGTCATCGGACACGTCGCTTGACGCTGACGCACAGGGTGCGCTGACTTCACTCGGCGTGAAGCAGGTCATCGTTATCGGTGGTCAGCTCGCACTGCAGAACTCGGTTGAGACGCAGATTGCGGCATTGAACGGTGGCATCTCGGTCCTGCGTATTGCAGGCAAGGACGCTACGGACACTGCAGCCCAGATTGGCGAACTTCGCACTCTCGACCAATGGTGCTGGCACTGGCCTTGGTTGGACTGCCACTTTGGCTAAGAATGCGGTTCTGGCGAGCCACGTCGACTACTGGTCTGACGCGCTTGGCGCAGCAGCCCTTGGTGGTGGCGCTAACCCCACGACCTACGGTACTGAGCCGATCATTCTCGTGGAGAACCCGACCACCATCGGTTCCTACACGGCGAGTGAGTTGTCGACGCTCGGTGGAGCTGGCATTTCGAACCTGACTGTTTTGGGTGGCCCGCTTGCTATGCCGTCCTCGACAGTGTCCACACTGTTGGCAGGTCTGTAAGTAACCAGAAGTTAAGGTAACGACCCCGCAATATTGGGGAAGTGACAAAAGGAGGGGCCCATTTGGGTCCCTCCTTTTGTTATGTCGAGGTGGCGCGACGCGATGCAAAATGTCGTTAATTGGGTACCGGACCTGACCTTGCTTTCATTAGCCGAGGTGATGCATACTGATAAAAAGCAATGATGTTGATTGGGATTCCCCACTGTTTCATTGGTCCGAAGAAGAACTCTGAGCGGTGCACGTACGGGCTCTATTCTTGAGGTTGAGGAATCGTCCAACCCTGCGCCACGGCTTTGATGCATGTTGACGTAGCCGGCGTCACTCACGCTCGGGTTCGGGCAGTGTCGAATGTGGAATTTCGTCCTTCTATAGCTCTTTCGAAATCCCCTTCAGTTTTGGAATTCGTTTGCAGAAGTATCGAATTCGGCCAATTATGGATCGAACATCGACATACGATCGAATGGTCGTGAAATTCCTGTCGAGAGTAAGAGAGAGCCGCGCGCATTCGATCGAGCCGCGGCGGACGATGCGCGAGGTGGCCGCTATTGGTTGGCTCGTACTTATCGCTGGGGCATTCCTTGCGCCGGCAATGGTCCACGGAAGATCCCTTGGACCCTACGACATACTTGGACAGCTCGGTCTTACCAGCAATCCACATCTGGGAGTTCACAACCTTGTCAACTCCGACGAAATTGAAGAATTCATCCCATGGCAAGCATTGGCGTGGCTTCAGGTGCACGCCGGTCACCTGCCGCTCTGGAATCCCAACAGCATGCTTGGGCTTCCGCTCGCCTTTAATCTGCAATCAGCGCCATTTGGTCCGACTGTGGCTATCGGCTATCTCTTCCCACTGTCGTTAGCTCACAGTGCAACGGTGGCGGCTCGGCTGATCGTCGCCGGAAGCGGAGCGTACTTCTTGGCGCGGGTCTTGCGACTCGACATCATGCCTGCACTCCTGTGCGCCACTATCTTCGAATTGAGCGGAGGCTTTACGGTTTGGCTCGGGGACTATCCAGCTGGCACGATGGCTTGGTCCGGATGGGTGCTGGCTTGCTCGGTTCTTATCTTTCGTGGCAAGCACCGTATTACCTCTGCGTGCCTCCTTGCCATCACGTTGACGTTCGCTTTTCTCGAAGGCGAACCTCAAATTGCGGCCATTGTGGTGGGTCTCGTCGGGATTTTTGCGTTGGTCATGGCCGTCTCGCTCTGGCGATCCGGAGATCGGTCAGCCGCATTGTTAGCGATTCGTGACCATGGTCTTGGACTGATTGCAGCGCTTGCGCTGGTCGCCCCAATCTATCTTCCGGCGATCCAACTTGCCCTGGCATCATCTCGAAACGCGGGACCCCCAGTCTCGGATCTGCCTCTCTTCGATCTCTCCCATCTACTCTTCTCTGACTACAACGGATTACCGACGTCGCTCGCGACCGTCATCGGACCAAACAACCTGTACGTGTCCATGCTGTACGTGGGTACGATCGCCCTCGTGTTGGCTGTGACGTCGCTCGCACTCTGGCGTCGCCGCCGCGAAGTCGTTGCCTTCACTCTGGGCGCAGTTGGCCTTCTCGTCCTCTTGTTCGCCAGTCCGCTCCTTTCGATCTTTCGTCACGTCCCGCTTCTCGACGTTTTTCGTCTGCAACTGGCCACGACTGCCCTTGACTTGTGTTTCGCCGTGCTGGCTGGATTCGGAGCACAAGCTCTTTTGGCCAATCGGGGACAACATCTCGTAGAGTCCTGGTATCGCGTTGGTGTCGCACTCGCATCGTGTTGCCTCCTAATACTTGGGGTGCTCCTCGTGCTCAACGTCAATCATCTTTCGGCCCCTGAGGTGAGTCTCCGACGAGGGAGTTTCTTCTGGCCTGTGGTGGGCCTCGGCGCGTGCGGTATCGTCCTCATCCTTCGATTCATGTCAGGAAGCCGTGGGGCTCACCACCCGCGGGTTCAAGTGACGAGCCGGCGTCGATTCGTTTCGCGGTCGACACATCTGGAACTATGGGTGCTCCTCGTCGTCGAAACGGCATTCCTATTGAGTGCTGGAGCAGGATTTGTGTCGTCGACCCCGAACTATCTGCCTACCAATGCAGGTGTGACAACGCTGCAACGCTTGGTGGGCTCCTCCTTGGTGGGCTTTGGTTCGTGTGCGCCCAACGCCTTTCCCATGACTGGTCTCGTACCCGACGTGAATATCGCCTACGGGGTCAGCGAGTTCGCGGCATACGACCCGATATTGCCGCGTTCATTCCATACTTCCTACGGCGACGCGACTGGCACGTCGACGCAAGTGATTCCTCCTTATGGTCTCTACTGTCCCGAGATAACGTCGGTTCGCGTCGCACGCCTCTACGGTGTCTCCTTCGTGATTGAGCCACCCGGTGTTGCGGGGCCAATCGGGACCCGGCGGGTCGCAGTGTTAGATGGCGAGGGATTATTCGCTGTGCCCGATTCGGGGAGGGCGACTCTTGCTCCACTCGATTCCACTGGTCCTTCTGTCGTTGAGCAATCGAGTCAACCGAGCCCGAGCACGTGGCGCATTGTCGTTTCAGCCCCACGAGCGTCGATGCTTGAGTTACGTATCTCTGACGTACCAGGTTGGCAGGCAGAAATTAACGGACGACCCCTTCGCCTGATGCCCTTCGATACCGCAATGTTGGAAGCCAAGGTACCCGGTGGGCATTACGTCGTCACACTCAAATACTGGCCAAAGGCCTTCAGTATTGGACTTGATCTCGCCGCCGCGACAGTCATCATCCTCGTGTGCGCATTGATTTTTGCCGCACTGCGGATACGGCGCATCCGAGGGAGGCGACATTCCCGCGACGAACCGTCAGTTCGACGCCGCCCCGGTGAGTCGACGTGAGACGTCATTGAACGTCTCACCGATCAGGGCTACGGCCAGGGCGGAGTAGTCACTGATGACTTCGCCGAGTTCTGCCGCTACGACGTTGCAGTTGGCGAGCGAGGATGCGAGGGCCTCGCGTCGCAATGCACGTTGCATAGAAGGCGCCAGGAGAGTTTGTTGTCGGGGATAGATACCGCCCACGGCGATCACCTGGGGATTCAAGATATCGATGATGAGCGCCAGTCCCTCGCCCAGTCGGTCTCCCACGTCTGACCACAGATCCAGGGCAAGTTGATCACCCGCGAGAGCGGCCTCGGCGGTACTGCGAGCTGTGATTTGAGTCACTTCATGTTCATTAAGGGCCAGGAGAGTCGGTCGGCGAATCGCTATGGCCTCTCGCGCACGGTCCATGGCCCAGAGAGCGATCCCACCACCACTGCAGAACCCTTCGAATGAGCCGTGTTTGCCAAATCCGGGAGGTCCGCTCGGTGCCAGGCGCCAGTGGCCGACCTCGCCGGCGAGGCTGTTCATTCCGACGTGGAGGCGCGAGTTCAAGATCAGCCCGGCACCCATGCCGGTGCCCATGGTGAGGAAGACGGAGTTCCGCGTTCCTCGGCTCGCTCCCCACGACCACTCGGCGAGGGCTCCCGCGTTGGCGTCGTTCATGAGGCGAGCGGAGACAGAAAAGTGTCGGGCGAAGGGGGAGACGACGTCAAAGGAGTCCCAACCGGGAAGGTTTGGTGGTGATAACACGAGACCAAGAGATTCATCGAGTGGGCCACCGCACACGATTCCGATTCTGCTTGGCGACGAGCAGTCCGTATTGGCGACGAGTCGCTCGATGATGCCGATGAGGGCGCTCACGATTTCGTCAGGCCCATTTCCCGTGGGAACTTCTTCACGCGCGATCCAATCGAGGGTGTCGTCAACGTAGCGCGCTAGGGCCACCGAGCACTTGGTCCCGCCAATGGCCACACCGGCATAAGTGTTCATCCGAAGAAGGATGCCTCGAGCGCCAAGCAGAGTGCGTGGTACACCATCTGGTGATTCTGTTGAACGTGCGGAGTATCGGATCCCGGTAACGACACGTTGACGTCGGATAGCGCGCCGATGGCGCCCGCGTGTGGTCCGGTGAAAGCCAGCGTGGCGAGTCCCCGTGAACGGGCCGTTCGCACCGCGTGCAGGACGTTGCGCGAATTACCCGAGGTCGATAGGCCCCAGAGCACGTCACCCGGTCGGCCATACGCCATTACCTGTTGCGCGAAGATAAGGTCCCCACCCTGGTCGTTGGCGATGGCCGTAATGAGGGCGGACTGACTCACGAGGGGCCAGACGGCGAGCCCTTGCGCGAGTCCCGAAGAAAGGTAGCCGTCGTCGCCCTCGGCCGCGAGGTGGGCTTTCTCCACATCGCTAAGTGGTCGCACGATCGCGCAGGGCTTCGCGAGTTCTCCCGCTATGTGCTCACTGTCGGCCGCACTACCGCCATTGCCACACACCAGGATTTGGTGCCCATCACGAAGCGCATCAAGCAAAGTCGAGAAGGCGAGGTCCACGGATTCCTTCGCTTCAAGAAGTTCAGGCTTCTCGTCATACAGGTCGTTCCAGATGGCGGAGATAATTGAGTCCACGCGAGTCGTCATTGGCGACGATGGTACAGCAGTTTTTGATGGTTTGTTGAGTCCTGTCATGGGTGATGTCGACGTTTTCCTTGGAATACAACGGAAATCGCAGAATATTACAAATTCAACACAAAGTTGAGGAATTCAACAAATGGTGTTAAGGTGCGCGCTAATTGGGAATGACATTCCAGTGGTTGACGGTGACAGTCAAAGTGACGAGTTACTGAGTTTGAGGGGGGATTATATGTTCAAACATAAGTTGGGCCGGGTGGGAATTCCCGTGATGGTTTTGGGTCTCGTGAGTCTCGGTATTGCTCCGTTGGCCGGAGCGACCGGAGCGGCGTTGAACCCAGGGCAGGCGAACAAAGCAGCGAGTCAACTTGTAGCGACGGTCAAGGAGAACGTGTCGTTGCACAACACCTTGCCGTCGTGGATTTTGAAGAAGGGGTACATTCTCGTTGGCGCTCAGATGGAGAATGCGCCCGATGATTTCTTCTCTGGTACGTCCACCAAGGCGGTGGGCTTCGAAGTCAACCTAGCGCGCGCCATTGGCAAGGTGCTCGGTGTAAATATTCAGTACCTGCAGATTCCTACGTGGGGTTCAATCGTTCCGGCCGTTCAGACCGGTCGCGTGGACATGTCGATGACCGCGATGAATGACCGTGTCGCTCGAGAACAGTTGATCAACTTCGTTGATTACCTGGTCGACGGTATCGGCATCCTCGTCAAGGCGGGCAACCCGGAGAACATCACTGGTCCGTCCAGTCTTTGTGGAAAGAACGTGACCGACTCGGCGGGGACTACCCAAGAGATCTACCTCAACTCGCTCAACGCTGCTGGTGGTCTCTGTGCCTCGAACGTGATTCACGAAGTGATTGCGGCCAGCACCGCTCAGGAGTTGGTGAACCTCGCTACGGGTCGTGCGGACGCGGTTCTCAACGACAACATCACTGACTCCTACGACCAGCAGACGCTGCCCAAGGCCGTGTACGCGGTGCCCTACGCTCCCATCATGAGCGGGCCGTACGGCATTGGAGTTCCTAAGGATGATGTACGTCTGTTGCACGCAGTGCAAAAAGCGTTGACGATCCTTATGGCCGGTGGTAGCTCGAGCACCTACGTGAAGATCTTGACGGACTGGAACGTTGCGTCGGTGGCGATTCCCGCACCGGTGATCAACGGATGCGCCAAGCCGATTTACGCCAAGGGCTGCTAACGGCGGATCTGGTGCTCTTCACTCTCAATCGAGATAACTAGGTAATCGTGGAAGAGTTGCTGGACTCACAGAGTTTCAGTGGCGAGATACCCATCGTCCCCCTCCGCAAGTGGGGGCGATGGGTATCGGCCATCCTTATCGTCGGTGCGCTCATCGCTCTGATACTTGCATTGCGTCACTCGCAGATTGCGTGGGGTGACGTCCCTAAGTTCTTCGTGTACCGCACTCTGATCGACGGCATGTTCTTGACGGTGGAGCTAGCTGTGGCATGCCAGGGCCTGGGTATCGTGCTGGGCGTCATTGTGGCCATCATGCGGCGGTCGAAGAATCCAGTCGTGTCGTGGTGTGCGTGGCTCTACATCTACATATTCAGAGGCGTTCCCGCCTTATTGCAGTTAGCTATCTGGTTCAACTTGGCGCTGGCGTTCAAGCACTTGGGGATCCCAGGCCTTTTCACCGTGTCGACCAACTCGGTGATGACACCCTTCATCGTCGGCCTGCTCGGTCTCGGACTGAACGAGAGTGCCTACTACGCCGAGATTGTTCGCGCCGGGTTCAATAGCGTGGACCACGGCCAGGTCGAAGCCGCGAGCTCCATCGGCATGAAACCTTCGCAGACGATGCGCAGGGTCATCTTGCCCCAAGCCATGCGGGTGATCATCCCACCGACTGGCAACGATTTCATCAATATGATCAAGGGCACGTCGTTGGCCTCGGTGTACGGGGTCCAAGAGTTGATGTTGAAAACACAGAACGTCTATTCGGCCAATTTCCGTGTGATGGAGGCGCTCATGTCCGCCGCGCTGTGGTACATGGTTCTCGTCTCGATCGCGAGCATCGGCCAGCACTTCATCGAGAAGAAGTACGGCAGCGACCAGTCGAATCCCTCGTCAATGTCCATGAAACGTAATGTGGGTCGATCTCTCAACCCGTGGGGACTCTTGAATGGTCGGCGTCGCGGTGTAGGGGAATTCGCATGAGTCTGCACACGTCACCATTGGTGCGGGCCGTCAACGTCCATAAGCACTTCGGTCACCTGGAGGTCCTCAAGGGGATCAATCTGGATGTCCAAGCGGGACAAGTGGTGTGTCTACTCGGACCTTCGGGAGGCGGAAAGAGTACTTTTTTGAGGTGCCTCAATCACCTGGAGAAGATCGATCGCGGATCGATTTGGATTGACGATCAGCCGGTGGGGTATCGCTTGGAGAACAACAAGTTTCACGAGATTCGCGAGCGCGAGGTCGCAGGGCAGCGGGCGCGGATCGGAATGGTCTTTCAAAGATTCAATCTCTTCGCCAACCGCACCGCTCTGGAGAACGTCGTCGAGGGCCCTATTCAGGTGTTGAAACTCCCGACGAAGGAAGCTCACGAACGCGGCGTGCAACTACTGGAGCGCGTCGGAATGATGAAGTGGGCCGACCGCTACCCGGCCCAACTGTCGGGCGGCCAACAACAACGTGTCGCCATTGCACGTTCGCTGGCGATGAACCCCAAATTGATTTTGTTCGACGAGCCCACCAGCGCGCTGGATCCAGAACTGGTCGGCGAAGTCCTCGGAGTGATGCGTGGTCTAGCGGCGGACGGCATGACAATGATCGTGGTCACCCACGAGGTGGGTTTCGCCCGCGAAGTTGCTGATAAGGCGATTTTCATGTTCGATGGTGTCATCGTGGAAGAGGGAGTTCCGAGCGACGTGTTCTCGAATCCGTCGCACGAGCGCACGAAGCAGTTCTTATCGAAAGTTTTGTGACGAGTGGGACACATCACTCTCGAAGAGTATCGTCAGCACTTCAGTGCCGATCCCGGGTACCTGGATTTTGCGCGCTACGGCCCCCCATCGGACGTCGTCGCGTTCGCCAGTGCGGCGTCTCTCACTACGGCGTCCAGCGGCTACTCGGATATCGATTCGCTCAGTCTCGCCGAGGCGGCCACGCTCTCAAAGGTCGCTCACATGACGGGTCGTCGAAGTGCTGATTCAGTGACCTTCGCGGCGTCGGCAAGTGCGGCAATCTCTCTCGTGGCCTTCGCTCTTCAAGGTGGGGCGAAGGCAGAGGTCCTCGTATCCCCGCGAGAGTTTCCAGCCAACATCTATCCGTGGGTGCGAGCTTCGAACTTTGGCGGGCCGCGAGTGGCGTGGCTCGATACTCCCGGCGGCAAAGTCACTCCCGAGGCGGTTGCTCGAGCACTGACTTCGTCGACGGTTGCTCTCGCGGTGAGCGCGGTTGATTTTCGCACCGGCCACCGGGTGGATCTGCCTGGACTTCGCGAGGTTCTCGGAGAACGACTCCTTCTCGTGGACGCTATTCAGGGTTTTGGGGTGTGCGACATTGACTGGTCGGTCGCCGACGCCGTCATGGTCGGAGGCCAGAAGTGGCTCCGTGCGAGTTGGGGGACGGGTTTCATCTCGTTGTCGAGTCGCGGAGAGACGAGGCTGGGCGAAGGTCTGGCGGGCTGGACCACCGTTGAGAATCCGACGCTCTACGACGGGTTGCTTCATGAGACACTCCCGTCGGGGAAGCGCTTCTCCCTGACCAACGCCGATCTTGTTGCGGTGTCGCGCCTGTCGGCGGCACTAGATCTTCTGAGTGACGTGTCTCTCAAGGTGGTAGAACATCAGGTCCTCGAGACGGTACGGGAAGTTCGCGACATCGTCACCCGTCATGGCGGAGAGACCATTGTGCCCCTGGAGGACGGAGAACTTTCCGGGATCGTTTCATTTCGCGTCCCGGACCTCTCCCCGGAACAGATTCGTGAATTCCTTCGACGCGAAGGAATCTTGATCACGAAACACGATGGCTACGTGCGGTTGTCAGCGCACGCCACGACGCCCAAGGCGACCGTCGACAAACTTGATGCCGCATTGTCGCGCATGGTGAAAAGTTCATGAGCAGTGCTCGACGAGGAATCGAGCGCACTGCGGATCGCTCCTGTAGGGTCTCGTGATGGCAAAGGAAGGCACGCGATCGGGCAACTCAAATGGGACGGGTGGATCGAGTCGACGCGTCAAAGAAGCGACGATGCAGACCAAGAAGCGGTCGGGAACCTCGTCCGCCCTCGAACCGAAGATCCGTCGATTGACCTCGACATTGCCATCGTCACTCCTTGGACTCGAGGGTATCGTGCCGCTCTTGGCTCAGGTCATTGGACCTAATTGCGAGATCGTCCTCCACGACTTCGCGCGATTGCCGAATTCGATCGTGGCCATTGGCGGTGACCTGACTCACCGCGCGGTGGGCGACACCATCAACCCCTTCGCGCTCGAGAGGATCCGCGAGGGCGCCGATCGAGATCTCATCAATTACCAGGTCGAACTCGGTGACGGACGAATCCTGCGTTCCTCCACCATCTTCGTCCGAGACGAGGACGGCACGGCGCTTGGTTGCCTCTGCCTGAACTTTGACGTGAGTGACCTACTCAAGATTCGCGAAGTCATTGACGCCCTCACTGTGTCAGTGGGGATGGTCCCGGACTCGACGGCCCAAAAGCCTGAAGTGGTCACCTTCAATGAGACCTTTCCTCGCACGGTGGAGGACGTGATGGCCGAGACCGTGTCTCAGGCAATCCTCACCATCGGGGTGGAGCCCACCCTCATGCACAAACGGCACAAGCTGGAGGTCGTCCGACTCCTTGAGGAGCGAGGGTTGTTCTTAGTGCGAGACGCGGTCGACTACGTGGCCAAGGAACTCAAAGTCACGCGGTTCACTATTTACAACTACCTCAATGAATTGAAACTGAAGGATCACGGTGAGAATCCCTCAATTCGACGGACCTCTTCTCGTGGTCGGGACAACGGAGTCGCCAAAAAGGCGACCACCGTCGCCGTGCCGTCCGTGGGCGCTGTGACGAAGCAAGAAAGGACATGACGTGGAAATGCAAGACCAATTGAAATCCCCGACGCCAGTTTTAGGAGCGTTGTATTCGTCGGCCGTTCGTGTGAACGCGTCGGACTCCCTTCTCTTCGTCTCGGGTCAGTTGCCCGTCGACCCCGACACCGGTGAGATTGCTTCGCACGAAGTGGCCAACCAGACGAGAGTCGCCATGCAGAATGCGCTACGAGTCGTGAGCGATCACGGCTCGTCGGCCTGCGACGTCGTGAAAGTCGGGATCTTTACGACGCGGATCAGCGAGATATCGGATATCAACGCTAGCTACATCGACGCCCTCGGCGAGCATCGTCCCGCGAGGAGTCTGGTCGAAGTGAGCGCGTTGCCTCGTCAGGCGCTCGTTGAGATTGAGATGGTCGCTCGAGTCCGTGGCGGCGTGTAGAGATCGGATTCTGACCGCGATTGGAAGAACTGATTGGGGCCTCCGCGCTTCGAGATTGTCTGATATCTCCTTGTAATTTGTCCCCCGGTACACGCCATTACTAGGTGACAAGTGACACGACTCGACGGCGATAGACATTCGTGAGTGGGTTCGTGATTCACCTGCGTTCAACGACGGAGGAGGACTCATGACTGAGAGTACAAGTGATTCGGGTGATGTCGCTCGAAGCCGAGGTGGATCAAACAATGGAGCAACTCACGCGACGCAGTTGATCGTCGTCCTCGTGGCGGTGTTGGTGGTGGCCGCAGTCGGGCTCGCCGGAGTTGCCCTCGGTCGCTCGCCGTCACGGCCTGCGGGGACCATCGCCGTCACCGGCTCGGGAACGGTGCAGGGCACTCCCGACACGGTGTCCTTTCAAATCGGCGTACAAAGTGTGGCCACGTCCGCGGTCCTGGCGCTCTCGGCCAACAACGCTCGGGTAACTTCCCTCGAAACCTCGTTACTTGGTCACGGCGTGACGCAAAAGGACATGCAGACGTCGGGGCTCGACATCTATGAGAACACCAACAATCAGGGGACGGTGACTGGATTTACGGTGGTCGACGAACTGAACGTGACGATGCACCAGATCTCCAAAGCGGGCTCTGCCATCGACGCGGCGGTTCACGCCGCAGGTAATGGTGTTCAACTTGACGGCGTCTCATTTTCAATCTCGAACGAGTCCAATCTCCTTGCCGCCGCTCGTGCGAAGGCGATGCAGAATGCTCGAACGGAGGCCTCGCAAGTAGCCCGTGGTGGTGGGACGAGTCTTGGCGCAATCGAAAAGATCACCGATCAGGAGAACGCCGCACCCACGATCCTGCCCTTTTCCAACTTTCAAGCTGCGGGCATCGCCTCAAGCGTGCCGCTCAAAGCCGGTAGCCAGTCGATCAACGTGCAGGTCAGCGTCGTCTATGCCCTATCGAGTTGAGACATGATCTCAGGATCATCAATAGATGAGGGAAGTCAAAAGGCCGGAAGCGAGTGGAGGAAAGGCGATCGGCCAGCGCAATTTCGTACGCGCACCTGTTCGGACGTGACGCTGGAATTCGAGAGTAGTCGCGCGCCGTCGTATCCGCCACATCAAGGTTGACGTCGTTCGAGTCCATCTACGACTTCGGGCGACATAACGGTCGAGGTTGTGACGGCATACGGTGTACGCTCGTTCCTCGGCGATCGAGTTACTTCCGTCGACAACAAAACACCGCCCAGTTATGTACGACGCTATCGGTGACGCCAACCAACACTCGCCGACTCGTTGCCTGTTGCGGTGGTGAGCGCGGGGTACCGACTCGCTCCTGAGCACCCATTTCCAGCCGGTCTCGACGACCCATTGTCGTAAAAGCGGTAGTAGTCTTCGACTCCACTATCGCAAGCTTCCAGGCAAGGTCATCACGAATCGAGGTGTCCCAAACGCGACCGAGGATGGACGTGGAGCATGATCCAAGAACTCTCTGATTGGGCAGTCGCGGTAGTGGGATGGGCGCGAGTGGGCATTTGGTTGCCACGAAAAGTTGGGATTCGCTATCGAAGCAGTGACGGGATTGATCAATGGCGCATTGGTACAGACAGTGAATTGATTTGCGTGTTCAAAATACTCGTGGAGTGTGCGCTTGACCAACGTTCGTAGATGTCGTGAGATCACGACTGCCCAGGCTGCCTGTGTCGAAGACCCGGGTGTAGCGTTATTGCTGGAGAGCCGGGAAGACTGGTCGGCACAATAACCGCGTGCGGAGTGTGTTGACGTGACCCTGGCATTGATTACATTTGTTCTAGGAACTGCAGCAAGTCTCGTCACGAGTTGGGTGCTGGTCACGAGACTGGAACGCGTTGGCGAACGATTTGGTATCTCTGAGGCATTGTTGGGAGTCCTGGCCGCGCTTGCCGCGGACGCTCCCGAAATTACCTCGTCGATCACGGCGCTTTCTCAACACCAGCGCGCAATCGGGGCCGGAGTCGTGATCGGATCGAACGTCTTCAATTTGGCGGCCTTGTTGGGGCTCGGAGCGGTGGTGTCCGGATTCATCGCGTTGCACCGAAGGGTTGTCGTGCTCGGAGGCGTCGTCGCGACCTTGCTTTCACTGAGTTGCGTTGCCGCGGTCACCAATCTGATTTCCGATGTCGTGGCTCTCGTGTTCTCGGTCTTGGTATTCTCGCTGTACCTCGCGATCTTGGGAATGCGTCGCCAGCGGCTTCATCAGCTTGCGCTTCCACCACGGTGGCGTGAGTGGATCTCTTCTGCTGTTGATGAGGAGGAGCTTGAACTGGTTGAGGCGATACGTCCTCGACGTGGCCAACGAGTGGACTTCTTTGCCGCCGCTGGGGCACTCGTCGTCGTCGTAGTCGCCAGCATGACGATGGAGAGAAGCGCAGTGACGCTGGGACATCACTTTCACGTCGCCGATGCCGTGATCGGGGGTATCGTTCTCGCCGGCGTCACCAGTCTCCCGAACGCAGTCGCGGCAGTGCATCTCGCCGCAAAGGGCCGCGGCGCGGCGGCGCTCAGCACGGCGCTCAATAGCAACAGTCTCAACGTGATCGCGGGACTCCTTGTCCCGGCACTGTTCGTCGGATTGGCGCCAACATCGACGTCAGGTAGCGTCACGACGTGGTGGTACGTGGGACTCACCGTGGTTACCTTGGTGCTCGCATTCTCAAGTCGAGGTCTTCGTCGATGGCAAGGAGGCGTCATTGTGGCCGGATACGTCGTCTTCGTGGTCGTTTTGCTGAGCATTACGTAATTAGAGGCCATTGGTCACGTGAATTACTTGAGGCGACGGCAAGCGTCATTCGGAGAGATATCAGTCTTCACTTGAATGACGTAGCCGCGGGATCATCGAAAAGATCAACGTCGGTGCCCTACGCCAGCGCCACGTTGCCAGGCCCCTGAAACGGTGAACGCGACTGCAGAATTGTGGCACCGGACGATTGCCTCCGGGTCTTCCTAGGGTTGTGAAGCGAGTCGGGCGAGCTGGTCCAGGTCGTCAGACCCACCGATCACAATCAAGCGATCACCAGACTGTATGACGGTGGCGCCGGTTGGTCGAATGGCGTCACGGCCGCGCTCGATCGCGGTGACGAGCACTCCGCGCGGAACCAATGATGACCGTAGCGAGACGTTGACCAGCGACGAATTGGGTGTCACAGTGATTTCCGAGATCCCTGTGGCGCCGCTTAACTCGGCGATACGACGAAGGTTGGTTTGCATCGTGCGACGGTAATTGCGCACAATGTCTGAGATGGCGATCGTGCCGACGACCCGTCGCTCGTCGTTGATGACTGGCGCCCACGTTTGCGGTGTGGACGTGAGCGTATCGAGGACGACGTCGAGGTGGACCGATTCGTGGATTGGCGCGAAGGCGAGTTCGACGGAGCCTTCGATATCGAGTTCGTTCGAGGCGCCAGTCGACTTCTGAAGTGAGTCCCTCGTGATCACTCCGACGTAATGGCCTTGAGCATCCACGAGCGGCGCAGCGTTGACTTCACTCTCGTCCATCTCGGTGAGAAACATTGTTCGTTGGCCTGGCTCAACCAGAACACACTTCGCCGGAGCCATGGCCTGGGAGGCTGTCGCCATGGCGAGCAGAGGAAGACCGGTAAGTATGCGGTGCGCGGGTGACTCGGCCCGGCTGCGAAGTTGGCTGCGATAGATGGTGTCGTCGTTACGGCCCACGATGAGTGTTGCTAGTCCGACAGCCACCATCGCGGGCACGAACAGTGAGAGCGTCCCGGTCATCTCGGCAACCATCAACATCACTGCCAGCGGTGCGCGAGAGATGCTCCCAAAACAGGCCATCATGCCAACGATCACGTACGGGGCAGGGTCGTGGCCGAGACTCGGCACGACCGGTTCGAGCAGGCGCCAGACCGCGGCTCCGATGAAAGCACCGATGACCATACCCGGGCCGAAGATGCCGCCAGAACCGCCGGAGCCAATGGAGAGTCCGGTCGTCGCGATTCGCGCGAACGGCAGGACGAGCACGATCCAAAGTGGGATGTGCATGAGTTGAGGTCCGAGACCAGCTTGGATCCACCCGTACCCGGTGCCGAGCACTTCGGGGATGGCCAGGGCAATGCAGCCGACGCTCAGGCCACCGATCGCCGGGCGAATCCAGCGGGGAATGGCGAGCCGGGAGAAGAAGGCGGCCACTCCATAGAAACTCTTGGCGTAGAGCAGACCGATCAGACCGCCGAGGACGCCGATGAGCGCGAACCAAATCAACTCGAGCGCGTTGGTGAGGTGGTAGTTGCCCACGTATCCAAAGAGCGGACCGAAACCCTCGAACGACCCCCATACTGCGTAACCCACGATCGACGCGATGAACGAAGGAAGCAGCGCTTCGACCTCGAAGTCGTCGCGGTAAAGGATCTCGGTCGCGAGC
This sequence comes from uncultured Actinomycetota bacterium, assembly GCA_963794755.1. GTDB lineage: Bacteria > Actinomycetota > Acidimicrobiia > Acidimicrobiales > RAAP-2 > RAAP-2. Next base: position 103,284 of record CAWCEX010000005.1, read on the forward strand.
ACGGAGCCCCCGAGGGGAGCGCCAAAGATCGCCCCTATGCCTGAACCGATTCCACTCGCGACGGTGATGCGAGCGTCCGCGGGGCTGAGATCCAAGAATCGGGCGAGGAACGAGCCGAATCCTGCGCTGATCTGCCCGGTGGGCCCTTCGCGCCCGCCCGATCCACCCGAACCAATGGTCAGTGCGGACGCCACAATCTTGACGAAGACGGTTCGCAACCGAACGCCACGGGGGTTGTGATGGACAGCGGCGATCGCCGCGTCCGTGCCGTGCCCTTCTGCCTCGGGTGCGACAGCGAAGACCAAGATGGCTCCGGCGAGTGCACCGCCACAGGCAATGAGTGGGATTGCCCACGGCCGCGCGAAGTGAGCCGATACCGTTCGTCCCCCCTCGCTGATGGGGAGGGGAACAGAGTAGCCAGCGAGGACCTGCAGAAAGACGTACGTCGCAAGGCGCAATGTCTCGTAAAAGACGACGGCACCAAGCCCAGCGATGACGCCGATGATGGTGCCTAGTATCAACCACTTCTGGGTATAAGTCGCCGCTGCTAGCCAGCGGCCAATCCGCGCTTGACGCGCCCGCATGTTTCGTTGCCACCGGCTCGGGCCGACGCGTTCACTCAAGGGCATTTAGAGGTCCCACCCAGTCGACCAATCTTGTTCGGGGACCTCTCCGGCCGCCGCGGCAAATCGACTCAGAGCGTGAATAAGTACGGCCTGCTCCGCGGAAGCGATCGTGTCCACGATCACCTCGATTTCGCGACGGCGGCGTTCGGTCACTTCGTCAACGAGCCTGAGCCCCTCCTTCGTCAGTGCCAATCGGACTTGGCGACGGTCATTCTTTATCGCCTGTCGAGCGATCAATCTCTTCTTGACGAGACGATCACACATCCGAGTCGCCGTGGCTGACGTGACCCCCACCAATTCGGCCAACCCGGCGAGGTTCTGCGGACCCCGGGACGCCAGCACGACGAGCGTGCGGTATTGGGTGAGCGTGACTTCCTCGGCGACGTCGGACAGCGAACGTGCGGCGACCGCGACGAGTACTCGGCTGGCAGAGAGAACGGCGTCGACCACCGATTCCGAAGGCCGAGCTTCATTTAGATGCATACACTGATTATTACATATGCTAACTATCTGCATTCTCATTCGAGGTCCCGAAATGCCCCTGACGCAGAGGCCGATCCCGGTCGCATGCTTGTTAAAACGAAAAATATTTGGGGTTCGGACACTGGCATCGTGACGTGACGTGCGATATTTCGAACTCGTTCGAAGGCGTCCGTCGCGATTCATCGATTTCGCTCAGAGCAAGCGGAAAGTTTCCTCGCGGTCGCAGAAGCATCGTCGGAACCACTGTTCTGGCGACGTATCTGGCTGCATGAGATTGAATTCATCCATGGAGGTGTTATACGAAACGAAGACCCAGACCGCCGGACTTCTGAGTTGGCGATTGCCATAGAGCGGCAGTTCCGACGCCAAAGCTATCTGTTCAATGTGACTTCATATGCTCGAAAATCGAATCAATACGTCAATCAAGCCGACACCAGTTCGATCATTCAATAGTCCGCGTGATCACTAATGCGTCGTTCTCGAACCGGATCGAAAATTCCTCAGGGACTCTGCGGTACGTCATGCTCAATGGCACCGACCGACGCAACCGTGACTCACAGAATCTGGTAATCCGGAGGTGCTTCGTTTGGTCAGCCGTCGCACCAACAATGAGGGGCGTCGAGCTGTTTCGTGGCTCGCAGAATATGCCCGATACATCGCTAGCGCTACCCGCGCGGACCGCTTCCCGTCCGTCGAGGGAGGTCTAGCGCCAAATGCCGCACTACCTCGTCATTCGTCGAAACGATGATGGGTACTGCCGCGTCGTTCGCGGTTACAAGAAGCGTCGTTGTAAGGACCGGATAGAGACGGTGCCAAATCTCACCGACGAGGAGAAGCATCGGCGATGACGCCTCAGTTTGGGCTGTGCTCCAGACGATCGAGAGTTCCGACAGAGTGCCAATACCACCATCGAGAACCACCACCGCTCGGGTCGAAAGGATGTGGGTTGCGCGGGCCGAAAAATTGTCGCACCACCAGAGCTCATCGTGTGAGCTGTCGGGAGCGAGTCCCGTCCATGATGAGATGGGTAGCCCGACTGTTCTTCCACCGACGGACTTCGCCCCACTTGCGGCTGCAGCCATGAGACCGCGATAACCACCAGTGACGACCGTCCATCCAGCATCGGCTAGTTGCCGACCGAGATCGAACGCCCCATCCCAACGAGGATCTCCTTCGTTGATCTGCGCCGAACCTACGACAGTGACGAGACGATTACCGGAACTAGAAATACCGGTCCTTGTCATCACTGTGTCGGCTGCTCATCCGATGCAACGGCATACATTCGCACATGCGCAATCGCAGCATCGAGGGCCACCTCAAGGGGACGGGTGCTGCGATCCATCTCTGCCAGTAGCAGGCCACCTTGCAAGCTGGCCATGACACTCACGGCAAGATCAGCGATATCGGCATCGGCTCGGAGCTCGCCCGCTTTGACCATCCCAGCCAGACCATCAGCCAAGAGTTTCTCCCATAATGCGAAAGCGCTCGAGAGCTGGGTCCGCGCGAGCTCGTCCAGCTCGGCCAGTTCGCTAACGAGTGATCCAAGGGGACAGCCGTAGCGGCAAGCGCGGAGCGCTTGGGTTTCAACGATCATGTCGCGCCAGCGTTCGATGTCATCCCAGCTCGAAAGCGATACGAGCGCGGGACGGTGAAAACTGAGGACTCGATCCCGTTGGCGCTCGACAACCGCATGGATCAAATCGTTTTTGTCACTGAAATAGTGATAGAGCTGCGACTTACTCGTCCCTGACGCTCGCAGAACGTCGTCAAGACTGACTCCCACCACGCCCCTCTCGTAGACAAGGTCTGCGGCGGCGTCAACGATTCGCTCGCGTGTCTCACGACCCTTGCTGGTTAACGATCGTTGCTCCACGCCAGAGATATCAACCATGGATGAAGTATTCCACAATTTCTGGACTTGACAGTCCAATATTCTCCTATTAGATTGGACCGAAGAGTCCAATCTAATAGGAGAATATTCGTGCCCGCAAATGTTCCTTTCCCTTTAATACAGCCCCAACTCGATGAGATGACCGCTTCCACTCCCGAAGCAATCGGGACCCGCATTGATTTGGGCGCCACCGAAATCGAAGAATCCGGTGTGGCCCGAGGGTTGGCCATCGGCGACCGCGCCCCCGACTTCACCTTGTCCGATGCTCTGGGTCAACCAGTCGCGCTGGCGGATCTGCTCGTCCAAGGTCCGGTCGTGGTCACTTTCTACCGAGGTGACTGGTGCCCGTATTGCAACGTTCAATTACGAGGTTTGCAGGCAGCGTTGCCCCGCTTCGCTGAACTCGGCGCTTCGCTGGTGGCCATCAGCCCGCAGGCCGCCGATCACAGCCTCACGCTCATCGAAAAGCACGAACTGGGCTATCACGTCCTGAGCGATCTCGATCAAGAAGTCATGCGCGCTTATAAGGTGCGGTTCACCCTCGTCGGCGATCTCGAGGATCTGCAGGTGAACGTATTTCGAAACGACCCCCGAGAACAGAACGCCGACCACAGTCGTTCCTTGCCGGTGCCAGCCACCTTCGTGATTGACCAGGGGGGCGTCGTGCGCGCTTCGTTCGTCTCTGCCGACTGGCGCTACCGTCCTGAGCCAGTTGAGGTCCTTGCTGCTCTTGAGGGGCTCTCATGAGTGGGAACCTTGAGGGGCGTTCGGCACTGATCACCGGTGCCGGCCGAGGTATTGGACGAGCCATCGCCCTCGGTTTGGCCGCCAATGGAGCCCGAGTCGCCCTGCTGGCTCGTTCGCTCGATCAGCTCGCCGAAGCGGCCGCTGCCGTGAGTGCCGCCGGCGGTACTGCGCTCGTGGCGCCCGCTGACGTCAGTGATTCTGCGGCGCTCGATCGTGCGGTCGCGCTGGCGATGACGGAGTTCGGTTCAATCGACATCCTTGTCAATAACGCGGCAATTGTGGCACCGCTCGGGCCGACCGCGAGCGTCGACGCGGACGCGTGGGCCGTGGCGCTCGATGTCAACGTGATAGGGCCACTGCGCCTCACCCAGGCGGTACTTCCCGGCATGATTGCTCGAGGATGGGGACGGATCGTCAACGTATCCAGCGGTATCGTCGCGCAGCCAGCGGCAATGATCGGGATGAATGCCTACACAGCGTCGAAGTCAGCCCTTGAGTCTCACTCGCTCAATCTGGCAGCCGAGTTGGTGGGCACCGGGGTGACGGTCAACGTTTATCGCCCCGGGTCCGTGGACACTGCGATGCAAGGTTGGATCCGCAGTCAGCGAGCTGAGGAGATCGGCGCGGCGCTGCATGAGCGCTTCATCGAGTCCTATGAGCGCGGATCGCTGCTCACCCCGGAAGAGTCCGCCCGATCCCTACTCGCAAAGTTGGTGGGCGACGCCACCGGGCAGGTCTGGAGCGTCAACGACGCGTCGTCAAAGTAATTTTGCGTCGTCTCGTTTCACTTTCGATGAGCGACGTTCCTCCTCACGAGCACCACGCATCCGCGCACATCGCAATCCGCATTGAATACCTATAAGTACCTCAAGTACCTAGGTGGGCACCTTTGGGCACATCACAAAGGACATTGGCGTTTAACAGCGGTAAATCACGGGCACTCGATAATGCATGAAAACACAGCGCCATGAGAAAAGTCTTGGAGCGGGCGACGATAATCGAACTCGCATTCTCAACTTGGTAAGGTAACGAATCAGCAATTTTGTGGGTCGGAAACTGTCTGATCAGAGCAGATTTTCCACTGCATTCCATGTCGACCTACAATAAATGAGGACCCCGTAGGCACCTCAAGAGACACCTGAGTCTCACCGTAGGATCGACGACTGCCGCTCTGGTGAAGGATGCTCGTACGAGATCTTTCGAAGAGTCCATCCTGATATAAGGCCATCTGGAATGTGACGAGGCATATTGGCCTTGAAGACCGTCTACTACGACGGGTAGAATATTGGCATGAGACGTCTGATGGCGGGACTTGCAGTCAGTCTGCTGGGCGTCGCCCTGATTGTGCCGACGGGCGGCGCCTCTGCAAGTTCTAACTTGCCTGTGAGGTTCACACAAGTCACGGTGACAGCTGCGGCGGCGAAGGGATCGTCCGCCGTGGCGATGTCGATCGCCAACGGATATGAAGGTCCAATTTCACTGATGCTGGTCACGTCGTCGGTTTCGCGAATGAACATGATCTACTACGACTCCAACATGTGCCAAGGTACGAACATGATGTCGTGGTTGCCAAACATCCTTATCTCGTCTCACTCCACTCAACTTCTGGGATACCAGAATCAAGGAGCGATGCTGGGACAGCTCACACGTTCATTAAAGGTGGGCGAAAGTATCACTCTGGAAGTGAAGTACAGCAATTTCTCCGCTGCTCGCACCGTGAGCGTCACTGCCAAGGTCGTCGCACCTCCGAAAGGACTGCACTTTCTTATGTCACCGATGAGGATGTAGCGGGTTCGCGTGCCGAGTGGAATGACGCACGGCACAGAGACGTGGCGTTTCTTTGGGACGTGGCACCTGAGTGTGCTCATCCTCGTTATCGGGATCGCCGCCGTCGTGTGGTTACGTATCATGGCGAATCACCGCACGTTTCGCGAGCTGATTCCTTGGTCACTTGCGATCGTGGTTTCCATGGTGCTCCTATCATCGAACGTTCAAGCCACCGCGATGACGAGTTATCGCAGTCACATGATCGAGCATCTGATCGTGATTCTCATTGTCGCTCCGCTCGTCGCGGGAGGTATGAGGTGGCGTCTGAGTCGCAGCGGGGCGACGTGCGCTCTCTTGGCCTTCACCGTCCTAGTGCCGTTGTATCACCTCACTCGAATGGGTGCCTGGGTCATGCAACAACAAGGTGGCCACGTGGTCGAGCTGGTCTCGTTCTTCATCGTGGGTGTGTGGTTCTGGCTCCCGGTATATGGCGTGAACCGAGCGATGACTGACCTTCAGCGAATCACGTTCACTTTCATAGCCTTGCCTGTTATTGCGACGACGGGACTCGTTCTTTGGTCCGCCGATTCAGATTCCCTTAGTTCGGTTGGCATGGCGATGCCGGGAATGACTCTCAACCAGGTACGAGTTGGTGGACTTGCGATGATCGAGTGGGGCAGTGCACTGATGATTGTTCACCTGATTGCACTGATGTCGATGGCTCTCCATCAACGTCGTGGTGAACGTGTACCGGTGGGATTCAAGTACGCCGAAATCTAGAGAGTCATTTAGGCAGCAATAGAAGTGAAGTCGCGACGCTGACAGCAGCGCACAATATTGTCGACGCGATGGCGATGTCCGAGCCATGCGCGCCCGGCCTTTCGAGGCGTTGGAGTCGTCGTTGCACCAATCGATCTGCCGCAGCGAAGGACCCTATAGGTGGGCGATGAAAAGCGGCGGACTTGGTCAGTGCGGACATCACGGCCAGCCTCGACGAGTTTCGCGAAGCGAAATCGTCAGCCATCATCTCAAGATACCCACGAATCGCTCCGGGAGCGTGACGCGACAACGGTAAGAAGCTCACAAAGCTCGACAAGGTCTGAAGCGGGACCAAAAAAGAGCCGTGATGGCCGCGGTGATGCCCTCGTTCGTGGAAGACGACGGCGTTGAGTTCGTCGTCATCGAGCAACGCAATTGCGCCGCTGCTCAGAACCACGCGTCCACCGTCACCAGGCAAGTAGAACGCCAGTGGTTGAGAATGTTCCAGAACTTGCACCCCTGAAGGTTCCCGGTCCATGGCGACAAGATCCAAAACCTCGCGCTGACTTTTGCGATGGCGCCACGTCTGCCACGCCACGACCGCGAAGGAACCCATGAACAACACCATGATGTCCATGGAAAGAGAAAGGCCGACAACCTCGAGCAATCCGAGGCCTCGCAGGGGGTGTCCGTCAGTGAGATGGCGCGAGAAAGTCACGACTGCATCTAACAACGGCCTGTTGGAGGGATCGATAGCCAACTTGAGGAAGAAGACCACGGAGGAGACCCAACCTAAGGCCGTCAGCGATACCCAGACGGCTAATCCAGCGTGGGGTGTTCGGTCGAGAGAACCTGTCGAATGAAGAAGTGCCGGGACAAGAATCAGGCACCCGATTGCCAGGCTTAAAGCGACGAGAGTCATATTCATTCCTGGGGGCGACGCAAGAAGATTTTGCGGAAGAAGTGTCGGTCGCTGGCAGGTAATTCTTCGGCAAACCGCGCCAGTACCGCCTGGCGATCGGGTGTGCTCGACAACGCCTCCATGATGAGCGATGTGACGTAGTCTTCGCGTGGAGCTCGAGCTCGAAAGGTATTCAGTCGACCTTGCTTCGACTCGACCAGAAAACCCTTGGCCGATAGCCTCGTGAGAACGGTCATGATGGTCGTATAGGCGTGGTCAGGGAAATGGTCGGCGACTTCGCGAACGGTGAGATCTCGACCCATCCGAGCCCAGTGAATCTCCATCACACTTCGTTCTAAATCTCCGAGCGTCACTCGCCCTCCTTGGACGCTGTCAACTTCAAAAGCGGGCCCATTCCACAACCTCCTACAGTATGTAGTATTACAGAACTACACCTTGTAGTAGAGCGGAGTTGAATCATGAGTATCCCCAAGTTGGTAGCGCGAGTCACTGCCGGCGCGCTTATTGCGACGGCCCTTATCTCGACCAGCGTATTGGCGGCGGCGACTGCGCCCATAAAGCCCCCTCCCGCGTCAGTAGGGGTCGCCACAACGCTTGCCGTACCAAAGTCAGTGTTGGATGCTCAATTCGTCAACCAATCAGGGCAACATGAAACGCTCGGTTCGCTGAAGGGTAAGACCGTGTTCGTCGTGCCGGTCCTCACTCTCTGCAGCGACACGTGTCCCTTCACGACCGGCAATCTATTGCAGCTTCAAGCGCACATTGAGGCGACCAAAACATCCAAGGTTGAGATCGTGGCAATTGACGTCGACCCTTTTCGCGACACCGTCCAGCGCCTCTCCGCATACGCCAAACTCATTGGCGCTACGTTCCAAATCTGGACGGAGCGAGGTGCGACTACTACGCCGACCCTTACGAAGAAGGAGCTGTCCTCGAAGAATCCAATTGGCACCGGTGACATCAACGCCAATCTGTTGCTGATTGAGAAATTCTTCGGCTGGTCGGTACAGGTGGTAGCTCAAGGAAACCCTCCAGCTGTCGACTGGATGGCGCCGTACCACAAGCTGACCTATGACATCAACCACTCGGACGGTTTTTGGGTGGTTGATGCTTCGCAGCAGGTGCGTTTTGTGAGTGGCACTAAGCCAGCTTTCACGGGCAAGTTATCAAAGGTGCTCTCGACTTTTATGGGATACAAATCCAATATCTATAATTCGCCGATCTGGAAGGGTGGATGGACTCCTTCAGATGCACTGGATGCGATCGATTGGGTGGCGCAGTCCAAGATTTAGCTCACCTTCTACGGCTGCCGAGAGATGATTCCCATGATGAAGGGTCTCGTAGTTGCGAATCTTCACAACTGCTGTGATTCTGTCTCAATACATTGGTGGCTTCTTGGGTAGGGAACCAATTCGGACAACGTAAGACATCGTTCAGATCGTGCTTCGACGCGACGTCACTTTAGGTGGCTAAGAAACTGAAGCCAAGAGATCATGCGCCAAATTCTGAACGCGCTCCTTAAGTTCGTCTCGCACAACGCGAACTCCTTCAAGGTCCATATCGACGGGGTCGTCCAACTCCCAGTCCGAGTACTTCTTTCCCGGATAGATGGGGCAAACATCACCACACCCCATCGATATGACGACGTCCACCGCTTTCACGACCTCATCAGTCCAGGGTTTTGGGAATTCCTCGCCAATATTGACGCCGACTTCGGTCATTGCCTGAACGACGACGGGATTTAGGGTATTTGCTGGTTCCGAACCACCAGTGAAGACATCGATACGATCTCCTGCGATACTCCGCAGCCAGCCAGCTGCCATCTGAGAGCGTCCAGCGTTGTGCACACAAAGGAACAGCACTCCCGGCTTCCCCTTTGACACAGAATCGATCTTGGTCATTGCGGTCAGCCGTTCACGGGCGAACCGCTCCGAGAATATGCTCAAGAAACTCTTGTTCCTCGATGTTGCAGCGAGGCGCTCATACGAGTCGACGAGGAAGTGTTCAATGGTTTCGTCATCGAAGACACTATGAAACTGCTTCACCAGACTGCCCAAGGCTGCCCGCACCGAGCGCTGCTCTTCCAGGGGTAGGTCGTCAATTAAGCGGTTGTCGAGCATTACGGACCTACCTTTCACTCTTGACGCTGAGTAGTTCGTCAAGGAGGATGGCGACTCGTCGTTGCACGTCGTCGCGAATCGGTCGGACTTCGTCAAGTTGCTTACCCGCCGGATCGGTCAGAATCCAATCTTCGTAGCGCTTTCCCGGGTAGACAGGGCAGGCGTCCCCGCAACCCATTGTGACCACCACATCGGCGCTCAAAGCCATCTCGTCGGTCAGCTTCTGCGGCTGTTCGTTCGTGATGTCAATGCCTTTTTCCAGCATCACCTCGACAACTGCCGAGTTCAGAGTTTCCCCCGGCGCCGAACCAGCCGAATACACCTTGATGCGGTCTCGACCGATTTCGCGGGCGAACGCCGCAGCCATTTGAGATCTTCCTGCGTTGTGAACGCAGAGAAAAAGAATCTCCGGTTGGTCAGTGCTCATCATGCTCCTCGTTGATCGGGAATGGTTTGGACGTATGTCAGAATGCGATCACGAATCTCTACGACGGTTGCGTCGAAGGCATCTTTCGTGTCCTTGGCTACAGGATCGGGTATCGACCAGTGCGTCCAATTCATTTCTGAGCCGATTTCTTCGTGGGCCTGATCACACACCGTGATCACCACGGGTGGCAGAACTTTCACGTCAACTACCCTGCGAGGGGTGGTGGCGTGTAATTCAAACCCCGCGCGTTGCGCCGCGGCAATTGCCCCCGGATGGACGTTTTGGGCAGGGTGAGTGCCCGCTGACTGGGCGGGAATCCCAGTGCATTGGGTCCAAAGCGCTGCCGCGAGTTGGCTTCGCGCCGAGTTCATTGAGCATACGAAAAGCACGTTCGATGGCTCCCTTTTTGCGAGCGGAAGTAACAACTGGAGAGCTCCAACAATGAGGCGGACATAACGACGTCGGCCGTCACCGCTCGAGGCGGATCGGACAATGAGACCTGCCTGTTCCAGTGTGTCCAGGTGATGGGCGAGAAGATTTGACTCCAACCCCGTGAGGGCTTGGAGCTCAACTGGTGCGCGGTCCGACACCATCAATTCGTCAACGATTGTGAGCCGCATCGGGTCGCCGAGCGCGGCATGAAGCTTCGCCCGTTGTTCAGTAGCGAGATCTGAATTCACGACGACACCGTATCACTCAATATTTCTTGAGTCAATATTTATTGAGTAAAAGTGAGTCACTGTTGATTCTATTGGCGTAGCGAGGGTTGACTCGGTCCGTTAACGTCGAGTTATGGCGACCAGGCAGTCAGAAACTTCTTTGAATCTGGAGGAGTGTTGCGAGGTCGGGGTGAATTCGTCCGCGGCGGAATTGTCCGATGACGTCGATCTGGCACTATTGGTCAAGGCGCTCGCCCATCCGGCGAGACTGAGAATTCTTCGGGTACTCGACGCACGCCAAGCATGTGTTACCGGCGAGGTTGTCATCGAACTTGGGCTCGCCCAGTCCACCGTGTCTGAGCACTTGCGGATCCTTCGTGAAGCTGGCCTAATCCAAGGCGAGATTGAAGGCCCCCGAAGTCGCTACTGCATCAACCCTTCGGGCCTTGCTGCGTTAAAGGCGGGCATTGCCGCCCTGTGACTTCCACTTCTAGACATTAAAGTCTTCCATTTCTACGTCATAAACTCTCCTGATTCCCGGCTCAGAAGATTCAAATTTTGCTAAATACGCTGGCCAGTGAACATTTCTCGATCAAGCATTGAACCTATGAACGCAAGCTGGGCTACGGATCGTCAGCCGCGAGGCTGATTCGCAGAGAGGCAAGAAATTGCGCGGAACTTAGTTATACGTCCCGATTTGCACCTTCACGACCTCAGGCACACTGGTCTCACTCTGGCCGCGGCGATGGGGCAACGATCTTTGAGATACGGGGCGATGGCTCGCGCTGACCAAATGTGATTTACTGACCGTTGTCGCGTTGCGACAGTGCTGCGACAGTGAGAAGTGGCGAACAGGAGAAAACAGTGGCGAACAGTGGCGAAAGCCAACAGCAATGTTTGCAACGATTTGACGAATCGTTGCAACAGAATCAAGCCTGGAGCGGGCGACGAGAATCGAACTCGCGTTCTCAGCTTGGGAAGGTCAACAAGTGACAGAAAGTCGTCTCGTACGAAACTACTGATCATAATTGGATTCGTTCCAATTGTTTTCGATGAATAATCGTTTTGGGCACCTCATGGGCACCTCTTACGAATTCGGTGTTCGATGCGTGCGGGTTCAGGTCGGGCGAGCGATCGCTGGAGCAACTTGTCCGATGCCTATCGGTCGTTTTTACGTCCGAATAACTTGGGGACGTGACCGTGGTCGACTGACCGCGGAAACGACTCTACAAAGGTTTCGAGTTCTAGCACGCGGCGATCCATTTCATTTATCGCTGCTGAAATCGACGGTAGGTCAATCTCCAATTCGCGTCGCGATACAGCAATCATCTCGTTCAAAAGTGGCTCCGGATCCCGATCACCAGACTGCTCAAGTTTCCTGGCGAACTTCACCAACTTTGCGCTTCGCTCACTTCGGAGCACGTTATTTTCCTTGATGATAGTCACGGCTTTTGCAACGACCGAGCGACCCGCGTCAATCAGAACCCTGTATTCCTCAGTGTCCGAGGCGGTATGCGGTCCAGCGTCGTCCCACCGCTGGCCCATGGCGCGGATGTCGTTCGCACGTTGGAATACTCGTTCACGCATCTCGGTTCGCAAGTCCTCTGCGCTTGCTTGAGTTTCTGCAAGTTCTACCAACATGCCAGTGATGTCGCTACTCATTCACGCTCCAATTCGAGGGTCATTAAAAACGAAGACTAGCCTGGTCGAGTTGCGCCTCTGACCAAAAAAAAGCTGGAGACGTTCACTTATCGATGGTCGGAGCGTATGACGCCAGTGGCAGGTAGCAGACCTAATGCCATGTCCGGACGCCGATGCGTAACGCGGCCTATTCCTCAGTGAAAGATGGCGAGACGCCGTCCCGGTATGCGCGCGCCTCGCGGCCGGACTGGATGCGTCGACGCCACTGCAAGTACAGAAATGGCCCCGCCACGACGGTGTAGATGACGATGTTGATGATGTACCGTGATGGACTTACGGGGTGGTCCTTTGCGACCATCGATGTCGCGACGAGCAGAGCGATTGAAGAGAGCCCGACGATCATTGCGTTTGCCGTAACTGCGGCGCGTAGGGCTGCGGACGCCGAGCCGTTGCGCCGGAGCACGCCGGTCTTCGTGTGGACCTTCTCGAATTTTTTCTCGAAGCTCGAAGCTATCAATCGTTCATGCGGCAATAGGTTGTATGTGGTACCCCTGGAGCCGACGACGATTGAATCCACTAACTTCCCTCCGCTACTCGCAGCGCAGTCACCGCTACCTTTCTACTCCTGCTCGGGAAATCACCGCGTGTCAAAGTGCGCTGCTGTAGATTTTGCTTGACATCTAGTTTATAGAGATTGGGTCTTAGGAGAAAGATAGACAAAATAGCAAAGGGCGCTACTGGGTGAAGTAAGTGTGGGCGACGTTGCGCCGCCACTACGATTACTATCGTCTCTCATGGAGCACAGCGTTTTTGGAGCCGGAGGCGACACAGGTTCCGAAAGAAAAACAGCGCCAGTTGTTCTTCCTGGGTATGGGAATGTATGGCGCGATTTTTTTCATCAATATTGTCTTTCTCGTTTCCTACGAGAAGTCGTCACGCATATGGGGTTGTTCGAATCCTTGCTCCATGATCACTTTTGTATTCACGATTGCGGATATTTTCTTCGTACGAAGTGTCTGTCGAAAGCAATTCTCTGCTAATCCAGAATTGCTAACGAAGTGGCCTCTCAACCTGCCTGAGTTCCAACCTGGCTCTACTTTGTTTACACGCGCTGAGTTGTGCATTTCGGTCTTCTTGCTGACCAGTTTTGACGTCAGCTTTTAATTCAAGTGGGCTGAAGTGATCACTTCGGCAAGGAAATGTTGATGGATTTCAAAAGGTGAGAGATTCTTATGTGAGGACTGGCGATGAAACTTGGTGATCGGATTGAGTGGTTTTGAGGTACAGGCACGGAACAGATTGGATGGGGATGCGGGGACGTTGACGGGGTTGTGAAAACTTGGATTGAACACTTGGTGGATGATAGCTGCTTGGTAGGCATTGGATGCGTTACGCTTTCTGGATACGAAGCACATAATGGATCAGTGAAGACTGTCTTGTGCTGCGACTGCGGTACAAAGATGCGGGATGGGCAGACAAAGGCGTGGCGCATGTCGAAGCTTCGCGATTGAACGGAGATGACGGACTGGGAAAACGAGACGGATCTGGGTTGACGGTGCGCATCATACGAAATATTGAACGACAGGCTGATCTCTACAGAGGACTTCTCAGCGTAGGGCGTATTTGTAGGCAGCTGACGATCTTCTATTGCTCGTCGGCATCTTGATAAGGACACATAACTCTCTCGGTATGGGATAAATGCATCTTTAAAGGTGTTGATCACGAACGAATTCTGGGAAATACAGGCTGCATGTTTAGAGGTCTCTAGGTCTCGCTGCTCCACTTGTGCTTCAGGTGACGAATGCTTGAATCGATGGAAGCGCTAAGACGTTGCTATCTTCGGTTTTTCTATATAGGGCATTCACTTTTGTTGCGCGCTATCGACGTTATAGATGTATATGTTAGCGCGACTACGTCTTTCGGGCAGGCTTGAAGGACACGCGCGAACATGCCTTAATGGCAACGTTTACTTCTGAAGAGATTAGAGATCAAGACGGAGTCATCGAGAGATGAAGATTCCTCAAGCCACAATCGATAGTTTTGAAGAGCAATAAGGCCACGCCTATGTAGTAGGTGACGTACGGGAAGTGACGTGGACAAGTGAGAGTACTGCGAATACAAGAGCGAGAAGAGACGCTGACGACGCGCGAGTTCGCGATATGCCATTTTAGAAAACTGGCGATTGCATCTCGTAGTGGCACCACGTGTATTCACCCTCTTCGGCAAGATGGTTCAAACGACATTCGATCGGGACTGCTCTCACGCCACAAATACAGGACGGATGTGAGTCTTTTCAGGAATTGCTCTTACCTTGCGGAAACTGTTGTTCTATGCAGCCGGTGATGAGAACTAGGCGGACAAGTTAATGAGCTCTACTAGGAGCTCTTCCCAATGAGAAGTCTCCAACCGTTGTCCTCGGCCAATTTCAAAGCGACGTCTACGGCTCCTTCAGTCCACTGAGTTCTGACGTCTTCACCAACGCCAGAATTGGGCTGTATACAGTCCGAACTCCAGGCCAAGCCAAGTGTCTTTCCACACCTGTGGGTGTTCCTTGATCTCTTTCCAGCGAGGATGGGTGCTCTGCTAGTCGTCGTAGGCCTTTGATGGCCCAAAGCGCGCAATGACGTGCACGGACATGATCGGCGGCGGAATTAGAGGATTGAATCGCACTTTTGTGTGAGATTTAATTTGGCCTGCTGTTCAGCTGGGAATTTCGAGTTGACCTCCGAACGAAGCACTCAAGAATTGGCGATGGGGAAACAATGTCAGTCACATTGGTACTCGACCTTTCAGCCTCGAAAGACGTATAGACACGGCGGTTTCATGGGTTCACCGCAACGCTTCAGTAAATCGGTAACGCTTGACTGACGTAAAGAAAAGTTACGCATCAGCGTTCCCATTCGAGGTCTGATTTCCAATAATGCTCCCTCGCCACTGGGCCACGGGCGCGCAGCGCCAAGGGGCCCAGTGGGCCAAGGAATGATCACAAAATCAAACCTCTCGGCACGATTGACGACACATTGTTCGATTTCGACTCGATGATCAACCTAGACGTCGAACAGCAAATATTTCTAAATTCCTGTCCCGGAGTCGAAATGTTGATCTCGTCGGGCCATCGTTCTTGACGATGCGATCGCGACGACGCGATTCGATGACTTTGATCCAGTTCAGAGGGGTTGCGTCAAAGATTTGTTGCTGGAGCGAATGTGTCCGTCAATGTCCGTGAGTGACCACGACTGTCCTGTTACGAAATTGTCATCAAAATTGTGTCACATTCGGCCCGATTTTTGTGGCTCCTTAAGTAGAGGAGACATTTTTTCTTCCTCTAGAGGGAGTCGAAATGTCACCACGAAAATCACCGTCAGAGATCGTCAAGGAGATCAATCAAGCCGGGGGCTGTTCGCACCCGATTCGTCTTCGCGGCGAGTTCGTCAACACCAACACGGGGGAAGTGAACCAGCGTCCCCTCATGGTCGCCTGCAAGGACCGACGTGCCGTCATCTGTCCGTCCTGCTCCTACCTTTACAAGGCCGACGCCTGGATCCTGGTCTCAGCCGGTCTCATTGGGGGTAAAGGGGTGCCAGCGTCGGTCCGCGAACATCCACGGCTGTTCTTGACCCTCACCGCGCCCTCATTCGGCGCGGTCCACGCTCGCCGGGCTGACGGATCGTGTCGTCCCCGACCACAACCTCCCTGCCCCCACGGAAGGTCCATGCAATGTCAAGTTCGCCACGACGAGAAGGATCTCAAAGTCGGTAGTCCGCTCTGTGACGCGTGCTTCGACTACGTGGGCGCCATCCTCTGGAACGCCGAAGCGTCGCGGCTGTGGAACCGCACCCTCGAGCAGATTCGACGTCGTCTCGCGGTCTGCCTTGCACCGGGACTCGAGGACAATCTCCGGGGCTTTCGCTTGAGCTACCTCAAAGTGGCTGAGTTCCAGCGAAGAGGACTCGTCCACTTCCACGTCGTGCTGCGTCTCGACGGGGCCGGCGAAGCGTTCAGTTCACCACCGTCGGAACTCACTATCGAAGTCCTGTCGATGGTCATTGCCGATGTCGTGCGTGAATTCTCCATCAACACCTCTCACGGGGAGATTACGTGGGGACGCCAATTCGACCTCAGCGACGCCTCGGCGCTCGACCGTGATGACCTGCGCATCGCGGGCTACTTAGCGAAGTACGCGACCAAGTCCACTGACGGCACCAAGGACTTCGCTCGAAGCTTTCGGGCACGCTCCAACATCACGTCGATTCAGGGATCGTCACATCTTCGCCAACTCGCCCTCACGGCCTGGGACCTGGCTCTCGAACCTGAGTTCGAGACGCTGAACCTGCGGGCCCACGCGCACGCCTTCGGTCACCGCGGCCAGCTCATCACGAAGTCGCGTCACTATTCGACCCGGTTCCTCGACCTACGAGCCGCACGTGCTTCGTACATGGCGAGGGAATCGACGGGTGACCCGATGTCGGGCACCTTCATCTTCGAGGGGCGTGGATATGACGATCCGCACACCGTCGAGGTGGCCGAGTTCCTGCACTGGCTGTCCCTCGAAGCGAAGAAGTCAGCACCCCGTCGAGACGCCACGGCGAGTGGGGACCAATGAATTCCAGTTGGCAAATCGAACGTAGAGAAAGTCACGCATTCGACCCGTTTTCGGCGCCGCGACCGTTGGGGAGTGTGGACTAGAAGGAGGTGCTCTCAGGTGAGCGAACGTCGACATTTCGGGACAGTACGCAAACGTTCGTCGGGCCGCTGGCAAGCGGTCTATCGCGTCGAGGGTCGGATGTACTCCGCGGGCATCTACGCCACCAAGGCCGACGCTCTCGCGCACCTGGCGGCGGTTGAGGTGGACCTTCGCCGTGGCGCATGGATTGACCCGCGTTCGGGCACGATGACTCTTCGGGTATACGCGGAGGAATGGCTCGAGCAGAGAAACGACCTGGCTGTGCGGACCAAGGAGCTCTATGCGTACCTCCTCGAGCGCTACACCCTTCCCGTCCTCGGCAATGCCACCCTGGTCGGCCTCGCGCCTTCGAAGATCCGTAGTTGGCACGCGGGTCTCTCCAGAGAACATCCCTCGACGGCAGCTAAGGCGTATCGACTGCTGTGCACCATCATGAAGACGGCGGTCACCGACGGCCTCATCACCACGTCACCATGCAAGGTGGCGGGAGGCGGGGTGGAAAGGCCAACCGAACGCCCTATTGCGACAGTCGCTGAGGTTCACGCCTTGGAGGCAGCGATGCCCGAGCATTTGCAGCTCGTCGTGTCTCTCGCCACGTGGTGCCAATTGCGCCGTGGCTGAACTGCTCGGACTGAGGCGAAAGGACGTGGACCTCGCCAACGCGACTCTTCGCATTGAACAGAGTCGGACCATCACGATGAGCGGAAAATCCTTGGTGAAAGAGCCCAAATCAGCCGCTGGCCGTCGCACCATCGCCATTCCGGACTTCCTGGTCCAGCGAATTGATGAACACATGGGGCGCTTCACGCGACCGGGGGAGGAAGACTTCGTCTTCATGGGAGTGACGGGCATCCCCTCACCGCAGGTGTCTTGCAAGTGGCGTGGCAGCGGGCTCGAGACTCGGTGGGTCGATCCGACCTGCACCTGCACGACCTGCGCCACACGGGTCTCACCCTCGCCGCCGCCACCGGGGCGACGACAGTGGAATTGATGCATCGCGCGGGGCACTCATCCGCCGACGCGGCGATGCGATATCAGCACGCCACGAAGGATCGTGATCGTCTCATCGCTGACGCTCTCGGCACGATTGCCAATGGCCTCAACGACGCTTCGTCAATGTGATTTTGTGGTCGTCAAAATGCAATCTCAATGGATCGACATTTTCGTCGCGAACTCGCGTCTTCACGCGCGGTTTCGGATTCGATTTTGGGCACCTATGGGCACCTCAAGTGATGAGTTGGGCACCTTTGGGCACCTCACAATGGACATTGGTGGTTACTTGTGGTCACTCATGGTCACTCGAAAATCCTTGCAAATACTGGACTTTCAACGAAATGCCTTGGAGCGGGCGACGAGAATCGAACTCGCGTTCTCAGCTTGGGAAGCTGATGTTCTGCCGCTGAACTACGCCCGCGTGGGTTCCATCGTAGTTGGCTTTCGGGTGCTGCTATTTAAGGACGTACCGAGCGGATAACGGCTTCGCACTAGCCTTTCCATCATTATGGTGCTTTCGGACCGGTCCATTAAAGAGGCAATTGCTGCCGGTCGCATCATTATTGAACCCTTGGGTGATGAATGTATCCAGCCGTCATCGGTGGACCTTCACATCGACCATTTATTTCGAGTTTTTCGCAACCACTCTCAGCGCATCATCGACGTCAAGTTGCCACAGGAGGACTTGACAGAACTGGTCGATGTCGGTATGGATACGCCGATGATCCTTCATCCCAGTGAGTTCCTCCTCGGCTCCACACTAGAACGTGTGGCAATCCCTGATGACTTGGTCGCTCGACTCGAGGGGAAGAGCTCCCTGGGTCGACTAGGTCTGGTGATCCACTCGACGGCTGGTTTCATTGACGCCGGTTGGGATGGACACATAACTCTGGAGTTAGCGAATTTGGCGAATCTTCCGATCACGTTGTACCCCGGGATGAAGATCGGTCAGATCAGCTTCTTCGAGATGACCACGCCAGCCGACCGCCCCTACGGAGCCAGCGGTCTGGGTTCGAAGTACCGTGGACAGCGCGGGCCGACGCCGAGTCGCTATTCAGAGAACTTCAAGAAGTCGTAGCCGGGACGCCTTGGTGTCTCGAAGGAGAGTGTGATGCTGTTTCGCATCATCGCCGGACTCGTCGTGACGATCGTGTCTCTGACAATCGCCGGGCGACGCTTCTGGTGGTTGTCGCGGCTCATTCGCAGCGGTCAAGACGCACCTCGTCGCTGGCAGGGGTTTCGACGAGCTGGCCAAGCCGAGCTGGTCGAGGTGGCGGGACAGCGCAAGTTGCTCAAATGGACGGTGCCTGGCCTTGCGCACTTCTTCACGATGTGGGGTTTCACCGTCCTGCTGACCACGATCCTCGAGGCCTATGGCGACTTGTTCGACCGCGACTTTCACATTCCGTGGATCGGCCAGAGCAATTGGTTGGCCTTCACCGAAGACTTTTTCGCGACGGCGGTTCTGGCGTCGCTCGTGATCTTCTCGGTGATTCGCATCGTCCAAGCTCCCTCTCGTCAAGAGCGCTCCAGTCGTTTCTTTGGTTCGCACACGGGTGCGGCGTGGGCGGTGCTCGCCATGATCGCATTGGTGATCGTCACGCTGCTCGTCTACCGCGCGGCGCAGATCAACACCGGTTATTTCCCCTTCGGCCAGTCCCACTGGGCCTTCTCCTCCCACGTCGTCGCTACCTGGTTGCGACCTTTAGGGGCAGGAGTTAACAGCGTTATCGAAGTCGTGTCCTTACTCGCCAACGTCGGAGTCATCACCGGATTCCTGGTCTTCGTCGCGTATTCAAAACACCTGCATATCTTCTTGGCGCCGATCAACATCGGCGTGTCGCGACGACCCCGAGCACTGGGAGGTCTCGATAAGACCCCCGACATGGACATGGACAAGATCAGCGAGGACACGGTCTTTGGCGTTGGTCACGTGGAGGACTTCACCTGGAAGCAGATGCTCGATTTCGCCACCTGCACTGAGTGCGGAAGATGTCAATCAGTCTGTCCGGCGTGGACCACGGGTAAGCCACTCAGTCCCAAGCTCCTCATCATGGGACTACGCGAGAATATGTTCGCCTCGGCTGATCGACTGATCTCAGGCTCTGGGGGATCTGACGTGGCGACCCTCGTGCCGACGACGATCGATCCCGACGTATTGTGGTCGTGTACGACGTGCGGCGCGTGCGTCGAAGAGTGTCCGGTCGACATCGAACACGTGGACGCCATCATCGACATGCGCCGCTACGAGGTGATGATGGAGTCGCGCTTTCCCAGCGAGGCGGGTCTGCTGCTTCGGAACTTAGAGAATCAAGGGGATCCGTGGGGCCTGGGACCGGCCAAGCGCACGGACTGGTTGGCGGGACTCGACTTTGAGGTTCCCATCTTCGACGGCCCGATCCCGCCAGACGTCGAATACCTCTACTGGGTGGGTTGCGCCGGGGCGCTCGACGAGCGCGCGCGAAAACAAGTGGAGTCAACGGCGCGCATGCTGCACCGCGCCGGGGTGAGTTTTGGCATCTTGGGCCCGCGAGAGGCGTGTTCCGGCGATCCGGCGCGGCGAATGGGCAATGAGTACCTCTACCAGGAGTTGGCCAAGGCCAACATCACCACCCTGAACGAAGTGGGCGTGAAGAAGATTGTGGCGAGTTGTCCACACTGCTTTAACACCATCAAGAACGAGTACCCGGACTTGGGCGGCCACTACGAGGTGATCCACCACTCTGAACTTCTGAGCCACCTAGTGGCCACCAAACGCCTCGTTCCTGGTGTGTCGTACTCCGGGACCGTCACCTATCACGACCCGTGCTATCTGGGGCGACACAATCGAGTCTTCGACGAACCGCGATCGGTACTCGACGCCATCCCTGGCGCGACGCAGGTGGAAATGGGACGTCACCGCGAGAAGGGGTTCTGCTGTGGTGCGGGTGGTGCACGGATGTGGATGGAAGAGAACATCGGCAAGCGCGTCAATACTGAGCGAACCGACGAGGCTCTCGCGACGGGCGCTGACGTGGTGGGGACCGCGTGTCCCTTCTGTCTGATCATGATCGACGACGCCGTCAAGGCCCAGGGACGCAGTGACGAGGTCGCCGTGCTTGACATCGCACAGCTGGTGGAACGTTCATTTCTCTAGGAAATTGAGGTTGTCAGCGGGTCTAGTTCACACGCACGAAACACGGCGCTAACGAAACAGAAATCCTGATTGGTCACACTGAAGTGAACAACTTGAGGTCAATGGCGCCCTCTCCGACCAAAAGGAGTGGATGTGCTGTTTGCGGCCACCAACATTCCCTATCCCAGTTGGCTGAATCCAGCCGACAACACTTGGCAACTCGTCGCGGCGACGTTGGTGGGGCTCATGAGCCTCCCCGGTCTCGCCGTGTTGTACGGCGGACTGGTGCGAAAGAAGTGGATCGTCAACACCATGATGATGTGCTTCACGGGCTTTGCACTCACGCTGGTTGTCTGGATGCTGTGGGGATACAACATGGCCTTTGGCCCGCTGTCTCACTTCGGATCCACGGGTTCGTTCTGGAGCGGTTTCATTGGTCACTTCCACCCGATCGCCGCGGCGTTCGACGAGCAAGGCCAGGCGGTGTCGGGTGCGAATACGTTGATTCCCTTCCACTTCCCGACGGCGACACTCGCCTACTTCCAGTTCGTCTTCGCCGCGATCACCCCGCTGTTGTTCCTGGGTGGTCTGGTCGGACGAATCAAGTTCAAGGCCTGGTTGTTGATCGTCCCGCTGTGGATCACCATGGTCTATTGCGTCAACGCCGCGCTCCTGTGGGGCGGAGGCTTTTGGGCCCAGAAGGGCGCGGTCGACTTCTCGGGTGGGTACGTCATCCACCTGAGCGCCGGGTGCGCCGCCTTCGTCGGTGCGGCGATCGTCGGACCTCGCCGTTGGCAGGACCGAGAGAACGCCTTCCCGAGCAACCTCATGATGGTGGCCGTGGGTATCGGTATCGTCTGGCTCGGCTGGAACGGCTTCAATGGTGGTGACCCGTTCTACGCGGGCGCTGACGCGGCGTCAGCCGTGTTGAACACCAACGTCGCCACGGCGGTCGGTCTACTCACGTGGATGTTCATGGACATGCTCTTCACCAAACAGAAGAAGCCCACCTTCCTCGGTTCGCTCAACGGGATGCTGTGTGGCTTGGTCGCGATCACGCCTTCGGCTGGTTGGGTGAACGGCACCGGGGCCATCCTGGTCGGTTTGATCGCCTCGTGCCTCGTCTGGATTGCCTGGAACCACCTCTCAAAGATTCGACCCTTCTCCAAGGTGGATGACGCATTGGGCGTGGTGTACACCCACGGCTGCGCCGGACTCATCGGTGGTCTGTTGGTGGGCATCTTGGCAGACCCGCACATGATTGAGTACGGCGTCGCCGGCAAGGTCTACGACGCGGCCGGCACCTTCTCGGTCGCGGGCTGGTTCTACGGACACTCGTTCCACCAGCTATGGGAGCAGTTCATCGCTGCGGTTTGGGTCATCTGCTGGACATCATTGATGACCGCGATCATCTTCTACGTTGTCAAGTTCACGGTAGGCTTGCGCGAATCTGATGAGGTCCTCGCGATTGGCGATATTGCCATCCACGACGAGGAAGCATTCCCCGAGCCCACCTTCGGTGAGCCCGTTATGACCCCCAGCCACTCGCACAGCGACAACGTCTAAGGAGCCGACATGAAATTAATCAGCGCAGTTATCAAACCGTTCAAGTTGGACGAGGTGAAAGTGGCGGCCCGTGAGGTTGGCGTTTCAGGTATGACCGTGAGCCAGGTACGTGGCTTCGGTCGCACCGGAGGTCACATCGAGATCTATCGTGGCAAGGAGTACGAGTTCGACTTTGTCGACAAGCTCCAGGTTGAGATCGTTACCACCGACGAGCTCGCGGATAAGGTCGTCGACGCGGTTTCGAGCGCCGCTCGTACCGACACCGTGGGTGACGGCATGCTGTGGGTCACCGACATCGAACACGTGGTGCGCATTCGCACCGCTGAACGCGGTCCCGACGCGGTGTAATACATCACGTCTCGAACACGGGCGCCGGGAATTCCCGGCGCCCGTGTTCCTTTTTTGGCCCAAGGCGAGAACGACGGACCACTGAAGTGTGCCGGCTGCAGTGAGCGGTAAGTTTGGCGATGATGAGGACATATCGGGTTGTGACCACTACTCAGCACCCGCCAACCCTTCACCGTAACTACTTGACCGCGCTGGGACGTCAAGCTAGACGGAACCTCTCGCTCCTTACCGCGGCTCTCGTTTTCTTGGGAGTCTTCGCCGTCGGCGCGGCACCAACGTCGGCCGCCACGACCACGACGTTTCACGCGTCGCTCGGGACCGTGCGAGCGACCCTGACCTACCAAGGGGTGTACCCCGAGGCCCACGATGCATTGCTGACCATCACGTCGGCTGGACGAGTGCAGTATCGTCACGCGGTGGCGTCGTCATTCTGTGGCCGATTGTGTTGGCCACAGTCGGCGGACTACGGCGGCTCGCGCAATCCCTTGCAGGTCGTGGCCCTGAGTACTGGCACTCCCGACGTGGTATTGGGCCTGTACAGCGGCGGGGCGCACTGCTGTTTTCTCGATGAGATCTTCGCCCCCAGTACGTCCACGAGTTATTCGAAGACCGAAGTGTTCTTGGGAGATCCGGGAGCAGATGTGAAGAAACTGGCCGGCGATCGGTGGCCGGTCTTCGTGAGCGCGGACGATTCCTTCGCTTACACCTTCACCGATTACGCGGCTTCGGGACTCCCGTTGAAGATAATGCGCTTCGTCAATCACCGAATGGTGAACGTGACGCGCGACTATCCACACGAGTTAAGCGTTGACGCGCAGGTTTGGCTTCGGGCCTTCTACGGCCAGGCGAGCTCGCACTACAGCGACTCGGTGGGCGTCATCGCCGCGTGGACGGCCGATGAGTATCTGCTCGGACATGCCAGCAACGCCGAAAAATTCCTTCGCGAGCAGGCCGCGGCCGGTCATCTCAACAGTTTGCTGACTCCGTCGCTCAAAGGTTCAATGTTCATCACGCAGTTGAACAAGTTCCTTCGCCAACGCGGCTACTAGACGGCGCTTCAACCCGCCTGGCGTGCCACTGCTTCGGCGGCGGCCTCTGCGGCGGCGGGATCGCCCAGGTAATCAGCGCTAACCACGTCGAGCGATTCGTCGAGTTTCATCACGTAGGGAATGCCCGTTGGAATCTCAAGTTCCGCGATCTCGTCGTCATCGATGTTCTGAAGTATTTTGCGAAGAGCGCGAAGCGAATTACCGTGAGCCACCACGATGACCGCGCCACCGCGCACGGCTTCGCGTCGCAGGTCTTCGGCAACGACGTCAGTGAAGTACGGCGTGACCCGTGCCACGACGTCCTTGAGGCACTCGGTCAGCGGAATGGATTCGCTCGCGACGTCCCGGTAGCGCGGGTCCCGAGCGCTCGAGCGCGGGTCATCGGCCGGCATCGGGGGCGGAGGAACGTCGTAGGAGCGGCGCCAGACCTTGACTTGGTCAATTCCGAACTCGTCAGCGGTCTGCTTCTTGTCCTTTCCGGTCAAGTCGCCGTAGTGACGCTCATTGAGTCGCCAACTTCGCCGTACCGGTAACCATGAACGCCCGGCCTGGTACAAGGAGATCTCGGCGGTGCGAATCGCACGGGTGAGCAACGAGGTATGCAGCACGCGCAGATCGAGGTTCGACGCGGCGAGCAATCGTCCGGCCTCGGCAGCTTCAACCTCCCCTTGGACGTTGAGGTCGACGTCATGCCAACCGGTGAAGAGATTGAGCTCGTTCCATTCAGAACGACCGTGGCGTAAGAGGATGAGATCGGGCACGTTGTCATCGTAGTGAGGTCTGTTGATAAGTCCCAATTCGCCCACGATTCCGACACTCTGATGAAAAACACGAGTGCCGTGATCAAGTATTACGAAAGTCCTTATACGTTTTCTTGACAAGGAGAGACTCAACTCTGTACAATTGACGTACACGTCTGGTGCCCGGAGGGTCCGAGTGCGAGACACAGGCAATTGAAGGAGCATTTCATGGCTAAGGCAGTCGGTATCGACCTCGGTACCACCAACTCGGTGGTCTCAGTGCTGGAGGCGGGAGAGCCCGTCGTTATTCCGAACGCCGAGGGTGGTCGCACGACGCCGTCGGTGGTTGGATTCTCAAAGACCGGCGAGGTACTCGTCGGCGAAGTGGCCAAGCGTCAGGCCATCACGAATCCCGAGCGCACGATTCGTTCGGTCAAGCGCCACATGGGTGAGAACTGGAGCGTCGACATCGACGGAACCAAGTACACCGCCCAGGAGATCTCGGCGCGTATCCTCCAAAAGCTCAAGCGCGACGCGGAGGCCTATCTCGGTGACACCGTGACGCAAGCAGTCATCACCGTGCCGGCCTACTTCAACGACGCGCAGCGCACCGCGACGAAGGAAGCCGGCCAGATCGCCGGCCTCGAAGTCTTGCGGATCGTCAACGAGCCGACCGCCGCGGCCCTGGCCTACGGCCTCGACAAGGGCGGCCAAGAGCAGACGGTCCTCGTGTTTGACCTCGGTGGTGGAACCTTTGACGTATCTGTCTTGGACATCGCCGACGGCGTCTTCGAAGTGAAGTCCACCCACGGCGACACCCACCTCGGTGGAGACGACTGGGATGACGCGGTCATGCAGTGGCTCGTCAAGACCTTCAAGGACACCGAAGGAGTCGACCTGTCGGCCGACAAGATGGCGGTCCAACGACTCAAGGAAGCGGCCGAGAAGGCCAAGATCGAGTTGTCCTCGGTCCAAGAGACCACGGTCAACCTGCCCTTCATCACGGCGACGGCTGATGGACCCAAGCACCTCGACATCAAGTTATCGCGCGCCAAGTTCAATGAACTGACCGCGGACCTCGTCGAGCGTTGCCGTAAGCCGTTCGATCAGGCGATCAAGGACGCGGGCCTCACCCTCGACCAGATCCACCACGTGATTATGGTCGGTGGTTCGACGCGCATCCCGGCTGTCCAAGAATTGGTCACCAAGGTGACCGGTAAGGAACCCAACAAGAGCGTGAACCCTGACGAAGTAGTCGCCATCGGTGCTGCCGTCCAGGCGGGCGTGCTCAAGGGCGACGTCAAGGACATCTTGTTGCTCGACGTGACCCCGTTGTCGTTGGGTATCGAGACCAAGGGTGGCGTGATGACCAAGATCATCGAGCGCAACACCACGATCCCGACGAAGAAGTCACAGACCTTCACGACGGCCGACGACAATCAGCCGAGCGTTGAAGTGCACGTCCTGCAGGGTGAGCGTGAAATGGCGTCGTACAACCAGACGCTCGGTAAGTTCCAGCTGGTGGGTATCCCGCCCGCGCCGCGCGGCGTTCCCCAAATCGAAGTGACCTTCGACATCGACGCCAATGGCATCGTGCACGTCTCGGCGAAGGACACCGCGACCGGGGCGACCCAGTCGATGACCATCACCGGTGGCTCGTCGTTGTCCAAGGACGAGATCGACCGCATGGTGCGCGACGCCGAGGCTCACGCCGAGGACGATCGTCAACGCCGTGCGGAGGCAGAGGTCCGTAATAACGCTGACGGTCTCGTGTACTCGACGGAGAAGTTGCTCAAGGATCAGGCCGAATCGTTCCAGGGAACTGAGCGCGAGGACGTCGAAGGTGCCCTGGCGGCACTGAAGGAAACCTTGAACGGTACCGACAACGACGCCATCTCCCAGGCGACCGAGAAGCTCTTGAGCGCGAGCCAAGGCTTCAGCCAGCGCCTCTACGAGGAAGCCGCCAAGGCCAACGCGCAGAGCGCGACCTCGACACCGCCCACGAGTGACGACGACGACACCATCGTCGACGCCGAGATCGTGGACTAACCATGAGCGATGTCTTTGAGTCCGATGAGGTGACGGCGTCAGAAGACGCCGTCACCCAGGACATCTCCGAGTTGACCGAGGCCGAACTGCAGCGCGACGAGTATCTGGACGCATTACAACGCTTGCAGGCCGACTTCGAGAATTACCGAAAGCGCGTGGCGCGCTCTTCAGAGGACGCGGGCCAACGCGCCGCGGGTGTGCTGGTGGCCTCGTTGCTACCGGTGCTCGACGCGTTCGACTTGGCGGCCGCACACTTCGCGTCGAGCCCTTCGGACGAGGCAACCGCCCTCAATCAGTCGCGCGGGTTGCTCCTCGACACGCTCGAGAAGCAGGGCCTCGAGCGACTCGCCGACGCTGGGGTCGCTTTCGACCCCCAGATCCACGACGCGGTCGCGCACGTGGAGGGCGGAGAGGGTGAGCAGGTCGTGGACGAGATACTACGAGCGGGGTACCGGTGGAAGGGCAGCGTGTTGCGTCCGGCCATGGTGAGAGTGAAGGGTTAGATGGCTGAACGCGAGTGGTTCGACACGGACTACTACAAGGTCTTAGGTGTGACGTCGAGCGCGACGGACAAGGAGATCACGCGCGCCTATCGCAAGCTGGCCAAACAGCACCATCCCGATACGAATCCCGGTTCGGAGGAGCGCTTTAAGGAAGTCTCGGTCGCTTACGACGTGCTCGGTGACGCCACGAAGCGCCAGGAGTACGACGAGGTCCGACGACTAGGCCCAGCGGCCGCTGGTTTTGGCGGTCCGGGCGCGGGCGGTGGGAACTTCAACTTCCAGACCGGCGACCTCGGCGACTTGGGTGATCTCTTCGGTGGATTGTTCGGGAATCGACGACCGCGAGCGCAGCGTGGGGCCGATCTCGAGACCGCCCTGCACCTGAGTTTTCGCGACGCCGTCATGGGAGTGACGACCACCGTGTCGTTGCCGAGCAATGAAGTGTGTACGACGTGTCATGGGCGCGGCGCCGCGCCCGGTGGCTACGTGACCTGTGAGTTCTGCAATGGCCGCGGCGTAATCAACGACGACCAGGGGCCCTTCGCGATGTCGAGCGTCTGTACCCACTGTGGTGGACGCGGCGGACGCATCGTCACACCCTGTCCGACCTGTCAGGGTTCGGGACGCGAGCCCTCGTCGCGGCGCGTCAACGTCCGCGTCCCCGCGGGGGTCGTCGACGGTCAGCGGATTCGACTGAAGGGTAAGGGCGCGACGGGGACGCAAGGCGGCCCGCCGGGCGACCTCTTCGTGGACGTGCACGTCGCTCCCGACGCCCACTTCGGTCGGCGGGATCGCCACGTGACGACGTCGGTGAGTGTGCCGGTGACCGCGGCGATTCTCGGTACGACGGTCAAAGTGCCGACGCTCGACGAACCGGTCAACCTCAAGATCCCTGCGGGGACGCAGTCCGGGACCACCATGCGCGTTCGGGGTCGTGGTGTTCCCGCGAGCGCCAAGCACGCCCATGGCGACCTCCTCGTCACCGTCAACGTGGAGATTCCCAAGAAGCTCAACAAGGAACAGCGCGCTGCGGTCGAGAAACTCGCCGCGACGCTTCACGAGGAGGTCTCGTGAAGGAGCGTGAACACCACGCCGTCTACGTGATCTCGGTCTTCGCCGAGATCGCCGGTGTGCATCCCCAGACGCTGCGTAACTATGAGCGCAATGGATTGTTAAATCCGCAACGCACGAGCGGTGGCTCACGACGATTCTCCGAAGCGGACCTCGCGGCCCTGCGACGCATACAAGATCTCACCAATGACGGCGTCAATCTAGAGGGTGTCAAGCGCATCATGAAACTCGAGGCCGAAGTCTCGCGACTGCGCGAGGAGTTGGCCGCTCGCACCGACGAAGCGCAGATGTCATTGGCGGCAACTCATCGACAGTACCGTCGCGACCTGGTGCCGGTGCAGAACACGATCGCCGTCTTCTTGGAGGCACAACGCCGTGAACGAGGTGTAACAGGAGGTTCTCGATGACTCTGGATCCCCAACGCTGGACCGTCAAAACGCGCGAAGCATTTCAAAGCGCGACCACGCAGGCCGGGGCGGCCGGAAACCCCTATGTCACGCCCGCCCATTTACTCTTAGCACTACTCAACGATTCGTCTGGCGTGGCGCGTCCGTTGCTGGTGGCGGCGGGACTGGACCCGATCGCTATCACCGCGGCGTTGAACGAGAAGGTGGCGCGCGAGCCACGCTCGGTGGGAGGCTCCCAACCAGGCCTCTCGCCCGAGGCGCGCCAGGGACTCGAGGACGCCGATGCGCTACGAACCGATTTGGGAGATGAGTATCTCTCCGTCGATCACGTGGTCGTCGCGTGGGCGACGATGCTCGGAACCGATCGCGAGACGCTACTAGGTGCTTTACGGAGCATTCGAGGATCGGCGCGCATCACGAGCGAGAATCCCGAAGAGACGTTCCAGTCGCTCGAGAAGTACGGCCGCGATCTCACTGCGCTCGCCCGGGCGGGCAAGCTCGACCCGGTCATCGGTCGCGACGACGAGATTCGCCGGGTCATCCAAGTGCTCTCGCGCCGTACCAAGAACAATCCAGTGCTGATCGGTGAACCGGGCGTGGGCAAGACCGCCATCGTCGAAGGTTTGGCTCTGCGCATCGTCGAAGGTGACGTGCCCGAGTCCTTGCGCGAGCGTCGCGTGGTCGCACTGGACCTCGGTGCCATGGTCGCGGGCGCAAAGTACCGCGGGGAGTTCGAGGAGCGGATGAAGGCGGTCTTGAAGGAGATCGAAGACGCTCACGGCAACGTCGTCGCCTTCATCGACGAGCTACACACCATCGTGGGTGCCGGCGCGAGTGAAGGCGCGATGGACGCGGGCAACATGATCAAGCCGTTGCTCGCGCGCGGCGAGTTGCGACTCATTGGCGCCACCACGCTCGACGAGTATCGCCAGTACGTGGAGAAGGACGCCGCGCTCGAACGCCGATTCCAACAGGTCTTCGTGGGTGAACCCTCGATCGACGATACGGTGGCGATCTTGCGCGGCCTAAAGGAACGCTACGAAGTGCACCACGGCGTGCGGATCCAAGACGCCGCCCTCGTGGCCGCCGCGACGCTGTCGGCTCGCTATATCGCCAACCGCTTCTTGCCCGACAAGGCGATCGACCTGATGGACGAGGCGGCGTCGAAGTTGCGGATCGAGATCGATTCGATGCCTACCGAGCTCGACGTCGTGATTCGACGGATCCGGCAACTCGAAATCGAACGAATGGCCCTCGCTCCCGAAACCGACGACGCGTCGAAGGAACGACTGGCCAAACTCGACGAGGAACTCGCTGACCTAAAGGAACACTTCGACGAGCTGGCCGCGGGCTGGCAGGCCGAGAAGACTGCGATCCAAAAGATCCAAAGCGCTAAGCAAGAGTACGAGGATCGGCGCGCCGAGTCCGAGCGCCTCGAGCGACAAGGTGACCTGAGCGGCGCGTCGGCCTTGCGGTACGGCACCTTGCCCGAGCTCGAAAAGACCATCGACCTCGCGACGCGTGAACTTCAAGCCCTGCAAGCCAACGGGGCGTTCCTCAAGGAGGAGGTCGACGCCGAGGACATCGCTGACGTCGTCAGTCGTTGGACCGGCGTGCCGGTGTCGAAATTGCTCGAGGGCGAAGTCGACAAGTTGCTGCGCATGGAACAGCTCCTACATTCGCGGATAGTGGGACAAGATGAAGCGGTGACGTCGGTCGCCAACGCGATCCGTCGTTCGCGCGCGGGCCTGTCGGACCCGAACCGTCCGATCGGCTCGTTCCTCTTCATGGGTCCCACCGGCGTGGGCAAGACCGAGTTAGCGCGCGCCCTGGCCGAGTTCCTCTTCGACGACGAACACGCGATGGTTCGATTCGACATGAGTGAGTACATGGAGAAGTTCGCCGTCTCACGCCTCGTGGGGGCCCCGCCGGGCTACGTCGGCTACGAAGAGGGGGGCCAGCTCACTGAGGCGGTGCGGCGTCGACCCTATGGCGTCATCCTCTTCGACGAGATCGAAAAGGCGCACCCCGATATCTTCAACTTGCTCCTGCAGGTGCTCGACGACGGTCGATTGACCGACGGTCAAGGCCGCACCGTTGACTTCACCAACGTGGTGCTCATCATGACGAGCAACATCGCGGGCGAGCCCCTGGACTATTTCCGTCCCGAATTCGTGAACCGCATCGATGACATCATCCGGTTTCGAGCACTCGACGAGAATGACCTCGCGGTCATCGTGGGTATCCAGCTCAACCGCCTGCGCACACGACTGGCCCAACGTCACTTGGCACTCGACGTGACCGCGTCGGCTGCCCTCGCTCTCGCTCGCGAGGGCTTCGACCCAGCCTTCGGCGCTCGTCCGTTAAAGCGCGTCATCCAGCGACGCATCGAAGACCCCGTGGCCCTGGCGTTGCTCGAAGGCACGTATCGAGATGGCGACACCATCACGGTGGACGCTCGCGACGGTGTCTTGAGCTTTCACTGACGAACGACGTCGCTGCGGACTTATAGCGAAGTCACCAGCGCGGCTATTCCCGCGCCGACGACGAGGGCCACTCCCACGACGCGCAACGAGGTGCTGAGCGAGGGCGTGATCGCCGTGCGCCAGTGTTCCCCCTGGCGCAACGGCGACTCGAGGTCGTCTTCGTCGTGCAGCTCGACCTCGGAATCGCGCTCGGTGCTCGGTTCGGGTTCGAACGTGAGCGACGATCGCCGCACGACCGCGAAAGACATGAACAACGCGAAGAAACCGAGAATCAATAAGACGGCGGCGTTCGAATAGCGACCACTCGAACTCGTCGCAAGGAATAATCCCATCAGACCCACGTTGCCAGTATCGCCGCTGCGCGTGAGGTCGTGCTCGTCGCGTGGGGCGGTTCATCGATGAGTGCCGAGCCCTCTAGGGTGAGGGCTCCCGAGAGGTCAAGTAGGCTTGGATGGCAAACCGACCGTTCTGAGGGAGCCCCGTGCCCGCAACAGTGGTAGTAGGAACCCAGTGGGGTGACGAAGGTAAAGGAAAACTCACCGACCTCTTAGCGCGTGAGATGGACATGGTGGTTCGCTACCAGGGCGGACATAACGCGGGTCACCGCATCGTCGTCAACGGCGAGGCTTTCGCCCTGCAACTCGTACCGTCGGGAGTTCTCTATCCCCACATCACCCCGGTCATCGGCAACGGTGTCGTCGTCGACCCCGCGGTCTTGTTGGCTGAACTCGACTCACTCGCGGCCAAGAACGTCGACGTGTCCAAGGTGGTCGTCTCGGGGAACGCCCACCTGATCATGCCCTATCACCAAGAGCTGGACCGTTTGACCGAACGGTTCCTCGGGAAGAATGCGCTCGGCACCACCAAGCGCGGGATCGGTCCGGCGTACTCGGACAAGTCGTCGCGCGTCGGTCTTCGGGTACAGGATTTGCTCGACGCCAAGATCTTTCGTGAGAAGCTCGACGTCGTGTTGCACGAGAAGAACCTCGTGCTGAACAAGATCTACAACCGACCGTCCATCAGCGCGGCCTCGATCTGTGAAAAGTACCTCGATGAACTGGCGCCACGCGTGGCGCCAATGATCGGCGACGCCGTCGGCATCGTGCACGCAGCGCTCGCCAAGGGTCAGCGCATCTTGCTCGAGGGCGCCCAGGCGACGTTCCTCGACCTCGACCACGGAACCTATCCCTTCGTCACGTCGTCCAATCCCGTGGCGGGCGGAGCGTGCACCGGCTCGGGTCTTGGGCCGCGTGACCTTTCGGACATCGTCGGCATCGCCAAGGCCTACGTCACCCGGGTGGGAGCGGGACCGTTTCCGACCGAACTCGACGGCGACGTGGCGGAACTGCTGGTGGAGCGCGGCCACGAGTTCGGCACCAACACGGGTCGACGTCGGCGCGTGGGGTGGTTCGACGCGGTGATGGCGCGCCAGGCCGCGCGTCTCAACTCGCTCTCAGAGATCGCGCTCACCAAGCTCGACGTGCTCGACACGTTGGCCGAGATCAAGGTGTGCGTGGGCTACGAAGCCGACGGCGTGCGCTACGACTTCCCGCCCTATCACCAGTCCGTGCTGCATGAGGTTGTTCCGGTCTACGAGACCCTTCCAGGCTGGCGGAGCGACTTGACCGAGTTCACTAGTTACGATCAGCTCCCCGCAGCGGCGACGGACTACGTTCGATTCCTCGAAGAGACAATCGGTGTGCGCATCTCGGTGGTGGGCGTGGGGCCGGGCCGAGAGCAATTCGTTCGACCGTCGTGACGCGCTGCGTCGTCGTCGGCTCGGGGGCGCGCGAGCACGCCCTCGCCTGGGGGTTGTCCCAGAGCTCACAGGTCGTCGTGACCCCGGGCAACGCAGGCATCGCCGCCCATGGTCTCGCCTGCGTGGACACCCCAGCGACCGAACTCGACGCCGACCTCTTCGTCATCGGGCCTGAACTTCCCCTGGTGCAAGGACTCGCCGACGAACTTCGCGCTCAGGGCAAGGTGGTGCTCGGACCTGGACGCGAGGGCGCGCAACTCGAAGCGTCTAAGGCCTACATGAAGCAGTTCCTCGGTGACGCGGGGGTGCCGACGGCGAACTTCGGGATCTTCGACGACGCGGACGACGCCGTGAGATTCCTCGCGTCAATGTCGGCGCCCTACGTGATCAAGACCGACGGACTCGCGGCAGGCAAGGGTGTTCTCGTCACCGACGACTTCGACGCGGCGTGCGCGGACGTGCGCGAAAAATTGAGTGGCCGAGCCTTCGGCGAGGCGGGCACCACTGTCGTCATCGAAGAAGGGCTCGACGGCGAGGAGTGTTCGCTACTGGTGCTCTGTGACGGTCAACGCGCCGTCGCCCTCGCACCGGCTCAGGACTTCAAGCGCGTCGGAGACGGCGATTCCGGGGCGAATACCGGAGGCATGGGGGCCTTCGCTCCCATGGGCTCGATGACCAACGATGACGTGGACCTGGTGATGAGCAGCATCGTGGTCCCGACTCTTGAGGAACTTCGTCGACGCGGTATCGACTTTCGTGGTGTGCTCTACGCCGGGGTGATGAGGAGCATCGCGGGTCCGAAGTTACTCGAGTACAACGTGCGATTCGGCGACCCCGAGACCCAAGTCCTGGTTCCCCTCTACGGCGCGTCACTCTTCGATTTCCTCTTGTCGGTGGCTCAAGGTCACGTGACGTCGGCGCCGCCGACTTCGGGACAGAGTGCGGTGACGGTGGTCGTCGCGGCCCAGGGGTACCCCGAGTCCCCGCGCCGCGGTGACGTGATCGAGGGTCTGGGGGACGATGGCCAATTGGATCTCCCCATCGAGGGTGTGACGATCTTTCACGCGGGTACCGCGCGAAACGCCGACGGGCGCTTCGTAACCAATGGTGGACGCGTCCTCGCGGTGACCGCCATTGGTGACACCCTCGCTCAGGCTCGCGAGCGCGCCTACGCCGCGGCCGAGCAGATCACCTTCGACGGGCGCGTCATGCGTCACGACATCGCCCGCTCGGCGAGCTAAAGGAGAATGATGATTCCCAGGTACTCACCCCCCGACGTCGCGGGGCTCTTCAGCGACGTCCATCGTTTTGACACCATGTTGGAGGTGGAACTGCTGGCCGCCGAAGGGCTCGCCCAGATGGGCGTCGTCCCGGCTGCCGACGTTCTCGCGTTGCGATCTCGCCGCCCCGTGGTGGACTTCGACTTCGTCGCGGCGGTCGACGAACGAGAACTCGTGACGAATCACGACACCGCCGCCTTCGTCGACGTCGTCCAGGCGCGAATCGGGATGCCCGAAGCAGCGTGGATCCACTACGGCATGACGTCGTCGGACATCGTCGACACCGCCTTGTGTTACACCCTGACCCAGGCAATGGATATCGTCATCGTCGAGGCGACTGCCTTGCGCGACGCGCTGTCGCGACGGGCGGTCGAGTCCATCGACTGGCCCATCACCGGTCGCACGCACGGTATGCACGCCGAGCCCACCACCTACGGGGCCAAATTCGCACTCTTCGCCCTACAGGTGCAGCGCGACGTCGAACGCGCGCAAAGGGCGAGGGAGGCCATTGCGGTGGGCAAACTCTCGGGCGCGGTGGGCACCTTCTCCAACATCGATCCCGAGGTCGAGGAGTTCGTGTGTCGAGCTCTCGGCCTCACCCCGGTGCCAGCGACTCAAGTGATCGCTCGTGATCGCCACGGAGAAGTCTTGTACGCGTGTGCGGCGCTGGGTACCTCCATGGAGCTCTTCGCGCTCGAAGTTCGTCACCTCGCGCGCAGTGAGGTAGGCGAAGCCCAAGAGCCGTTCGCACCGGGTCAAAAGGGCTCGTCGGCGATGCCCCACAAGCGCAACCCCATCGTGTCCGAGCGTCTCTGTGGACTCGCGCGCGTGCTGCGCGGCTATCTGCAGTCCGGTCTGGAGGACGTCGCCTTGTGGCACGAGCGCGACATCAGTCACTCGAGTGTGGAGCGAGTGATCCTGCCCGACGCGTTGCAGTTGACGGTGTACATGTTGCGTAAGGCCACCGCCCTGGCCGACGGCTTGGTCCTCTTCCCCGAGCGCGCGCTCGAGAACTTGACCGACGTCTCGCTCGGTCTGGTGTTCTCTCAGTCGGTGCTCCTGGCGTTGGTGGAATCAGGTTTGTCGCGAGAGGACGCGTACCGCATCGTTCAGGGTGCCGCGCGTCGCGCCATCGAGGAGCGTCGGAACTTTCGTGACGTCGTCACGGCTGACGACGCCGTGACGCTCGACGAGGCGACCCTGGCTCGAACTTTCGACATCGAGCGCATGGTCACGCACCGCTACCGATTCCTTGACGCATTGACGTGGCTCTCGTGAAGGACCTCGGTCTACGCCACGTGTATTCGGGCAAGGTCCGCGACCTGTACGAGGTGGGCGACGCACACTTGTTGATGGTGGCGTCAGACCGGATGAGCGCGTACGACGTGGTCATGAACGAGCCGATCGTGAACAAAGGTCGAGTTCTCACTGGACTCACGGATTTTTGGGTGAAGACCTTCGTCGACACGATGCCTTCAGCACTGGTGTCGTGTGATCCCCGCGAGATCGAGCAATGGGTGCCGGGATTCACTGAGGCGACCTCCTGGCACGGACGCGCGATGCTCGTGCGCCGCGCAAAGATGATGTCACTCGAGTGCATCGTGCGAGGACGACTCGCTGGTCAGGCCTACGACGAATATGTGGCGACCGGTACAGTGCACCACATGTCGGCCCCCTCCGGACTCGAACTCACGGACGCGTTCGACGCACCGATATTCACCCCCTCCACGAAGGCCGAGTCCGGTCACGACCTCAACATCGGCCTGGACGAAGCAGCCACCATCGTTGGCGTCGAGTTGGTCGAGCGCGCGAGCGCGCTGTGCCGCGACATCTTCACTCGGGCGTCCGCTCGCCTGGCCGCGCGCGGACTCATCCTGGCCGACACCAAATTCGAACTCGGTTTCGTCGACGACGAGCTGGTGGTGTGTGACGAGGTACTGACCCCTGATTCGTCGCGTATCTGGCCGGCTGAACTCGTGCGCAGGGGCGAAGTGCCGCCCTCTTATGACAAACAGCCCTTTCGTGACTGGCTGAACGCCATTCACTGGGACCACACACCGCCGCCGCCTCCGGTGCCCGAGGACGTCGCGGCGATCACCGCCGAGCGCTACCAGTCGGCCTACGAGCGAATTACGGGACAATCACTCGGTGATTGGTTCGGCGGACCTCAAATCTCCTAGGACCATCGCACTAAAACTTGCGCGAGGAACTGACAGTGGCTATTCTCTAGTTTGTCACTAGAAAATATAGATATAGGAGAGAATTACATGACCCCACCAATCCATCGCGTCGCGCGGTTCGCCACCTTGGCGATCGCCGTGACCCTTCCCATGTGGAGTATCCCAGCGTCGTCCGGGGCCGCAACGACGGACAACGTCAACGTCGTGGGTTACTCGGTGGTCGGACCAGCCTTTAAGGCGCTGGAAGCTTCATTCCAGGCCACTCCCGCGGGCGCCGGTGTGACGTTCACCAATTCTTTCGGGGCGTCGGACACCCAGACGCACAACGTCGAGGCCGGCCAACCCGCCGATCTCGTCTACCTGTCCTACGAGGCCAACGTGTCCTCACTGGTCACGACTGGCAAGGTCCCGGCGAATTGGGCGACCCAGGAGCAGACCTACGGACACGTCAACTTGAAGTTGACCGGCAAGACCTCATCGATCGTCTACCCGACCCCGGGCATCTTGACCGATTCGGTGGTGGTCTTCGTCGTGCGAAGGGGTAATCCCCTGAAGATCACGAACTGGTCGGATCTCATCAACAAGGGTGTCCAGATCGTGACCCCGAATCCACTCACCTCTGGCAGTGCGCGTTGGAACCTGCTCGCGGCCTACTCCTCGCAACTCCAACAGGGTAAGACCCCCGCACAGGCGAGAGTCTTCTTGAAGCAGGTCCTCACTCACACGGTGGCCCAGCCCACCAGCGGCTCGGCCTCGATGTCGGCGTTCGTCGCGGGCACCGGCAACGTGCTCTTGGACTACGAGGACGACGCCAAGGCCGCGGTCGCGGCGGGTGACCCCATCAGTATCGTCTACCCACCCCAGTCCTTCCTGATCGAGAACCCCTTCGCTCTCACCAACACCGGCGTCACGAACCCTGGGGCGCAGGCGTTCTATCGCTACGCGTTCTCGGCGGCGGGTCAGGGTCAGTTGGCCAGCCTGGGCTTTCGACCAGTGATCTCGACCATCTGGAAGGCGACGTCCGCGAGTTTCGTGAAGTTCACCAAGCCCAACAGTCTTTGGTCGGTGACCAACATCAGTCCCCAGGGTTGGAAGAGCGTCAACTCCACCTTCTTCTGGCCGACCGCCGTCTTCGCGGCGGGCTCGACGTCGGTGACCACCCGAGGGCTCGTGACTTATCTGGAGCGTTTTGCCGGCACTGCTTCTTAAGCCCACCCCGAGCGAAGCATCGCCGCACCCCCCACGTGAGCGGGGGGTGCGGCGCTACGCGTCCACGCTGACTGCCCAGGGAGCCCGCGGCCTCGCGGTCACGTATTTGAGCCTCGTGGTCCTGATCCCCCTCGCAGCCGTGGTGTCGCACGCCTTCGGCAACGGGTTCGGACAGTTCTGGAGTGCGCTCACGCAACCCGAAGCACTGAGCGCCATTCGCCTGACGTTATGGTGCTCGGCGGCGGGTGCGCTGGTCAATATGGTGGCCGGGACGGCGACCGCCTGGGTCCTGGTCCGTGACCGGTTCCCCGGTCAATTCATCCTCAACGCCTTGATCGACCTGCCCTTCGCCTTGCCCACGGTGGTCGCTGGTGTCACCTTCTACACCCTCTACGGTCCCCATTCGCCCTTTCATCTCAACGTGACGGGGACGTGGATCGGCATCACCATCGCCATCACCTTCGTGACGTTGCCATTCAGCGTCCGCGCGGTCCAGCCGATCTTGGAGGAACGAACGTTCACCGCCGAAGCCGCCGCCGCCACGCTGGGCGCTTCGTCGTCGAGGGTGTTTCGCTCCATCACCCTGCCCGCCCTGGCACCGGCGATCTTGACCGGTACCGGACTGGCCTTCGCGCGCGCCCTCGGGGAGTACGGCTCGGTGGTGTTTATCTCCAACAACCTTCCCTATCGTTCCGAAGTGGCGAGTTCCTACGTGTATTCCCTGGCGAACTCGGGTGAGGTGGACGCGGCGTCCGCGGTGTCCATCGGACTCCTGGTGATGGCCCTGGTCGTGCTCACGGTGGCGAGCGTCGCCGCGCGTCGGATCGGGAGGGGCCAGTCGTGAAACGACGTTCCTTGACCTTGCGAATCCTGGTGCTCTGTTACGTGGGCGCTCTCGTGGCACTACCCCTGGGTTTCGTGTTCCAACAGGCGTTCTCGCGGGGCGTCTCGGCGTTCGTGAGTGCGCTTTCCAACGCCGAGATGGACTCAGCATTGTGGCTGACCCTTCGCGTGGCCGTCGTCGCGGTGCCGCTCAACGTGATCTTCGGTCTCGGGGTGTCGCTGTGGATCGTTCGTCATCCCTCGTGGCTCACTCGGATCTTCGACACCCTGATCGACCTACCTCTGGCGATGTCACCGATCATCATTGGCCTGGCTCTGGAACTGGCCTACGCCCAAGGGGGCTGGCTGGGTCGACCTCTGGGCGCGTGGGGCCTGCACATCATGTTCACGTACTGGGCGATCGTGGTGGCGTCAGTCTTCGTCTCGTTGCCGCTCGTCTCACGTCAGGTGATGCCCTTGTTGCGCGCGGTGGGTACCCACCAGGAAGAGACCGCCCAGACGTTGGGCGCGGGTCGGGCACGCATCTTTTTGACCGTCACGATGCGTTCGATCATGTGGGCGATGGCCTACGGCGTCACGCTCACTATCGCGCGGGTCATTGGGGAGTACGGCTCGGTCCTGATCGTCTCGGGCAACATCGGGTTTCGCACCGAGACGCTGACGCTCAATATCTCCAATAACTTCGATAACTACACCCCCTATCAGGGCTTCATCGGGGTCAGTCTGCTCTCGACCGTCTCCATACTCGTCCTACTGGTGCTCGGACTGGCCCGACACCGCGAAAGGTTGCGCCATGAGTATCGTCCTTAAGGACATCACCAAGCACTTCGGGGCCGATCTGGTGCTCGACGACATCAGCGACGAGATCCCGTCGGGTTCGATGACGGCGCTACTAGGACCATCGGGCTCGGGCAAGTCCACCCTGTTGCGCATCATCGCGGGCCTCGAGACCCTCGATAGTGGCACGGTGGAATTGCACGGCCGCGACGTGACGCGCGTGGAGGCTCGTCATCGGCAGATCGGATTCTGCTTCCAGGACTACGCCCCGTTCAACCAGATGACGGTTTTCGACAACGTCGCCTACGGACTCAAAGTGCGACGGGTGGGTTCGGCGCAAAGAAAGAAGGAAGTGAACGAGTTACTGGGTCTCGTGCGCTTGGGCGATTTCGGCGATCGTTACCCTCGTCAACTCTCCGGCGGCCAGCGCCAGCGCATGGCCTTGGCCCGGGCGCTCGCAATCAAGCCCGAGGTGCTGTTGCTCGACGAGCCCTTCGCGGCGCTCGACGCCCAGGTGAGCGGAGAGTTGCGCGTGTGGGTGCGGTCCCTGCAACGAGAACTCGGTATCACCACCATCTTGGTGACCCACAACCAGAGCGAGGCCATGGAGGTCGCCGACCGCATCGTCATCCTGCACCACGGACGCATCGAGCAGGTGGGTCCTCCCGACCAGGTATACGACAAGCCCGCGTCGGCCTTCGTCCACGAGTTCCTCGGTCCCCTCACCACGTGGCAGGGCGTCGCCTATCGACCTCACGACCTGCAACTCTGCGACGCCGAGACCGGGCCGCGGGCGCGGGTGCTCGACGTGATCCGTTTGGGTTTCGAGGTGCGTGTAGTGGTCGAGAGCGAGGACGAGACGACCTGGGTGCAACTCACCCACCACGAGGCACGCCAACTCGACCCGGTCGTCGGTTCGTGGGTGTCGGTACGCGAACGTTGATCTCCACGGGGTTCACGGCTGTTACGGTTTTAGGCGTGAACTACTCCGTCGTCGTCGAAGTCTCGTTACGTCCGGGAATCGCTGATCCCGAAGGGGCTACCATCGAGCGAGCCTTGCCGGCCCTGGGCTTTGGCGGTGTCAGTGCGGTACGCGCGGGCAAGTTGTTTCGCTTCGACATCGAGGCGGACGGTCCAGCGGCGGCGCTGTCGGGCGCGCAGGCCTTAGCCGAGCGACTGTTATCGAACCCGGTGATCGAGGACGCCACCGCGCGGCTGGATGAGGAGAGTTAGCGCGTGACGCGTATCGGAGTCGTGGTCTTTCCCGGGTCGAATTGCGAGTTCGACGCGGCCCAGGCCGTGGAGGAACTCGGAGCGAGCGCGGAATTCATCTTTCACTCCGCGACGTCCCTGGGCGACGTCGACGGCGTCATATTGCCAGGGGGCTTCGCCCACGGCGACTACCTGCGCCCCGGTGCGCTCGCACGCTTTTCACCCGTGATGGCGGCAGTCGCGGCCTTCGCCGGTGCAGGTGGTCCCGTACTCGGGATCTGCAACGGCTTTCAGGTGCTCACCGAAGCAGGGTTGTTACCTGGGGCCCTGCAAAAGAACCGCGGTCTGACCTTCTTGTGCCAGCCCACCACCCTCGTCGTGAGCTCCACGCGCTCAGTGTTGACCAGCGCATCGCGGGTGGGAGTCGAACTGGTCGTACCCATTAACCACTTCTCGGGTGCGTACACCTGTGATGACGACGTCCACGCCTCACTCGTCGAACACGATCAGATCGTGCTTCGCTACCGCGAGAATCCCAACGGGTCGCGCGACGATATTGCGGGGGTCGCAAACGAGATGGGCAACGTGGTCGGGCTGATGCCCCACCCCGAGCGCGCGATGTCGACGCTGCTCGGAAGTGCCGACGGGCGAGTACTGCTGGAAAGCTTCGTCGGTGCGCGAGCGATGGTGCACTGAGCGAGGTGCGCGTCGGGCGACGTGCTGCGCCCGGTAGTTTTGTGGGGGTGAACAGCGCCCCCGAGACCCTGCACCGCGCCCTCGGGCTGAGCGACTCGGAGCTCGACGACATTCGTCGGGTGTTGTCGCGTGAACCCAACCCCCTGGAACTCGCGCTCTACGGAGTGATGTGGAGCGAACACTGCTCGTATAAGTCGTCGCGCTTGCACCTGCGACGCCTGCCTTCGGCGGGAGATCACGTGCTGGTCGGGCCCGGTGAGGGAGCCGGGGTCATTGACGCCGGCGACGGCATCGGCGTCGCCATTCGCATCGAGAGCCACAATCACCCGTCGGCGATCGAGCCCTACCAAGGGGCCGCCACCGGTGTCGGGGGCATCTTGCGCGACGTGTTCTCCATGGGTGCACGACCATTGGCCGTGATGGACCCGCTCTTCTTTGGCGAGCTCGACGACGCGCGCACCAGGTGGCTGGTCGAGGGCGTGGTGTCGGGAATATCTGGTTACGGGAATTCGGTGGGTGTGCCCACCATCGGTGGTGAACTCACCTTTGACGAGTGTTATAGCGCCAACCCGCTCGTGAACGTGCTCGCGGTAGGCGCTCTGCCGACGAATCGCTTGGCCCTGGGCGTCGCCTCGGGAATCGGGAACTACGCCGTCTTGTTGGGTTCCTCGACCGGCCGAGACGGTATTGGTGGCGTGTCGGTGCTGGCGTCGGCGGGCTTCTCCGGAGACGACGGGGCCGCGTCGATCGACGACGCCAAACGACCGAGCGTGCAGGTCGGCGACCCCTACGAGGAGAAGCGATTGATCGAAGCGTGTCTCGAACTGCTCGATCACGGCTACGTCGTGGGCATCCAGGACCTCGGCGGAGCCGGTCTGGTGTGTGCGACGAGTGAGACCGCCGCTAAGGGTGGAGTGGGAATGGACGTCGATGTCACCGCCGTGGCCCAACGCGAGCGGGGGATGCAGCCCTTTGAGATCATGACCTCCGAGAGCCAGGAGCGGATGCTCGCCATCATCACCCCCGAGAACCTCGCCGCCGTGGTGGCGGTGTGTGACAAGTGGGAGGTGCGTGCCAGTGTCGTGGGTCACGTGGTGGAACCCACGTTGATGGCCGACGGATCCCGGGTGGCGATGTTGCGGGTGCGCGATGGTTTCGACGGTGCGGTGCTGGCTGAAGTACCCGCGTCTTCGTTGGCCGATGACGCGCCCCTCTACGACCGCCCGCGTCAGCGGCCCGCGGACCTCGATATGGTTCACGCCGACGATCCGACGAGTGACGA
Organism: uncultured Actinomycetota bacterium; assembly: GCA_963794755.1. Classification (GTDB taxonomy): domain Bacteria; phylum Actinomycetota; class Acidimicrobiia; order Acidimicrobiales; family RAAP-2; genus RAAP-2. Next base: position 145,575 of record CAWCEX010000005.1, read on the forward strand.
ACCGGAGGGCGACGCCACGGCCGACTTGTTGAACCTCTTGATGAGCCCGGAGTGGGTCTATCGCCAGTACGATTCGCAACTGTTCCTCAACACCGTCGTGGGACCGGGTCGTGACGCCGCGCTGTTGCGTCTCGCCGGACCGGGCCTACCTCTGTCCGAGCGTGGCATCGCTCTCTCCACGGACTCGAACCCGCGCTGGTGCGCGCTCGATCCACGCGACGGTACAGCGATGACGGTGGCCGAGGGAGTGGCGAACCTGGCCTGCGTGGGGGCGACGGCCAAAGCGGTCGTCAATTGTCTCAATTTCGGCAACCCCGAACACCCCGAAGTGATGTGGCAACTCTCGGAGTCCGTGGACGGAATGGCTGCGGCCTGTCACGGGTTGGGCATACCGGTCATCGGTGGCAACGTGTCGCTCTACAACGAGAGCGGTGGTCGTGACATCGACCCCACTCCAGTCGTCGGACTGCTCGGCGTGGTCGAGTCGCTGGTGGCGCCACCACCGGGCTGGAACTGGCACGAGGGCGACGCTGTCGTGCTGGTGGGACATCGCGAGGCCTCAGGCACCCAACCGTTCCCCTTGGCGGGATCACGTTGGGCGACGCGGCGCGGACGTCGCGGTGGCCGACTGGCTACCTTTGACGCCGCCAGACTGAACTCGACATTCGCGTTCGTGAGCGGCGAAGTCGCAGAAATCTGTGCGGGTGCTACGAGTGACGTCACCGCCGTTCACGACGTCAGTGCGGGAGGTCTGGCCACCGCGATCGCGGAAATGGCGAGCGCCACCGGACTCGGCGTTCACGTCGCGAAATTGGAAGGTCACGCGGAACTGTTCTCAGAGTTCCCCGGTCGCTTCGTTATTGCGACCTCCGACGCCGAGGCCTTCGTTGCTCGCGCACTGGCGGCCGGCGTGCCCGTCACCATCTTGGGCACGGTGGGCGGTTCGACGGTGCACTTGGGTGGACTCGTGAGTGTGGCGGTGTCGGACATCGCGGCCCGACGCGACCGAGCACTCAGCGAAGCGCTCCTGCTCGACTAGCGGGCGGCGCGCAACTCGTCGAGGATCTCGTCGGGAACCCGCAGGTCGCCGCTGTGACCCACACCCAGGGACACGTCCTCCTTGAAGAGACCGTGGTAATCGGATCCGCCCGTGGGGATGAGGCCGGCGTCGCGCGCGAGTTTCACCATCAGCACCCGCGTGGCCTCGCTGGTGCCGCCGTAGTAAGCCTCGACGCCAGCGAGTCCGCGCTCACGCAGCGACGCCAGGATTGCGGGCATCCGTTCGAGGATGCTGGTAGTGCTGTAGTCCGGTAGGTAGTTGAGCAGCGGGTGCGCGATCGAAAAGACGGTTCCCGATCCCGTGGCGGCCTCGAGGAAACCTTCGAGGGTGAGCGTCGTCTTAGGGACGTAGGCCCGACCGGTGGCGCCCAGCCAGTCGACGAAGAGGCGCGACCAGGTTTCGGGCGTGCGAACTCCCACGATTTCGGGGTGCAGGTCGAACATCGCCGCCGCGAAGTGCGGGCGACCGACCCCCTCGGCGTTCGCCGCCCGCGACGTCACCGCCTCGAGAGAGAGGCGTTCGAAGCCCAGGTCGCGCAGTCGTGCGATGAGTCGCACGTTGCGTTCGGCGCGGTCCTGGCGCAGGCGAGCCAGTTGAACCTGCACTGGGTGAGTGGCGTCCAGTGGCAAGAAATAGGCCAGGACGTGCACGCCGCGTGCGACGGAGGATCCGTCGTCGAGTTGGCGCGCGAACACCGTGTCGAGAAGGGAAATCTCCACTCCCGGTACCAGTTCGAGGTCGTAGGAGGCGCAGGCCACGGCCATCTCGTCGTGACTGGCGGTCGTGTCGTGGTCGGTCAGGGCAATGGCGCGTAGCCCGAGATCGTGGGCCTTGGCGGCCAGTTCAGCGGGAGAATCCGAGCCGTCCGAGAAGTTCGAGTGGGTGTGCAGATCAATCACGTTGACAGCGTAATGAGCAGGTGTCACTACGCTGGAATGTCTGTGAAAGAATGGGCCAGTGCCGCTTGATAACGATCCCGTCGAGGGAGAACGCTTGAAGGAGGCCTGTGGGGTCGTTGGCATCGTGGCTCCCGGTTCTGACGTCGCCTACCAGTGCTACGACGCGCTGTACGCCTTACAGCATCGCGGCCAGGAATCAGCGGGCATGGCGACCTTCAATAATCACCAGATCACCGTGGTCAAAGACAACGGTCTCGTGTCGCACGTGTTCACCGACGCCACCCTGCGCGCGCTCGCGGGGTCTCACGTCATCGGTCACACGCGCTACTCCACCTCGGGTTCGGCGAACTGGACCGCGGCCCAGCCGGTCTTTCGTTCCGCCGCGGGATCGATCTTCGCGATCGCGCATAACGGGAACTTGACCAACACCGTCGCGTTGGCCGAGGAGGCGGGCATCCAGGTGACCTCGATGCTGTCGGATTCGGACCTGGTGGCCGAACTCCTGGCGCGCGCGGTGGAGCGCGGCGCGAGCGTGTCCGAAGCCCTCGCCGAGGTCCTGTCCCAGGCCGAGGGCGCCTTCTCGATGGTTATCCTCGAGTCCGGCAAGATCCACGCCGTTCGTGATCCGCACGGCTTTCGCCCGTTGTGTCTCGGACAACTCGGTACGCCCGAGGAACCTGAGGGCTGGGTCGTCGCGTCCGAGACGCCGGCGCTGGACGTGATCGGCGCTACGTTCTTGCGTGAGATTCTGCCGGGAGAGATGGTGACTTTGACCGACATCGGCGTCACCACCGTCCAGCTACTCGAGCCCGCGAGTGACAAGCACCACTTGTGCATCTTCGAATTCGTCTACTTCGCGCGTCCGGACTCGTACCTCATGGGACATCAGGTCCACACGACGCGCCGGCGCATGGGAGAGTTGCTGGCGAACCAGTCGCACGTCGAGGCCGACCTCGTCATGGGTGTGCCGGACTCCGGCGTGCCGGCCGCTGAGGGGTACGCCAAGGCCTCAGGGATCCCCTTCGGCTACGGACTGGTCAAGAACCGTTATATCGGTCGAACATTTATTTCCCCCGATCAAGTTAAGCGCGCGGCGAGCGTAAGGCGAAAGCTCAACCCCCTGCGCGAGAACATCGAGGGTCAGCGACTCGTCGTGGTTGACGACTCCATCGTGCGCGGTACGACGACGCGTGCGCTCGTGCGCATGTTGCGCGACGCTGGAGCAGCCGAGGTGCACCTGCGCATCTCGTCACCGCCCTTCAAGTGGCCCTGCTTCTTCGGTATCGACACGCCGACGCGTGACGATCTGCTCGCTGCGCATCATACGGTGGCCGAGATGAACGACTTCATTGGCTCAGACACCTTGGAGTTCATCTCACTCGAGAACTTGCGCGCGGCGATCGGCCTCGACGGCGAGTGCTGTGACGCCTGCCTGACCGGCACCTACCCGGCTCCGGTGCCCGTGACCATCAGCGCTGCCGGAGGTCGATGGTGAGCCGACTGCTCGATCAGCCCGAGGGTGGGCTGACCTACGCTGACGCCGGCGTGTCGATCGAAGCGGGCGATAATTTCGTGCAGCGGATCAAGGACGTCGTCGCTTCGACGGCGCGGCCCGAAGTACTTGGCGGCATCGGCGGCTTCGGCGGCCTGTTTCATCTCAACACTGGTCGCTACCACGACCCGGTCATCGTCTCATCGGCCGACGGAGTGGGGACCAAACTCGAGATCGCGCGCCAACTCGGCCGCTACGACACGGTGGGTATCGACCTCGTAGCCATGCTGGTCGACGACTTGGTGTGCGCGGGAGCCGAGCCGCTGTTCATGCTCGACTACGTGGCGGTCGGGCGCATCGACGCCCAGCGCCTGAGTGAACTCGTCGCGGGAATCGCCGAGGGGTGTCGCCAGTGCGGTACGGCGTTACTGGGCGGTGAGACGGCCGAACACGGAGGCGTGATGCGCCCCGATGACCTCGACGTGGCGGGTTTTGCCGTGGGCGTCGTCGAGCGCGGGCACGAACTCGGTGCTCACCGGGTGAGGAAGGGTGACGCGTTGATCGGCTTCGGGTCACCGGGACTTCGATCGAACGGATATTCGCTGGCGCGTCGCGTGCTGATCACAACGGACGAGGACCTTGGTCTTCCGGCGTACGACGGAGCGCAGCGATCACTGGGCGATGAGTTACTCGTGCCCTCAGTCATCTACGCACCGGCGGTGATGGCGATCGCCGCGGCGGTCGGCAACGGTCTGCACGCCGCCGCACACATCACGGGCGGGGGGATCGTCGGCAACGTCGTGAGGGTGCTGCCCGTCACGCTCGACGCCGTCATCCACATGGACTCCTTCGAGACGCCGGAGATCTTCTACGAGATTCAGCGCCGCGGTCAGGTCAGCGCCCACGAGATGGTGCGCGTCTTCAATTGCGGACTCGGCATGGTGGTGTGCGTGGACGCTGACGACGTCGATGACGCGATCAACGCGGCGCGCGCCGCTGGCGTGGTGGCTACGGTGGTCGGGCACGCGCGGCCCGGTTCGGGACAGGTGGTGTTGACGTGAGCGACGCGCGCGAACGCGTGCGCGAGCACTTGCTCACTTACTCGGTGCGTCGTGGCGATTTCACCTTGAAGTCAGGTCGACGCTCCAGTTGGTTCATCGACTCCAAACAGACCATTTGTGCGCCCGAGGTGATGCTCGACGTCGCGAATCTGATGCTCGAGCGCCTCCCCGACGCGGTGACTGCGATCGGTGGACTCACGATGGGCGCCGACAGCGTCTCATTCATCACCGCGGGCGTTGGCGCGACGCGGGGTCGGCCTCTTCGCGCCTTCAGTGTGCGCAAGGAAGAAAAGGACCACGGCGCTGGTGGGCGTATCGCCGGACGGCTCTTGGCCGATGACGTGGTGGTGATCACTGAGGACACCGTGACGCGCGGGACCAGTTTGCTCGAGGCGGCGCGCGTCGTTCGCGACTTCGGGGCGCGCGTCGTGCTGCTCCTCGCGGTGGTCGATCGCGGTGGTACGGCGGCAACCATGGCGGCCGAGGAGGGCTGGGAGTTCGACGCGCTTTTTGACGCCCCCGATCTCGGCTTCGACTTCGAAGGCGCCTGAGGCACTAGCGCGGCGAGTGGACTGCTAGTCAAAAGGAAACGACCCCGCGCCACCAGAAGGTGACACGGGGTCATTGACAAAGTGGTCGAGACCGGCGTCGATCCGGTGACCTCACGCTTTTCAGGCGCGCGCTCTACCGACTGAGCTACTCGACCTCCTCGTCACCCTTTCGGGTTCCGAGCGGACCTGACGGGATTTGAACCCGCGACCTCCGCCTTGACAGGGCGGCGTGCACTCCGAGCTGCACCACAGGTCCTCGGTGTTCCCAAAGTCGAGACTTTGAGACGCGAAGGAATAGTCTAACCGCTGACGACGACCCCGCTCGTGGGTGTTCCTAGTTGGCGAGCACGAGACAGAACGGGTGGCCCACGGGGTCGTAGTAGACCCGAAACGTCTCGCCCGGTTGGTACTCGGCCTTGAGCGCACCCACGCTCAACACGTGCTCCTCACCCGCGTCGAGGTCCGAGACCTCGAAATCGAGGTGAACCTGTTGGGGGACCGGTCCCTCGGGCCACGTGGGAGCGACGTAATTGGCAATCTTCTGGAACCCGAGAACCGCGCCGTTTTCGGTCATCATCTCGATCCACGTCACCTGCTCGACGGGAAAGTCGTCCAGGGGTTCCACTTCGCCACCGGTGAGTCGGGCGTAGAAATCAGCGAGGGCGATCGGGTCGGGGCAGTCCAACGCGTACACCTGTAGTCGGGGCAAGTCACTCACGAAACCTCCTAGGGCCTACGGGCTTCATGGTAGCGCTGCGGTGCGACGTCCTTACCTCGGTACAGTGGACGTGATGAACCGGCGCGCCACCGACTTGATGCATCCGGCGCACTGGGGTGACTGGTTTCGCTCGGTCGTCGTGCTCGCCGTGGCGATCGCGGTGATGGAAGAAGCGGTTCACCTGCACCGGACATCACACAAGTCTCCCCTGGTGGTGCTGGTCTGGGTCCTGGTCGTCTCTCTCGCGGTCGCGGGTTCCTACACGGTTCGCTGGTGGGCACTGTCACTGGGCAAGCTCGTGACGGCCCAGTCGGGCATCGCCGCGGGGGCGATCGTTCGACTGGTGTCGACGGGGCTGGGCTACATCATTCTCCTGTTGGGCATTTTCGCCGTCTTCGGCCTCTCGGTGCAGCACTTGTTGATCGGCGCGGGGTTGGCGGGCATCATCCTCGGTATCGCGGCCCAACAGAGCCTGGCGAACATCTTCGCGTCACTGGTGTTGCTCTTCGCGCGTCCGTTTCGCGTGGGTGAGGACATCGTTATCCGCTCGGGCGCCCTCGGGGTGGTCGAGGGACAGGTACGCGGCATCGGTCTGACCTACGTCACCGTGCGGACCGAGTCGGGAATCTTGAAGGTGCCTAATTCCGTCATGCTGGCATCGGGCATCGGACGGCGCGTCGCGACGCCGCCGAGCGAAACGCCCGAGACAAAGTAATTCGCGCGGTCGAGTCACTACGTCCGACGACTACGTCGTGACGCGTGGGGCGTTCGCGTGGCGCGGACCGCAATCCAGGCTCGAATGTCGCGTGGCGCACTCGTCGCAGAGCAAGATGAGTGCACGACACGCGAGGTTGGCGCAGTTGTAGTAGTGACTGGTGGGAGCGGCGCAACCTTCACAGCGCCCCAGGACAACGGTGTCCTCACCGAACTCTTGGATGAGTCGCTCGTCAAAGACGAAGAGTGAACCTTCCCACAAGCCGCGATTGGCGAACTCCTCCGCGTAGCGGGCGATGCCGCCATCGATCTGATAGACCTCGCGAAAGCCCCGCGACACCATCAGTGCGCTCAGCACCTCGCAGCGCACGCCTCCGGTGCAGTAGGTCACGATCGGACGCGTCTTCAAGTGGTCGTAGACGCCTCGGTCGAAGAGCCCCACGAAGTCACGAGTGGTCTCGACGTCGGGGATGATCGCACCCTTGAAGCGACCGATGGCCGCTTCAAAGGCGTTACGTGCGTCGAAGAAGACGACGTCGTCTCCTCGTCGCTCGACGAGTTCATGCACTTCGCGGGGACTTAGGTGTTGGCCTCCCCCGACGACACCGCCTGACGACACGTGTAGTTCGCCCGGGGCCCCGAAGGAGACGACCTCGTCGCGCACTCTCACGCGGAGACGAGGAAAATCTGCGCCCGTCCCTTCGGACCATTTGATGTCGAGATCGTGAAACCCCGGATACGACCGTGTCGCTCTCACGTACTTCTTCATCGCGGTCATCGGTCCGCCCAGCGTTCCGTTGATGCCGTGAGGTGAGATCAGGATTCTTCCGGTCAACTTCAACGACGTGCACAAGGTGTGCTGCCACAGTCGAATCGCCTCGGGATCGGCCAAAGGGGTGAAGCAGTAGTAGAGGATGACCTTGGGTTCTCGAACCGGGTGATCGTGGTGTTCGACGTCAGAGTTCACGGGTTCATCCTCGGCGCCGTGTCCGCAAGCGCTAGACGAACAAGCGCGCGGTGATGACGGCGAGCAGGTGATCGACGTCGTCGCGGGTCGTGAGTGGATTCATGAAAGTGAACTTGAGGGCGGCGCGCCCCTTGATCTCAGTGCGTCCGAGCACCATGACGCCCTCAGCGAGCAAGTCGTGTTGGACTCGACGCAGGTCATCACCGGAGCGTCCGTGCGCGTCGAAGACGCACGTGACCGCCGACGCGGGTGCCAAGAGCTCAAAAGCGTCACTGGCGTTGACTCGAGCGGCGGCGTAGGCGGTGAGGTCCACGAGGTGCTCGAGCATTGCGGCGAAGTCGATTTGTCCGATCGTGCGCAGAGATGCGACGACCTTGGCCGCGTCGAAGCGTCGAGAGGTGTCGAGCGAGCGTCCCACGAGATTGATCATGCCCTCGAGTTCGTCGCCACGGTCCAGGTAGTTCGACCGCACTCGTAACAGGTCGAAGCGCTCGACGTCGCGTATGAGGAAAGCGCTGGCGTTAAAGGGCTGCCACCAGAGTTTGTGGAAGTCGACGGTGACCGAATCGGCCGCGTCGAGTCCGACCAGACGTGGCGACAAGACGTCGGACATGATGAACGCTCCGGCCACGGCCGCGTCCACGTGAAACCATGCACCAACCTCGCGAGCGCGCCGAGAGATCTCGGCGAGGGGGTCAATGGCTCCGAGGTCGGTGGTGCCGGCCGTCGCGGCGATGGCGATGGGCACGAGACCGTCGAGTCTCATGCGTGCCAGGGTCGCGTCCAAGTGGGCAAGATCCATTGCGCCGGAAGCGTCCGTGTCAATGGTGATGACAGCGTCGCGACCGAGTCCGAGTTGGGCCGCCGCGCGTTGAATCGAAAAGTGGGCCTGGTCCGAGGTGAGCAGTCGCCACGTCCGCGCCTCGGCTGGCAGACCCGACTGCAAGACGTCAACACCGATCTTCGCGGCCGCCCATGAGCGAGCGAGCGTCAGCCCCAAATTGTTCGAGGCGGTGCCTCCCGAGGTCATGACCCCCGACGCACTCGCGGGAAAGCCGATACGCGAACACAGGAAATCCATGAGGTGCAGTTCGACCTCGGTGGCGGCGGGTGCTTGATCCCAGGAGTCCATCGATTGGTTGGTACTCGCTATCGTTAGTTCACTCACCACCGCCGGGATCACGGTCGGCGGATGCAGGTGTGCCACGCACGCGACGTCCAGGGGGCGAACGCCGTGGGCCCACACGGTCGTGCCGAGTTCGCCGAGGACGGTGTCGAGTTTGACGCCGTCGGGCGGGCATACGTCGAGGGCGCGCACGCCGGCACGCAGTTGGGCCGGTGTGCGATCAGAGCGAGGTCCGCTCCTCGGTTGGTCGAGTGACTCGACGGCCAGTCCCGCGGCGTGGGCGAGGACGGCGAGACCCTGTGGGTCAGTGGCGACGAAAAATTCGCGCCACGTCGAGACGTCGCTCAACGTTCCGAGCAGGCCTGCTCGACGGCGAGTGCCAGACGAGTGAGCCCTTCATCTAGCTGCGCGGGCTCGACAACGAGCGGGGTCAGCAACTTCACGACGGTGTCTCCCGGGCCACAAGTCTCAACGATGAGACGTCGCTCGAAGGCGTAACGCGAAATGTTGGTGGCTAGTTCAGTGTCGCCAACCGCGAGACCGCAGAGCATCCCGTTGCCCCGGACGTCAAAGCGGCCCTCCCCGAAGTTCGCGGAAATCGCCTCGAGGGCGCTGCGCGTGGTCTGTCCGAATTGCTCGGTGTTCTTCTCGAGTGTGGAGTCCGACCAGTAGTTGTCGAGCATCGTGGCCGAGGTCGCGAACGCGAGGTTGTTACCGCGGAACGTTCCCGAGAACTCGCCGGGATTCCACGTGTCCAGACTGCGTCGCACGAGCAAGATGGCCATTGGCAGACCCAGTCCGCTGATGGACTTCGAAACACAGATGATGTCGGGGTCGAGTTGTGACCCCTCGAAGGAGAAGAACGGACCGGTGCGACCGACGCCTGCCTGGATCTCGTCGGCGATGACCAAGATTCCCAGTTCGCGCGTGATGCGGCGAATCGCGCCGAGATACGCCGGGTCGAAGGGGCGTGCGCCACCCTCGCCCTGAGTGGGCTCGATGATGACCGCACCGATGGGCTGACCGTTGACCGGAGCGCGCAAGGTGGCGTCGAGTAGCTCGATGTCTGCGTCGGTCACGTGGCGCACGAAGGGCAGGGCAACGAAGTCCTTCAGGTGGGCACTGGTCTCGCGCCCGGCCATGGAGGCCGAGATCGACGCGGCGCGATAACTCATGCCGTGGTACCCACCCTCGAAACCGAGTACCGCTCGGTGTCCACTCAGGCGTTGGGCCAACTGCAGGGCGGCTTCGACGGCCGTCGCGCCAGTCGGGCCGACCGTCTGGACGACCATGTCGAGTTGGCGTGGAGCGAGGACGGTTCGCTGCATCGTGTCCAGGAAGTGCCGCTTCTCCGGGGTGAAGGTGTCGAGGGAGTGCATGAGACGACCTGCACGAAGGTGCTCGATGGCGACGTCGACGAACAACGGGTTGTTGTGACCGTAGGAGAGTGCGCCAGCTCCGGCGAAGAAGTCGAGGTATTCAACGCCATCTTCGTCGGTGATGACGCTGCCCGAGGCCGACGTGAACACCGCGGGCCAGCGGCGGCAGTACCAGCGCACGTTCGATTCAAGCTCGTCAAAGGAGTTCACGACAGAATCCTCTCGGTTGGGAGCGTCGGGTTCTGGTCGGATCGCTCAAAATTTACAGGGGGTATCGATTATAGCGGTTGGGGACAAATCACACAATTACTTTTTTCACCCTAGGACCTCCAAATTGTGAACGCGTGACAATGGGGTAAAAATTTTGGAATGCCCCAGCCGGGGCGCATCAGTAGTTTTGGTCATCATGTCGCGTCACTACCTCCGGCAGAGAGTCCGTACGGGACTCATGCTGCTCGTCGTGGTGATGGTGGGGTTTTCGCTCGTGGGTCGCTCGAGCGGGGGCGCCCGCGAGCCGGCCACCGCATCGCAACTACGTGACGTCGCCGCGCAATTCAACGTCGACTACCAACGCAACGACGACGCCCCGGTGTGGAAGCGTTTTGACGCAGCGAGCCAGGCGGTGATCACCGAGGCCCGCTACGTGCGCTGGCACCAGGAATGTCGGAGCTCGCCCGGACCCGCGACCATTCTTCAAGTGAGTCAGATGTCGAACGGCTGGTGGTTGGTGAATTACGAGATCAGCGGCGTCACGTTGCACGACTACTGGCACCAACAAGTCGGTCGGTGGAGGTTCAGCCTTGTTCGCTCAAACCCTTCGGCGGTATCGCTCTACTCCTTGTCGTTCACTGCGTATGCACGCGCGATTGGGTGTGCGCCCAAGTAGGTAGCTCAGTGACGATGTTCTCGCACGAGGCGACGGTCGGGAATGATCCACATCAGCGACAACATCGCGTAACAGGCGTAGGAAAGATACGGGTTGACAAAGGCCAACGCGATTCCAGCGATGGACACGAACGGTGAGATGGCGCCCTTGGTGTCGCGGCCGAGCGCGCGGGTAAGACCGGCGTCGTGGTGGTTCGCACGAAGAATGGTGCGCACGAGGACGTAATAGGCCAGCGCGCACGCCAGAGACACGATGCCGTAGGCCACTGCGGGGTACGCCGAAGTCGCACCTTGTCCGACCCATTCGGTGACGACCGGAACGAGGGACAACCAAAAGAGCAGTGCCAAGTTGGACCACATCACCCCGCCACTGATGGTGGTGGTCAATCGAAGGAGATGGTGGTGATTGTTCCAGTAGATGCCGATCATCGTGAAGCTCAAGATGTAGATGAGCAGCGTAGGCAGTCGGTGTGCCACGTCGGCCCAGGCGTCGTGCGCCGGCGGACGCAGATTGAAGGCCATGATGGTGATGATCACCGCCATCACGCCGTCGCTAAATGATTCGAGGCGATTCGTGGCGATGACCTCACCCGCGGCGTCCCCTGCGGCGGCCGGAAAGTCGTCGGCGTCCTTATTCATTGGCTCAGTGTAAACATCGCCACGGGCCTCCACGGTGACCAACCCAACGCCCAATCGCAACTTTTCCTAGACTGTCTCGCGAGAGCCCTCCGTGTGGAGGCACGTTTATCTCGACAGTTGTTGTCAGTGCGGGGGACGAGGTTGTCGCCGTCAGTTTCGTTGCCGCTCTTTCGTCGCCTTGCTCGTACCACATCATTCGCATTGCGTTAGTGCTACGTCGATTCATATCTGCTCGTCGTCCCGTTCTAGCGATCACTATCTAAAGGAACGTCCTGTGACCATCCCCGTTAACAATGTCGTGCACGCCGAAGTACCCGATCCGCGTCGGTGGTTCGCCCTCTTCGTGATAGCGATTGCCCAATTGATGGTGATCCTCGACTCGTCCATCGTCAACATCGCCCTGCCCCACATGGCCCTACCCTTCGCCCAGGGAGGACTCGCCATCTCCCAGAAGAACTACCAGTGGGCCGTCACGGCCTACCTCTTGACCTTTGGTGGCTTCCTCCTTCTCGGAGGCCGCATCGGTGATTACCTCGGTCGCAAGAAGGCCTTCGTCATCGGACTCGTCGGCTTCGCGTCGGCGTCACTCCTGGGCGGACTCGCGCAGAATCAACAGTGGCTCTTTGGAGCGCGGGCGCTTCAGGGCGTCTTCGGTGCCCTCCTCGCACCGGCGGCCCTATCGCTCATCTCAGTCACCTTCTCCGATTCCAAGGAGCGAGCCAAGGCTTTCGCGGTCTATGGCGCGTTGTCGGGCGTGGGCGCGGCGATCGGACTCATCGCTGGCGGATTATTGACCCAGTACCTCTCGTGGCGCTGGTGTTTGTTCGTCAACACACCCATGGCGCTCATTGCGTTGAGCCTCGCGATTCCCAACGTGAAGGAGTCCAGGGTTGAGGGTCACCCTCACTACGACGTACCTGGTGCGCTCTGTGCCACTCTCGGGATGCTGTCGGTGGTCTACGGAGTGAGTCAGGCGGCGACCGATGGGTGGGGTTCGACCAGCGCGTGGCCCTACATGGCCGTGGGCGCTGGCCTCATGGCCGCGTTCTTCGTCATTGAGTCGGTGGTGGAGCAACCGTTGTTGCCGTTGCGACTCTTGTCCGATCGCGTACGAGCAGGCGCGTACATCACTCAGACGTTGGTGGCGTTGGGGATCTTTGGGATGTTCCTTTGGATCACTTTCTACCTGCAGGACATTCACCGGTATTCCGCGGTGAAGTCCGGCCTGCTCTTCATGCCCTTCTCCCTGGGCGTCATCGTGTCGGCCGTTCTGACGAGTCAGTTGTTACCGCGATTCGGTCCGCGCCCCCTCGCCACGATCGGCTGCCTGATGACTGCGATTGGATTGTTGCTGTTGTCAGAGGTGAGCGCGACGAGTTCGTATCTCACGCACGTGATGCCCGCGATGATCGTCGCCAGTTTGGGGCTCGGTATGGCCTTCGTGGTGTTGGCCTCGACCGCGCTGTTCAACGTGGACGCCCGCGACACGGGGGCGGCGTCGGCGGTACTTTCGTCTGCTCAGCAACTCGGTGGTTCCTTTGGCACGGCCATTCAAAACACGATCTACGTCTCGTCGGCGGGCTCGTTCGTCGCGGCGGCCGTTGCTAAGGGTCAAGCAAAGACGGTCGCGCTCGTGAGTGCGGGTCAAGTGCACGGGTACGATCAAGCCTTTCGTTTTGGTGCTCTGTGTCTCGTCATTGGTGCGGCGTTCTTCTTCTTCCTTGTCAACATCGATCGTCATCACCTTGGTCAACACGACATGGTTGGCGTGGCGTAGATCGTGTCGATGCCGCTACAACAGAGGTCTTAGGGGATTCGAATGTCGTGCACCCGCGCGGCCTCGATGCGCTCGGCTTCGCTGAGCTGGTCGATCGGGACGGGCGTTACCAAACTCCAGTGGTGTCCGACGGGACAATGTTGGTAGCGCTTTAGGCCGAGGCGAACCGATTTAAACGAAGCGCCGGCGATCCACATGGTGGTGAAGAGGTGCCCTTTGGAGCACCGAACGACAACGTCGGAAGTTCCTCGCGTCGTGATGTTGCGGCGCCGCAAGATCGTGGCGGGGAGCCACACGCCCACGACCGCCACCGCGACGAGGAGGACCACTACAACAATGACGATCCGCATTCGCTCAGAATACGTCTTTTGTGATTGGAATGGGAGAGGCCAGGTCGGGTGTCGAAACCCTTAACTCGCCTGCGCTGACAGCAGCCTCAGGTTTTCTTGCACGTCACCCAAGTGGTGCTCCGCTTCGTGCACGCATTGGGCGGCCGCCCAATGAATGGTGACCTCATACGGCGTGACGGGGCTGTAGGTCATAGTTCGCGAAAAGGCGCTATCGGGAAGTGACGCCAGTGTCCTGTTGAAAAGCTTCGTCAGTACCGCCAGTTCGAGGGCGACGTCGGACGGTGTGTCGCGCTGATATATTCCGCGGTCCATTCTCTCGTCACGGTTCATCGCGATACCCGTCGGAGAATCGACGATGGTTGCGGTGATGATACGTTCGCGAATGGAGATGAGGACGTCGCGAAAGTGACTGGCGTACTCCAAGATCGACCAACGCTGGGGTGAGGGCCGACGTTCCAACGACGGCCCCGCACTCAAAAGAGCGTTGACGAAACTCTCACTCGCCAGAGTCAGGCGTGGCGCGATTTCCTCGACGCCAACGGCGTCCCAACGAAAGCCACAGCCGTCGCAGGTGAGGGGGGCGGACATGGTGCCAATGTATCGGGCCGGCGACGGCGACATCGCGTGGCGCCTCAGCGCCGATCGAGGCGCGACCCAAAAAACTTTTGTTGTACCCGGAGTCAGTTGTCACGTCAACGTGACCAGGAACGATGGCCCCCTCGCGAATGATTGGTACTGGTGCGCCAGCCAGAATATTACCTGTGATGAGGGAGAATAGTTGAGCCTTCGCCCATAGATTGGAAGCATTGATCGATCGCCCCTCGTGCCATGTGACGTGATGCGATTGGGGTGGTGCGTTGGCAGCGCACAGAAAAGTTTGAGGAACTATGACGACATTCTTTGAAGAGGAGATTCGCTCCCAGGCGGACGTCCTTCGCCGACGCCGCGATGAAGGGTTGCGCCAAGCTCAACGGGTGGCGCTGGCGTGGAGCGACATCAACTACGCCCTCGTCGGTGCCCGCGGATCGTCGGACAACGCGGCACTCTTCTTTCAGTACTTGGCCGGTAAGGAACTTGGCCTCGTCGTGGCGTTGGCCACGCCGTCGCTCTACTCCGAGGACGCGACACTCGATCTCACCAGTGCGGGTGTACTGGTGATCTCTCAGTCGGGACGCTCCCCGGGTATTGGCGAGATCGTTGCGTACGCGCGTCGACAACATCGTCCGTGCGTCGCACTCACGAATGATCCGACATCTCCGATGGCGCTCGACGTTGACGTCGTGATGGAAATGGGCGCGGGTCCCGAACGTGCCGTCGCGTCCTCGAAGACGTTCTCGGCGTCGTGGCACGCCCTGGCTCAATTGGTGTCGGCCCTCAAAGGCGAGGACCTCGCCGGACTCGACGACGTCGCTGACGTGGTCGAACGGGTCGTGTCCTGGGCCTTTAGCGCCTCGCTTCCGCTCGCGCAGTTGGACACCTCACGCGGCCTTACCGTCGTCGGGCGCGGCGTCGGTGCGGCAGTGGCCGCGGAGATCTCCCTCAAGATTCGTGAGGTCACCGGGATACGTTCCGAGGGCTACGCGGCGTCAGACTTCGCGCACGGACCCATCGGAGCCGACGGAGCGGGTTCGACGTTGTTACTCGTCGTGACTGAGGAGATGACTGACGAACTGTGCGAACTCACCCTCGACGGTTGCCATCGCTCGGGGATGACGACGGTGGTCCTTCGACCACAGACCCGTCGCCACTTCGAAAGCGACGCCGAGATCGTGCTCGACGAAGAGTTGGCTAACTGGTCGCTCGGCCTCGCCTTCGTGATCATCGGACAGGTGATAGCGCTACGACTGGGTGAACGGCGCGGTCGTCCGATCGACAACTCACCAGGGCTCAGCAAGGTCACCTTGGGCGTGTGATTGCTTCGCCGCGTTGGCGCGGCGAAGCGGGTGTCACTCCTTCGGGTGCGCCGACGTCGAGGACATAACGCTCAGCAGGAGTTCGGCGAGTGACGTGGGCGTCAGCGGCGTCAAGTGCTGGGCCTGGAGGTCACAGCTAAAACCGTCGAGCACGAGGTGACCCGCACCCGCGGCGCGGGTGATTCCCGGGACGAAGCGGTCGGCGGCGATCAGGCGTGACACTTCGTCGTGGCTCGCTTCGTACCCGAAGGAGCCCGCGAGTCCGCAACAACCCAGGTCCAGGACCTCGACCTCGAAACCGGCGCGCATGAGGACGTTGACGTCGGCACGCGAGCCTCCAGTGGCGCGCTGGTGACAATGAGGGTGGACACTCACCTGACCTTGAGGAGAGGTGTCGCGCGGACGCCATTCGATGGCGTCGAGGTGCTCAGCGAGGCTGCGACTCGCCGCCGCGAGTTGGTGCGCGCGTGGATCGTCGTGCAGGAGTTGGGGGATCTCGTCCTTGAACGCCGCGAGGCAACTGGGCTCGACGACGACGATCGCTAGACCGCGCTGTACGTAGGGTGAGAGGACGTCGAGTAGTTGTTGAGCGGTCGCCGTGGCTTTGGCGAGCATTCCCGAATCGTAGAGGGTCCGTCCACAGCACGCCCAGGTATTGGGCACGACGACGCGCTCACCAGCGCGCTCTAGTACGGCCGCGGTCGCTTCACCGCGCGGTGGCGAGAACACGTCGGTGAAGGTGTCCGGCCAGAGCACGACGGTCGGGTCCGTCTCGTTTCGAAGTCGCGCGGCCAGGGCGCCGCGACGAAAGGAGCGACGCGCGAAACGTGGGGCGCGTCGCTCAACGCTGAGACCGGCACCGCGCATGACGGCGCGACGACTCAGTCGACCTTGGAGAACGGCGTTGGCGGTGCGCGGAATCAGCGAGGCGACCCGGCTCGCCCAGGGCAGGAGGCCGAGCGCGTAGGCCGACCGCGGACGAAGTCGACCCTGGTAATAGTGCGAGAGAAACTCGGACTTGTAGGTCGCCATGTCTACGTGCGTCGGACAGTCTGACGCGCATCCCTTGCACGACAAGCACAGGTCGAGCGCCTCGAAGACCTCGTCGCTGCGCCAGGTTTCGGGGATGGTCGCGCCCTGGAACAACTCGCCGAGCAACTTGGCGCGCCCGCGCGTCGAGTGTTTCTCATCACGGGTCACCCGGTAGGAGGGGCACATCACGCCCGCGGCATCACTGCGGCATTTACCCACGCCGACGCAGCGTTCGACCGCCTCTTGGAGCGAACCGTGGTCCTGGGGCAACGCGAAATGGGTCGCCAGGAGATTTGACGATCGATACCGGGGTCCGTAACGAATATTGCTATCGAGGGGAAAGGCGTCGATCAGCTTGCCCGGGTTCATTCGCCCCTTGGGGTCCCATGCCGACTTGAAATGGCGAAATGCCTCGATCAGTCGCGCACTGTACATGCGAGTAAGGAGTTCGCCTCGCGATTGTCCGTCGCCGTGTTCACCAGAGATCGAACCGCCGAGAGAGACGCATAGATCGGCCGCGCGTTCGACGAAGTCGCGGTAGCGTGCGAGGCCCTCGACGCTCGAAAGATCGAAATTATTGCGCGTGTGCACGCAACCTTGACCGAAGTGCCCGTACCAGGCACCGTCGAGGTCGAAGTGCGACCAGAGTTCGCGGATGCCGCGCAGGTAGGTACCGAGTTGCTCGGGGGCGACGGCGGCGTCCTCCCACCCTTCGTAGTTGGCGGGCTGATCGGTGGGCCGTGCCGTCGCGCCGAGGCCCGACTCGCGGATCTGCCAGACGAGTTCTTGGTCGTGCGCGCTCGAGTAGGCGACGGCACTCACGGTGGGATCAAGACTTGCGAGCAACGCCTGCGTGGCGAGCTGAGTCGCGTCAAGATCGTCGTCACCGATCTCACAAAGCAGCCACCCCTGTCCGGGAGGTAATAGGTCAAGATTGCGCGTGTTGAGGTCCGCTCGTCGCATCTGGTCGACGAGGCGTGCGTCAAAACCTTCGAGTCCGATGAGTGAGTGGGTCAGAAGGCGCGGTACGTCGTCGGCGGCCGTGTAGATGTCGCTGTAGCCCAGGACGACGAGGACGCGGTGCCGTGGCCACGGCGAGAGCGTGACGGTGATTTCGGTGACGAGCGCGCAGGTGGACTCCGAGCCGACGATGGCGCGCGCCAGGTGACACCCTTGCTCGGTCACCAGCTGGTCGAGGTTGTAGCCTGAGACGCGGCGCGCGATCGTGGGATACCCCGTGGCGATCTCCTCAGCGAAGTCGGTCCGCAACGTCAACAGGGCGCGAGCGATGCGTGCAGCGTCACCGGTGCCTTCGGACATCTCGCGAAGTTGTTCGTCGTCGTAGGAACCGAGCTCGATACGCTCACCTTGGTACGTGACGACCGTGAGAGCCTCGACGTTGTCCACGGTCTTGCCATAGCGCAGGGCGTGCGTGCCGCACGAGTTGTTGCCGACCATACCGCCGATCGTGCACCAGGCGTGGGTGGCGGGGTCGGGACCAAAGGTGAGGTCAAGCGCACGCGCCGCCGCGTTGAGGTCGTCCAACACGACGCCGGGTTGCACGCGCGCTACGCGTCGCTCGGGGTCGATCTCGAGGATCTGAGTCATGTGGCGACTCATGTCGACGACCACGGCAACGTTGCAGGCTTGGCCGGCCAGGCTGGTTCCGGCACCGCGCCCCAGAACTGGCGCGTGATGACGGGCGCAGATCTCCATCGTGCGCAGGACGTCGTGTTCGTCCTTCGGGTAGACGACGCCTAAGGGAACTTGGCGGTAATTCGACGAATCGGTGGCGTAAATCGACCGCGTCGCGCCGTCAAAGAACACGTCACCTTGAAGGGCCGCCCGTAGTTCGGTTTCGAGCTCGCGGCGCGTCGTCTCATCAATGTCTGATCGATCGACGTCGTCGCCGGGCCGGTACGTCGTCATCGTCGATGAATGATAGGGGTCACGTCGCTCTCACGCCAGATCAACCATGTCACCGTTGATGACGTGGTGGGTCATCTTCAATCCATCGTCGAGTACGAAGAAATTGGCGGGTGAGCCGGGGCGCAAGCTGGCGACGTCGGTCGCCGCGACGAGCTGCTGGGGGCGGCTGATGACCGCACACAACGCGTCGAGAGTGTCAATGCCTAACGAGTGCAGACGGATCAGGCTGTCGCGGAGTTTGCCGATGCTGCCCGCCAGGGTCCCGTCCACGCGACGCGCCTCACCGTCGTTGATGAGCACGGTGACGTCACCCAGTTGCACGACGTCGCGATCCACCCCGGCCGCCGCGATGGCGTCACTGACCAGAACACAACGTTGGGGAGCGGCGCGAAAGGCCAAGCGCAACATCTCGTCGGACACGTGCACGCCGTCGGCGATGATCTGGACCGTGACATCGGCACGCGACAACGATTGCCCCGCGAGTCCGGGCGATCGCGCGCTCATGGGTTCCATGGCGTTGAACAGGTGGGTCACCGCGGTGGCGCCCGCTTCGAAACCGCGCCGGGCCTCCTCAGAAGTGGCGGCGCTATGACCCAACGAGACGACTACGCCACGGCGCACACATTCGTCGATGAGGTCGAGTGCGCCAGGAAGTTCAGGCGCGATGGTCATCATTGCCACCTCGCCACACGCCAACAATGCGTCCAAATGCGCCCGGTCGGGTTCGCGCAGGTACTGAACGGGGTGAGTGCCCGCTCTTCGCAGCGAGAGGAAGGGGCCTTCTAAGTGCATACCGAGGATGCGCGCACCCGTGGTACGGCGCTGTCGGGCCTCACTAATGCGCGCCGCGGCTTGGCGCAGCTGTGTGAAATCACTTGTGATCAACGTCGGTTGATACGCAACGACGCCGTCGTGCAGGAGGGCCTCGCCCATCTCGACGATCTCGTCGACTTCGGCGTTCAAGAGGTCGACCCCGTAGTACCCGTTTATCTGATTGTCGACGAAGCCCGGGATCGCGATGCCGGTACCCGCGCCCGACAATCCGATGGCGACGATCTCTCCGTCGCTGACGGCTACGTCGCCAGTCACCAGCGCACCGTCGACGAAAGCGGCCCCAACGCCCAGACGTCGCCACGACGAGCGTTGGGTGGACCGCGTGAGGGTGCGCAACGAATCGAGTACTGGACGGAGTCGTCCGCCGTAGTCGGCGAGAAGTGCGGTGGCGTCCTCGCACGTGAGATCACCCACGACCATCGTGCAAGCGACTTTGGGTCGCCAGCCGCACGCGTCCAACGCTGTCACGACGACGTCGTCACTCGCTCCAGTAATTCGCGCGACGATTCGTCGAGAACGATCACGTAACTTCTCGTTGGTCGCTCGCACGTCCACCATCAAGTTGCCGTAGGTCTTGCCCAAGCGCACCATGGTGGCCGTGGAGAGGATATTAAGGACAAGTTTTTGAGCGGTGCCCGAATTCATTCGCGTCGAACCGGCGATGAGTTCGGGTCCGACGACGACCTCGATGGGGAGGTCGACCGCGTGGCTGAGGGGTGTTTGAACGTTGCACGACAGCCCGATGGTCACCGCGCCCAATTGGCGCGCGGTGGCGACCGCGCCCAATACGTAGGGCGTGCGGCCACTGGCCGAGATCCCCACCACGCAGTCCACCTCGCTGACTTGTAGATCTATCATCGCTCGGGACCCGGCGTCGTCGTCGTCCTCAACGTTCTCCACCGGAACGCCAAAAGCGAGGTGTCCGCCGGCGAGAACCCCTACGACCTGGCCGTCGTCAACGTTGAAGGTCGGTCCTGCTTCGGCGGCGTCGAGCATGCCGAGTCGTCCCGCCGTACCGGCACCGACGTAGATGAGACGCCCCCCCGCTCGAGCTGCGTGACGGCTCCCGCTACTGCGTGGGCAATCGCGTGTTGCGCGGCGCTGAGGGCGTCGGGGACCTGACGCACGTCGTGACACATGAGGGCCACGAGGTCCTCGACGGACATCTGGTCGAGCAGGTCCAACTCGGGTCGTACTTGCTCAGTCCCGAGCAGACGCAATTGCGCGGCGTCGCGCGGTTCGTTCACGAGTTCACTTTCGCGATCGCGCGGTGCACGCCAGCGCGAAAGTCCGCCTGGCGCACGAGATCGCGCGTGGGATGGATGGCGTTCGATAATAAGACGACCGCGAGATCGGCGCGCGGCGAGACGAGCAGTGATGTCCCGGTGAAACCGGTGTGCCAGATGGTGCCCTCGGGCCATGAGCCCCAGCCGCGCGGCTCGATGCGCCACCCCAGACCGCGTTCGTCGGGTTGGTGACCGGCGTGGTATCTCGCCATTCGCGCTTGGACCGACGCGCTCAGGATCGGGTTCTGACGTGGGGCGAGTAACGATCCGACGAAGAGCGAGAGGTCCGACGCGGTCGAGAACAGTCCGGCGTGACCGGCAACGCCACCCAACGACCACGCGTTGCCGTCGTGGACCTCGCCGTGCACCAGTCCCGGCACCAGGCGTTGGTCTCCGTCAAACTCGGTCGCCGCTGAGCGGGCGCGCTCGCGGGCCCCAGGTCGATAGCGCGTGTCCACCATGTCGAGAGGAGCTGCCACAACCCGCCGGAACAAACGGTCCAAGGTCTCGTTCGTGCATGCGGTGATGGCCCAACCGAGCAACATGAAATTGAGGTCGCTATACACAACGCGCGAGCCCGGGGTCCCGTGCTGGGCCTCGTCATAGACCGCTCGTCGAACCGCTCGCGGATGACGTCCCAGGTGGAAAAACGGACGGTGCGCGACCAGACCCGAGGTGTGGGTCAGGAGGTGGCGCAGCGTGATATCGCGACGTTCGAAGGCAGGTAACCATTCGACAACCGGTTGAGTGAGTTTCCAGAGTTTCTGATCCTCCAGCCACAGTGCCAAGGTCGTCGTCGACACGACCTTCGTCAACGAAGCGAGGTCGTAGACGGTGTCGGACTCGGTCAGTGCGCGAGGGTGGAGGGTGTTGGCGTAGCCACCCCAAGCGCGCATCACCACGCCGGAACGTTGAACGACCGCCAGATTAAAACCCGCAGGAAACGTTGTCTCAAGCGTCTCCACGAGAGCCGCGCTGACGGCGTTGCGTGCCGCGGCAGAGAATCTCGACGCGCCTTCGTTGAACTCGATCGTGACGCGAGGCGAGGTCGTCGATGTCACGACGCGGTACCTGCCGCTGACACGTTCGATGCGTCATCGAGTGACGTCGACGACGGGCGCGTCACCCGAGTGTGAAGTGGCAAACGGCGCAGACGTATCTCCTGTGCTCCGTAGAGCTCCTCGACGCGACGTCCGCCGTCGGGGGAGAAGCCCGCGCGGGTGTAAAGGGTGCGCGCTCGCGCGTTGTCCTCGAACACCCACAGACTGACGGGTCGAATCGACAGAGGGTCGAGCACCGCGAGCGCCTTCTCGAGCAGGAGTCGGCCAATGCCGTGACCACTGGCCGCCGGCGTGACGTAGAGCGCGTAGATGTGCCCGTTACCCGGGTCGTCGACTTCCATGCCAAAGCGAGTGAAGCCCACCACGTGACCCGGTGTCAGTTCGGCGACGAGGGTCTGGGCAGATTTGGTGGCGATCAGTTCGCCCAGCCACTTCGTCGTCTCGTCGAAGTCCAGGGCGTCGATCACCGCGTCGGCGACGATACCGCGGTAGGACCCGCGCCACGCCTCGATGAAGACCGACGCTAGAGCAGCGGCGTCACTGGCGTTCGCCAAGCGCACGCGCGCTGGACGGGCGGGGGCGTCGATCGTCGTGCCCTGTTCGGGTCGTCGCAGGCCCGTCTGGAAGCGGTAGCGGTCGCCGCGATAGAGAGATCGAACGAATTCGATGGGTTGACCCGAGGTATCGAGCGTGCGACGAGAGAGCATCAACAGTGGCATGCCCGCCTGACACCGCAACAAGCCGGCTTCTCGGCCCTCGGCAACGACTGCTTCAATGGTCTCTTCGGCCGACGCCAATTCCACGCCGTAGTTCGACGACAGGAGTTGGTAGAGCGACGCGCTGTCAGAGAGCACCGCGGTGATGCCATCGAAGCGTTCAGCGCTGAGAAAGACGACTTCAATGGCGATGGGATCACCGTCGGCCAAGCGAAGTCGCTCGATGCGCAGCACTTCGGCCTTAGCCGTGAGGCCCAATCGAGCCGCGACGTCCGAACCCGCAGCGACCCGACGGACGTCGATGAGTTTGGAGCTCGGCGAGATTCCACTCGCGCGCATCCCCTCGGTGTGGCTCATCAATTCCAACCGTTGTTCGATCTTGGAGTTGGCGACGAACGTCCCCTTACCCTGACGGCGATAGATGCGCTGTTCGATCTCGAGTTGCCCTAATGCCTGTCGCACCGTCGCGCGCGACACCGCGTACGTCTGACAGAGTTCACGTTCGGTCGGCATGGCCGAACCCGCTGGCAGCCCCTCAATGATGACGAGGAGAGCGTCGTGGATGCTTTGGTATTTGGGCGCAGAAACCGTACTCTCTAGTACCGGTACTGGTTCATCAAGCACGTGCCCTCCAAAGCGGTGGTCACCAGGTTCGGTGGAATTTCAGTAATCTACCAAGTCAAATTGGTCTGGTCAACCAAAATCAGGCAAAATCAAAAACCCTTTGATTTCTTGAGACTTGGAAATTAACTCAACGGAAATCTTAGGACAACATTTGACTTGACTGGACCAAATGGTACCAGTAGTGTCGCGGCATGGCGGATACTTCTACAACCTCACAGGGGGATTAATGAAACGAATAATTGGAGTCAGGGGAATCGCTTCGGCGGCCCTCGTGGTGAGCACGGTCGGGATGTTTACGAGCAGTGTTTTGAATTCATCGGGCGCGGCGGCGGCGGTGACTTCGAAGTCGGCGAGTTCCACACTCGTCATCGGGACCGTTAACAGCGTCCAGAAGATTGACCCGGACGTCGTGACGAACTTTCTCGACTTCGAGGCTCTCGGACTGGTCTACAACACGCTGGTGCAAGAGAACGCTAATTTGCAGCTCGTACCGGACCTCGCGACGAGTTGGGCCTTCAGTAACGGCAATACGAAGCTGACCTTGCAGTTGCGTCAGGGTGTCAAGTTCGATGACGGCAGCACGATGACGTCAGCTGACGTTGTCGCTTCATTACAGCGTGCCCAAGCGACCAAGACCGCTGACCCGTCCGCGTCCTTCATCGGTTCGGTGAACAAGATTGCGGCCAGTGGCCCCAACACCGTCGTGTTGACGATGAGTCACCCCGACGTCTCGGTGCTCGAAGGTCTCGCGACCGTCAACATGGCCATCATGCCCGCAGCCGCAATCAGTGCGGGAACGATCGCTTCCAAGCCCGACGGCACCGGCCCCTTCGCCTACTCGGCGTCGGTTCCCAGCACGTCATTCACGTTGAAGGCCAACCCGAATTACTGGGGTGGAAAGGTGTCGTTGAGCACGGTGGAGATCAAGACGATCCCCACCGAGCAGTCGATCTCGGCGGCGTTGCAGGCCGGGACCATCCAGATGGCCCTCTTGTCACAGCCCACAGTGGTGAGCACGATTCCCCAGTCGTTCACCGTCCAGCACGTGATGGACCTCTCGTACCGTGCCCTGCAGTTGCAGGACAAGACAGGTATCCTCGCCAACGTGAACGCTCGTCGAGCAATTGCGTGTGCCACGAACCGTAACCAGATCCTTCAGGACTCGGTGTTCGGTGACGGCAAGGTCG
The DNA here is from genome assembly GCA_963794755.1 of uncultured Actinomycetota bacterium. Classification (GTDB taxonomy): domain Bacteria; phylum Actinomycetota; class Acidimicrobiia; order Acidimicrobiales; family RAAP-2; genus RAAP-2. The sequence goes on from CAWCEX010000005.1 coordinate 169,775, forward strand.
TGGGACCAGTGCCGCTCGGACCGTACGCCACCAACCCGGTGTCGGCGATTTGCCCGACCCAGAACCTGGCGCAGGCACGTACCTACCTGAAGGCCTCGGGACACCCCAGTGGTTTCACGTTCACCGCGATTACGTCGACCGACCTCGACTCGACGTCGGCCGCACAGGCCATCGCCATGCAGTCCGAGCTCGCTCGCGTCGGCATCAAGATGAACATTCAGAACCTGGCGTCGAACGCATACATCCAGGACTGGCTCAAGGGTAAGTTCCAGGCGGCTTTCGCCGAGAACGGTGCTGACCCCGACCCTTACGTCATGTACGGTCGCTACTTCGGCGCCGGTGCGGGCCTGGGTGTCCCCGCGGGTTACAGCTCGAAGTCGCTGCAGCAGGAACTGCTGGCCGGTGATGAGAACTCGACCCCGGCTGGTCAGACGGCGGCTTGGAAGAAGTTGTCCAACGACTTGACGGGTAACGCGGTGTGGATCTGGTTGTTTGACTCCTACGACTTCGCGGTGATGTCGCCGCACGTCCACGGATTCACGCTCTCGCCGGTCAACACCACGCAGCTCTCGAGCCTGGCGACGACGTCGCTGAAATAAGCAGTGAATAGGGGATTCGCCGCACAATGAACGTCGTAGTGGCCATTGGGCGGCGAATCCTCAATATCATCATCACCCTTCTTGGGGTGTCGGTGATCATCTTTGTTGTCCTGCGACTCCTCCCTGGAAATGCAGTGTCGGCGTCAATGGGCGTGAGTGAGGGTCTCCTCTCTCACGCCCAGATCGCCGCGTTGAACCAGTACTACGGAATTGGTCAACCCGCGATCGAGCAGTACTTCTCCTGGCTCCACGCCGTCATCACCGGCAACCTCGGTGTGTCGCTCTCGCTGCGCAGTTCGGTATCGCATCTGGTGGGCGCCGACTTGCCGGTGACTCTCGAGCTCGCTTTCTTCGCGATGATCATGGGCGTCCTGATCGGCGTCGGATTTGGGATGTGGAGCGCGTTGCACCCGGGCAAGTGGCAAGACGGCGTGGGTCAAGCCGTGTCGGTGGTGGGACTGGCCATCCCCACTTTCGTCCTGGGGACCGTGCTGGTCGTGTACATGTCCTCCAAGCTGCACTACTTCCCGTCGTCGAACACCTTCGTGGGATTCTTCACGAATCCGTGGCTCAACTTCCAACAGATCATCTTCCCCGCATTCGTTCTGAGCCTGGGCATCGGCGCAGCTATTTTGCGAACGACGCGTGGGGCCGTCTTGGAAGTGAGCAGTCTCAATTTCGCGCGTACTGCCCTGGGTAAGGGCGTGTCGCGGCGCGCCTTCATCTGGCGTCACCTCTTCTTGAACTCGCTCACGAGCGTCCTGACCATGTCGGGGATCCAGCTCGGCTACTTGTTAGGTGGCACCGTCATCATCGAGCAGATCTTCGTGCTGCCCGGGATGGGCAGCCTCCTCATCACCGGCATCAAGAACCAGGACTATCCCCTCGTCCAGAGTGTGACGCTGGTGTTCGCGGCGGGTTTCGTCATCGTCAATATGTTCGTGGACATCTTGTACCCGCTCATCGATCCCAGAACGAGGAAGCGATGAGCGTGTCAGACGTCAGCGCAGGGACGACGTCCGGCACCTCCGAGGACGTGGTGAGACACCGCGGCTGGTTCGGCGCACTGTGGCGCAGTCGAAACGGTCGTATCGGCGTGATCGTCGTCGGCATCGTTCTGGTTGTCGGAGTACTCGGCATCTGGGGCGTCACTCCGTACTCGCCGGACGCCCAGGACCCGGGCGCGGTACTAAAGGGCGTCTCGTGGTCGCACCTGATGGGTACCGACCAGTTCGGTCGCGACGTGTTCTCGGGAACGATGCAGGGCCTAGGTGTCTCGCTCGAGATCGCGTTCTTGTCGGTAGCGATCGCTGGAGTGATCGGCACCATTGGTGGGGTCATCGCGGGATTCTTGGGCAAGTGGACCTCGGCGGCGATCATGCGCGTGACCGACATGATGTTCGCGATTCCCACCGTGTTGTTCGCCTTGGCGATCGTGACCGCACTCGGACCGGGCATCGTTAACAGTTCGATCGCCATTGGCGTTGGGTGGATTCCCATCTTCGTGCGGGTGGTGCGCAGTCCGGTGCTGGCGATTCGTGAATCAGACTTCGTGCGGGCGGGTCGCGTCCTCGGATTTTCTCGCCTGCGCCTCCTGTGGCGACACATCTTGCCCAATGTCGCGGGTGTCATCGCAGTTCAGACCAGCCTGGCGCTCGCCTGGGCGATTTTGGCCGAGGCGGGACTGAGCTTCTTGGGACTCGGTCCGCCCCCGCCGACGCAATCACTCGGCGACATGGTGAACAACTCGAGTTCGCTCGCGAGCGTCGCCTGGTGGACCTTGGTGGGTCCTTCGCTCGTGATCGTGATCGCGGTCATCGGATTCAACTTCCTCGGCGACGGACTTCGCGACGCTTCAGACCCTCGAACAAGGACTCGTTAAAAGCATGAATGTTATTGGGATGATTTCAGGAACCTCGTATGACGCCATCGAAGCGGTGGCGGCCGATCTGCGTCTCGTGGACAACACCGTCCACGTGCGGCTGCTCGGGCACCATTCGGTTTCCTACGCGCCGCAGTTGCACGCTCGCGTCGCGCGACTCTTGCCCCCCCAGACGACGACGATCGACGAGGTGTGTCAACTTGACACGTTGATCGGTCAGAGCTTCGCCGCGGTGGCCCGCGAGATGTCCGAGGAGTACTTCGACGGGGCGCTCGACGTGGTGTGTTCACACGGCCAGACGGTCTTTCACTGGGTGAGCGAGGGTCACGCCCTCGGTACGCTGCAAATCGGCCAAGGCGCGTGGATCGCCGAAGCCACCGGTGCGACGGTCGTGAGTGACGTGCGCAGTCGCGACGTGGCTGCGGGCGGTCACGGCGCTCCCCTGGCGAGCCTGATCGACGTACTGCTGTTGGGACGCACACCGTCGTCGGTACGCGGGGCGCTCAATCTCGGCGGTATCTCGAACATCACTGTCGTCGGCCCCGATCGTGAGCCGTTGGCCTTTGACATCGGTCCCGCCAATGCCTTGATGGACGCGGCGACGACGTGGCTCAGCTACGGAGCGGAGACTTTCGACCTCGACGGGGCGAGCGCCGCTCGCGGTGAGGTGGACGTCGACTTGTTGGCGGCCTTGTTAGCCGAGCCCTACTACGGCGAACCGGCTCCTAAGTCGACGGGCAAGGAACTCTTCCACCTGGATTACCTCAAGGCCCACCTCGCCGACCGTGCCATCGCGCGCGACGACTTGCTCGCTACCTTGTGTGAGCTCACGGCGCGCACCGTCGCCGACGCCGTGAAGGACTTCGGCGTGGTCGAGCTCTTCGCATCCGGCGGCGGGACGCGCAACCCGGTGCTCATGGATGCACTCCGCCGTCTGCTTCCAGCGGTGACCATCACGCTCATCGATGACTTCGGCGTGCCGGAGGCCGCTAAGGAGGCGACACTCTTCGCACTTATCGGCTTCTTGAGCGTCCAGGGACTGACCAGTACGATCGCCTCGTGCACCGGTGCCTCGCACGCGACGGTCCTCGGCGCCATCATTCCCGGCCGTCAAGTGGTCACGTCACTGGACGCCGCGAGCGCGCCTACGCGATTGGTCTTTGAGGGTTCGGGCGATCGAGGGGTGTCGTGACCGGTCCATTACTCGACATTCGCGACCTGCACATTGGGATTATTCGTCGCCACGGTAGTGACGAGATCGTGCGCGGGGTGAACATCGCAGTGGACCCTGGCGAGAAGCTGGGCATCGTCGGAGAGAGTGGCTCGGGCAAGACCTTGACCATGTTGTCGGTCCTGCGACTGTTGGCGTCGCCGCCGCTGGCCGTTCTCCATGGTCAAATCTTCCTCGACGGCGAGGACCTCGCGCACGTGGACGACCGGCGCCTGCGCCAAGTGCGTGGTGGTGAGATCGCCATGGTGTACCAGGACCCGATGAGTTCGCTCAACCCCCTCCTGCACGTCGGCAAACAGGTAGAAGAGACACTCCGGGCCCACGGCGCTAGCCCGGAGGCTGCGCGCGAGCGTACGCGCGAGGTCCTACAACAAGTGGGACTGGCAGACCCTGAGCGGGTGCGCACCTCCTTTCCGCATCAGCTCTCAGGCGGCATGATTCAGCGCGTGATGATCGCCATGGCCTTGGCCACCTCACCGCGCGTGCTCATCGCCGACGAACCGACGACGGCCCTGGATGTCACGATTCAACGTCAGATCCTCGAGCTGGTGACCTCGCTGCAGGCCGACACTGGCATGGCGGTGCTGTGGGTGACCCACGACCTCGGCGTCGTGGCGAGTCTCGTGGACACCGTGGCGGTCATGTACGCGGGGCGCGTCGTGGAGAAGGCCACCACGTCGCAACTCTTTGCGCGACCCACGCACCCCTATACGAAGGCCTTGCTGCAGTCGCTGCCGGGAATGGGCAGTTCGCACCGTTCGCCCCTGCACCAGATCGGTGGCACGCCGCCGGACCCGACGCGCTTGGGTGCCGGTTGTCCCTACCGCGTACGCTGCCCGTACGCCGTGGCCCGGTGCGCCGAGGCGGAACCAGAATTGATCGATCGCGGAGAGGGCAGCTTCGCCGCCTGCTGGAAAGATCCTTCCGAGTGGTAGACCTCGTCCTTCACGCCAGCAACCTCGCCAAGGTTTACGGGGGCCGCCGTGGCCAGGCCCGGACGAACGCGCTCAATGACGTCACGCTCGAACTCGAGCGTGGCACCACGTTCGGCATCGTCGGCGAAAGCGGGTGCGGTAAGTCGACCTTGGCGCGACTCCTAGTGGGGCTCGAGGCGCCGTCGGCGGGCACGATCACCATCGACGACGTCGCCGTCGTCACCTCCGAACACGGTGCGTCGCGCTCTCTCGCGCGACAGATCCAACTGGTGTTCCAAGACCCGTTCTCCTCTCTCGACCCGCGCATGACCGTCGACAAGACGTTGCGTGAGGTACTGCGCGTGCACTCACTGCACCAGGACGCGGTGGAGACTCGGGTCACCGAGTTGCTCTCGATGGTGGGACTCACCGGGAGGTTCGTTACGCGCTACCCGCACGAATTGTCCGGTGGGCAAGCTCAGCGTGTCGCCATCGCCCGGGCGCTCGCGGTCGAACCGCAGATCCTGGTCCTCGACGAGCCAACGTCGGCGCTCGACGTCTCAGTGCGCGCGGAGATCATCAATCTGCTCGTGCGAATCCAGGACCAGTTGAAACTCTCGTACGTCTTCATCAGTCACGATCTGTCGATGGTGCGCCACATCAGTGACGAGATAGCGGTGATGTACCTCGGCGACGTCGTCGAACGCGGCCGCTACGACCAAGTCTTCGTCACGCCCCTGCACCCCTACACAACGGCGCTGGCCGACGCGGTCCCGTTGCCCGACCCCCAGCACGAGCGATCGCGGCGGGTCACTCAGGGGGTCGCGGTGCACGTTCAGGTGGAAAAGGTCACCAAGGGATGCCCCTACGCGCCGCGCTGTCCGCTCGTGGAACCCCACTGTCGTGAAGTGGCGCCCACGCTCACCCAGAAGGTCGACGGTCACTTCGTGTCGTGCCACGTAGCATTGAGGACGTGATTCCCCTCACCTCGTCGTTGCGCTCACCCAGTGGCGTGGTCGCGATTTGGGGCTTCGAATGACCTTCACGTCGTTCACAGTGACGATGGGCTGGCTCGCCGTCGTGTTGAGCACCTACTCGGTCTACGTCCAGTCGACACGGCTGCGTCGCCACGGGGTGGAGGGCGTTTCGCTCACGACGTGGATCCTTTTCTTCTATCTCGGTGTGTTTTGGGTCATCTACGGAATCGACGTACACTCGTGGCAGCTCGTGCTCGGTGGGTTGATGGCCGTGCCGTTCGAAGTGGTGCTCCTTGCGGGGCTACGTCCCTGGTCGCGACCCGAAGTGGTCCTGCGCTGCCTCCTCCTCGTGGGACTGTGTTGTCTCGTGCCGGGGTGGGCGTGGGGCTGGACCGGGGCCGTGATCGGAGCTGGGGTGACCGGCACTCTGATGCGCGTTCCGCAGTTGGTCCGACTCCTGCGCGGCGGGGCCGCGGCAGGGGTGTCGGTGAGCTCCTGGAGCGTCGCGGTCACGGTGAGCGCCCTGTGGGTGGTGTACTACACGGGCGCTCATCTCTGGGCCGTGTTGGCGGTGACGGCATTCAATGGTGGGGTGAGCCTGGTGATCGCGGTTCTCTCGAACGCGCGCCATCGTTCCACACGGCTGGTGACAGCGGCGACAGCTGATTTACTCTGACGCTGGCGCGAACGATCCTTGGATGAGCACCCAGATGCGAGTGAGGGCGAACGCGAAGGACGCGAAGATGAGGTACGCGATAGTAGTCACCATCGACGTATCGTGCGGTCGCGCTACCAAAGTGACGCCCACCGCCAATTGCGTGAGGTAGCCAGCGAAACTGACCAACAAGATGGCGTACTCGACGTGGCGCAGTTTCGCGTGCAGGCGGGCAGTGTTGATGAGACAGAGCACCGCGACGATGGTTGCCGGATAGCCAATGTTCTCGTGAGGGATGATGGCCAGCAGGGAGACCGAAAATGCGTTGGTCAGACTCGTGAAACTGCTTTGAGCGAGTGCGCGCGAGCGCACCGGCGCGCGCGGTCCGAAGATGGAATCGGGTCGCAACGCGATCGAGACGAAGAGCAAGCCAATCAGGGCCGCGGCGGCGCCAGCGGCGGCGATCATGTAGACGAGGTACGCCGATGGCACCATGAGTACTCCCTCGTGGCGGGGTGCGTTGACCCTAGAGATAGTACGGCGTCGGCACACCGGGGTGAAACGTTCACCGCCGTATAGTGAATGAGGCGTCGTGGTCGAGTTCCTGAGCGACGCCCGGTTCACGGGGGTGCGCGATGGCGAGTGACGGGAACGAAAAGATGCGCGTCAAGGCACCCGAAGCAGTCGCGGTGGGAATTCCTGGCGTACGTCACGCTATGCAGCACGCCTTGAGTGAGATGGGCGTCGCACGCAGCGCGTCGACGCTGCTCAAGTTGAACCAGACGCAAGGTTTCGACTGTCCCGGGTGCGCCTGGCCCGATCCACCTGCGGGTGAGCGCAGTCATTCGGAGTTTTGTGAGAATGGGGCCAAGGCAGCGGCCTGGGAAGCGACGCGTGCACGGGTGGGTCGCGAGTTCTTCGCGACGCATTCGATTGGTGAACTTCGCACGATGGATGACCACGACCTCGAAGAGTACGGTCGACTCACCGAACCGATGTATCTGGCGCCCGGGGCCGAACACTACACGCCCATTTCGTGGACGAAGGCCTTTCGCCTTACCGCCGATCGACTGAGCGCCATGGCGTCACCGAACCGGGCGGCGTTCTACACCAGTGGGCGAGCCAGCAACGAGGCAGCGTTCGTCTACCAGCTCTTGGTGCGTCGACTGGGTACCAATAACTTGCCCGATTGTTCCAACATGTGTCACGAGTCCAGTGGGGTCGCCTTGACCGACACCATCGGTGTCGGCAAGGGGGTTGTGAGTCTCGAGGACATTACCGACCACGCGGAGCTGATCGTCATCGTCGGACAGAATCCTGGGACGAACCACCCGCGGATGCTGACGGCACTCGAGACCGCCAAACGGCGGGGGGCGCGGATCGTGACGATCAATCCATTGCCCGAGGCGGGTCTCGTCCGTTTCAAGAATCCTCAGAAATTGCGCGGGATCCTCGGTGAGGGGACCAAACTCACCGACCGGTATCTCCCGGTGCGTTTGAGCGGTGACCTCGCGTTGTTCGTCGGGGTCAACAAGGCGCTGTTAGAACGAGAGGAATCACGTCCGGGTTCGGTGGTCGACCACGACTTCATCTCGTCGTACTGCGACGGTTTCGACGACGCGTGCGCTGGCTGGAGCGAAGTGCCGTGGTCGAAGGTCGAGGCACTGAGCGGCATTGCCCGCACCGACATCGAGGAGTTCGTCGACGACGTCCTGAACGTCTCGAGCGTCGTCGTGTGCTGGGCCATGGGCATCACCCAGCACCGCGACGCGGTCGCGACGATCCGCGAGATCGTGAACTTCTTGCTGATACGCGGCAATATCGGGCGTCCGGGCACCGGACCCTCACCGATACGCGGGCACTCCAACGTGCAGGGCGACCGGACGATGGGAATTTGGGAGAAGATGCCCGACGCGTTCTTGGACCGTTTGGCCGAGGAGTTCGGGTTCGAGCCGCCGCGCGTGCACGGTCACGATACCGTCCAGACGATTCGCGCGATGCGCGATGGCGACATCGACGTCTTCTTCGCCCTCGGCGGTAACTTCGTGGCCGCGACGCCCGACACCGCGCTGACGCAAGCGGCGATGTCGCGGTGCGCCTTGACCGTGCACGTCGCCACCAAACTCAATCGTTCGCACCTGTACCACGGCACTGAGGCTTTGATTCTGCCGTGCCTCGGACGTTCCGAGCGCGATGTTCAAGCGACGGGTGAACAGTTCGTCACGGTGGAAGACTCGATGAGCATGGTCCACGCGTCGCGAGGTCGCCTCGATCCCGGCTCGACTGAACTTCGCAGCGAGGTGTCCATCGTGTGCGAACTCGGCCGTACTCTCTTCGGAGATGAGATGGGCTGGACCGAGATGTCGGGTGATTACGGCGTGATTCGTCGCCATATCTCGCACGTCGTCGAGGGATTCGACGATTTCGAGCGGCGAGTTGAGGAGCCCGGAGGGTTCATGTTGCCGCGCGGACCTCACGGTGGACGAATCTTTCGAACTGCCACCGGCAAGGCCCGGTTCACGCGCAACGCGCCGGGCGCGCCCGAGGTGCCGGAGGGACATTTGTTGTTACAGACCATGCGCTCGCACGATCAGTTCAACACGACGGTCTACGGTCTCGACGATCGCTATCGAGGCATCTCGGGCGGACGTCAGGTGGTGTTCGTCAACGCTGACGACCTCACCGCACGTGGTCTCGTTGATGGTGACCGCGTCGACATCGTCAGTGTGTGGAACGGGGATGAGCGTCGCTTGGAGAACTTGCGCTGCGTGGCATACCCCACTCCCCGGGGATGCGCCGCGACGTATTTCCCTGAGGCCAATGTCCTGGTGCCGCTCGATTCGACTGCGCTCGAGAGCAATACGCCCACCTCGAAGTCGCTCGTGGTTCGCCTGGAGCGCGCTCGGGGCGCGGCCACGAGCTAGGACGACACCTCGAGAACTCGGTGGCGATGGGTGTAGATCACCATTGTGGGGTCGCGGACGAAACCCGCCAACGTGAGACCGGACTCCTCGGCGAGATCGACTGCCAACGACGAGGGGGCCGACACCGCGCAGAGCATCGGCGCGCCACCCATCACGGCCTTTTGCACCAATTCGAATGAAGCGCGTCCCGATACCATGAGGATCGTCTCGCGTAGCGGCAGACGTCCTTGGAGTAGTGCCCACCCCATCACCTTGTCGACCGCGTTGTGTCGGCCGACGTCCTCACGCAACACGAGCATCGCGCCCGCGGCGTCGAAGAGAGCCGCGGCGTGCAGACCGCCGGTCTTGTCGAAGATCGACTGCGCGTCACGCAGTCGCGAGGGTAGTGACACCACCACCTCGGGGCTCACCCGTAGTGGATCGTCGCGTACGTCAAAACGCGATCGCGTGCGCACCGCGTCGATGGAGGCTTTGCCACACAACCCGCACGAACTCGTGGTGAAGAATGCTCGAGCGACACTCTCGTCGGGAGCCGCGACGCCCGCGGAGAGTGCGAGGTCCAAGACGTTGAAACTGTTGACGCCGTCCTCGCCCTTACCCGCGCAATATTTCATGGTGGTGAGTTCGTCGCGGTGACTAACGACACCCTCGCTGACCAGGAAGCCGGCCGCAAGGTCGAAGTCGTCACCTGGCGTGCGCATGGTCACTGCCAGAGATCGACCTCCGACGCGAATCTCGAGGGGTTCCTCGCCCGCTAGCGCGTCGCGCTGCGAAGTCGGGGCCTCACCGACGCGCACGCGCCACACTCGTCGTTGCGGTGATGATCGGCTCACGACGCCTCCTTCACTTCGTTGCCCGGTTCGACACCGCGATGTCTCCCTGGCACCACAGTGAGCCTAATGACCCAAGAATCTGATGGTGGTGTGGCACCACCCGTATCGATAGGATGCGCCCATGACAACGTCGATGGAGTGGACGAGCGCCTTCGCCCAGCGTCTGGGCGTCGCTGCACCAAGTGACGAGGACGTGCAGACCATCCTCGCTCTCGCGGGCTGCGCGGCCCACGCATCGGAGCGCACGGCGGCGCCCGTTGCCTGTTGGATGGCCGCTCGATCCGATCTCACGCTGAGCGAGGCCCTTGAACTCGCCAAAGCGCTGAGCAACGCCGACGACGCCTCAGACCAGTAGCCCCCATCGACGGGCCTCGTCGGGGGTGTCGACATCGGCAAAGGTGTCCGCCGAGGCCACGTGATGCCAGTCATGTTCTTCGAGCAATGTCACCTCGGGCTGGGTGGGGAGAAAGCGCAGACTTCGATCGCCCTCGCGTAACTTGATCACCGCAGTGTCGAGATCACGTCGTGACCAGCGAGCGCACAACGGCTGGGCACGACCTTCGACAATGGGTACGACCGAGCCGGGTGCGTCGAACGTGACCAGAAAAGTCAACAGTTCTTCAGTCAGATTTGGCAGGTCGCTCGCAACGATGAGCACGACCTCGGGCGCTTCACGGTGGCGTAGGGCCAGGTGCCCAATGACGATCGCCGACAACGGCCCGTCACCCGGTGGGTCGTCAAGGATCGAGGGGAGCCCCGATGTTCCCGGTCCCACTTCGAGGGCGACGTCGACGACGCGAGTGAGGAGTCGTGCAGTGCGTTGGGCGAGTGTGACGCCCTCGACGAGCAGTTGTGTCTTGTCCTGACCCATGCGTGAACTCGACCCTCCACTGAGGAGCAGCCCACTTCTCTCGCGGCGCGGTACGTCGTCGCCCACGGTGACCTCAGGCAACGCCGGAACCGTCAAGAGGCGCACGGCGTTTCATCGACGTGACGAAACCAGTCGCCCGAGGTGCCACCGCTCTTTGACGTGACGGCCGCCTCCTCGATGCGCGCGTGCTCGTCGTGGGCGAGGAGGACATTGAGAAGGCTCAGTGCGCCGATGCAACACGCACTCAGTGCTTCCATCTCGACGCCGGTTCGCTCAACGGTCGCGACGCGCGAGCGCACCTCGAGCCCTCGAGGATGGACCACGACGTCGACGGCGACGTCGTGCAGGGTGAGAGGATGGCACAGGGGAATGAGGTTCGCCGTGCTCTTGGCGCCCTGGATCCCCGCCAGTCGCGACAGCACGATGATGTCAGTGCTCAGCCCCCCTGATCCGATCACCGTGAGGTCAAGGTCGCTCACCACCACGCAGCGCGCCTCGGCGACGCGCCGACTAGGTTCCTTTTGGGTGACGTCAACCATTTTGAGCTTGCCGTCACCATCGACGTGCGTAAACGTCTTCTCGTTCATCGGCTTCCTTCTCCGCGGCACCGGCGAGAGCGGTCTCCCAAGGCGATGTTAGCGGTCGGCTTCGATTCCTATGAGCGCGCCGGGCGAGCGCCGTTAGGCTTTTGGTGTGACGCGAAATTACCTGACCGGCGAATTGACGTCGAGGGCTTAGGAGACGCTGGCGTGGCGACTTTAAAGGACGAGGACTCGGTGCGCACGGCAGTGGGACTGTCGGTGAAACGTGAGGCGCTCGACGACGCACGCCGCGCCGCGATGCCGACGACAGGCCCGCTCGTTGACGCCTACGGTCGTGTTCATAGTGACCTACGTATCTCGGTGACGGACCGATGCAACTTGCGCTGCGTGTACTGCATGCCCGAGGTGGGCATGACCTTCATGGGGCGCGATCAATTACTGAGTTTTGAAGAGATCGCGCGAGTCGCTCGTGTCGCGCGGGGTCTCGGCGTCACCGCCGTGCGCCTGACTGGCGGTGAACCCTTGGTACGTCGGGGTCTGGTCGACCTGGTGGGCATGATCGCCGCAGCGGGCTTTGACGATATTGCGATGACCACCAACGGGATCCTCCTCGCTCCTCTGGCGGCCTCTCTCAAGACAGCGGGTCTCACTCGCGTCAACATCAGTTGCGATTCGCTACGTTCAGAGCGTTTCGCGTCGATTCGCCGCCGCGGCGAGCTCGACACCGTGCTCGAAGCCATGGACGTGGCCGAAGCAGCGGGACTCACTCCGCTCAAGGTCAACGTGGTGTTGCTTCGGGGCCGCAACGATGACGAGATTCTGGACTTCGCGGACTTCGCTCGACGAACGGGTCGTCTGGTGCGCTTCATTGAATTCATGCCACTCGACGCCCAGGGCGAATGGGAACGCTCACAGCTCGTCACCGGGCGCGAGGTGTTCAGCATCATCGACGAACGCTTTCCGTTACGACGTCTTGACGACACGTCGCACGTCGCTCCTGCCGAGCGATTCGCTTTCGCTGACGGCGTGGGCGAGATCGGTCTCATCTCGTCGGTCAGTGAGCCTTTCTGCGGCACCTGTAATCGACTGCGCCTGACGGCCGAGGGATCGGTGCGCAACTGCCTCTTCTCCGACGATGAACTCAGTGCGCGTGACGTATTGCGCGGCGGCGGTAGCGACGAGGACCTCGTGACATTATTGCGTCGCGCGGTGTGGGCGAAGTACCCGGGTCACGCCATCAACGAGGTGGGCTTTTTGGCACCCCGACGTTCGATGTCGATGATCGGAGGCTGACGCTCATCGCGAGCGGTACTTCAGTCGAGAATCAGTCCCTCGATGCCGTCGATGCTGGTGAGGTTCTTCTCTTTCCAGTAGTCGCGAATCCCGTCGGGGCCTTTGCGACGTGACCACTGGTCCATGGTGGGACGGTGTTCTTCGAAACTGAGGAGGGGGACGCCGTAGCCACAGGAGTCCGACACTCGCTCGAGGTCGACGACGATGATCGAACGCACGCCCACTCCATCGGCCGCGGGGAAGTATTGTGCGAATTCGCTGAATGTCGGCGCGTCGCGTTCGACCACCGACCCGCGACCGTGCAGTCGCACGATTCGTGGAGGGCCAACGGTGGCGAAGAAGACGAGAACGATACGGCCGTTCTCGCGAAGGTGCGCAATGGTCTCGACCCCCGAGCCCGTTTGATCGAGGTAGGCGACTCGCGTCGGTGTGATGACCGCGAACTCCTGGCGATTGCCCTTGGGCGAGCAATTGACAGATCCACCCGCGTCCAGCGGAGCGGTGGCCACACAAAAGAGGGGCTGATCGACGAGCCAGTGACTCAGAGTGTCGTCGACGCCGTCGAAAGTTTTTCCCATCCTTCCATTATGGATACTCGCGTTCACGAACCTGCGCACCGCGCTCGTTAACCTGGGGATGTGACGAAGTATCGCGTGGGTCAGGCCGCCCAACTCCTCGGCGTCAGCGTGGACACGCTGCGACGTTGGGCAAGTGCGGGACGCATCCAGGCCACCGTTGCGGCCGATGGGCGCCGCTACTACGACGGAGCGGACCTGGCCGGGCTCGCAGTCGAAATCGCGGGCGATGCCACTACTCACCAGCCGCGAGCGCAGTCGGCACGTAATCGTTTCGTCGGGATCGTGACGAAGGTGGTGAAGGACAAGGTCGTGGCCCAGGTCGAGATACAGGCGGGTCCGCATCGTTTCGTTTCGCTCATTACGCGCGAAGCCGCCGACGAGTTGAATCTGGCCCCCGGAGTCGTCGTCGACGCGGTGGTGAAGGCGACCAACGTGGGCGTCGAGATCCCGTCGCAGTTCTAGGTCTGAGTACCTCGAAGCGTTCGTGTCTCGTCGTCGAGTGACGCTGGCCACATGTAAATCGCCGCGTCCTCGAAGCTGATCAGACATTTCTCGCCGACGACGAGCTCGTCGGCTTCGTCTTGGCGCGCCTGGAGTTCAACATCGCCTATGGACACGAATATTAAATACGAAGTACCGACGTCAGCGATATCAGTGACGGTTCCGCGTAAGCGAGGTGGGGTCGTCAGAGAATCGGAGGTCGAGAACGGACGAAGTCGCACGTGTTCGGGTCGAATGCTGCACGTCACGGGAGTCCCGATGTGCAAGGTTGTCGACGACATCGGCACCCTATTCCCGTCGACGTCGAGGGAATTCTCAGAGACCACCACCGCTGCGAAGAGGTTGACCATCCCCAAGAGACGAGCGGCGTGCGCCGAGCGGGGGTGCGAGAACACGGCGCGAACCGAACCGGACTGCACTTCGTGACCTTCGCTGAGGATAATGACGTCCTCAGCGAGCAGCGCGGCCTCGCTGGAGTCGTGGGTCACCAGTATCGTCGCGAGGCGCGTCTCTCGTTGTAGTCGACGCACGAGGCGTTGCATCTCCGCGCGTACCGGGGCGTCGAGGGCCGAGAACGGTTCATCGAGGAGGAGTACTTGGGGCGAGTTGCACAGCGCCTGAGCCAGCGCGACGCGCTGGCGCTGGCCGCCCGAGAGTTCCGCGGGTCGACGTGCTTCCAGGCCGCGTAACTGCAGGTGTTCACACCAATACGCCGCGAGCTCCGGCGTGGCACGCCGTCCGAAGTTCAGGTGCTGCCAGACAGTCAGGTGCGGGAAGAGCGAGAAGCCTTGGGCGACGTAGCCCACGGGGCGCCGTGATACCTGCGCCGACGTCAGCGAGAGTCCATTGACCGAAAGTTCGCTCTCTCCACCCAATCCGGCCAGCGAACGTATTAGGAGAGATTTTCCCGAACCCGAAGGTCCGATGACCGCAAGATGGCTCACCTCGGGATGCGCAACGTCCACCTCGAACGAACCTGCCGTGGCGTGTGCGCGAAAAGCGATGGATTGGGGATCGATGATCGCCGGCGTATCAGGCGCGGGCGCCACGCCAACGGGTCGCCTCTTCGAAAGCGAGATCCGACTGATTGTTACGGCCAAGACTGCCACACCCATGGCGAGTGCCGTGGGCGCCAGTGTCGTGGTGAGTCCGGCGCCGCTGAACTGGTTGTAGGTGTAGATCGGCAGCGACGTTGGATTGAAGGCCAGCACGACGACGGCACCGTATTCGCCAAAGGCGCGTAGCCACGTTAGGAGCATGCCCGCGCGAATGCTCGGTCCGGCGATGGGAACCGCGACGCGCACGAAGCGCGACACGTCGGAGTGTCCCAAGGTGTGGGCCACGTCCAAAAGGCCCTGGTCGAGGGTCGCGAAGGCTGCGCGCGCGGCCACGATAAGAAACGGCGCGGCGACGAACGTCATCGCGATGATGATGCCGGTGCGCGAATTCGTGAGATCTCGATGGAAAAGTCGCCCGAGGAACGTGTAAGGACCGATGACGTAAATCAAGACGATGCCACTCATAAGGGGTGGCAGCGCGAGGGGAATCTGGACAATGACCCCGACGACCGCCGCCAGGCGACTCGTCGACCGCGCGAGGACGAACGCGAGGGGAACGCCGAACAGGGTCACGATCGCCAGTGAAATGGTCGCGCAGCTCACCGACATCCACAACGACGGGTACAGACCAGGTACGCCGAATCCACGTTGGTTCGACGTCACGAGGCGAATGAGGAATGCTCCGAGCGGCAGGGCGAGGTAGATGACAATGAGACCGCCGAGGGCTCCGAGCACGCCGACGCGAGGACGTCGTGACACTACGCCACGCCCGGTGCGTGCGACCGCCGTCGATGCCATGGGCTGAAGGTTAGTGAGTGAAGGTCAGCGCAGGTACCAGTGGCGATATCCCGTCAGCTCGTAGGAGCGAGCGGCCCTCGGGTCCGAGGATGAAATTGATGAAGGCCGCAGCCGCAGCCGGGTGTGGAGCGTTTCGTAGCTGGGCCACGGTGTACTTAGCGAAAAGGCTTGTACCAACGAGTGGCACAGTTCGTAAGTGCGCCGCGGACGCTTCCACTTGGTAGAAGAAACCCGCGTCGACCTGGCCGGCCTGTAATTCACCCACCAACGAAGTCTCGCTGAAGACATTGGACTTAGACGTAGCCAAGGGCGCGAGTTGAGGGAGGTCAAAACTCTGTGCGACACCCAGTAGAGCGTCAACGGCGAGTACGCCCTTGGGGTCGGTCGCGGGATCAGTGCGGCCCAAGATGAATCCGGGCTTGTCGACGACGTCAAACCACGGTTCGCGGCGCAGGAGGGCCGCGAACTTCGAGGATGGGTTGTACCCGAGGACTAACTGTGATCGCCCGAACTCTTGATACTTGGACACCCAATTCCCGTTTGCGGTGCCCTCGAGAGTGGCGTCCACCTTGATCGAAGCGCTCAGGAAGACGTCACCCACCTCGGTGCCGCCCTTGATCTCACTGGCCAGAGCCGAGGAACCATTGGAGATACCCGCGACGCTGTAGCCCGTCGCTCGGTGAAACGCGGGACCAATCTTTTGCTGCATCACGTCGAGTAACGAGCCGGCGTAGAGGACGTCAACCGAACCTGAGTGACTGGTCGTCGCCTGGGCGCTCGATGGTACGGCGACGACACCCATGACGACAGCCACGAGCGCGCAGGCACCTGTCGCCTGAGTAATGAACCCCCTCGCGATGCGAGCCACGTGGGCGGAGGCGTTCTTGAAGCGCATGATTATCCCTTCGTTGCGACTCAGTCGTACCGACTCGTCCCGCCGAACGTGGACGCCTCAGACGAACTGCACTATCTGCAGTCATAATAGGAGAAAACAGCCGTAGATGCCTTATTATTTTCGTGTTCCAGGTCATATTGCGTTACTCAAGCTTGAGGTCGGTGTTCGTCGGGAACTGCGCTCACGGCATTTTTCGACGAGGTGATGGCCGCACGAGGTGCGTAAATCGTCGTCGACACCGATCGAGCGGGCGCGGAGTGTCAGGTTCCTCGTCGATCGCCCTCGCGACGCATCCACGGGAAAGCGTACCCACGCAACCCGACCTCAAATTAGGGTGAAGGACGTGCAACCCAAGGACAACGGCGACTGGATCGAAGTTTCCGCGCTACCGCTTCGCGCGGAGGAACTGGTCACGTGGGCCACCCGCCCAGAAGCGGGAGCAGTGGTGACTTTCTGTGGGACGGCGCGTCGAAGTTCGACGACAGGGCACGAGATCGTCGAACTTGAATACGAGACGAGCACCGAACTCGCCGAAGCTCGGATGCGCGAGGTCGCGACCGTCGCACGAGAGCGTTGGCCCGAGATCTGCGCGGTTGCGATTCATCACCGCGTGGGGCGCGTTCTCTTAGAACAACCGGCCGTCGTGGTCGTGGTGTCGTCGCCTCACCGCTACGAGGCGTTCCAAGCGGCCCAGTTCTGCATAGACACGGTCAAGAGCACTGTGCCCATGTGGAAGCGTGAGGTCTGGTCCGGGGGATCGATGTGGAGCGAGGAGTCCCACGTCATCGTGGGCGTGCGAGATGTGTGAGGCCTTCGCGACTGGGCGTGCCGCGACGGCGGGGCGAGCACAGTGATCTCCCTGGAGGAGGCGAAGGACTTCGTGCTGCGCGACCTGCGAGCTCTCGAACCCATCGAGATGGCGCTGGATCAGGCGCTGGGGTGTGCGGCCGCCGCTGACGTGGTCGCGCGCGAGCAAGTGCCCAGCTTTCTCAACTCGTCGATGGACGGTTTCACCTTTCGTGCTGTCGACACGTCTGGCGGCGGTGCTCGCTTGAGCATCGTTGGTTCGATCCTGGCGGGTAGACCCTCCTTGAAGTCGCTCGGCCACGGTGAGGCCATGAGGATCATGACGGGTGCTCCGCTTCCCGAGGGTGCCGATACGGTCTGCAAAATCGAGGACGTGACGTTGGACGGCGACAATCACGTGGTCCTACCGCGGGCGATTGGCGTGGGTGAGTGCGTACGCGTCCCGGGAGACGACGTGCGCGTCGGTCAGGTCCTCGTGGCGTCAGGGAGTGAACTCACCCCCACGGCCGTGGCGGTAATCGCGGGCCAAGGAATGTCGTCGGTGTCGGCGTACCGGCGCCCGGTCGTGGGAGTCCTCTCGACAGGCGACGAATTGGCGTTGACCACGCAGTCGTTGGTCGCTGGTCAAATTAGGGATTTGAATCGTCCGCTGGTCATGGCCCTTGTTCAAGAGGCGGGCATGATCGCGGTGGACCTCGGCGTCGTCGCTGATGATCGCGACGAGATCTTGCAGCGACTCACCGACGCGATAGCCAGATGTGACGCCGTCGTGTCGACCGGTGGAGTGAGTGTGGGCGACGTCGATCACGTCAAGGGCGTGATTGCCGACCTGGCGCCAGGTCGGTCGCGCTCGGTGCAGGTGGCGATAAAACCAGCGAAGCCGTTCGCCTTTGGCCTCGTCGGTGACGTACCCACACCGATCTTTGGCCTACCAGGTAATCCTGTCTCCACACGCGTGAGCTTCGAGATGTTCGTGCGACCCGCCTTGCGCACTCTCGGGGGTCACGGTCTCATCGAGCGACCGCGCATACGGGCGATTCTCGACGTCTCCCTGCCGACTCCCGATGACGGCAAGACTCACTTGATGCACGTCAGCGCGGTCGTCGGCGACGACGGACGCGTGCACGTCATCGATTCGGCCCGCCACAACTCGCACCTCATGAGCGCCATCGTCGTTTCGAACGCCATCGCCATTCTCGAGCCAGGTGGCTCCTATCGAGAGGGCGACGCTGTGGATGTCCTCATTGTGGGATACGACTCGTTGGCGCGGTCGTGAGTCGCATACTGTTACTTGGTCCGGCCCGCGAAGCGGCCGGTGTGCGCGACGACAATATTGACGGTGCGACCGTTGGCGACGTTCTGCGCGTTGCGGCCCAACGCTACGGATCCTCGTTCTCTGAGGTGCTGGCGTCAAGTCAAGTGTGGTTGAACGGTGAGCCGACCGAACTCGACCGAACGGTAGGTGATCACGACGAGGTCGCGGTGCTCCCGCCGATCTCGGGAGGGTGAGCGCCTGTCGTTCCTGCCAAGAGGTCGAGGGCGTGCGGAAGTAGCGGCAAAAGAGCTTCGAAGCATTCGACGGCGGCGCGCGGTGATCCGGGTGTGTTGACGATGAGACAGCGTCCGATGGTGCCCGAACGAGAACGTGATAGCGCACCGAAAGGACTGGTAGCACGCATGAGTTCATCAAGTCCCGGGGCCTCTCGCTCCACGACTTGAAGTGTGGCTTCGGGTGTGAGGTCTCGTGGTGAGAAACCGGTGCCGCCGGTCGTGATGATCAGTCCGGCGAAACCCGCCGATAGCGCCGTCAACGTTGCGGCCACCAACGTCACGCCGTCAGCGACGACCCGACGCTCGACCACGTGAAAGGATGCTTCCTCCAACCGAGATTGCAGCGCTGGTCCGGCGCCATCGACGCTTCGGCCCTCACTCACTGAGTCCGATACGGTCACAATCTTCGCTTGGTAGACCACTTCAAAAGAGTACGTGACCTCACCCGGGCTCGCTCGATCTCGACGAGTAGCGAGGGGTACATTGGTGCATGGATGACTCCAGCGAGGTGCGAACCACAGTCTCTCGTCAGTACGCACTCGGCCGCGTGGAAATGCTCGAAAGTACTGCGGTGTTGGTGAGGGCCAATGCTCTCAAAAAAGGTGATGTACTGGCCGCGGCTCGCTTCGCCGGTCTCCAGGCGGCAAAGGCGGCGGCGAATTACCTTCCGCTCCTTGATCCCGTTCTCACCGTCGATGTCAGCGTGGATTTCGACATCGGTGACACGTTTGTGGCCGTGCGGGTCGGTGCCACCGGGGATGATTCAGCGGCCACCTGGATGCCGGCCTTGACGGGTGCGACGGTGGCGTGCCTGACGATCTTTGACATGTGCAAGTCGGTGGACCGCACGATGGTCATCGGACCAGTGCACCGCGAGGATCGGCCCTAGTCGCGCCTCCGAGACCATGGGCGGAGGAGGTGTGTCTCGAAGGAAGGCATCCTCCGTGAGGCGTGGCGTGCTTCATTACCCTGGGACAATGAACATTGATCTTCTGGCACTTGTGGTTCGTGATTACGACGAAGCGATCACCTTCTTCGTCGACGTCCTTGATTTCGACTTGGTCGAGGACACTGAGTCCCTGACCAATGACGGGAGACCCAAACGATGGGTCGTCGTGCGGCCACCTTTGGCGCAAACGGGAATATTGATCGCTCAAGCCGATGGTGACACCCAGTTGGCGGCGGTCGGTAATCAGACTGGTGGACGCGTCGGATTCTTCTTGCGCGTCGACGACTTTGACGCGACGTTGGAGCGGATGGTCAGTGCGGGCGTTGAGTTAGTGACAGCCGCGCGCGAAGAACCGTATGGAAAAGTGGTGGTCTTCCGCGACATCGCTGGCAATCGATGGGACCTTCTGGGACCACGCCCGGCTGAGTAAATTTTTGCGACATGTGTAGAAATACTGATGAGAGCCGTATTCTCTCAATGCGGGTCCTCCACTCGCTCGGTCGACGCCCATCAAAAAGAAGTACTTGACAAACGAATATTAACGATATATCGTTATAGTACTTAGTTAGTACTAAACCAGTACTAAAAGAACTTTGGAGGAACAAAATGTTCAACGAAAACAATTACCCCCGGGGCGACCGATCGGGTCGCGACGAGCTTCGCCGCCGTCGGGGACCGGGTCATCTTCACGGTGGTCACGACGGACCCTTCCGAGGTGGACCGCTTCGCCGCGATGGCCGTCGTCAGCGCCGCGGAGACGTTCGCGCCGCCGTCCTCGTGTTATTGGAGGAGAAGCCCGGCAACGGATACCAACTCATTCAAGAACTCACCGAAAGGTCGAATGAAACGTGGCGCCCGAGTCCCGGTTCGATCTACCCGGTCCTTCAGCAACTGGAGGACGAGGGTTTGGTCACGGCTAGTGCGTCCGGCACAGGGCGGACCTACGCACTGACCGAGGCGGGACGCCAACTCGTCAACGAGCAACGCGAACAGTTGGGTCGCCCGTGGGAGAACACCGACGGTGGCGCCAACGCGAGCGCCCGCGAACTGATGGGCACCGGGCGTCAAGTGCTCCTGGCTGCGCGTCAAGTTCTCATCGCCGGCTCAGAAGCGCAAGTGGCCAAGGCGACGACCGTGTTGACCGAAGCCCGACGTGCTATTTACAGCATTCTGGCCGAGGGCGAAGAGTCCTAGGTTTACCTTCGACGTCAAGAGGAGCGTGCCGATATCTCGGTACGCTCCTCTTGACGTCTCACGACGTCACGTGAACCTTGCTGCGAGCAAAATTAACTCGCACTTCGCACTTTGAAGTGGAGAGATCGCCGCACTAGTGTCCGAGCGAACGTAGTTTTGGCTCAGTCACACATGGGGGGTGCCACATGCAACTTCTCGACAATGCTTCACTTCGAGGTCGTGCCAAGAATGGTGGGCGATGGCGACGCCACCGACTGCTCCTCGTCGTAGCTGGTGCGCTGATTTCGTCGCTCGTGGTGGTACCAAGCGCCTCGGCGTCGGGCGATACGCTGCGACTGAGCGGTCCGGGCTCCAATCGTATGGGGACCGATTTCACCTACGTCATGACGGGCGAGACGTCGGGCCTCGCCGATCACCTCGTGGCGTGGGAGCAGTTCAACAAGGTCTCGGGTTGTGCGACCACTTTCGCGGCCGAGAGCGCTCGAGCGCTCCTTGATCCGTCCACGTTGTACTCACTCACGTTGTGGAACAACCAGTCGGTCTCCGGGACGTATTCGGTGACGGCGCGGTTCGGTGCGTCGCATCTAGGTGTTCACGGTATTTGCGCCTACCTGATCGATCTGACAACCGGTGAGACGTTCGCGACGGCGGGAGCGTTCTGGACAAATCACAACTGACATCTGACGTCAGAGTGGAGAACGTCGCGTCTCACGAATTCAAATGGTTCGCGATGTCTAGGCCGGTGGTGACGAGGTGTGTCGCCAGCGCGTGGCGAGTCGAAGCTTGTCGACCAACCAGGCGGCGACGAGCGCGGCCAGCGCCGAGAAGACGAAGGAACCGATGATGTCCTGAGGATTGTGAACGTGAGCCGAGACTCGAGCCGTTCCCACCAATACTGCGATCACCAAGAGGACCGCTCCCACCTTTTTGGAGTACTTCACGATCGTGAACGCCAGAAATGACGTGAAGAGTGCGTGGTCCGAAGGGAATCCGTTGTCGGCCGCGTGAGTGAAGAGGGGCGTCACGTGTTGGGTGACGAAGGGCCGTGGGTCGTAATACGCCCGACTGGCGAGATTGGAGATAGCCAAGGCAATCACGCCACCAACTATCAGGCGCGCCGCGAGCTCGATTTTGGTGTCAGTGGCGGACTTCAGCCAAAACCACAGCGTGATGATCACACTGATGACGAGAAAGTATTTTGCGACGAAAACGATGATTGAATCCACCCATCAACTGTAGTGAGCGGTCATAAATCATCAATAAGATTCCAGCGTCGTTACAACACGTCGTTGGCTTGCGCGGCGGTATTCGACTGTGTCGCTTCGGGTGTCGAACCCGTATTGGAGCCTCCGGCGATGACAACCGCACCCCGCTCTGCTTGACTTGATGGCGTGGCTCGCCCGAAGGTGGCGCACCCTTGGATTAGGGCGTCCTAAAGTTTCTTCGGGAGGTGCGGGAGGGAAGTGGACCAATGGGCCAGCACGTGTTGGCGATTGATCAAGGTACCTCAAGCACGAAGGTGATCGTGGTCGATCCCGAAGGTCGAATTCGGGGCTCGGCAAGTGCCGAGTTTCCCCAATACTTCCCCCAACCGGGCTGGGTCGAACACGACCCTGAGCTCATTTGGTCGAGCGTTCTCGCCGCTACGGCAGCGGCTCTTCGAGAAGCTCGGATCGGTGTTGACGACCTGGCCACGATGGGTATCACCAACCAACGCGAGACGGTCGTTGTCTGGGATCGCCGTACCGGACTGGCGATCCATAACGCCATCGTGTGGCAGGACCGTCGGACCGCGTCGGTGTGCGAGGCAGTTCGTAGCGAGAATCATGCGTCGTGGGTGCAAGAGCGCAGCGGTCTACGCGTCGATCCGTACTTCTCGGCCACGAAGATCGCGTGGATCCTTGATCACGTGGACGGAGCGCGCGGTCGGGCAGAGCGCGGTGAACTTGCCGCAGGGACGATCGACTCATGGTTGCTATGGAAGCTCACTGACGGACGAGTCCACGCAACCGATGCCACGAACGCATCGCGCACTCTCCTGATGGCCCTGCGGAATTTCGCCTGGGACGATGATCTCTGCGATCTTTTTGAAATTCCCCGTGAAGTGTTACCGCGAATTGAGTGCAGTCAGTTCGCCTTCGGCGAATCAGGCTCGTCATTTCTTGGCTCGGCGGTGCCGGTTCATGCCATCCTCGGTGATCAGCAGGCGGCGCTCTTCGCGCAAGGGTGTGTCGCGCCGGGTCAGACGAAGAACACGTACGGTACCGGTTCATTCGTTCTGCAGCACACCGGTGACCGGGCGCTGGTAAAGACCGAGTCTCTTGTCGCGACCGCGGCGTGCACCACGATTAATCAGTCGCCACAATACGCCCTCGAAGGATCCGTCTTCGTCACGGGCGCCGCCATTCAATGGCTCCGCGATGGCCTGGGAGTCATAGAGAGCGCCGCGCAGAGTGAGTCGATGGCGTCCGAGCTCGACGACAACGGTGACGTCTGGTTCGTGCCGGCGCTCACCGGACTCGGTGCGCCGGTATGGGATCCACACGCGCGCGGCCTGATCGTTGGACTCACTCGCGGTACGACTCGGGCTCACCTTGTTCGCGCTGCCCTCGAGAGCATCGCGTACCAGACTCGCGACGTGGTTGACGCGATGAATGCTCAGTCGGGGCATCAACTCACTGAATTGCGTGTTGATGGCGGGGCCTCCCAGAACGGATGGCTGATGCAGTTTCAAGCCGACATTCTGGGTGTACCCGTCGTGGTCAACGCGACCACCGAGGCAACCGCGCTCGGGGCGGCGTACGCGGCGGGTCAAGGGGCCGGAGTGTGGCGACACCACCGCGATCCTTCCTCGTCACCTCATGACGGCCGTCGATTCGAACCTGCGATGTCTCACGACCAGCGTGATTCTCTCTACGGGCGTTGGACACGGGCGCTTGACAAGGCCAAGGGGTGGGCGTCGTGAACGTGACCTGCGTCGAGGTCTTTGCCGATTGTGGCGTGCGAAGGACGGCTTCGGGGATTTGCCACTCGTCAGGATCAACGGTGGCCCGGGCGAGCAATTCGGGTGTAAACAACACGTTGTGAAGTTGAAACTCGACCTGCACGAGATCTACAACCGCGGAGAGGATATCGACCGCGCGCTCCGAGCGATCATCGATGAGGCGATCGAAAAAGGAGTGCGGCTGGTTGAGATTATTCCGGGGAAGGGGAGTGGTCAGCTAAAGAAGCACGTGCTTCGATTCCTCGACCAGAAGGAAATCAAGGTCCTGTACCACCGCGTCGAGAAAGACTCGCACAACTTCGGGCGCGTCTTCGTCCACTTTCGACCTAAGTAGGACTCGCGTCGGTGAAGTATCGCGAGGATGGGCTCAGGGGTGTGGATCAAAGCCCACGCCGACGTCCCACAAGTGATGAGTCACGTCGTGCAGACAGTAGAGCGTGAGCGTCTCCACGGTAAAGATACTCCCGTTGGATCGACGACCGGGTCGCACCCACTGTGTCGGCTCCACGGAATCCAATCTGTCGGCGAACGTCCCTGCGGCCGCGACGAGCTCGGCGCTGACCGCGGCGGGGACTTGTTGGTCGTACCGCTCGGCAATCGCCGTGGCGTCTTGATCCCAGTTCTCAAAGAGCGGATCATCACGCGTGAGCATCGCGTCAAGACGCAGTTCGAAGATGCGAAAGACGTCACGGACGTGACAACCATATTCGAGGTCTGACCACTTGCCGGCGTGCGTACGTCGAGGAGACGTGTCGCGCTCGAGAACGCATATCCATCGCTCGGCGCTCTCGCGAACGAGAGGCGCCACCGCCACCGCGTGAAGTTTCGAAGCGTCGAATCCGCATTCGTCGCACACGCGCCCAAGGACCCATGTCCAGTCCTTGGTGTCCGGGGAGATCATCATGGAATCAAAATACTCTCGGAGTACGTCAGTTCCGGCCGCTCGAGTACGGCGGGTGGTGCACCGCAATTTTTAGTTACTAGACTATAATTATTATGAATTCACCAATATTAAGGACTAGCAGCACCAGCGTCGAACTCAGTCGCCGGCGGCGCTACGGCATCCTGCTCATCTGTTCCCTGAGCCTGCTCATCGTGGGTCTGGACGTGACCATCGTCAACGTGGCACTGCCATCGATCGGGCGCGATTTTCACGCCCCCTTGTCGGGCTTGCAATGGATTGTGGACGCGTACACCTTGGTGTTAGCCAGCTTGTTGATGTTGTCGGGATCCACCGCCGACCGATTGGGACGCCGACGCACCTTCGTGATCGGCCTCTCCACCTTCGCGGTCGGCTCCTTATTGTGCAGCGTGGCGCCGAACCTCACGTCGTTGATCATCTTTCGCATGATGCAGGCGGTGGGTGGATCAATGTTGAATCCGGTCGCGATGTCGATCATTACTAATACCTTCACCATTGCTCGCGAACGAGCTCAGGCCATTGGCATATGGGCCGGAGTGATCGGCGTATCGATGGCTCTTGGTCCCGTGGTCGGGGGATCACTGGTGTCGTCGATTGGATGGCGATCGATCTTTTGGATCAACGTCCCCATCGGCTTGGCGGCGATTGTGTTGGCCCTGAGATACATCCCCGAATCCAAAGCACCGGTGGCTCGCAAAGTTGACGTTCCTGGGCAGATTCTGATGGTGCTCTTGCTGGCGTCGCTGACGTACGGCATCATCGAAGCGCCGGATCGCGGGTGGTCCTCGCCTCTCATAATTACGGTCTTGGCCCTCGCTGGCGGATCACTGGCGGCACTACTGGTCTGGGAGAATCGGATCCACGAGCCCCTCATCGATGTTCGCTTCTTTCGCTCGGTGCCCTTCGCCTCAGCAACAATCATCGCCATCGCCGCCTTCGCTTCGATGGGCGGATTCTTGTTCCTCAATACGTTGTACCTGCAAGACGTGCGTGGTCTGTCAGCGTTTCGAGCCGGGATCGACACTCTGCCCATGGCGTTGATGACCATGGTGCTGTCACCGATCTCGGGGCACATGGTCAGCCGGCGCGGTAGCCGGACTCCCCTACTCCTCGCCGGTACCTCGATTGCCGTTTCTTGCGTCATGCTGGTTCGTCTCAGCGCTGCTACACCCTTTTCGTGGCTCTTCGTCTCCTACGTTTTCTTCGGGATTGGCTTTGGTCTGGTGAATGCACCGATCACTAACGCCGCGGTGTCGGGGATGCCCCGCTCACAAGCGGGCGTGGCCGCTGGCATCGCGTCGACATCGCGCCAGATCGGCCAGACCTTGGGTGTGGCCGTCGTGGGAGCGTTGGTCTCATCGTCGCTGTCGCACGGGAGGGAATTGAACTTCGCGTTGGCGGCCCGCGCTGGATGGTGGGTACTAACGGGATGCGGGATAGCAATTCTCCTTCTGGGCATCACGGCGACCACCTCGTGGGCCCGAGCGACCGCGCAACGCACCGCCGAAGCGATCAACCCTGAGTACCTCGAAGGCCACACGCGATGACCACCCCACGAGTCGAGGCGAACGTCGCGGGCGAGGCATGGCAATTGATGTCGGACCTCGTGCTCAATAACGAGCGACGTCGAGAGGTTTGTGAACAGACTGGTCTGAGCTTCAACAAAATCAGGGTCCTGCGACGGATCTCGGACCAACCCCGGGCGATGGGGGAATTGGCGGCCCTGTTGAACGTTGATCCGCCCAACTTGACGACGCTCGTTGACGACCTCGAACGCGCGGGCTTGGTGGAGCGGCGAGCGCACCCGACAGACCGACGCGTGATGTTGGTCGTCGACACCGAGGATGGTGCCACGCTCGCTCGACGCGCCGAGGAGATACTCGACCGTCCGCCCACGGGGTTGTCGGCGCTGTCGGCGAGCGATCTCGAAACTTTGCTACGTATCTTGTCGCTGATCCAGTGAATCTCAGGCCGGTTCGTTGTTCGACGACGCCCATTTGACGTCGAAAGCTGGTCCGCTTTCTTCGATGGACGTCGCGCGGTCTACGTCGCTGCGAGACCTCGTCGACATCACTTCTTCGTACGAGGTGCGGCGTCGTTCATCTGCTGACGAATCTCGTCGCGGCCATTCGAGGGGCTACCCAAGGGTCCCTCGCGACCGGATCGTCGCAGTGACAACACCTGGTCGTGGCGATAGTTGGGTGGTCGTCGTGATCATCGCGATCAGTGTCTCGCTGGCCCGACGGAAGTCTCTTCAATCGCGTGAGGAGGACGTGTTTTCGTGGGTCGCTACGGAAACCGCGTCACGTCAACGCGTGACACCTTTTTAGGACTTGTACCAGTACCGCTGGAGCAGGATCGCCACGTATTCGGCGGCGACCAGCAGCTGAAGACTGACCAAGGCGACGGTGGCGTACTCGCCCACGGCGTTCGCGGCGAGACGAAGCCGCGCCGAGCGAGTCGGATGGAGTCCGAGAACGACGATCAACATCGGCAAAAGGGGCAGGTAGTACCTCCCCTGAAGTCCGTAAATTCCTCTCGCGCCGTAGGGACTGTAGGCCACGTACAGTGAGAAGCTGATGCCGCACGCCGTGGCGAAGAGCACGAGAAGAGACCACAGGAATCGCCGCAGGTCCTCGTGCTTCGTATCGATAACGGTGACGAAGCTCGCCGCTACGACAATGGTAAGTGCGACGTACACCCAGGTCGGGAAGGCGACGTCCAACCAGCCGATTCCCGCGACCAGTTGCCGCCAGAACAGCCAGCTGTCCCGCCACAATGTCTGGTAGATCACCTCGAGGTCCTTCAGTGGATCGGAGAGCACGAGACGTAATTGTCGAGAGGGCGCCAAAGGATACAGCGGGGGTGTCCCGCCCACGCCGCGTGCCCAAAAGTGAGACCAAAGAGCGTAGGGGATCCCCGCACTGGCCACGAAAACGATCACCTTACGGATGTAACTCTTAAGACTGGTGTACAGATCGACCATCGGCAGGAGTAGGCCGAGAAGTATGAGAGGGGGTTTCTCTAACGTCATGAAAAAGAGGCTGACGAACCCGATGCAGTACGCATTGGTCATGCGCCGATGCGTGCGCGCGGCTCGGCGAACGGGCGGTGACGGTGTCGTCGACGCGGTACGTAACTCGCGACTCTCGTAGTACCCGCTATAACATGCCGCAGCGAAGACCATCGACAGCGCGAGCAAGAGACAGTCGGGGTTCACCGAGATGGCGACCGAGATCGTCATGGGCAGGAGCAGGAAGACACCGAGTGGCAGTGCGAGGCGTCGGGGAAACCGCAGTAGCGCCCATCTCGTCAATGCGATGAAGGCCAGTAGGTTCGCCAATTCCGCCAAGTAGAAACTGACGACGACGTGGGGACTTACCAGCCGTCCAATGAGGATGCCGACGACCTGGGGTGCGTACAGAAAGGGGATATTGCCACCCGTCGTGTACGCCACGAACACTTTTGGAGAATTCCAATTGAGTTGCGTCGCCGCGTGGAATTGGTGGTCGTTCGCACGTGCATTGGGATCGAAGGGAATAGTGGAAAAGACGTCCTCCAAGTCGATCACTCCGGAGGGGAGGTAACTGCCTGACGTGGCGTGCCGGGTGATCGCGACGAGCTGGCCGCTAGCGATGCCCGACGCTCGGTCGAAGTGCGCGAAGGCGTCCGCACTTTGAAACGGTGGAGACAGTCCAATGAGTCCCAGGCTGATGACCAGATAGAGAGAGAAGAAGGCATTGACGAATCCCTTGGAGAACCGTGCTTCCTTCGGTGACTCCTTGGAAGTCGTGACGGGGGTGGCCACCGGTGCGTCGATCACCATGACGCTCCCCTTTGACGAGGGCCGAGTCCGCCGAGACCGGAAACCCCTGGTCGAGGCGTCCAACCTTTGTTGAGGCCGGACATGGTCATGGCGGTCAGGGGTTGACTCGCGAAGGCGTGAAGTGACACCGAACACGCGGTCGTTGGCTCGCTCGCATCCTCATTCCCTCTCACATCGAAACGAGTGCACCTGTCTCTACAGTGGGTGAGAATTCCCCGGACTTGTGCACTCTCCACGACATTGACAACTTCAATTCTCGCACAGCGCACCTAGTGAGAGGCCGAAATCACGTTTGGGCCGGTTTCGCCATAGTGAAGGCGGTGGTTCGAGGCTGGAAGTCAACTCGATTGCCCGTGATCATTCCTTCACCAAATCCCCAGACGCTCACGATCGGAGAGTCCCGACCATGAGCGTCTGGGGTGATCTAAAACTCGGTGACTAGTGCTTCGAGTTCATCGAGCTCGTTCAGGTTCTGAAGCGAAAGCGACTGAGCCTCGGCCACGTCTCGGGCCGGGGCCCACAAGACAAGGACTGTGATGACTAAGCCGAGTGCCGCGAGTGCCGCGCCGATCACGAAGGTCTGGTGGTATCCCGCGGTGAGCGAGGACGCCACATTGTGACCCTGGGAGATGAGGTCGTTCGAACGACTGGCCGCTAGCGTGCCGAAGACGGCGAGCGCGGCCGATGATGCGAGCCACATCGAGACGTTAACGATGCCCGACGCCAAGCCCGCGTCCGCCTTGGGGACGTCAGCCATTGCGATGGTGAGAAGTGGCACAGCCGAGACGCTCATACC
Organism: uncultured Actinomycetota bacterium; assembly: GCA_963794755.1. Classification (GTDB taxonomy): domain Bacteria; phylum Actinomycetota; class Acidimicrobiia; order Acidimicrobiales; family RAAP-2; genus RAAP-2. The sequence continues at coordinate 199,375 of CAWCEX010000005.1, forward strand.
GATGCCGAGGAGGACGAACGCTGGCAGGATGGCGGTGACGTAGTTCGCGTGCACGCCGGTCTTGGCGAGGAGCAAGAGTCCGAGCACTACCGCGGACATTCCGGGGACGAGGAGCTTCATCGGACCGAATCGAAGCAGGAGTCGACTGGTCAGCCCGAGCGACATAGCCGCCATCACGAGAGTCATCGGCAAGAATGCGATACCCGTTTTGAGCGGGCCGTAGCCGAGGACTCGTTCGAGATAGAGCGCTCCGAAGAAGAAGACCGCGAACATCGCTGAGAATGTGAGCCCGCGCACAATGCTTGACGCGCTCAGACTACGCAACTGAAGAATCCGCATCGGGATGATGGGCTTAGCGACGCGTGATTCGACGACGGCGAATGCCGCCATTAACGCGAGCGCGAGTCCACCGAACCCCAACGTGTGCGTCGACGTCCATCCGTAGGACGAGGCCTTGACAATGGCGTAGATCCCAGTGATCAGTGAGGTGGTCATCAATAGCGAGCCGGTGACGTCCAAGCCGTCGCGTACGCCGAGTCCAGTGTTCTCAGTGATGAGAAACGACCCGAGAATCATTGTGACGATGCCAATGGGAACGTTGATCAAGAAGATCCAGTGCCAACTCACCGCTTGGGTCAAGATCCCGCCGACCAACAGCCCAATGGAGCCACCACCGACGGCCACGAACATGTAGGCGCTCATTGCCTTGGCACGGTCAGCGGCGCCAGTGAACTCGGTGACGATAATCGCGACAATGACCGAAGTCGAAATCGCTCCGCCGAGACCCTGAACAAATCGCGCGGCGATGAGCATCCCTTGACTTTGGGCAAGCGAACACACCAGTGATGACGCGGTGAAGATCCCGACGCCACTCAAGAACACTTTCTTGCGACCGAGGAGGTCTCCGAGACGACCAGCCAGGAGAAGAAAGCTCCCGAAGGCGATGAGGTAGGCGTCAACGACCCACGTCAGATTTGACGACGAGAAGTGCAAGCTCCTCTGAATTGACGGAAGTGCGACGTTGACGATTGACGAATCGAGGGCGTTCATTAGCATGGCCAAACACACGACAACGAGGGCGATCCAGCGTCGACGGTCTGTCATACCTGGTAAGGGCGTATTTACTTGGGTCATAGGAGAAGCCTTCCTTTTTACAGGGTTACGTGACTATTCTGTGATTCAATATCATCGAGAATGTCGTATAATCACTATATCATGAATATATCGAAGTCGCTACCATTATTTCCGATGGACGAAAATAACTCCACTGGCCCGATCTTGTTGCTGACGCAATTGTCGCGACTCGTCAATCGACGTAGCACGCCCGAACTCCTTGGTCAGACCCTCAAAGAGCTGTCGGCGCTGTCCTACTTACGCGACTACCACGAGACCACTCAACAGGCCTTGCAAGATGGTTTGTGCATCGACGCAAACTACTGCGTGTTGCTCCTCAATGAACTCGAGGCCGACGGCCTATTGGAGCGCCGGCGTGACCCGACCGACCGTCGACGTCATATCGTCACGATGACCGAGCAGGGTCGTAAGGCGTTGAATCAAGCGGAGCAGGCACAACAAAGCCTGGAGGACGAAATTCTCGGAGCGCTCAGTGATAAGGAACGCTCGACGCTGGCGTCCCTCCTGCGAAAAGCCATAGACGGGCAAAACAACAGCGCCTCACGGGTGTCGAAATAGCGCCGCACGATGCGAAGTCGCAACTTTCATCGCAGTGAATGACGGGCGACCTCGGTGCGGGTTCTAGTTGTCTGGACACGCGCCGAGCGCGTCATCGCAGGTGCGAATGGGTATCGAGGTGCCATTGCAACACGATTCGCCGCCGATCTTTCCTTACTGTGGGGTAAGGTCGCTGTTAGTGCTGCTAAGGGGGAGTTAAAGATTCAACGCGCGCTGTCATCGTAAGTTTCGACGAGCGTGGTCACTCGATCATGCTCGGACGGGAACATCTATCATGACCACGCTACTTCCATCCGTTTTGGACTTCATTCTGGACTCGGATTTGAAGGACCGTCCTGAAACGAGCCGAACTTGGGACGCGGCACTTTTTGTGATCGAGGTGACCAGAGCGAACGCCGCGGTCCCTGGCGATTGGTTCGCTGCTGGGTCCCTAGCCGCTGATTCCCACCAAAATCTTTCGGTGCCGTTCCACAAGATATCGCTCGCGACATTGGACCGCTGCCCGCCAAGCGGTCACGTCAGATTCGCCGCAAAGATTACCTCCCCCCGTGGGAACCAGTGGACCGCCCTGCGGTGAGAATGCGGCCTCCACGTGACTTGTTGTGGCCGAAAGGGAGAGGTGTTAGTCCATGTCGGATGAATTGACTCCGGTGAGGGTCGTCGTCATCGACGATCACGAGATGATCCTTCAAAGCATCGTTCGCCTGCTTCGTGATGATCCGCAGATTCAGGTGGTGGGCACGGGGCTGACCGCTCTCGAGGGAGTCGAGGTGTGCGCCCAGCACCGTCCCGACGTGGTGATTATCGATTATTCGCTTCCCGACATGGATGCACCCAAGGCCATTGTGATTCTGCGGCGAAATGATCCCGATCTCAAAATCGTGACGCTCTCGGGCTCGGAGAGGCCTGGCGCGAACTACGCCTCGATGAAAGCCGGAAGCGCGGCATGGGTTCGAAAGACCCGAGCAATCCAAGAATTGCGGGAAGTCGTCATGAACGTGGCGCACGGGCACCCGGTCGCGAACGAGGAATTGGCGTCTCTACCAACAGTCGACGAATTGACCCTCTACTACCAGCCAATTGTGGAGTTGGAAAACTTGCGGATCGTAGGCTTCGAGGCCCTCGTGCGCTGGCATCACCCACGACTTGGTTTGCTACATCCGGCGTCCTTCTTACCTTTGGCCGAAGTAACCGGGTTCGTCACCGAAATCGACAAGTGGTGCTGGTCTCGGGCAGTGACTCAACTGAAGACGTGGCAAGACCGCTTCGTACTGACGCGACCCCTGTGGATGAGCGTCAACCTTTCGGTGGCGGATCTCGCCGACGATGAAGTCTTCGACACCGTGTCTGGAATTATCGGTGAAGCAGGAATCGACCCGTCGACTCTGGTGATCGAGGTGACCGAATCCATTCTCTTGGACGAATCTGATTCCACACTTGGCCTTCTCGGACAACTTCATGATCTTGGTGTCGGACTCGCACTCGACGACTTCGGTACGGCATTTTCGTCATTGTCGTACGTGCGCCGATTCCCATTTGATCACTTGAAACTCGATATCTCCTTTGTCTCCGAAGTGCTGACTTCGACACGCTCGCTTCTTCTCGTCGAGGAGATCTGTCACTTGGCCAAATCCATGTCCATGCGTAGCGTCGCCGAAGGCATTGAGAATAGGGAGCAGGCCAACCTGCTGCGAAGTATCGGATGTGACTACGGGCAGGGCTATCTCTTTGCGAGGCCTATGCCGGACTACGAGTGCGAGGCGCTGCTCGTTGCGCAAGGTGAAAGAGCGGCGTCATCATTCTGATTACATCGCTCCAGCGATCGATCTTCACGCGTGCGGACGTTCCCTTTAGCCGATGATCACGATACCGAACCGATGGACGACGGTCGGGGCGACGAAGTGAATATAACTCTCAGGTTTCTAAGACGAAAAGAGTGTGACGCCTCAGCGACTGCTAAAAAGCCTTAGTCCTCTCGGTCGAGGACTTTGCGGACACTTTCGAGCAACATCACCTGGTCGAAGGGTTTCTCGACGAGCACGAAGTCGGTACCTAACATCGCCTCTGCCTCAAGTACGGGTTGGGCGTGACCCGACATAAAGAGCACGCGCACGTCAGGTCGCAATTTTCTGACTTCGCTCGCGACCGTGGGTCCTTGCATGCCCGGCATGATGACGTCGGTGAGGACGAGATGAATTTGATCGGCGAACGTCTCCGCGACGTGCCGAGCTTCGACCCCATTTGCGGCCGTCACCACCGTGTATCCGTTGCGTGTGAGGATACGCCGCGTTACTTCGCGTAGAGCCTCTTCGTCGTCCACAACGAGGATGGTCTCATTGCCCACGAGTTGTTCGTTTCCGCGGTGGTCCCGAGCGGTTTCAATCCCCGCGTCCTCGCGGATCGCCACGGGAAGGAGGATGGTGATGGAAGTCCCGACGCCTTCTTCGGAATAAATCCTGGTGTGCCCGCCCGATTGGGAGACAATTCCGTACACCGTCGCCAACCCGAGGCCCGAGCCTTCGCCGCGAGGCTTCGTAGTGAAGAAGGGTTCGAAAGCACGGTCCCTGACTTCGGTGGCCATGCCTGTACCGTTGTCGCTCACCCGACAACACACGAAGGTGCCGTTTGGCAGTTGAGTCGAGAGATCGTCGTCCGCACTCACTTCGCGCAAGGTGGTCTCAATAGAGAGCATTCCGCCCTGCGGCATCGCGTCACGAGCGTTGATCGCAAGATTGAGGACAATCTGTTCGATCTGGCCGGGGTCTGCCATGACCATGGGTAAGTCGTCAGCCAAATTGATGACGAGGTGAATCTGCTCGCCGATTGTGCGTCGCAGAATCTGACTCATTCGTGTGATGGCCCCATTGAGGCTGAGGGGCCGCGCCTGGACGACCTCGCGACGAGCGAAGGAAAGAAGTTGGTGAGTCAGGACACTCGCCCGCTCGGCGGCCAATTGAATTTGTTCGACATCCTTTAGCGGTCCTTCCCACTTCATGCCTGACGATGAGTCGACCGAACTCGACAATTCTTCGGCGACAAAGGAGGCGTAGTTCAAGATGACCGCGAGAAGGTTGTTGAAGTCGTGGGCCACGCCTCCGGCGAGTTGACCGAGGCTTTCCATACGTTGTGATTGATGTAGCTGCGCCTCGAGTCGCTCTCGGTCGGCTGCCACCTCGAGGCGAACTTCTTCTGCCACCGTCTTTTCGCCTTCGGCCTTCACACGCACACCTTCGGCAACGGTCTTTTCGCCTTCAGCCTTTACGCGCTTGACTTCCGCAACGGTCTTCTCGCCTTCGGCCTTGACGCGAACCTCTTCGGCTTTCACCCGCACGCGCTCGGCCTCACGTTTTGCCACTTCGGCTTCAACGCGTACCGCTTCGACTTGGAGGCGAACACTTTCGGCTTCGCGCTTCTCGTCCTCGGCCGTGACCCGGTCTATCTCGGCCTCCAATCGCACACGTTCAGCTTCTCGCTTCTCGCCTTCGGCCTTGACTCGGTTGGCCTCAACCTGGAGACGAACGCTTTCGGCTTCCGCTTCGACTTCGATGCGTCTGCTGACGTCTCGAATCGTTGCGGTAATGAGGTCACCAGTACGCGTCGACAATTCGGCAAGGGAAATTGCGGCCGAAAAAGTGCTCCCATCTCGTCGGCGTCCTTCAATTTCCAATTCGACTGTGCACGGAAGAAGAGCGGGATCAGCGATTGAGACCAAGGGCGTCACTGGATTGCCTATTAATTCTTTTCGTGGGTAACCGAAAAGGCCTTCGGCTTCAGCGTTAACGAGGACGATTCTTCCGTCGCTGGAAATTGTAATCATGGCAATCGGCGCGCCATCGAAAATTTCAGCCGCGATGCTGTCGGTCACTTCCTGCATGCCCACCACCCCCAAGGTCGCGATTCGCCCTTGACGTCAGGTGTTTAGCCAGCGTAACGCTCATGATTTTCATCGAATCACCCCAAGGACGGACGCCATATGGTTCGTGACCACACTTCATCGCCCTCAATCGCCGTATCAGTCAGCCCCCGGTATCGTTGGACTTCGAAAATGGCTGCGGCGTATGGCAGTGATGAAGACATCGAGTATTCGCGATTGGCGATTTTACTTTGTAGCCCGCCCAACAGGTGGGGACTCCCGGGTGCCTGAGGTGGCACCCGAATTGCTCAGTTTTGGAGCGGCGTCGACAGGATCGCAGTGAGTTTGGGGCTGCGAAGTGATGGAATCCGGTCCCTGTATGTGTGAAATGCCTTGGGGTTCGGTCTTGAAAAGGCCTTTCGCCCAAAGACGGGAAGTGGATCTACCTCAATGAAGCAGGGATGATCACTTTTCGACAAGACACTCAGAATGGTAAAGAAAATGCAGGTTGCGCTTGACAGTAGAGGCGTGACTGCTTAGTATCTTCGCTTAACTAAGTAAGTATTTGCTTAGGTTGTGTATCTCGTCGATGGAGAGATGTGGCTAAATCCCCAGCAGGTGAAGAATCTTCCGCACCGGTTTCTTCGTCATTCACTCCTGAGGCAGTGATTGGCCGGGAGTCCTCTGGTGCGTCTCCCAACTCTCAGAGGGCGTCCCGGTCAATTCTCCGCGATTTTAATGTCAGCATGCTGATCGAATTGGTACGAAGTTCCGGATCCGTATCTCGCGCCGAATTGTCAAGAAAGAGCCTGTTGAGCGCCCCAACTGTTTCGGCAATTGTCGATCGGTTGCTCCAGCGCGGGATCCTCGTTGAGACTTCTGTGGCTCCTAGCAGTGGAGGTCGTCCGCCCGTGCTGTTGAGCCTGGATCCGAAAGCTGGATATGTGGTTGGTATCAAGTTACGTGGTGACGGTCTGACAACCGTGGTCTGCGACCTTGATGCAGAGATTGTGTCGAGTAAGGAATTGGACATTCCGCTGGTAGCCAATCCGAAAATGGCGATCGAGGCGATCGAGGGCCAAACGAGATGGGCGATCGAAGATGCGGGAGTCCCTTCGTCGAAAGTTCTTGGGGTTGGCGTTGGTCTTTCGGGAGTGATTGAAACTGATGAAGGAATCTGTCGGTATTCACATCTCTTGAAGTGGGAGAACGTAGAGCTCGCTGGTCCCTTACGGAGTCGACTCGGCCTTCCGGTTTGGGTCGACAACGACGTGAACACTTTGGCAGTCGCCGAAAAATGGGCTGGTGACGCGAATGCCGCACGAGACTTTGTGACACTGAGCGTTGGACGAGGAATCGGGCTCGGCATCGTAATCGATCGAGCGCTGTACCGCGGGGCAAACGGCGCGTCTGGCGAATTTGGTCACATGATCGTCGAACCCGGTGGCCCCAAGTGCGAGTGCGGGCGCTTTGGTTGTCTCGAGGCGATGGTGGGTGAAGACGCTCTGCTTCGCCGAGTGAGCGAACGGCACGGCAAAGTCCTGTCGCGTGAAGACCTCTTAGTCCTGATCGCTGCAGGCGACGGTGCGACGCTGGATGTGATTGACAATGCCGGAAGGAAATTGGGCCTGGCAGTAGCCAACATGATTACGCTTCTCGATCCGGAGCTACTCATTATCTGTGGGGAAGGTACCGACTTAGGTGGCGCGTTCCTCGAACCGATCGTGACGGCGGTTCGTGAACATACCTTCGCCAACCTTGGACAACACATTGACATAAAGATCCAAAGCTGGGGAGATGAGGCCTGGGCGGTAGGCGCGGCCACATTAGTCCTGCGGGAATCCTTCAGCCTTCCTGGCTCGGGTGCAGATAGCCCCGCAATTTGGCATCGAGAAAACGTATGAGCATTTCACACCATGGTGACGACGGCGGTCCGTATCCTGGCAATGGGCCCTCAAGTCCCTTGTCCGAAGTACTGAAGAAGTTAAGCGTTGAAGCGATCTTGAGAAATCAGAACGCTGAGGGCGCAATCATTGCCTCACCGGATTTTGCTCAATACCACTATTCCTGGTTGAGGGACGGTTCCTTCATCGCCTTTGCTCTTGATCGAGCGGGTGAACACGAAGCGTCGTCACGATTTCATTCGTGGGTGACGCGAACATTGGATGGCATTGCTGACAGCATCGACGACGTCGTTACGAAGAAATTGGGCGGTCAAGAGGTCGATCCCTTACATATGCCACCAGCTCGATTCTCATTGACGAACTCCTCTGAACCAGATGACTGGCCAAATTTCCAAATTGATGGATACGGAACGTGGCTGTGGGCATTGGGTCAGCACATGGAGATGACTGGTGTCGCGTCCCTCAGCGAGTCACAGCGAACAACCGTTGAGAGAATCGCTGAGTACCTTTCCGTCTACGCGTTTAGCCCTTGCTACGACGTGTGGGAGGAAAGTCGTACCGGACTTCATACATCCACCCTCGCTTGTGTTCATGGCGGCTTGAGCACGGCTGCCCGACTCCTCGGGAGTAACCGGTATCACGTGAGAGCGATGGAAGTTGCTGAGAGGATTCGCGCCAGTTCAATCGAGTTCGGGCGATACGTTAAGTCCAACGAGAGCAGCGACGTGGACTCAAGTGTTCTCTGGTTGGGTAGTCCATTCAATGTGGTGAGCTCCACTGATGATGCGTTCGTAGCGACCGTTCGAGAAATCGAAGAAGTCCTCACCCTAAAAGGAGGGTTGCGGCGTTATCCCACTGACGTCTACTTCGGCAGTGGCGCGTGGCCGGTCCTTACGGCTTCTCTCGGTTGGCACTTCGTTAGCGTGGGCAACATTTCCGAAGCAATCCGTTGCAGGGATTGGATTATTGATCGATTCGACGATCTCGGACGATTGGGTGAACAATTCTTCGGAGAAATTCGTGATCCGAGCAACTTTTCTAAGTGGGTCGATCGATGGGGGATGCCGGCCAAGGATCTCGTTTGGTCGCACGCCATGTTCGTCATTTTGTGCGCGGAAATCGAGTCAGCACATTTGTCGACCGACGTCACTTCTGAATTTCGCCATGCCACAAACGAAAAGGGGGCGAACTAAAGGTCTCGGAAAAATGCGAAATCCAGGCAATCGCGCTCAACTCTGACCAGTTGAGGCGGGCCTGGATAGCAAGAACTTCGAGACTGCAGTACCAGTAGGGGGAATCATCACAGAGCCGTGAGGCTCGGGAAGAATCACGTATTTGAACTTACACAATTGCTAATAACAACAGAAAGCGTAACGAAATGAAAACATATCACGTCAAGAGAATGAGGGGAAAGACAGCCATCAAGCTGACTGTTGCCATCTCAACACTCATGGGCAGCGGTGTTGCGATAGGTGTATCTCAGGCGAGTAACGCTTCCGCAGCATCGGGTGTCCAGGTGGTGACCTTCTGGAACGCGTACAACAGTGTTACAGAAACACCGGTAATGAATGGTGTCGTTATTCCAGCGTTCGAGTCACTGAACCCGGGCATCAAGGTCATAGATGACACCCTTCCCTATTCAGGAATGCTGCAGAAGTTCATTGCGAGTTCTGCCGCTGGCGACCCGCCGGATTTGATGCGCTCGGACATCGCGTGGGTTCCCCAGTTGGCGTCGGAGGGAACATTGCTCGAGACGTCGAAGCAAAGCTGGTTCCCCGCCATGAAGGCCGCCGCTGACCCGGGTCCGTTATCCACGAACCTGTATAAGGGTGGCTACTACGGCATTCCTGACGACACGAACACTCAAGTGCTGTTCTGGAACAAGGCTGACTTTGCTGCAGCGCACTTGTCACCGCCAACGACGTACGCTCAGATGATGGCTGACGCTCAGACGTTGACTATCCCGTCAAAGGGACAGCACGGATTGGGCATTGACAGTACTGATATTTGGAACGTCGGGCCCTTCGTCTGGACGGACGGCGCCAATTTCACTAATCCCACGTGGACGACAGCTTCGGGTTACATGAATAGCCCCAAGATGATCGCTTCGGTGCAGCAACTGGTCAACTTGGACAAGAAGGGTGTCATCGGAAGTGATATGAAGGGCGGTTCCGGGGCAATTAGTGGTGAGACCGGATTCCCACTCGGCCAGTACGCCATGTACATGGATGGACCGTGGGCCACGACCACCTACAAGCAAGCGAAGTTCGCGGGTTGGGGAACGGTACCTATTCCGACTGGTCCTGGCGGGTCAATTTCAGTGGTCGGCGGCGAGGACCTGGTCATTGCCAAGGGCGGAAAGAACGAGGCCGCAACGCTGACGTTCGTTAAGTTCCTACAGTCACCCACGGCACAATTGGCTATGGCGAGTGCTGGTGACATGACTGCGTACAAGACTGACTCCGCCGCAGAGGCCAAAGTGGATCCGTCCTTGCAGGTGTTCGCCAAGGCTCTGCTCACGGCAAGGGCTCGTCCGGTCACTCAAGGCTACGGCGCACTTGACACGGCATTCTCGAACCAACTGGCTCTGATGTTGGCGGGCAAGGTGTCGGTCACGCAAGGTCTGAACACCGCGACCGCTCAAGCTAATGCGGCACTGAAGCAATAATGCCTGTTGAAGTTAACGACGTGACACAGCACCCGGCGGAGGTTTCGTCGGGTGCTGTGTCACGTCGTTCCTCTCGACGACGGCGATTCGGACGATTCTCCACGCCGTATATCTTGATTCTTCCTGCTGTTGTTATCTACGCCATCTTCACCGTATATCCGATATTTCGTCAGTTCGATATCAGTTTCTATAACTGGCACATTTTCCCGGGTGCGTCCAATCCGTTCGAAGGCTGGTCTAATTACACGGCGATCTTCCACGATCCGGTTATTCGTACCGCAGCGTTCAACTCGTTTCTCTTCATCGTGATCACCGTCCCGATACAAATGGCGCTGGGTCTTTTCGCGGCAGCTGTACTCACAGATCGTTTACCGGGGAGCATGTTTTGGAGAGCAGCCGTTTATATCCCAGTGGTCACCTCCTGGATCGTCGTGAGTTGGGTCTTTTCCTACATCTTTGCGTCGCAGGGTGGACTAATGAACGGAGTGATTGGATTTTTTTCCGGTCATACGGTCAGCATCGACTGGACTGCTCAAACGTGGACCGGAAATGCGGTGATTTGGATACTGAGCATTTGGAAGGGTGTCGGATGGTCATTCATCATCTTCCTCGCTGCTCTGGATGGTATTCCTCGACACCTCCTGGAGTCTGCGCGCATTGACGGTGCCTCTGAATTCAGGGTATGGACCAACGTGGTGCTTCCTGCGATTCGCGGAGCGATGACTTTCGTCCTGGTTCTCCTCGTTATTGGAGCGGCCCAGGTGTTTACGCAAATCTACGAGATCACCAAGGGTGGTCCTTATAACTCAACACAATCGCTCATGACATACATGTATCAGCAAGCGTTCGCAAACTTCGCATTTGGTTACGCCGCCGCTCTGGCTTCGCTCCTCGCAGTTGTCCTCTTTGGGTTTAGCGCTCTCGAAATTCGCATCCTCCGAAACCAAGATCTGTAGTCGGCTTTTGAAATGACTCTGACTACCGAAAACATAAAGACTGGCCCACGTAATGAAGGGTCAAAATCCGGACCCGGATTGTTTGGTATCCGCAGCTGGAATAAGTCACGGCTCGTGATCGCGATCATCCTTGCTTTTACTTCGCTCGGCCCACTGCTCTATATGGTCTCTCTTTCGTTTCAGCCAAACGGCGGGTTGCTCGGGGCGACGGTATTGGTACCGACTCATCCCACGGTCCAGAACTACGTTTTGGCGTGGACCGAAAATAGTTTCAGCCACTACTTCCTCAATAGCCTCTACGTGTCCTTGGCAACCGTCGCTATAACTGTCGTCATCGCGTCATTGGCCGCCTTCGCGTTCGCTAGATACACGTTCCCCTTCAAGCAGACCATCTTCTATATCTTTTTGGCAAGTCTTGCGGTGCCAAATCTCCTCCTGCTAATTCCACAATTCTTGTTGATGGATCGACTGCATTTGCTGAACTCATTATTTGGTCTCGTGCTTCTTTACGTCGCTTCTAATTTGCCCTTCACGATCTTTCTCCTCCGTGGTTTCTTCGAAGCAATCCCGAAAGAGTTGGAGGAGTCCATTCGGTTGGATGGCGCGGGGACCTTGAGGGTTCTGACCAGTTTGATAGCGCCGCTTTCCTATCCGGCGCTGGCAGTTGTATCGATGTTCATCTTTTCGGCGGCGTGGGACGAGTTCCCGATTGCGCTGACAATGATCAACTCGTCGAACAATTACACGCTGCCTGTCGGATTGGCCGACTTCATTGGCGTCCACACTGTGGCGTGGGGACCGTTCTTCGCCGCTTCGGTCATTGCAACCCTCCCGGTCATCGTCGTGTTTCTCATCTCTTTGAGATGGTTCCGCTCCGGAGTCTCATTGGGAGCTATCCGGTGACCGCTCGATGCATTTGTATCTCAATGTCAATCGAGGACTCTCTTGTCGTCGCGCAGTTCCCGATCGTATACGAATTTGAAAATAGGAAAGTACCCATACCAAATGAATGAATCGACTGACTTCTCTGGACTGAAATACGCGTCCGCTATACCGTCCCTCCGAAATTTCTACCGAACAGGAGAGAACATTTCTCTCACTGGCCTGCCGGGCGACACACGCCGTGTCGTCGCGCGTCGAGCAAATGGAACGTCAGTGGAAGGTCAAGAAGTTGGTGCCGACTGGGTGCTGGTGCTGACAAACGGTACGTACAGCGTTGAGGTCCTCGACGCCGAGAACGAACTTTTGTGCGACGAGATCACGACAGTCGGAACACATCAGGGGGAGCGACCGGTCCATGGTTTTGCCACTTCATTTGAAGACGACGACGTCGAAGAAATAGTCACATGGCATCGCGCATTGAGAACAACGGTCGTCCAGATCTACGACTGGATGTCGTCATATACCGCACCCCTTGGGGACGCGGGTGATTGGAAAGACCCTTCTAATCGACCCGTTTCCCTTACCGCATTGCGGGCTTTGGCTTCGGAGCTTGGATCGATGGGAGCGGTGACCCACGCCTATGCGCCCATCTACGCGGTCGGAAATGATTTTGCCTCCGCTAATCCGGAGACTTTGTTATACGAAGACAACGGGCAAGCGATTCGCTTTCTCGACCAGATCGTCATTGCGAACCCGGGCAACGTCCAGTGGCAGCAACACTTTGTTAGCGCTTATGGAAGGGCCATGGACGCTGTTGGTTTCGATGGTTTGCACGTGGATACGTACGGCTACCCTCGGCTGGCTTTCGATTGGAACGGTGCGCCAGTAGACATGCGCGCGGCGTACGAGTCTTTCCTTAACTTTCTCAGGGAAGCAAGGCCGGACGATCTCATTAGCTTTAACCAAGTCAATGGTGTGCCTTCGGCGGCGAAATTGCCCGGTGGACCTTGGTTCCGATACTGCGAAATCTGGCCACCAAACGTTTCGTGGCGACACTTCGAGGGACTTCTTGATCGAAGTTCTGGGGCGGCGGGCGTCGTCCCGACTCATCGTGACAGCGAGCCAATCGTACGTGGTTCACTTGCCTGCTATCCACCCGTGTGGAGCGTCAACTCACCGACCGTGCTGGACGACGAGTCTTCGCGCGAAGGTTCGCTTCGGACCGTTCTCTTAACGGACGCAATTGCGACAATGCTGGGGACGAGCGCCCTGATTTTCGGAGATAAATCGGCCGCTCTCTGCGATCCGTACTATCCGAAGAACGCAAGATTGACTGCCGATGAGGCTGCAACAGTGATTCGCTGGCGACGCTTTGCACTGCGCTGTCGTGACCTCTTTATTGATGGCGAAGATACGAGTTGGTATGAGATCAATGACGAAAATGGTTCGGTAGGAGTTTCTTCCTCGCACCCTGTGGCACCTGAGCCGCTGGGCGGCAAGATTTTTGCGCGGGTCTTTCAAAGTACGGACCTGGTCACGGTCGGAGTACTCGATCTGACCGGCAGCGACGGCGGTCTGTGGTCTGAGTCGAGCCGGAAGGGTGAAGCGGAGATGGTCACTACACGTGTGCTGTTGGACAACCCAGAACAATGGGACGTTGACGCCGCCATCCTGGGTTCGAACGACGACCGATTCACACCACGTGAGTCCACGGTGGTCGATCACCGGCAAGGCCGGGCACTTGAAGTTGAGTTGCCTCTGGCCGGTGGATGGGCTGTGATTCGAATGACGCCAAAGCATGACCGTGCGTAGAGGGCTTCACACCAAACATGCGATGAAGTCGAATCAGCTTACGCAGTGCCGTACGTGGCTTGGTCGGCCCGAGACAGTCTGTGAAGAAAATCAAAGTCGCTGCGGAGCGGCAACGGGATCTACGGGAGAAGAATATGGCATCAATCAGTCTTGAGGAAGTTCGCAAGACCTATCCCAACGGTTTCGAGGCGGTGCATTCGCTGAATCTCCATATTGAAGAAGGCGAACTCCTGGTAGTCGTTGGTCCTTCGGGATGTGGCAAGACGACGGTCCTGCGGATGATTGCCGGTTTGGAGCAGATCACTTCGGGTGACATTCGAATTGGCAGCAAAGTGGTCAATGACATCTCACCGAGAGATCGCGACATCGCGATGGTCTTTCAGAGCTACGCCCTTTACCCACAGATGAACGTTGCCGAGAATATCGGCTTCCCATTGCGAATGAAGAAGCTCCCGAAGGAGGAAGTCGCTAGAAGAGTAAAAGCAGCCGCGGCCGTCTTAGGAATCACTGACTGGTTGGATCGCAAACCGGGTCAGCTGTCTGGGGGGCAGCGCCAGCGAGTAGCGATGGGCCGTGCCATTGTTCGCGAGCCAAGCGCATTTCTTATGGACGAACCTCTGTCGAACTTGGACGCGAAACTTCGAGTTCAAATGCGCGCCGAAGTCGCTCGAGTCCAAAAGAGGATTGGAGTCGCGACGTTGTACGTGACGCACGACCAGACGGAAGCAATGACACTCGGACATCGTGTTGCAGTGCTGAGATCAGGCATATTGCAACAATGCGACAGCCCACAGGTTCTGTACAATTCCCCGAACAATATGTTTGTCGCAGCATTTATTGGTTCGCCCGCGATGAATTTGTTGGAGGGGGCATTATCGGGCGACCTGTCGAGATTGTCGCTAGGTTCCCAGTCGATCGAGGTTTCAGATGGGTTGATTTCCAAGAGGCCAGGTCTGAAGAAATTCGCAAATGCTCGAGTCGTGGTGGGAATTCGCCCAGAGGATTTATCAATTGGCGGTGATGCGGGTGAGAAAGCTGCTATTCAGGGTGACGTTGAATTGGTCGAGTCCCTTGGCGCTGAGCTACTGATCCACTTTGGAACCGACGCCGTGATCGTGCAGGGTGAGGCGCTGGCCGACATTGGTGAATCAGCTGCACCATCTGATACAGAAGAGGGCATTGAGGCGCAATGCATCGCCCGAATCGAGCCACACCACGCCGTGAGGATGGGCGATCGACTTAGCTTTTCGTTCAACCTGGACCGTCTGGAGTTCTTTGATCCGGCGACCGGAGATGCCATTAGGGAATAGTCCGGACTTTCTCGTGCGCTGGCGAGATCCCTCCATCGAATCTCGTGACGTCGAAGCGTCTACGCGGAGGCGGAGTGAAACTCAGGCGTCAATTCTCGAGATTGTTGTGGTTGTACGTCGAATGTCAGCATCGATGCTGCAGACTGGAAGTTGGTCGAATTTAGACGCCAACGTGCTCAAAGACCACAGACAGGTCGTCGTCACCCGCGCCATCGATAATCGCCTTTTGCCACCGATCGATGAAACTGGCGGTGAGAGACAATTCCTGGTGGTGTTCCTTGGCGAGGGCGAGCGACAGTACAGCATCCTTGACGGCGTGCTTGAGTGCGAAACCAGGTGCGAAATCGCCCGACAACATAGTGCGCGCTTTAGCGACGGCGTAAGGAGAACCAATGGGCACGTCGTCGAGGATGTTGACGATCGTTTCCGGATCGATCCCAAGTTCGCGAGCGAACCCGAGAGTCTCGACCACCATCTCGACGAGGTCGACGAGCCAATTGTTGAGGACGAGCTTTACTCGACTGCCGTTTCCTGTGGCGCCTAGCCAGTACGTTCGCCGTCCGAGAACGTCGAATACCGGGTTGGCGATGTCGTGCGTGTCTTGATTTCCGCTTGCCAGGATCAACAGGTCTCCGGTCGTGGCTGGAGCCACGCTTCCCGAGACTGGCGCATCGACGAATTTCACGTCCATCGATGCGACTTGTGAGATAAAGCGATCAGTTGCCTCGACGCCAACCGTACCCATTTGGAGCCACACTGCCCCACTCGCCAGGCGAGACATAGCGTGGTCAGCACCGAAGACAACTTCCTCAGTCGTGGGTCCGTCGGGCAACATCGTGATCAGTATGTTCGCATCGGTGGTCGCGGCACCCGGAGTAGCGGCGGCAGTGACTCCGAGTTCGATCAGAGGAGTCACTTTCTCGATGGTGCGGTTCCAAGCCCGCACGTTGAATCCGGCTGAGATTAGACGCGTGATCATCGGTACGCCCATACTGCCTGCGCCAAGAAAAGCAATCGTTGGGTGTGAGCTCGAATTCATTTCCATGTTGACTCCTTGTCGTGTGCGGACTCAGTTGCGAGATGACATTGACCCGCGAACTGCGTTGTTTTGCTTGAGCATAGAAGCGAGCGACGAACGAGATGCACGACCCCGCTTCGGCGTTCTTTGGGGTGTGTCGGTGCAATCAGCGACGTCGTTGACCACGTAGTTTCGCGTCGGCGAGATAGGGACGTCATCGCTCGACATCGACCAGCGTGGGGTCGAAATCGTGTCCGAAGCGGAGTCAGTCACGATGGATTTGACCGATACGACGACAGCAAGAGCGGCGACAGCTGAAAAGACCAGTATCGCGCCGCGCGCGGAAACGAAATTAAGTATCACGCCGAGCGCAATCACTGGGAGTGAGAGACCGATGTACGCAGCGAGGAAGAATCCGGCCATGACCTCGGCGCGTGATGATGTTCCGGCACTCTCGCCCGCCCTGACCATCGCCCCTCGAAAGACGAGGCCCGCGCCCGCCCCAGTTGCGACACCGCCAATGATGAAGACGGCCAATGCGCTGAACCACATGCCGGTTACCAGTATCGCGAGTCCCCCAATGAGGACCGGGATGCTTGCACGAAGCATCACGGAGGTTCGCAGTGGGCTCAACGCCACTTGTGCCAAGGCACCCGCTGCAAATGCGGAGAACGCCACGATCCCTGCCAAGAAATGCGAGGAACTTCCTAGGGAACCAGACAGAAAGTGCGGAACCAGCGAACTAAAGACTCCGAAGACTGAAAACGCGGTCAGTCCAGCGATTGCGCCGGCGAAGTAACGTCCTCGAGCTACGGCCGGAACGACGATGTACTGAGGGCGCCACTTCACCAGTTCGCTCGGTGGTACCACCGTCTCAGGTGCGGCGAGCACGAATATCGCCAGAATGATCAAGATCAAACCCATCACGAGGTACGGCAGAACCAAGGGTGCCGGGGCGAATTGGGCGAGGACGCCCGATATCAGAGGACCCAAACCGATTCCGCCTAGATTGACGAAGATAGCTATGACCTGTGCTCGACGTCCGTTGACATTGGGGTACGCCCTCACGTGAAGTTCTGCGAGATATGCAGTGGCGGTCGCGCTGACCAGACCGACGGAGATTCCTGAGACCACTCGCGCAATGATCAGTCCCGTGAGGTTCGGCGCAACGATGAACATCAGCGCACTGAGAGCGTTCACAAGTAAACCCAGTACCAGGACGCGACGTCGACCGATCCAATCTGACACGTGTCCGGCTAGGAACAGACTCGCGATGACACCTCCGGCGTAGACGGCAAAGATGACCGTTGTCATCAAGGAAGAAAGGTGGTCTCGTCGTTGGTAGAGGACGTACAGAGGCGTGGGAATCGCGGACATTGCCATATTCATCAAGAACGCCGTGGCCACGATCCAGTAACTCGTCGAGTGGTTGAATCGACCGCGCCACGGGCGAACGTCGCGCGATTGCGTGACCCACGACGAATGGGGCCAGTATGCGTTCATTGCGGGCCACTGCGCTGAATTGCGTGGGTGAGTGGAGTTGTTGTCGTAAAAAGTGGACACCCGCGATCCTCCGTCTATTTGATTATATAACAATTCGATACGTATCGTATTATATATGCAGACGAGACCCATCCGTACAGTCGGGACGTCGCTCCCGAGAGATGCGCATAGGAGGGAACCTGACCTTCTGATGTCGGAGTCACGCTTCGGTGTCGATGTCTGTCACCCACCGACGTGGGTCGTGTGAGCAGGAAATCAAGGCCGATGGTGCCCTCGTACCTGTGAAATGACTTTAGGGTCGGGTAACCGACGCCGAGGGAATCGGGTCTATGCCACGCAGCAACCGGACCTCGAAGAGTCGCTACGAATCAGTGCCGAGTGACAACGATCTCAAGATTTGATCGAGAATGTCCTGGGGGTCATCGTCGATGTCAATGGTGATACCGACCTCATCCTCGTCCAATGCTTCGAGAGTGGCGAATTGTGACGAGAGCAAGGATGGCGGCATGAAATGGTGTGTCCGCGCGGCGATTCTCGATGAGATCACTTCGAAGGAACCATCCAGGTGGATAAAAAAAGATGATGGATCGTAGTGTCGAAGTATGTCGCGATAACTCTTCTTGAGCGCCGAGCATGCGACGACAACGCCATGATGCAGACGTTCGGCCTCGGCAATGTGTTGTCCTACTGCGTTGAGCCACGGGATTCTGTCCTCGTCAGTCAGGGGGTGGCCACTCGCCATCTTCGCGATGTTCTCGGCGCTGTGCAGGTCATCTGCGTCACAAAATTCGTAACCAATGTGTTCCGCTAATTCACGTCCCACTGTGGTCTTACCGGAGGCGGAGACCCCAAGAACAATGATGGCCTGGGGAGGTGTGCTTGAGCTCATCGATGCTCCTGGCGTGGTGACAGTAGGAATGCCATATGTTCCCCCAGCGTACGATTCGCGCGATGCCTACGAGCATCTCATCGAGAGTCCCGAGTGACGAACATTGAGCGCTGAGTCCAGTAGTCGCCGTGAGGGCTGCGCAATAAGTCAGTGCGTGACGAGGCCCGTTATGCCTGTGCCGGCGCCGTCACCGAGATGAATGCGGTCGGCGTCGTAGGAGATCCCACCATGTACTGGGCTGTACTGGAGCCAAAGTCCTCCATCGAGGTCGTGACAAAGCTGCTCGTCTCGGTCGCTGTCGAGGACAGACGCGAGCGAGGCTGCTGCGGCGATTCCGACATGACTTTCTGACATGCACCCAACGATCGCGTGCACTCCGTTCGCCTTGGCCAAATGCGCCAACGCCAATGCATTGCGCAACCCACCAGTTTTGGCGAGCTTGATGTTGATCATGTCAGCGGCGTGGATTCTTGCGATCTCGGTCAAATCGCGCAAGGACCACACCGCCTCATCGGCCATGATCGGCGTGTGTACGTGAGCCGTGACGAACGCCAAGCCATCGAGGTCGTCGCGGTCGACAGGTTGTTCCACCAGCTCCAGGTCGACGCCTGCGTCCTCAAGAGAGTTGATGAATCGCACAGCTTCCTGGGGGGACCACCCCTGGTTTGCGTCAGCTCGTATTTTGACATCTGGTCCGAGGGCGACGCGCATCTCACGCAACGTCCGCACGTCATCGTCGTGAGCCCCGACCTTGACCTTGAGGGTGGTGAAACCAGCGTTCGCGTGAAGGCGGGCCAAATCGATGAGATCGTTCCGCTGCCCAGCGGAGAGCGTCATGTCGGTTCGCACCACTGGCGACCGGCCCCCCAGAAATCGAAAGAGGGGTTGATCCTCGCCTCGCGCTGCCAAATCGTAGATCGCACATTCCACAGCCATTTTGGCTGACGAGTTTCGAACTGCTGCACGCTCAAGGGCCACGCTTGTGGAACTCGGATCATCGGACGCTGATCCGATGACCGCCTCACGTAGTGGACCCGAGACGGCGGCGGTGACACTGGCCGCGCTCTCTCCGGTGACCCGCCAGCTGGTAGGCGCCTCACCCCAGCCCGAGCGCCCGTCACTATCGTGCACTTGGACGAGCAGACCGTCAACGGCGGTAGCGGTGCGCACCGCGGTGACGAAGGGCCTCGTCAAAGGCACCGACAATTGGTGAATCGTCACTCGTTCAATCCGAGACACGCGTGATCCTCCTTCAAGGCGGTTGCACACTCGAACGTCGTCAACGTTGTTTGGGGCTGGACGCCACGCCATCGACGTCGCTAACGAGCTGAGTATTGAAATAGTGAGTGTACTGTTCACCACTGATCTCCCTCCAGGGTCAGAGCATGGTCCCATTGCTCGGCCAGGAATCACGAGCGTGCGTTGCTCACGAATGTGTAATGCCCGCCGGTGTATGTGTCGTACGGCATTTCGCAGGGGCCTGTGAAGACAGGTCAGGTGGTCGTGACTCAGCGATGGCACGGCGAGGCAGCAACGGAATGGCCGTTGGCCTCCGAAACGTTGAGGGGTAGGAGTTCTCTATTTGTCAGAAATCGTGAGGTTGTGGCGTTCTAAATCGCCCGTGCAATGTGAGCGTCCCGGAGGTAGTCTTCGCTAACGAGGTGACACATGACGCTGACGACCAAAATTACGGGAGGGTTCTCGGAGCACATAACGTGTCAGCTGGAACCCGGGCAGTCGGTTTTCGCCGAGGCAGGGAAGTTCCGCTGGAAGACGACCAATGTGACGATGGAGACGAGACTCTCGACTCCCGGTGGCAAAGCGGACCAGGCGAATCAGCAAGCCCAGCAAGGCGGGGGCGGTTTTCTCAAGGCGGCACTGGCCACGGCCACCGAAGTTGGCAAGCGTGTATTGACGGGCCAGAGTTTGGCGTTTCAATGGTTTACACCGAGCGGTGGCTCCGGACTCGTCTCCTTCGCCGGGGATGAACCTGGTCAGGTACGAGCAATTGAAATTGAGAACGGCGTCGGATGGCGGGCTGAGAGTCGCGCACTTATCTGTGCTGAAGGAACTGTCCACTACGACATCGATTGGGCCGGCTTCAACCTCGGACGTCGATCGAAGGAGGGTTTCATCTTCGAGCACTTCACTGGTGAGGGGACGGTGCTGGTCGCGGGTGGTGGGAGTTTGATCAACCTCAATCCCGCCGACTACGGAGGAAAAATACAAGTTCACTCCGGAGCGGTCGTGGCGTTCGCCGATACGGTGACTTTCAATGTCGAGCGCATTGGCGCCCTCAATGCCCAAACGATTATGACCGCCGCCTTTGGAGGAACCGGAATCAATCTGGTTACGCTCAGTGGTGATGGACCCATTGTCTTGCAATCAACGTTGCATCGACGCTTCGAAGACGAGGAACGCGATGATCAAGATCGCGACGGCACTCGCCGCGACGGCCTCTTCGGTCGTATTTAGAAAGGAAGAACAGCTATGGCACTGATGGACAAAATGAAGGCACAAGCGTCGCAACTCGCCCAAAAGGCGCAGGAGGCGGGCAAGGCGGGACAGTCCAAGATCGAAGAGGTGCAGGCCAAGCGTCGCGCGGATGGTCTATTACGTCAACTTGGTCGCGAGATTTATGCACAACACACGGGAACCGCGACCAACGACACCCCCGCGAAAATTGACAGTCTCATCGGAGAACTCAAGACGTACGAGGCCGATCATGGGCCACTGAGCGCTGTTGACTCGGAGGACGATGGCGGAGTGACCGGTACCGCCACTCCCGACGAGGGGGACACACCGCCCGAAGGTGGCTTCAAGCTCTAATCGCACGTTTCCCTCGCGTCGCCCTTCGCGCCCTGGTTGCTCTTCTACGAGCGCGCTCAGTCGAGCGCTAGGGGAGGCCCTTTGATTCGGCCGTCTCGAGCGAACGCGCATTCCTAATCCGATCGCGTATTCCTATTCGTTGGCTATGGAGGTGTCGCCCATGTGTGGGTCATCTCTAATGAAATGTCACGCGTCGAACCATCGAACCGATTTGGAGACTCTCTTTGTCGCCGGTCGCGGCGTGAGTGTCTCCTAGGATGCGTCATTACAATTAAGTTAGGTTAACTTAACTCAGCTACTTGGAACAAGGGAAGAATAGAACTAGTGATCCCCACTTTCGTGATCTTCTTGCGCGAAGGCATCGAGGCGTCGATGATCGTCGCGATTCTTCTCTCCTACTTACAGCGAACCGGGCGACGACAGAATTTTCGCGATGTGTTTTGGGGAGTGGCCGCTGCCCTCGTTTTTGTGCTCGCGGCGGGGATCGCTGCCTTCGTACTCGTTAAACAGTACGAAGGCTCCAACGTTCAGACATACTTCGAGACCGTTACCTACATTCTCGCCGCGTGTGTATTGACGTACATGACCTTCTGGATGCAACGTCACGCCCGCGACATGTCCAAAGAGCTTGAACGTCGCAGCGACGCCGCAATGTCACGAGGTACGCGGTGGGGTCTCGGCTTGATCGCGTTCCAGGCCGTCGGCCGCGAGGGCGTCGAGACGATGGTCTTCACTCTCGCAATCGTCTTCGCAAGTTCCAAACAGGCGGCGACGCCCGTGCACGGCAATCTATTGCTCCTGGGTGCCATTCTCGGGCTCGTCGTCGCCCTAGCGATATCGTTCGCGATCTTCAAGTTCGGTGCCCGACTCAACATGCGCCGATTCTTCACCGTGATGGGCTTGACGCTGATGGTGTTTGCGGCGGGTTTGCTGGCCGACGCGGTGGAGAACCTCCAGCAGCTGGGCTGGTTGCCAGTAGGGCAGCACGCTCTGTGGAACTCCGCGGGAGTCGTCGCTGAATCATCGAACATCGGTGACATCTTGCACACTCTGTTGGGGTATGCCGATCGCCCGACCGTGCTACAGATCGTGGTGTGGCTGACCTATGTCTCGGTGTGCGTGGCCTTTTACACCCGACATAGTCGACGAATGTCGGCGTCGCGCCGACAGAATGAGACGAGGTAGCGGTGACCGCTGTGCCTTGCGCGCATCTGACGTATCCTCGGGGAGGGAACTTCTGATGAGCGCACCTTCGTCCACCGTCGATCGGTATCTCGAGGCTATCTACTGCATTTCTTTCGAAGGTGATGTGGTTCGACCGGGACATTTGGCCACTTGGCTTTCAGTTAGCCCGCCGTCGGTCTCGGACTCCGTGCACCGTTTGCGTCGCGACGGGTGGATTGAGGTGCGCCCAGATCGCAGCATCGTCTTGACACCGGAGGGGCTTTCAGTTGCGTCGAACCTGATTCGTCGTCATCGTATCTTGGAACGCTGGCTCACCGACGGGCTTCATCTTGATTGGGCGGCGGCCGACGAAGAAGCGGAGAAATTGTCGTCGTCGATCTCGGACCAGTTGATTGAACGCATCGACGAATCTCTGGGCCGCCCTCGCACGTGTCCCCACGGCAACTTGATACCGGGTCGCGAAGCTCCCTACGGGGAACTGACGGCGCTCGCCGCGGTCGTCGCGGAGAGTCGCGTGGTTGTCCGGCGAATCTCAGAGGTCGCCGAGCACGAGGCGCGCGACTTCCTGGCCAAACTCGCCCAACACGGGATCGGCGAAGGTTCGATCGTGTCGGTGACTGATGACTTCTCCCCCGATGGCGATGTGCGGGTGCTGGTCAATGAGCGGAACATAGTCATGTCCAAGCGCGAGGCATCTCTCGTGTGGGTCGAGGACGTGCAGTGAGAGAATTCAACGCGCCAGCGATCTGACGAGGAGCTTCGGCGGCTCACTCGGGTCAATTCGCTATGTCGTAAGAAGTCCGTCGATGATGACGCCGAGCATGGACGTCACTGCGTCCTCGTCGAGATCAACTTGATCGGCGACCACCGCGACGCCGCCGACGATGCGGCACACCTCGAGGGCGTCTACGTCACGTCGCAACACGCCTTCGGTACGGAATCGATCGAGCACTCGCTCGTTGGCCAGACGAAGAAGCTCGCACTTGGAGAAGATCGGCGAGTCAGCATTTCCCATTGCGGTCGTGAGTTTGACTGGACCGCCCTTGTTGCGGCTAATACGCGCCACGTAGGTGCGAAACCAACCTAAAAGGACTTCGCGCGCCGGGGCCGAACTGGAGATGGCAGCATCAGCTGCTAACTCAATCTCGGCAAACCAACTCTTCACTATGGCGTCGATCAAGTCCTCGCGCGTGGGGAAGTGCCGATACAGCGTCCCAGGTCCCACTCCAGCTCGCGTCGCGATCTCGTCGAGGGGGGCATCCATTCCGCGTTCGGTGAAGACCTCAATAGCGATAGCAACGATTTTGTCGTGATTCTTCTGGGCATCAGCGCGCATCAAGAAATCCTTGCTAATCGGAGACAATCTCCGTATACTGATAACTGGAGAACATCTCCGTTCACTTTAGCCTTGAAACTTCCGGGCTGCCCACATTTGCATCACTTCCCACCACCCCCTTTCGAAAAGGATTCCTATGTCCACCTTGACTCGAAGATTCTCGCCCGCATCCGTCGCTCTCGTGGTGATCGTGGCGTGTCAATTGATGTTCGTTCTCGACGCGACGGTGGTCAATATCGCCCTCGTGCCAATTCAGACCACCCTTCACTTTTCGAAGGCGAATCTCGCTTGGGTCATTGACGCCTACAGCCTTACCTTCGGCGGCCTCCTCTTGCTCGGTGGTCGCGCCGGAGACGTGTACGGTCGACGCCGACTTCTGATCATTGGTCTCACGATCTTTACGGCGGCGTCGCTGACTGGTGGACTCGCGTCGTCAGCCTCGATGCTGTTGATCGCCCGCGCCGTTCAAGGCGTCGGTGCGGCGTTGGCCGCGCCGAGTACTTTGAGTCTGATCAGCTCCATCTACGAGGAGGGACCAGCGCGCAATCGAGCCCTTGGCGTGTTTACCGCAGTATCTGCTGGCGGCGGATCGTTGGGCCTAATTCTTGGCGGAGCGTTGACGTCGTGGGTGTCGTGGCGCTGGGTCCTCATGATCAACGTCCCCATTGGACTTTTGGTGATCGCTCTCGCACCACGGTTCATTCCCGAGCCACCGCGTAACGGAGGACGCCTGGACGTTCCGGGCGCGATCTTGGTCACCGGGGGACTCGGAGCGGTGATCTACGGCTTCATTCGTCTCGCGGAGCGAGGTTCTCACGCGGGCACTGCCATAACCTTCGTACTCGGCGTACTACTGCTCGTGACGTTTGTGCGCGTTGAGCAGCGTCAGGTCAGGCCACTTTTCCCACTGCGCTTACTTGCCAATCGTTCACGGGCGGGGGCCTACGTTGCGTTGATGCTGTTGGCCGGCGTTATGTACGGTGTCTTCTTCTTCGTCAGTCAGTACTTTGAAGGCACCCTTCACTTCAGTGCGATTCGCGCTGGTCTGGGCTTCTTGCCGTTGACGATCATGATCTTCACCCTGTCTCGCGTCACGCCTCGATTGGTGTCGCGCTTGGGTGCCCGACCGCTTCTTCTCTTTGGCTTGGCGACCCTCACCGTCGCGTCCTTTTGGATCTCGCAAGCGAATCCGTCGAGCGGATATTTTGCGAGCCTCTTTGGCCCCCTCCTGCTCTTCGGACTGGGTGCGGGAACGTGCTTCTTGCCACTGAGCGTCACGATTCTGAGCGGGGTACCGCGCGAGGATGCGGGGGCTGCGTCGGGGATGTTACAGACGATGCAACAAACTGGTGGAGCCCTGGGAGTTGCGGCACTCACCAGCGTCGCGTTGGCTCACGGTCGCTCCACCGCTCTGTTGACCGGTACGGGAATCGTCGTCGTAGCGCTCGTGATCTCGGCTCTCGTGATTCGACCGGGTCGTCCGGATCACTCGGCGACGGCGGAGGAACTGGCGGACGACATGGAAGTGCTCCCTCTCTTCGAGTGAATAGCGAGTTAGGCGGCGGAATCTTCGAACATGCACCAAAGGTGGCTGAGCACTCATCGCCAGAGTGTTTTCAGTTCTTCTGGCCGGACGAGGCAGCGAAAACATTGGCAACGTCCAACCCAGGAATTGGTTCGTTGACGTGGTTCGTGACTGGAAGTGAAAACGTTGCGTATCGGATGGAGATGTGCCAGACCTATCGAATGCCGTCCTTCGCCACGAGCCGTGTCGTGACGTTTCATCACCTGTTTGCGATCACTCAACCCTCAGAGGTGGCTAATCCCGCTTGTGCGTATCGGCGCTGATGTGTGGCAAAGACCTCCCAGTCCCACTCGGTGGGCTGCCCTTGAAGCAGCGAATCGAGACGTTCGATCGAGGTATGGGTTCCCACGACGAAGTTGTTTTCGATGGCTCGGGACAGATCGGGAATGGTCTGTGTGAAGACGAGGACACAACCGTCGTCAACTTCGGACAGGGTCCACGTGATCACCACACCCGGCTCGGCGTGGGTGTGCTCGAAGAGAGTCGGGACTTGCACACGTAGGACCTTCCACGACAATGTCGGTACTCCGTTCTTCCCGCGCAAAATGTAGTCGCCGCCCACGATGAGTTCCAACGTGATGTCCGCGTCGAAGGGAAGCCACCACTGGGCGATTCGCTCGGGATTGGTGATCGCGTCCCATACGTCGACGATCGGAGTGGCATAGTGACGCTCGAAACGCAAGGTCGCTTCGTCGTGGCCGTGTTCAATAGTGCCGTCAGGGCTGGCGGAGGTCATCGTGGATCCTTCTTTTGAATTGATGGTGCAGCAACGGCGAGGTGCTGAGCGAGTGAATCCAATTGTGCGGTCCAATGCCGGCGATACGGCGCGAGCCATTGTTCGATACCACGGAGCGCTTCGGGCTCTGCTCGATACAGTCGGCGCTGGGCATCAAGGCGCACCGTGACAAGACCGGCCTCGCGCAGGATTCGCAAGTGCCGTGACACGCTGGGCTGACTCTGGCGAACGACGTCAACAAGTTCGCCGACGCTGAGTTCTTCGTCGCGGATCGCGTCCAGTAGCCGACGCCTCGTTGGTTCCGCCAACGCTTCGAATGTGGTGTCACTAATGGACATGAAATCAATATATAACTTACTTTATATAAATACAAATACATATTCACGAGGCGATCGCATGATCTCGTACCGTGAGTCGTTGCCCGAGGAACTGCTCGATGACGTTACGCCGGCGTAGGTTCCATGTTGGATGATGGAAAAGGAACGGCCGCTACTGTTTGGCGGTGCGCAGAGTGTGCCAGTCCAAGCGTGATCGAGCGTGCGCAACGTGACGCACACGAACGAGGACCCCGAACGTCGTCGGCTCGCTGCCGCCAATGATGGAACGGCGTCGTGGCGCGACTGGGGCCCGTACCTAGCGGAGCGGGCGTGGGGGTCCGTGCGCGAGGACTACAGCGCCGACGGCGATGCGTGGGCGTCGTTTCCTCATGATCATGCGCGAAGTCGGGCGTATCGTTGGAACGAAGACGGGATGGCAGGCTTTTGCGACCTTGACCAAAACTGGTGCCTTTCGCTAGCTCTGTGGAACGGCGTGGACCCGATATTGAAGGAGCGGATGTTTGGATTGACGGGCCCGCAGGGAAATCACGGTGAGGACGCGAAGGAGTACTGGTGGTACACCGACGGCACCCCAACACATTCGTGGAACTCGTGGCGATATCACTACCCGCAGTCGACTTTTCCCTACGAGGATTTGATCGACACGAACGCAAACCGAAGCAAGCTCGAGCCGGAATATGAACTACTCGACACGGGGATCTTTGACGGGTCCGCCTACTGGGTCGTGACGGTTGACTATGCGAAGGAGAGTCCCCACGATCTCTTGATGCAGATCACTGTGGAAAATGCCGGTCCGCGCGAAGCAACGCTACGAGTCTTGCCCACTTTGTGGTTCCGCAATACCTGGAGTTGGGGTGACGCCGACGTCGTTAAACCTCGCCTCCATAAGAGCGGCGGATCGATTGTGGCGACGTCGGCACGATCAGGGACGTTGTGTCTTAGCGGCGAAGGGGCACCGCGGATGTTGTTTTGCGAGAACGAGACGAACCTTCGACGACTCTTTGCGCAAGACGAAAGCCCGCTCTTTCCCAAGGATGGTATTAACGACTTTGTTATCGATGGTGCGACGACTGTCAACCCGGCGATGGAGGGTACGAAGGCGGCGCTGGACTACGAAGTAACTCTCGCCTCCGGAGCGTCGACGGTCGTTCGAGTCCGTCTCACCCAAGAAACGCAGGCCGCGAAACTAAACGTGCGCGATCCGTTCGACACGGCCACTTTTGACCACACCATCAGCACGCGCAAGGATGAGGCCGATCAGTTTTGGGCAACAGTGACCCCCACCGGTACGAGCGAGGACGAGGCCAATGTCTTGCGCCAAGCGATGGCCGGACTGCTGTGGTCCAAGCAGTTCTACCACTACAACGTCAAGCGTTGGCTGAGTGGTGACCCCATTTCGCCGCCGCCGGATAGGGAAAATGATCGCAACAGCGACTGGAGTCATCTCAACGCGCACGACGTGCTCCTCATGCCCGACGTTTGGGAATATCCGTGGTTCGCGAACTGGGACCACGCCTTTCATTGCGTGACTATCGCACACATCGACCCTCGGTTCGCCAAAGCACAACTTCTCTTGATGTTGCGTGAGTGGTACATGCATACAAGCGGGCAGCTGCCCGCCTACGAGTGGAACTTCTCAGATGTGAATCCGCCCACGCATGCGTGGGCAGCTTTGCAAGTCTTCGTGATCGATGGAAGCGCGGACTACGACTTCTTGGCCAAGATCTTTCACAAACTCCTAGTCAATTTCACGTGGTGGATCAACGCAAAGGGTGCCAACGAAGATGGCGTGTTCACTGGAGGGTTCCTGGGCCTGGACAATATTGCGCCCCTCAACCGGTCGACACTCCCGGAGTCGGTCGGGACTCTGGAACAAGCGGACGCGACCGCGTGGATGGCGATGTACTCACTGGATCTCTTGAACATGGCACTTCGACTCGCCGCTGACAACATCGCCTACGAGGACGTCGCCACCAAGTTCGTGGAGCATTTCTTGCGCATCGCGGCGGCCGAGAACTCCTCGGGAATGTGGGACGACGACGACGCATTCTTTTACGACATCGTCCATCTCGCCGATGGTCGAGACGTTCCCCTGAAAGTTCGTTCCCTGGTCGGTCTGGTGCCAGTCCTGGCGTCATTGGTGTATCACGACAGTTCAGTGAGTCACCTGGAGGATTTTCAAACTCGACTGCGGTGGTTTCTCGAACACAATCCCGAACAAGCGGCGTCGTATCATGCGCGTGGCAATGACGACGACGTCGCGCACTTGCTTTCACTCGTTGAACCAGAGCGACTCGCACGAATACTCGCCAACGTGTTTGACGAGGACGCTCTGCTGTCCCCCTTCGGAATTCGCGGTATATCGGCATATCACCGCGACCATCCTTTCGTCGTGGAGATCGATGGTGTCCAGGCAAGTGTGGACTACGAGCCAGGGGAGTCCACGTCGGGACTATTCGGTGGCAATTCCAACTGGCGAGGGCCAGTCTGGTTTCCGTTGAACGTCTTGCTCATCGAAGCGTTGAGAAATTACGAGGCCCGCTGTCCCGGCGAGGTCCGCATCGAGTTTCCAAAGGGTTCCGGGAGTCACATGACCCTGGAAGAAGTGGCTGATGCCTTGTCACATCGTCTCGTGTCGCTCTTCATTCCGGTCAATGGAACTGTTCGACCTTCGGACGCGCGCTACCCCACGCTGTCGGCTGACCCGCGCTGGAAACCCTACGTCTTCTTCTATGAGTACTTTCACGGTGACACGGGGCAAGGTCTTGGTGCGTCTCACCAAACGGGATGGACTTCCACGGTGGCTCACTTGATCCTTCAATCACGACATCGAAACGTCGAGTTATAGGTACTTCGCGAATCTTGGACTTTGGCCAAGAAAGGGCGGGGGGCGAAAAAGTTGCTCCTGTTCGGACGAGTGACTACACGGAGGCACTCTCGATTTTCGACGACTCATTGGGTTCTCACGGGCCGGACTAAAACCACATGGAGAGTTCGATCAAAAGTTGGGGCAGGTACGCTCTGGCCATGAATATTTACTCGCCTTCTCCTGACCGATACGACGACATGGTCTATCGGCGATGTGGTCGCAGTGGCATCAAACTGCCTGCGATTTCTCTTGGCCTATGGCACAACTTCGGTGACGACAAGATTGTCGACGTCCAGCGCGCCACACTTCGACGAGCGTTTGATCGAGGGGTCACGCACTTCGATCTCGCCAACAACTACGGACCTCCGTATGGCAGCGCGGAAAAGAATTTTGGTCGGATTCTGAGCGAAGACTTCTCCTCGCTACGAGATGAGCTCGTGATTTCTACCAAGGCGGGGTGGGATATGTGGCCCGGCCCCTATGGAGACCTCGGCTCGCGCAAGTACCTTCTCGCGAGTCTCGACCAGAGTCTGCAGCGAATGGGTCTCGACTACGTCGATATCTTCTACCACCACCACTTCGACGCTACGACCCCACTTGAAGAGACCATGGGGGCGCTTGATCACGCGGTCCGTCAGGGCAAGGCGCTCTACGTGGGCATCTCGTCGTACTCCGACGAGCGCACGAAGGAGGCAGTCGCCATCCTCCGTCATCTCGGTACGCCACTGCTGATCCATCAGCCGTCGTACTCGATGTTCAATCGCTGGATCGAAGAGCGCCTTCTTGATGTTTTGGCCCAAGAAGGAGTGGGTTGCATCGCCTTCTCGCCGCTGGCCCAAGGTCTCCTGACGAATCGCTACCTTGACGGAGTGCCCGAAGGCTCGCGAGCCTCCCAAGGCACAACTTTCGCGACTTCGATGCTGAGTGAGCAGAATATGGACCACGTTCGTGCGTTGGCCGGTATCGCCGCTGAGCGAGGTCAATCCCTCTCACAGTTGGCACTCGCATGGGCGCTTCGCGACGAGAGGGTGACCTCCCTCGTGATTGGTGCCAGTAGCGTCAAACAGCTTGATGAGAACCTCGACGCCCTCTTGAACCTTTCGTTCAGTGCTGATGAACTCGCTCGTATCGAAGAACACGCTGTCGAGGGTGAAATCGATCTATGGCGAGACGTCGCACGACAGTAGTCACTTCGCGTCCGTGAAGTAGCGACATCCGAAGCGAGCGACTCTAGGTTCGCCGAGGGTCGTTTAACTAACCGCAGTACAAACAAGTTTTAGTGGCTTTCGTTGGTGACGTTAGCCTCAGCGGACCTTTCCCCGACCTTTTACTGGTAATTCGTCGACGACGTCTTCACCACGAAAGACGAAGGCGGCGTCAAAAAGATTGATGACCGGACAGATGTGACTCGGGATGAGAAAAAGTTTGTCACCGATTTCAAGGCGTCCACCCCCATTTGTGTCCAGAGTCCCCACTCCGTGCTCCTCCGTCGCGAAGTTCATCGTGAGGTCATCCCATCCCGCGACCTTGATCCAGTCGAGGCGACCGACACCATCGGTCGTAAAGCACTTCGTGCCTGCGTCGATAACGAAGCGCTGTTCGTCGGGTCTACTAACGACGGTAGCCAAGATGAAAGCGGCGCACGTGTCGTATGTAGCGACTCCCAAGTTGACCATCGTGGTGTCATTGAAGATGTATGTGCCGGGCCGAACCTCCGTGATCCCATCGGAAGAATAGCGAACTTCGTGGCGGACTGAGGGAGTTGAACCAACGCTGATTTCACGAAGTTCAACGCCTAATTCAATGCAGAGCTCCTTAGTCGCGACCAGGTCCTCGACCTCGCGGCGAACGACGGCGTCTCGCTCTTCGAGTTCTTTCGCGCCGTAGGCGTGGCCGGCGTGGGTCATGAGACCAGTGACTTGAATGCCAGGGACTTCGGCGATTTGGCGCACCAGGTCGGCACTCGCCCTACCTGGAGCGCGTCCTAAGCGGTGGTGCCCGGTGTCGACTTCGACCAGAACCTCCAAGGGTCCGACACCGTGGATGCCCAGTCGACTGAGACCCTGGGCTACTTCGAGAGAATCCAGACCGACGACGACGCGCGCCTTCTCGCGCAATGTCGCCAATCGCGTAACTTTGGGCGCTCCCACTATGGGATATGCGATTAAAACGTCGTCGATCCCCGTCTCGACCATCGCTTCAGCTTCGCTGACCTTCGCGCACGTGATGCCCGTTGCGCCCGCTGCGATTTGCATGTGCGCGAATTCGGGGATCTTGTGGGTCTTGGTATGGGGTCGCAGACGTACGCCTGCATCTCGGGCTACGTTCGCCATCTCCGCGACGTTCGCTTCAACCTTGTCGAGATCGATGACAAGAGCGGGTGTGTCGAGGTCGAAGACGTTCACGACCGGACGATCGGCTCAATCGGGGTGCTTGTACCATTCACGAGTTCACAGGAGATTGTGCGCGATCGATTCAAGGAACAGTTCATGGACTAAGAAATGTCGAGTCTATGAGCCATGGCCAAAGCTATCGAATAATCATCGTCGCCGCAGCAAATGGTTTTGTAGAAGTTCACATCGAAGCGGGCGGTTTTGGTCACGTCAAACTCTGGCCCCGCTCTCTTAGTCACATGGCGAAACTCACGGTACGAGACGATGCACTCACATCTCGCGGCCGTAACGGCACCCAGCCCAATAAGGACCTCGGTGGTCTTTCGGTTCAGTTCATCCACGAGGTACCGTGTGAACAAACGGGATTCCGCGCGATCGCTGAGATCCAACAAGTTGACCGAACTGTCGCGCGCACCCTAACAATTAGAAGGCGGGATTGCAGCGGTACGGCAAATCCAGCTTCATTGGAGCCAAGTGCGGACTCGCAACGAGGACTACGACCTGGACGAGGGCTCCAGAGTCTGTGAAACCATCAATGATCTACGGTCGCGCTGACCCCGACGCTTTGAGTTATCGAGTTTCAAGGACGTAGCCAGACGTTGACTTTTCTTTAGAGATAAAGTAAGGTCAAAATTTAGGGGGGAGTGTCGTGTCGTACGACGGCAATCGTTCTTAGCGGACAATTCGTGGACCGCAATTTTAATGGGGGGAAGACAAGTGAAGAGATTTCGATCCAAATTACTTGGAATTGCGATCGCCAGCGCCGCAGTATCTCTGCTGAGCGTATCGATTCCTGCGGTAACCGGCACTGCCTCGGGGAGCACCAATGTTTTTAGTGTTGCGCAGGCCTGGGGAACCATTGCAAATAATTTCAATCCGTACGCACCTTCTGGTTCAAGTGCGCCGGGGACGAAGAGCGCGTTGTATCAATCGCTGTACTACTTCAACGAGGCTACGGGAGTACAAACGCCACTTCTGGCGACAGGTTATAAGTGGGTCGACAACAACCTGCAACTGGTTGTCACCACGCGTAGTGGTGTGACGTGGAGCGACGGCAAGCCATTTTCCGCGGCGGACGTGGCCTTTACGTTCAACTACTTGAAGTCGAACCCTTCCATTGACGTCAATGGTGTTTGGACGAGTCCGCTGACGTCAGTGGTGGCCACAGGCCCGAACACCGTGGTGTTTACTTTCTCAAAGACCGACACTCCCGAGGCTGGAACGATTCTCTTCGGGACAGATGGAAATACGTCAGTGATATTGCCGCAACACATCTGGTCAACGATTACGTCACCGGCGACGTTCACAAATACGAGCCCGGTCGCGACAGGTCCGTTCACACTTTCGTCCTTCTCGACGTCGGCAGTGGTATACGCCAAAAACCCGAACTACTGGCAGGCTGGAGAACCAAAGATCGACTCGTTGGTGTTCAACTCGGTGAACTCCGATACCACGGCCGAACTCGAACTTGAGAATGGCACGATTGACATGTCCTACGACTACATCACTGACGCCGCTCAGACCTACGTGGCCAAGGATCCGTCAGCGAACGCGTACTTTTGGCCCGCGTCGAACATGAACTATCTGTACCTCAACACAGCCAAGGCGCCTTTCAGCAGTCTCGCTTTCCGTAAGGCCGTAGCCGAAGCCATGAACCCGACGTTCCTTGCTCAGCGCGCCTATTTTGGCGCTCTCGCACCGGCCTCTGGTGGGGCTGAAGCGGCGGTCGTCCAGCCACAAGTGAAGCAGTGGTTCCCGTCATCCCTGGCCAAACTGGAGTACAGCTTTAGCGACAAGAGCGCGAAGGCAACGTTAAGTGCGGCAGGTTATAAGTGGTCGTCTGGTGGAAGTCTCGAGTCGTCTGCAGGTAAGGCCCTGCCGAAAATGACGGTCCTTATTGGCGGACCGGGGTGGACGGACTACATCTCGCTCGCCGACAACGTGGCGCTCGAACTCAAGGCGATTGGAATCAACGCCACCGTAGTTCAAGAGCCGTACTCGACGTACGCGAACGACCTAGGCAGAGGAAACTACGATTTCGCGATCTCGTGGGGAAACGGCAATGCGTCAACGCCGTATTCGCAGTACTACTACATGTTCGCGCCACAGGAATCTGCACCATTGGGCAAAGTAGCGAGTACCGACTGGGAGCGATTTACCTCGCCGATCATCACCAAGGCGCTTCTGTCGTACTCGGGGAGTAGCAGTCCGGCGGTCCAGCAGAATGCGATGACCATCATCGAAAAGCAGGTGCTGAGCGAGGTTCCCGTGGTGCCATTAACGGGACGTGCTAACTGGCTGGTCTATCAGACACGCTCCTACACCGGCTTTCCCTCGACGGCTAACCCGTACAACGACGGAAGCGCGACCGACCAAGAAGGCTCCATGATGGTCTACCTCACTGTCCAGCCAAAATAAATCTCCGCACACAGTTCCATTTAACTTATGGACTGAGTGACCGAAACGCAGAGGGGCGGCCAGTCCCCAGGTTGGCCGCCCCTCTGCTTGTGAACAAGAAGGAGAAGGGACCTCAGTGAGGTACTTGTTGCGGCGATTTGGAGCTCTACTTGTGACGCTTTGGGTCGCTCTCACCATTAACTACGCCCTTCCTCGATTGATGCCGGGCAACCCTGCTCAGACGATGTTCGCTCGATATCAGGGCAAGGTGAGCCCATCGGCCATGCATCAGATGGACCTCGCATTCGGACTTCAAACGAAGACGGGTGCATTTGGCCAGTACGTCACGTACCTACACAACACATTGACAGGCAATCTTGGCATTTCCTTTTCGTATTTTCCCGAGCATGTGAGCACGCTCATTGGTGGTGCGCTGCCGTGGACACTCGGTTTGGTGGGCTTTGCCACGCTCATCGCGTTCGTACTCGGCACAGGCTTGGGGATGTTCGCGGCGTGGCGGCGCGGAACCGCCGGTTGGCGCAAGGGTTCAGTGGTGGACTCCGGTCTCGTGCCGTTCGGACTCATGCTGGGCGCGCTGCCGTCATTCTGGATTTCACTGATTCTTCTTTACTTCGTTGCCTTTCGGCTTGGCTGGTTCCCCGTGGCCGGAGGGATCAATGCGGGCCAGGGTATTTTGAGTTGGCCCGGTATCGGGTCGCTTATCCATCACGCGGTGCTTCCGGCATTTACCCTCACACTGATTTCGATGGGACTCTGGATTCTCTTGATGCGTAACAACATGTTGAGCGTCCTGGGTGAGGATTACATCAAGTTCGCCAGGGCCAAGGGGCTGCGAGACAGAACAGTGGCCGTGCACTACGCGGGGCGAAATGCAGTGCTGCCCATTTTCGCGCAACTCGCTCTCGCGCTGGGAGTCGTCGTCGGTGGACAAGTGTTCATTGAAATAGTTTTCTCTTATCCAGGAATCGGTAACTTGCTGCTTCAGGCGGTCGAAAATGAGGACTATCCCCTGATCCAGGGCATCTTTCTCATCTTCACCGTGGCGTTGCTCCTGGCCAACTTTATCGCCGACGCGTTCTACGTCTTCTTGGACCCGCGCGTGAGAGTCGAGGCCGGAAAATGAATTGGGCGGACTTTCGACACAACCCTCGCGCCGTGGCAGGCGCCTCAATCCTGACGGTCTTCGTCGTGATCGCTCTTCTGGCGCCCCTCATCGTCCCCTATTCACCCACGTACATTCTCTTTACGCCGAACCTTGCGCCGAGCACTCAGCACTGGTTCGGAACGACCGTCAATGGTCAAGATATTCTTTCTCAGGTCATCTGGGGAACACGTGAGAGTCTCTTCGTTGGTTTCATTTGCGCGACTCTCATCAGCGTGATCCAACTCATTATGGGTGTCTTCGCCGGATATGTTGGCGGTGTCTTCGACACTTTGGCGACGGGAATTACAAATGTCTTTCTCGTCCTTCCTTCGCTGCCTCTGCTCATCATCTTGGCCGCGTACCTCCAAGGAGGCAGCGTCTTCGTACTCATCGCAGTCATTGTCGTCACGGGTTGGGCGTGGGGGGCCAAAGTTCTTCGGGCCCAAGCCATCGCATTGCGTGATCGACCATTCATCCAGGCAGCACGCGTGTCAGGCGAAAGCCGATGGCACATCGTGCTCACGCACGTCGTTCCCAACATGCTCGGAATTATCTTCTCGAACTTCTTTGGAGCGGCACTCTTTTCGGTGCTTGCCGAAGCGGGGCTTGAGTTCATCGGGCTCGGCAACATCAATGACGTGACCTGGGGCACGATGCTGTACTGGGCCCAAGAGGGTCAGGCCATATTGCTGGGGCAATGGGTATGGCTCCTCGTACCCGGACTCTGTCTCGCACTGCTCGGAACGGCGTTT
The DNA here is from genome assembly GCA_963794755.1 of uncultured Actinomycetota bacterium. Classification (GTDB taxonomy): domain Bacteria; phylum Actinomycetota; class Acidimicrobiia; order Acidimicrobiales; family RAAP-2; genus RAAP-2. The sequence continues at coordinate 235,447 of CAWCEX010000005.1, forward strand.
GGATTATTGAACTTCGCCGTTGACGAAATCGCGAACCCACGACTTCGGAGGACATGATGGGCACTCCTCTGTTGGAAATTCGCGACCTCGTCATCGGATACGGATGGCGGGTGCCACCGGAGGTGATCCCGGTGCGCGGAGTCACCTTGTCGGTGGGCGAAGCTGAAGTGGTTGGCATCGCGGGTGAGTCCGGCTGTGGCAAGACGACGTTGGCCCTCGCCGCGAGCGGCTTGCTCGAAGCGCCTGGACGTATCATGTCGGGTTCCTCGCTATTTGAAGGAGTCGATCTCACCACGCGCAGCGCAGAAGAACTCCGTCGTCTGCGACTCGAGTCGATTTCGATGGTGTTCCAAGCCTCGATGAACGTGCTCAATCCTGTTTTGCGCATCGGGCGACAGTTCCAAGACGCCATGTACGCCCACGGTGTGAAGTCGCGTCCGGAAGCCCGTCGTCGTGCCGAAGAAGCTTTCGATCTCGTGAAGGTGCCTCGATACTTCCTTGACGCGTTTCCCCACCAACTTTCAGGAGGGATGCGCCAACGCGCGGTCATCGCCCTCGCTCTCGTCTTGCGTCCGAAGCTTCTGATTCTCGACGAGCCGACGACGGCACTCGACGTCGTCGTCCAGCGAGCGATTCTCCAATCCATCGATGACTTGCGCAAGGAACTTGGCTTCGGAATAATCTTCATCACTCACGACCTCTCTCTTCTCGTCGAGAGTGCTGATCGCATCGCGATCATGTACGCCGGGCGCATTGTCGAAGAGGCTCCGGCACGCGAACTTTACGATTCGCCTCATCACCCCTATACCAAGGCCCTCATGACCGGCTTTCCTCCGCTCGGTGGTGATCGGCGTCGCATCGAAGGTATTTCGGGCCAGCCCCCTGACCTTCGCCAGAACGTCACGGGTTGTTCCTTCGCGCCGCGATGTCCCGAATTCATTTCTGGCACGTGCGACGTGATCGAGCCGCCCGACGTTCACACCAGTGCGACTCGACGGGTCGAGTGTCATTTGTTTGGAAAAGTGGGGTCTCGAGTTGAGTGAACCTCGTACTCTCGCATCGTCGAACTCCTCGCGTGACGCTCAACCGGTGCTCGAAATCCGTGAACTTTCGAAGCATTACGCCGTGGGTCAGGTGGGTCGCGGAAAATTGATTCAAGCACTCAACAGCGTGGACCTGTGCGTCGCTCGCGGAGAGGTCCTAAGTATCGTTGGCGAGTCGGGCTCGGGCAAGACGACGCTGGCGCGCACGGTCACTTTCCTCGAGCGCCCTACTTCGGGCTCGATACTTGTCGACGGTGATGTACTCGCTCGTCGCCCGAGCCTGCGCCAACTGCGCGAACATCGCCGCAAAGTACAGATCATCTTCCAGGACCCCTATTCGTCGCTCGATCCACTTCATACGGTTCGCCACAGTTTGGCGCAGCCCCTGCGCGCTTTTTCCATTGTTCCGCGCCGCGACGAGATCACCGAGATCCAGGAACTCCTGGCACAGGTCGGCCTGACGCCGGCACACGATTTTCTAGGGCGCTATCCTCACCAGCTCTCGGGAGGTCAGCGCCAGCGAGTGGGCATTGCCCGGGCCCTGGCTGCGCGGCCCAGTCTGATTGTGGCCGATGAGCCTACGTCGATGCTTGACGTCTCGATCCGGCTCACCATCATGAATCTGTTGCTTGACTTGCAGCGAAGTCGCGGTCTGTCACTTGTATTCATTACCCACGACCTCGGAGCTGCGTATTACATGAGCGACCGGGTTGCAATCATGTACGCAGGGCGTGTCGTCGAACTCGGATCGGCCACTGACGTGATGAACGAACCGCTACACCCCTATACCCAACTACTGCGCGCGGCGGCTCCCGATCCGCAGTACGCCACGGCGGTTCGAGTGCGAGCCAACGAAATGGGCGAACCACCCGATCTCACGACACTCGGACCGGGATGCCCCTTTGCCCCGCGTTGTCCCCACGTGCTCCCAGAGTGTCTTACAGAGTTGCCCGACCTGTACGGGGTCGATGGTGGTCGCCAGGTTCGCTGTGTGCTCGTCACGAAGGAGTCATCGTGAATCGGCTCCACATCCTCTTTATCAAATCCCCCTGCACGAACTGTGCACCAAAACACGGAGGTTCCCATGACACCACGACCACTAACCCCTGACACTTTCTTTTGGGGTGCGTCAACGGCCGCGTACCAGATTGAAGGCTCGCCGTTTGCAGACGGCGGCGGTTCGTGCGTCTGGCACGAGTTCTCTCACACTCCTGGTAATACCGAGAATGGAGACACCGGCGACGTGGCCTGTGATCACTATCGCCGTTCCCACGACGACGTGGCGCTGATGCGCGAACTGGGTCTCGGGGCGTACCGGTTCTCGGTTCGCTGGCCTCGTATCCTCCCGTCCGGGCGGGGCCAGGTGAACGCCGCTGGACTGGACTTCTACAACCGCCTGGTCGACGAGCTCCTTGAGGCTGACATCGAACCTTTCGTCACGTTGCACCACTGGGATCTACCGGCTGAGCTTCAGCGCGCCGGAGGGTGGTCAAACCGCGACATTGCGTCGTGGTTCGTCGACTACGTCGATGTTGTGGCGGAATCGCTCGGCGACCGCGTACGTCACTGGATCACACTCAATGAACCTTTTGTGGTGGCCGAGCAGGGGCATCTTGTTGGTGCGCACGCACCGGGCATCCGCAACATCTACGCGACGGGCCACGCTATTCACAATCAGTTGCGGGCCCACGTCGCCGGATCACGAGCATTGAGGTCGAAGTTTCCCGATGCTCGCATCGGCATTTCTTTATCGAACGGGGGAGTCTCGCCACTGGAAGGGTCCGACACCGAGGCCGCCGAGCGGGCCAACGCGTGGCACAACTATCCGCTCTTCCTCGACCCGTTGATCATGGGACATTATCCCCAGGCGATCGAATCTCGTCTCGCCCCGTACTTGCCCGTGGTTTACGAGGGAGATATGGCTGATCTACGCGAAGTGCCCGATTTCGTGGGTATCAATTACTACTCGAGTTACCAGGTTCGCGACGATTCAACCAACTGGCTGGGATTCGCCGAAGCCGTGGAGCCTGACGCGCCGCGTACGACCATGGGGTGGATCGTCCGGCCCGACGGCCTGCGAGCCATCTTGAGTGATGCGCATCGTCGCTATGGACTCGAGTCCATCTTCGTGACGGAAAATGGAGCGGCGTACGAGGACCACGTTGTTGACGGTCACCTCAACGATGTCCAGCGCCTCGAGTACCTTCAAGCGCACGTAGGCGCAACGATGGCGGCACGCGAGGAAGGTGTTCCCGTGCATGGGTACTTCGTGTGGTCACTCTTCGACAATTTCGAATGGGCGCGAGGTTACGCCCAACGCTTCGGCATCGTGCACGTCGACTTCGATACCCAGGAGCGGTTGGTCAAAGAAAGTGGACGATGGTACGGGCAGCTTGCACGCTCGGGGACCTTTAGCGCCGCCTAGCGCGCGATAGCGGCTCGCGCTGACCCGCTCGACTCTCGTTGGGCACCACTCCACCATTCGTCAGCATTTCGTCGATTACGAGACTGGCGGCGCCCAGTGCGACGGCGTCCTCGCGAAAACTACCCAATTCGATGCGCGCTCCACTCGCCGTATAGTCGAGTGCCTGTTCGCGAACGACGTCGCGAACCTTCTCAAGAATGGCAGGTCCAATCGCGAGCCCCAACCATCCGCTGATCAAGATCAACTCGGGGTTAAGGAGATTCGCCACGTTGGACAGTGCGATACCGAAGCGGTGGGCGACGTCGTCAAGAGTGTCGGTCGCCGCGCTACTACTCGTCGTTGCCTCGACCAGTCGGTGACCCCATTCCTCATCATCGGCGTCGAAGCCCGGCACAACGCCGGGATCGCGACGGCGCCATTCACTTAAGAGCGCCTCGGCGCCGATGTACGCCTCGAGACAACCCAAACTTCCGCATCGACACTTGTTACCTCCTGCGACGATGCAGGTATGCCCCCACTCGCCAGCGCTCGATGTTGCGCCCCGATAGAGCGCACCGTCTGTGAAGATAGCGGCACCAACTCCGGTGCCCCATAGTGCGACAAAGGTGTGGTGAGATCCCCTCCCGGCGCCCAGCCACATCTCTGCTTGACCGAGCGCTTTGGCACCGTTTTCGATGAAGAATGGTCCCGTTGAGGTCTCTCGCAACAGCGCCTCGAGCGGAACATCGCGCCAGCCAATATTCGGTGCGTGTACCCGTGCGTCGCCCGGCCGGTGCTCGACCATTCCGGGAACCCCGATTCCCACTCCGAGGACAGTTTTGTTCTGTGCAACGAATCGCGCTTCGAGCCGCCGGATCGCACGGGCGGTCTCGGTCGCGGCCACGCTCGGGTCGTGATCTTGAGGGTGCAAAGTGACGTTCTCAACGTCGAGCACGTGCATGTCCAAATCGAACCCTTCAACTCGGATGCCGGTTTCTCCGACCTCGACTCCGATGACCGTGCCGTAGTCGGGATTGACCCGTACCAACACGCGTGGGCGACCCCCCTCGGACTGCTCGCGTCCCACTTCAACGAGGAGGCCTTCGTCAAGGAGTGAGCCGACGAAATTTGTCACTGTTGCGCTACTGAGTCCAGTGATATGACCGAGCCGCACCCGGTCCAGCGGACCCTCGAGGAACAATTGTCGCAACAGGGCGCCGCGGTTGACCCGGCGAAGGTCCACTGCCAGCGCATTCGATCTCACGATTTTTTGGTTCCTCTGGGACTTTTCTCATACATTAACGGAAGACCTCTACACTCTTTCAAGACGCCGCGTCTCGGTCGCCTTAGCAGCCACCAATGGAATCTCCGAAGTCCCAGACGCCGCCGTCGACGTGGCCTCCTGGAATATCTTCGAGTGAGTTTTCTCCCATTGTTAAGCAAGTCACACACTTCGTAGCAGCCAGGCTCAGCACTAGTCGCGACAAGCTTCTTGACCTGACTCTTTGTAGCGTCGCGACGAACAAGTTTGAGATTGTTTTCGTGATCGCTGATCACAATTGCGACCCATAAGCAGGGCTGAGTCTTCATATTGTGTTGTGCAAGTTAACACTTGCACAACACAATATGAAGTGCTAGTGTCTGCTTGCACATCATCAAGCAAAGGAGACGAATCATGGTCGAAGATCGAGTTGAGCGCACAGTTAACATCGCCGCGACAACCGAGCGTGTTTGGGACATTCTGACGAAACCCGAGCACATCGGCCATTGGTTTGGTGACGGGTCACCAGCGACCGTAGACCTCCAGCCTGGTGGGGTCATGGTGCTCGAACCGATGAAGGGAGAACGAACTCTGGCGCGCGTGGTAACCGTTGATCCACCCCGTTACCTGGCGTACCGTTGGGCCTCCGCGTACCCGAACGTCATCGCCGACGACACGAATTCAACCTTGGTCGAGTTTCACTTAACTGCTGAGGGGGCGACCACCCGACTAACCGTGTGCGAGAGCGGATTTGCAGCGCTCACGATCCCGTCGGGCCGTGAACCGTTCGCCTCATTCGATAGCCACAGTCGCGGCTGGCCAGAGGTTCTCCAGCACTTCGCAACTTACGCCGAAAAGAGCGCGTCGTGACCACCGAACTTCTCGATCGAGCTGATGAGTTGTTCGCCGCGCTCGCCGAGCCCAACCGTCGCTTGCTTCTCGAACGACTCGGCACGCACGGATCTGCTTCGGCCACAATGCTGGCCGTAGAATTTCCAGTCACCCGACAGGCAGTGGTGCAGCACCTTGCCGTACTCGAGAGCGTTGACCTCGTGTCAAGTGCGCGCTCGGGGCGCGAACGTCGCTACTCGGTCCGCGTCGAACCGCTCACCGCTGCGGCAAACTGGATGAACCAGGTCGCTGCCCAATGGGACTCCCGGCTTGCTGCGATCAAGGTGCTCGCCGAATCGAACACTTCGAAATAGCAGAGATAAATGGCGATCGACCCGCAATCACGGTGACACTGACTCTGACTCTGACCGCGGCGCTCGCTGGAGTGTCATGGATCGTGGCAACGCCTCAGATGAACAAGATGGATGTGGGCGTAACAATTCGCCTAAGACCCCTAACTCAGGTTTTCGTCTCGTGAGTGACAGTGATGGCGACGATGATGTCGTCCAGTGCCATCCCGTTAATCGTGCATCGCGCTCGCGCCAGCGGGCGCGGGCTCGACGGCCACTGGGGTATGTACCAATGGCTCGATTCTGTACCTCTCCCACGCAATGAGAACGGCATGTGGTGCCGCCGACACGACGAGTATGGAGACGGACGATCGGGACGGCCCTCTCATGCGAACCTGGCCTACTTCGCTGGTAATGATCCACGAGGTTGACTTCACAAAAGTAGGGCATCCTCACTCTTGGTATTTCAACGTCATTGGTGAGGCAACGGAGCTGGACAAAACTCTGGCTGCTTTGTTCCTTCGTATCTTCAGCGCTGGGTGGACCAGGTCCTAGGTCGCTGCGTGCTCTGGTGAATGTTTGGTTGGCAAAAGTAGTTTGCGATGGGCCGACCGGTTCTCACTTGGACCGAGCGCCCCGACGACAGCCAGCGCGAGCAGTACCAAAAGCGGGCCGGAGTTGGGATCCGTCGCCTTGCCCGACGTCAGGTCGCCGAGGCCTTGAAAAAACAACCATCCCGCCAGTGCGATGACAACTCCAACGGCGATGGAGAACTGACGGGTCCACCCAGGAACCAGAACCCAAATTGCTACGAGGACGTACATCGCGATCACGCCAGCCGCCGCCCAACTGGGTGGTCGTATTTGCACGAGATTGCGGTCGATCCCAGCGATCCATCCGGGCGAGCCAGACTCCGCGGCGCGCAACATCATGGTGAACGACGTCGCGTTGTTGTTGCCCCCGACAAGTTGCAGCCCTGCTCCGCCAAGCCAGATCGCGCACCACGCCGGTAGTGCCAGCAGCGATGGCCGGTCATCTCCATGAGGGTTACGCATCGGCCATGCCAGAATTGCGATGAGTGCATAGAGCAACGCAGCGCCAGGCGCGCCAGCCAAAATCGTCCCTCCCGAATCGAGTCCTCCGAGTCCTTCGCCCACGATCCAGACCGAGAGTGCCCACGCGATCGACGCGGCCAGAACAACGCGGGTGTAGCGCCGTGTGAAGAGCATTATGCCTAGTGCTATCTGGATGGCGGCAAACGCCCCGTTCGTGAGGGCTGGATGCATCGAAACCAATCGCCCGATCTGCCGGAGGGGTTCTGCCAGAACGGTCGCCTGCCCTTGGCTGGCCGGAGTGAGGATGTTGCGGTAAAAGTAACTGGTGAACATAATCGGTTGGCACTGCAGCGCTCCGTCGAACAGCCAGAGCGCGGCCAAACTGAGTTGAAGGTGGCGACGAGTTATTTGCATAGGGCTCCTTTGGGAGTCCCTCGGGTGACGCCGGTGACCATCGCCATTGCAACGGTCACCGGCGTCACCCGAGGGAAAAGGTGGCTACTTCACTGAGAAGTAGAGGAACAGGTTCGTCGGGATGATCGCCGTGGTCAGCTTCTTGCTGACTTGCTGATTCAGGAACGAGAACGACTTGTGCGCATTGATCAAGTTGTACTCGCTCGCACTGGTCACTCCAACGACATCAACGTTCCACCACTCGGCCTGACCACCGTTCGCCGTCGTGATGAAGTGCTCGTGACCGGGGGTCGCGAAGTTCCTCAACGCTGCCGTGAGCTGTGCGACTGAGTACTGGGGGTAGAGGGGCTTCAGGGCCGGCTCAAGTGCACTCAGGTCAATCGTTCCCGGGTGATCTACGCAAGCCAGAGCGCTCGGGCACTCCATCTTCATGGTAGGAACCGTGAAGCCCAGTGGCACCGTGATGTAGAGCGGGTCGAAGTTCTTCGCCGGCGCTACCTTGAAATTTACGCCTGCCTCACATCCGGAAGTGGCTGCGGACATCACGTGCTTGTCACAGTAGAAACCTTTGTTGTACGTGAAAGTGACGGTACGACCATTGAGGAATCCTTGCGTCAAACCGTACTCGCCAATTCCCATGCCCTTTTGAGTCGCGTTGCTCGGTGTTGGTGTGGTCGATGCGCCTGCGGCGATTCCGACTCCGCCAGCGACGACAAGTGCGACGGAGGCTGCGAGCACCCGCGCGTGTTTCGTGACATTTATCATTGCAGTTTCCTCTTTCCTCCCGACCACGATGATCGGGCAACGTATCTATTCGTCGTGACGGGGAGTATCGGATGTGAGTTGAACGAAAATTTTTCTCGGTGCTGTCACCCCCGCGATAACTTTGAACTCGATCACGAATCGAAGGTAGGCAACTGTCTGTCGATCCACCACGTAACGAGCGAGTCATGCCTACTGGATTGCCATATTGTTCGGTTGGAGGAACGTTCTGGGACTCAAGTTCTTGAGGTCACTCGAATGGGATCCAACGTCATCACGCAGACTGGGTGGTCGCCACGTTCAGAATTGATCAGTGGTGCTTTCCTTGGACTGGAATAGGCCCGACATGACCCATTCTTGGGTTGTACGACATTTCTTGATGGCGATGACATCCGTTGTTGTCCACTGCGTCGAATAACCTCGTGAAACGGGGGTCAGATGGAGAATCTCGAAGATGCGAGTGACGCTCAACTTGTGACCATGATCGGTCGCTATAGCGAGGTCGCCCTTGCGGAGGTCTACCGTCGTCACGGAGGACCGGTCCACGGACTTGCAAAAAGAATCTTGAACAACGCCAACGAGGCTGATGACGTCACGCAAGATGTGTTCTTGCGACTTTGGAACAATCCCCACCGCTTTGATCCGACGCGAGGATCACTTCGCACATATCTGCTCAGCGATTCACACGGTCGCTCGGTGGATCTCGTACGGTCGCTCAACGCTCGACGTGCGCGCGAGAAGAGGGACGCCGATCGCACTCCCGTGGCCGATTATGACCTACAACATCAAGTGTGGGACTTGACAGTTGCTGAAGAGGTGAAGAAGGCGCTCGTGATGCTCCCCCCCGAGGAACGAGAAGCCATCGAAATGGCATACTTCCACAGCCACTCCTACGTCAAGGTTGCAGAACTACTCGGCCAACCAGAAGGCACCGTTAAGAGTCGCATCCGAAATGGCATGCGTCGGATGCGTTCAACCCTCGTTGAAGTCGGCATCCAAGGAGCAAACTAATGATGACTCACGAAGAAGCTCAAGAACTCCTCGCCGTCTACGCCCTTGACGCCGTCGACGAGCCCGAACGCGGAGATATCGAACGTCACGTCGACGAGTGCGTTCGTTGTTCTGGAGAACTTGACAATCTGCGCGGCGTCACGTCGGCGATGGGCAACGTAAGTGAGCCGGCGTCGGCCCAGTTGTGGCAGCGAATCTCTGAGCATTTGTACGATGATGTGAACTCGAACGCCTCACCACCGTTACGGGCCCTAGAGACGCCTCTTGCCCCCATCTCGTTAATGTCGGCGCGGCGCGACGTTCGTAGCCGGCGGGCCAAAGTCATCGCAAGCTGTGCTGCGGTGGCCGCAGCGGCCTTGGTCGGTGTCCTGAGCTTCAATCTCGTACAAGTCAACAATCACGTATCTCAGCTGACGAACGCGTTGGGCGCAGCCGATCGGGGTGCCGTGGCCGCCGCAGAGCTGGCTCCTGGTCATCTCAACGTCACACTCTCCAATAGTCACGTGGCAGATCTCGCCAAGTTCGTCATGCTGAGCGGTCACGGCTACATGGTCTCATCGAAGATGCCCAACTTGTCGTCGGCTCAGACGTACCAACTCTGGGGGATGATTGACGGCAAGCCAATTTCTCTTGGATTGATGGGTACGCGGCCAACCAACGTTGAGTTCACTGTCGCGGGCGCGTCGGCACCTAGTGAACTGGCGGTCACGATTGAACCCGCGGGTGGTACGTCAACTCCCACCACGCCGATTATTGCCTCGGGCATGGTCACCGCTTAGATCGTCGACGCACCGCGAGTGATCCGATGATGTAAACCCTTCATCGACGCCTAGCGCTGAACCAACGAAAATCGACCCTCAACCAGGGCCGCGCGGACATGGCTTCGAATTGTGCTTCGAACCTCGATCTCGACCGCTCGATGTGGGCATTGGATTCGGAGTGGTCACATTTGTACTCTGCGGTCGTGGACGACCGTTTCGGCCAGATGGCGAATGCGGTCACTCGCGGTCCCGGTCGTAGAGCGAGGAGTTTGCAACAATGCGCTCGGAGGACTTCTTCGAGATCCTCGCAGTCTCTAGCTCAGTTGACCTGGGTAAAAACCGAACCGGGCGAGCGGCTCCACGAGCTGCTCTTCCTCGTACGCCAGGTGCGAAAGCAGGACGTCAGTGAGGAGATCGGTCGCACGCTGGAGCTGGCTGAAGTCGCCCGGAGCTGCGACGAGTTCGATGAGCTCTCGGTCCACACGGTCGAGCACCTCATGAATCACGAGGTGCTCTTCGACCAGTCGATCGATGACGGGTTCGAGATCATCCTCACACGACCGCAAGTACGGGAAGATCGAGTTGTCCTCGATTCCGTGATGGACAGCGACCAGACGACAGTACGCCGCGCAGTATGCACCAAGAGTCCAATCATTTTGGCGAATTGTCATTTCATCGAGTGTGTCGCGAGCGTCTTGGGCCTCGATCGCTCCGGCGCGAACATCGTCCATCAAGTCTCGAACTTTTGACAACTCCGCTCGCAGGTGTTTGTGAACATCGATGAGGTGCGAGCCAATTCGCCGTCCGCTGTTCGAGTACGTGACGTCCTCGGATGACTCGGCCCTCGTGGGACGCGTGGCTTCGTCCCACAGGGTCTCGCTCGAGAGTCGTACGCCATCGTCGGGCGTTGGCGTCAGTCCCAAACGATCGTACTGAGTGGATGTCGTAAGAGGAGCGACGGCGCGTTCGAATGTTTCGTTCGCCTTACGAAGGCGACTGGGAGCGATCTCGACACTACTTATCGTGTCGAGTGGAGCAGGGGTCACGCCGAACTCCCGCTCACCGGCGACGAGCTCGCGTAGTGCCGGGGCGACTTCATTTCCAAAACGCTCAAGTGCGTCGGCATCGTCAGAACCAATGATGAAGGCACTAATACCATCGTTCAACGCCAGCTCAGCGAGCTGTTCCACCCACTGTGCCGTCGGTCCGTGCAATAGGCCCGAGGTACGCGACGAGAAATCGCCCGTGATGTTGAGTAATCGACGCACGTCCCCCGGTTGACGACCGGATTCGATTGCCGCTTCATCGATGATTGCGTTTGCAGAGGTCAAGTCTTCGGGCTGAATGTACCCCAACGTCGGGAGCCACCCATCGCCCTGGCGACCCGTAAGTGCGAGCATGGCAGGCTTGTAGGCGCCGATCCAAATTGAGATGTTGTGAACTGGTGCCGGACCCCGCTTTGCTCCACTGACGCGGTAGTACTCACCGTCGACATGAAGACCTCGTGTCGCACCCTCGTCCCAGATTCCTCGAATGACCTCAATTGCTTCGTCGAGGGCTTTCACCGAAGCCATGGCCGTAAGTCGACGCGTACCCATGGCTTCGATGGCGTCCCAAAAGGCTCCAGCTCCAATGCCAAGTTCGAATCGTCCATCACTCAAGAGGTCGAGACTCGCCGCGCTCCGAGCGAGGACGGCGGGAGGCCGTAGAGGCAGGTTCGCAACGTTTGGCGCCACGCTGATTGTGGAAGTTCGTGAGAGGACGTAGGCGATCAGCATCCACGTGTCGAGATAACTCGCTTGGTAAGGGTGGTCTTGGAAAGTGACGAGATCGAGCCCGGCACGTTCACTCACCTGTGAGAGCGCCACAGCGTGCTGGGGTTGTTGGTTGGTCGGTGTGATGAAACTACCGAAGAGCAATTCGTGTCCATAGTCCGTCATAAAATCTCCAATCGTGACGAGAAGAGGTTATGGCCCTGATAGTCACTTATTTGCGCGGATTCAAGTGGAAGATTACAGACGAACCCCAGAGCGCTCGGGCCAGCGAGATGGCGAAGCTGGCCGTTGGAGGTCGACTCGACTTTCGACGTTCTTACGGCCATTGGCCCAACATGGATCGAAGTCACTAACACCGTTTCGTGGCTTGGCCTGAAGAGTCTCACTCGCACGTTGTCGCTTCCATATATTTGATAATCGGGGATATGAATCAACGTCATTCATACTTCTGCGTTCGTGCGAATGCAACGGACTGACCTCGGGTTTCATGATTGATCTCGGGTCGCGTCAGAGAGTGGACCTCGTCTCGTATTCAGCCGATTCGTGGTCCGCCGTTTGAACTCGCGACAGTTCAAGGCCCCCCCACAGAAAGTCTCGCGAAGCGGGGTCTCGAAGTTGCTATTTGGCGCCCTGGATGAGTATCGAGAGCGTGTCGGACTCTCACGGGCCGTCGAGTTTCACTGGCAGAAGATGCCATGTCTGGGGGGTCATGGTAGAGAAAGCCTTGGCGGCGTCTTCGTAACTACTGTCGGCGGGGGTAAGTCTCTCTCGGTGCTGGCGCAAGTGCTCATCCCAGGATGCGACGACAAAGATCTCCTCGAAGACGCCGGGTTGCTCCCCATTGCGAAAGAGACCCCACTCAGTGGCGCCTGTGCGTAAACGTGACTCGCGCACGCGAATCATCGTTTTCATAAATTGTGTCTCTTCGCCAGCGGGAATCAGATAGGTCGTTCGCACCACTACGGGTCCCGTGTCCATCTCAGACCCAACGGTGACGTTAGGGTCAGGTCTCACAACGGTGGACCGGTCCATGCTCGACGTCTCGATCAATGGCCAGAGAGGCACCGAGGCTGTGGCGGCACCTAGGAATATTGCGGAAGCGAGAAAAGCGAAGGTGAGCCCGAAGTAGTCGGCAACGACGCCCCACACCAAAGCGCCGAGGCCCTGAGCTCCAAACAGCACCATCTGGTAGATCGATAATCCTCGTGCCCGTACCCAGGTCGGTAGAAAGAGCTGGAGCGACGTGTTCAACGTCGCGAGCATCCACACCCACGTCATTCCAGCGGGGATTAGGGCAAGAACAACCTCAATGGTTGAGTGCAATAGAGCGACGACGATCAGAGCAACACCAAACACTGCACCAGCCAGTGCGGCGAAGCCATTCGCGGACAACCGCGTGCGCGCCCTTGAGAGTACCAATGCACCAGCGATAGCACCCACCCCGAGCGCCCCTAGTAGGAGTCCATATCCGCTCGCGCCAAGTCCGAGGCGACGATTCGCAACGAGAGGTAGCAGTCCCCATAACGCGCTGGCCGGAAAGAGGAAGAGCGCCGCTCGAAGCAGAATCCGCCGAACGACCGGCGCGTAGCGGACATACCGGCCACCAGCGCGTAGGGCGGAAAAGAAGCGCTCCGGGAGTTGAGGCGTCATGTTCGTGGACGGCCGCCACAATACGACAACGATGGCGTAGACGAGGAACGTTCCCGCATTGAGGGCAAAATCGGCGCCGACCCCGAGGCGGGCGATAAGAACTCCAGCTAGCGCGGGTCCCACAGCTCGCGCAATGTTGACGTTCAGGGAGTTGAGTTGGACAGCCGAGGAAATGTTCTCCCGAGGAACCAATTCCGGTACGAGCGATTGATAGGCGGGTGTGATGAACACTGATCCCGAGCCGATGACGAAGGTGAATATCAATAACAACGCTGGCGAGAGCTGGTTCGCAAAAGTGAGAGCTGCGAGCGTCGTACCAGCCAACGCAAGCCCGACCTGGACGCCGATGAGGAGTCTTCTGCGATCGAGAGTGTCGGCAAGAACTCCCCCCACCACTGCGAAGAGCACATCAGGCAGCATGTCGGCGGTCTGAACCAATGAAACAAGAATCGCGGCGTGCGCGGCGTGCACCAGAAACCATTGGGCTCCAACGGTCTGCATCCATGTGCCGAGATTGCTGATCAGAGACGCCAGCCAGAGCCATCGGAAAATCTTGACCCTCAGGGGAGCCCAGGTCGATACGGTGGCGACCGGCTGAGTCATCGATCGGTTCGGTACCGAAAGCGGAACGTGTCCACCGCGAGAGACTATGTCGACCAAAGGGTTCGTGCAAGTGGCTTAATCTTTGGTCACACCAACTAGTGCAGTGGTGCCGTGAACACCCATTCAGTGATACGGGAGATGGCGCTCTCCGGTGCCGCCCAGCGGGCGCAGATCGACCGTGCGCGAGAAGATTACGAGACTCTTGGGTTCGAGAACGAGGTTCCGTCGAGTCGTCCTATACTCATTTTCGAATTTCCTTCACGTGATTTAAAGTTGGTGGAGAGGAGTGAACGTGGCCTTAAAGGCTGGCGCCAGCGCACCTGAGTTCAAGTTACTTGCGACTCCCGATCAGAAGGTCTCGCTCTCCGATTTTGACGGACCGGTGGTCCTTATCTTCTATCCAGCCGACTGGAGTCCCGTCTGTAGTGACGAACTCTCAGTGTTCAGCGCTGCGAACCGACTTTTCAAAGCCCACGGTGCTCAACTGTTGGGAATCTCCGTAGATGGTCCGTGGTGTCACGAGGCGTTTAAGGATCAACGTAAAGTGGCGTTCCCGCTCCTCGCCGACTCAAACCCCAAGGGAGGGGTCGCGCAGGCCTATGAGGTGTATCGACATGACGACGGCACTTCGGAACGCGCATTATTCGTCATTGATCGCAATCGCAGGGTGGCGTGGAGTGAAGTATCACCAGTGGGCGTCAATCCCGGCGCGGACGGTGCACTTCGAGCAGTGGAGGATCTTGGATGAGTGAGCGAGCCCAACTTTCGATTCCAGTGGGTCCCAATGATCACTCGAGTGGACCTCTCGACGCCAAACTAACCTTGGTTGAGTACGGCGATTATCAATGTCCCTACTGCGGGCAAGCGTATGCAATCGTCGAGAGAATACGGTCGGAGTTCGCCGACTCGCTGCGCTTCGTCTTTCGCAATCTCCCACTCGCCGACGTCCATCCCAACGCCGAGGCGGCAGCTGAAGTGGCCGAGGCTGTCGGAATGCAAGGAAAATTTTGGGAGATACACGATCACCTTTTCGAGAATCAAAAGGATCTCAGTCCTGCGGCGCTGATGCGTTATGTGGAAGAAGTTGGTGCGGACGTGAAACTTGCAACGACGACGATTGCCGACGGCTTACCGCGTGAACGAGTGGAGTCGGACTTCGAAGGTGCCATTCGAAGTGGCGCGAACGGGACGCCGACGTTCTTCATAAACGGCGAGCGTTATGACGGCTCCTGGCAATACCAACCCTTTGCTGATTATCTGACGCAGTTACTGAATGGCTAAATTTGCATCCGTGCAACAACCGCGATGAAGTTGGTTTCTACCGAAGGGCCGTGGCCCTTCACACTGAGTAATGCGACACAAACGGGTTACCGTGACGTCATAGTCCCGTGCACTTTTGCGAACCAATGCGCCGTTTAGGACGTTGACGCGAAGTAACCGTGCAAGAGTGGCCGCCTCGTCGTGGCTGCCTGATTAGAGCTGTGAATAGATCTGACGCGCCGTGGACTCTACGTGAGCGGTGATGGATGCCTGGACGCTTTTCGCCACGCAACTGGTGCCCGCGGGTGTGGAAGTCGGGCAGGGGGAGTGCTGGTAGTCATAACTGAGTCCGGCCCAACTCGCGCCATGGTGGAAGATGACGATGGCTTGAAAGAAATTGCCGTTGGCCGCTGCATAGAGGGTGGCCCCCGCCCCCGGACCGCTGAGAGCCTTTGCCGCCATACCGCCGATCCCGATCGGAAGGGTACTACGCGCGGTGCTGAATACAAGTTCCAAATTATTGACTCGAGCCACGGCCACCATGCATAGCCCACTCACATTCGAGAAAGTGTTCTCCGTTATGGTCGAAGCAAGTCCAGCACCAATGACCTTAACTGCGTGCACCTTGGTGATCATCTCGCAGGGCGACAGCGGGGACACGGGTGGCGCGATGACTACGGCGAAAGTGTCGGAAGGGCATCCGAAACCGACGTTGTCGATCGAACCTTTCACCGCTCGGGTGGAAGTGAATTGCCCGGACACGGTCACGTTGTAATTGTTGGCGCTGTAGTCCTTTACTGTGAAAGTGCCGCCGGGTTTGATCGCGACGTAGCCCATGGCTAGTCCCCCGTAGGCGTCACATTTGGAACCGATCTTCGAGGTCGGCGTGACGGTGAGATCAAGGTAGGTGGGTTGTATGCACACGGCCGAGACCGTGGTGTTGTTGGCCACGCAACTTGTTGTGATGGCCACCGCGTAAAGGCCGTGGGCGCTCGTTGCGTTGTAGGAAATTCCCGCAATGGGAATTGCCGCCAATGCGCTACCCGAGGGGACGTAGAGCGCGACAATGGGGATGAGGGCCACTAGCACGAGTAGCCGGTGACGTCGGAACCAAGCCATGCCCTGAAACTACTACCGAGCGGTCCTCCCGAAAGTGCACCCCAGCGAGTTTGGATCCCACTGCGCCCTGTGGTCGTCGACTGGGGCTATTTCCTCGTTCGGGTGACGGGCCGACGACCTTGACAGGCACTCGATCGGAACACTCTCGCGTCACGGTCGGCACACACCGATGGGAACGCCAGTGAAGAGGCGCCACGAAACAGTCTTCTCGACCAGTTGTTCGACACTGCCGGGGTTCACGGCGTCGACAGATCCCTTTACGTCATCGCAGGATACTCGGCGCGATCGCCCCGCTGATATCGTCACCCGGATCGCGGGGTCAGTGATTTTCTTCCCTCTTGGTACTTATCAGGCCGCAGCGGGGTGCTCCAGGCTGGCACGTGAGGGCTCGTCGCCCACGAGCGCCGCTTCGAGCACGTCACTAATGTTGCCAGCGAGATGGAATGTCATCGCATTTCGAACGTCCTCAGGAACGTCTTCAAGGTCGGGACCGTTTCGTGACGGCACGACGACGGCGGTAAGTCCAGCACGGTGCGCAGCCAATACCTTCTGCTTGACGCCGCCAATGGGTAGTACGCGCCCTTGCAAGGTGACTTCGCCGGTCATTGCCACATTTGATCGAACAGGTTCGCCTCGCAACAGACTGACGAGGGCCGTGGTCATCGTCACGCCAGCTGAGGGACCGTCTTTGGGAACGGCGCCCGCGGGCACGTGAAGGTGGAAACGCTTCCCCGCAAAGACCGTCGGGTCGATATTCAATTCCTGAGCGTGGCTTCGGACGTAGGACATCGCGATCTCCGCCGACTCCTTCATAACGTCGCCCAATTGACCGGTCAGCATTAGGCCTTCTGGTCCTTGGGACACACTTGCTTCAACGAAGAGGACGTCGCCTCCGGCTCCGGTCACCGCGAGGCCCGTCGCCACCCCGGGCACGCTGGTACGCTCAGCGGATTCAAAATAGAAATGGGGGCGTCCGAGCCATTCGGTGACTGACGATGCGGTGACGGGAATGGGTGCTTTGCGTTCGCCGGCCGCGAGTTTCGTCGCCGCCTTACGAAGTAGCCGTCCAATCTCTCGTTCGAGATTTCGCACGCCAGCCTCACGGGTATAGTCCGCCACGATCGTTCGTAGCGCTTCGTCGTCGATCGATACCTCATCGTCGCGAAGTCCCGTTCGGGACAATTGGCGACCAAGAAGATGGTGTCGAGCAATCGAGACCTTTTCGGTCTCGGTGTACCCGTCAAGTCGAATGACCTCCATCCGATCGAGCAACGGTCCCGGAATGGTGTCGATCACATTGGCCGTGGCGACGAACATGATGCGTGAGAGGTCGAGGTCGACCTCGAGGTAGTGGTCGCGGAACGTGTGATTCTGAGCCGGGTCGAGTACCTCCAGCAGTGCCGACGACGGGTCACCGCGAAAATCCGAACCAAGCTTGTCGACTTCATCCAGGATGATGACGGGATTCATGGTGCCGGCCTCGCGGAGGGCGCGTACGAGACGTCCTGGTTGGGCGCCGACGTAGGTGCGACGGTGACCTCTGATCTCGGCTTCGTCGCGCACGCCTCCGAGCGAAACACGCACGAACTTTCGCTCCAGCGCATTGGCGATCGACTGACCGAGTGATGTTTTGCCGACGCCGGGGGGGCCGACGAGTGCGAGGATCGCTCCGGATCCTCGACCATCAACGGGAGTGAGCCCCCTCTCGGCCTGCAACTTCCTGACCGCCAGGTGTTCAAGGATGCGTTCCTTCACATCCTCGAGTCCCTCGTGATCGGCATTCAAGATACGTTGCGCTTCAAGAACGTCCAAACGATCGTCCGACTCAACTCCCCAAGGAATCTCGAGGACCGTGTCGAGCCAGGAGCGGATCCATCCCGTTTCGGGACTCTGCTCACTGGTGCGCTCGAGTTTGTCGATCTCGCGAAGGACGGCCGTGCGAACATGTTCAGGTAGTTCGCGGTCCGCAATTTTTGCCCGGTAGTCATCCGGGTCGGTCTCGTCATCTCCGAGTTGACCCAACTCCTTCTTAATAGCGTCGAGTTGTCGGCGAAGAAGAAACTCGCGTTGAGTCTTTTCCATACCTTCTTCAACGTCGTTCTTTATGCGATCGCGCAGCGTCAAATCGGCCAGCGTGTCGCGAGCCCATCCCAACACGAGGCGTAATCGAGACTCGACATCGATGGTCTCGAGCACTTCGACTTTCTGGGCGAGGGTCAGATCAGGGGAATAGCCAGCGACGTCGGCGAGTCGACCGGGTTCGGAGATCTCACGCAACTGCGCTGCGATTTGACGAGCACCGCGGCCGTGAAGGATGTTTTCCAGGACGGCGCGATACTCACGAGCGAGCTCGACGATGTCGGGGGTCGACTCACCGTCGTCCAGGGGTTCGGCTTCAACCCAAAGTGCATCGCCCGTTCCGGGGACGCCAGTGCCGATAGTTGCGCGCTGATCACCGCGAATGACGATTGCGTCCAGCCCGCCGGGCATCGAGCCCTCATCCATCACTTCGGCGATGACGCCAACACTCGAATAACGACCATCGATGTGCGGGACCAGCAATAGTCGACCGCCAGCCGAACGGGCCGCCTCCACGGCGGCACGCGACTCATCGGATTCGAGAGCCATGGTGAACGCCATGCCCGGCAGAATGACACCCGACTTAAGCGGAAGAAGAGGCAAAGTGACTGTCTCATGAGTCATGGCAGTTCCCTTTCAATTGATCGAATCCACTGATCGACTGCAATGACCTCTCGGCGAATTCCTTGCGACCCAGGCCATTGGTAAATCTGGTGACGCAAGCCGAACCAAAGTTCGGGATGTCAACTATACCGGGACGAACAATTTATCTGGCACTCCCGATTGGTGAGTGCCAACGCTCCTGGTAGTAATCCATTTCTAATCTCGGCGCTTTCGCGCAATCCGAGACGGCGATTGTATTTGTAGGGATGACGGGACCCCACGTTTTGGGCGGCGTTGTCCCTACCTGTCTTCTAGATCACTTGACCTCAAATCAAGGTCACGTGGTAGGGGCGGAGGGACTTGAGCCCGTGCCGCCACCTTGAAAAGGTGGCCGATGTTATTTCATGATGAATGTGAAAGATCTGATCAAGGATACTTTCTGACCAAGTGATTTGCTGCTATTTCGATTTCGGGCACACCACGGGCATCATTGATTTCAGCGCAGTTTCAATGGCAGATGCCCCATTGACTATCAGCTGCATGCGCTGCTTGACAGGATTTCCACAATACCGTACGCTTGTACGTACATAGGAGGCTTTCATGCTAAAAGATAAGCGGAGAGAATTGAGAATCACATCGCGCGATGATGACTTGATTGTGGAGGCGGCCGGGCTACTTAATGTCTCAGTTTCCGAATTCTTAATAGATCGAGCCGTCGCAGACGCTGGAGAAGTGGTAAACGCCCATCGTTCAATCCACCTCCAGTCCGACCAACTCGAGCGATTTCTTGTCGCTCTTGATCGGCCAGCACGGACACCCAAGCAGTTACTTCGCCAAATCAAGGAGTCTCGACCGATTAAGCACGTGAGCTAGTGCGCATTGAACGTCTTAGCGGGCATCACGTTCTCAAGAAGTTCGACTGTGGCGTCAAGGAGCTAAATGATTGGCTCATAAATCATGCGAATGAAAACCAACGACGTAACCTCTCACGTACGTTCCTCTTGATTGACGACGCCGACGAGGTAGTTGGCTATTACTCGCTCACGATGGGCGGAGTACGAGTTGCTGACTTACCGAAGAGACTCGGTCGCGGACTTCCTGACTTTGATATCGGGATGGTACTCCTCGCCCGCTTAGCCCTGGTTGGGCAGCTACATGGGCAGGGACTCGGACGTGACTTGATGGTTGATGCCATACTGCACGCCGCGACGGCTGGCGACAATGCGGCAGCCCGATTCGTCGCGGTCGATCCAATCGATGCAACGGCGCGAAGTTTCTATACCGCATTCGGATTTCGAGACATTGAGGGCGACGACCGAAGCCGTATGTACCTTCGAATTGACGAAGCGTTGGCGGCCCTTCGAGAAGGACTTGATACGGGCGAAGATGCCTAATCTCATTTTGCCTTCCATCGATTCCAGCTACACGATTCTCGAAACCCGATGTTTCGGAAGTTCACTTCGCCAGCGTTGAAGGTTGGCGTCGGCGAAGTTAGAGGAACAACAAAGTTACCTTGGCTTGCCTAGCAGATGCCCCGAGTTGACGTCGATACCTTGACATCCTGCTGACCGAACTTGATGATGCACCAAAGGCTGATAAGCAAATCTCGCGCTACTGCCTATTGGTCGTCACAGTTGCCTCGTTTGCCGAGGAATTGGTCAC
Source organism: uncultured Actinomycetota bacterium (assembly GCA_963794755.1). Lineage (GTDB taxonomy): Bacteria > Actinomycetota > Acidimicrobiia > Acidimicrobiales > RAAP-2 > RAAP-2. The sequence goes on from CAWCEX010000005.1 coordinate 256,090, forward strand.
CGATTTCAATGTCACATTGATTTTTACCAACTTCTCAAGGTAGTTGGTGACGGCGGTGGCTCGGCTCCTCGCGAGGACGGAGTGACCTTTGGTATAGCCGGAAACTGTCAACGTGGCCCCGGGGACAAGTTTCTTGGCGAGGGCCCTCAGCGCGGCTTTCGCACCTGCACTGAGCGTGCTCTTACCCGTGGAGAAGCGCACAGTGACCTTTGATGGGGCGACTGGTAGAGAAAACCGGATGGACGTTGGGGGTGAGGAAGTGGAATAGTACGTCGCATCCGCTGCTTTGGTCGCCGTCACGACGCAGGTACCTGCACTTCGCGCAATCAGCAATCCTGCAGCCACCTCACAACCGTTTGCGAAACCTTTGACAACAGTGAAACTCAGCGCTCCTGATCCGGAGCCACCACTGGTCGTTAATTTAAGTGGAGTGCCAACGTGACCAAAGAGCGAGCTGACGAAAAGAGAGACCTGAGCTACCGGTACCGTAGTAATTGCGAAAAGAGGGTCGCTTGTGAAGGTCACTGTGACGGTTCCATTTACTTTGGCCCTGCCGACCGGCGTTACACCTGTCGAGAACAGCTCATAAATCCAGTCGCCCGCTTTAATATCGGGATCCGTGATGGTCATCGTCACTGGCGTCGTTGCCGCAAGCGCCCTCCCGTCCGGATTTTTCCAGGTCACCGCGAAAGACGTTAGGTAGGTGTTCCCTGAGGGGAGCACCGGTTGCAGCAACGAAGAGTCGGGGACAGGATAGATGCTGACGGTAGTACCGGTAGGCATTGCGCCGACGGGCACCGTCAACATGATGCTCGCCGATCCCATACTGGCGCTATCCGTGGTCGGCCCTGTGGCCCCAACTTGGACCGAAGTGGGAGTTCCGTAGGCGGAGGAGGACACGATTGAAGGGGGCGGAGCGTTCGTCGGACCCGTGGTAGGAGTTCCGCCACCGCCACCGCCACCGCCACCGCCACCGCCACCGCCACCGCCACCGCCACCGCCACCGCCACCCCCACCGCCACCCCCACCCCCACCCCCACCCGCAGAAGGTGTGACGGAGTTACTGGCGGCAGACGATGCACTGGCGCCAACTGGGTCGATGGCCGCAACCGAAAAGGTATAAACGTTTCCAGCTGTCAGGCTCGATACGACGCACGAGATGGTGAGGCTGTTGGTCGACGTGGGACAGGAATCGGTCGATATGGAACTCGTTGTCAAGTCATCAGCGCTGACTAAGTAGCCCGTGACGACGGAGCCCCCGGTGTTCGATGGCACCGACCACGTGACTGTCGCTGAGGCAGGGCCGCCAGAGGCCGACCCGATCGTTGGCGCGCTCGTTACAGTGGCGAGGGACGACGACCAGGCATCGGTCACAGCTTGAAAAGGCGTAGCACTATCGTTCCCGACTGCTACGCATGAAGTTCCAGTCATGCAACTCACCGCGCGAAAATTTCCACCACCCGAGCTGTCGGGCATCACTTCGATCGAGTTAGACCAGTTCCAATCGCCTCCGACCGCAACGCCTGTTGACATCACCGGTAAGCCGTTAAAGTCGGTTCCTACTGCACTACACGAAGTGGCCGTGGCGCAACTCACCGCGTTGAAATTGGCAGCGGCATTATCTCCATCGACCTGAATCGGCGCGGTCCACGTCCAAGAACTTCCCGAGCTGGTGCCGATTGAGTACGCACCGTGTCCTGAAAGCGTCGCGAAACCGCCGCCAACCGCGACACACGACGTCGCACTCGCACAACTCACCGCCGAGATTCCAACCAAAGGATTTCCAGTCATTATCGGCTCGAGGTAAGTCCACGTCCAGTTGCCTCCCGATTCGGTTCCCGACGAATACACCGGGTCGGAGCCAATGAGACCCACCGCGACACACGACGTCGGACTTCCGCAACTTACGCTCCTGGCAATCATCGATCCACCGATTGGGGCGTAACCGAAGTTTTGCGCCTGTGTCCAGATCCATTGACCTCCCGACTCGGTCCCCGATGTGTAGGTCGCGTAACTGGAGTAGCTGTTGCCAACGGCAACGCACGACGTCGCGCTCGTACAACTGACGCTCAAGAGAGCTCCTCCAGTGCCATTACTAGCGGCGCCAATGTTACTCATGGGTGTCCAGATCCATTGACCTCCCGAATATGTCGCGGAGCTAAATACGCCGCCCGCGCCGCCCGCCTGCGTGCCGCCGCTGCCAACCGCGACGCACGATGTCGGGGTCGCGCAGCTCACGCTCTCGAAACCTCCGCCTGCGGTCGATCCAGGACTGACTACCGCCGGTGAGGACCAGGTCCACGTCGATCCTGCTTCAATGCCAATTGAGTCAATCGCCGAGCGATTGTCATCGCCTACGGCGATGCATAATCCTGCGCGCGGACAACTCACCCCTGTAAACAAAGTATCGCTCGATGAGATCGGTAACACCTCAGATTCAACGGGAGGCAAAGTGGCGTACGGGGTCACTTGATTCGTGGCGCCAGAAAATCCTCCTGTGCCCACGACATTGATCGCCGCTACATTGAAATCAAACGTGTCACCATTTACCAGGCCGGCGATTAGACAAGTCGCTGCGAGGCTGTTATCTGATGAGGGACAAACATTTTCCACTGTGGTCGCGGTGGTCAAGTTGGTCTCACTAACTCGATATCCCGTTACCGCACTGCCACCGTTGCTCATCGGTGTCGACCAAGTGACTTGCGCCGCATTGCTCGTAACTGCCGCACTCCCAATTACGGGTGGACCGGGAACTGTCGGTGTGTTGGCTGGCACCACCTCATTCGAATTGGAAGAGTAAGCCCCCGAGCCCGTGACATTGATAGCCGAAACACTGAACACGTACGTGTCCCCATTGGTGAGCCCAGTTACCGTGCACTGCGTGGCAGTAGTACTGGTTGAAGAGGGGCAGGCGTTAGTCATCGTCGCCGAAGTCGTCACGTTGAGTGCATTCACCGAGTAGCCGGTAATGGCGCTTCCGCCATCTGAATTGGTGCTCCACGTTACGACGGCAGACGAGTTTTCGGCGGAGGCGGTTCCGATGCCGGGGGCGCTGGGGGGAGTTGCCACGACCGAGAAAACGGATTGATTATTTTGGTCACTCCCGACGGCGATGCAGGACGAAAGGGTTGAGCAGCGAATGGCGGTGAAGGTCGCGCCGCCCGAATCATCCGCGGGCACAGCAATTGAGTTCGTCCAGGTCCATTGGCCGCCCGATTCTGTTCCCACCGTGTAGATCGCTTGACTCGTCGCAGCGTTGTTCCAACCCACAGCGATGCACGATGAAGCGCTGAGGCAGTCGACGCTCCACAACAGTCCTGAATCTCCTGGAACTTGAGTCTGGGGGGTCCATGACCACGTACCGTTGAGGAGGCTGCCCGACGTGAAAATTGGCACCGCGTTGGCGTCTTCGCCAACTGCGACACACGCACTCGGGCTCGCGCAATTGACGCTGTAGAGATCTCCACCTTGGTTGGCATCCGGCGCAACCACAGCGAGCGTGGTCCAGTTCCAGGTCCCGTTGGATACGGTGCCGGAAGAGTAGATCGACTGGGTGGTGGCAGCGTTGTCGAGGCCCACCGCTGTGCACGATGTCGTGCTGGGGCAACTGATGTCGTTGAAAGCCCCGCCGCCCGAACTATCTGGCGCCACCGTGGCAGAAGACGTCCACGACCAGACGCCGGCCGCCTCCGTTCCGATTGAGTAGTCAGCCTGGGTTGGACTTCCGTCGTCCTGTCCCACAGCGACACATGACGTCGCGCTGGGGCAATTGACACCGAAAAAAGCACCGCCACCCGAACTATCGGGCGCCACCGTGGCAGAAGCCGTCCACGACCAGACGCCGGCCGCCTCCGTTCCGATTGAGTAGTCAGCCTGGGTTGGACTGCCGGAGTCCTGTCCCACAGCGACACATGACGTCGCGCTGGGGCAACTGATGTCGTTGAAAGCCCCGCCGCCAGAACTATCTGGCGCCACTGTGGCAGAAGCCGTCCACGACCAGACGCCGGCCGCCTCCGTTCCGATTGAGTAGTCAGCCTGGGTTGGACTGCTGGCGTCCTGTCCCACAGCGACACACGAGGTTGTGGTGGGACAACTGACACTGGTGAGGGCTCCGCCGCCTGAACTGTCGGGCGGCACCACGACGGGTGTCCCAAGTTCGGGGACGGTTCCTGTCGCATACGATGATCCTTGCCCGACCAGTCCGGTGAGGGCGAAAGTGGACGTGATCAGAATTGACGCAAGGAGCCATCGGCACCGGCGCGAATAGTCCCTTTTCCTTGATCCGAGCATCGTTCCCCTTTTGATGGCAAAGTTCGGCAAAAACTACCACGCTAAATAGCGCCGAAATCCTTAGTACCATTCCAAAAAAGTCCAATGTATATTGCTGGACGCATGGTCGGAAACAATTCAGAAAAGCTCGTCAGAAGAGTTCGAGGCCGTTAAATGAAGTGCGGTGTCTTTTAAAGGTCAAGGTTAAGGCTAATGAGCACCCCCAACGGGATTCGAACCCGTGCCGCCACCTTGAAAGGGTGGTGTCCTAGGCCGCTAGACGATGGGGGCCAGAACTGCTATTTACTTCAGGCACTACGTGGTCGGGCTGCCGGGATTTGAACCCGGGACCTCTGCGTCCCGAACGCAGCGCGCTACCAAGCTGCGCTACAGCCCGCGGCGAGTTACCCCGCAGCCAGACAATCCTAGTCGTCAGTCCCCACGCGACACAAAGGTCTATTCGTCGGCCTCAGGGAGGATTGGGGGCTCGTGGTACTCCGCCACGATCTCACTGATCCGTCGCTTAGTTACGGATTGGACTCGAAAACTCCAGTCCCCTTGGGTGTAGACCGAACCAGCCGTTGGGATTTCTCCCGCGAGGTCCAAAATGTACCCCGCGAATGTCACGTATTCGCCTTCGGGGATCACGACCCCGAGCGCTTCTTCGACGCGGTCCACGTGAGTCTGGCCGTCGACTAGCCATCGGCCCGGGCGAATCTTTACGATCGTGGGTTCATCGTCCTCATCGAATTCGTCACTGAGTTCGCCAACGAGTTGTTCAAGGATGTCGCGGATGGAGATGACCCCCGCGACGCCGCCGTGCTCGTCGAGAACGAGTGCGAAGGTTCGCCGCTGTTCCCTCATCTCCTTGAGACTCTCGAGGAGATCGAGGGTCTCGGGCAACATGAGTGGGCGTCGAATCTTGCGCGCGATTTCATTCACTGACGGTAAGGAGACGCCAATGGCTCGCTTGACGGTGGTGGACCGAAATAGGTCATTGACGAAGAGGACCCCTTCGACCTCGTCGAGGTCTCCTTGAACCACGGGAAAACACGAGTGTCCCGTGTCGCGGACCGCTTCGGCGATGGCCTCAGGCGTTACCGGAATAGTGAGATATACGACGTCAACGCGCGGCGTCATAACGTCACGAAGTTCAAGTTCGCTGAGTTGGTCCACCCGTGCGTGGATTGTCGCCGCTTCAGGTGAAACATGAGTCTCGCCCCGGCCTCCCACCATCTTCGCGCGGAACCGCGCGACGCCCGACCTAGGGGGCTGGTCCTTCATTACTCTGAGCCGGCGCGCACCGTAGCGGGACGAAGGGACTCATCTTCGTACTCTCCATCGCCGAGCACTGCGCGAACGGCTGCACGCACTCGCTGCGGATCGAGGGGTTTCACGAGGAAACCGTCCGCGCCGCTTCGTCGCGCCAGGAAGACGTCGGCACGACGGTCGAGCAACATGAGCACCGAGACCGGATCGCCGGGCAAATAGGACTCGTCGTGTCGCAACTCCATACAGATGGCCATTGCCCCCATTGATCCCATCTGTAAGTCAGCGATGACGAGGTCGATGCCGCCTTGTCGTGCGATGCGCAGAACTTCGGGTCCCGTCGCTGCTTCGTCGATGAAGAGGTCGGGACCCTCGAGCATCGCACGCAATTCTTGGCGTAGGGAGGGTACATCACTAGCGAGGAGAACGTTGGCCACGTCCTCAGCGTAGCAAGGCCACAATTATGCCCTCGGTCCGCGATTTTGCCTTTGGTGACGTACGTGGGTAGTCTGCGAGAGTCAGGTGAAACGAGGGGTTGACGATGGCACTACAGAAGGCCGAGTGGACCGATGGAGCCGCGTGTCGCGGCATCGAGAATTTGCTCTTTTTTTCTCCCGACGTCATGGAATCCAAAGAGGTGCGCTCGCGACGTGAGCGACAGGCCAAGCAACTCTGCGCAGATTGTGATGTACGCGACGATTGTCTGACGACGGCCTTGGCCCAACGCGAGTCCTACGGAATTTGGGGTGGCTTGACGGAGATCGAACGCAGAGCGCTACTGCGCCGCTAAGCGCGAGCGCGACCAGCCCAACTGAATCGGGCACACGCGTACCAGAACGACAAAGAGTGCGAAGGTCACCACGTGCACTCCGGTGCAGTACAGGCAAATGTTGTCGATGATGATCAGCTCCGCGTACAGCAGCCATAGTACGAAAGCCATGGATGCAATGACCAGGAGGAAACGCGCGACGTGGATCCAGTAATTCCTGGCTCGCCAGAGCCACGGTGAAGTGAGAACCGCCAAAACGACGAAGTTACCCAGTCCAAGAACGGCCACCGGCACGCCCAAGAAGTGCGATTGGGCCGACGTGGTGACCTTGGCGCAATTGATGAGGCCGGTATCGGGACACGCCAGGAACGTCTTGCTTTCGAAGTGACCAATCGTCAGGTACGTTGCCAGGCCGACGCCAATGAGGCTGAGCGTCCACGAGAGGTAGATCGCCCACCGCGGCACGGGGGACAGTGTTCGTGACACTTAGATCTTCAGTGCCGTCTTTGCTGCCATGACGCCCGGTGAGGTGCACACCGAACCGGGCTGACCCTTGGTCAGATTGCACAACGCGGCGGTCTGGTAGTTCGCCGACGCGATAATGGCGGCGGTGATCGGGCTCGAGGGCGACGAGAGGTTAGAAGCGACTGCGTCTCTGGTCTCACCTTCAAAAAGAGCCGGGGTATAACTCGCGCCCGCCACGAAGAACTTGTTACCCATTGAGATATAGGGGATCGACCCGTCGTCGGACGCCGGGAAGCCAAAGTACTTGGAGACGTCGTACTTCGACAAGTTGGCGTTCTCGGTCTTCGAGATGGACATCAATGGGTAGTAGAAGGCGTTGTTCGGGTCGGTGACGTTGCTGTACCTCTCAATGCCCTTAAAGACGAGGTATGGCGAGGTGTAACTGGCCTTTAAGAACGTGAACGTCGGTGTGCTGGGATAAGTGTCGACCGAAGAACTCGTCGTATTGCCGAGTCCCTTCCAGGTACCGAAACGGCTGAGAGCGATGATCGTCGACCAGCGCTGTGCGGCGCAGAAGGGGCAGTACTCGGCGCCCACGTACAAGACCTCGGGCAGCGACTTGCCGGCGACCGCGTCGGTGAGGGCCGGTTGGTTCTTGATCTGCAACGGCGGCGTCACTTGAAAGACACTGGAGGTCACGCCCACCGTGTTGAACACTGAGGCGGGAATCGTGGTGAGTTCGCTGACCATCGCGGCGCTCGTGGCCTGGAAAGCGCCCGAATTTGACGACGTCGGTGAGTTCTTCGTCACCTTGACGATCACCAGGGCGAGAACAATGACGAGGACCACGCCTACCGCAACCCACGTAAAGAGCCCTGGAGGGCGTCCGCCCACTGCGGGCTTGGACGACGCTGCTGGTGACTTAGAGGCGGAAACGGACTTGGCCACAATGCTCCTTGGTGCTGGCTATCTCACAAACTTAGTGGAGTCCAGCACGTAACCACTTCACGGGCTTCTTATCTCACTCTTGACATCGGCCCAAATCCGCCCCGGGCGGCCACCTCCATCTGACTGATTCGCAATGGAAATTCGCTGCCAGAAATTCTTATCTTGCGGGGGCTTCGAAGAGCGCCAGCGCCGGGTGAAACGCCAAATGACACTGCCACTGACTCGGTCGGGGATCTGAGTTCGAGATTTCGGGCTCAGACCTCGGCGTTCGCCACGGCGTTGTCGAGGACGTCGAGGAGACGCGCGGTGCAACCCGCCGGAACCAACGAGGGCGTCAAGGCCCACAGGTCGTTGGCCAAGGTAGCGAAGGTGCCGCCATCTTCTTCGTGCACGGCGACGGGCAAGCCGTCGTCGCCACCGTCGGCGACGTCACTGCGTAAAGGAATTTGTGCCAAGAGGTCCGCGCCGAGTTCGTGGGCGAGCTCGCGACCGCCCCCGACGCCCAGTGGCGCGTGGACCCTGCCACACTCGCAGGCGAAACCGCTCATGTTCTCGATGACGCCTAACAATCGAATATGTGACTTACGTGCGAAATCTGCGGCGCGTGCGGCGACGTGTTGGGCGGCACGTGACGGCGTCGTCACCACGACCTGACCCATGTGGGGGAGGAGCCGCGCCAGGGTCATAACGATGTCGCCGGTGCCCGGTGGCGTATCAATGACCATAACGTCAATGTTGGACCAGTCCGCGTCCTCAATGAATTGAGCAACGGCCTTTTGCACGACGAGGCCGCGCCACAGGAGAGCCTGCTTCTCGTCGGCGAGATGTCCCATCGACAGCAGTGCGAGGGAACCCGAACCACATGGTCGCTCAAGTGGCACCATTTTGCCCTGGCGAACTTCGACGTCGCCAGTGATGTTGAGTAGCCGAGCGAGTGAGAAGCCCCAAATGTCAGCGTCGAGAACTCCAACGCGAAGTCCGGTGCGCGCGAGGGCGACGGCGACATTGGCGGTGACCGACGATTTACCGACACCGCCCTTGCCCGAGGCGATCATCAGTACCGGTGCGCGTCGCGGAATAGTGGTCTGGGGAGCGCGAGCTTGAGCCAGGGCGCGAGCGGTCTTCATGAGTGCGGCCTTCGCATCGGGGTCAAGGACCCCCATGGTGAGAACGACCTCGTCGACTCCCTCGAGCTCGACGACCGCTTCGCGGACGTCACGTTCAATATCGCCGCGCAATGGGCAACTGGCCGTCGTCAACGCCACTTCGACGTGGGCGACGCGGCCAACGACGTGCACGTCGCCCACCATGCCCAGCTCCACGATGGAGGCCCCGAGTTCGGGGTCCCGCACCAGGGCCAAACGCTCGAGAATTCGTTGTTCTGGCTGCACAAGGTGACGCTACCGGCTTTTTTACCGTCGCCGTCGGTCGTGAGCACCGCTACGATGGCACCAGCACTTGTCAAAGGAGTTGCATGTCCAACGCGACCACGACCACCGTTTCGCTCAAGAAGAAGAGCGCGGAGCCCATCTCGCTCACTGCCGCGGCGATAGCCAAGGTTGCTGAGTTGATCGCTGGGGAAGACACCGATGAGACACTCGCGCTGCGCGTGGCCGTCAAGCCCGGCGGTTGCTCGGGTTTCAACTACGACATGTTCTTCGACTCGGAATTCGGCGATGACGACATCGTGAGTGAATTCTCCGGGGTCAAGGTCGTTGTTGACGAGGCGAGTGCCGACCTGTTGACCGGTTCGACGCTGGACTTCGCTGACGGTCTGCAGGGCGCGGGATTTCACATCACCAATCCCAACGCCACACGTACCTGCGGGTGCGGCAACTCTTTTAGCTGAGTCGCCGTGTCCACTCCGTCTCTGGGGCCGTATTCTCCGTCCGCGCGTGCCGGTGACTTTGTCATCCTGTCGGGTCAGTTAGGCCTAGTGCCCGGGGTCGATACGCCGACGCTGGTGGTCGGTGGTGCGCCTGAAGAATTGCGCCAAGCTCTGATGAACGCTGATGCCCTCCTCCAATCCCATGGTGTGACCATGAGCCAAGTGGTCAAGGGCACCTTGTTCTTGATGGACTTCGCTGACTTCGCAGCATGTAATGAGGTGTGGACAGAGGTCTTCGCGGTACCGCGGCCGACACGCTCCACGATCCAAATAGCGGGACTTCCGCTGGGTGCGCGCGCCGAAGTCGAACTGTGGGCCTTTGCTCCGCTCAGCTGACGTCGAATTCGTTCGACGTTCCGAACTTGTACCCAACGCTGCGCACCGTTTGAATCAGGTGGGCGTACTCCTCGCCTAACTTGGCCCGCAGGCGCCGTACGTGAACGTCCACCGTGCGGGCACCGCCGTAGTACTCGTATCCCCACACGCGGCTGAGTAATGTCTCTCGGGTAAATACCCGATTCGGGTTCGTCGCGAGGAAGCGCAGCAGTTCGTACTCCATGTACGTCAGGTCCATGACGCGCCCGGCGATGGTGGCCTGGTAGGTCTCTAAGTTCATTGAGAGGCCACCGTGATCGATACGTGGTGCCACCGTGTCGTTGCCAGAGCGTCGCAATCGATGGCGTAGCCGAGTCGCGAGTTCCGAAACGTCAAAAGGTCCCACCACGAAATCGTCGAAGAGATCCTCGCGAAAGGTGAGATCGTCGAGTTGGTAGTGGTCGAGCAGCAAGATGACTGGGCCGATCGCGCGTTCGCGACTGCGCAACTGGCGACAGAGATTCATCGCTTCGGTGAAGGGAAAAGCGGAAGCGTTGATCACCGCGCCGGCGAATCCCTCGGCGGGCTCGAGGGCCGCGATCTCGTTGAGGCGGCCAGTCGCGGCTACGAGGGGCGTCACGCCCGTCACGTCACAGGCCTTGCGAATCGGCCCTTCGCACGAGGGAACGCATAAGACGACGTCGCTCACAAGAGGGGGAGGTACCTTTCGAGCTCGAAGGGAGTCACCTGGGCGCGATACGCATCCCATTCGGAGCGCTTGTTTCGCAGAAACCACTCGACTTGGTGCTCGCCGATGGTCTCGAGGAGCAAGTCTGAGGTCGACATCAAGTCGACAGCCTCGCCCAGTGATTGGGGCAGACCGGCGACGCGCTCGCCCTCTTTTGGCAATTCGTAGTCGCCATTGACGCCACGAAGTCCGGCGGCGAGGATGACCGCGAAGGCGAGGTAGGGATTGGCCGCGGGATCCGGCGAGCGGTACTCGAGTCGCGTGGAATCGATGCGCGCGGGTTTGACCGACGGCACCCGCACCAGTGCCGCTGCGTTGAAGCGGGCCCATTCGACACCAACGGGCGCTTCGGCGCCGGGCATCAATCGCTTGTAGGAGTTGACCCACTGGTTGGTGATGGCGGTGATCTCGGGCGCGTGGTGTAAGAGGCCAGCCATGAACTTCATTGCCACGTCACTGAGGCCGTACGGTCCCTCGCCGATGAAGGCGTTCGCGTCGTCGTGCCAGAGTGACAGGTGCGTGTGCATTCCCGATCCCTGGACTCCGACGAGAGGTTTGGGCATGAAACTCGCTGAGACGCCGGCTTGGCGGGCGAGTTCCTTGACCACGTGGCGCACCGACATGACGGTGTCGGCCATGGTGAGGGCGTCGGTGTAGCGCAGATCGATCTCGTGTTGGCCGGGCGCGTCCTCGTGTTGGGCGTGCTCGACTCCGATTCCCATCTCCTCGAGGATGAGGACCGTACGCCGGCGAAGCTGGCTCGCCACGTCGTCAGTAGTGAGATCGAAGTAGCTCCCGCGGTCGATCGGCTCGGGTCGACCGTTCTGGTCGAAACCCGAGAAGTAGAAGTACTCGATTTCGGGAGCAACGTAGAAGTTGTAGCCCTGTTCGCGCGCACCGTCCAAGACGCGGCGCAACTGTTGGCGGGGACAACCATCAAAGGGTGTGCCGTCAATGTTCACGATGTCACAGAAGACGCGCGCGATTCCGGTGCCCTCCTCGTACCACGGCAGCAATTGGAAGGTGGTCAGGTCGGGCCGAGCCAAGACGTCAGACTCCGACGTGCGCGAGAAACCGTCGATGGCTGATCCATCAAAGGTCATGCCCTGATCGAGTGCGTCTTCGAGTTCGGCGGGGGTCACGTGAAAGGCCTTGTGTCGACCCAGGACGTCGGTGAACCAGAGCTGGACGAATCGCACGCCGCGCTCTTCCACGGTGCGAAGTACGTATTGGGCCTGGCTTTGCATGAATGTCATTCTCGCACCTTCTGGGGGTAAGGCCAAAGCGGACGAAGGTCTGTGAAAGTGAAGACCCGCCACCTCACCGGCGGCGGGTCTTCACTTTCTTGTCCCTGGGGGGATTATCTCGCGGCGACGGACTTCTTGGCGACAGCCTTCTTCGCCACGACTTTCTTCGCCACGACTTTCTTTGCCGGAGCCTTCTTCGTCACGGCCTTCTTGGCTGGGGTCTTCTTCGCGGCAACGCGCTTCGCGGGTGCTTTTGTGGCAGCGGCTCCACAGACCGTCTCGACCATCAAGCGCGCTACGACGTAGGGGTCCATGTTGGCGTTGGGGCGACGGTCCTCGAGGTAGCCCTTCTTCTCGCGCGCGACACCACCGGGGATACGGATCGACGAACCGCGGTCAGACACGCCGTACGAGAACTTGGTGTAGTGCGCCGTCTCGTGAGCACCGGTGAGGCGTTCCTCAATACCCACGCCGTAGTTGGAGATGTGCTCTTGGACGCGCGTGCCGATCGCTTCACAGCCCGCGATGATGGCGTCCCAGCCACCCTCGGCGCGCATCTGCTTGGTCGAGAAGTTGGTGTGCGCACCCGCGCCGTTCCAGTCACCCTTGACCGGCTTGGCGTCGAAGGAGACCTCGACGTCGAACTCTTCGGCGATGCGCTTGAGCAACCACCGCGCGACCCAGATCTGGTCGCCGATCGCCAAGGTGTCGAGAATGCCCAGTTGGAACTCCCATTGCCCCATCATCACCTCGGCGTTGGTGCCCTCGATCGAGATCCCCGCTTCGATGCAGGCGAGTGTGTGCGCCTCGACGATGTCGCGCCCGGGCATCTTCGAACCACCGACGCCGCAGTAATAGGGCCCTTGGGGAGCAGGAAAGCCGTCTTCGGGCCAGCCGTACGGGCGTCCGTCCTGGAAGAAGGTGTACTCCTGCTCGATGCCGAACATGGGCTCGTAGCTGGCGTACTTCTTGGCCACCAGCGCTGCGGCGTGGCGCGTGTTGGTGGGGTGCGGCGTCATGTCGGCATTGAGGACCTCGCACATGACGAGGATGTCCTTGGGACCGCGCAGCGGGTCCTTACAGGTGTACACCGGTACCAACACGCAGTCCGAGAAGTGTCCCGTAGCCTGGTTGGTGGACGATCCGTCGAAGCCCCAAATGATTGGCTTCTTGCCGTCCGCGATGATGCGCGTCTTGGAGCGCAGTTCGTGAGTCGGTTCGGTTCCGTCAATCCAGATGTATTCAGCCTGATACGACATAATCGCTCCTTACGAATTCGGCGCGTGGTGCACGCGACACTCCAGTTTGCCGGAGGGCAACATAGCCCCACCCCCCGTTCTGTTAACCCTGTGTAAACCTTCGCCCTGAAGGTCGCGCAACGTCACCGGTAGGCTCAGTTCGTGCCCGTCCTTCGCATCGCCTTGGCCCAGATGAATTCGGTGGTGGGAGGCCTCGGTCAAAACGTCGAAACGCTACAGCGCTTGCGCACGCAGGCCGCCGCCGTGGGTGCGTCGCTCGTGATTTCTCCCGAATTAGCCCTCACCGGGTATCCGCCCGAAGATCTCCTCCTCAAGGAGGGTTTTTGTGACGCGGCACGTCTCGCGCTCGAGGAGCTCGCCGGCGCTCTCAACGCCCCACCGATGCTCGTGGGAACGGTGCTCGCCGAGGGCGACGGCGTGGTGTTGGCCCCCTCGATGGACGGGCGCGACGTGACGCGTCTCGTCAATGATGGTCGCGTGATGTCGCCCCATATCGCTAACGCGCTCGCGGCGGTGTCGGGCGCCGGCATCGGTCCCATCGCGACGAAGCGACTCCTGCCCAATTACGACGTCTTCGATGAGCAGCGCTACTTCCACCCGGGTCTGGGTGATGGCACCATCATCAACGTCGAGGGCATCGCGGTGGGTGTACTCATTTGTGAGGACGTCTGGACGTTTCAGGGCCCCGCGGCTGAATTGGCGGCGCAGGGCGCAACGATGCTCGTCGTGGCCAACGCATCGCCCTTCGCTCGCGGACGGCGCGGTGATCGCGAGGCGATGCTGCGCGAGCGAGCTTTCGAGACCGGTTGTCCCATTGCCTACGTCAACTTGGTCGGCGGGCAGGACGAGCTGGTCTTTGACGGTCAGAGTGTCGTCGTGGACGCCGACGGTCGGGTCATTGCACGCGCGACGGCGTTTCAAGAGGAACTCCTCATCGTCGAGGTGGAGGCCCCGACGTCGAGCGCGGGTGTCATGCTCGAGAGCTCGTACGTCCGCGACGAGCGACTCATCCTGGCGCAACACGTGAATCACGTCGCTGAACCAGCATCGCCGGTGGCCGAGATCTACGACGCCCTCGTGATGGGCACGCGCGACTATTTACGAAAGAACGGCTTTCGCTCGGCTATTTTGGGTCTTTCCGGAGGAGTCGATTCGTCGCTCGTCGCCGCGATCGCCGTGGACGCCGTTGGTGCGCGGGCCGTGCACGGTTTCGCCATGCCGTCGCGATACTCCTCGGAACACTCGATGCGCGACGCCTACGAATTGGCGCGACGTCTGGACATCGAGATCGACACGATCGAGATCGAACCCGCGCACTCCACGGTCATGAAGATGCTCGAAGAGGTGTTGCGTGCTCCTCTCGCCGGCCTGACCGAAGAGAACTTGCAATCGCGTATCCGTGGTGTCTTATTGATGGCGGTATCGAACCAGACCGGCGCCATCGTTCTCACCACCGGAAATAAGTCGGAGATGGCGACGGGGTACTCCACCCTCTACGGCGACTCCGCGGGCGGGTTCGCCGTCATCAAGGACGTGCCCAAGACCCTGGTGTACGAACTGTGTCGCTACCGCAACGAACTTGCTGCGGCGCAAGGCGACCCCGAGCCCATCCCTCTGGACGTTCTGATCAAGGCACCGTCGGCCGAACTACGCCCTGACCAACGCGACGATCAGTCCTTACCTCCCTACGAACAACTCGACCCGTTGCTCGAGCTCTACGTGGAAGACGACGCCACCGCCCAAGAGATGATCGACGCCGGTCACGACGAAGCGTTGGTGTTGCGCATCACCCGCCTGGTCGACGCCAGTGAGTACAAGCGCCGCCAGATGCCTCCGGGCGTTCGCATTTCAAAGAAGGCCTTCGGTCGCGACCGGCGCATGCCGATCACGAACGCGTTTCGTCCGGAGACCCCGTGAGCGACTGGCCTGCGGGGCGGCATTTGGCTTCGATCTACGACGCGCTGTACCAAGCGCTGGGCGAGGGCGCGCCACGGGTCACCCACGACGCGTTCGTGGTACGCCTGCACGAGGCGAGTCGGGCCTTTGGCACTCTCGCCCTGGAACTACGCGGCGACGACGACGTCGTGGTCGAACCGGTGGTGTACACCGTGCTGCTCACTTCACTGGCCCAGGACGAAACGGGCGCCCTAGCGCTGTACGCGCTGGCGATGCTGATCGGCCCGCGACTCCTCGTCACGTTGCGCGACTACCTGGAAACCGAGACGGACCCAACTCGTCGAGAGATCTTGAGCCGTGGATCGGACCAGGTGGTGCGTGAGGTCCGCGCGGTGGGGGCGGTCGTGACCGACGAGGAACCGCTCGAGGACCCCGCCTGGGCCGAGTCCGCTCGAGCCATCTACGAGACCCTCGATGCCGCCGGAATGGCTGAAAGTCTTGGTCCGAGGCATTAAATAGGGTCAGTGGTTGCGCACCACCGTATAACTAGTACTGCCGGAATTCCCCGACACGTATTTAGGAGCGTTATGGCCAAGGACCGCGTAGACCGCGACGACGAAGACCTCGTTCGACTGTACCTATCTGACATTGGTCAGTACACCTTGTTGACCAAGGATGACGAAGTGCACCTGGCCCAGACCATCGAGGAAGGTCGCGAGGCTAAGGCCGAACTCGAGGCCGCCGAGACCGACAAGAAGATAAAGCTCACCCCGACCAAGAAGCAGGCTCTCAAGCGCGCCGTGCATCGCGGTGACCAGGCCGAGCGTGACTTCGTCCAGTCGAACTTGCGCCTCGTGGTCTCCATCGCCAAGAAGTACCAGGCGTCGGGCCTACCTCTCCTGGACCTCATTCAAGAGGGCAACCTCGGCCTGATGCACGCCGTCGAGAAGTTCGACTGGCGCAAGGGCTTCAAGTTCTCCACGTACGCCACGTGGTGGATCCGTCAGGCCATCACTCGCGGTATCGCCAACACGGGACGCACTATCCGTCTCCCGGTGCACGCCGGCGATACTTTGGCGCGGGTGCAAAAGGCCCAGTCGCGACTCGAGCTCAAGTTCGGTCGTCCTCCGACCATCAAGGAACTCTGCGACGAGTGCGAGATGCCCGAGGACAAGCTGATCGAGGCGTTGCGCTTTCGTTCCGAACCCATCTCCTTGTCCGAACCACTGCGCGAAGACGGTGACGCCGAACTTGGCGACGTGGTCGAGGACCGCTCAGCCGAGTCGCCTTTTGACGTGGCCGCGGTCAAGATGATGCCCGCCGCGATCGAAAAACTGCTGCAGCCCCTCGACGAGCGCGAACAGAAGATCCTGCGGATGCGTTTCGGTCTCGACGGTGCAGGAGAGATTCGCACGCTCGAGGACGTGGGCGCCGAGATGAACCTGACACGTGAGCGCATCCGACAGATTGAAGCGCGCGCGATGAGCAAGTTGCGACACCCGTCCTCCGACACCGGCGCGCGAGACTTGTTGACTCTGTAAGTTCCGTCGGGTCGCACTCTCTGGAGTCGTCGCCCCACTCGAGTCGAGCGCAAGAAATTCCTCGAGGTCGAGCGGAATTAGGACAGCGCGGGCGCGAAAAGTTCGTCGAGGCGGGTCATCGAGTCCTCGAGTCCCGTCCTCATGCCGGCGGCCACCATGGCGTCGCGGTCGCTCACACTCGCAAAAACGGACCGCTGAACCAGCACGGTGTTGAGGCCACGGGCTTCGAGTACGAGATCGTTCATTTGAACGTGGCCCGGCGCTCCTTCGTACTCAAAGGTCGCCACGATGCGCCGGGCAGGCTCGACGAGGTGGAAGTAACCGTGAAACGCGTGGACCGCCCCGTCCGGGGCGGTCTGTACGTAGCGCCACCCTCCGCCGGGCTCGGCGTCGAGTCGGTCGACCATCGTCGTCAGGTAGCGCGGCCCCCACCAGAGGGGGATCAATTGAGCGTCGGTGTGGGCGGCGAAGACCTGTTCGGGTGACGCCGCGAAGGTCCTGGTGATGACCACCTCCTGGCGGTCGGCGGGTACGTCAAAGTCAGTCTCGAATGTCACGAGCCTCTCCTTTCATTTGCCTCTACGTGGTTCTGCGAACTCAATAGGCCATCGAGTCGTTCAAAACTCTCGGTGAAGAATCCGCGATAATCGACGAGCCAACGACTGGCCTCCTCGAGTGCTGGTCCCGCCAGGCGCGCGGGTCGAAGTTGGGCCGATCGCTCACGAGTCACGATCCCGGCGCGCTCGAGCACTTTCAGGTGTTTGGAGACCGCCTGGAGGGTGATCTCAAAGGGTTCGGCCAGTTCGTTGACGGTGGCGGGACCCGCGGCCAGTCGTGACACAATCGCACGGCGAGTGGGGTCCGATAGCGCCAGGAACGTCGCGTTGAGGGTGGTGGTACTCATTGTATTAAACTAACTAGTTGATTAACCATACAGATGAATATAACTCGTGCGGTTGTGGACGTCAAGAGGCGATGATCAGGAGAGATGTGTGTCGGTGGGGAGTGTCCGCCGGTCGACGCCCCTAGTGTCGCGCTTTGCTCCGTCCAGCCAAAGCGAGGATCCCTAGAACGACGGCCGAGACGACAAAGGGCGTACGTCCCTTGTGCCCGTCGTGGGGGCGCACCTTGTGCGTGAAGCTCAAAATAGGCCATTCGTTATCCTGTGCCACTTTGGTGAGAACGCGATCGGGATTCACCGCAAAGGCGTGGCCCACTGCGAGCAACATCGGTATGTCCGTCTCGGAGTCAGAGTATGCGAATGACTCGTCCATGTCGATGCCGCGGTCGTCGGCCACTTCGCGCATGGCCAACGCCTTGTTCTCGCCGACCGCGTAGAACTCCATTTCGCCAGTGAACTTCCCGTTCTCGTCGATCATGGCCTTGGAGGAAATCGAGCCGGTGATACCCAGGATCTCGGCGAACGGCTCGACGATTTCGGCCGGCGACGTGGAAACGAGCCACACTTCGTCGCCCTGCTCCAGGTGCTCTCGAATGAGATCGAGCGCCTCGGAATAGATCAGGGGTTCCATGATCTCATTGAGGGTCTCAGCGACGAGAAGTCGCACCTCGTCGTGGTCCCACCCCTTAGTGATCTTCAAGACGGAGCGGCGTATCTTGGCCAGCCGTTCCTCACTGGCGCCGAAGCGCAGGAAGAGAATCTGCAAGAAGACTCCGCGAACCAGCGTGCGCTTTCGTAGCAGACCACGGGCATGAAATTCTGGTCCGAGCGCCACCATTGACGCCTTCGCAATGACGGTTTTATCGAGGTCGAAGAATGCAGCACGCACGAAATCCATGCTAGGTCGCGTCTCGTCAGTGATGGGAGGCGACCGTTAGCCGATGAAGGCTGACGAGCATGATTCCTTCGCGTCACCGCGGGTAATCAGTACGACGTGATCGTGCTCGAGGAAACGGGTGGTTCCGGTGGGCACCATTGGCTGATCATTTCGTACTACCGCAACCACCCGTACGTTGTCGGGCAGTCGAAGTTCATCGAGCGTCTGGCCGTGCGCGACGGCGGGGGCGTCGGAGGCGAGGGTGATTTCTTTTAAGTGCATGCGGCCACTGGCCAGGTCCATCAGGTTGATGATCGAACCGACTTCGACGGCTTCGTCCACCAATGACGTGATCAGCGCCGGTGTCGACACGGCGACGTCCACGCCCCACGTTTCAGTGAAGAGCCATTCGTTGCGCGAGTTGTTGATGCGCGCGATCACGCGCGGCACGCCGAATTCCTGCTTGGCGAGCCAACTGATGACCAGATTGTCTTCGTCGTCGCCGGTGGCGGCGATGATCACGTCCGAGCTGCGTAGGTCCACCGCCGACAGGGAAGAGTATTCGCAGGCATCGGCGTTCACCACGTTCACACCGTGCAAGATCCCGCGTAACTTCTCGGCCACTTCGGAGGTGTGCTCCATCAACGCCACGTCGTGGTGACGGTCGACGAGGTCGAGGGCGATCGCGGTGCCGACCGATCCGCCTCCGGCGATGACGATCCTCACGGTCGCGCCGCCTCGAGCATGTCGTGCAACTGTCCGAGTCCCTCGGTGGTCACGATGAACTCGAGCACGTCGTCCTCTTGGGCGAAGAGACCGTCGATGTCGACTCGTCCCTGACTCCCACGAATGAGGCCGACGACGCGCACGTTCGTGCCAGCGGAGAAGTGGCGGATTTCCTGGCCCGCTAAGTGGTCCGGCACGATGCGCTCGACGAGGTGCAAGGTGCCCGTGCCGTCAGTCCACTCAACTGAGTCGTCGGTCGGGATGATCCAGCGTTTCACCTGTTGAGTGGTCCACAGTGAAGTTGCCACCGTCGGGATTCCGAGCTTCATGTAGATGCCCGCGCGCTGGGGGTCGTAGATACGCGCGACGATGTTCTTGATGCCGTAATTGTCGCGCCCGATCCGCGCGCACAGGATATTGGTGTTGTCTCCGCGCGTCACTGCCGCGAGAGCGTCGGCCTGCCCGGCTTCGGCCTTGGCTAGGACGTCGCGGTCAAAACCCGAGCCGTGAATGGTGCGTCCGTTGAAATGCACGAGACGGCGAAAGGCGTCACGATCCTTGTCGATGACCACGACCGAATTACCCTCGTCCGAGAGTTGCATGGCCAGTCCGGACCCCACGCGGCCACAGCCGACCACCACGATATGCACGCGCCCATCTCACCACAATTGGTTGACGAGCCGCAACTGCCCGGCCTTTTGTCGGTTGGAGTCTATGGTTATCGTCGTGTCAGAAGCGGATAAACAACTCGCCAAGAATTCACCCGTTCTGACTTCCCACGCCAACTTGGCGGCTGTCTACCCGGAGGGGCTCGGGTACCGGATCAAGCGCATCCTGCTCGGGCGGCCCTACGTCAGCGAGCAGTTGAGTGGTGAACGCTTGGGCCGCTTCATTGCACTGGGCGTGCTCGCACCCGACTGTATTTCATCCTCGGCCTATGGAACCGAGGAGATTCTGACTCAGATGACTCCGGCGATCGGTCTGGCGGCCTTCGCGCTCGTCGTACCGATCATGTTCGTGATCATCGGCGTACTGCTCTTCGTCACCCTGTCGTACTGGGACGTGATCAAGTACTACACCCAGGCCGGTGGCGCGTACGTCGTGGCACGCGAGAACTTTGGTCCTCGCATCGCCCAGATCGCCGCGGTCGCGTTGCTGATCGACTACACCGTCACCGTGGCCGTCCAGTGTTCGGCCGGTACTGACGCTCTCACTAGTGCGTTTCCGGTCCTCACTCCCTACGCGCTCAAGATCACCGTCGGCGTGGTGTTGCTCCTCATCTTCGGCAACCTGCGTGGCCTGCGCGAAGCGGGCAGCTACTTCGCCCTTCCGACCTATCTCTATGTTCTGGGCTTGGGTTCGACGATCATCTTCGGCTACTACAGGTACTTCGCCGGAACCCTGCACACCGTTGCCATTCCCACCGCGTCCAAGCTGGTTGGCGGTCACCTCGGGACGCGGGGATCGGGACCATTGATGGGCTTGGCCTTCATTTTGTTGATGAAGGCCTACGCCAACGGCGGGTCGTCGCTGACGGGTCTCGAAGCGATCTCTAACGGCGTGGCGAGTTTCAAGCGTCCCGAATCACTTCACGCACGCCAGACGCTGATCGTGATGTCGGGCACGCTCGCGTTCTTGTTGACCGGTACTGCGCTGTTGGCGCACTGGACCCACGCGTTACCGCGCCTGTCGGGAACCCCGACGGTCGTTAGCCAAGAGGTGCAGGCGGTGTTTGGCACTTCCTCCGGTGGCCACGTCGCCTTCCTCTTCGTCCAGTTCGCGACAGTGTTGATCCTCTACACCGGTGGCAATACGTCGTTCAACGGATTTCCCTTCCTCGCGAATTACGTGGCCACCGACAAGTATTTGCCGCGTCAGTTGACCAAGCGCGGCCACCGACTGGCCTTCTCCAATGGCATCATCCTGCTCGGAATCGTGTCGCTCACGTTGATCCTGGTCTTTAACGGCAACGTGAACTCACTCATCGCGCTCTACGCCATCGGCGTCTTCACCGGCTTCACCATGGCGGGTCTAGGAATGGTCGCACGCCACCGGCGCCTCAAGGACGTCCACTGGCGTCGAGGCGTGTTCATTAACGGCCTCTCGGCGAGTGTCACTTCCATCGTGGTGCTGATCTTCATCACCGCGAAGTTCACTCAAGGTGCGTGGATCATTGCCGTAGTCGGGCCCATCATGTACGTCGCGTTGTTGCGCTTTCACAAGCAGTACCATCGCGAGGAGAACGCCTTCGAGTCGACTGCCACGTCAGAGCCCATGAAGATCCGTACCAACCGAGTCGTGGTGTTCGTCGACCATTACGACCTGGCCACCGAACGTGCCTTGCAGTACTGCAACACACTCAACGCCTACTCGGTGCGCGCCGTGCACTTTGACATCGACCCCATCGTCACGCGAGCACTCGAGCAACGCTGGGGCATGCGCAACACCGCCTCGGAGTCGGTCGGTCTCGAGGTCGTGGAGTGTGAGGACCGTCGACTCGACCGCGCGGCCCTCGAGCTCGTGGCCGACGTCGTGCGTGACCCCGATGTCTTCTGCATGGTGATTTTGCCGCGGCGTGGGTACGTCTCGCGGTTGCAACGATTGCTACACGACCGCACCGCCGACGCGATGGCCGGCGCGGTGATGCAGATCCCGCGCACGGCTGCCACGATCATTCCCTATCGCGCGAGTCGGCGACGTCTCGCCGAAGGTGACCTCACCGAAGAACCGATCAGCGACGAAGTGGTGCGCGGCGGCGTGCGCGCCGAGTCACACCTCTTGGCCGACGTGAAGTTGGCCGAGCGGGCGGGCGGGGCGGCGCCCATCGGGGGGTTACGGGAGAGGAACTTCGCGGAGATCGCCGGACGTGTTCGCGCGATGACGATCACCCGCGAGAACGGGAGCAACGACTTGCGTTGTGTCATCGTGGACAACACTGGGTCGGTCGCGCTCATCTTCCAAGGTCGCACGGTCGTTCCTGGAATCGAGCGCGGTACGCGACTTCTGGTGCGCGGAACGGTGACCTCGTTACGTCGCGAGGCCGTTATCCTCAATCCCCAGTACGAAATAGTGGCGTCGCCCGCGAGCGACGAATAATCCTGGTCGCAGCGGCGACCGTTGTCGAGTGTTAGAAATACTCGATTTGTTAAATCCCGCAGACACATCGCCGACGCAAAGCGCGCGGCTGTTTATCTTGTAGTACGACTGACGGACGTACCGAGGAAAGGTGGTGAAGATGGCACGAGCTCTGGTGATAGTGGAGTCGGTCGCGAAGGCGACCCGGATTCAGGGCATGCTCGGTGCGGACTACATCGTCAAGCCCTCCATCGGCCACATTCGTGACTTGCCCCAGAGCGCGGCCGACATCCCCGCGTCGGTGAAGAGTGAGAAGTGGGCGCGACTGGGCATCAACGTCAACGATCACTTCAAACCGGTCTACGTCGTGTCCAGTGATCGCAAGAAGATCGTCAGCGAACTCAAGGCCGCCCTCAAAGAGGTCGACGAGCTCTATCTCGCCACCGACGAAGACCGCGAGGGTGAGGCCATTGCCTGGCACCTCCAGGAAGTTCTCAACCCCAAGGTTCCCGTCAAACGGATGGTCTTTCACGAGATCACCCCCGCGGCGATCGCGCGCGCGGTCAACGACACGCGCGACCTCGACCTACGCTTGGTTGACGCCCAGGAAGGCCGACGATTCCTCGACCGCCTGGTGGGCTACGAAGTGTCGCCGGTGCTCTGGCGCGCCGTCGACAAGGCGCGCTCCGCTGGGCGCGTACAGTCGGTCGCGATTCGATTGGTGTGCGAACGAGAACGCGAGCGCATGGCCTTCACCTCGGCGACGTGGTTCGACGTGACCGCGACGATGAACGCCGCGACCACATTCGAGGCGACGGTCGATACCCTCGATGGCGCGGCGCTCGCGACTGGTAAGAACTTCGACGCGTCGGGGGTTCTGGACTCGTCGGCCAAGGTCGAGGTGTTGAGCGAATCCGCGGCCCAGGCAGTCGCCGCGGCACTCACGGGCAACGAGGTCACCGTCACCTCGGTCACCTCGACGCCGCGAACTCAGCGTCCCCAAGCGCCCTTTATGACGTCGTCGCTGCAGATCGAGGCGAGTCGCAAATTACGTTTCGACCCCGAGCGCACGATGCGCGCGGCCCAGCGCCTTTACGAGCAGGGCTGGATCACCTACATGCGTACTGACTCGACGACCCTGTCAGACGAAGCGATCCGCGCCGCGCGCTCGATGGCCGCGTCGATGTTCGGCGACGATTACGTGGCCGACGCCCCGCGTCGCTACGACCGCAAGGTAAAGAACGCTCAAGAGGCCCACGAGGCCATCCGTCCGGCGGGCGAGGTCTTTCGCACGCTCGACGACGCTCAGGCGAGCCTCGGCGGCGACGAGCTCGCGGTGTACGACCTCATCTGGAAGCGCACCATCGCCTCTCAGATGGTCGACGCGCGCCTCACTCAAGACCGCGTGCGCATGAGCGCGGCACTGGGGACCGTCACGGGGTTTGCCGGTGATGTGGAGGCGGGACTGACCGCGACAGGTCTGCGCATCGAGTTCCCCGGATTCCGACGTGCCTACGTCGAGGGCACCGACGACCCCGAAGCCGAGCTGGCCGATCAG
The DNA here is from genome assembly GCA_963794755.1 of uncultured Actinomycetota bacterium. Lineage (GTDB taxonomy): Bacteria > Actinomycetota > Acidimicrobiia > Acidimicrobiales > RAAP-2 > RAAP-2. Next base: position 279,841 of record CAWCEX010000005.1, read on the forward strand.
GAGCGGATCTTGCCGGCGCTCACAGAAGGCGCCTCGGTCCCGGTGGCGAGTGTCGCGATGAAGAGCCACGACACCCAGCCGCCGGACCGCTTTTCCGAGGCCACGTTGATCAAGAAACTCGAGGACCTCGGCATTGGTCGTCCCTCCACCTACGCGAGCGTCATGAAGACCATCGACCGCCGAGGTTACGTCTGGAAGAAGGGCAAGTCGCTGGTACCGGCGTTTCGCGCGTTCGCGGTAGTGAATCTCCTGCAGACGTACTTCGCCGACCTGGTCGACTATCAGTTCACCGCTGAGATGGAGAACCAGTTGGACGACATCGCCGACGGTCGGCAGGACCTCGAGCCCTGGCTGCGTCGGTTCTACTTCGGCGACCCGTCGGCTTCGACCGAACTGGCCAAGCTCGGTCTTGAGCACATGACTCACGTCCAACACGACTTCGACTTCGCGGCGATCAACTCCATCGAACTGGGCACCGCGCCCGATGGACTCCCCGTCTCGGTGCGGTCGGGACGTTACGGCCCCTATTTGGTGCACGGGGAGGATCGCGTTTCGATCCCCGAGGCCACTGAACCCGACTCGCTGGGCGTCGAACACGCTCTCGCCCTCTTGGCGGCGCCAAGCAACGACCGCGAACTCGGTGTCGACAACGAGAGTGGTCAGGTCATCTACTTGAAGGCGGGACGGTACGGTCCCTACGTGCAAGTCGGAGAGGTCAGTGACCCCAAGGATAAGCCCAAGACCGCCTCGCTCTTTTCCACGATGTCGCCCGAGACGGTCACCTTGCATGACGCGCAACAACTCTTGTCGTTGCCGCGCGAACTTGGTCCCCACCCCGACGACGGTGAACCGATCCTCGCCCAGAACGGTCGCTACGGGCCCTACCTCACGTGGGGCAAGGAGACGCGCTCACTCGAGAACGAGAATCAGATCTTCACCATTGATCTGACGAGCGCTCTCGCGCTGCTCGCCCAGCCCAAGCAACGAGGTCGCCGCGCCGCAGCAGGACCCTTGAAGGACCTGGGCGAGGACGTCGTCACCAAGCGACACGTCGTGGTGCGATCGGGCCGATTCGGTTTGTACGTCACGGACGGTGAAGTGAATGCGACGCTGCGCCTGGGTGATACGCCCGAGTCCATCACGCTTGATCGGGCGTGTGAGCTCTTGGCCGAACGCCGCAACGCCGAACCCTCGACGCGCGTCGCGAAGAAGCCGGCGGCGAAGAAGGCCACCAAGAAGTTGGCGAAGAAGTCCCCGGCGAAGAAGTCGACGGCGTCGACCTCCAAGGCGACGGGTGCCGTCAAGCGAGCCACCGCGGCCAAGGGAGCCAAGGCCAATGCCGCGCTGACGGCCAAGACCGGCACGGACCGCGGATAGTGGCTCGAGGTACCTTCGTCGTCTTCGAGGGGATTGACGCCTGTGGCAAGAGCACTCAGGCGCGCCGCGTGGCCGACCAGCGCGGGGCACTGTTCGCCTTTGAGCCAGGCGATACCGACCTGGGCGCACAACTACGTCGTTGGCTCCTCGACGGTTCGACACCGATGACGCCCGTCACCGAGGCGATGATGATGTTGGCCGATCGATCACATCACGTCGCCACGGTGATCGAGCCCGCGTTACGCGCGGGCTCGTCGGTCGTGGCCGATCGTTTTGAAGCGTCGACGCTGGCCTATCAGGGGTTCGGCCGAGGAATTGACCTAGCGGACCTCGAGGCGGCGACTGATCTGGCCATCGGGCAGTGTCGTGCGGACCTGACGGTCTTGATCGACATCGACATCGCCACCGCCAACGAGCGACGTGCACGCAATGCGGAGGATCGTTTCGAATCGGCCGACGCCGAGTTCCACGAGCGCGTGCGTCAGGGGTACTTGGAGATGGCTCGTCGAGACGCTGCGCACTGGTTCGTGGTGGATGGTCGCGCCAGTCCCGAGGACGTGGCGATGGAAATTGACGCACGACTGGACCAGTTGGACTGGTGAGCGACGTTTTTGACACCCTGGTGGGACAGGCGCGCGCGAGCGCCGAGTTACGCCAACACGCGCGCAATCCGGTACACGCCTATCTCTTTAGTGGCCCCCGTGGTTCCAACGTGGGAGACGCGGTGGTCGCGTTCGCTGCCGCCCTGCAGTGTCCCGAGGGGGGGTGCGGATCGTGCGAGACGTGTCGGCGAGTACTGGCGGGTGTTGACGCTGACGTCTACGTGGCCGAGCGCGCGGGCGTGTCGTGGCGCGTCGACGACTTGCGCGACGTCGACCGAGTGAGCCGACGTCGTCCCCTGGGCACTGGATATCACATAGTCATCGTGAACGACATCGAATTGACGGTCGCGGGTGCGGCCCCATCGGCCCCGGCGCTTCTCAAGTCCCTTGAGGAACCACCCGGCCGGACGATATTCCTCTTGACCGCCGAGGACGTGCCCGAAAGTTTGGACACCATCGTTTCACGGTGCGTACAAATCAGTTTTCAGGCCATGAGTGACGCGGACCTCGAGGAGGTTTTGCGCCGCGACGGTGCCGCGCCCGATGTCGCCGCCACCGCGGCTCGCTCCGCCGCCGGCGATCTGTCGCGAGCACGCGTGTTGGTGCGTGACCCCGGACTCGGGCGTCGACTCGAGACCTGGCGATCGGTGCCCGAACGACTGAAGGGGACCGCTTCGGGGGCGACGCAGTTGGCCGGCGAAATTACCAGTGCGATCGATGCCGCCATGGCGCCACTCGAGGCCATGCACGCTGACGACTTGGCTCGACGAACCCGAGAGGCCAAGGATGTGGGACTGCGATCGGTCGGGAACCGCAAGGAGATCGAAGCGCAGTTCAAACGTGAGGAGCGACGCTTTCGTTTGGAGGAGGTCAGGTTCGGCCTGAGCGTTCTCACCTCGGTCTATCGCGATCGAATGTTCGATGCCCTGGTCGAGACGGCCAAGGATGGTGATACTCCCGACGCGCGCGCCACGTATCGGGTGTCGTCATCGATCCAAGCACTGGACATCCTGGTCGAGACCAATGAACGTTTGTCCACAAATATCGATGAGGCGTTACTACTCGCGGACTTGATGCTCTCACTGGCTCGACTCTGAGTCCGGGTCGAATCGGGTAGTCTTTCTAGTCGCGCCTGGGTAGCTCAGTCGGTAGAGCAGCGCATTCGTAATGCGCAGGTCAGGAGTTCGAATCTCCTCCCAGGCTCCAATTGGCTGTTTTGCAACGGTTGATGGTTGACACTTCGCCATCACCTGATGCTGGACAAAATAACACCTGATCCTTTACGCAACAACAGCCGACCCTTGACAACCGTCGGCCGCTACCCGACTTCGCTCGACTCTCACCGCGCTGAATTATTCTCCGCTCGATACCCCTGGTAGGGTGACCGCAAAATTGTTACGAAGGAACTCACTCGCATGACTCTCACCGCACAATTGTCGGACGATGACCGAGAGCGAGTCGAGAACCGTCTGCGCCACAACCTCATGGCGTGGTTGACCACGGTACGACAAGACGGCCAGCCCGTCACCGTTCCAGTTTGGTTCTTGCTGCGAGAGGACGACACGATCCTCGTCTATAGCCAGCCAGGGTCAGCCAAATTTCGCAACATCAGCGCCAATCCGAAGGTGAGTCTCGTGCTGGACGTCTGCGACCTCGGGCGCAACATCGTGCGGATCGAGGGCACTGCAACACCAATTAAGAGTGAATCGCCAGCTAATCAGCAACCCGCGTACCTCGCGAAGTACACCGAGCGCATCGGAGCGCTGTTCGATACCCCCGAGCGCTTCGCCGCACTGTTCTCGGCGGCGCTTCTCATCACTCCGGTGAAGTTGCACGCTTGAGTGCTCGCGCGGGGGATTCACGACGACGATTGTCGTTGCCGAGTCCTCAACGTGCTGCAGTGGCGGTGACCTCTTTTACGGCCCTGGCGAAGTCGTCGCTACGCTCGGACCAGTTCTTGTAGGCGTCGAAACTGGGTGCCGCTGGCGACATGAGGACGACTCCGCCGTCGAGCAGCGCCGCCGAGGCGAGCTGCACTGCAGCGGTCATGTTAGTGGCGGCTAGGCACTGGACGTGAGTGTCAGTTGCTTCGAGCAAGGTCCGTAGGCGTTCGCCCGCCGGCCCGATGCTCACGAGTGTGGTGGGCGTTCGTCGTTCACCGAGTGCGATGACCAGCGGTTGGTAGTCGACGCCGCGATCGAATCCGCCAGCGATGAGCACCAGGGGCTCGGCGTCAAAGACGTCCAGCGCCGCGATGGCGGGCAGGGGGGCGGTCGCCAAGCCATCGTCGACGTAGCGCACCGTGGCGCCATTGGCAGTTGCCACCGTCGCCACCAAGGTCAGGCGTCCGGGCAGGGCGACGAATTGAGTTGCTCGGGCCGCCGCTGCAGCGCGGACGTCCTCACTTGAACGCCCTAGCGCCCGTGCGCACACGGCGAGGGCGAGACCGACGTTGTGGTCGTTGTGAACCCCCAGTAGCCCGAGGTCTGCAGCGAGTCCCGTGTCGTCGGAGGCGACAACAATTTTGTGTCCTCCCGCGAGTGCCCGCACTCGTTCTACCTCGGAGCTCTCGGCGATCATCGTGATGTGCTCACCGGACGCACGGGTGATCGTCAACTTGTCCTCGTGGTATCTCTCGAGGGAACCGTGCCAGTCCAGGTGGTCCGAACCCAATGAGGTCACCGCGATGATGCTCGGTGCCACCGTGATGTCCACCGACTGAAAGCTCGACACTTCGAGAACGAGCCATCCGGAGGTCACGTCGACGTCCGGATCGTAGGGCGGTTGACCGATGTTGCCGAGTTCGTGCGCCTCCTCGCCGAGACAGCGCAAGAAGAAAGCGATCAAAGACGTCGTCGTCGACTTGCCCTTCGTACCAGTGACCGCGATGACTCTGCCCAGGTCGACCTCGTGTAGCCACAGGTCCAGCGCGGACGTGACGACGACGCCGCGGTCCTCTAGGTCGATCACGTCCGGGCGGCGACGCGGGATGCCGGGGCTCTTGAGCACAACGTCGCAGGTGGCGAGAGCGTCCAGTCCTCCTGTCGCACTCGCGAGAGCCCCGTCGAAGGCCTCGTCGTCGACCACGACGACCTTCGCAGTCACGCTCGCCAGGCGTCGCGCCGTCGCGTGACCCTCGACGCCGTATCCAAAGACGCCCACGCGCCGGTCGACGAGGTCAGCGAAGCCAGTGGGCCGGAACACGGCTACTCCCCTGGGGCTCGAGGAGATCCGTGAAGTCACGGTCCGCGCCACAAAGGCGCGCCAGTTCAGACAAGCGTGGCACGTCGTGCCACTCCTCAAGGGCGCTGATGAATTCGAGTGCCACGGCGCTCTCGTCGGGGTCACCGACGCACTCGAAGGGTTTATGTCCGTGGCCCAGACCGATCAAAGAGCGCAGTGAGGCGTCCAGGCGCGGATCCGCCACCGGCTCTGCATTGAAGATCTCGCGCAGGGTCGACCGGTCGATGAACGGAGCAAGGATCAAGTTGATGAAGAGACATTTGTCGCACGTTCCGCACCAGTTCGTGGCGCGAGACCCCGGCGCCTGAGCGAAAGCGCGGTTGCAACTGCGAAAGACGTGGTGGTACTCGTGGGCGCGCGCGAACTGTTGGGCGACCCACAACTCACTACGATCACGCAGGTAACTCGCGACGACGAACTCCTCACCCAGGCGTTCAGCGACCGCGTCGGCGATCAATATTTCGGCCGCCAATGACTTACTCCACTGATGATTGATGTCGCGACCGCGCCAGCGCAGGTTCGGCGCGGAGGACGAGTGCTCGTTGCTCATGGCCACGGCACCGTGACCCGTGGCAACCGCACCAATGGTGGCGAGCAGCGTCACCATTGCGGTCACGGGTACGTGGCCGTTGAAGAAATTGTCGTCACCGCGAAGTATCTGTGGATCCAGTCGCCGCGAGGCTCGAATGACATCGAGCTTGGAGACCCCGGCCGTCGCTTCGAGGGGAGCGAAGCGTCCGCTGGAGGGGCTCACGATGAACAGTGAGCGGTCCAAATGGTCCAGGTGGGTGAGCGTGACGACTGAGTCGATTCCACCGCCAAAGGGCACGAGTACTCTTGACGGATCCACCGACGGAGCGTGAGCGTGCGCTCCGACGCCTCCAGTGATCACGACGTCATCGAGCGGCAGGGAGTTGCGAAAGGAGAACTCGCCGAGGCCGTCGAGTATTGCGGCAGCCAGGAGTGCGCGACCCTGCTCACCCACTGGTGTCTGGCCGAGGTCGACGTGACGCGCGGCACCAGCCTTGTAGTAGGAGAGTCCCGCCAACAAGTACCACAACTCGGCGACGGCGTGAACGTCAGGACGTCGTAGCGACGCAACGTTCTCGAACGTGATCTCCTCGCTGAAGCGTCGACCGTCGAGTTCCCAGGAGCCGACTAATGAATCGTCACTGACTTCCAGGCCCACGTAGCGAAAGAGTTCGGCGCGGCTCACGATGCTCCTCTCACCCGAGAATCGTAGGGCGAACGTCGCGCGACGAGACCGAAACGCCCGCTCGGGCGTTCGGCCCGGTCCGAGAAGAACGTCGCAATATCGTCCGTCGATTCGCGACAGACCAGGATGTTTCGCTCTGGGACCCCGGCGGCGAGCAAACGCTCGAACGCGACGAGACCGAGGTCGAGGCGACTGCGATCACCCACGTCGTGAGTCAACGCCCCCGGAACCGACGTGAAGTGCGCGGCCACTTCGGGACCGACCTGGTAGCGATCGGCCGAGATATGTGGCCCGATCACTGCGCAGACGTCCTCGGGCACCGAGAAGTGCGCAAGGGTGGCGGCGATGACACCTCCGGTCAGCCCGCGCCAGCCCGCGTGCGCCACGCCAAAGCGCGGACCACGGGAGTCGGCGAGGAGCAACGGTACGCAGTCGGCGACGAGAACACAGAGCGCTAGATCGGTGCGAGTGCTCACCAGGGCGTCCCCCTCGAGCGCGGCGCCGTCCCACTGGTCGAGGTCGTGCACCGCGGAACCGTGCACTTGATGCGCGATTACCAGAGCCGACGTAGTGACGCCCAGTGACTGCGCGAGACGACGGCGATTCTCGTCAACGGCATCGGGGTCATCGCCGACGTGCGATCCCAAGTTGAGTTGGTCGTAGGGCGCGACGCTCACGCCTCCGCGACGCGACGTTACGACCGCGTCGATGCCGAGGTTGCCCAACTGGTCGAGGACGAGAAGCGATAGGTCCCCTCTTTGTTCGACGACGAGGTTCAGCCCGTTTGACACGCGGGACAGGTTCCGTTGAGCTCCAGGACGTGACGCAAATCGGCGTACCCGAATCGCTCGCCAATGTCGTGCGACCAGCGCTCGAGTTCGGGAGCGTCGACCTCAACGGTCGCGCCACAGGTACGACATGCCAAGTGGTGGTGGTGCGTGTCGTCCACGCAACGTCGGTACAGTGACTCGCCGCGATCGGTCATGACCACGTCGACCACGTGGCCGTCGGAGAGTTTCTTGAGCTGGCTGTACACGGTCGCCAGGGCAACTTCGCCGCCGTCGCGCACGATGAGATCGTGAAGATCCTGGGCGCTCACGAAGCCCTGGACGCGTTCGAGGGCGCGAATCACCTCGCGACGTTGCGTCGTGTTTCTCGTGATAGTCACCTTCCCAGCGTAGTCGCGAATGATTTGCTGACTGGAATGATTCCGGTTAAGGTAATAAGAATGATTCTAGAGAAGGAAAATTCATGAACTCACGTCATCTCCTCACGCGACGCCTCGCCACCGGTGTATCTGCCCTGTTCGCCGTCTCGGTGCTCGTTGCGACCACCGTCGTGTCAGCGCCCGCGCAGGCGGCCACGACGCACACTTCGTCGGGGATCATTCACGCCGTCGGCGCTGAAAACGAATACGCCGACGTTTTGGCCCAAATCGGCGGTCGCTACGTCAGCGTGTCGTCCATCTTGAATAACCCCAATACCGACCCACACACTTTCGAGGCCAGTACCCGCGTCGCCCAAGAGGTCAGCCAAGCACAACTCGTCGTGCAAAATGGGGTCGGCTACGACCACTTCATGAACAACATCGAAGCGGCGTCGCCGAGTTCCTCGCGTCACGTGATCGTGGTGCAAAACGTCCTCGGCCTTCCCACCGCGACCCCCAACCCGCACCTCTGGTACAACCCGACGACCATGCCGGCGGTGGCGCGCGCGATGGCGACGACGCTCAGTGAGATCCAGCCGAGTCACGCCACGTATTTCCACGCTCAATTGACGACGTTTCTCTCGTCGCTACGCCCGTGGCTCGCGGCAATCGCCGCATTCAAGAAGGCCCATGCCGGTACGTCGGTGGCCGTCACCGAGCCCGTCTCGGACTACATGCTCCAAGCGATGGGCATGCGCATCGCGACCCCCTTTACCTTCCAGGCTGACATTATGAATGGCGTGGATCCCGCGCCCCAGGCCATCTCCCAAGAGGACGCTCTCTTCACGTCGCACCAGGTCAAGGTATTTTGCTACAACCAACAGGTCGTCAGCTCGTTGACCAAGTCGATCCGTGACACGGCCATTCATGCGGGGGTACCGATCGTGGGGGTGTACGAGACCATGCCCACGGGATACCACTACCAGACTTGGATGCTCGCCGAGGTGAACGCCATCTCGGCCGCGATCGATCACGGGAAGTCGACGGAACAGCTGTAATGGTTCATTCAATCGACGCGCGCGCCACGCCGATCCTTGAGGTCGACGACATCTCGGTGTCCTTTGGCCCGCGCGTCGTACTTGACCACGTGTCCTTCGAAATTCGAGCAGGCGAATTCACCGGACTCATCGGATCAAACGGTGTTGGCAAGACGACGTTGTTGCGCGTCATCTTGGGCCTACAACGGCCGAGTTCGGGCCAGGTCCGCATCGGGGGCGTGGCCCGTGGGAGTGGGCGAGCGTCGGTCGGGTACGTTCCGCAAAAGGTGGTGCTGGACCCGGACGTGCCTCTGCGCGCGCGCGACCTAGTGGCCCTGGGCATTGACGCCCACCGTTATGGGTGGCGCCGCCGGAGTGCCGAGGACTTGCGACGAGTTAACGAGACGCTCGAGGCGGTTGACGCATTGTCGTTCGCCGACGCTCGGGTGGGGGACCTGTCGGGCGGCGAGCAACAACGCGTGCTCATTGCTCACGCCCTTATCAGTCGACCCGGTCTGTTGTTGCTGGACGAGCCATTGGCCAATCTCGACCCGCACAGTGCCCAGGACATCGTGGCCCTGCTGCACCGAGTGTCGGCCCAACACGACGTGGCGATCCTATTGTCCGCGCACGAGATGAACGCGCTGCTACCGGTCATGGATCGAATCGTTTACGTAACGGGTGGACGCGCGGCGAGCGGAACGACCGAAGAAGTCGTCCGCACCGATGTACTGAGCGCGCTCTACGGCCACCACGTGGACGTCTTGCAACTCCACGGGCGGGTCCTGGTCGTGGCAGAACCCGACGCCGCGACTGACCATCTCGCCAGTCACCCCACGTTACGAATGGACTGACGGTGCACTACCTCTTCGAAGCCGGATTCTTTTCTAGCGTGCCCGTGCGCAACGCTGCGGAACTGGGTGCGGTCGTTTCGCTGGTGTCGGCGGTGGTCGGAATCTTCACGGTCATCCGTAGTCAATCGTTCGCGGGTCACGCGTTGACCGACGTGGCGACGACGGGAGGCGCGGCGGGAACGTTCTTCGGGGTCAACCCCCTCGCGGGATTCATCGGCGGCGCCATGCTCGGCGCTGGATCAATGGAAGTGATCGGAGTCCAGCGAGCGCGTCGGCGTGATGTCGCAACGGGCATCGTCCTCGGAGCGGCGACCGGCATCTCGGCCCTGTACTTGTACCTGGACACGACGTCGAGCGCCGCCACCGGAGTCACTCAACAGATCCTCTTCGGTTCGATCTTCTCGCTCGCGCCGTCGACGCTGCCGGCGGCGGCCCTGGCGGGGGCGGGGGTGCTACTGGTCATCGCGACGATCTGGCGTCCCCTGCTCCTCAGCTCCTTCAGTTACGACGTCGCGTCGGCGCGCGGCATCCCTACGCGGGTCATCGGTGTCGTCTTCATGTTGGCAATGTCGGTCTCGGTGGGCCTGTCGTCGCTCGCCATTGGTTCCATCTTGTCGACGGCGTTGCTCATTGGACCCGCCGCAGCGGCCCTTCGAATGACGCGCAGCATTCGCGCGGCCGTCATTTTGAGTTGCGTGCTGGGGGTCGTGGCCACCTGGCTGGGAATCCTGTTCGCGTACGACAGTTACGACTGGGACTCTTCGAGTCAGGGACTACCCGTGAGTTTCTTCGTGGTGGCGGTCGTCTTCGCGATGTACGTCGTGTCGGGTCTGCCGGTCTTTCGCCGTCGTGCGATGGTGGCGCGTGAGACGACCACGCCGTATGGCATCGAGACACGGGTGCGAGACCCACGAACGGTCGCGTAGCGACGTGTTCACGAGTTTCATGCTCAACGCCTGGGAGGTTGCGACGATGGTGGCCGTCGTGGCGGGAGTCGTGGGATTCTTCGTCGTCTTACGCGGCTCGGCCTTCCCAGCCCACGCCATACCCAACGGTGCCTTCGCGGGCGCAGCGGGGGCCAATTTGATCGGGGTCAACCCGTTGGTGGGACTCGGGGTGTTCTCGCTATTGGCGGCTCTGGGCATCGGAACCCTCGGTCGACGTAGCCGACCCGACGTGGCCACCGCGTTGGCGCTCGTACTCATGTTGGCCCTCGGCGCGGCGTTCTTAAGTCAGAGCACCCAGTACGAGCCGCAGATCTACTCGCTCCTCTTCGGTGAGATCTTGGGTGTCTCCACCTCGCAACTTCTGCCGGTCGCCGTGTTGGGTGCCGTATGCGTACTGATGATCGCCGCGCTCTTTCGACCCCTACTCCTCGCGTCGGTATTGCCCGAGATCGCAGTGACCAAGGGGATCCGTCCTCGGATCGTCGACTCGGCGTTCCTTCTCGTGGTGGCGTGCGCGACCACGATGACCGTGCCGGTGGTTGGCGCGCTATTGATCTTCACCCTGATGATCGGACCACCCGCCGCGGCACGTTGTTTCACCAGTCGACCCGGAGTCGCCATGGTGCTCTCGGTGTCAATAGCGCTGCTCACCGTCTGGGGCGCCGTCGCGAGTGGGTACTTGTGGAATTGGCCCGTGGGATTCTTCGTGGGCATCTATAGCGCCGGGGTCTACGCCGTCGGACGGCTGTACGCGGCGTGGTACCTCGCGAGGCGTCGACCCGTCGTCAACGTGACTCTGACACCGTGAGCCACGTCGGTCCCCGCGGTGGTGGCGTGGTGGGCGTGCGTAACCTAACGTCGTGACTCTCCTCGAGGACTGTGACTTCTCCCCTCCGGGTACTTCGGTCGACCTAGCGGTCTCGGGTGGCCCTGATTCGCTCGGCCTCTTGTTGTTGGCGCTCGAACGAGGACTGGACGTCACCGTGCATCACGTGGATCACCACCTGCGTCCGTCGAGTGCCGCCGACGCATCCTTCGTGCGCGACGTCGCCAGTCGTCTGGGCGTGGCCTATCGATTACACGACGTCGAGGTCGCTCCCGGAGGGAACGTCGAAGCCCTCGCACGAGCTCAGCGTCGACGAGTCCTGCCCGCGGGTACTTTGACCGGGCACACCATGGACGATCTCGCCGAGACCGTATTGCTCAACATGATGCGTGGGGCCGGCCTCGAAGGACTGAGCCCGATGGTGAACGACGCCACCAAACCACTTCGGTACCTGCGCCGCGCCGACCTTCGCCACTTCGTCAATACATCCGGTCTGGAAGCGCGTCACGATGAGACGAACGATTCCCCCGCTTTTCGACGCAATCGTGTCCGCCACGAACTCCTGCCGATCATGAACGACGTGGCCGGACGCGACGTGGTGCCGCTCCTCGCTCGTCAGGCCCGCGTCCTCTTTGAGGACCGCACCTGGCTCGACGAGTTGGCGCTGTCCGACGTCGACGTAGCGCTCGCGGACGTGGATTGCCGCGAACTTGTTACCTGGCCTCACGCACGACTCACGCGGTGGTTGCGGGTACGTCTCAGCACGACCACCCCCGACGGCGATACCTACGCCCCGACCTCCGACGAGATCGCGCGGTCCCTCGACGTCGTGCGTGGAACGGTCGTCGCTTGTGAACTCAGCGGCGGTCGACGCCTCTCACGACGCGATCAACGCCTCACGTTGGCCTAGAGCACTCCACTACGCTGTCGAAGCATGGGTTCTCTTTCTCCCGATGATTTCACGGCCCACTGGGCCCAGAGCGACCTCGGTGAGGTCGTGGTCTCGGCCAAGGAGATCGCCGATCGGGTCTGTGAACTCGGTCGCCAGATCACCCAGGACTACGCCGGGCGTCCACCATTGCTGGTGTGTGTCTTGAAGGGTGCGGTCAACTTCATGGGTGACCTGATGCGCGCGATCGAGTTGCCCGTCGAGATCGACTTCATGGCCGTCTCGAGCTACGGTGCGGCGACCAAGACCAGCGGTGTCGTGCGTATCGTCAAGGACCTTGACGTCGACCTCCTCAACCGCGACGTGGTCATCGTCGAAGACGTCGTCGACTCGGGCCTGACGCTGAACTACCTACGCCAATACCTCGGCGCGCGAAGTCCCCGCAGTCTCGAAGTATGTGCGCTGTTGCTCAAAGAGGGCGAACAGCGCGTGGAGCAATCACTCAAGTACGTCGGCTTCACCATCCCCGCCCACTTCGTGGTGGGCTACGGCTTGGACGTGAACGAGCGCTACCGCAACCTCGACGCGATTTACACCTTCGTGGGCGGGGTCTAAGCGTGGTCGACCGGGACCGGGTCGAAGCACTCATTCGCGAACTGCTGGTCGCCATCGGCGAGGACCCACAGCGCGCCGGACTGCGCGAGACGCCGCGTCGCGTCGCAGACATGTACGCAGAACTCTTCGAAGGATTCGACACCGACCCTGGTGAGCACTTGAAGATCACCTTCGAAGAGGGTCACGACGAGATGGTGATGGTGCGTGATATCCCCTTCACCTCGTTGTGCGAGCACCACCTGGTGCCCTTCACGGGTCTCGCCCACGTGGCCTACCTGCCCGGTGTCGAGGGACGGATCACCGGGCTCTCGAAGATGGCGCGTCTGGTTGAGGGCTACGCGCGCCGGCTCCAGGTCCAAGAACGTATGACCACCCAAATCGTGGAGGCCATGGAACGGGTGATGGCCCCGCGCGGCTCGATCGTGGTCATCGAAGCGGAGCATTTCTGTATGTCGATGCGCGGCGTGAAGAAGGCCGGCGTCACCACCGTGACCTCAGCGGTGCGCGGTGTGTTCCGTGACGACGCGTCCTATAGAGCCGAGGCCCTGCAGTACATCCACCAACGCAGGTCCTCGTGGCGTTGAGGCCCGACGCGACCAGCCCGTCGGTGATGGGCGTTGTGAACGTGACCCCCGACTCCTTCTTCGCCGCCGCGCGCACGTCCGCTCGCGACGAGGCGATCGCGCGCGGGCGTGCGCTCTTCGCGCTGGGGTGTGACGTCGTCGACGTGGGCGGTGAGTCCACGCGTCCCGGTGCACAGGATGTTGCGGCAGCCGACGAGATGGACCGCGTACTCGACGTCGTGCGCGCGCTGGCGCCGTGGGGACCGGTGTCGATCGACACGCGCAAGGACGAGGTCGCGCGCGCGAGCGTGGAGGCGGGCGCGGTCGTCATCAATGACGTGTCGGGCGCACTGGTCGAGTTGGCCGGCGAACTGCACGTGGGGTACATCGCGATGCACGCCCAGGGAACACCCCAGACAATGCAGTTGCGACCGCACTACGACGACGTCGTGGCCGAAGTACTCGCCGACCTCGAAACCTTGGCTCGACGCGCCGTGAGTTGCGGCGTGCCCCAGCTGTGGCTCGATCCGGGCATCGGCTTTGGCAAGTCACTGGAGCACAACCTCGAGCTCATCGCGCATTGCGCCGACATCGTCGAACTCGCCCGTCGCTACGGCGCTGGAGTGCTGATGGGCACGAGTCGTAAACGTTTCTTGGGGCAGTTGGCACCAGAGCCGCTCGACGTGGATGAGCGCCTCGAGGGATCGATCGCCACCGAAGCCTGGGCGATGCTCGAGGGCGTCGCAATGGTCCGCGTGCACGACGTGGCGGCGGCGGTGCAACTGCGCGACTTGATTTCGCGACCGGTCGCGGAGGTCGGCTCGTGAGGGGCAAGTGGGCCGCCGGGATCGAGCCTCGTGGCTTCACGTGGGTCTACAAGGGCATCTTGGCGGTCTCCGAGCGCCCGGGCGGATCGACCGCCGTGCACCGACGTGTCCGTCGCGATGAGGAACTGTTGTGGCTCAAGCACCAGGGATTCGCTCGCGTGGTGTCGATCCTCCCGGTGATGCAGAACATGGACGCCTACCTCGAGCACGGGTTGAGCGCCAGCCACTACGCGCTGCGCGGGGGACCCCAACAACGAGAGGTCCTTGAGGCGTGCTACCTCGACCTAGCGAACTCCATGCGGCTACACGTTGCGGTGTTGTTGCACAGTGATGACGTGTCGGATCGGCTGTTGGGCGTGTTGGCCGGCTACCTCGTCTGGTCGCGAAAGGTCGAGACGGGTCCCGCGGCCATTGCCCTTATCGAGCGACTCTTTCGCCGTTCTCTCGGGCCCGAGGGCCGTGAGATCCTCATGAGTCTGCCCGACTTCGAGGCGGGCGTGGAGTCGTGAGCGACGTCATCGAGATCCGCGGCCTGCGCGTGAGCGCGGTCGTGGGGGTATTACCCGAGGAACGCGAGCGTACCCAGCCGCTGGTCTTTGACCTCGATCTCGTGCGACCGTTTCGTGACGCCGCGACGAGTGACGACGTGGGTGCGACGACGAACTACGCCGAGGTCCTCGGCCTCGTCGAACGCATCGCGGTGGAGGGGAAGTTTCTGTTGCTCGAGACTCTCGCGAACCGAGCGGCCCAGGCGGTCCTGGACATTGACGCCCTGATCGAATCGGTGCACGTGCGCGTGCATAAGGTACGTCCCCCGGTACCGCAGGACGTGAACACCGTCGGCGTGTCGTGCACGCTCGCTCGCGGGTCGTGACGCGCGCGTACTTCTCGCTCGGTTCCAACCTGGGAAGTCGCGGCGAGTACTTAGCGCTCGCCGTGGCGAGTCTCACGCGCGGGGACGAACATCGAACGTCACGGGTGTATCTCACCGAACCGGTAGGGGGCGTCGACCAAGACGACTTTTGGAACATGGTTCTGGAGATCACGACCACGGCCACCCCACAGGAGTTGTTGGTTCGGGCCCACGACGCCGAGGCGGCCGCCCAACGTACCCGCGACGTCCACTGGGGCCCGCGCACGCTCGACGTCGACATCATTTGGGTGGATGGCATCACGTGGAACGAACCGGATTTGACGATTCCGCACCCGCGAATGTACGAGAGGTCATTCGTCCTGGCACCCCTGCGCGAATTACGCGAAGATCTCGTCAGTGAGGACGCACTCAGGCAAACCGTCGGCCGCGTGACCGTTCTGGGTACACTCGAGTCGCTGTACTAAACCGAACGGCACCCTCGGGGCTGGAACGGATGGACACCATGAACATCGTGATCGTTGGCGCCGGACGCGCTGGCACCTCCTTCGCGGCGGCGTTGCGCGACGTCGGCCACCGCGTGACCCTGATGCACCACGGCGACTTGCCCGTGGAACTCGACGCATCGCTCGATCTCGTCATTCTCGCGGTGCCCGACGACGCCATCGCGTTGGTCGCCCCTCGCCTCGTTCTTGGAGCTAACACAGTGATCGCGCACCTGTCGGGTGCGCGCGGTCGCGACGTGTTGGGTGCGCATCCACGGGTCGGATCGCTGCACCCGTTGGCGATCTTGCCGGACGCTTCGCTGGGAGCAGCGCGACTGCGCGGAGCGGTGTATTCCGTCGTCGGTGACCCGCTGCTCTATGAGGTCGTGGCCACCCTCGGGGGTCGGATCGTCGAGGTGCTCGAGGATCAACGCGTGCTCTATCACGCCACTGCGGTTGCCGCGGCGAATCACGTGGTGGCACTGATGGCCCATGTCGAAGTTCTCGCCCAGGAAGTGGGGCTCGAGTTGGTCGACTTCCTTGACCTCGCGCGCCAGGCGCTCGACGACGTCGACGTGCTGGGTCCACGCCGGGCCCTGACCGGTCCCGCGGCGCGCGGTGACGTCGCAACGATCCGGGCGCATCTAGCCGCGGTGCCCGAGGCGGAGCGTGCCACGTACGCGGTGCTGGCTCAGCGCGCCCAGCGTATCGTTGACCACGACGGGGCGATGTCGTGGAACGCCTGAACACGATTGGCGACTGGCGTCATTTCGCCCAACGCACGCGTGACGACGGACGGCGAGTGGGACTCGTCGCGACGATGGGCGCCCTGCACGAGGGACATCTCTCGATGGTGCGCCGCGCGCACGACAACGACGATGTCGTGGTTCTGACGTCATTCGTCAATCCCCTTCAGTTCTCTGACGCCCGCGACCTGGCGACGTATCCGCACACCCCCGACCTCGACGGTGCCCTCGCACGAGAAGCGGGTGTCGACGCTTACGTGACGCCGACACTGGAGGAGATGTGGCCCGAGTATCCCGCTGCGACGCTGACGACGGTCTCAGTCAGTGAACTCGGCGAACGACTCGAGGGTGAGGGACGTCCCGGTCATTTCGACGGTGTCGCGAGTGTTGTCGCCAAGATCCTCGCGATTACTGGACCGTGCCGAGCGTATTTCGGTGAAAAGGATTATCAGCAGCTCGTCGTCGTGCGCCAGATGGTGCGCGACTTGGCCTTTGACGTCGAGATCGTGGGGTGCGCGATCCAACGCGGTCCCGACGGACTGGCGCTGTCGAGTCGCAACGCGCGACTGAGTCCGGCGGGCCGCTCCCGTGCCACGTCGCTGCGTCGTGCGCTCGAGACCGCTCAAGCCTCGAAGTCTGTGGCCAGCGAGCGGCGAAACATCATGACCGACGTCATGGTTCGCGCGGGCGTGGAGGTCGCGTACGCCGAGATCGTGGACGAGGTCAGCCTGCGACGCCTCGACGACGACGCTCGCGGTGGGGCGCGGGCGTTGGTGGCCGGCGTCGTCGACGGGGTCCGCCTCATTGACAACGCGGCCCTTGACCTGGGCGACACAGGAGGATGACGTGCTCTTAGCCATTGACGTAGGAAACACCGAGACGGTGATCGGTCTCTTCGGTCCACCTCGACCGGAACAACCCGCCGCCATGGGCTTCGCCCGGGCGACCGGCGAGCACGGTCTGGCGTATCACTGGCGCATCTCGACACTCACCGAGCGCACGCCCGACGAGCACGCCATGATGCTCACCCAGCTCCTCGACCTCGAGGGACTCGATCTGCGTACCGCGGTGAGCGCCATCGCGATCTCCTCGTCCGCGCCGGCGGTGACGACCCAACTGCGACGTATGGCCAATCGCTGGTTCTCGGACCTCGAGGTCACGGTGATCGGGCCGGGCACCAAGTCGGGTATGCCGATCCTGTATGACAATCCTCGTGAGGTCGGCGCGGACCGGATCGCCGACGCGGTGGGCGCGTACGACCTCTATCCCGGGGCCCTCATCATCGTCGACATGGGAACGGCGACGGTCTTCGATGTCGTCTCAGCGAAGGGGGAATACCTCGGCGGGGCCATCGCGCCGGGCGTCGCCATCTCGCTCGAAGCGCTCTACTCCCAGGCCTCGGCCTTGCGATCAGTGGAACTGGTCCGACCGCGTTCGGTGATTGGTCGCTCCACCGTCGAGTCCATCCAATCGGGGGTCCTCTACGGTTTCGCCGGTCAGGTCGACGGGCTCGTGGAGCGCATCGTGGAGGAACTCGGTGAGGCGACGGTCATCGCCACCGGAGGGCTCGCTGGACTGATCGCGCCGTACACGAAATCGGTGCAGCACGTGGAGCCGTGGCTGACCCTTCACGGATTGCGTATCGTGCATGAACGGAATCATTCAGGAGCCAGCACGTGAACACCCCCTACACCTTTGACCAGACCGCCTTCGCGGGAGCGTTGCAGAACACGTACGCCAACCTCGTTGACGGTGAGGAGTCCGGGGCGGTCGTCAACGTGGCGGGACGCGTCATGTTGATGCGAACCCAAGGAAAGCTGGCCTTCGCGACGTTGCGGGACTCGAGCGGGGAGATTCAGCTTTTTGCGTTGTCGGCGATCGCCGCCGATTTCGAGGACTTCACGAAACTTCACCTGGGTGATTGGGTGGGCGTTACCGGTGAGGTCGTGCGCACTAAGCGCGGCGAACTCTCCATCAAGGTCGCCACGTGGGTCCAACTGGCAGAGGCGCTGCACAACTTCGGGGACAAATGGGCCGGCATCAGTGACTTCGACTTGCGGTACCGCCATCGCGAGGCTGACCTGTGGGCCAACGCAACTTCGCGCCAGTCTTTGACCCGCCGCAGTCAAGTCGTGCGTTCGATGCGCGAGCGCTGCTGGGCCGCCGGTTTCACCGAGGTCGAGACCCCCATGCTGAACGCCATCGCCACCGGAGCCGCGGCTCGGCCCTTCACAACGTTTCATAACGCGCTCGATTCGGAGTTCTTCTTGCGCATCGCGCCCGAGTTGTGGCTCAAGCGGCTCGTCGTCGGTGGATTCGAACGGGTATTTGAACTCGGGCGGGTCTTTCGTAACGAGGGAGTCAGTCCGCGTCACAACCCTGAATTCACGATGCTCGAGCTCTACGCCGCCTACTGGAACTACGCAGACATGATGGCCTTTACCGAGGAATTAGTGGCGGGGGTCGCACTCGATGTGCTCGGCACGACCGAAGTCACGTACCAGGGTCGAACCTTCTCCTTCGCCGCGCCGTGGCCCCGGCGAACTATGGCCGATCTCGCGAGTGAGGCCGTGGGCGAGGACGTGTCGGTGCACACCGCCCGCGAACACCTGGCAGCACTTCTGGTCGCGCGCGACGTGGCCGTGCACGAGAGTTGGGGACCGGGGCGCTGTCTCGCCGAACTCTTCGAGGTGACGTGCGAGACGTCATTGTGGGACCCGGTCTTCGTCACCGACTACCCCGTCGAGGTCTCGCCACTGGCGCGGCGCCATCGCGGCGACGCGGACTTGACCGAGCGCTTCGAGTCCTACGCGGCGGGCCGTGAGATGTCGAACGGATTTTCTGAACTCAATGACCCCGTTGATCAGCGGCTGCGATTCGAGGAGCAGGCGCGACTGGGCGCAGCGGGCGACGACGAGGCGATGCGCATCGACGAGGACTACATCAAGGCCCTGGAATGGGGTCTTCCCCCGACGGCAGGACTAGGAATCGGCGTCGATCGACTCGCCATGTTGATTGCCGATGAAGCGAATATTCGTGAAGTGATCGCCTTTCCCACCTTAAAGCCGCGTCGCGACTAGTAGTCCGGGAAATCCTCGAGCATCGAGGCGAGAAACGACGTCAGCCCCTCGCGTAGCGGGGTGCTCGGCACAACTGCCAACGCCGCGCCGGCCGCGACGAGAAAACTCTGCGCGGCGGTGATCGTCGCTTCGATACCCCCGCTCGCGACCACGAGCTTGCGGGCGCGCTCACGATCATCGTCGTCCAAGGGGTGGCCCAGGAGTGAACGCAACTCGTCGCCGCGGGTCTCGTCGCGCAAGGCCACCAGCACCGGGAGGTTGTATATCCCCTCGACGAGGTCCTGACCGGCCGGCTTACTTAATTGGTTATCGACGTCGATGACGTCGAGTACGTCGTCGCGCAATTGGTAGATCATGCCAAAGCAGCGGCCGAATTCAGTGAGTGCGTCACGTGTCTCGGTCACGTGGCCGGCGGTCAGGGCTCCGATGCGACAACTAGCCGACATTAACGCCGCGGTCTTGCCCTCGATGGCCTCGTAATAATCGGACTCGGTGCGCTCGACAGAAAAGATCGTCCGCACTTCGGCGACCTGACCGCGCGTCAGCCAGGCGAGCGTATGGGCCATGAGCCCCGCGACCTCGACACCTAGATCAGCGGCGAGGCCCGCGGAGCGCGCCATCAAGTAGTCACCGCCAACGATGGCGATCAAGTTGCCGTAACGAGCGTTGACGCTGTCGACGTTGCGTCGGATCTCCGCCTCGTCCATGACGTCGTCGTGGTACAACGAAGCCAAGTGCATCAGCTCGACGGACACACCTCCTAAGAGGTCGTCGCGCGTCGCTTCGCGCTCACCCATGGTGGCTGAGGCCACGGCCAGGATGGGGCGTAATCGTTTGCCGCCGGCGTAGATAAGGTGCGTAGTGACCTGATCGAGGTATTCGTCGCCGAAAATAACCGACTCAGCCAGGAGAGATTCCAGTCGCTGCAGATCGGTCTCGACCATTTCTAGCCCTAGACGTTCGTGGGGGTTCACCCCAACACTCTAGATGAGCGTCTTACGACTCTATTAAGGACAGAATGGTAGTAGGTACAGCACCGGTACACTGCATTTACAAGTACGGAAAAGGATTCCAATTGTTCGAACGATTTACTGACCGGGCCCGGCGAGTGTTGGTTCTCGCACAGGAAGAAGCACGTGACCTGAATCACGCGTTCATCGGGACCGAACACATCTTGCTGGGACTCATTCGCGAAGGCGAAGGAGTCGCCGCTAAGGCCCTCGACGCCCTGGGCGTGACCTTCGACGTGGTGCGCGAAAAGGTGGAGGAGGCGATTGGCCCCAACTCCAACCCGAGCCCCGGCTCGCCCCCGTTCACGCCTCGTGCGAAGAAGGTCCTGGAGCTCAGTCTGCGCGAAGCACTTCAACTCGGCCACTCCTACATCGGCACCGAGCACATGTTGCTCGGGCTGGTTCGCGAGGGCGACGGCGTCGCCGCGCAAGTCCTCAACGACCTCGGAGCCGACATGGCGCGCGTACGGACCCAGGTCATTCAAATGATGTCCGGGCAGGCCGGCAAAGAAGCCGGTCCCAGTTCCACCACCAGTTCCAAGAGCGACTCAGAGTCCTCGGGCGGATCGGCCGTTCTCGACCAGTTCGGTCGCAACCTCACCCAGTTCGCCCGCGAGGGCAAACTGGACCCGCTGGTCGGACGCGACAAGGAAGTCGAGCGCGTCATGCAGGTGCTGTCGCGTCGCACCAAGAACAACCCGGTGCTGATTGGCGAACCCGGCGTCGGCAAGACGGCCATCGTCGAGGGTCTCGCCCAGAAGATCGTGGCCAACCAGGTGCCCGTCACCCTGGCCGATAAGCAGCTCTACACGCTCGACCTCGGCGCACTGGTCGCAGGAAGCCGGTACCGCGGAGACTTCGAAGAGCGCCTGAAGAAGGTCCTCAAGGAGATTCGCACGCGTGGCGACATCATCTTGTTCATCGACGAGATTCACACTCTGGTGGGCGCCGGTGCCGCCGAGGGCGCCATCGACGCAGCCTCGATCCTCAAGCCCATGTTGGCGCGCGGCGAACTGCAGACCGTGGGCGCCACCACCATCGACGAGTATCGCAAGCACATCGAGAAGGACGCCGCCCTCGAGCGCCGCTTCCAGCCCGTGAAGGTGGAGCAGCCCTCGATCGCGATGACCATTGAAATCCTGAAGGGGCTGCGTGAGGTCTACGAGGAGTTCCACGCCGTCAAGATCACCGACCAGGCGCTCATCGCAGCGGCCAACTTGGCCGACCGCTACATCGCGGACCGGTTCTTGCCCGACAAGGCGATCGACCTCATCGACGAGGCCGGTAGCCGCCTGCGCATCCGTCGCATGTCCGCTCCGCCCGCGGCGAAGCGCTTCGACGAGGACATCGCTCGTGTGCGCGCCGATAAGGAATCAGCCATGGAAAAGGGTGCCCTCGAACAGGCCAAGGCCCTCGAGGAGCAAGAGCGTGAACTGATCGCCAAGCGCGATGAACTCGACGCATCGGTCAAGGCATCGGGCGGCGAAACCTTCGACCTCGTGGACGAAGAGACGATTGCCGAAGTGCTGGCGAACTGGACCGGGATTCCGGTCTATCGCCTGACCGAAGAGGAGACCTCGAAGTTGCTGCGCATGGAGGACGAACTCCACAAGCGCATCATCGGTCAAGACGAAGCCATTATCGCCCTGTCGCGCGCCATTCGCCGGACTCGTGCCGGGTTGAAGGACCCCAAGCGCCCCGGTGGCTCATTCATCTTCCTCGGCCCGACCGGTGTCGGCAAGACCGAACTCGCCAAGACTTTGGCCGAGTTCCTCTTCGACGACCAGGACGCGTTGATCCAGCTCGACATGAGCGAGTACATGGAGAAGCACTCGGTTAGTCGCCTGGTGGGGTCGCCCCCCGGCTACGTGGGCTACGACGAGGGCGGACAGCTCACCGAGGCCGTGCGTCGCAAGCCGTTCTCGGTCGTGCTGTTCGACGAGGTCGAAAAGGCCCACCCCGACGTCTTCAACACCTTGTTGCAGATCCTCGAGGACGGCCGCCTGACCGACGCTCAGGGTCGTGCAGTGGACTTCAAGAACACGATCTTGATCATGACCTCCAACCTCGGTACCGCCGACTTGCGCAAGACCATCGGGTTCACCAAGGGGACCGACCTGGCCAGCCACGAACGGATGAAGGAAAAGGTCCACCAGGCGCTGAAGAACCACTTCCGTCCGGAATTCCTTAACCGGATCGACGACACCATCGTCTTCCACGAGTTGACCAAGGACGAAGTCATCGCCATCGCCGACCTGTTCATCTCTCGCCTGCGCGAACAGTTGGCGGTGCAGGGTCTCGGGCTCGAACTCTCGGCCGCCGCGCAGGCGTACCTGGCCGACAAGGGGTACGACCCTGAGTTGGGTGCGCGACCGCTGCGTCGCGCAATCCAGACGTACGTCGAGGACGTGCTCAGCGAGAAGATCTTGTTCAAGGAGTTCCACGCGCCCCAGACCATCGTCATCGACGTGGTCGAAGGTGCCGACGGACCGACCCTGAGCTTCGACGGCGTCGAGGGCCTGCCGCCCTCGGTCGACTTCGAGGACCTCTCACCCAACGCGTAGACGTCACACGCGATTCCTAGAGTGAGTCGCGTGAAGACCCACTCAGTGCACGTCTGTCGCGAGTGCGGTACGACCTCGCCACGCTGGGTAGGACGTTGTCCGGGTTGTGCGGCGTGGAACTCGCTCGACGAAGAAAAGACGACCAATCGGTCGGTGTCGATGGTGACGCCGGTCGCCGTGGCTCTACATACGCTCGACGGCGACACTGAGGCGCGACGTTCAACTGGCGTCGGCGAGCTTGATCGCGTGCTCGGCGGCGGGCTACTGGCGGGCTCGACCACCCTTCTCTTTGGTGAACCCGGTGTGGGCAAGTCCACACTGGCTCTGATGAGTCTGCGCGCCCTGGCGATCGCGGGCGCCTCGGTGTTGCTCATCGGTGCCGAGGAGTCGGCAGGTCAGGTCGCTCAACGAGCACGGCGCCTCGGCGACGTTCCCGAGGGTCTCGACGTGGCCATTACGACGTCGGTCCCGACAGCGGTATCTCTCATCGAGCAACGTCGTCCCGACGTGTGCGTCATTGACTCCATCTCGGCGATGAGCGACGATGAGCTCGGTGGCGTTGCAGGGTCGGTGCCTCAGGTTCGCCGTGCCGCCGAGCGGCTGTGTGGTGTGGCCAAGGCCACGTCCACGGCGTTGATTCTGGTCGGTCACGTCACCAAGGACGGCGAGTTGGCGGGCCCTCGTGCTCTCGAGCACCTCGTGGACACCGTGGTGCGCATCGAAGGTGATCGTTTCGGCACTCTGCGCGTCGTGCGTGCCCTCAAGCACCGATTCGGACCCACTGGGGAGGTGGGGTTGCTCGAGATGCTCAATGACGGTCTGCGAGACCTGCCCGATGCGGCGATGGCACTGCATCAGGCCACGCCCGACGTGTCGGGGGTCGTCTTCACCGTGACCAACGACGGCTCACGGTCCTTTCTCGTCGAAGTCCAGGCGTTGGTCACGTCGAGCTCGGGTTCACCGCGGCGCGTCGCCCACCAAGTGTCGTCCCAACGTCTGTCTTTGATGTTGGCGGTACTCGAGGCGCGCTGCGACATCGATGTCAGCACGTCCGACGTCTTTTGCGCCACGGCGGGGGGAATTGCGGCCACCGAACCGGGGGTCGACTTAGCGCTAGCGCTCGCCGTGGCGTCCGCTGCGGTGGGTTTCTCGATCCCTCGCTCACTGGTGGCAGTGGGCGAAGTGGGACTCGCAGGGGAATTACGCTCTGTGAGCGGACTGACGCGTCGCGTTCGCGAGGCGAAACGCCTCGGCGCATCGAGGGTCGTGGTGCCCGTCACTGGAGAACTTGACGAGGTACCCGGAATCCGTGTGGACCGATGCGCGTCGCTCGGCGATGCGATCAATCGTGCGCGCGAGGTGACGTCTTAGAACGCGCTCGTGTAGCCGTTGATCGCCGGCTGTCCACCCAGGTGGGCGTACAGAATGCGAGAACCCGGCGCGAACGCCCCCTCACTCACGAGGTCGATCAATGCCGCCATGGACTTACCTTCGTAGACCGGGTCGACGATCATGCCTTCGAGGCGCGCCACCAGACGGATGGCGTCGATTGTCTTGTCGTCGCCAATCCCGTAGACGCCGGCGTGCCAGCGGTCTAACAGGACAATCTCGTCGTCGACGAGTTCGCGACCGAGATCGATCGCTGCTGCGGTGCGTCTGGCGATTCGTGTGATCTGCTCGCGAGTCTTCTCCACGGTCGCCGACGCGTCGATGCCCCAGACGTCCTGGGCCCTGCCCGAGTGGGCGAAACCTGCGATCATCCCCGCCTGTGTTGAGCCTGTGACCGAGCAGACGATGACGGTGTCGAAGTGAAGGCCGAGCTCGGCTTCTTGATCCTCGACCTCAAAAGCCCACCCGGCAAATCCGAGTCCGCCCAGGGGATGATCCGACGCGCCCGCCGGGATCGCGTAGGGCGTGCCGCCGCGGGCCTTGACGTCGGTCAGAGCTTGTTCCCACGACGCGCGAAAGCCAATGTCAAAGTTTGCTGGATCGAGGCGCACGTCGGCGCCCATGAGTCGCGACAGGAGAATATTTCCGGTGGTCTCATAGTTCTCATCGTTCCAGTCCACCCAGTGCTCTTGGACCAGTACGCACGACAGACCGAGGTGCGCGGCGACTGCGGCCACTTGGCGCGTGTGATTGGACTGGACGCCACCGATGGAAACGAGGGTGTCACAACCTTGGGCGAGGGCCTCGGCGGCGAGGTACTCGAGTTTGCGGGTCTTGTTGCCGCCAAAGGCCAGTCCGGAATTGACGTCCTCACGTTTGGCCCAGATTTCGACGTTGCCGCCCAGATGGGCGCTGAGTCGATCGAGGCGTTGCAGGGGCGAACGCCCAAAGGTCAAGGATATTCGGGGAAAGGCTTCCAGGGCTTCGCGCGACATATCACTCCTTTGAACCGGCGTGGATACCGCCATGTTGGCACGTGCGTCATCCACCGCGAGCCATCTGACACGTTTGGCCGAAAATTTGGTAGAATAACTAGTCCCCTAAGCGCACTCGCGCGACGTTTCTTTGAGGAGAACCCGAGTCATGGCCACTCACAAGTATAAGAAGGGCGACCGTCTCGTTTACCCTCATCACGGGGCCTGCACCGTTGAGAAGATCGAGAAGATGACCGCCTTTGACGTCAAGCAGGACTATTTGAAGTTGAAGGTCGCCTATACCGACCTGATCTTGATGGTGCCCGTTGCTAACGCTGAGTCCGTGGGACTGCGCGAAGTTATCAACGACGAAGAGGTCGAAGAGGTCTTCGCAGTGTTGCGCAAGAAAGAAGCGCGCATGCCGACCAACTGGTCGCGTCGCTTCAAGAATCACTCAGAAAAGTTGCGGTCTGGTGACATCTACCAGGTCGCCGAAGTCGTACGAAACCTTTCGATTCGTGACAAGGACAAGGGTTTGTCCGCGGGCGAGAAGCGCATGCTGACCCGCGCACGCCAGATTCTGGTCTCGGAACTCACGTTCGCCCTCAACGTAGACACTGACGCGGCGGAAGAAAAGCTCGCCTCGGTGCTGCCGTAACCGTGTCGGTCGCCGCCATTGTCGTGGCGGGCGGCCGCGGGGTTCGCTTCGGCGGACCCAAGCAGTTCTCGCGATTGGGTGACGAGACCGTTGCCGCCCGCAGCGTGCGCGTCGCCAGAACGGTTGCCAATTTCGTCGTCCTCGTCGTTCCGGCGGACTATCGCGGGAACGATGAGGGCGCCGATGTGGTCGTCGCCGGAGGTGAGACGCGAGCAGCTTCGGTTCGAGCGGGACTCGACGTCCTTCCGCCCAGCGACGTCGTCGTCGTCCACGACGCGGCGAGGCCTCTGGCGACGGGAAGATTGTTCGAATCCGTTGTCGACGCCATTACGTCGGGGGCCGACGCCGCAATCCCAGGATTGGCCATTACCGACACGGTCAAGCGCGTGGTTTCCCATGATGGCCAGCTTGTCGTCGTGGGAACGGTCGATCGACGTGATCTCGTGACAGTCCAAACCCCCCAAGCCTTTCGCCGCGATGTCCTGGAGCGTGCGCACGAAACTCTCGACGATGCCACCGACGACGCCGCGCTCGTCGAAGCGGCCGGCGGCGTGGTTGTGGTGGTGCCCGGCGAAGTTTCCAATCTCAAGATCACCGAACCCGACGACTTGCTGCGAGTGGCTTCGTCGATCGAGGAGAATTCGTGAGGATCGGTCAAGGTATTGACGTCCATCGTTTCAGCGACGACCCCGCTCGTGAGATGTGGTTGGGCCTGATTCATCTCCCCGGTGAGGTTGGCCTCGCGGGTCACTCGGACGCCGACGTCGTCGTCCACGCACTCATCGACGCCCTGTTGGGTGCGGCCAATCTCGGTGACATCGGCCGTCTTTTTCCCGACGATGACGAGAGATTCTCAGGAGTTGCCTCTCGCACCATGTTGCTCGAAGTGCTTCGTCGTTTGAACGACGAACGCTGGCGACCCACCTCAGTCGACATCACGATCGTGGCGGAGCGTCCGCGCCTGGCCTCGTACATGGTTGAAATGTCCCACGAGCTCTCTGCTGTCGTCGGGTGCGTCGTTTCGGTTAAGGCAACCACGGCAGAGGGTTTGGGTGCGTTGGGTCGCGCCGAAGGGATCGTCGCCACCGCCATCGCACTTCTCGAGGAGTTACCATGAGCCCCCGTCCCGCGCCACGTCGAGGCCCTCAGGGCCGCCCGTCACGTCAAGGCGGCCGTCCGATGACTGGCGGTCAGGTCGGCGGTCCGCGCCGCGCTCCGACTCGCGAGAAGGAAGGACTCGGCGGTGAACAGGTCGAGGGTCGTCACGCCGTTCTAGAACTGCTCAAGGCACGACGCCGCACGATCCAAAAGATCTATGTCGCTGACGCTCAAGACCCGTCAGACACCCTCGACGCTATTGAGCGAGAGGCCCAGCGCCAACGCGTTCCGGTGCAGGTCATTTCGATGGCTCGCCTGGACCGAGAGGCCCGAACGGAGGGACACCAGGGAGTGCTGGCCTTCGCTTCACGCCTTGAAACGGTGACCCTCGAGAGTTTGCTGGAACATTCGTATCCCTTTTTGTTGGTATGTGATGGTGTGACCGATCCGCGAAATCTTGGAGCCATGTTGCGTAGTGCTGATGGCGCAGGCGTCACCGGGGTGGTCGTGCCGCGTCACCGATCAGCGCGAATCTCTCCGACAGTGACGAAGACTGCTGCTGGCGCAATCGAATATTTGACATTCTGTGATGTTGGAGGAGTCCCGACCGCGATCGACCAACTCAATAAGTCCGGCGTCTTGACCGTTGGACTAGCTGGGGAGTCCAAGACCTCTTTGTATGATCTGGACTTGGCTTCGACTCCTGTCGCACTTGTTGTCGGCGGTGAGGAAAAAGGTCTCGCACCATTGACTCGAAAACGTTGCGAAGCGATTGTTTCAATTCCTCAGCTGGGGAAGATCAGTTCGTTGAACGCAGGTGTCGCAGTTTCAGTTGCAGCTTTTGAAGTTGCGCGACAAAGGTCCTTGCAGCCGAGAAAATAAATATCGGATTATAGATTCCAGCGACCGTTGTAATTGAATCTGAAAATCTCGAGTGGTCGACAATTACCTATTCTGTTCATACTTGATCGGACTTTAAGTCGGCTATTCTCGTTTGCGAAGTTGTGAACAAATCAATGAGGATTAAGCATTCGATGCAAAATTTAAGTCGATTTAGATATGTCCTCGCGATTTGTCTGTTGGCTTCTGGGTCAATAATGATCGCTCCAATTTCTGCGCAAGCAACCGCAGGGGCCACTGTTACTTTCGTACAAAATGCTGGTTCGAATCCGACACTAACTTCGAGCCAAACTGATCAAAGTTCGGGCGGCATGGACTTGACGCTTGTGGCTAACCTCACCCCCTCCTTTTCAGACCCTGGATACACCTTTGGATATTGGAGCACGAATCCAGGCGGCGGTGGAACTGAATATCAGGATGGTGCTTTCTATTCTTTCAACACTGACCTAACTCTTTATGCCCAGTGGCAAGGTGTTAATCACACAGTGACGTTCTATGAAAATTCGAATTCAAATGATCAGACCGAGTCGTATCAGGTCGCGAACACTCCGACGCCGCTTACCCTCGTGCAGGATTTGAGTCCGGCATTCTCGGATCCGAACTATTCGTTTAAGGATTGGACGACATCACCCGATGGCAGTGGAACTACCTATTCGGACGGGGAAGTTTTTGATTTTCGATCCACCGAAAGTTTGTTTGCACAATGGACACCCGATGAAGTGAGTTTGTCGTTCTCGCCAAATTCGGGTGACGGCACGGTTGCTGATCTAATGGTCCAAGTTGGAAGTACGGCAAATCTTCCATCTGGTAATTCTCTATTCAAGGCAAACTATTCTCTCTTGGGCTGGAATACAACGCCCAGTGGAAGTGGCACCGAATATCAGCCGGGGGCTCAAGTTACCATCTCAAATGCTGAGACCTTCTATGCCGAATGGGCGCCCGATGCTGAGACGCTTCAGTTTTCAGCTAACACAGGGTCGGGATCGGTGACGCCAACCGTGGTTGCGTTTGGCAGTTTGGCCAACCTTCCAACTGGAAGTGCAATCTCAAAGAGTGGAAGTACCTTGATTGGCTGGAATACGGCCGCCGACGGAAGTGGCAGCGAATACCAGCCAGGGTCACAAATCACCGTCTCGGGTAGCGAGACCTTTTACGCAATTTGGTCTCGTGATTCATACACAATCTCCTTCGTACTGCCCGGACTAGGTACTCAGACGGCAGCTGTCTCGGTGTTGGCAGGTAATTCAATTAACTTGCCGGCTGCTCCGAAATCATCGAAAACCAATAGTTCATTCTCCGGCTGGTATACCTCTGCCACTGGAGGACAATTTGTTGGGGTAGCCGGAGCGCCCTACACGCCGACTGGAACCCTCACTCTCTATGCCCAGTCGACCAGTAAGCAAACCGTCGGATTGGAGTTTTCGGACAACGGAGGCGTCGGGCATGTGCCTGCACGTACTGTCAATGCGGGGAGTGCGGTCGTTGTGCCAGGAGGCTCAGGGCTACACCGTGTTGGTTATAGCTTTCGAGGGTGGTCTTCGAGTCCTCACGCCTCAGTTCCGAATATACGAATCGGCTCACGTCTGATCCTTACCCGCACCAAGATTCTTTACGCGCTTTGGCGCAAAGCACTTCCGGCAACGACCCCTCAAGTTCTCGTCGGCAACATTGGTATTTTCGCTCCGAACTCAAGCGTCATCACGCCAGCAATGCGACACGAAATCGCGCTCACGGCCATAGGCATCAACCAACGGAATCGAACGATGGTTCTGATTTATGGATACGCAACATCGAAAGATTCGGGGCATGGCTCCGCGTTGCTTAGCCTTCAACGAGCGCTCGCGGTGGAGGGTCAACTGAACCGAGACCTGGCGGGCCTCAATGATGTGGGCGTCGTGGTTCGCGCCAAGGGAGAGGGACGACTGACCAATTCTGTTCTCGCGTCGTTCCGCAAAGTCGAAATCTTCGCGAATTGATCAACCGGGTGCTTTAGATTCGATCGGCGACTGAAGTGACGTTCTAGTAGACGGCGTAAGTAGATGAAGTATTGTCAGTCACACTTGAACACGTTGATACAACAATCTTGGGAGATACACGAATGTGGCTAGCCATTGCGATTGTTCTCGCCGTTGTTTACATCGCGCTGACGAGCCTCGCCTGGTCTAACTTGATTTCGAAATCGGGGCGTTCTTGGAATTGGCTCGCCGTGCCGTTGGCGCCAATTGTGACCATCATTCTGACGTACGTCGTTATGTATTTTCAGAAGACGAACATACTTGACCCTTTCCACAACCTGCGATTCGACACAGCGTCGTTGGCGGGTCTTTTGGCGAATCTGATCGCAACAGGTCACCTCTCGTTTTCGTCGTACGGGCAGATCTCATCGATGTTTATTATTGACCTGGCGGCAATCGTCGGGTCGTGGGTGGGTTTCGTGGCCTTCGCAATGACCTCGTGGCCCGCTACTCAAGGCGGTTTAATATCGCGAACGCGAGCGAACGTGGCCGATGTTGTGCCTCGCCCGTCTGCGGCGCCTCCTTCCTCTGTCATTGGTGGCTCGCCAGCGGCCAGCTACGTAGCTCCTGTTGCGCCTACGATTTCGTCGCGGGGCGCCGTGGACAATCGTCGACGGATTTATTGTGCATGGTGCGCTGAGTCGATTCCAGGAAATCGTGCGTTGGGACACGACTGTGGACCGCGTGATCGCCCAGAGGTCTATTGCCGATACTGCGGCAAGGTGTTTCCAGGCGGATCCACCGTTTGTCCGACGTGCGACGCTGCGTCATAATTTCGAATCACTAAGGGAATCATTTCGCCATGACCTACGTCAGTGAACGAGGGTTTCGGGCGTCGAAGAATGTAGTGCCGGTGGAGGGATTCGAACCCCCGGCCTGACGATTACAAATCGCCTGCGCTGCCAGACTGCGCCACACCGGCTGAGAAGAACCCAGGTTAGTGAAAAGTCACGGCAACGCGAGAGAGAAACAAATTCGAATCTAAATGTGACGTTCCCGTGCCATTAGTCTGTACCGGTGGCCACTGCGAAAGACACATCGAACACACCCAAGGGTGGCTCGCACTACCAGCCACCTCTCGTGGTCATGCTGATCATCCTGGTGCTCTTCGTAGGCGCAACCTTCGTGACGTTACGCGCACATTCCAAACACGCACCAACCCACAATTCGACAACGACATCCACTACCACCACCACGACGACCGCGTCGCAGACGACAGTGCCGAAGTCTCAGGTCAGCGTCCAAGTTGCCAATGGCACGACGATCCCGAACCTTGCCGGAACCTGGACGACCAAGTTGCAACTGCTCGGGTGGAATACGCTGCCGCGGGTTAACGGTCCGTCCGAGACCGCGACGGCAATCTACTATCACCCCAACTACCTCTGGGCGGCGACAGAGATCGCCACCGAGATCGGGGTGCCCGCTACGGCCGCCAAACCCATCGGCACCGCGACGCCAGTCCCTGGGGCGACCGGTGATGACGTCGTGGTCATACTCGGACCTGACGTTCACAGCTAATCCGCGCGAGGGAGTTCGACGCGAAAGCGTTCCAGCGCGGAACGCAACACTTCGACCGCCATTGGACGCAGTTCTTCGAGTGGTCGGTTGCGGTGACGCCGGACTCCAAGGTCGACTTGAGCCAAGGACGCGACACCAAATTTCTGTGCGACGTCGATCAACATGGCGATCTCCACCCCGTACGCCGACTCGAGATGGAGAGCGTCGAGGGTCTCGCGTCTCGCGGCCGTCTCTCCGGCCAGGGGCTGTCGAATCTCACCGAGGCCGGGGTAGAGGAGAGAAAGGATCGGTCGCGCGGCGAGTTCGGTGACTCGACCTCCGCCCGTGGGCATGTCGTGCAGGGGGCGCTCGTAATAGCCCTTGACCAGGTGAATGTGGGGCTTCTCGAGCAGGGGTTGCAACATGCGCGCGACGTGGTCGACGCCCGGGTTGAGGACGTCACCGTCGAGGAACACGACGAACTCTGAAGTCGACGAGCGTAGTCCCGCCTCGAGCGCTTCGCCTTTTCCCGACGGGCCACTCAGGTCAAGGACCCGCGCACCGTGGTGCGCGGCGATCGAGTGGGTGTCGTCACTCGAATGGTCATTCACGACGATGATTTCGTCGACGAAACCTTCGTGATGGCTCGCAGCGTCAATCACCGCACCAATCGTGGCAGCCTCGTTCTTCGCTGGAATGATCACGGCGACGCGGCGACCTTGACGCAGATTCCAGACGGTGGCCAGGTCAAAGTCGTCGGTGGATAGGGTCCAGGGGGCGTTCATACTCTCCATGGATTCAGGCTATGAGACGAGCGTTGCACATCGAGCTTGACTCCACTAACCTGTCAAGGCAGAATAGTTAAGTCATCAAGAGCGACTGAGGGGCGGGCCCGATGAAGTCGCGACAACCAGTGTGAGTCACAGTAACCCTGTCACACCAGGTGCCAAAGCCCGAACGATGAAAAGGGAGATATGAGTTTCGCCACCGGCCTACTATGTCGAGAGTGTGGTACCGCCTACCCGGCGGAGGCCCGCTACTCGTGTGAATTTTGCTTCGGTCCCCTCGAGGTGCATTACGACCTCGACGCCGCCAAGGGAGCCGTGACGCGCGCCTCCATCCAAGCGGGCCCGAACTCGATTTGGCGTTACGGCGCCTTGTTGCCCGATCCCGGCGTCGAGCCGGTCGACTTGGGTGCCGGGTGGACACCGCTACGACGAGCGACGCGCCTGGGAGAGATCTTGGGAGTCCAGGAGCTCTGGCTGAAGGACGACACTCGCAATCCGACGGGTTCCTTCAAGGACCGCGTGGTCTCGGTGGCTTTGTCGAGCGCACGACGTCTGGGATTCACCACGGCGGCCTGCGCATCGACTGGCAATCTCGCGACATCGGTGGCCGCCCACGCGGCGTTCATTGGTTGGCCGAGCGTGACCATCATTCCCTCGGACCTCGAGAAGTCCAAGATTGCGATGACCGCCATCTTCGGGGGCACGGTGCTAGGAGTGGAGGGCAACTATGACGACGTCAACCGCTTGTGCGTCGAACTGGTGGCCGAGCACCCGGACTGGGCCTTCGCCAACGTGAACCTTCGCCCGTACTACGCCGAAGGATCGAAGACTCTGGCCTTTGAGATCTGCGAGCAATTGGGCTGGAGCACACCGGACCAAGTGGTCGTGCCACTGGCATCGGGGTCGCAGTTCACCAAGGTCGCCAAGGGCTTTCGCCAATTCATCGAGTTGGGTCTGGTCGACGGTAAGGAGCCGGTACTCTTTGGCGCGCAGGCGACGGGCTGTTCTCCCATCGCGACGGCCTTCGCCGAGGGCGCCGACGTCGTGACCCCCCAGCGCCCCAATACCATCGCCCGGTCGCTCGCCATTGGCAACCCAGCCGATGGCCCCTATGTCCTTGACGAGGTCCGCGCCCACGGGGGCGACATCGGTTCGGTGAGCGACGAGGAGATCCTCGAGTGCATCGGACTCCTGGCTGAGACCGAGGGCGTCTTCGCCGAAACTGCCGGCGGCGTGACGATCGCGTCGCTGCGCCAGATGGTGCGTCGCGGAACGATCGACCCCAATAAGTCGATCGTCGCAATTATTTCTGGTCACGGTCTCAAGACCCTCGACGCCATCGTGGACACCGCGACGGTGTCTTCGACCATTCCCCCGTCACTCGCGGCGGCCGAAGAGGCACTGCGATTCCACCAGTTAGTGAGTGCCTCGTGAGCGTCATCGTTCGTCTGCCCAGTCAACTTCGTACCCTCGTTGGGGGAGCGGGTGAAGTCCCCGTCGACGCGCTCACCGTGCGTGAGGCAATCATTGCGGTGGACGCGGCGTATCCCGGTATTGCGTTTCGCGTGCTCGACGACAAGGGCGCGCTGCGTCGATTCGTCAACGTCTTCGTGGCTGACGAGGATGTGCGGTTTCTGCAGGGCTTGGACACCGTGCTCGACTCAGGGACCACGGTCTCCCTGGTGCCGGCGGTCGCGGGGGGCTGACTCGTATTAGCACTCGTACCCTTAGAGTGCTAATATTGACTTTGCACCAATCGCGGTGCAGTCGCACTAGGAGGAATCGCCGTGGCGAAACTAATCGCTTTCGATGAAGAAGCCCGTCGCTCGCTCGAGCGCGGAATGAACAAGTTGGCCGACGCCGTACGCGTCACCTTGGGACCCAAGGGTCGCAACGTCGTCTTGGACAAGAAGTGGGGGGCTCCCACCATTACGAACGATGGCGTGTCAATCGCCAAGGACATCGACCTCGAGGACCCTTTCGAGAAGATTGGTGCCGAGTTGGTCAAGGAAGTCGCAAAGAAGACCGACGATGTTGCCGGTGACGGCACGACGACCGCGACGGTCCTCGCCTGGGCGATGGTCCGTGAGGGTCTGAAGAACGTGGCCGCTGGTGCCAACCCGATGTCACTGAAGAAGGGCATCGAGGCTGCAGTTGACGCCGCCGTGGCGTCGTTGCACGAACTCTCCAAGCCCGCCGACACCAAGGAGCAGATCGCGCAGGTCGCGTCCATCTCCGCAGCCGACTCCGAGATCGGCCAGATGATCGCCGACGCCATCGACAAGGTTGGCAAGGACGGCGTCATCACCGTTGAAGAGAGCCAGTCGTTCGGAATGGACATGGACCTCGTCGAGGGAATGCGTTTCGACAAGGGTTACATCGCCCCGTACTTCGCCACCGACACCGAGCGTCAAGAGGCCGTTCTTGAGAACGCCTACCTCCTGCTCGTCTCGAGCAAGATCACATCAGTCCGTGACATTTTGCCGGTACTCGAAAAGGTCATGCAGTCTGGTCGCCCGTTGCTCATCATCGCCGAAGATGTCGAAGGCGAAGCCCTCGCCACACTCGTCGTGAACAAGATCCGCGGCACCTTCAAGTCGGTTGCCGTCAAGGCTCCGGGCTTCGGTGAGCGTCGCAAGGCAATGCTCCAGGACATCGCGATCTTGACCGGTGCGACCGTGATCGCTGAAGAAGTTGGTCTCAAGCTCGAGAACGCCGCGATCGAATTGCTGGGCCAGGCCCGCAAGATCGTCGTTACCAAGGATGAGACGACCATCGTCGAAGGCGCTGGCACCGAAGAAGAGATCAAGGGTCGTGTCTCACAGATCAAGGCAGAAATCGAGAACACCGACTCCGACTACGACCGTGAGAAGCTCCAGGAGCGTCTGGCGAAGTTGTCCGGTGGCGTCGCGGTCATCAAGGTTGGCGCGGCGACAGAAGTCGAGCTGAAGGAAAAGAAGCACCGTATCGAAGACGCGGTGTCGACGACCAAGGCCGCCATCGAAGAGGGCGTCGTGCCCGGTGGTGGCGTTGCCTTGCTGCGCAGCCAGACCGCGATTTTGGCCGTGGCTGACACGCTGAGCGGTGACGAAGCGACTGGCGCACGCATGGTCGCCAAGGCCGTTGAGGCACCATTGAACCAGATCGCCGTCAATGCGGGTCTCGAAGGTGGCGTCATCGTGGACAAGGTCCGCAATTTGCCGTCGCCGACCGAGGGCTTGAATGCCGCAACCAACGTGTACGAGGACTTGCTCAAGGCCGGTGTCATCGACGCCGCTAAGGTAACCCGCTCAGCCCTACAGAACGCGGCGTCCATCGCGGCGCTATTCCTCACTACTGAGTGCGTCATCGTGGACAAGCCTGAAGAGCACGCGCCGTCAATGGCCGGTGGAGGCATGGACGACTACTAAACATTCTTTAGGAATGTGCGACGCCGCGGGGCCTTCGGGCCCCGCGGTTTTGTCGTTATAGCGCTCTCCCTATCATGGTTCTATGACCACCACGCCGCTCACGCCGTCACGCGGACTCAATGTCCTGCACCTGTTTTGTCACGTCGAGCACGCCATCGATCGCGAGGTCGTGCACCAGGCAATGGACGAAGCGTCCCAGGCCGGGCTCCAAGTGGTGACGACCGCCATCATGGGAGCCAAGGCCGACTTGTGTTTCATGGTCTTGGGCGAGGACTTGTGGGAGCTTCGTAAGTTCCAGTCCAAGATCCAAGCCGCCGGACTGGTGGTGTCCGAGTCCTACGTGTCGATCACCGAGGTGTCCGAGTACGCGATGGGCATGCCCCAAGAAATGATCAACGCGCGGCTGTACCCGGTGTTGCCACCAGCGGACATGACCGCGTTTTGTTTCTACCCGATGTCCAAGCGCCGCGGCGAAACGAATAACTGGTTCGCGTTGCCCTACGAGCAGCGCGAGAAACTCATGCGCGAACACGGCGCGTCAGGTCGCGAATTCAAGGGTCGCGTGCTGCAGGTGGTGACAGGTTCGACCGGACTCGATGACTGGGAGTGGGGGGTGACGCTCTTTGGGGTACGTCTCGACGATCTCAAGGAGTGCGTGTACACGATGCGTTATGACGAAGCGTCAACTCTGTACGGTGAATTCGGGCCTTTCTACACCGGACTCGTGGGCGATCTCGACGACGTGCTCGACGCCACCTTGGCCTAACGAAGGTAGCGTTCACTCTGTGAGCATGTCTGCCTCTGAGAAGGACTTACGTCGGTGGGCCGAGGCGCTCTCGGGAGTTGCCAGAACGGGATTGGCTTTCACCCAGAGCCAATTCGAGCGCGAGCGCTACGACGAGATTCTGCACATCGCGGGTGATATCAAGGTTACCGCCGACGAGGGCCGAGACGGCGCTCGCGACGCGGACGGACACGTCATTGAGTGGATGAAGGAATTGGGAGAGGGCGTGGCGGGTTACATCACGCCCAAGGTCGCCGTCGGTGCAGCCGTTGTCAACGACGAAGGGAAACTCCTACTGATTCAGCGCGCTGATTCGGGGGTGTGGCTCTATCCCACGGGTTGGTGCGATGTCGGGTATTCCGCACCAGAGGTGGTCGTCAAAGAGGTTCGTGAGGAGACCGGTATTGAAGCGGAACCTGTGCGACTCATCGGAGTTCTCGACGGACTCCGCTTAGGCGTGTCGCGCGTGCCGCTCTATTCGCTGGTCTTCTTGTGTCGAGCGGTCGGCGGAACTTTGCAACCTCACGAACTCGAGTGCCTCGACGCCGGATGGTTCGCCCGTGACGAATTGCCCGCCGACACCTTAGGTGCGGAACGATGGGCACCGGAAATCTTCGCCGCGATCGATGGCGAGGTCCGTGACGTCTTCTACGACGACCTGCGCCGACCCGTCTGGAGGGGTGACCAGTGATCGAGGTCAACATCGTGACGTCAGCGAGTGAAGAACTCCTCGCCGACGTGAATCGCCTCTTGCCTCAACTCTCCACGTCGGCGGCCGCAATGAACTTGGACCAACTGCGTGACCTGCTCGCTTCGGGTGCTGTCACGTTGTTCATCGCGGCCACCGATGGTCGCACCATAGGGATGTTAACCCTGGCGATATTCCCGATACCTACCGGAACTCGAGCCTGGATCGAGGACGTCGTTGTCGACGTCGAAGCGCGTGGACTTGGTGCGGGAGAACTTCTCACTTCGACCGCGGTGCAGCATGCCAAGGGCCTAGGTGCGTTGACGGTCGACCTCACGAGTCGTCCGGGGCGCGAAGCGGCGAACGCGCTCTATCGCCGGGTCGGTTTCGTGCAACGCGAGACCAACGTGTTTAGGATTCGTCTCGAATAACGGGTCTCTTCCTCGCTCGTGTTTGAGGAAGGTCACACGTTTTTTGAACGCCAGCGTTTAGCCGCAGTGGTTGCGACAGGTCGGAGAATCTACAAGCCATCGAAGACCGCGAACGCGGCGTCGATCCTTGAATGGTCGCCGGTTGCGTTGTCGTCAAGCATGAGCCCGCGGATGACGGCGAGCGCCAGAGTGGCCTGGGCTTGGGCGGTGACGTCGTCGGGGTTGGACGGTCTCAGCAGTTCGGTGAATTGGGGGAGCCAGTCGTGGACGCTGGCACGGCCGAAACCCGGGAACCGATCGGGCTGGGTTTGTGCAAGGGCGTTGACCTCGTCGAAGAGCCGGAAGAAGGGACGGTTGGCCGGGTCGGCGATGATGGCGCGCAGGGAGATGACAAGTCCGCGGAGATTCCGCGGACTCTGTTCGGCGAGCTGCACGCGGCAGGTGTCGAGAAGTTGGTAGCGAGCGTGGGCGAGGGCGGCAGCGATGAGAGCGTCGCGGGATCCGAAATGGTGGACAAGCATCCGGGAGCTGGTCTTGAGGGCGTCCGCGAGCTCTCTCAGGGAGACCTCACAACTTTGGCGGGTGACGAGCAGTTGCGCCGTTTGGGCTAGTAGTCGGTGTCGACGTTGCTCGTCACGAGGTCGGCCAGATAATGTAACGTCATTACAGAAATCTACTTCTGACCCAGGAGGACTCACGGTGGACATTGTGACAGATGAATTCAAACGATGTGTCTCTCGACGAGATCTATCGCTAGGCGCCTTCTCCGACGAGATGACTCTGTCTCCCGACTTCTTGCAGGCTCATACAACGAGCGGCGGTTTCCTTCTGAGTCCGAAAATGGTCCCGACCCCGCGATGACAACTCTGGTGTTCGTTCATGGCGCATGTGTCCGCGACGCAGATTGGTGGTGGAGCCGGATGGCGCAGCCGCTCGCCCAACTCGGCGTCGCGACCGTCGCAGTTGCACTGCCGAGTTGCGGTGAGATCGGCGATGAGCTCGGGGACCTCTACGACGACGTCCAAGCGTGCCGCGAGGCGATCGCAGAGGTCGACGGCCCCGTCGTTCTCTGCGGCCACTCTTACGGCGGGATGATTATTACCGAGGCCGGTACTCACGACCGCGTCACCCAGTTGTTGTACGTGACCTCAGTGATGCCTGACGCGGGACAGTCCCAGGCCGATCTCATAGGATCAGAGCCAGCGCCGTGGTTACTGGCGGGTGAGGACGCGACTGTCGGCGTCGATCCCGACATGATCCGGGAGTACTTCCTTCAGGACTGCGACGAGAGCACGACCGAGCAAGCACTCAGCCGTCTCACACGTCAATCTCTAGCGGCGTTCACCCAGGCACCTCGCCAGATCGCTTGGCAACAGAAGCCCGCCACGTACTTTGTCTGCACCGAGGATCTCGCCACCTCGCCCGAGGTGCAACGTCAACGCGTCAAGGCGGATTCGCGACTCGTCGAGTTCGGCGCAGGGCATCACCCTTTTCTATCGCGTCCCGACGAGTTCGCAGAAAGCATCGTCGCCGCGATCAACCGTATTTGAGTATTCCGACGTCCAGACCCATTAAAATTATTTGCGTACATTTGTGCTCGAGGCCACCCATACTCAAGTGGCCTGAGACCAGTTCGGCGAACCTGACGTAGTTTGAGTTCGGCGGCGGCACAAATAGCTCGCCCCACTTACGAGTACCGATCGCCGTTGGCGCCTCCGTTGCACCGTTACGCTATCTAGCAATGACCTCTGACTATGAGCAGAACGGACACGATGTCGACGAACGTGGGCGTCGACACGGCCCTCCTTATTCAGAGAGTTCACTCGATTGGGATGAGCGGTACTCAAGCACCGAGCGGATGTGGAGCGGCGATCCCAATTCATCACTCGTTGCATTTGTCGAAGACCTGGATCCAGGTACGGCATTGGACGTGGGGTGCGGCGAAGGAGCCGATGCAATCTGGCTGACTCGTCGCGGTTGGCAGGTTGTAGCACTTGACGTGTCGGAAGTCGCCATTAATCGTGGAAGAGACGAAGCGCAAAGGGCCGGCGTCGAAGTGCAGTGGCTGCATGCCGGCTTACTAGAGGCGACACTTCCGTCCGAAGGGTTCACGCTCGTCTCGGCCCAGTATCCGGTACTGCTGCGGACCGAGACTCACGAAGCTGGGCGGGCACTGTTGACGGCTGTAGCGCCCAATGGATACTTACTTTTCGTGCATCACGCTGACATCGACGTGGAACTGGCGCTTTCACACGGTTGTGATCCAAACGACTACGTGTCGCCTGCCGATGTCGCAGCACTTCTCGACGGTGACTGGGACCTCCTCTTCAATGCTCGCCGTCCACGAGTGCTCAGTACTGGAGCAGGCGCCGGGCACACCGAGGACTTCGTAGTGTTTGCGCAACGCGTTCGATAGAGTACTCCTCACCTTTGGGCCAGATACTTCTCGTGGAGTGGAATCGAGAACGTACGGTACGCACACGTGTACGAGTCAGTAGGCGATATCTGAGGTTGGAACGCCTGTGTGCGCCGTGGCAAAATGAACCAATGTCTGCCGATGAGTCGAATAATCGATACGTAGAGCCCGGCTGGTTCACTACACACGTGTTCAACCAACTCGTGCGGGTCTTGACCGGCATAGGGATAAGCGTGTGGGGTTCACGAACCTTATGGGTCCGTGGTCGCACCAGCGGGGAGTGGCGTTCAAATCCTGTCAATCTTCTCTCCTACAACGGCGATCAATACCTCGTTGCGCCACGCGGCGTGACCCAATGGGTACGCAATTTGCGCGCCGCTGGCAACGGTGAACTACGAGTTGGTCGCAAAGTCCAAGTTTTCGAAGCGACGGAACTAAACAATGGGGAAAAGATAGAGGTGCTGAGGGCGTACCTCAAGCGCTGGAAACTAGAGGTTGGTATCTTTTTTGACGGGGTCAGCGCGACATCCTCGGTAGCTGAACTCGATCGAATCGCTCCGAATCACCCGGTCTTTCGTCTCACCTCTACCAAGTCGCTGTAACCACACGTGTTGAGGACGTGGCTTGAAGCGCCAAGGTGCTCCCCCCTCGGGTTCCTAGAAATTAGTCATAATTTGCGCGTCGTTGCGTGTGCGATTGGTCGACGTTCGGCCTGACGAAACTCGTTGTGCCGCTACCCTTCTGATCGCTTTGCCTTGAGGGCGATCTCGCCGTCGAGAATCTCTTCCAACCCTCGTGCCTCATCGACGGTCGAATCATCAACCTCCAGTCCTGTGGGTGCCAGACGATGAGGACGTAACAGCGTTGCGACCAGGCCGGCCAGAGCAGCCATCGAGGCGATGTACCACCAGAGGTGATGGAAGTTGCGAAGAGCCTCGTGTGCGTTCGTAGGTGTGCCCAGGATCACGACGAGTATCGCCACACCGAGTGCGCCACCAATTTGACGCGCGGTTTGATTGACGGCGCTGCCCACTGCGTAGCGTTTAGCTTCGAGACTCGACACTGCCGCGGCGCTTATCACGGGGAACGTGAATCCGATACCGAGTCCCACGATGATCGTGCCAGGCAACCACACTTTCACGTAGTCCGGGGCGAGGTCCACTCGCCACACGTACCAGAGCAGGCCCGCGGTGAAGACAGCAAATCCCACCATCAAGACACGGCGGAAGCCGAAACGACCGGCGAGCTTGCCAGCCGGACCGGACACTGCCGCTACGACGAGAG
This sequence comes from uncultured Actinomycetota bacterium, assembly GCA_963794755.1. Classification (GTDB taxonomy): domain Bacteria; phylum Actinomycetota; class Acidimicrobiia; order Acidimicrobiales; family RAAP-2; genus RAAP-2. Next base: position 321,072 of record CAWCEX010000005.1, read on the forward strand.
GCGAGGGTGTCACTGAAAGCCCGGCTTGGAGGATTGAGTAGTGCCAGACACTGGTCAAGAACAAGATGTTGCCAAGCAACATGGCGAAGAAGCCCATGGAGTAGAGCAACGCCACGGTGTTCGCAACGCTGAAAGAGCGAGCGTGGAAGAGTCGTAGGTCGAGGACCGGTTCCTCGTGGCGCGAGGATCGATAGAGGAAGATCGCGCCAAGAACAATTGCGGCGACGAAACCAGCGACGATGCGAGCGCTACTCCAGCCCCACGTGGGACCCTCGGTGATAGCGAGTACGAGCGTCGCCAGCGATCCGCTCAGCAGGACGACACCGGGAAAGTCGGGACTCGTCGTCGAACCTGACCCCCTCGTCTCTTCGAGCACGCGACGTCCCACCAACCAGGCGACAAGTCCGACGGGAAGATTCACGTAGAAGGCAGCGCGCCAGCCAAAGGCCGTGATGAGCAGGGCGCCGAGTGAGGGTCCCGTCGCGATCGCCAGAGCGCCGATGCCACCCCACAACGCGACGACCTGCGATCGCTTTTCCTTTGAGTAGGAAGCGAGGAGTAACGAGAGAGATGCGGGCAGGAGTGTCGCTGCACCAACGCCTTGGACGACGCGACCGAGGATCAAGGTCACGACTGTGGGTGCGACACCGCAGAGTAGGGATCCGAAACAAAAGACACCTAGGCCGAAGATGAAGACGCGACGGCTTCCGAGTCGATCGGCTGTTCGACCTGCCACTACCAATAGGGAGCCAAAGACAATGGCGTAGCCCGTCAACACCCACGCGAGACTGGCGCGAGTGTCGTGGGAAAAGGCTCGCTCGAGGGCCGGAAAGGCGACGTTGACGATTGAGAGGTCCAGCGAGGCCATGAATGCGCCCAGCGCAGTAACGACGAAGATGGTCTTTTGACGCCGACCCGCCGACGAGATCGGAGGGGCCGGTGGGGGGCCGGAACGTTCTGTCATGGAATGCACCCTACTGGTGTGCGTAGCGTCATGCAACTTACTAAGATAAAACCATGGAGCGAAAGAGTTTTGTCGCGATGGACTGTTCGGTGGCTCAGTGCCTGGAGGTGGTCGGCGAGTGGTGGAGCATGCTCATCGTGCGCGACACCTTTATGGGCGTGACGCGATTCGAGGATTTTCAACGGCGTCTCGGAATTTCTCGAAACATCTTGCGTGATCGTTTGAATGCATTGGTCGACGCGGGAGTGCTCGCGCGAGTTCCCTACTGCGAGCATCCGCCGCGCGACGATTACAAACTCACTCAAAAGGGTCGAGATCTCTGGCCGATTCTGACCACCATGCGCCAGTGGGGTGACAAGTACGCCGCGCCGTCGGGACCACCCGTCGAGTTGATTCACGCTCGATGTGGCAAGACCACGCACGTGGAAATGGTGTGCGATGAGTGCGGCGAACGCGTCACCTCACGCGATTTCATGACGGTCGCTGGACCAGGCCGCGATGCGCAACTGCTCTTTCACGCAAATAGTTGAGCGTGCGGCGGCCACGGGTCGTGCGCTGGTGGACGACGTCGGACGCGTACGTTCAGCTTCGCTCGCCATGTCACTGTTGATGTTGGAGTCGCGCAGGTGTATCGCGTCGAGTGAGTCGACGACTCTCCTTACGTGGCGACGCCTTGATCGAAGGGTCGGACGCGCGCACTAACGCCTTCGCTAGACGAGTGGCAAGACCTTCTTCGTAAGGTGTTCAACGTTCGACAGTTTGCTCGTGATCCCACCGATCACTAGTTCCGTGGACTTCTTTAAGACCGTCACCGAATAGGTGTAGCCGTACGTCGCGGAGCCGAGCGAGGTGGAGAACGCAGGCAGTGGGCCGAAGTTCAGATCAGTCGTGGGTTTCTCACTCTCGGCGGCGGCCAATTTCTTATCGGCGTTAAAACCAGCCTGAGTGTCGCCCGTCTGGACGCGAACGTAGGCGGCCTGGGAATTCGCCCCGACGCGGAACCAGCAGACGGTCACACTGCCGTTCACGACCGTCGAGACTTTCGTCGCCTTGACGCCAAGGTAACTCGACACTTCAGCGGTCGTCACTTTGTTGCAAATCGACGTGGTCGCACTTGCTGTACCAGTGACGAGCACTGGCACCAACGGCATTGCGAGCGAGACCACCGCGCCCGCGGTGAGGAGTCGTACTCGCCTTCGAAAGTCTGACACGAGGCCCCCGTTCGTGGCTCGGCCGTCGCACCGACGCCGAGATCATGGGGAGTCTACGGCGTCAATGATCCGAGTCGAGGTATTCGTGATTGAGTTGCCGGGCGCTGCCTCACCACCCGAACGACGAAGCTGGGACTCTCGACTTCTTCAGTTCTGGTCGAGACGATTTCGAACACTGGATAAAGTGCAGGCATGACGACAGCACGACGCTATTCGCGCAGTGCCATTGCGTGCATCGTCGCCCTCGTCGTCGTGCTGAGTGGCGTGGGAGTGGGTGTTTGGGCGTGGAAACCGAGCGGTGCCACGAAGCGATCCGCAACGACGAACACGACCGTCGCTCCACTTCCTCCACTAACGACTTCGCCACAGTCCTTGTCTGCTCCCACGGCCACATCCGCTGATGACGCTCTGTATTTGACTGAAATTACCGAGGTCGATCCCGCCTTGACGAGCTACGAGAGAACCTCGGGAAACGTTGCCCTGCGTGCGCTCCTCACCGACGGCTCCGCGTTTTGTGCGTTCCTGCAACGTGACGGCCACCTCGATGAGGCGATGGTCGCGGTAGCGCTCGGCGCACGAAACGTGGAGGCACAGACTCATTTGCCGCTGTCGGTCACTACATTCAACTCAGTTGAATCCATTGCGCTCTTAACGTTGTGCCCCTCTCTGCAGTCACTGGTGCCGTCATCGGACATGGTCAAGATCCGTCAGCTGGGTACCTCCCTGGCGACGGGCTGACAACATCGCGCCTCGTCGCGAGTACGTGCGGTGAGTCCACTTCTCGTGCGAAGTGTGCGCACCTGCCATGGACCCATCACCTGATCGTCACGTTCGAAAGACCGTCACTCAACTTTTCCAGTTTCGTGTCGCCTTGAAGGGGTACGGGTAATTATTCAAAGTTACGTTTCTGCTTATGAACCTCTTACACTCAACCAAGAGTCGCCTGCGGGCACTCGCACTAATCAGCGCCTTCATGATCGTGGTGTCGGGAGTGATCGTGTCGACGGCCTTCGTGGGTACGCCAGCGTCGTACGCCACCTACACCAGTTGCCCAGCGGGGAGCACTCTTCAAGTCCCCCAAGGTGGCCACAACTCCGATGCGCAATGTGTGATCACGTCGACGGGTACACCCGTGAACGGGGTGAAGCACGTGTGGCTCATCATTCTGGAGAACAAGTCATACGACGAGTCCTTCACCGGCCTCAACCAGAACAGCTATCTGTGGCAAACGTTGCCTCAGCAAGGTGCCCTGCTCACCAATTACTACGGCACGGGCCACTTCAGCATGGACAACTACATCTCACTAGTGTCCGGCCAGGCACCGTCGTACGCGGTGCAAGACGACTGCTCGACGACAGCGAACATGACCAACAACAACAGCGGCATCATCACCACGGGCAAGGTGGGCAACGCGACCGATACCGATGGGACCACTGATAAGAGTGGTACCAATACCTCGACTCCCAATCCCAGCGGAGCTGGTAACGGTAACTACGGTCAACTCCTCGTGCACGGTGGCGTCAATGCCGCGCTGGCCAACAACGGCTGTGCCTATCCGACCGACGTCGCGACGTTGTTCAACCAGTACAACGCGGCCGGGGTGACCTGGAAGGCGTACGCCCAGGACTTGGGCGGAGCCCAGCCGGTAGGTTCACCGACCTACGTGACCGGAGCCACTCCCGGTGTGAGCGACACCGTTCCCGGTCGTGACGACGGCGCATGCGGACTTCCGGGTTCGTCCAGTGCCAATCCCGTGACCAATCCCACCAACCTCGTTGCCCCGACGGGTGACGTCTCGAGTTACACGGGAGCGCAGCCAGCTGGAGCAAACGGTAACGGCGACCCCGCCGACCAGTATGTGGGCAAGCACTTTCCCACTGGTTGGTTCACGTCGCTCACTGGTGAGTCCGCGGGCGTACAAAATGGTGTCACCTACACCGCACTGCCCGCACTCAACGAGCCCAAGACACCTGAGTACGACGGAGTCAGTTCCCCAACGAGCGGATCGACCGACACGAACTGTGACGCGAACCACGTCTCGAACCTGGACGACCCCACCTACGGCCTGGCGCACGACCTCGGGTTGCCCGCCAGTGACGTTCCGCAGTTCAACTGGATCACACCGGACAACTGCAGTGACGCTCATGACGCGACGTGCCAGGGTAACAACCTCTCGGGTGCCTTCAATGCTGACGGCTCGCCCAATTACACTCCCGCTGGCCTCCCCGCCTACGATCCAGAGGCGACCACGCCTCGAAACTACACCGGAGGACTTTACGCGTCCGACTTGTTCCTTCGCTACTACATACCTCTGATCGAGAAGTCGGCGGCGTTCGCCGATGGCGGACTCATCGACGTGACGTTCGACGAAGCCAACCCGCCCTTCACCGTCGGTAACAGCTTCAACAACGTTCCGGCTCCCGGTGACGTCACGACAGCCTCGGCACCGAGTGACCAGCCAAGTTTCGGGTCCAAAGGCACGTCGGCGCCGGGCGCGACCTCTCTGTACGGTGCCTACGGACTGCTGGCTGACGCGGCGGGCGAGAATATCAATGGCCACAACGTCAACACCGAGCCCACCGGCCCCAACGACCCTGAGGTGACCAACGCCGCGGGTCTGCAGTTGCAGCCCGGGCCCGGAGCGTCCGGATTCATTGACCGTGCGACGGCGCTGACGGGCGAAAGTCCGTACTTGAGCGGATCGCCCGGTGCGTCGGTTGAGCCGGCGCTGGTCGCGGCGGGATCGAGCATGGTGATCGACGCCAAGATCAATGCCGACGACACTGGTCGCCTCGTCTCGGGTACGGATGCTGCCGGCGACACGATCCCTGCGGACACCTTCGTAGGTGCAGTGAGCGACACCGGTCCGGTGTCCTTGGGTTCGAACGCCTCAGTGACCACGGCGTCGAATAACTACGCCAAGCCGTGGATGGGTAGCTTCCAATTGCTCAACGACGCGGGCCAGCCCGTCTCGTTGACCGCAGGATTCAGCGGCAACGTCACGTTGGGGGCAGAAGGCGCCACGTCGAGCGTGGGTACGAGTGCGTGCCCGAGCGGCGCCGAAGCGGCGACGACTGCAGGCTGTGTCACGGCGGACCCACTCTATGACCCGACTGACTTCACCGCGGGTGGCGGCGACACCGGAACGATCTTGATCAGTCCGCTCATCAAGCCCGGCACCGTTTCAAGTACCTATTACAACCACTACAGCACTCTTCGCACGATGGAGGACCTCCTCTTGACCGGACGCACGTGTACCGAGCCTTCGAACACCACCTTGCCCGCAGGCACGGTGTGCGGTGGTCTCGACGGACAAGGTCACCTCGGCTACGCGGCCCAGGCCGGCCTCGCGTCCTTCGGGCCAGACGTGTTCAGTGCGCAGTCCTTCACCGGCACGGTTGGCGGAGGTGGTGGCAACGGGTGTCCCCCAGGACAAGGCAACCACGGGACCACCGCAACGCTAAAGAGTACCTCGACGACGTCGCTCGATGCTCCGCCGTGCCCGGTTCACCGGGGTAGCGTGAGCACAAAGTCGGGTGGCGCACGGGCTCCTCGCATCGTCGCGCGGAGCTAATGGTTGATTCGTCGTCAAAGGTGAAACGACTCGCAAGGGCGAGCAACATTGATGGAGCCAGGGGTCGGACGCTCGCGCCCGGCCCCCGGCGCATCGCTCTCTTGTTGTTGAGCGCTCTGACGTTGGCGGGATGCGGCACCGCAAGTGCGTATCCGTCCTTCTTGCCAAAGAAGACCCTTCACCCCAACGTGGACGCGACGTTGACCGGGACAATGCAACGACCCGCACTGCAAGTCGAAGGTCTGCCGGTCCAGGTCTCGACGAAGGCGTTTCGCGTAGTGATCACGGTCAGTGGACCGGTCGTCCCCGGTGAGGGACTGCCGCATCAAAACGTTGCTACCACGTGCACGTGGACCGTGACGATGAAAGATGCCAGTAGCGACGTGCCAGTTTCGCTGGCAGACTTTCATTCAATCGACCATCTCGGCTCCGTCTTCTTGTTGGGCCTTGTTCAAGGTGAGCACGCGCCACCGAAAGTCCTCCGTCCAGGCGAGACGCTCACCTTCCGAGTGCGCGCCTACGAACTGGTCGGTGAAGGCGTCATGCAGTGGGCGCCCGACCATAAGCATGTGGTCGCCAATTGGGATTACACGGTGGAAAACGACTGACACGATCTCCTCCGTCGCTGTCGTATCACGACAGGTAACGCGGCGTGGGTGACATTCGTCCACCACGTTGTTCGCGCTATGGGCCTACGTCTCGACAATCTCAGTGGGGCATCAATTCTCTCGCCAGTGCATGGCGATTGCCGACTCGTCCAGTATCGCACCGCGACTTTCACGAAACGGCCGGCCGGTTTCGCATTCTCGCAACACGCACGACCACCATGGTTCGACCTTCGTGCGTGTTCGTTCTTTCTCGTCAGAGCTTTGACGCCTGTGACCGTTGCTGGACCGCGCAGTGTGAGTTCGGTTTCAAATAGATGCGGCTCCTTCACACGATGATGGGTGGAGCATCACTTCGCGTTCAATTGCGGGCCATACATTCATTACATCAATTCCGATGAAGGAGAATATCTATGCGCGTACCATTGACGTGGACGTTGAGGCTGTGCGTGGCAGTAGGCGTCGTGACCAGCGGTATCACATACTCGTTGGACATTGCCGGAGCCGCGACTGGAAGTACATTTCACGTGACGCGCCTCTTTAGCGGCACGTCGCTGCACCACTCATACGTGGCGTCGGGAGCGACACACAGTGAGGCGCTGAGCAAGCCCGATGACATCAGTCAGTCGGGCCAGGATCTCTTCGTCGGCTTTCAAAATGGCGTGGGCCCCCAGGGTGAAGCGAGTTCCGACGGGAACCTGGACAGCACCATCGTCGAGTTCAACCACAGCGGCCACGTTCTCGGGCAGTGGGACGTCGTCGGTAAGGCCGACGGTGTCACGGCGTATCCGGGTGTGGGCGTCTTGGCGACGGTCAATGAGGACGCTCACTCGGCGTTGTACCTCATGCGTACCGGGGTTCCCGCAATGAGCGCGGTGACGCGCTACACCTACAATGAGCCGCTGCCGCACAAGGGCGGGACCGACGCCATCTCGATTGACAATGGCAAGATCTTCATTAGCGCTTCGGCCCCGGGTACGACCGGTTCCGCGGCGCCCAAAGCAACGTACCCCGCGGTCTACTCGGTGCAACTCATGACGTCGTCCAAGACAGCGAAGGTGACGCCCCTCTTCTTTGATGAGAGTGCAGCGACACGTGCCAATGGTGCGAGTGGATCAGTCAAGCTTGCGTTAACCGATCCTGACTCCAATGAGATTGTCCCAGCGACGGCGCCACGATTCGGCGGCGACTTCATGCTCACGAGCCAGGGGGACAAGGAGCAAATCTTCGTCAGCGCCCCGGGCACCGCGCATCAGAAGCTGAGCGTCCTCGCGCTCACTCAGTCGGTGGACGACACTGCTTGGCCAGCGAGTTCTTCTGGTTCGTTGTACGCCACGGACTCGACCAATAACGCCGTGGACGTCATCACCGGTCCCTTCAGTAGCGCCGCGCCCGTGCTCGTGGCGACGCCGTGTGGTGCCAATGGCTCCCCGTCGACGTGTCCCGCGCCGAAGTACCCCGCGAATTACTTGGCCACCGAGAACCCCACCACGGGAGTCGTAACCCAAGTGGCTGTCAGCGGCACTGCGTTCACTCCCGAGGGCGGACTCGCCTTTGTAGCGAGCTAAGGGTCGCTGCTGAGGTTCAAGAACTCTCGGACAGCGCGTGGTGGTTTCCACTACGTCACCACCACGCGCTGACGCTCCACCTCGACCACAATGACTCACGAGACCGGAATGTTGTGAAGTTGATGGGACAATAAGACCGTGTCGCCCGAAGTCAACTCTTCCGATATTCTTCGTGAACAAATTGAGTATTACCGCGCCCGCGCGACGGAATACGACGATTGGTTCTTTCGCCGCGGCCGTTACGACCGAGGAGAGGATGCCACTCGGCGCTGGTTCGAACAGGTACACGAAGTCCGTACCACACTGCGCAACCTGCCCCTCGATGGAAAATCGGTTCTGGAACTCGCTCCAGGCACGGGCATCTGGACCGAGGAACTCGTGGATCGGGCATCTCATTTGACGGCAGTCGATGCGTCGCGTGAGATGTTGGATTTGAATCGAGAGCGTCTCGGTGAACGCGCGGGAAAGGTGACCTATATCACCGCCGACCTGTTTGAGTGGATTCCTCGTCTCGAGTTTGACGCGGTGGTCTTGTGCTTTTGGATCAGCCACGTCCCCGCAGACATCCTCGAGAGTTTCTTGACTCGCGTCGCGCGTGCTCTCGTACCAGGTGGTCTCGTATTCTTCGTTGACACGCGCAAGGAACACACGAGCACCGCATCGGACCACGTACTGCCACTCGACGACGTCGAGACGATGACCCGTCGACTCGACGACGGACGTGAGTTCGTCATCTATAAGAATTTCTGGGCCTGCGACGAGCTTCAAGCCATCTGCCGTCGTGCCGGACTCGATGTGACGGTGCATTTCACCGAAGATTTCTTCCAATACGGCGTGGGTGCACGCGCGAAGGAAGGATAGGCGCGCCATACCTCACCTTCAAGAACGTGACGCGCGGCCACGTAAGTCTCCGTGTCCGCACTTCAGTGTGACGTCGTCGTTGGCCCGCTGAGAGGAGTGCGGCGGCATTGAGGTCCTGGATCGCTCCGGTATTCTTTTGACGCGGTCCTTCACGCACCTAACCGCCACCAGCAAGGGACGCGTGGGGAAGTTCAGCGTTAGAGAGCGTACGAAAGACGAGGAGCCACCTATGCCCAGCCCGTTCGTCGTACCCCCGCTGTCGGTTCAGCGAGTACGGCTGGAGCCGTTGGACGAGAAGCACGTCGACGCCTTGGTTCGAGCCGCCACAGAGGAACGTTCCACCTACGGCTTCACGGTGGTGCCGGGTGATCGCGGAGCGATGGTGCGCCACGTCGCCTCACAGTTGCAAGACTTTGACGCGGGGCTCGTCGTCCCTTTCGTCCAAGTCGACGCCCTCAACGACCGAGTGGTCGGCATGACTCGCTACTTGACGATTCGTTCACTCCCGGGTCAATCCGTTCCCTTCGCGGTAGAGATCGGCGGTACCTGGCTCGCTGCTTCGGCCCAGCGCACGGGCATCAACAGCGAATCCAAGCTTCTCTTGTTGCGTCACGCCTTCGACACCTGGGCCGTGACGAGGGTCGACTTGAAAACCGATAGCCGCAACGAGCGATCACGTGCGGCGATGGTGCGCATCGGCGCCACCTTCGAGGGAGTCCTGCGTCACTGGCAGCCGTCGCAAGTCGCCGGTGAGGACGGGCGTTTTCGTGACTCGGCGATGTTCTCGATCACCGACGACGAGTGGCCGCGCGTCGCGTCACACCTCGCGACGCTGATTCGCTAGTCCATGACGTCCTAGAACGGTCCCAGAACGCGCCGGTACTGACGAAGGTCTTTGGCACGAGCGCGAGGTCCGGTGTGCGTCGAGGAGCGACGTTCGCTGGTGTTGTACGCGACGATAGGTACCACGACGACAGACGCTCTCATGTCCTTCAGGGCCAGCGGGCTACCATTTCGTGAATGTCGCCATTCAGTCAATTACGCGACGTTGTGAAACTATGAGCATCTCAATCCTCTGATTTCCGCTCAGCGTCTGAGCAGATGTAACCGCGCTGGGACCGTTTGGTCGACGAGCATCGCTCGGTAATCTGACAGACGTTGGTCGGCGACGGAGGAATGATGGAGATTAAAGAGTTGGGACACTTGGTCTTGTACGTGCGCGACCTCTCGGCTTCAACGCACTTCTACCGAGACGTCCTAGGGTGGCGCCCGATCCTAGACGGAGACAACGGCAAGATGCCTTTTGCCGCCGCGGCGTTCAACTCGCCTGGCGGTCGCACCCACCACGAGCTCTTGCTCATCGAGGTGGGACCGAGTGCCGCACCGTTGCCCGCGGGTCGCCGCGTGGGCATGTATCACTTCGGACTCAAGATCGGCACCAGTGACGACGAGCTGCGTGAGGCTCGTGACGTCTTGATGGCGAACTCGGTGAATGTGGTGGGCGCAACCGATCACGGGATGACCCACAGCCTCTACATCACCGACCCTGACGGGAATGAAATCGAACTGTACGTCGACGTTCCCGGCGTCGATTGGAATGATCCTTCGTTGTGGGCCGAGCCCACGCTTCGCGCCCTACGACTCTAAAACTCGCGCGACCTAGCGGCGGCGCCGCGACGTATTGACGTATTAATGAGACTCACAAATGAAGGAGCATGACATGGGCACGATCGCGGTCATTGGTTCGACAGGCTACGTCGGTGGCCACATCACGAACGAGGCACTTCATCGCGGCTATCAGGTAATTGGCGTCAGCCGATCGGAACCGAAGGAGACGCCCGCTGGTGTCACTGTGCGGCGAGGCGACATCAACGATGAGGGACTCCTGCGTGAACTCGCGACACAAGCGTCGACCGTTGTCGTCGCGGTGCACGGGGCAGAGAACGGCGAGGCGTATCTCGTGACGCTCGTTCCGATGATCCTGGACGCAGTGTCGTCGGGCGGTGCGCGACTGGGCGTCGTGGGCGGAGCATCGAGCCTGCTGGTATCACCCGGCGGGCCACGTTTGATCGACACTCGAGAGTTTCCGGAGATATTCAAAGCGGAGGCGCGGGCTCATATTGCGGTGCTGGAGGCCCTCAAGGAATCTTCGACCAACGTCGACTGGTTCTACGTGAGCCCACCGGCGACGTTCGGCGCCTACGCCCCGGGAGAACGCACCGGAACATATCGCACGGGCGACGACAATCTGTTGGTCGATGCCGACGGGAACTCATTCATCAGCGGCGCGGACTTTGCGATTGCCTTCCTCGACGAGATCGACAATCCGGTTCACCATCGGACGCGTTTCACCGTCGGCTACTAGAGCACCACTGGCGAATTTCACCAGGGAATTGGAGTTCCCGAGCCGGAGTGTCGGATGTTCGTTCATTGAGGGACCGCCCAGAGTGACGTGCCGCGCACATCGACGTACTTCAGTGTGAGACTGGCGACAGCCGATAACCAGGCATCAAACACCTGGTGCGCTGGGCGACTCGACCGTGAGTCGTGATAAGAGCCCGTGAACGACGGATGGTGAAGAGCTGACGTCGATCGTTGGGGCCGGTACATTCGCGACGCTGATCGGAGTGAACGTGAGCGCCCCTAACCTGCTGCTGGGCACAGTGCATTTTCAACCAGATTGAAGGGTCCCAATGTCGCGTCCGGCAACAAGAGAACGCCTTGAACCTGAGCTCGTGCGCGCCGCGGTGGTGGTCGTGCTCGGTACGATCATGGCGATCCTCGATACGACCATCGTGGCGGTGGCGTTGCACACGCTCAGTATCGATTTTGGTTCGACCGTCAGTACGATCCAGTGGGTCACGACCGGTTACCTCCTCTCCCTAGCGATCGTGATTCCCCTGTCGGGCTGGGCGATTCACCGTATCGGAGCGAAACGGGTCTATATGATCTCGTTGGCCCTTTTTCTTCTCGGTTCCTCGTTGTGTGCACTCGCGTGGTCGGCCGATAGTTTGATTTTCTTTCGTGTCCTCCAGGGTTTTGGGGGTGGAATGATCATGCCCGTCGGTCAGGCCATCATGGCTCGCACTGCGGGGCCCCAGCGAATGGGCAAAGTCATGGGCATCGTCGGCGTACCGCAACTATTGGGACCCATTCTGGGCCCCGTCCTCGGCGGTCTCATCGTGTCCAACACGTCGTGGCGCTGGATCTTCATTGTTAACGTGCCAATCGGTCTTGTGGCGCTGTGGTTGTCGCGGTCATTTCTCATCGAGACACCGGGAGATAGAGAGCACCGTTTCGACCTAGCGGGCTTCTTGTTCCTGGCGCCTGGTCTCGCCCTCATCGTTTACGGGCTGTCCGAAGTCGGGGTCGAGGGAGGTTTTCACGGTAATTCGGTGTGGTTGAGTCTCGTTGGTGGCGTCATTTTGTCGCTGGCCTTTATCGGACGATCGATGAAGGCCCCCGAACCATTGATCGACCTAGGACTGTTTCGCGATCGTACTTTTAGTTTCGCTAGCGTCGGCATCTTCTTGACTGGGGCGACCCTCTACGGGACGATGTTCCTTCTCCCCCTTTACTATCAGATCGATCGGGGTGACGCGGCGTGGAAAGCCGGTCTCATGATGGCCCCTCAGGGCATCGGGGCGGCACTGGTGATGCGACTTGCCGGCTCTTTGTCGGATAAACACGGGCCCCGTTACGTGGCGGCTTGGGGAATGGCGGGACTGGCGCTCGGCACGTACTTCTATACGAATGTCGGCGCACACACGAGCTATTACCTGTTGGGTGTGGCTCTCTTCATTCGCGGAATCGGACTGGGATTCGGCATGATGCCCGTTATCGCCGCGTCATATCGGAACTTGACCAAAGATCAAGTTCCTAAGGCCACGTCCGCGACAAATATTCTCCGACAAATCGGCGGATCCCTGGGTGTGGCGGTTTTCGCGGTCGTCCTGGACACGCAGATAAGTCAGCGAATTGGGGTGCGCGCTGGCGCGGCCATTCAAAATGGTCTGGCGCGACCGAGCGTGACGCAGCTCGATGCCATAGCGCGAGCCTTCGGTCATTCCTTCTGGTGGTCCTGTGGCACCTGTGCCCTGGGAATCATCCCGGCATTCTTCTTACCGCGCACGCCCCTGGTTCGGGGTCGCACTCTCGATGCCGCGCCCGTGAGCGTCGAGTGATACCACCGCGGTCGAGACAGCGTGCGTCTCGACTATCAACACCAGGGTCTGAGAGAATAATGGCGTGAGTATCGTGACCGTCTTTCGAAGTCGCTTGCGTGAAGGGGTCGACGAGTCCTACGCGCAAGTGGCTGCCGAGATGAGTCGACTGGTCCGCACTATGGATGGTTTCATCGACGAGAAGTTCTATGTTGCGCCTGACGGTGAACGCGTGACGATCGTGCGCTTTCGTGACGCGGCGTCACAGTTTGCTTGGTCTCAGCACCCCGAACATCTCGTGACCCAACGACGCGGTCGCGACGAGTTCTACGCCTGGTACGACATTGGCGTGGCCGATGAGAGCTATCACAATGTCTTCTCGTCGGTGGACGATGCGAACTAGTCACCATCTCGGGGCCAGCTTCAGTTGCCTCGTTACTCGAGTGACGATACGAAACGGCTTCGATCCACGACAATCGCAGCGGAGGAAAAAGTGAACAACGATAAGCAATTAGGGGCACAAGGTTTCGCTCACGGCGGCCTCTACGACGCCGTGCGGCCACGGTATCCCGACGAGGCTGTGGAGCATTTCGTTAACCTCTTCGCGCTTGATACGCAGAGCCACGTCCTTGACCTAGGGGCCGGGACGGGCATCTTTACCCGTCAACTACTTCCTCGGGTCGGTCGCATCACGGCGGTCGAACCTTCGGAGTCGATGCGCACGACATTCGCTCGTGAGACGGGTGATGTCGAGATTCTTGATGGCACCGACGCGGCCATTCCCCTGGGCGACGACTCGGTGGCGGCGGTTGTCGTTGCCCAGGCGTTCCACTGGTTTGACGCGCCCGTGGCGCTGCAAGAGATTCATCGTGTCCTACGCCCTGGCGGGGGACTCGGACTTATCTGGAACGAACGCGACGTCGACGTCGCGTGGGTCCGCGATCTGAATCACGCGATGCTCTGGGATGTTCGCCAGCCCTATGACGCTCGCGTTGATTACGCCGCCATCGTGGCGGCGGGTCCATTCCGTGACGTGCAGCCCGCCACCTTCCACCACACGAGGACCATGACCCACGAGCAAGTTCGTCAACTCGTCACCACGACGAGCTACATCAGCGTGATGTCGACGGCTGAACAGTCAGCGCTCGTCCGCGACGTCTCGTCAGTGTTATCGGGGTGCGATGACCCGGTACAAATGCCTTATGTGACCAACGTAGTGACGGCGTTCTCGCGTCCGGACCTGTAGAGGGGGGCGAAGACCACGTCACGCCTATCGCGCGAGCAGTTTCGCTTATCAAACGCTCTTGTCCTCGATCTCCCACGCGTGGTCGAGGACGTGCCAAGCGATGATACGCATGGAGTATTCCGCCGGCCATTTCTCGTTGGCGTACCCGTCCGTTAAACGTTCGGCGATTACTTCGCGTTGTTGGACCCAGGGGGTTCGCGGAGGAATCCGCACACCGATCTTCGAAGCGTACGAGCGTTCGGCACCGCAGACGTGGTCAACGATTTGATCGCGATCACGGCCGCCGCCGCGCGGACCCTTTGCGAGTTCCTCGGGTGACGTCGCGACGACGTCGTCGAAGTACGACCAGCATTGACGCACTATTTCCATGTGCGCGCGACGAACCGTGTCAGTCGTCGGCGTGGCATCCCAGGGTCCTTGGACGCGAGGAGCACCGAACTCCGTCGTCGAGTTTCCTGCGATCGAGCCGATGACCTCAAAGTCCTCTCCAGTCAGGTCACGCCCAACCACGGCGCCGTAGCGCGGGGCGTAGTGACGCAACTGGACGAGGGCGTCGTCAGCGTCACGCCCCCGCCGACACCAACCAGGCCACTCCAGAGACACTGCAAAGACGAGCTTCGACGCAACTTCGAGATAGACACGCTGAACCACGAAATCACATTATCTAGCGGGTGTCACGAATGGGAGGGGATCAGCCGGAGGTACTCACCGACCGACGAGGGCGAGCACGTCGACTGACCACGTGGAAATACTTTGGAGGGGACAAAGACTCGTTGCCTACCTTGATCGAGATTGGTGACCCTAGGGTTAGTCGGTGAACTTGTTTCTGCAGTCGCTATCTCATTCATGGCAACCTTTCGTCCTTATCACTGGGCTGTTGTTGATCGGACACGTTTCGTCGCGTGAGGGGATCTTTGAGTCGGTTGGCAACCTAGTCGCGCGCTCGCCAGGCAATGACATGACGCTCTTCGTCGTGATGATGGTGGCGGTGGCCATAGTGACTGCGCTATTGAATCTGGACACGTCGGTCGTCTTCATGACGCCAGTGGCCTTACACGCGTCTCGCGCTCGTGACGCGGACGACGTTGCGTTCCTCTACGGCACGATTCTCATGTCCAACGCTGCGTCACTACTACTGGTCGGCTCGAATCTGACCAACATGTTGGTGTTCTCCAGCCATCCGGTTCGTGGCGTCACCTACGTCGAACACATGGCGCTCGCTTGGACCGCGTCAGTCGTTCTCACGATTGTTCTCGTAGCCTGGTGGCGTCGCCGAGAACTTCACCGCAGTACCGTCCACGCGTTGAAGCCGGTGAAATGGCGGGTAGGCCCCGCCACCGTGTCGGTCGCGGTGGCCGTAGCACTGATGTTGATATTGAGTCAGCCCGCGGTACCAGTGATCGTGTTGGGCGTGGCGCTCGAAGCCTTTGACGGCATACGTCGGCGCCGGGTGAGGTACCGCGAGATCGTGAGTGTGGCCAACCCTCACGTGGTCGCTCCGCTCTTTGTCGTCGCGGTACTCGTTGGATGGCTGGGCAGATCGTGGCACCAAATCGGGGATTTGGTCGCTCACACCAACTCATTGGCAACGGCGGCGATGGCCGGCGGTCTTTCGCTCCTCATCAACAATCTTCCGGCCGCGTCACTCTTCGCCGGTCAGCCGATCGCGCACCCCTACGCGCTACTCCTCGGTCTCAATTTGGGCCCCAATGCCTTCGTGACCGGAGCGATGTCCACCCTCCTGTGGTTTCGTATCGTTCGCCGCGAAGGGTTCGAACCTTCCGTGATCAGATTTGCACGAATTGGCCTACCCGTAGCGTTGGTGACGGTGTGCGTCACTTCGTTGATGGTGTAGGTCAAGTGATCGTCGTGGGCGCCGATTCCCAGCCGCGCGAATACGGTCATTGTCGCTGAATCCGTTGCGCACGATGAATGCCATGGCGGACGCGGTGGTAGTCGCTGCAATACTTGCCACCATGGCCTAGGAAACCAACCGTGTCGTGCTCACGTACCGACCATTCGAATTTTGTAGCGTAGGGTCATGAGAATTCGTCCCGCCGTCGAAGACGACGTTGAGGTTCTAGCCTCTTTCATCCAAGAACTGGCCCTCTACGAACGAGCGGCTGAAATGGCTCAAGCGACGACTGAACAGTTGCGCGAGAGTTTCTTCGGTGCGACACCCCGAGTGTTTTGTGACTTCGTCGAGACGGACGAGGGTGACATCGAAGGTTTCGCGGTGTGGTTTCTCAACTATTCGACGTGGACGGGCACTCACGGAATCTATTTGGAGGACCTCTTCGTCCGGCCCTCGTCACGAGGCCGCGGTTACGGAAAAGCGTTGCTCACCAACTTGGCTCGTGAATGCGTGCGCCACGGTTACGCGCGTCTGCAATGGTCGGTGCTGGACTGGAACACGCCGTCCATCGATTTCTATACGTCGCTTGGCGCTGAGGCCCAAGACGAGTGGACGGTGTATCGCCTCTCGGGCAATGCACTCAATGACGTGGCGACGTCGTAATTAACACTTCTCTTGCGCGAATCTTGTGCGCTCCTCATTCAAGAAACTTCGATCTTTAGCCGATGATTAGCGCGCTACCGACTCTGTTTTAGGTTGCCAGTGCAGGCTCGTCTTGTTGTGAGAACGACTCGCGACAATCGACCAAGGAGTCACCATGGAAAAGAGAATTTTCGGATTACGGCACATCATCACGGGAGGGACGGTCGTGCTCGTCACTGGCCTGGGCACCGCAGGAATCGCCTCGGCGGCGACGGCCAGTACTAGTAATAATGCGACCACAACGTCGGTGAGCGCTCGAACACCAGCGCCCTCGGGCACGCCGCCGGGTAATCCTGCGACACTCGCGCACGGACCAGGCGAGACGCTGCTCACGGGCTCCGACCTCACCAGCGCGGTCGCGGCTGCCGAGGTCGCCGTGCCCGACGCAACAGTGGTGCGCGCCGAGACCGACTCGGCGGGCTCTCCCTACGAAGTGCACATGCTCAAGGCGGACGGCACGTACGTGACGGTCACTTTGAGCGATGGTTTCGTGGTGACATCAGTCGAGAACGGATTCGGCCCCGGTCCCACCGGTGTCACGCCGATGGGCGCACCGCGGACGGGGACGCCCCCTGTTGGCGCACCACACGGAACGCCGCCGGTTGGTCCACCAGCGAACACCGTTTCCGGGTCGGGGGCGTAGCGACTTCTCGCGCGGCTGATTGATCTTGGCGCTGCCGGCCAGGATCGATCAGCCGCCACGTCAGCGCATCGCTCGGCGGTCTCTTGAGGACCACGATGGCGAGGGGCGTTTTACTGGCCAGCGTCGGAAGTGGGCGTATGCGAGATCATCCAGCGAATGCCATACCGGTCGAGGCACACTCCCCAGTACGCTCCCCAGGGCATGTCACCCATATCCTGATTCTCCGAACCGCCGGCGGACAGAGCGTCGTAAAGTTCGTCGGCCTGTTCGCGTGAGTCCGTTTCGAGGACGATCGTCGTATTGTTCCCCACGCGGACCTGGTGTCCCATGGATGCCAACATGTCGGTGCCCATGATGATGTGACCATTCAAAATGGGTAGCTGCACGTTCATCACTTGGGACTTCTCATCGTCAGTTACCGGGGGGCCATCAGGGAAGTCGGAAAATCGAACGATAGGTGACGCGTACGTCGTGTGAAACACCGATGCGTAGAACTCGAACGCTTCTTCGGTGTCTCCCATGAAGTTGAGGTAGGTACAGACACGACTCATAGTGCCTCCAATTTTGTCTGGTTCGCTCACTTTACGTCAAGAGCACTGCCCGAAGCGATTGTCCGCAAAGATGGTGATGTGCGTTCACGACCCAGTCACGTCCTCTTCGATCTCGACGGCACTTTGGCTGACTCCTCGCAGGGGATTCTCAGTTCCTTTCGCGCGACGCTCGAGGAGATCGACGTCGAGGCCACCGACGAGCAATTACGACAGCTGATCGGACCGCCATTGGGCGATTCGTTCCGAATTCTCGGTGTGGCCGATGACGCTATTGACGAAGTGGTCGCCCTGTATCGAAACTTCTACGCCGAACGTGGCGTGCACGAGGCGAAGCTGTACGACGGGGTGGCGGCGACGTTAGACGCACTCTCTCGTGACGGTGTTCGCTTGGGAGTCGCAACGGCCAAGCGTGTCGACTTCGCGCGACAGATGCTGGGCTCCTTGCGCGTCGCGCAGTATTTTGACGACATCGCCGGCGCCAGTGTGGACCTGCGCATCACGTCCAAATTCGACATCATGTCCCAAGTTCTGCGCGGATGGGGGGTCGGCGACTCACTGGACGTGTGGATGGTGGGAGACCGCTACTTCGACATGGTGGCCGCCGGCGCACACGGAGTCTCCGCGGTGGGCGCGCTGTGGGGATTCGGGAGTGCGGAGGAACTTCGAGGCGCCGGTGCGCACTGGTTGGTCGCGCGTCCCCTCGAGTTGCTGGATGACGAGCACGACGGTGGATCACCAACGTGCCTCTTGGAACAAGTCTGTGACGTTTGCGGAACGGTCATGGACTCGTCGCACGTTCGCCATTCATTTGACACGCGAGGTGAAGGTGAAGCGTCGTGACATGGTTCGTGCACCGCGAGCTACCGACGTCAGCGTGAACGTCGCCACGGTACGATTGGTCGTTCGAGAGTAGCGAGAGGGCTATGCAACGCAAGAGTGGCGGCGACAGCGAACGCCAGCGGGTGCCTCAACCACTGATCAAGAAACGCGTCGCGTCGGGTCGCGGAGCCATGGAACAACCCAACGTGACCTCCGATGGTGAAGCCGCTCTCACCCCAATCTTCTGGCTCGCTATCGTCGTGACCGGCGTGGCCACGGGACTCTTCGGGGCCGGACTGATGGCCCTCTTGCAGTTCGTCGAGAAGCTAGCGTTCTCATATCACGGAGGCAGTTATCAAGACGCCGTGGCTGCGACATCGAATCTCCATCGAGTGACGACGTTGGTGCTAGCGGGTGTTATCGGGGCGGCGGGTTGGTTCCTGGTTCGTCGATACTTGGGTCACGAAAAGTCAGAGATCGATGATGCTCTCTGGAACGGCGACGGTGAACTCGGTCTGCGTAGAAGTCTGGCAACATCGGTGATCTCTGAGGTGGTCATAGGTATGGGCGCCTCGGTTGGTCGTGAGGCGGCCCCCAAACTGATGGGCGGTGCGTCGGCCAGCGTCTTGTCCCACTGGTTCCATCTGTCGCCAGCGCAAAAGCGATTGTTGGTCGCCTGCGGTGGAGGAGCGGGTCTGGCCGCTGTCTACAACGTGCCCCTCGGGGGAGCAATCTTCACTGCGGAAGTGATGCTCGGGAGCTTCGCACTACCGACGGTCTTGACGGCCCTGGCGTGCTCTCTCATCGCGACTTTCACTGGTTGGCTCTTTCTATCGAGTCGTGCGACGTATCCCAACGTTCCGTCGTATCACTTCAGCGGATCGATCATGGTCTGGTCCGTGGTCGCCGGAATCGTGATTGGGTTTCTCGCCGTGGCGTACGTCCGACTCATCGGATTCGTGTCGGCGCGTCGCGCGAGAGGAGCAACGCTGTTGTGGCTCTTGCCGCTCACGTGCGCGGGAGTCGGTGTTCTCGGCTTTTGGTATCCGCAACTCTTCGGCAATGGTAAGGACATGGCGGCCAACGCTTTCGTTGGGGTGGGTGGTCTAGGGGTCCTCTTCGCACTTTTCGCACTCAAACCACTCGTGACAGCGGCAACGTTGGGTAGCGGGGCGGCGGGGGGAGTCTTCACTCCGTTTCTTGCAACGGGCGCGGCTCTCGGTGGGTTTCTTGGCTTGGCCTGGGTGCATTTCTGGCCGGGGACTCCGGTGGGCGCCTTTGCGTTGATCGGTGCTGCCGCCATGATTGGCGCTTCCATGCAGGCTCCCTTAGCGGGGCTCGTTCTCGTATTGGAGCTCACCCACGGAGGCTTCAACCTTATGATTCCCATGATGACCGCGACTGCTCTGGCGACGTTGATCGTGCGTCAAATTGACGGATACTCGATCTATTCGGCGCGACTACCGCGGCGAAGCGAATGATGAGTGCGCCCTCGATTCGCGTGCGCCCGGGCCGTGAGGAAGACGCCATGGCGTTGCGGACCATCCGCCTCGAGGCGCTGGCCGATTCCCCGGACGCTTTTGGCGAGACCTACGACGAGTGTGCGGCGTGGCACGACGACGTGTGGGTACAAAAGGCCAAGAAGTGGAATTTCTACCTCGCTGAGATGGACGGCCAGGTCGTGGGAATGGCACGCGGCGAGGCGCACCATGATGAACCCGACATTCGATATCTCTTTGCGATGTACGTTTCACCCTCAGCTCGCGGGACCGGGGTCGCGACTCTGCTCGTCGACACGGTGAGCGCCTGGGCGGCGGCCAACGGAGGTGACGCTCTTCATCTCTACGTGTCCGTTCGGGCAGAGCGTGCTCGCGCTTTCTACTCCAAGATCGGTTTCGTCCAGAGTGGTCACTGCGTAGCGATGGACCGCGACGCGTCTCTCGTGTGTGACGAGATGCAACGAGACGTAAGTGATTTTGCGTTTCACGTACACCGCGTCGAGCCGCAGGAACTTTACGACTTACGTCGTCGTGTACTGCGCGGCGGCGATCCCGACGTCGACGTGGCGAACATCGGTGACGCATTGTCGACGTCCTATCACTACGGCGGTTTCCTCGGCGAACGTGTTGTGGTCAGTGCGTCGCTCTTCGTCGCACCTTCACCGTGGTCGTCGCACGAATCGTCATATCAACTTCGCTATATGGCCACTGACTTTGACGTCCAGGGACGGGGGCTCGGTCAACGACTATTGAATCAGGTATTCGAGGACTTGGCGCGTCGTGGTGTTCACGAAATATGGGCGAATGCTCGCACCTCGGCCTTAAATTTTTATGTCGCGTTGGGGTGCGAAATCATCAAAGATTCACTGTTCATTAGCGCTGAGACAGGAATCGAGCACGTGGTGATTCGTCTCGCCGTGGTCTGACACGACCTGCGCCTTGAGTAAGTTGGATGTATGCGCAACCCAATTCGTTACATCGTGGCGGCCGTTATCGTCATTGCCGGCATCGCCATCATCATCGTGGCCCAAGGGTCACCGAAGAAAACCCCCTCGACGACCTCGAGTTCGAGCACGTCCACCACCGCAAAGGGCGGTCCCATCGCTCCGCTGACCGGTCTGCCCGATCCCGGTGGAGCGGCTCTCAAGCGACCGGCTCTCGTCGTCAAGATCGAGAACGACACGAACTCGCTGCCCCAATACGGCGTGGACCAGGCGGACGTCGTTTACGAGGAAATCGTTAACGGCGGCATCACGCGACTCGCTGCGGTCTTCAACCAGAATGACCCCGCCAAGGTCGGACCCGTGCGGTCGGTTCGCCCGACCGACACGCAGATCGTGTGGCCCATTGGCGGTATTTTCGCCTACTCCGGCGGCGCCCAATACGCCATCAACTCGATCTCGACCGCGCCGGTGAAATTGGTCGACGAGTCCGCAGCCGGTTCGGCGATGTTCCGCGACCCCAATCGTGTCGCGCCCTACAACCTCTACGGCATCACGTCCAAGCTCTTCGCCTTCGGCGGAAAGCCCACCCCACCCCAGCCGCTCTTTCAGTACCGAGCGCTTGGTCAAGCGGCCGTTGGTCCGACCGTGACGCAGTTCACCGTGCCCTTCCCGAGCATCTATCCGATCACGTGGAAGTGGGACGCCACCACGCACTCGTGGGACCGGTACACCCAGTTCGCGGGACTCGACAAGACCGGGACCGGACAGATTGAATCGCCCAAGAACGTCGTCGTCCAGTACGTCACCTACGAAAATGGCCTCGGCACGATGGCCTCGTACGCCAACCTGCAAAGTGGCGGGGTTGTCGACGTCTTCACCGACGGAAAAGAAATCACTGGTACGTGGGCACGGCACTCCAAGAGCACGCCGATCCAGTATCTCGACTCCAAGGGCAAGGCGATTCGCCTGACGCCCGGCCAGACGTGGGTCGACCTGCTGGACAACGGTGCTCCGGCGATGTCCATCACGCACTAGGACTGACCATGAGACAGGGGAACATGTACGGTCCCGACCACACGTTCCTCGGTATTCCTGCAGCTGATCCGGATGACTCCTCGCAATGGAGTAACGCGAAAGCCGTCATCATTGGTGCGCCCTTCGACGGTGGCACGTCACATCGCGCTGGATGTCGATTCGGCCCCCAGGCGATTCGCGCGGCCGACTATCTGCCCCACGACGGGAGCCGACCGAGCTTGGCCCTCGGAGTCGACGCGCTAGTGGACACGGGTGTTGTGGATCTCGGCGATGTTGTCATGCCCTCGGGTGAAACCGAAAGGTCCCTCGCTGCGCTCGAGGCTCGCGTCACCCAAGTCGCTGCGACCGGCGTCGTCCCGATCGTCCTCGGAGGGGATCACACCATTGCGCTGGCCGATGTCACGGGCGTGGCGCGTCACGTCGGGTGGGGTCGCGTGTCGGTCATCCACTTCGACGCCCACGCCGATACCGGAGACACGCAGTGGGGATCGTTGCACGGCCACGGCACGCCGATGCGCCGTCTCATCGAGTCGGGTGCCTGCCGCGGTGACCGATTTCTACAAATCGGACTACGTGGTTACTGGCCCGAACCCGCGACCCTGGACTGGATGGCGGCCCAGGGAATGCGCTCCTTCGAGATGGGAGAGGTCGTCGATCGCGGTTTGGACGCCGTCCTCGATGAGGCCATCGCGATTGCTCTGGACGATTGCGATGCGGTCTTCTTGTCCGTCGACATCGACGTGGTCGATCCTGGGTCAGCGCCGGGGACCGGAACGCCCGAACCAGGGGGTCTTACGAGTCGCCAATTGCTCGACGCCGTGCGACGTATCGCCATGGAACTCCCCCTCGTGGGCATGGACGTCGTCGAGGTCTCGCCTCCCTACGATCACGCCGATATCACCGCGTACCTGGGGAATCGAGTCGTTTTAGAAGCGCTTGGGGGACTGGCGTGGCGAGCGAAATCAGCTCGTGGTGCCGTCGTGCGTCAGCCGCGCGACCCGCTGCTGGGCGGGCGTTAGTCGAACATCGACGCCAGGATCTCGTCCACCAATTCGTCGGTCGTGTCGGGGTGCAAGAAGGCGAAGCGCGCGACCATCTCACCTTCCCAGCGAGTGGGGGTGACGAACGCGACTTGGTCGCGCAGCAACTTCTCACTCCACGCGAGGTACTGGGCTTCGCTCCATCCGACGCGACGAAAGAGCACGATAGAAAGACTCGCGGGGCGAACGAGTTCCAGTCCTTCGGTCGCTTCAATGCGCGACGCCGCCCGCTGAGCCAGGTCGATTGCGCGCTGGGTAGCGGTCTCGTACGCCTTGACACCATAGGTGACGAGCGAGAACCAGAAGGGAAGCCCCCGCGCTCGCCGCGACAAGTGAATCGCGAAATCTGACGGGTTCCAGTCGTAGTGGTCTTCGTCGCCGCCGTGCAGTACGTCGAGGTACCCGGCCTGCTGTGCCAGGAAGTGGCGCGCCAGCGATGGATCGCGGTAGAGAAGGGCGCAACAGTCCAGAGGCCCAAACAGCCATTTGTGAGGATCCACGATGAAGCTGTCGGCGTGGCGGATCCCCGACAACAACTCGCGTTGGCTTGAGAAGAGGGCTGCTCCACCATAGGCCCCGTCGACGTGGAACCACAGTTCGTGTTCTCGGGCGAAGGCGCCGAGGCCCTCGAGGTCGTCGACGATGCCAGCGTTGGTCGTACCCGAGGTCGCCACGATGCCGATTACGGTCTCGGGGCGAGGGTCAGCCTGGAGTGCCTTCTCCAGGTTGGCCCGCGTGAATCGGTGGTCGTCAGGTTCTACCAGGAGCGGGTCAATGCCCAAGACGTGCAGAGCCTTACCGATACTCGAATGCGCGTCAGCCGAAATCGCGAAGCGTAATTCGTGAGGCGCAACGTCGCGACGTCGTGTGCGACCGACGTCGCGACCCACGGTGAGCGCCGAGAGATTGCCACTCGATCCGCCCGAAACAAATGCCCCGCCCGAACCGATGGGCATGCCCGCGCGAGCGGCGAGAAACTCCAGTGCCTGGTTCTCGGCAACGACCACACCAGCCGACTCAAGCCAGCTCGTTCCGTTGAGTCCCGAGCACGCGACGACCATGTCGAAGAGGAGCGAGTTCTTGGTCGGTGCGTTTGGAATGAAGGCGAGAAAGCGCGGCGAGTCGATGGATACCACGTGCTGGGCCAAGTGATCGCGAAAGAACTCGAGCGTCTGTTGGGGACTTCGTCCGACTTCGGAGATCATGCCCGCCAGTGACGGAAGAGGAACGGGAGAATGCATTCCAAAATCCAGGGGAGCGTCGTGTTCTAGACGATCGCGGCAGTACTCGAATATCGCGTTCGTGAAAGCCTCGTCGTAGGAAAACATGGGGTGCCTCATTGCACGTCCTTTCGTTGGGCCACAGACCATCGTAGAAGGCGGGGCCCGGAGGCTGCGGCGCAGCGAACTAACATTCATCCATGGCGGTCACGCGTGTCGGGTACCTGGGGCCAGAAGGTTCATTTTCGCACGAGGCCGTCGCCACGCTGAACGGCGTGGGGCCGGTGGCCTGCGTCTCCATCGCCGACGTTCTCGCTGGAGTGGCTGATGGCAGCCTAGATTCTGGCCTAGTTCCGCTCGAGAACGCGATCGAAGGAACCGTTTCAGCCACGATTGATGGATTGGTCTTCGATTACGACCTCGTGATCGTACGAGAAGTCGTCCTGCCGATCCATATGCACTTGCTCGCGAAACCTGGTGTTCGTCGCGAGGACGTTACCCACGTGTCAAGTTACGTACACGCGCTCGCACAAGTTCGCGGTTTCCTCACTTCACTCCCTCACGTTCAAATCGATCAGACGACGTCGACCTCACAGGCCGCGCGTGAGGTCGCGGCGTCGAGCGAACCTCGAGCAGCAGTGGGATCAGCATTGGCGGGATCGCTCTTTGGTCTCGAGATACTCGTCGCCGATATCGCCGATCACCCCGAGAATGCGACGCGCTTCGTCGAAGTGGGTCGCGAGTCGATTCCCACGCCAACGGGAAACGATCGGACGTCCATTGTGTGCTTCCAAGACGCCGACCGACCAGGTTCCCTCTACGGCATCCTGGGTCGATTCGCCGCGCGCGACATCAACCTGACGAAGCTGGAGAGTCGTCCCACCAAATTGGGACTGGGCGATTACTGCTTCGTTATGGAGTTCGACGGGCACGTCGGTGACGACATCATCGGTGACTGTCTGGCAGACTTGCAGGCGCACCTCGTTCGAGTCAAATTCCTCGGCTCATACCCGGTGACGGGCGTTGAAGCGACCGATCGTCGCGTTCAGGTGGGTGCGGCGCGTCGTTCGGCCGACGAGTGGATCGTTTCACTGCGTAATCGAATCCGCGAATAAGTCTTTTGGGGCACTTCTCCCAACTCTTGAACCAAAATACCAGGTCAAGGACTATATAGGTTTCATTCTGGTGGCGTGGGATATGTGACAGTCACAAGAATGTCGAAGAAAATTCACGAATGCGCTTGACAACTCCGACAGTCGTCGTTATTTTGTAAGCGGTTACAAAACGTCAGTGACGATTTGTGCGCAGATTCCTGGGGGGGAGACGAGTGACCGATTCAACGCCGACGATCTACGACGTGGCGGAGCGTGCCGGCGTCTCGATCGCGACGGTGAGTCGCGCCCTCAACTCTCTTGACTCGGTTCGTCCGGCCACCCGCGACAAAGTCTTGTTGGCCATGGAGGAGCTCGCCTTCGTCCCTAACGCTGTCGCGCGCGGACTATCGATTGGCAAGCACGGAATCTTGGGTCTGGTCTTCACGCGAGTCGTCGGAGAGAACAACGGGCTCGCTGTCGAGGAGGCCAGCCTGCTCTACACCGACATCGTCATTCGAGGTGCTGAGATGAGAGCCGCCGAGAAGGGATACTCGTTGCTCTTGAGCAGTTTCGATGAATCACACCCGTCGGGTATGAGTGCGCTGCTCAGTCTCACGACCGCCGTGGATGGGCTCATCGTCATGGACCGTGTGTTGGGTGATGACGATGTCGCGTACCTTTCTCGGCGCATCCCCGTCGTTCTCCTCGCGGGTCGCGGAGACTCGCCTTCGGCGATCACGATTCGTGTTGACAACGAAAGTGCCATGGCATCGCTAGCGCATCACCTCGTGGACGTGCACGCAGTCTCGCGAGTGGGCTTCGTGACCGGTGCTCTCGAGAGTCCTGACGCGACGGCGCGCGCGACAGGTTTTCGTCGTTCCATCGAGCAGTTGAACGCGTCGATGGCCGACGTCGATTTTCTTGAGGCAGATTGGACGTCCGCTGGCGGTGAAGCGGTCATGCGCGCACGCCTTGATCGAGACGAAGCCTTGCCCGAAGTCTTCGCTTGCGCCAATGACCAGATGGCGGTGGGGGTCATCTTCGCTCTCCAGGAGCGCGGTCGTCGAGTTCCCGACGATATTCTCGTCACGGGCTTCGACGACATCACGTTGACGCGGTACTTCAACCCGCCGCTGACGACGATTCGCCAGTCCGGAGGAGTGCTCGGGTCGGTGGCCGTCGATGCGCTGGTCGCCACACTCGACGGCACCGAGGAGATCGAGCGCACGATCGTTCTGCCCGTTGAACTCGTCGTTCGCGCGAGTTGCGGATGCGCGAGTGACCCCGAAGAACCACTGCGCCAACTACACACCTCCAATCGCGTACCTCAGCGAGTTGACGCATGAGGATGCTCTCGCGCCGCCTGTCGCTGTACCTCGTGACCGCGTGGGTCGCCATCACCGTGAACTTCCTCCTGCCACGACTGATGCCGGGCAATCCGGTGCAGACACTCATCGGCAAGATCACGGGACAGATCACCCCTCAGCAGGTTCACGCCATTGAACTTTCCTTCGGCATTGGCCTCAACCAGGGACTCTGGAGTCAATACATTGGCTACTGGCACCAACTGTTCTTGGGCAATCTCGGCGTCTCGATCACGCTGTCCACCCCCGTGTCGACCGTTCTCAAGTCGGCGGTGCCCTGGACCGTCGGGCTCATCGGTGTCTCGACAATTTTGAGTTTCATCGTCGGTACTTTTTCGGGGGCCTTACTCGGTTGGTTCCGCGGCTCACGACTGGATTCGGTTATACCGGTCGCCACGTTCTTCCAAGCCGCGCCCTACTTCTTTCTCGGGACGGTGGTGTTGTTGGTGTTCGGTTCCGACCTGCACTGGTTCCCAGTTCTCGGGGCGTACAGTCAAAGCGTCACGCCGGGTTGGCACTGGAACTTCATCTTCAGTCTGGTTCGCTATGGCGAGCTTCCCGTGATCACCATTGTGTTGAGTTCCGTTGCGGGATGGATGTTGGGCATGCGCAACATGATGATCACGATGATTGCCGAGGACTTCGTCTTGATGGCTGTCGCCAAGGGTCTGCCTCGACGAAAAGTCATCATGCACGCCGCACGCAACGCGGTACTGCCGAGCGTCGCGAACCTTTCGCTGGCCATCGGACTCGTCGTCTCCGGAGCCCTCCTGGTCGAGTTGGTCTTTAACTACCCTGGCGTCGGCAATCTGCTCTTGCAGGCGGTTCTTGACGAGGATTACCCCCTTATTCAGGGAATATTTCTGACGATCACCTTGACGGTGTTGGCGGCGAACCTGCTGGCCGACGTCTTCTACTTCATTCTCGATCCCCGAACGAGAACGGAGGCCGCGGTATGAGTGCAGTGCGTCTACCTCGCGCGCCCAAGGTACTCGTGGGTGTTGGCATCGTCTCGTTCTTCGCCATTTTGACCGTGATCGGTCCGTGGTTGGCACCGGACAATCCCAGCGCCACCGATTTCGTTCCGAATCTCGCGCCGTCTGCGCATCACTGGCTGGGAACGACGGCTCTGGGTCAAGACATCTTCTCGCAACTACTCGTCGGTGCGCGCGCCACGATGATCGTGGCCATCGTGGCGGGCGTTGTCGCGACCATTCTTTCGGTCACCGTGGGGGTCGCCGCGGGCTACATCGGTGGCAAGACCGACGATGGCCTCAGCTTGATGTCGAATGTCTTTCTCGCGATCCCGGGCCTGCCTTTGCTGATCGTGATCGACAGCTACTTGCCACCGAGCGGCCGCTCAAACTCTTTTGCCATTGGACTCATCATCAGTCTCACTGGTTGGGCGTGGGGCGCGCGCGTCTTGCGGGCCCAAACGATGTCGCTACGCAATCGTGACTTCGTCGAGGCGGCACGGATCATTGGCGAGAGCCGGCGGCGCGTGATGTTGTTCGAGATCGCGCCCAACCTCTTGCCGGTGCTGGCGTCGTCGTTTCTCTTTACCACGCTGTATTCCATCGGGGCCTACGTGACTCTCGCCTACGTGGGTTTGACCTCGACGGCGGTGTGGAACTGGGGCACCATGATGTACTGGGCTCAGGCCAATAATGCGCCGCTCGCGGGTCAGTGGTACTGGTTCGTTCCACCCGGAATTTGCATCGCCCTCATTGGCACGGGTCTCGCCCTGTTGAACTTCGGGATCGACGAATTCATCAACCCGCGCTTGCGATCTGCGGGCCTGAGCTCCAAAGTGCGCCGCACAACCGGACTACCTCGTCGTCCGCGACTGGGCTTCACGCCGGTGGCGCGTCGCGTCCCACGCGTGACGACCCGTACGAACCCCGCCGCGACGCAGGTCGGGGGTTGACGATGAGTGAGGAAGTGATGACCGGTACCGCGAACGCGGAGGACACCGTGCTCGAGATCGAGAACTTCTGTGTCGACTACGGCTGGGGAGAGAACGCGGTGCGTGCGGTCAACGACGTGACTTTGAGCGTGCGACGCTCGCGGGTTCTGGGCATCGCGGGCGAGAGTGGAAGTGGCAAGTCAACGCTGGTGTACGCCGTTACGCGTCTCCTGCGATCACCCGGAGTCATTGCCGGTGGTAACGCCCGCCTCACGTTTGACGACGAGTCGGCCGGGGACGCGAAGCGACGCACCGTCGATCTCATGGCGGCCTCCGCGAGCGAACTGCGCTCGATTCGCTGGTCCCAGGTGTCCATCGTGCTGCAAAGTGCCCTCAACGCACTCAACCCGGTCTTACGCATTGGCCATGAATTCGACGAGGTCCTCAAGACGCATCGTCGCGAGATGAGCAAGGCACAGCGTCGTGAGCGCGCGGCCGAATTACTGGGCCTGGTGGGGCTTAACGAAGACCGACTCGCGCGGTTTCCCCACGAACTGTCCGGCGGTCAACGTCAGCGAATCATGATCGCTCTCGCCTTGGCTCTCGACCCGCAATTGGTGATCATGGACGAACCAACGACGGCGCTCGATGTTGTCACCCAGCGCGAAATCGTGAATGAACTCGCGCAATTGCGCGCGCGTTTTGGATTTTCGATGATTTTCATCACGCACGATCTTTCCCTGCTGGTCGAGCTGGCCGACGACATCGCGGTCATGTACGCCGGCAACGTCGTGGAGTGGGCCCCGGCCGGCGACCTCTACGCCACGCCACGTCACCCGTACACTTTGGGCCTCCTGAATTCCTCACCGCCTCTGTCAGGCGAGCGCCGCGAGCTCGTGGGGATCGCGGGCTCGCCGCCGGACTTGTCTCAGCCCCTCAGTGGTTGTAGTTTTCACAATCGCTGCCCTTTCGCCCTCGAACGGTGCTCG
Source organism: uncultured Actinomycetota bacterium (assembly GCA_963794755.1). Classification (GTDB taxonomy): domain Bacteria; phylum Actinomycetota; class Acidimicrobiia; order Acidimicrobiales; family RAAP-2; genus RAAP-2. The sequence continues at coordinate 350,925 of CAWCEX010000005.1, forward strand.
TCGGACGTTCCCCAATTGCGAGTTCTCGACGACACTGGTCGCAAGGTCGCCTGTTGGCTGCACGACACTCCGACTACGGTGCCGGCGCCACTTCGTCGCGGTACGCGCTTCGACACGACGTCCGAGCCTGTGGCGCCTACAAGTGCCGCTACTGACGAGGTGGCGATATGAACGACGTGCGCGTGGACGCCCAACTGGAGGCGCGTCATCTGTCGCGGCACTTCATTGTGCGAAGTGGCCACGGATTCGTCCGCCCCAAGCGCATCGTGCGAGCCGTCGACGACGTCTCGCTAAGTTTGTACGCGCGGCGAGTGACCGCAGTGGTGGGTGAGTCGGGTTCAGGCAAGTCGGTTCTCGCGCGAATGCTCGCGCGTATCGTCACCCCGACCTCAGGGGAGTTGGTCCTCGATGGCGCGACGATCCCCGTCGGCTCACCACGCACACTCGCGTACGCATCGGAAGTGCAGTTGGTCCTCCAAGACCCGTTCGCCTCAATCAATCCAGTTCACGCCATCCGTCATTCCCTGGAGCGCCCGTTGGCCATCCACGGAACGCACAAGGCCGAGATCGAGGCGCGAGCCCGCGCCGCGCTGGCCCGAGTGTCACTGGAACCACCAGAAAAGTTCCTCGACCGTTACCCCCACGAACTTTCGGGGGGTCAGTTGCAGCGGGTGTCGATCGCCCGTGCTCTTTGCGTGAACCCCAAGGTCCTATTGGCCGATGAGCCGATCTCGATGCTCGACGTCTCGGTTCGTCTGGGAGTGCTCAATCTCTTGCGTGGCCTGTGCGACGACGAGCACCTTGCGGTCTTGTACATAACCCACGACATTGCGTCGGCACGCTACATCGCCGATGAGACAATCGTCATGTACGCGGGCCAAGTCGTCGAACACTCCCAGGGCACGGCTCTGATCGACGCGCCGACGCACCCTTACACCCAGTTGTTGATCGCGTCGGTGCCCGACCCCGCTGATCCACTACGACGCGCGCCCGAGATCGAGGACCGGACCGGTCAGGGCATCTTTCCCGCCGAGGGGTGTCGTTTCGCCCCTCGGTGCCCCCACGCGATGGACGTCTGTCGCACCTCGGCACCTCCGATGTTCGAGGTGGCTGACGGTCACGAATCACGCTGCTGGCTTCACGAGGGCGCGGTCAAAGTCTCCATCAGCGGACGAGAGCAAGGGGGACCAATTTCGACGACGTAACGCACCTCCAGGTGCCGGAGTATGACGTCGCGATGTCAGTTGAAAACACTGATTGAGCGTCCAGCCGGCCCCGCAGTACCCGATAAGACATTCACGGTCAAAAAAGGAGTCGGCGCGAGCCGACTGGACAATTCAAAGGATACTAATGATTAGAAAGATAGCCATCATCGCTTCAGCGATGTCGTGCTTGACACTGGGCGTCATCAGCGTCAGTGGCGCTTCGGCGTCGGCCGCTAAGAGCCACGTGTTGACGGAGGAAGGCAACGTAGGGGTCACGTTTACGGACAATTTCAACCCCTTCAACTCCAACTCGTTGGTTGCGCAGATGAGCATTAAGTCGCTCACCTACGAACCATTGATCGAGTTCGACTACCTCAAGGCCAATACCCAATACCCGTGGCTAGCCACGGGCTACACCTGGACCAACGGTGGACGCACCTTGACCTTCGCATTGCGTCACGGCGTGACGTGGAGTGACGGCAAGCCCTTCACCGCGGCGGACGTGGCGTACACGTTCAACCTCATTGGCCAGAGCCCGGCTGCCAACTATTCGGGCGTGCCTGCGATGACGAGCCCCGCCATCGCGAAGGGGAACTACACCGTTGTGTTGAACTTCGCCGCACCCGAGTACCAGGACATCACCGGAATCGCGGGGAGCACCCTCATCGTTCCTGAGCACATCTGGTCCAAGATTGCGAACCCCGCCAAGGTCGTAATTACCAACCCGGTCGGTACCGGTCCGTACGTACTGAAGAACTACTCATCACAGTTGGTCTCCTACACGGCGAACCCGAAGTACTGGGGTGGCACACCCGCGGCGACGCAGGTGAACATTCCCTCGTACTCGAGCAACTCATCGGCTGCAACCGCCCTTGCCAACCACCAGTTGGACTGGGCTGGCAACGATATCGCCAACATCAAGGCGTTGTTCGTTAATAAGGACCCGGCGACCAACCACTACTACTTTGCCGGTGGTAACACGGTGACTCTTATCTTCAACACCACGGGAACCGGTCCGTTGACCGACCCCGCCGTGCGCGCGGCCATCAGTGCGGGAATCAACCGTACGGCGCTGGGCGTCGAAGGTGAGAGCGGCTACGAGTTGCCCGCGACGTCGTCGAGCGGCTTGATCCTGCCCAACCAGGGTGCGTTCCAGAGTTCCTCGAGTGCCAACGACCTTTCGCCCACGAGCAACGCAGCCAAGGTGACCTCACTGCTTACGGCAGACGGATACGCCAAGGCCAGCAACGGTATGTGGGAGAAGAACGGCCAGGAGATCACCTTCAACATTGAAGACCCGACCGCGTACTCCGACTACTACGCCGACGCGCAGTTGATCTCCAACTCGCTGCAGGCGCTGGGAATCAACGCGACGGTGGATGGTGTGCAGGCGTCACAGTGGTACTCCGACCTCTCGGCCGGAACATTCCAGAGCGCGATTCACTGGGGTGCTGGTGGAGCCAACCCGTTCGTTCAGTACCAGAACTGGCTCGACTACAACACCTTCGTGGCACCGAATCCGACCAACGCTTCAGGTGACTTCGGTCGCTACAAGAGCACGGCGGCAGAATCGGCGTTGAAGAAGCTCGAGACGACCAGCCCCACGAATGCGGCGGCCGTTAAGAGTGCCACCGAAGCGCTAGGCAACATCTTGACCACGCAGGTCCCGGTGGCGCCTCTGCTCTACGGTGCGGACTGGAACGTCTACTCGACGGCCCACTTCACCGGGTGGGTAACCGCGGCGAATCCGTACGCGGACCCGTCGCCCAGTGACCCTGAGCTGCCCCTGATCTTGATGCACCTCAAGACGGCGTAGGCCTCTTCGCTCTTCCGGTGGCTCCGCTTCGTGCGGGGTCACCGGAAACTGAGCGGAGGAAGTAACAACTTCCGTCGCTTCGCGTGCGGCCTCGTCTTACCCCAACTCTACGAGGCCGCACGATGAAGCGGCTCTGCATCACATGTCTATCCACAAGTAGGAGATCCCCTCGTGAGCACTAGCTCCAATCACAGTGATCGAACCCGACGCTTTCCTCCCAGTTTCCTTTGGGGAGCGGCGACGGCGTCGTACCAAATAGAAGGTGCCACCACCACCGACGGTCGCGGGCCGTCGATATGGGACACCTATAGCCACACGCCCGGTGCCGTCTGGAACGGCGACACTGGCGATATCGCCTGCGATCACTACCACCGCATGGACGAAGACCTCGATCTCATGGCCGAGCTCGGCGTCCGGGCGTACCGTTTCTCCGTTGCGTGGCCACGAATCCTTCCGGGCGGAACGGGCGCAGTCAATCAGGCGGGTCTCGACTTCTATCGTCGCCTCGTCGACGGACTGCGCGACCGCGATATCGAACCCACATTGACTCTGTATCACTGGGACCTGCCTCAATCACTCGAAGATCGCGGTGGTTGGGTTGTACGCGAGACGGCCGAGGCCTACGCGGCCTACGTTGAAGTTGTCGCGGGAGCCCTTGGCAACGACGTGGAACGTTGGATCACCCTCAACGAGCCCTGGTGCTCATCGTGGCTCGGTTACGGCTCGGGCCACCACGCGCCCGGCAAGCATGACATTGGCATGGCCGCCGCAGCGAATCACCATTTGTTGCTGGCGCACGGACTCGCGGTACCAATTTTGCGCGACACCATCTCGGACGCCCACGTTGGTATTACCTTGAACCTGAGCGATCCTCGACCGGGAAGCGAAGACCCGCTGGACGTCGCCGCGGCCCGTCGCGCCGACGGGAACCTCAACCGCTTGTTCCTCGACCCGATCTTTCACGGCAGTTACCCCGAGGACATGCTCGAGCATTATTCCGGCATGACCCCGGGCTTTGGCGTCGTGCGCGATGGGGACCTAGAACTCATCTCGCAGCCGCTGGACTTTCTGGGGGTCAACTACTACTCGCCCTCTACGGTGGTCGATGAATCGCGCGCCACACAGGCACGCATGGCGGGATACATCGTCGCGACCGGCGATCAATTCCCCGACTTGCGCCTGCGCGGGCTCGAGACTCCCGGGCGTGACCGCACGGCGATGGACTGGGAGATTCAGGCCGCCGGGCTCACGGCCCTGTTGGTGAGGATCCGTGACGAGTACACCGGCGTGCCGATCTACATCACGGAGAACGGTGCCGCGTTCAACGATTACGTCGACCCCAATGGACGGGTCCTCGATTTCAACCGTGTCGCGTATCTCCAAGAACACATCTCAGCGGTGCACGACGCCATCGACGCCGGGGTCAACGTGCAGGGGTACTTCGTCTGGAGTCTGCTGGATAACTTCGAGTGGGCCTTTGGATATTCTCAGCGTTTTGGCATCGTCTGGGTGGACTTTCCTTCGGGCGAACGTCTGGCCAAGGAGAGCTTCCGTTGGTACCGCGACGCGATTACGTCCAACACCGTGCAATACGCACGATCCCCCGGCAGTCATTAGGTCCGACTTCCGGGCCGCCTCGCCGTGGTGCGTCACGTCCGATGGGGTCGTGACGCACCACGCAGCGAGCGGTAAGAAGTAAGGATGAGCGAGATGGGTCAACCTCAACGTTGGCGTCATCGACGCGCGACGGCGCCGCGACCGAGCCTGGCCAATACCTTCAGTTCTCTCTCGGTGCCGGCCTATCGCCAATGGTTCTTCAGCCAAGTGCTTTCGGCGTCGGGCACCATGACCCAGATCGTGGCACTCGCCTGGCTGGTTCTGCGCCTCACCGGAAGTGGCGTCGACCTCGGTCTGGTGACGACGTGTACCTTCGCCCCCATGCTGCTCGCGGGACCTTGGGCTGGTGCCGTCGTGGACCGAGCCAATCGACGACGTTTACTCGTGGTCACCCAGAGTCTTTATATCGCGCTGTCGCTCATTCTCGCGCTGGTGACCGCGACTGGAGCGACCCGGCTATGGATGGTGCTGGTGATTTCCTTCGCGTCGGGTTGCGTGGGTGCGCCCGACGCCGCGGCGCGTCAGGTGTATGCGATCGATCTCGTCGGGCTCGAGCACCTCACGAGTGCGGTGAGTCTGAACGAAGTCGTGCTCAACGCATCGCGCGTCGTGGGTCCGGCTCTGGGAGGACTCCTCTTGGCCACCGAAGGAGTCACCGCGTGCTGCATCGCCAATGCCGCGTCCTTCGTTCCACCTCTAGTGGTCCTGCTCGTGCATCGTCGCACCGCGCCTGCGGTACACCCGGACTTCGAACGTCGCGATCACTTCACCGTCGGACTGCGTTACGCGTGGAACAACCGAACGATCCGGCTGGTCCTAATGCTGGCCGCGGCGTCGGGCATGCTCTTTAACCTCAACGTGCCGCTCCCACTTCTCGCCACTCGCGTCTTTCACCTCGGAGCCGGGGGATACGGCCTGATGATGTCGGTGTTCGGCGTCGGGGGTGTCGTCGGAGGCTTGGTCGCGGCGTCGGGCCACCGAGCGCCGACGCGTCGTTCCGTCGTCACGTTGGCTGCAGTAACGGGAGTGATCGTGGTGGCTACCGCCTCCGCTCGCAACTTGGCCGAGATCTACGCGGGTCTGACATTGACGGGGTGCGTGTCGATATGGTTCATTGCGCGGGCGAACGCCTTGGTGCAGTTCGAAACCGAGCCGCGATTGCGTGGTCGAGTCATGGCGGTTTGGGCGATGGCATTACCGGGGCTCATGCCCGTGACGAGTCCGTTGGTGGGCTTCGTCGGCGGAACGCTGGGCGCTCGTGAGAGCCTGGGCGTGTCGGGCGTGACCCTCGCGATTATTGCGGGATGCGGTTCACTTCGTCGGCGTCGACGGTGAGGTGAGATCGTCCCGCGAACGTTCGAAGAGGTCGGCAACGTCGTGCGCGAGGGGGCGGTACGTCGCGAGGGGAGCAACACTGAGGTGGGGGATTTTGGCGCGGTCGTCCCACGAGCGAAGGGCCATCGCCGCGACGAAACCCGGGTGCGCCTCGAAACGGGCCCGTTCGTCGGTTCCCAATGATCCACCTTGTGCGATGAAGGTGATCTGGGACGCCTCTGAGAGTTCGTCGAAGTAATCCGGGTCGATCGTGCAGCGCCAGCGTTTGGCCATAACGTGCAACGCGACCGGTTGGGCGACACTCGGCCCGAGCAGTGGCGCGAGGATCCGCGCACCGAGGGCGGCGTGTTCGTCGTTGACTGGCGTGACGTTCTCGGAGAGTTCATCGTCGACCAGGAGCCAGCCCACGTCGTGAAAGAGGGCCGCGATGACCAGTTCGCTCGTCGCTCCGTCGGCCGTGGCGAGAGCCGCGCACTGTAGGGCGTGGTCGAGTCCCGTCACGTCTTCGCCGTACTTACGATCGCCGCGGCTTTCGTAGAGTTCGAAGAGCTCGTCGAGGGTCGTTGGAACGTCGCTCACGTCACTGCTGGCGGTCGCTGGACAGAGAACAGGTCATGACCTCACCATAGGCACCCCCGGTAAAGGACGGGTGTCGGTTCGGGTATCGCGCATCGACGCTGAGCGTCACCTCGCGGTCACTCGAAGAGCGGCATCGAGAACGTTGGTCGACGACACAATCTGCGAACCGTGAGACGCGTTCGCGATCACCGTGAATCACCAGATGCGAGGGATGAATCGCCAGCGCACGCGATTGCGGTATTCGGCGTATGGTCCCGACCCCCTAAGGTGGCGTTCCTCAGCTCGGGCGCGTCCGATGTCGCTGCCCCAAATCACGACGGCGACCAGTGCGTTTCGCCACGACTGGCTTTGTAGAACGTACCCCCCCACGAGGAGGAGGTACGAGGCGTAGATGGGGTGACGAACCAGCGCGTAGGGGCCACGTCGTTTGATCCCTCGGTCGGCCGGAGCGAAGCCAAAGGAGCGTCCTAGTGCGCCAAAGGATGCCACACACAAGGCGAGACCGGCGAGTTGCAGGTCGAGTCCGAGCACCACACCCCAGTGGGGATGGATTCCTGACGGACGTAACATGACCCCGGCGAAGGTGCCCACGAATGCCAATATCCAGTCGTCGATTCTGGAACTGACGGTGATCGCCCGGCGTCGTACGAGGTATACCAGCACGATCCACAACTGCTCCGCGAAGAACGCCGCTCCGATCAATGAGTGAGTGTGTTGGTAGTGCTCGAGACCGGCGCGAGCGAAGAACGCTGCGCCGAGGGCTCCGACGACGTTGGCGAGGATCATCGACAACGCGCGCATCCGGGATGACCTTGACGCTGGAGGAGCCAATTTCGACGGGCTGGTGGGAGACACGCGCGACGCGCATCGTCGCGCATCGCGCGAAGGGGTCGCCTCGCGGCGCAGTTCAAGCGGTGCGCGCACTTCGCGACTCACGTCGAGCCGTCGCTCGAACCAAGTATCACCGTATTGACCGTGGGCGCGTCACGTCGGCCGGCGTCAGAGTCGCCAAGGCGACGCGCTATCACTTCGTCGAGGCTGAACCGTCCCGGTCCAAAGATCACGATGGTAAGGGCGAGGACGGTCAGTGTCATGTTGAATTCGTAGCCCGCGTTTGACGTCAACGAATTGATACCGTTCGTCCACGTGACCGTGATCATCGCCATCACCTGGTCACCGAAGAGGGCTAGCCCCGCTAGACGAGAGCCCACGCCAAGAGCGAGGGCCAGCGCGCCGCCGAATTCGATGATCCCACCTAACACGGCGAAGAACTCGCCCGGGTGTAAGTGTGCGGTCGTCGCGAAGTACACCGCAGTGCGGTGAATCCCCGGCCCGTTAAAGGCCCCGAAGAGCTTCCCGGACCCGTAATAGATGAAGATCCACGCGAGGGCCACGCGAATGGCGCTGAGATTGACGTCACGCGCGAGCGGAGTTGCTCCCGAACGCGTCAACGCAACGAACACTGACGTCGCATCACGTTTCGATCTCGGTGAACGAGCGGGCTCGGTCATCGTGCCGTCCCGGCAGCAGGTTCGGTGACTTTCTCACTCGAGGCTGGCGTCTTTGTTTCGAGGGCGCGAAAAGGGCCGACGAGTTGGGCGACGAACACCGAGAAGTGTCGGGAACGCTCTGAGGATTGCTCCACTCGCAGCGGGCGCCCGGCGAGTCCGGTGTCCATGCGGATCGTCTCGGGCGTCGGGAAGATCGCCCGGTGAGCGAGCTGGTCCCAGATGGTCAACGCGAAACCGAGGTTGATGTCCTGGGGACCGGTCACCCGGTGGTGGATCCGGTGGTAGTTGGGACTGACGAAGATTCGTCCGAGCGGACCGAATCCGAGGTTCGTATTGGAGTGCTCAAAGGCGACGACGGCAGCGTAGGCGACCAGCAACGTCGTGGGTATCACTCCGTTGGAGAGGAGGATGATTCCCGGGACCAGCGTGATCAAATACGAGACGTGGATCAGCGGGTGAGTGCGAAATACCGTCAGCACGCTCATGTCTTCTTGGGAGTGGTGTAGCTCGTGAAATCGCCAGAGCATTCGAATGCGGTGATTGGCGAAGTGCGCGAGCCAGTTGCACCCGTCCATCGCGACAAAGATGAGTGCGATCACTCCCCAGTGGGGAAGAAAACCCTCCTTCGGAACGACAATCCACGGCAGTGATTTGCGCGCCACTTCGGCGAACGACAGTGAGAGAGCCACCACCAATGGCGCGACGATCGTCGCGTTCATGACGGTGAAGAGGACGTCGTGGCGATAGCCCCGAGCGAAGGGAGGGCGTCGTTGCGCCGGGCGAAGGCGCTCGACCACCAAGAAGAGCCCGAGGAACGCCAGTGTCGCCGGTCCTACGACGACCACTCGCAGGCTCGTCATGGACTGGGCGAAGCTGCTGCCGCCCCAGTGACTCATCCATCCGATGGTGATCAGCGTGATCGCCACCGCCACGATGGACAACGCGGGAACGTAGATCCTGGACGGTCGTGGGAACGTTGACCCGCGCGGTTTGCCCGACGTTGTCACCCGGCGACGCCGACGTGTGGTGACGTCGCCGGGCGATGCACCAGTGAGTGTCGGGCAGGTGCGTTCGAAGTTAGAAGCCAATGCCACCCCCGCCTCCTCCGCTTGTCGTTGTCGTGGTGGGTGAACCGCCAGTGGGCTTTATCAGGACGACGTCTGTCCACTCGCCCCACTTATCCTTGGTGATGCCCTTCACCTGGCCCGCGTTCTTGTCGAGATAGAACCAGTAGAGCAACTTGCCACCGTAGGTCACTTGCCGGCGACCATTGGCCAGCTTGACGGTCGCGAGTTTGGCCGAACTCACTCCATTACCCGCGGTGACCTTGGTCGAACCCGCAGGCACGAGCAGGGGAGGCCAGTACTTGTAGCACGCCGTCGAACACGCGACCTTGCTAGGTGTGAGGGTGTACACGGTCCTACCGCTCACGAGGATCGTGCCGTACGTCGCGGACTTCATCGCGGACACGACGACGCCCGACGACGCGTGCTCGGTGCTCGCGCCTGATACCGCGCTCGCCCCGATCACCGCGATCAAACCTCCAGCGACTAGACCAGTGGTGACGACCCGTCCTCGTATCGTTCGCCGATGTCGGGCCAACGTGGTAGTGATTCTCATTTCGTTCCTCTCGTCGGGGCTGAACGTGGATCACCGGTCGTGACGCGGTGCCGAGGCAAACGCGTCGCCACCGACTTCGTCGTTACTCACGGTCTCCACTGCACGGATATACGCACGATGTCGCCGTCGAGATCACTCCCGATGATGAGAAATCGTGGGAGAAGAGAAGCCCCTGATGCGTCATTACTGGTCCGTCCGCGGGGGCGACTACGCCGGGAGCGTCGCCGAGGCGAGCACGGTGCCGTAATCGTCGGTCACGTTCGCCGAGACCACTTGTCCAGCGCTCGCGTGCACTTCAGCGGACCATGCTCCGTAGCCGTTGACGACGGGGAAACTGCCAACTGATTCGATTCGACCATTCTTAAGACGCACATTGCACCACGCGGTGCCCGACCAACCCGGGTCGTTCAGGCTCATGGTGACCCACGACGGGTTCCCCGCGCTAAGGATGACCTGACCGCGTACGTGACCTCCCGACGTGAGGTGCGCCGTCACCGGAGCCGCGATAGCGGCCGGCGGCGAGCCGTGGGGCGCGGACGCCATCGACCCCACGACGAAACTCAAAACAGCGAGGATGACCGCAGCGACGCCGAGCAGAACGAAACGATGTTGACGCGGTCGACCCCGAAGCGTCGGCTCCGTGCGGTAACGATCGATCACTCGTTGCTCAAATCCCAGTGGCGGCTCCGCCGCGGGACTAAGGAGGAGAAGCGCGTCGGTTACGTCGGACAATGACGCCAGCTCGTCGCGACAACTGTCGCAGCTTGTTACGTGTTCCAGGACGTGCGAGCGTCGCCGACCGGTCACGGTACCCAGCGCCAGTTCCGCGACGTCGTCGCGGAACTCCACACAGCCGTCATCGGACGGGCGCTCGAATGTCATGGCGCCCCTTTGGTGGCGACGCTCTCACGCAATTTGGCCATTGCGAGGCGGATTCGACTCTTGGCCGTCCCGATCGGAATTGATTCCTCATCGGCAATCTCTACTGCGGTTCGGCCATAGAGAACGGCTAGCACGATCGCACGACGCTGGTCCTCGGGCAGTTCCGACAACGCAAGAAAAATTGGCGAAGCACCGTCCGAGGCCACTACCGCCTCGTCGGGGGCGATCTCGCCGCTCACCAGATTCGTGAAGATCCAGTCGTCGGGGTCCATAGGGATCGCCCGGCGAAGTCGTAGCGCGTCGATGGCGAGATTGCGTGTGATCGTCAGCGTCCAACTCACGACCGATCCACGGCGTGCGTCATACACTGACGCGTGTCGAAGAATGCGAATGAATGCCTCTTGTGCAACGTCCTCGGCCACACCTGAATCGCCGACGACCGATAGCGCCATGCCAAATAGCCGACGTTGGTAGCGACGAACGAAGATAAGCACCGATTCCTCGTCATTCGCCGCGATTCCAGATAACAGTGCTTCATCGGAAATCTCCGTTAATTGATCGCGGCGCCTGTCCATCACCAGATAGTACGGTCGAAGAACGCTGAGGGATCATTCGCTCTAGTGGTATTAGTAAGTGTCCCCGTACCCGCGCGTCGCGCCAACTCAAATCTGAGAGTCCCAATGGGGGCGTCGTCAATGCACCCTTACTGAGACCAGTCACAAAAGGGGTTCTGACTACCGAGTATTCGTGGACGTTGGCTGAGAGCGTCGAGCGCCACCTTTTCATCGTGACGGTCCTGAGCCGGGCGAGCGTGACACGTCATCTCAAATCGGTCACAATTCTCTGTTTTCTAAGGTGATTCGCATCAACCGCGAGGAACGTCGCTGTACATTTCGTGGGTGGGGCTAACTACGACGTACGACCAACGAGTCGCCACTGCGCGCCTGCTGCACCGATTCAGTTTCGGACCAACGCCGGGTCAGTATAGGAATCTGCTGGAGCACGGACTGGCCGCCACCCAGTCGGCAGTCTTGGTGCAAGGGCGCAACGATCCTGGGATCGATTCCGTGAAACCACTGGTCCTGGGAGACCTCGGGAATTTTCCGTCGGGAAATAATGCTGCCAAATCGAACCAGTTCTGGAAGAGAATCTCTACGGACAGTAGTGATTTGGTGATGTGGTGGCTCGATCGCATGGCGGCGGCCCATTATCCGCTGACCGAACGCATGACGTGGTTCTGGCACGGGCACTGGGCGACGTCGATTTCTGCCGTCACCTACCCCTTGACCATGAAGAAACAGAACAGCACGTTGCGCGTTCATGCTCTCGGAAACTTCGAAGATATGGCTCGGGCGATGGTTGTCGACGGCGCACTGAACGTCTGGTTGAACAACAACGAGAACTACGTCCAGGCTCCCAACGAGAACCTGGCCCGCGAGTTCATGGAACTCATGACACTCGGAGTGAACCACTACACGCAAGACGACGTCGCTGCTGCGGCACTCGCCTTGACGGGATACTCCACTGATCAATCCAACGGCCGGGTGACCTTCAATCCCAAGGAACACTTCGCTGTCCCGCTGGGCCTTTTGGGATCGACCGGAGTATTTGACGGCGAGAGTCTGGCAAAACTGGCCGTGTCCAAGGCTGACTGCGCCCAGTTCATTACCGATCGCCTGTGGTTCCGCTTCGTGTCGGGCTCGACGACGCCACCACCGTCGTTGACCGCGAGCTTCGCCAATCGCGATATCTCGTCACTCGTTACCGCCCTCGTGCACTCAACGGCGTGGACCGATCCCGCGAACGCTCTGGTGAAATCGCCGGTCGAATGGTTCATCGGGGCGTGTCGAGCCCTCAAGGTGCGCCCATCGCAGTTAGACGCGGGTGACACCCAGTATTTGCTCGGGCAGATGGGTCAAGTTCCCTTCAACCCCCCCAATGTCGGAGGGTGGACCTACGGCACGGCGTGGATGAGCGGCGTTGCATTCCAGTATCGATTCCAACTGGCGCAGAACATCGTGGCCAAGGGTGACTTCGCACCGCTCGCCGTCCAACCGTTGGATATGGTCCAAGCGTGCGCCGATTGGCTCGGCATACCCGCGTGGTCGACGCGCACCGCCAACGCCCTGACGTTGGCGCTCGCGACGCCCTCGGAACTAGCACTCGCGGCGATACTTAGCCCGGAATACATGGTGAGCGTATGATCAATTGCGAATTCGACCGACGGAGGTTCCTGCAGTGGACAGGAGCGAGTCTCTTCGCGGCAATGTCCACTCAACTCACGTTGGAGTCATTGACGGACGCGGCGAGCGCCGCGCCCCTGGCGGCAAAGACGCCGATCCTGGTGTTGGTGACCCTGTACGGGGGTAATGACGGACTGAACACGGTGGTTCCCTTCACCGACCCTCATTACGAACGCGCACGCTCGAACATCGCATTGTCGCACTCGCAATTGATACCCATCACGGACTCGCTCGCCTTCAATTCATCGATGCCGATGATTAGCGCGTTATATAAGAGAAGGAAAGTGGCGATCGTGCGGGGAGTAAGTTATCCCGACCCCAGTCTCTCGCACTTCTCCTCCATGGCCATCTGGCAGTCCGCGTCGCTCACGGGCCTGTCGTCGGGATGGATTGGACGATGGCTGGACAAGCAACCTCACAGCCCCTTCAACGCCATTGGCGTCGGCTCCACGTTGCCGCCCGCGTTCGTCGGTAACGAGACCGTTGCGTCCATGGTGGACGTCGGAGGCATCCAGCTACCGTACGGGCCGGTGGCGTCGGTACTGCCGCGTCTGGGTGATTCGTCCACCTCTGACGTCACGCTTGAGGCATCTGCCGCGACCTCGATCTCCGATCTCTTCACCACGGCGAAGCGGGTGGGATCGCACATACCCAAGTCACCGTCGGGTTCATGGATAAATCAACAATTGTCGCTGGTATCAGCGTGCATCAACGCCAGCGTGCCCACGCGAGTGTGGGAGGTGAACTTGAGCTCCTTCGACACTCACACGGGTGAGCAGGGTGATCAGAATGCGCTCTTGGCCGACGTCGATGCGGCAATCGGCGCGTTCATGACCAAGATCAGCACGGGAAGTCACTCGCGCGACGTGACACTCATGATCTACTCGGAGTTCGGGCGGCGCGTCGCCTCTAACGCGAGTGACGGGACGGATCATGGAACCTCGGCACCGGTGCTCCTTATCGGCAACGGTGTGAAGGGCGGTCTCTACGGTGAACAGCCGCCGCTCAATCGCCTCGACCCCAATGGCAACCTGAGAGTCACGACGGACTTCCGGTCCGTATACGGCGGGTTACTGCACGACGTATTGGCGACACCCGTGGGTGACATCATTCCTTCGTGGCATTCCGCACTCTCGGTGCACTAGACGTCGCTCCTGCGACTACTACCAATCTCTCTGACCGTGCTGGTGAGTACTTCCGTTAGGTGATTGCATACATGCAAAGCAACCCCGATGTGGCGGAGGGAGTGGGATTTGAACCCACGGTGGGCAAGCCCACGCCGGTTTTCAAGACCGGTACATTCGGCCGCTCTGTCATCCCTCCGTCCAAAATTCTAGTGGACGGGTGATCAGCCTTTTTTTCCGCGCGCGCGAGCTCGACCCGCCTGATCCAAGATGACCTTGCGGAGTCGAACGGACTTAGGAGTGACTTCGACGGCTTCGTCATCGGCGATGAACTCAAGTGCTTGTTCGAGCGAGAACACCGTCGCCGGGGTAATGCGCTCGGTGTGGTCCGAGCCGGACGCGCGCATGTTGGTCAACTTCTTTTCCTTCGTGGGGTTCACGTTCATCTCGTCGGCGCGGGCGTTCTCGCCGACGATCATGCCTTCGTAGACCTCCACTCCCGGACCCACGAACATGGTGCCGCGCGGTTCGAGGTCGATCAATGCGTTCGCTGTCGTCGGTCCGCGCCGGTCGGCCACGAGGACCCCGCTCTGGCGAAGACGGATGTCGCCGAACCATGGTTCGTAACCGTCGAAGTTCGTGTGCATCATTCCCGAGCCGCGAGTCTCGGTCATGAAGTCGGTCCGGATTCCGACCAAACCGCGCGCCGGGATCCGCCACTCCATGCGCACCCAGCCCGTGCCGTGGTTGATCAGGTCGACCATGGTGCCCTTGCGGGTCGCTAAGAGCGTCGTGATGTTGCCGACGAACTCCTCGGGCGTATCAATGGTGACGTGTTCGACGGGCTCGTGGAGTTTGCCGTCAATCTCGCGCGTGACCACCTGAGGCTTACCGACGGTGAGTTCGAAGCCTTCGCGACGCATGGTCTCGATGAGGATCGCCAGTTGCAACTCTCCTCGACCTTGCACCTCCCAGGCGTCGGGCCGTTCGGTGGCGAGGACGCGCAGCGATACGTTACCGACGAGTTCCTTGTCGAGTCGGTCCTTGACCTGGCGCGCGGTCAGGAGTTTCCCCTCGGTGCCGGCGACCGGTGAAGTGTTGATTCCGATCGTCATCGACAGGCTCGGCTCGTCGACCGTCAAGGGGGTCAGAGCGATGGGGTCGTCGGGGTCGGCCAACGTCTCGCCGATGGTGATCTCCTCGAATCCCGCGACGGCGACGATGTCACCGGGTCCTGCGCTCTCGGCGGGTACGCGGTCCAGCGCCTCGGTGATGAAGAGCTCAGTGATTTTCGCGAATTCGACGCTACCGTCGATGCGACACCACGCCACACGTTGGCCGCGCACCAGATTTCCGTTCACCACGCGACACAACGCCAGACGCCCGAGATAGGGCGAGGCGTCGAGGTTGCACACGAGCGCCTGGAGGCCGTGGCCCTCTTCGTATTCGGGGCACGGCACGTAGTCGGCGATGGTCTGGAACAGTGGCGTGAGGTCACCGCCGGTGTCGGTGATGTCGGTGGATGCCCAGCCCTGGCGGGCGCTGGCGTACAGGATCGGAAACGAGATCTGGTGTTCGTCCGCGTCGAGGTCGAGGAAGAGGTTCTCGACCTCCTCGACCACCGCCTCGGTGCGGGCGTCGGGCCGGTCGACCTTATTAATGACGAGTACGACCGGCAAGCGGGCCTCGAGGGTCTTGCGCAACACGAAACGGGTCTGCGGCAACGGACCCTCCGCGGCGTCCACGAGGAGGACGACGGCATCGACCATTGCCAGTCCGCGTTCGACCTCACCGCCGAAGTCAGCGTGACCGGGGGTGTCGATGATGTTGATCGTCAAGTCTTTCCACTTGACAGCCGTGTTCTTGGCCAAGATGGTGATACCTTTTTCGCGCTCGAGGTCGCCCGAGTCCATCACGCGATCGGTCAGCGCCTCGTGGGCGGTAAAGGAGCCCGTTTGGCGCAGCATGGCGTCCACGAGCGTGGTCTTTCCGTGGTCGACGTGGGCGATAATGGCGATATTTCGGAGGGATGTGCGCAGTGTCATGACCTATCCACGCTAGTAGGCCCAGCGCCACTCTCGATTTTCTGGCCCGATTACGCCGCCTGAACCAGTGCGTGACGACGTTGGGCCACCGCGGCGCGTACGAAGTCGCGCGCACCGGCGCGTACGTTATCCATCGTGCCCTCTACGCCCAACACGAGGCCGGCGTCGGGCCACAGTCCCAGGTAGCGCAAGGGGGCTACACCCTCGGGATGCGCCAGGGTCTCCACTACAAGATCACTTCGTAGGCCCGGACCTGCGCTTTTACCGGGTTGTCCCGATCGAACCCGCACGACGATACGCCCCGCGTCGGTGGTGATCACGAGATCGCGCCGACCGCGCAAGGTAGTGCGAGCGCCCGCAACATCGAAATAGACGTCTGAGGACGCCACTTTCCACGGTGCATCGATTCCCAGCGCACACTCATGTACGTGGGTGGCCCAATTCACCGCCTCAGCGGTGATGAGTCCGAGGAGTGGGTGGGTAACGCCCGCCAGCCAGTGGCCCAGTGACCCGGGACGTGCGTAGCCCGCAGCGGCGCGCAGTAATTGGTCCGCCACCTCGTCGCGCACAGCGCTCAAAATGGTGCTCGGTGTCGCTACGACGCGTCGCAGCGCATTGTTGCCAAGAATCCGTCGCGCGGTCGTGGGCGACCAGACGAACGGGCCCGATGGCCGTCCAGCCTGTTCGACCATCCAGGCATCGAGCCGTCGGTGCTCAGTGACTGGGACCGCCCGAAAGCGGCTAGCGAGTGAAGCGCGGTGGTCGTCGCTGACCACTGCGATGTCACGGGGCGCCAATTCAATCAGATCGGCCAGACCACGCTGTGTGAATCGCCGTTGCGCTAAGGGATTCACGCGACGTCGCGATCGAGTGTGAGTATCCGCGTCACGTCGTCGACAGCGCGCATTAAGAGTTCGAAGTCGACGTCGAGAGTCCAGAGTTCTCCGGTGGCGCTGGAAAAGGCCACGGTGCGCAGCGGGACGACAGACGTTCGTAAGGTCTGTAGAAGGGCGTGATAGCGCATGGTTCGTTCGGCGCCGGGACCCAGGGGTGAAGTGGTCACGTCCACGAGGGCGACGCTCGCTACGCCGCCTTGGGTCGATCCGACGACTAGGTCGACGACGTCGCGCAGTTCGACGCTCGCACCTCCCAGCAAGTAACGCGCGCGTTGAGACGTGCGAGGGAGCCAGTTGCTGGGAATGACACCGAGTCCGCGTTCGAGAACGCTGTAGTGAGCTTGCACGTCCGCACGTAGTCGCGCGCGCTGATCGTGGTCGAGGTGAGCGAGGAAGTCGATCGTTGAGTCACTGGGGCGTTCTCCTTGCCACGCCACCATCGCGTCGTCGAAAGGATCGTCGACGTGCACTTGGGCGACGAGAAGACGGAGGAGGGTCGAAACCAAGATGCCGCGAGCGCGCGAGAGTGTCGCGTCGCCCAGCGCGCGGACCCGACCGGTGCCGTACAAGTGGGCACTGGAGATCACCAGAGGAGTGACACGACGCGACGAGCCGAAGTGTTCAAAGACGTAATCTTCGAGCAGTGCGCGAAGACCCGATGCACTGGTGTCATCGCGTGCGGGACGTCGCAATCGGTCGCCTCGCAAGACCTCGGTCAGTCGTTCGGGAGCCGGTTCGGTCAACATCGTCACGGAACAACTTTGACGATGTGCTGTGACATGGCTAGCCTGACGACGTGCTCGCCACCACCTTCACGCCGGCCTTTGACATAGTCTTCGGTCTGTTCGTGGTCGCCGTCGTCGTGCTCACGGTCTTGACGGTGCGCTTCGTCATCCGACGCGATCGGAATCGGCGTTAACCCTCGACGTCGGGTGGGTTATCCGCGCGTTGTTGGAGTTCCTTGATGGCGCGGTCCAAGTCGGCGATCGCGCGTTCGATGACCGAGAGGCGCGACGCTAGTGACTCGTTGACCCGATCATCCACCCGACGATCCACTTGGTCGCGCAGGCGCGAGTCGAGCGAGTCGACGAGCGGCTGTGCGAGATGCTTCAGGCGCGCAAGGAGGTCCGGGTTGGATTCATTCGACGACGTGGGCTCACTCATTGGCTCAGCCTATGGTGCGCAGTAGACACCGGCGTTGAACTGCAGGGTATTGAACTGTCCGGACCACGGCGGACTGACCAAGGTCTGTTCCTGTGAATGCAGCGCCGACGTGGGTGTGCAGGTGGCGTTAAAGGCGATATAGCCCAGGATGTTATGCCCGTTTGAACCAGGAATCCGAACCGGTCCTCCGCCTCCGAAGGCCAAGGCTTCGAAGTTCGGGAGGATCGAAGTCGACAATCCGTAGTTGGCGTATTGAGACATTTCGGCATAGATACCCGGGCGTAACGTCGCGTCGACGTCTCGAATCCCCGTCGCCCACCCGCTGAGCATGGCCGCCCAGTACGAGGCGTATTTCCTTAGGGTGGCCTTGGACGAACCTCCCGGCGCGTCGAGAGCGGAATGGTTGTCGGGGTAGCCTTCGGGGTCCAAAATGACCCAGTTGGGTTTGATGTTGACGCCGTGCAAGTGATATTGGTCGATCTGTTGAGCGACCCACTCACCCGCAAGGAATCCGTGGCTGTAGTACGACGACACCGTCTGGTCGGCGGGGGTGAGAGGTCCACTGACGGTCCAAAACGAAAGCCACGTCTCACGCCTCTTTGAGGCCAGGATGCTCTTGCCCATGAGGAAGTCGGGAGACTGCACAACCGACGACGTCGAGGTGAACTGGACCCACGGGGCCTTCAGTGCGCCCAGACCGCCGGTCTCAGAAATAATGGGCCACCCGTCGGTAACGGCGCGGCTCCAGTCTGCGGCGGGAATTGCGTAGACCCCGGTCCCATGGGGCGATACCGTCCCGTTACCGGTGGCGAACAGTTCCACCGCGGTACCCGACTGCACGCCGTTCACGTCGGCAGTCGCCGCCGTAGTCGTGCCCGCGTCTTGGGAGACGTCGGCTGACGTCCACGTGGTCGCCGGGGACACCAAGGAGAAGTCGTAGATATCGCCCCAGTTCTGCGCGCGCCCGGCGACGTTCACCGACGTTGCACTTGCGCCCAGAAAGATATTGCCTGCCCACAGGGGAGAGCCAGAGATGTCTGCGGTCAAGTCGGTGTATTTCCAGCGCGGCACCGAGGTGCTCGCGCGAGGTACCAGCCACGGTGCCACCCCCAGCGCCACCTTCGTCGTGGGTGGCGTCGCGAGGGAGAACAGCTGCACGTGGCCCGGTGTATTCAAGGTGGCCAAATAGGTCGTGGTTCCCGTGGTGGCGATCTCGACTTGACCGTCGCTATTTCCACTGGCGTCACTTGACGAGACGTCGGTCACGGCCCACGGGCTGATCCCGACCAGCGCTTGGGAAAAATACTCAACGTGGCCGGCGCTGGTTGTTGCGGCGAAGGCGTTAGTGACGCCCGCCATCGACACCGGATCGTTCAGCAATGTCGGAGAGTTTGTGGCGAGCGACACGTCGGTAGCGACGCCAAATTGTGGGAGCACCGCCAGCTGGCTCCACTGCACCGGAATGGCAATCGCGTCGCCCTTGGTGGAGCGGTCAAAGATTTCGCCCGAGGTTCCCGCGACGCTGACGCTCGGTACGCCCGGTGACATCGGTACGTGCGTCCTCGCGCTGAGATCGGTCACGACGTAGGGAGACGGCACGGTACCTGCGATGTGGGCTTGTCGAGGACTACTCGCCGCCAGATTGGAGATAAGTATTAGGCGATTGCTCTTGGAGACGTAGACCACGTCGACGTTGCCCCAGGGGTCGAAAAAGATGTTGGGATCCGCACTGGCGGGAGGTGAATCCGCGAGCGACGTCACGTCATGAAAAGACGACGTGCCACTGGCGTACTTCACGTAGAGGCCCACGTCGCCGTCGTCGAGGCGTGCTGCGAAGGCCACTTCGCCGTCACCCTTGACGCTGCGGACGTTGCCGAGAATCTTGTGCCCGTTGAATCGTGCGGTAAGGGTCTGGCTGCTCCACGTTGCGGCGGCACCATTGCTGGTGTATTCGAAGGCGGGAAGGGCGGCGCTCGACGGTGCTCCGGCCGGCAACGTTACCGCGGGCAAGGTCGCTCCGATGATCACGACGTTGGCCAACAGGGTTGTTCGTCGAAACCTCACTCGCGTCCTTTACCTATCGTGTACATCCATGTTGGAGAACGTGCCAACGTAGCCTAGTTGCCGCTATTTTGTGAACTGGCTGAGTTCATTGACTAGTGCAGTGTCGTCAGGCGGATCGCAGGGGTGACGGGGCTGACGCCGTTCGCATTCTTCGTGCGCAGACGTATGACGTAGCTGGTAGCACTCTGAAGATTGACGAGGTCTAGTCGCGTCTGACCTCCGGGGAACGAGTGCCACGTGCGATCGCCATCATCGCTCACTTGAATCGCCACGATGAATGGCGTGTTGGCGCGGTGCGCCGCGATCGAGATCACTACGCCGTGAGATTGAGCCGCGACATGGGTGACGCGAGGCGTGAGCGGAATCTGTTCGCTGAGTGGGAGCGAGTGAAAATTTATTGTCGAGTTGTAAAGCGGGACTCCGTTGAGTTTGACGCTCAAGGTAATTGGCCCTGGTTCTGTACTCGTCACGGTGAACGACGCGTTTCCGTTCGTGTCGGTCGTGACGTTGGACTGGGCGTGACCGTTTCCGTGAGCGCTCGAAGGATCCGAGTCCAGCACGATTCGACCGGTCGCCGACTTGGCGATCACCGTCACCGTCGAGTTGATGATCGCGTTGCCGGTGGCGTCACGAAGCGCCACGATGAGATGTGATGGAGAATCGATGATGGAGTTCTTCGTTAGCGACACCAGCGAGCTCTTGGAGACGCTGGCTGGACTCGGACAGAGGTCGTCGACGAAGGTTGCATTGGGACTGCCGAGACCTGAAGCCATGTCGTAGCCCACACCCGCGGCGTAGACCCCGGTGCCCTTGAGGTTGTTGCTACCCGTCGTGACGTCGATGAATCCCTTGGACGCCCGAGCGAGACTGTAAAGCGTGGGGTTGATGAATCCCAGTCGCGCAGTGCCGCACACCTGGGCGGCGACGGCCACCAGAGCGCTCACCAGTGGAGAACCGATCGAGGTGCCCCCAATGGCACTCCAATTGGTCGCGGTGGGGTCGGATTTGGCCGTGTAGTTCTGCATGAAGCCGGTGTTGGGATCGCCCATCACCGATAGGTCGGGCACCATGCGCATGGTCTCGCTCGCAGTGATACCCGGGCCGTTCTGCCACGAGGGGCGCGACCAGACTTGGGACATTCCGCCACCGCCGGCACCGCCATTGGCGTTCCAGACGGTCTGAGCGAGCGGTGAAATCGACGTGACCGAGAGTCCGCCCACGCCCGTGACGAGGGGTTGCGAAGCGGGGTCGTCCACAGCCGGAGCGTTGCTGGTGACACCGGAACAGTCTGATGAGCCCTCGTCGCCGGCGGCAGCGATGATCGTCTGGCCTTGGGCCGCCATTTGCTCGAATAACACGTGCTCACTGGCGACTTCGCCGGACGGGTCGATTTCGCAGTCACCCCACGACGTGGTCACGATCGAGGCGCTGTTGTCGTTCGCGATACTCGTATAGAGATCGAGCGCTGCCGTTGGTGTATTCGGTGCCTGATAGATCTCAAAGGAGGCACCCGGAGCGAGCGCGCCGGCTTCTTCGACGTCGAGCGTCGCTTCGTCACTGAAGCCTCCAGTGGTGCCGCCATCGACGTTGATCGCACTGATCGCGGGATTTAGTCCGTAGCACGAGAAGAAGTTGGTGGTGTCGGTCGAGTCGTACTGCGCGAGTTCGTAGATGGCAATGGTCTGTCCCGCACCCGTCTTTCCCGACGCCCACGCGGTGGACAGACCGTAGAGCTGCGCTTGTTGTTGCACCGAGTATCCGCCGAGCGCGTTAGGAGAATTCGTGCCACTAGCTTGGGCGCCGGGACAGACGGCGGCAGTATGTGGCGTCGTGTGAGGCGTCGCTCGAGATGGCGTCTGTCGGGAAGTTGCGCCATCAACACTCGACAGACCGACTACCGAGGTGACATCGCGGGCGATGGTCGCGGGCAACGTCGCCGGTTGGGTGAAGTGCGCACGAAGTGCGCCACCGGCGAGTCGCACGGTTTCGACTGGTGTGGCGAATGCGCGCGCGATGTTGTTCGTGCGACCCGACATCTCCAAGATGGTGTGCCCGGTGCTGAGCAATCGAACGTGCAGTCCGAAACTCGAGAGATAGTTACGTACCGTCGCGATGGTTGACGAGCTTGCACCAAATCGCGAGGAGAACTGCGCCGGTGTGAGGAAGTGACGATAGGACGGTGACGACGGGTTGGACAGGTCGCTTAGGTACTGGGTGAGCCCCGCCTGATTCTGTAGGGCCAGCGTCACGTCAAAATTCGCGGTGATGCCCTTGGACGTGATGGAGGACGCGGCGGGCAATGGGGATATTCGCGCGACGACGATCCGAGCACTCGCCGCGGAAGCTACCGGAGGGAGGGGAAGCGTGGTTGCCGCGGCGACCAGACTGGCGATGAACAGTGGTGTGAGGACGCGGCGAGCGAAAGGCAACATGACCCCAGCCTAGGAAACGTGGCCCGCAGCCGTGTAGTCGTGCGGGCGACGAAGGGTCAAAAGTTGGACAATTCTTATGTGTTCTTACTTGTCAGTGGTGACGCTGTAACCGGCGGCCGCGTAGCGCTTGGACAAGTCGCCACATTCGGCGCACACCGAGGCGGGAATGACGCCAGCCCGAATCAACCAGCCGAACACCGTGCAACCCAAGCAGTAGCCGGCCATGCCCTCGAGCGACGCCGCGAGAATCAGCGGAACCAGGATCCATCGTGCGTCGGACCACCCTGCAGTTAGCCATGTAATCGTCGCGGCGCAGGTAAATGCCAGACCCATGGCTTGAGCGAATCGCTTTGGTGGTCCGGGGACAAATTTCTGCCAGGCCACGAGGCGAGGGCCACTGACGCGCGTGGCGAATTGGCCCAGGGGCGACAACGTGGGACCCGTGGCTACGCGGGCGGCGAAACCGTAGGTGAGGGGAATGAGAAGCCACGCCCATCCCGTAGACAGGGCGAGAACGCTCATGACCAGCACGCCCAGCGCGACGCTACGCGCCGCCGCGTCGTTCACTGGATTGGGGAAGGAGAACAGCTTCTTCATTCCACAAATCTTAGTGAAATAATCGACTTTCGAGACAGATTATTTAGAAGTGGAATCCTCAAGCCAACCGAATCGTCGTGACGATGCCGATGACCACAACCAAGCCACGAACGAAACGTGGCGAAAGTCGCTGAATGAGCCACGTTCCGATCCAGCCCCCCGTCACCGTTCCGATGAGGAGGGTCACCACCGCCCAGATCACCAGGTGACCACGCACCAGAAAGATGATCGCCGCCGCGACGTTGATGAAGGTCGACAGAATGCTTCGTAGACCCTGGAGTTCCACGAGCTCCAACGGCAGGGCGATGGCCATGATTGCCAGGAGCAAGATGCCCAGGCCCGCTCCGAAGTAACCGCCGTATACCGCGACCAAGAAGATTCCCAAGTACAAGAACCACCGGCGGCCGGGGTGCGAATGGTCGATGTGGGCGAGTCGCTTTGCGATGAACGGCGATAACGCAAAGAGCACCGTGCCGGCGCCGATGAGCCAGGGGACGATCGTGCGAAAGGTCGTGGCGGGAAAGGTGAAGAGCAGAGCGCACCCCAATCCCGCGCCACCGAGGCACGAGGGAATCAGAGTCGCGACCAGTCGGCGGTGAGGGGTGATCGTGTCGCGGAACCGCCATATTCCTCCGATGTTGCTGGGCGCCACACCCACTGCGCCTGAGACGTTGGCCGCTAAAGGAGCGATGCCCACGGCCAACAGTGCGGGGAAAGTGAGGAACGTACCACCCCCGGCAACCCCGTTGGAGATACCCGCGGCGACGCCCACGACCAGCATCAGTATCACCCGCCATCCAAGCGGCATGGCGGAGGCAAACATTCTTACTACTCTACGAAGGTGAATTCTTCGCAACATCGCCTTTGCAATACCGCGTTTGATGTCTGGTCTCATCTACCGTTGACAACGTGTATCTCATGACCGGCGAACTCATAATCCCCCATGACGCCCCAAACGACCTCATTCGAGCGGCCGGCGGTGTGGTGATCCGTCCGGTGCCCAATGGTCGGTACGAGGTGGCGTGCATCTATCGCGAGGCGCGTGGAGATTGGACCTTTCCCAAGGGCAAGCTCAACTATGGAGAGACGTTTGAACAAGCCGCACTACGTGAAGTCTTTGAAGAGACCGGCATGCAGTGTGAGGTGATTCGTTTTGCGGGCACCACGAATTACACGCACCGCAAGGGAAAACCCAAGATCGTCGCGTACTACTTGATGAGCGTCGCTGCCGGTGAGTTCGCACCCAATGAAGAGGTGGATGAGCTCGTGTGGCTGCCCCTCGAACAGGTACGCGAACACTTGACGTGGGACCGTGACCAGGAGCTCTTCGACCTCGTGACGGCAATGTCCGAAGTGCGCGCGCAAGCGTCCTAGGTATTGTTCAACGCACCCGCGAGAGGAATGCTCGCGTGGCGTCGTGGCGAGGTCGATCAAAGACCTCATCGGGAGTACCTTGCTCGACCAACATCCCGCGATCAAGAAAGACGACCTGGTGAGCAACTTCGCGTGCGAAGTTCATCTCGTGTGTAGCGATCAACATCGTCGTACCCGACGTCGCAAGGTCGCTCAAGAGGTCCAGTACCTCGCCCACCAGTGTCGGGTCGAGAGCGCTGGTTACTTCGTCGAGTAACAGGAGTGACGGACGCATGGCGAGCGATCGCACGATGGCGACGCGTTGTTGCTGGCCGCCCGACAGTCGATCGGGATACTCATCGGCGCGACTTTCGAGACCGATGCGCGCGAGGAGCCCCATCGCTTCATCGCGTACTTGTGCGTAGGGACGTTTGAGGGCGCGCACCGGTCCCAAGGCCACGTTGTCGAGGACGCTCAAGTGCGGAAAGAGGTTGAATGATTGGAAAACCGTGCCCATATGACGACGAACCAGGTCCGGATCGATGCGAGGATCAAGGAGCGATTGTCCGAACAGCTTGATGTCACCTCCATTGATGGATTCGAGCAAATTGGCGCAGCGCAATAAAGTTGACTTTCCCGAACCAGACGCCCCGATGAGGCAGACCACCTCGTGGCGGTGCAGAGTGAGCGATACGTCGTGCAGCACCTCGTGGTGATCGAACCGCTTCATGACCGACGTCAACTGGAGTACTACTTCGGTCATCGTGAATTGGCCAATCTCTTTTCACGGTCCTTGTCGATGAGATGGTCGGTGAGACGCGTCATAGGGATCGTCATGATCAAAAAAAGCAGGGCGGACATCGTCAGCGCGCTCTCGTTGAAGTAGGTATCTTGGCCAATCTGAGCCGCTCGCACCGTCTCGATGACGCCGATGACTGACGCGAGTGCGGTGTCTTTTTGCAATGAGATGAAGTCATTCAAGAGTGGGGGGATGACGGTGCGGACCGCCTGGGGCAAGACGACTCGCCGCATCGTCGCGTACTGGCTTAGTCCCAGAGAGCGCGCTGCGAGGATCTGCCCGTGGGGTACCGAGTGCAGTCCAGCTCGATAGACCTCGGCGACGTATGCGCTGTACGTGAGCGTGAGGGCGATACATGCGTACACGGCGGGTGACTGTGTCGAGAGGAATCCCAGTCCGAGTTGGGGAATTCCGAATCCCACGAGGTAGACCACGAGGAGAAACGGAATGCCGCGAAAGACATCGGTATACGCGGTCGCCAGTATGCGAAACGGGAAGAGCAGGGGAGTGGTACTGATACGGACCCAGGCGATGAACAGTCCGAAGATCAGCACAAGGACCTCGCATAAGAGGAAGATCCAAATGTTGGTGACGATGCCGCCAAGTACGGAATACACGGCCAGATGTGGGTCTCCTCGCAGGGCGAGCCACATGAAGTGAGGGTTGAAGAAGGTAAGACGAAAGGTGCCTCCGCCGGGCGTCCAGAAGAGGATGGCGACGAGGATGGCGATGATGGCGATGCTCGACGTAACGCTCGCAATGAGACCGTTGCGACCCTTCAGAAGTTGGCGCCGCCGAGTTGAAAAAAGATGTGGCGGCGAGTTCGGCGCGTCGGCGCCGACGTCGCTGGACATGACTCTCAGGGCTTAATGGTCGGAACGCTGGTATAGATCCCGAGCCACTTGTTCTGGAGCGCAGCTAGTTGTCCGGACTTCGTCAGGGCAGCAAGGGCGGTGTCGACGCAGGCGGCTAGAGCGTCTCCCTTCTGGAAGAGGAGCGCGTAGTGCTCACCCACACTGGGGAACTGCCCGACTTGAGTGGCGATGGGCTTTTGCTTGGAGTCGACAATTTGCGATGACGCCATGTACTGGCCCGTTGGTGTGTCGACGACGATCGCGTCGATCAGGTGCGTTTGCAGCGCCAATATGGCGTCAGCCAAGGCTGAGTACACGCGAGCGGTACGGGTCGGCTTGATGTAATTATTGATGTAGTCAAGACCCGTCGAGCCAACTTGGTCTCCGTAAAGGTACGTCTTGAGTTGTGCCGGGCTGTGCTTCTTTACTATTGCGTCCGTCTTTAACGACACGATGGACTGGTTCACGTTGTAGTAACTGACGGAGAACGTCACGGCCTTCGCGCGCTCGGCGGTATAGGAGATCTCGTTGATATCGAAGTCGAAGTTCTTGTGCCCCGGAACGAAGCTGGAGTCAAAGGGCTCCACCACCCACTTGACGTTCTTCGTGGCGACACCCAATTTGGCGGCGATGGCGTAGGTGACCGCAGATTCATATCCCTGTTCGTTCTTCGGCGTGTTGTTGACGAACCACGGTGTATACCCCGGGCTGTCAGTCGCAACCGTGAGAGTTCCCTTGGCATACTCCTGAGATGAGATTGCTGTCTTACACGTCGCCAGTGACGGCGACGTGGCTGCCGTCGCGGACGTGCTGATAGCCACCAGGGTCGAGGTACTGACAACGGCGGCGAGCAATAGTCGGACGTGGCGCATGGTGTTCTCCGTGAGGTACGAGTTTCTTGAATTCGTAGTGTAACGCCGCCCTCACCCGCGAAACGGTGGCGAATCAACGCGAGAACGTCCAAATGGGTAAGATGAGTTTGCTTGGAGAGGTGGGTGAGTTCGGTTTAAACCACATTCCTGCTAAGAATGCGGCCTGCGAAAGTGGGCCCGAGGGTTCAAATCCCTCCCTCTCCGCCATCGACACCGAGCGCTCAGCGCTCGGTGTTGGCGTGTTACGAGGAGAGGCTCTTGCGCTATTGGATTGAAACGCTGGGCTGCCCGAAGAACCACGTCGACTCGGACAAATTGGCCGGTCTGCTCATGTCTCAGGGGTACGACCTTGCCGCTAGCGCCGCCGACGCGGACTTAGTCGTCGCCAACACGTGCGCTTTCATTGAAGCCGCGCGTGAGGAATCCATCGAAACGGTACTGGAATTGGCGGACGCCAAGCGACAGAACGCGCGGTTGGTGGTCACGGGATGTATGGCGGAGCGATACGGCGAGGAACTTGCCGCAGCCCTACCCGAGGTGGACCTCGTCGCAGGCTTCGGCGCGAGTTTGACAGCGCCGTCGACGCCCGTGAGTCTGCGCCGGCGCGCCACCCCCGAGTTCGACCTGTTGAACCTGCCTCGCCCCGCAACTTCCGCACCGTGGGCGTACATCAAGATCGCCGAAGGGTGCGACCGTCGGTGCGGCTTCTGTGCGATACCGACCTTTCGCGGTGACCAACGATCTCGTTCGACCACCGAGATTTTGACTGAGGCGCGTGCTCTCGTCGCGGGAGGAGTGCACGAAATCGTGCTTATCGCCCAGGATCTGGCGAGCTGGGGGCACGATCGGCGCAGAGCCTCACTGGGCGAGGCTGTCGAGGTCCTCGACGACGGTGGCACGCAACCCTTGATCGAGTTGACGCGCACTTTGTCACAGGAAGTCGAACGAGTGCGCCTGCTCTACCTCTACCCGTCGGGTCTCACATCGGGCCTCATCGATACCATCTTGTCGACCGGAGTCCCCTACTTCGACTTGTCCCTGCAACACTCGTCGCGCGCGATGCTGCGCGCCATGCGACGTTGGGGAGATGGGGAGCGGTTCCTTGAGCGGATCGCAGCGATTCGCTCATCCGACCCCGACGCGACCTTTCGATCATCATTCATCTTGGGCTATCCCGGCGAGACTGAGGATGATCAACGAAATTTGCTCGAGTTCATCGAGGCGGCGCAACTGGACTGGGCGGGGTTCTTCACGTTCTCCGACGAAGACGGAACCTACGCGCACGATCTCGCAAAACCCGTGGCGCACGAACTGGCCCTTGAGCGCTTGCGCGAAGTGTCCGAGCTTCAAGACGAGATCACCGCCTCACGGCGTGACGCGCTCGTCGGTACCAAACAGCGAGTGCTGATCGATGCACCCGGCGTCGGTCGTAGTGTACGAGAGTGCCCAGAAATTGACGGCATCGTGATGGTTGATCCGGCACTGCACGTCGGATCGTTCGCTCAAGTGCAGATCGTGGCCAGCCACGGGACCGACGTGGAAGGGGAGACGATATGACGACGCGCGATCGCATCTATGGCGAATCGGCGTTGCTCACCCCGGCCAACGTCATGACGCTCTTTCGACTGGCCGTGGCGCCGGTCTTTATGTACATGATCGTGGTGCATCGAATCTCGTGGTGGACGACTGGCGTCGGGGCCTTGGCCGCGGCATCGGACTACTTTGACGGTATCGTCGCTCGTCGACACGGAACGACCACGTCGGGGGCGTTTCTGGACCCCTTGGCGGACAAAGTCGTCGTCCTGGGCGGGCTTTACGCGATCATCATTTCACGGCCTCACGGGGTGAGCAGTTTCATTATTCCGTCGATCATTATCACCCTGCGCGAGATATGGATGAGCGTGCATCGCTCGCGCGCCGCCAAGCGCGGCTTCTCGATTCCGGCCGTGAAGATCGCGAAGTGGAAAACCTTCGTCCAAGACTGGGCGATTGCCTTTTGCGTGATTCCCCTAACGGCTCGACACCTCGTGATCGCCAACGTGACTATCTGGGTGGCCGTCATTATGACCGTGTACACCGGATGGCGCTACTACGTGGATGGTAAGGGGTTGTTCGCTGGTGCGAGTTGAGATTGTCGCCGTGGGGACCGAATTATTGCTGGGACAGATCCCCGACACCAATTCTCAGTGGCTTGGCGAACGTCTAGCGGCACACGGCGTCGCCTCGCACTTTCACCAGCACGTCGGCGACAATCACGAGCGTATCGTTGCCGCATTTCGTGTCGCCCTGAGTCGAAGTGACGCGGTGATCGTCTGTGGAGGACTCGGTCCAACTCAAGACGACATCACTCGCGCGGCCCTCGCCGAAATCATGGGCGTCGAGCTCATTCGTCACAACGAGATCGTTGAGAAGATCCGCTCATTCTTCGACTCCCGTGGGCGTACGATGTCTAACAATAATCTCCTGCAGGCCGACGTTCCCGAGGGTGCCGCAGTGATCGAACAGGTACGCGGCACGGCCCCGGGTTTGATCTGCCCCGTTGGGCACCAGGTGATGTACGCCGTGCCCGGCGTGCCCTACGAGATGCGCGACATGTTCGAGCGGGCAATCTTGCCCGATCTTCTCACCCGTCAGCGAGCCGCCGGCCAGACATCGGTCATCGTCAGCCGCGTCTTACGCACCTGGGGGGCGAGCGAATCGGGGCTCGCCGAAGCCGTGGCCGAGCGCTTCGACGCGCTGATTGACTCCGAGCGCGTGACGATCGCCTTTCTGGCGTCAGGGATCGAGGGTATCAAGGTTCGAATTACCGCGCGCGGCAACGACCACGATCACGCTCTGGCGTTGCTCGACGAAGAGGAACAACTTGTTCGGGCACTGATTGGGGGTGCGTTTGGTGACATCATCTTCGGCGTCGACGACGAGACAATGGAGTACGCCATTTCTCAGCGACTCCTCGCGAGGGGTTGGACGCTAGGACTGGCTGAATCCTTGACTGGTGGACTCATCGCGAGTCGCGTCGTCAACGTGCCCGGCGCGTCGAAGTGGTTCCGCGGTGCGCTGGTGAGTTACGCCTCTGAGGTCAAGTTCGACCTCTTGAAGGTCACTCCCGGGCCCGTGGTGAGTGCCTCAGCAGCCGAAGAGATGGCCCGCGGTGCCCAAGAGTTGTTACGCGCCGACGTAGCACTGTCGATCACCGGTGTCGCCGGGCCCGACGAGCAGGACGGTCATGCGCCCGGCACAGTGTTCGTGGGTCTGGCTCTCGGCGACGAGGTGAGTCACGTCCAATTACGTGTCCCCGGAGATCGTTCGCGCGTCCGATCCTTTAGCGCTATTGGCGCACTCGACGCGTTGCGTCGGAGTCTCGATCGACTCGACTGACAGATTTTTCTGGAAAATCCCACTTGCGAACACTTGTTCGTAGTACGGTGCTTTTTAGCGGAGAGCGACCGATGTGACTAGGGGTCTATAACGTGCCCCGAGTGACAAAGAACAAGGAGACATCAATGGCAAGCGACGATCGCGCAAAGGCCCTCGAATCGGCCCTCGGCCAAATTGAGAAGCAGTTTGGTAAGGGCTCCATCATGCGCATGGGCGAGAACCTTCACATGAATATTGAGTCCATCCCCACCGGCGCCCTGGCTCTAGACATGGCGTTGGGCATAGGTGGACTGCCTCGTGGGCGCATCGTCGAACTCTACGGTCCCGAATCCTCCGGTAAATCGACGCTGGCGATGCACGTCGTCGCCGAAGCCCAGCGCAATGGCGGTGTCTGCGCATATATCGATGCCGAGCACGCCATGGATCCGATCTACGCTCGCGCAATTGGAGTGAACGTCGATGACCTCTTGATATCCCAGCCCGATACAGGAGAACAGGCACTCGAAATATGCGACATGTTGATTCGCTCCGGTGCGCTCGACGTCATCGTCATCGACTCGGTGGCGGCCTTGACGCCGCGCGCCGAGATCGAGGGCGACATGGGAGACTCGCACGTCGGTCTCCAGGCGCGCCTCATGAGCCAGGCCTTGCGAAAGCTCACTGGTGGGTTGTCTAAGTCCAATACCGTCGCCGTGTTCATCAACCAGCTACGCGAAAAGATTGGTGTGATGTATGGTTCGCCCGAAGTGACCCCCGGTGGACGTGCGCTGAAGTTCTATTCGTCGGTGCGCCTCGACATTCGTCGAATTGAGTCGATCAAAGATGGCACCGAAGTGGTGGGTAACCGCACCCGTGTCAAAGTCGTCAAGAACAAGTGCGCCGCGCCGTTTAAGCAAGCGGAGTTCGACATCATGTACGGACAGGGCATCAGCCGCGAGGGCTCGGTACTGGACGTTGCGGTGGAACTCGGCTTCGTCAAGAAGGCTGGCGCCTGGTTCACCTACGAGGGTGAGCAGATGGGTCAAGGGCGCGAGAACGTCAAGACGTTCCTACGCGAGAATCCCCAGACCATGGCTGAGATTGACGGTCGAGTTCGCGAACACTTGGCGAACGCCTTGTCTCCCGACATCGTCGGGGCCGAGGTCGACATTGATGCACCCCTGACACTGGACTGACGCTCGGAGATTCATCGCGACGTGTGATCCCACCATCGCGATGCCTTCGTGGGTTCGGGTGTGTCCACGTCATATGGTCGTCGTCAGTGCTAACGCACCGATGAACTGACCTCACGGGACTATGACCAATGACCAGAACTGACACGAGCGAGTAGTACTGCCCAAGTAGCGTTGTCTCGGTGGACTTCAGGCTGCGAGTGCGACGATGGTTGGGTGCGCGCATTCGTGCGACACGGCGCTACGCCAATGAGCTCGCGACGGTGGCACCACACGACGCCTACGCGAAACGGTTTCACCACTTCGGCGCGGGGGCTGGCCTGATGGCGCCTCAAGGGATCATCTACAATGAGCGCTATCTCTCGATTGGTGACGGCACGCTCGTGGGGCCCAACGTGTGCCTCACGGCGGGTATCAATGGGGATCAGGAGATGCTGCATTCTCCCGTTGTGACCATTGGCAAGAAGTGTGTCATTGGTCGCGGTTCGCACATCATTGGTCACTGGTCCATCATCTTGGGTGACGAGATCCAGACAGGGCCCTACGTGTACATCACGGATCAAAACCACACGTACCTCGACCCCGATACGCCCGTCGGATGGCAAACTCCTGAGGAGTCCGCGGTATCGATCGGTTCAGGAAGTTGGCTCGGTACGAACGTCGTTATCCTGCCAGGTACCCACCTGGGTCGCAACACGACGGTCGCGGCGGGAGCCGTGGTGCGAGGCACTTTTCCGGACCACGTGGTCTTAGGAGGCGTGCCGGCCAAGGTACTACGTCACTTCACCGTCGAGCGGGGATGGCAGCCAGGCTTACCGGAGTGAAACAGCATCTCGGGGTGGATCTCACGCCGCTGCGCGTCTCGAAGGAGTACCGCAAGCTCTATGTCGCCGGGTTGATTACCGCACTGGGGTCCCAAGCGACCTACGTGACGATTCCTTACCAGCTCAAGGAGCTCACTCATTCTCCGCTTGACGTTGGTGCGCTTGGTCTGTTCGAGTTAGTGCCACTGGTGGTCTTTGGACTGTACGGCGGAGTCCTCGCCGACCGTCTTAATCGACGTCGTCTCATCATATCGATGGAAGCGCTGTTGATGTTGGCGACGGCGGTAGTGCTCTTCAACGCGCTACTGCCCCATCCCCAAGTGTGGATCCTCTATGTCGATGCGGTCGTCGCCGCCGCAGTATCGAGTCTGCAGCGTCCGAGCATCGAGGCGCTGAATCAAACTTTCGTTCCCCACGAACTACAACGTGCGGCCTCGACGCTCGCCAATATCCGATTTACTTCGGCGTCCATCGTCGGTCCGGCTCTCGGGGGCCTCGTCGCCGTCGCCGCGGGGCCCGGTTTCGTTTACGGAGCGAACCTCGTGACGTTCTCGATCTCACTGTTCCTCCTATCCGGACTGGCTCGTCAGATCGCCCCGGTCTCGTTGGCCGAAAGCGATCGCGCGGCACTGCGCGCGGGAGTCTCGTTCCTTCGTTCGCGTCCCGACATCGTAGGCACCTACGTAATTGACCTCTTGGCAATGACATTCGCTTTTCCGGTCGCGATGCTGCCCTTCGTGGCGTCACGGTTCCACTCCACCTACGCATTGTCGCTGCTCTATTGCGGTCTGCCGGCAGGTGCACTGATTTTCACCGTTTTGTCTGGTTGGACCAAGCGCGTCCACCACTACGGACGAGCCGTCGTGGCCTCGGCCGCCGTGTGGGGACTTGGGATCGCCATCTTCGGCTACTCCTCGTCGCTGTGGCTCGTGCTCGTCGGCCTCGCTGTGGCGGGTGGCGCGGACTCGCTCAGTGGCATCTTTCGCGCGACGATGTGGAACGAGTCAATCCCACCCGAAATCCGGGGTCGCATGGCCGGCATGGAGATGATCTCGTACTCCCTCGGACCCACGGCCGGACAGTTTCGCGCTGGTGTCATGGCGGCGTGGACGAGCTTGCGCTTCTCACTGACCGTGGGGGGACTGGCGTGCACGGGGTCAGTGGGCGTTGTGGCCGCGGCGCTTCCGTCACTGTGGAGCTTTGACGCGTGTACTGACGTCAATGTCGCGAGCGTTCGTGAACTGCGAGCCCGCGAAGACCAGTCGTAGTGCGTTGTTGAAACCCCGTAGCATTTAGCCGTGTCTCGCGTCACTTATCTCGTTACCGTTTCGGGCCCCGACCGCGTCGGCGTCGGGGCCGAACTCTTCGCCGCACTGGCGCGCGCGAGCGCCGATGGTGGCCAACTCTCTGACGTCGCCCAGATCACCATCCGCGGTTCTCTCGTGTTGTGTGGTGAGGTCACGGTGGCGGAGTCGGTCAGTGAAGACGACGTCCGTACCGCGCTCGCGGCGTGCGACATCGACCGCGACGGCATAGTCGCTCGAGTGGAGCGCGTCGTTCCCGACGTCGCGCTCGTGGGGGGACGACTGCTCGTTACGGTGCTCGCACCACGAATCGGTGCGGACCAGCTCGAGGGGCTCTTTCGAGCCATCGCGTCGGTGAACGCCACGTGTGAACGGATCGTGCACCTCGCGAACTACCCCGTCGACTGTTACGAACTCGTGGTTCGAGGGTCGGATCACCTTGCGTTGCGTGAGGCATTGACTCTCGTGGCTCAGGAGACGGGTGTCGACCTCGCGGTCCAGCGCGCCGGATTGCATCGTCGCGCCAAACACTTGGTGGTGATGGACGCCGATTCGACGTTGCTCCAAGATGAGGTCATCGACCTCTTGGCCGAGGAGTGTCACTGCGCCGACGAGGTCTCCAAAATAACGGAGTTGGCGATGGCCGGCGAACTCGACTTCGCCGAATCGCTGCGACGGCGCGTCGCGCTCCTCGAGGGACTCGACGCGAGCGTGCTCGATCGAGTGCGTGAGCGATTGCGCCTGACGCCAGGTGCTCGGACGCTGTTGCGGACACTTCACCGATTGGGGTACGTGCCCGCGGTGGTGTCCGGCGGATTCGTCGAGGTCCTGGCTCCCTTGTTGGCTGAGTTGCACGTGGACTATCTCGAGGCCAATCGCCTCGAGATAGTCGACAACAAACTCACTGGTCGCTTGGCCGCGCCGATCGTGGACCGCGCGGCCAAGGCGCGCGCTCTCGAGCGCTTCGCCGCCGAAGTGGGTGTGCCTCTGGCCCAGACGGTGGCCGTGGGCGACGGCGCCAATGACATCGACATGATTTCGGTCGCTGGTTTGGGTATTGCCTTTAACGCGAAGCCCGTGGTGCGCGAACACGCCGACGCGGCCCTGTCGGTGCCCTACCTCGACGCGGTGTTGTACTTCCTAGGTATCAGTCGCGAGGAAATCGAGACCGAATAGTCCTTGAGATCGCGCGCCCTATCCGACGCGTAGGTCGGACGGACCGCTTGCCCACAGAGCGGCCATCCAAGATTCGACGTCGTCGGCCGTGCGCGGCAGAGCGGAGGAGAGGTTGACACAACCGTCGGCGGTCACCAGCACGTCGTCTTCCACGCGAACGCCGATGCCGCGATACTCCTCCGGGACCGTCAAGTCGTTGGCCTGGAAGTAGAGACCGGGTTCCACCGTCAAGACGTACCCCACCTCGAGAGTCCCGTGGTAGACCTCGTCGCGAGAGTTGGCGCAGTCGTGGACGTCGATGCCGAGCATGTGGCTCGTGCCGTGCAGGGTGTAGCGACGATACAGTTGACGGTCCATACGCAGTGCGACGTCGGCCTCCTCCTTCAAGATCCCGAGATCGCGAAGGCCTTGGGTCAGGATCACCATCGCCGCGCGGTGGGGGGCGCGAAATTCCACTCCCGGGCGAACGGCCTCAATGGCAGCCTCCTGAGCGGCGAGGACTAAGTCATAGACGCGGCGCTGCGCCGGTGAGAACGTGCCGTTGACCGGCATCGTGCGGGTGACGTCTGCCGTGTAGAGCTGGTGACACTCGACGCCGGCGTCGAGCAGCAACAGGTCACCGGGGCGCACGGCGCCGTCGTTGCGCGTCCAGTGCAGGGTCGTCGCGTGCGATCCGCTCGCGGCAATCGTGTCGTAACCCACGTCGTTGCCTTCGACGCGAGCGCGCAGATTGAAGACGCCCTCAATCACTCGTTCACCCCGTCCGATCGCGGTGGGTAGCGCGCGAACGACGTCCTCAAAGCCTCGAACGGTGTGGGCGATCGCCTCTTTGAGTTGGGCGACTTCGTAGTCGTCCTTGACCAGTCGCATCTCGGATAAGTAGGTCGCCAGTCGCGCGTCGTCACTGTGGGGAGCGATCAGAGCATCGACGGTGGCGTCGAAACCCCGAATACTCAGGACGTGGGTGGCCGAGAGCGATGAGAGGTCTTTCTCTAGGTGCTCGAGCGGAGCGGTGTCGACGCCGTAGTACGTGGCGCATTCGAGCACGCCACGACGAGCGCCCACCCAGAGTTCGCCGTAGCGGGCGTCGGTGTAGAAATCGTGCGAATGAAAGTCTCGTCGCGCCGCGACGTACAGGGTGCTGCGCGGACCCGCCGCGCTCGGGGAGATCACGAGTACCGCGTCGGGCTCTTGACACCCGGTGAGGTAGAAGAAGTCCGTACCCGCACGGAATCGGAAATCGGTGTCGTTCGCGCGAACCTTGGGATTGCCGGTGGCCACCACGAGCGTGACGTCGCCAAAGTGCCGACCGAGCGCATCACGGCGTGCGGCGAAGTTCGCGACCGCGGGATGGACCTCGACGCTGGGGTCGCTGGGCGCCCAATTGGAGGTCATGTGGTCGACCAGGGCGCGCGGGATAGCGGGACGGTGATAGCCGGCCCACACCCAGTGTTCCGACACCGGATTCTCCTCGGAGACGTCAGGCTCGGGCAGAGGAGGAGTTACGTCAGTCATGGCGTCCAACTTACCGTCACGATGGCGTCGTTGTTCGAAATGCCTTAGCCCTGGCTCGAGCGATCGACGAGGCGCCACGTGGTGGGCAACAAGACGCCGGCTAACACCGCTTTGGCCAAGTCGAAGATGAGATATGGCGTCATGCCGGCCGATATGGCCTTCAGAAGCGAAATGTGGAGGTCGACCGCGAGCCACGGAACACCAATGGCGTAGATGGCGAGTTCGCCGATGACAAAGAGTCCGAGGGCACTAACCACGTTACGGTCGTTACCCTTTGAGGCGAGCCAACTCATCAACGTCGCCGAGAGGATGAAGCCGAGCAGGTAGCCGAACAACAAAGGAGAGTACCCGTGGGCGCCCCCGGCGAACCACGGTAGGCCAATCAGTCCCGCCACCATGTAGAGCGTCATGGACGCGATTGCCCGTCGCACCCCGAGGGTCGAACCTACGAGCAGTACCCCGAGCGTCTGACCGGTGAACGGGACTACGAAGGGGTGGACGTAGAAGGAGATCTGGGCGAGCAGACCGACGAATCCGGCCGCGAACACGACCAGCGCGACGTCGGTCAGCAGTGACTTTGGAATGACGTCGGCGAGGACGGGACGGCGCGTGGGGACGGCAACGGTGGACATGAAAACTCCTTCAGGGATGTCGTTGAACCACTGTAGGTCAGCCCATCCGAGTGGCGTCGTGGTTACCCGGCGGTAGTCACCCAACCCGCGTCGATCGCGATCTGTTCAGGGTCACCGATGCGAAGCCCGGATCGATGCTGGAGAGTACGGATGAGCCCGCCCGCTTCGTAGAGCGACTCGTGTGTTCCCGTGTCGAGCCACGTCGTAGCTCGTGACAAGGTCTGCACGTGCAGTTCGCCGAGATCCAAGTACGCGTTATTGAGGGCCGTGATCTCTAGTTCACCACGCGCGCTGGGCGTCAACGTCTTGGCGATCGTCGAAGCCTTCTCGTCGTAGAAGTACAGACCCGGTATCGCGTATCGACTCTTGGGTTCGGTGGGCTTTTCCTCGATCGACAGTACCTTGCCGTCGTCACCGAACTCCACGACGCCATATGACGTGGGGTCCGAGACTTCGTAGGCGTAGATCAAGGCACCCTGGACGTCGACGTTCTCACTCAGGTGCGAGCCGAGTCCCGGGCCATAAAAGAGATTGTCGCCGAGTATGAGCGCGCATTTATCACCGGCGAGGAAGTCCTCGCCGAGAATCAGCGCTTGAGCCAGACCGTTGGGCTTTTCCTGGATGACCCAGGAGATCTCCAGACCAAGGTGCGAACCATCACCGAGGAGGCGTTGGAACGCAGCTTGGTCGTGGGGCGTCGTGATGAGCAAGATCTCACGCAATCCCGTCAGCATCAAGGTGCTGAGCGGGTAGTAAATCATCGGCTTGTCGTACACCGGGAGCAACTGCTTGGAGGTCGCTCGGGTGATGGGGAACAGGCGCGTGCCGCTACCACCGGCCAGAATGATTCCCTTCACTCCATTAGTATAGAAGTCCGTCAACCCCTACCTAAGGCCGAGGTATCGCCATGCGCATTGTGATTACCGGAGCGGCCGGATTCATCGGATCACGCTTCGCCGAGATGTTGCTCGAGGCGGAGCACCTTGGCTACGACGACGTCGTCATCCTCGATGCCTTGACCTATTCGGGCCGTCGCGAGAATATTGAAGGGGTGCTGCGCGACTCACGCGTGACCTTCGTCCAGGGCGATATCACCGACCCCGACGTGACCGACGAGACGTTGCGAGGAGCGAACGCCGTCGTGCACCTCGCCGCAGAGAGCCACGTGGATCGCTCGATCACCGGCGCGCGCACGTTCTTTGAGACCAACGTCATCGGGACTCAGACGTTGCTCGAGAGCGCGCGACGTCATCAGGTGGAGCGCTTCGTGCACGTCTCGACGGACGAGGTATACGGATCCATCGCGAACGGCTCCTGGAGCGAAGATCACATCCTCGAACCCAACTCGCCCTACTCCTCGTCGAAAGCGGGATCGGACCTCGCGGCGCTGGCCTATCACCGGACGTACGGACTGCACGTCAACGTGACACGATGCTCGAATAATTACGGACCACGTCAATTTCCTGAGAAGGTCATCCCACTCTTCGTGACGAATCTGATGGATGGGCGAAAGGTGCCGCTGTACGGAGACGGCTTGAACGTTCGTGACTGGCTGCATGTCGACGACCACTGCCGTGGCATCCTGCTCGTCCTCGAGGGTGGAGGTGCCGGAGAGATCTACAACATCGGCGGCGGTACCGAACTGACGAACAAGGAATTGACCTACCGGTTATTGCAACTCTGCGACAAGACCGATGCCAGCATCGAACCCGTAGCTGATCGCTTGGGTCACGATCGTCGCTATTCGGTCAACTGTTCCAAGATCAGTAATGAGCTGGGGTATCACCCCCAGGTGACTTTTGACGAGGGTCTCGCCGCGGTCGTGCAGTGGTACGTCGACAATGAGTCGTGGTGGCGCCCCTTGAAGGAGGCATCGTGAAACTTCGTGAACTAGAAATCGTCGGTCTGTACGTGGCCGAGTCGCGCGTCTTTGGCGACGACCGAGGAATCTTTCGCGAATGGTTCAAATTAGCCGATTTCGAATCAGCCGGCGTCAGCTTTTCCACCGAACAATCCAATCTCTCGATGTCGTCGCGCGACGTCGTGCGCGGTTTGCACTACTCGATATCTCCACGCGGACAGGCCAAAGTCGTTACGTGCGTCTTCGGAGCGCTCGACGACGTGATTGTTGACGTGCGCGTCGGATCGCCGACGTTCGGCCGCGTGGTGACCGTCTCGTTGGCGGCCGATGAGGGGACCTCAGTGGTCTTGCCAGCGGGGGTCGCGCACGGATTTTGTGTCACCTCAGAAATTGCCGCACTTTCCTACCTATTGTCGTCGCCCTACGACGCGTCCCTCGAACTCGAGATCAATCCGTTGGACCCCGCGGTGAACGTGCCGTGGAATCTGAGTGGTGAAGCGATTTTGAGTGAGAAGGACGCTGTCGCACCGACCTTGGCCGAACGCCTCGCCGCCGGAGAGCTTCCGACGTTTTAGCTTCGTTACGGCGCAATCCGCGACGTGGACGCTGCGGCTAGTTCGGCACTACGCCAGCCGCGAAGGGAGTTGAAGACGGCGATGTCCTCGGCGCTTTCCAAGTCGGCCACGAGGACGACTGCTTCGACCAGCGCGCCTCTCTCGAGCAACATCTCGCGAGCGATTCCGGGCAGGCATCCCGACGCCAAGGGCGGGGTTACCCAACGACCTTGGCGCTGAATCGCCAGATTCGCCGTCGTCACTTCAGTGCACTCGCCACGTTCGTTCACCATGACAACGTCGTCGGCATCGGGGAAGCGCCGGCGCCGACGGTTATAGACCTCGCGACGCGTGGTCTTATGAAATAAGAGCGGCTCAAGGCTTTCGATCCGTTCGTCGTCAATCACGAGGCGGACATGAGCATCGAGTGACACGGGCGCCGGGCTGCACTGGACCGAGAGCCGCCCATTCCTCGACACGAGGACGCGCACCCGAGCCTCGTAGGGCACGGTGGCCAGTTGTCGACGCACTCTCTCGCTGAGGTCCTCAGGCACGAGGAATCCCAAATCCGTCGCGGAACGTCGCAAGCGCGCGAGGTGACGATCAGTAATCTCCGGGGAACCGAGTGGAACGTGTCGAAATGTCTCGAGGAGTCGAAAGTGCGACACCGGAATCCGTAGTTGCTGGGCCTTCAGCACCATCTCGGCGTATTCACGTGCAGGTTCAGAGTCAAAGACAATGCCGCCGCCCGTCCCGAATTCGCTACCACGCGCGGTGACGACAGCGGTGCGGATCGCTACGTTGAACGTGGCGCGATAGTCCTGGCCATCGGGTTCGAGGAGCCCGATGGCGCCGCAGTAGACCCCGCGCGCAGAATCCTCGAGCGAGGAGATGAGGGCCATGGCGCTCGCCTTCGGCGCTCCCGTGACCGAGCCACTGGGAAAGAGGGCGGCGAAGACGTCTGACAAGTCAGTCGTGGGAGTCGTGCGACAAGTGATCTCCGATACGAGTTGCCAAACATTGGGGTACGGCTCGACCTCCAAGAGTGATTGGACGGTCACGGTACCGAGTTGGGCCACTTTGGCCATGTCGTTGCGCACGAGGTCAACAATCATGATGTTCTCGGACTGTTCCTTGGGTGACGACGTCAATTGTGCGGCGAGGGTTCGGTCCTCCGCCTCAAAGCGACCCCGACGTTGTGTTCCCTTCATCGGCCGACAGCGAAGGTTCGAGTCCGACCACTCGAAGAACAGCTCGGGCGACGCACTGGCGATGGCGAAGTCGTGATGCGTGATGAGGGTGCCGTACGCGGGTCGTTGGGTCACGAGTAGTTGGTGATACAACGCGGATGCTTCGAGGTCGTCACTCGTGACGGCGCGGGTAGTGAGGTTGGCTTGGTAGACCTCCCCGGCGCGGATCTGGTCGCGCACGAGTTCGACGCGACGTTCGTACTCCGGTTGGTCCGTCGAGATACGCCAGTTCGCCCACGTGTCTCGGCGCCCAGGCGTGGGCGTCCACTGCGTGACGTTGGCGCCCTCAAAGACGCCGAACCACGCCAGCGGCACCGCGTCATCGGTTCGTGACACGACGCGCAGGGCGTCATCAAAGGCTGGAGCGGCATCGTAGGCAATGAAGCCGCATACCCAGTGTCCGCGTTGCGCCGCGCGCGCGGCGTCGTCGATAGTCCTTCGGACGTCGTCGAGGGTGGTCGCGAATATTTCGAGGAGATAGTCCGTCAGGATCGTGGTCGTTCCCGTCACGAGGTTGTCCAAGCGCACTGAAGGGGTCGCTTGTGCGACTTTTGCGGCGCCATCGTCGCGTGGCGACGTCATTGAATTCCCCTGGTGACCATCGACAGCAATTATGCAGTAGTCGAGCCGGTGCGCGACGCCGGCGGGACCCGCGCCGATGGGCGAATCCGTCGCGCCAGCTCCGCTGCAAGCCCTTGGGGCACGTTGCTAGCCTGACCTAGGTGAGTATTGCTCCTCTTCGACTGGTTGACGACCGCGACCGCGGCGTCCTGGTCCCCGCCGTAATCTCGGTTCCCACCGTGCGCAACGAAGATGAGTTGCGTCGCTACGTCGGATCGCTCAGTGGGGTGGACGCGGTGGGCCTCGAGAGCCGCGTGGCCAAACTAGCGACGCGCTCACTGAAGAAGGCGACGAAGATGACTGCCATCGACCTCGCCATTTCGATGGTCGATCTGACCACCCTCGAGGGCGCCGACACTCAAGGTCGGGTCACGTCTTTGTGCACCAAGGCTCGACGTCCCGACCCCAACGATGCAAGCGTGCCGCACGTGGCGGCAGTATGCGTCTATCCCGACCTCGTGGCGCACGCTCGTCGCGTTCTCGCCGATGCGCCTGTCGCGGTGGCTTCCGTGGCGACGGCTTTTCCGTCGGGACGCGCGTCGCTCAATGTGAAGTTGCTCGACGTGGCCGACGCGGTCGCGGCGGGCGCCGATGAAATTGACATGGTGATTGATCGCGGGGCGTTTCTCGCGGGGCGGTGGGGGCAAGTCTTCGACGAGATCGTGGCGGTCAAAGCGACCTGTGGTCGGGCACATCTCAAGGTCATTCTCGAGACCGGTGAATTGGTGACCTACGACAACGTCAAGCGCGCTAGTTGGATTGCGTTGCTCGCCGGAGCGGACTTCATCAAGACGTCGACGGGCAAGGTGGGGGTCAACGCCACCTTGCCGACGGCGCTCGTGATGCTCGAATCAGTACGTGACTTCGCCGAAATGACGGGCCAAGTGGTAGGCGTCAAGGTCGCTGGCGGCATTCGCACCACGAAGGACGCACTGAAGTATCTGGTCCTGGTGAACGAGACGGCGGGAGCCTCGTGGCTTGCGCCCGCGTACTTCCGTTTCGGGGCGTCATCACTTCTCAATGACCTGCTCATGCAACGACTCAAGCAGCGCACCGGAGCGTACGTTCGCCCCGACGAATTTTCAGGGGACTGATGTGACTGAAGATTCGATGACCTCAGAACTCGGCGCACTAAGTTACGCCGCCGCGCCTGAATCGGCGTCGATCGCTCACCTTCGCGCGAGCTACGGCGTGTTCATCGACGGTGAGTTCACCGCGCCCGAGTCGCATGAGCAATTCGCGTCACTCAATCCGGCGACCGAGGAAAAGTTGGCGACCGTTGCGTTGGCGAGTGCTGCTGACGTGGACCGCGCGGTCGCTTCCGCTCGTCGTGCCTACGACAAGGTGTGGAGTAAGACGACCGGTGCCGAGCGAGCGAAGTACCTCTATCGCATCGCGCGACTGATTCAAGAGCGCTCGCGCGAACTCGCCGTCGTGGAGACTCTCGACAACGGTAAACCGATTCGCGAATCACGCGATGTCGATATCCCACTCGCCGCGGCGCACTTCTTCTACTACGCCGGGTGGGCCGACAAACTCGAGCACGCGGGATTTGGAACGAACCCTCGACCGTTAGGTGTCGCCGGGCAAATCATCCCGTGGAATTTCCCACTCCTGATGGCAGCGTGGAAACTCGCCCCGGCCTTGGCGGCGGGTAACACGTGCGTGTTGAAGCCTGCGGAGACGACGCCGTTGACGGCGTTGATATTGGCCGAGATCTTCCAGCAGGCGGGTCTGCCCGCTGGCGTGGTCAACATCGTGACCGGTGATGGCAGCACCGGGACCGCGCTGGTGGATCACCCCGGGGTGGACAAGATCGCCTTCACCGGCTCGACCGAGGTCGGACGTCTCATCCAAGAACGCGTGGCGGCGACGTCCAAGAAGTTGACTCTGGAGCTCGGCGGCAAGGGGGCCAACATCGTCTTCGACGATGCTCCCATCGACGAAGTGATCGAGGGGATCATCGACGGGATTTTCTTCAACCAGGGTCACGTCTGCTGTGCAGGGTCAAGACTTCTGGTGCAAGAATCAGTCGCCGACGAGGTGCTTCGTCGCCTCCTGCGGCGCGTCGATCAATTGCGCGTGGGCGATCCGATGGACAAGAACACCGATGTCGGGGCAATCAACTCCGCGGCGCAACTCGATCGAATTCGCGAACTGACCGCCTTCGGGGAGCAAGAGGGGGCGACGCGATACACCAGCACGTGTCCGTTGCCCGAGCAGGGTTACTGGTTCGCTCCGACGGTCTTCTCCGACGTCGCCCAGAGCCACCGCATTGCCCGCGATGAGATCTTCGGTCCGGTGTTATCGGTCTTAACCTTTCGAACACCCGAAGAGGCGGTGGCCAAGGCGAACAATTCCAAGTACGGCCTGGCGTGTGGAGTGTGGAGCGAAAAAGGCAGTCGGACGTTATGGGTCGCTCAGCGATTGCGTGCCGGGGTCATTTGGGCCAATACCTACAATAAGTTCGACCCAACGAGTCCCTTCGGTGGAGTGCGCGAATCGGGCTTTGGTCGTGAGGGTGGCCGTCACGGACTCGAGGCGTATCTCAATGTCTGAGCGACTCGACGTGAAGAAGACCTACAAACTCGTCGTCAACGGTGCCTTCGTGCGCTCAGAGTCTGGGCGTAGCTACGAGGTACGCGATACAGACGAGACGTTCCTCGCCAACGTCGCGCAAGCGTCGCGCAAGGATCTGCGCGACGCGGTGGTGGCCGCGCGCGCTGCCCAGGCCAAGTGGTGGTCCACGACGGCATACAATCGTGGCCAAGTGATGTACCGCTGGGCCGAGATGGCCGAGGCGCGTCGCACCGAACTCGTCGAGCACGTCGGACTGGCCGAAGGCCGAAGGAAGAAGGATGCTCAACTGAGCGTCGAGCGCGCGATTGACCGGGTGGTCTGGTACGCGGGTTGGACTGACAAGGTGACCCAAGTGCTCGGGGGTGCTAACCCCGTGGCTGGTCCCTACTTCAACTTCTCGCTTCCCGTCCCGAGCGGTGTCGTGGGAGTTATCGCCCCACAGGACTCGTCCCTCGAAGGCTTCGTCGACGCGGTCTGCGCACCACTTTGCGTGGGCAACGCAGTTGTCGTCCTGGCCAGTGAAACGCGGCCCATTCCAGCGTTGATGCTCGCTGAAATGACTGCGACCTCCGACTTCCCCGGCGGCGTTCTCAACGTCCTGAGCGGTATCACCGGTGAACTCGCGAGCCACGTGGCGACCCACGAGGACCTCGACGGCATCGACGTGACCGGGAGCGGCGACTTGGCCGACGAACTCGCACGCCTCGCGGCAGGTTCGATCAAGCGGGTGTACCGGGAGCGAGCCAACGACGACGACAATCCCCTTCGCCGCTTACGAACATTTGTCGAGACCTCCACGGTCTGGCACACGATTGGACAATGATGACCAACCCCTACGAACTCGCCACACAGGCCGCCGACGAACTGCGCGTGCGCAGTGGTGTGGACGCGTACGACCTGGCCGTCGTTCTCGGCTC
Organism: uncultured Actinomycetota bacterium; assembly: GCA_963794755.1. GTDB lineage: Bacteria > Actinomycetota > Acidimicrobiia > Acidimicrobiales > RAAP-2 > RAAP-2. Next base: position 395,717 of record CAWCEX010000005.1, read on the forward strand.
TGGGTGGAAGGAAGGTGCGGGGGCCTTGGGCACACCCTTCGCCGACGTGGCGACGGGAACGCTCCGAGGTTTCGTGCCACCGACCGTCGTGGGACACGCCGGTCAGATATTGTCAGTCGAGGTTCAAGGAATCACGGTGGCCCTGGTGTCGGGTCGAGTCCACCTCTACGAGGGCAACAGCGCTGACCAGGTCGCCCACCCCGTTCGGACGGTCATCGCCGCCGGTGCCAAGACCGTTATTTTGACCAACGCGTGTGGCGGCATCGATCCGACCAAGGGACCCGGAACGGTGGTGGTCATCAAGGACCACATCAACTTGACCGCGACCTCACCGATGGAAGGCGCCGTACCGCCGGCCCCCTTCGGTTCGCGTTTTGTCGACCTCACCGATCTGTACAGTCGACGCCTTCGGGCAGCCGCCCTGGGGGCAGTGCCGGAACTGACCGAAGGCGTCTACGCCGGCTTTCGCGGTCCGCACTACGAAACGCCCGCTGAAATCGCGATGGCCCGTTTAATGGGCGCAACACTGGTGGGAATGTCAACGGTCCTCGAGGCCATCGCCGCGCGTCACATGGGAGCCGAGGTCCTCGGACTCAGCCTCGTGTCCAACTTGGCGGCTGGCGTCAGCGATGCGCCACTGAGTCACCTCGAGGTCCTCGAAGCCGGACAACAGGCCGCGGCCTCGCTCGGAGACCTGCTGGTGCGACTCATCCCGGTCCTGTGAACGACGACGTCTTTGCTCGGGCCAGCGCCTGGCTAGCGGTTGACCCTGACGATGAGGATCGGGCCACTATCTCGCGTCTGGTCGCCGATCACGACCAGACGGAACTTCACCGCCGGTTCGACGCACCTCTCACCTTCGGCACCGCGGGATTGCGGGGGCCGGTGATGGCGGGACCGTCGGGGATGAATCGTTGCACCGTCCGTCGCGCGACCCAAGGGGTCGTGGCCTGGCTCGACGAACTTGGTATCGACGGTGAGCGCGGAGTCGTGGTTGGACGCGACGCGCGTCATGGCTCGGACGTCTTCAACGACGAGGTGGTCGCTGTCCTATTGGGTGCGGGGGTTCGTGTCTACGAAATGCCGCGACCCTTACCGACCCCACTGTGTGCCTACGCGGTTCAGGCGTTGCACGCGGGGGCGGGCATCATGATCACCGCGAGCCACAATCCGCCCGCCGACAACGGGTACAAACTCTACGGCGCCGACGGCTCTCAGATCATCGCACCCCATGACGCAATCGTCGAGCGTTACGCCCAGTCGGCGGGCGTCGCGCAGCTCGGCGACCGTACGTCACCACTGCATCGCAACATCGATGAGGAGCTACTCGATGCGTATCGCGAGCACATGACGACTCGATTTTCGGTGACCTCGACGACTCTTCGCCTGGCCTACACCCCCTTGTACGGTGTCGGGGGAGAGTTCATGACTTCACTCTTCGCGCGCGCGGGCTTCGAGCACGTGGCGGTCGTGAAAGAGCAGTTCGAACCGGACCCTGACTTTCCGGGCCTGCCCTTTCCCAACCCGGAGGAACCGGGCGTCCTCGACGCCGGTGTCGCCACGGCCCAGCGCGCTGGTGCGGCTCTGCTGCTCGCTAACGACCCCGACGCCGACCGGCTCGGAGTCGCGGTCGCTCGAAGCGACGCAACGTGGCGTGTTCTGCGCGGCGACGAGATCGGGTGGCTGCTGGGAGCACAAGCACTCGAAGAGGCGACGGCGGATGACGTCGTGGCCACAACGATCGTGTCCTCGTCCATGCTTGAGAAGATGGCGGCGCGCACCGGCATTTCGTGTGTGACGACGTTGACGGGTTTTAAGTGGATCACCAAGGCCGCCCCCGGTCGTCGATTGGCCTTCGGCTACGAGGAAGCCTTGGGCTTCGCCGTTGATCCCCTCGTGGCCGACAAGGACGGAATATCCGCCGCGCTGGCGCTGGCCCGACTGGCCCACGATCTATCGACACGTGGATTGACTCTGCTGGACCGCCTTGATGAACTCGAGGAGTGTTACGGCGTACACGCCGGAGCACAGATTTCGTTGCGGGTGAGTCCTCCGGGCGGTCGCGAAGTACTCAGCGCCGTGATGAAACGGGTGCGCGAAGCACCTCCGCGGACGTTGGGGGGAATTGCGCTCAGCGAGGTCATCGACTTGGAATCCGGGTGGAAGGGTCTCGCTCCGACCGAAGGATTGTTCTGGCGAGTGGGCACCGGAAGCCGCGTCGTGGTACGACCGTCGGGTACCGAGCCCAAACTGAAGGCCTACGTCGAGGTGGTGGGTGATCCCGCGCCCGCGCCCCTCGAGCAGGAGCGTCAACGGGCGGCTGCGACACTCGACGCGATCTGCAGTGAATTGGCAACACTCCTGGCCTTGGACGACGTGGATTGACGCTGCTCATGGCCCGTTCGATTCCGCGCAATGAGCGTGATTGCACCACGAAAGTGCTGTGCGTCGTCCGCAGTTAGTCGATCACGCGGTTCATCTTTCTGGAGGGGTGTCCACTTCTCGCCGAGGTACGGTCGCGAAAAGAGCTAGATACCTTCGGTAGAGTGACCGTGAGTCCTGTCGTCACGAGACCCTTGATGCCAGTGAGATGGGGGTTGAATGTGAGAGAACTGCGGGCTCTGGCCGCTGTGGTCGTCGCGACCGCGATGTTGACGCTAGGGACATTCGTTGCGCCTGCACTCGCGAGGTCGTTGGGTACCACGTCTCCTGCGTGTGCTGAGGCGTCACAATCGTCAGTGTCACCCTCTGTGACCACTCTGGGAACTCTGGGCGGTCTGATGCCTCCTCGCCCCGCACTGACGTCCCTTTCGTGTGGAGTTGCCTCGACACCTCGTCTCGCTGGCGTACCGCCGCTTTCGGCGGACAACAATTCGCCACCTCTGCTGATCAATCAGGGGGTGGTCACCGACACGACGGGTCCGGTGACGATCACGCCAATTTTCTGGGCACCCTCGGGGTTCACGTATCCGTCGAACTATCAAAGTTTGGTGTTGCAGTTCCTCAATGACATCGCCGCAGCCAGCGGAACCACCAGCAACGTCTTTTCTGTACTGACTCAGTACAGCGACACGCATGGAAATTACGTCAAGTACAGTTTCACCACCGGTGCGCCGATCGTCGACACGACGTCCTATCCAACGGTGGGTAGTTGTACTCCCGACAGTGGCGAGGTCTACGCCGACGGAACCGGGTACTCCGCCTGCCTTACCGATACCCAGATCATTAGCGAACTCGCAACGGTACTCAACGCCCAAGGACTTCCTAGTGATCTCAATCACCTCTACTTGGTGTTCTTGCCCAAGGGTGTGGAGTCGTGTTACGACACGTCGAACGATGCGTTGGGGGGTACGTGCACGCTCTCAAGTGCGGGGGGATCCTTTTGTGGGTACCACAGTGACTTCACTCAGGGCTCGAAAATCACGTTGTACGCTGACCTGCCCTACGCCGTCGTTGACAATCCAATCAACACGAAAACGTGCAGTTCTGATGCGGGTGCGCTGCAGGGAGACGTCGCGGTCGGCAACCAGTCACCGAATAACAACATCGACGCCGATACCGAGATCAACATTGCCAGCCACGAGATCAGTGAGTCGATCACCGATCCGATGCCGACTCAAGGGTGGGCCGACAGCAGCGGTAACGAAGTCGCTGACGACTGCGAGTACATCTACGGGGATTCCTCAACGTTCCAAGGAGCGCCTGGGGCGGAGTTCAACGAGGTCATCAACGGGCATGAATATTTCCTCCAGGAGGAATTCAGTAACGGCGACTTCGCCCTCAATCCGGCGAACGGTTGCGCACAGCGAAGCGATCTGGCGACGAATGTGGTTTTTAACGCCAATGGTGGCAGTGGAACAATGCTCTCCGAGACCGCGAGTATCCCGACTGTGTTGAGTACGAATACCTTCGTCCGTGCCGGCTACGTTTTCACGGGGTGGAACACCAGTGCCGCGGGCACGGGAACCGCGTACGCCCCCGGGGCGCTCTATAACTTCGCTTCGTCAGTCACCCTCTACGCACAGTGGAGGATCCTCGCGACGAGTGTGACCTTTAACGGCGACGGTGGGACCGGAACCATGCTCACCGAGTCCGCGAGTACCCCCACCGCCCTGAGCGCGAACTCTTTCGTTCGCGCGGGCTACGTCTTCGCGGGGTGGAACACCAGTGCAGCGGGTACGGGAACCACGTTCGCACCTGGTGCACTCTACGACTTCACTTCGTCAGTCACCCTCTACGCACAGTGGACGTTGCGCGCGCCCGCATCTCCCACGAGGGTTGACGCGACGGACGTGAACGGGAGCCTCACGCTGCACTGGAAGGCTCCATCGCCTTCGACGAGTGCGGACGTCCTGGGGTACAAGATCTTTGAGGGCACGACTGCGGACTTCATTGCATCAGTCCCCGTGTCGGGAGCGGATCTCGTGACGCGCACTTCATTCAAGCTTGTGAACCTGATACCCAACGTGCACTACTACTTCAAAGTCGAGGCCGTGAATGCAAGCGGGTCCTCACCAGGGTCCGCGAACGTGCGGGTGACTCGCAACAAATCGGCGACCACTCTGCGCATTCATCTCTCGGTGGTCTCAATATCGTTTGCTTCTCAGCATGATCTCAGCCTGTTCGCGCGCGTTAGTGCGCGATATGCGACGGAGCACCTCTCGGGTGTCGTGACGTTTCGTGCCGGATCCACAGCCCTGTGCACGGCCGTCGTTAACTCCCAGGGGACCGCACGTTGTCGTCTAGGTTCGCGCGAGCTGAACCGCGGCGCTTACGTCGTGGTAGCGAACTTCGCTGGAAGTGCGTTCCTCGCTCGCTCATCGTCAAACGACGCGCGAATGACCATTCACTAGGTCGTGCGAAGTGGCTTCGGGCCAACCAGCCCTCGGGCGTTGGTCTTAGTTGGACTCACGCAGGGCGGCGTAGCCCGGCTTGATGACGTTATTGATCAGCGCGAGACGATGGTCGAACTGGAAGAAGGAACTCTTCGCCGCGTTGAGCGTCAACCACTCCATATCTTCAAGGGTCCATCCAAAGATGGCGGCGCACGCCGCGAACTCGCTCGAGAGCGTGATTCCGCTCATGAGACGATTGTCGGTATTGAGGGTGACGCGAAACCGAAGTTGGCGCAGAAGTTCAATAGGGTGCTCCGCCAAGGACACCGCGGCGCCGGTGTGCACGTTGGACGTCGGACATACCTCGAGGGGAATACGTCGGTCACGCACGAAACTGGCCAATCGACCCAGACGGTATTCGTCGCCGACGCGCTCGATGTCGTCGACGATGCGCACGCCGTGACCGAGGCGCTCGGCGTCGCAGAACTGCACGGCCTCCCAGAGTGACGGCAAACCGAAAGCTTCGCCGGCGTGAATCGTCATGTGGAAGTTCTCTCGCTGAATGAGGTGGAAGGCTGGCAAATGCTCGGTCGGTGGGAAACCGTCTTCGGGTCCAGCGATATCGAAACCACAGACCCCCGCGTCGCGGTAGCGCACCGCTAACGTGGCCATCTCCTCGCTGCGGTGAGCCTGGCGCATCGCTGAGACGAGCGTGCGCACGATGATGGTACGGCCTCCCGCGCGCGCGCGAGCGGTGCCGTGAGCAAATCCAGCCAAGACGGCTTCGACGACCTCGTCAAGGGTGAGTCCGCGCTGAACGTGTAACTCGGGAGCGAAGCGGATCTCGGCGTAGACCACGCCGTCCAGAGCGAGGTCAAACGCGGTCTCTGAGGCGACGCGCTCGATCTGGTCCTTCGTCTGCATGACCGCGATGGTGTGGGCGAACCCCTCGAGGTAGCGCACGAGGCCACTGCCTTGCGCGTCGGCGACGAACCAGGCCGCGAGCTCATCGGGGTCCGTCGTCGGAAGGCCCTTGTAGCCGATCTCGGACGCGAGCTCGAGGACGGTCGTCGGCCGCACGCCACCATCGAGGTGGTCGTGCAACAGGACCTTGGGGGCCGCGGCGATGCGCTCGGGCGTTAATGGCGTCGTTGACATGGGTCCAGGCTAGCCAAGGTCATGATCGGTCCTTAGGCGGTGATGCGCTCGATCAAGATGTTCTCGGCCTCAACAGCGTGATCGCCGAGGGTGACGGCGTTTTCGATCGTGTCGACGCCTATTTCCAAGTGAGCCGCATCGTCGGCGAAGAGTTCGAAGAGTGGCTGGTGTGCCACGACGTAGTCGCCTTCACGCACGAGACACAGGACACCGGCGCCGGCGCTCACCGGGTCCTCTTTGCGCGCGCGGCCGGCCCCGAGGCGCCACGCGGCGATACCGACGCCCAGGGCGTCGACGGATTGGACGATGCCGTCGTGGGCGGCGGCGACCACATGGTGATGGGTAGCGGTCGGCAGATCGGCGTTCGGATCGCCGCCCTGGGCCGCGATCATGCGGCAATAGACGTCGTAGGCCGAGCCGTCGTCGAGCTTCGTCGCGGGATCGACGTGGATCCCCACGAGTTCAAGCATCGTACGCGCCAGACTCAAGGTGAGCTCACGCACGTCGGCCGGTCCCGCCCCGCGCAACACGTCCACCGATTCGACGACCTCGAGGGCGTTGCCGACCGCTCGTCCGAGTGGTTGGTTCATGGCTGTCAATTGAGCAACGGTGGCCACACCGTGAGCGTGCCCGAGCCCCACCATCGTTCGAGCCAGTTCTCGGGCACGATCCAGGGACTTGATGAAAGCGCCGCGGCCGACCTTGACGTCAAGCACGAGCGCCTGAGTTCCCTCGGCGATCTTCTTACTCATGATCGATGAGGAAATGAGTGGAATGGATTCGACCGTACCGGTGACGTCGCGCAGCGCGTAAAGCTTGCGGTCGACGGGTGCCAGGCCGGGACCAGCGGCACAGATGACCGCGCCCACGCTCTCGAGTTGCTCGATCGCTTCGGCGTTACTGAGAGCGGCCCGCCAGCCCGGGATCGATTCGAGTTTGTCGAGGGTGCCGCCGGTGTGGCCGAGACCGCGACCAGAAAGTTGGGGCATCGCCGCGCCGCACGCGGCCACCAAGGGAGCCAGGATCAACGAGATCTTGTCTCCCACGCCGCCCGTCGAATGCTTGTCGACGGTGGGCCGTGAGAGCCCTGACAGATCGAGGCGCTCTCCTGAGTTGATCATCACGTCGGTCCAGTGCTTCAACTCGTGCGATGAGAGTCCTTGAAAGAAGATAGCCATCAAGAGAGCTGAGACTTGCTCGTCAGCGACGGTACCCGCGACGTACGCGTTGAGCATCCACGCGATTGCTTCGTCGCTCAAGGTCCCCCCGTCACGCTTTGTCGTGATGATGTCGACAGCGGAATGGTTACTCACTGGTGCTCCTCGTCGGCAGGTCGTCGGGTCCAAAGGCGAATGGCAATAAGTCATTGAGCGTGAGGGCGTCGCGCTGGTCACCCTGGTCGATCAACAACGCCGCCCCTGCATGTTCGAACAGCAGCTGGCGACATCGCCCGCACGGCGCGAGGGGCTGACCGTCACCCGCGACGACCGATAGCGCCACGAGGTGCCCACCACCTCGACGGATAAGATCGCTGACTAGGGAGCATTCAGCGCAGAGGGTAAGACCGTAACTGGCATTCTCGACGTTGGAGCCCACGACGATGTCACCCTTCGTGGTGAGCGCGGCCGCCCCCACTCTCACGTGCGAGTACGGCGCGTACGCCCGCGATGAGGCGTCGCGGGCCTCCTCGCGAAGTTCGGCCCAAGGGACTTGGCGAGGCGTCGTCACCCTCAAACAGTACCTCCGCGTTGCCCCGGTCAGAAATGTCGTCGCGTCACTCCAGCTCGCACTCCCACGCTTCCTTGCCCTCGCGAAGCGCGAAGTATACGACCGCGAGACTGGCCACGGGATCAGCCCACCACCAGTGATGGGCCGCGAGAGCCACGCCGATCAATGTACTCAGCGCGAGAATGGCACACAACGCCGTTTCGACCGCATCGGCTCCCATGAGTCGCGCGAGAGATTTCATCCCATGATCGCCGAGGTGCACAGCACTTCGGCGCTTGATGTAGGCGAGAAGTGGCATGACAAAGAACGATATGACGGCGACGGCGAATCCGAGCGCGTTCTCGTGAGGGTGGTGAACGCGCACGAGAGCCGCGAGCGCGCTCACGGTCACGTAGAGGGCCAGGGCGAAGAACAATATGGCGAGCACTCGGTGCGACCGATGTTCACTGAATCGGCCGGTGGGTCGCTCGTGAACGAGAGCGAGGAGTTGTCCGAGTACGATGAATGCGCTGAGCGTCTCGATGACGGAGTCGGCGCCGAAAGCTACCAGGACGACCGAACCCGCCAGGACCCCGCTGACGAGAGCGGCAATCGCTTCCAGTATCGCCAGGAGGATCGTGACGTATTCGAGACGTAACGCGCCACGCGCGGGCGAATGCTGGGGGGTCTCGATGTCCATCGCCCTAAGACTAGGGAGGCAGTCACGGTGTGCGGGTCATCTCGAGCGCATCTACGGTCAATGTGGCCCCAGTACACTTCGCCCTGTATGACGACGCACTTTGCACCCCACCTGGTAGTTCACGAAGAAGTCGCTGCGGCGCTGGCCGAGGGTCGCGCGGTCGTTGCCCTGGAGACGACGATCGTCGTACACGGACTGCCCGCACCACACAACCTCGAGGTGGCCGCGCAGTGCGAAGCGGTGGTTCGTGCGTTGGGGGCGGTGCCCGCCACTATTGGTGTCGTGGGGGGAGAACTCCGCGTCGGCATGGACGCGCGCACCCTCGAAGAACTCGCCGATCCGGCGCGCCGCAGTCTTAAGTTGTCGGCGCGCGACCTCGGTCTCGCAGTCGCTACGCGCAACGACGGGGCGACGACGGTCGCCGGTACCATCGTCGCCGCCCACTACGCCGGCATCGCGGTCATGGCCACCGGAGGTCTGGGCGGCGTTCACCGTGGTGCCAACGTCACGTACGACGAGTCGGCCGATCTTACGGCGCTTTCGCGCACGCCCGTCTTGGTCGTCGCTTCGGGGGTCAAGTCCATCCTCGACGTCGGTGCCACTCTCGAACGCCTCGACTCGTTGGGTGTTCCGGTCGTCGGGTACGGAACCTCTCGCTTCCCAGGTTTTTATCGAAGTGACGCCGGCTTTGACCTCGACTGGCGTATCGACTCTCCCGACATCGCCGCGGCGGCCTTCGCCGCGCACCGTTGCTGGTCGCCGACGGGCTTTCTCGTCGCCAATCCGATCGACGAGGCGCGCCAACTCGACGCGACGGTGCATGACGAGGCACTCGCTCTCGCCCTGGCGCACGCCGATGCTGAAGGCGCGAGCGGTAAGGACGTCACCCCAATCGTGCTGGCCGAGTTCGCTCGCGTTACCGGCGGTGCGAGCGTTCAGGTGAATCGCGACTTGGTGGTGTCCAACGCCGCAGTCGCCGGAGCCATCGCGGTGGCGCTCGCGCAGTTGTCGTGACCAGTCACGTCCTCGTCGTCGGCGACGTCATGCTTGACGTGGTCGTGCGCCCAAGCGGTCCTACGGCTCCCACCAGTGACACGCCCTCAGTGGTACGGGTGGGTCGGGGAGGTTCGGCCGCAAATCTGGCGGTCGCACTGCGTGGCGCGAGTGACCTCGACGTCGTCTTCGCGGGCGTCGCGGGCGACGACGCCGCGGCGCGCATCGTTGGCGCCGACCTGGAAGAATGCGGAATTCTCCCCAAGTTGACGACTGTAGACGGGTCGACCGGGGTCGTGGTGTCGCTGGTGAGCCTCGACGGTGAACGGGCCATGATGACTGACCGAGGAGTGAATGGCGAGTTGCGATTCGAACACGTTGCGGACGGTCTTGGCGAGTCGCTCATGCACCTTCACGTCTCGGGGTACACGGCGCTAGATGAACGCACCCGCCCCCTTGTAGCACGACTCGTGCTCGAGGCGGCCGGCTGCAACGCGACCACGTCGGTGGACGTTTGTTCAGTAGGTCCCTTACTGGCAGTGGGGGCAACGACATTCCGTGACGCGACTCTTGGGGCGACGATGCTCTTTGCCAACGAGGAGGAAGCACTGGCCCTCACTGGCGAGAGTGACGTCACCGCGGCCCTGGAGGAATTGTCGCGTCTATGGAAGGAAGTGGTGATCACGCGCGGAGCGCGCGGGGCGATGGCGCGACGTGACGGCGAGAATTTTATGGTCGGTGCCCTCGGAGAAGCGGTCGTCGATACGACCGGAGCCGGAGATTGCGCGACGGGAACGTACTTGGCACACCGTTTGGCGAACGTCGACATCGAGACGGCGCTGACGCTGGCGATGAGTGCGGCCGCTCGAGTCGTCCAGCGCCTGGGGAGTCGCCCTTAATCGCGCTTGTAGGGAACGCCGTCGTTGGCCGGAGGACGAACGCGACCGATCAATCCGGCCACGACCGCGATGGTAATGAGGTACGGGAACATGAGCAGGACTTCGGTCGAGATCGGTGTCGAATAGCTCTGCAGAGCGTCCACCAGGTACGCCGAAACACCGAACAGAATCGATGCGACCACCGCCCCCGACGGCTTCCACTTACCGAAGATCATGGCGGCGAGGGCGATATAGCCATAGCCCGACGTGATTCCCGGTTGGAACTGACCTTCCACGGCGATGAACGCAACGCCCCCGAGTCCCGCGACTGCTCCGCCGAGGATGACGGTGGTGTAGCGCACGCGCGCCACGTTGATACCGACGGACTCTGCGGCCTTGGGGTGCTCGCCCACCGAACGTACTCGTAGTCCCCAGCGGGTGCGAAAGAGTCCGAAGCTCACTAGGGCGACCAAGACCGCAGCGGCGTAGAAGAACATGTTCTGGTTGAAGAGCACCGGACCGAGGATGGGGATTTTGTACAAAAGGGGAATGGCTACGTTGGCGGGGTTATTGCCGATGTTGAGGTTCGGGTAGGGCGCGAGGACCTGAACATTGAGATAGTTCGAGATCGCCGTCATCAATGTCACGATGACCACACCGATGATGATCTGGTCGGCGAGGTAGCGCACGGCGAGCAGTGCCAACAACCAGCCGATCAGGCCCCCGACGACGATGCCAATGAGTGCCGCGAGCCAGAAGCTATTGGTGACCGAGTCGACGATGGCCCCAGCGAGTGCGCCACCTATGAACTGACCCTCGATCGCGATGTTCACGACGCCCGCGCGCTCGCACAACACGCCCGAGAGTGATCCGTATATCAAAACCATCGCGATGGCCGAGGATCCGATGAGTACCGACGTGAGGTTGATCGAACTGGTCTGGTCTGGTCCTGGTTGGCGACCTGCCCACAGCAACAAGGTGAAGAAGAAGATGATGCCGCCCATGCCGAATCGCATGAGCGCACCGGCCGGCCGCCGCCACCACGTCTCCAAGCCGATGCCGAGAGTGACGAGTCCCAGGCCGACGTTCCACCACCTGGTGAGGACGGTGAGGGCGCCAAGACTCCACGGCGCCCCCGATGAGGTATTTACTGGGGTGAAGGTGAACTGGGAATGCGCGTTCGCGGCAGAACCAAAGCCGAAGGCGAAGACGATGAAGAGCCCGAGAATGGCGATGAGCGCCCCAATGGCGCGACGACGTCCGACCGGTGCACGGACCGCGGGTACCGCGCTCGTGTCCGCTGCGACCGTGGTCGTGCTCATGAGCTCCATCCCTTCGTCGCCATCTGGAAGGCGTCAGTACTCGAGCGCAATCGATAGATCTCCTTGATGAGTACCGGACTCGCTACGAAGAGCACCACGATGGACTGAATGATCGTCGCGAGGTCTAAGGGGATACCGGTCGCCGCCTGCATGGCCCGACCCCCGACGTTGAGTGCACCGAACAAGAGTGAGCCCCACATGATGCCCATCGGCTGAAGTCGCCCGAGGAGGGCGATGGTGATGGCGGTGAAGCCAATGCCAGCACTACCGATGAGGAAACCTCCGTCGATGTAGTGCGTCGTGCTCATCATCTGCGTATCACCGGCCAGTCCGGCGAGGCCGCCCGAGACCAAAAAGACGGCGATGACGATGAACTTGGGATTGATACCCGAGGCGCGCGCCGCATTGGGATTGGCACCCGTGATGCGAAAGTCAAAGCCCAACGACGAGCGCTTCAAGAACCAGATGGCAAAGATCACGACCGCCGCAGCGAGAAAGATGCCGTAACTCACGCGTAGTCCTGACTTGGCTCCGAAGATGGGAGCGAGGATCGCTGTTGAGTCGACGTTGCGCGAGAGGTCATTGGCTTGCCCCGGCGCCTGTAACGCCGTCTCGGTGAGGGCGTAGAGCAAGAGCGCGTTGCACACGTAGTTGAACATGAGAGTCACGATGACCTCATGGGCTCCGGTATAGGCCTTGAGGATGCCCGGGACCAGCCCGCACACTGCTCCGCCCACGATGCCGGCGAGGAGCGTGAGAGGAAGGTGCACGACGGTGGGGCAGTGGATCATCGAACCCACCGCCGTGCCCGCGATTCCTCCGATGATCGCCTGACCGTTCGCCCCGATGTTGAAGAGGCCCGTTTGAAAGGCGATGCCCACGCCGATACTGGCGATCACCAGCGGCGTGGCGTAGGTCAGCGTTTCGGACAACGGTGTCAGGGTATTGTCCCACCCCTTACCCGTGCGGATCGAGTGGAACAACGAGTTGGGGTCCAAGATGGAGCCCGTCAACATGGCGCGATACGCCGCCGCGACGTTGTCAAAGCTGACCTTCAGCGAGCTTCCGATGTCGCCGAAGTGATGGGCGGTGTGGCGCCACGAGTCGAGCACCGCCGGGGACGTGACCATGATGATGAAGGCTCCGATGACGAACCCGAGGATGAGAGCGAGAATGGTAAGGGTGATGGGGCTCGTGGACGAATACCGTCGCCACCAACGTTGCCGACGTGTCGGCGCCGTGGTGGGAGTCGTGGGTGCGGCAGCGATGTCAGTCATGAGCGCCCACCGTCGATCCAGCCATCAAGAGACCGATATCTTCGCGGCTCGTCGAGGGGTCAACGATTCCGGTGATGCGCCCGGCGTGCATCACCGCGATGCGGTCGCCCAGTGCGAGCACCTCGTCGAGTTCCGAAGAGATGATAAAGACGCCCAGACCGTCGTTTCGTTGATTTACGATTTGGCGGTGGACGTACTCAATGGAACCTACGTCCAGGCCGCGTGTCGGCTGAGACGCCAAGAGGCAAGTGAGAGTACGAGAAAGTTCGCGCGCCACGATCACCTTTTGCTGATTGCCACCCGAGAGTGATCCGGCCGTGGCATCGATTCCGCTCGTACGGATGTCGAATCGTTGAACCAATCCGACGGCGTTCTCACTCACCGCTTTAAGGTTGCGCGTGCCGCGACGGGCGAAGGGGGCACGCCGCGGTGTGTTGAGGACCAGATTGTCCTGCACGCTCATTGTCAACACGAGTCCGTCACGTTGGCGATCCTCGGGCACGTGACCCAGGCCGGCGTCGAGAATGTCGCGCGGGGAATGGTTGGTGATGTCGCGTCCGCGCAACGTGATGGTTCCCGACTCGACGGTTCGCAGTCCGGCGATGGCTTCAGCCAACTCCGTCTGACCATTGCCCTGGACACCCGCTAGGGCCACGATCTCACCGGCGTGCACGTCCAGCGATACTCCGGCGACGACGGCGAGACCACGGTCGTCGCGCACGACCACGTCGCGAAGTTCCAGGACCACGTCACCTAGTGTGGTCTCCTCCTTCCTCACTGTGAGATTCACTTCTCGACCAACCATCAGCGTGGCGAGCTGGTTCTCGGTCTCACTCGGTGGAACCGTGTCGACGACGCGCCCCTGGCGGATCACGGTGATGACGTCAGCCACGGACCGTACTTCCTTCAATTTGTGGGTGATGAAGAGAATCGACTTGCCGTCGCGGGCCAGTGACCGCATGATGTCCATCAGGGCGTCGATCTCTTGGGGCGTGAGGACCGCCGTTGGTTCGTCCAGGATCAAGAGTTCGGCGTCGTGACTGAGTGCCTTGAGGATCTCGACACGTTGTTGCAGTCCGACGGGAAGATTCTCGACGACGGCGTCAGGGTCGACCTCGAGTCCAAACTTTTGTGACAGTTCATGAATTTGGGCGTTAGCCGTCTGGTGGTCGAGACGATTGAAGGATTTTGTTGGTTCGAAGCCGAGGACGACATTTTCGGCCACGGTGAAGACGGGGACCAGCATGAAGTGTTGGTGCACCATGCCAATGCCGTGGCGCACCGCTTCACCGGAGTTGGCGAAGTGAACTGGCTCGCCGTCGATAAGGATCTCGCCCTCATCGGCGCGCAGTAGTCCAAAGAGCACGTTCATCAACGTTGATTTGCCCGCTCCGTTTTCGCCGAGGAGGCAATGGATTTGACCGGGCTCGACAACGATGTCGATCTGATCGTTCGCCGTGAAGGAGCCGAATCTCTTAGTGATCCCCTTCAGTTCGACACGCATAGTTTCCCATCGTAGCCAGCACGAGGGCCCGGGTCGGAATCGACCCGGGCCCTCGTGGGTAGCCAAACAAAGCGATTATTAGATCACTTTGGAGTGGCGGGGTACGACGACGGCTGCACCGAAATCTTGCCGCTCTCAATTCCCTTGGTGATCGTCAGCAAGGTGGCCTTGAGCGCCGGTGACGCTGAGGACGTGTTGAACTCGAGCAACGTGCCCGCGTTGGACAACGTGCCGTGGTAACTGCCACCCTTGAAGGTGCCCTTGGCGGCCGACAAAATGGCGGCTTCCACCGAGGGCTCGACACCCTTGGCAACGGTCGCGTTGTACCACTTGCAGTCGGCCGTGTCCGTCAAGCAACCATTGGAGTCAACCCACGTGATCTGGTGACCTACGCCAGCCTGCTTGGCCGCAACGACCGAGCCCAGTCCCACTGAACCAGCGACCGGGAACACGAAGTCCGCGCCCTCCGAGAAGAAGTTCGCGGCGATCGTCTTGCCGTCCGTCTGTGACGTGAAGTTGCCGACAAAGGTTCCAGTGCCGGGGCACGAGGACAGTGAGCACATTCCCTGAGGGGTGAAGCCAAGAACCTTGACCTTGGCCTTGTTCATCTTGTCGTAGTAGCGCACACCAGCGACGAAGCCACTTTCGTACATCGTGACCGATGAGAACGCTTCGCCACCGTACGTCGCGACAACGCCCGACTTCGAGGTTGCTGCGTCAAGGTAACCACCGAGGAAGGCGGCCTGGTTTGTCTCGTACTGCAGCGCCAGGACGTTGTGAGACGTCGTGGTCGGCAGGTCGTCGACGATTGCAAACTTCTGGTTCGGAGCAGCATTGGCCGCGGCAGCGGTCGCGGCGTCCATGTTGAATCCGACGGTCACGATAAGGCCACAACCCTTGCTCTCGAACGTCGTGATGTTCGGGGCGTAGTCAGCAGAAGACTGTGACGTCAGATAGGACGGCGACACGTTCGGATCGGCCTTCTGCGCGTCGAGCGCTCCTTGCCAGGCAGATTGGTTGAAGGACTTGTCCTTCACTCCACCGGTGTCAATAACGACGCACGCCTTGTACTTTGCGGCCGCCGTCGCGGTGACCGCGCCAACGCCGATCGTCACGGTGCCTAGGACCAGCGAACTGGCTCCCAGCACCATGCCGAGGCGACGAATTCTCTTCATGTGATTCTCCCTTGTTGTAGTTGGCCATGAGGCCCACCACGAATGAACCAACTCCGACCTAGTGGCGCACCCGTTTGGTGTCAACTGCCGACACTAGTCCCGAACGTGGTGGTCACGGGGACTCGGAAATGTTAAGAGTTAGTGTCCAGAACCGGCCGCCGCCGCCGCCGGATCGGGGCTCGGAGCGTGGCTGGAATGGTGCCCTACTTTGGCGGGTAGGGCCAAGGAAACGAGGAATGCCATCAGAGTTATGAAGGCGGATATCTCAAAAGCTCGGGTGTACCCCGCCACCTGAGAGACCTTTGTTACGGCCCCAAACGATGCTGTCCGGTCGTAGGCCACTGTTCCCAGGATCGCTAAGGACAAGGAACCACCGACTTGACGCGCCGTATTGAGCACGCCCGAGGCTAGACCGGCGTCAGCGCGGTCGACCTTGGCGGTCGCGGCCGTGGCGAGTGGGGCGAACAACAGTCCCATCGCGAACGAGCACAGGAACGCCGGCGGAAAGAGGTTGCCCCAGTAGGTGCTCGTCGGGGTAATCAGCGTCAGCCAGAAGAAACCCAGTGTTGCGAACGCCGAGCCCACGAGCAATAACGGTCGTACGCCGGTTCTGACGAGCAACCGCGAACTCAGTTGAGCACCAATAATAATGGCGATCGCCATCGGTAAGAAAGCGAAGCCGGCCCGTACGGCGCTGTACCCCAGCGTGTTCTGGAAGTAATAGGTAAGAAAGAACCACATCGCGAAGAAGGCACCTCCGGCCAACACCATCACGATATTGGCGATGCTCAACGGGCGTGAGTGAAATATACGAAAAGGGACCAGCGGATGCGAGGCCACTCGTGCCTCCCAGAATATGAAGCCGATGAGCAAGACCGCGGCCGCGATCATCCACGACAATGTCGTCGACGACGTCCAACTTGACGTCGTCGTGTTGACGACGCCGTAGATAAGTGCGGTGAGGCCTGCCGTCACCAACAAGGCACCCGTGACGTCGAGCTTGACTGTCGCTTCGCGGTTTCGTCGTTCCTGCAAGTAGAGACCTGCGATGACCGCAGCGGCGATGCCGAAGGGAACGTTGACGAAGAACACCCAGCGCCAGCTAGCGAGCCCCGTCAAGAGACCACCCGCCAGTCCGCCGAAGGCGCCACCCGCTCCAGCAACAGCGCTCCAGGCACCGATGGCTTTGGGCAGGCGCGGTCCGTGGAACGTCGTCACGATAATGGTCAGGGTCGCCGGTGACAAGATCGCTCCACCGAGACCCTGTATCGCTCGAGCGGTGATCATCTGGGGACCGTTATGAGCAAATCCTGCGGCGACGCTCGCCAGAGTGAAGACGGCGATGCCGGTCAGATATACCTTGCGTCGGCCAAAGAGGTCAGCCGCCCGGCCGCCCAGCAGAAGAAAGCCAGCAAAGGTCAAGACGTAGGCGTTGATGATCCACTGCGCCTTGGTCTGACTCATACCGAGGTCGTGACCCATGTGAGGAAGTGCAACGTTGACGATGGACACGTCCAGCACGACCATGAACTGAGCTACGCACGCAATGCACAGGATCAGCCAATCGGGTGCGTGACGCTCGGCAGTGGAAGAGGACGACGACATGGCACCAATTGTACGGGGGGCCGGTCACATCCTGTCGGGCAGGCCAACCCCTCCGTGCGCCAGACTGGAGGCATGCCAGCCCAGTACATCTTCACCATGCGCGATCTGCGCCGCTTCTATCCGCCCGACCGTGAGGTCCTAAAGGGAATCCACCTCTCCTTCTATCCGGGCGCCAAGATCGGCGTGATCGGCTCCAACGGCTCGGGGAAATCGTCGTTGCTGCGCATCATGGCCGGTCTGGATGACGGATTTACGGGCGAAGCACGCCTCACGCCCGGATTTAGCGTTGGCTACCTGCCACAAGAACCGCAGCTCGACCCGACAAAGGACGTTGTGGGCAATGTCTCCGACGGGGTGGGAGAACAGCGTGACCTACTCGCTCGCTTCAACGAGGTGTGCGCGGGTTTCGCCGATCCCGACGCCGACTTCGACGCCTTATTGGCTGAGCAGTCGACGTTGCAAACGAAGATCGATGCACTGGGCGCCTGGGATTTGGAACGCACGCTTGAGATTGCGATGGACGCACTTCGTCTGCCGCCTCCCGACGCCGACGTCACCAAGCTCTCCGGGGGCGAACGTCGTCGTGTCGCGTTGTGTCGGTTGCTGCTTTCCAAGCCGGACCTCTTGCTCCTGGACGAGCCCACCAACCACTTGGACGCCGAGTCAGTGGCCTGGCTCGAACGGACTCTCCAGGACTACAGCGGCACCGTGGTCGCCATCACCCACGACCGTTACTTCCTCGACAACGCGGCGTCGTGGATTTTGGAACTCGACCGGGGCCACGGTATTCCTTGGGAGGGTAACTATTCGTCGTGGTTGGAGCAAAAGCAAGCGCGTCTGGCCAGTGAGGAGAAATCCGACAAGGTTCGCCAAGCCGCGCTCGAGCGCGAACTCGAGTGGATTCGCATGTCGCCGCGGGCCCGTCAGAGTAAGGGCAAGGCTCGTCTGAGCGCCTTCAATGAACTGGTCGCCGAATCCGAAGCGGCGGAACGTCGTGCCGACAAGCTCGAGATCGCTATTCCACCCGGACCACGTTTGGGCGACGTGGTCGTCAACGCGTCCAAATTGACCAAGGCCTACGACGATCGACTACTGATCGAGGATCTCGACTTCTTGTTGCCTCCCGGGGGCATCGTCGGTGTTATTGGCGCCAACGGCGCCGGGAAGACCACGTTGTTCAAGATGATGGTAGGTCTCGAGGCGCCCACGTCAGGCTCGATCGACGTGGGATCCACCGTGACGTTCGCGTACGTGGACCAGTCCCGCGACAATCTCGATGCCCAGGCCACCGTCTTTGACGAGATCAGTGGGGGCCAGGAACACATGGTGGTCGGACATCGCGAGATTCACGCTCGGGCGTACGTGGCGAGCTTCGGTTTCAAGGGGTCGGATCAACAAAAGAAGGTCGGAGAGATCTCGGGGGGCGAGCGCAATCGAGTGCAACTGGCCAAGGTATTGCGTACGGGCGGTAACGTCTTGCTGCTTGACGAACCGACCAACGACCTCGACGTGGACACTTTGCGCGCCTTAGAGGACGGACTACTCACCTTCCCGGGCTGCGCGGTGGTGATTAGTCACGATCGCTGGTTTCTTGACCGCATCGCCACCCACGTCTTGGCCTTCG
This sequence comes from uncultured Actinomycetota bacterium, assembly GCA_963794755.1. Taxonomy (GTDB): domain Bacteria; phylum Actinomycetota; class Acidimicrobiia; order Acidimicrobiales; family RAAP-2; genus RAAP-2. Next base: position 414,495 of record CAWCEX010000005.1, read on the forward strand.
AAGGCGACGCCGTCGTGCGCTGGTTCGAGGGCAACTTCTCGGACTACGAGGCGGAGCGGCACAAGCGCCTCGGGACCGACGCCGACCAACCACATCGCATTCGCTACAAGCCATTGACCCGTTAGGGGCCAAACGACTCTCCGCCCCTCGTGGCAGGTCGTAGAGTTATTAGCCGTGGCGGGAACTGACTACTCGACGTACCTTAAGATCAACGACCTCTTGACCTTGCAAGTTCCGATGACCGAAGACGCACCAGACGAATTGCTCTTCATCGTGGTGCACCAGTCCTACGAGTTGTGGTTCAAGGTCATCATTGACGAACTGCGGCGCGCGTGCGGTGCGTTGTGGGTGGGCGAGCCATGGAACGCGACGGCGCATCTGCGCCGGATCATCGCGATTGAGGATCTGCTGATCGAGCATCTTCGGGTGCTCGAGACGATGTCGCCGGAGGGCTTCTTGGCGTTCCGCGACCCCCTCGATCCTGCGTCCGGCTTTCAATCGGTCCAATTTCGTGGCATCGAATTTCTCAGTGGTGGCGGTAAGCCAGCCATGATTAACTTTGAACTCTTCGATGATGCCCAGCGTGCGTGGTTACGTGAGACGAGCGAAGCACCATCGCTACTTGGTGGATTCGAGTTCTCCCTTCGACGCGAAATGAATGCGAACGATGGTGACCTACTGGATCTGGTGCGGGCCCTCTACCACGAGCACCGCTCAGTGACCACCTCGACACTTCACGCGGTGGCGGAACTGATGATGGATCACGACGAACGACTTGCGATGTGGCGCCATCAACATATGTTGATGGCGGGTCGACAAATCGGTCGTCGTCCTGGGACCGGGGGTTCTGAGGGAATGGCCTATCTCGACACCACGCTGTCCCAACGCCTTTACCCCGTTCTGTGGGAAGTCAGGAGTGTCCTATGACCACGCGTGACGAATGTATCGCTCGCGACGCGAGTGACCCTTTCGCACCGTTTCGTGACGAGTTCATATTGCGCGACGGAGAGATATACCTCGATGGCAATTCTCTTGGTCCCGTGACCAAGGGCGTACAGCGTCGTGTGTCTGAGGTCATAAACGATGAATGGGCACAGGGACTCGTTCGGTCCTGGAACGCGGCCGGGTGGATGGACGCACCACTGGCGCTGGGTGATCGACTGGCGCCGTTGATCGGCGCAGGATGGGGCGAAGTCCTGGTAGCAGACACGTTGACGTTGCTCCTCGCCAAGATCATCGGCGGTTCCCTCGAAATGCGATCCGATCGTCACGTCGTGATTACTGATGCGGTCAACTTTCACTCGGACCTCTATATCGTCACGGCGATGGCGCGGCTGGCGGGACGAGAGATCATCGTCAAGACGATCGACCGAGACTCATTGAGTGAGCACCTCGACGAAGACGTCGCTCTCGTTATGTTGACGCACGTCGATTTTCGTACCGGCGAGATGCTTGACATGGCCGGTATCACCGCGGCAGTTCATTCGGTGGGGGCGCTCATGTTGTGGGACCTTGCACATTCGGCGGGAGCGGTCGTCCTGGATGTGACGGGGACTGACGTAGACTTCGCGGCGGGCTGTGGTTACAAGTACCTGAATGGCGGACCTGGAGCACCAGCATTCATGTACGTGGCGCCTCGCTGGCAGGACGTCTTGCGTAATCCACTGCCAGGGTGGCTCGGTCACGCTCGGCCCTTTGCTTTCGAGTCGCAATACGAATCGGCCACCGGGATGCAAGCGTACGTAACGTCCTCACCGTCGATGATCGCACTCGGCGCCTTGGACGGCGCGCTCGAGGTGTGGGCTCGCACGACGATTGCCGACGTGCGCGTCAAGAGCCTGGCACTGACCGATCTATTCATCTCGCTGGTCGACGACGCACTTCCAGGAGTCTTCGAACTCCTCACGCCTCGAGACCACGATCGCCGAGGAAGTCAGGTAGCGCTTCGACACGACGAAGGCTATGGTGTCATCCAGGCGCTCATCGAACGCGGGGTCGTTGGCGACTTTCGCGCACCCGACATCTGCCGCTTTGGTTTTACGCCGCTTTTTCTACGTTACGTTGACGTGTACGACGCGGTCCAAATCCTTGTCGAGGTGATGACGAGCGGTGCACACCGCGACGAACGCTTCTCCGTTCGCCTCGCGGTGACGTGAGCTACTGAGAAAAAACGACCGTTCGCTGACCCACGAGGGTCACGCGGTCTTCAGCGATCAGGTGAACGGCTCGCGCCAAGACGGTGCGCTCGACATCGCGACCTTGGATGATGAGGTCCTCGGGGCGACGCGCGTGAGACACACGAACGACGTCTTGATCGATAATCGGACCTTCGTCAAGCTCGGCGGTGACGAAGTGTGCGGTCGCGCCGATGAGTTTGACTCCGCGTTCGTACGCCTGGTGGTACGGACGCGCTCCAGCAAAACCCGGTAAGAACGAGTGGTGGATATTTACCGCCCGCCCGGCCAAATCAGCGCACAGATCGGCTGAGAGAACTTGCATGTAGCGAGCCAAAACGACGAAATCCACTCGAAAGCGAGTCAGGAGCTCGCGCAACTCGTCCTCCGCGACGGACTTCGTGCTCGCGGTGACGGGAATTTCGAAGTAGGGGACCTCGTAGCGCTCAGCGAGTTCCGCGCAATTGGAGTGGTTGCTGACCACGGCGACGATATCGAGAGGTAAATCGCCCGAGTCGCGTCGATAGAGCAGTTCTGCGAGGCAGTGGTCGTACTGGGACACCATCACCAGTGCGCGACGGCGCTCGGTCTCGTGACGGATACTCAGACGAGGTTCGAAGGGAGCGAGGGCGGCGACGATGGCACTGCGGACCTCGTCAATGTCATCGGTATCGGTCGCGAATCGTGTGCGCATGCAGAACCGCGAAGTGACCGGATCCGTGAACTGATCGTTTTCCACGATATTTCCGCCCACGCTCACGATGGCGCTCGATGCGGCAAGCACGATGCCCGGTCGGTCAACGCACTGCAGAGTTACAACGTAGATGCTCATGCCCCTCCTTTTATTCCAGCGTACGAGACCAGCGATGCACCTACGCCAACGACCGCCACGCTTGGGCGGCTGAGTACGCACGGTACTCGCGGCGTGACGAATGGCGTAGCCGAGACGATAGCGTCGGGCTGACTATTGTGGAATGACGTGCTGCCTGTGGGCACCTCATTCGAAAGGAGACGTCGATGGAGACCATCAACGTCATCGTAGAAATCCCCGCGGGGAGCCAGAACAAGTACGAGCTTGATCACGAGACCAACATGATGAAGTTGGATCGTCACCTCGTGGTGTCGATGGTCTACCCCGCGGAATACGGATTCATCCCGCACACGCTGGGCGGTGACGGCGACCCCCTCGACGCCCTGGTACTGACGGCGTATCCGACGTTTCCTGGTTGTTTGATCGAAGCGCGAGTGTTGGGCATGTGCGTCATGACTGATGAAAAGGGTGAAGACGCCAAACTCATCACGGTGCCTGCGTACGATCCTGCGTGGAAGACCGCGAATGACATCACCGACGTTCCCCAGGCGACTTTGGACCGCATCAGTCACTTCTTCAAGGTGTACAAGGACTTGGATGAAGGAAAATGGGTGAAGGTCGAGAATTTTGTCGGGCGCGAAGCGGCACTCCTCGAGTTGTCCCAGGCGCGGGTTCGCCTGCAGGGGTAATTCCGTTCGCGTCGTGGATTGGGAATTTCCACGATTTCCAGGGGCGCCCATGCTTTTTTCGCGGCACTGACGAGCTCTGCACGGCATTGATCGTTGCGGCGGGTCATCGCGAAGAAGAACGGTGTGACGTAGTGGTCGTAGGGTGGCGTATGCCACTTTCGTCGTCGCGCGACTCACTGTCGAGGATCCTTGACGCCGCTCGTTCACCGCAATGGAGCCTGGGCCTCGATCGCGATGGCGCCATCATGGCCACGCATGACTCGGGTGATATTGGATTACCTTGGGTGGTCAAAGCCCGATCCAAAGGTCGAGGGATGCAAGTCTCCTTCTATGCGCCCGATGACGACAGCGACCTCGAAGGTGACGTGATCGGGGAACTGTCAGGCAATCCGCGAGAAATGGGTCGCCAGCTTCGCGGCTTGCTCGAAGACCTGGAATTTCCGTCGCGTCCGAGCGTCTGAGCGACACAAATTAGAATCGTTGCATGTCCTCACCGGTCCAACATCGCTCGTTAGGTTTAAGTGTTGGCTCGTTTCCCCCGGTGCTGCGCCCCTGGCTCCGACGTTTTCGTGTGGACTTTCATCCCAAAACCCCACCGCCGATGTTGTCGGTGATCGTGGCGACTTTCGTCGCACTCGTCGGATCGCTCGCGGCCGACGCTCTGCTGGTTCGATTGGGCGTCGCGATTTTTCCAAAAACTCGTGGTTATTCTCACTTCCAGTTCTCGGACTACTCGAAACTCACCATTATTGGCGTCATCATTGCTTGCGCTGGATGGCCGATCGTGGCGCGAATCTCGTCTCAGCCAAAGTGGTTGTTCTTTCGCGCGGCCATCGCCGTCACTCTGGTCCTCTTCATCCCCGACCTAGCAATTTGGTATCTGGGTCAGTCGGCTACAGCGGTATTCGTACTGATATGGATGCACGTCGCCATCGCCGTGGTCACGTACCTCTCTCTGATTCTGTTGGCGCCGGTGCACGGTCGCCACGTGCGGCACTAGATCTCAGTCGCCCACGAAGGCAAAGCCCGGAGTCGCGCGCATGGAGCCCCGGGCGTCGATCGTCATGGCTTCGTAATCGTTGAGCTTGTCTATGAGCACCATGACGTCGTGTCCGCCAACGCTAAGGGCCGTCGCGAGTGCGTCGCACAGCCCGAGGTCCGGTCCCGACACGCTGGCCGAGGTCACGGCAGTGCCGTATTGGTGGGTGAACGGGTTGTATAAGTGTGCACCACGCTGCGCCTCGCCCGACGTGGCGAGCGATCCGCGCAATTCGACCACTGCGGCCAGGCGCCCCTGGTCGTCGGGTCGTACTATCCCGGTACGAAAGACGGTGTCGGCAGTAGGCCCTCCGAACGAAGCAATGTCGCCGGCGGCGTTGACGATCGCACCATTGAGGGGGAGGACCCGTAAGCAGTCGAGTGCACGCTGCGCCGCCCAACCCTTGACGTAGCCCGTCGGGTCGATGCCACCGGGGAGTTGCCACGGATCGAACCAGCCCGCAGTCAACGACTTTGCCTGTTGGCACAGGTCGAGAACGTCCGCGACGACTGGTGGCGTCTCGCCGAGGGTGACTTCACCGCGCCGAAGGCGGCTGAGGGGACTTGATTCTTTGTAGGTACTAAAGACGCGATCAGCCTCGCGCAACACTTCTTCGACCTGTTCGATCACGTCAGCGACACTCACTCCGTCGACGTCACCGAACAAGTCCACGGTGACGACCGTACCCATCACGTCGATGAGGTGACGAGTTGAGGACTCCACGGTGCTCATTAGATGCCGAGCGTCTTCAGGGCGTATTGCAACGACATTTGAAATCCCGCGCTGGTGTAGCTCGCACCCGAGACGCTCTGGATCGAACTGCTCTGTGCTGCCATTGCTTCGGGTTCGAGAATCGGAATGGCGTACTGGTCGATAGTGATTGATCGAGGATTGCCACCGTCGGTGAGGGTTCCAATGGTGACTGACGTGATCCTCTTGCCGTTGGCTGTGACCTTGACCGAGAGTTCGCCGTAGAAGTAATTGACGAGGGGTCCGGTGACGGTACGAATTCCCGTCACTGGAGAGGTCGTCGTCGTCGTGGGCGCCACAGTCGTTGTCGTCGTGGGTGCTGCGGTCGTCGTCGTTGTGGGCGCTGCGGTCGTCGTCGTGGTGGGGGCCACCGTGGTCGTGGAGTGAGAAGTACGGGTTGTCGTCTGAGTGGTCTGCGAGGTCGTCGTCGTGGGTGGTGCGGTCGTCGTGGGTGGTGCGGTCGTCGTGGTGGGTCTCATCGTGGTGGTCGTGCTCGGTGGAGTCGTGCTTGTTGACGTTGCGGCACTCAATGAGATTTTGACCGGGGTCGAGTGAAAACTCAGCACCGACGCGAGACCGACGACAGTGCCGACGGCGACAATTGGCGAGCGCTTCATCTGCTTGTGCTTTCTCGTGAGGACATGTGCGGGTCTCGATTCTTAGAAGGTGAATGATTCGTGATGGACGTGTTCGTGAGCGACGCCGAGGCGCTGCGCGGCGGCTACGACGAAGTCGGTAAATCCGGTCGGCCCGCAGACGAAGATGTCGTTCTGACGGATGTTGGGTACCAGTCGCTCGATTGTGCCGTCGTCGAAAGCCACGTCGCCTCGATTGCCCACGATCTCGTGGTAGTGGCCGCCACGGGCGGCGACGAGTTTCCGCATTTCTTCGCCGTGGACGATGTCTTCGACCCGAGTCGCGCGCACGATGACGGTGACGCGCACGTTTGGCGAGAGGTCTTCGAGAAGCGCACGAATCGGTGTGATGCCAACACCGGCGGCGATAAGTGCGACGTCGTTACTCTGGGAGGCGTGGCGGGTAAATACGCCGTAGGGGCCCTCAACGATGACACGAGTTCCGGGGGCCAAGTGGGCGATGGCGCTTGACTGGTCACCGAGCCCCTTGACAGTCACCCGAAGGTACGGCGGACGAGGCAGGGCCGAAAGTGAGTACGGGTGACTGTGCCACCACAGACCTTTGGACAGGAATCGCCATTGGAAGAATTGGCCTCCCGACACAGCCATCTTTTTGATGTTCTTACCGGTGACGGTGAGGGAGTAGACGTTCGGGGCCTCTTCAACGACGTTCGCCACACGCAATTGGTATTGAGAATTTCTGACGATAGGGACGCCGATACGTAACATGACGATGAGTACCGCCGTTGAAATCCACAGTGTCGTCCAGATTTCGATGGTGTGTGGGTGGCCAATGAACATGACACCGGTGCGGATTTGGTGCATGAAGGCGAGACCCAAGCCGAGGTACGTATATAGGTGCACGATCCACCAGGTCTCGTACTTCATCCTCGAGCGGGCGATACGAATGGAGGTGAAGGCCGCCATCAGCAGCAGGCCGTAGCCGACCGACGCGGCCAACATGTCCGGGTAGTTCACCCAGAAGCTCCAGAGCATATGGAACACGCTTGTCTGCAGCAATTGGGAGTACCCGAGAATTTCGCTGAGGACGTGAACCGAAATGAGGGTCACCGCGTAGGGGGCGACGCGGCGATGCCAACGCACGAGAGTGTCTTGACCCACGGTGCGTTCGAGCCACGGGAGTCGGGCCATTAGCACCACCATGACGAGCAGTAGGTACGAACCACTGAACGCACACAGACGACCGATAGCCTGGGCCCAACCTCCGCGGCTCTCGAGGGTGGCGACATTTTCGACGGACAGACCTAAGGCCACCACCGTCCCAAAACCAATGCCGCACAGCAACTCGAGAGCGTGTGCTGCCCGAGGCTGCGGACCTTTTCCGGGCGCGCGGCCACGGGTGTTGTGATGTTGGTCTTTCGACCAAGGCGTGGCGGATCGTTTTGTCGATCGCGTGTTGACTATGTCGCCACGTCCCATTGCCACGGTGCTCATGGGCTCAACGTAACGAAGCAAGATAAGTTTTTGACAAAAATCCGGTTCGAACTTCGAAAGTTCTGGGGCAATGTTAGGTGCCGGGATTCCCCAGTGTCGCGTCCGGTGCGACGTGATTGTGGGCGTGGTCCTGGTCGTGGAGGTGCTCGGCAGGTGTAATGACCACTTCGCCGGGCTCAAAACGACCCGCGATGACACCCAGGCACTGGCCAATCTCGGTCACGTGGCGGTGGAGTTCCTCCAGGAGGTCGGTGTTTCTCTTGACCGCGCCCGTCAACTCGGTGTTCTCGGCGAGGAGTACCTTGATGTCGTCGGTGTTTTTGGCCGTATGGATCGCTACTTCGGAGGCGATGGCGTCCGATCTCTTAGCGGCGATCAACAGCGCGGCCGCCTGCACGCCCGCCATCATCGACAAGAACAGGTTCAACAAGATGTAGGGGTACGGGTCGAAGGCCTTGTGGTGCATGACCCTTTCGAGGAGCCACGTGTTGGTTCCGGCCCACAGGATCATGACAGCGAAAAACCCGAAAACGAAGGGCCACGAACCCATGGTGTCGCGCATCCGGTCTGCGGCGCGCTCGCCGCGGCTCAGTTGGTCTCCCGTGCGCACACCGGGGTGCTTGTGCCAATGCGTTTGCCATGACTTCATTTCGACCATGGGTCAATCGTGACACACCCGGCGCCGCCCGAGGTACGTCTAAAACGGAGGCTCGAAATCAGGGCGCCACGCGAAACGCGACGGACCCTGGCCCGACTTCACCGAAAGCACTTGGTGAATCTCCAGGTGGTGGCGTTCGAAATTTACCGCTGAGCCCGCCATGTAGAGCCGCCAAACCCGGGCCCGCTGCTCTCCAACTTCCTCTACGGCTTCGTCGAAGCGTTTGACCAGGTTGTCCACCCAGCGACGCAGGGTGACGGCGTAGTGCTCCCGCAAGCTCTCAAGGTGGCGAACCTCCAGGCCGTGAGCCTGGAAAAGTGACACCATCGTTCCCACGTCGTGTAGTTCACCGTCTGGGAAAACGTAACGTTCGATGAAGTCGCTGCGTACCCGCGACGGACCGCGCAGACCCCACGCGATTTGCGTCTGACGCCAGCCCTCGGAGATTCTTGAGGGACGCGGATCTGGTTCGGTCGAAATGGGGCGTCCGATGGCGTGATTGAGGAAGCGCCCGCCGGGTCGCAGGAGATCAAACATCTGTTGGGCGTACGGGGCGAGGGAGCGACGTCCAACGTGTTCGCTCATACCGATGGAACTGATGGCGTCAAAGGGACCGTCGCGTACGTCGCGAAAATCCTGCAAGCGAAAGTCACAGAGTTCGCTCACGCCGAGTGCTCGTGCTCGCTCGGTGGCGTACACCTGTTGTTTCGTGGACAATGTGACGCCCACGACGGACACCCCGTAGGTCGTCGCGGCGTGAACGGCCATCGTTCCCCAACCGCTGCCGACGTCGAGCAGCCGCATGCCGGGCTGGAGATCGAGTTTGCGACAAATGAGGTCGACCTTTCGACGTTGTGCGATCTCGAGAGTGTCGTCATCGTGGGCGAAGACGGCGCACGAATACGTCATCGATGGTCCGAGCACCATCTCGTAAAAACGATTCGAGACGTCGTAGTGGTGCGAGATGGCGTCGCGGTCGCGACCGCGCGAATGCAGGGCGCCGCGCTGGCGTGCCTCACTGCGTGGGGGCTCAAGGCGCCTGAGCAGAGATGTACCAAGAAGTTGGAACAAGGGAACAACGGTGCTCGCTGATACCAGACGCCCCAGCGGAGGAACTTCCAGCATGAACAAGGTATCGAGGTCCCCGTCGAGTTCGATGTCCCCGGAAACGAACGCCCGGACGAGACCGAGTTCGCCGGGTCGACGAAGCACCCGCAGCAAGGCTTCGGGACGCAAAATCTTGAGGGTGAGGTCATTGGCCGGTGATTCGACCGACGGGAGCGCGACGCTACCGTCGTAAGCCTCGACGCGAAACGGCAACTTGTCCTCAAAGAGGTGTGCGACGACGAATGCAACGGACATATATCGACCTCCCTCGATGAATCGCTCCATGGTAGACACCGAGCAGAACGGTTCTCAAATAGTGGTTCTAGCGGCTCGCGCGACGGCTCCGACCTGGGACGAAGTGGCGTATCGTCAATGCGTTGGCACTGCGTCACACCACGAGTCCGGGAGGGTCAGTGGCTCCAGGAATTCTGGCTATCGACCAAGGGACGTCAACGACCAAGGCCCTCGTCGTTGACGACGAGGGCCACGTTCACAGCTGCGTGGAGATCAATGTCGCCCTGGATGCCCTTGGCGACGGGGGAGTCGAGCAAGACCCCTACGAATTACTGGCTTCGGTGGTGAACGCCGGACGTCGCGCGATCGACGAAGCGGACACTAACGTCGTGAGCGTCGGCCTAGCGAATCAGGGTGAAACTGTGCTCGCGTGGGATGCGGTGACCGGTGAACCCCTGAGTCCGGCCATCTCCTGGCAGGACCGACGGTCTTCATCGCTGGTCTCGACACTGGCCCAGCACGCTTCACGACTGGGCGAGATCACTGGACTTCCTCTCGACCCGTATTTCACCGCACCCAAACTTCGCTGGTTGCAAGACCGAAGCCCGGCTGGAGCACGCGTCACGAGTCTCGACGTCTGGTTGAACTTTCAGATCTGCGGTCGCGCGATGACCGATGTGGCGACGGCGTCACGCTCCTTGGTATTCGACTTATCGAGTCGCACGTGGTCCCCAGAAGCGGCCGACATTTTTGGACTTGACGTCTCGCGCTTTCCCGATGTCGTGGTGAACGCCGGCGACCTCGGCGCGACCAGCATCTTCGGGCCACTACTGACGATTAACGCACTCATCGTCGACCAACAAGCCGCGCTACTGGGTGAGCGATGCCGATCTCGTGGCCAGGGCAAGTGCACCTACGGCACTGGAGCCTTCTTTCTTCTCAATTGCGGGGATCACCCGACATTTTCCAATCACGGATTGTCGTCGTCGGTAGCGTGGGAGACAACTGAGGAGGTCGCGTACTGCCTCGACGGGCAGGTGTACAGCGCGGGCAGCGCCGTGGAGTGGCTGGTGCGAATGGGCCTGTTGACCTCTGTCACTCATCTCGATGAGGTGACGCGCGACGCGCGACGGTCCTCAGTGTCGTGCGTCGCGTCCTTCGCAGGGCTGGGCGCCCCAATATGGGAACCGCGAGCGAGCGCGCACTTTTACGGTATCGATCTCTCGACACAACCTGGCGACATCGTGTGGTCAGTGCTCGATGCGATTTCCTGTCAGGTAGCGGCCGTCGTGGAGGCGAGCGAGCTCGACGTTGGTGTGCCTCTCGAGATCCTTCGCGTCGACGGGGGCTTGAGTGCGTCGCGGGTGCTCATGCAACACCAAGCAGACGTCCTTCAGCGACCGGTCGAAGTATTTGTCTCGCCGCACGCTACGGCCCTCGGCGTCGTCGATCTAGTGCGCCACGCCAGAGGCCTGGCCCCGCTCGTGCGAAGTGACTCCACCAGTGGTCCACGCTACCTGCCCACGATGCCGTCCTCGCTGGCCGCAGAACTGCGCGAGCGATGGCACTCGGCGGCTCAACGAGTGGCGACGACCTCACGCGAGGCGAGGCGATGAGGCAATTTGCAGACGTGGGGGTTGACGTTGTCGTCATCGGTGCCGGCGTGGTCGGCTGCGCGCTCGCTCGAGAACTGTCCCACCACGAATGCACCGTCGTCATCGTCGATCAGGCCGACGACATCGGCGAGGGAACCTCTAAGGCCAATACGGCGATCCTGCACACCGGATTTGACTGCGTGCCCGGGAGCCTTGAATCGCGGCTCGTGCGCCGAGGCTACGGATTGCTTCGACGCTACGCCGACGAAGCGAACATCGCGATCGAAGAGTTGGGCGCAGTCTTGGTCGCGTGGGATGAGGAGCAGGCAGCCGCGTTGCCGGAGTTGATGGAGAAGGCGGGGGCTAATGGGTACGACGAGACCTACCTCTTGGACGCGACAGAGGTGTATGAGCTCGAACCCCATTTGGGACCAGGTGTGGTCGCCGGAGTACGGGTCCCGGGCGAGTCCATCATCGACCCCTGGTCAGTGGTGGTGGCCTTCGCGGTCGAGGCGGTACGCGCGGGTGTCGAGTTGCGACTCAACACACTCGTCACCTCTGTCGAGAGCGAGGCGCCAGGACACGTCGTCAACACCTCGTCAGGCCGTCTGCGCACCAGATGGGTCATCAACGCCGCGGGGCTCTCGTCGAGCGTCGTCGACGGTATGTGTGATCATCACGATTTCACCATCCGACCCCGGCGTGGTGAATTGATCGTCTTCGACAAGCTCAGTCGCTCGTTGGTGAACTCGATAATTTTGCCCGTTCCCACCTCGCGCACCAAGGGAGTCTTGATCGCGCCCACCGTCTTTGGCAATGTGCTCCTTGGGCCGACTGCCGAGGACGTCGATGATCCCGGCGCCACCGCCACAACGCACAATGGTTTGGAGCGCCTTCGTGCTGCGGGTCGGCGAATGATGCCAGCACTTCTGGACGAGGAGGTGACCGCCGCGTACGCCGGTCTACGCGCGGCGAGTGAGCATCAGGACTACCAAGTACATCTACACGGCGACGAAAACTATCTCTGCGTGGGGGGTATTCGTTCCACCGGATTGACGGCGTCAATGGCGCTGGCCGAACACGCGCTCTCCCTTATGCGCAGCGCGGGCTTCGAGGCGGCGCCGAAACCTCTGGCGCCAGCGCCAGTGATGCCCCCGTTGGGTGAGTCGCAACGACGCCCGTACCTCGATGGGGAGTTGATCCGCGAGAACCCCGCCTACGGTGAAATTCTGTGTCACTGTGAGCGAGTGAGCGCGGGCGAGATTGTCGACGCTCTCACCGGCGACGTCGCCGCGACCGGGGTGTCGGGCCTTCGCCGACGAACGCGAGCAATGAATGGCCGTTGTCAAGGCTTCTACTGCGCGGCTCGTGTCCTGTCGTTGATGATCGAGGTCACCGGCGCCGATCCACTGGACGTCACGGGACTGACGCCGTGACGTCATCGGCCGACGTGGTGGTGGTGGGCGGCGGTCCCGCTGGACTTTCGGCCGCGATCCGACTTCGCAAACTCGGGGTCGCACGGGTCCTCGTCATCGAACGCGAGGCCGTTGCCGGCGGAGTTCCTCGACACTGTGTTCATCTCGGATTCGGACTTCGCGACGTGCATCGCCTCCTCTCGGGTCCGCGGTACGCCGAGACTCTGGTGCGCCGAGCCCTGTCCGCTGGCGTACGTGTGCAGTGCACGTCCACAGTGGTGACTGTCGATGGCCAGGGCGTGGACGTCACTGGTCGCGACGGCCCCCAACGCATAGATGCGCGCGCAGTGATCTTGGCGACGGGCGCACGCGAACGTCCGCGTGCCGCGCGGGGCGTGGCCGGTGGTCGACCGGCGGGCGTCTTTACAACTGGGCAACTCCAGCAGTGGACATATCTGGAAGGACTCCCCGTCGGTCGACGAGCACTCGTGGTCGGCGCCGAACACGTATCGTTCTCGGCGATCGTGACGCTACGTCACGCGGGCGTGAAGACCGTCGCGCTCGTCACCGAGTTAGCCCGACACCAAAGTGTGCGGGGCGCGGGCACCTTGTCGCGGGTCTTGGCCCACGCGCCAGTACTGAGCGGTACTCGTGTCGTTGAGATCGTTGGTCATCGACGAGTGCAGGGTGTACAGCTAGAAGACATGGCGACCGGTCGTCGCTGGGGCGAAACCGTGGACACCGTGGTATTCACGGGTGACTGGATTCCCGATCTCGAACTTGCCCGGCGCAGCGGACTGGAGATGGATCGCGGTACGCGTGGTCCGGCCACTGACGAGATGGGACGAACCAGTGTGGATACTGTCTACGCGGCCGGCAACCTTATGCACCCGGTCGAGAGCGCCGACGTCGCCGCCCGCTGGGCGTGCCAAGTTGCCGACGTAGTTGCCGCAGAATTGACCGACCGCGAGGCAACGTCGCGCGACGTGGTTCGACTGCACATCGAAGACCCCGTGTCATGGGTGTGGCCAAATCGATGGAACGTCGGCCACCAGCCCAATCATCTGGACCTGCGCACGAACTCCTTCACCACGTCGCGCGCTCTGCAACTCGTTCGTGACGGCCGAGTGCTGGCAGAGCATCGCTTGTCCCACGCCACACCGAATCGAGCGCTGCGAGTACCGTCGCGATTGCTCGACGCGGTGGGCGACAGCGACGCTACGGTGCGCTTACGCTAAGGCGTCTCTACGATGTCGTAGTGACACACGTCCGCCCCACCTGGTTACGAACACTGCGTCACGAAACGTCCGAGGAGCTTGAGACGCGACTCTTGCGCGGCTTGATGCTGGCGCCAGCGTCAGCGAACGTCGTGATGCAACTGTGTCGTCGCGACATTGGCCGCGCGGTCGCCGAGAGTCGCGTACCAAGTGGTTCGCTAGTGCGTCATCCCATCAAGCGCACGCGCACGACGCTCGCTTACATCTGGACGTCGCTCTACGGCACTGAATTCCAGCGCGCCCAACTTCGAGACAGTGTGAATGCGCAGCACCGCCACGTGCGCTCTCGTCCACAGGACGATGTCGCTTATGACGCCTTCGACTCTGAACTCCAATTGTGGGTAGCGGCGTGCATGTACCTGGGTTGCCTCCAGGGTTACGTAACGTTGTACGGTCCCGTCTCCGACGAGGTAGCCGACACGCTGTTCGAGCGGTGTTCGCGATTTGCCACGACGTTGCAGGTACCCGCGCACCGGTGGCCCGCCGATCGAGCGGACTTTGCGATTTATTGGGACACGGCGCTGGTCGACATCGGTGTCGATGAGGTGACGTCACGATACCTGCACGACTTCATTGACCTGCGCTACCTGCCGCGACCCATTGGTTACGCGTTGCGCCCGCTCAATCGGCTTCTCACGGGGGGCTTTCTCCTCGGGCCATTTCGTGAGCTTCTGGGCATCGAGTGGGGTTCCACTGAGCAGCGTCGATTTGATCGGGTGTCCGCGCTGATGCGCTGGGTGAATCGGATCCTGCCGACGCCTATCTCAGCGCTGCCCTGGAATGTAGTGCGCCGTGACACACTATGGCGTTTCGCGCGCCAGCGGCCTCTAATGTGAGCACGGAAGACGAGACCGACACCGCGACGGGCCGATGATTTCTGGTGAGGTTCATTCGACTCGTTCAGGCGTCGTGGCGGGCCACGCCTACGCTCACCGTGCGCCGCGAGCCCTCCGCCTCCACGCCGGTCCCACTCCCACCGCCACGAGAGTGACGACGGCGATGGTGTCGAGCACGCCATAGGAACCGAAGCCGTGGTACGTGAAGACGACACGATGTTTGCCGGGTACCACCATCACACCCACGAGTGCGGGGGCGAGCATTTCAATTGGAGTTGAACGGCCATCCACGGTGGCGGTCCAGCCGGGGTCGTAGGAGACCTTCAAAAGGACGACAGCCCGACGACGGGCCACGATTGTGGCTTCGGCGCTCTGGGCATCGACGAGATCGTGACTCTGTTGCACGACGATACCAGCGACACCAACGCGTTGAGTCAGCGACGTTAGGGTAGCTTGCGCCGCCGCAGTCCCAGCGAAGGCGATCGTGGGATAGACGCCACGACCGGGCCACGTCGAACGGAGAAATGAGCTGGTCTGGGTTCCCAAGTTGGCGTTCGTCGCGCTGATCTCACCGTAGGTATCGACGACCTGGATGAGGGCCGACGTTTGCGCGCCGCCAACTTGCCAGAGTCGATAGGGACCGGCCGTACGAATTAACGATGCCCGCACCGGTGGGGCATGACCAATGGGAAGAAGAATGTAGCGAACACCGAACGTCGCGTAGTCCCCTGGAACGTCCTCGTCGAAATACGCCTCGGGGTCGGTCATCAATGAACTCGTTCGCAAGGTAAAGCCCACTGCATCGACGTTGCGTTGCTCGAGGTAGATGTATACCGGTACGGCTCCGATGTTGAAGTAGTGACCCCAATTACTGGGCATACCCGCATAGATACGTCCGCCCCCGCGAGACTGGGCCAGAGAGATCAGTGAGTCCAACTGAGCGCCCCGGGTGGGCGCGATAGCACGCTGGGCGACGATCCATGCGGCTGACGCATCGTCGTACTTTGCGATCTGCGTCCAGGCGGGGGCGAGGAGGACCGACCACAAGACCGAGGAGAAGCGGTGCACGAAACCACCGCGTACGATACGACGTGGCGCTTCGCCACCATGCGACGGCCCTCGGCCACCACTGAGCGAGTAGACGCTTGATGACCGATGCGGTCGTGAACAGGCCAACTCCCGCGAGAATGAGTCCGGCGAGCTGGACGCCCATGATGTAGCGCTGCAATAGCAAGTCCTGATTGCCGGGAAGCAGGTCGAGAACTGGGCCTAAGGTGGGTCGCCCGAAGAAGAGGAATAGGCTGAGCAGCCAGACGCCGATCAAAGCTCGTCAGCGTTCGTCGAAGGACCACCGCCGTAGGCTGGCGAGGAGACCGACTCCAACGAAGACGGTGATAATTGGCCAGCGGCGCCAGTCGTAGATTTCTCCGGAGACCAGCCAACCAAGTATTCGTCGCGCCCCGTACGAGTCGTCGATTGCGGTACCGACCTGAAATTGATTTACCGCAAGCCACTTGGCATGCACGATGAGGGGAATGGTCACCCATGCCGTCGAAAGGAGCGCGGTACCCGTGAGGACCAATGCGAACGCGTCGATCGCGAGATGAATTTGCTCGGTCGGACAAGGATCCACACGCCCAAGGTCAGCGCGGCGAGGTAGGCGGTCAAGAAGTGGAACGCGATCGTGAGTGACAACATCGCGACGGCGGCGAGGAGCGACTTTCGCTGGGAAATGTAGCGCCAACTAAAGGCCCACGCGAGCGGGAGCGTCCACATGGCCCATAGTTGCGACCACAGTCCGCTACCGATCCATATATAACTCTGGTGCCCGAATCCTCTCCCAGTGACTGCAAAGAGAAGCGGGGACATTGCGGCCGCAATAGCTGATTCCCAGCGACCCCATTCCAACAGCCGGGAAGACCAGTAGACGCATAGGGGCCACAGGCTGAGCAGGAGATATAACGACCAGGCGTAGGTGACTTGGGGGCCGAAGATGAGCGAAATCGCGCCAGTGATGACGGCCGACAAACTTTGGTACTGAACAAAAAATGGCGAACCCAGCGACAGAAGCGGGTACCAGTGGTCATAGGGCGAGAGGCCGTGTCGCAAAAATGCATTGCTTGTGTTGTCATCTGTAAGTGCATGCCGCTGTCGTTGGGGTACGCAACGGCCAGGCGTTCGAAGCGCAGCGACCAGAAATTGAAGATCACCGCAAGAGCCACAAGCAAGTGAAGCCCTCGTAGGCCACACCACGAAGCGCCGTCACGAGTTTGGTTGCCCAACGGCACGAGTGGACGGTCGACAGCCGCATCACCGCCTATCGATCGCCGCCAACGATCAGCGAGACACCGCAAACCACGCGCCGAGTCCATGTTGGGCATCTGATTCATGTGAGATCTACCTTTTCGAGCGATGTGGGGACTCGCGCGATGACTCCTGACTGCGACGTCTTGCTCGCCACGTTAAACCTCGGGCGTGAGGTGCCGAGATGCGCGAAAGAGTGCAAACACTTCATCGGTACGCCATTCAGATGTGCCCCATTTTCGTAACTCCATTATCGTTGTGTTGGTTCTGGCGTTTCGCCCTCAATACTTTCTCGACACGGGACATCTCGTGAAAATTTGGCCAATTTAATAGTTCGTGCTCGTCGGGATTTTCTCAATTGGTCGCATCACCGCGATCACGACGTCGGGTAATAGCTTGACGACTCACGACCGTGGCGGCCATCGGTCTCGTCGCCACGAGCTCACGACGCCCGACGCACTCCCCGCCCATGCGATGAGCTGGTCCGTCAGCACGTTGAAAGGACACAAAGGTCCCAAGGGTTCGTCGGGACGCGCGAGGATATACGGAACGAAGTGGGCCAACGCACAGATGTTTGATCTTGAGGTCACGTCATCGAGGCCAAGCCCGTGCGGAGCCCGAGTCTGGGCGTCTAAGGTGCGTCACTTCACCGATTGGACAATGCGATCGACCTGGCCCTCGGTAATGATTAGGGCCAAATCAGCAAGCCGGGACCAATACCTGGGCACTCCTTCGCCAGATCGTGTTGCGCGAGTGCCGTGACGTGAACGTTGGCGTAGGGCCAGAGAGGCAAGCTCGTAATGGCCTTGTGTACTTCGGTGGCGTCTGTCGCCGACCAGATTGCGCGGTTGGCAAATTGGCCGGGAACCCTCCAGATCGCGCGAAGCGTCCCGGCGGCGGCCAACTCCCTCCCTCGTTCTCGTTCGCGCGCAATCAAATCTGACTTGAGCTCGTCGTCGATACCAGGGGGCAGAACAACCTCAATCTCGACTAGAAATTCCATACTCGCCTTTCGCCGGCCCTTATCTGACTACCGGCGCTTGGTTGACGCTGGCGGTGGGAATATAGGTGGTGGGAACACTCTGTACTCGAGGAAGCGACCCCGACAGAGACTCCAGTAGTAGTTCTGCTGCCAGCACACCCATTTGGAAATGGTTGCGCTCGATCGTCGCCAGGGGAGGCACCAGAAATTGGGCCAATGGCACTTCGTCACACGTCACCAACGACACGTCGTCAGGAATTCGTAATTGGTGATGGCGGATTGCTCTCAGTACACCGACCAGAATCTGATTACTTCCGGCTACGAGTGCCGTTGGCCGGTTCGATTCGCTCAACAACAAATTGGTCGTTCTTTCACCGTTTTCGGTGGTGAACTCTCCTGACCGAACAATGGCGCTGATGCCCAACTGGCGTGATACTCGTCGCAACGTTGCGGCTCGGACGCGAGCGGGACGCAAGTCCGAAGGCCCATTAACCAGGGCAATCCTGGTATGTCCGTGCGACGCCAAGTGGCGCACAGCGGCTTCTATACCAGTGTCGTGCTCAGCGATGACTGCTGACATCGCCCGTTCTACGTTGAGTTCCCGATCCACCAGGACAATCGGCACTCCAGACCTGTTCACGGCGTCCATAGTCGCCTGCGAATCTTCGCTGGAGAGTGACAATAGAAGTCCGTCTACTCGACGCTGAGCCAGGAGCCGAATGTGTTCCGCGTCCAGGGCGGGACTGTTCATTGAATTGGTCAGCAACATGGAGTATCCGGCTTCGCGCAGACAGGTCTCGGCCCCTAACGTGATCTCGGATATCAGTGGGTTGGAGATGGTCGCCACCACGAATCCCACCGTCATCGAAGCACCACGCCGCAGGCTCTGGGCGAGCAAGTCGGGCTCGTACCCGAGTGCAGATACCGCGTCAATGACACGATTGCGCATAACTTCGCTCACATTGGGGTGCCCCGAGAGGACACGCGACACCGACGATGGCGCAACCCCAGCTCGCTTCGCCACTTCCTGCATGCTGATTCTGTTGACATTCACGCCGCTCATCGAGGCAGAATCAGTTTGAGCCACGGTCACTCCGTTCGGACTCGATGACGATCGATGTAGTCCGTATTGAGTTGCCAGCCTAATCCAGGCTCATCGGAAAGTTGGAGTTCGCCATTCACCAAAGGCGGTCGATTGGCGATGATGTTCCACCAGAAGGGGTCGCGATCGGGGTGAAAACATTCCGCTACAGAGCCATGGGCCTGGCTTGCGATCAGGTGTGAAGCGACTTGCGGTTCTTCGTGGTGCCCAACAGTGACACCGTAGGTCCCCGCCACTGCTGCCATGCGTCGCCAGACGGTGGGGCCGCCCGACCACGACGCGTCGAAGTTGCAGAAGTCGATGGCGCCCACTTCCATCAAATTGCGACAGCCAACGGGTGAGATTTCGCTTTGGCCCGCACACACAGGAAGCGGCCCCCTCATTCTCACGTCGCGCATTCCCCGAGCGTCATTGTCCCAACCTACGGGTTCTTCGAACCACATAATTTCTTGATCGGCTATTCGTCGTGATAAATCCAACGCCTGGGCGACGTTGTAACCCTGGTTAGCGTCGATGCAAATCAAGAAGCCTTCAGGTGACGCCGCGCGCGCGCGCATCACCCGCTCAGCGTCAATTTCTGGCGAGCGACCACCTACCTTAAACTTTACGCCAGCGAGACCGAAATCGACGTACGACGCCATCTCTTCCTCGATCGTTCCGAGTGGATCGTCGTAGTAGCCGCCGATGGCGATGAGGGGAAGTTGTCGTCGATAGCCGCCCCACAATCGCCACAGTGGCTGGCCCAGAGCCTTACCGACCGCGTCCCAAATTGCGGCATCGACTCCGGCCAACGCGACTAGTCCAATACGTCGGTCGCGCAGAATATCGAAGGTCACGCGGTACCCCGCTTGCCAGCACAATTCCGTTGACATCGCGTCGAGGCCAACGACAGAGGGTGCGATTTCATTGTGGACAACTTGCTCAATCTCGAGCAAGTTGGCGTCCTCGTCGCCGGCGTACGCTTCACCGATGATTCCGTCTGAAGTGTGGACCCGAGTGACAATTGTCGAGCGATGGGTCATGTGATAGTGGCTGCCCTTGAAGTCAGCGGCAAGCGGTGCGCGTACGGGAATCGTCTCAATGCGAGTGATTATGAGAGGAGAGTGACCTCGCGTCCTCGCTCCCTCCTCGTCCTGGTTTTGTTCGCGTAGCACTCTCGTCGATCTCCTCACCAGTGCCAAGGTCGCACTATCTATTTCACGACCATAATCCAGTTCGGGTATCGATTCCAAAAGTTGGGTAATTTTTTTCAACTTGAAGAAATATTGGACACTTCAGACAGTGACAATATTTCGAATGAGTGACAATATCCGTCTAATTAGTAATGCATTCACCAATCGTGAGGTGAATAAACTTCCTCCTGCTTGCATCGCGGGCCCGAAGTTGGTATCGTTTCCAAATTCGGGTTATCGAGGTGGTTCTGAGTGCGAAGCCGAGGGATTTGGGGACGACCTGAATCAAGTAGTTGAATTGTTTCAATTCTTGGTGTTAAATTGTTTCAACTTGAAGGTCAGATGGGTGGGGGAAGTGACGTGACCGAGTCAACATTGGGGGGTGGCGCTCGTGCCGCAACGTCCTCTGCTATTGCGGGCGACTCCACGTTCGTTGTCGAATTGCGCGGTATCCAACGCAGTTTCGGCGGACTAAAGGCTCTTCGTGGCGTCGATCTCACGCTGCGGGCGGGAGAGATTGTCGGGCTCTTGGGGGAGAACGGAGCGGGTAAGTCCACCCTGGTGAAGATCCTCACCGGAGTGCTTGAACCCGACGGCGGCCAGATCCTTGTCGATGGCGCGGTACATCGCATTGCAAATCCTCGGGTTGCGCGAGAACTAGGCATTTCCGCCACGTATCAGGAACCTGCGGTGTTCCCTGACCTTGACGTGGCTGAGAACGTCTTCGCGGGACGTCAGCCGATGAAGATGGGACTCGTCGATTGGGCCGAAATGTACCGGCGCGCCAAAGAAGTCTTCGAAGAAATTGGAATTGAACTCGACGTACGCGCTCCCGTGTACCAGCTGGGTATAGCCGATCGACAATTGATTGAAATCGCTAAGTCGTTGATCTCCGGCGCTCGAGTTTTGATTTTGGATGAACCCACGTCCGTGTTGTCAAATCGCGAGGTCGACTCACTCTTCGCGCTTCTGAGGTCCCTGCGAGCTCGCGGAATTTCGCTGGTGTTCGTCAGCCACAAACTTGACGAAGTGACCGCCCTCACCGATCGAGTCGTGGTGTTGCGTGATGGCGTTCTCATCACCGAACGCCCCACGGCCGAACTCACTATCCCCGAAATGGTTCGCATGATGTGCGGGCGAGATGTGGGTGATCTGTATCCGACGGTCTCACGTACCAGTGGCGACGTCATTTTGGAGGTCGAGGGGCTCACCCGGCCTGGGTACTTCCAGGATGTTTCATTCAATCTCTGTCGGGGAGAAATTCTGGGCCTTGCTGGGCTGGTAGGTGCGGGCCGCACGGAATTAGCGGAAGCAATTTTCGGTGTGACGCCGGCCGAGTCGGGCACAATGTTGATCGATGGCCATCCTTACGCCGCGAAATCACCACGGCACGCCATCGAATGCGGAATTGCGTATCTTCCCGAAGACCGACTAGGCAATGGTCTCGTCTCGGGAATGCGCGTGCCCTTCAATATGACAATGACGGTGTGGAGCAGCATTGCCAACAAGTTTGGACGCTTCCGAACACGAGTGATGTATCGCAAGGCGGCCGGATTAGCAGAACGAGTGCAACTTCAGGCGGGACGCCTAGACCAACTCACCAGTTCACTGTCGGGCGGTAATCAACAAAAGGTAGTTCTAGGCAAGTGGCTGGCCACCGAACCGCGCATCTTGATTCTCGATGAGCCGACTCATGGCATTGATGTTGGCACGAAAGCCGAGGTGTTAGGGATGGTGGCGGAGCTGGCCAGGACCGGAGTGGCCGTCATCTTCATCTCGTCAGAATTGGAGGAAGTTCGCGCGATGAGTACGCGCTTGTTGGTGATGCGCGAAGGCTCAGTCGTAGCCGCCTTCGAAACTCCGACGGATTCGCACATCATCCTCGAAGCCGCATCGGGTGTGGTATCGGCGGCGGGGGTATGAGCGCCACAATCACCGCGCAGTCGGCAAGGTCGAAAGCTGGGATACGAGAGATCTTCGGCTCCAGCATCCTAAAGCGCAGCGACACAACGCTCTTCCTCCTCGTGGTGGTCATCACTCTCATTGCCGCAGCCACCTTGGGCGATTTCCGAACACTTTCCAATCTAAGTAACCTCCTCAATACGGTGGCACTCGTCGCAATCGTGGCGATTGGTGAAGCCGTCACGATTCTGGCCCGACAAATTGATCTGTCGGTCGGAGCGATTCTGGGAATATGTGCCTATTTAGTGGGCGAAGCTAGCGGGCACGTCTCGGGTCCCTTTGGACCGGTGTTTGGAGTCGCGATGGCTCTCGCACTTGGCGCCGTCTTAGGACTTGGTAACGCGTTCTTGATCGACGCATTGAAGATGCCCGCCATAATCGCCACTCTCGCCACCCTCTCCATTTATACGGGTGTGCAGATTTTGGTGAACAACGGCTCGCAGTTGTACCTCACCCAAGTACCCAAGTGGCTTGCCGGTCTTCGTGGCGCGACCTGGATCGGTATGAGTGCTTTTATCTGGATTGCTCTCATCTGTTTGGCTGCAGTCAGCTTCATATTGCGCCGCACCCGTTTTGGGCGCGACGTCTATGCCTTGGGATCAAACCCGGAAGCCGCAATCTATCTAGGGGTAAAGGTGCGACTTCGCACATACCAGTTGTTCGCCCTGTGTGGTGCAATGGCAGGTTTAGGTGGCCTACTCTACGTTTCGCAATACGGCAACGTTGACGCGACGGCCGGAAGCGGCATGAACTTAACGGTGATAGCCGCCGCAGTCGTCGGTGGCGTCAGTCTCTTCGGTGGTTCGGGAACCGCTCTCAACGCCGTGCTGGGAGCCCTGTTATTGGGAGAGATCCAAAACATCCTCGAATTAACTCATATCTCCGTGTTCGCGGAGCAGACGTTACAGGGCGTCGCGATCGTCGTTGCCGTCGCGGTGTACGCGGTGATCAGCCGACGACTGCGACGTCCCGTGCGACGAGAAGCAATGGCCGTCAACGTTGCCGGCACCTCGGATGCGACAGTTCATGCGGGGATTGCGATTGACGTGTCCGGAGTCGGTCATCATGGGTAAGTTGCGTCGCGCCGTTGTCCGTTGGGAATCGGGTCTCGTGGTGCTCATCATCCTCGTCATGGTGATCGGTCAGATTGCTGATGGTGATCTGCTCTCGAGCTTCAATCTCCAGACCACCGCACTCAATAGTGTGATCTTGTTGTGCCTGGGATTGGGCCTGGCACCAGTGATTATGACCAGTGATATCGACCTGTCGGTCGTCGGCACTCTCGCCCTCGTCGGAGTCATCATCGGCGACATGACATCTCACGGGATGAACACTTGGCTAGCCATTGCGTGCGGGTTGGCGATTGCCCTCTTGTGCGGTCTGGCCAACGGACTCTTGGTGGTGTTGTTCGACCTACCCGCACTGGCCGTAACCTTGGGAACCCTGGGTGCATATACCGGCGCTTCGTTCCTTATTCTCAAGGGGCTCGCCATTTCGACTTTCCCGAGCGTGATCGTGTCCATGGGTAGTTCTAACGTCACGGGAACTCAAGTACCCTTCGCCGTGGTTCTACTGCTGGTTTTCGCAGTGATCATGTCATTCCTGCTTCACGGCACGCTCTTCGGCAAGTCGGTGTTCGCTATCGGGGGTAGTCGCAAGGCGGCATTGTTCTCCGGAATTGCTGTGAACCGGGTTCGTATTTTGACGTTTGTCATCTCCGGATTCATGGCAGGCGTGGCCGGCCTGTTGTTCCTAGGCAACTATCAGACCGCGCAAGCAGGCATGGGGGCGAGCGAATTGCTTCCGGCGGTGACTGCGGTGATCCTTGGTGGCGTCAGCGCGTACGGCGGTACCGGGACCATACCGGGCGTGGTGCTCGCCGCAGCCCTGCTCGCGCTCTTGCAATCGGCATTAGGTCTTCACAACTTCTCGGGTGAAGGCCAAACGATGGCAGTCGGTTTCCTGCTCATCATCGCTATCGGTCTGCCGCCGATCACTCACAAATATCAAGACTGGAAGCGGCATCGTTCCGCTAGTCCGTTGGCGTTCGCTAGTGCTGCATCACGTAGTAGCGAGGAGGGAAAGTAATACCAGCAGTGAATTGATACCGAATTCAACATTGATTTCGGTCACTACCTTAGGGGGATAGATGAAGAATCAAAGAAGTATCGTAAAGATGGCCATCGGAGTTGTCGTGGTATGTGCCTCCATCTTGCCGGTCGCAATTGTCGGCGCGAATAGCGCAGGCGCGGCTGGCTCAGTGAAGGTCTTCATGATTCCCAAGTTCACGGGCATCGCACCGTTTACGCAGGCCGCAGCGGGTTGTAAGTCCGAAGGGGCGAAGTTGGGTTTGAACTGCCTCTACGGTGGTCCCACTACGGGATCGGCCGTCGATCAGGTTAACTTCATCAACAACGCAGTTTCGGCCGGTGACAAGGGTGTCTTGATATCTAACGACGACGCTGCCACCACCAACCCGGCGCTGGTTCGAGCCGAAAAGCACGGTGTGAAGGTTGTCACCTTCGACTCCGACTCTTTGGCGTCGGGCCGTACGGTCTACGTAGAAGGCACGAGCACTGCGTCGATTGCCGAGACGGAACTCAATATGATGGGTTCGCAGATGAAGCCGGCCTTCACGGGTAAGTTCATTATCTTGTCTGCGCAGGCCACTGACTCCAATCAGGTCACGTGGAACGCACAGGTCAAGGCAGACCTGAAGATGCCCAAGTACAGCAAACTGAAGCTAGTCTCGATCGTCAACCCGCCGTCGGATTCTGCCGCGGATGCGACGTGGAGTCTGCAGGCGGCACTGGCTTCCAATCCGGGTATCGGTGGCATAATCTCACCGACGACGGTAGCGGTCGCTGCTGCGGCACAGTACTTGACCACCAACAAGCTCTGCTCAAAGTACGTCCTGACCGGCCTAGGTGACCCCGACCAGATGAAGCCGTTCATGTCGAACAACTGCGTTCACAGCTTCGCACTGTGGAACTTTACTCAAGAGGGCAAGGTCGCCGCTTGCGCGATGAAGGCAGTTTTGGCGGGCACGCTGACCGGCAAGACAGGTCAGTCATTCACCTGCGACGGCGTGAAGGAAGTTGTTCTTCCGGGCCAGACGGTGAGTGCGGGCAATGCTGAAATCTTCACCAAGGCGAATGTCGCGAGCGCGGGCTTCTAATTAGCTAGCCTCATGACGTCGTTTTGCAAACTGTGCCCGGGGCCTCAAGGCCCCGGGCTCAGTTGATTCGCTCCCGAAGTTCGCCTAATACCTTAGGTCGCGAATTGCTCCGACAAGAAGCGACACTGCTCATCGAGTGCTCGCTGACTGAGGCGTGAGCGCGGCGCCACGGTGTCGAAACCGTGAAAGGTTCGCGGGATGTGATGCAACTCGACCACGTTGCCCGCGTCGATCAGCGCGATCGCGTAGTCGAGACCTTCGTCACGCAGGGGGTCGTGATCGGCGGTGACGATGTACGTGGGCGGCATCCCGCGCAGATTCAAGGCGCGAGCCGCCGATGCGTAAGGGGCCTCGGCCCCTGCTCCAGGCGCATACAGTTGCCACATCCTCACCGCCATTTCACCGTTGAATGGCTCGGCGTGGAAGTACTCATTCACCGACGGGGTGTCAGCATGAGAATCGATGACGGGATACACCAACAACTGGGCGCATACGGTGGGTTCACCGATGTCTCGTGCGTGCAACACGACACTCGACGCGATTGCGCCACCGGCGCTCACGCCGCACACGACGATTCGTGAGGGATTTATACCCAGCGCTTCGGCATTTGTGGTGAGCCACCTCAACGCTGACACTCCATCTTCAAATGCTGCAGGGAAGCGATTTTCGGGGGCAAGTGAATACTCTACGGACACAACCAAGCATCGCGCCTCCTCACAATAACGGACGCAACGTCGATGTTCCGACTCGAGGTCGCCGAAGACAAAGGCCCCGCCGTGAAAGAAGAGCACCGCGCCACCAACGTCATCGAGTGACGTGGGTCGATATATCCGAACTCGCAGCGGACGGCCAGATATTCTATTGCCAATGGATTGATCGACCCACGCAATGGTCGTCGGTTCAACGTCGTGATTATTTTCCTCTATCGCCAAACGGGATTGTTCGCGTCGTGACCATTCAATATCGTCGAAATTATTGGGAAAGGGTGTGTTCAAGTAGGGGGCGAGTTCGGGGTCAAGTTCCATTCAGTGGGCTCCTATTGATGGTTGACAACTAACCTTGCTGATAGCACCATCGATTGCGGTTATCGCGTTCTTGCGATGAGAACCGCGCGTCACTTCAATCTAAAATGCTCCAGGACAGACTCGATGACTTCAATTCCTAAGCCGGCACTCGTTGGCACTTGCATAACGCCGTCACGTTGAGCGAAGGGTGTCGTTACCAATTCATTCTGCATTGGATTAGCCAACGGCTTCATTTCAAAGAGCAGACAGCGATTCGTACTGGCCGATAGCGCGATACTTGCGGCCGTCGTAATCGCGGAACTCCAGGCGTGGGCATTGAACCAGACCTGCGAGTTTTCTACGAGTTTGATGACCTCAAGGCCACCCGTGATGCCGCCAGCGCGCGCGGGGTCGAACCCGACAACGTCACTGATGCCCTCGTTAATCAGCCGCTGATAACCCTGGGTCGTGAATTCTCTTTCCCCAGTGCCGACCAGACATGAAACCTGGGAGCGAAGTCGACGAAATCCCTCTACATCGTAGGGCTCGAGGGGCTCTTCAATCCAAGCCAACTCGTACTCATCGAATGCTTGCGTCCGACGTATCGCGTCGGCGACCGTCCACGCCAGGCTCTGTCCGCGGTCCATGATGAGTAAGGCATCGCGCCCCATGGCTGCACGAAGTTTCGCCACGAAGGCAATGTCCCTATCGATGTCGTAACCCAATCGGGCCTCACCGCGTTTGCCCATGCCGATCTTGACACCCTTGTAGCCGTCAGCAGTCACGTACGCCGCGTGTCGCTCGACTTCGAAGTCGAGACTGGCGTTGAAAGCATGAGTCGAGGCGATGGCGGGGAGCTCGGCGCGCAGTGCGCCGCCGAGCAGCGTACTTACGGGGACACCAAGGATCTTGCCGCGCAGGTCCCACAAGGCGATATCCAAGGCACTGACAACGAACGCGCCGATACCCCCACCATAGGAATACCACCAGGACCGCCGGTAGAGATCTGAAAGTATTGCGCGGTGATCCAGTGGATTACGCCCGATCAGCGTGTCGCTGAGACCCTCGAGAAGAACAGCGGCACTGCGTGTCGCTTCAGGGAACTGAGTGATCGCTTCGCCCCAACCTATGACACCGTCGCTCGTCTCGATACGGCAAAACAGTAGCGAGCGAGTGGAATTGGAATCGTTTGGCTCTTCGTACGCTACCGGAATTGCGTCGACGCGAACGATACTCATTGTGATCTCTTCATGAGAGATGCCACAATTCATTCATCGAGTGCATGTTGCCGTCTTCGTCGGTTAAGGACACAATAATGTCTTCGAACCATTGACTCCATCGGGTGTTCGCATCGGCGTGCGACAACCTGCCGAAACAGGTGGCGGCGTCCGGTTCGCATTCGACGTAGCCGATGACGTGTTCGTCGTCGAAGCGAAACAACGTGTAGTTCGATAGTCCCGCGTCTTTGAGTTCAGCGACGAGCTCGGGCCAAATTTCGTCATGACGCCTTTGATACTCCCGCATTGTTCCGGGCCGGATCCGGAATGAGAAACATTGCCGTTGCATCATTCTCCTTTGCTGGCGTGCATCGCGATAGTCGCTACGGAGCCACTGGCGGCACTCCTGTAGCAGGCGTCGAGAATTTCAACTGTTCGAGCGCCGAGCCAACCAGGCGAATTATTCGTGACGTCTTTACCTAGGGCGAGATCGACGAGCGCATGAGGAGGACCGACACAGTCGTACAGTCCTGCATTCTCTTCTAGTTGTGGACGGTAGTTGGTATTGGGCGCACGAAAGAGCCACAGGGCCTCACGCTCAAAGTCGATTTGAAATTGTCCGTCCGCGCCAATTACTCGAAGTTCGAGTTGGTGTTTATTGCCGCCCGCGTTCAAATGGTCCGATCCGCCATCCATCGTGCCGATCGCGCCGCCTTCGAATCGAATGGTTGCCGCATCATGTAGTTCCACTGGCGCGTTAGGAGGTCCTGACATGAACGCGAATACCTCTGAGCCTCGCAAATCAGTGAGCCACAAAGCCATGGCTAGAGCGTGACTCAGCTGGGCCTGGGCGTATCCACCGCCCGAGAGAGCGGGATCGGTCCACGTCTTGCTTTCAGGTACCGCATCGGGCGCTGCGTCTGGGTAAGCCCCCGTGCCCAGTAAGAGCTCGCGGGTCTGTGAAGCCATGTGCAACATGATGTGTTCAACCCGTCCGACGCCATGCTCATCCATTAACTTCTTGGCGGCGGACATCATGGGTCGATAGTTCCAACCAAAACTGACCACGAGATGTCGCTGCAGGGCTTCGGCCGTGCCCACGAGATTCCACGCATCTTCGGGATGAATAGTCATTGGTTTTTCAACGAGAACGTGCGCGCCTGATTCCATCGCCGCTTTTGCATGTTCGTGATGCAGCCCACTCGGGCTCGCAATCAAGCAGATATCGACTCCGGCGTCCAGGACATCTCGATAATCTTCGCTTGCGACTTCGAAACCCCAATCGGATTGTATCTTCTTTAAGAGTTCGGGACCCTTGCGCGCGACGGCGACAAATTCCACATCGCTGCGCCGCTTTGACAACTCGGGCAGGTGCGAAGCGACGGTCCACGACCCTGCACCAATGACTCCCAGTCGCAGTTTCGCCATCATTCCCCCGCCATCTTCTTACTCGCGATCTTTAATCACGTCGTGACCTACAGCACACCATTATCGATGATTGCGATCGGCGCTCCGATCTCGATTTCATCCTCCGGCGCGACGAGTTGTTCGACCAGTATTCCCGTCACCGGAGATGGTACGTCTACGACGGCTTTGTCAGACTCTACGATGACCAGCACCTCACCTTCGCTGACGTGCGAGCCGACCTCGACCAGCCATTCGTTAATAACGCCAGTCTGTGTGGTGTCGCCCAGTACGGGTAAAGGGATAGTGATTCGCATGAGCAACTCTCCTAGTGGTCAGGATTTCGAAGGGGACGAGACGTTCTTGAACATTTGAGGAATTGAACTCGGTGGACTCGCCAATACTTGTTCCTGTGCAAGGTCGATGAGCTGTGTCTGGCGACGGCGAATCTCGTCCAAGTTGGCCTGATTGAGTTCACCGCTCGCTATCAATTTCTGGGCGAAGAGCTCAATCGGATCCCTAGCTAGCCATTCGTCGAGTTCGCCCTCCTTACGATATGGCGCCTTGTCAGATCGCGAGTGGCCCGCATACCGATAGGTTTTCGCCTCGACCAACGTCGGTCCTGCGCCCGATCGGGCGCGCGCGACGGCGCGACCAATGCAATCTTCCACCGCATCAACGTCTTGTCCGTCGACGGTCTCCGACTCCATTGCGTATGAGACGGCGCGAACGGCGATGTTCTCGACCGCCGTGGTGGAAGAAAGCGGACTGTACTCCCCATAGAGGTTGTTTTCGCAGACAAAGACGATCGGCAGTTTCCACACGGCGGCCAGGTTCAGTCCTTCGTGGAACGCGCCGATATTCGTAGCTCCGTCGCCGAAGACGCTCAGAGCAACGCCGTCAATCTTCTTGGTGGCGAACTGTAGTGCCGCGCCCACCGCTACTGGGGTTCCCGCTCCCACGATTGCGAAGGTCGGCAATAGTCCAACGTCGGGGTCACTCAAGTGCATTGAGCCGCCCACGCCGCCCATACACCCGATCGTGCGTCCCAGGACCTCGCCGAGCACGACTTCCGGAGCCATACCGAGGGCGAGCGCGTGGCCGTGTCCTCGGTAGGTGCAACAGACGATATCGGTCGCCCGGGTAGCGGCCGCCAGTCCGACGGCTACCGCTTCTTGACCTTGGGATGTGTGGGTCGTTCCATTGACGAGACCTTGAGCAAATAGGTCCTGGATCCGATCTTCGACAAGGCGAATTTCCATCATGCGCTCTAGTCGCGCAAGGCGATTCTCGTTGAGTTCGTGGCGGCGTTGTGTGCTGTGGGGCACGTCAATCTTCGAAGTGGTGGTCATACGAACTCCTCCCACCATGGTGATGGCGACTTCTTATTGGACAGTAGTGAACTGACTTGATCGCGGACGTAGTCAACGGAGGGCAAGTAGCGCTTTCCAGCTCCGCACCATAGGGAACGGGAACGTCGGGTGCGGTGATGCGGTGAATGGGTGCGCGAAGTTCAGCGAAAGCTTCAGCTCCGACCACCGAAGCGACCTCTGTGCCCCAGCCACCCGAACGTTGGTTCTCTTCGACGATCACGAGGTGCCCCGTGCGTCGGACTGATTCGATCACAGTCTCTTTGTCCCACGGCATCAGTGACAATAGGTCAATCACTTCGGCCGACCAAGGCGCCGAGTCGGCGGCCTCCAGCGCGATCCCTACCGTTTGACCCAGAGCGACAACAGTGAGGTCGGTCCCTGATCGGACAACCTCTGATGCACCGAGGTCGATGATTGAGTTTTCTCCCGGCTCGAGATTCTCGCGTTGACCGTATAAGGAGCGAGGCTCAAGGATCACCACCGGATTGTTGTCGCGAATTGCCGCCTTCGTGAGGCCGTACGCCGTGCGTGCTCCTGAAGCGACGGCGAGTTTCAAACCAGGCGTGCCCAGCATCCACCTCTCAAGTGTTTGCGAGTGCTGACAACCAAAGCCCAAGCCCGAACCAATCGAGGCGCGCATCACCATCGGCACTTCGTAGCGTCCGCCTGACAAATAGTGCATCAGTGCGGCTTCAGTCACTATCTGATCGAAGGCGACACCGACGAATTCGATGAACATTATCTCGGCGACGGGACGCAGCCCGGTCATGGCGGCTCCCACTGCTGCGCCCAGGAAGGCCGTCTCGGAAATGGGAGTGTCGCGAACTCGATCGGGCCCGAATTTTGCGAGTAAGCCTTCGGAAGTCTTAAAGGTCCCTCGGCCACCGCCACGTCCTCGCCGAATACGACTACGTCGGGATCGCGCTCCATCTCTTCTGCAATAGCCAGAGCAATTGCTTGGTTCATCCGCAGTCTCATCTGCCGTCCTCGATCGCTTCGGTCGTTAGTTGGTTAATACCATCGCCCAATGAGGAGATGACACATTGGGATGTACCAGTCGCTCAACCAAGGGAAGGCTTACAATCGATTCCAACAATATGTGTCGGAACCGGCAATGTCAAATACCAATACCTATTCGTAGGTTCTCTTGGGTCTAGTGAAGTTGATAGAGGGTCGCGGCGTTTCCGGAAAACAGTGCTTGTCGTTCATCGAGAGTTAGTTCGGCGATGAGTTGCTCGTAGGCATCAATGACAGGGTCGAAAGAACTGAAGAGTCGGTCCACCGGCCAGTTCGTTCCAAAGAAGCATCGTTCCACGCCAAAGATCTCGATACACGACAGCGCCCAGGGGCGCCAAGAGTCCACGGTCCAGCGATGGTCGTACATTCCCAATCCTGAAATCTTGCACCAGGTGTTGTCGGCTTCGGCCAAGTGCGCCAGCCCTCGGCGCCAATCGCGGTAGTACTCCTCGGACCTCGAGCGTGGATACCCCGCGTGCTCTAGAACCATGGGAGTGTTCGGAAACTTTTGGGCGACGTCGCGCGCTTTTGCCATGTTCTCCCAGACACAATCAATATCGCACAGCAATCCATACTTCTCGAGCAGCGCGTAACCCCGATGCCAGTCGGGAGACGAGAGATAATCACCTTCGCCGAAGTCGCGAATCCCACGAACCCGACCGGACGCCTCAAGGTGTCGCACAAGAATCTTCTCAACATTGGAATGGGCTAGGGGCGCGTGAGCCACGATGGCGTCGGGGCAACCGGTGAGCTCGGCCATTTCCTCCAACCAAATGGTCTCCGCCACGGGATCGAGAGCGCCGAGAGCGGCTTGGACGTGGACCACTTTGGCGACGTTGGAGAATCGTGATTCGGCCAAATAGGCGTCGGCGGAGTAGACCAACGTCTTAATCGCATTAATGTCGCCGAGTTGTGGATGTATGTAGTCAGGTTGTAGCCACGAATACACCAAGTCCTTTCGACGAAGATCGTAAAAGTGAACGTGGGTATCAACTATTGGCAATTTGGCCATGCCATCCTCTCCATTCCCAATGATTTATTAGGGATCGTCTCATTTTCCCATTTCGACAATCATCAATACATCAAGTAGCCACCGCTGACATTGATGGTGGCACCGGAAATGTAGCGTGCGTGCGTGCTCGCCAAGAATATAACGACTCCCGCAATGTCGTCGGGCTCACCGACGTAACCCAGCGGCGTTTCGTCACGCATTTTCTCGTACACCACAGGATCGAGGTCCGTAAGCAACATGGAGGTGTTGATCTGGCCTGGCGCGACCGCGTTGACGGTAATGCCGCAGTGCCCAAAATTGCGCGCCAGGCTCCGCGATAACGATACGACCCCACCTTTGCTCGCGGCGTATACCGATGAACCCCCAAACCCTCCCGTCCACCAACTTTGTGAAGTGAAGAGGATGATTCGCCCATCGTTGTTTGCCGCCATCGCGTTGGCGACTTGGCGGCTGAGAAAAAAAGTGGCCTTGAGATTCGTGTCTAGCTGCGAGTCCCAGTCCTCTTCGGTCACTTCGTCCAAGCTCCGCCGGCGAATCAGGAGCGCGGCGGTGTGAGCGAGCGCATAGAGCCCTCCCATCTGTTGCGTGGCGAGGTTGACAAGTTGCTCGCGAGAATTCGCATCGACGAGGTTGAGTGCGATTGCGGCGTGTCCCGTCCCCGGGATCTGTTCGATGAGTAGGTCCAGTTTGGCTTGATCAAGGTCCGTGGCTAACACGCGCGCCCCCGCGAGACCAAAAGCGGTAGCGACCGCCCGTCCAATGCCACCGCACGCACCCGTCACAATGACAACTTTTTCTTCGAGACCAGCGCCCAGGTTCCACACCATCTCTTCGCCCCTCTGCGCCACCGAGGCGCAATTCCACTTCATCTGAAGTGTGACCCCACGCCCAACTTGAGTCGCGGCGGATGCTTTCTGTGAATTAGTTTTGAATCTCAATCAAATTGTAACAAAAGCCTTGCAATCGAATCCAATGATGGTAGCCTCGCTGCGTTAACAGCGTTAAATATTTTGCAGAATTGGCAGTGTGAAGAAGCAAGATTCCGACCAGTGACAGAGTACATTCAGCCCCAAGGGTCGCTTCCCCCGACTCCCCTTTTGGGGTTGTTTGTATGTCTGGTCGGTACGCAAAAGTGGGACTCGTTTGACGTGGACAACCGAACCAAGGATCAATAGTGACAGTTGAGTTCGAGGAGAAACTGACTCCTCTGCCCTATCGCATCGCTCTTCTGCCGGGTGACGGAATCGGTCCCGAGGTCACCAGCGAAGCTCTCCGCCTCATGCAAGCAATCGTACAGTTGGACCCAGGACTTACGTTCGAAGTTGAAACATTGCCGTGGAATGCGGAATATTACTTGGAGAACGGGATGATGATGCCTCCCGACGCCCTGCAACAGTTGGGCGAGTTTGATGCCCTCTTTCTGGGAGCGGTAGGTGACAAGCGCGTACCTGATCACATTGCTTTGCGCCAAATTATCTTCGCCATTCGTCAAGGTTTTGATCAATACGTGAATTTGCGCCCCGTTCGACTACTCCGTGGCGCTCATACACCATTGGGAGGAAAGACCGAACAGGAGATCGACATGATCTTCGTTCGAGAAAATAGCGAAGGAGAATATTGCGGGCTGGGTAGGACAGAATTTGGAGGATCACCGGACGAAGTGGCTTATCAGACCAGTGTCTTTTCCCGTAAGGGAGTTGAAAGGGTGATGCATTTTGCTTTTGAACTGGCTCGCTCCCAAGATAGGTCCCTGCAGAGCATCTCAAAGGGAAACGCCCTTAATTACACCGGAGTCCTGTGGGATCAGATCTTCGAGGAGACGTGTGTGAAGTACCCCGACGTTGAATCCGAGAATCTCCTCGTCGACGCCGCGGCCTTTCACATGGTCAGAACGCCGGAGCGGTTCGGAGTGGTGGTCGCATCGAATCTCTTCGGTGACATCCTTACTGATTTAGGCGCTGCGCTCGCCGGTGGATTGGGCTTCGCAGCGAGCGCAAATTTGTGCCCTGACAAGCGTTCTCCCTCAATGTTTGAACCGGTGCATGGTTCGGCACCGGACATCGCGGGTCGTCACGTTGCCAATCCGATGGCGTCGTTTTGGGCTGTTGGAATGATGATGACCGATTTGGGTTACCCCCAATGGGAACGAAGAATCATCGGCGCGATTGAACGGGTGCTGGTGGACGAAGTTGTTCGAACGCCAGATTTGGGTGGCACCTCTAAATCCAACGAAGTCACCGATGCGGTCATAGAAGCCTTGCAGACACCGGATATCACGAAGACATAGGGACTGCAGAAAGCGGAAACTTCTTGCGCGTTTTGATGTGAGATGCGAGACTTACGCTACCCATGAATTTCAAAAAGAACGGGACCTCACCGGCGGTCGAAGCGAGCACGTGGGTACCGACCACGATTCGTGACGTTGCCAAGACCGCGGGAGTTTCGACGGGCACCGTGTCGAATGTCTTGAATCGTCCTTCCATCGTCGCCGAATCGACTCGTCGCCGTGTCCTTGAAGCAGTCGAGTCCACGGGGTTTATTCGCAATACTCAGGCCTACCAACTACGCGGCGGTCGGTCACATACTGTGGGTGTAGTCGTCCTAGACGTGTCGAACCCATTCTTCACCGAGATGTTCCGTGGCGCTGAAAGTGGACTGCAGACCGACGGATACGTCTTAATGCTCGGCAGCACCGATGGGTCGATTGAACGAGAGTCGAATTTCGTACGTGCGATGGAAGAACATCGCGTGGAGGGAGTTTTGATTACGCCGGCTGCAGCCGACCTTGGTGGACTCTCGGGTCTGAAGACGCGCGGTGTTCCCACTGTCTTGCTCGATCGAAGGGCGACAGCAGACGAGTTTTGCTCGGTAACCGTCGACGACGTGCGCGGAGGCGAGCTCGCGGCTCGCCACCTGTTCGAGACCGGTCACGTGGAATTTGTCTTCGTGAATGGTCCTGCGGCTGTCCGTCAGTGTCGCGATCGGCGACAAGGCGTGCGCAAGGCGGTTCGTTCAGTGGCAAAGTCCAAGAAAGTGGGCGTTACGGAAATATCGGTCGGCGCATTGACGGTGCGACACGGCGAAGAGGTCGTGGACCGAATTCTCGGTATGTCGCCACGCCCGACAGCGGTGATGTGTGCCAATGACCTCCTTGCTCTGGGCGTTCTGCGAGGTCTCGGGGTACGAGGGGCAAGCGTGCCTAGCGACTTTGCCGTGGTGGGATACGACGACTTGATCTTTGGGTCGATGTTGTCGCCCGCCTTAACCACAGTTCGCCAGCCCGCGTTCGAGCTAGGCGTGGCGGCAGCGGAATTGCTGCTCGATGAAGTGCGCAATCCCGACCATCGACATCGCGAAGTTCGCTTCGAACCGGAACTAATCGTGCGAGCCTCCTCCACGTCCTAACTATCGTGTCGGTCCCACGGATTTCGGCGTACTTGACACGTTTCAATAAATCACGATATAGTTCGAGAAATTCATCGCGCTGGTAAACGACTATTGCGATGCACTCGTTGGTTGAAGTTCGCGAAGGAGCCCTTCAGCGCAGTGAGTACCAGGGGGGAATTTAGTGGAGCGCATTTGCTTCCAATTGCGCATCAATCCAGCCAAAGTCGGCGAATACAAGGTGCGTCACGCCGCGGTGTGGCCCGAGATGCTCGATGCTCTCCGCGAGTCAGGGTGGACCAACTACTCACTCTTCCTCGCTCCCGACGGCATGTTGGTCGGGTATCTGGAGTGCGAGAACTTCGACAGGTGCCTTGAGTTGATGGCCGCAACCGATGTGAATGCTCGTTGGCAATCGTCAATGGGTGAGTTTTTCGTAGGACTTGACGGCGCGCCCGACGAAGGCATGCGTCCGCTCGAGGAAGTGTTCCACCTCGTGTAGGTGGTTGAAGTCTCTGGGGTGGACGCCCCAGATCGTTAGCAGTGTGAGAAAGAAGGCAAACATGCTGAGCCGAAGTGATATCAAAGACGTTCTACGACGGCAGTGGATTGAGACTCCGTCGTGGGCCTATGGAAACTCGGGCACGCGCTTCAAGGTGTTCGGACAGAAGGGTGTCGCGCGTACTCCGTTCGAGAAAATAGAAGACGCCGCCCAAGTGCACAAGATCACGGGTGTCGCACCTTCAGTAGCCATTCACATCCCGTGGGACAAGGTCGAGGACTACGGCAAGCTGGCCAAACACGCCAGCGACCTGGGAATCAAGATTGGAGCGATTAACCCAAACGTATTTCAAGAGGATGACTATCGTCTCGGCAGCGTTTGCAACCCGGACCCGCGCGTACGACGAAAGGCGATTGCCCATCTACTCGAATGCGTGGAGATCGCTCACGAAACGAAGTCCTTCGCGATTAGTCTCTGGTTCGCCGACGGAACCAACTACCCGGGGCAAGACAACATCCGAGCCCGGCAAGACCGTTTGCACGAAGCGCTGTCGGAGACGTACGCGGCCTTGGGCGAAGGCGTGGACATGTTGCTTGAGTACAAGCTCTACGAACCCTCTTTTTACACGATGGATGTCCCCGACTGGGGCACGTCACTGGTGCAGTGCCTCGAGCTCGGCGACAAGGCGAAAGTACTCGTCGACACCGGACACCACGCCGTCGCCACGAACATCGAATTTCTCGTCGCCGTATTATTACGGACCCGACGTCTGGGTGGATTCCACTTCAATTCGCGGTTCTATGGCGACGACGACTTGATGGTCGGGGCGGCCGATCCCTATCAATTGTTTCGCATCATGTACGAGATCGTCGACGCCGGCGTCGTCACGCCCGAGGGTGGTGTGGCCTTCATGTTGGACCAGTGCCACAACATTGAACCCAAGGTTCAGGCCGAGATCCGTTCGGTCATGAATGTCCAAGAAGCGACCGCGAAAGCATTGTTGGTCGACCGCGACGCGCTCAGCGCGTGCCAACTCGCCGGCGACGTGCTGGGCGCCAACGCGATTTTTACCGACGCCTTCTACACCGATGTTCGCCCGTTACTCGCTGAGATGCGCGACGAGATGGGTCTTGACCCAGATCCCATCGGCGCCTACCAGCGTTCGGGTTACCAGGATCAGATCGAAACGCAACGCGTCGGTGGTCAAGCCGCGGGATGGGGCGCGTAATGGCCGACTTTTCCTACGAAGTCCCCTCCGCCGTCCAGGACTTGTTAGACCGCTCTCATCGATTAGGGGCCGACCCGACCGTCACGAACTACGCGGGAGGGAACGCCTCGGCGAAGGCCGAGGTGGTGGACCCAGCCAGTGGTGAGTCGATCGATGTGATGTGGGTCAAGGGTTCGGGCGGTGATCTCGGCACTCTCAAGTTCACGGGACTCGCCGCATTGCGACTCGACGCCTTGCGAGCGCTCAAGAACGTCTATCGAGGCCCGCAGTTCGAAGACGAGATGGTGGCGGCCTTTGACTACTGTCTCTTTGGCAAGGGAGGTGCCGCGCCGTCCATCGATACCGCGATGCACGGCCTTGTGGAGTGCTACCACGTTGATCATCTCCACCCGGACTCCGGCATTGCACTGGCTACGTCGGTCGATGGTGAAGCGCTAACGCGAACGATCTTTGGCGACCGCGTCGCGTGGACGCCGTGGCGACGCCCGGGATTTCAGTTGGGCCTGGATATCGCGGCGATTCGAGACGCTAATCCCCAGTCGATTGGCGTCATCCTCGGCGGACACGGGATCACCGCGTGGGGAGACACGAGCGAACAATGTGAGGAGAACGCCCTCTTCATCATTCGTACTGCGGAGCAATACATCGCCGAGCACGGACGACGTGATCCTCTTGGTCCTAAGGACGCCAAATTTGCTCGTCTGACCGAGGACGAGCGTCGCGCCAAGGCGATCGCACTCTTTCCCACGTTACGCGGCATGGCCAGTACCGATCGACCTCAAGTGGGACACTTCTTTGACACCGACACGGTATTGAGTTTTCTCGAGAGTGAACGTCACGCGGAGGTCGCCGGTCGAGGTAGCTCATGCCCTGACCACTTTCTGCGAACAAAGGTACGACCGATGATTCTCGACCTGGCGTCCGATACGCCCGTCGCAGAGATGATCACACGTCTCGCTGAGCTGCACGTGCAATATCGTGAGGCTTACAGCGCGTACTACCAAGCATTTGCTAGCCCCGAGTCACCCCCGATGCGCGGTGCCGATCCGGCTATCGTCCTCGTGCCGGGTGTGGGGATGTTCTCCTTTGGCAAGGATGCTCAAACGGCGCGCGTCGCAGGCGAATTCTTCATCAACGCCATCAACGTGATGAACGGTGCGGAGGCGATCTCGACGTACGCGCCGATTGAAGAATCCGAGAAGTTCCGTATTGAGTATTGGCAACTAGAAGAAGAGAAGCTTCGACGGATGCCCAAGGCGAAACCGCTGGCATCTCGCGTTGCCTTGGTCACCGGGGGCGGGTCGGGCATCGGCGCAGCCACAGCACGACGTCTCGCCGCCGAAGGCGCCCACGTCATTGTCGCCGACCTCGACGCCGAGTCCGCAATCGCGGTGGCTAGCGAGTTGGGCTCGTACGATATTGCGCGCGGGGTCGCCATTGACGTGTCCTCCAAGGACGCCGTTCAAGGCGCCGTCGACGAAGCCGTGCTTGCCTTTGGCGGAGTGGATATTTTGATCAACAACGCGGGTCTGTCGATTTCAAAAGCCCTGCTCGAGACCAGCGAGCGAGACTGGGACCTTCAACACGACGTAATGGCGAAAGGTTCTTTCCTGGCTGCACAATCTGCTGTTCGAGTGATGAAGGAGCAAGCGATGGGTGGCGACATCATTTACATCGTGTCCAAGAACGCGGTCGTCGCTGGACCCAACAACGTGGCCTACGGTTCAGCCAAGGCCGACCAAGCGCACCAAGTGCGACTCCTGGCTGCGGAATTGGGCGAACTCGGAATTCGCGTCAACGGGGTCAATCCTGATGGAGTGGTGCGCGGTTCGAAGATCTTTGCCGGTGGGTGGGGCGCCCAGCGCGCGGCCGTCTACGGGGTCAAGGAGGAGGAGCTCGGCGCGTACTACGCGGGTCGCACCCTCTTGAAGCGCGAGGTCGTTCCCGAAAGCATCGCGAGCGCCGTCTTCGCTCTGCTCGGTGGTGACCTCGCTCTGACCACGGGGGCGCACATTCCGGTTGACTCGGGCGTCGCCGCCGCCTTCTTGCGCTAAATCGTGTCTCGTCCCCCGGTCGCCGTAGGAGCTGTTGACCTCGGCGCGTCGAGTGGGCGAGTGTTGCTCGTTTCGTTGAGTGATGACCATCTCGAACTCGAAGAGATCGCTCGATTCGACAATGGCGGCCACGACGTCGAAGGAATTTTCTCCTGGGACGTGCCCTACCTGATGGCTGAGATTGAGAAAGGGATCGGTCAGGCGACGCGTCGGGCGAACGCCAAGGGTCTCACTCTCTCGTCGGTTGGGGTTGATTCGTGGGCCGTTGACTACGGATTGATGGACGCTGCGGGATCTCTCGTCCGAGCTCCCGCACACCATCGCGATCCGCGTACGCGACAGTCGGTTGACGTGGTGGCGCGAGTCATCGATCCCTGGACGCTCTACCAGCGCAACGGTATCGCCCCGTTGACGTTTAACACTTTGTATCAGTTGGTGGCCGACGGCGACGTCGCTCGATCATCGGAGCGCCTCCTGCTCATTCCCGACTTAGTGAATTACTTTTTGTGTGGTCACGAGGCGTGGGAAATCACCAACGCGTCCACGACACAATTGTTAAATCGGCAACGTGAGTGGGACGACGAGCTCTTCGAACGCTTCGCCCTGCCTCGACGTCTGGTCGGCGATTTGATTCGCCCGGGCGACGTGTTGGGTCCGATCACATCGTCAGGTGCGCAGTCCCACGGGGTATCGCAAATCACCCAGGTCATCGCCGTCGCCTCGCACGACACCGCATCGGCGGTCCTAGCGGTCCCGGCTCATAACGAGAACTTCGCCTACGTTTCGTCAGGGACGTGGTCGTTGGTGGGAGTGGAGCTCGCTGAACCACTCATCGATCACGCGGCGTTCGAGGCGGGCTACTCCAATGAATTGGGTGCGTATGGCCGAACACGATTCTTGCGCAACGTGATGGGATTTTGGTTGCTCCAAGAGGTAATTCGCGAATACGCGCTTGAGGGCAAAGAGCTTGACGCGGCGACTTTGACCGCCGACGCGCAGTTGATCTCGCCTCGTCGTTACCTCGTCGATGCTGAAAGCGACGAGCTCCTGGGTACCGGTCAGATGAGAGAACGTCTGGTCGCGCAATGCGAGCGCCTCGGAACGGAAAGTCCCACGAACGCCCCGGAGTTCGCGCGATGCATCATTGACTCGCTCGCTCTGGCGTACCGGCGCGCGCTGCGCGGTATTTCGGTGCTATCGGGCGTGCGTATCGACGCGATTCACATCGTTGGCGGCGGTGCGCTCAACGACGTCTTATGTCAACACACCGCTGACGCTTGCGACACGCCGGTGTACGCCGGTCCCGTAGAGGCAGCGGCGCTCGGAAACGCGCTCGTACAGTTGGCGAGTCTGGGTCACGTCGAAGATGATCTGTGGTCGATGCGCCAGTTGGTACGTTCATCGTTTCCCACTACTCAATTTCAACCAGATCCGGTTGAAACGTCAGCGTGGAACGTCGCTGATCAGTTGCTCGACACCGCGCGTTCCTGACACCAAACCTCTCGCAGAAGTCGAACAAGAGGCTCGGTGGTGGGCTGGCTAACCCAGAGACGACAATGATCCCGACGCCAGACCCGAGAGTGCTGAAATCATGGCCGGAGTGAGCACGGTGGCCTGAGCTGGCGCACTCACCGAGAAGGCGGCGTGTTCGAAAGTCGCGTGGACCTTGATTGCGACGTGTCCAGTCGTACCGTCTGGAAGTGAGAGGGCGAGTGAAGCACCAGTTGCTTCGGTGCCAGAAGTAGCCAACGTCGCGGTGAAGGTACCCGTTGGCGTGGTCGTGGGAAGCGTGGAGCCGCCTGCGCGCCGCAGAATTGGTGAGAATGCTTTCCAGAGGGAACTTACGGATCCGCTCACGGAGTACACACCGTTGGTGGGCACGCCGATCTGAGTCTGACTGATCAGCTTCGTCAACTCGGCGATGACCTGACGCTCGAGAACCTTCTCCGCATTCTTATTCACCTTGATGGTGGTGCCAGTGCCCGGTACCGAGCGGAGCCCTTGGCTCAGCAGACTCTGGGGTATTTCGAACCAGCGGTTCCCCAGGAGTAATTGCGCCGATGCCAGTTGCGCCGCGGACAAGGTGACGCCAGGTATTTTTGACAAAGTGGAGAAGTCGATGTCGACGTAGAGACTCTTGCCGACCGAGATCGACGTGAATAATGGGGTTTCACCGACCTTGATGGTGACCCGCTCATTGACGTGACCCGCTGCTTGGGAGAGAGCGACCCCGGACGCGCTCTGTTCTGCCACGTCGAAGCTGAGAGCGTTGAGGAGTCTCGTGAACGTGGCGACGCCCGGGCCAGAACCGGTGGCGTCGGTCCCCACATTGATCTGGAGGTACTGCTTGTCGTTCAGGGACGCAATCGCACTCTTCACGGGTCCGGCCAGTCCGACAGTCGCGAGGCTCATCGACGCGGCGACGCCGAGTGACGCCACCTTCCAGTTCCAATTCGTCATCGATTCTCTCCCGTCATGCCCACTCCTCAGCCACGACGTACGCCATGGTGAAATCCCGTAATTGTTTCAATCTACCGGCCCGCGTCGTTTTAGGACCCCTGATCTGGCGAAGTGGAGTCGCCCGCGAGTTGATCACGGGAGGTGACAAGCACGACGTCGAGATTACGTGGCCCGTGTACCCCCTCAATCCGTTCCAATTCGATGTCAGAGGTGGCTGACGGACCCGATATCCATGTTTGGGTCGAATCGGCGCGAAGTCGAGCAACGCCTTCGGCCACGACTTCGACGATCTGTTCGTCACGTATTACCACGATGAGGTGATCTGGAATCAACGACAAGATTCGACGACCTTGCTGGACTCCGGAATCTAGAACGATCGTGCCAGTCTGGGCGATCGCCACCGAGCATGCCGTCACCGTGGCGTCGATCGCGTCGAGTTCGCCGACCGATAGCGTCGGTTCATCGAGGTGAACGGACGCGACGATCGATTCGAACCACTCGGGAAGTGCGTCCGCTGGGGCCGCCACCGAATTGCTACCCCGAGCAACGAGGAGGTCGTTGATGGTCGCCGACAGCCTGGCGTCATCACTTTCGACCACGTTCGCCCGATAGTCTCGCAGCCGGTCCGCGAGGATCGCTCGTCGTTCGCCGGCGTTAGCCGAACCAACGACCCGGTACGGGCGTCCATCGGCGAGCACACTGCGCCGCCCTGTCGACCCCAAGGCAGCATCGATAGAGCTCAATACGCCTTCGCGCCCCGCGACGTCAGTACCGACGTGGCCGGGTTTTGCGTCGTGTACGGCGCCGTGCCGGTGGACCATGGGGCGTCGCGATACCGTTGCGGGCCCTCGTGACGAGGGGGACGTGGGATGGGTCTGAGCGAACCACGATCGAAACGAAGTCGTCTCAGGCATCGGCGCGTTGCGAGCGTCGCTCCATTTGTTCAACGGCGGGGGTAAGTAGCGCAGAGTCTTGAACGGTAGTCGTCCGACGAGTGCGCCTAGGGCGATCGCGCGTTGGAAGAGTCGTGGTGAAGAGAATCCCTTTTCAACCAGCGCCATCGACAGGAGTTCGGGGTCGCGGGGATGTTCGCGGCGCTTCTCGTCCACAATCTCGGAACGAAGTCGAACGAGAATCTTGGGAATGTCGATCTTGACGGGACACGCTACGTAACATGCTCCACACAAGGTCGAAGCGTAGGGCAGTGAGTCTTCCAGCGGCGTGCGCGTACCGCGACGTAATTGTGGGACCAGGACGGCTCCGATGGGTCCGGGGTAAGGGTTTCCGTAGGAGTGGCCTCCGGTGCGTTCGTACACCGGGCACACGTTGAGGCACGCTGAACAGCGAATGCAGCGCAGGACGTCGCGCCCGTCCTCTTCAGCGAGCGCCGAACTGCGCCCGTTGTCGATCAAGACGAGGTGGAAACTGGATGGGCCGTTTCCCGGTGTGGCTCCGGTGAAGATCGAGGTGTAGGGATTCATGCGTTCACCGGTCGAAGACCGGGGGAGAAGTTGCATGAAGACTTCGAGGCTTTGCCAGTTCGGGAGTACTTTCTCGATGCCAACCACCGAGATGAGGGTCTCGGGCAACGTCAGGCACATTCGGCCATTGCCCTCGGATTCGACGATTACGAGAGCGCCGGTATCGGCAATGACGAAATTGGCGCCCGAGATGGCGACTTTGGCCGAAAGGAAGCGTTCTCGTAAGTGCGCGCGAGCAGCTGCCGCCAGCTCTGTCGGGTCGTTGGTGAGGTCGTCGGGGGCCGCGAGCCCCGACTTGCCCATTTCGTCGAGGAAGATCTGGCGGATCTGGGAGCGGTTCTTGTGGATGGCGGGCACCAGGATGTGTGAGGG
Organism: uncultured Actinomycetota bacterium; assembly: GCA_963794755.1. GTDB lineage: Bacteria > Actinomycetota > Acidimicrobiia > Acidimicrobiales > RAAP-2 > RAAP-2. The sequence goes on from CAWCEX010000005.1 coordinate 458,378, forward strand.
GAGGTCGTCGCCTAATTGCACGATCAATTCGGCCAGGTCCGTCTCGTAGGCCGTAATGCCGTGCTGTTCGAGGGCGACGTTGAGTTCAATCTCGGCCGTGGCCATCGACTTCACCTTCACGACGGAATCTACGCCGGTGTCCTGTACCAAAGAGACAACGATGGCGTTGGCCTCGCTGGCGTCGCGAGCCCAGTGCACCACACCGCCATGGGCGACGACGTTCTTCTCGAGCTCGACGCAAAGTTCGTCGAGGTGATCGAGTGAGTAATCCTTAATCTCTGCACCAGCACTTCGCAACTCTTCCCAGTCGTCCAGTTCTGATACCACCTTGAGTCGCTTGTCCCGGATCGTCGTGGTGGCGTGGGCGAGATTGGCGCGCAATTGGGCGTCGGCGAGCGCCGCCTTGGCCAGGGTGGGGAAGGGCGAGTCGGTGTCAAAGACCCTAGACACGAGGAACTCCGTCGTGACTGGCGAGGATCTCGGCGAGATGCAGTACACGTAGACCGGTGCGCGCTCGCGACGATAGTCCGCCTATGTGGGTCAGGCACGAATTGTCGAGGGCGCACACGACTTCGGCCCCGCTCGCTCGGATGTGCGAAAGTTTGTCTCGTCCCATGGCGACAGATGTGTCAGAGTTCTTGATGGCGAACATGCCGCCAAAGCCACAACAGGCGTCCTCGTCGTCGATCGGGACGAGGGTCAACCCCGCGACGTGACGCAAGAGCGTCTTGGGTGCCTCGTCCAGGCCGAGGACTCGTAGCGAATGGCACGTCGGATGGTACGCCACGGTGTGGGGAAAACTCGCGCCCACGTCGGTCACCTTCAACACCTCGGTTAAAAATTCAGAAAACTCGTACGTACGCCTACCCACGTCCTCGAGGTCCGCCGCGAGGGCCTCGTCGCCCAAGGAGCGCGCTGAGGTGGCGTAGAGTTCGCGTACCGTCCCGACGCACGACGCCGAAGGTGAAACGATGACGTCGTAGTCGCCGAACACGCCGCGAAATCGTTGTGCCAGTTGCAGCCCTTCTTGGCGGTATCCGGCGTTGAGATGCATTTGCCCGCAACACGTCTGATCGGTGGGAAAGACGACTTCGTGTCCGAGTCGTTCCAGGACTTCCACGACTGATTGCGGGGTGCGAGGGAAGAGTCCGTCATTGACACAGGTAATAAAGAGGGCGACCTTCATTGCTTTTCGCTCTTTCGGGTGACTAGACGCTCAACTACAAGACACTACTGAGGAGAATACGGAGACCACCCCAGTATCCTTCAGGAATTTTAACGATTCAGTCATCGTACGTCGAGTTCGAAGAAGGAACGAACTCGCAACATTGTGGTGACGGGCCGGTAACAACGCGTGACGATTCGCGCCGTCATATTTGCTGGCCCGGGGTGTAGTTTGGCCCAAGTCGTTGCCGACTGGCCAAAAGGATGTCGTGGGCGTGAGCGAAGGTATGGACCACCAGGACGTAACACCGCGACGGTCGCGTCGATGGGCCCTGCTCACGTTGTGCCTCATCATGTTTCTCACTTTCATGGACATGACCATCGTGTCAGTCGCTCTCGGCAGCGTTCGCTCGGATCTTCACGCGGGCGTGACGCAGTTGCAGTGGGTCGTGAACGGATACGGACTCACTTTTGCCAGCTTCATGCTGCTCGGCGGCACACTCGGTGACCGGCTGGGGCGCAAGAAGGTCATGCTGCTCGGTCTGGGATTGTTCGCGGCGGGATCGCTCTTAGGAGCACTCGCGCCCAACACCGATGTCCTCATCGGTGCTCGCGTCATCATGGGTATCGGGGCGGCGGCGTCGGAACCAGGAACACTCTCGGTGCTTCGTCAATTGTTTCCCGAGCCTGAGTTGCGCGCTCGTGCGATAGGTACGTGGGCGGCAGTGTCCGGCTTGGCGATCGCCTTCGGGCCAGTCATTGGTGGACTTGTAGTGGGGGCCGACCAGTGGCGTGGTGTCTTCTGGTTCAACGTCATCGCGGCGGCGATCGTCATCACCTTGGCGGCGCGCAACGTCCCCGAGTCGTCGAGTCCGCCAAATGACCGACTCGACGTTGAAGGCTTCCTCACCGGTGCACTCGGACTGGGGAGCCTGACCTTTGCAGTGATCCTCGGAGAGACGAACGGTTATCGAACGTCGTGGGTCATCGCTCTTTTCTTGCTGGGCGTGGTCGCCATCGTCGGCTTCGTGCGTGTCGAGAGGCGCGCGAAATCTCCCTTGCTGGACTTGGAATATTTCCGTTCCTCACGCTTCAGCGGCGCGATGGTCGTGGCCTTCGTTTTGTACTTCTCGATTTTCTCGATTTTTTTCTTCACTGCCCTGTACCTGACAGCGGTCATTGGCTACGCCCCCGTGCGAATCGCTCTGGAATTCGTGCCGATGGCGGTCGCAATGATCTTGGCGTCGGTCCTCGCAGGTCGACGGGTCGCGCGCATTGGTCCTCGGTCCCCCATGGCCGAAGGGTGCGTCATGGCGGGCGCGGGGATCCTTCTCTCGGCCCTCCTCCTTCAATCTCCACTGCCCTCACTCTGGTTGATGGCGACACTGGCGCTGGCGGGATACGGGTTCGGTTCAAGCGTCGTACCGATGACATCGGTGACCCTCAGCGAGGTCTCACCGGAGCGTTCTGGCATGGCGGCGTCGGCGACGAATACCAGTCGTCAACTTGGTTCAGTTTTCGGAGTTGCCGTTCTGGGTGCGTTAGTGAACGCTCAACTAACGGGTGCCCTGACTGATCGTTTGCGAACACTCAAAGTACCCTCTAGCTTTTTTTCGGAGATTATTTCGTTCATTGAGACCGGAACAGCCCCAAAGGGAGTGGCGGTGGGAAACGGTTCGGGCAATACGATTGAAGATCACGTTGTTCAGGCCGTCTACGGTGCCTTTCGCACGGGGCTTGAGCAGTCCCTCGTTGTCGCGGGCGTTGGCATGCTCGTTGCAGCCGGAATTTCGGTGCGAACGCTCGGCCCTCACAAGGGACAAGACATTACGAGCGACGACTACTAGATCGCTAAACGTTTCAACTGAAACTTGTCACCTGCTTTCTCGGTACGATCTGAAACTTTGACAGTGGCGTTAGGCTAAGAATTGCGTAAGACGAAGTGTCAAAGGAGAGACCAATGCGGCTTTTGTCCCGATTTCCCCTCATGGGGGCACTTGTCGTAGTTGTGGGGCTCGTCAGCGTCGTACCGGCGAACGCTTCCGTGTCACGACCTTCCGCTCCGCGGTCGGTGCACGCAGTCGCGGCGAGCGCTTCGGTCGCGGTGTCGTGGGCGAAGCCCTTGAACACCGGTGGTTCGTCAATTACAAAGTACGTGGTCACGTCCACACCGTCGGCCAAGACCTGCACTGCAACGAAGTTGAGTTGCAAGGTAACTGGTCTTAAGAATGGAACTCCCTATACCTTCAAAGTGGTCGCTTACAACAAGAACGGAGCGGGTTCCCCCTCCGCAGCGACGACGAAGGTGACTCCGAAGGCCTCGACGTCCGCCAAGCGGGTGCTGGTTATCACTCCATCAACCGGACTCTCTAATGGTGAGAACGTCAAGGTGAGCGGTTCTGGATTCACACCAAAGGATCAGTTGTACCTTCTGGAATGTCTTGCCAGCTCCACGAGTCAGGTTGGTTGTGACATTTCTCCAACATCTCTGGTCCTAGTTACCGTTGGCGCCAACGGCACGTTTCCGGCCACGACATTCAAGGTAGCAACAGGAACGATTGGTAACGGTAAGTGCGGGACGACGAGCGCAAACGCAAACGCGTGTGCGATCAACGCGGGCAACTCAAACAGTGGTGACACGGCCCAGGGGCTTATCAAGTTCAAGCCGTAGTCGAAATTTGCCTCGCACGGTTACACCCGCTCGCGACTTCATTTCCTCCCTCGTACGTCACTATGTGCAGTCCCTCTCTGCGGGGTCGTGATGCCAGCCACTGTCGACACATTGTGTCGTTTGGTCTGGTGAAAAGTAAAGCCACTGGAGGTTGTCCTATCGTTGGTGGATGCACCTCTTTTCAAGGACCCGATTTCGACACGGAGACCTTGACGATTGAGAGGCGTGAACGCGAGTATGCGATACCGCCTTATGCGTTGTGTTTCGGTCGTTTGTGTTGTTGCTGTAGTCATACTGATGAACGTCTCGTCGTCAACGGCGGCACCTCGCAGAAGTGGTGATGAGACGAGAACTACCTCACAACTGGCCGGCCGAGAAAGTAAGGGAGGGCTTCACCTTTTCCCTTTGAGCGGACGAAAATACGGCGTCTCGACGGCGATCCACGTGCTGACCGTCAGTGGATCACGATTCAAGATCAAAATAGGACTCGCCGACCACGCCATCGACAAAGGCGTTCAAACGCCCAGTGCGATGTGTCGAGCGACGAAGAACTGCGTCGCGGCCGTGAACGGCGACTTCTTCGACTTGACTCGCCCCGGCGCTACCGACCCCGGGGACGAGGTTGGCGGCATCATTCAGAATTGTGTCCTGCTTCACACCCCAGAGATTCCGCATCAGCAGGTCGACCTCAACGGACCCACCGTCACTGAAGGCCTTAACTGGAGCGTCAACGTTCACGCGAATGGTGTCGACGTCCCCATTACCGCAGTTAACCAACAACTGCCGATGTCCTACGTCGATGTCAATGTGCCACTCACCGGGACGCTGCTCTTCACCCCGCCGTTCGCCCTGAAGATACCGACGGGACGAAATCGAGTCACGCTGGAGTTTGTGCAGGTGAAGAACTCTGCCCGGCCCACCAGAATCAATTCGACAGTGGGACTGAAACTGGTCGCTCGGACGAAGCGAAAACTGAAGATGAGGGCGGGTCACGTCGATATCTCCGCGCCGACAACGTCGCCGCTCTCCTCATTACGAGTCGGTGACTTCGTGACGATGACCACAACCTCAGACGCTGGCTGCAACAATATTGGCGGGCACCCGATTCTCCTCGATGATGGTGTGGCTTCAGTAATAGTTCCAGCTGATACCTATATGGTGCGACCATTCGCGCGTACCGCTATAGGTTGGACGGCGGCAGGCGAGACCGTCATCATGACCGTTGACGGTAGAGATGGCGTTTCGGGTGCCACGGCGAACCAACTGATCCGCCTCTTCCAGTCACTCGGCGTGGTCACCGCACTTGATCTAGATGGTGGCGATTCCACCACTTTCTACGCCCGAGGGCGCGTTCTAAATCACCCCTCGCGTGGATTCGAGCGGCCTGTATCGACAAGCCTGCTCGTCGTTCGTAGCCGATAGTCGCCGAGAGTGCGCCGCAAGGAAAATCGTTGGATCGCCATTCCATTGGTCTGCTGCGGTGATTTCGCGTATAAAAGAAGGTCGCCAGCCCTAGTACCATCACGACGCCACTTTGAGTGGAAACGCTCACCCATTCGCACTAAATCGAGACCGGAGTGCAGGCCATTCCTGGCGCTCAGAATGCTGAGTGACTCGCCGCGCGGGTGACTTCGGCGGGGGAACTGCGGCCACGACCGCTACCGTTCCCGAACTGCGTAGGTCAGATGAGTCACTCGCGGCGTCGTCTCTGCGCGGACCGGCTCCAAGGCCACGCGTCCCGCGTCCACGCCCTCGAACAGGCGGATTCCGGAGCCGAACAGCACGGGTGAGAGTGCGATCGTGAACTCATCGACCAGGCCGGCGTTCACGTACTCCAGGATCGTTGCGCCGCCGCCCGCGATGCGGACGTCTCGATCGCCGGCAGCCTCACGGGCTTGGTCGAGAGCGGTATCGATGCCTTCGTTGACGAAGTTGAATGTGGTCCCACCCGGCCTCTCCCAAGGGTCACGCGTTTCGTGCGTCACCACGAAGACCGGCGTGTGAAATGGCGCATCCTCCGGCCACATTTGTTCGCCGGCGTCGAACATCCGCTTGCCCATCACGCTCGCGCCAGTGCGCTCGAACGTCTCGCGCACGATGTCGTTGTCACGCCCTTCCTCTCCGCCTTCGCCGAGGTGAGCCAGGTTTTCCCGGAAGAATCGCTGCGGGAAGATCCACTGCTGCAGTTCCATCCATTGCTGTCCCATCAATTCTTCGGGGGACCCGGGCGCGACAAACCCGTCCAGCGACATCGACACACTGAAAAACACTTTCCTTGCCATCATGTCCTCTCTCCTTTTTGAACGATCTCGGTCACGTATGCGGCCAACTTGTTCAAGTTCTGCTGGCCACCCTCGATCACGTGGTACTTCTCGACCCTCTCGTCGCGCAGTTCCTTGGTCGGGAATACTGTGCGCATCTCGATCCGCGTTGCCGCGCCGTCGAGCGCGAACGTCAAAACCGACTCGAATGAGTTTGGGTCGCCGCGATACTCACCGTGCAACATTGCTATCCGCTCCGACGGGGAAATCTCGGTCCAGGAGATCCACTCCTGGTAGTCCGTCCCATCGGGTCCGTGCATGACGAAGTCCCACTCACCGCCGACGCGAAACTCGAAAGCCCGCGTGGTCGTGGTGAACCCTTCCGGCCCCCACCAACGCGACACGTGCCGCACCTCGGTGAACGCCTCGAACACCAGCTCCCGTGGGGCGTCGATGACCCGGGAGATCACGATCTCGCGGTCGGCCGTCGCGGACTGCGCCCGCTCTTCTCGTTGTGTCTCGCTCACTAGTTACCCCTCCTGCCTTGCCTGCTTCAGGTCGTGCACGTACTTGTCCAGCCGGTCGAAGCTCTCGTTCCAGAATCGCTCGAACCCACCCGTCCACTCGTGTACCGGTCGCAGCCCGCGGGCGTCAATGCCGTAGAGTCGCTGCTTGCCTACCTTTCGGTCCTGCACCAGCCCGACTTCACGGAGCACCCTCAGGTGTTTGGACGCTCCGGGCTGGGACATCCCTAGTGCGCAGGCCAGTTCATTTACCGGACGCTCGCCTGCTCGCAACATCACCAGGATGTCGCGTCGGCGAGGCTCGGCGATCGCGTTGAAGACGTCAGACGCTGTCGCTGCTCGTGCCATGACACTCATCATATACCCATATCGGAATATAATCACACTTCTTGTGGGCTATCGATCGTGATCGCGATCGCGATGGTGCGCACTTTCACGCCGCTTCGCGGCAGAACAGCCACAGGTTTTCGAAAATCTCCTGATTCCCTCTTCAGTAAGGCATCGTTCAGGGCACCTACATCGACCTTTGTTCTGCCATTGGAAGCGATCTTGTTGTCAGTGTCAGCGCTGCGAGGATCTCACCTTCTCAGACGCCAAACGACAAACTGGAATCAAACCTGGAATTCGCCAACGTGTCTTTCGCCCCTACGTGTTTGAGTTCTGCGCTCGGTACGTTGGGTCAAAGGGGACTTTACGGCTCAGTGCCTGGAGTTGTCTGAGTGACGTCTCGTCACTCACGTGAGCGGAATTGGGGTATGCCATGAAGGCACTCGTATACAAGGGTCCGGGCCAGAAGAGTTGGGAAGAAGTACCGAACCCAGTATTGAGGGAATCAACGGACGTGATCGTGAAAATGGTCGCCACCACCATCTGTGGGACCGATCTTCATATCCTCAAGGGTGACGTCCCGGAGGTAAATATTGGCCGAATTCTCGGGCATGAAGGGATTGGAATTATTACCGAAGTGGGGACCGGGGTGACCCAATTAGCGGTGGGTGACCGAGTCATTCTTGCGTGCGTCAGTTCGTGCGGACGTTGCTCCAATTGTCGCCAAGGTCTCTATAGCCACTGTCTCGACCCCGAGGGTATCGCTGGCATTGGATGGATCTTTGGTTACATGATCGACGGGACGCAGGCGGAATACGTTCGTGTACCGTTCGCAGAGAATTCGGTGTACAAGGTTCCCGAAGGCTTGACCGACGGAGAAGGTATCCTCTTGTCCGACATCCTGCCCACTGGCTTCGAGATAGGCGTCCAGTATGGTCACGTTAGTCCCGGCGACGTCGTCGCCGTGATTGGATCGGGTCCGGTCGGACTCTCGGCAGTGATGACCTCTCGTTTGTACGGACCGTCCAAGATCATCGCCATCGATCTCGACAATGCGCGTCTCGCACGGGCTAAGGATTTCGGTGCGACGGACGTCGTGAATTCAGGCGACGATGACTGGAAGGACCAGGTCTTTGCTCTGACCGATGGCCAAGGGGTTGACGTCGCCATTGAGGCAGTGGGTATTCCCGATACGTTCACCATGGCTACGCTCCTGGTCCGACCTGGCGGCCACGTCGCCAATATTGGCGTACACGGTAAGCCTGTACCGCTGGCTTTGAACGAGCTATGGATCAAGAACATCGACATTTCGATGGGATTGGTCAATACCAATACGCTCGCCATGCTGTTGAAGCTCGTCGCAGAGCACAAACTTCCCGCCGATAAGTTCGTCACACACGAGTTCACCTTCGATCAGATGATTGAGGCGTACGACGTCTTTGAACACGCTGCGAAACACGGCACCCTGAAGGTGCTCATTCATTGAGGAAGACGACGCTTACTGTCGCTAATGGAGAGCTTCGATTTCAGCGAAACGAAAGCAGTCCGTGGCGTGGTCATTTCGCATGCCACTTGCCTGCATGAGTGAAAGGCAGATAGTTGGACCAACGAATTTGAAGCCGTCGCGCACCAATCGTTTGCTCATGGTTGTCTCGTTAGAAGGGCCATCACCTTCGGATCTCGCGAGCGCCCATATGTAGTCTGAGAAAGTCGAGTAATCATCACGCTGGCGCAGTTCGAGGATCGCGCGGGCGTTGGTGATCACCGAATTGATCTTCTGACGATGACGAATGACTCCAGTGTCGTTCATGATGGTTTCGACGCGTTCGTCATCGAAGTGCGCCACGATCTCAGCGTCGAAGTTCTCGAAGATTCGCCGGTATCCCGGTCGGCGCCGAAGGACAGTGAGCCAATTGAGGCCGGCTTGCGCACCTTCAAGGGTTAGGAGCTCGAAAAGGACTGCGTCATCGCGTACCGGAACACCCCACTCTGTGTCGTGGTACGCAACGTACAACTCGTCATCACCACACCACGTGCAGCGGATCGGCGCGCTCGTCGGCGTATCCACGCCGTTCAGTGGGGTGCGAGGGGTTGCAGCCCCGCGATGACGATTCCTACCAATCGTTGGACACCTTCGCTGTCGGCGCCACTGTGCCCGGCCGCGTGACACGTACCTATAACCAGATTGATGATGTCGATGGAGTCGACATCGCTACGAAGTGCTCCGGCAGCCACCGCTCGTTGACGCAACACATCGACGTGTTGGTTCAATTCATCCACGAGCCCCGCGAACCGTGATTTGAAGTCAATGCCCGCCTGACCGAGGGCTTCAAACAGATCCTGCTTTTCCGCAGCCTGCCGAGCGAATTCGCGCAGGAACGCGTCGAGAGCGAGTGCGGGATCGAGGTCTCGAGCGTATTGGTCGGCGCAGGCCAAAAGACTGGACAAGCGTGTGACGACGATCGCCTCGTAGAGCGATTCTTTGGTGGGGAAGTGACGATAGAGCGTGCCGATGCCGACGCCAGCCCGCTCAGCCACCATGTCGATGGGTACAGTCACCCCGTCGAGAGCGAAGATCTCCTCCGCGGCCTGAAGAATCTTGTCGTGATTTCGTTGAGCGTCGGCTCGCACTTTTACGCCTCACCCTGCGTAGTCGTCAAGTCACGAGTTTGGTGATCAGCGATGATCGCGCGGCCGCGCGACCGAGCCTCAACTCTGCTCATGAAAAACCTTCCCGACGCCTTGACAAGCGGAACCACCGTTACTATTATCATCGATATCCGGAACGTAAGTTCCGTCTATAGACGAATACCCCAAAGTTTAGCGGAATTTCAAGAAGATTTCGACCTTCCGTCCGATCCCCCAAAGAGAAAAGGAGAGTCCGGTGACCACCGATCAACTCACCCCCGTCACACCGCCCGAGAATAACGGACTGGACCCCAAGCGCTACTGGGCCTTGGCCGTTATTGCCGTCGCCCAATTAATGATCGTCCTCGACGCCTCTGTCGTCATCGTGGCCCTGCCGTCAGCGCAGCACGCCCTACACATCTCGATCGCCAATCGTCAATGGGTAATGAGCGCGTACACACTCGTATTCGGAAGTTTTCTGCTTCTGGGTGGTCGTATTGCTGACTATCTGGGGCGTCGGCGGGTCTTTGTCTTTGGACTCGTTGGTTTTGGGATCGCGTCAGCTCTCGCGGGTCTCGCCCAGAATTCGGCGATGCTCTTTGGTGCTCGCGCCCTGCAGGGCGGCTTCGCTGCGGTGATGGCACCAGCCGCCCTTTCGCTGCTCACTGTTACCTTCACAGAACCGCACGAGCGAGCCCGCGCATTTGGCGTCTACAGCGCTATTGCCGGTGGAGGGGCAGCGATTGGTTTGGTACTCGGTGGAGTACTGACCGAGTACGCGTCGTGGCGCTGGACCATGCTTATTAACGCGCCTATCGCCGTGATTACAGCGTTTGGGGCAATTCGCTACGTTCGAGAAAGTCGGGTCGAGGTGCGACACAGTTACGACCTACCTGGTGCGTTCACCTCGACCGCGGGGTTCTTCCTCCTGGTATATGGCTTCACAATGGTCGCGTCGCACGGTTGGGGATCGTCGTTGACCATTTCTCTGCTCGTCGGGGCGATGGTTCTTCTCAGTACCTTCGTCGTCATCGAAATGCGCTCGACGCATCCATTGTTGCCCCTCAAGGTGATCCTCGAGAGGAACCGAGGCGGCGCGTTCTTGTCCTCGCTCTTCGTTGGCTTCGCCCTACTCGGCACGTTCTTGTTCCTGACGTACTTCCTTCAAGGAATCCTTGGATACAGTGCACTTCGCACGGGCTTCGCGTTCCTACCCTTCTCGGGGGGGATAATTCTCGGTGCCACGATGGCCAGCCAGTTACTCCCTCGGACGGGTCCGCGCGGCCTCATGGTGGGAGGCCTGTCGGTCGCCGCGCTGGGATTGCTTTGGTTCTCACGCCTGGGCGTTGACAGTTCGTACCTGGCCCACGTTTTAACTCCAGAGATCCTCGTGAGTGTGGGGATGGGCGTGGCATTCGTTCCGATGAACTCCACCGCACTTTTTGGCGTCGAAGAGGACAATGCCGGGGTCGCGAGCGCTCTAGTCAACACTACCCAGCAGGTTGGCGGAGCTCTTGGTACAGCGTTTTTGAACACCGTCGCCGCGTCGTCGACCGCAGCGTTCTTGGTGACGCGAGTGGTCTCACCCTCGGTGACCAAGGCGGCCACGGTGCATGGTTACACGACGGCATTCGAAGTGAGCGCGCTTCTCGTCGCAGTGGCGGCAGTGGTCGCGGGCTCTCTGGTTGGTGCTCGACGACACCATTCGCCCGCCGGAGTGCAGCCTCAGAAGTAGTTGCAACCACTCGGCTGACTTGACCTGACGATTTATTGACTGGATCTCAATGGCGTGGGTGAGCCATTGCGTTAACACCGGTGTTAAGCCAGCGAGTCGGGGTCTTTGTGTCGAGATGCTGATTATTTACTGTGAGGTCGTGAGATATAGGACCGCCCATCTTGATGGTAATCGTCAGGTCCGAGCAGGGAAGGTTCCCGCACGTGAGGTCGATTTCAATATTTTCTGGACCATTTCCGACCACATAAACCGAGGTTGTAGAACAAGCACGGTCGTGTAACTTGAACGTGGCGAAGTTTCAATTCGTACACGATCGTGAACCGATAGGGGAATTTGATGCAGTTGACAATTGTTGGTGCGGGAGCAATCGGCGGAACCATCGGCGCGCACATGGTTCGCGCTGGTCACGATGTTGTCTTGTGCGACGTCGACGCAGACTATGTCGCAGCGATCAATGAAAACGGCCTCACCATTGAGGGTCCCGTAGAGAACTTCAACGTCAAGGTGACAGCGATTACCCCTGATCAGCTTCCAGATCAGATTGAGCACATCGCCGTGGCGGTCAAGAGCCACCACACGGCGAATGCTGCTGAATTGATACGCGGTCGCCTGGCGCCCGGCGGTTACGTCGTGACCTTTCAGAACGGTCTCACCGCGGACATACTGGCCAACGCAATCGGCAAAGAGAACCTACTGGTCAGCTTCGTCAACTTCGGCGCGGACGTCATGGGACCGGGACGAATCATGCAGGGCAACATCGGTACTTTTCGTGTCGGTGAGTCGTCACAGTCCGTCATCACGCCCCGAGTCGAGGAACTTGTCGCGGCCTTACCCTACGCACAAGCCACCGATAACATTTTGGGTTTCCTCTGGGGCAAGGAAGCGTATGGCGCGATGCTCTGGACCGGCGCAGTCTCAGATCTCTCGATCGCCGACTCTCTCGAGGACCCGAGGTACCAAGAACTCATGTTGGCCGTGGCGCGCGAGGTGTTGGCACAGTCGCCGGTGAAACCCGAGGCCTTTGATGGCTTCGACCCTAACGATCTCGAACCCTCGCTCGCTCGATTGGTGACCTTCAATCGAAAGAGTGCGAAGTCCCACAGCGGTATTTACCGCGACTTGATGGTGCGCAAACGTAAGACCGAGGTCGACGACTTGCTGCATGATCTCAATGGACCCCTGACCAATTTGGTCGGCGCCCTCATCCAATCCATTGAGCGCGGTGAGCGCACCTGCGAGGTGGCGAACTTGGACCTCATGGCGACATGCGAGCGAAGCCTCCGATTGGGTACGCCACTCAACGCGGTCGTGCGCCTGCTACCCGCCCCCCTTCGTCGTCAGGACGGACCCTTGCATGGTGTCGCCGTTGCGGTGAAGGACATCATCGATATTGCGGGTGTTCCGCGTGGCAACGGCAATCCCGAGTCGATGAGTGCAGCTCCCGCCACCGCGGACGCTCCATTCGTGACGGCACTGCGTGAAGCTGGTGCCGACGTTTTTGCGACGACCACGTTGTTGGAATATGCGGCCGGAGCCCTTCACCCGGAGATTGCCGAAGCGATGAATCCATTCGACGTGACGCGCACTGCGGGAGGTTCAAGTGGCGGCTCGGCGGCGTTGGTAGGAGCGGGGGCCTGCGACGTAGCGATTGGTACTGATACAGGCGGATCCATTCGCATACCGGCGCACTACTGCAACGTCGTGGGCTTTAAGCCCACCTACAACACCTTCTCTCTCACTGGGGTCACACCACTGTCGCCGTCGCTCGACCACGTTGGCTTGTTAGCGAAGGATGTCGCGGTTACCGAGCGCGTGTTCGCGGCGCTGACTGGTCACGACGTCGCCGTCGCGCGTTCGCCTCGTCTTCGCATCGGGGTGGTCTGGTCACAGTTGGAAGACCCTGTCATGAGCGAAGACGTTCGAATGTCACTGCGTGATGCGGTCGATACTTTGAAGACCCAAGCAGATATCGTTGACATTGACGGTGAGGCATTCCAAAAGATGCGCCACACCTTTGACGACATCATCTTGTACGAGGCGTGGCAGGTGCATGGTCAGCGAGTTCAGTCCAACCCTTCGCACTACGGCCCAGACACTCTTCGCATGTTCTCATCATCGGCGGACACCTCGATCGAGGCGTACGAAGAAGCGCTCGCACAGCGTGATCGACTCCTGGCCAGTACCGACGCACTCTACGAGGGCGTCGACGTGATCCTGACCCCCGCTGCGCCTTACGTGGCCCCCGAGACGACCCCGCCGATGGACACGCCTGATGGGGAGATCGAAGGACAGTTCACTTCGACGTATAACCTGACCGGCGTGCCCGCCATTGTCATCCCCTGCGGTTTCAACGCTGCGGGGCTGCCAATTGGCTTGCAGTTGTCGAGTCCGCGAGGCACTGACATGGCACTGTTACGCGACGCCGCCGACGTAGAAAAAATTCTAAATGTCCAACCACGTACACCGGTCGTTGCCTAGGTCGTGTTTTCGCCGTCGCGACGGCGCCGACGACACTTGAAAGGTCGTTCATTGTGGCTAGTGGTCCCATCATCATCGGAAGTGAACGTAGTGAAGTGGGCTTGCCCACCGCGATGTCGCTCCTGCGCGAAGGAGCGTCAGCCTTAGACGCAGTCGAGGCGGCCCTCAAAGTGTGCGAGGACAATCTCAACGATCACTACGTCGGCACTGGTGGTCTGCCCAACGCCCGCGGCGAAGTCGAACTTGACGCCTCGGTGATGATTGGCTCAACGCGGGCCTTTGGTGCCGTTGGTGCGGTCCGGGGCTTTCCTCACCCGATTTCAATCGCTCGCGCCGTGGTGGAGAAGCTTCCCCAGCACTGTCTCTTGGTGGGAGAGGGTGCGGAACTCTTCGCCGAGGAATTGGGCTTCGAGCGCGCCGACCTCTTGACTGACGATGCCAAGAGACTCTTCCATGAGTCACTCGCTCCTTCGCACGAGTCCGTCGAAGGTGAACTCACGTTGGCGGCCCCGGGTGACGCCCGATACCGCGTCGCGGCCATCGACCTCGTTCAGCGATTTCGACCGCACGACGGACCTTGGGGAACGATCAACGTCATCGCGCTCGACGACAGTGGTGAGATGGTCGTGGGCGTCTCGACGAGCGGCTATCCATGGAAGTATCCGGGTCGCATTGGTGACTCCGCGTTACCGGGAACCGGGAACTATTGCGATCTTCGTTACGGTGGCGCTGCCTGTACTGGCCGGGGAGAGATGAGTATGAGAGTTACGGGCGCGCGCATGGTGGTGGACTCGCTCGCGCGTGGAGCCGAACCCGCGGAGGCGTGTCGCAACATGTTGATCGAAGCGGCGACGTTGAGTGACGAGTTCTCGGCGGAATTGCGCACCCTGTGTCTGACTCCAGACGGTCGCCACGGTGGTGCAGCCGGCCAGATCGGCTCCACGTACAACGTCATGACCGCGCACGGTGACAACGTCGAAGTTTTTCCACGGACTCCGCTGTGAAGATCTACATCTCATCAGACATGGAGGGTACGGCCGGCGTGGTCGATTGGTCCCAGGTTCTGCCGACCGGTAACCAGTACCCGTACTACACCGAGCTCTTGACGAAAGAAATTAATGCGGCCATTGAGGGTGCAACGCGCGCTGGCGCCAAAGAGTTCCTCGTCAATGATGCGCATTCCAGGATGGCCAATTTGCGCCCCGGTGACCTCGCCGGTTCGGCGCGGTACTTGTCGGGCCGGATGAAACCGATGTACATGATGCAGGGTCTCGACGAGAGTTTCGACGCCGTGTTCTTTATCTCGTACCACGGATCGATGGGTAGTAAATCCTCGACGTTGTCACACACCTATTTCCCCAGCGCCTTTTCTGAGATCACCATCAATGGCGTTGTGGCCGGCGAGGCCGGAATCAACTCTTTGGTCGCTCTGGGATACGGCGTGCCAGTGGTCCTGATTAGCGGGGACGCGACGACCGCCGATGAAATCGCACCTTTTTGTCCCGGGGTGCGCGCTGCGATCGTCAAAGAATCTTTCAGTCGATTCTCCGCGAACTCACTGCACCCCCAGCGGGCTCGTGACTTGATCGAGGAGGAGGCCTACGAGGCCACCATGGCAATTGGTGCGGCCTCTCAGGTCGCCATCGATCTTCCCGCAACGTTCGCCATCGAGTTCGCGACGAGTGACTACGCAGATTTGGCGTCGCGCGTTAGTAAGTTCGAGCGAACCGGTGTCCTGAGCGGAGTAATCATCGACGATGATCCACTCGAGATTTATCGGACTTTCATAACGATCGTTCTTCTTTGTCGCGGACTCGGCGAGTAGGCATCCGTTGACGGTATGACCCGTCATGGATGCCCGATGTCGCCGTTCTAGGCCAATGTGGCCAGGAAGTCGCGCATCACCTTCTGGAAGAGGTCGAACTCTTCGTACTGAGGCGAGTGCCCTGACTTCTCGAAGACCACCAGCGTGGAATTGGGAATCAACGATGCGATCGTCTCGGCGGATGAGACCGGCGTTACCCAATCTGTGCGGCCCACGGTGACCAGTGTCGGACAGGTGACGTTCGGCAGTTGCGGACGAAGGTCGTAGTTGGGCATGCTGTATTGGAAGCACCAATTGTGCGCCTCGTAGCGATAAAAACCAGCGTCGACGCGCTTGCGAGCTGCACGGGGTCGTATTCAAAGTCGTAGAGCGGGATGATCTCGGCCCAACGCTGCTTTGAGATCGTCGTCGTCGGTTATCTCGCCGTTCCAGTAGCGATTGAAGTTATCCCAGTTGATCTCGATTCGAGTCTGGGTGCGCGCGTTCTCGTACGCGCGCTCGAGATTGGACTTGTCAGCTGAGGTGTCACGCAGGATCATGGCGCGAGTGTGTTCGGGATAGGCGATGGCGTACTCCATAGCGATGAAGCCACCGTATGATCCACCCGTCACGATGATCTGGTCGACGCCGATCCATTCGCGAAGTCCATCGACGTCGGCGGCCCACTGGGCGTGTGAGAATGGAGCCTTTCCTTCAGAGCGGCCACAGCCCCGGGCGTCAAACACCACAACGCTGGAACTAGATCGGACAACGGACCAAACGTCGACCTGGGTTCTTCGAGTGACCCGATACCCCCTCCGCCGTGATGGGCGATCAGGACGGGAGGCCCTTTTCTCCCAGTACTTCGACGTTCAATTCATTGTCATTGATGATCACGCGCATGGTGACCCTTTCTGTTGTGCGATGAATCGAGCAATATAAGTTGTCTAGGCACTTCGCGTTGCCGTTACCCAGTTTTGGACAAGTTGTTCGAGCACGTCGAGCGGTACGGCACCATTGCTGAGCACCGTTCCGTGAAAGCCACGAACGTCGAAGTCGTCGCCAAGTGCGGCGTTCGCCTCGCGACGCAGCCGCTCGATTTCCTTGCGTCCGATCATGTACGCCAGTGCCTGACCCGGCCAGCCGATGTAGCGGTCGATTTCGTTTGTGACGTTTGACATCGTGGTGGCGGTGTTGTTCCACATGAAGTCAATCGCTCGTTGGCGCGACCAGCCGTAGTGATGCATACCCGTGTCGACGACCAGACGGCACGCGCGTAGTGCGTCAAAAGACAGCATGCCAATGCGCGCGAGGTCCGAGCTGTAGAGCCCCATCTCATCAGCTAGTCGTTCGCTGTACAGACCCCAGCCTTCGACGAAACCGCACACCTGCGCGTCAAGGAATCGTCGATAGGTCGGCAAGTCGCTCATCGTTTGAGCAGTGGCGATTTGAAGGTGA
Organism: uncultured Actinomycetota bacterium; assembly: GCA_963794755.1. Classification (GTDB taxonomy): domain Bacteria; phylum Actinomycetota; class Acidimicrobiia; order Acidimicrobiales; family RAAP-2; genus RAAP-2. The sequence goes on from CAWCEX010000005.1 coordinate 475,428, forward strand.
TGACCGGGCGTGCTCTCGTGAAAGGCGAGCGCTTCGTATTCGTACGTGAATTTCTCGGTGGGGTTGAGAGTCAACACGCAGTGAGCCCCCGGACGACTGCCGTCCTCGGCGGGTGGCCGGTAGTGGGCCAGGGCCGCGCTCTTGGCCTCAATAGGGTGGATCTCTTCGATGATGCAATCCGCAATGCGAAAGGGCGGGAACCAGTCATCTCGTGAGGCCTCGGCACGATTGAGGGCCTCTTGGACGACGTTGACAATCTCGGCGGAGGTAGTGAAGCGCAGTGACGGATCAGTACGAAGGCGGTCCAGAATTTTCGCGACTTCCGTCTCGCCAAGGACGCGCTCACCAAGTTCCCTCCACTGGCTCTGTAGGCCGGCGATGTGATCGAGACCGATTTGGTGAATCTCTTCTGGTGTCAAGTCGGTCGTCGTGTGGCGGCGCACTGCCTGGCGGTAGGACGATTCGCCATCGACGGCAAATCGAAGCCCGACATGTTCGTCGTCTCGCGCTACCGGCAACATTTCGTCGCGTAGACACTCGACGAGACGTTGGATCGCTGGACGCACGGACTGCTCGACGATTTGAGACGTTCGACCGACGAAGTCGCCGCGATTGACGAGAGGTCCCGTCGAAGGGTTGGCCAATGTGTCGTCATCGAGTGTCAGGTCAAGGTGACCCTGCAGTTGCTCGAGCGCGCGTGTGATTCCCACGCTGGTGGAGAAACGTCCGTCTGCTGTGGCCTCGCGATAACGAGTGGTGATCGCGTCGAAGTACGCGCCGAGGGCGGAGAGTCGAAGCAGGTACGACTCAGCGGCCGCATCGCTGTTGACCGTCGCCGCGGGCACGCACATGAACACCATGGAATGGGGTGAAGAATACGATTCGGACGCGGCGTCCTTCTCCCAGATGCCTTCTTCTAAGTCGACGCGCGCACCCCACGTCAGGCGTGCAAGGACCGAGGCATTGATGCGTTCGATCTCTGACAGTTGAGTTTGGTCCAGTGCCGCCAAACCCGTCTCGATGGTTGCAAAACGTTCGATGCCGTCCCTCGACCCTTGTCGGCTTGGATCAGGTAACAGCGAGTCATAGCCAGAGATCCCGAGCAAAGTGGCCGATAGCGGATCCACCGTGTTCTGCACCTCGAAGAACTCTTGGCTCAAGCGGTCGAGTACTTGAGAAGCGTGGGACTGGGACATGTTTATTTCTCCTACTGGGACTCGAAAATGCACAATGACGATCGACTGTTCTGATGTACGTCGACCAGGGAGTTAGTTGACCCAACCCGACTCGATGATTTCACGCACCTCGAGGACGCCAGCCTCCCAGATTCGCTGCATCGCTTCAGGACTCTCGGCGTAGGGCCCGCCCATACTTCCGTCGGGGGCAAGTTCGCGTATTGCCTTGGGACCTAAGTTCATCAATTGTGCGCGCGGAACCACCGGTCGAGATTCTGGAGTAATCGTTCCCGCGATATTGGTCCAGGGAAAGTTCTCCACCCACGCGCCATGCATCTGGTCGAGGTGATACTCATTAGCGACTTCAACGACTTTCGGCCCGTTGTACCAACTGTGGTAAAGGACGCGAACGCTTTCATTCTTGGGCTCGCATAGCCACTCGCGAATGAGTCCACCTACTGGCGCATTGCCGCCGTGACCGTTGATGACCGCAATGCGACGAAACCCTTGTGAAACCAAACCGTCGAGGAGGTCGCGCATGACTTCGATGTACGTGCTGAGACGAAGGCTCATGGACCCGGGGTACGCCCTGAAGTACGGAGCCATACCAAAGGGAAGTACGGGAAGGACGGGGACGCCCAGCGGCTCGGCCGCTTCTATTGAGACCCGGTCCGCCAGGATCGCGTCAGTGCCCAGAGAGAGAAAACCGTGCTGTTCCGTCGATCCGGTGGGCAAGACAATTCGGTCGTCGTGGCCCAAGTACTCCTCGATTTGCATCCAATTGGTGTCAAAGATGCGCACGGCGCCCCCTTCTCGCTGCCACAGACCCTGTGGTCGCGGCGACCTCGAACTTCGCTCGGGCCACAGCGATATTAACGCCTTCACTGTTGTCACCGACTCCACCAGCTCACCTAGCCCACCGTGCGTCGGGAGCCGAGTACCGCGAATGAGTTGGTCGGTCCGAGGAAAACCAAAGTGCCACGTGTCACGTACACTATGCCTGCAACAAGGCGCACAGATTGGGTCCGTAATCTTCGGACGTGAGCCACTGAGGGATGAGGGGATTACTTGTGAGTCGCATTTTGGACATCAAAGACTTGCAGGTGACGATCAACTTGCGACACTCCACGGTCACGCCAGTGGACGGGGTGAGCCTCCACATTGACGCCGGTGAGACGCTCGGCATCGTCGGTGAATCCGGTTGCGGAAAGTCGATGACCGGACTGTCCATCATGCAACTCCTTCCCCCGGGCGGACGTATCGCCAGCGGCAGCGTCGAATTCATGGGTCGTGACTTGGCGCCTCTCAACTACAACGAGATGCACAACATTCGCGGGAACGACATTGCCATGATCTTCCAAGATCCGATGACGTCTCTCAATCCGACCAAGACGATCGGCGACCAAGTCGCTGAACCAGTGAGGATTCACCGCGGTGCGAACCAAAAGGAAGCTCTTGATCGAGCGGCCGAAGTGTTGGGACTCGTGGGGCTGCCTCGGCCGAAGGAACGACTCAAGGACTACCCACACCAATTGTCGGGTGGGATGCGTCAACGAGTGATGATCGCCATGGCGCTCGCCTGTGACCCCAAGTTGTTGATCGCCGACGAACCGACGACGGCGCTCGACGTCACCATTCAGGCTCAGATCCTCGAACTCCTGAACGACCTAAAAGAGAAGTTGGGTATGTCGGTGCTGCTCATCACCCACGATATGGGCGTGATCGCCGGTCGTACGGATCGCGTGATGGTGATGTATGCCGGAAAGGTCGCTGAGGCGAGTTCGACCAGCGCTCTGTTTGATGAGATGCATCATCCCTATTCGCAGGCACTTCTCGCATCGATTCCGCGATTGGAACAAGACAACCAGCAGCGCTTGCATTCGATTCCGGGATTGCCACCTGACTTGACGAACCCGCCGGTGGGCTGTCGATTCGCCCCGCGCTGTCAGAAGGCGACCGAGAGGTGCCACGAAGAACAGCCACCCCTGGACGGTGATTCTGAGGACCACGTGTTCGCGTGCTTTCATCCAATTGACGGGCCGCTCGACCTGTCGGCGACTCGCCGTAACCCCGAGGCCGAAGCGAGGCTGAGCACGGCTCCCGTGTTGCTCGAGGTGAAGAACCTCGTCAAGGAGTTTCCTATCTCCAAGGCGTCGATCTTTGGCCGGAAGGCCACCAAGGTTCACGCGGTGTCCGACGTGTCCTTCAGTGTTCGTGAGGGCGAGACCTTCGGTCTCGTGGGTGAGTCCGGCTGTGGCAAGACGACCGTTGGTCGCCTCGTCACCGCGCTCGAATCAGCCGACTCGGGTGCCATTGTCATGGACGGCGAAGACATCACCCAGATGGATCGCCGTACCCTGCGCTCGAAGCGTCGTGACTTCCAATTGATGTTCCAAGATCCCTACGCTTCATTGGACCCGCGAATGAGGGTCGGGCGAATTCTGCGCGAACCGCTCGCCATCCAAAAAATTGGCAATCACGCTGAACGGATGCAGATAATCGAAGGCTTGCTAGACGACGTTGGTCTGCCGAGCCAGGCGGTGTCGCGTTACGCGCACGAGTTCTCGGGTGGGCAACGTCAACGAATCGGACTCGCGCGGGCCTTGGCGTTGAAGCCCAAGCTCGTGGTGGCTGACGAACCGGTGAGTGCACTCGACGTTTCGATCCGATCACAGGTTCTCAACTTGATGAAGCGACTTCAGTCGACGCACGGCTTGACTTACATCGTGATTTCGCATGACTTGGCGGTGGTGAAGTATTTGGCCGACACCATCGGTGTTATGTACCTGGGTAAATTGGTCGAGATCGGGCCCAGTGACAACATCTACGAACACCCGATCCATCCCTATACCGCGAGGTTGATCGAAGCCATCCCGATTCCTTCGCCGGAGTTGGAGCGTTCCAAGAGCGGACGGATCGTCAAGGGAGAACTACCGAGCGCTCTGCATCCACCGTCAGGTTGCCGCTTTCGCACCCGATGCGATCGCGCAACCGATTTGTGTGCGGAGGTCGAACCACCCTTACGTACCTTTGGTCCCGGACATCAAGCGGCGTGCCACTTTCCTCTTGAACCAGTGAGCGTGGAAATTGGTTCGGCGAGCTCTCGAAGCGATGCGGATTCGAACACTGAGTGACGATGTAGGCCGTTGAAAATCGTCACGGCCGACGCACAAAAACGGAACGTTCGGTAGCGAAATTTTTTTCACCGTCACGAAACAAACTTGTCATCTCTTCCGTTGTCGTGAGGAACAAAACGAAGATAAGGTTGTCGAAAATTCAATACCGAATACAAATTCGGTATTGGGCAAGACCAACAAAAGGGGCGGTTGAATGTTCAATTTATTCCACAAACCAGCGAGGGTGGCATTTGCTGCACTCATCGCTAGTTCCACTCTGGCGGCGGTGGGAACCGGCGTGTTCGATTCGGGCGCATCTGCGTCGACGACGAACATCACGTTCGCATTGCCCCCTGCGGTGACGCCCAACTACATCTTTCCAGTAATGGGCGCCGCGTATTACAGCAACGTCAACCTCTACCAATTCCAGGCAGAGTTGTTCCGCCCGCTGTACTGGTTCGGAAATGGTGCGTCCCCGACCTTCAATTCCGCACTTTCGCTAGCACAAGCGCCGGTGTACTCCAACGCGGGAAAGACCATCACTATCACGATGAAGCCGTACAAGTGGTCGAACGGTAAGTCAGTCACTTCCGCCGACGTCTTGTTCTTCATGGACATGCTCAAGGCCGAGACGAAGATTTGGCCGGTCTACGTCCCCGGAGAGTTCCCGGACAACGTCGTGTCAATGTCTGCGCCGAACGCTTCGACGGTCGTCTTTCACCTCGACAAGGCATATTCGTCGACCTGGATGCTTTACAACGAGTTGAGCCAGATCACGCCGCTTCCAGCGGCTGCTTGGGACAAGACCTCAACTAGTGGCGCGGTTGGCAACAACGCAGCGACCACCGCCGGCGCGCAGGCCGTATGGAAGTATCTGACCGCTCAGGCGCAGTCGGTTGCTACGTACGCGACCAATCCCTTGTGGCAGGTTGTTGACGGACCCTTCAAGTTGAAGCAATTCGACTCGACTGGCCACACCGTGTTTGTACCGAACCCCACGTACTCGGGTCCAGTGAAGGCCAAGTATGGTTCGTTAACTCTGCAGCCCTTCACCACCGACGCTGCTGAGTACAACGCTCTGCGTGCGGGAACGGTGGACTACGGCTACGTACCACCGCAGGACTCGGGACAGATTCCCCTTCTGACGAGTCAGGGCTACACGTCTTCTCCGTGGATTGGTTGGAGCATCAACTACTTCCCGTTGAACTACAACAACCCGACGGCGGGACCCATCTTCAAGCAGTTGTACGTTCGCCAGGCAATCCAAGAGATGGTCGACCAGCCCACTGACGTCAAGAAGGCGTTGTACGGCTACGGCTACCCGACGTATGGACCGGTGCCAATCGAGCCGAAGAACAACTTGTCGACGACCCAGGAGGCGACGAACCCCTACCCGTTCAGTCCTTCGAAGTCCAAGGCGTTACTGACGAGCCATGGTTGGACGGTGAAGGCTGGCGGTACCTCCACCTGCACCAACCCGGGCACTGGCCCGACTCAGTGCGGTGCGGGCATTGCCAAGGGCGCTGCCATGAACTTCAACTTGCAATACGCCACGGGTTTCACGTACATCAGCCAGGAAATGCAGCAGTTGAAGTCAAACCTCTCACAAGACGGTATTCAGCTCAACCTCACGTCAGCGCCCTTCAACACGGTGATTGCCAACGCGGCACCGTGCAAGGTGGGACCGTCGTGTTCGTGGCAGATTGAAGACTGGGGTCAGGGATGGTCCTACGGACCGGACTACTACCCGACCGGTGAGTCGATCTTCGAAACGGGCTCTGGCATCAACGAAGGTAGCTACTCGAACCCAATCAACGACGCCAACATCAACGCGACCCACACGGTGTCGGGTACGGCAGTGTTGTACAAGTACGAGAACTACTTGTCGGCACAGTTGCCGGACATTTGGCAGCCGAATCCCGACTTCCAGATTTCGGAAATCCGTTCGACGCTCAAGGGTGTCACTCAGAGTTCATTGTTGAACTTCACCCCGGAGTACTGGACGCTGTCCAAGTAGTCGTTAGTCGTGAAACTACTGGCTAGCCAGTAGGGGGAACTATGAAGCAGTTAGTTATCCGAACCGACGGGGCCACCGGCCTCGTCGGTTCGGATGTTCCTTTTTATGAGTTCGGTGATGCTTCCAAAGGTCCAACCGTTTCAATTATGGCGGGTGTGCACGGGTGCGAGTACGCAGCAATGTTGGGACTGCGACGTTTCGTGCAAGGACTCGATGAAGCTGCCCTGCGGGGTTGTCTGCGAGTAATTCCCATCGCCAATTTGGCATCATTTCATGCGCGCACGCCATTTGTCGTTCCTCACGACGGACTCAATTTGAACCGGTGTTTTCCCGGGATCGCTGATGGGAGTTTCACGCAGAGATTGGCGTTCGCCTTATTCGAGGGGTCGATTCGCACTGCCGATTATCACATCGACATGCACTCCGGAGATCAAGTGGAGGCCCTCGAACCCTTTTCGATCTATGACGTTTCGCACGTCGAAGCGCAATCACGCGAACTGTGCGTGGCGTACGGATTGAAATACGTCGTGCGCTCTGCGCGAAGCGAAAGTCCAATAGCTGGAACATCGAGCGCTGCGGCAGCGGAGGTTGGCATTCCGTCCCTTACTGCCGAGGCCGGAGGGCGCGGACTGGTCGATGAAGCGTCGGTGCATGCTCACGTCGAAGGTCTTCGTCGAGTGTTATCTCACTTGGGCGTATTACCTGACGTGGTCGAGCCTGAGCCCGCAACAGTCGAACTCTCGCATTGGGTCTGGCTACGAGCGATTACGTCGGGGTGGTGGTCCTCGAGTGTGGAAGTCGGTGACCAGGTTGAGGAGGGCACTGTCCTAGGCACGGTGACGTCGTTGGATGGCCGTGAGGTGCACGACGTGATTTCTCCAGAGGCGGGCGTACCACTCTTCCTCACCACCAGCCCCGCCGTTGACTCCGACGGCCTCCTACTAGGTCTCGGAATTCGCTAGGGTTCTTCGAAGTGATTTTAAGTTCTCCTTTCATCAACACCGTCGTCGCTCTGATTGAGATGCTTGCACGATGACGCGCTTCATTCTCCGCCGTGTCGGACAGTCCATTGCAGTAGTGATCCTGGTCTCGCTGGCGACGTTCGTCCTGTTGCACATGTTGCCCGGCGGCGCCGCGAGGGCGGAATTGGGAACACGGGCGACGGCGAGTTCGATTCGCCAGTTCAATATCGCCAACGGGTACAACCGACCGTTCTTCAGTCAGTATGTCTTTTACGTGAATCAACTTATTCACGGTAACCTCGGATATTCCTATAAGACCAACGAGCCGGTGTCCACGTTGCTCGCCGCTGACCTACCCAAAAGTGCGTACTTAAGTGGGCTGGCCCTCTTTTTCACCGTGCTGATTGCCATACCCTTGGGCACCTATCAGGCGGTGCGGCGAAATAAGCCCGACGACTACGTCTTAACGGGATTCTCATTCATCGGCTATTCGATGCCAGCCTTTTGGTTGGGCTTACTCATTGATCTATCTGTTCTCGGTCTTCCTCAAGTGGTTGCCGCCATTTGGACCTCAGGCGGCGACCGTTGGCGGAGCCATCAGTGATCCCAAGGCAATGGTGCTTCCCGTGCTCACGCTGACCGTTGTCGGCGTGGCGTCATTTAGTCGATATATGCGATCGTCGGCGATTGAGAGTCTGGCTCAGGACTACATTCGAACCGCTCGCGCCAAGGGAGTGACCCAAAAGGGCGTCCTGTTGGGTCACATGCTGCAGAAACGCGATTTTGCCGATCGTGACGTTGCTTGGCTTGAGCATTCCAGCGTTGATGTCGGGTAATCTCATCACCGAATCTGTGTTCAACTATCCCGGAGTGGGTTTGCTCTTCTGGTCTTCGACGACCACCCGCGACTACCCCACGCTATTGGCACTGACACTCGTGGTGGCAGTCTTTACAGTCGTAGGTAGCCTCGCGGCAGACATCGCGTACAGCTTCATTGACCGTAGGGTTCGATACTCATGATGAAACGACTCACGATTCACACGATGGGAGGACTGTGAGCGACGAGAGCAATACTGGTCCCGAGACCGTCGTTGACGCTGCCGAAGTTTCACAACTAGTTCGTCCACAACGACGGCGCGGCGCGGCACTGCTGCAAGTGTTTTTGGAGAACAAATTGGCGATGGCGGGAGTCGTCATCATTGTGCTCATCGTCTTGTTCTGTTTTGGTGGACCATTGGTGTACCACACGAACCAGATTTCGACCAACCTCGCCAACTCGAATATCGCACCGGGAGCGGGCCATCCTCTCGGCACGGACAATGTTGGTTACGACGTTCTGGGGCGCATGATGGTCGGCGGCCAATCATCCATCGAGATCGGCTTCGCGGCAGCGATATTGGCGGGTGTCTTCGGGGTTCTCTGGGGTGCGGTCGCAGGATACTTCGGTGGGATCGTCGACAGCATCATGATGCGTATCGTCGACGCCATGTTGTCGATTCCGACCTTGTTCGTATTGTTGTTGATGGCGGCGCTCGTCAAAGTGAATCAGTTCAATCTGACGCTGGCGGTGGCGCTCTTCGCCTGGCTGGTACCGGCGCGACTGATTCGAGGAGAGACGCTCACTCTGCGTTCGCGTGAATACATTCAGGCTGTAAAAGCGATGGGCGGGGGAGCCAGTCGCAGCATCTTTGAGCACATCGTGCCCAACGCGATTGGCACCATCGTCGTCAACATCACGTTTCAGGTAGCCGACGCCATCTTGCTGCTAGCCGCGCTCGGCTACCTCGGCTTTGGAATCCCACCGCCCGCGGCCAACTGGGGATCCATGCTCTCTCAGGGCGTCACCTATATATACGCGGGTTATTGGTGGTTGATCTACCCGGTCGGTATCTTGATTGTCCTAACAGTCGTATCACTGAACTTTGTTGGCGACGCCTTGCGCGACGCGTTCGATGTTCGTTTGCAGCGCCGCTAAATGTCGCTGTTCGTTGCGGTGATTCCAAGGGGTGGTCGTATCGGTCGGCAATCTCCTTGTGGAGAAACCGTGACTATCACGTCCGCCAACGAATCACAAAATTGATGAAGTACCTAAGAAAGGATTTTTGTAGAGATGTCAAGCACTGAATTCAACCGAGGCCCGACGAAAGTCGCCGTCGTGACCGGTACCGCCCACGGAATCGGCACGGCCATCGCTGACTTGCTCGAGGGTCAGGGGATTGAGGTCCACCGCGTGGACAAGGACACGGTCGACCTCACCGACTCCACTGCGGTCAACGCATATTTTTCCAAGCTGGGCGCCGTAGACATCCTCGTGAACAATGCGGGTGGGGTCGTCGGTCAGGTGCACCACCCGATCGAAGAGATCACTGACGAGCAATGGTCGTCTGTTGTCGACGCCAACTTGACGAGTACTTTCAATTGCACGCGCGCGGTCGTGCCGGCCATGAAGAAGGCTGGCTGGGGACGCATCGTAAACATTTCTTCGGGTGCGGGCCGCAGCGTCAGCCTCACGGGGATTCAGGCCTACGCCTCATCGAAGGCCGCCCAGATCGCCTTTACTCGTCAGACCGCTCACGAACTGGGTCAGTACGGAATCACGGTGAATTGCATCGCTCCGGGATTCGTTCTCTCGAATCCGACGACCATCAAGCAATGGGAGAGCTACGGCGACGATGGTCAAGCGGCCCTCGTCAAAGGGATCTCGGTGCGACGTCTCGGCGCGCCAGAAGACATCGCTAACGGAGTGGGATTTTTCGTATCAGACGCCTCGTCGTGGATTAGCGGCCAGGTCCTACCAATCGACGGTGGCCATGCTCTCTTTTAATTCAGACGACGACGCCTACATCGAGGAGCTCTCGCACTACGTTGCGATTCCCAGCATCAGCCGTGACGCTTCGGCCGAGACGATGCAACAGGCCGCGGAATGGTTGGCCGCCCAATTGTCCTTCACCGACGTGCGCATCGTGCCGACCGCGGGACACCCTGTCGTTCGCGCCGATTGGCTGAACGCGCCGGGTGCTCCGACCATTTTGGTCTACGGTCACTACGACGTTCAGCCCACCGGTGATCTCGCCGAATGGACCACGGCGCCTTTTGAGATGGTGCGTGATGGTGACGTCCTTCGTGGTCGTGGAGTAACCGACGACAAGGGTCCGGTCTTCATCGTCCTTAAAGTCGCGCAGGCCTTCCTCGATCAAGAGAACGCGTTGCCGCTCAATATCAAGTTCGTCTTCGAGGGTGAAGAAGAGATCGGTAGCCCGCACTTTCCTGAATACGTACGTGCCAACGCCGAAGAGCTTGCCGCAGACTTGGTGATCTCTGCTGACGGCGCGATGTGGCGTCCGACCGAGCCGTCGTTGTCGATTGCCTCCAAAGGTCTGGTCGCGCTCGACATCGAAGTGACCGGCGCGAAAGAAGACCTGCACTCGGGACGTTACGGTGGAACCGTGGCCAATCCGGTGCACGCGCTGGCTGAGATCCTCGCCAGTCTGCACACGCAGGATGGACGAGTCGCCGTCGAGGGTTTCTACGACGGCATACCCGAACTGAGCGAGAAGCGACGTGCGGAGATTGCCGCGGTGCCCTTCGATGAGGCTCAGTTCGCCGCCGACCGGGGTGTTCCCGAGGTCTTCGGCGAAGCAGGGTACAGCACGCTCGAACGTCTCTTCGAGCGTCCGACTTTGGAGATCAATGGTGTCTCCGCTGGCGGCAAGTACACGGTGATCCCCCATGTGGCGACGGCTCACGTGACCTCGCGGTTGGTCAAGGGTCAGGACCCTGCGCACGTTCAAGAGGCCATTACGAAGCACGCTCTTGCGCACCAGCCGGTGGGCACGCGCGTCGTTGTGCGCAGCGATGAGGGAGGCGTGCCCGCGTACACGATCAGTCCCGATCACCCCGCGATCCGCGCGGCAACGGCAGCCCTGGAACACGTTTACCCCGGGCGCGAAGTACTGCACGCAGTCATCGGCGGTACGCTGCCAGCAACTGCCCTGTTTGAGGAGGTGCTGGGAGTGAAGACGCTCTTCTTCTCGTTCTCCACTTCCGACGAACAGTTGCACGCGCCCAACGAGTTCATGCGTATTGCGCGACTTCGTGAAGGAATGCGCGCGTGGGAGCAGCTCTGGCGGCTACTCGCAGACGGGCCGCATCGCCTGGCGCCCGTGACGCGCGGTTGATCGTGGAGACCCCCTACACCTCGTACGGTTATCTAGACGCCGGAGAAGACCTAACGGTATTTGATCTCTCACCAGAATTCGCGCGAGTGGCTCCATATGATGGCGCCTTGAGCGCAGAGGAAGCTGAGCGCGCGCGCCAGTTACTTCATGACAACATCGTGATCAGCCTGCACGACCATCCGGTTCGTTTCCCCAGCGACATGAAGGAGACGCCGGCGTACAATCGAACCGGCCGCCAACACACTGGTTTCGCTGGTCTAATGGCGTCAGGCATGACGGTCGTCTTTGACAACATGATGGACGGCACTGCGTGCGTAACGGGTAATGCGCCGTGGCGGTGGCTGGATATCATCACCGACTTGGGGATGCGACAGGCGGACATCGCTCACCAAAATGACGTTGTAGTTATTCGTACACTGAGCGATATCGAGCACGCACACCACTCCGGAAAGGTCGGATTGGTGTTCGGCCTCGAAGCTGCGACTCCCATCGAGAATGAGATCGAGCGCCTTGACGTGCTCTACGGTCTAGGTCTTCGCCAAATCGGCATCGCCTATTCCGACTCCAACGCTCTCGGGAGCGGTCTGAATGAGCCCAATGATGGTGGATTGACCAACTTCGGACGGCGCGCCGTGCATCGCATGAATCAACTCGGACTAGCAATCGACATCTCGCACTCTTCGGATCAGACCGGTATTGACACGTGCCACACGAGCACTCAGCCCGTATTCATGACTCACGCCGGGGCTCGAGCCATCTGGGACATTCCGCGCCTCAAGGGTGACGAAGTTCTGCGCGCAGTCGCCGAAACGGGGGGCGTCATTGGAATGTCAGCGGCCCCGCACACGACGCTGTCGCACGCGCACCCTCGCCACAGCATTTTGTCGGTGATGGACCACTTCCAATACTGCGTCGACCTGGTCGGCATTGAGCACGTGGCCTTTGGTCCAGACACCCTCTACGGCGACCACGTGGATCTACACAATGTCTTCGGACACCTGCTGAAGGTTGCGGCGTCCTCGGGACCTTCTTTTGAGAAAGTTGCCTACGTCGACGGTCTCGAGAATCCCACAGAAAACTTTGAGAACATCTGTGGGTGGCTGGTTCAGCACGGGTACTCCGACTCAGAAATTGTGGCCGTCTTGGGCGGCAACATCATGCGCGCCCTCAAGGGAATCTGGAATTAGTGATCAGAATTTAAAAGGAAATGAGTTAGGCGTGGAGTTTCAAGAATTGGTAATTAGCGACGTCCTCTGCACGATTGGACAAGCGGGATTCTTCTTCGATGACCAAATGGCCATTCGACACGGTGCTGGTCACGAGGGCTTCGATTATCAGGGATCGCCCGAGACGCCGGGTTTCACGCGAATTCGACAGCCCGGTGAAGCGGTGTCGGTGCTCCTGGTACTGAGCGATGGCAATGTTGCCTTTGGTGACTGTGTCGCGGTTCAGTATTCCGGTGCAGGCGGACGTGATCCGCTCTTTCAGGCCAGCGAAGTCGTCCAGACGATCAACGATTTTGTGCGCCCCCTCCTCGTGGGCATCGAACTCACGACGTTTCGCGACGTCGCCCACCGCATTGACAACCTCGAGGTCAACGGCATACGTCTTCACACGGCAATTCGCTACGGCGTCACCCAAGCGCTGCTCGACGCCGTGGCGCGCGCTCGACGGGTCACGATGGCCGAAGTGATTCGTGACGAATACGAGACGCAATCTTCGATGTCAATCGTCCCGATGTTCGCGCAATCGGGTGACGATCGTTACGACAACGTTGAGAAGATGATCCTTCGTCAAGTCGAAGTGTTACCGCACGGGCTCATCAACAACGCGGCGACAAAGGTCGGAGCTCACGGAGAACTCCTCACCGACTACGTCCAGTGGGTTCGTGAGCGCGTGTTGAGTTTGCGAGTCAACGCGCAGTATCACCCGCTCCTGCACTTTGACACCTACGGGACGATCGGCGAAGTGTTCGGAGGCGATATCTCCAAAATCGCCGACTTCCTCGCTTCGCTTTCGCAGGTCGCCGCACCGTTGCAATTGCGCATCGAGCATCCTCTTGACGCTGGCAGCCGCCAGGGACAGATCGACAAGATGGCGCAATTACGGGAGGAGTTGGCTCAACGTCAGATCAACGTGGAACTCGTGGTCGACGAATGGTGCAACACACTCGAAGACATCGAAGCCTTCGTCGCGGCGAAGTCGGCCGACGTCATCCACGTCAAGATGCCCGACCTCGGGGGGATCAACAACACGATTGAGGCACTGTTGTTCGTGCGGGCGCAGGGCCTCAAGGCATACTGCGGAGGTAGCTGCAATGAAACAGAACGCTCGGCACAGGTGAGCGCTCATATTGCGATGGCGTGTGACGCGAATCAGATTCTGGCGAAGCCGGGAATGGGCGTGGACGAAGGTTTGCAGATAGTGGGCAATGAGATGGCGCGAATTGCGACTCTGTCCGCCGCACGTCGCTATGATCCCGCTCGAGAGATAGACGTTGTCTCGTGAGGCCACTTGAGGACGTGCGCATTCTTGCGCTCGAGCAATTCGGGGCAGGACCCTTTGCGAGCGTCCACTTGGCGGATCTTGGGGCCGACGTCATCAAGATCGAGGATCCGCGTTCCTTGGGCGACGTGGGGCGCTACGTCCCACCGTTTCAGGAAGGCGAGGACAGCCTTTTCTTTGAGACATTCAACCGCAATAAGCGCAGTCTTTCGCTCAACGTGACCAATGTTTCGGGCCGCGAGGTCTTCGAGGACCTGGTACGTCACAGTGACGTCGTGTTTTCGAATCTTCGCGGCGACGTGCCCGAGAAGATCAAGATAACGTACGACAGTCTGAAGGACATCAATCCCGCCATCGTGTGTTGCAGCCTGTCGGGATTCGGTATGACTGGTCCACTCAAGAACGAGCCAGGTTATGACTACATCTTCCAAGGCGCCGCTGGTTGGATGGAATTGACGGGTGATCCCGACGGCCCACCGACGAAGTCAGGGCTGTCCGTGGTCGACTTCTCGGGTGGACTCGCCGCCGCTATCGCCATCTTGGCCGGCCTGCACTCGGCTCGTCGTGACGGGGTCGGCATGGACTGCGACGTCAGTCTCTTCGACACCGCTTTGTCGATGCTGACCTATCCCGCAACGTGGTACCTAAACGGTGGCTTGATGTCTGAAAGGACTCGCCACTCAGCCCATCCGTCCATCGTCCCCTTCCAAGCGTTCCAGTCCGCCGACGGATGGATTGTCGTAGCGTGCGCGAAGGAGAAGTTCTGGCAACGACTGTGTGAGGCGTTGGGCGAAGCGCAGCTGGCCTTCGATGAACGATTCAATTCATTCTCCGCGCGCAGGAAGAACAAGGACATCCTTCTCGCCATCCTCGACGAGAAGTTCGTCACGATGGAGTCTGCGGACCTGATCGCCACGCTCAAGGAATTCGGTGTTCCCTGTGGGCCGGTGAATACTCTGGCCGAGGCCCTCGAAGAGCCTCAGACCGTCGCGCGCGAGATGATCGCCACGACGCAACATCCTCATTTTGGTGAAGTGCGCCAGGTTGTGAGTCCGGTGAACGTTGGTCCCGATAAGGGGCCCTATCGTCGCGCCCCACTGCGAAACGAAGACAGTCGAGATATCTTGATCGACTTGTTGGGCTACGACGACACCAAGATTGAGATGCTGCGGGAAGCTGGAGCCTTCGACTCATAATTGGAGTCGCAACGACACGTACTAAGGAGAAGAGGATGACGACTTACGACCGCCCATTCGGGAGATACTTTGAAGACTTCAACGTGGGTGACGTTTTCAAGCACTGGCCCGGAAAGACGATTACCGAGTATGACGACCACCTGTTCTGCATGATGACGATGAATCATCACCCACTTCACACCAACGCTTGGTTTGCTGAACACGAGACGGTGCACGGTAAGAATGTCGTGGTCGGCAATTTGGTGTATTCGCTCATCATTGGTATGAGCGTGCCCGACCTTTCTGGTTCGTGCATCGCCAATCTCGAAATCGAGACCCTGTTACACAAGAATCCGACATTTCACGGCGACACCATTTACGCCGAATCGAAGGTGCTGGACACCGTCGCGTCCACGACCAAGAACGATCGTGGGATCATCAAGGTCGCCACGAAGGGTTTCAACCAGAATGGGCTCGAAGTGTGTTACTTCCGTCGTAAGTTCATGGTGTGGAAGCAGGAGTTCGCACCACCGCGACGTCGTCCCTACGGAGAGGACGCGTGGGCGTAACGTGATGATGGCCACGACGTATCTCTTCGTGCCAGCGACGAGGCCTGATCGAATTGAGAAGGCCCTCGCCACGACGGCCGACGTCGTGATCATCGATCTTGAGGATGCGGTGGCTCCCGAGAAAAAAATCTCGGCTCGACGACATCTATCGGAAATGACGCTCAGTCGTCGGGCGTACGTGCGCATAAACGACGCCGGGAGCGACTACTTCACCGACGACGTGGCCTTTGTCACCAGCTGTGAGTGGATCTGCGGAGTCATTATTTCGAAGGTTCAATCACGGAGCGACGTTACCCGATTCTTTGAACTGGTGGGGCGTGACGTGGTGGTGGAAGCGTTAATCGAATCATCTCGAGGCGTTGGGGCGGTCGACGAGATCGCACACTCGGGCGTCAATCGACTGATCCTGGGGAGCGCTGACTTTTCCAGTGAGCTCGGTGTTGAAGTCAGCGAACAACTTCTGGCGTATCCACGGTCGCGAATGGTCGTGGCGTCGGCCGCAGCGGGAATAGCAAGCCCCGTGGACGGACCGACATTGGAGTGGAGTGATTTGGAGCGCGTGGAGAATGACGCCGTCGCCGCGCGACGATTAGGCATGGGCGCAAAGTTGTGTGTGCACCCTACACAATTACCCATTGTTGCAGCGGTGTTTACGCCAACGACCGCCGATCGCCAGTGGGCGAAAGAGGTGGTAGAAGCGTTCGAACAGTGCGGAGGCGGAGTGACATCGCTGCGTGGCGAGATGATCGACGCGCCGGTCGTGGCTCGCGCGCGGAGAATTCTTGAATCATGATGTTCGTTCGCATCCTTTCGCGCGAATGTCGCGATGTTCGGATTGCTGGCGCGTCGCGAAGAATTTGTGCGTCGATCCACCGATGACGTTCAGCATCGATGAGTACAGAAACTAACGCTGACGTCGAGTCCGAAATGAAAGAAGGAAGATTTCATGACAACCAATAGCTTTGACGATGTTCACTACCGATGTGCAGTGTGCGGCACCACGTTTGAAGTTACCCTCGATCGACTGACGTGTGATTGCTCAGGTGTACTGGACCTTGAATTCGATGCCGCAACACTCCCGTCGTCACTGGATGGTCGCCCCCAGGGACTGATTCGCTACGCAGAAGCCCTTGCCCTTGACGTCGAGAGCCTCGCGGCCGCCGATCTAGGCGCGCGTCGCACTCCGCTCCTGGCGATGGGTGGGTCGACGTACGTCAAGTGCGACTACATCATGCCTAGCGGATCGTTTAAGGATCGTGGTGCTCAGGTACTCGCGGCGCTGGCGCTTCGACTCGGCGCCACGAGCGTGGTGGTCGACAGTTCGGGTAATGCGGGTGCGGCCATGGCTGCGCACTGCGCACGCCTGGGAATTGAGTGCATTGTCGTCGCGCCCGCCAGCGCTCCTGCGGCGAAACTTCACCAATCACGGGTGTACGGGGCCGAGGTACAGACCGTAGAAGGGCCCCGTTCGGCCGCGACGAATGTGGCGCACGAACTCGTGTCACGAGCCGGTACCCTTTACGCGAGCCACGTCGAAAACCCGTTCTTCACCGACGGCACCAAGGCCTGGGCATTTGAAGTTTGGGAGCAATTGGGTGACGCGCCGGCAGAGGTCGTCATGTCGGTGGGCAATGGTAGTTTGTTCGTTGGTGCATATCTAGGCTTTCGTTATCTCTTTGAGCGTGGACTGAGTACCCGGATCCCCAAGATGGTGGCGGCGCAGGCGGTCGGCTGGTCCGTCTTGTCTGGCGATCTGTCACACGGTGACGAGGGCCCACTCGCAGACGGTATTGCCATCGTCGCGCCGCGTCGATTCGACCAGATTATGAAAGTCATCGAAGTGACGGGGGGAGAAGTCCGAACCGTGGGCAACGACTCGATCAGGAGTGTGGTCGGCAGCCTGGCACGCCGCGGCCTATGGGTTGAACCTACATCGGCGGTTTCGTGGGGCGCCGCCGAACAGGGAACAAAAGTCGATGGCGACGTTGTGGTGAGTCTGGGCGGCGCTGGATTCAAGTCCTCGGCAGCTTGAGACGACTTCGTGTGGCGGCCCTCGGACCGCTTGATGAATTGACTGTTAAAGCCCGAGGATTATTGTGCTGTCGTCGTTGTCACTCGCTCGCGATCATCCGTAAGTCCGTGCGTGTGAGTTCAACAATTTCTTCTCCTCCGCCTGAGAGGATCGTGCGCATCGCGAAGAGGCTGGAACCTTTGACTTGGACGAGTGTCACCTTCGACGGTAGAGCCATTTCCAGATGCACAGTATGGTTGTCCAGTTGTGCAGGTCCGTCGTAGGCGAAGGCATCTCGAAGAGCGTCTTCAAATTCATCTGCCTTCGTCACCGTTTGCACGTGAAGACCAATACAGTGAGCGACTTCCTAAAGGTCGAGACCTTGGTGGGCCGCCCGGGTCTCGATCCAGGCGCCTTGAGAGTGTTGTCGCAACGTCCAGGGACGTCCATCAGCGTCCAGATCTGTTGGACGGACCAATTGCAATGGCACCCACATCCACAGGCTCCTCTGACGTTGGTACTCGTGGCTAGACAATTGGCCAGATCGCGGCACGTTTCAGAGTCTCGTCACTATTCAATTTCAAGAAGCTCATGGTGAGGGGTTTGAGATGCAGCTTGGAGATGAGCAGACCATTTCCCAGTTGATCTTGTGACCACCAGTCCTGTCGCGACTCAGATCTCACGAGTGCGCATTTAGGCAAACCGCCGCACAAAGTTGAGCGCCGTGTCGGCCACCTCGCGCCAACCAGAGTCGATGACCAGGGAGTGACCGCGATCTGGGATCGTGACGAACTCAGTTACCCCTGTGTTCCTTTTCTGTAGCTTGTAGGCAGCATTTGCCATGCTGAGAGGAAGCGTGTTGTCGCGCTCGCCGTCGATGATGAGCAGTGGACCGCGATCGGGATTTCGACGGTTCACTTTGGCTTCCGTCCAAGGATTGACATTTGCAAAGGCCGCCTGAAAGAGTGGTACGCCAGATCCGGGGACAGCGTAACTCTCGTAGAGTTCCTTCGCCTCACCTTCGCTCACGGCATTCGCGAAAGCAAAGCGGAATTGGGAAAGCGTGAGGGGTACGGCTCGGCCCCGATTGCGCGGATTACCAATCACCGGAGAGGCCGCTTTCAGAGCGGAGAATGGGAGTGGAAGTACACCACGAAACGGTCCAGGATCGATCGCCACCGACGCTCGCGAGAGGCCACGTCCGGCCATGATCTGCGTGAGCAACCCACCAAAGGAGTGACCGATGACCACGGGCTTTGTGCTGAGTCGTTTGATCACTTCTCCCATGTGATCCGCAATTTGGCCGACGGTCTTGTGAGCAAAGACCTCTGGATGGGCGTTAGCCTCAGCCACCGATTCTGGGTCGTCGGGCCACTGAGGGGCGACCGGTGCGAAGCCCGCAGCCTCGAATACGTCTTTCCACTTGTCCCAGCTGCTCGCTAGCAGCCAGAGGCCGTGGATAAAGACAACGGGAACTCGTCCCGAGTCGTTCGCTGCACTGACTTGTCGTTCTTCGTACTCAGTGATCGTGGACATTCTGGGGCCTTTTGTTTTCGTTTAAATATTTGCCAGTCCATTGTGACGAGTGGCAGGTTTGGTGTCAATGTGCGGGGGCCAAACATTTGAACCATTAAATGTGCGGGTGCACAGTTATCATCCGATCACGTGCCACTAAATTAAGGAAATGGCGAAGTCGAATAGTGCTGAATCACAAGTTACTGCCCAAGTTAGTGATATTGCCGCTCTGCTGCTGGAGCGCGTCGACCAACTGGCTGACGAGATGACGTTGGCCATCCAGAATGCTGTCGCTCCGTATGAAAATGGCGTCGTCGACCATGAGACCCTGCGTGCGGCGAGCCTGGTGAACATCCGGGCCATCCTCGGGGGTCTTGGACGTATCAGCGCCACAACTTCTTTCGAGTCCAGGCAAAATGGTCGCAACCGGGCCGCCGCCGGAGTTCCCCTGGCCATGGTCTTGGAGGCTTATCGGGTCGGTGGCCGGTTCATTTGGGAACAGGTGGCCAGCACTGCTCGAAGCCTCGGGGCAAGCAGCGATGTCGTGTTGCGCGCTGGTTCTGAGATGTGGCAAGTCCTCGATACCTATAGCCAAGAATTGGCTGAGGGCTACCGCGAAGAAGCGTCCGCCCAGGCACTGTCCGCCGAACAGCAACGATCCGCTCTCTTCCAAGCTCTGTTTGAGGGGCACCTCGCAGCAACCAATCCCTGGGAGGCAGCTCAACTGCTACGTCTGCCTCAGAATGTTCCACTCGTCGTCGTAGCTGGCGAAGTACCAGCCATTGGTCACCACGCGTTACCGCGAGCCGAGAGCTTACTGCGTGAAGCAGGGTTGCTGTCTGCTTGGCGACTGCTACCCGACCTAGAAGTTGGAGTTGTATCTCTGCCCAACCCCGCCGCACAACTTGACGGGCTATCCAACATTCTGTCGACCTGTGCTGACGGTCGTGTGGGCATCAGTCCCGCGTTCACCGACCTGCATTCCGCCCCTCAGGCTCTCACACTGGCTCAGATGGCACTCTCCAGTGGTCTCATCGAAGGCGGCGTGACGATCTTTGACGGGAATCTTCTGGGAATCGCCTCGGTCAGCGCCCCGGACTTCATGGAGCATCTCGCGAGTATGGCTCTCGCGGGTCTCGCACTGGTTCCGAACAAAGAGCGCGCCACTTTGCTGGAGACGTTGGGAGTCTGGCTCGATAACGGCGGCTCGGCGCAAAAAGCGTCTGAACAACTGTTTGTCCACCGCAATACTGTCCACCAGCGCCTCCGCAAACTCGAAGCGCACACGGGCCAGAAACTAGATGACCCCCGTTCGGCTGCGCTCCTCACGCTTGCCTTTGAAATCGACCGGCGCCAGCACGAACAAAATCGTGCCCCCTAGTTGGGTCTTCAATCAGCCGACTCGATCACAGTTGGCCGAACTAAGTCAAAACTCGTCTCACCAATGGGAAACACGAAATTTGTTCGCTTCAGCAGGTGGACGTAATCGGGCGCGGCCGCAAGTGCAATCTCCAACAGTGCAGCGAGATCACTCACCGTCAGCTTGCCGAATGAGGCGAGCCGTCACAAGGAATTGATGTTCGCTCACTCGCGGAACATCGGAATTCAACATCGGATTTCGACGATACTTCCGAAGTGAATTCGCCCGGTCACAAGGACGCCAAGTGGCCAATACGCTGACTTCATTGACGGACGACCATCCCCCAAGGAAAGTGAGACCACCATGACGGTACAACTCGGACTCCTCGCCCTGCTTGAGGCCAAGCCTGGCAAGGGTGACGACCTCGGTGCGTTCCTCGAAAGCGGACGAGCTTTGGCGGTTGCAGAAAAAGGCACGGTGACCTGGTTCGCGTTCAAGATCAGCGACACCGAATACGGCATCTTCGACTCGTTTGAGACCGAGGACGACCGTCAGGCCCATCTAGGTGGCGAGATTCCCACCGCACTAGGTCAAGTTGCCGCCGAGTTGTTGGCGAAGGATCCCCACATCCGGACAGTTGACATCGTCGCGGTGAAGTAGATCGACCTGCCAGAGAATGTCTTCGACCTCGAAGTTACGATTTTTCGCTCTGAGCAGACACTCGCCGACATCGTGGGGTCCCATCCATTAAAGGGCGATGACAGTTCACTGGCCCGGTCATCATTCGATTTAAAGCCAACGATGGTGAGTTGCGTGAGTTTCACCGTGAGAGTTCCGTTTAGCCGATCGGATAATTCGTGAGATCGACTTCTGCGTCCGCGTCCGTTGAAAATGGAGTGATTTAGTGGGCCGCCCGGGTCTCGATCCCGGCACCTAGTGAGTGTTTCCAGAACTTCCACTGACGTCCATCAGCGCCCAGATCTGTTGTACGGATGAAGTGCAATGTCCACCAACGTCCACTGACGTCC
>CAWCEX010000006.1:0-762839 GCA_963794755.1 uncultured Actinomycetota bacterium
GATCTTAGCTGTAGCATTGCGGTGAGCAGATTCTATACCGCACATCCATAATGCATCCTCCAGCCTGGTGTGCTTGCCGCAGCGCTTGCAGAGTGCTCTCAAGATGTGTATGCTAGCTAGCTTTGCAGCGCTGCAAAATTGGGATTCCCAGCCAATCTATCGCAATCGTGAAGAGAATGATTACAGGTGGCAGTTGGACATGTCTGGAATTTTGATGTCAACACAAGATCGCTTGCTGGAGACCCGCACAACTCAGAAGGTACATGCAGGCCTGCAAACAGCTTCATAGCTGCACTCTTCGAGTGCTTACTTCGCAGATAATGCTCACGTCATCCCAGACTCTTGGTTCAGCCTCACTGCCCTTTTGCAGCTGCGTAAGCAACTCTGTCTCAATGCTCAGATGAGCAGCTCCTATGGTGGCGGCAGGTACTGTGAAGGACATCAGGACTTCCAATCCCTTCAATGCTGAGGGATTGACGAGGCCTGCTTCTTGGCAAGCTGCCTGCGCACCACATAACGATCTGCCTTGCGCTGCAAGGAGAAGGAGCCAGGCCTTAGCAAGTCAATCTTGCAACCCAGCACCACGGAGCTATCCTGCTAGACAAGCAGACAGAGAGCATGCACCACTACGCGCCATGCGTATTCAAGGCCAAGGCCTTGCAGGCATACCTGCAGTGCGGGGCAGACTGCCATCACGATGTGCCTCTCCAGGCTCTCTGATGACAAATGGTTGGCTGTGGCCTCCACAGTAGCCCCATCCACCAGGTACACTACTGGGTAGCCCAGCAGCCATCCGTTCAGGCTGGGCATGATGAAGTCCCCTTTGACTGAGGCAAGGTCACGCACACCCTCCGAATTCGCCCCAGGGGCGCTGTGCAACAAATTCATGAGCCGATCCACCTGTTGGTGTATCCCCTGCAGGCTGTAACAGCTCAGGTTTGTGTGCATGTACTTTGAACAGAAAAGTGAGTTCTAAGTGGACTTCACAGGTCAGATTTAGGCAGGCTGCTCAGCACAGCAGTGGCAAAGTCATGAAGGTTAGGTGCAGTCCGCGGTGCGGAGACAGCCAGGCGCCTCAAGAGAGCTCATGCCAGCAGCTGGGCACCTCAGCTTCCTGCGGCAAGGCTCGGCGCATGCGCTGCTGCATGCCAGCTGTGTCGAGTCTGAGCCACAGGGCTGCCTCTCTGTCTGCGGCGCGCCCAGCCAGCAGGTCCCTCCGGAGGACATAGCAGCAGTCCTCCCAGTGTGCCACCACCATGTGCTGACCTGCACACAAGTGCCAGTGTCTTCAGAGCCATGACTGAAGCACTCAGGAACGGACTCTCTCACCGCCCCTGCGCTGCCATATTCTTTGTTGTGACGTCATGCCTCCTGGCGTGCTCTGCTCAGGCACAATAGAGAAGCCCTGAGCTGAAAACGGCTCGCACCTATGCTCACCTGTAGAGGACCATGCTGACAACTCATTGACGAGCTCCAGCAAGACCTCTGGCTGTAAGGCCACATAGTCCAGCATGACGCCGGTGCGCATGCCTGTGGCCAGCGCGAGCAAGTCGCGCGCCAGCAGCGCCCATTTCGAACGCAGCGCCCTCACCGTCGCGGCCTTCTTGCGCACCGCTCCCACTATCACCGCAGGCAGGTCCCTGTCTGCGGGTACCATGCAAAGAGCTTGGCCCTGCATGGCGCCCAAATATCAGGCCAACAGCGCTATACTCTGGCATGCATGCGCACACGAAGAAGGATGCAGGTGTATACTGTAAGAGCCTAGGGCATTATGTCAGCAAGTGGCCCACCTCAGAGCTGTTCTGCCGCCTTGGCAGCTCTCAGCTGATGCAGCTCGTGCAGCATGGTGTCCACTTCTGTTATGTCGTCGACGATGGTCTGCAGGAAGGTCTCGTAGTCCCCATAGTCCCTGAGGACCTTGTCAGCACGCTGCGCTGCGCTAACCCAGCCAGCTGTCACATCCCTGAACCTGTGCGCCAGGTTGCGCGCCTCTTTGGCTTCCCTGCTCAGCTCCTTTTCCTGCTGGAATGCCTGCATCGGGAGGCAATGCGAAGGTATGAGCATATATTCCCATGGAAGTAGCAAAGCACCTGGTTGGCTTAATGCACATGGCAGCAGCAGCATGTCTCACCTTGGAGACCTGGGAGTCCACAGACTCAACCAAAGCTCCCACCAGATTCTCTCCAGAGGCAACAGCTGCTGTCCTGGCTTTGTCTGCACAGTGGAAGGGGCAGTGTGGGGGTGACGGAACTCTCCACTAACTGATCTCAAAGTAGTTCACAGATTCCTACAGGATGTAAGTTAATGATGAAAAGAGTCAGAGTATCACCACTCTCACGTCTAGTCTCTGCTCGCCTCGAGTTGTATTCCTGGATCAGACTCTTAAACATTGATGGAGCCAAGTCCGAAGTGCCTGCTGCACAGTAGAGAATAGCCTTAAATTCTATTTTGCATCTATGCGTTCTTCTCTGCCCTCAATTCTGCTGCGTGATCAAGACTTTAACGGCATGTGCCGAGGTGACTCATCACTTCTTCTCCAAACCTTCTGAGTGACAGCGGGCAGGCCTGAAGAGATGTGCACATAAGAGTAGATCAGGGAATGGACCGCAGTGATTCTACTGTCAATTCCAGGTTTTTGTGCCTGCGGAAGGCAGATAGCTATTTGAAGCTAGAACTATGCGGGCAGTGGTGGGAATGCAACATCATGCTGTTTGCATGCGAATAACAAGTGACAGGCACCTGCTATAGACCCAGGAAAGGGTTCAAAGGGCGTTCACATGGTCGAGCTTGAGGATGCACGGGCAATGCTTGCCCCAGAGCAGGAGGCAAAAGTTGCCAAAATCTTTGGGAGGTTTGATGAGGACAAGGACGGCGTGCTGCGCAGGGTGAGTCATATATATATATATATATAGGATTGCATACTGTATGTACTGTTTCTCTGTTCCTGCTATTCTTTGGGTGGATGTTTTCGGGTGTCGCAAAATGGCCACACCGCTGTTGAGGTAGAGCTTCATCTTCGAAGAAGTGTAAATCAGATTGGTTCATTAGGCATTATCATACATTTCGCTTGTCCAGAGGTGGCATGGGGCTCCCAGTGCACAACTATACTTCAAGATGACCATATCCCCACGTTCCAATTCCGCATGCCCACGGGCTGGGGTCGCACTTAGTGTTCGCAGCGCAACCTGCATCTTTTCTGGTGGGACGCAGGATGAGCTCACGACGTTCATGCGGGCGGTGAATCCATGTGTGGACTGGACAGACATCCAGTGGAGGCTTATAGTAGATGAGGCACGTCTCCATTCTGCCCTCTGCGTCATGTACGGATAAGAGTCTCATGACGGCTGTCTCTTTAAGAATGAAGCACTGTCACGAGCAACATTGCTGCGTCGGGGCTCAGTGTGTCGCTGCTGAAGCTGCCTGTATGGCAGAGCTTACATGCTGAGGTTGGGGCTCGCTTGCAGGTATCAGAAAGGTACAAGCAGCATTGGAAGGCTGGGCTGACCCAGGAGGGGCTCCAAAAGACCTATGAGGATGGCTATGGGGATGTCAATAATGACTACGACACACTTTTCTGGTCAGAGCAGGTGTGAGCTCTGTCTATCCCATTATGATTTCCCTTCCTCATATAAATGTACAAGGCCCTTCCCATTGCGCGTCACAGTATGGCTGCAACCACAGAGTGTGTGTCCAGGCAGTGATTCAAAAAAGTTGGCATGTTCCAACTCATTCTGAACTATTGATTGACCCTCATTGTGATGCATTGAGGCTTTCACATGCTGCAGGAGCGTTCTCAGAACTACTGGCAGGACGCTGAAGAAGACTTCTGGCAGGACCCTGCCAGCTCACCGGACAAGTCAATCATCACGCCAGCGGGCAGCCCTGCCAAGACACCAGCAGTGGCGTGGCACTCGCCAGAGCTGTCTGCCAGCCAGGCAGCACCTGCAGATGATTCCGCGGAGATGAGCGCTGTTGCACTCCACCTGTCACAGAACTCAGGCAGCCAGAGTGTATCTGCAGACAGGCAGGATGAGGCTGTGCAGACAGGCACTGTTGCACTCAACCCCTCGCGGGGCGCGTCGCCAGGTACAGAGCAGCAGAAGGATTCTATGGAAGCCATCAGTGTTGAGAGCATAGCAGCGCCAGCGCTGACAAGAGAGGAAGTGCAGAAGCAGCAGGAGGAGGGTGCCATGGAAGCAGCCGGTGTTGAGAGCAAGGCTGCGCCAGTGCTCACAAGCGAGGAATTGCAGAAGCAGGAGGAGGCCGCGATGCAAGCAGCCGATGTTGAAAGCGGAGCCACACCAGCATACCAGGTACCCTCCCGCAACAGGATGATCAAGCAGAACAAAGGTTGGGGTTGGATGCGTGTCCGCTTGATGTCTGCCCAAGAGATCATAAGAGATTATGCGATTGGCCTGCAATATTGGACTCGACCGCGCCGAATCCCTCCTCCTCGACATCCTCGATCAACTCGAGCCCGAGATCGAAGCCGGAATCCCGGTCGTTGGACTCGAACCCAGCTGCGTCGCCGTCTTTCGCGACGAGCTCCTCAACTTCTTCCCGCACGACCAGCGAGCCCAAGCCCTCAGCAGGCAGACATTCCTGCTCAGCGAATTCCTCGAGGAAAATTCCGGCAGCGCTCCGCTCCCACAGCTCAATCGCAAAGCCCTGCTCCACGGCCACTGCCACCACAAATCGATCATGAAGATGACCGCGGAAGAGTCGCTCCTGCACCGCATCGGCGTCGACTTCCGGTCGCCCGCCCCCGGATGTTGCGGCATGGCCGGATCCTTCGGCTTCGAGCACGACAAATATGAGATCTCCAAAGCCATCGGCGAACTCGAACTTCTCCCCGCCGTCCGCCAGGCCCCCGCCGACTGGCTCATCATCGCCAACGGATTCAGCTGCCGCGAGCAGATCGCCCAAGGCACCGGCCGCCACGCCCTCCATCTGGCTGAAGTCCTGCAAATGGCACTCAAGTCGCCTTCACTTATTAATTCTTGTCATCCTTCCAGCAATTCTTGTCATGCTTCCGGTAATTCTTGTCATTCCGAGCAGAGCGAGGAACCTGCTGTTTTCCGGCAGCGCCAGACAGCGGCCTCCGTGGCCGGCCCCTACCCCGAATCGCATCAAGTCAACCAGCGCAATGCCGAAGTCCGCAGTTCCATGACGCGAGCCGGACTAGGTCTGGGAGCCTTAGCCGCCGCCAGCCTCCTACTCTGGTCCACCACCCGCAAGCACTGAGAGCATGTCAAATGAAAGCCTCCGCCGAAAGGCGCGCTTCCAAGTAGCGCCGGCGTCCCGCCCCCGCGTCTTGCTTCACGCCGCCGCCCGTCCCCCACACAACGCTTATCCTCAAGCCCCAAGACCTACCCGATAGTCACCACACTGAAGTCATGACCAACGGGTGTGAAATCTTTCATTTGCGTTGACGGTGCGAGCAGATTGAGAAAAACTATTTGAGATGGAAACTTTTCAAAATCAACCCGACGTGGAGGACTCCCAGATCCCGCAGGGCCGCCCGAGGCGCCGGTGGGAACGGCATGATGTGACGATTCCTGTGACCGTCACGACTGTAGTGAACGGCGAGCGCTCCAGCTTTGGCGGGCAGGCTTGCGACATGAGCATTGGCGGGCTGCGCCTGTTCCTGACCCGCGAGGTCGAGCCCGGAACCAGCCTGCAGATGGAATTCCCGCTGCCGTATCATTCCGCGGAACTCGTGGTCCGAGGCGTGGTGCGCAACCGCAGCGGGTTCACGCATGGCGTGGAATTCGTTGGTCCGACGCGCGACCAGCAGGAAATGATCGACCGCACCTGCAGCGTGTTGGGACTGCTGCGGTAGGCGTTTTCACGCGAGTCCTACCGAAGTGCATTTCGCAATTATGAATCTGTCGGTGCCATCCTGAGCGGAGCCGCTTTTCAGGCGAAGCGAAGGATCTCGTGGCAGAATCATGCCTTCTTCGTTCTTCAGTCTGCAATCCTCCTTCTTCAATCTGAATTCTGCATTCTTCCTTCCTCCTAGCATTCGACCTCCTGCATCGTTATCCTGAAGGGCGCTGCATTCTGAGCAGCGACGGACGAGGAGACTGCATGAGAGGGTTAAAGGACAAGCGCGTGCTGATCACAGGAGGCGCCAGCGGGATCGGCGCGGCGACGGCCGCGCGCTTTCTCGAAGAGGGATCGCGCGTGTGCGTGCTCGATCGCGACGCGGACGCGGGCAATCGGATTCGCCACGAACTGCTCAACTCGGCGAAGCCGGCATTTCTGAAGCCATCATTGCCGACGTCACCGACCTGATGCAGGTGGAGGCGGCATTCGCCGAGGCGATCCGCCTGATGGATGGCGTCGACGTGCTCATCAACAATGCGGGCATCAGCATGCGCCACAAGTTTCTCGACATCACTCCGGAGGAATGGGAGCAGGTCATCGCGGTGAACCTGACTGGCGTGTTCTACGTGGCGCAGACGGCGGCGCGGCACATGTGGGAGCGCGGGCGATGGCGTGATTCTGCAGACGGCTTCGACCAACGGCGTGATGGGATATCCGTATTATGCGGACTACAACGCGACCAAGGCGGGAGTGATTGAGCTGACGCGGTCGATGGCGCTGGAGTTGGCGCCGAAGGTGCGCGTGTGCGCCGTGGCTCCGGGATACGTGCTGACGCCGATGCAGCGCGCCGAATATTCCGACGCGATGCTGGCGGAAGTGAATGCGAAGATTCCGCTGGGACGGCATGCGAAGCCGGAAGAGATTGCGGGGTTGTTCGCATATCTGGCGTCGGACGATGCGGCGTTCGCGACGGGGCATGTGTTCACGATGGACGGCGGGCGAGACGGCGGGCGGACTTGCGAGCCGTCTGAACGTTCTGCGAACCTCTGTGCTCCCTGTGGTGGACATTCTCACTTGCCGGGTGAAACATGCGTCTGCAAGATAAAGTTGCTCTCATCACGGGCGGAACTTCTGGAATCGGCGAAGCTACCGCTCTGCTGTTCGCCGCGGAAGGGGCTCGCGTCGCGATTACGGGACGGAACGACGCGCGCGGAGCGGCGGTCGTCGAACGCATCCGCGAACAATGGCGGCAAAGCGATCTTCATCCGCGCAGACGTCAGCGTTGCCACCGACTGCCAGCGCGCGGTCGACGAGACTCTACGCGCCTTCGGCAGGATCGACATTCTGTTCAACAATGCCGGAGTCTTCTATCCGCAGACAGCGCTGGAATGTTCCGAGCGCGAGTGGGACGAGCAGATCGACGTCAATCTGAAAGGGACGTTTCTGATGTCGAAGTGCGCGCTGCCGGCGATGATCGCGCAGAAAAGTGGAGTCATCGTCAACAACAGCTCGGGATGGGGCATTGTCGGCGGGGATCACGCGGTGGCGTATTGCGCGTCGAAAGGCGGCGTGGTGCTGATGACCAAGGCGATGGCGATTGATCACGGCGCGCAGGGGATTCGCGTGAACTGCGTTTGTCCGGGGGACGTGGAGACTCCGATGCTTCCGGCGGATGCGAAGATGCGCGGGCTGAAGTGGGAGGACTACATTGCGGGGTGCGCGAGCCGTCCTTTGGGACGCGTGGGCACGGTGGAGGAGATTGCCAAGGCGGTGCTGTTTCTGGCGTCCGACGATTCGTCGTTCATGACAGGGGCGGCGCTGGTGGTCGATGGCGGAGGGACCGCGGACTAGCATGCCGAGGATCGTATGAAAGCGACGGTATTTCTGGGTGGAGGGCGGATTACGGGCGCGCTGGCTGCCGGGTTGCGGCTTGCGGGATAAAGGGCGGGATCGTCGTGTATGACCGCAATCCGGAGAAGTTGCGGGCGCTGCGGCGCGAATCGCGGGTGGAAGATTGCGCGCGATTTGAAGTCGGCAGTGGAGCAGGCGGAGATGCTGATCGTTGCGGTGCGTCCGGGGTCGGTGGGGAAGTGCTCGGGGAAGTTGCGGCTTGCGGTGTCCCAGCGCCGCAACTTGTGCGTGAGCTTGGCTGCGGGCATTCCCTTGGAGGTTGCGAGAGTGGTTGGCGGACGCGATGGGTGCGCGCGATGCCGAGCCCGGTATGCCGGATTGGACGTGGCTTGACCGCGTGAGCTTCGATCGTAGTGTCGCGAAGTCCGAGCGCAGATCGCGTGCGTGAATTTTTTGAACAGTTGGCGCGGCGCTGGAGATTCCTGAGCGGCAGATCGATGCGTTCACGGCAGACGTATTCGTCGAGCCATGGGTATCACGCAGTGGCGACGTCTGGCGAAGGCGGCGCAGATGCGGGACTGGATCGCGCGACGGCGTTGATCGCGGCGGCGCATGCATTGGCCGATGGAATCTTCTACTGGCGCAAGAGCGGGGAGAGTCTGGACGACTTTTGCACGAGGCCGCGACTCCGGGAGGGATTGCGGCAGCGACGATGGCGGCGATGGATCGGGCTGGATATCGCGCGCGTGATAGAAGGGATTCGTGCAGGCGTGAAGCAGGCGCAGAGGAATGCGAGGGGTAATGGCGCGTCTTCGTGGCCGAGAGTCCCCAGCAGCTAAAAGCGGCATCCATTGAATGTGGCGTTTCGGCGCGGCTGAAAGAATGAGCGTGAGAACTGAAGTTTTATTCGCGCAGTGGAATCACGTCCCCGCTTTTAGCCGCGAAGCGGCGCCAGAATGCAGCCCACGGCGCAAGCCGTGGGTAGCTAGTGGGAAACAAGCAGGCCCCGGGGGGGCGAAAGAACGGTTCCCACGCACACTCCGAAAGCCGCGTCACTTCAAAACAACCCCACACCCGGGCCTCGCGCAGCGGTGTCGGTTTGCGGGTTACTTTTGTCACCATCGGAGTTCCAGGTGACTCTGTCACAATAACGGTAAGGAGCTATGTCTGGGTCCGCGAAGAGATCCAGACGAGCGTGATTTTCCTATGGAAGTACTCGACTCCCAAAGCGACTCGACGCAGCACGCGTATCCGCGTGGAAATTCCTGTAGGCGTAATCAGCCTTGACCGGAAGCGGCCGTTTGGAGAGAAGGTCATGGTACTGGTCGTGAGCGCGCAGGGATGCGGCTTTCGGGTTCGGAGGCGCTGCAGATCGGGACGCCGATCATGTTGAGCGGGCTTCCGGGCGGTGGCAGCGTGACGGCGCGAGTGGCGAACTGCCTGCCGCTGGGCAAGCGATGGAAAGTATTTTCTGATTGGCGCTTCGCTCTATACCCACGGAAACGTTTGGGGAATCGCGGATCCTCCGGAAGACTGGAATGTTGCAGCAAAAAGTTCTCCGGCGCCGAACCCCGGCGAGCGACGATACAATGAGCGCTCCGAAACTCACGGTTAACAAGAAGCAGTTTGGCCGTACAATCTTTTCTCCGAGGGCGCCGAAGTCCATCCTGGGCGAAAGTAAAAGACGACTGACGCGCGGTTCGCGCACATCCTCATTGGAAGAAAACAATTCGCTCGCGACGGCAGGATGATCTCGTCACCAGCCGTCTTGCCTCGGCCTGCAGGGCGCGGCAAGCTGTGTCTCTACGGAGTCGACAAGGATGCGAAAACATTTCGGTCTTGTTCTTTCGTAACTTCGCCAACCCGCGCATGCGCTGCCATACTCTTGGGTAAGCATATGTCCGAACAATCCAATCTCGCGGCGCCGGTTGTCGCCAGCAAAGAGAAGCAAGCAGCTGAACGACGTCCGTTTCGCGTGAAGCTGCGCGGGTCCGTGCTGGTGCTGGTGCGGCTGCCGAACAAGCGGTCGAGTGCGAGCAGCGATTCATCAACTGTCGACGACCGGCGGCGTAATTCATCTTCGAGAAGCCGCTCGACGAAAAGATGGAAGTCGAATTGATCTTCCACATTCGGGAAGCGACGATTCGCGAGAAGGCGCAGATGCTGTTTCCCATGTGGGCGACGCAGGGATGGATGCAGCCCTTCCGCTTCATGGAAATATCGGATGCGAACCGGGAGATGCTGGATACGAGCCTGAAGTCGTTTCTTGGAGAGGCGAAGGGCGCTGCCGCCGGGAAGTAGTTTTC
The DNA here is from genome assembly GCA_963794755.1 of uncultured Actinomycetota bacterium. GTDB lineage: Bacteria > Actinomycetota > Acidimicrobiia > Acidimicrobiales > RAAP-2 > RAAP-2. The sequence goes on from CAWCEX010000006.1 coordinate 9,987, forward strand.
CTCAGCGCCCCCATCGTTTGCAAGAACATCTCCGCGATCATTCTCTGAGACATCCCTCGCGAACAGTCTGGCAAGGTTACCCTGGTTACATTCACTGGCTGAACGATCGGGCTATGATCCCGTTAAAGGAAGTGGGCCATGAAGAAACTCAGTTTTCTGGTGTCACTGACCAATAACGATAACGATTATCAGCAGGAGCAGGCAGCGGCGGCGGAGAAGGCCGCACGGCGTTTGGGCGTCGACGTGAAGATCATTCACGCGAACAACGACGCGGTGGCGCAGAGCCAGCAGTTGCTGCACTACGTGCAGGATTCCTCAGTGGTGCGGCCGGATGCGATTATGTTCGAGCCCGCAGGCGGGACGGCGTTTCCGCAGGTGGCGCGAGCCGCAGCCGCGGCGGGAATCGGATGGGTCGTGCTGAATCACGAAGTGGACTACATCCTCGAATCTGCGCCGCACATATAAGGTTCCGGTATTTAGCATCAGTTCCGATCATGACGCAGTCGGCAAAATTCAGGGACAAGCAATTCGCGGCGCTGCTGCCGAACGGCGGATCGATGTCTGTACATCGAAGGACCGGCGAACAGCGTCGGCGGCGAAGCAACGCACGGCTGGAATGAATCGGACTAAGCCGACTCAACATTCAAGTGAAATCAATGCGGGCGAACTGGACCGAAGAGAGCGCGTATCAAGCACAGTGAGTTCGTGGCTGCGTCTGCAAACTTCGCAGGAGAGCCACATTGACCTGGTCGGCGCGCAGGATGACAGCATGGCCGTGGGCGCGCGCAAGGCGTTCAGCGAGATCACGGAAAGCGAGCGGGCGCGTTGGATGAAGATTCCGATGACCGGTTGCGATGGAATGCCGAAGACGGGTCAGGCGTGGGTGCGCAGTGGGACTCTGGCGGCGACGATTTTTATTCGCCCGAACACGGACCTTGCGATTGAGATGCTGGTCGACGCGATCAAGAGTGGGGCTACATTGCCGGAGCATAAAGGTGACCGAACCGGAGTCGGTGCCTTCGTTGAGGGATCTGGCTGCGTCGGTGGGAAAGTTGTCCAAGTCGGCTAAGGTTTAGCGGCCTCAGAAAAGAGTTAGTGAAGAATTCAAGGCGTCCCTTGCGGGACGCCTTTTGGTTTGGTGCAGGGTTTGGGTTGGCCGAGTGTTCGGAGGTTTCGCTCGGCTTTGCCTTCGCGGGTGGACGAAGGCATCCGTCGCCGCATGAGTTGCTTTGGGTTCAGTGGGATTGAAATGAGTGATCATAGTCACTCAGCGATGTGTTCTTGCGCGTAACTCGCGAAATGGCGTATGCCGCGGAAGGCCCGCACGGCGGCGGCTTTCCAGAGAAGCGATTCTTTAGAAATACCGCGGAAATCCGCAGCGCAAACAGCTTTCCCTCAACGCGCGAGCGCTGGCCGAAAAATAATTCCCGCCTGGTTCGTCGCTCGCTTCTGGTGATGTGAGTCACGCTGTACAGTGAGTCGCCGTACATCTTCGCAAGATGTGTCCAGCCTAGTGTGACATCCCGTTGGGTCCGAAAAAAATATGCTCAGACGAGGGCTCTGACGTTCCAAATCGGGACAACGGTTGTGCATCAGCACGAATCTGCGTTCGCGTGCGGCGGATTCAGAACGACAATTCGATGAATAGAAGTGTTCGCGGTGGAGGATAGATACCGCTATGTCGATCTGGAAGCGATTCATTTGCAGCTTAGTACTCACAGTCATATCAGTCGCGCCGGTCGCAGCAGGAACGAAAGATGCTACAGATGCCAAAACGCCGCCAGCGAATTCAGACGCGCAGCCGGTAGCTGCCGCCAGTCCGAACACTCCGGGCGCGGGGAATGTAAACATCACGGCGCTACTCGGCGTGCTCGTGATGAAAGGAGTTCTCGCGCCGAGCGAGGCGAATGCGATTCGCAATGCCGCTCCTGATGCAGAGTTTCAACTGTTGCTGGAAGCGTTGACGCGCAAGGGAGTGGTGAACGCGGCGGATTTCCCTGCGACGAGTGCGGCTCCGGCCACGACTCCCGTCGTCGCAGTGGTGCAGGCGCCTTTGGTGCAGGCACCGCAAACTGCGCAACCCGCGAAGCCGCCGGCTCCGAAGGTGATTCCTGCCGTAGCTCCGGTTCGCGCGTTGCAGTTGGAGCCGTCCAAGCCCGACGGGTTGGTTCCTGACTTGAAGCTGGGGAGCGGTGCGCGGCTCAAACTCTACGGCATGGTGAAGACCAGCGTGATCTACGATACATCCGCGCCCTACGGAACGGACATGCCTCTGCCTGGATTCATTACAGCGTCGGGCGCCAGCTTCGATCCAGGACCAACGCGAAGTCCGGAATTCCATGCGAAGGCACGCTTCGCACGTTTAGGCACAAACTTCGAATGGCCGGACCTGGCGGGCAGCAACACGGCGATCACCGGCAAGCTGGAGTTCGATTTCGAAGGCAACTTCACGCGCGCTCTGAACCGCAATATTTCGACGATACGCTCGAGCATGGCGTCGATCCGCCTGGCCTTTGGACGCGTGGACCACCGCTTCAACGACCGAACCAATATTTTCGGCGCCTTCGGACAGGACTGGACGCCGTTCGGATCGTCGACTCTGCCCAACCTGTTCGAGACCACAGGGCTCGGCCTGGGTTTTGGAACGCTGTATGAGCGCGCTCCGCAGTTCCGCTTTGGAGTGGGACACAAAATCGGCGGTTCGCGCGACGTTTTCATCCAGCCGGAATTTGCAGTGGTCATGCCGGCGTATGGGAATGATCCGTCGAATGTTGCGGATCAACTGGGCTATGGAGAAAAGCAGGGCGCAGACTCCGGACGTCCAGAGATACAGACGCGTCTGGTTCTGCAGTGGCAACTCGACAAGGCAGCGGGGGTCGTTCCGGCTCAACTGATTTTCAGCGGAGTCCAGGGCAACAGGGAAGTGATGGTGCGCGCCTCCGACATTCCCCTGTGCAGCAACAGCGCGGTCTGCAGTTCGACCACGGAGTTCAAAACCGCATTTCCGCACGGCGCGCAACTGAGTTCCAATCGCGCCGGATGGACGGGAGAAATCCAACTGCCGACCCGGTACGTTACGGTGATTGCCAAGTATTGGAGCGGATCGGACCTGCGCTGGTACTTCGTAGGCAGCCTCGATTCGAACTTCAACGACACGTCGGCGCTGAGCAAGGCGTGTCTGACTGCCGGCGTCGGCGCATTCTGTTCGGGGTCGTCGAACGATGGTGCGTCCACGGTGCTGTTTGGACTTGATAGCGGCGGGAACCCGGTGTTGGCCCCGCAACGTCCGGTACGGTCAATGGGCGGCTTCCTCAACGTTGGCTTTCCTCTCGGGCGCATTTTCGGTGCAGATGCTGCGGGACGCAATGCGGGATGGCAACTTTATCTCCACTACGCGTTCGACCAGGCGAAGACCAGCGACGTTCTGCGTCTCGGCAACCAGCGTTCGAAAAACGATCTGGCTGCCGCGACGCTTTCGTGGAAGATGAACAGCCTGGTTTCGTTCGTTCTGGAAGAGTCCATGTACCGGACGCGCATTGCTGACCCGAACCTCGCGGATTCCACTACCTTCCCAATTTATGAAGGCATGCCAGCCAGGGAGTGGCACGACATCCGCTCGGAGTTCGGCCCGATCTTCTCGTTTTAGGGAAGGACTGGAATCCTGTGCCTTTGGCGTGCGGCAGTGGATGCTTCACTGTGGCAAGGACGGGGATGTTCCCAAGAGTTGAAAAGGGGAGTAGTCTGTCCCCGCCGATCCAGTGCGGGGACCGAAGAGGGCGTTGAAAGCGCGGGTTCTGACGCCCGGTCTCGGCGGTGGAATCGAAGTGGGATGCGCTGATGGCAACGGTAAGACACCGGCTCCCGGTGGTCGATTCGTTTTCGGTTAAGGAGAAAACTGTGGCGACTCAAGGATTGTCTGGACTTGGCGTGCAAGGCGCGCAGGATCATCTGAATCGCTGGTGGCACGTGATCGGCGGACTCTCGATGAACCTCGCATTAGGCTCTTTGTACGGCTGGAGTGTGTTTGTGGCTCCGCTGGAAAAAGAGTTTCATTGGAAGCGGGCCGACACTTCCAACGTCTTCATCATCGCAGTCATCGTCTTCGCGTTGTCGTTTATTGTGGCCGGGCGGCTGCAGGATAAACTTGGTCCCTTTAAGATTTCTCTGGCGGGCGCGATTCTGGTGAGCCTTGGGTTTTTCCTGTGCTCCTACGCCGACAGCATCACGAAGTTTTTCGTTTTCTTCGGCGTCCTGGGCGGATTGGGCAATGGATTCGGTTACGCCACGCCGATTCCGGTGATGTCGAAATGGTTCCCGGACAAGCGCGGGCTGGCGGTTGGGCTGGCGGTGGGAGGATACGGCGCGGGGTCGGCAATTTTTGGTCCGCTGGCCGCCAGTTATCTGATCCCGCATTTTGGCTGGCGCACTACATTTCAGGTGCTAGGCGTGGTCTTCTTTGCGATGACGGTATTTGGCGCGTTCCTGCTGAAGAACCCGCCAGTCGGCTACAAGCCTGCGGGATGGACCCCGGCTCCGGCGTCGAAATCCGCGGCGAGCACCTACGACTTCACTCCCGGCGAAGTGCTGCGGACGCCTTCGTTCTACTTATTGTGGGTCGGGTATGCGCTGGGCTGCGCGGCCGGTCTGATGGTCATCAGCCAGCTCGTGCCGTTCGCCAAGAGCGTGGGCATGCCGAGCGTGACGCTGGCTTCGTTTGGGTTGGTCGTGGGAGCGGTAGGCAACGCCTCCGGGCGAATTCTTTCCGGATGGATGTCAGATCACCTCGGCCGCATCAACGTGCTGCGGCTGATGATCGGGATCTCGATGGTTGCGATGCCGATCCTCTATTACGTTGGAGGAAACGTGGTGGCCCTGTTCGTCATGCTGTTTATCGTTTACTGGTGCTATGGCACGCAATTTCGGTGAATGCGGCGACGGCCGCCGATTTCTGGGGCACGAAAAACGTCGGCATCAATTACGGAATGCTGTTCACCGCCTGGGGAGTTGCCGGTCTGCTCGGCGGCCGCATCGGCGGATTGCTCTACGACAAATATCACAACTACCAGATGGCGTTTTACACGGCGGCGGTCCTGGCGGCGGTGGCGCTAATGTGCGAATTCGTGGCCAAGCGGCCACTGGTGCCGCAAGGAAGAGCGCCCGCACAGAAGGCCACTGCAGCGGCGTGATCGTCCCTCGCAACGCGGCAATACTGAAATGATGCGGAGTCGCGAAATCTACAGACCGCGCAAGTTTTCGTTAGCGGTGGCTTCGAATGAAGGGCTGAAACCTCTCTCAAAGTTGGTCCACTTGCAGGAAGTTCCTCGCTCCGTGAAACGAAACGGAGCAGCGCTGCACTATCCACAATAGTAGACGAAACGGCGCACCCAACGATTGCGAGGCAGATCTGTGATCCAGTATTTTCTCGCCATTGGTGCGCCAACAGACAACTGCCCAAAATAGTATTGACATTCCGTAGTAGATGGACCAAACTTTCGGCGCTCGGGTTTGTGGGGACCCTGTAATTCCGGCACGTCAGCACTTTCCAGCTCGTAAGACAACGACAATTCGCTCGTTCAGCGACCAGCTGCGCCACAACTGCGCATAGGGGGCATGCACAATGGCTCAACATAACGCTAGTTCTCCGTTTTCACGACATTCAGCTTTCACGAACCCGGCATCTCTGTGTTGCCTGGTCTTATTCGCATTAGCAAGCCTGATGCCCGCTTGGGCCCAACAAACGAAACAGCCGGAATATCAGGGCACACCCAACGTTGCGGCCGCAGACTAAGCAGCATCACGAAAAAAACGGCAGCGATCTGCGAAAAGGTATTTGCTTTGCCGAAGATACTCGGCTGGAAATTGCGCAACCCGGCAATCGCAAATAAAACCGCACTCGCCGCCAGAATAGAAATATCGCGACTAAAAACCAGCACGGTGAACTTCCACGGAATTTTGTGCAGGATCGAAAGCACCAAAAACAGCGTGCTCAACAAGAGCTTGTCCGCAATGGGGTCGAGATATTGGCCCAGCAAAGTTTGTTGGTGTAATTTACGGGCCAACAGACCATCCAGCCCATCGCTGAAGCCTGCAATCACGAACAGAACCAGCGCCCACAAATAGCGGCCCTCAACCAGTTCTATCACGATGAACGGAACGAAAACCATCCGCAGCATCGTGAGTTGGTTCGGCGCGGTGAAGATTTTAGAAAACTTCATGCCGGCTCTTTCTTGGAAGCAACTGCGGAGCGAACCGCGCTCACCGCATGATTTGCTGCCAGCGGAGAACCTAGCATGGTTGCGGGATCGGACCCAGTCTTGGCCGAAAAGCGTTGCGCAAGCGAAGGCAGATTTCCATCCGGCAGGTCAAGCTCTACCCGTTCGATCCGGTGCATGGGAAAGAAAACGACAGCCGGGCTAAACGATTCGCCATCTTTCACCATGAGCACGAGATCTTCGAAAGATGCCAACTCGACGCCGCTCAGGCTGAGTCCCTCCGGCGATAGCGAAAGAATCATGCCCCAGAACTTATCTCGCGGATTGCCTAGCGTCACTACCACCAGGCACCCTGGCAAGAAAGGATCGCGCGGCGCGCTCGATGAAGAGGGTTCGCCACGCTGGGAGTTATCTTGCATAAATGATTGTCGCTGCCACAGCCGGAACTTTGCAACTGGTAACGGGATTCATCCGGCAGTGCAAACAAATCTGCTGTCGCTATCGAGAACGCCAAAATGCGCGCTGGGCCTAAGGAGCGCTATGACCGGCACATCGCAACACTCCCAAATACGCCCTCCAGGGGCCGACCACATCCCGATACTGGTAGGCCATTACGCGGGAGAGTTGATGCACGTGGGTGAGATCGTGTACCGCCCACGTCGCGAGCAGTTCCGATAGCGTCACGGGTCCCAGCGCTGGATGCCGGCCTCGCCGAATCAAATCTTTCGGCTGTAAATTCAATGCCTCCAGAGCAGCCAGATTCTTTCTCCGCAGCCCCGCAAAATCGTCCAACAGCTGCCCCAGAGATTTGTCTTGATTCTCTTTGGACTGAGCGAAGCGGTCAAAGGGATCAAATGCTCGTCCTTCTCCATTCTCCAAGATGATCCGCACCCTGGGCATCCAGTCAGTGCGCTCCCCGACAATCAGGTGCCCCACGATGTCAAAGGCGCTCCAGCTATTTTCACCTTCGTTGCACTGCACCCATTTTTCAGGCAATCCGCGCAACATCGCATCCATGGTTACGGGAGTGCGCGCAAGAACTGCAATGGCCTCGGTCAAATTGAATTCCGTCGATATCGCCATGCCCCACCTAGATGCATGCCTGATGGTTTGGACTCAACACAGAAAAACTACCGCGTACAGGGACAGGCTTGTTCCCACGGTGCCATGTTAAAATCGTAATCGATTGTAGGCGCGTAGCTCAGTTGGTTAGAGCGCTACCTTGACACGGTAGAGGTCGCTGGTTCGAGTCCAGTCGTGCCTACCATATCCCCTCAGTTATAATCTCTGCCTCGCACTCGAGGGCATTGACCTTTAAGACTTCCAGCGTCGCTGAGCTCATACAACCATCTGTCATTCTAATGCAACTAATTTACTAGTTGACAGTCTAATATCTGGAACGTCCAAATTGTTTTAGATAGAGACTTTGAATAAGGAGCAAGAGTTTTGCCTCCCAGAAAATCACCAACTCTAACCGAAGCTGAACTACGGCTCATGGAAATTCTCTGGCAAAAAGGGCCAGCCACCGTTCAGCAGGTATTAGAGGATCTGCCGGGAAAAATGCCGCTGGCTTACAACTCCGTGCTCACGACGATTCGAATTCTTGAGAAGAAAGGTTACGTGAAGCATGAAAAGGATGGCCGAGCCCACGTATATGCGCCCCTGGTGGAGCGTCAGGAAGCGACCCGGTCTGAGATCCGCCGGTTGGTGACCCGCTTTTTTGGAAACTCTCACGAGTTGCTGGTGCTCAACATACTCAAGGATCAATCGGTCGACGCAGCCGAGTTGAAGCGCTTGCGAAAAATACTCGAAGGGAGCGAGTGATCCAATGGGATTCGCAGCTCACTGGCAGGTTCTGGCACAAATTTTCGCGGAACGAATGCTGAACGGCGCAGAGGAAGGTATTGTCCTGGCCATGTTTGGCTGGGCCTTATTGCGCGTCAGTGGCCGCCAAAATTCCAGCACCCGGTTCGCCGTATGGTTTTCCATGATGGTCGCGATCAGCGCGCTCCCTTTTTCCGGAAGCATCGGATTGGCCGGCGCCGGCTCGCCCAGCTCGCACTCAGCATTTCGGCTACCCGGATCCTACGCGGCTGACATCTTCGTTGTATGGGCTCTCATCGCATTTGCCGGCTTGGCCAAGATCGGCTTTGGTTTTTGGCAGCTGCGGCGTTTGAGGCGAAGTTGTAAGGTTATCGATTCAGCGAGTCTTCATCCCGTTCTGCGCAATACGTTCGCCGAGTTCGGCTCCTCCCGGCCGGTGACGATGTGCACTTCCGAACGAATCCGGACTCCCGCAGCGATCGGCTTTTTTAAACCAGCAATTATTTTTCCTCCGTGGATTTTGCAGGAGCTCTCTCCCGCTGAACTGAATGCCGTTCTGCTCCACGAGTTGGCCCACTTGCGTCGCTGGGATGACTGGACGAACCTGGCTCAGGAAATCATGCGGGCGCTTTTCTTTTTTCATCCCGCGTTCTGGTGGATTGGACGCGGTTTGGCGCTGGAGCGGGAGATGGCCTGTGACGATTTTGTATTGGCCAGTAACTCAAATCCGCGCGCCTATGCGCAATGCCTGGTATCGGTTGCGGAAAAAAGCTTCCTGCGACGAGGCCTGGCCCTGGCGCAAGCGGTGGCGGGGCGAATGCAACAGACCACGCAACGGGTCATGCGAATTCTCGACGGCAACCGTCCTGCAGCGACTAGGATTTACAAACCAGCCCTAGGCTTGGTCGCCGCATTCTCCGCAGTTTGTCTGATCGCGCTGCCTTACGCTCCCAGGCTGGTTTCCTTTGATGGTAGCAGCGCCGGGTTTTCAGAATCCGCATCGCGCGGAGTTGCCACTCTGGCCCCCGATTCAGTCCAGGCAGCGAAGATGATTCCGGCCGCGCTGCACATCCGGAACACATATCCCATGCGTAGCGATATTTCGCCGCGAACAGTATCCGCCCACGCCCTGCGAGTAGCATCGCGAAGCGTTTACAGGTACCGTACGACGGCAAAGAATGTCGCCATGCGCAGGAGCGAATCTTCGCCGCGGACCAACTCTCCGCGCATGATCGACGCAAAGATGGTCGACGCAAAAAAGATGATCGCCCCAAAGATGGTCGACGCGAATGCCAGCGCTTCCAATTCTGTGGATGATGTCAGCTCCCCGAAGGCGATATTGCTGGTGATTCAAACCGAAGCCGTTGACAGTGATGGACATGTCTGGAGCATCAGCATCATGCGGTTGACGGTATTCCATCCCGCCGATCGCCAAATCCAGAGGGAAATTATCCCGAAATCAACTTAACCAGGTTTGCCCCACCAAGGGTATTTGTACCGTCTAAGAAACTAAAGAATTAGTTGCACAACAATTCGTAATACATGAGGAGAAAAACGCAAATGAAAAACTGGTTCCAAAAAGCAAGGGTTAGCAAAACCCTCCTGACACGCCGCCTGATTTTGCCCGTCCTGGCCATCGCGCTGGTGTTGTCGTTCACCACCTACGAATTCGCCAAACCGGCGTTTGCCCGAGCACCGATTGCCTCTCCCACTGCGACTCCGCTCGACGACAACAGCGTGGCCGCATTGCTTTCGCTGGATCAGGCAATGGAAACTCTGGCCGCCCGGGTTACGCCAGCGGTCGTAAACGTTGCCGTCACTTCTCACTCCAAAGCTGAAATGGCGGATGGTCAAACGCCCGATATGCCCGAGGGCGTGCCTCCGATGTTCGCACCATTCTTTAATCATCCGACGCGGCCGCAAACCCAGATTGAGCACGGCATCGGCAGCGGCGTGCTCATCTCGCCGGATGGCTACATCGTCACCAACAATCACGTGATCGATGGCGCGGTCGACATTCGCGTTACCCTCAACGATCGCCGAATCATGAAAGCCAAGTTGATTGGCGCGGATCCTCTTACCGATCTGGCCGTAATCAAGATCGATGGAACGAACCTTCCCAACGTGCCGTGGGGTAATTCAACAGCACTTCGTCCGGGCGAGACCGTGCTTGCTTTCGGTAATCCCTTTGGCTTCCAGTTCACCGTCACGCGCGGCATCGTCAGCGGACTGAACCGGCCAAATCCGTTCTCCAAGGATCACCGTGCCCCGGGAAGTTTTGTTCAGACCGATGCGGCCATCAATCCGGGAAATTCCGGCGGTCCGCTGGTCGACGCTCGCGGCGAATTGATCGGGATTAACACTTTCCTGGTCTCGAACTCCGATAGCTTCTCCGGCATGGGTTTCGCGATTCCCACACAGATCGTCCATCCCACCGTGGACGCTCTGATCCGCTATGGCAAGGTCAGTCATGGGTACATGGGAATCGGTATCAGCGATGTGACGCCAGAGAATGCGAAATTCTTCGACGTGCACAACAATGAAGGCGCCGTGGTCAGCCAGGTAGAAGACGGATCTCCGGCCGCGAAGGCTGGGCTGAAAGTCGGCGACGTCATCACCGAACTGAACGGACAAAAGGTGAGCGATGCCAGCCAGCTTCAAATCGAGGTTGGACAGAAGCAACCCGGTTCCACCATCAAGCTGGAAGTTCTGCGCAACGGCCAGCCAGTCAGCATTCCGGTGACGCTCGAAGCCATGGGCAGCCGCGACAATCAAGGCCAGGAAGTCGCCAGCAATGGTCATGGCAAAGCTCGCTGGGGTCTCGGCTTGGCGGACATGACTCCGGAAATGCGTCAGCAACTGCAGGCCTCAAGCGACTTGCATGGCGCGGTCGTAGAACAAGTACAGCCCGGAAGTTCCGCTGACGACGCAGGTCTACAGCGCGGCGACGTGATCGTGCAAGTCGATCGCAAGCCGGTGCAAAGTGCCGCCGACGTGCAGAAAGCCTTGTCCGCCGTACCACAGGGACAAGACGCTTTGGTACTGGTATGGTCCAACGGCGGAACGACCTTCCGCGTGATGCATGCCACTTCTGCGAGCGAGGACAAGCCGGGTATGTAGGCGAGTCTTCATGAAGGTCCCGCGCCCGGAATCGTTGCGCAACCACGCACGACTTCGGGTCGCGGGACCGTTTTTCTTGTGTGTCAAATGGTTCTGCATCAATGGCCTTCCAGCCTTCCAGCTAGAGAATTGGCGAGCCAAGCCAACGAATGAACTCGGGATGTTGCTTTGCGGGGGCTGTCTTACAAGCCGAGCGGCGGTAGTCGCCCCGCCGCCCGCACGAACCTCCATACGCATACTTATTGTTCGCAACGAAGCTGAGCGTCCCATAGAACTCGGCGCTCACCGAGGTAGCTCCGGTATAGCTGAGCTTGCCGGTGTCCTGGTCGACATCGAACGACTGATAAGCATTGTTCAAGCCACCGTCAGCGTTGTAGTCCCAGTCATAAAGAGTTGCACCGGAGTGGTCGAGGAACAGTGCGGCGGGCCCACCGCAGTCGCAAGAGTTTAGTTTCTGAGCATTGATGGATGACACCGGCTTCAGCGCACCGGTCGAGGAAATGGAGGAGGTGTAAATGTCGATGCCGTTAGTGGTGAAGAACCACTTACTGGTCAGCGCCATCTCCCCGCCTTTGGCGGAAAAGGGCGAGCCCGCAACGGGAGTCAGCTTTCCAGTCGAACTCGCCGAGTACGCATTGATCTGCCATTTGCCGCTGCTGGGCGAGCTGGAAACGTATACATACGCAACCGGCGAACTCTGCGCGCCTGTGTTGTCAATAAAATTGGTAGCGTCCTGGGCGAATGCCAACGCGCATGACGCGACAACGAAGGAAGCGAGCAACTTTGCATTCGTTTTCATAATTTCTTCCTTTTTCTGATGGCTGTGCGGGGTTAACTCCTGGTAGTTGCGGAGGTTTTTTGGACCGCTTGCGGCCCGAGCATCAGATGCCTTGGATAGTCGGGCTGTTGGTTTTTCCGGGGAAGGACCTAACCGTATGCGGTACTACGGTGTCTTTGGCGGGGCGCGGCTTCACCTTATATCTTCTACGGTCTTTCCTTGCGTGACGGGTGGAGCGACGGAATGGTTAGTCTTCGAACGCGAAAAGGGCCGTCTCGGCTCGGCGCATCCTTATCATGGCCGCATAGAATGTTATCCTAGTCGGGATCCATACCCAGCGAGGCTGTACTCTTTCATGTCCAATCCCACTGTTTCCAATCAAAGCGTTCAGGAATCCCCGTCCACGCCCGAAACCACAGAGTCATTCAGCGAGTTGTTCTCGCAGTACGAAAGGAGCCATGCACGCGCGCGTAACGGCGAGGGCGCCGGCAAACAACTCGAAGGCACAGTGGTCGCCGTCTCCGTTGATTCGGTAATTCTGGATATCGGATTCAAGAGCGAAGGCATCCTCCCTCTGGCGGATTTCCAAAATGCGGTCGAACCCGAAAAGCCCGCGGTGAAGCAGGGCGACAAGCTGCTGGTCTCCGTGAAGGGCCGCGATCCCGAGGGCTACTACGAACTCACCCGCGCCAAAGTCGAGCGCCCGAAGGATTGGTCGGCGCTGGAAAAAGCGTTCGCCGACAAGGCGACGATCGTCGGCACGGTGACGGGCGTGATCAAAGGCGGCCTCAGCGTGGATGTGGGCGTGCGCGCCTTCATGCCAGCCTCGCGCAGCGGCGTGCGCGAAGCCGCCGAGATGGAGAAGTTGGTGGGACAGGAAATTCTCTGCCGCATCATCAAGCTCGACGTTGCCGACGAAGATGTCGTGGTCGACCGCCGCGCCGTCGCTGGAAGAGGAAGAGCGCTCCGCAAAAGATCGACGCTATTCGCGAGATGAAGGAAGGCGACACCGTAAGCGGCACGGTGCGCAGCCTTACGGATTACGGCGCATTCGTCGACCTCGGCGGAGTGGATGCGTTGCTGCATGTAAGCGACATAGCCTGGGGCCGCGTCGACAAGCCGTCGGACGTACTTTCGGTGGGTCAGCCGATCGAAGTGAAAGTGCTGAAGGTTGCATCCGACACAGATAAGCGGCGAATTTCTGTAGGCGTGAAGCAGTTGCAGCCGCATCCCTGGGATGCGGTCGCCGGAAAATACAAAGTAGGCGAGCGGGTGCGCGGCACCGTTACGCGCGTCGCCGAGTTCGGCGCGTTCGTCGAACTTGAGCCGGGAATCGAAGGCCTGATTCACGTTTCCGAAATGTCGTGGGGAAAGAAGATGCAGAAGTGCCAGCACGCTGGTGAAAGCAGGGCGAAATCGTGGAGGCGGTCATCCTGCGGAATCAACGCCGCAGAACGGCGCATCTCGCTGGGGTTGAAACAGGCGCTGGGAGATCCCTGGGCCGACGCGGCGCAAAAGTTTGCCGCCGGTACCGTGGTTGAAGGTCCAGTCATCAGCATCACCAAGTTCGGCGCGTTCGTGCAGCTCACCGAAGGCGTCGAAGGTATGATTCACATCAGCGACATGAGCGCGGAGAAGCGCATCAACCATCCGCAAGAAGTTGTGAAGGTCGGCCAAGTGGTGAAGGCGCAAGTGCTGGCGATCGATACCGAAAAGCGTCAACTGCGGCTTGGGCATGAAGCAACTGGTGCCCAGCGGATCTGGACGAATACATCGCCGAACACAAGCAGGGTGACGTAGTGACCGGCCGAATCATGGAGATTTCAGCGGACAAGCGAGCGTGGAACTCGGCGAAGGCATTCACGCCAGTTGCCGCATCGATGAAGCAACGACTGCAGCGGAAAAAGCTATCGAAACAGGATCGCCCTCGTCGAAACCTGATCTTTCTTCGCTGGGTTCAATGTTGCAGGCTCGATGGAAGGGCGTCACTCCCGGCGGCAAAGCGAAATCCGAGCCTATCCATGCCGGACAAGTTCGCAACTTTAGGATCGCCAGGCTAGACTCTAGCAGCAAGAAAGTAGAACTGAAGTTGGCGTGACTTGCGAAATCTGCCGGACACGCTTGCTTTAATCCATTTCTCGCATCTGGATTTCCTGGGCTCTCATTCCAGCGCCCGCCGCCGCAGAGGATTCTTCCTTTCTCTTCTGCCAGTCGGATTCGGCCAGCACTGTGATCACTTCCTGCTTCTTCTTTCTCAATCCATTGTTGATTGCCGGAAGTTCTTTCTGCGTCAGTTTCTGGAAATCGTCGATCACATCCTGCAATTCGTGCGCCAGCGAATCAGTTCGCGCCACCTGATAGTCGGTCGGCTTGCCTTCATATCCCTTCACCGCGCCATAGAGCTGCCCCAGGTGTTCGCGGATGCGTTCTTCGCCAGTGATCATGCCGCCTTCTTTGGTGGCCACGATCTTCGACCGCAAAGTGTCGCACTTGGCGGCCAGTTGTTGCAGTTGTTTGCGCAATGGATCTTTCTCCCCCAGCTTGGCAATGCGCGCGTTGGCCGCGTCGCGCACGCCTTCGATCGCCTCCACCCCATAAGTCATGTGTTCGAGTTCTTTGATAGACCTTCATCGATAGATCGAATTGCGCCTTGCGATCTTCCAGCGAAAATTTCGCTCGCGGATCGATGACAACGTCGAGTGTCTCGGTATAAGTCTGATCGCCCTTGGTCAGTCTTCACGGTGTAGGTGCCCGGCAAAACGCGCGGCCCCTGCGCGGCTTCGAACAGCGCTGACGCAGCCGGAGGCGACCGCCGGCGGCTTTCACTCGCATCGCCCCAGCCTGCGCGATTCAATCCGCGATGCTTAGCTGCCGGCAACCGTGTCCACGAGTTTGCCGTCCTGATCGAAAATCTCAATCTTCAGATCGCCGAAGATGTGCCGGCTTTTCTGGTAATAAGTAATCTGCGCATCGGTAGGACGGCTGCGGCCGTGGAAAGTTTCGTCGCCTTCCGGCCACCGCCCGCACGATCGAAATATTGAATCGCAGGCCTGCCCGGGAAGCAGCGTGGCTTCTTTGGTCATCAATTCCGGCGTCAGAGCGCGCAGCGGTGAGATGTCATCGATGATCCAGATGCCGCGCCCATGCGTTGCCAGCACCAGATCAGATTCGCGCGCCTGCACCACGAGGTCATCGCACCGGCAACGTCAGGGAAGTCCGTACCTTTATATTGCGCCCAATGCTGGCCGCCATCCACCGAAATCCAGAGTCCGAATTCCGTGCCCAAGAAAAGAAGGTTCGGATTGACCGTATCTTCTTTGATTACGTGTGCGAATCCGCGCACGCCGCTTCCCTGGGCCGGCAAGTGCAGTCCATGTCTTTCCGTAATCGGTGGTCTTGTAGACATACGGCTTCATGTCGCCGAAAGTGTGGCGATCGAACGTGGCGTAAGCGGTGCGCTTCGTCGAAACGGCTGGCCTCAATGGTCGAGACCCACGAATTCTTGCCGAGCCCACTGATGTTGTCCACTACGTTCGTCCAGGTTTTCGCGCCATCGCGGGTGATCTGCACATTTCCGTCGTCGGTGCCGACCCAGATGATCTGTCCGTTCTTCGGCGACTCCGAAATCGAATAGATCGTTGTGTGCATTTCCGCCGAAGAGTTGTCGACGGTCACGCCGCCGGATTCTTCCTGCTTCTGCTTCTCCGGATCGTTCGTCGTCAGGTCGGGAGAAATGCGATCCCACGACTGCCCGTGATCGCGCGAGCGGAACAGGAATTGCGCCCCGATATAAATCGTGCCCTTCTCGTTCGGACTCATGTGAATCGGAGTGTTCCAGTTGAAGCGCAGTTTCTTCTCGCCGTAGTTCGGCCAGGGATTGAGATCGCGCGTCTCATGCGTGTAGCGATTCACGCGGCCGATTTCGCCGCCTTGCGCTTCCGCGTAAATGTAGTCGGGATCCGAAGGGTCTTCGAACATCCAGAAGCCATCGCCGCCATACATGTTTTCCCAGCGCGAATTCGTCACGCCGCCGGGATAGGACGAATCGCCCACCCACGAACTGTTGTCCTGCAAGCCGCCATAGACGTGATACGGATCCGCATTGTCGATGCTCACGTGATAGAACTGCGAGACCGGCAGGTTCAACTGGTGCTTCCAGCGATTGCCGCCGTCTTCGCTGCGCCACAGGCCGCCGTCATCCCCGGCGATCACGACATTGGTATTCTTCGGATCGATCCAGACATCGTGAAAGTCGCCGTGCGTCGGCGCCCGAAACCACGTTGAAAGTTTTGCCGCCATCATTGCTTAACAGCAGAATGAGATCGGGTTTGAAGATCTTGTTTTCGTCTTTCGGATCGACGATCAGATTGCCGAAATAAAACGGACGCCACACCATGTAGTTGCTGGCATCGAGCTTAGTCCAAGTCCCCCCGCCATCGTCCGAGCGGTAGAGACCTCGTCCTTTTTCGGCTTCAACGTTGGCGTACACAACATTCGGCTTCGACTCCGCCACCTGCACGGCTACGCGTCCCCAGGGTTTGGCCGGAAAGCCTTTGGCGTTGCGTCGTGATTTCGGTCCAATGTCGCGCCGCCATCGGTGGATTTGAAGAGGCCGCTGCCCGGGTCCGCCGGAACGAAACGTCCAGCCTTGGCGGCGGAAATCCCACATCGCCGCATAAATCGTTTTGGGTTCCTGTTGCTGCGGGCGATCATGGCGCAGCCGCTCGATCCGTTCGCGCCCGCCAGAACTTTTTTCCAAGTCTTGCCGCCGTCGGTTGTCTGGTAGACTCCGCGCTCGTCGTTGTCGTCCCACAGATGCCCAGTGGCGCACACCAGCACGTCGTTGCCGTCGCTCGGATTGACCAGAATCTTCGCGATGTGCTCGCTGTCTTTCAACCCGACGTTGGTCCAGTTCTCGCCGCCGTCGGTGGATTTGTAGACGCCATCGCCGACCGAGACGCTGTTGCGCACCCAAGCCTCGCCGGTTCCCACCCAAACAGTTTTCGGATTGGAGGGATCGATCGCCACCGCGCCAATCGATTGCACATCTTCGCGATCAAACACCGGCTTGTAGGTGGTGCCGCCGTTCACCGACTTCCACACGCCGCCGCTCGCCGCTCCGACAAACACCGTGATGCGGCCATTCTCCTCTACTGCGTCCACCGCGGCGATGCGCCCGCTCATGGTGGCTGAGCCGATGTTGCGTGCGGGCAGCCCGGAAACGGTGGCCGCAGTCGAAGCGATACGGCGCTTGTGCCGCGCCTTGGAGCGAAGCGAATGCCAACACGACTGCGACCGACAACACATTAAACTGCGTGAAGAATCTGGACTTTCGAGCGGATGCTCTCATAGTCATGAATCCTTTTTCCCCGACGCTTGTTCTTTTTCTTGCGATCTTCATGTTCGGAATAATCGGAATTCCAAGTGGATCCAAGTGGACTAATGAACCCCGACCATCCCGGATTTCTTCTCTTCAGTTTTCAGCGACGCGGGAAGCGCAAAGTCCGCGGGATTGATGGTCACATTGACTTCGATTTTCTGCACCGTCGTGGTCTGCGCGTCCGGATTGTCCTTCGATCCTTGCGAAAGCGAGAACGGGAACATCACTCCGGCGACCGGCTTGTAGGAACCCAGCCCCATCACGCGCTCCCGCACCGAGCCGCGAATAAATTGCTGGATTTCCCGGCGGATCTCGATAAAGGTGTCGGGATCGAGATAGTCATAGATGATGTCGCCATTTTTCAGCGTCACCTTCAGCCGCAGAGCGTCATCTCCGTCGACGACGTCGTGGCCCAGATACTCCACCGTGTTGCCTTTCTCTTTGTAGTCGACCAGCGGGCCGTCGAAGTCGGCGTCGAGCAGACAGATCGCGCAAGTCATCTTCGCCCATCAATTCCGGATCTTTTTTTCCGCCGAAGGGCTGGATCTGCCAGCCGGTCGTGCCGTCGTACGCCTGCACCGCGTCATGCCCTGCAGCGATGAAAGTCTCGCGCACCAGGTCCGGGCGCTCGTTTTCCTGCGTCACGGCCGCGGTGAAACCTCCGCCGCCATCGAACTTGCCCGTCATGCGCACGGACTTGATGGCCTTGATCTTCTCGATTCCGCCCCTGGCCTGAATGTTTTTGGCGATCAGTTCGTCGGCGGTTTGAGAAAAGGAGAGAACGCAAAGGCAGCAGACAGTAATCACCACCGTTAAGGCATGACGCATCGACCGGACTCCTGTTTGCAGGAACTTGAAATCTAGGAAACGGGAAACAGTACTGTACTCGGTGTAGACGCGTTGTTCAAGTATTTGTGAGCGAGGAATCACCAGAAAGCTCTCGGGCCGGGGCTGTCATCGCCGAATTCAAGATTCCCAACGACGACATTCTTCGTGCAGAGCTTGAAGAGGCAGGTCTTCCCGTATTGGCATACAAAACGAAGTGGGGACTATTTCGGATTCAGTTATCAGAGGCCACGCTTGTGAGCAACTCAAAATTGATACGTCGAATGATTCGCATGGCACGTGACTCGTACGGCGGCGGCAAATTGTGAACCTGCAATGAGCAAATACGACCCACTTCGGAATTTCCTTCTGACTGCCAAGTCGTCGCAAGTTGAGATTTCATTTGAACGTGTCGAGGAGATACTCCGCGGCACACTTCCACCCTCGGCTCGACTTCACAACCCGTGGTGGTCCAATGAGAAAGGAGACACGCATGTTCAGGCAAGATCATGGCATGACGCCGGATGGCGCGTCGAACACGTCGATCTCGAAAATGAGTCAGTCACGTTTGTTCGAATGAGATTGTGAACATCGAAAGTGCAATATGGTCTGGCGTCGGACTCAATCGTCTCCATCTTGCATCAAGTTCCACAGGGCAAGGTATTGCTCGTCGAGGTATCAAAATTGCGATTCGAGGCAATAAGTAGAGTGGTTTCAAAGTCAGCGCTGACCCGTTGCCCGGCGCCAAAGGGGTTTCAATCAAAATCCCCTCGCTTCTCCCAGACACCGTGCCGCATCGAAATCATCTCGCCATGGTTCTTAGATCTAACTACGACCATTTCTTCATCCAGATGGCCGGAGTCTCGAACGGGCGACATTTAGTCCCAATTCACCTCATCAGCACCGAAATAAACCATGGAAATGAGCACAACATATATGTTACACTCTTTCGTAACACTCTAGGAGAGATCGGAATCAAGATGGCAAAGACTGGCGCCGAACGCTACTTTGAATCGCGCGCACAGACAGCGGAATACCATGACGCTTACGGTCGAGCACGGTCATCAATTGACGAGGTCGACCGTATCGTCAGCGCCATTGAGAATAAGCGAATTTCCCTTGGAATGTCTAAAGCAGAGTTAGCCCGACGTGTGGGAATTGCGCCGGAATCAGTACGGCGTCTACTTTCAGCGGAACACGCCAACCCCACTCTGTCCACAGTCGTTTCCTTGGCCAAGGTCCTCGACCTAGACATCGTCGCCGTCAAGAGGCGCACACGCAAGCAAATCGCGTAGCTCAATCTCTCTAATCCATTGCCGTAGGAAACAGCCCAAACCGAGATCAATCGAATTGTCTCGGTATATCACTGGTATAATGAGTCCATGAGTTTCTCGACTGAACTTCGACAAAGACGCGAACAAATGGGCCTGACCCAGTCGCAGCTCGCGTCTTTAGCCGACACCAGCCAGTCTCGGTTGTCATCATACGAATCAGGCGCCGTGGTCCCTAATCCGCGAACGCGAGCTCGACTACTGGAGGCGGCCCGACCTTTGCCGGGCGACAACCTGAACAAGCATCGCGAGGATGTCAAGCGCTTGGCGGACAAGTGTGGATTGAGCAATGTGAGAGTCTTTGGATCTATTGCCCGCAACGAAGATGTCTACGCCAGTGACATCGATCTACTCGTGACACCTCGAGAGGGTGCCTCACTCTACGATTTGACGGAATTCGCGCTACTGGTCGAGGAGCTCACGGGCTACCCGGTCGACGTGGTCAGTGACAGAGGTCGTGGCCCTGGCGACGTCATTCTCACCGAAGCAATGGCGTTGTGAGTACACCCCCGAAGGATGTCGATGGTCTCGGAGGAAAACCATTCGTTCGGCAGCGAAATCCCGAGACTGTTTTCGATCTCTCCTCGAAGGAAGAACGTGACAACGAGAAACGTGAACGGAATCTCGAATATGTCCTGTCGCAGTTGACCCTACTCTTCAATGACGCCGAAAAATTGGCATCGTTGGGTCTAGAACACTTTCTCAGCGATTGGGTCGCACGTCGTGCAGCCAAGAACATCGTCGCCGAGATCGGTGAAGCGGTGGGACGTCTTCCCAAGTCGTACACGACGAAATTTCCCAGCATCAACTGGAGCCTTCCCGTCGGGACACGCAACCGCATCGTCCACGACTACGAGAATGTCGATCCCGCGATTATCTGGACGGTGTTGAGCGACGACGTCCCTTCGATGAGAGCGATACTCGGTCTTTAGCGCGGCGACACAACGTCGTTGACCCCTTGCTTGGCGCGGATGAGTCCAACCGCCGCACACGGATCTCCTTTCACTCCATGCAACCCACGTTTCACTGGGTCAGCCAAGTCCCACAGCGCCAGACTCTACGCCCGCTGCAGCCATATCTTCAGCCACTTCCTGGCCGAAGCATTCGGTCAAAACTGAGCACGATCCCGTCACGGACAGCATGCTTCGTAATGACGTCCTTCTGAAGAAATACAACTCTTGTATTATATAACACAAGTGTTGTAATATATTCCTCGTGTGGGAAGTGAATGTTGCGTATGTTGAGTCGTGGCTCAGGGAACTGGATCAACCTTCGTACGAACTCGTCGTCGCCGCTCTCGAGTTATTGCAGGAGCGAGGCCCTCAACTGGGACGACCCCTCGTCGACTCAGTGAAGGCTTCGCGTCACAAAAACATGAAGGAATTGCGACCGGGCTCCAAAGGCCGTTCAGAGTTGCGGGTACTGTTCGCCTTTGACATTGAACGAAACGCGGTGTTGTTGGTCGCAGGAGACAAGGCACAAAACTGGAAGAAGTGGTACACGGTGAACATCTCCGTCGCTGATGATCGATTGGATGAACACACCGAATCATTGAGAAAGAGGAAATAATGGCAAAGAAACTTAGCGACGTACTCAAGGACCGACCGGTCGATCGAAAGAACGTGGATGCCCACAAGAAGCGGATGGTTGAAGAGGTTCGTTCCTATCGGTTGCGCGAATTACGCAAGGCGTCGGATCTGTCACAGGTCGAGTTGGCTCATCGTCTGAATATCAGTCAGAACCGAGTTTCACGCATTGAACACGGTGATATTGAGCGGGCCCAATTGGACACACTTCGCAAGTATGTCGAAGCAGTCGGGGGTGAACTATCAGTCGAAGTATCTATTGGCGACGAGCGATTTTTAATTGCGTAGGACGAGTCGGACCCACGACACCGATTGACCCGTTGCGTGGCGCGAAAAGGGTCATCGCCGCGTCATCGCTGACGCCCCCCACGAGACCCTTCAACATAGAGCTCGCAATAATTTGTCATCCTTGAGCGCCCCTCGTGCGACCATGGTGTCAGCCATTGTCAACGGCCCCGGGGACCTACGCCGTCTCGGAGGAGCGAGTCGTACTTTGGCAATGGCACGTCGACTCGAAATGTCTACCGATAGGAGATGACGGCAATTCCGGGCAAGTCGACAAACGCTCTCGTATCCGCGCTGATGACAATTCGATTGGTCGCGAGAGCGGTAGCGGCGATGATGAGGTCGTGAGCACCCCGGGGGCGACCTTGGTGACGTACAAAGGCAAGAAGATCGGCGTGCGTCCGGGCGACCGTGAGATCGTAGTCCAGAACCGGTATTGAGGTAACGACCTCATCCACGAGATTCTGACGGCTTTGACGCGTTTTTCCCTTCGCCAATGCGACCCCAACTTGAAGATCGGCCACCGTAATCGCAGCAATCGCCACGTCATCCTGATCGCCAATTACGTCATCGAGATTGATTTTTGACCTTTCGGAATCAATCAAGAAAGTTGTGTCCAGCAGTAGCCGTTTCAGAATCGATCCTCGGGGACCACTAGGTCCCTCGTCTGCTTCAACGATGACTTCCACGCCGCATCTGCCGAGTTCCTCTTCAAGAGCGTCTTCACTTCTTCACCGTGACCATTGGTGACAGGCTCGATGTGGGCAATTGCTCGACCCCGACGGACAATGGTGATGTGCTCACCCTTGAACTCAACTGCATCTAGCAACTCAGCGAAATTTCGAGCTGCCGCTGTAGCACTGATCTCTGTCATGTAATCAGATTATCAGATCGATGGCCTACATCAAGGGGTGTCTGCAGCCTTGAACTGGCGATTGGATTTGGTCAGTTTGGGTTCGGATCTGCGGCCCCTAGCAACAAGAGTGCAACCATGCAGTGGCGCGTGGTCGTCTAGAGAGGTGGTTTTAGGCGGTCGACAAGTCCGCGAAGATCTCGGCGACGGTTTGCAATCTGGCTTGGTATTGCGATTGTGATCGGATTGCTCCAGATCCACGAGAGCGAACGGAAGATTCTGTTACGGGGATATCTATGACGAATGGCCCATGGAAGTCGCCGGTCGTTTGACCTAATCACCCCCGCGCGCGGAATGTCTGGCATGTCCGCATTGTACGAGGCTGGGAAATTCTTTGGTCCATCGAACTGAGGACTCGTCGAAGGCCCGACTTCAGCCCGCACTCCATTACTAAGAATATGATCCGTCGCTGGGCGCGAACGATGCCCAACGTGACTTACCTCATCATTTTTCACGCTGAGTGCTTCGTTCTACGAGGTCACGGCTCCGCGCTAACTCACCGTCCGCGCTGCAGGACACCGTTTCAGATCGGTACGCGCTGTGAGATTTCAAGGAGAGCGCAAGGACTCCCTTCTCCTCTCACTCGAGAAGCCCGCGCTCGACAAAAAGACTATGTGCTACAATTGACGCACATGGAGACCATTGGGATTCGCGAGTTGCAACAACATGCGTCAGCGGCACTGCGCCGAGTTGCGCGAGGTGAGACCCTCGGTGTCACCGATCGTGGTCGTTTGGTCGCAGTCTTGAGTTCGCCGTCGGGCACCTCGGGGGTCGCCACGCTCATCGCGTCGGGACGTGTCCAGCCAGCACGACGACACCCCGTCGAGCTACCCCTAGCCGTAGCGTCAGAACGTTCGGCGTCGGACGTGCTTGATGAGTTGAGAGAAGATCGATAAGTCTCATGGCGTGGTATCTCGACACGTCCGCATTCTTGAAACTCCTCACGGCAGAAAATGAATCCGTGGCGATGCGCGAGTGGTTCGTCACCCACGATTCGATCTGGTCGTCACAACTGCTTCGGACCGAAGCCGTCCGAGCCGCCAGTCGACTAGGTATTTCCAACGACGATGTCGAAACAATATTGGAGTCGGTCTCACTCGTGCTGCCGAGCGTGACGACCTTCTACACCGCGGGTCACCTCTTGCCCCACACATTGCGTTCCCTGGATGCTTTGCACTTGGCAACAGCCTTGGAGATCGGAGATGACCTCGAGGGAGTCGTGGCGTACGACGAGCGTCTCATCAGCGCGTCGCGGTCAGCCTCACTTGAGGTCATGTCCCCCAACTAGGAACGCCTCTTTCTAGACTGACCCGTTGCTTGACGCGGAGGGAGTCGTCATGTTTCGGCGCCCGACACTTCCCGACGACACACCTAAACAGGAGACCCGTATAAACAAGGCTAGAGACTACCCATGATCCCTGAGTGCACAAAGGGCGACGATTTCATTGGCCACGTTCGAAGGACCGCGTGTGCTCCCGCGAAAACATGGGATTTGCGAACCGGCCACTTGGTCAGTCTGGCAAATATAGCGAGACGTTTTGTTTGAACGCTCGCGTCAAGTAACCCAAGTGGTTGACGAATTAGCCTTGCCCGAACTAATTGGGCAGCGCCTTCGTGATTGAAGCGACTGAATACTTCTCTACGATGAAGTCATGAGGTCATCGAGGAAGTCAACGGAAGAATCGGACTCGGCGTCCGTTCAGGCATTTCTTGCCCAACCCGCGTATCATGCTGACGAGGACTCGATTCCCGAGCCAGTCGTACCGACACAAAGCAACGCGAAGGCGGTCAATCTCTGGCGACGCTTGCGACATCGATTGATTCATTTCATGTTCGAGAAAAAGCCCAGCTAGTATTCGTCAATCTCCCCTCGTACAGCCGATGGCAAGAGAGCCAAGATCTTCTTCTTTAATGGAAACGGTCGTGGCCGGTGATTTGACGCACTGAAGTCAGCGATTGGTTCAAAATCTCGTAGGCGTTGGAGGACATGGAGTTCCTACTGCAGCGGCCCATCTTCAACGTGATCAATGTCAAGTGAAAACCTCCCGCCACCGCGACCTTTAGTCAAGTCGTGCGAAAGGCGGGTTGCGTCGAGATCGTCGTCCATGACCTCCCGCCGTTAGTAGTGAGTAGTAAATAAGTAGGCGTGAATTCTCCAACTCGAGGGCCGGAAGCCTGAGCCCAACCAAGAGAGGGTGAGGCGAGATACAAGTCGCGAATTCGAAATCCCTTAGGAACACTTGCATCGCGATTGATCCCGCTCATCTTCCATTTCTGAGTCGGAGGAAGAACGACTTTTGTGCTCTTAAGTAGGCGCCAACTTTTCCCTTCATTTGACGAGTAGGGAGTGAAATCGATTCGCGCGTCGCCTTCGAGGTCGAGCCATATTCGATTGCCTCCTGCGGAGACGATCGCGCTTAGATGTGAAAGAAGAACGGGCTGAGATGCGATTATCGGCGGTGTGATGTTGACCCAGTAGCGTCCTGAATCAACGGTCCTATATACGCCGTGCAGGTTCCCGACGATGAGTGCTCTTGGTCCCGTGGCGTCGACCTCTTGTGCCTGCAATAACATCCCCGGCGCGGAAGCACTCGCAATAGGCGTGGGCTGGGCAATGAATAAATACGAGGCAACGACCAGTGATCCGACGAGTGCCAATCCATATGTTCGTCTTCGCAGCACAGTTTCAGGCTAGTGACTGCGGTTCTTGGGTAAGTTGCGAGGCGGTGCCGACTCGACGGCGATTTGAGAGTTGTACACTTTGGCGAATTCCCGATGATGGCGTCCGCCCCGGAGAGAGGATGTTCTGATGCACCGCATGAGAAAGTTGTCCCTTTGGCTAGTGCCTACGGCAATCGTCGGCGGCCTATGGGCGGGGAACGCTGGAGCTTCGCCACTTCACGTCGTATCGACCGGCCACGCAACCGGTCACTACGCGCTTGCCAACGCGAGTGGACAAATCAACAAGCCATACAAGATCGTGTTGATCATCTCATCCAAGCCAGAGTTGAGTGGCCTAGTGCAGTGGACAGTGGAATGCGAAAAGAACAACAAGATCATTCCTTCCAAGAGGTACAAGAAGACCCTGAAGTACCCGGCGACCGTGGTGGTGAACTTCACGACGTCGTCATCTCTATGCGTCGTGGCAGCAAATGCTCAACTATATGGAACCGGTACGGTGACGGTATCCCTCGAGTCAGGGGGCTGAGTGGATCCCGTGATGGCGCCACTAGAACATTGAACTGGCTCAGACGCCTCAGTCACCGAGTACTCATGCGCTCGATCTGGCCAAACGGATCCGTGCTGGGCGAGGTTTCCATCGCGCGCCGCTCTTTCCTTAGGTGCGCATCTATGTAACAGGATATACCGCCACGCATGCAGGGCTCTAATGTGAAGCACCCTTGAAAAGTGATGCACTTGTCTTCACGGCTGGCACGATTTGGAAGTTCAATCGTCAACGTTCGAGCTGAATGATAAGAATTGTCCGTAGTGGTGGACTTGCCAAATCACCAACTAGTGATCGGCAAGTTGGAAGTTCTCTTCGTCGAAGGGAAGGATGATGAACAGCGTAACGTTCAACGTGTGGCGCGTCGTGTTGCTCGGACTCTTCTCCCTTCCCCTCCTAGTCGGTGGCGCAACTCTCGACGTCGCCTCGAGTTCCGGCACTCCGACATATTCTCCGCTGATTTATCCAAGCCCGGTCTCCGCTGCATCCTCTGCGGCTCTAGCCCAATGCCCCAATCCCCAGGGGTTAGTTTCATTCACGACGAGAGCGACTTTGCGAGCCAAATGGGAGACGAATCAAGTCGCAGTGAAGGATCTGCCTGCCGCGAAGCTGGCGACCGATCCTTCACTCTGGTCTTCGTTGGCGTCACTCAATTCACGTCATGACAGCTATCCAACACAAAATTTTCCCCGTAGTGACTTAATCAAGGTAACCCCGATCACGCCAGATGCCACAACCGTCGAAACTTCTTGTGGCGAGGCCCTCATTGCAAAGACTGTGGTCATCGAAGTGATACCCCTCAACTCTGCAGGAATTCGGACGTGCAATGACTGTACGGTTAACTACTACTTCATCGATCGTCGTGACCACGTCCTTCTGTATGGGGTCTTCTAAAGCAGCCTCTCCAGATTGATTCTTCCAGGCCTACGTGCACATTCTCCGACGACGGATCACGCGATGGTTGGAGCAAAGCCACTCCCCTCCATCATCAGTGGTTGCGCCGACTAATTGGAGGTGTCCCAAGCAATGGCGAGCCAGGGGCCATAGTCTCAGTATGTGATGCAGCGTCTATCACGCCAACGAATCCTCGGCATTGCTGCGCTCGTTCTTGTGATCGTAGTCGTGTTGTTCGCGTGGGGACAGTACGATCGGCCCGCTCACCATTACGACGCCAGCTTCGAGCCCTGTTGGGGAGCCGCAGCCTTGGCGGCCCTGGGTGCACCGTCCGCCTTCGCGCCAACATTCTGTAGTTCGCCACCGGGAAATCTTGCTGGGATCGGCCCTCTTCTGACCACGCGACGGTACATCGCGAGTTCTGGCTACGACATCGTGATTTTCACCACTGCACGAAGTACTAACCGCGGAGTTGAGGGTCTCGCTTACGTTGTTCGAGGGACGCCAGCTTCGGACAGCTGCGCCTTTCATCTCGGTGGACCATGGTGGCAACTTGTGTTTAAGAACAGTTCGTCGAGGTCATGTCCGCGCGGCTTCACCTTTCAGCCTGAAACCTAACTATCGTCAACCCCGTTGAGGTGTTCGGTATGGGTGATTAGGCGACTGAAAACCGCTGGTTGGAAAGCACTTTATTGACCGCATTTCGTTTAGGAAATTTTTAAGATTTTTGTGTCATTAAAGTAGCCTGACCTGCTAAATTAGCAATCACTACTGGTGAGTGCTAGCCAGTAATTACATACAGTTGAGTTATGAGGAGGTTAGGCGATGCCACTTCTTGTTCGTTCCGAACCATATCGAGACTTTGATCGACTCTTTCAACAACTTGTGGGAGATACAAGTCGACGATCTACAGCGGTCGGAATTCCGATGGATGCATACCGCAAGGAAGAGCAATTTCTGCTTCAATTCGATCTGCCAGGTGTTGACGCCGAATCGATTGAGCTAACGGTCGACAACAACACCTTGACCGTGAGAGCTGAGCGTCAAGCACCCGTGCTAGCGCAGGGCATCGAAGCTTTGATTGCAGAGCGTGCCCACGGCGTGTTTACACGTCAAATTCTCTTGGGCGACAATCTCGACACATCCAAGATCGACGCACAGTTCTCGGACGGAGTCCTTACTTTGGCGATCCCAGTAGCCGAGGAGGCGAAGCCGCGACGAATCGATATTCGCCACGACTCGAACGAGGCCAAGATCTTGGCCTAGTGCTGATCTAGTGTGGGGCGGCTCGCGAGCCGCCCCACACTAATCAACGCGCTTTTCGAACAAATCTGAGATGGGATTACCCAGCTCCACGCGTGATTCGGTTCCTACCTAAGAGCACTTGCCAATGACTTCCACGGATGCGAGGGGGCGACGCCAGCAATCTGACGACCCCGCTTCTATCTCAATGGTCTTTGGTGGGGGTGGGCGTTCGAAAGTTTTTCGTAAGTGCGTTGTTCGAGCGCCTTCACCAATCAAGCTTGACGTTGTCTGTCGTCACCAGCGGTGCGACGGGACCCGCACCCTGGGCCAAGCAAATAACAACGTCTATAGCTTCACTCAGGACCGCGTTCCTCGGCGGCGGTTTATCATCCAATGCCGCTCTCAACACGTCTGCCGCCTCGTCCTTGCAATCTCGACGGCGCTTGACTTTTCAATCTTGAATCTGCCACGCGTCACTCGAATGCGACTCAAAGATACCGGCAGTCAACTTCTTGCGAAAGTGGAAATCGCGCCGGATTCCAATCTTCATCGTGCGACGGCCTATCCACAGGACCACTGACCCGTAGCGGGTCGATTAACCCTCAGTGCTGGGAGTGTGGCTCTCGAGGAAGTCGAAGACGCCGACACGATCCACGCCAGTGAAAGTTCCCGTCGGGATCGCCGCAAGCAACGAGGAATTCAACTGTGCACTGGGAAATACCATTCCCTCCCAACGACTCGAGAGAAAATCTGACGGTCGACGACAGCACCTTTCATCTGGACAGGTCGACTTGAAACGCTTTTTCGTATCGCGGCCGCGAAACCACCGTGCATCCTCGAACGTCGTACCAACGCTGACCGAGAACGCTCCCGAAGGACTGACTTGAATACTTGAAGTGCACCAGTACGTTCCAGCTGGCTTGTCCGAGTACTGGTGGTATGGAGTCATGCGATCCTCGATGGAAAATACCTGACGCGCCGCCCACCACCGGCAGACGATCTGTCCTTCGACCGAGCCCAGGGCGTCGGTGGGGAAAACGACATTGTCATTCTCGTAGGCCTTGGAGATAACGCCGCTGTCGTGCACCTTCAAGAAATGCACCGGGATCTGCAAGTGATGTGTCGCAAGATTCGTGAAGCGGTGCGCGGCCGTCTCATAGGGAACCGCGAACGTGTCGCGAAGGTCTTCCACCGAAAGTTCCCGTGCCGCCTTCGCGGTGGTCAAGAATTCGACGGCACTCTCTTCGGGGATCATGAGAGCGGCAGCCAGGTAATTGGTCTCCACCCTCTGAAGAAGGAGTTCTTCGTAATCCCTGGGCTCCTTCATCTCGAGCACGTGAAGAGCTAGAGCCTGCAAGAGTGCGGATCGCGGATCGATTCCTCGTTGGTTCACGGGAAGATAGATTCGTCCGTTGCGACGATCCGTGATGCTACGCGTTGACTTGGGGAAGTCACCGACATAGTGAAGCGAGAAGCCGAGATGCTTCGCGAGTTCACTCGCGCTGCGTTGCGATAGCGGACCACCATGATGGTCAACGCGCTGAAGGAGGTCTTTCGCGATGTCTTCGAGATGCGAAAAATAGTTGTTGCGATTCCTTTGGTCGAGTCGTAGCGCCGTATTGGCACGTCGAGCGATCTCGGGCGTCGCGGCGCGCTCGTGGTGTAGTCGTTGAATTTCGTCGTGTAGCGACAAGATCGTCGCGATGGCGTCGTCACTCAACGTCTTGCGAATAGCCAGGCTGGGGATGTTCAACGATGAGAAGACGGCTCCTCGCTGCGCCCGATCGAGTGCGATCTCGAGGGCTGCACGACGACTCGGCGGCTCCGCGTTCATGAGGGCTTCGACCGTCGTCGCGAGCGCCGACGCGATTTGTCTCAATTCGATGAGTTTGAGTTCCTTGCGGCCATTTTCAATCAGGGAAACCTGCGACGGCGCGCGACCGATTCGCTCGGCGAGGTCGGTAATGGTGAGGTCCTGGGTTACGCGACGTTCTCGAATGCGCCGGCCGATGGCGAACGCCATCGACGCATCTTCGTGAGACTCGGACTCGGAAAGGATCGACATGGAGAAATATTACCCCTTTTTTCTGAATAATGAAATAAAGACAGATGTTTGTCACATTTTGGCCGATATTTTCTGTTAAATCGGAATCCTCGCTGTTAGGTTGACCCGACCAACACATTCACAAAGGAGTGACGATGGAAAAAATGGCGAGGGGTACACAACAAGGAGACCAGACCCAAACCGAGGAAGCACTCGAGTTTGACTGGGCTAATGATTTGCGCTGGGAGGGCGTCCGTCGCGACTACTCGGCGAAAGAGGTCATCGCCCTGCGCGGGCCAGTTCGCGAAGAGCGGACGCTCGCGCGCCGTGGCGCGGAGCGACTGTGGCAACTGATCCAGCAAAGCCGGACCGACTCGACGACATGGGTCGCCGCCTTGGGAGCACTGACCGGCAACCAGGCGGTCGCACAAGTGAGAGCCGGGCTCGAGGCCATCTACCTCTCGGGTTGGCAGGTCGCGGCTGACGCCAATCTCAGTGGTCAGACGTACCCGGACCAGAGCCTCTATCCCGCGAACTCGGTGCCCGCCGTCGTGAGACGGATAAATAACGCACTGCTGCGAGCGAGCCAGATCGAGTTCATCGACGGTAACACCGAAAAAGACTGGCTCGTTCCCATCGTCGCCGACGCTGAAGCCGGCTTCGGCGGACCACTCAATGCGTTCGAATTGATGCTGTCGATGATCGACGCCGGCGCTGCCGGTGTCCACTGGGAGGACCAACTCGCGAGTGAGAAGAAGTGCGGGCACATGGGTGGAAAGGTGCTCGTTCCCACGAGTCAGCACATTCGTACCTTGAATGCCGCTCGTCTGGCGGCCGACGTCGCGAACGTTCCCACCCTGGTGATCGCGCGAACCGATTCCCTCGGTGCGAATCTCCTCACGAGTGACGTCGACGAACGCGACCGACCGTTCCTCACCGGCGAGCGGACGTCGGAAGGCTTCTACGAAGTACGCAGCGGTTTCGAGGCCGCACTGGCACGGGGGCTCTCCTACGCTCCCTACTCCGACCTCTTGTGGGTGGAGACGTCTGAACCCGACCTCACCCTCGCGAGAAAGTTCGCCGAGGCATTGAAAGCGCAGTTCCCCGACAAGCTGTTGGCGTACAACTGCTCACCGAGCTTCAACTGGAAGCGCCACCTTGACGACGCGCAGATCGCGATGTTCCAGCGCGAGTTGGCATCGATGGGGTACGCGTTTCAGTTCATCACGCTCGCGGGATTCCATTCGCTCAACCACTCGATGTTCACGCTCGCTCAGGGGTAC
Source organism: uncultured Actinomycetota bacterium (assembly GCA_963794755.1). GTDB lineage: Bacteria > Actinomycetota > Acidimicrobiia > Acidimicrobiales > RAAP-2 > RAAP-2. Next base: position 40,933 of record CAWCEX010000006.1, read on the forward strand.
AAGGAGCGTGCGATGAGCGCGTACGTGGAGTTGCAAGAAGCCGAATTCGCTGCCGAAGCCAGCGGGTACACCGCGACCAAACATCAACGCGAGGTGGGAACCGGTTACTTCGACCGAGTGTCGACAGCGCTTAATCCCACGAGCGCGACCCTCGCCCTCGTGGGTTCGACAGAAGAGGAGCAGTTCTAGAGATGAATGACCTTCTCGACACTCTTTCCCAAGTGCTCGTCTCGGGACCGCTGGAGGAGCGATTCGACGGGATCCTCACCGACGACGCACTCGAGTTCCTCCGCCAGCTGCACTTATGCTTCGAAGCGGACCGTCGCGACATCCTCTCCCAACGCTCGATCACTCGACACCGAATCAAGAATGGTGGTCGATTCGACTTTCTCGCCGAAACGCGCACCATTCGCGAAGATTCGAATTGGCGTGTCGCCGGTGCGGGGCCGGGACTCGAAGATCGTCGCGTGGAGATCACCGGCCCGACGGACCGCAAGATGGCAATAAACGCTCTGAATTCGGGGGCGCGGGTCTGGTTGGCCGATCAAGAGGATGCGACGAGTCCAACGTGGGCCAACGTCATCGGGGGACAAATCTCACTCTTTGACGCCATTCGCCGACAGATCGACTTCGTGTCCAGCGACGGTCGTACCTACGCCCTGGGGGAGAAAACCCCCACCATCGTGATGCGCCCGCGAGGCTGGCACCTCACGGAGGCCCATCTTCGACTTCAAGACGACTCTGGTGATTCCATGCCGATGTCGGGTTCGCTCGTGGACTTCGGTCTGTACTTCTTCCACAACGCGAAGGAGTTGATCGAGCGGGGGCGAGGGCCGTACTTCTACTTGGCCAAGATCGAGAGTCACCTCGAAGCGCGGCTGTGGGACGAGGTCTTCACGTTCGCGGAGACCTACATCGGCATCCCCCATGGATCAATCCGGGCGACCGTCCTGATCGAGACGATTCCCGCGGCGTTCGAGATGGACGAGATCCTCTTCGAGCTTCGCGATCACTGTGCGGGCCTCAACGCCGGACGTTGGGATTACATCTTCTCCATCATCAAGAACTTCCGGGACCAAGGCGAGGAGTTCGTCCTTCCGGACCGATCTCAGATCACCATGACGGTTCCCTTCATGCGCTCCTACACCAGACTGCTCGTCGAGACGTGTCACCGTCGTGGAGCTCACGCGATTGGTGGTATGAGCGCATTCATCCCGAACCGACGAGACCCCGACGTGACCTCTAAGGCGATCGAACAGGTTCGTGCCGACAAGCATCGCGAGTCGAAGGAGGGATTCGACGGGACGTGGGTGGCCCATCCTGATCTCGTACCGATTGCCTTCAGTGAATTCGATGCCGTCCTGGGATCACGTCCCAATCAGATTTATCGCCAGACCTTTTCTGACAGCCCGTCGGCCCACGACTTGACGAATCTGACAATCGACGGTTCCTTCGTCTCCGCGTCCGGGGTCAAGGCGAACGTGTCGGTGGGAATCCGCTACATAGAGAGTTGGCTCCGCGGAGTCGGTGCGGCCGCGATCGACAATCTGATGGAAGACGCCGCCACCGCCGAGATCTCGCGGTCCCAGATATGGCAGTGGGTCCGTACCGGTACGACGACGATCGAGGGGGACGTCATCACGGAGGAATACGTCGCTTCGATCATCGAGAGCGTTATGGCCCAACTGGAGCGATTCCCAGGCGACAGATTTGAAGATGCCAAGGGACTTTTCGAGCAGGTGGCCCTCGCGGAGGAGTTCGCGCCCTTCCTCACCGTTCCTGGCTACGAGCAATTCCTGCAATAGGTTCTTCGCAGCCTCACAGGGTTCCAACGACACAGGAGTGGACGTGACGAGGAGTCGGTGTTTCGATTCGACCTGACCCCTTGCCGGGCGCGGACGTGGTCAAGGCACCTGATACCGGGGGCACGCCTTCGACGCGGCACATGATCGCGAGGCTGAAGCGACCAGTTCGTGTTCCGATACGACCATCGTGACAGCCATCGGGCTTCGTTGACGATATTCAAGTTCAGCGCGCGATGCGGCGACGAAACGTCGATGAATCTGGCGCCATATATATGGTCGTCGTGGCGGACACGTGTAGAACATCTCCCCATAATGTTGGCGCTATGGAGATAACGTCCGTCGTTGCGAGAGCCTACGGAGGACCCGAGGTCTTGTCGATGGTCCAATCGACGCTCGGGTCCCCAGAACCCGGCCAGGTGGTGATCGAAGTGCGAGCTGCCGGAACCAATCCGGTGGACTTCAAACTTTATAGTGGCGCCTACGGAGAGGATCCGACGGCTCTACCGCTCCCCCTTGGCTTCGAAGCGTCCGGAATCGTCCGCGAAGTTGGCGGCGAGATTGAAGGACCGAGTGGCCCGATCGCCGTCGGTGATGAAGTGATCGCCTACCGGGTCTCGGGCGCGTACGCTACTGGTCTCGTCACCTCCGCGAGTTCGGTATTGGCGAAGCCCGCGTCGATGTCCTTCGAAGAAGCGAGCGGACTGCTGCTGACCGGTGCGACAGCGGTTCACGCACTGAAGGCGACCGATACTCGTAGCGGTGACACGTTGTTGGTGCACGGAGCCAGCGGCGGGGTTGGCCTCATGGCAATACAACTCGCGGTGGCTGACGGTGTTCGCGTTATCGGCACGGCAAGTTCATCCCAACACGAACTAGTTCGATCACTCGGGGCCGAGCCGGTTGTCTATGGCGACGGGTTATTGGAGAGAGTTCAGGAGATGGCGCCCGAAGGAGTCACCACGGCCATTGATCTCATCGGCACCGACGAAGCAATCGACGTCTCCAGAGCTCTCGTGACGGACCCCAAGCGAGTGGCGACGATCGTCTCGACAGAACGGAGCCGTGCGCTGGGCGTGCAAGCCCTTGGAGGCGGTCCTGGATCTGATCCGGGAACCGAGATTCGTGAGGCAGCTCGACTCGACTTGATCCGACGTGTGCACGACGGATCGCTACGGGTCATCGTCGAAGCGACCTACCCATTAGCGAGGTGGCCTCCGCGCACCGCGAACTCGCCGAGGGCCACGCCCACGGCAAGATTGTTTTGATCCCCTGACGCTCGTTATCGCTTCTAAACCCAGACGGTCAGCGAGATCGCGCACAGTTCTATCGAAAGCCGTTTCGCCATCCACTCTCAGCACGTTGCAGTTAGAAAATTGCTCCAACGCGGTCAATATGTAGTTCGGCGAAGGTTGTTCGAACCTCAACTGTTGGGAGGTCGTGAAAGTGAGAGATGTCAACAGAATCGTTAAAAATGACGGCTGATTCCTTGCTCGCCAACGCGGAAGGCGTCGACAGTTCCCTCACCGACTTGAGAATCGTTGCGTGACGGTGCTTGTCCCTTTGGGTTATGGCCTCCCCGTCGAGACGCTCGCTAGCATCATGAAACAGGCTGGAATCGAGAGACGCAAGCGATGACAGAATATTCGATCGTGATAGAAGATGCGGGAACGAATTACGCCGCATACGTAATTGGTTTGGATGGCGTCATTACGACTGGAAAGTCAGTCGAAGATGTCATTGAGAATATGAACCGATGAATCTCTATGCCGTATGAATCAGAGAATCACGTCGAACGTGTCAGTACCAACATGACCTTCGTCCAATAAATATTGCGTCCACGCTCACCATGGCGTTTCATCACGGCGTCGAAATAATCGTCAGGCTCTCCTGCACTTATGGTCGTCCAGATGAAGTTTCAGTTTTCAAGATTATCTTGACGCGCCTGAGCGCCACATAGAGAATCATGCCCCGGAACCAAAAGGACGCTGAGAAAAGCTAACCGTTCTTTACGAAGATCTTTCGTTTGTACTGCCAGATCGCGAGGGCGTACATGACGACAAGGATGCCAACACTCCACAACATGGCGAGCCAGACTTTGTTGCCGGCTGCGCCGGTCGTGAGGAGCGAACGCATGCTCTCAATGATCGGGGTGAATGGCTGGTTTTCGGCGAAGCCACGTAGGACTGGAGTCATCGAGGCCGTTGGTACGAATGATGGGCTGATGAAGATCAACAAGATGAGAAGGTAACTAAAGGAACCTGCGCCTTCTGGCGACTTCGCCCGAAGTCCGAAGAAGATCGCCATCCACGTTGTCGCCAGCGTGAAAAGAACGACGAGCGCGGCGAAAAGTAACCAATCACTGAGTCCCGCACTGGACCGAAATCCGATTGCGAAAGCTACCGCCAGAACCAACGCCGACGAAAACAAGTTCGACAACGTTGACGACAACGCTTGACCGCTGAGGATTGACGAAGGTGCAACCGGCATCGTACGGAACCGACTGATGATTCCCTTTTGAATATCGGTGTTGAGTCGTAGTGCCGCGTACGCAATGCCGCTGACCACGGTCATGATAATGATTCCGGGCGTGATGTAGTCAACGTATCTTATCGGCGCCGGTCTCCTGACCAAGTGCGCCACCCAAGACATACACAAACATGAAGAGAAGCGCTATTGGCGATAATACGACGGTGATGATTGTGTCCGGACTACGAACAATGTGACGCAAACTCCTCTTCGTCATTGTCCACGTGTCATTAAGTGATCGCATGTTTACTTAACCCTCGATTCATCACTCGTCAGTTTGAAGAACACATCGTCGAGAGTTGGCAATTGCTGGGCGAAGTCGGTCGGTTCAAGGCGCGCATCACGAAGACGGATGAATAGTTCGGCGACCCGCCTGGTCATGCCCTCTGTCGCCACAGTGATACTCAGGTCGCTTCTGTCGGTGATCTCATATTCAGATTCCAACAGATCGATTGCTTCCTTGAGCTGTGCTTCGTCACCAAAACTAAACTTCACGAGTCCACTTGGAACGAGTTTCTTCAGCTCGCTCGCCGACCCGGTTGCGATGATCACTCCCTCGGTGGAGAACCGCAATGATGTCAGCGAGTTCGTCAGCCTCTTCGAGGTACTGCGTGGTCAGAAATATCGTGGTCCCACTCCGGGCAAGGGATCGAATCATTTCCCACACGTCGTTGCGCGCTTCGGGATCGAGTCCGTTTGTCGGCTCATCTAGGAAAATGATGGCGGGACTACCGATAAGACTCATCGCGATGTCTAACCGACGTCGCATACCGCCCGAGAATGTCATAACTCGTCGATCTGCAGCCTCAGTCAGATTGAACCGGTCTATCAGTTCGATGGCTGTATGGCGGGAGTCCTTCACGTGCCGCAAATCACATATAAGTTCCAGATTCTCTCGAGCCGTGAGAACATCGTCAACTGCCGCAAACTGCCCAGTAAGGCTGATGTGCTCGCGCACCTGATTTGGACGTACCAACGTCAAAACCGCCCACGGTGGCGTTTCCCGCGTCGACCTTCAAGAGTGTGGTGAGGATATTGATTATGGTGGTCTTGCCCGCACCGTTACTTCCGAGCAACGCGAAGATCGTTCCTGGTTCGACAGTGAAGTTGACGTCCTTAAGGACCGGCACCTTCTTGTAGGCCTTTTGTAGACCCCTTACCGCAATTGCTGGTTCCATTTACTTTGCCCTTCTCTTCTTCAAGATGGGCCTTTGTTGATGGAAGTTGTTCCATTCCTCGTACAGTTTGGGAAGTCTTTCCGCCAAGAACTCATTGAGAGATACGACGACCTCCAAACCTTCTCGTCGCTCGGGAGAAGCGTCTCCTAGGAGTTCAAGTCCCTCGCGCGCCAAGCTCGCCATCTGCAGGTATTCGCTCGGATCAAATCCCATGTTTTCCCAACCGAGCGGGTTGAGTCTGACGATATCGGCGCGTGTTCCAGCGGGACGCGAACGGTGGATCAGCTTTTGTATCTCGAGCATCTTGACCCCGTTATTGATGGCGCTGCGGCTCGTCAGCAAGACGTTTGCGATGTCGTTGATGGATTGTTGTGCCGGCTCACATACGTAGAGATAGCCAATGAGGCGGCCAGCGACGGGCGGAAAGCCGTAGCGCTCGGCGTAGAAACGCCCAACGTGATCGGTGAAAATGAGTACTTTATCTCGATCCATCATCCAACTATACACAAATAAGTGAAATAACGCAATTTTGTGTTATTTCAGTTATCTACACCACCAACACGTCGCTGAACAATTCAATTTCGCGCTGGCGACTTTGAGGAAAAGGAGTTGACTTAGGATCTGGACAGTGTGAAGCGTCGATCGACAGATTAAATCGCCGGCCCCTTCCGTGGCGCGGATGGGGTCATCGCCGAATGATTTTTGACACTCCCCCGCAAGACCCCTGAATACAGGACGCTTATAAGAAGGGCACTGGAATGTTCGTGGGCCGCGAGCACACATCGTGCGACCATTTCGCCAATCACTGTCGACGGACCAAGTTTGGTGGCGTTGCAATCCTTTCATTTTCAAAGGGAACCTCGTCCGTATTCCTCAAGAGTTTGTCTCACTATCTTCGAATTCATCGCTGATAATTTGTCGAAAATCTGGGGGATTCTCGTCCAATCCTTTGCAGCAATCTGAACAATTCGAATTCTTGTTTTGGGGTTGAAATCTTGACCCAATTCAGGATCGCGGAATTACCGACATCACTTCGCTGCTACACAGGTGGTCAGTCGGCGTCGTTGCCATCGTCGGTCAAGACTCATCGATACCAAGTACCGGCGCGGCCTCCGGGCTCGGCGGGGCCATCGGGAACGAAGCCGTTCTTAGTTAGCACCTTCTGGGAGGCAATGTTGTCGTGAGTGACCGCTGCACTGAGAATGCGCAAACCATATTGCTTAGCCGCGAGTTGACAGAGTTCTTGCACACTCGCGGTCGCAACACCTCGGCCCGCGACGTCCTCCGCAACCCGGTACCCGACATTGGCCGCGCCGTCATTGATCTCGTAGAGATTGAAACGACCCAGTATCGTTCCTTCGTCGTCGACGAGCACGTGAAACACGCAAGTTCCGGTCTCTTGTTCGGCCAGCTGGGCGTTGTGTTGATTGGTGAAATTCAGAAAATATTCGTCACCGCGGTCGGAAATCGAAGTGGCAAAGTACGCTCGATTTGCCAGTTCAAAGGCTAAGACTGCCAGGGCGTGATCGACACGCAGGCGCTGCAATTCTGGCACGTGCTAATAGTAATCAGACGGCAAGCAGCCGTAGCGCGAACCTTGCGACGACACGAAGGTTTACGGTTGTCGTCAATTCGCATAAGCAACGCAGACGGATCGTGGCACACATTCTCCAACTGGTGAGCGAGACCACGGCAAATGAAACAGTGTATTGATGGTCTTGCGTCGATTAAGACAATTGACATGCGATGATCGGAGCACGACAATGACAGATGCGGGTATCCGCGCTTTCTTTCATTGATCAAAAATGGACGACGTTGTGGTCCTGGGCGCAATCTTCGAGGCGCTGTCCGGTTAGCGAGGATGTGTCGTAATAATGTTCGTTGGGGTGATCTTGGCGTATGTGGTCCGGACTGTGCGTTAAAGGTAGACGGGAGTAGATGATGGCCAAGTTGATCTATTCAGTCTTGGGCTCGCTCGACGGGTACTTTGAGGACGCGGACGGGAGATTCGATTGGGCGGAGCCGGACGGCGAGGTGTTCGCGTTCGTCAATGATCTCGAACGGCCGATCGGCACCTATCTGTACGGGCGCCGAATGTACGACACGATGGTGTTCTGGGAGACCGCAAGTACCGAAGGCGCTGAGTCGCCAGAGTTCAAGGACTTTGCTGCGATCTGGCGCGCGGCCGAGAAAATCGTATACTCACGGACGCTCGAGGCGCCGTCAAGCGCGAAGACTCGGATAGAACGTGAATTCGACCCGGACCTGATTCGGCAATTGAAACGATCCTCAAGCGCCGACATCACCGTCGGTGGCGGTGATGTCGCCGGCCAAGCAATCGCAGCCGGGCTCGTCGATGAGTTTCATCTCCTCTTATCCCCGATAATGATCGGCGGAGGTAAACGCTCCCTGCCGGACAATATTCGCGCGCAACTCGAACGTGTCGATGAACGACACTTCAAGAACGGCGTCGTTCACCTCCACTATCGCGTGGTTGCCTGATTTTGCGACGCAACGTTGCAGAATGAATCGAAACTAAGCCGCAATCCTGTGGTATCGAAGGGCCGATGTGCACATTCTCCGAGTAGAGATTGACTCCACAGATTGCGAGAAAGCGGACCAACTGATGCGGGCTGTGCAACGATGAGACAATGACTGACTGGTCGCTGTTCGAGGCACTTCTTATCCAAAGCAATACTGAGCCGACTGAGGGCTGGGACTTCTCATGGTTTGACGGGCGTGCCACAGAAGGTCGGCCTTCCTGGAGGTACCTTGCGAGTTTGACTCAACGAATTAGCGAGGCGAAAGCAGTGCTCGATATCCAGACGGGAGGCGGAGAGAGTTTCTCAGAAGCACTCTCCAAGAGCGAGGCACTTCCCAAATCTCTCGCCGCTACCGAGTCGTGGCCGCCCAACGTGGTGCTCGCACGACGGGCTCTCACACCCTTCGGCGTCACTGTGGCTGAAGTTCCCGAGAGAGATCCGCTCCCGTTTGAGAATGAGTCATTCGACCTTGTCAGCAGTCGACACCCTACTGTCAAGAATTGGACCGAGATATATCGAGTCCTGATGCCAGGTGGAGTCTATTTCTCACAGCAAATTGGAGCGGGCACCAATAGTGAACTCACCGACTTCTTCATGGGGCCTCAATTGATTTCGGGTGATCAACGACTAGACGTGGCCGTGGCCGATGCTCAGGTCGCTGGACTAGAAGTGTTCGATGCACGAGAAGAATCATTGCCGGTAATTTTCTATGACATCGGCGCTATCGTCTACTTCTTACGCAAAGTGATTTGGACCGTTCCAGATTTCTCCATTGAAAGGTATCGTGACCAATTGAGACTTCTCTATGAGCAGATAGAACATGACGGTTACTTCACTTCTCATTCCAAGCGATTCTTGTTAGAAGCAAGAAAGCCTATTGACTAATCGATGCCTGAGAGATCGGTCGTCTCGAAGGCTCAACGTAAACCTGCCCGTGGACCTGGGTGTCGTGACCCTTTTCCAAGTGCGAATACGGCGTCCCACCATTTCGACGATCGTCTCGCACAAATTAGGTGTGGACCGGAACCTCGTGGCACTCTTTGAAATCCACGCCTCGGCATATTCCCCAGCAGTTCTCACGATGAAAGCAACGCACCTACGATGCCCAACCAAAAGTTCGTCGATTGATGACAAAACTATTTGAGAGCAACAAGATCCCTACTCTCCTTGATTGACTGGAGAGTTGCCGGCTGTGGCCACCGAACTACTTCGCTAAATGGATTGTTGTAGATCGCTGATCGCCTCAGTAAAGCCCTCGACCCCCTTGAGCGGACTGGGGCGGCCGTAAGCATTTCTCCGGCCTATCGGGCAGTCGAAACGGACTCTGAATTGACACGAATTGGGAGGCCTGGACTGGTTAGTGATGGCCGTGTGGCACAAATTCATTCTCGAGGCAGTGCCTATATCGTGAGATGGGAGAAGCCTTTCGACTCCTCCCATCTCACGCACCAGGGAAAACCTAATTATTCGTAGTGAACTGCACGGCTGGGACAAGGAGCCCCGGACCGGCCGGCAAAGCTGCCAAACCGCAGGCAGTGCTGCCGTAGGTCGTCGGCTGGGTACTGTACTGCGCAAACGTGGAGGTCACGTCGTGACAAGTGATCTCGCCAGCGGCACCACCGGTTGCGCCGTCCGAACCGTTCTGTGTGGCCACGAACAGATATCCCGGGTACGTATCCGCACCCGCACTTGGAACGCTTGACGACTCATACGATAAGTTCACGTTCAGTCCCGTGTCGACGACCGTGTTGTTATACGTGATGTCGTACACGACTTCAGTCGGGAGCTGGATCCTCTGCGACTGGAAGTTGAAGACGGCGTTAAAATTATCGATACCGTAGGTGGGCGGATTGAGAGGATACGTACTCCCAGTAACCGTTCCCGGCGGAGTAATGGTCGCGGTGTCGGAGGCGATCAAAGTTCCGGGCACAACCCCATTACCCGGCTCACTCGCGCTGGGCTCATAAATATTGAGGGTGATGGGCAACGGCTGTGACGTTGACGCCGGATTGAAGTTGGCCATCGATACGATCACATCGTTGAGGCGACCTCCACCGTTAGTAAGGGTGATGTCGTTGCCCAGCTGGTTGGCACCAGTCGCCGTATAGGCGTAGGACCACACGTAGTTGGAAGAGACGGTCATGCTGTTGTACAGGCTTGGAGAGCCAGAGAATGGATTGTTATTTCCTCCGCCCCTTTCTCCCGCCGCAGCAATTCCCGTGCACGCGAGTCCCAGGATCAAGATCCCGGCAGCTCCAGTGGTGACGATTCGCATTCTCTTGGTTAAGAAATTCATCTATAACCCCCCATTTTGCGCTGCGGGCTATCTGCCTGATGCGCCTAGAAACGACTGTACGTCGGTTTATTGCGACGTGCGGGAACAAAGAGTGAAGTGCTGGTGACACGAGGGTCACAATGTTTATTCAACGCATGAAGGTACGGCAAAGTCGAATCCACCGAGCTCGGCAATCGCTATCGCGCAGATGAACTGGGAGACACGACTGTCCGTTGGTCGAACGTGGCTCCCGCACTTGCCCGGACACGCGCGAACTCGGCCTGTCATGAACGCGCACCGATCGGATGAACTCTGACCGCAGTCTTGGTCAGCGTGACCCTCGAAGGGGGCGTTGGATTCCAGTAACTTCACGCTTCGCATCCCAATGGCTGCCCGTACGCTGAGAAGTGCCAGGGCCAGAGTGGCAGACGGGTGCAGTGCCCGTGACGACTCAGAACGTCCACCCGTGGCGGAGTTTGAGCGCCGTTCTAGAGCTGCGCGTGACCATCGACGTGGGAAGTCACGTCGGACGATGGTCGAGGCGTCACACCCTGCCAGTTAAGTGGATACACACAAGAGAAGCGAGAACCATGGATAAGAAGTGGTGGACACTCATTGTCGTCTGCGCGGGGACGTTTATGCTCCTGCTCGACGTCACAATCGTCGTGGTGGCAATACCCGTAATTCAATCCGGTCTGCACACCACCTTCTCCGACGTGCAATGGGTGATCGACGCTTACTCTTTGACGCTCGCATCACTGCTTCTCACCACTGGCGCACTCGCCGATCGTTACGGTCGTCGGCGACTGTTCGTCATCGGACTATTCATCTTCACTATTGGTTCGCTCACCTGTGGGCTCGCCCAGTCACCGCTCATGCTCATCCTTTCGCGTAGCGCCCAGGGCATCGGTGGGGCAACCATGTTCGCCACGTCACTGGCGTTGCTCGCTCAAGACTTCCATGGGAAGGATCGAGGTGTGGCTTTCGGGGTTTGGGGAGCGGTGACCGGCGTGGCCGTCGCGCTCGGACCGATCCTCGGGGGCGTCATCACGAGCGAGATCAGTTGGAGAGGGATCTTTCTCGTAAATATTCCAATCGGTGTGGTTGCCATCGCCCTGACCCTATGGAAGGTCGATGAATCGAAAACGCCGCACGCCTCTCGACCTGACTGGTTGGGATTCGTGGCGCTCACAGCGGGACTGGTCTCCTTGGTGTACGCATTGATTGAAGCGAGTGTCACGAGTTGGAGCGACACCAGGGTCGTTGTATGTATCGCGACGGCGGTGGTTCTTCTTGTTGCGTTCTTCGTCATTGAGAGGAAGACCGTTCACCCGCTCTTCGACCTGTCGCTCTTTCGAGTACCCACCTTCTCGGGCGGACTCATTGCGGCATTCACCATGAACGGTTCGTTATTCGCGATGCTCCTTTACTTGGTGCTCTACCTGCAAGACGACCTCGGGTACTCCGCTCTGGCGACCGGAGCACGGATCATTCTTATCAGCGGTGGCATGTTGGTGGCGGCAATAGTCGCCGGACGACTTACCAGCGTGATGCCGGTTCGTTGGCTCATCGGTCCGGGTCTGCTCTTGGTGGGAATTGGGCTGCTACTAATGTCGGGAATCACCGGCACCAGCTCGTGGACTCACCTGATACCCGGTTTCATCATCGGCGGCGTCGGTGCGGGAATGGTCAATCCACCGCTAGCTTCCACCGCCGTCGGCGTGGTCAAGCCCGAGCGGTCAGGTATGGCCTCCGGGGTGAACACCACATTTCGACAGATCGGCATCGCCACCAGCATCGCGGCCTTCGGGTCAATCTTCACCTCGTCCCTGCGCTCTCACCTCGATCATTCGCTCTCTGGTACCCCTTCTCTCGCTGGGCGTGGGCCACAAGTGATCGGCGCGATCCAGCAAGGCGATGTCGGGAAGTTCATCAATTCCATCCCGGCCAACGCAAGGGGTACTTTGGTTTCCGCCATTCATGCTGCCTTCGCGGGGGCGATCAACGACTTATTAGTGGTGAGCGGAATCATCGCCCTCGTTGGTGCGGTATTTTCCGTGATACTTATCCGAAGAGAGGATTTTGTAGTTTCGCGTCCTGCGGAAACTCCGTGATCGAAGGAACGTCACGATCGCGATCACATCGCTACATCGTCGCCAGCACTCGAAGGAGAACGGCGCTCGATCCCTGGCGATGAACTGTCCTCCTTGTAACCGCGATCTCGATACTCGTCTTGGGTCATCGGCCTGCCCGGGAAGCTCGCCGTGACTGATTCTTCGGGGCGCCGCTGATTCTGAGTGACTTGAAAGGCGAGTGAACGTTGGTCAGCTTCGGTGAGCGGAGGCTGCACCATGCTTCTCGGCCACAAGCGATGGTACAGAACAGTGTTGATCTCGGCCGCGTAAATCGTGATTTCTGCGCCGATGTAGATCCACGCCACGAGTCCGAGCACAATTGCGAAGAACCCGTAGATGGCGCTCGCTCCCCGGAGATCGTGACCCACGACGTAGCCACCCGCCGCTTGCAGGATGGTCCATGCCACTCCCCCGATGACGACGCCGGGGATCAAGGATCTCGTCGCCACCTGTCGCGGCGTGAGTGTACGAAACGCGCCGAAGTACAGTGCCACATTCACGATGACGGCGAGAATCTCTCCGAACGCCCCCAGCCAGAAATTGTGCCGACCGAACGTGCCGAATCCAGCGAGCGCGGTAGTGAGGATCAAGGCCACGGCGAGTTCGACGAGGAAGATGAGCGCCCGCGCCATACGAGTGAAGTAATTGGGACGCACCGCGGCGGGAACGTTCCAGATCTGCGCCATTGAATACAGCCCGGCCTGCGCGAGCCCCGTGGAACCGTAGATCAAGAGGACGATCCCCACGGCCAGACCGAACACTGAACTGCGCTTGATGGCGTGAATGTTCTGTCCCAGTTGTTGACCGATAATGGGAAACTGTCCGAGGGCCGAGTGCAGCACTCGCGCGCGTTCCCCAGGATGTCCCGCGAGCACGATGCCCAGGATGGTCACGAGCAGAAGCAAGAGTGGAAACACGCTCACGAACATGGAATACGTGAGTTGGACCGTTAGGCTGCCAGCGTTATCGTCGCCGTACTTCTTGAGGACACCGAAAAAGAAGGAGGGGACCACATGGCGCTGTTGAAACCCGTCAATGCGACGAAGCGACCGTTCGGCGACATTCACGTTACCCACGCTCCTCGTCGGCTCATCACCGTTGGTTCTGACGGGGAATCGCGACCTCTTCGAGGATGAGTTGAAGGGTCGCCGCCGCAGGTATCGCGACCAGCGCACCGATGAGGCCGAGTAACGCCGCGCCGATCAGAGTCGCGACGATGGTCAAACCGGCCGATACCTTTACCGTTCGCCCCATCACTCGAGGATTGAGGAAGTAATCCTCGAGGTACCGATACACGATGTAGAAGATCGCGGTGGCGATACCGATCGAGAGACCCCTCGTCAGAGCGACGAGTGATACCAGAACCCCGGCAATGGTGGAACCGACCAGTGGGATCAGATCAAATATTGCGACCGCGAGCGCGAGCACGAGAGCGTATCGAACACCGAAGCAGATGAGCCACACGTACGTCCCGATCCCAGAAATCAACGACGTCACGAGATTGCCCAGCATGAAACCTCCGACGCGTGAGAACACTTCATTCGTGAGCAAGTCGACCCGTTCGCGACGACTTCGCGGGATCAGCGACAGCCAAAGATTGCGAACGCCGGGGAGGGCAATGAGGAAATAGATAGTCAGGGCGACGACGCTGATCGTCGCGACACCCAATGAAAGAAGCATCTTTCCCGCGCCGAAAACACCTCCAACGGGGATTTTGAGAGTCGAATTTCGTTTGAGGTAGCCAGTCAAATGGAGTTTGACTGCGAGCTTTCCGGCCCAGCCTTTTCCAGCCGCGAGATTCGCCTCGTAGTGGGGGTAGTTCTTCACCAGAACGTGTATCTCGTTCGAGACGGGCGCGACAGCTGATAGGGCGAACGCAGCGATGACCAGCAAGAAACCAACCGTGACCGCGCCCACGGCGACCCCACGCCGAAAGCCGCGAGTAACGAGGAATTCAATAATGGGATTAAGTCCAATGGCGATGAATAAGGCCAGACCGATGATGACGATGACGGCCGAGATATTGGCAATACCTCTGACGATGACGTACGCCACGGCGACGCCGAACGCGGCGTTCAACCCAATGAAGAATGGTGTTCGCCGGTTGAACGGTCGCCCCAATGCACCCAATGTCGGTTCCGACTCGTCGAGTCCACGCTCGGCGGCGGCCGGAAGAATCAGTAATGGTGGCGCCTGCGGATCAATGATCTCGTTGGGTGCATCAGATGGAGATGACATACGTGTCCCAGAACTCGTGCTCAGTTGATGCGACACAGGCCGGGCGGACATATCTCCATACGAGGAACCATCAGGTTGTCATCGTCGCTTCCCTGCTACAGGCCCTCGTTGACCCACGACTTCTCAAGTACGAAACGTTGGCCGTGCGGACACTCGAACAAAGCGATAACCGTCGCGAAACACCAACCTCGTCGAAAAAGCAGTCAAGGGGTTCCCGCGAGCCTCCTAAGTAGTACCTGTCGCGTGTCTTTCGGCTCGCACGCTCCAGTTCCATCTTCTTCCTCCTTGCGGCCTACGAGTTCGGTCGCCGTAAACGTCACAGGTTTTCGAAACCAATTATCGAGAACCTCAAAATAGGAGTCAAGATGTATTTCGTATCACCAGCATTCAATTAACGAGGGGTTTGACACTTGTGCATCAACAAAATTTTTACTGTGGCGAATCACCAATCATCAAAACAAAATTGAAGCAGATGGGTTTCTTACGTTGAGTGAAATGTGCTCAATCCGCGATTCACCCTGTTCGCAATCTCACAGAGATTTCCAAGAGTGCGTCAACCAAAGGAACAAACATTCCGAATCTTCGACATCGTGAGCTCGCGGCGTTGTGCTCGTCATGCGGACCTCCGATTGCGCGTCACACCGACACTGCGACCCGTTCGCTTCGTCCACGCCACCTTTCGCGTTTCCTTGGGTGACGTTCTGACGACGGCCCTTCAACGACTTCCAAGGCGATGCGACGCTTCACCGCACGCTTCGATGATCCGGCCGCGACCAACTACCCCGTGATGTTCAACGTGAACTGCTGAGAGGTCGACTCGTAGGAGTCGCTCGCGGTGAGTGTGACCACGTACGTCGCGTTTGAGTCGCGTGACAGGGTTCCAGAGAATTCGTCAGTCGACGAGTCAAAGGTGACACCCGGGGGCAGGTGTCCGGACCACGTAACTCGGCGGTCCGGTGGCCCCGACGTGGTGATTCGGAAATGAAAGTCCTGACCCCTTGAAGCGTGAGCCGAATCTCCACACGTGAACTCGATTCGCGACTGCACAGTAAGCGTCAAGATCTTCGTCGTCGACGCTCCGAGCAGATCGCTCACATTGACGGTGAACGTCTGGGTAGCGGCCCACGACGCCACTTCGCCAATAACCTTCCAGAGGTTGCATTGAGGGACAGACCCTTCGGCAAAACGCCCGCTACGAGAGACGAGGTATATGGCGTCGTCCCTCCCGTCGCAACCAGCGTTTGCGAGTAGTACTTCTGACGTGTAAGCGGTCGCGAGTGATGAGGTTGTGATAGAGAGCTGAGACGTCACCACCTGCGTGACGGCGGCGGTTGACCCGGTGAAATTTGGATCGCTCGAGTACGTTGCCGGATTGAATCTGTACCGGGGTTCGAGAAAGTGACGAAGCACGTCGCTGACGATCCAGAGAGGGCGACGTTGAGGCAACCAACGAGTAATGATCCGTTCTCGCTGAATGTAACCATTCCTCCGAGGGGCCCAATCCCCGACGTCGAAGTGACGGTGGCAGAATAGAGGACCTTCGATCCGGGTGGTGTCGGCGCAGCGGACGAGAGCAGTAGCGACGTCATCCCCCGGTTGACGACCTGGGAACTCGAGTCAGTCGAATTGGCGAAGTTCGGATCGTTACCGTAGGTTGCCGATACGGTGAACGTGCCAGCGCTGGGAAAATTGATCGAGCAGGACGAGGAGTTGACCTTGAGCGCTTCATTCTGACATCCGACCACGGGCGAGCCTGCGACGAAGAAGCTCACCGTTCCTGACAAATTGTTAGGTCCATTCGTGACTTGCACTCGCGCCACGAAGGTCGCGCTGGCACCAACGAGCAATGGCCGAGGGTGCTCTGGGAACAAATCCAGGCTTGCATCACCTTGTGTCGCTGAGGTCACGGATGAACGTGAATCATTTTTTCCGGGTCGGCCAACGGTCGGAAGTAGAACCTGACACGTGTACGTTCACTCCCAGAAGTCCGGCAACGGAAATGACTCCCGAGGCGTTGACCGTGAGACCGTGATAACTGGCAGTCGTGAAGGTGGCGGGTGCGAGCGTGTCGTTGGTGGTGATCGTTGAGATGATGGCAGTTTCGCGGGTGGTGAGGACCGTCTGGCTAGTGGGCGACGTCTGGAGGATCGCGACCGAAATGACGTGCAACGTGAACGAGTACTTTCCGGCGCCACCTAGAGAATCCGAAGTCGAACCCGACAACGTGTACGCACCCTGCGCAAGTAATCCGCTGGTAGTGACCGCCCCTGACGCGTTAACGGTGAGTCCGTGATAACTCGAGGGAGTGAAGACAACCGTTGAGAGAGTGTCGTTGGTGGTGATCGCTGAGATGATGGCGGCCTCGCCCGTGGTTTGGACGGTCTGGTTTGCGGGCGACGTCTGGAGGATCGGCGAAGTTATTGGGGGGGGCACCGTCACCGAGTCGGTGTTGGACGCGCTATTTGAGAAAAGCCCGTCGGTGTCGGTGAACTGGGCGTGGGCGCTGTAGGTTCCCGCGAGAGCGTTGGAGATCGCGCAGGTTGCGACCCCCGACACGAGCGACGTGTCCGAGCACGTGACTGAATTCGCTTGAGGGTCGCTCACCGTCCACGCGAGGTGCCCGCGGGCGTCCCCGACCCCGGTGGCGTGGCGCTCACCGTGACCGTGAAGGTGAAGTTGGAGCCGACGGTCGGGCTCGACGCGTTGTCCGAGACCACGGTGGTGGAACCGGAGAGGGTGGGAACACTCGAGCCCACCGTCACCGAGTCGGTGTTGGACGCGCTATTTGAGAAAAGCCCGTCGGTGTCGGTGAACTGGGCGTGGGCGCTGTAGGTTCCCGCGAGAGCGTTGGAGATCGCGCAGGTTGCGACCCCCGACACGAGCGACGTGTCCGAGCACGTGACTGAATTCGCTTGAGGGTCGCTCACCGTCCACGCGACGGTGCCCGCGGGCGTCCCCGACCCCGGTGGCGTGGCGCTCACCGTGACCGTGAAGGTGAAGTTGGAGCCGACGGTCGGGCTCGACGCGTTGTCCGAGACCACGGTGGTGGAACCGGAGAGGGTGGGAACACTCGAGCCCACCGTCACCGAGTCGGTGTTGGACGCGCTATTTGAGAAAAGCCCGTCGGTGTCGGTGAACTGGGCGTGGGCGCTGTAGGTTCCCGCGAGAGCGTTGGAGATCGCGCAGGTTGCGACCCCCGACACGAGCGACGTGTCCGAGCACGTGACTGAATTCGCTTGAGGGTCGCTCACCGTCCACGCGACGGTGCCGCGGGCGTCCCCGACCCCGGTGGCGTGGCGCTCACCGTGACCGTGAAGGTGAAGTTGGAGCCGACGGTCGGGCTCGACGCGTTGTCCGAGACCACGGTGGTGGAACCGGAGAGGGTGGGAACACTCGAGCCCACCGTCACCGGCGCCGCACTACCCGAGGAGCCGAGAAAGTTGGCGTCACCGCTGTAGGTACCCGTCAACGTATAGACGCCAACGGAGTGCTCGACGATGCTACCACTGGAGACACTGTGCGATGGTCGATATTGCAGGTGGTGGCCGGAGTAGCACCGTCAGTGATCATCACTGTTCCCGTCGGCGTGCCCGATCCCGGGGACAATGGGGCCACGTGCGCCGAAACCACTATCGACTGACCAGTGACGTAGACAGACAAATCCGTGGTCGTCGCCGTCGAGGTCGAATCCTGACCCACGACCTGGGTGATCGGATCGGACACGACCGACGCAAGGAAATCGCTGTCGCCGAGATATCTCGCGGTGATCGTGTGCGAACCGATCCACGAGTAGGTCACGGTGCACGTCGCGGTCGCCCCCGTGAGAACGTTGCCACTCACGTCACCGCAGGCAGTGATCGCAACGCCACCATCGAAGAACTCCACGTTGCCGGTGGGCGAACCAGCGCCTGGTGCACTCACGGCAACGGTGGCCTTGTAGGTGACCGACTGGCCCACCAAGGACGGACTGGTCGTGGTCGAGAGTATCGATGTCGTGGTCGACGCCTTGACCACGTCCTGGGTGGCCTTCACGGTCTTCTTCTCGAAAGTGGCCGTGACGGTTTGGGGTCCAACAGTGTCTGAGGTGCACGTCGTGTCGAGACTGCTGCACGTGCCGTCGGTGATGGAGAGATTTGCGGACGAGGTGACGTCCTTCCAACCACCAAAGTCGTCGTACGCCCGTACCGTATAGGAGACGTCTTGGCCCACGACCGCGCTCGCTTCGTTGGGGGTAATCGTGAGGTGGTCCAGACCGGGCACCGACATCTTGACGCCACCCGAACCTGTGCCGTGGGTCGTGAAATAGGCGAACGCGACGTGCACCCCAGCGACACTTACTGCGACTCCGACAATGGCCATCATAAGAAACTTGAGGTAGCGAGATCGTGCCACGGGTCGCGCGAAACTACTCATGCGCGCACTTCCGCAGCGGCGCACCGGAGCGTCAAACAACAAGGTGAGCTCTGACGACGGTCACAGAGACACCATTTCGATGTCGCGGACCGGACAACGGTAATGAGCCGGATCATACGACCACCTGCAGGAGAATTGGCGACGAGCTGTTGGAGAAATTTCCGTCGGTGTTCGTAAAGTCAGCGGTGATGTCGTAGGTATCGGAGGTGGCGTAGGCGAAAGTCGTGCACGTGGCCTGCGCGGTAGTGACTGAGGTGCTGACAAGTGTGACGTCCAAGCACGAAGGAATCGCGACGCCGTCCTGCATGAAGGTGAGCGAGCCCGTGGGACTACTGGGCACCGAGTCTTGGCCCGCCGTCGCGTTCGCGGTCACGGTTGCGCTGTAGGTGAGCGACTGCCCGAGGAGCGACGGGTCAAGCGATGACGTGACCGTCGTCGAGGTCGCGTACGTTTCGGTGTAGGTCGCCGTACCCGAATAGGTGAAGTTAAACGTCACTCCCTCGCACGAATCTTGATTCGTGCCGGTGTCGTAGAGGGAGATGGGCACCGGCACGGAGTTGGTGCCGTTCGCCGGCACAATGAGCGCGCCGGTGAACGTCGTCAGGTTGAACTGGAGATTGGCGATTGGGCAACTGGCGGGAGCATTTACCGCACTGATGCCAATGGATTTGACGGTGATAGGCGCCGAGTTTGGGTTCGCCACGTTGTACCACAGGTAGAGACGCGTTCCCGGAAATAACAGGGCGGGAATCTGGCTCGTCGACGAAGAACTCATCGTGCTCGTAATGGCGAAACTGGGGCTCAAGTCCGAACCGGGAGGCTGGCCGGCGCCGATGGCCGCGTGCGCGACCACGTTGAAGAGTACGAAAGCGGCCAGCGCGGTAACGCTGGCGCGTCCAATCCTCTGCGTATGCCCCAACAACTGCATCCTCACCTATTCCTTCGCCCTTGACCACATAATCCGAAAACGACACCAGCGCCGTCGCAATGCACCGGCTCGCCGGACCGCGGCAGTAAGACTCCGCGGCCCGGCGTCGTGACCGGTCTCGACAGGTGGGCCGTCAGTCCGATGACCGGCGCCCTACCCGCTTGTTGGTGTTAGTTGGAACTGAAGGTCAGACCGACGTCTGCTCCTTGGCAGGCATCCTGGGGAGTTGGAGCATTGGTCATGGTGAGTGTCAAGGTGCTCGCTATCGCCGAATGCGTAGTGAACAGAGTCGTCCCGGGTGAGACGCTCGTGTCCACTGCCTGTGCGGCGCTAACGGGGTACCAACTCGCCAGACATCCGGCGACATCGGTGTTGGAAGGAGTTGCGACGTCACTGCCGCTCGTGTCAACCGAAGCACTCACCGTTGATACGTACACTGAGCTCGTACCAGGGTTGGTGATCGCGTACTCCAAAGGCACGGTTGAACCGGGGTACAGGCCTGCAACCACACCACCCACGACGTTCACCTCGACCGCGGGAATATCGTCAGTGACGGCCTCGTTACCGTAGGCTCCGGGATCGGCCGGGTTCCAAGGACCACAGTTCGACTTCACCGGAACGAAACTCGTCGTCGGAAGCCCAGTCGTGCAGGTAGGCAGGTTGTTGTCACCCGCGTAGCCACCCAACATCGTGAGTGAATCCAGGGGTCGTGTCGGTACCGACCGAAAGGTCCGTTGCCGAACTCGACAGTGCGACATTCAGGCTTCCCGCAGCAGATACCGGAGCTGCACCCGGAGTCGTATTGAAGGTGATTCCGTAAGTGAACGCCGAGTCGACGAACGCGTCTTGTGAGCTGAAATCGAACGTGACGTTGGTCTCGGAGGGCTGGGTGCCGGGGTTGGTCGCCGCCGGGAACGAAGCCGACACCGTGTCGCTGATCGCACCGTCGACCGTGTTGTCGATCGAGAACGTCATCGGCACGCCCGACACTGCGGCGCCCCAGTTGTCGACCGCGACGACCACAGTGGTCAATTGCGATGCGGAACCAGTGGACAGGGTGATGTTGTTACCAAGCTCGTCGAGCGAGGTACACGAAAAGCACTGGTCCTGGCTGTACGTGCCCGACGAGATCAAGCTGTCGTAGCCCGCTCCGACTTGGCTGATCGTAACGGCTGACGCCGTACCGGTCTTGGCCGCACCTGCACCGGTCCCGTGGGACGTGAAGTAGGCGTACGCCGTTCCCGCACCTAAGACGGCGACGGTCAGCGCAAGGCCGGCCACGACGAATTTCTTGTGACTCCTAAAGATTTTCATTATTTCTGGTCTCCTAGTTAGTTACTGGCTGGCATGAACAAAACCTCAAAGAGACGGTGGTTTCGCCATTCGCTCACCACGGACCAGGCGACCAAATAGAGCCCGTGGATCAACGCACTTCCCTCTACTACCAAGAGTTCCCCTCAGAGGAATTCCTGCTGATGCGGATCAGACAAGTGTCGGGTTCGCCATTCGCTCCCCCCAAGCCCGGCGACCAATCTCGACTTGGGGATCAACACGTCACCTTTTACAGCAACGTCACCTCTCGCCGTTGGTTACCCGTTGGTAAGAGAATTGTTCGGTATTCCCTGGAGATTGATAACAGTCGGTGGGAGCCCTGTCAAATGGTCAACAAAATACTGACAAATTGAGCACAATTACCTTTGTGTAATTCCGTTGTGAGAAAAGGTACGTTCCAAACACCACGGGCGTGGCGGATAGTCCGTGGAACTTGCAATTTTGAATACCATTGGGTGAAATTCACCGTCGAGAGGCTCTGTTTTCTGGGGTTCATGTTTTCCCGTGGGGATCCATATCCAACATCACGGCGGTGTGAATGAGCGCGCACGAGTCGTATCACCGAAATTGAACCGCCCATCGTGCGACAGTTCGCACATTGGTCCGTAGGTAGGCGTGCGACATTCACGCATGATGGATACGTACCAATCGAGCTGGATGTTCGACCAGACTGCCTGAAAGTCAGCCCACGGCCTTCTTCAGGAGTTCTTTAGCAATTCCACCAGTCGCTTCTTATCGGCGTTCGTCAATTTGGTCACTGCGTAACTGCTCGGCCAAAAATTACCCTCGTCGAGATGCGCAGCCTCTTGAAAACCAATGGTGGCGTAGCGAACTTTGAATTTGGCTGAACTCTGAAAGAACACCACGACCTTGCCCTCGGCGTTGATATACGCCGGCATGCCGTACCAGGTCTTGGCGGCCAGACTGGTGTGCTTCTTCACTAACTCGTGCAATGTTTCGGCTAACTCTTTGTCCGAGCCCTTCATGTCCTTGATTGCTGCGAGGCACGCGGCTTCGAGGTCGGCACCCTCCTTCGCGGCCTTCGCTTCGGCGAGGGCGGCCTTCATTGCGGCCTTCTCCTCTTTACTAAATGTGGCGCTCACGATCTTCTCCATTCACAACGTCGGGCTGATAGAGCGAACATTACAAGAATGACGTACAGCGCGCTTCTTCAATCCTGCTCACGTGACAAAGTGATATCGATTCGGCGCTTCAAGACTCGCGAGCGTTATCGCGGTAGGGCTGAACCAAATTCGTGGAGGATGCTATCGGCATCCATGAGCGGCGCCAGAGCAACCGCGCTCACGTGATGTGCGATCTCACCAGACGCTTTCGTCGTCGGATCACGTGGACGATGACGTAGATGAGGAGCACGATAACGCCCATCGCGTGCCACCGCTGAAGAATGTAAGGACCAGGAATTGGCAGATAGATCGTGTGACCTACGAGGAAGTCCGCAAGACCCGAAATCATCACGTTCAAAGTAAGGAGCCACAAAATGAGGTCCGAGATCGCTTGAAGTGATGCGTGGTCGCTCACGTTGTGTCGTCCCACCAATCGAGAGAGGAGGCGACGAACAGTTCGTCGGCGCTGCCACAAGTGAACGAGAACGAAACCCAGAACGAGCAGACCGATGATCCCGTGATCAGTCGTTCCCCAGAGACCGAAGTATTGGCGAGTGAGGAAAGCCAGAGAGACCAGCGACGCCACGAAGCCGAGGATCAGCGCGAAATGAATTAGTCCTCGACTTCGGACGATCGAACTGACTCGCGACTGGGACTTACTTTGAACCACCACGATTATCCGTTCCCTCCCGCTGACTCAACCGGTGTCGCTCCGTCAACGACACGGTAGGTCGGCGCGCGACGAATATCTATGAGGGTTTACCCTGAGTCGTGCCACCGGGTCTCGCGTTGCCGAGAAAGCCTTTGGTATCACCTCGGATCACTGTGGGTCCAGCCGCAAGGTGGTCGCCGCGGCCTCCGTCGGTGACCATGGATTGGTGGCCGGAGAGACCATACTTGGTGTGATACGCGGCGTCCACGTTCGCGCGCAGCTCAGGGGGACCTATCCCCACATCACGAACGAAAACGTCCATATGGTTCGACGACGTGGATGCAGACCGAAGGTGGTTCGAGTACCTGCCCATACCAGCCGGTCCTGCGGCGGTACCAGGTACGAACGTACACGCTTTCGTCGCAACAGACGACCCATATCGGTACCGAAGGGCGTAACGACCCGTCGCTACGGCGACTCGCGATCTGCACTTCACTCGATTCACCCATACGTTCGATCTGCTCGACGGTCCACGAAGCCGTCATCGGTCGCACCTCCACGGACGTTCCTACTGCTCGGCACCGCCAACGTAGTGATTCTTAGATTCGCTGGTATCGCACTGCCTCGACTATCCAATCATGAAAAGAAAAATGGGCGACTACGGCTGGTCATCCGAAAGCGGGTTCGACCGTTGATTCGTGTCGGGTCGGTCCCCCACCGACGTGCGCATCCAAGTCACCCTTCATCGCTTCAGGACCCTGGCCACCAGCTAACGGCGTGCGGAGTAAGCCACCGAGGGTGAGTCCTCGCAATGTCAGAATCGCGACGACGCTCCACGCACTGAGCAGTCCGATATAGGCCACTGCGGCGGCAACACGCAACGCGGGAAGCTGAGTGGCCAGTGCGAGCCGCGTCGTTCCAGTGACGAACGTACCCACGGGGAAGGTGAAACTCCACCACGTGAGATGAAAGGGAAGATGGTGACCCGCAGTTCGAAGGGTCAGCCCTGTGGCGAGGCAGATCCAGAGCACGGCGAAGCCCCAGGTGGGGACTCCGAAGGCGACCGAGAAGAATGAGAAGCCGCGGGCCAGTGGCGCCGCCACGGCACGGGAGGCGGTCGCGCCGAGGATGCCTGCCGCGGTGATCGATTGGCCGAGAGGACCGAGCACGATCCACAGGGTCGGCACGCGGACAGTTCCCGATGAACCGAAGTGAGCCAGTCGCGACCAGATAAGGGTGATGATGATCAGCGATGCGAACAAACTCATGCCGAACATGGCGTAGCAACCGTAGAGGAGCGTCGCGCGACCAGTAGCCGACGAGATGTGGGCGATCAATAGGCCACCAGTCGACGCAGAGACCATCGGAGGCACCACGGGCATGAGCCAGCCTCCAAATGCTGCGTCGTGACGCACCTCAAGACGGGTGAAGAGGAAGTAGGGCACAACAACGGCAGTGGCCAAACCGGTGACCGTCCCCGCCGTCCAGAGCACCCAGTCGAGGTCAATGGCTGCGCCTTCGCCGATCAACGAGTGTCCCACGAGTAGCGATCCGGCTCCCACGGTGAGCAATGCCATTGGCGGCGCGCCAAAGAATTGGGTCAGGGTGACGTCACGGAAGTAGCGTCGGACCGCACTCGGGCGACGCACCCAGTGCATCGCGAAGGCGACGACCAGCACTGCCAGCATGACGAGCGAGATGAGCCATACGGACTCGGTGAAGACGTGCAAACCGCGGACATCGTAGGGCAGCGTCGCACCTGCCGTGGCCACGATGCCCGTTCCCATCACCGAGGCGAACCAGTTCGGTCCGAGCGTCAAGGCGTCGTGATCGTGAACGTGATCGGCCGGAGCCACGACGAACTCGTCGCGACGGGTAGTGAGTTCGATGGCTGAGGTCATATTCCGAGTATGCCGGTCGAGCCGGCGCGCCGGTAGTGCCTTATTGCTTTGACACACATAACTAAAACTTATGAGTCCCTCACGATAATTCCTTTAAATACAATAGTAAATATTTACTACACCATAGGTAAACTGCGTAAGTGCTAGCCCCGACAACTCCGGATCTGACGTCGCTCGACGTGCTTCGTTCAGTGGCCGAACTCGGTAGTTTCGGTCGCGCGGCAAAACGCCACCTCATGACCCAACCCGCTGTGAGCGCGCGAATGCGCGACCTCGAACGACGACTGGGCATCACTCTCTTCGAACGAAGCCCGACCGGAACGCGACTCAGCTCAGAAGGTGTTCGAATGGCGACAATCGTCGATCGCGTGCTCGCCGAGGTCGACACAATGAATTCGACCGCGGCCGCACTGCGACGTCGAACTGTGTCGCGAGTGCACGTCGCCGCGTCTCTCACGATCGCCGAATACCTCGTGCCGAGCTGGATCCGTGTCTTCACCAGCCAGTCATCGGATCTGTCCCTGTCATTGGACGTCGTCAATTCGTCGACCGTCATCACGCAGGTCGTGACCGGCGACGTCGACCTTGGTTTCGTCGAAGGACTCGAAGAGGTGACCGACAGGATCGACAGTGAGGTCGTCGGACACGACCGTCTTGTGGTGGTGGTCGCGGCCTCGCATGAGTGGGCGTCGCTGCACGATGGTGTCTCGGGCGCAGAAGTCGCGGCGACCGATATCGTCACCCGCGAATCTGGATCCGGGACGCGCGAAGTACTCGAAACAGCTCTGGCCCCCTGGGGCGGGGTGCGATCAAGTGTCGTTCTGGGTTCGACGGGGGCGTTGCTCGGAGCCGCGCGCAGCGGCGGCGGGCCGGTCGTGCTAAGTGAGATCGCGGTCGCCGACGATGTCGCCGCTGGACGCCTCGTCGTTGTGCCCACGCACGACGTCGACCTGTCACGGACCTTTCGCGCCGTTTGGCGAAACGACGTCACGCTCAGTCCTGCGGCCCGGCGTCTCCTCGAGGTGGCGAGGACGTCGTCTACCAACCTTTAGTCAATGATCCGTGACGCGTCGCGAATCATCGACGCCAACTCAAGTTGCGGTCGATCGGGCTACGAATCCTTCGAGTCCGAGGAAATGTCAACTCTCTTTTCGAAGTGAGCGTCAGAATCAACCTCAGCGTTCTCGCTCACGGTGGCACGTCGCTGAGTGCGCTCTGATTCGCCGAACTTGGGCCGACGCATCCAAATATACGCACCCGCGTAGAGGGAACAGAACAACAACATCATCACGATGGGAAAGACCACTGCCATTTACTACCTCTTCTCTACGATGCGCTGCACACGACGCTGTCGAGTGTTCGCATGACGACACGTTCTCAGGGAATCCTGCAACTCAGTTCCGCGTTGCCGACCTCCATATTCAAGTATGCACGATTAATTCGTGCACTAACTAATAGGATACACTGTAGGGGCGCGGATGGTGACGCCAACGTGTTCGCGACCCAAGACCTCCCTACAAACCGGGACATTCGTAGTGCGCGAGACTGACCGTGATGGGCGATGGCGACGGAAAGGGAGACGACAGCGATGGCCAAGACTCACCAGTCGAACGATTCTGTTGAGCGGAAGCATGAGGACGTGCCAGACCTTTCCGATCCATTGGCTCTCGAACGTCAAGTCTGTTTTGCCCTGGTCGTCGCGTCTCGCAGCGTGCTGTCGATCTATCGCCCGCTGCTAGAACCCATGGGACTGACTCATCCTCAATATCTGGTGATGCTCGCGCTGTGGGATCAGTCGTCACTCTCGGTTCGCGAGATCGGAGATTTGCTCGGGCTCGATTCGCCAACCCTTTCTCCACTGTTGAAGCGACTCGCTAGCGCGGGTCTCGTCACGAGAACGCGAAGTGACGATGATGAGAGGCGCCTGACGATTGAACTCACCGCCCGCGGCCGCGAACTACGCGATGAAGCCCTAAAGATTCCTCCCGCTGTCGTTGCTCGGCTAGGCATCGAAGTGTCCGAACTCGAGTCGCTGCACGCGGCCCTGACGAGGGTGATCGGCGCAGCACGTAGCTTGGAAGACTAAGACGAACATCACCACCCGCGACGATCGATGGGTGATCTCTCACTCGTTGTATCAGTCAGTCGCTACGAGCCCTGACTCAACGTGCTGGCTCAATTCTTGTTGGACGTCATGCGTTGATGACGCCGCGTCACTGTAATTCGGCGATTCGACGACCAATGCCATCTCTCTCATGGGTGCGAGGAACTCGCCACCTTTGCTCTCGTCACGATGTCTTCGAACTCGAGTCGCGTGATCTCGGTCCCCTATCTTCCGCCAAGTGTGGCGAAAGCCGAGCATCGAGAGTCGAACCTCGCGAGAACCCCGAACGAGGTGCGCCCGGGACTCGTCGAGGCCCCTGGTTCGCCGCCGATAAAGGAGTCGCGACGTCTTCGAGCGCTTGACGCTCAGCCGAGACTCCGAGGAAGACCTCCGCCAGTCCACCGATCATCATGACGGCCGCGCCCACCAAGTACGCAACGAATAGCCCACGGTGCGAGTTGACGAGACTCCCGTAGATATTCGGGCCGAGCGCTCCGAACGCTTGGGCGATAGCGAAGAAGACCGCGATCGCCTTCGCACGCACCTCCAGAGGAAAGATCTCGCTCACGGTAAGGTAGCCCGCACTCGCGCCGGCCGACGCGAAAAAGAAGATGATCGACCACGCGATGGTCTGGGAAAGTGCGGTCAGCAGATTCGCATCGAAGAGCAACGCCGTGCCTGCGAGGAGCACTCCTGAGAGCAAGTACGTCGCACTAATCATGATTCGACGTCCCAGAGCGTCGAACATCCAGCCCAAGGCCAACGGACCAGCGAGGTTACCCACGGCAAACGCGATGAAGTAGAGCGGGATCGAACCCGCTGCGACGTGATAGACGGTACCCAAGACGAGCGCGTAGGTGAAGAATATTGCGTTGTAGAGGAAGGACTGCGAGATCATCAGACAGGCGCACAGCACGCTGCGGCGCGGCATATCCCTGAACAGCACCCAAGCCAGCGTGAAGAATCCGATATCGTCGCGCGGGGTTATCTCGATTGCTTTGTCGTCGTCGGGCATCGACATGTTCTCCTCATGCGACATCTGCTCAATACGTTTGATCGACTCCTCAGCCTCCTTCTCTCGACCATGCATAATCAGCCATCGCGGACTTTCGGGTAGATTTCGGCGCACGTAGATGACCGCGAGCGCCAGTACGGGCCCGATGAGAAAGCCCACGCGCCACGCCACACCATATGAAAAATGGTTGAGGATGTAGAGCTCCGCCAGTGTGCCGAGCAGCGCGCCGCCCCAGTAGGTGCCATTCACTCCAATGTCGACTCGCCCTCGGTAGTGAGCTGGGATCATCTCGTCGATGGCGGAGTTGATGGCCGCGTACTCACCACCAATCCCCATTCCGGCAATGAAGCGCGTGGCGTAGAGGAAGGTCACCCAGCCCACACCATGACCAAAGGTCGCGGCCGTCAGTCCAGAGCCGATCAAGTAGACGCCAAGTGTGACGAGAAAAAGTTTGCGTCGGCCAAGACGGTCTGACAGGCGCCCAAAGACCAGCGCGCCAACGACTTCGCCAATGAGGTAAGCAGAGGCAATATCGCCCACCGCCCGAGCCGACATTTGAAGAGTGCTCTTCTTTTCGAGGATGTCCGCGACGTCAGCGGCCAAGGTGATCTCGAGACCATCGAGGATCCAGGCGACTCCCAGGGCGATGACCATACGTGTATGGAACGACGACCATTTGAGTCGATCAAGACGGGCGGGGATAAGCGTACGAATCGTCTGAGGCTCTGCGACTTCGCTGATTCTGTTCACGTGACCCATCAACCTTTGGAGCAGGAGCCAAATTCGTTGAACCGCCACTGCTCCTCTCAGCGTGTCAACGACCTTGCAAAACAGCTGATTCGAGGGTAATCGCCAGAGAATTTGAATAAGAACGAGAAGATTTAAAAGTCAAATGGAAGAAAAAAATGCTGGGCACACACCCGAAAGCTTGCATAGGGCATCTGTGAGGGAAATAGCGTCGACCCAACAATGACTCAAACTTTCGGAGGACAATGGCTTGCTCCAATAACCCCCGAACGACCTAGGTTCTGTACCGTCAAATTCGACCATACTTTGAGCACCTCGTACTCCTTTGTTAGGACCTCACTGGATCCTGGGGTCCCTCAAAAACGTGGATCCGGAGGGCTCACCATGATTCATATGGACTCATGAAATTTGCTGGTGACACGCCGCTAGCTGCGCCAACGAGAGGAGTAGATTCGCCGCCTCAGGTATCCTCGAGATTCTCGAGGCACAACATTTGAATTCCGTTTCGCCGAATGTTACGCTCGCCCCAGCAATTACGACGAGGAGTGTTTTTACAACTAATTGAGCCCACGAAGCCTGAGAAGGAAAGGGGTAAGCAATGTCCAGGGATCGCAGCAAGAGGGCAGTCAAGAATGACATTGCGATTAGGGCGGCAGCGGCAGAGATGATCCTCAAAGTGGGAGTCGACAGCCTGGCTTTTCGTGACGTAGCAAAGGCGGCCAAATTGACTCACGGCGCGATTTACGCCCGCTTCGAAGACGTCGAAGAGCTATTAGTGGACCTCTGGTCGAATTCCTTAGCGAAACGAGCAATTTCGCTCTTCGAGGTCGTTTCTCGCGCGGTCGCTCGCCCCACGAAAAATTCCGTAGAGACGGTCATGGACCGTGTGCGCCGCCCGCTGCCTGAGGACATCGTGATGATAAAGGTTCTATGGACGTCGCGACGTCACGTCATCGTGCATGAGGAAGTCGAGTCATTCATTCATGACTATCTCGAGACCGGTAATCCTGATATGCGTGAGCCCTTGAGGTCACGAGCACTCTGCCTCTTCTCGTTCGTGATGCTTGCGTTATTTGCCAGTTTCCAGTCGAGGCTGGAGGAGCACGATCTCGACAACTTCGAGAACATTATTTACGAAATCCTTGCGTCGCCCCCTGACGAGGCGAACACAGTAGCCTTCGACGAACTCATCGTGCGCGGAGTTCCGCTTCCTACGGACGACATCAAGGACAAACTCACGTACCACACTTATTTGGCCGTCGGCAAGAGTGGTTACTCTCGGGCCACTATCTCGCGAATTTCTCGCCGCGCAGACTGTTCCCCCGGAGCGATTTACAAGATCTTCCCCTCAAAGGAGGAGCTCGTCATCGGATCAGTGAACGTCAACATGACCGCACCCTGGATCAGAATCGCGGCATTGGCGACGATCCTGGATCCAGGCAAACTTGCTCAAATCCTCTATTCGGCCGCTAGTACCGAAAACAATGTCCGCAAGCACTTCGTCTTGGAAGTGACAATGGCCTCGGCCTACAACGAAAAACTTCGTTCGGCCGTCTCGCGCCGGATGAGTGACATCGAGTCAGTCGTCCCACTCATTGGAGAATTGAGCGATTTCGAAGTGGCCCAACTCAAGAGCATGATCCGGTTCGTCACCTTTACCACGATGGGCGTCAGTTATCTGTCGACGGTGACCAAGGCGACCGACCACGTCGATTTCAGTCAGTTCGCCGAGCCCGCCCGCGAGTCGATACTCAAGACTCTCGTACCGTCGTGGCCGGCCATTCGACGACAGTTGGAGAACATTTCGTGTTCGGTACATGAGGATGCGCCTGCACTCAACGAAATTGCGACGCTTCATCACGAGACATCCACTACCTGATTCAACTGCCTACGTCGCACTACGAAGAGCCACTTCAATCTTCGTGGTTATCCGGAGCTTTGTTGGTGTCTTGCTCGGGATCTCCGTTTACCTGGAATGCGTGGCCTTCGGCACCGGGCTCATGGTCGTCACCCACTTTTTCGACGGGTTCAGGATCACTGTTGACTTGGAAGGCACGGCCTTCAGCACCGGATTTATGGTGATGCTTCTGTCCTTTTGCAGTTCCTCCACCCATCCATTTGCGTACAAGGTCTTTCAAGCCTGACATCTGGTGTCCTTTCTACTGCTGAAGACCCGCACCAGATCTTCGCTGGGAAAAATTGCGATCTGTATCGCGTTATGACACGTCACTCTTTGAAACTGCAATACCAATTGGTCCTCACTGTCTGAGACGACCCCAAAACTCCGTTTCGCTGCTTACCATAATGGCAGCTCGAGGATTACGTTTCCCCGAGACGAAAGTCTCGTACCATGCGACCGATTACAGAGAGATCATGTCGATGCCGGCATCGAAAACGATCAGTTGTCGTCGTGTGACAGGCTCTGGCGAATTGGTTCCAGCGAGCCGACGACGTGCCGGTGCATCAATGACGCGACACTCTCGGCATCTTTGGCTTCGAGCGCGGTGACGATGAGATCATGTTCGCGCCGCGATTCCTCGTGAGGACGCCAGAACTGCGGCCCCATCGGAAAGCTACGCCACAGGAATCGCAACAAGGTGACGAGCATCGGGGAACCGGAACCTTCGTAAATACAGAAGTGGAATTTACGATTGAGTTCGCGAATGCGAGGATCACCCTCCTCGCAGGCGGCATACTCTTGGCACAGCCTGCGCAGTTCCGCGATGTCGTCGGGCGTCATACGGGTGGCGGCCAGTTCACCCGCGAGGGTCTCGAGCACGACGAGTATCTGAAGGTGTTCTTCGAGAGTCTCGAGAGGAAGTGCCGTGACGGTCGCCCCGCGATGCACGTCGAAATGGACGAGCCCCTCTGATTCAAGTTTTTGCAGACCCTCTCGTACGGGAGTCGGCGAGAGTTGAAAGAGCAGCGCCAGTTCGCGCTGGCGAAGTCGCGCACCCGGGGCGATCGTTCCGTCGGCGATCAGTTCACGCAGGGTCTCGGCGACGAGTTCGGCCTTCGAGCGATACTCGCGCCCCAGACGCGCCGGGACCGCGTCGTCGAGTGAACCGGTCACGGATGTGTCGGCGCCGCGGTCGTTGCCTGGTCTCCCACGGCGGCGCTGCCGAGAAAGACTTCACGGATGTCGGGACGCGCCAGCAGACTCGCCCCGGTACCTTCAAGTTGGACCCGTCCCGCGACGAGGACGTACCCATAATCGGCGATGCTGAGGGCATCGAGCGCTTTTTGTTCCACCAACAACACTGACACACCCGAAGCGACCAGTTGAGGAACCTGTTCGTAGAGGAGGTGTCGTGCTAGATCAGGTGATAGTCCCGCCGTCGGCTCGTCGAGCAACAGAAGTTTCGGCGACAGCATAAGCACTCGTCCCATGGCGAGCATCTTGCGCTCACCCCCCGAGAGTCGACTCGCGGTGCGAGATGCCATGGGCTTAAGAGGGGGGAACAACTCGTACACGACTGCAATTCGCTCCTCCACCTCCTTACGCTTGAGCAGGTACCCGCCCATCTGCAAGTTCTCCTGGACGTCCAACGTCGCGAAGACATCCTTGGTCTGCGGCACGAAACCCAGCCCCCGTCGACACAGCCGGTCGCCGCGCATGGCCGTCACGTCATCATCGTCGAGGAGGACCCGACCGCCGAGCACCTTGGCGCGGCCGGTGAGACCCTTCAACAACGTCGACTTGCCCGAACCGTTGGGCCCGATCACCGTGACGAGTTCTCCCTGACCGACGCTGAGAGAGATTTCGTCGATGATCGCTCCGCCGCCGTACCCAACCGCGAAGTTCGTCACGTCGAGCAGTACTTTCGGGCGCGCGTCGGGGCGCACCGCTATTTCCTCAGCCGGCGAGATAGGCATCGAGCACCTCCTGGTTGGTCCGCAGTTCAGCCATCGTCCCACTCGAGAGCACCTGGCCCTGGGCCATGACGATCACCGGATCGCACAGACGCTCGACGACGCCGAGTTCGTGCTCGACCATCAACATCGTCAGACCTTCGTCGCGCAACGCCAGCAAGTGGGCCTCGATGCGTCGAATGAGTGCGGGGTTCACTCCGGCCATTGGCTCATCAAGTAGCAGTAACTTCGGCTCGGCCATGAGAGCGCGGGCCAGCTCGAGGAGGCGCTTCTGTCCTCCCGACAAGTCTCCGGCGATATCGTCCTCCTTCGAGGGAATCTCGAAGCGCTCGAGGAGTGCTCGAGCTCGAGCGACCGCCGCGGCCTCCTGGTCGCGCCAACGCCACCGGCCCGCGAGGGCGTCGCGAAGCCGTTCACCACTTTGCTGCGGTGCGGCGACCAGCAGATTCTCGAGCACCGAGAGGCGTTCAAATTCGCTTGACAGCTGAAACGTACGGACGAGACCGAGACGAGCGAGCTTGAACGGGGGTCGGCCCGACACCAGCTGACCCGCGAAGTGCACGCTCCCTGACCTCGGGCTGAGGAAACCTGACACGATCGCGAGAACGCTGGACTTGCCCGCGCCGTTCGGTCCGATGAGACCAGTGATGCTGCCCGCGGTGACGTCAAAGGACACGTCGCGCACGGCCTGCACGCCACCGAAGTTGAGGGCGAGGCTACGAACCGACAGCAGCGGATCGCCGGTCACGACTTCAACTCCGTCTTGGTTCCGGACGGTCTCGCGAAGCGCTGCGTCCGCTCGGGAAAGACACCACGGGGTCGAAACCACATCACACCCAGCGTGAGCAGACCCACGACCACCCACTGCAGCGCGTCCACTAGTCCGGGGTAGCCGAATTGAGGAATATAGCGAGTCGCCTCGAGGAACGCCACCGGCACGAGTGCTGCGCCGACGACCGCGCCGACGTTGTTGCCCGAACCACCGACGATGATCGCCGAGAAATAGACGAAGCTCTCGGGGAAGAGCCAGCTGCCCGGCGACCACGCCGTGATGAACTGGGCGAGCACCGCACCCGAGAGCCCCGCAATGGCGCCACCAGTGACGAAGGCCAGTAGACGTAGCTGGGTCACGTTCTTGCCGAGCGCCGCGGCGGCGGCATCGTTGTCTCGCACCGCACGCAACGTCCGCCCCAGTGGTGAGCTCGTGATTCGGCGTACGACGATCCACACGATGATGGTGCACACGAGAGTGATCGCCACGTAGACCCACTGGTAGGCGACGTCCGAGATATGCAGCGTGCTCTTGAGGGGTTGAGGGATCAACGCTAGGCCGTTGGAACCATCGAAGAGGCCCCCCGCGTTGGTCACCACCGTCGTCGCGATGAGCGAGATGACGAGCATCACCATCGCTTGGTAGTCACTACGGAGTCGACGCAGCGCGATGAGACCCACCACCAGCGATAGCGCGCCGCCCACCACCGCCGCCGCGAGGAACGGGATGGGAAACGGGAGGTGAGCGCCGATGATGTAACTCTGGAAACCACCGTGCGCCGACGAAGGACCCAACGTCAAGACCGCTGCGGTGTAGGCACCCGCCGCTTGAAAGACGATGAACGCGAAGTTGATAAGCCCCGCCACGCCGAACTGCAGGTTGAGCCCGAGACACGCCATAACGTCGACGCCTAAGTAGACGAGCAAGTTCGAGACGTAGAACTGCATCGATGAACTCACACTGCCACCTCCTTTTGTGTGGCGACCTCAGAGAAGATCCCCTGGGGACGAATCAGGAGCACGACGATCAGGATCAAGAAGGCGATGACCTCCTTGTAATCCGGCGAGATGACCGAGGCCGAGAGCTCACTCGAGAGTCCGATCACCACGGCCCCGATCATCGCTCCGTACGGTTGACCAACCCCGCCGAGCACCGCCGCGGCGATGACGGGGATGAGGAACTGTCCTCCGGTCGTCGAGGTGAAGCTCGAGATATTGAGCGCGAGCGTGACGCCCGCCGTTCCACACAGCGCACCTGAGAGGAGCCACGCGGCGTCGATCACGCGATCGGTCGCGATCCCGCACGAACGAGCGAGCTCGGGGTCCGCGGCCGTGGCGCGCATCGCGCGTCCGAGCTTGGTCCACGAGAGCAGCGCGTGCACCAGGAGCATCGCCGCGACCGCTAGGGCGATGATCACGAGTTGTTGACTCGTGAAGATCATCCCCGCGAACGTGTAGGAACTTGGCCGCGGCAGGACCAGCGAGAAGAACGTCGCCTTGAAGATCGCCTGGAGGCCGTTCTGCAGGACCAGGCTGACCGAGATCGTGACGATGATCATGCCAAACAATTTCGTACCCCGACGCACGAACGGCGTGTAGACGAAACGGTTGAGTCCCCACGATCCGATCGCCCCCGCCCCCGCGCCAGCGATAAGTGCCTCGGCGAGGCCACCTCCCGCCTTGGTCACCAGGTAAGCGACGAACGCCGATCCGGTCATGACGTCGCCGTAGGCGAGGTTCAACACGTTGGTCACCCCGAACTGCAGGGTGAAGCCGACGCTGGCGATCGCGAGGATCGATGCCGTGATGAGGCCAAAACCGAGTGACAAGACGTAGATATTCACTCGCTGGCTCCCCCGCCAGACCCCGCGCGCTCACCGCGCGCGAGGCCCCGCTCATCTATACGGCTCATTTGCTCAAGGTCGCGATTTGAGCGGCCGTCACCTCGCCGACGACCTTGACGTTGCCACTCACTTGTTGCGCTGCTTCGAACGCGCCGGAGGAGTTGTGCCACTGGTTGAAGGCGATCACCCCGCCCGCGCCGACGAACTGGATCTTCTTTCCGTGAGCGAGCGCCGCCTTGCCCTGGGCGAAGGAGTGGACGACGGTCTTGCCCGCCCCCGGTTCCGTGACGGCCATGATCGAGTTGTTATAGGTCGCGTGATTGATCGTGTGTGCGGCCAACATCGCCAGGGCCATCACCGTGACGCCGTCGTAGTAGGTCATGGAGTAGGGGTCCGACGACCACTGGGCAGGTTGGGGGATCTGTGACTTCGAGGCCAGGAGCGCTTTGTTGTAGGTCGTCCACGACGCACCCGAGGTCGGGGCGTAGGGCTGCATGCCAGTGAAGTCCTTGGCCATGGCCTGCTGACCGACCGCTCCGGTGACGGCCTTGAGCCACGGGGCCTGCAAGGTGACCTCAGTGCCGATGATCGGTATGAGACTGCCGTGCAGCTGTTGCAATTCCGAGAGGAAAGTTCCCGCGGTCTGGGGATCGATCTCGGTGAAGATGACCTGGGGCTTGGACGCGAGCATCTGTTCGATCTCGGTGCGATACGACGTCTGGTCGAGGGCCAACTTCACATTGTCGACCATCTTGCCGCCGAGCTTGGACCACGCCTTCACCAGCGACGGCACGTCAGACTGCGAACCGGCGTCGTTGCCGAAGATCGCCGCGGCACGGGTGTATCCCTTTTGATGTGCCCACAAGGCCAACGCGTATCCCTTGACGTCGTCGGCGGGAGTGATGCGCCAGAAGTACTTGTAGCTCGACTTGTCAAAGAACGCTTGGCCGGTGTCGGCGAACATCGGTACCTGTGCTTGCTCCATGATGGGGACGGTGGCGAGAGCTTCGTCGGCGCTCGGCCCGAGGATGCCTTCGAGGGTCGAATTCGTGGCGACCATCTTGTTCGCGGCCGGTACCGCGTCGGCGGGGTCGCCACGTGTGTCGAACTCCACGCACGAAAAGTTGTGACCCAACACGCCGCCATCGGCGTTGATGAGTCGTACCGCGGGCTGACAGCCCGCGACCATCTCGGGACCGAACGAGGCGTCCGCACCCGAGAACGGATTGAAGTTGCCGATCACGACAGTCGACGGAGAAGCGGACGCCGACACGTCTTCGGTCACCGCCACGAGGCCAGCGGTCAATGCGCACGCGAGGGCGAGATTGGAGGTCCGGCGAAATCTCGAAAACAATTGCTCACTCATGGTATTCCCCTTGTCTGTCTGAACTACACGAAGTACGACCTACAACGAACAACTGGTGAAACGTGATGCGACTACCGAAAAATCACAACGCCACGACGCCCTTCACACACCCTTCGAGGGATCGTCGGTGGGAGCCAGCGCCACCACCTCGATCTCGACACGGGCCTCGGGGTGCACGAGTGCTCCCACTTGTACCAGAGTGCTGGTCGGACGCGACTCGCCGAAGCGGCGTTCACGTACCGAGTTCACCGCGACGCGATCGTTGACGTCGGTGAGGTAGACGACCACCTTCACGACGTCGGCCAGTGACGCCCCGAGGCGCGTCAGGACCGTCTCGATGTTGTCAAAGGTCTGTTCGGCTTGAGCCACCACGTCGCCCACGCCGACCAGGTCGCCGTGCACGTCAGAGGCGAGCGTGCCGGAGATGAAGAGGAATCCGCCGGCGACCACCGCGTCGGTGTAGTGGCTGACCGGTTCGGCGAGGGCGTCGGCGAACCGGTGGCGCACGATGCGCTCGCCCGACATCGCGGTCATGACGCACCCCCAGCACGGCGCCCCCGCCACACTTTGAGGCTGATGGGACTGGGCGAGAAGCCATTGCACGGGTTTAGGTCTTGGGGGCACGCACTGCCAGCCACGATCGAGGGCATCAACACCCGAAAGACGATCGAATCACCAGCCACGCTCGTGGGGATCTGGTTGCCGAAAGTGCGGTCGGCGTGAATCGGCGCGTTCTGGAACAGATTCACCGGATCGGGCATGTCCCACTCTTGGATGCCCCACGGCGCGAGCACCTCGGTGTAATTGGTGCGACAACTGCGATGATCTTCCACGCCGTAATCCAGTCGATACCGTCGCTCGTCGCACATCTGGGTGATGAGGTCGTGCATTCGCACATCGTCGTGCACGACCTCAAACATTGGTCGACGCCAGTTACTCTGCAGAACGTCGCCAAGATCGAGGTTCAGTCGCAACGTTCCGGCGCGGGTGTGACTGATGGAGAGCCATTCACGCCGGTCGAGTGCCGCGAAGGCGATCAAATCACATACTTGTTGCCCCTCGACGTCGACGACCT
Organism: uncultured Actinomycetota bacterium; assembly: GCA_963794755.1. Classification (GTDB taxonomy): domain Bacteria; phylum Actinomycetota; class Acidimicrobiia; order Acidimicrobiales; family RAAP-2; genus RAAP-2. Next base: position 78,778 of record CAWCEX010000006.1, read on the forward strand.
CGAGCAGATCACCCTCTTCAACTTCTACGACGGCTCCGTGTCCTCCCGGCACGAGAACCTCCGTGACGAGTTCGGAATCGGTTGCGAGCACCTCTGGGAACATCTGAAACGTCCCTTCCGTCTGGTTGATATTTGATATGTGATATTGACAGACGAAGGAGTCAGCGTCAAGCGATGTTTGTGAATAGTTTGTTTCGTACCGCTTCGCTGTCGATATCACCGTCGTACCAGGCCAGACGACCCCATCACTTCCTCGTTACGATGGGCGATCATGTCAGATGTTGCCCCCCTCTCCGACCGGAGAGTCAGTTTTGACCCTCGCTGGGTACTGCCCGACGCGACGGGGCTCGCATTCCTCGAGGAGAATGCGACGATCACACCTCACCGCTGCGGCGTCGCAATGGTGGGCGTGATGGCTGACGCGATGGTCAATGGCCCCCTCGTTTTAGTGGAGATTGATGACCTGTCGGCCGAGGAACTCCACACGCTGCTGCGCGGAACAACTCGAATCGCGACGAGTCGAGTGACGCCACTTCCGGCGACTCTCGATCCCGCACTCGCGTGTGTCGCACCCTCGCTCGCTCGAGCTCGTCGCTTCGAGGTCGACGTCAACGACCAACCAGGAGGCGTCATCGAGTGCGCACGGATTGAAGCGCAACGCCGACGCATGGTTGAGACGATCACTCGCAGCGAGCCGGACTTTGGGTCTCTCACGGTAGTGACCTCACGATCTCGACACGCGGGCAGCGAGCTGGAGAACACCGAATTGGCCGAAGCTTTCGAAGTACTCGTGGCGCAGCCGGCGCTGTATCGACCCGTCCTTGGCGCAGCATTCTGCCACGACGAGATGGATCAACTTCGCGCGTGGCTTCACGAGACGAGTCCTCATGGCTCTAGTGAATTGTTGGAATCCGCAGGTCGCGTGATACTGCGCACCGCTTCGAACACAATGGTTCATACGCCAGATACTGCACGAGAAGCCGTGCGAGCGGTGACCCCTGAATCGCGACAAGTAGCGGCGCGTCCGGGTTCGCCCGCAGAACGGGCCTTGGAGAAAGTTGCCACGGTTGGCGCGTATCGGCGAGGGAAGATGGCTAGTGGAGCGGGCTCCGCCGGCAAACTGAGTGCGAATGAATCGCCCTTTGGGCCACCCCCGGCGGTGCGTGACGCCCTTCTAGTCGCCCTCGAGGACCTCAACCGCTACCCGGAAGAAGGTCCGGTCCTTGACCGACTGGCCTCACATCTCGACATCGACATTGAACGACTCATCCTCACCAATGGCAGCGACGAACTCTGCTACCTCCTGGCCCGGCTCCTCCTCGACGACGCCCCAGGATCATCGGGTCCTCGTCGCCAAGGCTTCGTCGTCGTGGGCGATCCCTGCTATCAGATCGACGCGACGGCGAGCACTCTCGCCGGTGCGCCGATCGTACGGGTTCCCCTGGTGAAGGGCGCTCACGATCTCAGCACCATGGCCCAGGCCGCTCGCCAAGGAGCGACGCTCGTGTGGTTGCCGAGTCCGCACAATCCAACCGGAGTCACTGTCGCGCTCGAAGAACTCGAAACGTTCTTGGACGAGGTACCGGGTGATTGTCTCGTCGTCCTTGACGAGGCGTACGTGAGTTTCGCTGAGAATCAGAACCCACGCGCGGCGCTGGCATTGGCCGAAAGCCGAGCGAACCTACTGATTCAGCGGACCTTCTCAAAGGATTGGGCGCTCGCTGGTTTGCGCGTTGGCTACGCCGTCGGCGACGCGGCATTGATCGATGCTCTCCGGCGAGCACGACCACCCTTCAGCGTGAACGCACTGGCCCTCGTGGCGGTGTCGGCCGCACTCGAGTCCACCGAGTGGCGCGACGCCATGGTGGCGAGGATCATCGCCGAGCGCGCACTCCTGCAGTCGACGCTCATGGAACTCGGCGTGGAGTATTTCCCCAGCCGGGCCAACTTCGTCACCTGCGCCCTCGCGTTCGAAGGCGTGCGCGACGCACTCCTTCCCGAGGGACTTTCAGTACGCGACGGGGCAGATCTCGGACTGCCGGGTTGGACCAGGATCACCATCGGTTGGGCACCCCAGATGGCAACACTTCGACACGTCCTTCGAGGACTCGTGGCCACCGCGGCCCCGGGTCTCGATGACTCAGTGCCTCAGTGACCTCTGACAGGTGTCTATCTCACCGATCAGTGAATGGTCTCGAGTCCGAGGTCCGCAGACGTCTTTTTCTTGAGCACCACAGTGAGGATCAGACCGACCACTGAAATGCCGGAGACGACGGCCACGGCGGTCTTCATCCCGGGGATGAGGTGGCCTTGTTGCACCAAGGTCGCGCCGGGTCCAATGATGGCCGACGTCACCGCGAGAACTATCGCGCCACCGACTTGGATACTGGTGTTCACGAGTCCTGAGGCGAGGCCCTGCTCCTCGTTGGCCACGCCGGACGTGGCTTGAGAGTTGATGGAGGGGAAACACAGCGCGAAACCCACCCCAATCAGCAACATTGTCGGCAGTAAGAAGTCGACGTAGGGCATGGTCGGGTTCACTCGCAAGAAGAGGAGGTAACCAACCACGAAGGCGGACAGTCCGACGCCAATCAACTTCTTCGTCTCAAAGCGTTCAAGAATCTTGGCCATCTTGGTGGCGCTCGCCACGACGATCAACCCGGTGGGCAGGAACCCCATGGCCATCGCGATGGGTGACCAGCGCAGCGAGTCTTGTAAATATAACGTCGCCACGAACTGAAACGAGATGTACCCCCCGAACATCACCGCTCCCGCCAGGTTGGCGTGGACGAGTGACGACGAGCGCAAAATACCCAGGCGCAATAGGGGTCGAGGGTGAACCTGTTCGATTCTGACGAACGAAGCAAGTAACGCTGCGGTGATCACCAGGCCGCCCAGAGTACTCACGCTCAACCACCCCTTGGTGGGGGCCTGCACGACGGTGTACACCAACGCCATCAACCCACCGGTGCTCGTCAACGCTCCGAAGAGGTCGAAGTGAGCCATCGTGACCTTGGCACGGGTGGCGCGAGGGATGACGCGCAGTCCAGCGGCCACGAGGGCCAACGCGATAGGGCCCGGAACCAAGAACGTCGCACGCCAACCCAGTTCGGTGAGTAGTCCCCCGAACACCAAGCCCAGAGAGAAACCACTCGCGCCACAGACCGTGTAGATGGACAGCGCTCGATTACGCGCCATCCCTTCCTTGAACGTCGTCGTGATGATGGAGAGTCCGGCGGGAACGGTGAAGGCGGCCGAAGCACCTTTCACGAAACGCAAGACGATGAGCGCGACGTCGTTACTCATCGCGGCACTCAAGACCGACGCGATTCCAAAGACGGTTACCGCCGCGAGGAAGACCTGACGCCGCCCGAGCAGGTCGCTCGCCCGCCCGCCCAACAAGAGGAGTCCGCCGTATCCGAGGACGTAGGCACTGACGATCCACTGCAGAGAACTGGAACTTAGGTGCAGACCGCGACCGATTGACGGTAGGGCCACGCCGACCATGGAAACGTCCAGTCCGTCGAGAAAGAGGGCTCCACAGAGCACCACCAACAGAATCCAAATTTGACTGGTCCAGCGAGTGTCCGCTTCGACTTGAGATGAGGTTGTAAGTGTCACAAAAAAAGTATATGTGTGTGCATCTAATGTTCATACAATTAATGCATGTACTCGGAAAGCCCCGACGACTGGTAGAATTCATGCGTGGGAAAAGTCGAAGACGAGGACCAGTTAGCCGCCGAATGGCACCAGATGATGGGCCGATTTCGCCGCATGGTGTGCACTCTCGACCGTGAACTCGAGAGCAAGCACGGGATTTCAGCGAGTGACTTTGAAGTACTGCAACTCTTGAGCGAAGCCCCCGCGGGAAAACTCAAGATCCACGAGCTCGGCGAGCACGCTCACTTGACCCAAAGCGCGCTCTCTCGCCTGGTCGCGAGGCTCGAAGCTATGGGCATGGTCGAGCGATGCATGTGCGAGGACGACCGCCGTTCAGTGTTTGCCACCATTACCACCGCAGGGCGCGACCGCTACGCCCAGGCTCGACCCACGCAGCGCGCGATTTTGCGGGCCGAGGCGGCTCAGGCGACCTGATGTCGCTGATGACCTCCCGTCATCTCGAGGTCATCGATTAGTTGGGTTCGCACAGAACTTGCCGATCAGTGAGCGGCGCCACGTCCTCACTTCGAGCGTGACACCACGATTTTTCCGATCACCGAGCCCTCCTCGACGAGGGCGTGCGCGCGTCGAAGCATCTCGGCGTTGATGGGAGTCAGTTGTGTTGAAAGAGTTGATCGAATTCTTCCAGCGTCAACCAGTTGTGACACCGCACTTAGAAGATCGTGTTGGGATCGACTGGTGGGCGTGAAGAGCGGGGCGGTGAACATGAACTCCCAGAGCCACGTGATGCTCTTGCGTTTGAGTACACCCATGTCGACCTGGCCCGGGTCGTCGATGGCGACGATCTTTCCGTAGGGTTTCAAGACATCGCTGAAAGCCTCAAGGTTGCCCTTCGAATAAGCACTGAAAACATAATCCACTCCGTCGGGTGCGATCGCGCGAACACTCTCGACAAGATCGGACCGATGATCAATGACGTGGTGTGCTCCGAGGTCGGTGGCCCAGGTCCGCGATTCGGGTCGCGACGCCGTGGCGATCAATGTCAGTGACGTGAGTTGGCGCGCGAGTTGAAGCAGCATCGAGCCCACTCCACCCGCGGCACCGACCACGAGCATCGTGCCGCGGCTCTCCTTCGTTAGTTGCAATCGATCAAAGAGCGCCTCCCACGCGGTAATGGCGGTGAGGGGCATGGCGGCCGCTTCGGCGAATGAGAGGGTAGTGGGCTTTGCACCCACGATGTTCTCGTGGACAAGATGAAACGCAGAGTTGGTGCCCGCGCGATCGATCGACCCCGCGTAATAGACCTCGTCGCCGACGTGAAAAAGGCTGACCTCGTCGCCCACCGCACTTACTACGCCAGCGGCATCGAATCCAAGTACTTTCGTGTCGCCCGTTGGGTCCACCCCGCGGCGAACTTTGACGTCCACGGGGTTCACGGACACTGCCTCCACAGTTACCAAGAGGTCGTGGGGACCCGGGCTTGGGACAGGTAGCTCGACGTCGATCAGGCTCTCTGCGTTTTCAATCGGCAAATTATGCCGATACGCGACAGCCGGCATCGAAAGAGGAAGGAGCGTCATGGCGTTATCGTACCGCTGGCTCGGTGGAAATCGAAATATCGTCGACGTCAGGAAATCTGTGGGGCACCCGAATCGAAAGTTGATTCAACGACGAATCATCACGACGCGAATCTCAGGTGTGCGGCCAACCAGCAGACGTGACGATCGATGGCGTTGGTACTCACGTGGCATCCTTGCAACAATCCGATGTCCGATCGAATTGTTACCGACCGAAGTCGTCCTCAAGGCGCACGATATCGTCTTCTCCGAAGTATGTCCCGGTCTGCACCTCGATGAAGACGACGGGTTCGTTCCCCTTGTTCTCGCACCGGTGTGCCGTACCGACAGGAATATCCACCGTCTGCCCGGGAAGACGTTCGAGAACCTCTCCGTCGAGCGTCACGGTAGCGATCCCGGAGACGATGTACCAATGTTCGGCGCGTCGGGCGTGCACCTGGTAGCTGAGGCGCTTACCCGGCGTCACGACCAGGCGCTTGACCTTGTGGTCGCTCGCCGAGTCGTCAAGGACAGTGAAACTTCCCCACGGGCGCTCATCATATTCACGACCCAAGGAATCTTGAGTACTCATTGATCTCTCCTCATTAGTGGTGCGTTGTCGTCCACAGTCGCCCTGCTCACGCGCTGGGCTAACGCCTCGACCTCCTCAAACGTAGGAAACCGTTCGCGTCGCCGCGAGACGTAGAGGGACGCCGCCGCCGTCCCGAGCGCCATACTCGCCAGAACATCTCGTCCCCGCACATATCCCGCGACCACGCCAGCGTTGTACACGTCACCCGCCCCGACCGCGTTATCCACGTCCGTCGCGATCGCCTCGACGAACACGACGCTCGAGTCAACGATGGTGTAACTGCCCGACTCGCCGCCTTTGACGATCACCACTCCGGGACAAAGGACCGCGAGGTCCTCCATCACCTCACGTACCTCGCTGCGGCCCGTCAGCGCGCGAGCCTCATCGATGTTCGGCAAGTACACGTCGGTCTCAGCGAGGACCGCTTTGATTGCGGCGACGGACGTTGGCGACCATCCGTCGGCGTCCCATCCCGAGTCAAACACGGTGAGTGCTCCGGCGCGCCGGGCGTCGGCGAGCAATGCGGTGGCCGCGGTCAAGTCCATGCCGGGCAGGTTGGAAGTTCCGACCAACGCGAGCACTGGTGCCTCCAGAGCACGCGGTAGTCGCTGCTGGACCGACGCGACATCAAAGGGAGGAATCGTTCCAAGGTCCGAGATGAACGCGCGCTCGCCGTCGCGGCGAACGACGGCCACGGTCATGGGAGTCGTTCCGTGTTCGACGACGCTGATCGCGCCGACTCCCACGCCTGCATCCTCTAGCTCACGACGAATACGCGCACCCGTGTCGTCGGCCCCGACGTCGGCCACGACATCCGTGCGCACACCCATCGCGACACTCGCGAAGGCCATGCCCCCGGCCTGGCCGGCCGCCGATTCGGTTCTTCCACTGGACAGGGCTTCTTGGCCCCAGTGCGGCATCTCCTCGATCCCCCGCATGATCACGTCGATGGTGAGATTGCCGATCACGCAGAGATCAACGCCCGACCCCCGGTGGGTGGGTGACTTCGGAAAGGAAGACGGTGACACGCCTTAGTAACTCACTTTGCGGTAGTAGCGACGCGTCGTGAGTGGGTGGTCGCGGATCACTTCTAAGTGTGCACTAACACGCTCGAGCACCGTGGCCAAGATGATGGGCGAAATCAATGATCTCGTCCGCGGCGACATCCCCTGCGCGAGGTCAGCGGTGTCGAGGATCGTCGAGCGGCCGCCGTATTCCGTGACGAACTGCTCGACACGGTCGACGAGGGGTGCGGAACCATCCTCACCCTTGAAGAGTAGGCAACTGACCCCCTCCTCGACGAGTTCGAGGGGACCGTGAAAGAAATGGGCGGCGTGGACCGGTCGTGTGCGGATCCACTGCATCTCCTCGAGGATGCACATCCCGTAATAGAAGGCTTCGGGCCACGTCGAACCAGCCCCGATGATGAGGTGATACGCGGAGTCGGCGATGGCGTGAGCCACCAGCGGGGCTCTCTCCTCGAATCGACGTTTGGTTTCCAAGAGAAATTCGGGGAGACCCTGCAACTCGGTGACCACCTCCTCGTAATCGTGTATCTCGCCGCGAACGTCCATCGCCGACAGGGCGACCAGCAGCGACTGGAGATAGAACGCTTCGGAGGAGTTGTCGTCGGCCACCAAGTTGGTGAGATTGACGTCCGCCTTCTCGCCCAGGGGAGAACCTGCGGTCCCGGTCAAGGCGACCACTTTGGCCCCCGCTCGTTGGCTGAAGGCCAGCACGTCGAGCGCCTCGGCGGTGTCGCCCGACCTCGAGGGGATCACTACCAGTGACCGTGCATTTAAGTGGCGCGAACCCAGGGCCATCAACTCCGCCGGCGCGATGCAGTACGTCGCGAGCTGAGAATCGCGGGTGAGAAGCTCAGATGCGGGTTCCATCAGGATGCCCGCCCCTCCCGCACCGAGGAAGAAGAGATTGTCACCGCCGCTCGTCGCGTGCTCGCCCACCAGGTCGTGGATCGCCGCACCGTGCGAAAGAGCTCCACGTTGGCTCGCCAAGAACCGCTCCTCATCGAAGTTCAACATTGTGTATTTCCTTTCGTTATGGTGGTCGCGACTGCGCCACCGTTCGACTCTTGTGTGATGAGTGACTGGCTCGACCACGGGTCCATAGGCTCGCCGACCATCGCCATTAGTCACTCCCCCGCGAACCGTGGTCGTCATCGTCACCGGGTCCCCCCGAACTCGTGACGGGCAGTGAACGAGTCATGACTTCAGGCACCGCCTCGACGAGGCGGCGGGTGTAGGGATGCTGGGGGTGCGACAAGACGTCGTCGACACTCCCCGATTCCACCATGTCCCCCTTGCACATGACCACCACCTCGTCGGCGAGTTGGCGCACTAGGGCGAGGTCGTGCGAGATCGTCAACAAACTGATCCCCAGGTTCTCTTTCAGGTCCGCCAGGAGGTTGAGGATTTGTGCTTGGGTCGAGACGTCGAGCGCCGACACGGGTTCGTCGAGGACGAGCAGGTCGGGTTCGGCCGCGAGGGCTCGCGCGATCGCCGCGCGTTGGCACTGACCACCCGAAAGGTTTTGGGGCCGACTCGCGGCGAGCTTGACGTCGAGTCCCACTGACGCCAATAGCTCGCGTGCCCGGGTATCGCGCTCCGAGGGGGCACGGAGTTGATGGAAGGCGATCACCTCGTGAATCGCCCGACCGATCTCTTGATGCGGATCCAGTGAGAGCATGGGATTTTGAAAGACCATCTGCATCATGCGCGCTCGACGTCGACGCTCGTCTGGTCCCGGCGACGCACTCAGAACGACGCCGTCGGCGCGAACCTCACCCCGCGTCGCCGACTCGAGTCCGACGATGATACGAGCCACGGTTGTCTTGCCCGAGCCCGTCTCGCCCACGATCGCCAGCGAGCCCGAATCCTGGAGGGTGAACGAGACGTCCTTGACCGCGTGAAGGCGCGACGAGCGACCGAGGAAGCCCGAGCGAAGTCGGAAGTCCTTGGAGAGATTCTCGACGTCAAGGAGCATCGTAACCACCTCGGGTCGACGTCACAATTGATTCCTCGATCGACATCGCGGCGAGGTCCTCGTGCGCTCGAAAGCAGCGCGCCAGTCCCCCGCGCACCGGCACCATTGCCGGAACCCCTTCGCGGCACTCATCGATCGCGAAACGGCACCGTGGGTGAAAGGGGCATCCCGGCGGTGCGTCCATGGCGCTCGTGGGGACACCCTTGATCACGGGTAGGCGAGTCACGCGACGCTCGATGGTGGGTCGCGCCGCCAGAAGGTCGATGGTGTAAGGGTGTATCGGATCTTCGAAGATCTGGCGACCTTCACGCACCTCCACGATCCGTCCCGCGTACATGACACACACCCGAGAACACACGATGTCAGCGAGCGCCAAGTCGTGGGTGATGAAGAGCACCGATAAGCCGCGCTCCGCGCTGAGACGAGCGAGCAGCTTGACGATCTCAGCCTGGGTCGTGACGTCGACCGCGGTCGTCGCCTCGTCGGCCAACAGCACCGAGGGATTGACCGACAGTGCGCCAGCGATCATCACCCGCTGCAACATGCCGCCGGAGAGTTCGTCAGGGAATTGGTGCATCCGTCGCTCGGGCTGGTCGATACCCACGGCGTCGAGGAGTTCAACGGCTCGCGCTCGAGATTCTGATCGCGATAGTCCGAGGTGCACGCGCATCGCTTCAGTCATGTGATCGCCCACGCGCCACAACGGATCGATGTAAGCGCGCGGATCTTGAAAGATGAAGCCGATCTCCTTGGCCTGCACCTCGCGGCGGGCGCGTCGAGGCATCTCCAGCAAGTTCTGGCCATCGAGGAGGAGCTCCCCCTCGGCGACCGCTCCCCGAGGCAGGACTCCGCCAATCGTGCGCGCGGTCATCGACTTGCCACTGCCGGACTCGCCGACCAGTCCAACGATCTCACCGGGCTCGATGTGCAGGTCGACGCGCAGGATCACCGGCTTGAGTTCCTTGCCCATCCTTAAGTACGTGGTCACCTCGTGCAGACTCAAACTGCGCCCCGCGTGCGCAGTGACCGCGGAGAGGTCGTCAGCGTGCGTGCTCACCGCTGGTCCGCCTTTCGACTCTCGTAGTCGAGGGCCCAGTCGGCGATGAAGTTGAGCGACACCACCAACAACACGATCGCCACGGCGGGGAACACCACACCCGTCGCCGATTGGAACACTCCCTGGTTCGCGTTCTCCAACATCCCACCCCAGTCGATCTGCGGCGGCTGGGCGCCGAGGCCGAGGAAGGACAACGCTGAGAGGTCCAAGAGACCGTAGGCGAAGTAGAGCGTCGTTTGACTGATCAGTACCCGACCGATGTTGGGCATCATGTGGACGAACAAGATGCGCCACGCACCGTACCCCTGGAGGCGGCACTCTTCGACGTAGGTCTTGGAGCGTTCGACCAGGGCCGCGGACCTCACGACTCGACCCATCAGTGGGATGTACGTGATGGCGACGGCCCACACGGCGGTCATGAAGTTGGCGCCGAACGTGGCCACGATGACGACCGCCAACAAGAGGGGCGGGAACGCGAACACCACGTCGAAGACTCGCGAGATGATTCCGTCGGTGAAGCCTCCGCGATAGGCCGCGAGAAATCCCAGAGGCACGCCGATGACGAAGGCGATGCCCACGACGATCGAGGGGCCGAGCAGGGAGAGTCGAGATCCGTAGATGAGACGCGACAAGATGTCTCGACCGGCACTGTCTTGTCCGAAGAGGAAGCCTCGGCTCGGGGGCGCGTAGGGGTTGAACAGGTGGATGGTGTTGGGGTCGTGAGGCGCGAGCCACGGCGCGAACAACGCGCAACACACGATGCCGAGCAGGACCGCACCGCTCGTGACGACGACGATGCGCTGAAAGAGTCCCTCCAGTCGACCGCCGGCGACCCGTGAGGACGTGTCGTGCTCGAAGACCAGCGCGTCGCCGGCGGCCACGCTCACGCCGACCTCCCCACTAGACGAACGCGCGGGTCGATGACACCGTACAGTAAGTCGACGACGAGGCTGATGACGAGGAACTCAGCGGTGATGAACAGCGCGATGGCTTGCACCACGGCGTAGTCCTTTCCTTGCACCGACGACACCAGGAGCGTCCCGAGCCCGTTCAACCCGAAGGCGTATTCAATGACGACCGCACCTCCGAGTAGGTACCCGACCTGGGCCCCCACGATCGTGACGACCGGCACCAGGGAGCCACGCACCGCGTGCTTTGTCACGACGCGCGGTCCCGAGAAGCCTCGCGCTCGGGCCCCCGTGATGTGGGGTTTCTCGAGTTCACCGATGACCGCAGAACGCGTGATGCGACTGGCCAGTGCCATGGACGACAGACCGAGAGCGATGGCCGGCAAGGTCAAATGGTCCAGTCTCGTGAAGAACGAGCCCGTGTCCCCCCCACCCAGGGCCGGGAACCACTTCAATTCGACGCCAAAGACCACTGCCATGACCACGCCGCTCACGTAGGTCGGAATGGCGGTGAAGGTGAGCGTCCCGATGCTGGCCAGGAAATCCGACGGTCCGCTGCGAAAGACGGCGCTGATGATTCCCAGTGGCACGCCGATCACGACCATGATCGCCACCGCGTAGATGGTGAGAAAGAGGGTGAGTCCGATCCGCGGAACGATCACCGAGGCCACCGAGGTTCGCGTGGCGACCGAGGTTCCCAGATTGCCCTGGAATATGTGTCGCAGCCACAGCAGATACTGGACCGGGAGAGGCCGATTGAATCCGTAGAGTCGATTGAAATACGTGAGCGTCGCGGGCGAGGGTGGGTGCCCACCGTTCAGTAACGTTGCCGGATTGCCGGGCGCCAGGTGCAACAAGAAGAAGATGATGATCGTTGACGCGATCAAGACGGCGACCTGCATCGCGATGCGCGAGCCGATGTACCTAAGCACCTCTCGTCCCCCTGGTCGTGGTCGTCATGACGTGGTCAACTCACCAACTGGTCGATGACGATCTTGCCGGGCTGGAAGAAATTACCGAGGTTCATCGCGAGCTCGACCTCGTCGAGAGTTAACCGGTGGCTGACGATCCCCTCCAAGGACACGCGACCCGACGCCAGTAGGTCTATCGCCCGCGAATGAGTGCTGGGGTTGTTGAGTGAACCCACGACCCGTAGTTCGTCCTCGTTGATCCGAAATGGGCTTACTGACATAGTCCGACTCTCGGGATAGACACCGAACAACACGACGGTTCCACCGCGTCGAACCAGGTCGAAGCAGGACTGCGCCGCCGTGAGTGAACCCGATGCTTCGATAACCACGTCCGCGCCCACCGGACCGCGGAGTTCTTTGAGTGCTTGGGTCACCTGCGAGGGGTCCCAGACTTCGTCCGCGCCGGCGCGCCGCGCGAAATCGTGTCGCGACGTCGACGGCTCGACTGAGATGATGTGAGCCGCCCCACTCATGCGCGCCAATTGGATCAAGAGGCAACCAATGGGACCGGCTCCCGAAATGAGCACCACGTCGCCCGTCGACACCCTCGCCTGATCGATACCTCGCACGCAGCACGCCAGTGGTTCAATCAACGCCGCGTCCTGGAGCGACAAGCTCTCAGGGACGCGGTACAGATAGCGCTCAGGCACGACGGAGAGCTCGGCGAACCCTCCCGAACGGCCCACGCCCAGTGGCGAGAGCCCGCTGCACAGGTGACTTTCGCCCCGTCGACAGAAGAAGCACGTATCGTCCACGACGTTGGGGTCGACCACCACGCGGTCGCCCACCACGAAGCCGCTCACTTCACTACCGACGTCGACGACGGTGCCCGAATACTCATGTCCCAGGACCAGGGGGGTCGAAACGTGGTACTCCCCTCGATAAATCGAACGGTCGGTGCCGCACACGCCACAACTGGCCACGGCAATGACGACGTCGCTCTCGCCGCATCGAGGATCATCGACTTCGAGGACCTCGATATTTCCCACCCCTACCAACACTGCCGCTCGCACGAACTAGGCCGATCCCGTCACGCCGGTCCGGGAAGACCGGAATCTTCTTCTCGACGTCGGACCACACTGAAACTAAACATGCTCCCGAGGTGGTAATCACGTGAGATGAGCACACAGCGTCCCAGTCGCGTCACGCACTGTTCGTTCACCATCAACCACGGTCCCGCGTCAGGTCCGATCTCGGGCACCGTATCTTCCCCCAATGGTTCCGAGGCGACCGAAATGTGCGCCGACGAGGCGACGATCTCGTGGCCCATACGCTCGAGGATCAGAACCACCGAATCACTCCAGTCGATATCGTCGACGCTCGAGAGGGTCCGCGGATCGAGGACGTTCACCGAATAGATGCACGGTCGCCCCTGATGATCACGAAGCCGGCGCGTCTCGATCACCTCAAAATTCGCTCCGACGTCAAAGGCCAGCTGCTCGCTCGGCGTACTCTCGCGCGTGACGACACTGACGACCTTCGTCGTGGACTCGTGGCCGAGTTCGGCCATCATCTTGGTAATACTTTCGAACTTCGTCATCGGTCGCTCGGGGCGTAGTCCGGACAACGCCGAGGCGAATCGTCCCATGCCACGGCGAGTCTCGACGAGACCCTCTTGCTCGAGCAACTTCATCGCCTCACGAACCGTCGAGCGACTCACCATCAGGCGTTCGGCGACGGCCATCTCGGTCGGCAGCGGATCACCGGGTCGCATCTCCGCGGCAACGAGTGCGGCGATCGAGTCACGAACTTGTCGAGGCAGGGCCTTTCGCCGAAGCACGGTGCCCGAGGTGCCCAAGTGATCGAGCGCGGTCGTGCGATCGCGAATCGCGTCGTCGGAGTCGCCGGGGGTGTTCTTCATTGGCATCGTCAGTCCATGTAACTGCCGCCATTGATGGCGACGCTCTCTCCGGTGATCGACGACGCCAGGTCGCTCGCCAAGAACACCGCCATCGAGGCGACGTCCTCGGGAGTTTGCAGGCGTCGAAGTGGCGTGTCCGCCACGTAGAAATCAACGACGTCCTCGGTTGAGATTCCCTTCAATTCGGCCTCCCACACGATTTCGCGTTCTTGCATACCCGTGCGAACATAACCCGGACAGACACTATTTACTCGGATGTCGTGAGGGGCCAATTCACACGCCATCGCCTGTGTCAGACCGACGACCGCGAACTTCGACGCCACGTAGTGTGCCAACAACGGGACCCCACCTCTCTTGCCCGCCATCGAGGCGACATTGATGATGCTGCCACCACGTCCCTGCTCGATGAACTGACGCGCGGCGACCTGCCCGCAGATTAGGGCGCCACGAATGTTGACATCAAGGTTGAGGTCGATCTCGTCATCGGTGAGATCGACGAAGCGCCCCATCGACGACACACCGGCACTCGACACCCATACCTCGAGGGGCCCCAACATCTCGACGGCGGAGCGGCACGCCGATTCGATGGACGGGCGAGTGCGCACGTCCATGGGAAACCACGCGGCTCCCTCGATCGACGCGGCCATGCGCTCGGCGCCGTCACCATCCAAATCGGTGACGGCAACCGAGTGACCGGCGCGGGCGAAGGCGCGGGCCATGGCGGCACCGATGCCGGTGGCGGCGCCGGTAACTACAACTGTCATCTGTCATAGACCTTTCAATCGATCCGTGTATTCACGCACCCGCTGACGAGCGCGGTGAGCCTACGAGGTGAAGTGCACTTGGTCAGGGAAGTCCTGGTAGACGAACACCTGGGTCTGGGTGTATCCCGTGAGGTTCGACGGTTGGACCATCACCAGCGGGTCTGAGTACAACGGGATGTAGACGTCGTCCTTGGTCAATTGCTTCATCATCGCGATGGTCGCGTTGGCCTGGGCCACCGATCCATTGGCCGTCGACGCCCACGCGGTGCGCAAGGCGTTGAAGGTCTTTGAGAAGTAGCACGAGACGTCCGAGAAGTTGCTCGCCAGTGGCGGAACGATCTCCGCGGACGGTGCCGGGAAGTCGGGGTTCCACCAGTTGAGCAGTGCGTTGACGTTGCGCGGACAAGTGGCGCTGTAGCTGACGTTGCCGAAGGCTGAAGGGGTCAACTTGTCGATCTTCACGTTGAGCCCGATCGACTGTCCAATCTGCTGCAACGCTGCCGACACCGTGTCGGAGGTGAGTGAGGCCTCAAGAGCGATCGTCACCGTCTCACCCGTGGCGTGTGCCTGAGCGATGAGCTTCTTCGCCGCAGCGATGTTGGGCGTGTCCGGATTTGGCAGCGCGTTGTACGCCGCCATGTAGAGAGCGGTGTTCTGGGTGAAGAGCGCGGGGGTTTCGATACCCTTCAGCGGCCGACCGTTGGCTCCGTCCACCGCCGCCGCCAAGGCGTTTCGCGGTACCGCAAGGTTGAACGCCCGTCGTACCAGGGGGTTGGCGAAGGGGCCCTTCTCCACGTTGGGGCTGATGTAGTTCGCGTCACCACCGTAGGGAACCATGGCCACCTTGAGGCTCGAATCGGAAGCCAATGTGGCGGCGTCGCGCGCCGGGAGGTCGTAGGTACCGTTGATCGATCCGCTACGCAACCCCGCGATCAGGGCCTCGGCGTCATTGACCTGCTCGAACGTGATGCTCTTGATCTTGGGCGCAGCAGCGGCATCCCAGTAATTCGTGACCGCGTCAAGGACGGTCACCGATCCGTTGACGTAGCGCACGGGTCGGAATGGACCACTACACATGGACTTGGCCGGGGTGGAACCAAAGGCCGATCCGTACTTGTTGACGACACTCTCCTCGACGACCTGGCCAACCGGAGTGGCGGGAAGGTCCTGGGCGATCGGGTTGGCGGCGTTGAGGTCGATGGTCACTTGCCATTTTCCAGACACGACCGCTTTCTTCAGGTTGCCGGTCTGGAACAAGGAGAGCAGTGGGCTCGCCAACTTCGCGCTGGCGATGCGATTGATCGAGAACGCGACGTCGGCCGCGGTCACCGGATTACCATCCCAGAACTTGGCGTTGTGCACCAAGTTGTACACGTAGGTCGTGGGACTGGTCTGCTTCCACGACGACGCTAATTCGGGCTCCAACTGGCCCTGTGGGCCGAACTGGAGAAGCGAGTTGCACATCGACGCCGTGATGATGTTGGGGTCGATGGCGTAGACCAAGCCCGGGTCGAGTGACGGATCATTGGACGTAATCCCCCACGTGAGGCTCGACGACGTCGAAGCCCCCGCCAATGACGAACCTGAGGTCGCCACGAGAGTCGTTGACGCTATGGCCACCAAACTGCTTGCCACCACGCCAAGTTTTTGCCAAGAAAGGTGTGACACGTACTGCCTCCTCATGATGGAGCGGTGGCGGGGATCCGACCGCAATTGTCTGATGTCGGACAACCTACCAATCGCCATTCCCGGTGTCAAATACCTTCACGGCTCCGAGAGTCCACGAATCGGCGACAGCGAGACTGGCACAAGAGCGACTTGTTTCAATTGATTGCCACCGGAATCGACAGCAGAATCGTCACGGTGAATCTCGCCGTGATCGAAAGTGCGACGTGGCTAAAGATGTATCGCGCGTCAGTTGAGTGAACTCATCACCAAATGATTCGATGCGCCGCACGACTGTCGAAGGCCGATGTGAGTACATCAGTACCGCGAAAATATTTGTGTTGAAATCTGACCCGATTCGAGCAATGCGATTTCACGAATACTTCACCTCGAGTTCGCATCAAGGTGGGATTCGAAAATCGTAGGCTGGTGCGGTGAGCAAGGAGTCCCTCGATGAGGACCATCGGCTTCTGCTGAGACACGGACGCCAGCTCGAGATTGTCACGCTCTCTTGGAATGTGGTCGGCGTGATTGTCCTCGCCTTGGCGGCGGTTGTGGCACGCTCCGTCGCACTCGCAGGTTTCGGTGTGGACAGCCTCATCGAGATTGGCGCATCGACGGTCGTGCTGTGGGAACTCGCGGACGCCGCGCAAACTCGTCAGCGCACGGCGATAAGAATGATCGGATTCTCATTCGTGGCGCTGTCTATCTATCTGGGAGTGCAAAGCACTATCGTCCTAGCGGCTGGCTTTCATCCTCATCACAGCCCCGTTGGCATCGCCTGGACCGCAATTACGGCCCTCGTTATGTTCGCCCTTGCTGCGGGTAAGTCGAAAGTCGGTTCGGCACTGAGCAATCCGGTCCTCCAAGCGGAAGGCCGCGTCACGATGATTGACGGAATCCTCGCCGTGGCTGTACTCCTGGGTCTCGTTCTCAACGCGTTTGTCGGATGGTGGTGGGCCGATCCGGTGGCGGGCTACGTCATTCTCTATTATGCGATCCGCGAGGCCCGCTCATCA
The DNA here is from genome assembly GCA_963794755.1 of uncultured Actinomycetota bacterium. Taxonomy (GTDB): domain Bacteria; phylum Actinomycetota; class Acidimicrobiia; order Acidimicrobiales; family RAAP-2; genus RAAP-2. Next base: position 95,795 of record CAWCEX010000006.1, read on the forward strand.
CTCCGACATTGAAGTCACCCGCCGAAGTAACTTCTTCGAGGACCCGGCACCACAGACCACCGCGTAATCAAACGAAAGATACCGTCTGATCTTTTGTCTCAGGGAGCACCGTGCTGGAGAGGAGCAGATTGATTCACAATCCTCGACGAGTATTTGGTCCCACGTGCTTACCCCACCCACCCCACTTGATGACGATATTCAACAAGTCATTCGGACCTAGGGGTAAACAGCTTCCAATGACCCTCGGAGATCACCTGAACGTCGCCGTCGACCACTTTGATTGCGGTCTGATCGTCGATCGCGTAGCCCGGGACCGACAGGCTCGCAGCCCACTTCTCGGCATTCACCATTGAGTGGTCTGGCATCTTCTCGTGGTCAAGATGGGGGAATATCGAAAAATTGACGAGTCCGAGCGCTTTGTCTCCATCGACGGAGGGCTTCCCGTACACGAAGTCGCTGCCAACCTGAGGGGTCATCACGAGACTCCCCGCGCTGACCCCCACGTAGACCGTCTCACGAAGCGAACCGAAGTGACCCGCCAATCCGGACTCGAGCATCCAGCGGTATAGGTATAAGGGGTCGCCTCCTCCCACCAATATCGCGTCGGTCTCTCGTAACAGAGGTACCCAATTCTCTTCGTCGATGCTCGGGAGCGCGGTGAGTTCCAGCACACCAAGGGACTTCCATCCCAGTTCACACAACGGGGAAATCGCTCGACCGCTGATGATCTCCCACGCCTTAACGGCACCTCCCGGAAACGCATATATCGCCGTGGGAACGATGAGCGCACTGCACTCAGCGATCGGTTTGCCCAAGAGGTCGACCAGTTCGTCGTTAATGCTCGAGTTCATGATGCCCGCAGAGGTGAGTAGCAATTTCACGATGTCTCCCCTGGGCCCAAATTGCGACAACCGCCATGGATATTTTACTGGGCCAGATTGGAACCTGCGAGGTTATTGACTTCGCCACATTGTTGAACTGGTACGAAGTCAATGGTGCCGAACATCGGTCGTCACGCCTAACGAGCTGCGATTGAAAGAATCGTCCTGACGCTCGAATAGACGGACCTGAGGGTCAAAAATGCGAAACCTCAGAATCGAGGCAGCGTCATGGGTTTCGTGTACTGCGCCGATCCGAACCCAAGAATTGGAATGAAGATGAAGCTGAGGAGCCACAGGCCAATACCGAATCCAGGTGTCTTGGAGAAGGCCTTGGCGATGTCCATGGCGACAATCAATCCGATGGCGACATTCACCAACGGAATGAAGAAGAGAATCAACCACCACTCGGGTCGTCCAGCGATCTTGCAGACCAAGTAGAGGTTATAGATCGGGACGAATACTCCCCAGCCGGGTTCGCCAGCTTTAGTGAACACCTTCCACCCCGCGACAATGTAGAAGACAAAGAGTAGAAGGGGGATCAGCAGAAAACCCCCTGGGGATGATGAGGTTCTGAACGCAGCGGCAATCAATTGCATTAGTAACTTCCCCTCTTCGGCTTCAGACTACTTGTGATGCATCAAATCCATGGGATGGTGAATCGCTTCAGAAGGGCGACGTCATCTAACGTCGGTCACCGACGAACTCCATGGACACTATGAGTAATTTGGGTTCGTGACATCCAAGTCAGCCGTTGTGCTCTACGTACTCGCCATGGTGGCCATCGTGGTCGGTGTCGACGTCCTCTTCCTCAGCCACCACGTCGAAGAACGCCTTCTCGTGAACATCGGTATTGTCCTGGTCTTCGTGACTTTCTACCTGACGATCCTCAAACGCACACGAATGCGGTAGTCGTAGTCTTTCGATGGCACCGCGTTAATCCCCGGTTGCGTAGATCAGTTTTGATTTCTGAAGCACGTAGCAATCGAAAAATTCGGCGCGGATTATTCGACGCGCAGATCCGGCACTGATTAGCCACTACGTGGCAATGTCACATAATTGAGTCGCTGCAAGCGCAAGTGAGATGATCACCCTTCGTTGCGCTGCGCGAACCAGGAGACCGCTCGTCGAGCGGCGTGAACCGCCTCATCTTCGTTGGGGAACTCCCTGTGGGAGAAATAGTGAAGTGGTGTCCACGCACCCATATCCTCGGGGTCCTTGCGAAACTCTTCGAAGCCGAAGGTTCCATTCGGCCGAACGAAGAGATCCACGCATCGATCGCCCTCGAAGGTCTGAGCACTCGAAATCACGGTCCAGGAGGGGTCAAGCCGCGACGACATAGACAGGATGCTATCCACAACGAGAGGAGGGGTGAATGCTTTAAAAAGGGGAAATGGCTTGCCTTCTTTTCTTGAATCGCTTCGCTGAGCCGGCCTCGAAATGGTCAGGTGCCTTGTTACCATTGGGAAATGATTGCGGCTGACATTTTCAGGCCAGAGCAATGGAATGACTTCTTTCTTCTGGTCGGAACGGGCGCGGTGACACTCACCGGATTGGTCTTTGTCGCGATGTCACTCAACGTCAAGGTAATCGCCATTAACGCAACACACCGCAATCGAGCCATCAACACACTGACGGGTCTGGCACTCGTCTTCATGCGTTGCGCGTTGGTACTCATGGGCGCCCAGAATCACCGATCGGTAGGTGCGGAACTGCTGATAGTTGCTGGCGTCTCTGCAGCGATTTTCGTAAAGGGATATTCGCGAGCCATCCGAATGAGCGACGACCTCCGACTTTCACGCGTCATTGGTGGAAGCCTCGTACATTTGTCTGAGATGGTTGGCGCGACAATATTGTTGTGCGGGTACCTATCGGGTCTATATATCGCGGCGATCGCCATCGTCGCTAATACCTGTTACATGGTTACGGCAGCTTGGCTATTAGTCGTCGGCGTCGTCGATCAGAAGGCTGAACTGGCGTAGTACCGAAGCTGCCGGACATCTGTGCAAACGAACTATTCACTCCACCTACATTGGAATCGCACGTGCGACCCCAATCCTTTGAAATCTTAAAGATTGCGCAGCAACTCGGATACGACCTCAGTGACAACATCGATGTCGGAAGGGTCATTGTATACATGGGTCGCGAGACGCAAAATGGTCCGCCCCTCGTCGTCAGAACCCATCCACGCGCGGACCCGTCGTCGAGACATGGCGGCGCGTAAGTCCTGTAGCGACACGCGAGGAAGAATAAAGGCGCGAAGACGCGGCGAGGCGAGATCGCTTCCGCACGTTGGTACGGCTCCAATGCTTACGAGCTCCTTAGTCCCATAATCGGTGAGACGAGCACACGACTCGAGTTCTCCGTTGTCTCGCCACGCTTTCCATTCGTGCATCGCAACGTCGACGCATAATCGTGGTACTGGATCATGGGTACCTGGCCACGAGAAACGTTCAACTAAGTCAGGAGAATCCCACGTAAGTGAAACCTCTGCCGGTCGAATCTCCTCACCTAAGTTCGCGTCCCGCCAAATGAAACCCACGGACCTCGGCGTTGGAAACCACTTATGCATCGTTCCGAACATCGTTGATACACCCCATTCGGTCGGTTCCAACGAGGCGTGGCCCGGTCCATGAGCTGCATCCAAGACAACCCGTGCCCCTCGCTTCGTCGCCCATTTGCAAATCTCGGCCACTGGGAGTGCGATTGCTGTGACAGATGTGATCAAACTCATCTGAAGAAGCCACACCGCGCCTGAGACCTGACTCTCCAAGGCTTCGAGCAGTTCACCAGCATCACTAAGTGGCACGGGCACTTTAACTACTTGGACGTGAGCACCCACCTCGGCACACCGCACTTGCCAACCTCGAAGAACCGACGGGTACTCGGTGGAAAGCACGACAATCTTCGCATTTGCCGGAATTCGAAGTGAGCGCATTATCGCCGCCGCTCCCGAAGTTGCGTTTTGAGTGAGCGCAATGGTCCCCGGTGCCAATCCAAGCTGGGCCGCTGCAGCCGCAGCTAGGTCTCGTTCCTTTGGTAACATTGCGTTGCCGAGGAGCTCAAGCGGGTCGGACTCAATCGCGAGGCGAATCTCAGAGGCCCGGGACAAGACTGTGGATGTTGCCAGCCCATATGACGCGTGGTTAAGCATCACTAAGTTCGGGTCCATCGGAAATTGGTCGGCTTTTTCTGGCCTCACCTCAGCAGCCCAACTGCAAGTTGAACCCCGACTCTCCATGACCTTCAACTTCACAAGTATGCGAACATTTTTACGAGTAACGCTCGATGAGAAATTCCATTAGTTGCCTCAAATCAGCTCGCAACTCGACACGTGGAAACTTAGTTCTGCCTCCTGCTCGTTCACTACACCAATGTCACTGCTCGGCGACATTTGGTGTACGTGTTCATCCAGAGCGACAGAACCGCAATTGATTCTCATTGGGTGCTTACTTCTTTCCAGTCGCAGTGAAGCCACCTCCGTTGCAACCCCAAACAACCACGTTCTCTCCAGGGCGAAGATGCATCAATTGTAAAAGTGCGAACGGGCAACCAATGGTTGGACCAGATATTTTGGCTCCAGCACTGACGATGCCGGCACCCGACAAAAGCATCACAGTCGATAATGCGATGAGGATTTTACGCGATGCGACGCCCATCCACTCCCCCATCGACAGAGAATCATCTATGTCGGCGAAGTTATCAGGTGACGCTCCGGAAGCCAATGTGTACTTGCTTCTCTGAGTTCCCTCGCGCTGATGTGCCCAATTTCCGACTTGTGAATCAAATTTTGAATTCGTGATTGAAGTGGCTGACGTCACTTCTGCGGATCACTGCCATCTCCGAGCTGGTGAAGTAGGTCCTTGAGCCATTGGATGGTCTCCTCGTGCTGGGCGTCGTCGACGTGTGAAACAGTCTTGATGGCTTCACGATGACCGGCGTGGTTGGGGTCGGTCAGTGCGTCGCCGTCCACCGGAGTGGCGTTGTCTTCGTTGGTCTGCGACGCATGGTGAGCCCGGAAAAAGGGAAGGAAGCCAAAACTGCCAAAACCTCCGACGAAGGGGGAACCCATGGCGCCAAACGATGCTCCCCCCATAACTCCACAGGTGCTCGCGCAAGAAGCACAACATCCTCCGCAGGGGGCGCAACCAGCCATTTGAATCATCCTCTCATCTGGGTCAGATAATCAGAACATATCAAGCACGCTCGCGAGACGATGCTCGTCTAGCCACTTCGCATCTGCACAATTGTTCACCGTAACTGATTACAAGTGACCCCATGAGGCGGATGCGAAGTCGGAGTAAAGATAAGTTGCAGAGTTGAAGGGTCGAGGACGGTCCAAGTTGTCGAAGGGCCGGGATGTGCACAATCTCCGACTGGCGAGTGACAACGTGGTTCGGTTATTGGAAGACCTAACTCGTCGATGACCGACAGTGACGACCACAATTAGTCGCATCATGCACTCCATCATCGCACAATCGCTGAAATGAAGGCACACAAGCAATTCTCATTTCTAGAACCATAAAATCAGAATTTCAAGAACGATCGTTTTGGTCTCATGTGCGGCCCACGTCGATGACCGAAGACAATGGCGACCACAAGTGGACACACCAGCGCATCAGATCACCTCAGCAGTGACAAAAAATCGGAATTGCGGACCACGTGATGACTAGATCAAAACAGGATCGATGGTGGAATAACGCGCATTTATCCCAGCCCCTGTTCCAACTATTTATCTCCAACCACTTAGGTCAAAGCGTGACGTTTGTGGTCCGACCGCACGATCCATTGCTGGCGTGTTGAACAGTGACATTGTGTAGATGGATTCGCATAGGTAGCGGCCCGATTAGCGGTTGCAATTCTTGCTCGCAACAGCGTTGCAGTTTGTATCCGCGTAACCCCAAATCGCGACTGTCGTCATTGAGATCAATCATCGGCGGTGCGGCGGAGTTGGAGCGGCAATCGGGGAACGATGAAGGACGCGAGGAAAATTGGTAGAAAACTCTTTCGAGTACATCGGTACGACACTGTTTGGTTCTCAGCAGCGTTAAAGGTCTGGGTCCGGCTGGAGCTTCGGCCACTGAGAAGCTGCAGAGTGTGGCGTCCAGGTTCGATTGGGAGCTCGATCGAGCTGTTCGATTTCGAGCGAACGGCGAGCTCACCGTCTACCACACGTCATAAGTGCCTCGTCGGACTTCGACACCGATAGCCTTATGCGTCAATTTCAGTATTGCGGCCATTGTTCATTTCCTCATTCTTAACGAGGACGCCCCTGTTGAGTACGCGACTCGGCTCCTGGGCCAAACCTTAACGCCGAAAATGGGTGGACGACGACCAGACGTGATAGCTCCGTAACCTTGCTCTGGGGATTGAGCGAAGCGTCCGATGGACAAAGTCGAATATCGGAATCAAGCCACGCGTGATTGCGAGGAGGATCACCTTGCCTTCTTTCTGACAAACCAGAAAAGAAGGGCCATTCCCACCAACATGAAGGTCATGCCCAAGTCATGTCGCATACTGCCAGTTGGTGATACCCATAAAAAAAGCGCCGAAATCACCAGAGCGAGTGCCCCGAAAAGTCGGGCGGGTTTCCTATCGAGCCGCGCCCAATACCTTCGCAGTATGGTCACTCGTTTTCCTCGTCGAACGGCTCTCCGCCAAGATGCGGAAGCATTCGCCAGCAACTACTACCTGTACGTCATAGCGCTCGACGCCGAGAATTTGAAAACTGAAGACTTCGGGCAACACTTCGCCGGTTCAAGAGCCGCGACGAGATCAATGAAGCGTGCGTAATTGCCCTGCTTCGAAGGCAAGGGGCCAGGGGGCGTACCGAAGCTCGAGGCAAATTGAGCAGACGCACGTCCGACAGGAACGGTCAGTAAGCCTTTCATACCAGTGCTTCATCACAGGTAATTGCACCGGTAGCCATCAAGTTCTTAAGCACACCTTCGACGAATATGGAGTGTTCCGACCCGTCCTAATCGCTTCCATCGTGAAGAATCGCTGGCTAAACCCGCCAGATACAGGTCGACTTCTATCTCCATCACTTGGATGATAGTGAGGGGGCTGTTGCTAACTCCCCCACGATCAAGACCCTCGGACTGATATGCATAATCCGAAGAGGGGTTTCGCAGTTGCCGGCCCAAAGCAACTGGTCTAGAACCTTGCACTCACGCGTGGACTTGACCTTGAAGGTCTTGGTCCGTGGCCGACGTGAATCATGCTCAACCACGTATTGGCGTCTTTGACGCATGAATGATGTGATCACCGGACGATTTGTGTGCTGGGCGCTCGTGGGTGGCGTTTGGATACGGAAGGTTGAGTGGACTGCGAAAATCAGATTTGAATTGATGACCCTGGCTCGGTGAAATGTTCAGCGCGCATCCGTCTCACACTCGGAATCGCAAGTACAACGGCACTACTTAGTACGCACCAAATCGCTGCCAGAAGGAGAGTGTGTCGGTACCTATCTTCGTAGAGAGTAGTGCCGCCATGATGAAGCCAACAGGCGTCAGTGCGTATGACCCCAACCAGTCGTACGCCGCGACCCGTGACAAGAGATGGGCCGGGACTTCACGCTGGATCGTGCTTTCCCACAGCGTCACGAAGACCGCAATTCCAACGCCGGATAATGCAGATGCCCCAGCCACACCGTCTGTCGGAACCCCAAAAGCCAAGCAGGCGACGGGACCGGCGAAGGTGAACGTCGCCAGCGTCGCTATCACGAGTGGTTGACGAGGTCGTAGCCGCTGCATCGCAAAACCGCCAACAATCGAGCCGGCGCCCTGAGCACTCAATATCAGAGCCCACGCGCTCGCGCCACCCATGTGGCGATCCGTAATCACCGCGCCGAGAACTATGAAGGGGCCGTACACAATCAACCGGAAGAGACTGAATTGGACGACGATGATCCACAGCCAGGAACGAGAGGAGAACTCCCTCCAGCCGTGGCCGAGCTGGACCAGAATGGACTCTTTCGCTCTTGCTCTCCCTTCGGGCAGTCGCAACAAGACGATGCATAGAGCGCTGACTGCGTAGGAGAGAGCGTCGATACAAAGGGCCCAGCCCGGATTTGCCACGGCAATCACCACACCGGCCAGTGCGGGACCGACGAGTTGGCCAGCCGAAGACGCCGACGCTTTTATGGCGTTGGCCTGATGGAGATTGGAAGAAAGGGTCAACTGTGGCATGAGCCCGCTGAGGGCCGGGCTCGAGAACGCTTGGCCGATGCCCAGGACGGACGCCAGTCCCATGACCACGTACAGAGATGGAACCGAAGCAACGAATAGCGTTGCCAGAACCGCTTCGCTCAGGCAACGAGCGAGATCGGCAGTCGCCATCACCGCCTTTCGTGATCTATCGGCCGCCACACCTCCGATGAGCAATAAGACAACGAGGGGCAACGTCTGGGCGGCGAAGACGAATCCGACGTCCTGCACGCTCCTACCGTCCTTGAGTAACGCAAAGCTCAAGGCAACCGGCACCACCCCTGTCCCAATCATCGAGGTCGTATAGCCGAGCAGGAATAGACGAAAATTTCGCTCGCGTAACAGACCGGTACTGTCTGCGCTCCCCTGGCGCGTCACCCTGATCCTTCTCATTGCCTTTTGCCCCACTTGGACGTTGGTTTCATGTTTCTTCTTTCTTTTCGTGATCGTCTGAACCCACTTCAAACTCGAGGAAATGTCGGCGATCGCCGGCGATGAATTTGACGACAGGTTCCGTATTGAGAACCGCCCGGTATGCGCTCATGGGCAGAAATCGAGAACGGCAAGCCAACGAACTCTGGTAGCGCGTTTCCGCTTTTTGGAGAATTTTGACTTGTCGTGTCCGTCGACTTCGTCAATCAATAACTGAAGTGATCAGTTAGAACGGCTCTTTACGAGACAAATGAATGTTCAGACCTGCGAAGACTATACACGCGACGACCCCAGAAAAAAGTAATCGTCGGAGAAGCGATGTGCACATTCTCCAAATGGTGGATTGAGTCCTAATCGGAAACCACGTCGGCCCAGATGGCTTCTCTTGTTTCTCAGTGTGACCAAGAGTGAATATACCGGTACTAACGAGAATTAACATTTCCGCGTGAACGAACGTCGTCGAGCCTGGATGAGTTGGAGCAGTGGGAAAGACAGCACGATGGCTCTTGACGTGATTCGTCGCGATGAAGGCATCGATGTCGTAGCACTGTTGGTCACAATTAATGCCGCGGTCGATCGAGTCGCGATGCATGCTGTCCGCAGAGCCTTGGTTGAAGCGCAAGCCGACCGACTTGGACTTGAACTCAACGTCATCGAAATACCGTCACCGTGCACGAATGAGGTATACGAGCTCCGAATGTCCGAGGCAATCGAATCTGCGCTGGCGGACGGCGTCGAACACTTCGTATTTGGCGATCTCTTCTTGGAGGATGTCCGCTCGTACCGAGAAGAGAAACTGGCGGGCACAGGTATCTCACCGCTCTTTCCGCTGTGGGGCCAACCTACCAACGCACTGGCGCAACTGATGATTGATTCAGGTGTGAAGGCAGTGGTGACCTGTGTTGATCCTTCTCACGTCTCCGCATCATTTGCAGGTCGGTTCTTTGACACGAGTCTGCTCGCGGACCTTCCAGCAAGTGCCGATCCTTGCGGCGAGCGTGGAGAATTCCATACTTTCGTTTTCGACGGCCCTGGATTCTCATCCCCCATTGACATCGAGGTTGGAGATGTCGTAGAGCGCGATGGATTTGTATTTTGTGACTTGCGGCCAAGACTTAGGTGACTGCGTTCCTTGATGTTCCCAAAATATGTCAAGTCACTGGCCCAACGCGAACCCGCACGCTACGAATAGAAACGTGACCCCTTGCACAGCGCGAAACGGGTCGGGGCTCTCGAGTCGACACCGTCCCCTCGTCGACGCCCATCGATTGAGGAATTGAAGGACGCATCGACTCGACCTCAGATCTTCGTGCGACCAATCAGTCAGCCAAAAATACAGCTGGTTTCGCAACGATTTTGTGAAACAGAGGCGCGCCGGTCAGCCACGATACAAAGGCGAAACGGGCGTCACCCGAATTCGGCGCTGCGCCTCACGTTCTTCATCGCACTGGTGAGACGTTCGACCCTCTGAGTTTCAACTTTGCGGACCTCGTCACGAACGCGCGCGCTTGGGTGTGCGCGAGCCGCATCCGACAATTTGGCGATGGTCTCACGCATGGCGTCGTAATCGTCGACCCCCATGAGAACGGCCGTGCGACGTCCGTTGTTCGTGATCTCGATCGGCTCATGCGACGCGCTGGCGTCGTCCACCAATTCAAGGAGCCGGGCCCGAACATCCGCGATGTGCAACGTAGTCATAGAGAGAATTATTGCGCATACGGCGACGAAATACGTGATATGTCATCATTTTGATACAAGCGCACTCGTCCGATCCTCGTAGGCGTCCGGGTATCCGATATGAAAGCCCTGTGCCCGGGGAACGCCTAGAGAACGCCATGCGCACGCAGCGTCGCGATCTCCCCCGGCGTCGTCGCTCCTTCGCCGGTCACGAAGGCACCGACTTCTTGAGCCAAGTGCGGCAGGGATGCCCGTGGGGCCTGCTTCAGGGGATCACGATGTACACCGCGTGAGCGATATCGAACGTGATGACGTCGGGCCTAATCATCAAGATGTGTCGCTAGCTCGCGTGCACCAGGTGGGACGATGGTCAACCCTTGGGAGTTGGTGATGCAATCGATACCTCCTTCGCTGTGCCACGGCACGACAGTTGCGATGGGCGTGCGGCATTTGAGTTTCACCACGCGGCTAGCGGAGGGCAATGACGGCGCGACGGGCAAATCACGAGGGTTCGATCTATCAGCGAAACGCCGATGGACGTTGGATCGGCGCCGTGCGCCTGGGTACTGGCCCCACCGGCAAGCCACTTCGGAAGTTCGTCTCGTCCAAGAGTCGGCCAGAGGTCGTGAGAAAACTCAAGGCTCTCCAGCGTCAGATCGACGACGGACTCCTTCCGAGGGACGGTCACGTCACATTGTTCGTGCTCTTCGAGCGATGGTCCGAGGACGTCATGCGCCACCAAGTCGTCGAAAGCACGCTGCACAACTACATGACCATCGCTCGATTGCACATTTTGCCAGTTTTGGGAAACAAGAAGCTCATCGACCTCAACGTCAACGACGTCGATCGACTGCTCTCGCTCAAGCACGACAGCGGACTCGCGACGTCGACCGTTCGACGAATTCGAGTGGTGTTGGCCCAATGCCTGGATCAAGCAATCAGGTGGGGGCTACTTTTTCGCAATGTCGCGTCACTATCTCGCGCACCCAAGACCACTCGACCTGAGGGTCGAACTCTCTCCCCAGTTCAGGCACGTCACCTCCTCGACACACTGAAGGGCCATCACAATGAGGCGCTCTACAGCCTCATGCTGTGCACGGGTCTGCGACGAGGTGAAGCGTTGGGTCTGACGTGGCCTGACTTCGACCGTGACGCCGGCGTCATTCGGATCGCGCGACAACTCAAGCGCGAAAAATCAGGCTTGGTCACCTCCGACACAAAGACGTTTCGAAGTCGTCGGGCGATAAATCTCCCCGGGCACATGCGAGACGCCCTTCTAAAGCACGAATTGCGCCAGCGCGACGCGCGCACCCGCAAGGGCCCTCGTTGGATCGATTCTGGATTTATCTTCACCACGTCGATCGGCACACCTATTGATCCGAGGAACCTCCACCGCGAATTTCGAAAGATCTGCGTACTCGCTGGCATCGGGCACTGGCATCCTCACGAACTTCGCCACTCGGCGGCAAGCCTGATGCTGGCCCAGGGCGTCAAGCTCCACGTCGTGAGCCAGGTTCTTGGTCACTCCTCGATTCGCATGACGTCCGACGTATACGGCCACCTCCTTGACCCGGATCGAGAGCAGGCTGCTGTAGCAATGGGAGCCTTGTTGTGGGACCGCGAAGGTAGTCAGTCCCACTGAAAGAAAGATTCCTTTTCTTAAGGTCAAGGCGTGAATCTCGCCTGAGTTACAGGCATTGGAAGAGATCGACCCCGTGACATCCACCTATCTATACGTCAATTGGATAACACCAGTACCCTCTCCAACCAGGCAAAACCTTGTGCATCGCAATCTCCTCCATTGCCCCTGTCAGCGATTTCGAGGGGAAACCCGATTTGTTGAGCGCCGCGTGATGCCCGAGCGATGCGTTCTGGTCACATGCCGTTGGGATCGACGTTCCATTGCTTGATGACCTTCTTGTCGCGCAGATCCTCGATGATCGAGACAGTAGCCGGATCCAAGGTGAAAATCCGAGCGAGTCGGGCCTCGAGTCCGAGCACGCGTGCGGCAAGGATGCGGATGATGTGCGCGTGAGCAAAGACCAGGACGACGTCGCACGCCTGGTTGAGTTGCGAGAGGAAGAGATCGGCCCGTCGACCCGCGGTCTCGGCGTCCTCACCGTTAGGACAACCGTCGCGCCACATGTCCCACCCCGGACGTTGTTTCCAAATCTCCTCGGTGGTGAGACCTTCGTAGTCGCCATAATTGAACTCCACGAGATTCGCGTCGACGCACACCCGATGTTCGTCACCGACCACTGTCTCGGCCGAGACGAGCGCGCGTTGCAGTGGACTCGAAAAGGTCATCGCGGAGTGGAACTGTTCGCCGAGCGCACGACGTAGCCCGCGAGCGAGGGGATCCAACTGCGCGATTCCTTCGCTCGTCAACGGCAGGTCGGTACTACTGGTGTGTTGCCCCGTCGCACTCCACTCGGTGGCGCCGTGACGAATCATGAACAATTTCACTTCAATAGTCCCTTCGACGTCGTCCGACGACGTTCGCCTCCTTGCACCACTAGAACGATAGGTGTCGCGTCTTCTCACCCGCACAAATACAGGGTGACAATACGTCGCCACCGCGCCACTCTTGACCCGGTGAGATCGGTTTCGCAGATTTCCAACACGGAGCGGTGACCGACTCGCTCGGTCACCGCGCGGCAATCCATTTCACATTTCAGGACGTTCACCGCTGCCACGATCGGGCAACGCCGACGGCGGCACACCAAGATTGTCACTGATCCGTCGTAACAGGGACAGCAGCATCGCGCGTTCCGTGGAGCTGATTCCGGCACTCATCTTGGCTTCCTGGCGCGCCGCGCTCGCGAGGGCGTTGGCGAGTAAAACCCGACCCTCGCTCGTGAGGTGCAGCGACCTCGTCCGACGATCACTGGCGTGAGGGCGACGCTCCAAGAGTCCACCGGACTCGAGTCGGTCAATGATGGTGACCATAGAACTGGCCGGGATCGAGAGACGTTCGCCCACCGATTGCTGAGATTGATCGGACTCCTGACTCACGGCAAAGAGAACTGCGAAGTGGCGTGGTTCGAGTCCGAATTCGCCCACGACCTGCGAGAACTGCCGCGCGGTTTCGAGACCCAATTGTGATAACGAGAAACCCAACGAATCTCTCGAGTCGTATTTTCGCCCGCTTTCGCGGCCCGACTCATCATTCGTGGAAAGTGGTGCCATTTTCCCAGTCTAGTCAAATACATTGTGGTAGAACTATTCGATGCAAACTAATTCGGCTTTGAATGATATGAGGAACGGTTCATTGCAGGCGCCGCGACGTTCGTTTCTCGGCGCGCTGTGCTCCACGATGATCCGTCATCGACGGCGAGTTTTCCTTGTCTGGCTCGTCCTCTTCGGCGCCGGCGGCTACGCCGCTTCCCAGCTCACTCCGCGATTGAGTTACGACTTTTCACTACCCGGCCAGCCCGCGTATCAGGTCGGTGCGCAAATTCAGCATCTCTTCTCCAACGGTGGTAACACGACGCCGTCAGTGCTCGTCGTGACGGTCCCGGTGGGCCAGAGCGTCGCGAGCGAACGCGGTCAGCTGGCCACCGCCTTCGCTGCCGCACAACGACAGGTGCCCCTGGTTCGCTTCGTCGACGAGAACAACACGAGCGACGCACACTTCATCACGACCGATGGTCGAACGACGTTCGCCTATGTGTTCACCCCTCCCAGCAAAGGATTCGGGCCAAATCTTCCCCTCAAGGCGGCGCAAGGCGTCGTGACGCGACTGCTGCCCGGGGACCACGTGGGCGTCACGGGAATTTCCGCTCTGAGTTCCAGCGGCACATCGTCGGGTCCGAGCGTTCTGATTGAGACCATCCTCGCTGGACTTGGCGCACTGGCAATCTTGGCATTCGTCTTCGCTTCCTTCCTCGCCCTCTTGCCACTACTGATTGCGGCGGTCTCAATTCTGACGACGTTCTTGTTGCTGCTCGGACTCTCCTATCTCACGCCGGTGTCGTTCATCGTGCAGTTCCTGGTGTCGCTCGTCGGTCTGGGAGTCGCTATTGACTATTCACTTTTGGTGGTGACGCGCTGGAGAGAGGAGCGATCCCGTGGTCGCACAAACGAAGAGGCGATCGTCGTGGCGATGCAGACCGCGGGGCACTCCGTCGTGTTGTCGGGCGTAACCGTCGCGATTGGTTTGATGTCACTGCTGGTACTTCCCGTGCCATTCCTGCGCAGCACGGGACTTGGTGGCATGCTCATCCCGCTCGTGTCGGTAGCCGTCGTGCTGACGCTGCTTCCAGCAATCTTGGCGGGTGTCGGTCCCCGATGGGACTGGCCACGAGTTCGTAACGAGACGGCCGCCAGTCGAGGTTGGACGTCGTGGGCGCGAAAATTAGCTCGACGTCCTTGGTGGGGTTTCCTCGTGGCGGTCCTGGCGTTGGTGGTAATGACCGTACCGGTCTTCCACCTGCGCGTCGGACAGACCTCGGCAAACTCACAAGCCCAGAGCGGCTCCGCCTTCGAGCTCTACCAACAACTGCGCACGGGCGGCGTCCCGAGTGGTGTCCTATCTCCCGTCGAGGTCCTGGTTGACGCCTCGCGCGCTTCGGCGATCACTTCACGACTCGAGGCCACCCCGGGAGTTGCGACGGCCGCCTTGGCCACGGGACCCAGTGGCACACTCGGCCAGTACTCGGACATCGTCGTCATTCCTACGGGTGAGACGGTCAATAGCGCGACGATGGGGCCCGTCACGTCCATCGAGCGAGAACTGCGCAACGTCGAGGGCGTCGTCGGTGTCGCCGGGGAAGGGCCGGGAGAACAGGCCTTCACGTCGGCGGTCTACGGCAATACCCCGACGATGTTGTTACTCCTGGGACTCCTCACGTTCCTAGTGCTGGCCTGGGCCCTGCGCTCCGTTGTCCTAGCTCTCAAGGCCGTCGTCCTCAATATCGTCTCGCTCGGGGCAACCTTCGGCGTCTTGACGTGGTTCTGGCAAGACGGTCACGGATCACGAGCCATCTTCAATATTCCCGCCAGTGGCGCGATCACGTTTTGGGTACCGATATCAGTCTTCGCCTTCCTCTTCGGTCTCTCCATGGACTACGAGGTGTTCATTCTCACGCGTATTCGCGAGGAACACGACGCGGGACGCAGCACCGCCGAAGCCGTTATTGAAGGTCTGGGGCGCACGGGACGACTCGTCACGAGTGCGGCGCTTATCTTGTTCCTCGCCTTCGTGAGTCTGGCCTCGGCACCCCTCACCGACGTGAAGATCATGGCAACCGGACTCGGGATTGGCATACTGCTCGATGCGACCATCATCCGAGCGCTTTTGGTCCCATCGGCAGTCGTGTTATTGGGCAATCTCAATTGGTGGTTCCCTCGCCTTGGACGTGCGCCAGCGCGTAGCGACTGATTCGACCCTTCCGCGAGCAACAGGCACTCACGTACGACCGTTGCGGGCGCCGAAGGTCAACACCTCATCTCGTCGCTAATCGACCAACAGTAAGGTCCACGTGATGAAAATGGTTTCTCGTTTCCGCTCTCTCACTCAGCGCCGTCACGGCGGCGAGATGTTCGCCGTTCTCTTGTGTGCGCTCACGACGCAACTCGTGCTTGGTGCCACCCCCGCCGTGGCGACCACAATCACGACCACGTCGCCTCAAAGTGAGGCGACGGCGCTCCACGGCGCGAAGTGGACGAGCAACGTCAAAGTGAGTTACGCCAAAGGGTCCTGGACCTTCTCATCCCCAGGAATTCCCACCAACAATTTCGTCGCCACCAACTACGCGGTACCGAGCAATCCCTTTGACGTCAACGCCACCGGGGCGTCGATCATCTCGGCGTCCACGGCGCTGAAGGATCAGAACTACGACTACACCCTGCCGTTGGTACCGTCGTACTCCAAGACCATCACGACCGCACCGATGGGGCCGATCGGGGTCATGATCAATGGCGCCGTCTTGTACGACCCGTACGAAGCCAACGACTCGACGGTCGCCACTAGCGACAACTTCATCACCTCGGCCCACGGCGTGAGCGCGTCGTTCCTCGACTCGTGCGACGGCCACCCCGGAGGGCCCGGCGAATACCACTACCACGGTCTCCCCGCGTGTCTCGTCGCCTACGCCACGGGCGAACCCGAGCACGTCACGTCGGTCACTTCCCTGCACGGAGCGACGACGGCTCCCGTCAGTGAGCTCAACAGCGCGTCTCGTCATCCGGTATTGATCGGGGTCGCCTTCGACGGATTCGCCATCTACGACAACGTCGCCATGTCGGGCCACCTCGTTGCCGTCTCCAACCTTGATGCGTGCAACGGTATCTTTTCGCCCGTGCCCGGTTATCCCCACGGGATCTACCACTACGTCCTCGAGAATGTCAAAGGTGCGCGGTCGTCGGTGGCGTGTTTTCACGGCGTCGTCTCGTCGGCCTACACCCGAGCACTTCATCACGCCCTTTCCGGCGCGACATCGAAAGAAGTATCGGTTCGTTCCTCGAACACCGTGACCAGTGCCCGCTCACTGGCGGCTAACCCGACGACCGATGCGTACCTCATTGATCTTTTGAAAGCGGACGCGCGCGCTCAGTGTTGAGTGGCGAGGTACTTGACGTCGGAGCGACGGCGCGATGACAACGCATTACTTATCTGAGATGACGACTCAATGGGCGTCTGAGTCGACGGCGTCGGCGATGACCTGGGCGAGTTGGGTCGGTTTCGTGAACTGCGGCCAGTGTCCCGTCGGCAGATCTACGACTGTCACGTTGGTCATCGCGCCCACCTCGGCCACCCACGATTGCCCCTCGTCGATCCACGTTCGCAACTGGTCTGCTGTGAACTCACATGCGATGATGGTCGCCGCCACTTCATAGCGACGAGGATTCCTCAACACCTGCGCGTCACGCGCCACCCGAACGGGCACCGGAATCGCGATGTCACGGAAACGTGCACGAATCTCGTCATCGAGATCCACCAAGTCCTCGGAGCCGAACACTGACCAATCCGGTAGGGGTATCTCGTCGTTGGCCTCCGCAAGTTCGTCGTTCACGCAATCACCCTCGCCCAACGGTATGGAATCGACGTAGATCACGCGCGCGACGCGATCAGGACGCGCGTCCGCGGCGGCGTGGGCGATGGCTCCTCCAGCCGAGTGTCCCACCAGCACGACGGGTCCGCTCGCGCGATCGATCTCGCGAACGATCGCCTCAACGTAGTCGGCAAGGGTGAGTCCCAAGCGTTCGTCATCGCGTGAGGCCATGCCGGGAAGAGTGATGGGGATCGGGTCGTGACCCTTCGCCCGCAGGATCTCCACAATTGGATCCCACGATGACGCATTCAGCCAGAATCCTGGAATGAGTAGCAGCACCATGACAAATTTATTAACACGTCGGCTCCCACGAGGCAATTTCACCGTCGTCATTCGCTCGCGACAGCCGGTGGGCGCGCGGCGAAGAAGAAAATAGCGTGGCGTGGCGCGAAGTGTAGTCCTAAAATTACGTGAATCGAGCAGCAAGGGGGTTCGCCGTGCGTGCAAAACCGCTCCTGGCACTTTCGCTCGTCGCTCTGGTCACGAGCGCCACCTGGTGCGCTCCCGCCTTCGCTCAGAGCGCACCGCGAGTCGCGCCATTCTCGACGACTTTTTGCCAAGACGTCGCGTCGCTCTACGCCTCGCCGTCGTATCTCGCAGAGCACTGGCCTACCCTTGCGTCGGCGCACCCGTCGACGAGTCAAATATCGTCCCTCGACAGCTCGCTCAACCTCGTGGTGAGCGATTCCCTCAGCAATCTGGCCCACGACGCACCGCCGGCCTACACCACGGTCGCGACCAACCTCAACTCGGTCACCGAGGCCGAGTGGAGCACCACTGCACTACTCGTCGCGTCGCCTCGCGATTCGACGAGTACGACACGGACGCGCGACATCGCGACGATCACGGGCCTCGCGCGCACTGCGCGACAGGACTTCGCGGCGCTGCGCCAGCCAATCGACGTGGGATGTCGCCACTTCGACGACACCGCGACCCTCGAGAGTGCGGCCGAGTTCTTGACCGAACGCGCCCAGAACGTCGCGCACAACGACGGACGACCGCTAAGTGCATCGATCATCACCTACGTGACTGCGACCTACCCGCATCTCGCTCACTTGGTCGGCGTAAATCGGTCCGGCTCTGAGATCACGCTGGTGCGATACGCCCTAGCGAGCATCACTGGCTCGGTCATGGTATGCACGAATGCTCCGGGGTACTTCGCCGAGCCGGTCGCGAGCTCGTGTTGAACTCGTCGATGGGTGCCATACTCTCATCACTATGAAGTCCGTCGCCCTCCTTCGCGGAATCAACGTGGGCGGCAACCACAAGATTCCGATGGCGGACTTGAAGACCTGGCTCGAGTCAGCGGGATTCACCTCGATCACGACGTACATCCAAAGTGGCAACGTCGTCTTGGAGCACGGGGCGCGGGTTAACGTCCAAGCGCTGGTGCGCGACGCCATCGTGGAGCACACGGGCTGGAACATCGCGGTCATCGTGCGATCGGCGAGTGAGATGCGCCACGTCGTGACGGCCAATCCCTACCCCGGGGTCGAACCCACCAAGTTGCACGTTTCATTTCTTGACACCCCGCCGCAGGACATCGACGCAACACTCGATACGCTGCGTTGGTTGCCCGAGGAGTTCACCGTGGTCGGGCGCGATGTCTACTTGCACGTCCCCAACGGCATGGGCCAATCGATCATGGCGCCGCGCCTCACCGCGATCAAGGGCGCGACGACGAGAAACTGGAACACGGTCCTCAAACTCCTCGAGCTACTCGATTCGTAACGTCGCCGGACGTCGATCGCGCGGCGTCACGAGCTGACGCGCTCTCGCGCTCGAGGTGAAAATAATCACAAGTTCGGCCCAACTTTCAAAGAGGCAACACTGAAACGATTATTGTCCCAGTGTGTCCAACGTGCGCAATTCACTGGCACGCGTCTGCACACTCATCGTGGCGGTAGTCGCGATCCTCACCTTCGCCCCCCACGTCGCTGGGGCGGCGAGCACCACTCTTTTCGACAATACCGGCACCCTTGAGGATTCGTCGAGCGCGGCCGGCGTCGAGATCGCTCAGTCATTTTCCACCGGCGCGACACCGGTCAACCTGACGTCGGTATCCTTCGACTGGAGCACCGGGGCCACGGCGAGTGTCTATTCACTCCAACTGTTCGGATCCAACGCCGGGCAGCCTTTCGGACTCATCGCCACCCTGGCGAGCAATGTCGCGGTGCCCGCTCTCAGCCCCGCGACGCTCACGCAATACTCGCCCGCGTCGCCCATCACCCTCGACCCCAATTCCCAGTACTTCGTCATAGTCAGTGGGGACAACACCGGCACGATGAGCTGGAATTTCAACAATTCGGTTCCCGTGACCGATGTTTCACCGACACCCAGCTACCTGGCGGTAGTGTCCTCAGACGGCGGGGCGACGTGGGCGCCCGTCACTTTGCCAGCCAACACGTACTACATCATGCAGGTCGTGGGAACGACCCTCACGATACCGACGATCAGCAACTTCCCCAATATGACCGCCAACGTGGGTGACGCCAACACGACCTTGAGTGCGGTCGCCCTCGACGGCGCCAACCCGGTGCCAGGTTCCTTCATCTACGCCGCGGAGAATCCTGCTGTCGCCCAAGTCAGCGGTAATCAACTTATGATCACCGGCCAGGGGACCTCCACCATCAGTGCACAGTTCATCCCCGCTGATCCCACCACCTACTACACCGCTATCGCCATGAGCACGCTCACCGTGAATGCCGCTCCGCCGCCGCCACCTCCCCCACCGCCGGTGGTGACGACGACGTCAACGACGTCAACGACCACGACGACCACGACTGTCGCTCCGCCCACCACCGTCGCGCCGACGACCACGACGACTCCACCGGTAACCACAACCACCCAAACACCGCCGGTCACGACGCTCGCGCCAGCGACCACGACGACGACCGTCGCGCCACCGACCACCACCGTTGCTCCAACGACCACGACGACGACCACCCAACCCGTCGTCGCGACCACGACGGTGCCACCGGCGACGGTGCCGCCAGTGATAAGTGCGGCACCGACCACGACGACCAGCACCACCAGTACGACCACGACGACCACTCCACCGGTGACCACGACCACCCAAACACCGCCGGTCACGCCGACAAACTCCGAGGCCGGCAGTCCACCGGCCCTGGGTTCCAGTGACAGTCTCTTCACGTCGAGCGAAGGTGATCAGTTGATCGCCCACATCGTCGCCCAGCCGGGCATCGCTGTGGGCACGACCCAAGTGGTGGTCCAAGCAGTCCAGGCCGATCCCAATACCCAGGTCCTAGTGCAGGTCCACTCGAGTCCGCAGACCATCCTTACCGGCATGACGAATTCCCACGGCGACTTCTCCGGCTCGTCCACCCTGCCGCTCCACCTTGCCCCGGGTGAGCACGTCATTACCGCCCAAGCGATCTACCACGGTCTTCCCGTGGACGTCGTGGGTGCGTTCATCGAATCGTCCGCGGGTACCTTCGCACGAATCGTGCAACCCGCTGTCCTCAGCGATTATCAAGGACCTCACGATCCACGTCTCGCGCGAGCCCTTCGATTCACCCTGCCGGTCTACGACGTGTCCAGTCACCCGAGAACTACCGAAGGACTCGTCGTTGGCACAGTGTCGCTCGTCGCGCTCGTCGGTGTTGGTGGCTTGGGACGAGATTCACGACTCCTCTCGAGTAGCTCGAGCGCGCGACCCTCAGAAGCCCACCGCAAACAAGGGAAGGTCGCGAGTGCCGTCACCAAGAAACTGAAGTACGTCAAGGCGGACCACGAGGCGTGGGGTGACTCGTCGTCCACGTGGCGTCACCCCTGGACCGAACGGCTCGACGCGAGGATGCGCGAGTGGCCCCTCAAAGCTGGTAAGTATTCGGCGCTGTTGCCCCGCATCCTCGTCGATGGATCGTGGCTTCGCGCGGCGCTGGGCGGGTGGTCGCTCCTGACTCTGGTCCTGGGCTTCGCCCTGGGTATCGCGACATTCTTCTCGCACTTTGGCGCCCCCTTCATCCCCACCTTCACCTTGTTGTTGCTGATCTTGGGCGTCGCGATCCTCGACGCCCTCGCCGGGGCGATCGCGTGGACCGTGATGACGGTGTTATCAGTGGCGAGTGGATCGATCCAGAGTTGGGCCGACGTACGCACGGTGCTCGGCGTGGGCGTCCTGGTGGCGACCGTCCCCTTGGTCGCGCACGCGATTCGACCGATGCGCCGTTACCTCTTGTCAGACGTGAGCGAACGATGGGAGAGAGTCTTCGACTACGTGATGATGCCAATCTTCGTCGCTTTCGCGGCGTCGTCGATGGCCAAGGCGCTCAACGCCCTCTCGGGACTAACGATCTTCTCGCCCGGCCAACTCAGCACGATCCGCTGGCTCGTGGTCATCGGGATCATGGTCCGCCTCGCCGGTGAAGACCTCGTCGTGCACCTCTACCCTGAGCGATCCAAGCAAGTGCAGCCGGCCAAGCTGGTGTCGCCCGGCCGCCGCCACGCCGCGAGTTCGCTCGTCTTCAAGTTCGCTCTGTACCTTCTCGTGATGGACCCCTTCTTCGGCATCAACCTGCGCACCATCGGTGCGGCATTACTGCTCGCCATTCCGGGAGTCCTCAAGTTGTACGAAGACAACTTGCCCAACTACCCGTGGTTGCACCGCTGGCTCCCGCGCGGTCAGACCAGTTTCTTGTTCATGATGCTCGTGGGCTCGTTCCTCAGCTTTCGCCTCCTCGGTGAGGAACCAACGTCCGCTCGCGTCGCGTCGACCTTCATCCTCTTGCTGCTGCCGGGGGTCGTCATGGGCGTCGTCGAAGAATTCGGGCGCGAGGGGACGGACTGGACCAGGGTCTGGGTGCGCCGAGGCCTGGGCGTCTTCACGTGGCTCTCCTGCGTCGGTCTCGTGACGGGGTACCTCGTCCTGTTCCGTTAGAACGAGTGGCGTTCACTAGCGACGCCCGACACTACAGATCGAAGCGCTCTCGATCCGACTCGGGAACCAAGTCGAGATACTGCGACGCGTGCTCGCGAATGAACTTCGCCACGTAGGGACAATACGGCCGCACGCTCAGGTCCCGCGAGCGAGCATCGTCCAATACGAACCTCACCAAGGTCGCTGCTAGTCCTTGGCCGGTGAAGGACGGGTCGATCTCGGTGTGCAGAAAATTGATTCGACCAGGACTGAGTTTGTAGTCCTCGAATCCAGCCAGTTGGTCATCGACGAACACTTCGTACCGGGTCTGGTCGACGTTATCGCGAACGGTCACACTCATAGGGGCCACCTTCCGTTTCTTGGCATGAGGCGTGTGTGAATCGTCACGCCGCGACCTGGGCGTGCATCTCCCAGACGAGAATCTCGGCCGATTCGATCCCTGTGACGCGCTGGCCTGCGCTGGCCGTGAACCGAACGGCGTCTCCGGTGCCCAGCACGCCGGTTCCCTCGAGATCGACGATGCCGCGTGGCACGAAGAGGTGAAGGAAGGGTGCGTCGGGCAACTGCACCGATTGACCCGGTTCGAGTCGCGCGGCGTGCAGGGCGGCGTAGCGATTCTTGATCCGGATCGCGGCGTCGTCGGCGTGGGCGTCCATGCCTGACGCAACGGTCACGAGACCACTGTCTAGGCGCGACGCCTCGATCTCGAGTTGCTCGTATCCCGGAGTGATAGAGCGCTCGTCAGGCACCACCCACATCTGGACGAAGTGCACCGGCTCGTCATTGTCGCGGTTCTCCAAGCGAGACGCATCGTTCTTCTCCGAGTGCAGGATCCCCGTTCCGGCACTCATGCGTTGGGCCAAACCGGGGTAGATGATTCCCGAGTGACCCATGGAGTCCTGGTGAACGAGAGACCCCTGCATCACCCAGGTCACGATCTCCATGTCGCGGTGCGGGTGGGTCTCGAAACCGGTCCCCGCCTTCACGATGTCGTCGTTGTTCACGAGGAGGAGACCGTGATGCGTGTTGTTCTGGTCGTAGTGGTGCGAGAACGAGAACGAGTGTTTCGAGTCCAGCCAGCCGACGTCAGTCACGTAGCGACTCGACGCGCGGCGAACGTCGATCTTCGGGGTCGTGGTGGTGGAAAACGACATTTTGAGCCTCCTGGGACTCCTCGGTCCCCCAGTCATCCAGAATAGATGACATGTCAACGACTATACCGGTGGTTGACCAGCTCGTGACGCGGACCCCGAGGCGCCCTTGTGATGGCGTGTTCGGCGGTGCCAGAGCAACCACGACGAGTTCGTCGCTAGGGGACCATCGAAGATGACGTCGGGGTTGCTGCCCGGGTGTCGGTGCGGCGGACGACGCGGATCCTCGGCTGCTTCGATCACGTGGCGTCGAGTTCCCGACCACTTTGCCGGTGGCGCAATGAGTCGATCCGTCAGGTGGTACATCGACTCCTCGTAATTGACGCGCCACCCGTG
This sequence comes from uncultured Actinomycetota bacterium, assembly GCA_963794755.1. GTDB lineage: Bacteria > Actinomycetota > Acidimicrobiia > Acidimicrobiales > RAAP-2 > RAAP-2. The sequence continues at coordinate 119,432 of CAWCEX010000006.1, forward strand.
AAAATCGGGCCACGCTTCCGCAGCCGAGCGCTCCATCGGAAAACCCACGCGCGCCAACATGGCGACGGCGTCTTCGAACTCCTCGAAGGTGAGTCGGATCGGTTCGTCGGGCTTCGGGTCGAAGTTGACCTCCCACCCGAGCATCGTCGCGATGCGATTGGTCAACGTGAAGCCCATACGCAGGCACAGTCGCGCCTGGGACGGCGCCGTCGAGGGCGAGAGGGCCAACTGCATGGCCGCGGAGTCGAGGACCGCGAGCAATCCGAGCGTCCAGGAGAGCCAGGGTTCGGGCGAACGAAAGAGCAGCAGGATCGGGTACGTGCTGTGGCTTTCGGCGACGTCAGCGGACCATAACTCCCAGTCCTTGTAGAGGTCGGGCAAGGTGTCGAGGATCCCCACCAACTGGTGACGCGCGAGCAACTCTGGTCCCCACGCCGGTGCACCGGCACGACTCTCGAGCATCGCCACCAGACTCTCGCGGCGACTGAAGGCACCGTAGAGCGTGGGGAGGTACGCGATCTGCAGGGCGACCACGATGACCCACGTCGCACCGGCCCAGATGTCGAGACCCGGGTTGGCGACCCCCCCGGTGTGAATGGTTCCCACCGTAAAGAGTGCGGTCAAGGCTTGTAAGAGGCCGAGGCCGAACGAGTGCGTCGTGGGGATGAGCATCACCGCGAAGCCCACGATGAGTGACGCCGCCCAGAAGAGGATCTGGCCCAACAGCGCCACGGGAGCGGTGGGCGCCAAGATGGCGTCCCTCTGCTCATAGGACTTGACGAGTCGCGATAGTCCCACGAACATCAAACGGACACTGCGATTGACGAACAACGTAAGACGTTCGATCCCGAAGGGCTGGCGAGGCAGAACGAGGACGAAGAGGATTCCGGTGATGGTGACCAACACGATGGCCAGACCAACAACGAAGTAGACGACGTCCACCCATTCTCCTGACGATGTCCCTGCCCGACGCCCGGACGCTGTAAGCGACATCGTAGACGCCCGTCGTGCACCTCGATTGGACCACGAAATTTTCCGTGGCGTAATCGATCACGGTCCGCTACGTTGAAAAAGTGACCGATACCGTACCCCCCATCGCCGTGCTATTGAAGGAAGCACGCGGCGCCTACGGAACCGCCATCCGCAACGAACTCGCCACACGAGGACTCGAGGCGTTGCCGCCCAATGGCGCGTTCTTCGTGGGCGCACTGCACTTCGAGATGCCCCTGGCAGACATCATGCGCGAGCGCGGTCGCGCCCTCGAGAGGGGCCAGACCATCGACAAACTCATCGACGCCGGGTACGTCCTGGACGATGAGGGTCTGTTGCGCCTCAGCGAGCGCGGCCACGAGTGCGCCGACGCGGTCTACGCCGCGACGTCGTCGTTGACGAATCGATTGGCAGAAGTCTTAGGCGACGACGGCTACGCCCACTTCGTCGCTGGTCTCCTCACCCTCATCGAGATGAAGGAAGAGGCCGAGGAGGCCAGTCAGCCCTAAACGCTGGACCACGTTCGCCACTGCGCGAGTACCAACGGCCACACGAGGCGGTACGCAATCACGGCGACGTAACTGGTTGTGACCAACGACCCTGAGAGTTCTGGCCGTGACACACGGTGAGCGCTGGCGAGCGATATACAGTGACAAGGGTTCGATAATCACCGTGTGAGTGACGGATCAGTGTCGATATTGGGGAGGACGTTCGGTGGAACCAACGAATGATCAGGACCCCGACTACTATCACCAGGTCGTCGACTGCCAGTGGGCGTGTCCGGCCCATACCGACGTTCCGGGTTATATCCGACTCATCGCCCAGGGACGATTCGACGACGCGTACCTCCTGAATCGAGAGTCGAACGTCTTTCCCGGCATCTTGGGCCGAGTCTGTGACCGACCCTGTGAGCCCGCGTGTCGGCGCACACGCGTCGATGGCGACCCCGTCGCGATCTGTCGTCTCAAGCGTGTCGCCTCCGACCTCAAAGGCGACGTCTCGGCTTCGCTCCCGCACGCCCCCGACAACACCAACGGCAAACGCGTCGCGCTGATCGGTGCCGGTCCGGCGTCGCTCACGGTGGCGAACGACCTCATTCCCTTGGGTTACGAGGTGACGATCCTCGAGAAGTACGACAAGGCCGGCGGCCTGATGCGCGTCAACATCCCCGAGTTCCGCCTGCCAGCACAGGTCCTTGACGCGGAGACGCAGGCGATCATCGACATGGGCGCCGAGATTCGATACAACTCACCGGTTGACTCGATGCGACAGCTTCTCGCTGAGGACTACGACGCCATCTTCGTCGGCGTGGGCGCACCCAAGGGTAAGGAGCTCGAACTTCCCGGTCGTCACGACGACGCCAGTGGACATATTCATATCGGTATCGAATGGCTCAAGTCGGTCGCCTTTGGGCACATCGAGTCGGTGGGCGAACGCGTCTTGATCATCGGTGTGGGCAACACCGCGATGGACTGTTGTCGAACGTCGATGCGCCTCGGCGGTAAAGACGTCAAGGTCATGGCCCGGCGACCGCGCGAATATTTCAAGGCCTCTCCGTGGGAGCTGGACGACGCGGAGGAGGAGAACATCGAGATCACGGTGAACCACTCCCCCAAGCGCTTCGTCATCGAGAACGAGACGTTGGTGGGGATGGAATTCGACGTGGTCGAGTGGGACGAGGGTGCACGGCACTCGACGGTGCTCGAGACGGTCATCATTCCCTGTGACGACGTGATTTTGGCCATTGGCCAAGAGAACGCCTTCGAGTGGGTGGAGCGTGACCTCGGCATCGAGTTCGGTGAGTGGGAGACGCCGGTGCTCGACGACGTGACCTATCAGTCGACGCTGCCCCACGTCTTCTTCGGAGGTGACGCCGCCTTTGGACCCAAGAACATCATCTGGGCGGTGGCCCACGCGCACCAGGCAGCGATTTCCATCCACAATCTGTGCCAAGGTATCGCCGTCGACGAACGTCCCCCCATCGGAATGACCCTGGCGAGTCAAAAGATGGGCATGACCGAGTGGAGCTATCACAACGAGTACAACCCGTCAGAACGCCAGCAGATGAATCACGTGGAGCTGACTAAGCGTTTCGCGGCGATCGACCTCGAGGTGGAGTTGGGTTTTGATGCCGCACAAACCGCTCGCGAAGTACAGCGATGCCTGAACTGCGACATCCAGACCGCATTCAAGGCTCCCCTGTGCATCGAGTGTGACGCCTGTATCGACATCTGTCCGGTGCGCTGTCTGACGATCACCACCAATGGCGGCGAGGACGACCTACGCGGGCGGCTCTCAGCACCGGCACCGAATCTGGACCAGGCGATTTGGGTATCGGCTCCGCTACCCCAGACCGGACGCGTCATGGTCAAGGACGAGAACGTGTGCGTTCACTGCGGCCTCTGCGCCCAGCGCTGCCCCACGGCGGCGTGGGACATGGAGAAGTTCGAACTCGACATCCCCTATGCCGGCAACTTCAACATTCTGGGCAAGGCCCGCGAGCCTGCAAGGAGTTGACCGTGACGACTACCGTTTCTCAGCGCGCACCTGGTGACACCGAACATCAACGCGTCAATGATTTCGCCCTGAAGCTCGCCAACGTCAATGGGACCGGATCGGCCAGTGCGAACTCGCTCTTGATGCAGTCGATCTTTCGTATGGGGATCCCCGTCTCGGGAAAGAACCTGTTCCCGTCGAACATCCAGGGGCTGCCGACCTGGTACGAGATCCGCGTCAACCAGTCCGGCTACACCGCCCGCGCACTCGACTACGACCTCATGGTCGCAATGAATTCCCAGACGTACGCCGAAGACATCACCGAAGTCGCCACCGGAGGCTACGTCTTGTACGACTCGTCGTGGCCACTGGACCCCTCGCTGTTGCGCGAGGACGTCAGTTTCCTCGGCGTCCCCCTCGCCAAGATGTGCCTGGAGAATTTCACGTCGTCGCGCGAGCGCGTCTTGATGAAGAACATCGCGTACGCCGGAGCTCTTGTGGCGCTGCTGGACATCGACCTCGAGGTCATCGCCACGTTGCTCACCGAGTCCTACGCGCGCAACGAGAAGCTCCTCGCCTCCAACCAAAAGGCCCTGCGACTCGGGTACGACTACGCCCGAGAGAACTTCGACTGCCCGCTCGCGTTTCGCGTGGCCCCCCTCGAAGCCACGACGCATTCGATCCTCATCGACGGCAATACCGCGAGCGCCTTGGGGTGCCTCTACGCGGGGGCCACGGTAGCGGCCTGGTACCCGATCACTCCAGCGACGGCCTTGATGGACAACTTCACCGCGTTGTGCGCGCGTTACCGGCGCGAACCCGTCGACGCGGTCGTACCGGGCGCACCCGACTCCACGCAGAACAACTACCTGATTCTCCAGGCCGAAGACGAGATCGCCGCCATCGGCATGGTGCTAGGGGCATCGTGGAGTGGAGCACGGTCATTCACGTCGACGTCGGGACCGGGCATCTCGCTCATGAGTGAACTCCTCGGCCTGGCGTACTACACCGAAATCCCCGCGGTCATCTTCGACGTTCAACGCACCGGCCCGTCCACGGGGATGCCCACGCGCACCCAGCAAGCCGACATCTTGCTCTGCGCTTACGCCTCACACGGCGACACCAAGCACATCTTGTTGTTCCCCGCCAATCCCCACGAGTGCTTCGAGTTCGCGGTGACGAGTTTCGACGTGGCCGAACGTTTCCAGACGCCGGTCTTCGTCCTCTCGGACCTCGACATCGGCATGAACGACTGGGTCGTGCCCGAACTGACGTGGGACGACGACTTCGTGCCCGATCGCGGGCGCGTCCTCGACGACGAACAACTTTCGGAGATAGCCGAGTTCTTCCGCTACACCGACGAGGACGCCCAGTTCGTGACGCCGCGAACCGTTCCGGGTTCGGACTCCAAGGGGGCGTACTTCATCCGCGGATCTGGCCACGACAAGTTCGGCAAGTACACCGAAGTCCCCGCTGAGTACCAAGAGGTCGTCGACCGTCTGAAGAAGAAGCACGCCGCCGCCGCAACCGTTCTGCCCGAACCCATCGAGATCCGCCGCGAGGGCGCGCGCGTGGGAATCGTGACCCTAGGGAGTTGTGACCTCGCGGTGCGCGAGGCGATCGACGACTTGGCCGAGCGTGGAATCGCGGCAGACTACTTGCGGATACGCGGTTTCCCCTTCGTCCAGAGCGTGCGTCGTTTCGTCGAGGAACACGACGTGTGTTTCGTGGTCGAGCAGAACCGCGACGGTCAACTGCGCTCACTGATCGCTATCGAGACCGAGGTCGCCATCGAGAAGATGCACCCGGTGCTGCACTACGGAGGATTCCCTCTGAGTGCCAGCCAGGTCGTCGATGCCGTGACAAGCCAACTGAAGGAGTGCCCGTGAGTTCACCCACCAAGCCCCTGATCCCCTTAGCGGTGCTGGCGACCAATGAACTCGGCCTCACCGTTCGCGACTACGAAGGCGCCATGTCCACCTTGTGTGCGGGTTGCGGACACGACTCGGTAACCGCGGCCATCACCCAGATGTTCTTCGAACTCTCGACTCCCCCGCACCTGATCGCCAAGTTGTCGGGTATTGGTTGCTCGTCGAAGACTCCGACGTATTTCGTGCGCGGCGCACACGGCTTCAACTCCGCGCACGGCCGCATGGCCACGATCGCCACCGGCGCCAACGCGGCCAACCGCGAACTCACCTATATCGGCATCTCGGGCGACGGCGACTCGCTGTCCATCGGCATCGGTCATTTGTCGCACCTGATGCGCCGCAACGTCAACATGGTCTACGTACTGGAGAACAACGGCGTCTACGGTCTCACGAAGGGTCAGTTCTCGGCGTCGGCCGATATTGGCAGTCGCTCCAAGCGTGGTATCCCCAACGTGATCGCCCCCATCGACCCGATCATGTTGGGTCTGTCCATGGGGGCCACGTTCCTAGCGCGAAGCTTCTCGGGTGACAAAGCGCAATTGATCCCTCTGCTCAAGGCAGCCGTAGCGCACCAGGGGATGGCGCTGATCGACGTCATTTCGCCGTGCGTCACCTTCAACGACCACGAGGGTTCCACCAAGAGTTACCGCTTCACGCGCGAGCACGAGGTCAAGGAGATCGAAACCGATTTCGTCCCGTGGCAACAAGAGATCTCGATGCCCCACCACAAGGACGACGCGCGCGAGATCGTCATGCACGACGGCTCGGTCGTGCGATTTCGCTCGGTGCCCGAAGGGTACGATCCCCACGATCGACAGAACGTCGAAGAATACATCCGCGAACGCCACGAACGCGGGGAGATCGCCACGGGTCTTCTCTACGTCAACGAGTCCTCGTCAGACGTGCACGAGATGAACAACACGCCCGAAATGGCACTGGCCAAGGTTCCCTTCTCGAAGCTCTGTCCCGGTTCCGCGGTCCTCGCGAAACTCCAAGAAGACTTCCGCTAGGAGCTCTCGCCCATAGTGATGCTTCACCCACAACGCATCACGCGACGCGTCGAACGAATGACACATGCCCGCGAGATGAGTCGGGTGACGACACCCCCCGCGAATCGACGCGATTCGTCAGAATGCACGTCTCCTGCCCACCTGCGCCAGGAGACGTCGTTGCAAGGGGCTCATAAGATGCCCTCATGGTGAAACGTCGTTCGACGCGTCTGGGCTCGGCGTCGCGACGAATGTCGGTCGTGTTGGCCTCGGTGGCACTGATGAGCATCTCTCTCAGTGCAGTGACATTAGCCACGACGCCCTCGAGTGCCGCCACCGTCTCGCCGTCGTCGCCGTGCGTATCATCCGCTCCGACACACATCACCCACGTCGTGTGGATCATGTTGGAGAACGAAGGGTACAGCGTCATGGGCTCTCCCAGTGCGCCGTACCTCAACAACCTCGCCGCCCAATGTGGCTTGGCGACCAACGACGACGCGGTGACGCACCCCAGCTTGCCTAACTACATTGCGTTGACCTCGGGGTCCACCCAAGGGATCACCGATGACGGCGAACCCAGTTCACACCCCCTCGCGGTGGCGAGCATCTTCTCCCAGCTCAAGGGCAACTGGCGCGCGCTCGACGAATCCATGCCCTCCCCGTGCGACCGTGTCACCAGTGGCTCCTACGCCGCACGACACAATCCCGCGGTGTACTACACGAACCTGCCCACGTGCTCGCACGATGACGTGCCGCTGAGCTCGCCCTTCAATCTCTCGGCGGCCTTTACGATCATCACGCCGAACGTCTGCAATGACATGCACAGCTGTCCCGTGGCGACCGGTGACGCGTGGTTGAAGAGTCACGTGGCGATGATCCTCTCGAGCGCTCAGTACCGCACTGGCTCGCTGGCGCTGTTCATCACGTTCGACGAGAACACCCAGTCATCCACCAATCGGATCCCGACCATCGTTATCGCCCCGTCGGTGCATAAAGGACTCCGTGTGGCGACGTCGTTCACGCACTACTCGCTGTTGCGAACGACGGAAGCACTGCTGCACCTCCCATTCCTGGCGGGCGCGCGCAGTGCCAACTCAATGGTGACACCCTTTCACCTCTGAGTCAGTGCGCGGAGACGGGCACTTCGCTCGGCTGGCCCGTCTGGGGCGCACCCGAACGAAGAATCAGGGCCGTAGCGAGCGCTCCCCCGAGGAAGATCCACGCGGAGTCGTTGAAGGCCGTCGTGTAGCTGTGCACATTGGAGATCTTGATGTTGAGTGCCGTCGCGGACTTGCCGACGAGGAAGGCGCTCGCCGCACTGGCGGCCAGAGTGTTCAACAACGCGGTACCCACCGAACCGCCGATCTGTTGCGTGGTGTTGACTAGCGCTGAAGCGACTCCCGCGTCGTGCGAGTCCACACCCAGGGTTGCGGTGTTATACGCCGGAGCGAAGACGAAGCCCACGCCCAGTCCAATGATGATGAGGGGCGCCAAGACACCTCCCAGATACGTCGAGTGGATGCTCAGATTGGTCAGCCAGAACAGTCCACCCGAGGCCATGACCATTCCCAGAGGTATGAGCGGTCGCGGACCGAACTTGGGCAAGAACACGATGTTGGAGAGTTGCGCGGTGATCGTCAGGGCGACGATCATTGGGAGGAACGCCACGCCCGTGCGAACTGCCGAGAAACCCAGCGTCGTTTGCAAGAAGTACGTCAAGAAGAGGAACATGCCGAACATGCCCAGACCGGCGACCAGCATCGACAGCAGCGACCCACCGCGATTGCGATCGGCGAGGACACGCAACGGGAGCAACGGGTACGAGGCAGTCATTTGGCGGCGGAAGAAGTAACCCAAGAGGATTGCCGCAACCGCGAAACTACCGAGTGTGTAGTGGTCACCCCACGACGTGGTCTCGACGTGGGAGAAGCCATAGACCAACGCGAAGAGGCCCGCGGTGACACTCAAGACACCTCGAACGTCGAGGGGGTCGTGGTCCGCACCTCGATCGCGAGCGAGCAAGGGAACCGCGCCACTCACGCAGATCGCGGCGACCACCAGGTTGACCAGGAGGGTCCAGCGCCACGAGGCGTAGCTCGTCAAGACGCCACCCAAGATAAGGCCGATGGCGCCACCGGCGCCCGCCACCGCGCCGTAGACGGCGAAGGCCTTGCCTCGCTCAGCGGGATCAGAAAAGGTTGTGGTGAGAAGTGCCAGGACGGCCGGCGCCAACAACGCACCGAAGATCCCTTGGATCGTTCGTGCGCTCACCAACATGGTGAAGTTCTGAGCGGCCGCACCAAAGGCCGACGCACCTGCGAATCCCACGAGTCCGATGATGAGCGCGTTCTTTCGACCGATGTAGTCAGAGACGCGACCACCGAGGAGCAAGAGACTGCCGAAGGCCAAGGAATACGCGGTCACGATCCACTGACGGTCCGCGTTCGAAAAGTGCAGCGCACGCTGAGCGGTCGGAAGGGCGATATTGACGATCGTTCCGTCCAGGATCACCATCAGCTGCGACATCGCCAGCACCGCCAGAATCCACCAACGACGCCGGTAGGCCCTCTCACCATCAGTTTCGCTCACGACTGAGACCCCCGTCTCTTTGAACTCTGCGACACTCATGTCATCACTCCTTGAACTCTAACTGGAGACTCTAGTTCCGTTTAAAACGCACCTTAACGGTATGTGGAGAACATCGTTCCACTTATTCGGAAAACTTGTAATATGTGTTCAGGAGCGTTATATGACCACGCAAGTTGAACCATTGGACCGCCCGTTGCGCGCCGATGCGGAGCGTAACCGCGCAAAGATCGTCGAAGCCGCCGCCAAGGTTTTCGCTGAACGAGGCCTCGACGCCACCTTAGACGAGGTCGCCGTCGCCGCTGGCGTCGGCGTCGGTACCGTGTATCGACGCTTCGCGGACAAGGACGCCTTGATCGGTGCACTCTTCGAAGACGGGGTCGACGAGATCGCCAACCTGGCCGGTAGCGCCCTGCACATGGCGAACTCCTGGAACGCGCTGGTGTGGTTCCTCGAACAAGCCCTAGAGCGTCAGTGCAGCAATCGCGGACTTCGCGAAGTAGTCGCGGGATCCTCCTACGCCGAGTCGCGGCTCGATCACGCCAAGTGTCGCATCGTGCCCGCCCTCACCTTGCTGGTGGAACGAGCCCAGCGAGACGGCTACCTGCGTGACGACGTGGTTCCCGCAGATTTCGCCATTCTCGAAATGATGATCGGTTTCCTCGGGAACAAGACCAGTGCCACCTCACCAGAATTGTGGCGTCGATACTTGAGGATCATCCTTGACGGCCTCGTAATTGCGCGCGGTGCACCCAGTGAACTCCACGAGGTACCCGACGACGCAATGTTGAGTGACGTCGTGCGGTCGGTGCACCGCCACTCTCGTCGCACGGACTGACCCGCAGAACTCTCACAGACCACGTGACGACGTGGGGGTGGTGACTCTCGACATCGGTCGCCGATGATGTTAGACAGTTAAACACGCCTCGCACTCGTTCGCAAAAAATTCTGGCTTCGCGGTCGAATTCTCAGGTGTGGCTCCGACACACAGGTGCAAAAACTATTCACGACGAACGAAGGAGCACGATGCGTTACATGCTGATAATTCGAAATGGCGAAGACCACCCTCGACCGGGTGACGACCGCTGGGACCAGTTGATGGCGGACTACGGGGCGTTCTCTGAACAGCTCGCCAGTTACGGAACACCCTTCAGCGGCGAACCTCTCGCCACTCCCGATCTCGCCACCACGGTGCGGGTCAAGGATGGCGAAGTCATGATGACCGACGGCCCATTCGCCGAAACCAAGGAGTGGTTCTCGGGTTACTACATTCTCGACGTGGCCAGCCTGGATCAGGCCCTGCAGGCAGCGGGCATGATTCCGTCGGCCAAGTGGGGATCGGTCGAGGTGCGCCCCGTCTGGGAAATGTAGTCGCCACGTGACACCCGATTCTGCGCAACACGCTCAGCACGTCCTCGTGAGCGTGTTGCGCAGCGATCGCGCGCGAATTCTGTCGCGCATCGTGCGCATCGTCGGTGACCTGCAATTCGCCGAAGACGCCTTGCAGGACGCGTGCGCGGCGGCCTCTCTCGACTGGGTGGGTTCAGGCGTCCCCCTTAATCCCCAGGGCTGGTTGGTCACGGTGGCGCGACGACGCGCCATCGACCGATTCCGTTCCCTCTCGTCGGCGTCACGTCGTGAAATGATGCTCTGTGATCGAGCCTCGTCCTGGACATCGCAACCCGATGACGCTCCCGTGCCCGACGACCGACTGCGACTCATCTTCACCTGCTGTCACCCTGCGCTCGCCCCCGAGATTCAAGTGGCTCTGACCCTGCACGTGGTCGCAGGACTCACGACGAGCGAGGTCGCGTCAGCGTTCATGGTGTCCGACGCCACCATGGGACAGCGAATTACCCGTGGTAAACGCAAGATTCGCGAAGCGGGAATTGCGTACCGCGTTCCAGAGGCCGACGAATTGAACCGACGCCTCGTGACCGTTCTGGCAACGGTGTACCTCATCTTCACCACTGGCTACCTGGCTCCCACCGGCGAGGCCACGCTACGACCCGATCTCCTCGACGAGGCGTTACGCCTCGCCGATCTCTTGGTCGAGTTGTTGGCCGATCAACCAGAAGTACTCGGACTGGGTGCCCTCGTGCACTTGACCGACGCTCGTCGAATGTCGCGTCTGGACGACAACGGACTTCCGATTGAACTGACCAAGCAGGACCGAACGTTGTGGGACTCCGACCAGATCACTCGTGGTCTCACCCTCCTCGCACAGGCTCGCGGTTACGCCCGGCCGGGCCCCTACCAAATTCAAGCGGCCATCGCCGCGGTGCACGCGCGCGCGACAGACGCCGATCACACCGACTGGTCCATGATCGCCACCCTCTACGACGGACTCAATTCACTGGCGCCGTCGCCCGTCGTCGCCATGAATCGGGCCGTCGCTATCGGGCTCTCCCGCGATCCGCTCGAAGGTCTGACCCTCCTGGACGATCCGGCGCTCGCTCGAGCACTGTCTCGACACCACCGTTACCACGTCGCGCGCGGTCATCTACTTGAACTATCCGGTGACGACGACGCCGCGCGCCTCGCCTGGGATCACGCGCTGGAACTTCCGATGAGCGCCCACGAGAGAAGTGCGCTCATCAGACATCGTTCGACGCGGTCCTAAATACTTTGCCGAGTCGCGTTCTCGCGCGACACCACTCGTGGTCAGCTCACCGCCGCCGACGCCGCAACGACACCCGCCAGGATCATTTCGATCCCCGCGGCGTAGTAGTTCTCGGGATCGTCGCAGTCGACGAGGTCCGGCCCCGCCGCAATCAAGAAGGGGTAGCGCTGAGGTGCCAAGGTGGCGATCGCGGCGAGCTTCGTCCGCATGAGTTCTTCGCGTTCTTCGTTGTCGGGCGACTCGATGCCGGGTTGGGTACTCACGAGCATGATCGCCGACGTCAGCGCCATGCGCGCCGCGAAGGCTGACTGTCGCGGCGTGAAGCCCAACTCACTCAACGCCCGCAGGGCGTCTTCAGTGATGTCAAGGCCCGCTTCACATTCGACCGCGCGAAACGGAGCGAGCACCGCCAGCGTCGGGTGTTCGCGAAACGCACGCACGAGAGCCTGCACGAGTCGCTGCATCTCGATCATCGGGTCACTGGACGCCTGCGACGTCGCCAGGTGATCCTTCGCGTCCGCCCACATCGAATCGACCAGTGCGTCAAGCAGCGCTTGCTTGTCGGCGAAATGCCAATACAGAGCCATCGGCGTGACACCGAGTTGTGCGGCCAAGTGCCGAATCGTGAGAGCGTCCAGACCCTCGTGGTCCACGACGACATAGGCCGCGCTGAGGACCTGGGTCCGGTCCAGTTTTATTTTCTGATCTTTCACCTTGACAGCCATCGCTTTCCATCGTACAGTGTACTCTTACGTTGTATAGTATACGTTGTACAGGTACGTCGTACAAGAGTAAATCACTACGAAAGGACCCGCATGTCAGTCACCAACTCCCCCGCCGCCGTCACGAGGACGCCGCGACGTGGCCTCATTCTCGTCGCCGCCTCGCTCGGTGCGTTCGCCACGTTCCTCGACAACAACGTCGTCAACGTGGCCATTCCGAGCATCCAGCACAGCTTGCACCTCTCCCAGACCGGTATCGAATGGATCGTGAGTGCCTACATCTTGTTCTTCGCCGGCTTGCTACTCGCCGGAGGACGATTGGCGGACGTACTCGGACGCCGGCGACTCTTCGTCCTCGGCGCTGCGGTCTTCACGGCGTCGTCAATGCTGGCCGGGTTCTCCACCAGCGCGAGCATGCTCATCACCTCGCGAGCGCTGCAGGGCGTGGGAGCCGCGATGCTCACACCCACCACCTTGTCGATCATCACTCACGCGTACCCCGAGAAGAAGGAACAGGCCCGCGCCGTGGGCATCTGGGGTGCCGTCGGGGCCCTGGCGCTCGCGGTCGGACCGGTCCTCGGAGGAACGTTGACCCAGCACTTGTCGTGGAAGTGGATCTTCTTCATCAACCTTCCGATCGGTCTCGCGGCAATCGCCCTGTGCCTCTTCGCATTGCCCCGCCAGCAGGCGCTCGTGCGTCGCTCGCTCGACTGGTCGGGCATCGCTGCTTCGTCACTGTCCCTCTTTTCGCTCACCTTCGCGCTGATCCAAGGGACCCATGACGGATGGACGTCGACGATCATCTTGTCCTCCTTCGCCACGGCGGCTCTCGCGGGTGCCGCGTTCCTCTTTCGCGAACGCCACGCACTGGACCCGATGGTCGACTTGACCATCTTCAAGGACCGCGTCTTCGTCGTGGGCTCGGCAGTACTCGGAGCCTGGGCATTTGGATTGTTCGGGATCTACTTCTTCACCGCCATCTACTTGCAAGACGTCCTGGGCTTCTCTCCGACCAAGGCCGGTGCCGCGTTCGTGCCAATGGCCATCTTGATGGCGGTCGGCGCAACCATCGCCGGGGCGATCTCGCACCGCGTTCGGACCAATCGTATGGTCGCCTTCGCGCTGTTCGCCATGGGACTCGGCATCGCCGCCACGTCCTTCACTGGCGCGCACAGTTCATTTCTTGATCTGATGCCGGCCTTCGCGCTGATCGGCTCCGGTGGCGGTTTCACCGTCCCACTCAGTGCGCTGGTCATCAACAGGATGCCGGCGGAGAAGGCCTCAACGGCCACGGCCATCTTTTCGGCCACTCGCGAGGTCGCGGGATTACTCGGCATCACGCTCATCGGCGTCGTCCTCTCCACGAGGGAGAACATGCGTCTTCGCGCGGGCGATCCGTCGATAACCGCATTCTTGTCGGGGTATCGTTGGGCGCTGTTCGCTGCCGCGGGCGTGGTCCTCCTGGGTGGCGTGATTGCCTACTTCGGACTGCCACGCGTCAGTGACGCGCAACTCTCTCTCGAAGAAGAGGCCCTCGTCTTTAATTAATAGGTGCGCCGGGTAGTGACGCTGGCGAGGTGACTACTCCCAGCTCACCCCGGTGAGTTCTTGTGAGACTCTCCAGAGGTTCGACGCCAGCACCTCATCGCGCGCGAGGGCTGACGTCGTGGTGACGTGGGGCGACCCCCGCAGTTCGCCCGGACCGCGAGGACCCAGGTAGTCGCCGCCGTGCAGTCCCGGGAAAGGTCGCCGCACACAATTGGGGCAGCGCGCCACGGTCCGCGCTCTGAGCGAGAAAACGGCTCGAGAACGACATCATGGCATTCGAAACACTCGGTTTCTCGCGCGCGATGTCGAACAGGTGCGTGTTCGACCATCCGGGATGCGCACCGAGGGCGATGAATGGCCATCCATGGTCGACACGACGACGTTGGACCTCGTTGGTGAAGAGAAGGTTCGCGAGTTTGGAGTCGCCGTAGGCGCGACGAGACGAGTAGGGCGCTTCACCTCGACAGCGGCGACGGATCTCGTCCTCGGAATGATCGCCGAAGGTGCCGTGACGGTGGTACACACTCGAGACACTCACCAGGCGTTCGCCGATCAGGTCTTTGATGAGTCCCGCGAAGGCGAAGTGGCCCAGGTGGTTGGTGCCCATCTGCAGCTCGAACCCGTCGGTGGTCAGGATATAGGGGGTCCACATCACCCCAGCGTTCAAGATCACCACGTCGTAGGGTTCGCTCACCCGTGAGGCCGCCTCGCGTACGCTCGCCAAGTCGGTGAGGTCCATCTCAATGACGTCGGTCGCTCCCCCGGCGTCGATGACCTGCTGCGCCTTGACAGCGCTGCGCGCAGTGATCGTTACGTGCGCGCCCTTGGCACTCAACGCACTCGCTGACGCCACGCCGAGGCCGCTGGTCCCGCCAGTGATCAAGTAGCGCCGTCCCACGAGGCTTTCGACGCGCGACATGTCCCATCCTCGTGGTACGAGACCTGCACTCACGTCCATCTCCTCACCTGAACAATCGCCGGGGTGACCTCATGAGTCGAGAGTCGCGACCCGAACGACTGACCACAGGCTACGTCCACGCCATCGGACTGTGGAAGGTGACACGACTCTCAATGCGAGAAGTAGGAGAACACACCTCATTGGACCGACAAGAGACCAGGGACCGGGTGAATTTCCGCCGATTGTTACGTGCCGGAGAATTCGGTGATGACACTACGTTTTACATGACTCGAGGTCTATGGTGAGAGATTGGACCGAAGGCGGGCACCGAGCGCTCGTGTGAAGGAGAGTGCAATGAGCGACATCGTACGAGCGGCACTGGTACAGACGAAATGGACGGGCGACAAGGCTTCGATGATCGACGCGCACGAGTCTCACGCGCGCGACGCTGCGGCCCAGGGCGCGCAGGTCATCTGCTTTCAAGAGCTGTTCTACGGCCCATACTTTTGTCAGGTACAAGATGCGTCGTTCTACGAGTACGCCGAGTCGGTCCCCGAAGGTCCGACGGTACAGCGCTTCATGACCCTGGCGCGCGAACTCCACATGGTGATCATCTTGCCGGTCTACGAGAAGGAGCAGGAAGGCGTCCTCTACAACACCGCAGCGGTCATCGATGCCGACGGCACCTACCTCGGCAAGTACCGCAAGACGCACATTCCCCAGGTCAGTGGCTTCTGGGAGAAGTTCTACTTCCGTCCCGGCAACATGGGTTATCCCATCTTTGACACCGCCGTCGGACGCATCGGTGTCTACATCTGTTACGACCGCCATTTTCCCGAAGGGTGGCGAGCGCTTGGCCTCGCCGGGGCCAAGATCGTCTTCAACCCGTCGGCCACCAGCCGCGGACTCTCGGCGTACCTCTGGCAACTCGAGCAGCCCGCCGCCGCGGTCGCTAACGAGTACTACGTCGGCGCCATCAACCGTGTGGGTGTCGAGGACCTCGGGACCAATGACTTCTACGGCCAGACCTACTTCGTCTCACCGCGCGGTCAGTTCGTCGGTGACGTGGCGAGCACCACCGACGAGCAACTAATAGTGCGCGACCTCGACATGGACTTGCTCAAGGAAGTCCGCGAACAGTGGGCGTTCTATCGTGATCGGCGTCCCGACATGTACGAGACGCTCACCGAGTCCTAGGAGAATACCGTGGCCCGCACCCTCATCACTGGCGGTACCGTGCTCTCGTCGAGCGGCGAGAGTCGCGCCGACGTCCTCATCGACGCTGAGACGATCGCGGCGCTGGGCGCACCCGGATACTTCGACGACGTCGCGCCGACGTGCGAGCGTGTCATCGACGCGACGAATAAATATGTCCTGCCCGGCGGCATCGACGTGCACACGCACATGGAGTTGCCCTTTGGCGGTACCGCGGCCTCGGACACCTTCGAGACCGGCACCATCGCGGCGGCATTTGGCGGGACGACCTCCATCATCGACTTCGCGGTGCAGCGCACTGGCGAGGACGTGCGAGACGGACTGGCCGCCTGGCACGCCAAGGCGGATGGAAATTGCGCCATCGACTACGGCTTTCACCAGATCGTCGGCGGAGTGGACGACGCGGCTCTGGACGCAATGACCTATCTCACCGAGCACGAGGGGGTCACGTCGTTCAAATTGTTCATGGCCTATCCCGGAGTGTTCTACTCCGACGACGGTCAGATCCTGCGCGCGATGCAACGGGCGGCCAGTCTCGGGGCCACCATCATGATGCACGCCGAGAACGGTCCGGCCATCGACGTTCTGGTGGCTCAGGCGTTGGCTCGTGGCGAGACCGACCCGAAATACCACTCGCTCACACGACCGGTCGAGATGGAAGAAGAGGCGACGCACCGAGCGATCATGCTCGCCAAGGTCGCCCAGGCTCCTCTCTACATCGTGCACATGAGCGCGAAGGAGGCCGTCGCCGCCGTGGCACGCGCGCGCGACATGGGGGCCAATGTCTTTGGCGAAACGTGTCCGCAGTACCTGTACTTGAGCCTCGAGGAGCACCTCGCCAAGGCGGGCTTCGAAGGCGCCGCCTACGTGTGCTCGACACCGTTGCGCTCGCGCGAGGAGGGGCATCACGACGCCCTTTGGCAGGCACTTCGAACCAACGACCTCTCCATCGTCTCGACGGACCATTGCCCGTTTTGCATGAAGGACCAGAAGGAATTAGGGCTGGGAAACTTCTCGAAGATCCCCAACGGCATTGGGTCCGTCGAACACCGCATGGACCTGCTCTACCAAGGCGTGGTGACCGGTGAAATCGGCCTGGCGCGCTGGGTCGAAATCGCGTGCACCACCCCGGCGCGCATGTTCGGTCTCTACCCGAAGAAGGGCGTGCTCGCGCCAGGTTCTGACGCCGACGTCGTGATCTATGACCCCCACGGCACCACCGACATCTCGGTGCGCACGCACCACATGAACATGGACCACTCCGCATACGAGGGCATCCACGTCGACGGACGTGTGGAGACGGTGTTATCTCGCGGACGCGTCGTCATCGAGAACGATGCCTTCACGGGCAGTGTTGGTCACGGCTCATTCCTCAAGCGCGGCCTGAGTCAGTACTTGCTCTAATGACGTCAGGTTGCATCCGCACTGACTCGTCGAACATCACCAGGAGGCAGCATCATGGACTTTGGAGTCGTCTTACAAACCAACCCCCCCGCTTCACGCGTCGTTGACCTCGCCCAACGCGCCGAACACCTTGGCTTCGACTACGTGTGGACCTTCGACTCGCACATCTTGTGGGAGGAGCCGTACGTCATTTACTCGGCGATCCTCGCAGCGACGCGTCGAGTGATCGTGGGGCCGATGGTTACCAACCCCGCAACGCGCGACTGGACCGTGACGGCGAGCGTCTTCGCGACCCTCAACGAGATGTATGGCAATCGAACGGTGTGCGGCATCGGGCGCGGCGACTCCGCGGTGCGCGTGACCAACGGCAAGCCCACCACACTGGCCACCTTGCGCGAGGCCATCACGGTGATCCGTGAACTCGCCAATGGCCGTGACGCCGACTACCACGGCTCGACGCTGCGCTTCCCCTGGGGCGCCAAGAGCTCACTCGAGGTCTGGGTCGCCGCCTACGGTCCCAAGGCCTTGCAACTCGCCGGCGAGGTCGGCGACGGATTCATCTTGCAATTGGCCGATCCCGATATCGCGCGTTGGATGATCGCCGCGGTGCGCGACGCCGCTGAAGCAGTCGGTCGCGACCCCGACGCGCTGACGTTTTGCGTCGCGGCGCCGGCGTACGTGGGGGATAACATCGCTCACCAGCGCGACCAGTGTCGTTGGTTCGGGGGAATGGTCGGCAACCACGTCGCCGATATCGTCGAACGATACGGGAGCGACGCGTCCGCCAACATCCCCGCGGCGCTCACTGACTACATCAAGGACCGAAAAGGGTACGACTACAACGAGCACGGACGCGCGGGCAACACTCACGCCGACTTCGTCCCCGATGCAGTCATTGATCGCTTTTGTCTCTTAGGTCCACCCGAGGCACACATCGCACGTCTCGAAGAGCTGCGCGAGATGGGCGTCAACCAGTTCGCGCTCTATTTGCAACACGACGACAAGATCGCCACTCTTGAGTCCTACGGTGAGACGATCATCCCCGCCCTCAGCGGTCCTCACGTCGCCAAGAGTTAGGAAAGATCACCACAACGTCGCTTCCAGTAAGGTCAAGTTCCGACCAAAACCCCCGAGAGGCGACCACGTGAAGAAGTTCGTATCGATTGGGGTTGCCAGTTTTCTCGGCGTCGTGCCCCTTGTGACTGGCGCAGGTGCCAGTACGCCAACAACTTTGACTGGTCTGAGCGCCACTCAGGTCCTCAGCGTCTCGCTCAAAGCGGCGAGCACCAAACAAAGCGCGACGACGGTCCTAAGTGCCCTTGGGAACACCCTGCATGCAGTAATTACTGCCGGTCCGCGATCCGGTAGTGGTTCAGAAGTCCTGGACGGCCACAAGGGCGAATTCATCTATTCCAATGGCGTTATCTACACGAAGTTTGACGCAACGATGGTCCACTTCGAATTTGGGGTGACCGATACATCCGTCGCGAATAAGTGGATATCAGCTACCAAGAGCAGCAAGTTTTACTACGGCTTGTCGGCGAATCTCACTCTGCCTTCGATACTCCTCTTGATGCACCCCGCCGATGTCCTCAGCCTGACGTCACCCACAACAGTCAACGGAGTTGCAGTGATCGGTGTCGCCGGAAAACTTAGCGTCGCAGATTTTGGCGTCGGGGGTACTTCAACTCTCTACGTCTCGACCACGGCGCCGTTCTTGCCCGAACAATTGTTACTCGTGGAATCTAAATCAGGCCTGACGGCGAATGTCACCTTCACCTTCAAAAACTGGGGAGTACCCGTTTCGGTCACCGCACCGAAGAATTTCACCCCAATTGGCAAGACGAACCTGCCTCATTGAGACCTCACAATCTTTTGACGACGGGGTTGCGACGAGTACCTAGGTCGACATGGTCCCGTTGTCCCGACTTGACAGGTGTGTGGTGAGACAGTAGTTCAACCTCTCCATGTGGCACGTACGGTGCAACGCCGTCAACCAGTCACTCCCGGTAGGGTCGACTACACAATTGACAAATTGAAAGGTGAAGACATGAAGAAGTACGTGGCGATGGGGGCAGCGAGCATTTATGGTCTCGTACCCTTGATGTCGAGCGCGGGTGCGAGCACGCCGACGACCTTGACGGGCCTCAGCGCCACTCAAGTACTTAACGTCTCACTGAAAGCGGCCAGCGCCAAACACAGCGCCACCACCGTTGGTAGCACCAAAGTCCTCGGCGTGAGTTTGAGCGAGAACACCACGTCGGGACCCAGTTCAGGCTTCGGGTTCGAGACGGTGAACGGTCACAAGGGTGAAGTCATCTATTCCAAAGGGATCGTCTACGCCAAGTTCGACGCTTCACTCGTCAACTTCAACTACGGCGTCACCGACAATTCAGTCGCCAATAAGTGGATCTCAGTCACCAAGGGCAACAAGTTCTACGCCTCCCTCTCGTCGGGCATCACGTTTCCATCGGTACTTCAACAGATGCACCCGGCCGGAACCTTGAGTTTGACCGCTCCCACGACGATCGACGGCGTATCAGCGATCGGTATCGCGGGAAAGATCAATCCAACGATCGCGCCGCTCAGCGGTAGTGAGACGATCTACGTCTCAACCACGGCACCGTTCTTGCCGGTGCAAGTCTTGGTGAAGGAATCGCAGTCGGGTGTCACCGCCAACGTCGTGCTCACTCCCAAGAATTGGGGCATCGCCGTGTCCGTTACCGCTCCCAAGTCCTTCACCCCCATCGCGAAGACGAGCCTGCCTCGTTAGTTTGTGACCGTACGGCATCGATGACCGCCGATCGACACGCGCGCACGATCGATTGCGGCGTTGTGGGCACCAAAAAGGGATCGTTTGACTACGAATACGTGACGGTTGGCTCAGTCAATGAAACGCCGGCACTAATCTCGAAGGACAGCGCCTCCGTCCAGAAAGTCCGATCCAACATGAAAAAGGCCGTTACCGGCGTCATCGCTCTGGGCATGGTGAGTTTCCTCGCGACCACGCCAGTGGGGGCGTCAGCGCCGGCAACCTCCTCAAGTCTCACCGGTTTCACGCCCGCACAAGTAGTGAATCTATCTCTGGCACGTGCGCGTGCCGAGGGCAGTTGCAGTACCGAGTCACGCGGCAAGGCGACTGGCTACACCTTCAGTGAGTCGACGAATTCTGGGCGAGCCGTGGCCCAGCAGTTCATCACCTTCAACTCGAGCGCGACCGGGATCGGGCGGATGGTCAACGGCACCTTCTACGCCAAGTTGGGTGCTTCGATGATCGCCCTGCAATACGGCGTGGCCGACCCGGCGTACGCCAATAAATGGATCGCCATTCCCCGGTCGAACCACCACTTCGTGGCCTTCTCATCGGGCCTACTCTTCTCGTCGATGCTGTCCCAAGTACGACCCGTAGGTCCTTTGACCGAATCGCCGGTCGGCACGCTCAACGGAAAATCGGTCATCGCCATCGGAGGGACCGCCAACGCGCAACTGGGATTGAGCGCGAGCGCTGAGACTCTCTTCGTTTCTGCGACGTCTCCCTACTTGCCGGTTGAGTTCACGGCGTCTGGTCGCGTCGACGGCGTGCCCACGACTCTCGTCGTGACATTTTCTAATTGGGGTCGTCATTTTTCCTACACCGCACCCACTGGTGCTCTTCCCATTGCGTCCACCACGCTGCCCTGAGGAAGTCTTGACGTGCCCTCTCATCTTCTCCGAGTAAAGGATTTCTCGCGCCTGCGCCGCGTGCGAACGGCACGATTGTTCGCCGCGACTCTGGCAGCGTCCAGCCTGTGGTTGAGCGTTGGTTCCTTGACCAATGCCACTGCCGCCTCACAGTCGAGTTTCGCTATGCAATCCGGTCGACAGATCATAAGCGCCGCGATGACCGCGGCGACGAAAGAAGGCAGCGCGACGAGTTCCTCCGCCGCCACGATTTCGGGACAGTCGTATACGTCGGTAACCAATTCGAGCACGACCTCGGGAGAGCAAATGCTTCGCCTCGGTCAAGCCCAAAGCGTCGTACGAGTGGTGGCCAACGTCGTGTACATCAGAGATGACGCCGCTGCGATCCAAGCCCAGTTCGGTGTGAGCGCGCCGAGCGTCGCCAACAAGTGGATAAAGATTCCCTCTACCAATTCGAACTTCGCTCGGTTCAACTCGGGCATCTTGCTCGCCTCGATGTTGAGTGAGCTGCCCCCCACCGGAACACTGAAGACGACGAAGACGGCGACGGTGAGTGGCACCATGGTCGTGGGCGTCACGGGCAAGCCGAACATCCACCTGGGGCTCGCCTCGGGTACCGAGACTCTTTACGTCAACGCCACCGGTACTCACGTTCCCTTCGAGTTGATCGCCTCCGACGTGCTCCAAGGTCAACGCCAGACGTTCGTCATCACCTTCTCCAATTGGGGCCTGAATTTTCATCTCACCAAGCCAGCAAACTCAACTCCTATCTCGACGACGAAGTTGCCCAACTAGGCACCCGCGTCACCTCAACAACACGCCTTGTCCGCCAATGAGTTGTCGGCGTCGGTGATGCAGCACGAGAGGTCCCCGCTCAGAGCGTCAACCGCGGGAGCATCCGCGAGAACGGTGTACACCTCCCAGCGCGAATCGTCGGGGCCATCCACCCAGACCTTGTCCTGCACGGCAAAACAACACGTCGTCTGCTCCTCGACGTCGGTGATCAATCCCTGTTCCGAGAGATACGTGGCGGCTGCGGTGACGTCCTCGCTGGAGAAGACCTCGACGCCCAAGTGATTGATCGATCCGGGGTCATGCTCGTTCTCGATGAGAACGAGCTTGAGCGGCGGGTCGACGATAGCGAAGTTGGCGTATCCGGGACGAAGTTTGGTGGGTTCGGCGTGAAAGAACACTCGATAGAACGACACGGCCTCCTCGAGGTTCGACACGTTGAGGGCTAATTGAACTCGTGACATCACATCTCCTTATATCGACAACCTTCAATATGACGGTAGCCGTCACATTCACGTTTGTCAATGTGATTTATTGCACCTATCTGGGATGTCGTCGTTGATGCTCACCGGTATCGTCACGTTGCTCTGAACTTCCGCGGGACCACGGTTGATCCTTGCCACACTGGCCGCACGTGGAACGACGCATACCGGCAAAACCTTGGAGGAGCGCGCCACAGAACTGGCAACGTGTTCGGTCGTGAACTTCCCCCACCGCTTCGTCCGTGCGTCGAATTCCTAGCACGACGAGGAGCATTCCGATGATCGCAACCACGACGAGGGAGTAGCCCACGAAAGGTGCCACCGAAATGAGACTCAGGCAAATCACGAGGAAGACTGAGAAGATGAGCCACATCAGTAAACGGCTCTTGAGGAGCTGGCGTCCGAGTCCGTCAGCCATCGTTCCCTCCCCCTCGCCTTGACGTCGTTCCACGACTGGGCGCCGCTTCCAGGGCCACCGGTGGCTATTCACCGCCTAGCGATACAGATCATTAGGGGCAAAGGCAGGGCCATGGCCCGGAATGATCAAAACGGGATTGAGTGCCAACACGAGAGCTCGAGACTGTTCCAGGAGGTTTTGATCCACCGCCCGCGGGTCCACTTCAGGTCCGGTACTGGACCACCAAAGATGCGTGCACACCACGAGTCCTTCGACGGTACTGATCAACGTTGAGATGTCCTCGTGAGTATGACCCGGCGTGTCGAGGAGCGACACCGAAGGAGCACCAACGATGACGTCGGTGCGATCACCCCAATCGTCGTCGACGTACGTCGCCCAGACGTCGTGGAAGCGTGCATTGATGAACAGCGCGGCGTTGAGAGTGTGATCGGGGTGATGGTGAGAGAAGATCACGTCGGTCACGTCGGTCACCCGCAGGCCTAACTCATGCAAGGGGTCAATGATCAGGCGACGATTCGCCACCATACCCGGATCGATGACGATGACCACGTCATTCTCGCGAACGAGGATGACGCTGGACGCGACACGCTCGTCGGCGTACCCGTTGGCTAAGACGTCGACAGTGGCAGTCATAACGGGTTCCTTACCTAATCTGGGGCGATATTAGCGTCGTGGAGGCGCGTCAGTACCGTCGAGCTCGTCGCGACGCGTGGAGCGAGGCTCACGCGACGAGGTGACTTTTGACCCTCCCGCGAAGACCAACCACGAAAATCGCCGTCGTAACATTGCTTTACGTCACATGAGGATAGGCGTCGCGCAGGTACGAAAGGTGAGGACATGAACTCGGCCACTGCACGATCTCGCCGCGAACCGTGGCTCATCCAAGGTGGCATGGGAATCGCAATCTCGGGTTGGCCGCTCGCGAGAGCCGTCGCGACGGCTGGACAAGTGGGCGTCGTCTCGGGAACGGCGATCGACTCAGTCTTCGCGCGTCGCCTACAAGACCATGGCGTCGACGACGAACTTCAGTCCGTTCTCAAAACATTCCCTGTGCCCGCTATTGTCGACGAAGCCATTCGACGCTACGGTTCCGCTCGTCGGCGTGCTGGCGCGCCATATAAGAGCGTGACGATGCTCACCAACAACGGTCTCCGACGCGCCACCGACCTTGTCGTCTTAGCGAGTTTCGTTGAAGTCGCACTGGCCAAGGTCGGTCACGATGGTCTCGTGGGAATCAATCTCTTGACCAAGATCCAGATCCCGACCGCGGCGTCGCTCTGTGGCGCGATCCTGGCCGGGGTCGACTACGTCATGATGGGAGCGGGAGTACCAACGCATATTCCTGGCCTCATCGACGATTTGTGTCAGGGGCGCCCAACGACGTCGCCTTTGAGCGTGACCGGCTCGTCCAGCGACGATCCCACCTCCACGTTGACGTTTGATCCCGCTCCCTACATGGCGACGGCGCCCCTTCGTCGCCCAAAGTTCGTCGGAATCGTCTCCTCACACGTCTTAGCCACAGCGCTCATTAAGAGGAGTAATGGTTCGGTCGACGGGATCGTTGTCGAGCGACCGAACGCCGGTGGTCATAACGCTCCTCCGCGCGGAACGTTGACGCTCGACGCGCACGACAACCCCGTGTACGGAGTACGTGACGTCGTCGACTACTCGGTCATGAGCGACCTCGGCGTGCCATTCTGGATCGGAGGCGGCGTCACGTCGTCGCGCGACGTTTTCGACGCCCAGGCGCTTGGCGCCGCCGGTGTGCAAGTGGGCACCATGTTCGCCTACTGTCGCGAGTCGGGCATGGAGACCTCCCTACGACAGCGAGTACTCCACGACGTGCGCGAGCGCCACGTCGGGGTACAGACATCCACGACAGCCTCTTCGACGGGTTACCCCTTCAAAGTCCTCGAATTGTCGGGTACCATGTCCGACCCTCTCACGTATGAATCACGGACTCGCCGCTGCGACCTCGGATATCTTCGTGAGGCGTATATAGATGACAAGGGTGCAACCGCATTTCGCTGCGCTGCGGAGCCCGTGTCGCACTACGAACGAAAGGGCGGGCTGGACGCGAACACGAAGGGCACCATGTGTTTGTGCAATGGTCTTCTCGCGACGTGTGGCCTGGCTCAGGTACGCGCGAACGGTTACGTCGAGGCCCCAATTGTCACCAGTGGCGACGTCATCAACGACGTGGCGGTTCTCCTTAGGGATCGTGACGATTACAGTGCTCGCGACGTCATCGACTGGCTCGACCCCACTGCACACGACGCGACTCCCCTCAACTGAAATACGTCTCGTTCTCGCACGCCTCCGTCAGGGGTGTCCTCGAGAAACGTACTCACCTCCCTGTGACGTGATCGCCCCGTTCGCCATTACCCTGGAACGTACGTTTGCGAGGAGGCCACGATGGCAACTGTTGAGATCACCGCCGAGAACTTCGAAGAAGTCGTATCGAACAACGACTTGGTGTTCATCGACTTCTGGGCATCATGGTGTGGACCTTGCCGAAGCTTTGCTCCGACCTACGAGAAGGTTTCCGAGCAGTACCCCACCGCCGTTTTCGCTAAGGTCGACACCGAAGCCGAGCAGGGGCTCGCAGCATCGTTCAACATCATGTCGATTCCCACGTTGATGATCATTCGTGAACAGGTGGTGCTCTTCAGCCAGGCCGGTGCACTTCCAGAATCAGCACTCATCGACCTGATCGAGAAGGCGTCGGCACTCGACATGCAAGAGGTCCATCGACAAGTCGAAACGGAAACCGCCGCGAAGTCATAGCGTCCTGGCGCCTGGTCTCGCCGGTGGCGAGTCCATGGGACCAAGTACCCAAATGTGCCTTTCGATGGCCACCTCATCGATTCCGCCTGCGACACTAGAAGTACGAGAAAGGTGTCGTCATGGAAGTCGTAACCGAAGCGGTCGTGGGTCATCGACTCGAGGAGCTCGCGACGAAGGAACCACGGATCGTCGTGTCGGGAAACTTCGCCACGCCGTGGACACTGGTTAACCTGGCCGCGACAAAGATTCCGATGTTGCGCTTCTTCGCTCTCAACCCCCAGCCCGGTTGGCCCACGCGTCACGGCATCATTACCGAAACACCCTTCGTTGGTGTGGGCGTACGAGGAAACGAGAATCTCAAGTATCTCCCAATGCGCTTGTCATTG
The DNA here is from genome assembly GCA_963794755.1 of uncultured Actinomycetota bacterium. Lineage (GTDB taxonomy): Bacteria > Actinomycetota > Acidimicrobiia > Acidimicrobiales > RAAP-2 > RAAP-2. Next base: position 145,380 of record CAWCEX010000006.1, read on the forward strand.
GTGCCGCGACTCTTCGCCACGAGTCGACCGCCCGACGTCGTACTGATCCAAACATCCACTCCACGCAACGGGAAAATATCACTCGGTATTGAGACCAACATCTTGCCGTCTGCCATCGAGGAAGTGCGTCGACGTGGCGGCCTGGTTATCGCTCAACTCAATCACCACATGCCCTACACCTTCGGCGACTCAGAGATCGTGCTGGACGACGTGGATCTGGCAATATCGGTCGACGCCGCACTGCCGTCACCCGACGAACGTCGTTTCGACGACGTGGCCCAAGTGATCGGCGAGTACGTCGCGTCGTTGTCGACCGATGGCACCACGCTGCAGTTGGGGATTGGACAGCTCCCGGATTCAGCACTCGATCAAATGCATCACCGACGCAACCTCGGCGTCTGGTCCGAAATGGTCAGCGACGGCATCATGCGTCTCGAGCGAGCTGGCGCCCTCGACGTGAACCGGCTCATGACCAGTACTTTCATGTTCGGTACGCCCGAGCTCTACGAATGGGCGAACGAGAATCCCTGTCTCGTCATGCGCCGCACGGAGGTCGCGAACAATCCAGCGCGCATCGCCGATCAGCCGATGATGCTCTCGATCAATACAGCGCTCCAAGTAGACCTGTACGCACAGTCCAACGCGAGTTTCGTCCGTGGTCGGATCTATTCAGGTTTCGGCGGCCAGCCCGACTTCGTCTCGGGGGCGTTACATTCACGCGGTGGACAGGCAGTGTTAGCGTTGCGCAGTTGGCACGAGAAGTCGGACACGTCGAACATCGTGCCAATCCTCACCGATCCAGTCTGCTCGTTTCAACACTCCGCCATCGTGACCGAGCAAGGGATCGCGCCGATCTTCGGGTTCTCCCAACGGTCCCAAGCACAATCGTTGATCGACCACGCGGCGCACCCGCGCGCTCGCGAGAGTCTCACCAAAGCGGCGCAGGAGATGTACCTGCTGTGATCGGTCGGGTCTAGTCCCAGGCAGACAATATGGCGCCGCCCTCGAGACACACTCGCTCAAAAATCTCGGAGTCGTAGTCGTACTCCGAGTCAGGAACGGGCCAGTGGACGACGACCTCATCGAATCCGAGGTCGCGGTAACGACCGGCCCAGTCAAGGAACGCCTCAACAGAACTCAGCGGCGACTCATCTCCGACAAAATTCAATAAGACGCGATGCATCGAGACGGCGTCTCGGCCACGACGTTCGAGTTCGGCGTTGAGGCGCGACACTTGACTGGCCACAGCGTCGAATGTCGTCACGTCCGGCGCCGACCGCGAATCACCGAAACTCACCCATCCGTCTGCGACCTCGGCCGCGAAGGCTATCGACTTGGGTCCGAGGGCACTCACGTAGAGAGGAGGACGAGGTGATTGCAGCGACCCGGGAATCTGACGCGAGTCGACCACGCGATAGTACGTTCCCTCAAATGTCGTGCTGGGTTCGCGCAACAATTGATCCAGGGCGTTGGTGAACTCCACGAATCGTTCGTGACGTTCGTGCGCCGACCACGGTTCGTGTCCGAGGGTGGTGGCGTCAAATCCCGTACCACCCGCGCCCACGCCCACCACGACCCGACCGCCCGAGATGTCATCCAGGGCGATGAGGTCCTTAGCCAACAACAACGGGTGACGAAAGTTTGGCGACGTCACGAGTGGCCCGAGTCGCACACGTGACGTCACGCCGGCGGCCGCTACGAGGGTAGGAATCATGGTGAACCATGGAGCGTCGCGAAACGTCCGCCACGACAAATGGTCGTAGGTATATGCCGCGTAAACACCCCATTGATCAGCCAGAATCCAATTCCTACGTGCGTGGCTCCATCGCGCGCTGGGCAGAATGACGACACTAAGTTTCACGACCCGATGCTAGAGCGAAATCGACGTCACCACGTGGTCGAGATCTATCGAGCCGAGAGCGTGACGAAGTCGCGCGCGTATGCCGTCTCGAAGAATCTCATTGGCGTTTGCACCATAGTCGGCGTTAAGTCCTTGCCATTACCAGGCGTGGCGAATCCGGTAGGTGTTGCTGGAAGATACGTAGCGAACACCGGCCATAACGGGTTCATGTCAAGCACCATCGCTCGAAGGGCGCCGGCGCGAACGAGGATGCGTGCCAAGTCGACGATGTTCATCTCACCCTCGACGTAGACGAGCGCTCCATCCTTCGTGATGCCGAGACCCGAACGAGGCGTGTCCACCCGACCGTTGAGAGCAGAACCCCACTGCGACGTGTCGTAGGCCTGTAGCCCCGCAACGGGTGCACCGTGATCGACCAATAGCGTCAGGTTCTGGCGGACTGCGACGACATTGTTGTTCATGAACACGTCGCGTCCCCATTGCCCCACGGTGAGAGATCCGTCCTTATAGATCACGAGAGATGCCGCGCCAGTGACGAGCGGGGCGACGAGGTGGCCTTCGGACAAGTAACCTCCGCGAGCATCCTTCATCAAGAAGCCGCCGCTGAACGCTGCCACCAGTGTTTTCGATGCCGCTCGCGAGACCGGCGCGGTGTATTTCCAAAAAAGGCCACCCGGGCTGAGGCTGCCTGAATACAAACGGGCTGTCAAAAGCTTCGGATCGATCCACGCCACGCCCGCGACAGTTGTCGGATTATCGAGCGGTCGAATCGTCGTTGTGAAGATGGCGCTGTGGCCCTGAACCGTGCGACCCGCCGGATGAAAGACTCCCTCCCCCACGATGGACGACGTCAGAAAGGGAGCCATGTTGGTCGGACTCGCGAGAGGCTTCAAAGGTAGAGACATTGTGGTTGTGACGAAGGTTGTCGTTGTCGACGAGCGTGCCACGTCGGTTCGAACCATCGCGTCAATGATGATTGCGGCCCCGACTCCGGTTGCAGCGACGAGTGCGATCGTCATCCACCGCCGACTCATCTCGGTCGTCGATCGTCTCGCGCGGCGAACCCACGCAGACGCGGCGGGGTCGAAGGTGTATCACGAACACCCAGAGTTTTCATTCCGTATTTTTAGTGTCGTGCCATAAGAGCGCACTAAGACTGTCAAGAAGATTGATTCACAATTCCTGGCACTCGCGTATGTGCATGACCGGCTCGAATCGCCACAGTCGTCGTCAGCAATCCATCACGGTTGCGACCTTTTACGCACTCTTCGCACCTCCTCAAGGAACCGAGTTGAGCGCGCCAGGACCCTATTTCGGTGTCGGATTTCGCACCGCGCACGTCCGACCAATTCGACCATTACACCTCGCGCGGCGTAGCAAGATTTCCTTGTAATTTTCCCTATTCACGCCCAGTATTTGGGTAGAATTCATTTGTGAAAACCACCAACGTTCCGTGGCCACCAGCCAGCATCATCGCGACCGCCTCCCAGGGCACCGGTCGCTCCGATGCGACCTTCGCTCGGCGCGTCAACTTCTCGCCGCAAATGAGAAACGTCTTGAGTTCTCATTTGCTCGAAGTACGTTCTGATCACTACTCCTCAGTGGTTCTCGGTGAACGGAACGAGAGAATGACACGACGTGCGTCGAACTCGAAGTGCGCGCTAGGTGACCAACGAAACGCTCTCTTTGGAACGCCACGAGATCGTCAGAACAATCCCGCCTTCCACGATTCCTTCTTCAGTACCAGGGCAACGATGCGCAGGACCCGACAAGCTAAAACATCATGGTGAAACTTCATGACAAGTCCTTCTGGTCACCAGAGCGTGAACGCGACGCTCTCGTTATCTTGTTGACCCTCGTGACAGGATCGATTGACGCAATAGGTTTCACCCGTCTTGGTGGCGTCTTTACCAGCGTCATGACCGGAAACATGGTGCTTCTGGGCGTGGCGGCCGGCAAGGGTGACGTGTCGCTGGCCATCCACACGGGTATTGCCTTTTTGGGATACGTCGTGGGCAGCCTGGTGGGCGCCCGAGTAGCGGGTCATGCGCAAGAGAACGACGATCTCTGGCCTCGAACAATTCTCAAGGCATTGATCTTCGAATTCGTGGTGCTATGCGTCTTCGCGACGTGGTGGGAACTCGTCTCCTCCGCACCGACCGGTGCAGCCGAGTACGCGATGCTCAGTGTAAATGCAGTCGCCCTTGGAGTTCAGAGTGCGGCGACACTTCGCTTTGGCATCAGTGGACTATCAACCACATATTTGACCGGAACGCTGACGCAATTTGTAGCGGGGGTTGCCAAACGTAAAGATCCCATTTCGGGTCGAAGCGCCTTCATTTTGTTGGCGTTGATCGTAGGCGCCGGGCTTGGTGCCGTGCTTGCGTTGCACGCACCGAGATTCGCACCCGTCCTTCCGATCGTGATTCTCGCATTCGTCGTGGCCCGAGGCGAGATGGTGTTTCATCGGCGGGTGAAACGAGAACATCTCTCCCCCATAGTTCATTGATCTCACCAAGTGCACTTTCGCAAATTTGCGTTGCAAAGGAAATCTCGTTTCCTTGGTCTCATTGACTTTCAACTATGACGTAGTTGAGGACGCGCTTCCATAATGATTAGTCACCTCATCAGATGCAGCAACCCGAGCATCACCTCGGGCGACCACCACAGTGGGACTCGCTTTAGCGAGAGCAGAAGTTACTTTGAGGTCTGAAGGCGCGCGATCACATCGTCAACGACGCCGCTGGTCGACGAGTCACCACCGAGATCGAAGGTTCGAAATCCTTCCGCCGCTCCCTCGAGGGTGGCGTTGCGAAGTCGGGTACCCGCAGAGCGAAACGTGACGTCACCGAGACGAGCCGCGGCTTGATCTAAGAGGGCAGCGCCAGCAAGCAACATCGCCATTGGGTTCGCGACATTCTTGCCCTGCAACGAAGGCGCCGTACCGTGAGGGGCTTCGGCCATCGCGACCTTGGGTCGCAACTCGTCGTCGAGTGACAACAACACCGACTCGGCACCCGCAATGGAGCCGAACATGGCCAGCACGAGGTCGCTCAAACAGTCGCCGTCGCGATTGAGAGCCGGAATCACCAGGGTTCGATCGTGAATCTCGGTCATTAGTCCCGCATACGTCGTGTCGATGAGGGCCGGACGATACGTCACCGACGGGTGCCGTGCGGCCGCGGCGTCCATCTCTTCTTTGAGCATTCCTTCGTAGGTGGGAGAGACCGTCCACTTCGGGCCGCCGTACACCAAGCCACCACTCGCGTCGGCGGCGACGAAAGCGTACTCGGCGACACTGCGACAAACGGACCGCTCGATCTTCTCGGTACGCCAGGCGGTTTCGCCAATCTCGCCAGCGTCTCCATCACGACCTTCGGCCGCGCCGTAGGCATCGCCCACGGCCATTCGTACCACGATGATCGGATGATTCGTTCCCACGACCGGCGGGGTCACACCAGGAATGCGACGTCCGGTGCGAACGATGACCGAACCACCAATACCTTCGCGCAACAGGCGATTAGGTGAACCGACGCCGCCGATCTCAGGAGGCGTCACGGTCGCAGCCTTTAGGCCGAGACCCGTCTGCACCATCGCGGCAGCGGCTTCGCGCACAACGTCGTTATTCGTCCGACGCCGATTCTCGAGGGACATGTCGTAGCGCACGAAATCGAGGTCGACGCCCAACAACTCTGGCGTCATCGCGCGCAAGGACTCGTCGAGGAGTTCTTGGCCCGTTTCGTCGCCGTCGCAGACAATGATGGTGGCAGAAGAAGGTATGGTCACGATACGAAGTCTAGATGAGGGTGTGCTGAGGACTTTGTGGCGTTAGGCCTTCGGTGCGTGCGTCGCCGCACCACCACCGAGGAAGGATTCGACGAAGATTGGATTCTGCGCGAGTTCTTGCGGTGCCCCTTCGAGGACCACGCGACCGCCGCCGAGAACGTACGTCCAGTCCGAGATTCGTAGCGCGGCTTTGGCCCGCTGTTCGACGAGCAGTACCGTGGATCCAAAGTTCGCGAATCCCCGGATGTACTCCTCGAGCAGTTGCGTCGCCACGATCGGAGCTAGGTTCGCCGTCGGCTCGTCGAGCACGAGCACCGAGGGCGAGAGCATGAGCACTCGACCCATCGCCAACATCTTGCGCTCACCGCCCGAGAGCTTGCCGGCCTTTCGCGTCATCATGACCTTGAGTTTGGGGAAGAATTCGAGCACGGCCTCGATGCGCTCGTGCACTTCGTTGCGCTTCAGGAGGTATCCGCCGATCTCGAGGTTCTCCTTAACGGACAGCGGTGGGAACACGTCATCGATTTGGGGAACGTACCCGACACCGATCTTGGCCACCTCTTCGGGTGGCATATTAGTGATCGTCGTACCACCCACCGACACCGTCCCGTCGAGCACCTTGACCACACCCACCAAGGACTTGAGCAAAGTAGACTTGCCCGATCCATTGGGCCCCACGATGGAGACCACTTTCCCCGGGGACGCCTCGACCGTGATTTCGCTCACGATGGCGCGACCGTCGTAACCGGCGGCGAGTCCCGTGGCCGTCAAGACCTGACCCTTCTTTGAGAGTTCAACCGACAAGGTACGCCTCCACTACTTCTTCCTTTTGACGGAGTTCCGACATCGTGCCCTGAGCCAACACTTGACCTTCGGCGAGGACGATGACCGGATCGCAGAAAGCGTCCATGAGGGCGAGTTCGTGTTCGACCATCACTATGGTCATACCCCCTTCACAGAGCCTCGTCAATTGGTCACCGATTTTATGCGCCAAGTTGGGGTGAACCCCAGCCATGGGCTCGTCGAGCAACAGAACCTTAGGTTCGGCGAGCAAAGCACGCATGATCTCCACGAGCCGACGTTGTCCGCCCGACAATCCCCCGGCGTACGCGTCAGCGTACTGACTCAGACCGAAACCTTCGAGGACTTCCTTGGCGCGCTCGATATTCTCACGATCCTCGGCGCCCCAGTAGCGCTTACCACGGAGTGAACCAAAGAAACTATCCCCCGACTGGTGAGGTATCGCACTCACGAGATTCTCGAGCACCGTTAGCTTCTTGAACTCACTGGCCAACTGGAACGTGCGTACCATGCCGGCGAGGGCGCGCTTATTTGAGGGCATCGACGTGATGTCTTGTCCCTCGTAGAATATATGACCCGACGTCGGCGGTAACGTGCCCGCAAGCATCGCGAGCGTCGTGGACTTGCCCGCGCCATTTGGTCCGATCATCCCAGTGAGTCGACCTTGATGGACGGCGATCGTCACGTCCGACACGACGGTGACACCATTGAAGGTCTTGGTCAGACCAGAAGTGGACAAGATCACGCGATTGTCGTTAACGGGATCGCCGAGTCGCAGCAATTCGCGAAAGTTGAGCTGGTCGACGTTACCGATCTTGATGAGGGCATCGCTCTCGTCATCGGACTTCGTGGGCTCGGGCACCGGTGCGTTCTTGTTGCCACTCAAGATGCGACGTCGTTCGGGCAAGATGCCGTTGGGACGGAACCAGAGGAAGAGCACGATCAGTAGCCCAATGGCGACCCACTCGAGCGCCGGCACCAACTCGGGGTTACCCACCGCTGGCAGGTAGCGAGTAATCTCCTCGAAGCCGAGCGGAACGATAAGGGCGCCGAGGACGGCACCCTTGTGATTCCCCGCACCACCAATGATGATCGCCGCGAACAAGACGATCGTCTCGGCGTAGCCCCAGGCGCCAGGAGACCACAGCGTGATGAAGCCAACGAGAATCGCGCCACTGAGCGCCGCGATCATTCCACCCAAGATCAAGACACTCGTACGCTGCATGCGCAGGTCCTTGCCGAGCGAGTCGGCGACGATGTCGTTATCGCGCATGGCGCGAAGTGATCGACCGTAGGGCGACTCAGTCACGCGCTTCACGAGGAAGTAGACACCGATGGTCAAGACGACGGCCACCGCGCCGTACGAGAATTGGTACGCCAATCCCTGGGTGTTCCACTTGCTCTGGAATGGTGCCGGGACCAACGAGATGCCGGCGGCGCCGTTGAACAACGGAACGTAGTTGGTCACCAGCAAGTTCAGCAGAACTGCCGACACGAGGAGTCCCACCGCCGCGAAGTCGCCACGGAGTCGTTTGCCCACGAGGAACACGAAGGGGATCGCCAAGAGACCGCCGACGATGGCCGCGCCGATCCACGGAAACGGCCACGGCAGGTGCCAGCCGAGGACGTACTTCTGAAAACCTCCGTTTGATCCCTTGGCGTTGGGCATCGACAGAACGGCGGCGGTATATGCACCGACGGACTGGAAGATGATGTAACCGAAATTGGAGATGCCCGCGACGCCGAACTCGAGATTGAGTCCGAGGCAGGCCATGGAGTCCACCGCTCCGTATACCAGGATGATGGCGAAATAGAAACCGTAATGGCCCATTAGTTAGTCTTCTCGCTTCCAAAGATTCCGAACGGTCGAAACGTCAGCATTCCGAGGAGCACCACGAAAGCGACGACCAGTTTGTATTGCGGATTGACGTATGCAGCACTGACTTCAGTGGCCACACCGATGATGATGGCGCCGAACATCGCGCCGTAAGGCTCCCCAGGTCCACCGAGGAACATCGCCGCCAGTAGCAATACGATGTACTGCTGGGCACTGGTGGCTTCAAATACCCCGGCGTTCATCGCGAACACCGTACCGGCCAGGCCACATAGGGCGCCCGAGATCAACCAGGTCGTGGAGATGATGAACTGGGTCTTCACACCTGAGTTGCGTGCCAGGTTTCGATTCGCTGAGGTTGCGCGCATCGCCTTGCCCAGTCGGGTGTACTTGAGCAGGCCGTGTATCCCCACGAGGACCACGGCGCAGATCCCGAAGATGATGAGTTGCAAACCGCTCAAGATGAGTCCGGCGAAACGGTATTCGTGGCCCTGACTCTGACTGAAGGACACGTAACCGCCTCCCACGATGGCTTGCAGGCCGAACGTGCCGATGAGGTCGATGCCCAGCGAGACGATCACCACGGTGATCGGCGCAAGATTACGGCGCTGAAATGGGGTGTAGACGAACTTGTTGAGCAACCACGAGGCCACTGCCCCGGTGATGACACCACCGATCAACGCCACCCACGGCGACACGCCGTGTTCGTTGACGTAATAGGTGACGAAGGCACTGTTGATCATGATCGACCCGTAGGCCAGGTTCAAGACGTTGGTCACGGCGAACTGCATGGTAAAGCCCACCGTCGCGATCGCCAAGACGGCGGCGGTAATGAGGCCGAACCCGAATGATGACATGAAGACACTCAAGGGAAATCAATGTTCCTTTACAAATCGGTGGTACATGAGACGGACGAACAACTCACTGCGGAGATTCACAAGCGCGAACGAAGTCCAGTTTCTCGGTACTGGGTCCTTCGCCGGAGAGGCAGTGACCACGGCGACGATTGTCGCCGTGGTCACCTCTCTCGGAGTTGCTACAGGCTGTTCAGCTCGGAGGCGGGCAACGTCCCCGCGTTCACCGTGCTACCTGTCGCGGTGTACTTGGTGTCTTCAAAGGCACCGAACGACGTGTGGTAAGCGTCAAAACTGTAGAAACCGCCAACACCCAAGTAACGGATCTTCTTACCCGCCTTGAGGTCACGGATTCCGGCCTGGACCGACGTGACGACTGTTGCACCGGGGACCCCATCGGCGATCTTCAAGATGTCAGCCTTGTAGGCAGAACCCGTGGTTGATCCCGACATTTGCATGGCGAGGAACGCCAAGTTGACGGCGTCGTACAGGTGGACAGTGCCGTTGGCCGAGAGCAGCGTCGAGAAGTTTCCGACGCCCTTCACCTTGCCGGACTGCGCCAATACCAACTGCTTGAACAGTCCGTACGCCGGCGTCGCAGCGGTGGAGACCTGGTTGTCCGCGTCGAAGCTACTAATGAAGTTCTGCACACCGACGGCCTTGGTGATGCCCGAGTAGAACGTCGGGTCGATCATGGCCGACGTACCGATCACCGGAATCATCTTGTTCCCGTTGAGTTGGTAGACCTCACTCAACAGCGCGACACCGGCCGCGCCGAGTGCCTCCATCAAGATGACGTCAGGGTGAGCCGAAACGATCGACTGAGCTTCCGTCTCAAACGTTGTCGCGGAGATGTCGAGAGTCTGATTCGAGACCACGCTCATGCCCGGAACCTTGGCGATTGCCGTCTGAGCGGGCTGAACGAAGGTCTGTGAACCTGCGTCGTTACCGAAAGCCAGCGCGACCTTCTTGTATCCCTTGTTCTTCGCGATCGCGACCATGGCCACCGCGTCAGCGGCGTCCGGCGGTACGAGGCGATAGAAGTACGGGAACTTGACCGAGTCGAACTCCGACTCACCAGTCATGCAGAACGACACTGTCTTGTTCGAGCCGAACACCGGTACGACCGTTGACGCTTCGTCCGAAGTGCAGCCAATCACGAATGCGATGTTCGACGTGGTGGCGTACATCTGGCCAACAGCCGGCACCGCGTCTGCGGGGTCACCACGGGTGTCCACCGTCTTGCAGCTGATCTGGTGTCCGAGGATCCCGCCAATCTTGTTGGCTTCCTGGGCAGCGGCGAGACACGCGGTCTCGTACTTCGGTCCCAGTGCGGCGTCAACACCAGTGAACGGCGCCACCACCGGAATGATCAACGTGGACTTGGAGCTGTGTCCGACGGTGCTCGCTCGGGCTGCAGTTCCCGGTAATCCTACGGTTGCCGCCACTAGTGCCATTACGGCCACCAGCAATAGCACTCTGTTGCGCATTCGCGTAGTCGGGTGACCCGACGACGTCAATGACATTCCATTCATGTATTCCCCCCCTAGTTGTTGTGGTACTTCCTTATTGCATACGGCAAAAAATCAGAACGTGGTCGTGTCCGCCTTCAACGGCATCCACGGCCAATCTTCTGGAGCCCCCTCTTCGGCGACAATCTTGTTCGAAATGGAGCCGATCCCCTCGATCACCACTTCGATCACGTCACCCGGCGTGAGCCAGACCGGCGGTGTACGCGCGAACCCGACGCCCCCCGGCGTGCCGCTCGCGATTACGTCGCCGGGACGCAACGTGGTGAATGAGGAGAAATATTCCACGGCGCGCGACACACTGACGATCATCTGCGAGGTGCGCGCGTCTTGCATGACCGTGCCGTTAAGAATTGAACTGATCGCCAAGTCGGTCACCGTGACCTCGTCATTGGTGACCAGCTCCGGACCGATGGGCATCGTGCCTTCGAAGTTTTTTCCTGGGGTCCACTGCGTCGCAGCGCGCTGCCATTCGCGCGCGGATCCATCGTTCATCACCGAGTATCCAAGAATTGCGTCGTAGGCGTCTTCCGCCTTGATGTAGCGCCCACCCTTGCCGATGATAATTGCGAGCTCGGCCTCATAGTCAAAGCGCACACTGAGAGCGGGCTTGACCATGTCATCGTAAGCACCAATGACACTGCCGGCGCCGCGGACGAAGGACTCGGGCCACGTGGGTACCGTGCGGCCACCCTCAATGGCGTGTTCGGCGTAGTTGACCCCGAGGCACAAGACGCGAGGTGGGTTCGGAGTCAGCGGGCCGAAGTCAGTGCCCTCGTAGTGCTGGCCAGCACCACCGGACGCGTCACGCGCTGCGGCCAACGCAGCGTCACCACCTTCGGCGAGGCCATTGAGCGTCGCGAGCGAATCATTACCCGTCGCGTCGGCGAGGTCGACGTACCCCTCGCTACCCTTTACGTGCAGGCGAAGGCCCCGTGGGGTCCTGATCGTCGCAAACCTCATGCCGATTCCTCCCGTTTTTCCAACCAAATTGGTTGAATTGGTTGTTTCTACGTAAGCGAACTATAAGGCGTGCATCAGGGATTGTCAATCACATCAGAGAATTATTTGGAAAACTTTGTAACATGATTGTCATATTGGTGGGATTGGTTGATATACTGAGCCCATTCGAACCATTCGTAGAGCGCGGACGATTTCACGAATCGTTCGATGGGAGGCTGACGATGACTACTGTTTCCAACGTTCAGATGAGGGACGTGGCCGACAACATCTTGATGTCCGCCACGCACACGGGACTGCACAACGGCAGTCGACTACCAACTGAGCGCGAGTTGGCTCAAGCACTCAAACTTTCGCGCACCACTATTCGCAACGCAATGTCGCTACTGGAGAGTGAGGGCGTAGTCTCGCGCGAAGTCGGCCGTGGAACATTCTTGCGGCGTGATCCCAATTCTGTTCTGGGCATCGAAATGGGACCATCGATTTCGGCATCGGTCGTTGGCAACGTGAGTCCCGCGGATGTGATGTCCGCGCGTCTTCTTATCGAGCCCGCGGCTCTCGCCGCAACCGTGGAGAACGCCACGTCCAGTGACTTCGAGGAGATCGAACGATGCTTGATCGGGGGTGACAACGCGATTGACTTCGACGAGTTCGAACGTTGGGACTTGGCGCTGCACCGCGCATTCGTGCATGGCTCGCACAATCCGTTGATCGAGAACATGTATCACTTCATCGCCGAGGCGCGTCTCAGTGTCACGTGGGGCAGCATGAAACGCCGAAGCGACTCTCCCGAACGCCGTGCGCACTACAGCCACCAACACCGAGAGATCGCTCAGGCGCTGGCCAATCGCGACGGTCGCGCGGCTCGCGAGGCCATGTTGCGTCATCTCGGTGCCGTAGAAGCGAACCTGCAAAAGGCCGCTCAGAATTAATTAAGTGACGTGAGGCACGTGCTCGTACTACGAGGCGTTCGCGTCGCCAGCCACTGAATCTCGTACCCGCACGAAATGCTCGATCGCGGTCATGGCGTCATGAGCGGCGGCCAACGCCAAGGTCAACGCGACGCGAGACTTTCTCGCGTCAAGGACGCCACCCGACACCAATCCACGCGACAGAAGATCCGATTCGGACCCCGGGTAGCCGTAGGTGTGTTCGAGGACTTCATTCGCGCCAGTTCGAGAGCACAGCACTACGGGCATGTGGGCCGCGAGGGTGTCGAGTGGTTCAACCACTATCGACGCAACGTGACCGGCGCCGAATGCCTCGAGAACCGCGCCACGGTAGCCGAGCGCCGCGAGTGAACCCAGGGTTCGCCCATCGTCACTCCAAGCACAACTCACGAGCGCCACCGCGGGCGCCACGTCAAGATGCGACACGGCGATCGTCGCCAACGGACTGACTCGGGAAACGATGCGCACCCGCTCCTCGGCCACCCATCCCAGGGGACCGCTACTGGGAGACTGGAATGCGGCCACATTGGAAGAATTCATTTTGCGAACGAAGCGCGCGGCGTGAATTTGCTCATTCATCACGACCAGACACCCCATAGCGCGCGCCACGGTCGACGCGGCCACTCGCACCGCCGTCAATAGATTCCCCGGCCCGTCGGCGCTCAGTACGGTCGGATTACGCATGGCACCCGTCACGACGACCGGCACGAGTGTATCGAGGAGGACGTCGAGAGCGAAGGACGTCTCTTCGATCGTGTCCGTGCCTTGCGTGACGACCACCCCGTCAATGCCGTCGGCCACCTGGTCGTTGATGATGCGCGCCACCTCGACGAGGTCCGCGAAGGTGAGGTCACCCGAAGGAATTTGTCGCACGGACATCGCCGTGATGTGGGCGACGTCAGCGATGCCCGGCACTGCCTCGAGCAGATCAGAGGCGCTGAGCTGGGGCACGACACCGGCGCCACCAGCCGACGTCGAAGCGATCGTGCCACCCAGTGAGAGCACGAGCACGTGCGCGAGTTTGTCTTGGTCCGTCACCGCGTACCTCCTTGGTTCCTCAGGTTAGATGCTGAGTCACAGGCCGATTTTCACACTTGCACCTGGGTCGATGCCCTTGGGCGTCCATAGTTCGACAAAGTCGTTCGCATCACATCGATGGACATGTAAGTTCACTATTGGCGATAGGAGGAACAGGGTGGACGACGAGAAGACGCTCACGACGATGGAACTCACTGACGAGGAACTGACGACGCTCGCGCTCAGCGCCGATCCTCACCCGACGATCGACCTACGTGCCATACCGTGGCGTCCAATGGCCGATGCCGTAGCGGGACTGCTCCCCGACTGGTACATGCCCACGCCCTCGGGCTCTCGTCGAGGCAAGGGCGCCAAGATTGCAATCGGCGTGATCATTGCGAGTTTCGTCGTCATCAACGCCCTCGGCCTTTGTGTGACGTACGGCTTGGTGACTATCGCGTAATCGAGTTGTCGTCGACAGTCGCCGTCGTCACGGCGCACTAGATTGTCGGCGACATTCCACCGTCGACGCTGATTCCCACACCAGTGACAAAACTCGCACGCGGCGACAGCAAGAACGTCGCGACGTCCGCGAACTCCTCCGCCCGACCGAAGCGACCAAGTGGAATGTGCGCGCTCTGCGCCGATTGCACGTAAAAATCATCGATGTCAAGTGCGGCCGCTGCAGCGCGGCGCACCCACTGTCCAGATTCGATGAGCCCGATCAAGACAGCGTTGACGCGAATGCCCACCGGCGCCACTTCGTTAGCCAAGGCCTTGGTGAGAGCGAGTCCCGCAGCCCTCGACGCCGTCGTCGGTGTGGACCCGCCCTGGGGGGTGCGCGCGCCAACGGCGAGCACGTTGAGGATCGCTCCCCCATTGACCTCGAGGTGGGGCAACGCACCTCGCGAGATGCGCAACGACGCCATGACTTTCAGTTCGTAATCGTCACGCCAGACCTGATCGGAGGATGCGGCGATGGTGGACGAGGAGGCGACGCCGGCATTGTTCACCACACCGTCGAGGCGTCCAAAATGTTTCACGGTCGTCTCGACGAACATGTCACAGTCGACTGTGTTGGTGACGTCGGCTTCCACGCACAAGGCCTCGGGACCGAGTAATGCCTGCGCTGATTCGAGTCGCTTCCCGTCACGTCCACACACCGCGACGTGAGCACCTTCACTCGTCAGTCGCTGGGCCAGTGCCAGACCCAGACCGTCAGTTCCTCCGGTTATCAACACCACGCGCTCGGCGAGTTCTAAGTCCATGCATTCATCCTAGAAAGTGGCGCCCAGTGACGCGACGCTCTAACTCGTCCGACGGATCTCGACGATCACCCCGAGTTGCGTGGACTCAGCGCCCTGGTAGATGCCCTTCAGTGGTGCCACATCGTCGTAGTCGCGCCCGTGTCCCACAACGATGTGCCGTTCCGTCTCCCGCACTCCGTTGGTCGGATCTATCCCCGTCCACGACCCCGAGAAGTACTCCACCCATGCGTGACTCTGGCCTTCGACGACGTCACCGATCAGTGGTTCGATCTCCGGGTAGAGATACCCCGACACGTAGCGCGCTGGTATTCCCATCGCCCTGAGGAGTCCGATCGTCACGTGAGTGATGTCCTGGCAGACACCCTTACGTCGGTCCCACGCCTCTTGAGCCGTCGCTGATACCGTCGTGGCACCGGGGACATAGGCGACCGTTCCCCGCACGAAGTCTGACGCAGCTTCAACGCACTTGTGAACATCGGACAGTTGTTGCCAATCCAGCACGTCGTTCGTCACCGCACCCACCAACGCGGTGCGCCGCGTCGGTAACAAGTACTCCGAGAACCGGTCAGTGAGGCGTTCACTGCGAAGTTCGCTCCAGTCCAGAGGGGCGTCGAGAGTGGCGGCCCAACTCTCGACTTGGGACACGGCTTCGACTTCGAGGCGAGGGTGGTTCTCTTGGATATCAAAGGCCGTCACGACGGTGCCGAAATAGTCGACGTGCGAACTCACCGGCACCACCGGTCGCACCACGATCTTGGACGCTTCGACGTGTTGGGTGCGATGAGACGTCGGCGTCATGCGCGCTTCGTTGTACGAGGCCTTGGCGACGCCGTCGTAGGTGAATCCCGTGTGGTGTCGGATGGCCAGGCCCAGTCGCTCGCTCACAGTCCCTCCTCCGAGGACCACGCGACGGCCTCGTCGTGGCGAAAGTAGCGCTCGGTGACGGCGTCGGTGATGCGACAACACGTCGTTTCGAGCATCTCGAGCAAATCGGACAACTGCTCGATCAGTTGGCGCGGGTCGATGAACTCGAGCGTCCCACGTGCGCGCGCCAGAGCTTGACGCGCCGCGTCGCCGGCGCTGATACGTTGGCCCACCGGTTGGATCTCGACCAGACACTCGTCAGCCAGATTCAGTGAATACAGCACCGAGCGCGGGAAGAGTCGGTCCAACATCAAGAACGCCGCCACCCCATTGGCGTCGTTGATCTCGCGGGTATTGCGCATGAAGGCCTCCATGGCCCCCGATGCTCGCAAGAACGCCATCCAGTCCGGCGCATTCTCGTCGCTGACCACGCGACCACGCAGCAGTCGTGCCGTCATATCGATGCGTTCCAGGTTTCGACCGAGGACGAGGAAACGCCACCCATCATCATGGCTCAACGTGGCGTCGGTGAGTCCTGCGAGCAGCGAGGTCCGCTCGCGCACGTACTGCAAATACCGTGAGGGGCCGAAGTCGCGCGCTTGCGCCTCGCGCAGTGGCAGCTCGTTACGGGTGGTGTTGAGAGCCACCCACATCTCTGAGGAGATGTAGTCGCGACTGCGTCGGGCGTTCTCGAAGGCGCCGTTGAGCGCTCCGGCGATAGAGTTGGGATTCTGCACGTCATAGACGATCGTCTGTAACGTCTCGTGGGTTCGGAGGCGATCGGTCTCGACCTCGATACCCAGGATCGAAAAGAGAGAACGACACGTCGCACTCTCGTCGTTGAAAGGGTCTTCCACCATTCGATGTACGTAGGAATCGACGATGCGCGCGGTGTCGTCGGCGCGTTCGACGTAGCGCCCGATCCAAAAGAGGGACTCGGCGAGCCGCGAGAGCATGCCCCGCTCGCTCATTGCTCACCCTGGTGGACGACGTACTCGTCGTTTTGGCGTGGGCCAACCGCGTGGCGACGCAAGCGCGCGCTCGCCGGTGGCACCGCGCCGCGAAACGCGATGCTCTCGTCGTTGAGGACCCACGTGTCTTTGGACCCGCCACCGCGCGAGGAATTGACGATCAATTCGCCTTCACCCAGAGCCACGCGCGTCAACCCGCCCGGTAGCACCCAGACGTCGTCACCGTTGTTCACCGCGAACGGTCGTAGGTCAATATGACGCGGGGCGATGGTGTCGCCGACGAAGGTGGGGTGCGTCGACAGGGCCACGGGTCGTTGGGCGATGAAGTTGCGCGGTGCGGCCGTGACGGCCTTGTGCAGTGCTCGCAGTTCGGTCTTGGTCGCCTGAGGTCCGATGACGATTCCCTTGCCCCCCGATCCATCGACCGGCTTGACGACGTAGCTCGAGAGCGACGACAAGATCTCGGCGCGGACGTTGTCGTCTCCCAGGCGATAGGTCTCGACGTTGTCGAGTAACGGCTTTTCCCCAAGGTAGAAACGAATGAACTCGGGGACGTAGGTGTAGATCAGTTTGTCGTCGGCCACACCGTTGCCTACGGCGTTGGAGATCACGACGTTGCCCGCTCGCGCGGCGTTCACGAGTCCCGCGACGCCGATCACCGTGTCGGGACGGAACTGCAACGGGTCGAGCCAGTCGTCGTCCACTCGCCGATAGATGACGTGGATTGCGCGCTCGCCGTTGGTCGTGCGCATGTAGACGTGGTTCGACCGACAGACGAGATCGCGACCTTCGACCAGTTCGACGCCCATCATTCGCGCGAGCAATACGTGCTCGAAGTAGGCCGCGTTGTGAACGCCCGGGCTCAAAACGACGATCTCTGGATCGACGGCCTTTTGTGGTGCGGCCGCCAATAACGCCGCGAACAGGTGTGAGGGATAGGAGTCGACCGGGTGCACGCGATGGTCCGAGAACAGCGCCGAGAACGCCTGAGTCATGGCGCGCCGGTTCTCGATGACGTAGCTGACGCCCGACGGTATGCGCACGTTGTCCTCGAGCACACAGAAGTTCCCGTGCTCGTCGCGAACGAGGTCGATCCCGGCCACGGCGATGCGCACCCCGTTGGGTGGCGTGATACCAAAGGCCGCGCGACAGTAGTACGGACTCGACGTGATGGTCGCCCTCGGCATGAGACCCTCGTCGAAGATCTTGCCCGCGCCGTAGACGTCGGCGAGGAACGCCTCGAGGGCGCGCACCCGCTGAGCGATGCCTCGGGCCAGGCGGTCCCACTCCAGGGCGCCGAGGATGCGCGGCACGAGGTCCAAGGGAAACGGGCGGTCCTCACCGCTGTGGGCGAAGGTTACGCCACGATCAACAAAGGTGCGCGCCAACTGATCCGAACGCTGACGTAACTCCTGGGGATGGTACGCGTTGAGATCGGACAACAAGCGTTCATAGATAGGGCGCGGTTGACCAGGTGCGGAGAACATTTCGTTCCAGGCGCCCGTAGCGTCAGCCTCGAATACGACTCCCATTCTTTTAACCTAGGACGCCTATGTGTACGGAGTATTTCGTCCTCGTATCGGCCGTGTAACCCCAAGCCCCGCTAGTCCATGAAAGCGCCACCGTTGACCGAGATCGCTTCACCAGTGATGAACTCGGCATCGTCGGACGCGAGAAACGCCACGACTTTGGCGACGTCCTCGGGCGTCTGCAGGCGCGCCAAGGGGGTGTCGTCGATCCACGATTGTTGGACAGTGGCAGGGTCACTGCCACGAAGTTGCGCCTCCCAGGCGAGTTCGCGAGTCTGCATGGGGGTGGCCACGAAGCCTGGACACACTGAATTGACCCGGATCCCGTACGGAGCGAGCTCAAAGGCCATGGCCTGGGTGAGGCCGAGGACGGCGAACTTACTCGCGACGTAGTCCGAGAGGAACGGCACGCGACCCTGCTTAGCGGCCATGGACGCGGTGTTGATGATGCGACCAGGTGCCCCGAGGGCGATCATGGCGCGAGCGGCAGACTGTCCGCAGTAGAAGACCCCGTACGTGTTGACCTCGAAGTTGCGCGCGAGGTCGTTGGGCGACACGTCGACGAAACGCTGCATCTTAGATATTCCGGCATTGGACACCCACACGTCCAGTCGACCATGGGCGGCGACGATCTCGGCCACGAGAGCGTCGCAGGCCTGTGGGTCGGTGACGTCGAGTTCGTGGGCCTGCGCGCTGACGATACCGGCCGCCGTACGTTGAGCGGCGGCGAGATCGATGTCGGTGACGACGACGTGGTATCCCCGACGTCCAAGTTCGGTGGCGACGGCGGCGCCGATTCCCGATCCGGCGCCGGTGACCGCGGCGAGAGGCAGACTCATTGGGGGCTCCTTGCTAGTGAATGAGATATCGATGCGGTGTCGTTGGCGAGTTGCAAGAACTGTTGGTACCGCTCCTCATACACCGCGACGTTGGCGGGGTTGGGAGAGATGATCTCACCCTCCTCGAGGGCGCCTTCGACGTAGGACCAATCGTGGATGAGTCCCGTGCCGATGCCCGCGATCACCGCAGCGCCGTATGACGCACCCGGGTGCTTGATGATGGAGGTAAGGTCACGCTGCAAGACGTCAGCGAGGATCTCGCGCCACAGTCGCGATCGCGATCCGCCGTTAGTGACGCGCACCTCGCCGAGCTCGAGACCCCCTTCGGCGAAGACGTCAACGTGGGAGCGAAATCCATACGCGATCGCCTCGAGGAAGGAACGATGCAGGTCGCCGCGCGTCGTGCCCAGATGTAGCCCGGCGATGACGCCGCGCAGGTCCGGATCGTGCAGCGGCGTCTTCTCACCGAGGAAATACGGCAAGGACACCAAAGCACCCGGTGCGCACGTGCGTGCCTCGTCGTCGAGCTCCGTGAGCGACACACCACCAAAGAGCGACTGCTCCCAACGAAGCAACGATCCACTGGTCGCCATGCACCCGTTGGGTAACCACGAACCGGGAACCGGGTGTGCGTCCAAGTACAACCGCCGATCGAGGAACACCCGTTTGGACACTGCCAGAATGTCTCCGGCGCCACCCAATTTGATCAAGGCGTCACCGCTCTTGACCAAGCCAGCACCGTACGCCGACAGCACGTGGTCGGCGCCCCCGACGACAATGGTCGTGCCCGCACGCAGTCCCGTACGACTGGCCGCTTCGGACGAGACCTCGCCCACCACCGTGCCCGGACGCTCGACCGGCAGGGCCGTGGGCCAGGGGACTTTCGTCGCCTCAGTGACGGCGCCGAGTGGTCGTAGGTCGAGGTCGTAGAGGCCACTTTCGATGGCCCAGTTCTGCTCCACGTGCGCGCTCGCTCCGAGCTGACGGGCGAGCCAGTCGTAGGACCCCTGGACGGAGACCGTCCGGGACCACAACGCTGGCTCGCGCCTCGCCAGCCATAACACCGTCGGGGAGACGGATTGTTGCGAGAGGACCGATCCCGTAAGTCCCAGTAGGTCCAGGTGACTCAGGGCTCGGTCGAGCTCACGGATTTCGTGGGTCGCGCGGGCGTCATTTTGCAAAATGGCCCGTCGTAATGGTGCGCCCTCGGCGTCACAGATGACGACCGCGGGGACCATTCCCGAAACGGCGACCGCGGCGACCGCGTCAGCGGAGAACTCCGGGGTTGCCAGGAGTTGTGAGATCACCTCACACGTCGCCGACCACCATTCGCCCGGATCGGCCTCGGCCCAACCAGGATGGTCGCTGTAGAGTGCGACGTCGGCCGAAGTACTCGCCACGATGCCGCGCTCGGGGCTGACGAGCGTGGCCTTGATGCCCGAGGACCCCAGATCGATTCCAAGGAGCAGCTGCTCGGACTTAGGCACTGCGCGCGGCGTCGACGAACCGCTTCACGCGATCGGTATCGACCTCGTTCCAGGTGTACCCGTCACGCTTGAGGTCCGATCCAACCACACACCCGTCCGCGAACTTGAGGTATTTCGCGATGGTGGCAGCCTTGGCCCCGGTATTGAGAAGAACCGGGACCGACTGGTCCACCGCCTCACGTACGTCGGCCACGGTCTGTACGTCGGGCTCGGCTCCAGCCATCGGACCAGACACCAAGATCACGTCGGCCAGGCTCGACACGACTGTCGAGCGCGCCATCTGCGCCGCGGTGCGCTGGCCAACGGGCGAGGCGAACTCGGGAGTGATGTTGGCAAAGACGGCGAGGTCCTCGCGTCCGAAGTTGCGTCGGTCGCGCAAGAGTTTCGCCGCGTCTGGGCTCCACGGACCCATGTCCGACTCCCAGGACCCGTTGATGACCTCTCGCATGAAGGCCGCGCCCGAACCGACGGCGATCGCCAATGCGCATTGGGCGTCCCATAAGAAATCGACCCCGAAGGGGCGATCATCGGGCTTGCACTCGGTGACCACGCGCGTCATCACCGCCGAGGCCTCGAGACCGGCGTGCAGCTGGTAGGGACGATCACCCTCGTTGCAGAACAGCACCGCGTCGAAACCACCTTCGAGCAACAACGCGGTGTCACGCTTGACGTGGTCGATGAGACCAGACACGCCAGCAGCGGCGTCGTAGAGGGGCGTGCCCGGTAGCGGTGGTACGTGGGCCATGGCGATCAGTGGCTTGTCGACCCCTGGAAAAATGGCACGAAATCGCGACATGGTGTTACTCCTTATTTTCTACTGAGACGTGCAGGACGTCGACGTCCTGCTCACGAATGTGACGGATCACCGGATTCGATGCGGGCGCGTCGGTGATGAGCACGTCCACGGAATGGATCGGCGCGAAGGTCACGAGCGCGACGCGGCCAACTTTTGATTCATCGGCCAACACGATGGCGCGACGACCCGTCGCCATCGCCACGCGCTTGACGTCGGCGTCATCCAGGTTGTACTCGGTGAGTCCCTTGGTGTCACTCACCCCGGCGACACCCATGAAGACTGCGTCAAAGTTCAGGTCGGCGAAGGACATCTGAGCTCGAGGTCCGATCAAACTGAGTTCGCCGAGGCGGATCACCCCGCCGGTGACGATTGTCTTGACGGCGGGCTTCGTGGAGAGTTCCATCGCAATAAGAAGGGAACTGGTGATTGCGGTGATGGGCAGGTCGGGTGGAATGGCCTTGGCCATTTCGTGAGTCGTCGTACCCACGTCGAGGAACACCGTTTCGTTCTCTCGCAACAGAGCTGCCGCCGCCATGCCGATCGCTCGTTTCGCCTCCGAGGAGTGTGCCGCACGTTGGAGGATCGGAGGCTCAAAGGATCGACTTTGCACCGAGATCGCACCACCGCGTGCGCGACGAGCCAGGCCATCGATTTCAAGCTGGTCCAGGTCTCGCCGAATAGTCATTTCCGACGTTCCAAAGTGTGCGGCGAGCTCGACAATCGAGGCTTCACCCTGCGTCCGCAACCGCTCCGCAATGGTCGATCGGCGCGTCTTGGAGTCCACGGCACCCATTCTATGTGAATTTTTCACATTCATCAATGCTGGATTGAGAGAATTTCACAAGATTTCGCTTAGAAGTCACATGAATTGAGAGATTTTCGACCGTTGCAACACGCACACCGAGTGAGCTACCCACGAGGATCCTCGCGCTCAGTCAAAATCAAGCCAACCCGTTCGGTTATGCCACGTCCCGCCGCTGGCCAGGACGTCGCGGATCACTCGTTGGAGCCGAGACGACGCCGGCAGTGCCGCGACGTCAGTGTGACTCGCACCGAAGACGAAGTCCACCACCGTCGCCACGTCGTGCTCGAAGGGCGCAATGAGTTCGAAACGTCGCTGGAACCCGACGATATTGCTCTCCTCGCCCAGGGCGTCGACGAGGCGTTCATCCATCATCCAGGACTGACACGTGGCCAGTCGACGCGTGGACGTTGGCCATACCCGCGCCAAGACCTCACGGGCACGAGCGAACGTCACGTCCAAGGCACCTCGAGAGAGATCGGTACGCGCCGGAATGTGAATCCCCACTGAGAGGTCGCCCGTGCGAAAGCCGTCTCCGAGCCGTGACATCGCGGTGTCGTCGAGCCAGGGGAACGGGGCCAGTGGACCCACACCGAGGTGAACACGGTGGAACTTGAGGCTTCGCACCTGGAGGATCTCACCGCGCAAGATGGGAATCATCCACCAACCGGCGTCTACCCCGGTCGTTCCCCACTTCAGTCGATGGGTCTCACCGTGACGAGCGAGCGCCTCGAGGGTGGCGTCACTCACGTCCTCGGGCACGCCATAGGACTGATACAACTCACGCAACTCATCGGCGAGCAACGCGAAGAGGTAGTAGTACAGGAGTCGACCACTCGCGCCATGATCATCGAGGTCCTCCCATGCGTCGAGGGGAGCGTCGACGCTTCCGCGACCGCGCCGAACGAACGACACCAGCGCCGCCAGCAACGACGACCATTGCGGGGAGTGTCGTGTCGCATCCCAGTGGTCCGCTACCTCGTCAATGACGTCAGCACGAAGGTTCAGGCCGCTGAGTCGCGACCTCATCTCCGAGTCATCGACGTCGCGCACGAACGTCGACTCTGGCGCGGACGGTGGACCCAAGAAAACAACCATCCGTGTCAGAGTGTCGCTCACGTCACGACCACTGAATCGAGGTGCCGATATGAGACGCCGAACGCGTCCAGGCGTCCGAGGTGTTCCTCGAGTCGACGGCGGAACTCAGTGACATCGCCCGCACTCCCCCACACCACCTCACTGAAGGCGCAGAGCCGAGGGAAGGTCATATAGTCAAGGCGCTCGCGGGTGGCGATGTACTCACTCCACAATTGCACCTGGGCACCGCGGATTCGATGCGACAGAGAAGGATCGAGTTCTTCTGGTATCACGTGATATCCATACACCTTCTCCCAGGTCGTCACCAGTGGGAGCTCCTTCACCGCGACGGGCTCGTCGGGATCGACACTGCTTAACCAGTCGAAGTAGAGATACTCCATTGGTGCCATGACCACGTCAAGTCCCCGCTCGGCGGCTTCGACTCCTTTATCGACGCTTCGCCACGCGCAGATCGTCGTCGCTGGCGGAACGCTGGCGTCGAGTACCTCGTCCCACGCGAGTACGTCGTGACCATCGCGCACCAGCGCCCCCGCGAGACGTTGGGTATAGAGACCCTGCAGTTCTTTGGGCTCGGAGAAATCGAACGCGTGCATCACCGCGCGCGCGGCCGCGCTAGCGACCCACTCGTCCGACGGACACTCGTCGCCGCCGATGTGCACCGGACTCCCGGGGAAAAGACTCGCCACGTAACGCACAACGTCCTCGGCGAACGCGAGCGTTTCGGGTTGCACGTTGAGAACGTGTTCCGAAACGCCCCAGTGGGTCCACACCTCAATTGTCTCGGACGTGTTACCGAAGTGGGGGTAGGCCGCCAGTACGGCTTGGGCGTGACTGGGCAGATCGATTTCCGGTACGACCACGATGTGTCGACGATGGGCGTGTTCGACGATGTCGGCGATATCGGCGGATCGATAGAAGCCCCCGTAGGGTACGTCGTCACTTCGACCCTCGCGCTCGTGTCCAATTGGCGTGCCTGCGCGCCACGCGCCCACGTCGGTCAGGCGAGGCCACTGCGGGACCTCCACGCGCCAGCCCTGGTCATCGTTGAGATGCAAGTGCAGTCGATTGAGTTTGTGAGCCGCGAGCAAATCGATGAAACGAAGGACCACGCCAACGTCAAAGAAGTGGCGCGCGACGTCGAGGTGAGCGCCACGCCATCCGAACGCTGGACCATCGACGATCGACACACCCGGAATCGTCCAACTCTCGAGGGGCACTACCTCACGTGACCATAACTCTGCCGGCCCGAGTTGTCGCAGGGTCGTCAACGCGTACGCGAAACCAGCTGCACCCGAGGCCGCAATGACGACGTGGTCGGTCACGCGCAGGGTGTAGTGCTCGTCGTGTCGGGTCGCATCGTAATCCAAACGGACATCACTCGCCTCGTCTCGCGACACGCGCAGCACCTTCCACCCGATGCTGGCTTCGAGGTCCGCGGCGAACACCTCCACGACCCCGCTCCACTGCTCGTCGCAGGCGATACTTAGTGGTGAAGTCAGAGTCAACGTACCCTCTAGCCCCTCGCCCACCCGGGGTCGGGGCAGAAGGCTCAAGGTCATGGTTGCTCGATGGCGTAACAGGCGGCACGCTGCGTGGGCGACAGGTGCACCATCGTGGGGGTCGACACGCGACACTGGTCCATCGCGAGCGGACAACGCGGGGCGAAACGACATCCCGGACCCGGATTGATGACCTTGGGGGGTTCCCCGAGGTCTTGCACGTCGGTGTCGTGCGCGAGCGGAAGTCGCGGGTCGGGCGCGGTGGCCATCAGTAGTCGCGTATAGGGGTGCGCGGGAGCGCCGATGACCTCTTCGGTGGTGCCCTCTTCCACGATGCGTCCGGCGTACAGCACGATCATGCGATCAGCCACGTAGCGCGCACTCGCCAGGTCGTGCGTGATGTAGAGCACCGACACGTGTTCGTCGTCACGCAGACTGCGCATGACGTTGAGCAAGCCGATACGAATGGAGACGTCGAGCATCGATACGGGCTCGTCGGCCAAGATCAAAGACGGCCTCGAGGCGAGGGCTTGGGCGAAACCCAGTCGTTGGCGCTGACCACCCGACAACTCGTGGGGGTAGCGACGCAAGACCTCGGCACCCGGCAAGAGACCCACCTTCTCAACCAGTGAGACAGCCTCCGCCGCTCGGGCAGTCTTGTCGAGGTCGGGTCGGTGCAGCTTGAGTGACCGCATCAAGCTGTGCCCGACGCGCAACACCGGATTGATCGAGCCGAAGGGGTCTTGAAACACCATTGGCATGCGTCCACGGACTTTTCGACTCGACGTCTTACCCTGGCGTTCACCCTCGAAGGTGATGGTCCCCGACGTCGGCGGATACAGACCCGCCAAGACGCGCGCGATCGTCGACTTTCCCGAACCCGACTCGCCGACGAGCGCGACGATCTCACTGGGCGCCACCGAGAACGTGACCTCGTCGGTCGCGTGCAACGTCCCCGACGATCGGAACCCACCGACACGAAAGTATCGACTGAGGTTCTCAACCTTCAAGACGTCGCCACTCATGCAGCGCTCCGTGGGTTGACCAAGTGACAACGCACCGCTCGACCGTTGGCCGTGATGAGCTCGGGTCGAAATTCGCGACATTCGTCGGTGGCGAACTGACAGCGCGGAGCGAACAAGCAACCCTGGGGTGGATTGACGAGCGACGGCGGGTTGCCGGGGATGCCTAAGAGTTCCTTCGGAGCTCCCACGAGGGAAGGAAAGGCGTCCATCAGACCACTCGAATACGGGTGTCGCGGTCGGTCAAAGACGTCTCGGGTGTCACCGAGTTCCACGACCTCACCGGCGTACATGACGGCCAAACGATCCGAGAAGTGTGAGACGACGCTCATGTCGTGAGTGACGAACAACACTGCGAAACCGAGCTCTCGACGCAAGTTCTCCACTTGGCGCATCAAGGACCGCTGGGCGACGACGTCGAGTGCCGAGGTCGGCTCGTCCATGATGATGAGTTGGGGCTCGAGCAATAGGGCCATCGCGATCATCGCACGTTGACGCATGCCCCCAGAGAGTTGGAACGGGAAGCTCTTGAGGTGTGCGACGTCGATCGATACCATCGACAACACGTGGGCCGAACGCTCCATGATCTTCTCGTCGTCCCAATCGGTGTGAGCGCGACACGCGTCGGCCAATTGCGCACCAATCGACAACGTGGGATTCAGTGCGTTCATGGCACTCTGCATCACCACCGAGATGTCTCGCCAGCGATGTTGGCGCAACTCCTCGGCGGGCAATGAGCGCAGTTCGACGCCGTTGAACTTGACGCTTCCGCTCACCGTCTCAGCCGGGTAGGTCAAGAGTTCGGCGATCGAATAGAGCAGGGTCGATTTCCCACAGCCCGATTCGCCGACGATAGCCAAGAACTCACCCGGTGCGAGGTCAAAGGAGACCCCCGCTACCGCCAAGGCGGGACCGGCAGGCGTGGTGTATTCGACCTTGAGGTCACGTACTTCGAGGATCGGTGCCGTCACGCGACGGCCTTCTTCCTCATTTTGCGCGTCGCCACCACCGGGCGCAGGGCGGGGTTGGAGACCTCGTCGAAGGCGTAGTTGAGGAGCGCCAACGCACTGCCGAAGATGGCGATCATGATCCCCGGTGCCAAAGCCCATAGCGGCAGTCCGGCCGAGAACGCCTCGTTGTTCTGCGCCCAGTACAACATCGTCCCCCACGCCTCGGTGTTGACGTTGGCCAAACCCACGAATTGCAGACCCGACGCCGCAATGATGGCGTAGAGCGCGGCGCCCAAGAAGTTCGCGACGATGAGCGACGTCATCGGTGGGATGAGTTCGACGCAGATCACGTACCAACTGGCCTCGCCGCGAGCTCGCGCCGCGAGCAAGTAATCGCGGTTGCGCAGCGACAGGGCTTGCACGCGCAGTTGTCGCGCCCCGTAGCTCCATCCCGTGATGACCAGCACGAAGGCCACCGTCCAGAACGACGCTCCCTTTAAGTACGCGGCGATGACGATCACCAGTGGGAACGTGGGGATGACCAAGACGACGTCGGTGAAGAGCGACAACGAGTCGTCGACGATCCCACCGGAGTACGCGGCGGTGATGCCGATGGCGACCGATAACACCGTGCAGAAGAAGCCCACCACCAACGCAATCATCACCGACTGGCGAGTGCCCGCCATCAGTTGGGAGAAGACGTCTTGACCGAATGACGTCGTCCCCAGCGGGTGCGCCCAGGACAGGCCGATACCGGGCGTGTAGGCATAGGCTGCGGGATCATCGGGAGTGAACCAGCTCGGGAACGCCGAGATGACGAGCAGGATGAACAAGATGATGGCGCCCACCATCGCCTTCTTGTCGCGGCGTAGGAAGACCCACGCCGCGAAGAGTCCGCGCCCGAGGCGACGAACCGGGTTCATCGGTTGTTCCTCGTGCGCGGATCCAACAGCGCGGTCGCAACGTCGGAAATGAATATGGCGATCAGCACCGCGACCGTGATGAGCAAGAAGAGTGCCTGCATCAAGGGGTAGTCCTCGTTGTTCACGGCTAACAGGAGGAGGAATCCGACTCCCGGGTAGTTGAAGACGTATTCAACAAGAATCGCTCCAGAGATGACGAAACCCAGGGACATGGCAAAGCCCGTCAAGTTGGGCAGCAGGGCGTTACGACCGGCGTACTGCCATAGGATGCGCCGCGAACGTAGTCCCTTGGCGCGCGCCATCTTGACGTAATCCTCGGCGACGACAGTGATCATGTTGTTGCGCATCGTCAGGATCCACCCGCCGATAGCGGTGATGAGGATGGTGAAGGCCGGTAGCACCGAATGCCACAAAACGTCACCGACGAAGCCCCACGTCATCGCGGGCGACGCCGTCTCGTTGTACCCCCCGAGGATCGGGAACCAGTTGAGCGTGAGCGAGAAGAGCCAGATCGAGATCAGTCCGACCCAGAAGTACGGGAACGCCGAGATGATGACGAAGACCGGTGGCAGCACGTTGTCAAAGACTCGACCGCGACGCCACGCGGCGATGGCGCCGAGCGCAGTTCCCGCGAGGAATCCCAAGACGGTGCTGATGCCCACCAGTCCGAGGGACCACGGGAGGGCGCGCGAGATCACGGTGACCACCGGAGTCGGGAAGTAATACGTCGAAATACCGAAATGACCGCTGAGCGAATTCCCCAGATACTGGAAGTACGCCGCGATGATGTTTTGATGACCGCCGATACCGAGTTCGGCTTCGATCGCCTTGAGGGCTCCCGGCCCGAGGCGACCGTGGTACTGAGCGATCACGCTCTCGGCGGGATTGCCGGGCATGAGTCGGGGGATGAAGAAATTCAACGTGAGCGCTGCCCACAGGGCGATGACCAAGAAGCCAACGCGCCGAACTAAATACCTCATCCCCCGACTCTGTCCCGATTACCGAGCTACGACTTCGGCGTCAACTTGTCCAAGACGTATCCCCAGTCCGGCTCGTTGTAGAGGCCGGGCTGCGCATACTGGTTGGTGGCTGACGGGAAGTTGTTGATACTCGTCGCGTTGTACTGGAACCAGTCGACTTCTTCCAGCACTGGAATGACCGGGGCCTGACTGACCATGACACCTTCGAGCTTGCCGATGATGGACTTCTGCGTCGCCGGGTTCGAGGTGGCGCCGTAGGAGTTCAACAAAGCGTCCGTCGCCGGGTTGGAGTAGCGCTCCCAGTTCGACGCGGCTGCGGTGCCGATTGCCGCGGAGTTCTTCGAGAACAGCCACTGGCGCATCTCGTAGAACGGGGTCGGGCCGCCGGCTTCGACGTTGTAAGCCAACTGGTACTTGCCGGAGTACAGGTTCGCGTAGAACGTTCCCGCGGCTGGCGTCTGCAAGTCGATCTTGATGCCGAATGACGTGAGCTGCTGGCTCAAGACCTGCATGGACGCGATCCAGTCCGAGTACCCGCCATTGGTGGTCAAGGTGAACTCGAGCTTCTTGCCGTTCTTGGCGTAGACGCCACCGGTCTTCACGTAGCCGTCGGCCTTGAGGATCGCCGCGGCCTTGGTCGTGTCGAATCCCGAACCCAGGGCCGAGGTCGCACTGGAGGCGACCCACGACGAGAAGGTGGGGCTCACGATGCCGTCTTGGCTGGCGGCGGGCTCGTAGCCGTATTCGCCGATCTTGGAGATCACCGAACGGTTAATGGCGTAGCTGATGGCTTGGCGCACCTTGGGGTCGTTGAGCCCCGGAACCGTGAGGTTCGGGAACAGGACCACGTTGGCGACCGGTGGGAACCAGTACGCGTTACCCGACTTCTTGGCGACGTAGGAGCTCGTGATGTTCGGAATGAACTGTGAACCCCACGCTGACTGACCCGTGGCCAAGTACTCGTTGCACGCGTTGTTGGTCAAGAAGGCCGGCATGTTCACGACCTTGATCTGGGCCTGACCCTTTTGCCAGTAGTTCGGGTTCGCCGTCCACTTGATGTTCTCACCCGTGCACTTGGACATCACGTAGCCACCGGTACCGATGGGATCAGCGATGGTCGAGGTCACGGGGTTGGCGATCTTGCTCCACACGTGGGCGGGAACGATCGGCACCTGGTCAGCGACATAGTAGAAGTACGGCACGGCGGCCGACTTGAAGTTGAGGATCACCTTGTCACCCGATTGGCTGACGCTCGACAAAACGGACCACACCGAGTTGAGGTCGAGGGCCGGGTTCTTCTTCAACAAGTTGAACGTGTAGACCACGTCAGCCGCGCTGAAGGGAACGCCGTCGGACCACTTCACACCCGAACGGATCGTAAACGTCAACGTCTTGTTCGAGTTCGACCACGCGTACGCCGACGCGAGCACCGGGGTGACCTTGCCACTCTGCAACGCGTTGACGAAGTCCAGTGACTCGTACGTCAGACCAAACGAATACGGCTGCGACGACGGAACGAATGGGTTGAACGCGCACGACCAGAGCGCACCCTGCTCGTTAGCGAGATTGAGCGGCGCCTGCGTGGGCGCTGCGTTCGCGACGGTCAGCCCTACGACGGACGGACCTACGACGGTGATCGTGGATGCCACGAGCACGAGGGCCGAGGTCGCCAGACCTACCTTGAATTTTTTCATCACAACAACTCCTCCCGAAGGGAACCCCCTGAGTCCCCGCTTCACTGTGGCACCGCTGGGCGCGTCGACGCTGCGCTCACGCGCGACGTGGACCCGACTTCGGACTCACGTGGTCACAATATGTGAATTTTTAACATCCAGCAATGTATTTTGTGAGAAATTTTCACATTTTGAGAGATTTAATCAACATGAAACGATGAAGCAGGCCCCCGCACCGCATTTCCGCTTCCCCAGACGGTCGCTCCTTACGCCGACAGGGTGACCTTCGACAGCCCCGGCGACGTATCAATCGGACGACCACGAGCTTCGCCCAGGCGAAGGGCGATGACCTGTCCGACCACGATGGCCGCAAGTGAACTCACCCAGTTCGGACTCTCCTCGGGGAGCACGATCTGGGCGTCGCACGGGGGAACGTCGCGATGTGGCGGACGGATCACCACTGTCGTCATCCCTGAGTCGCGACAACCCTGCAGGAGTTCGCTCAAGACGGCGTCGGTGAGCTCGTCGCTCACCACCACAACCGCGGTGCAACCGCCTCCGTTGGCACCAATCGGGCCGTGGAGGTAATCGGGGGCCGAGTACGCCTCCGCGCGAACTCCCGTGACCTCTCGGACCTTGAGTCCAATCTCTCTCGCGGCCGCGAAACCTATTCCACGGCCCAGCATCGTCAGGCCATCCACATCAAGTTGTACGAGCGGCAACGACTCAGCGAGCGCCCACGTCGCCACGCGATCGATGGTCTCAGGCAGCGTCTCGAGTCCCTCGAGTGTCGCACCACTCATCGACTCGACCACCTGTGCCAGGGCGTGCCACGTGGATGAGAACGTCTTGGTCGAGGCGATGGCCAGTTCGGGTCCTACCCGTAGTTCAACGATGACGTCACTCGCGCGGGCCAGTTCTGACGTGGCGTCATTTGTCACGACGACCGTCGATCGTTTCTGCTCTCGGGCCTGAGCAATGACGTCGCCCAACCCGGGGGAACGACCTGATTGTGAGATAGCCAGGACGCCGGCACCAGCGAGGAGGATCGGACGAGGACCTTCGTAGAGCGACGGCGCGGCAATGGCGACCATCATGCCGAGTCGCTGACCAGCCAGGTACTGAAAGAAGATCGCCGCATTCTCCGACGAACCACGCGCCGCCACCACAAGGTGCGTCACATCGCGCCAAGCACGCGCAGCACGCGAGGCCTCGAGCGCCCCGGCGCTGGCGCGCCCACCCAACAGTGCGCCTTGGGTGCGGATCTCGTCTTCAAAGATCGTCATGTTGAGTCCTCACTGGTACTCGATACTCCCGATTACGCCCGTAGCGTAGTGGGTCCACTCCCTCGCCTTCAGTGAGTCACGCGCTATCGAAGAGTCGCGCCGCACCGCGCAAGGTGCCTTCGTTGTCATTGAACACGACGGGACGGCCCACCTCGCGCAGGTCCTGGTGGCTCAAGTGGCGCGCATTGCCGCCCCCCACGTGCACCACGTCCGCCGAGTACTGGCGCACGAACGCGCCGATTGCCTCGGCCACGTGCGTGTGCCACAGCGCCGCGTCGCGAGCTCGAGCGGGTTCACCCATGACCTCGTCGTAGGTCCCCAGGTCGTAATACGGCGCGTTACCAATGTCAGGAATCTTTTGCCACGTCCCGTCGACCACTAGAGCGATCCCAAAACCCGTGCCGAGGGTGAAGATTAGCTCCCGCCCCACCCCTTCGGCGTAGCCGTAGGCGGCCAGAGTGGCGTCGTTCACCACGCGCACGTCGGCGCGACATCTCGCGCGCAGTTCCTTTTCCAAGTGGCAGCCGAGCCACAACGCGTGGATCACGGGATCGACGGGAGTGGCGATGCCCCCCGCGCGCGACAGATTGCCGGGTTCGACGACCACGCCCTCGACCATGTCGCCGGGAAACCCGACCCCCGCGCGCGCGAGGCCGCTGGCATTGATCAGTTGTGCGACGGTACCCACCAACGTCTCTGGCAAGCACGGGTAGGGCGTAGCGATACGCACCACGTCACCTAATAAGTCCCCACGCTGATCGACCGGGCAGTATTTGATCGTCGTCGCGCCGATGTCGACGGCCAAGACGGCCCCGGGTGGCGTGGTCGTTGGTTCGGCCATGGGCGAAGTGTAGTGAGTGGGCGTGGAGCGATACCATCGAAGTTCGTCGCGCCAGCACTCGAGGAGAGTCGTGTCATCTCAACCCACGCCGTCGCAAGCGACGACCCAGGTCGAACTCACGACGCTCGCCTTCGCCAACCTCACGGGTGTCTTCATCTTGGTGGGCGCCACTTCCGCGCTCTTCGGTCCCCTCCTGTTGACGTTCTCTCACCACTTCTCCGTCTCGCTACCCGACGCTGGCGAGGTGCTTAGCGTGTACTTCGTCGGTGCGCTCATCGGTGTCTTGCCCGGTTGGTGGGGGCTCAAGAATACGACGGGGCGTCGCGTGCTCACGTGGTCACTCGCCGCGGTGGCCGCGGGTACGTTGGCGGCCGGCTTGGTTGACTCGTGGTACCCCTTTCTCGCCTGTCTGTTCGTCTTGGGACTGGGCTTTGGATCATTGGACATGAGTCTCAACGTCTTGATGTCACGAACCGCGGCCACTGGTCGCGCGCACCGGCTCAGCTTCGTCAATGCGGGCTACGGCCTGGGCGCAGTGATCTGTCCCCTGCTTCTCATCGTCGCGCACCCGAGGAATTTTCCGGGTGTGTTCATCGGGATCGCCATCCTCGCAGTGGCTCTGTCGATGTTCAACCGCGGCGTGCACGCACCACCCTTCAAGGCCGAGGCTCTGCAGAGCGTCGTCAGCGCGCACAAGGCCCAACGCCGTCCCATTTTGTTGAGCTTCGTGGCCGCCTACATCTTCTACGTCGCACTGGAGACGGCCTCATCAGGTTGGATGTCGTCGCAACTCCAACGAGGGGGCTTCTCGACGTCGGTCGGCAGTTTCATCACCGCCGCCTTCTGGGTCGGTATGACGATCGGACGCAGCCTGGGCGGACCGCTCCATCGAATCTTCAGTGACACGCGACTCGCCATCGGCGGCCTCGTGGTGGCGATCGCGTTGGATCTCACCGCGACGTCCAATCACGTCGCCCTCGTTTCGTACCCGGTCCTCGGACTGACCCTAGCGACCATCTTTCCGATGGGTTTGCTCTGGTACACGCGACTGCTGCCCCACGACAGCGACGGCATCACCATTATCTTGTTTGCCATGATGGCCGGTGGCGTGATTGGTCCCGGTGGCGTCAGCCTGTTGGTGTCGCACTTCGGGATTCACGCGGTGCCGTGGGCCCTTGCGAGTCTCGCGGCTATAGACCTCGCTATCTTCACGAGTATCTTGCGCTTCAGGCCCCTCCAACTCGACTGAAGTGACCTTTCGTCGTTCTAGAGGTTTTGCTCGAATTCGAGTAGCACCGCGTGCCGATCTTCTTTGGTGGGCATGAGGAAATACGGGTTGCCCTTGAGCCAGTAGTAGCTCATCGGGATCAATCCAAGCGCCATCGATCCCAGTCCGACCACTTTGGTCGTCGTGTTGAGTGGCGGAATCACCTTGACGAAGACCACCGACATGAAGATGGCACCGAGCAGGGGCCATAGTCCCATGAAGATGAAATTCTTCACCGACTTGAAGAGTTGGCGTCGGTACAAGATGACCACGGAGTAGCCGGCCAGACCGTAGTAGATACAGATCTGGATGCCGATGGCGTTGTATCCGTCGCTCAGGATGTTCGAGACCGAGCCGATGTACTGGCTACCGACGAAGAGTGCCAGCGAGATGATCGTCACGACCACCGTGGCGACGATCGGCGTACGTCGCACCGAGTGCACGTGTCCCAAGGACGCCGGCAAGGTTTCGTCTCGACCCATGGCGAACATCGTTCGCGTCACCTGGATCAAGGTGGTCTCAAGGGTCGCGATCGTCGAGAGGAGGACGCCGGCCACGATGAGGTGCCCGAACCAGCCCGGCGCGACCTCTTGGCCCAACTTGCTCAAGATGTCCGCGGAATACGCTCCGTTGGTCAAGTCCCCCTTGGGGAGCACCATATTGGTGGCGATCGTGAAGACCTCGAACAACAAGAAGACCACGACGGTGCCCAAGATGCCACCCATCCCCGACGTGGAGGTGCGCGATTTGCTCTTGTGGTCCACCTCGCTCGCCTTCGTCTCTTCGTTGAGGTTGGCCGTCACGTCCCAACCCCAGAAATAGAAGGCGGCCAGCAGCGCCCCGGCGAAGAACGTATTTCCAGAACTGGTGTGAAAGACCGAGGGCGAGAACCAGTGCCACGAGAACGGTGTGACGTGGTGGTGAAACAGTGCCATCCCCGCGAAGAGCAGAAGTAGGGCGATCTCAACGCACGACATCGCGATCTGGACGTTCACGGTCAGCGTGACGCCCGCGGCGACCGCACCGACCATGAGGAGAAAGAAGACGGCTCCAAATAAAGTGATGAGGGTCTTATTGGACGCCGCCGAGTTCGAGAAGATCTGCAGGACGTTCGAGCCGGCGGGGAACGTCGCGATGACCATGAAGATCAACGCCGAGACGATCAGGGCCCAACCCGACAGGTAACCCAAGATCGGGTGCAGCGCCCGACGCACCCAGGAGTATGCCGCGCCGGCGTGCGAGTCGGTCTTGGACAGGTAGTTGAAGGCGAAGACGATGCCGAACATGAAGAATCCGCAGTACAACAAGGAGGCCGGTCCCCCGTAGAGGACGGCACCGAAGAGGGCGAACGTGGTGGCCGAAATGGAATACGCCGGCGCGGAACCGGCGATGCCCATGATGGCGGAGTCGAAGAGCCCCAAGACCCCCGACTTCAAGGAATGCTCGGAAGCAGCCGACGTGTTCTCTTCGACGGTGTCGGTCACGACAACCTCTTTCTTATGGATATCACCTTCAGTGTGGTAATGCGCAAATGTGGAACTCAACATAGCCGTGGATCGCACTGCTCGCCGGTCATCGCGCCTTTTCCTTCTTGGTGGGTAACGACACAGTGCGACGCGCCGACGTATCTCTAGTAAATTTGTGACGAGTCGGACCCCGACCATCGGTCCAGCGAAAGGTCGTCGTGTCAGCATTCCAACGCTTCGACCTGAACGGCCGGGCAGCCACGTCCGCTGAGATCGCGCGGCGCTGGCGCGCGTTTCATCGTGATGTTCGTCGCCACTCATCGACGCCATTCGCTCGCCTGCTCGGTCCACTTTTGGGCGAGGACACCCGACGTCGGCGACTAGCCGAACGACTGCGTCCAGCACCCCCGGCACCACCGACTCGTCTCGAAGACCTCGTCACGTCGTTCCCCGAGAACTACGTGCCGCGGTCGTATGGTGCGACATCGGAGCCACCCTTGGAGGACGCGGTGGCATTCGTCGTCGTGGACTCGAGCGACCCGCGCCTACTCGACGAGAGGTTCCGCGACGCCCTGGGGTCGTCAAAAGAATGGCTCCTCGTGGTGTCCGACGGCGACGAATGCTTTGAGATCGCTTCGAGGTTGCTCGCACACGGCACCGACGCCGACGTCGTCTACGGCGACGAGATCGGTGACACGCCGACCATTCCCCTGCTCAAGCCCTCGGTAATTGGTCCCCATAGTTTGCTGAGCTACAACGTCGTTGGTCGGCCCGCCCTACTACGACGTGAGGCCGTGGCGCGCGTCGGCGGGTTGCGAACCTGAAGCGCGCCATGCGGCCGAACATGACCTATACCTGCGTCTCTTGAAGGCGGGAGCCGTATTTCGACACGTCCCACTCGTGTTACCGGGCCGCACTCGCGACGAACGACACGACGTGACACTCAGTGATGACACACAACGCGTGGTGCGCGAAGCCCTTCTTCGTCGCGGCGTAGGCGCTCGCGTCGACGCCACGGCGCGTTCGTCGGTAGTCACCTGGTCGCCTCAGCTCGACTCGTGGCCCAGCATCGACATCGTCATCCCTACGCGCGACCGCGTTGAACTCCTTCGTCAGTGCGTCGAGTCCGTCGAGGCGAGCGAGTACCCGAACTACTCGATCACGATCTTGGACAACGACTCGAGTGAGCCGTCGACGCTGAGCTACTTACGCTCAACGCCCCACCGCGTCGTCGCGTGCCCGGGTCCCTTCAACTACGCCGCGATCATCAATCGCGGCGTCGCGCAGTGCACGGGCGAGTACGTCGTGACACTCAACAACGACACCGTCGTACGCACGCACGATTGGTTGGAACAAATGGTCGGCGTCGCCTCCCTCGAAGACGTCAGCGTCGTCGGCGTCACGCTGATCGACCAACACGAGTCTCACGAGCACGACGGCATCATCATCGCGCCCTACCCACAGCACCTGCGACGAGCGATCAATTACCTCGTGGCCGACGACTTCATCACGGCACGTCGTGACGTCGTCGCCGTCACCGGCGCGGTGCAGATGATCTCGCGCGCCCTCTACGACGAGCTCGGGGGAATGGACGAGCACTTGGCGGTCGTGATGAATGACGTCGACCTGTGCCTACGCAGCCAGTCCGACGGTCGTCACGTAGTGATGCTGCCCGACGTGGTCTTGTCGCACTTCGCGGGGTCCACCCGGGGACGACTCGATCCGGTGACTGACCGTGACTACTTCGTGCGACGTTGGGACGTCTTTGGGTCCTTACGCGACCCGTATTTCCCCGAAACCATTCGTCTCTACGGGTCCACGATGGAGTACCACCCAGTGGTGCCAGACTGAACTCGTGAGCAACCGTCTCGACGATCTCGACCTCTCGCAATCGCTGTCGCGCGAGGAGTCGGAAAAGCGCATCATCGCCGCCCAGCGACGACTCTTGCACCTGCGACTCTTCAGTGCCGGTCTCCTCGGTCCGGCCCCCGGCGCACCTGGACTCCTCGTCCTGTTCGAGGGCTTCGACGCCGCCGGGAAGGGTGGGGCGATTCGACGACTCACTAACGGGCTCGACCCACGCCACGTGCGCGTCGTACCGATCGGGCCACCCACTCCGGAGGAACTGCGTCACCACTTTCTCTGGCGCTTCGGTCCGTCCCTTCCGGGTAAGGGTGAGATGACCGTCTACGACCGTTCGTGGTACGGCCGCCTCCTGGTGGAACGAGTGGACCAACTCATCGAAGTCGACGACGTCAAGCGATCAGCCAAAGAGATCGTGGACTTCGAAGACGCGTTGATCCACGACGGCGTCACCCTCGTCAAGTTCTGGCTACAGATCTCGGAGGAGGAACAGCTCCGGCGCTTCAACAGTCGAGCGGCGGACCCGGCCAAGCAGTGGAAGCTCACCGCCGACGACTGGCACAATCGTTCTCTGCGTCCTCAGTACCTTCGCGCCATCAAGGACATGGTCGAGTGGACCGATCACTCCCACGCACACTGGGACCTCGTGGCCGCCGAGGATAAGTGCTTCGCTCGTGTTTTCGTCCTCGAAACTCTCATTAAGCGATGGGAACACGATTTGGTGCGACACGGATTCACCCTCCCGGAGTCGCACGGTACCAATTACCTAGTTTGAGGCGGGTTATCCCTAGACTTACTTCGACGATGGGAGCATGATGGCGAAGAAGAACTCTGACAAGAAGGGCCCGAAGAAGAAGGGCACGAAGAAGGCGCCCAAGGTCCTCATCGGCGTCGTCGACACCATGTTCGCTCGTTACGACATGGGCCAGGCCGCCTGCGACGAACTCGCGATCTGCCCGGGCTACAACAAGATCTTCAAGGTGGTCGCCAAGACGGTACCGGGGTTCAAGGACCTGGCCGTCGCCGCCATGAACCTCATCGAAGAGGACGGCTGTTCCATCGTCGTCGCCCTGGGTATGCCGGGCTCGGCCCCCATCGACAAGCAGTGCGCGCACGAAGCGGCCATGGGCATCATGCAGGCGCAACTACTGACCGCGACACCGATCCTGGAAGTCTTCGTCCACGAAGATGAGGCTACAGATCCCAAGGTGCTCGCCAGCGTGTTCGAAAATCGATCGCGCAAGCACGCGCGCAACGCCTACTGGATGCTCTTTGAGCCCGAGCAGTTGCGTCGACGCGCGGGACAAGGTGTTCGTCAAGGATTCGACGACGCTGGTCCGCTGCAGCTGAAGTAGGTCGGTCACCATGGCTGAAGCCGTCCTCGTCGCCGCCGGCCGCTCTCCCATCGGGCGCGCCTTCAAGGGATCGCTGATCAACGAACGTCCCGACGACCTGACCGCCTACGTGGTCTGCCAAGTACTCGAACAGGTCCCCGAACTCGATCCCCACATGGTCGAAGACCTCTTGGTGGGCTGCGGCCAACCCGCCGGTGAGAGCGGATTCAACCTGGCGCGTGTGATCGCGGTACTCGCTGAACTCGATGACGTGCCCGGAGTGACGGTGAATCGCTACTGCTCCTCCTCCCTGCAGACCATTCGAATGGCGGCGCACGCAATCCGCGCGGGTGAGGGCGACGTCTTCGTCGCCGCCGGCGTTGAGACCATTTCGCGCTACGGCGCCGGAATGTCGGACGTCGACGCCGCCGCCAATGTCCGCTTCGCCGCGGCGCGTCAACGCAGCGCGGAAAGAACTCTCATCGGTGCGCCGGCCTGGAGTCCACCAACGGGTTTGCCCGACATCTACATCGCCATGGGACAGACCGCCGAGAACGTCGCACAACTCGAAAACGTCAGTCGTCGCGAAATGGACGAGTTCGCCCTGCGTAGCCAAGAACTCGCGGTGACTCACCAGCGCAACGGTTTCTTCGCTCGCGAGATCATCCCCGTGACCCGTGGTGACGGCGTCATCGTCGACACCGACGACGGTCCTCGAGCCGACACGTCACTCGAGCGACTCGCCGCTCTCGCGCCCGTCTTTCGTCCGGATGGAACTGTCACGGCGGGCAACGCTTGTCCCTTGAACGACGGCGCCGCGGCCGTCGTAGTGATGAGTGATGTTCGCGCCAAGGAACTCGGCATACGTGCGCGCGCTCGCGTTGTCTCGTCAGGCCTCAGTGGTCTCAATCCCGAGATAATGGGACTCGGACCCATCGAGGCCAGTCGCCAAGCGCTGGCGCGCGCGGGACTCACGATCGACGACATCGACCTCGTGGAGATCAATGAGGCTTTCGCCGCCCAGGTACTCCCGAGCGCGAAACATTTGGGCGTTCCCCTCGAGAAGCTCAACGTGCGCGGTGGCGCGATCGCCCTGGGACACCCCTTCGGCATGACCGGTGCACGCATCATGACGACGCTGTTGAATTCGCTGGAAGAGTCGGGCGGACGCTACGGATTAGAGACCATGTGCGTGGGCGGAGGTCAGGGCATGGCCATGATCATCGAGCGACTCGATTGACCCAACGCGAAGCGACAAGCTCGTGATCACTGAATCAATTGTCCTGATACACCTTTGGGCTCTCGCCACGCGCTGAGCCACCCGACGATCGCCGCCACGAGCGGCATCGCAACAAGGATCGTCAACAGGTTCGCGACGGGGACAGATGTCAGGGAGCTCAGCCCGTCGAGGGAACTCGTTCGACTGAACCCGATCATCGCTAGATATGCGGCCGAGGTGCCCACGATGGCTCCAACGAGCGCAAGGGCTCCCGCAGTGGCCGCCGTTAGATTTCGTCGTGTTCGATTGCTCGCTCCCGTGGCCGTGAGTATTCGAAGGTCCCCGGCCGTCTCACTGCGAATGAGGCCGATGGTCATGGCCAATATGCCCAGCGCGAGCAGGATGCCGACGAGTGTCGCCCAGTTGATGATGGTGGCCGACGTGGGAATGCTCGACTTCGTCTCGATCGAGAGTCCGGCCGCTGCCGCAGTGGCTCGAGCGCCAGTGAGTTGGGCTGCACTGAGGGGCTTTGACGTCTCCACGAGCCAACCCGAGACGCTGGGGGTGAGCCCAAGTCGATGGACCGCGTATTCCGTGATGACCGTATTTGGTGCGGACGTTCCCGCAGGCAGCGTGTCGATCTGCTGCATCGATGGATTCGCCAGACATTCGTTGGCGGGACAGGGCCACGCATCCACGTTGCTTCCACCCTTCGAGCCCTGGTCGGCGAAGTAATTGCCGTAGACAATCTGCATCTGGCTCAGGGAGGCGAAGCCCGGCCGCATGGACAAGATATCGGTGGTCGGTTTCACGGACGTCGACGAAACTCCAAATGCGCTCAAGAGTTGTGGTGTCGCGACGTAGAGCGGCCCCGAGTAACTACGTCCAGGTGCGGCGTGTTGGAGGGTGGCGCTGGTGTTCTCCAGGGTGATCATTTGGCGTGACCCCAAGTCCGTGGCAATGGTGCGCGCGCTCTTGGTCAAGGAGGCTACCGACGGGTTCGATTTGCCACTGGCGCCAGCGTTGCCTGGGCCGCCTGGTCCGTAGGGACCGTTGGACGTATAGATGATCAACTGCGTCGAGGAGACGTTGGGTCCGGCGTAGTCGAGAACGTTGCCAAAACGTGCCGCCGACGCGATGATGACGACCATGGCGATGAGCACACCGACGCTGATGGCGCCGAGTGCAGAACCTGATCGGGCGCGATAACGAGCGAGATCACGCATCGCCATGCGAATCGCCAGCGGCGCGCGGCGGGAGAATCGGTTGAGGACCGTGAGGAAGAACGGAGACAACAAGACAACCGCAACCGTCAGCGCCACGAACCCCAAGACCAGCTCGCCCGCACCACTGCCACCATTTGCCCCGCTTGCTCCCGCCGCGCCCAAGAGGAAGAACGCCACCACTGCGGCCACGATTCCCGGAACGGCGGAACGACGGAGTTGGCGCGGAGGGGCCGGGCGACCGGCGAGGGCCGCAACGATGGAGATTCGAGTCATGGCTCGTGCCGGTCGAGACGAAGCGAAGAGCGCCGCCACGACGGCCAGAACCATAGCGACGATGATGACGATCCACGGGAGCTGGAAGACGCCCACTACGTGGTGCGCACTCGATCCAAGGTTGGACGGTAGGCCAACCACGCGGCGAAGCCCACGATGAAGCCCCCGACCGCACCGATGAGTCCCACGAAGACTCCGTTGGCCCGCACCACCATTTTGATGTGGTCGTCGGTCGCGCCGAGCGCACCCAGCATCCCGATGGAACGTAGACGGCGTTGGGCCAAGACGGTGAATCCCGCGATGGCGACCAGCGCGATTAAAAGCATCGCCATCGTGACCAGGACGATCGAGATCGTCTCTGGATTCAAGAGATTACCTTGCACCACCGACGCGGTCGTGATGACGTTGGTGCCAAGATCCTTCGGGGTCGCGCCATGCGCATCGAAAAGGACCGTCACTTGGGTGGGGGTGGTGACTTGACCGGGGATCACCAGTGCGAACGAGTCCAGCAGGTTACGCGGGTTCTCTACGATGCCGACGACGTCTCGCGACACTCCCATTTCACTCCACTGGCTGCCGACGTGGAGATGGAACTCTGACGCAACGCCGGGGGTCACCGCAATGTCGTGGGCCGTCGACGGAAAGTGTCCCGAGACGAGAGACAGCAACGTTCGACCATAGGGACCAGCTGGGTCCTGTGCGCGTAGGTCGAACGTGTCGATGGAGCCCGGGATGGTGACCGTTTGATTATCGATCACATCGAGTGCACCGTATCGTTGCTGCCACGACGCGATCTTCGCCGTCGTCGCTGCGTCATTCCTCGAGAAGGTCGCAAGATCGTGCGCGTCTCCGAATCCCACGTACGGCGACAGCGGAGTATTGGACGAAACCCCTACGCCGACTGTGGTCATCGCGATGGCGACACCGATCAGACCCAGGACCAGGAACTGCTGACGCCATTCGCGTCGCAAAAGTCGCCAAGCCCAGCGAGTAACGGCACGACGTGCGGGTAACCCGCCGTCAGGGGGCCGTTGATCGACGTTGTCGGGGTCGTGCGTCATGACTCAGATGAGGTTGACTTGACCCGAGTAGTTCTTCGGGACGTGTAGCGGGCAAGGTCTCGTCGACAGCTTTCCCGTCACGAAGAAAGACGACCCGATCAGCCCACGATGCGAGTTTCGCGTCGTGAGTCACCACAAGTGCCGCAACGCCGCCATGACACGCCGAAAGGATCATGCGCATCACGGACTCGCCATTCACCGAATCGAGGGCGCCCGACGGTTCATCGGCCAGCAGCAGACTTCGTTCGCCCACCACCGCCCGAGCGATCGCCACGCGTTGACGTTCGCCACCGGAGAGCTCGATCAGGAAAACGTTCGGCGCGCTCACCTAATCCGAGTGCCTCGAGGGCCGACATTCCCTGGGCGCGCGCCTTCTTCATCGGTACGCCATCAAGTTCCAACGGCAGTGACACGTTCTCCGCGGCCGTCAGACCAGCCAGAAGATTGAAATCCTGAAAGACGTACCCGATGGTTCGTCGTCGCAGTCGAGCCTTGTCGCCACGTGGCATGCCCACCACGTTGACGCCGTTGATCATGACGTCACCCAAGGTCGGTGACTCCAGGGTTCCCGCGATGGTTAGCAGTGTCGATTTCCCCGACCCGCTCGGTCCCATAATCGCCACGAGCGATCCACGTTCGACCGTTAGGTCGATCTTGCTGAGAGCGTCGACTTCGGTGGCCCCTTGGCCGTAGACCTTCGTCACTCCGCGTAGTTCCAACATGCTCATCGTCGTGCTCCCATCCTTCGTCGAAGGCGCGGAACTGCCGCGGCCTCGTGAGTGGTTGATTCCTCGGCATCGTGTGCCGCACGTCGCAACCGCCCGTCCGCGGCGTCGAGCCACCGGACCGACGA
The DNA here is from genome assembly GCA_963794755.1 of uncultured Actinomycetota bacterium. Classification (GTDB taxonomy): domain Bacteria; phylum Actinomycetota; class Acidimicrobiia; order Acidimicrobiales; family RAAP-2; genus RAAP-2. Next base: position 188,362 of record CAWCEX010000006.1, read on the forward strand.
GTCCAGGCGAAAGAGCTCGGCGTCCACTGCGAGAGCGAAGGCGAGGTCGAAGTGCGCTTCGTCCTCCTTCAGATGCGTCCACTGTTGCATCAACTGCACGAGGTAGCGCCGGTGGACTTGGATCACGTCGTAGACGTCGACTCCAGGAATGCGCGAGCGACGAGGATCTTGATGACCAATTCATCACGCGGCGGCTGCGTCAGATCGGGTGGTGTACGTAACCAGTGCGACAGTTCCTCTTCACCCTTCACGGTGATTTGAAAGTTCTTTTGACGTTCTTCGGCGTCAAGATCGTCTGACTCGACCAGACCGTCTCGTTCCAGGCGGTCGAGCGTTGTGTACACCTGCCCGACGTTGAGGGGCCACACGTCCCCGGTGCTTGCTTCGAACTCCTGACGGAGTTGAAAGCCATATTTCGGACCTTCGCTAAGGAGCGCCAACAACGAATGCCGGATACTCATTGTGAGCTCATCAAAAAGTGCATACTGAGTATGTTACTAGGTATATATTTGTTCGTCAAGCCTTGATATCGATGGTCGAACCCTTGATATGAAGATCGCGCGCGTGCCAAACGAGAGCACAAAAGCAGCTCCATTTGCGCTCCAACGAATGGCGGGAAACTTCGAATGTCGGCATCTTCGATTCACAAGGGTTCGTCGACATTTCCCGCTCCCAACGCATGCGTCGCTCCCACGAAGGAGAGTACGCAGGTATGTGTGTGCACACCATCGGGGAATACCCTGACTTTTTGAGTACGTGCCCGGATAACCTCAGGGTTTACCCCAGGGTGATTGGTCCGCCTGGTCGCTCGTTCGCGTCGCGCAGACCCAAACCAGCCGGTGGGACCAGAATCTACGAGCAAAGCGCCCTCGAAAGCTGACCTTTCAAGGACCGTACTTTCGTCGGCAGAACGTCTCATCGCGCTGACGTACGCGGGCCGCAGGCGTCGGTAATTTTCGTGGATTGCAAGGAAGGCGTCTTCGAAAGCTTTCCCTTCTGGGGCTGCACTTTCGTTGCCGTGAACTGAGTCGGCAATCACCCACAAGGTTCGTCACCCTCGAAACGTTGGTTGTTCAGGGACGCCCCGTATTGCGCCCCGTGGGGTCGCCCATGATCTTGTTGTGCTCGGACTCATCAACCTGACGCGATTCGCTGGTGAGCAGAACCGGAATATCGTCTTTGACCTCGTAGGCGCGACGAGTCCGAGGGTTGTACAACACGTCCAGGGACGCGACGTAGCGCAGTGGTTGATGGTCAATCGGGTCTTCGAGCAGATCCAACAAGAAGGTGTCGAGCGCCATGATTACTTTCTCCGAATCATCGCAACGACTTCATCCACGTGGCGCGCGCACTCCTCGTCGGTCGAAGCTTCGACGTTGAGGCGCAGCAGAGGTTCGGTGTTGGAGGGGCGAAGGTTGAACCACCAGTCTCCGTAATCCGCGGTCAACCCGTCGAGCTCGTCGATCTGGGCACCCGAATGACGTAGTTCCTCCGAGATCCTCGAGACCGTCGTCAGTGGATTGTCCACGACGGTATTGATCTCGCCCGACGCCGCGTAGCGGTTGAAGGGTGCGACGAGTTCGGAAAGGAGGCCGTCGAAATTACTCAAGAGTTCAAGCACCACCATCGCGGTGATGATCCCCGAGTCGGCACGGTAGTTATCGCGGTAGTAGTAGTGACCCGAGTGCTCACCACCGAAAACGGCGTTCGTCTCGGCCATCGTCTGTTTGATGTAACTGTGCCCCACCCGCGTGCGTATCCCGACGCCACCGTGTTCAGCAATGACGGCGGGTACCGACTTGGAACAGATCACGTTGTACAGGATGGTCGCTCCCGGGTTCTGGTCGAGCAGACGTGCCGCGACCATCGCGGTCGTCGTCGATCCACTAATCCCCTGGGCCTTCTCATCGATGAGAAAGACGCGATCGGCGTCGCCGTCGAAGGCGAGCCCGATATCGGCTCCCGTCTCGATGATCCGCTTTTGCAGGTCCACGATGTTCGCGGGGTTGAGGGGGTCAGCCGGATGGTTGGGGAACGTACCGTCGAGTTCGGGGTACATGATCTCAACGTCGAAGGGCAGCCCCGCGAAGATCAACGGCGCGACGTAGCCTCCCATGCCGTTGGCGGTGTCACAGACGATCTTGAGGGGGCGAAGCGCCGAAATGTCGATGAAGGAGTGCACGTGCTTCACCCACGCGGCGAGCACGTCACCTTCGGTCATCGCGGCCAGCTCGCCCGAGGCCGGTGTGACGAAGAAGTCGTTGGCCATCTTTTCGATGTCCGCCAGTCCCGTCTCCAGACCGATCGGCTTGGCGCCCGCTAGGCACATCTTGATGCCGTTGTACTGCGCAGGATTATGTGACGCGGTGAACATCGCGCCGGGCGAGTCAAGGTGACCCGAGGCGAAATAGAGCAGGTCAGTCGACGCGAGACCGATATCGACGACTTCCACGCCCACACTGCGTACGCCCTCAGCGAAGGCCGCCACGAGACTCGGCCCCGACGGACGCATGTCGCGCGCCACGACGATCGACGGTCCGCCCACGAACGTGGCGAAGGCCGACCCGGTCGCCCGCGCTACCGCTTCGTTGAGTTGATCAGGGTAGGTCCCGCGAACGTCGTAAGCCTTGAAGATCAGCGAGGTGTCCATGACTGGTCATCCTACCGTCGAGCCCGCCGACGCCTTCGTAGCGCTTGTACCGCCACCGCGAGAGCGACGAGTGCGGCCGCGTCGGTGAGGAGGTTACCTAAGGTCACTGCCGAGCCCGCGACGTACGTGAGCGACACGGTTGTCGAAGTGGGCACCACCACCATGAGATTGGGGCTGACCCGGTACGGCCCGGTCGCTCCGGTTGCTTGCCAGCGCGGGAAGTACGAGATCTTCACCAGCACCGGCACGCCCACACGCGACACGTGGAACGTGATGGACTGTGTCGTTTGAGTGACGTCGGTTACCGTGACACTCGGGAGCGTCGGCGACGTCACGGCGCGATTGGCGGCACTCGTGTGGGGCCACGACGCCGGTCCGCTGCTCGCCAAGGGTTGGTCCCACGACGTCGGATCCAACCACCACGTCTCGTTGGCATTCAGCCACGCGACGCGACTCGAAAGACCCGCCACGACGACAGGTTCGTGGCTCAAGGCTTGCACCATCGGACTCTGCTTGATGAGGTAGATGTACCACTGCGCGCCCGGCGCCGGCCAGGATTTGGTCTTGGCCACCAACGTGAGCGACGCATCGTCCTTGGCCTGGGCGATGGCCGACGGCGAGAAAGCGATGTAGTACTTGACCCCGAGCAACTGCAGGTGCTCAACGCCCTCGGAGACGTTGAGCGAACCGTAGTCGAGACCGACTTGGGGATCGCTCGGGTTGGCGCTGAGCTCAGCTTGGTCGAGGAAGTGATACGGCGTCGTCGCCGAGGACTCGAAGAAGAGACCTTCCATCGAATCCACGCAGTTGTTCGTCCAGTACGGCAGGAGCATCAGGGCTTCGGGGGTGCCAAAACGCCCTTCGCCCGAGCTGTACTCCCACATCGCGCGACCACACCCGTAGCGCGAGGCGACGCTCGCCATGGTCGTCATGAGATCGTGGTACTCCGGCCACGCAGCCTTGCCCTGGTAGCCCGAGTAGTTGTACTGCGCCCAATTGGTCACTTGATTTCCGCTGGTGTTGAGGTGCAACGTGCGTGCCACTCCCGGGATGAGACCGGGCACCGTGGAGAGCAATCCCGCCAGAATGACCACCGACGTGGCGTTCACCACGCGGGAGGTGTGCAAGCGCTCTCCCCACTCCTCGCGCCACGAGGGTTCCACGGTTTCGCCCTCGCCGTGATCGTCGCTGTACTGCAACACCAGGTCGATGCGACGCTGACGCTGCACCCAACGCCACGCGCCGTATCCGACCAGCCAACCAGCCAGAAGGTGGATCCCGATGAACCAGAACGGCACCAGGCGTTCGTTCCATATGGCGCTCTGGGGGTCGAAGATGTAGGCCACCAGCGACGCCAGGGTGACGAGCGAGAGCACCATGCCCAGACGGTCGCGCACCACGGCGGCCAGTACGACGGCGATGGCCGCCAAGATGATCACCCAACGATCCCCCGCCGCAGCCCCCGTACTCGTCCACCAGCCAAGGGTGGTGAAAATATGGTGCACCGAATTCGTCGGATCGTTCGAGTACCCCATGGAGTTCGTCAGATTCTGTGTCGTGGCGAAACTGAGTAGCCACCAGGCCGACAGGGCCAACGAGATCAGCGTCGCGCCGATGGCGAAACGCAGGGGCCGAGCGTAGTCCCCTGGCGTCCGCTCCTCGCGGGGGTCACCGTAGCCACGGCGCTGCAAGAGTTCGAGCACCACGATCACCGCGATGGCCCCCAGGGCGTACATCCACGGAAGGAGGTGCGACGCCAGCGTCGCGCTGAGGCCGAGCGCCGCCCACCAATACCCTCGTCCGGTGCGCACACCGCGCGCGAAGAGGCCGATCGTGATGAGCGCTAGGGCGAGCGATAGGGAGAAGGCGTACTCGCCAGCCATGGTCGAGAAAAGGTTGCCCCCATCGATGGTGAAGCTCGCGTCGAACAAGAACGGCAGGGTCGCCAACGCCAGGGCGGCGGGCACCGGGCGCGGTGCGCGAAAGAGTCGCGCCATGACGTACGCGCTGATCGGCATCATCACCGATCCCGCGATGGTCGCCACTTTGAAGGCCAGGGCGAAGCTGACGACGTAGCTGCCGAGGACCGCGAGATAGTCCGGCAAGACGAAGTAGTAGGTGTAGGCGGGCATACCGTCGAACCAACCTGGGTACCACGGCGTCAGATGAAAGACGTCTCCCTGGCTCCGCAAGAACGCCGGCATCGCGAGGTGCGCACCCGTATCACCACCAGTGATCAAGGAGTTGGAGAACACCAGGTTGGGGTGCAGTGACCACAAAGTGACCACGATCACCGCGAGCACGGCGGCGACGTCGAGCCACGCCCCCGCAGAGAGTCGAAGGCGACGCACTAGTGGTGCACTCGTTGCAGAATCAGCGAGCCCATCGTCAGCGCGTTAAAACCGGCGTGAGTGAGAAACGAGGGCAGCAGGCGCCGCGTTCGATACACCACCACGGCGAGTACCACCCCTAAGAACGCGAGCCCGGGAAATTGCAACCACTCGGCGTGAGCCGCGGCGAAGATGAGAGCACTCAAGATGACCGCACCGACGGTACCCGCGCGTCCCCACCGTGGCGCAAAACCGGCGTCGAGGGAACGAAACACCACCCCACGAAACAGCCACTCCTCCATGAGCGGTGCGCCCAGCACCGTCATCAACGCCAGGAGCGCAAACTCGGGGCCGTGAGCCGCTCCAAAGATGTGGTTCACCGGGTTGTTCATATTCTTAAAGTGGAACGGCGCGTAGGCCACGCCCACGACGAGTTGGCACCCGACACCGAGCACGATGAAGGCGGCGTCGAAGCGTCGCGGTCGCCACGCCCCGTCGAGGGGTCGCAACCCTCCCCGATGGTGTGCGAGGTAGATGGCCACCGCGAAGCCGACCCAAAGTCCCGCCAATCCCACGACGTTTGACCACCACGGTGGCTCGGTCGCTTTCGACAGCGCATTGACCCCGCCCGGGTAGTGAGTGGTCGAAACGAGCACGGCGTCGAGCGCGGTGGCCACGATTTGGCCCAGCACGAAGCCCGCGAACGCCATGGCAATAATGGCCACCACACGTGGCTGATTCTTAAGATCCGCGTCCGTCACTACCCCTCACGCTAACAAGCCAAGGGTTTTGCACAGGAGGCGAGAAACGGGTGTCGCTCACCGCCTCTAGATTGGAAAAGTGACAATGCCCCCTCCTGAACAGAACAACTGGCGCAAGTACGTGCCGGGTGGACCCACACCCATGCCGCCCAACGCGCGTCGACGAATGTTGATGTTCACCATCATCTTCTTCATCCTCGGAATTCTCGTGATCAACTCCCTGTTCTCGACCAAGACCGTCAAGAACGTGATTTACTCCAACCTGCTGACCTACGCGCACGAGCAGAAGGTCGTCTCGGCCAGCATCAATAACAACTCCGGTGTCTTGACGGGTCAACTTTCGGACGGTACCAACTACACCACCAATGGCCCGGTACCGGTACTCAGTGACGAGATCACAACTTTACGCACCGACAATGTGTCGGTTACTTTCGCGAATCCCTCGAGTCTGGCCGCCACGCTCCTGCCCTACATCATCTGGATCTTGATCTTTGGTGGATTCATGATCTTCTTGTCGCGCCAGGCGCGCGGTCAGATGAACGGCATGATGTCGGTCGGACGCTCCAAGGCCAAGCAGTTCAACCAGGACCGACCCACGACCACTTTCGCCGACGTCGCGGGCTACCTCGGGGTCAAGCAAGAGATCAACGAAGTCGTTGAGTTCTTGAAGACTCCCGCCAGATACGCCGCTATGGGGGCGTTGATCCCCAAGGGCATCTTGCTCGTGGGTCCTCCAGGGACCGGTAAGACGATGCTCGCGCGAGCCGTCGCAGGTGAGGCTGGCGTGCCGTTCTTCTCAGTGTCGGGTTCGGACTTCATGGAGATGTTCGTCGGCGTCGGTGCGAGCCGTGTGCGCGACCTCTTTTCGACCGCGCGCAAGCAGTCGCCCGCCATTGTCTTCATCGACGAGATCGACTCCATCGGGCGTAAGCGTGGCGCGGGTGTGGGCGGAGGTCACGACGAGCGTGAGCAGACACTGAACCAGATGCTCAGCGAGATGGACGGCTTCGACCCCGCCGAGGGCGTCGTGGTCATCGCCGCGACCAACCGACCCGACGTGCTGGACCCGGCGCTTCTTCGCCCGGGTCGCTTCGACCGTCAGATCGTCGTTCCGTTGCCGGACCTCGACGAGCGCCTGCCCATCCTCGAAGTGCACTCCAAGGGTAAACCAATGGACTCCACGGTGTCACTCGAAATGGTGGCACGCGGCACACCGGGAATGAGCGGTGCGGACTTGGCGAACCTCGTCAACGAGTCGGCCCTGCACGCCGTGCGGCGACACTCCGAGACGATCTCCATGGAGGACTTCGAGAGTGCACGAGACCGCGTCATGATGGGCCAACAACGTGATTCGATGGTCCTGCACGACGACGAGCGTGAGCGCATTGCCTTTCACGAGTCGGGCCACGCACTCTTGGCCTACGTCCTGGACAAGACCGATCCCCTGCACAAGATCACCATCATTCCTCGCGGCATGGCGCTGGGCGTGACGATGACACTGCCCGAGGAAGATCGCTACATCATGTCGCGTCAACACCTCGAGGATTCCCTGTGCATGCGCATGGGTGGTCGCGTCGCCGAGCTACTCGTCTACGGGGACCTGTCCACGGGCGCCGCCGACGACCTGCAACGCAACACCGAGCTCGCTCGACGAATGGTGCGCGAGTGGGGCATGTCCAAAGAGATCGGGCCGATGGCTTGGGGTGCGAATAACCAAGTCTTCTTAGGTGAGGACCTCATGCATACTCGCGATTACTCGGACCACACGTCCCAGATCATCGACGACGAAGTGGAACGCATCTTGCGCGAGCAAGAATCGCGAGCCATCGAAGTCTTGACGTTGCATCGACGTGGACTCGAAGCGTTGACGCGTGCCCTACTCGAGCACGAGACTATTGACGGCGAAGCCGCAGCACAACTCATCGACGAAGCTCACGGCGAGCCGGTGCACCCGGTCGGTACTCGCACGGTCAGCGCACTGGGTCTACGTAAGCAGATCGGTAAGGACGCTGACAGTTCCTCCAACGGTTCCAACGGGAACGTGGCACCTAGCCCGGCTCCAGTTCCTGCCGCCGTGCCCAGCTGGCAGCCGCCGACACTACCCGCCGTCTAACGCGGCCGCCATCGTCACACCGACGGGCGTCGTGTTGAGGATGGCGTTCACCACGAGCGCGGGCGTGGTGCTCGCGAGGACCAGCGTCGCGCCCGTGAGTTTCGCGCGGCCGTTCAGCAGCTGACCCAGTGACACCGTGTAGCCGGCGCTGATCGACGTCGTACCCGTCGAGGTGACCGCTCCGTGACGAAGCAGCGTCCAGGTGACGTTCGTCGATTTGTCCGTAGCGTTGGTCGCCGTAGCTTGGCCGAATCCGTTGCCGGTGACGTCGACCAGTACCGCGCGTGCCACGGGCGTACCGAGAGGGCTGAGTGTCAACCCGTCGCTCGTTCCCGTCGCTAGTGTCGCGTCCACCGGTTGGGTCGACGACATGGACAACGCGGCCTCGCCCGCGGCGGGAATCGCGGTGTTGGGCGTAATGGTAATGAGCGCGCTGTGATACGGAGCGATGGTCGTCGACTGGGGGGCGACGGCGAACTTCGCGAGTTTCACCGTGAACTTCACCGTGACCGGCGCCGCACCCGGATTCGCGACGCGAACCTGGGCCACTGCGGTATTGGCCGTTGTCACCAGCGGGAACGTGCCCGTCGTGGCCAAGAGGGCGGTGCCGTAATTTAACGAGGAGATCGAGTGCGAGATCTGATCACCCACCACGACCAGCGAACCGCGTAGCACCGATACCTCTACGCCGAAGTTCGCTGTGGCGACGATCTCGTTTCCGAGATTGAGTGTGAGTTCGGAGTGCGCACCAACGGTGACGCCCTGTAGCGGCGCTGGCGCTAGATACCCCGCACCCGAGAACGTCGTGACGTTGAACACCGCGGCGGTCGCCGTCGGGTTGTAGACGCTCAAGATCGCCTTGGAATTCACCGTGGCGTCAAAACCGGATCCGTACCAGGTCGTGACCCCGGCGCTCGAACACGGTGACTGGGTGCCGTAGCGAGTCACCACCTGTTCGGCGCTCACGCCGCCTCCGTCGATCTGGGCCGAGAGGGCGTAGGTCTGGCCCACGAGCAGATTCGTCGGCGTCACGTTCTGTCGAGCGTACGGAGCCAGCGTCACCGCAGTCGCTACGGCGGAGCGCGCACCGGTCGCCACGGCGTGCACCACCACGTGGCGCGTCACGTTGGTGGTATTGACGAAGGTCACGACGCCGCGTAGGGCGCCGCGGGCGTTGGTGAGTCCCGTGCAGTACAGCGCGCTCGACTGGGCGCTCGGACCGGTCGCCGACGGGTTCAGCGTGGTGTTACTGACCTCGCTGGTGATGTTTAATACGCCCACCAGTGCCACACCGACGACGACCGCCGCTAACGAGACGAGTCCTGATCTACGCATGACGGTCCTCGCCAAGGATCGGAGGTGCCCGACGTGCGTGACGGGCGCGGCGTCGACCCGTGAAGAGCCACTCGAGACGGTGCACCCATCCAAAGCCCAGCCAGATGATCAACCACACCAACAACGTGATGCCGGCCAGCAACCCGTTCCACGGGAAGCCCCGCAAGTGCAGGGTCCCTACGACTGGCGATGACGAGGCGGGCACGGTGTAGGAATTCGCCCAACCGTCGAGCGAGCTAGCGGCCAAAGTATGGTGCATCACACTGAGCGAGAAGTCGCTCGCCGGTGCGAGTCCGACCTCGACCTGGTCGCCCCCGACGAGGGGACCGGAGTTGGACTTGGCCGAGAGCACTGAGGTCCACGGGGCGGACTTGGACGCGCGCTCACGCACGACGCCCGAGAACTGGGCGTTGGCGTAGACCTGGACGGTCGACGTCGAGAGCTCCAGTGCGAGGTCGGTCTGGGCATTGAGTGAGGGGATCAATGCCATAGGGACCGAGCGCACCGGTGATGATTCCACGCCCGCCAATTGCGGGGCCGAAGCGTCCAGCACGACAACGGCAGAGATTCCCGCAGGCGACAACAAGGAACCGAGATTGACCGTTCGACCTTCGAGAGCCGTCTTCACCGCGGCAATGACCACCTTCGCGGTCCCGGGCGTCGGCGGCGAGAACAACGTGCTGCCACCGGGAAGGCCGTCCATCGACGTGGCGGCAGCGAGTCCGGGCGCCACGGTCCATCCCGACACCGGCAAAATAGACGGGTCGCCCAGCCACAGGACGCGATACTGAGTGGCCTTGGGTGGCGCCAGCGTCGAGAGTGATTCGGCGACGCTCGACGTCGGAAGGTCGAAACGGCCACTTCCCAACGACACCAGCCAGATCAACGGTGCCACGACCAGGGCGGCCGTGGACAACACCGCGCACGCTTGTCGCCATCCGAATCCCGCCGAACGTATGTCGTTCTCCAGGGCCGCCACACCGAGTCCGACCATCATGGCGATCATCACGCCGTAGAGCACGAGTAACACATCGAGGTCCGGGGTGAAAGATCCCAGCCAGTGGTGATCAGTCACGGTGATGAGGAGCAACGTGAGGGTTGAAATGACGGCGCCCTTGACGGCGACCGAACGGCGCACCTGGCGTGCCAAGAGCAGAGCGGCGAGCGCGAGCGCGGGCCAGAGCCAGCCCCACCAGCCGTTGCCGAATCCCCCGTCGGCCCCGCGCAGCAGGCTGGTGAATGAAGGAATCGACCAGGGTCCGCGCACGTCACCGAAGACTGAAAACGCCTGGCGCCCGGCGATCGCGGTATCGACCGTCAAGGGCAACAAGAAGATGGCGACGTTGAACAGGATCGACCCCAAAAGGCGCCACGGACGAGCCGCGCGCGAATCGTCGGGTTCGAGCCAGCGTGACACCGTTACGCCCACCACGACGAGCGCGACCACGACGAGCGTCGCCGGAGCAAGCGCGCTCACCAGGGCGATCACCATCATTGTGCTCATGCGCCGACCAGCTTCGCTAGTGCGCCAACCCCGATGACCAAAAGCGACGGGTTCGCTGTAGGGCGTGGAGCGGAATCCCGGGACATTTAGGAGGTCGAAGAGGCGGCGAACAATGAAGGGCAACCCCGCCACGACGGCGAGTACGTCGACGCGACCTTGGCCGATCATGTTGAGCCCCGTGGGCAACGCCATGTACGACACCATGGCGGCCACCCGCGCTCGATTGGAGACGCGACCCTTCAACAGTCGCGTCACACCGAACGCGCCGAGTGGCACGGCGCCGATTAGCGCCAGACGTGGCAGTATTCCCATGCGCCCCAGGACGAACGTACCCGCGAAACCCAAGATGCCGTATCCCGGCGAACCCGGTGCACCACTTCCAACACCGTTGGGAGACCACGTGGCGAAGAAGTGTCGCCACGTGGACCACCACGAGTCCAGGGGCGCGAGCCGTCCGATGAGGGGTAAGTGGATGGTCAACAGGTTGCGAGCACCCACCGCCCAGAGCAGTACCACGAGCACGACGACGACCGCCTGGGAACGAAACGAGGTCAAGAACCGAGTGGGATGAACACGCTCGTCGCTGATCTCGAGCCCCTCGTCAAAGACCTCGTCCTCGGCGAACGCGGCGGCGAAACCGACACCGTCTTCAGTCTCGCCACTGGGTCCGTCGGTTTCTGCCAAAGGTTCGGGCAAGATACCGCGCGCGCTCTCGAGACCCTCGCGCAGGAGTACCAAGAAGAACCGGGTGAGGCGGCTCGCGCCCACGTCTTGGAGACGAAGTAATTCGGCGTCCGATAGGACGCGCGTCGTGTTTCGTTGTCGACGTCGTTCGCGAATGCGACGGCGATGACGAAAGAGCCACGCCCACGAACCCACGATCGAACTGACGCGGTCACTGTCGCGGCCCAGTAACGCCAGGAACAACTCCATGATGTCCATCACGAGGAGGGTGGACATGGTGAGTATGGTGCGAGAAAAGCGCCAACCGGTCGCGACCACCAACAATTGGTGACGACGTTGCAGGAGGGACCGCGAGGCGTGACGCGTGCCACGTGCGGTGATCGCGCGCTCTCCACTGGCGACGGTCTCGCGATGCGCCACCCGAGCTTGAGGAGTCACCACGATGCGCGCGCCGGCCACCTGGGCTCGCCAGCATAGGTCGAGGTCCTCACCGATGACGGGGATCAACGGGTCGAATCCGCGCAGGGTACGAAACAAGTCGGTACGCACCAAGGTGACGCCACCGGGCGCCACGAAGACGTCGCGTTCGAGGTCTTGTTGCCCGTGGTCGATCTCACCGTGCTCGACCCGGTCGCGCACGACGCCAAATCGGTCGCACGTCTGTCCCACGTGCAACAAGATGAGCGGATCCTCGTAATTGACGAATTTAGGGGTGACGACGCCCGCGTTGGTGCGAAACGCGGCCTCGACCATCAGTCCGACACACTCAGGGTCCAGTCGTACGTCGTCGTGACAGAACAAGAAGAAGGCGGATCCCTCGACCATGACCGACGCCTCATTGCAGGCGGCGGCGAAGCCGCGATTATGTTCGAGCACCCGCACGAATGCATTCGGCGCGACGGCGGCGACGCGCGCCGCGACGTGCTCGTGAGACCCGTTCGCAACGACGAGCAGGCTGAGTTCCTCATAGTCTTGGGCAACGATCGAGGCCAGTGCGGCTTCGAGTCCGGGACCCGGACCAGTGGTAACGACGACGGCAACGACGGCCGGAGCACGGGATTCCATCAGTACGTCAAGGCTAGTTCTCTTGGGCCCGCACGTCGTGACGCCACCACGTCACGACGGATTTATCGACTGGACTCACAGCGGTGCGGCACTAGCGAGCGCGTTCGGTCGCGATCACGTCGTCGAGTGAATGGGCCAGAGAGTACGTCGGCTCCCAGCCAGTCGCGTCGTGAAGTTTTTGAAAGCTTCCACGACTCACCGGAATCTCGACTGGTCGCAACAACTCGGGATCGATGAGGAGTTCGACGTTCGGATTGATACGTCGACGAATCTCCTCAGCCACGTCCACGAGTGCGATGTCATGTCCAGAGGCCACGTTGTAGGACTCGCCGGGTCGGCCCCATTCACTCAGCAATCGGTACGCACGAACCACGTCGCGCACGTCGCTGAAATCACGGCGGGTACTGAGGTCGCCCACGAAGATGAAGTGCCGACCCTCGGCACTGGCGTCGAGTAATCGACGCACCAACGCCGGCACGACGAACGAGGTCGATTGTCCAGGCCCGATGTGGTTGAACGGCCGAGCGATCACGACCCTCTGGTGGCGAGATCTGACGGCCTCGCGAGCCACGTGTTCGGCCTCCAGCTTGCTGGTGGAGTAGGGATTGGCCGGTACGGTGGGTGCCGTCTCGGTGAGGGGCAGGTCCTCGGCGCGCACGATGCCGTATACCTCGGCCGAGCTCACGAGCATCACGCATGCGTCGGGGACCACTTCGTGCGCAGCGTCGAGCACGTGAGCGGTGCCCAAGACGTTCACGCGCGTGTATTCGTTGGGCTGCGACCATGAATCGGCCACGCTGGTCATCGCCGCCAAATGGTAGATCACCTCCGGACGCGACTCGCTCAAAGCGGCCGCGACGGCAGAGCGATCGGTGACGTCGCACTCCCGATCGGCGACGACGACCTGGTCGCCCGCGTCAATCAAGTGTCGGGCCAAGTGACCGCCGACGAAACCTTGACCTCCGGTAATAAAAGCGCGCACGTCAATCTCCTCGTGCAAGATGGTAGGCGACGAGATGCTGATCCACGCAACGTTCCCACGTGAACGTCTCGGCCCGATTTCGCCCCACGCGGGCGATGGCCGCGCGCTCTTCAGGCGTCTGAGTGAGCAACTCGACCAACGTGCTCGCCAGATCCGATGCCGAACCGACCGTGGTCAGGGTGGCGGCCGGACCCGCCACCTCTTGCATCACGGTGTCGCGCGACGTCACCACCGGTACGCCACAAGCCAACGCTTCGAGTACCGGCAGGCCGAAACCCTCACCTCGTGAGGGGTAGACAGCGGCCTTCGCCTGACGCAGCAACGGGGCCAGGGCCTCGTCGTGGACGAATCCGAGGCGGCGGATGCGGGCGGCCGCCGGATGCGTGGACAGGCGCGCTTCCACTTGTTCAACGCCCCAGCCGTGTTGCCCGGCCAGCCACAACTCGACGTTGGGGTCCTCGTTGGCGACGTCGGCGAAGGCGTCGAGAAGAACGTCAATACCCTTTCGAGGTTCGAAAGTACCGACGAAGAGGAAATACGCCGTCGACGTTCGGAGTCGATGACGTTCCAGAATGACGTCGTCGCCCTCGTCGTCGAGATTGAACCGCCGTAAGTCGACTCCCAGGGGCGCCACGATCACCGGGGCGTGCCCCTCGAGGAGTTCATCTATGAGGCGAGCCGTGAACTCACTCACCGAAATGATGGCTCGAGCGTGCGACGCGGCGTAGGTGATGGCGCGGTGGAAGAACGCGACCTTGGCTCGCTCGTGCCATTCGGGATTCGTGAAGAAAGTCATGTCATGAATGGTGACCACGCTCGGCGTGGAACCCCGGCGCGGCATCGTGTAGTGAGGACCGTGCCACACGTCCGCCGAGCGCGCCACGTCAGAGGTCCCGAGCAGTGCCGCTTCGTAGATCAATCGTGACACTCGCGCACGTGGCACACGTGGCGCCACGTGCGCGTCGGGAGAGTATTCACGCCATCGTTGGTCGTCGCCGCGGCGAGTCACGAGGGTCGTATCGAGTCCGCGGCCCGGGAGTCGTCGCGCCAATTCGAAGACGTAGCGTCCCGCGCCCGCGGCCTGGACCGGGACGGCCGACGTATCCAGGGCGATCTTCACAACCACGCCTTGAGGTGATCGAGGGCGCAGTTGTGCCAGGTCATGTCCGCCACCGAGGCTCGACGACGTTCGCGGCTCAATGGGTCGTCACCTTGTTCTAAAGACGAGATCAGACCATCGATGATCGACTCTTCGATCAAAGGGTCCACGAGTACCGCCTCGGAATTGCCTTCGATACTCGGGCAATTGCGCGAGGCGACGACGCGCGAACCGGCGTGCAGGGCCTCGACGGGAGGAAGTCCCCATCCTTCGGCGCGCGGTACGTACGCACACACCGTCGCATCACGGTAGAGACCCAAGAGAAGAGATCGGTCCACCAGACCGAGGATCACCGCGTCAGCGGTGTCGACTTGTCCCCAGCCCGGGGGTCCCGCCAACACCAGTGGTCCAAGTTCGGGTTGGATGCTGCGCGCTGCGCGATGCGCTCGAACCAAGCGCTCGACGTTCTTGCGCGGCTCACGCGTTCCGGCGTAGAAGGTAAAAGGCCCCCACACGCCGTGGTCCGCCAGCGCCTGACGGACCACGTCTCGGTCGGCGGCGGCGACCACCGTGTCGTCCACCCCCAAGCGCGCGAAGCGGATGCGGTCGGGATCGATGCCGATCTGGAAGAGGCGCACACCCAGACGCGGCGAGGTCGTGATGATACGAAGGTGCTCCGCGCGCAACAAGAACTGCAGGCGCGCCTCGTGAAAACGGATGCCGTGCGGCGTCGAGGAGTCCGGCTCGTCACGCCACAACAAGTCGTGCATCGTCACCGAGTGAACGGCGCGCGCGGCACCACCACCGAAGGGTCCCGCCACCGACGTCGCGTGCACGACGTCGGCGTCGCGGGGAACACCAAAGGCGAAGTGTGGCCAGAGCTGGGTCAGAAGTCGAAGTGATAAGGGCGTCGTCGCCACGTCAATGCCGAGTTGACGAACGGCGGACGGGCGCGAGCGTGGCCCCACGCCGATGATCTCGAGACCCTCACCCACGGTGAGCAGTCCCTCGACCAGACCGCGCACGTAGGAGCCAATGCCTCCCGGCTGGGGCCGATAGAGCTGGTCGACGCTCAAGACGATCCGGCGCGTCACACGTGACTCCGTTGAGCGACATCGGCGTACAGCGCAGCGTAGACCGACGCCACGTTCCACGGCGAGAAGTCGGCCGCGCGCGCACGACCAGCGGCGATCAGGATCGCGCGACGCGAGTCATTCGCCCACAGGTCGTCGAGGGTGGCGATGACCTCGTTATCGCGGTGCACGAGGGCGGCTGCGCCGTTAAGAAGTTCTCGGTTGATGTCAGTCGCCAGTGCCACGGTCGGCACCTCAGCGGCCAGCGCCGCCACGGCGAAGGAGGGAAACCGTGCCCCGTCCGAGATATGCACGACGCAACGCGCGGCGGCCAGTGCGCTGGCGGAGTTACGTCGTTCCACGACGGTGGCGGTGATTCCCGACGCGCGCAGTCTTTGGCCTACCGTCGTGCTCGCCACCACGATCAGTTGGGAGCCGCGTCGCTGTACGAACGTTTCCAGGTCCTTGGCCAGAGCGTCAAACCGCTCGGCGAGCCCGGTAACGCTGACCACCAGCGCCGCGCCGCCGTGGGTCACGTCGACGTGTCCCACGGGAGGACGGACGACGACGATCTCAGCACGTTCCAAATTGAGCGCGGCCATCACTTCGTGGCGCGCGGCCCGACTCGAGACGACGAGGACCGCCCCTCGACCTACGGCACGCTGGAGCTGGACCACGCGTTGATGGGTGCGTTCCTCGTCGCGAAGCGGACGCAGATCATCCACCGTGATCAACAGCGGCACAGTCCTCGTCGGTGGCGTCGCCAGTCCAGCGACGTGGACCACATCAACCGGTCCCAACATGGCGTCGATGGGCCGACCGCGACTGCGTCGCCACCAGGGGATCCAAAATCTCCGAAGCGCTAGTCGCGCTTCGTCGCTCGCCATGCGTCGCGAGGAAGTGCGAAAGCGCACCAGGGCCAAGTCACCGCGCTCACTCAAGGCCGTCGCCAGGTCCTGCATCGAATTGTTCATCGACTCGAGCGAGCCGTCGAGGTCGAGGCCCACGCGCAACACGGTGTCGCTCACGAGGCCGTGGCCCACTGATGCACGCGCGAGGTCCACGTGGGCCACAACTCGTGCGCCCACGCGCCAAAGTCGATGGTGCTCGTCGCCACCAGGACGAGACCCTCGTCGACGTTGGCCAGCACCATCGAGCCACTGCGGCCGAAGTGACCGAAGGACGTCGACGGCCATTCGCCCATCCAGTGCGACTTCGCGCCACGCAGTTCGGGACCGAGGCCCCAGGGGCACGGGCTGAAACGGCCCCATCCGGGGACGACGCCACTGAGTTCGGGCAGGAAAGCCTTTATGGTGCGATCACGGGCCGAGGGGGGAATGAGCGAAGGCGCGACCCATTGTCGGGCGAACATCGCCAGGTCCGTCGTCGAGCCTTCGAGACCTTCGGAGGCGCGTCCGACCAGGCGGGTCGAGTCCAACCCGAGGGGCGTCGCCACTCGGTTCGCGAGCCACGTGGCCACGTCGGTGCCTCCCGCGAGATACTGCGCGGCAAGGTCGATGCCGTAGTTGGAATAGATCCGCTTGAGACCAGGTGCACCGGTGGGATCACCCGACTCCATTCCCAGCCCGCTCGAATGAGACAAGAGATGCGCCAACGTCGAACCCGCGGGTCCCACCGGGTCGTCGAGAGCGCCGCGCCCGGCCTCGACGTCGATGGCCGCAGCGAGGCCGGTCACCAATTTGGTCACCGACGCCCAGGGGCGTACCGCATCGAGGTCCCCGCACGAGGCCAGCGTTCGCCAATTGTCGCCGCGCCACGCCGACACGACCACTGCCGGCTCGCCCGGCCAACCGACTGCGAGCAACGACGGGTCCACATCAATCGATGATACCGAAGCGACCTAAAGTCTCCGGGGTGATCACTGTTCTGAGCGGCGGCGTCGGGGCCGCACGCCTATTGGGCGCATTACGCCGACACGACGCCGAACTCGCCTTGAGCGCAGTGGTCAACGTTGGCGATGACCTCGTGATGCACGGACTCACAATCTGTCCGGACCTCGACACCATCATGTACACCCTGGCGGGCGCCAATAACGTCGAATTGGGTTGGGGCCTCGCTGGCGAGACCTGGCGAGTGATGGAACAACTCGGGCACCTAGGTGGCGAGAACTGGTTCGCCTTGGGTGACCTCGATCTCGCCACCCACCTTTTTCGCTCACAGCGTCTCGGTCAGGGAGCCACCAAGTCTGAGGTCACCCGCGAACTCGCCTCGAGGTTCGCTATCGACGTCGAGCTCATTCCGGTGAGCGATGACGTCATCGCGACCGAGTTCGACACTGAGATCGGCCCTCTAAGTTTTCAGGAATACTTCGTGCAACACCACCACAACGTCGCCGTCAACGCCATTCGCGTGCGCGGTGCCAAGATCGCTCGCCTCAGTGACGCCGCGCGTCACGCCCTCGAGACGAGCGAACGAATCGTGATCGCGCCATCCAATCCTCTGATCTCCATCGACCCCATCCTGCAGGTGCCCGGCGTCCGCGACATTCTCACGAATCGCCGAATGGACGTGGTCGCCGTATCGCCCCTCGTCGGCGGGGCCGCGCTCAAAGGACCCGCCGATCGCCTGATGCGCGAACTCGGTCACGACGTCAACGCCGTGGGGGTCGCACGCATTTATCAGGGCCTCATCGGCACGATGATCATCGACGTCCTCGACGCCGATCAAGCCGACGCCGTCGCTGCGACTGGTTGCGACGTGCGAGTGACGACCACCGTCATGAGCGACGAGGCGCACGCCCGCGCCCTCGCCGAGGTGGTGCGCTCATGAGCGATCTTTACATCTTCACCCTGGAAGGAGTGGGCGAGGTCGGACCCGGTGACGACCTCGTCGCATTGTTCCTCGACGCTCTCGAGGCCAATAAGCGTGACCTCGCGCACCACGACGTGATCATCGTGACGAGCAAAGTCGTCTCGAAGTCAGAGGGGCGCGTCGTCGAATTTGACGGCACCGACGAGCACCGCGAACGACTTATCGCCCAAGAGTCGGCGCGGATACTGCGCCGGCGCGGACCGCTACGGATCACCGAGACGACCCACGGCTTTGTCAACGCCAACGCCGGTATCGATCACTCCAACACCGCTGAGGGCACCGCCGTCTTATTACCCAAGGATCCCGACCGTTCCGCTCGTCGTTTTCGCGCGGACCTCAAGCGACGTCGCGATGTTGAGGTCGGCGTCATCGTGACCGACACGTTCGGGCGGACCTGGCGAAACGGGGTGACTGACGTCGCGCTCGGGAGTGCGGGGATCGTACCCATCCTCGACTTGCGCGGAACGACGGACGCTCTTGGTCGGGTACTAGAAGTGACCGAAGTCGCCATCGTCGACGAGATCGCGGCCGCGGCGAACTTAGTCCTCGCCAAGGACGCCGGCACGCCCTTTGGCGTCGTGCGAGGACTCTCGGAGCGGTTCTTCGGCGAAGGGTCGGTGGCCGAGCACATCGTGCGCGCGCCCCACGGCGACCTCTTTCGTTAGTTCAAATTCCGCCGAGGTGAACTTCGCCCGACAATTCTGAACCGTCGGCGACGGTCACTTCAGCCCCCACCACGCACGTCGGCCCGAGGATCGACGCCGAACCCACCACCGCACGCGGTCCGATGATCGAGGACGTGATCTGCACATTGTCGCCGATGTATGCACCAGGCATCAGGATCACTCCGTCGAGCACGACGTTCTCACCCACGACGCAGTCACGGTCCACGACCGTGTTGTCGAGGCGCGCACTGGCGGCGACGCGACTCGTCTCGTGACACCACGTGGTACCCACCAAGTCCTTCACGATCCGATCGGAGTCGCGACCGTTCAGGACGTCGATGTTGGCCTGCAAGAAGGTGCGCGGAGTCCCCGTATCGAGCCAATAGGCGTGATCGGCCATGGCGTAAAGCACACCGTCGGCGGCCAGGGCCGGAAACGTCTCGCGCTCGACGCTGACCTTCCGTCCCGACGCGATGCGCTCGAGGACCGAGGGCTCGAACACGTACGTCCCGGCATTGATCAGATTGGTCGGCGCTTCTTCGCGGGCTGGCTTCTCGATGAAGGCGTGGACGAGGCCGTCCTCGTCGGTCACAACGACACCAAATCGTGAGGGGTCCTCCACCGGATGCAGTGCAATCGTGCCTTCAGCACTGTGACTGCGGTGAAAGGCCACGAGAGAGGTGACGTCGAGGTCGGTCAATACATCACCATTGACCACGAGAAACGTGTCATCCACGCCGACGTAATCGGCCGCGAACTTGATGGCGCCCGCAGTGTCGAGGGGCTCGGGCTCGACCGCGTAGGAGATCTTTACCCCCGAGATCGAGCCGTCCGGATAGGCCTCGATGAAGTGATGAGGTAGATACCCGAGCGACAAGACGACCTCGGTGATGCCGTGCTTGGACAACGACTCGAAGACACACTCAATCATCGGGACGCCCACCAGCGGCAACATCTGCTTGGGCATCTCGTACGTCAGAGGTCGTAACCGAGTTCCTTGCCCACCGACCAGGATGATTGACTTCAAACTCAGCCCTTCGCGGTCGTGGTGGTCGTTGCTTTCTTCGTCGTTGTCGTTGTTGTCGCCGCGGTCGTCGTGGTCACGCCTGCAGCGGTGGTGGTCGTCGTCGAAAGTGATGCTTCGTAACTGACCATGGAGTTCACCGTAGTCGTGCTCGGTGGAGTGGGCGTCACGCCCTTGGGATCAAAGGACATCGTCACGCGCAGGTACTGCGCCAATTTGATCGCGCCGGGGTTGGTAGTGATCTTGGGCGTCTTTTGGCTGAACGACGTCCAGTAGGCGTACTCCACCTGTCCCACTTTCTTGGGGTACTTCGATGACGCCGGGCACTCCTCGCCGTTGCGGTACGTGGTGGAAGCGTCAGCGACTCCGGCGGCGGAGGGAATACCCAATTCGCTCGAACTCAGGATCAAACCGGGGAATTCGACACCGAACTGTGCGAGGGTCGCGTTCTTTCCCGAATCCGCTGCGTTCACCGGTGTGATCTGCATGACGTCGTCACTCAGGACCTTGAGGCCACCCGAGATGGTGGGATCGGCCTTGAGGTACGGCAAGGTCTCGCCACAGGCCTCGACTGAGACGGCGGCGAACCAGGTGGTCCCCACCGCTGGGGGTGTGCCGGCAGCCGCCGACGCCGGGTGCTGGTAGTCATAGCGCGCGAGCACCGTCGTAGCGAGGCCCAAGATCACGATGACGATCAAGATGCCGTAATAGTTGCTCGGACGCGTCTTCTTATACGCCTTGCCCCCACCGGACGATCCAACCCTGCTAACCCATTTACCTGTTGTGCTCTTAGCCACGGAGGCAACGCTACTAAAGAATCAACACCCCCCTATCAGGAGGGTGAGGATGCCGCGAAAAACGTGGCGTTTTACGCACCGCCGCAACCACGCGACTTCGAACGCTGTGGTGTCATTGCCTCTCGGTACAATGGCGCATGCGCCTCGCGTCTTGGAACGTCAACGGAATTCGAGCGGTACAGAGAAAGGGCCTCTTTGACCCCTTCGTCGCCGCCCTCTCCCCCGACGTGATCTGTCTGCAAGAAACCAAGGCTGAGCAGCACCAGCACGAGTGCGACCTGGCGGGATACGAAGAATATTGGCACTCGGCGGCGAAAAAGGGCTATTCGGGCACTGCCATCTTCTCGCGCACCACGCCACTTTCGATCACCACCGGTCTCCCGGCCACACTGGTGAAGAAATATTCACTCAGTGAGGACGCCTTTGGCAACCCCAACGACGAGGGGCGAACGCTGACCGCAGAGTACGAGCACTTCTATCTCGTCAACGTCTATACGCCCAACGCCAAGGGCGATCTCAGCCGACTGCGTCTACGAAACGATCAATGGGACCCGGCATTCCTGGCCTACTTGCGTGCACTACAAAAGAAAAAGCCCGTCGCGATCTGTGGAGACATGAACGTGGCCCACACCACCGACGACCTCGCCAACCCCAAGTCCAACGTGGGCAAGGCCGGCTTCACCAATGAGGAACGCCAGCGATTCGGCGAACTTCTGGCCGGCGGCTTCGTCGACTCATTCCGACTCTTCACCCAGGGCAATGGCCACTACACGTGGTGGTCGAACTTCTCGGCCGCGCGCGAGCGAAACGTTGGATGGCGCATCGACTACTTCCTCGTGTCCCAGGACCTCGTGAGCCGCGTCACCAACGCCGAGATCCACGCCGAACTCATGGGTTCGGACCACTGCCCCGTGTCGCTCACCCTCGATTGCTAATCGAGGTACGGCCTCAGGCCGGCGACGCGCTATTGAGCTTGAAGACCGCTCCACTCGGGTCGCTCACGGTGGCGATGAGACCGTAGGGCGAATCCATGGCGTCGTCGATCACGTTGCCACCCAACTTCTTGACGACCTCGAGCGTCTCGTTGATGTCATCGACGTACCAGTACCCCAGCCAGCGCGACGCCTCGACCTCGTGCGGGGCACCACTCGCGTCGAGAATCCCCGCCACCTGTTCACCGCCTGAGGTCAACGTCGCATAACGGAACTCGTCGGAGTCGGCCACCGTCTCGGTACCGAGGTGAAAGACGTGGGTGTAGAAATCGACGGCCGTGTGGTAGTCACGGGTGTGCAGTTCGAACCAGGCCGGTGTGCCGTGTTCACCCATGATCATGAAACCCGGGAATTCGATGCCCTGCCAGGCGCCCAGGGGCGCACCCGACGGGTCATTCAAAACGGCCTGCACTCCCATGTTGGCAACCGGTTCCGGAGGGAATACGAAGTGCGCGCCGGCCGACTCACCCAAGGCGACCGTTTCGTTCATGTCTGAGGTATTGAAGTAGATCTTCCAGGCGTTGTCCGCCTTCATATCACCCATGTCACCCATTCCCCCGGCGACGGGTACTCCGTTGCGAGTGAACATGAAGTATCCGCCGAACTCCGCGGCCGGCTCCTGCGCCTCCCACCCAAAGAGTTCACTGTAGAAGTGTCGACTCGAGTCGACATCACTCGTCCACAGGTCGATCCAGCACGGCGCCCCTTCGGGCACATTCTCTCGTTGCGGCATGTCCATCCTCCTCGCTCGATGTACCCCTACGGTGGTCCTGAGGCGACTCTACGCCAGGCCCGAGTGCCGCGCCAGCGGTCCGAATCAGTCGAACGACTCGCGACGCGACGCGAGTGTGACGAGTGGGTGAATCGCGCGTCGTCGCACTCGAGGTCGCGTCGACGCGCCTTGGGATTTGTTGGTCTCACGTCGAAAGAGGGACGACGAAGAATAAGAATGTTGACGCAAACATTTAATCTGCGACGCGCGAATCCTCGCGCGAATCGTCGCGTGGTAGGGGCGGAGGGACTCGAACCCTCACTGGAGGCGGTTTAAGCGCCCTGCCTCTGCCAATTGGGCTACGCCCCCACGCGCGGTTGCGACACCTAACGCTAACGCATCAAATCGGTCACAAAACTCTGAGTATCGCAAAGGCATCACTAGAATCGTGCAATGAATTCCGTGCATCGTCGGGGCACGTCACCCTTCCTTTCCCTTATGGCGAGTTGCGCCATTGTCGTTCTCGCTACCCTGACGCCCTTTGGCGCACCATCGAGCGGCGCCCAGAGCATTGCCCAAACCAAGGCCGAGATCGCCAATTTGTCGGCCCAATTGGCGCGCCAGGAGAAGTCCAGCGAGGTGACGGCTAATGCCTTCGATGCCGCCAAGTCCGAGCTCGCTACCCTGACCGCCAATATCGTCAACCTGCAACACCGCGAGGTCGTCACCCGCGAGGCGCTGACGACGACCACGCACTCCATGGTGCACGCCGTGCTGCAGTCCTACGTCTTTGACACGTCGGCGACCCAAACGGTCGCCGTCTTCAATCAAGACGTCACGACCTCGGACGCACGCTCGGTGTACCAGGGCCTCGTGGACTCCAACCTGGGCCGCTTGCGCATCAAGCTCGACCACCAACGCGCCTCGCTCTTCTCGACGATCGCGCTAGTGGCCAAGCAGCGCCTGCAGGCGAGCACCCAGACCGCGAACCTACAAAACCTCCTCGAAAGGAACATCGCGGCATCGGACCAAACGCGCAGCACCCTGACCGTGGTCACGGCCGCCCTCAAGACGCAGATCATCGCGTACGAGGTGAACGCCGGTGCAGTCGCGGCCCGCTCACGCGACACCGCTGCCGAGTCCTCGGCGGTCGCCGCCGCTTCCGAAGTGGGTGGCCAACAAGCCGCCAATCAGGTGTTGGCCGCCATCTCCGCCAACACCCCACCGGTCGTCACCACGACGGTTTCGGGTTCGCCTGCCGGATCGGCCGCTGGGGAACTCGCCGTGAGTTACGCCGAACAACAAGAGGGTGTGCCCTACGTATGGGGAGGCGAGACCCCCGGAGTGGGATTCGACTGTTCGGGACTCGTTCAGTGGGCCTGGAGTAAGGCGGGGTACTCCATCCCTCGCACCACCGAGGAACAGTGGGCCGCTTTGCCCCACGTCGCCCTCAACGCTCTACAGCCCGGCGACCTGCTGTACTACTTGAACCTCGACGGCGACAACCTCGTCGACCACGTCGTGATGTACGTGGGCAGTGGCACGTTCGGATCCAACACCATCATCGCAGCGCCCTACACCGGAACGAACGTGGGACTCGCGCCCATCTTCACCTTCGGCCTCATCGGCGCGGCTCGACCCTAGTCCTGTGGCCGTACCCACGCAGTCCCTCGTCGTCCCGGCCTACAACGAGGCACCTCGCCTGGCTTCGGGATTCGAACGACTGCGTCCCGCTCTCGAGGTATTGGGAGTCGAGCGCACCGAAATCGTCATGGTCGACGACGGATCCACCGACACCACGATGCGAACCGCCCACGAGGTCTACGGGCATTTGGAGCACTTTCGCCTCGTCCAACATCCCGAGAACCGCGGCAAGGGCGCGGCCGTTCGTACCGGACTGGCGCACGCTCGCGGTGCCAAGGTCATCGTGACCGACGCGGACATGTCGATCCGGCCCGAACACTTCGTAGACATCATGGGCGCTCTCTCGCGCGCGCCGATGGCCCCAGGGTCGCGCGCGCTCGACGGCAAAATCGAATACGCGACGCTCGCGCGCACGATCTCGGGCAGCGTCTTTCACGCCATCGTTCACCACTACACCAAGACCACGATCCGCGATACGCAGTGTGGTTGCAAGGGATTTCAGTTGGCCCCCGGGCGACTCCTGGCCCTGCTCGGCTTCGTCAGCGGGTTCGCGTACGACGTCGAACTGTTCTACCTGGCCCACCAGCTCGACTTGGCGGTCGAACCCGTGGCGGTGACGTGGGATGACATTGGAGGATCCAAAGTGAGCATCCTCAACTCCAAGAGCACACTGTTGGTGGACCTGCGAAATATTCCGCGCACCCGCTACCAGTGTCCGGTCGTCGCCGTCGGGGATGTCGTCAGTCTCGAGGACGTGCGCCGAAGCGCCATCGACGCGCGCGTCGCAGGGCTTGTCTTGGCGCGTGGCGACGACGACGCGTTCGTGGTGATGCCGCGCGACGGTGCGGTTGCCGCCGTGGGTATCGCCCAGTCCCTCGGTGGCAGCGTTCGCACGGCGTCCCTGGACGAACTTCGCGGGCGACGTCTCGAGGCGGTCTAGGTCCGAGTCAGTCAGTTCGCGGCAAGAGCCAGTCTGCGACGAGTTGGGGTGCTCGATCGGACCATTCCTCGGCGGTGATCGCGTAGTGCGCGTGGTCCTCCCACGCGCCGTCGATCTCCAAGTAGCGCTCGGCGATCCCCTCGAAACGAAGACCGAGCTTCTCCACCACGCGTCGTGACGGCGCGTTGCGAGGAATGATGTTGATCTCGACCCGATGCAGGCGCAGCGTGTCGAAGGCGTATTGCAGCACGGTCACCACGGACTCGGGCATCAGGCCCAGTCCCGCCACCGCTTGGTCGATCCAGTAGCCGACGAAGGCCGACTGTAGGGGTCCACGTTGTATCGACGAGAGGGTGATCTCCCCGACGAAGCGACCTTCGAAGAAAATCCCGAAGCCAAAACCCGAACCCATCTGGCGTTCGCGTTCTCGTATCGCGCAGCGACTCGAGAAGCTCCGTTCGTCCTCGGACAGGTGGGCCGCGTGCGCCGAGCGCGGCTCCCATTTGACCAACCACTCGTGACAGCGCCGACGTACCTCCAGCCAACCGTCGTAGTCCGCGTCGCCCAGGGTACGCAACACCACGCGCCGACCGTGCAAGTTGATCGGCGCGTGAACGGCGTTGCGGGTCGTCACCATGAGCTCATCCTCACTTCTCCATCGTTACAGGTTCGCCGGAGGTACGCACACTAGAGGAGAGATGCCGCCACGCCGTCCATAATGTCGTCCTCAGAACTCAACACCTCGTCAACCCCGAATCGTGCCATGACCGCCTCGAGAATAAACAGGCCCGCCACTAGGACATCCTCTCGTCCCGCGACCATACCGGGCAGTTCCAGCCGCTGTGCGGGAGTGAGCGAACCCAGACGAATACGCCAGTGCACGACTGTTTGCGCCGACATGTGGCGATGATGCACTACGGCGCGATCATAGACACCAAGGCCTGCGTCGAGTTGCGCCAGGGTCGCCACCGTGCCGGCTAGTCCGACGAGGCGTACCGACCCCACCAGGGTCGAGAACTCAGGCCGGGCCGCGAACGCGCGGTCCAGTTCCCCCGCGATCATCTCGCGCGCAGCACGCTCGGCTGATGCGGTAGTGACACCGGCCCCGAGGGCGCGCTCGGTCACGCGCACGCAGCCCAGTTGCATCGAGTAACTGCACATGATCTCCTCGACGCGCACCGCCAACTCCGTCGATCCCCCACCAATGTCGAGGATCATCGTCGGTCGCGAGTCCGGGACCAAATCGTGCGTCGCTCCGGCGTAGGAGAATGCGGCCTCCTCGTCACCTTCCAACAGTCGAGCCACGACGCCAGTGATCTCGGCGGCTCGCTCCAGGAACACGTCACCGTTGGCCGCGTCGCGCACCGCGGACGTCGCCACGAGCACTCCACGCTTGACGTGATGCAGGTCCAAGAGCTGGCGATACTCGTCGAGGACCGCGTAGCTGCGCTCCAGCGCTTGGACACTCAAGTTCCCCGAGGCGTCCACACCCTGTGAGAGTCGTGTAATGCGCATCTCGCGCGCGAGCGTCGAACCATCGGGCGCCGCGATGAGCAGACGCGTCGAGTTCGACCCGCAGTCAATGACGGCGACGTTAGACACCACGGACGTCGACGATCATCACGTCGGGCAGCGTCACCTCGTGCGCCACGAGCTGACCGACGGGATCATCGTTACCGGCCATATAGTTCGCGAGATGCGCGTGCAGGCACTTCACCCCCACGCGCGTTCCGCCGACGCCCCCGCTGGCTGCAATGGCGTCAGTGCGCACGGTCGCCGCCTCGCGCCGGCGGCGATACTCGTCGTGGGCGCGTGCGAGATCCTCGGGGTCGACCAGCGTCTCGAAGCGGTGCACGCCCCCGTTTCCCTCGACGCGACTCACGGCTTCATTGAGTTCCTCATCCACCAACCAGTACAGCGTCGGCATGGGTGTGCCGTCACGCAGATGCGGTTCATTCTCAATCACCACCGGGCGACCGTCACGACGACGCACGACCACTGCGCAACGACCGGCCAGTGGACGACCAACCAGTGCTTCGATGATGTCGAGGTCCTCGCGGGACGCGTCGTGAAAAGTCAATGCCAGAACTCGATGGTGCGCACGAAGCGCGAGACGAAACCGTGCATCGGCGACGCCGGACCCTTTGACGTCGATGTCGCGGTCGACGTCGGAGTCAGATTCACGAGGGGCGCGAAGCCGGGGTCGTTGGAGTTCTCCGCCACGTAGCCCGACCCGTTACCGGGAAGCACTTGAATGAGTCGCTGGCCCGGTTGGACGAGTTGATACTCCTCGCGCGCTAACGCGATCGCGGCGGCCTCGGTGGAGACGGCCTTGGCCTGTTGGCTCAGCGCACTGGACTGACGACCAATTTGACTGATTTGATTCGACGCCGCGTTAAGAGCCTGTTGTTGACGCCACAGCGTCTGGAAAGGGAAGGCCACGGCCACGATCGAGATCGCAGCGAGTACCGCCAGTGGGAGGACCCACCGCGGGTACCGCGTCTGATTACTTCGAATAGCTGACACCTGCCGCCCCCGACAACGACGTGGCCCCGAGAAAACGAGCCGAATCTCCGAGCTGTTCTTCCAGTCTCAGTAGTTGATTGTACTTCGCGACCCGGTCCGAACGCGCCGGTGCACCGGTTTTAATCTGTCCGGCGTTCGTGGCGACCGCAAGGTCGGCGATGGTGACGTCCTCGGTTTCACCCGATCGGTGCGAGATCACGGTGCTGTAACGGTGCAGGTTAGCGAGGCGCACGGTGTCGAGAGTCTCGGTCAGCGTACCGATTTGGTTGAGTTTGATGAGAATCGAGTTCGCCACACCCCGGTCGATGCCCTTTTGCAGCAATTCCACGTTCGTAACGAACAAGTCGTCGCCAACAAGTTGAATCCGCTGCCCTAGCTTCGCGGTCAACGCCGCCCAGCCGTCCCAGTCGTCTTCGGCCAGGCCGTCCTCGAGCGAGACGATCGGATAGCGATCACACAGATCCGACCAGTAGTCCACCATCTCGAGACTCGAGAGCACGCGACCCTCGCCGTCGAGGTGGTACGAACCGTCGCGATAGATCTCACTGGCGGCCGGGTCGAGCGCGATCGCGATGTCACGCCCCGGGGTGCGCCCGGTCGACTCGATGGCCTCCATCAAGACCTTCACCGCAGTCTCGTTGTCGGGGAGGTCCGGCGCAAAGCCACCCTCGTCTCCCACCGAGGTCGACAGACCTCGCTTGGCGAGGACCGCCTTCAGCGCGTGGTACGTCTCGGTTCCCCACTGCAGCGCCTCGGAGAAGCTGGCGGCCCCGATGGGCATCACCATGAACTCTTGGAAGTCGATGGAGTTCTTCGCGTGGACGCCTCCGTTGACGACGTTGAGCATCGGAACCGGCAACACGTGGGCGTTCACTCCACCGACGTAACTGTAGAGAGGAAGTTCGCTCTCCATCGCGGCGGCCTTGGCGACCGCGAGAGAGACCGCGAGGATGGCGTTAGCGCCGAGTCGACCTTTGTTGGGAGTTCCGTCGAGGTCGATCATCGCGTAGTCGACGGCGCGCTGGTCTTCCGCGTCGTAGCCCTCGAGAGCGTCGTGGATCTCAGTGTTGACGTAGCGCGACCGCCTGACGCACTCCTTTGCCACCCCACTCGTCGCCGCCGTCACGCAGTTCGACCGCCTCGTGGACACCCGTCGAGGCGCCCGAGGGTGACACGGCGCGACCAAAGGCTCCCGACTCGAGGTGCACTTCGGCTTCTACGGTGGGATTTCCGCGGGAATCAAGGATCTGTCGGCCCAGGACAACTTCAATCGCGCTCATGGCGTTTCTCCTTCGAATATTCGCTCTGAAGGCTACTCGGCCACCTTCGATGGGTCCGATTGGTCGAACTCGATACCTCGTATCTGATCGCGCAATGCGAGAACGTGTTCGCGCAGGATCGACTCCAAGTCGACACCGAGGCTCGCCGCGTACGAGCTCAGTGCCACGATCGCGTCGCGCAAGGCCGAGCGCACCTTCGACGTCTCCAGCTCCGAATCGTCGTGATCGTCGCGTGACAGGTTGGACACGGCGGCCATCAGACGCGTCACGTGCTCGCTCGCGGGCAGCGTCACGTCATACGCGCGCGCCTTCTTGAGAACTTTGGCGTGCAGCGACAGCGCCGGGAGCTGCCACGCGACACCGTCGAGCACACTGGTCCGACCCTTTTCTGCCGTCTTCAACACTTCCCAGCGTTGGGCGACCTCAGCGGCGTCAGCGACTACGACGTCGCCAAAGACGTGAGGGTGTCGAAACGTCAACTTGTCGCGTTCGGTGTCGGCGATGGTGGCCAGGTTGAAGCGGCCCTCCTCGTCGCCGAGTTCGGCGTGGAACAGGACTTGAAAGAGGAGGTCGCCCAACTCCTCCTCGGCGTGAGCCACCAGGACCTCGTCTTCCTCGCCTGACTCAATCATCACCGCGAGGGCTTCGAGTGCGTCGAGCGCTTCGTACGTCTCTTCGACCAAATGGCGAGTCAGGGACGCGTGGGTCTGTTCCTGGTCCCAGGGACACTCCGCGCGCAGTCGGCGCGTGAAGCTAACGAGATCGTCCATGGCTTCGCCCGCACCGCGCAGGCCCGCGACGTAGAGCGACGTCAGATGATCGGCGTCAGAGAAACTCGCCAACTCACGCGCCTCGAGGGTCACCAAGCGCTCGTCATCGAGGCCCACGTGGTGCAGCACCACGACCGACGTGCTCGCCGGCAGTCGATCGGCCACGGTGGCGAGCACCTCGGGCGCGTAGGTCTGCAAGATGAGAAGCGGTCCGGGTCCGCGAAATGGTTCGGTCGAGTCCAGCGCGTCAAGGATACGAAGGCCACTGGACATCGGATCGATACCCAACGTCGAGCACGCCACGTCGATCACCGAGACGGCGGGCTCGCACACCACGTCGACATCGTCGCGGTCGCGTAGCAACTCGACCGTGCGTTCAGCGACGACCGGTGAACCAGGGACCGCGTAGATGACCTCTCCGTCACGCGACCCAACGGCCAAGGACACGAGGTCATCGACGATGCGAGCGTACAGCTGCTCAAAGGAATCGGCACTTTCGTACCATTCGTCGTAACTCTCGAGGTCCAAACCCGCGGCGGCGGGGTGCACCCGCGTGCGTAGGCGCGCTACGCCGGCGTTGCGCAGCAACTCGATCGTTCCGGAAGTGAGGAGACGCGCGTCACCCGGACCAAGCCCGACGACGCGAACGCGCGGTCGGCTCACTGGTAGGGCTGGGTCGCCACCGTCGTCAGATTGGCCTTCGAGGTGGGCCCAGTGTCACCGGGCAGGCCCGGAGCGAAGATCGCTGGGCCGCTCGAGGCCAGGCCCCAGCTGCCGTATAACGGATTGACGACCACGGCGGCGGCGTAGAGCAGATTGGCCTTCACCGCGTTGGCCCCCGTGGCGTTGGAGGCTTGGATGTCATTGATGACGACGGCCTCGGCTTGGGCCAAGGTCGAGACGGTCTCCTTGGTGGGCGCGACGAACAGGGCGTCCGTGGCGTTGTTGTAACTGATGCTGAGCGGCGTGGTCGGAAAGTGCCCCACTGCAGTCGTCCCAACGTCTGAGCGAACGCCGGCGTATGACGACGAGGTGGGCGCGTAACAGCCGTAGGTACCGCCCGCTGCGCCCGAGGCATCGATCGAGAATTTCTTCGCGAGAGCTGCCACTGACATCCCCTGCTTCTGGGCGGCGGCGAACGCCGTCAGGTTCGACGGATCGACGACGGCCACCGAGACGCACAACGTGTCGTATCGCGACAGGTGAGAGAGGAAGTACTTCTTGATCGACGCAGCCGTCAAGGGAATCGTCGAATTCAACTTGCTCACGAGGTAGACCGACGCCGCCTGGGCCTCGATCTGTGACTGACGCATCTCAGCGGGCATGTCGGCCAACGCAGCCGCCGATGTTCCCGGGCACGTCTGTGACGCTTGCGTCGCGGCGGCGGTGAGTTCGCCCTCGAGTGAGGTGGTCGCACTGGCAAGGTCAGCGGCAGTCGGATGGTAGTGAAGGTACTGGGTCACGTATTCATCGATCGCGATACCCTCGACGCGGAAATTGGCCCAAGCGGTGTCGCCCGCCGCAGTCACCGTGTCGCGACCCGCACCGGGTTCGATTCCCACGCCCGCGAGGGAACTCAAGTAACACAAGAGCCCCGGATGCGTTGTAATTGCGGCCAATTCGGTGTTGAAGCTCTCATATGTGACGGTCCGACCGTTCACCGCAAGGGCGGTGGCAGACCCGGCCAACCCGTACCAACCGGCGCCGACGAGTGCTACAACGATGAGGACAATGACGCGACGCACTCTTCTGATGCTAGCGAGTCACGTCGAGGGGGTCGTATCGGCGAAGAGGTCGTCCATGAGTTCGACGAGACCTGCGGAGTCCGCCGCAGTGGGTAATTCACTGCGGAACTCCTTGCTTTCCTCGTTGTAGGCGCGTGACCCGTAGCGTCGGCGTACGCGCATCTGCGTAGAGAGGCTCAGATCCACGGGGCCCAGTCGCACCACCGGTCGCGAGCGCAGACCCACCTTGGCCGGCAGCACTTGCAGGTACGTCACACCGTGCGCCAAACAGCGCAGACGCAGTTCAGCCAGTTCCAGCAGCCCGCGCGCGGCCCGGGGCATCGCACCGTAGCGGTCGATCCACTCGGCACGCAGGTCCTCGAGTTCCGCCGCACTGGCCACGGTCGCCAGACGTCGATACGCCTCGAGACGCGCGTCGTCGGCCTCGACGTACTCCTTGGGCAGGTGCGCGTCACCGGGAACGTCGAGCGTGATCGTCACCACGTCGGGCACCAGAATGCCCTTGGCGTCGGCCACGGCCTCGGCCACGAGTTGCACGTACAGGTCGTACCCCACTGCCGCCACGGGACCGGATTGGTCGTGGCCGAGCAGGTTTCCGGCGCCGCGGATCTCGAGGTCGCGCATCGCTATCTTGAAGCCGCTACCCAGCGCAGTGTTATCGCCGATGGTGCGCAACCGCTCGAAGGCAGTTTCGGACAAGACCTGATTCGCCCCGTGGAACAAGTAGGCGTAGGCGCGCTGACCACTGCGTCCGACGCGTCCGCGCAACTGGTGCATCTGACCGAGTCCCAGGCGTTCGGCTCGGTCGACGATCAAAGTATTTACCGAGGGGAGATCGATCCCCGACTCGACGATCGTCGTGCAGACTAAGACGTCGAATCGTCGCTCCCAAAAGTCCACCATGACGCGCTCGAGGGTCCCCTCGTCCATCTGACCGTGCGCCACCGCGATGCGCGCGTCGGGCACCAGCTGGCCTAGGCGACGAGCCACCTCGTCGATGTCGGCGACGCGGTTGTGCACGAAGAACACTTGGCCCTCGCGCAAGAGTTCTCTGCGGATCGCCTCGACGACTGCGGCCTCGTCGTATTCGCCGACGTGAGTGAGGATCGGGCGCCGATCGGCGGGGGGCGTGGTGACCATGGACAGATCGCGGATCCCGGCGAAGGCCATCTCCAGGGTGCGCGGAATGGGACTGGCCGAGAGCGTCAACACGTCCACGCCCACCGAGCGGGACTTGATGGCCTCCTTGTGGTTGACCCCGAAACGCTGCTCCTCGTCAACCACGAGAAGACCGAGATCCTTGAACGCCACCGCCTCGGACAGGATCCGGTGCGTGCCCACCACCACGTCGATCGAGCCGTCCTTTAGTCCCGCGATCGTCTGGGCACTTTCGGCGTCATCGACGAAGCGACTTAGCATGGCCACCTTCACGGGGAATCCAGCGAACCGTTCGCTGAACGTGGCGAAGTGTTGGCTCGCGAGCAAGGTGGTGGGCACCAGGACGGCCGCCTGCTTATTGTCCTGGATCGCTTTGAACACGGCGCGCACGGCGATCTCGGTCTTGCCAAAACCGACGTCGGCCACCACGAGGCGATCCATCGGACGAGGCAGTTCCATGTCGGCCTTGATCGCCGCGATCGCCTCGCCTTGATCGGGGGTGAGGGTGTAGGGAAAGAGATCTTCCATCTCGAGTTGCCACGCCGTGTCGGGACTGAACGCGTGACCCACCGCCACTGAGCGTTGGCGGTACAGATCGACGAGGTCCTGGGCCACCAGGTACGCTGCGGCACTCGCTTTCGCGCGGGTCTTTTGCCACTCGGCGCCGCCCATGCGCGACAACGCCGGAGCGTCACCCCCCGAATACGGCGTGAGGACGTCGATCTGGTCCGTCGGCCAGTAACTTCGACCATCCTTGAACTCAAGGATCAGGTAGTCGCGCGTGGTCCCATTGATCGCACGCGTCGTTGTCCCTGAGAACTTGGCCACTCCGTGTTGGCGATGAACGACGTAACTACCGATCGCCAGGTCGTCGAAGAATCCGTCCACGTTGCGCGTCCGGGTGCGCGCCGCTCGGTGAACGCTGCGCCGTCCAGTGAGGTCGCTCTCGCTCCACACCACCACGGCCGGAGACTCGAGCGAGAATCCCGAGGGCAGCGCGCTCTCGAGCACGCTCAGTCGCACGTCGAGCACCTTGGTCGGGTCCGCCGACACGTCGAGTCCCTCGGCGCGTAATTGATCGGCCATGCGCGACACCGCTGCCGCATTGGACGTCAGGACCACGCCGCGTCGATCGGGACTCCACGTGCGCACGTGCGCGGCGATCCGTGCGGGGTCACCCTGGACCACCGGTGGCGATGTGAGGGTCAACTCCGAGGTGGCCTCGGCGAATCCTCGTTCGAGAGTGATGTCGACGCGACCACTGAGCACCTCGTCGTACGTGTTGTGAAGGAGCGCCACCTGAGTGGTCGCGCGCCACGTCTGGGCGACGGCGCTGGTGAGTTCTCGCTCCTCGTCGAGCAAGTCGTCCAGTCGCCGACGCACCCGTTCGGGCTCCACGACCAGACAGGTAAGACCGGCAACCTCGTCGAGCAGCGTGCGACGAGCGGTCACGAACAGGGGCATCCAGCCCTCCATGCCGTCGAAGAGTTGACCTTGGGCGAGTCGGTCGAACACGTCGCGCCCCCACGGGTCGCTTCGGATCAGGTCCTCAGCTCGCGCGCGCGACGCCGTCGCGGGGAGCCACTCGCGCGCCGGCCCGACGTCAATCACTTCGACGTCGGAGGTCGAACGTTGTGAAGCGATGTCAAAGCGCGTGAGTCGTTCGATCTCGTCACCGAAGAAGTCAAGGCGCACCGGTTCGAGAGCGTGCGCCGGCCACACGTCGACGATGCCACCGCGAACTGCGAATTCGGCGCGGTGCTCGACCAAGCTCTCGCGGCGATATCCGTAGTGCACGAGTGCGGTGATGAATTCATCACGGTCGCGCTCGTCGCCGCGCGAGAACCGTAGCGGCTCCACGGGTTCATCGGGCGGTACGATCTGGGCCAGTGCCCGAATTGAGGTCACGATGACGTCGGGACGATCGTCGTGGGTGAGTCGCCAGCGCAACAACGCTCGGTCGGCCATCACCGAGTTGTCAGGACTCACGCGTTCGAGCGGGTGCGTGTCCCAGGCGCCAAAGAGGGCGACGTCGCTCGTCGCCCCGAGTAAGGCCCGCAGAGCCTCAGCGAGGTGGTCGGCCTCGGTGGAGGTTGCCGTCACGACCAGGAGCCCGGGGTGCTCGAGCACGTAGGCGCCGACTGCGAGAGGCGTCGCGTACCCGCTGGGGATGAAGGTGCCCGCAACATTGGCCCCACGCAAGGTCGGGGCGACGAGTTCGAGAACTCGTCGAAGCCCCGTCGAATCAGTCACGAGTGCCGTTGATCTGTCGCTGCGCGTCCTCGAAGTCCGTGTCGACGAGTATCTCCAACGCATCGGCCGCGCGCTCGACGTCGGCCTCGACACTGGTCTTGCGCGCGCCTGTCGGACGACGCAACACGTAATCGGTGACTTGTTCTTTGTGCTCGGGTCGGCCGATACCGATGCGCAGACGCGCGAAGTCCTGCGTGGACAAGACCTGGGCGATCGAACGGAGGCCGTTGTGGCCGGCGAGCCCCCCTCCGAACTTGAGCTGCAAGCGCCCTGGATCAAGGTCGAGGTCGTCGTGGGCGACCACGAGGCGTGACAGGTCGGCGAGCGACGTGCGCGTGAGTAGTGGGGGTAGGGCGGCGCCGGACTCGTTCATGTAGGTCGTCGGTACGGCCAGGGTCACGGGGCCCCGCGGCGTGGGCAGCGTGACGCTGAGCGCTCGTTGCCGACGCTCGAGTACGAGACGCGCGTTACGCCGCTGCGCGAAGAGTCGTACGGCGTCACCACCGACGTTATGACGTGATCCCGCGTACTCGTCGCCGGGATTGGCGAGGCCCACGATGACGAGAGTGCTGGCACTACCGCGCCGGCCTTCGCCCGAGCGCCTCAGCGCCACGTCAGACTACGGCTTTACTTCGGCCGTCTTGGCCGCCCGGCCCGCGTGCGTGTTCACCACCGAGATCGTGGGGTCTCCCGCCGGCACGACGCCCTCGGGCAACACGATGTCGGCCACGCGGATAGCGTCGCCGGGCGTCAAGTGAGAAATCTCGACGTCGATGTGGGTCGGAATGAGGTCCGGACGCGAGAGGACCTCGAGGTTGAACAATTGCTGGTCGATCTCCCAGTCGGCGTGACGCACTTCGACGGCGTCGCCGATCATGTGCAGAGGAACCACCGCGACGACGGGCTTGTGCGGGTCGACCACCTGGAAGTCGATGTGTGAGACGGTGCCACGCACCGGGTGGCGTTGGATCTCACGCGCCATGACGATGAACTTCTTGCCATCGGCGTCGAGATCGATCAAGGTGTTGAGACCCTGGTCGCCTGATACAGCGGTGCGAAAGGACTTGGCATCCACGGCGACAGGAAGTGGGTCCACGCCTTCGCCGTAGACAACGGCCGGGATCGTGCCGGTGGCGCGCAGGCGACGTGAGTTACGACTCCCGTGAGCGCGGTCCGTGGACGCGTGCAGCGTATTCTCTGACATGACAACTCCTCTGGCGAATATTCGCGCGCGCGACCGCAGTCACGCACAGGGTGAATAGTCTAGCCGCCGTTCGTACGGCGCACTTTTAGCGTTACAGGAGGTTCTCGCCGCCGAA
The DNA here is from genome assembly GCA_963794755.1 of uncultured Actinomycetota bacterium. Taxonomy (GTDB): domain Bacteria; phylum Actinomycetota; class Acidimicrobiia; order Acidimicrobiales; family RAAP-2; genus RAAP-2. The sequence continues at coordinate 224,615 of CAWCEX010000006.1, forward strand.
GATGTCCGACACCGAGGAATCCTCGAAAATCGCCGAAATAGCGTTCGCCACGATATTGGCCACCGAGAGGATCTCGAGCTTCTCGAAGCGCCGTTCAGGTCCGAGCGGCAGGGTGTCGGTAACGATGACCCGACTCACGGGTGCGTTGAACAACCGGTCGACCGCCGGAGGTGAGAACAAGGCGTGGGTCGCCATGACCCAGATCTCGCCGGCCCCCTGGGCCTTCAAGAGGTCGCACGCGGCCACGATGGTACCGGCGGTGTCGATCATGTCGTCGATCAAAACGCAGTGCCGATCAGCGACGGCACCGACGATGTGACGCGCCTCGGCGATGTTGGCCGTGCCGCGCGGGCGCGTCTTGTGAACGAGGGCGAGGTCACATCCCAGGTGCTGGGCGTAACGCTCGGCCACCTTGACGCGTCCGGCGTCAGGCGCGACGACCACGATGTCGTTGGTATTGGCGTGGGTCTTGAGGTAGTCCTCGAGCACCGGAGCGGCCACCAGGTGGTCCACCGGGATGTCGAAGAATCCTTGGATTTGGCCCGAGTGAAAGTCGACTGACAAGACACGATTCGCACCCGCGGTCTGGAGCATGTCGGCGATGAGCTTGGCGGTGATGGGCTCACGACCAGTGGACTTGCGGTCCTGGCGGGCGTAACCGTAGTTGGGGATAACGGCCGTGATGCTCTTGGCCGACGCGCGTTTGGCGGCGTCGATCATGATGAGTTGCTCCATCACCGCGTCGTTCACCGGCGAGGAGTGCGTCTGGATGATGAAGACGTGGGCCCCACGGATGGACTCGTCAAAGCGACAGTGGATCTCTCCATTGGAGAATTCGCGCAGATTCGCTTCGGTCAAGGTCACCCCGAGCTGGTCCGCGATGTCCTTGGCGAGCGTGGGGTGGCACCGCCCCGTGGCGATGACGAGGCGACGCTTTGACAATGATTCCACGCCGCCATCGTACAAGGTGCCGTCACTACCAACTTCTCCTACGATGCGTTCGTGACCGCCTATGACGAGTTCGGGTTTTTCGACGAGAACATCGACGAGTGGGGTCTGGCTCCGCGCACACCGCACGTACGTCGTTGCTTCGTCGCCGTTGACGGTCTGCGAAACGTGAGCGCACTGGTCTGGGGCGAGGGTGCTCCCGAACTCGTGCTCGTGCACGGCAGCGCGCAAAACGCTCACACCTTCGACACCGTGGCTCTGGCCCTCGATCGTCCGTTGGTGGCGCTGGACCTGCCCCACCACGGTCACTCCGATGCCTCGTTCTTCGGGCCTCGCGCGGTGCTGGAGCACGCCGACGACGTCGCTCGCGCACTCGAAGAACTCATCACAGCGCCGCGACCACTGGTGGCGATGTCCTATGGCGGACTCGTCGCCATCGCCCTCACGCACGCGCACCCTGAATTAGTGAGTCGCGTGATCCTCCTTGACATCACGCCTGGAGTGACCACTGCTCGGGCGCATTCCATCCTCGAATTCGTCGACGGTCCAGAGACCTTCGACAACTTTGAGGCGATCGTCGCGCGGACGATCGCCTTCAATCCCGGTCGGTCAGAGTCCTCCCTGCGCCGCGGCATCTTGCACAACGCTCTCGAACGACCCGATGGCACGTGGGTGTGGCGCCACCAACGGCACGGTGTGGCAAGCCGGCAACCTAATCTCTCGTTCAATCTGTGGACCTGGCTCGAAGAGATCGCGGTCCCGGTCACGTTGGTACGGGCCATGGGTGCCTCGTCGGTCGTCAGTGACGATGACGAGACTGAATTTCGTCGCCGACGTCCTCATGACGAAGTGGTGCGAGTAGCGAACGCGAATCACTCCATCCAGGGAAGCCACCCGCTCGAACTCGCAGACATCCTTCGTCGTTTCGTGTAGGAATCCACGCACCGCTCCTTTAACACGCCTTCCGCCAGAGAATTTCGAAGTGGTTGCGAATTGGTTGAATTGGTTGTTGTTTGGCGAAAGCGCTTACTTGTATGAGCGTAATGAGCATTGATTCTAAGGAAACTCATTGGTTGTCCATTCCAACCAATGTCTTCTTTCTTGGCCGATGCCCACTACAGTGTCGCAGAACGTCGTCACCCGAAACCGGAGGAAGCATGTCGCCTACGAACTCACCGGACGCCCCGGCGTCCAACGAAGCAATGCGGCGTTTCGTCTACGACTTCGACCATCCCCACGACACCAAGCCCATGTCCCTCAAGTTCCTCCTGGGTGGCAAGGGGGCGAACCTCGCCGAGATGACCTCGGTGCTAGGACTGCCCGTCCCCCCGGGTTTCACCATCTCGACGACCGCGTGTCGGGCTTACTTGCGACACGGTTGGCCCCTCTCGCTCGATCACGAGATTGACGAGGCAGTCACGCGCCTCGAGAACCGCATGGGACGGGGCTTCGGTGACGACGTCGACCCACTCCTGGTCTCCGTTCGCTCAGGTGCCGAGTTCTCGATGCCCGGCATGATGGACACGGTCCTCAACCTGGGCCTCAACGACGCGTCGGTCCAGGCGCTCGTCGCACAATCGGGTGATCCACGTTTCGCCTACGACTCCTACGCGCGTTTCATCGCCATGTACGGACGCATCGTGTTGGGTATTGACCACGCGCACTTCGACGAGCACCTGCGTCGGGCCATGGCGAGTGACGGCGTCGTGACCGAAGGTGCCCTGAGCGCCGAGGCCAACCTCTCCCTCGCCGCCCAGTACCGCACCGTCATCACGAAGCACTGCGGCCGCGAGTTCCCTCAGGACCCGCGTCAACAATTGCGTGAGGCCATCGAGGCGATCTTCGCGTCGTGGAACGGCGCACGGGCACACGCCTTTCGCGACCGCGAGGGCATCGACCACGGCCTCGGCACCGCGGCCAACGTCCAGGCCATGGTGTTCGGCAATCGTGACGAGACCTCGGGGACCGGCGTCGCCTTCACTCGCAATCCCTCCACGGGCGAGGCGCTCGCCTTCGGTGACTTCATGGTCAACGCCCAAGGCGAGGATGTCGTCGCGGGAACCAGTATCACCCGACCCCTCGTTGACCTCGACGACTTGTTTCCCATCGTCGCTAAGGAGTTGCGCGACGTATTCTCGCGGCTCGAGTCGCACTATCGCGACATGTGCGACATCGAGTTCACCGTCGAACAGAACCGACTCTGGATGCTTCAGACGCGTCCAGGTATGCGCACGGGAGCGGCGGCCCTGCGCATGGCGGTCGACATGGTGCAGGACCCCGCAATCCGCCTCACGCGCGCCGAGGCGGTCGCGCGAATCACCGGCGATCATTTGGACCAAGTACTTCACCCCACGTTCGACCCGACGACCGTCGTCGACGTCGTAGCGCGAGGACTCGCCGCCTCGCCGGGCGCGGCCGTGGGTCGCGCGTACTTCGACGCACCCTCGGCGGTCGCCGCGACCCAGCGCGGAGAGCGCGTCGTCCTCGTTCGCTCCGAGACCTCCCCCGACGACGTCGCGGGCATGTTGGTGGCCGAAGGGGTCATCACCGCTCGCGGCGGGCTGGTGAGCCACGCCGCAGTGGTGGCGCGCGGCTGGGGAAAACCGGCGGTCGTCGGTGTGAGCGAGCTGGTGGTCGAGGCGACGAGCGCGCGCCTGGGTGAGGTCACCATCGTCGAGGGTGACTGGCTTTCACTCGACGGCACCGCCGGTCACGTGGTGCTCGGTCGCGTGGAACTCGCCTCCAGTGAAGCACCCGCCGAACTCGACGTCATCTTGAGGTGGGCTGACGAGATCCGGGCCGGACACTTGGGTGTACGCGCGAACGCGGACACTGCCCTTGATGCACTGGCGGCGCGCCAACGTGGCGCAGAAGGCATTGGACTGTGTCGAACCGAGCACATGTTCCTCGGCCCTGACCGCTTACCGGTCGTGCGTTCGATGATCTTGGCCAGTACCGACGAGCAATACCACGACGCACTGGCGCGACTCCTCGAAGTCCAACGTGCCGACTTCGTCGCGATCCTCGAGGCGATGGACGCGCTGCCGGTGACGGTGCGGCTTCTTGATCCACCCCTTCATGAATTCCTGCCCGATCTCGACGCCCTCGTGGTGAAGGAGGCGACACTGGGGCTCGACGAGGACGAGACGCAACTGCTCGCTGCGGCGAAGTACTGGCACGAACAGAACCCCATGCTTGGTGTCCGCGGGGTTCGCCTCGGCGTCCTCAAGCCTGGCCTCTACGCCATGCAGGTACGCGCGCTGCTCGAAGCCGCCCAACTACGCCTAGCCGCGGGTGGCGACCCACGCGTGGAGATCATGATCCCCTTGACGATCTCGGCTCCCGAACTCGCGCTAGCACGCTCGTGGGTGATCGAGGCCAGCGAGTACGTCGCGCGGCACTACCCCGTGCCCCTGCACTTCTCCGTGGGCACCATGATCGAGACGCCGCGAGCGGCGTTGTTGGCCCACCAGATCGCCGCACACGCCGACTTCTTCTCCTTCGGTACAAACGACCTCACGCAGATGACTTTTGGCTTTAGTCGCGACGACGTGGAGGGAAAGTTGATGGCCCCGTACCTGGAGCAAGGACTGTTGGAGCACAACCCCTTTGACGTCCTGGACGCCGAAGGCGTCGGCGAACTGGTGAGCCTCGGAGTGCGTCGCGGTCGCAGTACCAATCCCCAGCTCAAGATCGGAATATGTGGCGAACACGGTGGGGACCCGGCGTCGATCGCCACGCTCTATCGCTGTGGCGTGGACTACGTGAGTTGCTCGCCCTATCGCATTCCGGTCGCGCGACTCGCCTGCGCCCAAGCCGTCCTCGCGGGTCGACCTGATGATCCTGATGGCGCTTGACCGACCTCATCAGGAACAATACGGCGCACAACGCCCTGATACCTTGAGCTGGCGGGGGAGGGCTCGAACCTCCAACCTACGGATTCAAAGTCCGTCGTTCTGCCAATTGAACTACCCGCCATCAGTGGTGCTAACAATCTTTCTAGATTCTTAACCAAACGCGAAAGACCATTAATACCAACACGCAACACTAGAGCCTGACCGCATTCCAAAGGAACGCCCGTGACCAACCTACCCATTAGCAATGCCTACGTCGCTATCGTCGACGACGACGCGGCGATACGAACGGCCCTCGGGCGCGCGTTGCGGATGGAAAACTACGACGTCGAGATGTTCGAAGATGGTGCCAGCGCCTTGCGCTCGGTCCAGTTGCGCGCGCCCGACGCCATCGTACTGGACCTGCAACTACCTGATATCGACGGGCTCGAAGTGTGTCGGCGCATCCGTCGGGCCGGTGACGCGACCCCCATCTTGATGTTGACCGCCCGTGACGCAGTGAACGACCGCGTCGAGGGACTCGACGTCGGGGCCGACGATTACCTGGTCAAGCCCTTTGACCTGGCTGAATTGCTGGCTCGACTGCGCGCCTTGTTGCGACGACGACAAGTGAACGACGGTGACGACGCAGTGCTGCGCTTCGAGGACCTCACCTTAAGTCCCGGGACCCGCGAAGTGCGCCGCGGCGATCGCCTGATCGAGCTCACGAAGATCGAGTTCGACCTGCTCGAACTGTTCTTGCAGCACCCGCGTCAAGTACTGACGCGCGATCAAATTTTGGATCTCGTTTGGGGCTACACCTTCGACTCGGGCACGAACTCGCTCGCCGTCTACATCGGGTACCTGCGTCGCAAGCTCGAGGAGAACAATGAGCCGCGTCTCATCCAGACGGTTCGTGGCGTGGGCTACGCACTGCGCACTGCATGACCTTTCGCAGTCGTGTCATTGCCGCCACGGTGATCGCGGCCGCGCTCGCCGTGATCTTGGCCAGTCTCGCCTCGTTCTGGTCGACGCGTAACGCACTCACGAACTCGGTCGATCAGTCGCTGTTGGAAGCCCACGGTTTCAGCGACGACATCCAGAGCACGCCCTCATTCGTCATCCTCTCGACCGGACAGACCCTCCAACCCAACACTCCCCCACACCTCATCGACGCGACGGTGTTGAAGTACGCCAAAGGTCAAGCCACCGGACACATCTTTCGTACGGTCGAGTTCAACAACGAGGCGGTTCGTGAGCTCATCTACGCCCTGCCGATCGGCGCGGTGGTGACCTGCGAAGGCAACGCGGACTGCCAACTCAAGACCACCGGAGCGCAAGTCTTCATCGCCGACTTCTCGGGTCAGATCAACGAGTTGCGCAATCTCGTGCGAACGTTGTTGCTGGTATCGATCGGCGTACTGCTACTGGCCTTGTCCTTCGGGGTCTTCTTGGCGCGAGCAGCCCTGCACCCTCTCGAGGACGTCACCGACGACATCGAGACGATCGCCGAGACCAGTGACATGTCGCGACGTCTCGTGGAGGGCGACGTCGACGAGCTCGGACGACTTCGCCGCGTCTTCAACCGATTACTCGGAACCGTCGAACATAGTCAATCACTGCAGCGACAATTGGTGCTGGACGCCTCACACGAGCTACGCACCCCCTTGACCAGTCTGCGCACGAACGCCCAAGTGCTCTCGCGCGCCGAACTTCTGGCGCCCGAAGACCTCGAGCAGTTGACGACCGACATGGTCACCCAGGTGGACGAACTCGCCGCGCTCGTTGGTGACCTGGCCGAACTCGCGCGCGGCGAACGATCCGAGGGGCCGGTCGAGCAGTTGCGTCTCGATGACGTCGTCGAAGAATGTGTCGAGACTGCGCGAACGTACGCCCGCATCAAGAACGTCATAATCGAGGTGGACCTCGAGACTTCTCGCATCACCGGACGACGGGATCGACTTGTGCGCGCTATCTCGAATCTCCTGACCAACGCCATCAAGTTCACTCCAGATGGCAGCGAGATTCGTGTCAGCACGTCAGCAGGTCTCATCACTGTCGCCGATTCGGGACCGGGCGTCGCTCCCGAGGACGTCTCCTTGATCTTTAATCGTTTCTGGCGCTCACCGCTCTCGAGGGGACTCCCGGGCTCGGGATTAGGTCTTTCCATTGTTGATCAGGTTGTTTCTGAACTCGATGGCACTGTCACCGTTGATCGTGACCCCGAACTGGGCGGTGCGCGCTTTACGATCACGCTTCCGACAGTATGAGGGAACAATTCTTTCTGTTTTTTTAAGTCGGGCTGTTCACGCCTTTAGAAGCGACTGGCACACTGGAATTGTATGACCCCCACATCACGCACCCCGCAACAGCGCGATCGCCGATTCGCGCGCGTTCGTAACCTGACGCGCACCATCTTCGTCGGATCGGGCGCTCTCTCAATCGGTATGGTGGGCTACTTGTCGAGTGTCACGAAACCGCACGTGACCACCACGACACACACGAGCGTGGCGCCTACGACGACCGCGCCACCCACGACGACCAGCACGACGACCAGCACGACGGGGGCGTCGGGCTCCGCGACGACGTCGCCGACTCCCACGACTACGACCACGGTTGCCCCAACCACCACGACGACCACCTGCTACACGTCGCCGTCGGGCAACACGACGTGCACGTAATCACACCATGAACTTTCACGTTTGGGGCCTTTCGGGTTCACTGCACACCGAACACGACAGACAGATGCCTTTCGCCCAAGACCGTCTGAACTTTTGGCTTGACGCCATTGATCTCACGTGCAACCGGTTCCGAGAGGACTCTGAAATCTCGCGCATCAATCGCGCCGATGGTGATGTGGCCCTCACCTCGACCATGACCTTGGCCTTGCGGGCGGCACGTCGCGCGAGCGTCTTGTCCCTCGGACTATGTGACCCCACGGTGCTCACCTCACTCGAGGTCCTCGGCTATGACCGTGACTACGACTCCCTGGGCGTTCTCGACGACACCCCGGTGGATCTCTCGCCCGCGCCGGGCTTCGCGTCGCTGCACTTTGACGACGTCAGCCAACGAGTCTCGAAGACCACCGACTGGCGCATCGACCTCGGCGCAAGTGCGAAGGCGCTGGTGGCCGACTTAGTGGTCGAAGACGTGGGCGCGACCGGCGGCGTCGTCGTTGAAATCGGCGGCGACGTCCGGGCGCGAGGACGCGACGACGCCAATCCTTGGATCATCGGCGTCGCCGAGACCTTGACAATCACGGGCAACGAACCACGCCTCACGCTCATGGACGGCGCCATGGCGACCTCGTCGAACTCGGTACGAACGTGGCGGCGCGGAGACGAAGTCGTCGGCCACATTATTGATCCTCGCACCGGACGCAGCGTTGCGACCCCTTACGTGGCCGCCACAGTCATCGACGCCGACTGCGTGGCCGCAAACGCCTTCGCGACGGCGGCGCTGATTTGGGGCGAGGACGCCGGTTGGCATATTGCCCAGGCGGGTCGCTCGGCGCGCCTCGTGCGCCACGATGGATCGGTCGAGTTCGTGGGTGCATGGCCGCGTGAGGATGCCGCGTGATCGCCCTCACCACCCCCTATCTCTGGTACACGACACGCGCGACCGGCATCGTCACCATGTTGTTGTTCACCGCGGTGGTGGCGTTGGGCACCCTGGTGGCCAATCGAGTCGGAGGCACCACCGTCGGTCGCTTCGAGTTCAACGAGATTCACCGATCCCTTTCCATGATCGCCGTGGTGTTCTTGGTGATTCACATCCTGACGACCATCCTCGACAGTTACGTCTCGACGGGCGTCATCTCCTCGATCATCCCCTTCACGTCCAGCTATAAGCGCCTGCCCGTCGCGCTCGGGGCCGTCGCTTTTGACCTATTCCTCGCGGTATGGATCTCTAGCCTGGTCAAACTACGCATCAAGAATCGGTCCTGGCGATTCATCCACTGGTTCAGTTGGCTGGGCTACGCCATCTCATTGGTGCATGCGTACATGGTCGGTACCGATACCCACCACGGCATCGGGACGCTCTTGGTCGTCGCTTGCGCGGGCGTCGTCGCTCTGGCGGCGCTATGGCGCTACTTCGGACGCCCCACGCGCGCCGCCGGGCGTACGGCACTGTCGCCTCTCGCCACTCCTCCAGCGACCGCGCCGCGCCCGCGACTCCCCGAGGCGTTTCCGCGCACGCCGCCGGTCGCCGGACGCTCACGCGCACCCGAAGCATTTCCGCGCACGCCGCCGCGTGCCCGCCCGCGGGGTCGATGATGATCTCGGCACGCACTCTTCCTCGGTTATTCGCCAACGCGAATAACCGCCCACTATCGCTCGCGGACCACGAGGAGACGTTTCGTCCCACGGGACCGGTGGGTCCGTTGCTCGACGAGCTCGAGGCCTCGGGACTCGTCGGTCGCGGCGGCGCGGGATTTCCCACCTCGCGCAAAGTCCAGTTGTTGCGCGCTCAGCGTGGCCACAAATACGTCGTGGTGAACGGCATGGAGGGTGAGCCAGCCGCGCACAAGGACTTCCGCCTGCTCTCGACGAATCCGCACCTCGTTCTCGACGGTGCCGAGATGCTGGCCTCGATGATCGGGGCCAGTCGCGTCGCGGTGTGCGTTGCGCGCGACAACCCAGCAGTGGTGAACCACGTCGAGCGCGCGATCCACGAACGAGTGCGGCGCAACCGCGGCCCGAGCTTCGACCTACACACGCCGCCGTGGCGCTACGTCGCCGGCGAAGAGTCCGCACTAGTGCACTGGCTCGACGACAACGAGTCACTCCCCCAGTTTCGACCTGGACGCCCGCACATCTTGCGCATCGGACGTGGCGCCACGCTGGTGGACAACGCCGAGACGTGCGCCAACGTCGGATTGATCGGACGCTACGGGGCGCAGTGGTTCCGCGAACTCGGTACCGCCGAGCACCCGGGGAGCGCGATCGTGTCGGTGACCGGGGCGGTCGACCACCCGCGCGTCGTCGAGGTCTCCTTGGGTACGCCGATCAGCACCATCTTGAAGAGCGTCGGGGCCGACGCCCACCCTCAGGCCGTCCTCCTCGGTGGCTACGGGGGCGCCTGGCTTCGCGGTGAACAACTGGACACCCCGTATTGCAACGAAGCGCTGGCGCCAATGGACCTCTCGGTGGGTGCCGGGATATTGGCCGTGCTGCCACGCGTGGCGTGCGGCGTCACCGAGACCCAGCGGGTGGTGCGCTGGATGGCGCACGAGTCGGCGCGTCAGTGCGGTCCCTGCGCCTTTGGTCTGCCGGCCCTCGCCGAGGACCTGGCTGAGGTCGCACGTGGCGGACGCGACGGCGTCGCGGCGATCAAACGCCTCAGCGATCGATGCGCTGTCATCAATGGCCGCGGAGCGTGTCGCCACCCCGACGGTGTCGTTCGCTTCGTGCGTTCGAGCATCGCGGTCTTTTCAGACGACATCGACAGCCATCTGCGCGGTGCGCCGTGCGCCGGATCTCGCTCGACGCAGCATTACTTGACGGTGCCCGCCTTGGAAAAAGAAGAGGAGCTCGTATGGGAGTGATCCGCCGAACTGGCCAGTTTGTTCTGCGCGTGGACCCGATCCTCTGCGACGGTTTTGGCCACTGCGCCGAACTCGCCCCCGAGCTGGTCCACCTCGACGAGTGGGGATACCCAATCATCTCGTCGGACCCGGTGCCCACGGCCGACATCGGCACGCATGAGTCGGCGCGCTACGCCGTTCGCGGGTGCCCGCGTCAGGCGCTGCAGATTCTAAAAATCGCTCCCGCGCACCCGTGAAGGACCGTTTCGCGCGCGCCAAGTGACGTCGACTAGTGTTCTCTAAGCCATGGGATCGTTAATTAAGAAGCGCCGTAAGCGCATGCGTAAGAAGAAGCACAAGAAGATGCTGAAGCGGACTCGCTTCCAGCGTCGCGCTGCCGGTAAATAGTCACCCCGACGCCTAACGCGTCGTGACTGTTTGATACCACTTCACTGGACCATCGGGACCTCTCACGTCCCCGTTGGGAGCATCGAAGATGTGTCCCTCCACGAACAACGTCGACCCCGACCCCGCCAACTGCACGCCCCCGTACTCGGCGCGCGCCCAGTCGAGCAGGCGACCAAGTCGCGGTTGCACTCGCCGCGCCGGTAGTTCGAGATGATTGAGGCCCCCGGGCCGCTCGCCCGTCGACACCAACTCGTCGTACGCCTGGTACACCTCAGCGGTCGAGACCGCGAAATCGGCCACGAGAAGCGTGAAGACCCGCTCCTCGAAGTCGAGGGGGGCCACCACTTCTCCAATACCCTCGACGAGCGCACGTCCGCCCACTTGACAAAACGGCACGTCGCCACCGAGGCGCACCGCGACGTCGGCGTCCACTCCCCCGGCCCAACGCAGGATCGCCGCGGCGTCGGCACTCCCGCCTCCCAGCCCACCTCCGGTGGGAATGTGCTTCTCCAGGGTCACCCCGGCACGGCGTCCGACCAGTGCCAGCGCCTTGCTGATGAGATTGGTGCCGTCGAGGGGAACCGAGTCCGGTCCGACGACGCGCAGGTAGTCGCCACCTTCGTCGATCTCCAACTCGTCGTGGAGCGACACGGTGACCATCTCGCTGCGAAGTAAGTGGTAGCCGTCGTTGCGACGCCCGGTCACTTCGAGGTAGCGAGTCACTTTGGCCGGTGCGAGGAGTTGAGTCACTTGGCCGCTGCCAATCTTGCGAACTCCTCCAGGGTCAACTCCTCGGGTCGGCGCGTCTCGTCCACGCCCGCGCGCTCAAAGACCCCGTCGCTGGCCCAGTCGTGCAGGGATCGTCGCAACATCTTTCGACGTTGACCAAAGGACGTTCGGATCACGCGAAACAGTTCGTCCTCACTGACGAGCGCGGGGTCGACGCGCACGTTCTCGCGACGCACGATCTTCACCAGGGCCGAGTCGACCTTCGGCTTGGGCACGAACACGTTGGGGCCAACTTTGCCGACCACCGTCGCGTCGGCGAAGTACTGCACTCGCAACGACACCGCGCCGTACGCCTCGTCGCCGGCACTCGCGGCGAAACGCTCGCCCACTTCCTTTTGCACCATCACCAGCAGACTCGTGATCAGCGGTTGGGTCTCGAGGAGGTGCATCACCAAGGGCGTGGCCACGTTGTAGGGGAGATTCGCCACCACCATCGTGGGGCCCGTCAATACTTCGGCGTAGTCCGCCTTCAAGGCGTCGGCGTGCACCACGCGCACGCCGAGCGGACCGACGACCGAGGTGAGCGGCGCCAAAAGATAGCGGTCGACCTCCATGGCCGTGACGTGCGCGCCGGTCTCGACCAGCGCCATCGTAAGTGATCCGAGTCCGGCGCCGATCTCGAGGACCTCGTCACCGGGTCCCACTCCGGCGAGGCGAGCGATGCGACGTACGGTGTTCGCGTCGATGACGAAGTTCTGGCCGAGCGCGCGCGAGGGGGTGAGTCCGTTTTGTTCGAGGAGCGCGATGAGCTCAGCGCGGGTGTGGGTCACCAGGTGACTTTAACGGGCACCACGCCCACGCCCAGGGGGGCGAGTTCCAAGAACTGCGTCTCGGAGAGATCGACGACACGATTTCCATGCGCCTCTTCGTGGTCGGTGATACGACAGGTCACGGAGCGTCCGTTTCTCAAGTCCACCACGGTAATGAGCGTTCCTTTGGGCAAATACCAACTGGCGCACTGGCCCGGGATATAGGAATACCAGGTCGCGACACCTTCTCGGTAGGTCGCGACCTCGTGACGCACCGCCTTCTTCTTGACGGTCGGCGTTCTTTTGACGGTCTTGACGACGGCGTACACCTTGATGGGCGACTTCTTGGTGACGCGACGCGTCACGACGGCGGCGGTGACCACGTGCTTCACCGGCGCCTCGACGAGCGGCACCGTGGTCACTTCCAATGTCACGGTTGACAACACAGGAACGAGCGTGCCTGCGGCAGGTAACTCGCTAACGACGCGCACCCAACTCGACGTATTGGCTCCGGTGCCGGTCGTCTTGAAGTACAACTGAGCGCGAAACATCTCGGCGTAGACACTCGATCGACCCATCCCGACGAAGTTCGGCATGGGTTCATAGGCGTGAGCCGTCGACGCCCGCGCAGTGGCAGGGAGTAGTACCGTCGACGCCATCACGAGTGCGATGGCAGCGGCTACCGGCGTCGCGAGGCGCATACGCGCCAAGCGGGGTCGTGCCCTCAGATCTCCACCCTCCACCAGGACTTCCGGTCGTTCTCCTCGACCGGCGCCTCAACGCTAGGGGAGGTGGGCCACATTGGCAACTCGTACCGCGAGAAAGCCATTTAATTCTTGGTCAAATGTACTTTATGACGGATCGAATTGGAACAGTCGCGCGCTGTTTCGCGACGTCGCAGCGCGAAGGTGCTCAACACTCTCACCGCGCAACTCGGCGAGGAATTCTCCCACGACCGACACCAGCGCGGGTTCGTTCGCGCGTCCGCGGTGCGGGACGGGCGCGAGAAAGGGACTGTCGGTCTCTACGTGGAGCCGCTCCAAGGGGACCAGGCGCGCCGCCTCGCGCACCGACTCGGCATTCTTGAAGGTCACGACGCCCGATATCGATATGTCGCATCCTCGCGCGAGACACGCCTGCGCCTCCGACGGTGCGCCGGTGAAACAGTGGATAACCGTGCGTGAGGGAACACCTTCGACGTCGAAGATCTCGAAGAGATCGTCGAAGGCATCACGACAGTGCACCACGAGAGCGAGGTCCAGTTCGTGGGCGAGTTGGATCTGGCGCGCGAAGGCGTCGCGCTGGGCGTCGCGCGGTGAGTGTTCGTAGTAGTAATCCAGACCACATTCGCCGATACCGACCAGGCGCGGGTGCCCCTGACGCGCCAGGGCCGCGATGCGCTCGACATCGTGGGTCGCTTCGTGAGGGTGCAGTCCGACGGTGGCGTAAATGTCCACGTCAGCACTCATATCGGTGAGCGCGAGGGCCTCGAGGGAACTCGTCGCGTCGGTGCCGATCACCACCACGCGGCCGACCCCGGCCGCGAAGGCTCGCTCGAGCGCCTGGGCCGCGGTGACGTCGAGTTCGCGTCCCCCGAGGTACTGGTCCTGCAGGTGACAGTGGGCGTCGGTCCAGCTAGTCACCACTGGCCTTTATACGCGGGAACAATGGCTCGCCCTTTTCAATAGGGTTCGTCGCTCGGTACCGACCCCACTGTGCGCTGTCGGCGAAGACCTCGTCGCTCGGCGCACCTTCCAGACCGATGCGTCGCCAGATAACGGTGCTGACCTCGGGAATAGCCGGTGTCGCGAGAATCGTCACCAGTCGAATCGCCTCGAGGGCATTGCCCATGACCGCGTTGAGTTCCTCGCCCGGTTCCATCTTCCAGGGAGCACGCTGTTCGAGGTACGCGTTGGTGGCGCCGATGAGTCCCCACGTCGCTTCGAGGGCGAAATTCGGCGCGAAGCGATTCCACGCGGCGGCGGTGTCGACGATCGCGGTCTCGGCGGCGCCTCGCAACTCACTGTCGGCCTCGGGCGCTGGTCCGACGCCACCGCACTTAGACGCCACGATGGTCGATACCCGTGCGACGAGATTCCCGAGATTGTTCGCCAGGTCGGTGTTGTAGCGCGCGGTGATGCCCTCGTGGGAGAAGTCGCCGTCGTTGCCGAGGGACGTCTCACGTAAGAGGTAGTAGCGGATCGGGTCCACACCGAACTCGTCGGTGAGTACGACCGGGGCGATATCGGTGAGTTTGACGCCGCCTTGAGCGGCCATGGTCTTGGACAACTTTTGACCACCGACGAGGAGCCAGCCGTGCACTTGGACGTGACTAACGGGATCAAGACCCGCGGCCATGCACATCGCGGGCCACCACACGCAGTGGAATCGCAGGATCTCTTTTCCAATGAGGTGGTGTGAATGGGGCCACCACGTCGCCGTCTCGTCGTCCTCGCGGCCATAACCAATGGCGGTCAAGTAATTGATCAACGCGTCGTACCACACGTAGAACACGTGGTGTTCGTCCCAGGGGACGGGCACACCCCACGAGATCGAGGTGCGGGTGATCGAGATGTCACGCAACCCACCCTTGATGAAGGCCAGTGCTTCATTGCGTTTGGTCTCGGGTGTGACGAAGTCCGGGTGTGCTTCGTAGTACTCGAGGAGAGGCTGTTCGAAGGCACTGAGTTGAAAGAACCAGTTCTCCTCTTGCATCTCGGTCAGAACGATGCCGTGGATGGGGCACTTGCCCTCATCGCTCGATTCGAGCGTGTAGTAATCCTCACAGCTCACGCAGTACAGACCCTGGTAGGTGTCCTTATAGATGTAGCCGTTGTCGTGCACCGCGGAGAGGAACTTCTGAACCGTCTCGTAGTGACGAGGTTCGGTGGTGCGGATGAAATCGTCGTAACTGATGTTGAGCGCCGCCCACGCCTCACGAAAGCGCGTCGAGGTGATGTCGGTCCACTCGCGAGGGCTCATGTCGTTTCGCGCAGCCGCGTCGGCGATCTTTTGACCGTGTTCGTCGGTCCCGGTCAGGAACTTTGTCTCGTCACCGATCAGTCGGTGCCAGCGCGCGATCGCGTCGGCGTTGACCGTGCTGTAGGCGTGGCCCACGTGCGGAGCGTCGTTGACGTAGTAAATCGGGGTGGTGATGTAGTAATGCGCCATCCGCCAAGGGTACTAACTCAGTGACCCCCATCGGCCCGCAGGCCCAACGCGCGAGCGTAGGTTTCGCGATGCGCCACCCCGAGTTGCTCGACCACGTGGGCGACGGCGTCGCGTACCGATAGGCCACGCTCGAGCTGTTCTTTCAGCGCCGCGTCGACGACGGCATCGCTGTGTGGTGCCGGCGCGCACGCCCCCTCAAGGACCACCACGACCTCGCCGAGGATCTCACGCGCGCTCATAGCGGCGCTCACCTCGCTCACGGTCCCGCGCACGACTTCCTCGTGCAATTTCGTGAGTTCGCGCACCACCGCGACGCGCCGGTCGGCGAACCGTTCGGCGAGTTCGCTCAAGGTCGTCGCCAGTCGCTGGGGCGACTCATAAAAGACAATGGTGCGCTCCTCACGACGCCAGGACTCGTAGCGCAATGCCCGCTCACCGGCCTTGCGACCAAGGAATCCCTCCATGACGAATCGTTCGGTGTCGAGGCCGCTGATGCTGAGTGCAGCGATGACGGCCGTTGGTCCGGGGGCGGTCGATACGTCCAAACCGGCCGCGACCACGGCGGCCACCACGCGGGCGCCGGGGTCCGAGATGCCCGGAGTCCCCGCGTCCGACACCAGGACCACTAACTCGCCGCGAGAAATACGCTCGATGACCTCATCGCACTGAGACGCCTCGTTATGTTCGTGCAGGGCCAGGAGGCGATGGCGAGGACGCACTCCATTGGCGCTGAAGAGCGTGCGCGAATGACGCGTGTCCTCGCAGTACACCGCTTCCGCCTCGGTCAGGAGCGCCAGGGCGCGAGGTGAGAGGTCACCCAGATTTCCGATCGGCGTGGCCACGACCATCAATCGCCCCCGTACGACGGGGCTGTCGTTACTCACGGTCATCTCCTCGTTTGGCTCGACGGACGTCGGACCTACTAACATTGTCACCTATGTCGAAGCGGACCAACAAGCGCAAGTTACGCGCAAAAAAGAAGGCCAACCACGGCAAAAAGCCGAACTGCGGTCGCGGCTGAGCCGTTGACGTCGTTGTCACCGCATCGCTGACGCATCCCACACCTTGGGAACGGTCCGTGATCAGTGACGTGCTCTTGTACGTACCCGGACCCCGTCCGTAGCGCCACCTGACGTACCCTCGGGTCCTCTTGTCACGCCCCAGGGGCGGCTGAGGACTTCGCGCGCGGTGGAATACCGTTGGGGTAGATGCGCTTGGCCAAGAAGTACTCCACCGCAAATGCGACGCCCGGGACAAAACCCGCGAGGAGCATCACTGCAAGGTACCCCAGACTCAGTCGGGCCTTGATCACGAACTGAAAGCTCATGACCAAGTAGATGGGGTACAGCACCACGCCGTGACCCACGCCGTCGATGACCACCAACGGCTTGATGCTCGTCCACAGACTCAGGTCCCACTGGTGCAGCGCCAAGGTAACAAAAAGCGTTAACAACGTCGTGCCTGTAATGAAGGACATCAGCCGATACCGGCGAAAAGCAGCGTCCACTCAATGGCCCCAGAGTTTTTTCCTCGGGACCGTCGAGAGATCGGCCAAGTGGTCGTTGTAGGCGGCGAGCTGGGGGTCCTCGCGCTCGTCCTCCTCGAAAGATCGCGCCAAGAGGGCGTCGGCGCGCATGCGCTCTTCGTATTGGCGACGCGCGACTTCTTGATCCTCGGTCGGCTTTTCGACGTGCAACAGCGCCCACCACCCGTAAACGCCCAAGACCGCGAAGCACGGCCACTCGATGGCATAGAGGAAACTCAGTGAATTACCCCCGATAGCGCGCCCGATCTGCCACCAGGCCGCGAGCACGCACATCGCCAGCCACGCCACCAGAGCCGCGTGCACCATGAGGGCACGAGGGCTGAAAAACTTCGAGAGCACGACGCCCACCTTACTCGTGCCGATCTCGTCACTTCCAGGAAGACGAGTTCGCGGCACCCGTAGAATGGCGTCGTATGCCGATGCCCACGACCACCACTGGTTTCTCGTGGCACCACCTGAACCAGTGGCACGTCGCCGCCCTCCCCCTCGCCCTGATGCTGGTGGTCGCGGCCCTCTACGCCTGGGGCGTCGCCCGGTCGCCCGGGTGGTCGCGCTGGCGCAGCCTGTTCTTCGCGTTGGGGATGGTCGTCACGTTCTTCGCCACGCAGTCGGTGCTGGGCGTCTACGACATGATGTACTTCTCGGCCCACATGATCCAACACCTTCTCCTGATCATGCTCGCCGCTCCCTTGTTCGCTCTATCGGCCCCCCTGGATCTGTGGTACGCGGCTGGCGGCCCGCGCGTCAAGGCCTTCCTTGACGGACGCGTCATGAGTGTCGTTACTCACCCGCTCTTTGGCTTCGCTCTGTACTTCGTCGTCATTCCCGTCACCCACCTGACGGGCGTGGCGAACCTGATGATGGAGCACATGTGGGTGCACCACGCCGAACAGATCGCGTTCTTGGTGACCGGGTACCTCTTCTTTCGCGTGGCTTTTGGCCTCGAACGCGGTCGCACCATCCACCCGGGCCTTCGCCTGGTGTTCGTGATGGCCGCGGTACCGGTGGACACGTTCACCGGTCTCGCGCTGGTGATGACCTCGACCCTGCCCTTCCCGGCGTACGCCGCCATGGCCCCCAAGGGGTCGACGCCGGGGTGGCTGCTCTCCAACGTCCATCTCGGTGGCGCGATCATGTGGATCGGCGGTGACGCGCTGATGTTGCTCGCGTGCATCCCGATCACCGCGGCGTGGGTGATGTGGGAGACCGCACGTACCAAAGTGCTCGACGCCGAGCTCGATCGCCTGGGTATCTGACCTCCGCCGGCGCCGTGGCACAATGAGGGTGTGACTGTCCAGAACGACGAGACGTTGCCCCTGAGCGAACGCGTGCGAGGCGCCCTGGCGACGCGCGACCTCGAAGCGTTCGCGGCCTTGTTGAGTGAGGACGTCACCTGGGGTGACGTGACCCATCCGCGAGGTTGCCGCAATCGTCGTGACGTCCTGGCCACGTTCGAGCGCGTCATGGACGCCGGGGCGACCGGAAACGTCACCGAACTGGTCACGGGTTCACGCGGCATCCTGGTCGCACTCGACGTCCACTGGCCCGAGGGCAGTCCCCGAGGCGACGAGACCCGCCTCTTTCACGTCTACGTCGTCGCCGACGACACGATCGTTTCGATAGAACGTCACGATGATCGCGTGTCGGCCGCGCTCGCCGCGGGCGTCGAACCATAGGTTCGAACATCACCTTCACCTAGAGAAGGCCGGCCTCGATCGCCATCTCTTCGAGATCACCCTCGGGGCGCGCACCCAGGTGCGTGATGATCTCCCCCGCGCACAGCGATCCCAACTCCGCCGATTCGACCGGGTCAGCACCCAGGGCCAAACCGTAGAGGAATCCCGCCGCGAACATGTCACCGGCCCCGTTCTGATCGACGACGTGAGTAACTTCGCTGGCTGGCACGCTGACGACCCCCGAGCCAAAGGCCACGTCAGCACCGCGTGGACCGCGCGTGACGACCGCGAGAACGCCCAACTCCTCGATGGCGGAGAACGCCGCGGCAATCGTATCGACCTCGAAGAGTGCCATGATCTCGGTCTCATTCGCCAGTAGTACGTCGACGTCAGAACTCACCAGCTCGAAGAAGTCACGGCGGTGTCTGCTCACGCAGAACATGTCCGAGAGCGAGAGGGCGACCATGGAATCGTGCAGGTGCGCGAATTCCACGACCTTGGCGATCGCCTCTTTCGCCGGAGGCAAGTCAAAGAGGTAACCCTCGACGTAGGTGATCTCGGAGCGTGCGATCAGGTCTTCTCGTACGTCGCTCACGCGCAATTGGTTCGACGCGCCGAGGTACGTGGCCATGGTGCGCTGGGCGTCGTCGGTGATGAAGACGTGACAGCGACCCGTAGCGCCCTCGCCCTCCTTGGCCAACGCGAGGTCGAGCTCCACACCCATGGAACGTAGGTCGTGAGTGAATCGTTGGCCGAATTCGTCGTCGGCGACCTTGCCGATGTAGCCACACGTACCACCGAGTCCCGCGACACCGGCGATCGAGTTGGCGACCGATCCACCAGACATCTGGATGGTCGGGCCCATGGCGTTATAGAACGTGTCGAGTTGGTCCTCGTCGATCAACGACATCGCCGCCTTGGTGAGGCCGAGTTCGCGATACACCTCACGCGAATCCTGCGTGATGATGTCGAGCATGGCGTTTCCGATGCCGGTCACGGCGAGTCGGTTCGGACCGGGCTTGACGCGAAGCGAGACGGGGGTCGGCGTATTTGTCACCTAGCGAGCGTAGAACTTTTGGCCATAAGGTAGTGAACTATGACTTTGACCTCGAATCCGTATCGACTCGCGCGCACCGTGGTGCCCTCGGCGTACCGCATCTTTTTGACCCCCGACCTCGACGCCGCGACCTTCGCGGGACGCGTCGAAATCGACATCACCGTCGTCGAGGCGACGAGCGAAATCACTTTGCACGCCCTCGATCTGGCGATGGGCGCGGCGAGCGTCTCGGCCCAGTCGGTCACGCACCGTTCGAGTGAGCCGCGATTGGACGAGCAGTACAACACCGCAACTTTCACTTTCGATGAGTCGCTTCCCGCGGGCGAGGCCACGATGGAGATCGCCTTCACCGGGGTGCTCAACGACCTCCTGGTGGGCTTCTATCGTTCGACCTTCACCTCAGACGATGGCCAGACCCACGTCATCGCCACGACGCAGTTCGAGCATTCTGACGCGCGCCGCGCCTTCCCGTGTTGGGACGAGCCGTCCTTCAAGGCCACGTACCAGATCAGCTTGACCGTCCCCGCCCAGCTCGCGGCGTATTCGAACTCGCCCGAGACCTCGAGCACCGACCTGGGTAACGGGTGGCGCACGGTGACCTTCGCTCCGACCATGGTGATGTCGACGTACCTGGTGGCCTTCGTGGTGGGCCCCTTTGACGAGACCGCCGTCCTCGACGTCGACGGGGTGCCCCTTCGTATCGTCTATCCCCTCGGCAAGGGACACCTCACGCAGTTGGCCCTCGACGCCGGTGCCTTCGCCCTGCGCTTCTTCTCGGACTATTTCGCCATCCCCTACCCCGGCGACAAGTTGGACCTGGTAGCGATCCCCGACTTCGCCTTTGGCGCGATGGAGAACCTGGGCTGTGTCACGTTCCGCGAATCGGCGTTGCTCATCGACCTCGAGATGGCCTCACTCGGCGAGATGCAGCGCATCGCCCAAGTGGTCGCGCACGAAGTCGCTCACATGTGGTTCGGGGACCTGGTCACCATGGAGTGGTGGGAGGGCATCTGGCTCAACGAAGCCTTCGCCACGTTCATGGAGGTCCTGTGCACCAACGCGTTTCGCCCGGAGTGGAAGATGTGGCTCGGTTTTGGTATCGACCGCGACGCCGCGATGCAGATCGACGGTCTGCACTCGACGCGACCCATCGAGTATGAAGTCATCTCGCCCGAGGACACCCGCGGGATGTTCGATATCTTGACCTACGAGAAGGGTGGGTCGGTTCTGCGAATGCTCGAGCAGTACCTCGGCGAGACGACGTTTCGTGACGGTATCCGTCACTACCTGACCAAGCACGCCTACGCCAATACGGTGACTACCGATCTGTGGGACGCCCTCGAAGAGACGTCCAAGCAACCGGTGCGCGAGATGATGAACACGTGGATCCTCCAGGGAGGACACCCACTGGTGACCTTCGCCGACGGCAAGCTGACCCAAGAGCCCTTCGCCTACGGCCGCGGCGGTCCCTCGAGCGCCATCGGGTCTTCGTGGCTCGTGCCGGTGCTCACCCGCTCTCTCACCAGCGATACCACGAGTCGCCACCTGCTTCACGACGTGCCCGTCGCGGTGAGCGACGTCAGCCCCGTGGTGGTGAACGCTGGCGGCTCGGGCGTGTTTCGCACGCGCTACGGGGCGAGCGAGCTCGCCGCCCTCAGTCCGCACATCGGCGAACTCGAGGAACTCGAACGCGCGACGTTGGTCGCGGATTCCTGGGCCGGACTCTTCGCCGGCCAGATCACCTGGGCGCAGTTTCTCACCACGGCGCGCGGACTCGGCGATCAGAACGAACCCAACACCTGGGGCAGCGTGGCGAGCGCCGTCGGACTGGCGCATCGCGCCCTCGACGGAGCGCAGCACGACACCCTGGTCGACAACGTCCGTGAACTCTTCGCGCCGCAGTTCCAGCGCTTGGGCTGGGACGCGACGCGCGGGCGAGGACGAGCTCACGCCACAATTGCGCGCCATCCTCATCGCCACACTGGGCGTGATCGGTGAGGACACGGACATCCAGGCCGAAGCGGTTCGTCGTTTCGAGACGAACGACCTCGATGGTAACTTGGCGCGCGCTATCTTGCGCGTCGTCGCTCACCAGAATCGTCCCGGCGATTACGAGACCTTCCTCGAGCGGTACCGTGGCGCTGCTACTCCCCAAGACGAGCAGCGGTACCTGTTCAGTCTCGGCGAGTTCTCAGACCTCACCGTGGCGCGCGACGCTCTCGATCGTTGCTTCAGCGAGTTCCGAAAGCAGGACGCGCCCCTGGTGCTGGGGTACCTCAGCGCCAACGCGACCACCGGGCCCACGATCTGGTCGACCATCACCGAGCGCTGGGACGAGATGCTCGCGGCGTTCCCCGCGAGCATGCACGTACGAATGACGATGGGTGTACCCACTTACATCCGTGACGTGGCCTTCGCCGACAAGGTCGAAGAGTTCCACCGCAGCCACCCACTGGGAGGCGACCAACGCACCGTCGAGCAGTACCTCGAAAGGATGCGCGTGGGGATCACCTTCGCCGCCGCGCTGCGCGAACAGTTCTAACCCCGTCGTGAGCGCCGGGTCCTTCGCCGAGGTCTTCGCGCTCATCTTCGTCCTCGAACTGCCGGACAAGTCGATGATCGCCACGATCGTCATGAGTTCGCGCGCACGGTCCGCCGCGGTGGTGGTAGGGGCGTGCGCCGGGTTCGTCGTCCAGATGGCCATCGCCGTTACCGCCGGCGGCCTCTTGACACTGTTACCCGCGCACGTCAAGGACACCATGGTCGGATTGTTGTTCCTTGGCGGGGCGGCCTACCTCCTGTTGGTTCCCGAGAAGTCGGCGCAAGCGTCGGGCACCAGCGCCGGCGACGTCCAACGACCCGCGACGTTCACTCGCGAGATCCTCACCGCCTTTACGGTGATCTTTCTCGGGGAGTTCGGCGACCTCACCCAGATTCAGGCGGCGAACTTCTCGGCGAAGCTTCACCAACCCGTCGAGGTGTTCCTCGCGAGTTCCCTCGCCCTGATCTGCGTCACCTTCATCGGCGTGTACGCCGGTCAAGCCCTCCAACGAGTGGTGCCTCTCTCCAAGATTCGAATCGGCGGCGGACTGATCTTCCTGGGACTGGGTATCTACACCTTCGTGAATCTGGCGACGTCGTGAGTCGTAGCGAGGAGCTTCTCGCCTTCGCCGCGACGGTCAAGGGCTTCATGCCCGCCAACGAAGGTCGCGCCCTCTACGATGCTGCTCGCACCCGGGGCGTGGGAGGAACATGGCTCGAAGTCGGCGCGTGGTGCGGTAAGTCCGCGGTATACCTCGGAGCAGCTGCGTCAGAACGCGACGCGGTGTTGTACTCACTCGACCACCACCACGGTTCCGAGGAGAACCAGCGCGGCTGGGAATACTTCGACGCTGAGTTGGTCGACTCAGTGGACGGACGTCTCAACACCTTGCCGACGTGGCAACGCACCATCGCCGACGCGGGGCTCGAAGACGTGGTTCTCGGTCTCGTCGGACCCTCCACCGTGGTGGCCGCCCATTTCGACCAGGCGCTCGACCTCCTCTTCATCGACGGCGGCCACGGCGAGGAGGTGGCCTGGGCGGACTATTACGCGTGGGTCCCCAAGATCGTCGTCGGCGGGATGCTTCTGATTCACGACGTCTTCGTCAACCCGGCCGATGGCGGACGACCACCTTACGAGATCTACCTCGCCGCTTTAGCCAGTAGGCGTTTCATCGAAGCAACGCACGAGGGCTCGTTGCGCGTGTTGACGCGCACCTAGTCCCCGAGGAGCGCGCAACCCGGTTCGGGCCAGTCGAGCGTGTCGACGAGCACCCCGTGGCGAAACAGTCCCGCGGCGGCTGAAGAGTTCGTGACCGCGTCCACCGCCAACAGGATCGCCGCGGCGGTGTAGGAGGTGGTCTCGAGGCCCGGGAAGGTCACGCGTTCGGGGTAGGCAATGCCCGTGAAGTACGAGCCGTCGTCGTGGCGGTGGCGCGTCGTGTGATCGAGTAACTCCAAGGCGCGCGAGCCCAGACCCGCCGCGTCCAGGGTGAGCACCGCTTCGGCAGTCTCGGCCGCAGTCACCCAATCGTTGGTCGAGACGCAGCGCACGCCGTATCCATCGAGAACGTAGCGACGCCAGCCCGCGTCCAGTCGCTCACGAGCGACGTCGCCGACGAGGGCACCGCTCAGGACCGGGTAGTACCAGTCCATAGCGAATTCGTCCTTGGGCGCGAAAGCGTCGGGGTGGTGGGCCAGAGCGTGTCCCAGGCGACCGGCGGCCAGTTCCCACGCCGGTCGGTGCACGTCGAGACGTTCGGCGAGCGCCACCGCACAACGCAACGAATGGTAGATCGACGACGAACCCGTGAGGAGCGCGTCACCTTCGCGGTGGCCGCACGCGTCGAGGGACCACGTGATCGCACCGTCACCGCGTTGCCAACCCACCACGAAGTCCATCGCTCGTTCCACCATCGGCCAGTAGCACCTCACCGTGTCGACGTCATCAGTCGCGACGAGGAAGTGGTACACCCCGGCCGCGACGTAGGCGCAGACGTTGGTGTCGAGTCGGGCGTCCTTCACTCTCTCGCCCACGTAGTAGTTGAACCAACTCCCGTCACCGAGTTGATGACTCGCCAACCAGTCGTAGGCACCACGCGCGGCGTCGACGTGACCGGTCACCGTGAGGGCCATAGCGCACTCGACGTGATTCCACGGATCACAGTGCCCGCCGCGAAACCAGGGAATCTGTCCCGAGGACACTTGGAGCTCGGCCAGGTAGCGCGCGCTCTGGGCCACCTCGTCCTCGGTCAAGATACCGGGAACCCCTTGGAGGACGTTGGTCTGGGTCACGCCGGTTTCACCAAGTACACCACGAGCGACTTGCCGATGAGCGGATTGAGAACACGATCGAGGCGACGCGTCAACGACGGGTGCTTCATGATGTCCCACACGAGGAATCGGTGGTACTGACGCACGAACCAGTTGGCGTCGTTGGTGGTCCCCACGAGACACTTCAACCACCAGTACGGGCTGTGCAGGCCGTGGGCGTAGTGGTGTGCGCTCACGCGCAGCCCCACCGAGGTCAGGCGACCTTCGAGCACACGTCGCGAATAGATGCGGATGTGACCGCCGGGCACCGAGTGATACTCCTCGGACAACGCCCAATTGATGCGCTCGGGGCCACGACGCGGCACGGTGATCGCCATAGTGCCGCCGCGACGAAGCACTCGCGCGAGTTCGGCCATGGCGCCCAGGTCGTTGGGGATGTGTTCAAGGACCTCCGAACAGATCACCCGGTCAAAGGTGCCGTCGGCGAAGGGCAGGGCAAGCGCGTCGCCCTGGACCGCGACGGCCAATGTATCGACGTTGAGTTCACCTGCGTCGAGCATCGCGGCGAACGTCGCTCGCACGCCCAGTACTTCGTCGCGCCCGGCGTCCAGGGCCACCACTTTCGCCCCGCGGCGCGCCGCCTCAAAGGCGTGGCGACCGAATCCGCATCCCAGATCGAGGACGGCGTCGCCCCCGCGCACTCCCAATTGGTCGTATCGAGCGGTCAGCACTACCTGAAGTCCACCGAGTCAGGCAATGGACGCTCCGCGAGCACCGCGTCGTAACACGCGGCGGTACCGCGCGCGGTGACCTGCCACGTGAAGTGCTCGATGACGCGCTGGCGGCCGTTGGTCCCCAGACGCGCGCGCAACGTCGGATCGTCGAGCAGCGTCCGGATGGCGTCCACCAGGGCGTCGGGGTTGTTGGGTTCGACCAGAAGTCCGCACTCGCCGTTCGTACCGACCACCTCGGGAAGCGCTCCCCCGGTGGTCGCTACCACGGGGACGCCACAACTCATCGCCTCGATGGCGGGCAGCGAGAAACCCTCGTACAGGCTGGGCACGATGGCCACTTGCGCCTCGCCGTAGAGGCGGGCCAACTCCTCGTCGCTCACCCCCGAGACGGTGGTGACGATGTCGCTCAGTCCGAGTCGCTCGATGGTGGCGGCGACGCGCCCTTCGCGGCGAGGACGTCCGATGACCACGAGTTCGATCTCGCGCTCGACGCGTAACTTGGCCAGGGCCTCCAGGAGCGGTACGAGACCCTTCATGGGGACGTCGGAACTCGTGGTGACCATCAGGCGACCGGGCGTAGCGACCACGTCGTCGTAAGGTCGAAAGACGTCGTGGTCCACTCCCACCGGCACAACGGTCAAGCGCTGTAGGGCGACGCCCATCTGGGAGTGGATATCCGCCTTGGAGTTGTGTGACACGGTCACGACGGCGTCGAGGCGTCGCACCACGCGCACTTGCATACGCAAAAAGCCGAACCAACGTCGCGTGCTGTAGCGCTGCCAGAAGGTCGTCGCGTGATCGAGTGCGATCGCGCGGTCCACGGTGATGGGATGGTGCAACGTCTCAAGCAGCGGCCAGCCGTCTCGGCTGAGTTGACCCACGCCGCGTCCGAGACACTGGTTGTCGTGAATGATGTCGAAGTCTCGGCGACGCGTGCGCAGTTCAGCCCTGACCCGTCGGGCGAATGCCCAGGGCTCGCCGAACCCACCACTGAGCATGATCGCGAACTCACCCACGTCGGACAGGGACCTGAATTCCCGGCGCGCCGGCCAGCGAAAGGGATCGGGGTCGCGGTAGAGATCGAGTCCTGGCACCGGCGTGAAGCCGACTCCTTCGTCGAGTTCGGGCCACGGAGGACCCGAGAAGACCTCGACCTGATGGCCGAGCCGCACCAGTTCGCGCGTGAGATGGCGAGTGTAGACACCTTGACCGCCGCACTGAGGATTGCCGCGGTAGACCAAGAAGGCGATACGCAACTTTCCCGGTTGTGCCGGTCGCGCTTCGACTCGACGTGGAATCACCACCGTGGCGGAGCGGGCCCATGATTCCCTCGTCCGCGCAATGGTCTGACGAAGGGTTTGGGGCACTATCCAACTTTCTTGGTCTCGGTAAGAATCAATTCTCGCCGATGGTGACCGAGGCCACAAATACCGACGCTACTGGTGCCCGCCGTACGCACACGACGTCGAGTCACGTGGGGGCATTGGGTTCGCCTGTAATTGGCCGGTCGTCATCAGGTACGACAGGGTGCTGTGAGCGTCACGAGCGTCACCTCGCGATCGCTCGATCAACGATCATGACCTACAGCGTCGGATCGACTCTCCTCACGCTCATTTGGCTGATATCGCTGTTGAGTGCGGTCTGATAGCGCAGTCGCCCCAAGCCGTCAGTGAAGTCGATGGCGGTCAGTGAGCCAAAGGCCGGGTGGTAGAAGACGGCCTGTCCTAAGACGCAGGTCCAGTGCACGATGACGAACGCCGTGACGTCGTCCTCGCGAGAGATCCAGCCATTGGCCTGCGCGTTTTGTAGGACCGCGATGAGTCCAGCGACCTCGCGCGCCTGCACGGTGCGCAGTCGCACATCGTCGGGTGCGATCACGCGAAAATACGCGACCAACGGGGCCAGGCGGTGCACGCCGACGTTCGTTTCGATCGACCAGCATCGCTCGACGTAATCACTGGCCGCCGTTTGGAACTTGGCCGCGTCGAAGTTAGCGACGGCGCTGTCCATGTCCGAGAGCGATTGCGAGAAGGGCACCAGGAACTGATTGAGTAACAAGACCGTCGCTTCCGCGATGATGTCGGTCAAGGAGCGAAACGTGTAATACACCGTCGGGATGGCCACGCCGGCGCGGCGGGCGAGGTCTCCGACGCGGATCTGGTGAATCTCCATTTCGCCGAGCATCACCGCCATCTCGTCGACGACGCGCGTGGCGGCCCCGGTGAGCAAACGATCCGGGCTCACGCGTGACCCGCGGTCGCAACCTCGAATATCGAGACCGAGTCCAACGACTCAACCACCCAAAGCCCGCAGCGATTTCGAAGAAGGTCGACGCTCATCGTGAGAAAGAACTTAGACCGTCCGGGGCGCGAATGGTTGGAGCCCGATCGGTCGCTCAATGGAGTTGGGAACCCAAATCCGTGACGTGCCTACAAATCGCGGTAACGAGGGACGTAGCCCCCGACTCCCAACGACACTGATTCTTCCAGGTCGATGCTGTCATCCAAACCGCCGATGACCTCGGTGACCCACGAGAGTCGGTCCTTCAAGATCCTGGTGACCCCACCTTGGAGGGTGTCTGAGGAAATGGCACAACTCGAGCACGCGCCCTGCAACTGCACTTCGACCACACCCGTCTCGACGTCAGCGCGAATCAAGACCAGGTCCCCCCCGTCCGCTTGGACGGCCGGGCGCATCAGGTCCAGTAGGGAGCGCAACGCCGTCAGGCGAGAAGCACGTTCGAGGTCGGAGAGTTGGCTCACCACACCAGTCTGCCGGAAAAATGTCGCGACGTGCCCTACGAGTTGGTTGGCCGGTCCTTCATGATGTCGGCCACCGCCTCGTCAAAACTACGCAAGGCGCGCGGGCCCCACACGGTGCCGGGGCCTCCGTTCATCACGATCGCCACCCCGACCGCCTCAGCGAGCGCCTGACGAGTCACACCGGCCCGTACCGCCGACCGTGTGTGCGCCACGATGCAACCATCACACTCGCGGGTCACGGCGATCACGATCGCCAACAATTCCTTCATCGCGCTGGGCAGTTCACCCGGTGTCATAGCGGCGCGCGAGAGCTCGCTGTAGATGCGCATCACCTCGGGAATCAAACCGCGCAACGCAATCGCCGCGGGACTGAGTTCCTCACGTACTTCGTGTGAGTGATCCATTCGCCCTCCTCAGAACGTCGAGATCACGTGTCTCGACGCCCACGGTTTGTCGTCGTGAACATGAAACTGACGTGACCTCTCGAACATAGCGGAGCAAAGAGGGACTGTTAGCGGGTCACTACGTCTGCGGCGTCGCCGAAAGGAGGCGAACCGCGCCGATACTCTCCTGGTTGAGAGCAACGTCCGAGGCACCTTGCCCGTCGTCACGTGTTGCGACTTCGACGTAGAGGTCTTTTAGAATGGCAGTCATGAGTGCAATCGACGAATTACTCGCGCACAACCGCGCCTACGTGGCTGGACACGGCCACCGCGAACTTCCCACCTCGCCCCGCCTGGAGATCGCGGTGTTGACCTGTATGGACTCTCGCCTGGATCTCTTTGGCGCCCTAGGACTCGACCTCGGTGAGGTGCACCTCATCCGAAACGCCGGGGGCATCGCGACCGATGACACCGTGCGGTCGCTACTGCTGAGCCAACGCCTCCTAGGGACGAGATCGATCATGGTGATCCACCATTCGCGGTGTGGGCTCGAGACGTTCCAAGAGGAGCAACTCCAAGATGATCTCGAAAAGTCGTTGGGGATGCGGGCGCCTTTTCGTCTTGGCGCCTACCGTGATGCCGACGCCGACGTGCGCGAGACCGTGGCCACGCTACGCCAGAGTCCTTTCGTCGACACGACCGACGTGCGGGGCTTCGTCTTCAACGTCGACGACGGGGACCTGCGCGAGATTTCACTCGTCTAGGGACTTCTTGAAGCCTTGGGACATTGGCTCGTAGCCGTGACGCACGTAGAAACGGTGCGCGTCGACGCGCTCGTTTCGACTCGTCAGTTGTATTCGGTAGCAACCGCGCGCTCGGGCGAAGGCCTCGGCGTGCGCGAGCATCGCCGCGCCGACACCGCGTCCTCGTTGGTCCGAGCGGACGTAGACGCTCTCGAGTTCCGCACACCACCGTGCGGTTCGCTGGAAGTGTTGAAAGATGATCACCTGACACACCCCAACGACGTCACCGTCACGTAGCGCAACGAGGACCTCACCGCCGCGTTCGCGGGTCTCGAGTACGGCGTCCCAGTAGGCGTCCAGACGGGCGAGGTCTTCCACCCCGGGGCTCAGCGTCCCCTGGATAATGAGGGCAACCGCCGCCGAGATCTCGTCGCGAAGTATTCCACGTAGGAGTAATGGCACCCCGACGTCGCTAACCGGGCGTACCCTCAGCTCAACCGAAGCGACCAGAGATGTAATCGAGCGTGCGCGAATCAGCGGGGTCGTTGAAGATCTTCTCGGTGGTGGAGAACTCGATCAATTCGCCGGCGCGGTCCTCACCCATCAACAAGAAGGCGCAGTCGTCAGAGATACGTCCAGCCTGCTGCATGTTGTGGGTCACGATGATGATTGTCACGCGCTCTTTCAACGTCGACATCAACTCTTCGATTCGCAACGTGGCCACGGGGTCGAGCGCTGACGTGGGCTCGTCCATGAGAAGAATCTCGGGCTTCATCGACAACGCTCGCGCGATGCACAGACGCTGTTGTTGACCACCCGACAGGCCCATGGCGCTGTCCTTTAGTCGGTCATTGACTTCGTCCCACAGGGCGGCCGCGCGCAACGACGACTCCAAGGCCTCGTCCAACACGGCCTTCTTCTTGACACCCGAGAACTTGAGCCCCGAGACGACGTTGTCGTAGATTGACATCGTCGGAAATGGATTGGGACGTTGGAACACCATGCCGACGCGAGTGCGTAGTTCGGTAAGTGTCATGTCTCCGCGATAAATATCAGTGCCCTCGAGAAGAATCTCTCCTGTCACTTTGGCCGTCTTCGTGCGGTCGTGCAACCGGTTGAGCGCGCGCAACAACGTCGTCTTGCCCGAACCCGACGGTCCGATGAGGCTGGTGACCCGGTGTTGGGCAATGTCGAAGGTGGCGTCGCGCACTGCCGTGCGCTCGCCGAAGGATACGGCGACATCACGAAGGCTCATGGCGACTTTCGTCGACGTGGGAACAGACGTCGCCGTGGTGGTCGAACGCGTGTCAAGGCGCAATTCTGTGGCCACATTTTCCAGCATGTCTCTCTCCATTGCGATTGCCGTCGGCGCCACGCGCCCACAAAACTTCTCGCTTGCGATCACTCAAAAGTCTAGGGAGGAGGTCCGTGACGGATGAGGGGTAAAACGTCACAAAAGCGTCAGCAGCGTGAACTCAAAATGAATTTTCTGTGCCAACCATGTCACTGGGTGACCTCTGGCCCGCGCACGAGAGATGGGGAACATCTGCGAAAACAGTCGAAACACCAGATGGGGCCAAAGTCGAATTGTCGTAAGGTAATTGCGAACGGGCGACATACAAGGTGGACGTAGATGCGTATTGGTGTTCTGACCGCGGGTGGTGACGCTCCCGGCCTCAACGCGGCCATCCGCGCCATCGGACAAATGGCGGTCCGCGACGGACACGAGGTGATCGGTATCGCCAACGGCTGGGCCGGACTCGCCGACGAATACGCTGGTCGCCGCCTAGAAACCAAGGATTTCAACGGTATCTTGAGCCAAGGGGGCACCCTTCTCGGTACCGCGCGCCACAATCTGGACGTCCCTGAGGGGGGTCGCGATCGCGTCCTGACGGCGATGGACGCCCACCTCGACGCATTGGTGGCGATCGGTGGTGACGGAACCCAGCGAATCTCGCACTGGTTGGCCGAGCACGGCGCCCACGTCGTGGGAGTTCCCAAAACTCTCGACAACGACCTCTTGGGCACGGACTACTGCATTGGCTTTGATACCGCCGTTTCCATCGTGTGCGAGTCGCTCGACCGGCTCTACACCACCGCGGCGTCGCATCACCGTGTCATGGTGGTCGAGACGATGGGTCGCGCGACGGGGTGGGTGGCGGCCATGGGTGGTCTGGCCGGGGGCGCTGACTTGATTGTCATTCCCGAATTCCCCCTCACCATGGATCAGATCATCGACCACCTCGTCACCCGACGTTCCAAGGGCAGTGGATTTTCCATCGTGGTCGTGGCCGAGGGCATCAACCTCGAGACTCTCGGTGGCACCGAACTCAACGGCGTTCCCACTGAAGGCATTGGCGGCGTACGCCTCGCGACGCGCGGGGTGGGGCAATTCCTCGCCTCACAGATCGATGCCTTCGGCGGTTTCGAGGTACGCACCACGGTGCTCGGACACCTCCAACGTGGGGGTAGCCCCAGCGCCTACGACCGGATCTGGGCCACCCGTGTGGGTGCCGCCGCCTACGAGGCCGTGGCGGCGGGCACCTTTGGCGTCATTCCCATCGTGCGAGGCAACGAGGTCAAACTCGCCCCGTTGGACACCGTCGCGCACGGGCAACGACAGGTCCCGCGCGAACTGTACGAGCTGTGCTCGGTCTTCTTCTAGTTAGGGAGTCTTGAGCGGACCGAGCTGGCCTGATCGGTAGTGCTTGCGGCACAGCACCTGGTAGTGGATCACCCCGTGCGTGACGTCACCGGTCAAGAACTGCGATCCTTCACGAGTGATCACGCCATTGATGACCCGCGCGTTGCAGCGACCCTTTTGTCCGCACCAGCACGTCGAGGTGAGCGGCAGTTCTTGCGACCGGTCGGCGATGGCGAAAAGTCGCGCTGAGCCGGGAAAGACATTGAGTAGGAAGTCTGCCGAGAGCCCGAATGCGTGCACGTCCAAGCCATGGTCGTCGACGACCTCGGCGAGTTGGTCGACCTGGGCGGTACTGGCGAACTGGGCCTCGTCGATGACCAGGATGTTGTCACCCTCCTCGAGGAGTCGAGCTACGTGAGGCGTCAGGTCCTCCCCCGGGGCGATCGCTTCGGCGTGAGCTTCGATGCCGATGCGACTGGTGACCATGCCGTCTTCGCTGCGGTCACCAAAGGTCCACAGGGCCACGTCGGAACGGGTCTCGCGCAATTGCCAACATAGTTGCAAGGCCAACGTCGACTTGCCCGCCGCCATCGTGCCATAGGTAAAAGTCAGTTCGCCCATTTCACCCCTGCTCGTCATGCGCGCCCCACCCTACACTCCTGCTTGCGCCGTATTCGTGGCGCCGGGTTCACTAGATTGGTGCCATGAACCTCTCCGTGCGAGCCGTGGCCTACATCCGCAACGAACGCAGCGAAGCGCTCGACGATAACTGGGACGACGTGGTGTCGACCGTGGAACTCGCGGCGGACGTGCCGTCAGGAGCGCTCGCGGGACTCGGCGACTTCTCGCACGCCGAGATCGTCTTCTTCGCCGACTGGGCGGAGGACGTGCCGCCAGCTCCGTGGCACCGCCACCCTCGCGGGAACCAGGACTGGCCCGACGTCGGCGTGTTCGCTCAACGCAACAAGGACCGTCCCAATCGCATCTTGCTCACCACCGTGGAACTCGAGGAAGTGGGCGAGCGCTTCTTGCGCGTTCGGGGCCTCGACGGCATCGACGGGACCCCCGTCTTGGACATCAAGCCTGTTTTTCGCTGGAGCGTGCCGCGCGGAGAACTGCGCGTGGCGACCTGGAGCGAGGAACTCGGCGAGAACTACTTCTAGGCCCCTAGATTCGCGTCACGGTGCGGGGCTCGGACGCCATCAAGGCGTCGACGTCGTCGCGTGGTGGGCACGTCGCCGGCCCCAGTGAGGCAATGGCGATGGCGGCCGCAGCATTCGCGCGCACCAACGCCTCGTCCCACGACGTTCCGCGTATCAGTTCCGCGATGACCACACCGTTGTGCACGTCGCCAGCGCCGTTGGTATCCACGACTCGCGCCGAAAAACCCGGAGCACGGATCAGTCCTTCCTCGTCGGCGCCCACGCACCCGTGACTGCCATCGCGTACAACGACTCGCTCACACTTCCATCGCACGCGCAACGTCGCCGCGCCGGCAATGACCTCGTCGGCACCACTCAAGAGACGAGCCTCACGGGCGTTACACAAGAGCCAATCGGTGCGACTGAGCACCTGCGACATGATCTCCGGTTCGACGTCGGCCGCACGCGGGCCAGGGTCAAAAGCCACAATGACGTCCGAAGGGAGGGATATCACCCACTCACTAACGGTCTGCGCGACTTCGTGATAGACGACGTTGTATCCCGACAGATAGACCACGTCGCCCTTCCCGAGAGAAAGCGCTGCTAAGTCCGCGGGCCGCAGCGCCAATTCGGCGCCTGACGACGTGACGAACGTTCGCTCGCCGTCGGCGTCAACGAGCACGACGCAGACACCGACGTCCATCGCAGTGGGCGCGATCCATGCTATTTCAATCCCTTCGCCCACGAGGCTCGCGCGCGCCATATCGGCGAAGGGACCCGTCCCTAACTGGCCCAGGTACGTCGCGTCGAGGCCCTGACGACGTGCCGCACTCATGACATTGAAGCCACCACCGGCGGTGACCAATCGTTGCGAGGAGAGTGAGTCTCCCCCGCGTTCGGGCAGGTTCACGATCTTCAGTGCGAAGTCGATCATCACGGTGTCCAGACACACCACCCGAGCGTGAGACGGCCCCACTTACGGGTTCGCAATCCAATCGCCACTGCTCACCACGGTGGCTTGACGAGGAAAGACCTTATCGATCAGTACCCGGTGCACCTCGGCATCGGTGTCGGCGCACGCGTCAGCCAAGATCGTCATTCGATAGTCGAGATCAGCGGCTTGGCGCGTGGTGGACAAGACGACGCCACTGGTCGATATCCCGCTCAAGATGAGGTGATCGACTTCAAGGGAACGCAGCACGACCTCCAAGTCCGACCCCGTGAATGCACTCACCCGCCGCTTGGTTACTAGGACGTCGCCGCCGTGTGGCGCGAGCCGCGAGTGAATCATGGTGGCCTCAGAGGTCTCGTCCAATCGCGGGTCACTGCGCAGTGCCGAGAAGCTCTGGTTGCGGGCGCTGACCTCGGGTGCCCCGGGACGAAACGCGACGCGTACGAAGATGACGGGTATCTCTCGCTCGCGCGCCACCTCGATGACGCGCTCGATGGTGGCCAGAAGTTCCTCGCCCTGATTGGCGAGTCGCGACACGATGCCGTTTTGCAAGTCCATTACCAAGAGCGCTGAGCCCACGTTGTGCCTTTCGGGTGAAGCTGACTACTTCTTCTTGATGAGCGCCGACTCGTCCTTGATCAACTTGGAGAACTCAGCGGCGACCGTGACGTTCAAGTTCGCAACTTGGGTCTCGGTCATCGGTGCCTTCTTGTTCCGTAAGAAGAGGATCTCGCTCTGCGAGATACGTAATTGGTTGTGAGCGAATTCCTTGAGCAAGGCATTGAAGGGCGCGTTAGGGCCGGTCGCCTGCGCGAGCATCTCGTGGGCACCGGCCTCGAGCAACTGGTTGGCGTAGATACCAATGGACGCTGTCGCGGTCGAGGATTGCAACGCGGATGCGTCGGTCTGCATGGCGACCAAAGTCGCCGCCTCACCTTCAACCCACAGATTGAAACTCACCGTGGTGGACCTCTCACGGGCGCGCAGGACGTTGATGTCCGAAGCCACGTCCGAGGTGAGGTAGAAGACGTTGCCCGTGAGACCCGAAAGGGTCACGGTCGAGGTAGTGATGAAGTATTCCTTGTAAGACGAGTCGAGAAGTCGAACGTCGGCGACGAAAAGAGTGATCACGGATCGGTACTTCTTCTGCAGGTTGGCGTGCGACGCGCGACTGGCTTGACTCACGAGTGAAGTCATCGACGATTCGGCAGCCTTGAGGATCGAGGCGCGGTCCTTCTTGCACGTTGCGGAACTACACAAGAAATACTCTCGGATATTGCCCAGGTAGTTGTCCGAGGACCTCAGGATGCTCGGTACGATCGCCACCGGAGCGGCCTCGGCGCTCGACGCACCGATGAGAGGGACTACGGAGGCGCTGACGAGACACACCAGAACCGCGAGACGACGTAGTGAATGGGACATGTTGCAAACCTCTCGTTTCATCCACCCTAGCCAATGGGTCGAGGGGCCCTTCTTACGCACTCGCACCTCGGACAGTCATCGATGCGGCCGTTTCAATCGATCACCTGATGCGCAACACTGGGGAATCACCGTCGTGAGAGAGGCACGATCATGGCTCGTCGATTGGTCGCCCTAGGCTCAATCCATGGTTCGATCACGACGCGAACGGTGGTCCATTCGGGTGCGCAGCGGCCTAGCGATCGCTTGCGCCACACTCGTGTTGATGGTGTGCGCACCCGCGCAGTTCGCTTCATCGAGCCCTAGTCAGAGCGCGGAGCCTCTCTTTGGGACGTCACTCACGACTCGCTTGTCTCACCTCTTCGCGGCCATCGACGCCAATTCGCTCGCCCTTGGCCAACCACTGTTCTTCCCCGAGTCGGCGTACGTCGCCATGAAGACCGGGCAGATCCCTGTGCCAGCCAGTGACTACCGGGACCGCTTGTTGGCGTTCTATCGACTCGACCTCGGCGCGTACCACGCGGCGCTCTTCGCCCACGGCTCCGCCACGTTCGTTGGCGTCAACGTCAACACCGCTGACGCCGCGTGGATCGCCCCAGGGGTCTGTGAGAACGCGATCGGATACTGGCACGTGCCGGGGGTACGCCTGGTCTATCGCCTCGCGGGCGTGGTGCGATCGGTCGCGGTCGATTCCTTGATCTCTTGGCGAGGTGTCTGGTACGTGGTGCATCTGGGGCCGAATCCGCGACCGACCAACGTGGGCACGCTCGACGCACCGTCACGGGGACGTGGAGTGGCGGGACCAGCGGGCGGCTGTTAGGCGACCGCAGGCACGGTGACGCGCCCGAGGGGGCCGATCAGTGCCGCTGTGGACCCGAAGTCACTGCGCGAGAGTTGATTCATAAAACCCCACGTCGCGTGCGTCGGGTCGACGACCGCCTGACCTCCCGACAAGATTTCAATCGGCGTGACCGACGCCGTCTGGAGAACTCCGTGCTCGTTCATCGTCACGTGTAACACCGCCGACAACGACAGGTTCCCACCACTGGCGAAGGCGTCAAAATTGGTGAAGTCGCCCAAGCTGTACGCGATGAGGTGACCCTTGTACCACTGCATGCCGCGCAGCACGTGCGGGCCACTCGCAATGACCAGGTCCGCGCCGTCGTCGATCGCGGCGTGAGCGAATGCGTAAGGATTGCCACGATTCTCGCCAACGTACATCTCAGTGGCGCGCGTCACGTGGTCGGCCGTCGCACCTTCGGCCCCGGAATGCATGTACACCACGACCACCTCGGCCTCGCGCTTGGCCTGGGCGATCAGTTGCGCCGCCTGAGCGAAGTCCAACATGTTGTTCGTCAGTGCGTAGGGAGCGAAGTCCACGAATGCCACCGATACGTCGTGCGTGTGCACGATGCCGATCTGACCAGGCAGACCCGCCTGAACGATCCCCGCGGCACGTAGCGCTGCCGACGTATCAGCTTCGCCAATCGCGCCGTAATCGTAGGAGTGATTATTGGCACTGTTGAGGACGCTGAAGCCGGTCGCCCGATACGCCTGGGCGAACGACGGAGGAACGCGAAAGGCATAGCACTCCGTCGACGCTCGTCCGCACTTGGAGTATCCGCGAGTCGTCATGGTGCCCTCGAGATTGCCGAACACGACGTCAGCAGCGAGGGCGGACTTGACGGGTGCTAAGTACGCGGACGGATTACTCGGCAACTGAGGAGTATTGCCGAGGTCGGTGTCGCCCACAGCGGACAACGTAAAGCTCCGTACCACGAGCGTCGTCGAGGTGGTGGAAGGTGGCCGCGTGGTCGTTGGAGCGCGAGTCGCGATGATGGGCGCGGGTCGTGCCGCGACGTAGGCACCCGTCCCGCCGCCCACGAGGACGATCACTATCACGACACCCAATTTCCAGTGACGCGCCGCCGAAGAGGGTCGAGCGTGTCGTCCTACCACGGCGCCGCTTCACCCGGGTAGCGCGAGAGAAAGACCGCGAAGAAGTCCTTGGTGCTCGTGTAGAGGAACCTCGAGGGGATCTGGTTCGGATTGGGGACGTCAAGTGTCGGCCCGGCGGCCCCGGGACCGGCGTACGTGACGAAGATGGGCCATTCGGGATTGATGTCGAGTTGCATGGCTCGCACGCAGTGAAGTTGGACCATGATGCTCGCCATCGAAGCGGCCGTTTGATCCGGGGCCGCGGCGTAGATCAAGTTGCCGTTCTTGTCGATGCCGAGCGCCGAACGCCACACCGCGGGAACCCCGTGCAGTGTCACACCCCACGCGCTGTTATTGGCGCTGAGTGGGTTCGCCACTGAATTGTTCACCAGTAGCGACAGATTCTGTCGCGCCATCAACACGGTCGGACCGGGTGCGGCTCCCCCGCTCCACTGGGTGATGCCCACCGTGCCATTGGTGTAACGCAGCACCGTGGCCAGTCCCTTGATCATCGGGAAGTACAACGTGTGGTTGGTGTAGAAACCAGCAGCGCCGTCCTTCTCATAGAAGCCTGAATTGAAGGTCGCCAGTAGCCGCGAGAGGCCGCTGGCGGGCACTTCTTCAGGTCCGCGTGGCAACGTCGTCACACCGGGTCCCTCGTAGCCCAAGTACAGACCGAGTACCGTCGCAGCCGTGCGTAGCCATCCCGCGTACGCCACGACGCCAGTGGCCTGTCCCTGGGGGTGAAAATTCAAGACGGCAACAACGGGGCCGTGGCCGGCCCACGTATCGCGAACGGACCAGACGACGCACGACCTCGACGCCTTCGTGGTGGAGGTAGCAGCGACACCATGACAAACGGGTGCGGGAGTCGACACCGTGGACCTGGACGACGTCGACGAGTGAGGCGACTGGGCAAGGGCCGTACCGGCGCTACCCACCAGCAGCGCGATGGTGCTGAGCGAGACGGCAAGTGCCACGCTCGCGCGGCGGCCTCGGCGGGTACTGCGTTGTGAATCGTGGACACGACCACGATGGCTAACGGCGCTAAGCATGTCACCTCTTCTACGTCAACGTTAACGGTTGGCTCGCGAAGTCCCCGGACATTGATACCGACGTCGCCACAGAATTGCTCAGGAATCGTCATCCTGCGTTCCCTATGAGTTGAGTTCCCGTCATCGCGATCCGTGTCGCTTGGACAAACACTCACTCCCACCGGTAACGCGACCTCATCTCGAACGACGCCGTCGATTCCACCGTCCGATGCTCGCCACGAGCAACAAAGTGCCAGAGGGAGCTGACCTACACTTTCAAGATGGCGCTACGAATTCATCACCTCACGTTGACCGTAAACGACGTCGACGTTTCGGCGCAGTGGTACCAGAGACTCCTCGGCGAGGCTGACGTCGTGCAGCGCGAGATGCTCGAGTTCCGACGAGTTCGCATGAGTTGGCCCGACGGCCTCATCATTGGCGTGACCCAATTCAAAGGCACCGCGGCCCCCGACCTTTTCAGTCCTGAACGGGTGGGCCTCGATCACGTGGGCCTCGCGTGCGAGTCACCTGACGAAGTACGTAAGTGGGCACAAAGGATCACCGATCTCGGTTATACCCGCGGACCCGTCGAGGAGGCCCCGTATGGCTGGGCGGTCACTTCACGCGACCCCGACAACATTCCTGTCGAATTCTTTTGTCCGGCGTAGACGTCAACGGTTTCGTTTCACCGTCGCCAATGATGTTGCGTCACTCGCTCGCCACGTCGATTAATTATTCCGGTTCCATCCCGTGTTTTCGCATGAGGGCGATCTCGTGGTCTCGGTCCGGAGGTTCATCGCTGGTCCACAGTTCTTCCAGATCCGCAAAGTATTGATCGAGGGCTGGAGAGTGAAGCACTAATAGTTGCGCTTCCAATTCTCCGGTATTTCCAAAAGTATGCACTTCACCTGGCGAGACCAATACGAATGTGCCGGTGGAACCATGGAATACCTCGTTCTCAACACGAAACTCGACAATTCCACTAAGTACGAAATACGCCTCTTCATGGCCCGCGTGTCGATGAGAAGGGGGCATTCGTCCGCCGGGCGGCAACGTTCTCGCCATAAACGAGAAGCGACCACGAGTATCGGCAGCAGTAGCCTTGAACAGCATTTCACTGCCGCGCGCTTCGCGCCGCAGTCCACCCGTCATGTCCCATCGGAGCACGGACCACCTCCTTGTTCCTCGTCAGCCCCAAAGTACCTAAAGTACTGGAGGAGCGGTACCGAGTTAGTTCGGTGACGTGACATTGTGGCACGAACCACTTTTGCGACAGAACCAGTAAGAAGGATGCCTTCGCGTACATGTACTCGTTGTTATCGCAGTCCTAGTTGAGTAAAGGTTGAACCATGAAATTAGGTCGACTATTGGTCGTCACCGTCTTCGCGACGTCACTCTCCTCGGTGAGTGCTGTCTCGGCCAACGCGGCGAATTCCGCCAATACTGCCAACGTCGCGAATGCGGCAAATCCGACGCTCATCTTCACGGGCGACGGTCTAACCATCGCTCACCTGGGAACGAGCGAGACAACGACATTGGCGGTGCTCACGCGAGTATTGGGCAAATCCACCTCGGCTCTCTTAAACTCACCGGGCTTGGCGAATTGCGGCGTCACGCAAAATATCGCTTGGCACTCTCTAATCGTTTCATTCAACAAGCATCGACTCGTGGGCTTGTCATTCGGCCCGGGTATCCAACCCGCAGTCAAGACTTCAGCAGGACTGCGTCTAGGCAATACGCTCGCGCAGGCCCGAGCGATTTACGGCGCGAAGCTGACCACGTCGACTACCCAGGGCGGCGCGTGGTTCGCTTCGACACCATCAGGGCGCATCGACGGCTTCTTGAATCCCAGCACGGGAAAAACGCCACAGCCCACAGCGCACATTGAGACCATCGACGTTGGCGTGGTTGGTTGTCCGGCGATGTCTCCGTGACGACTCGAGCCGTACCAAAATAGAAGGACCGCGGAACTACCTCTAAGCGCCTCGGCGAAACTCGACGCCGCACACGAAGGCCGCAACGACATCGTCGTATCTCGGACCCCGCTCCAGTGAGGTAGCACGAATCCATGCTTCACGGGTCCCAGAACTGGCTTTGGCTCTACTCGTCGCTGTCGTGCCCCCGGCCGTCGTGCCCCCGGCAGGATTCGAACCTGCGCTCACGGTTTAGGAAACCGATGCTCTATCCCCTGAGCTACGAGGGCGGGACTTCCGCGGATTCTTCCGCGCGTAAATCACCCCTAAGCCTACGCCTCGTGCCGGCTGCACAAGTGCGTCAGTGCCAACCGCCACGAGACTGAAGACAAAACTCTTTTGGTCTTCAGTTTGCCATCGAAGGCCAAGGTGTAGACCAATGTCTGCTCAGACTCTCAGTTCGCAGGAAGGTCCATGGTTATTGAGGCGCCCGCCTTAGTAACTACGAAATCGGCACTGGATCAGAACAGTGGTTGTGCCTTCGAGCCCTCGGACGTCATCACGTCACCAGCACGAGGTCCAGCGCTCAACACAGGACCAGTGAAGCCGTGGCTCGTTG
The DNA here is from genome assembly GCA_963794755.1 of uncultured Actinomycetota bacterium. Classification (GTDB taxonomy): domain Bacteria; phylum Actinomycetota; class Acidimicrobiia; order Acidimicrobiales; family RAAP-2; genus RAAP-2. Next base: position 265,417 of record CAWCEX010000006.1, read on the forward strand.
AGGTGCTGGCGTAGTCTGGTCCTTCGTCGACGTTGGTCGCGGGACTGCACGTGGTTCCCACCGAACGGTCCAAGACGGCCACCTCCACCTGGTAATAAAACTGACCGGTCCTTTCGTTCCCGCCACCGCCTGACATGATGATGCGCCCACATTTCGGCACTGAGGCCACGATCACCGTTCCAGTAGTGGCATGCGTCTGCAAGTGCCACGGCACCGACAGCGTCTCTAATGCAGCGGCCAAAGTGTTCTTTGTCAAGCGTCCACACCAGTTACTCGCGGCGATGAAAACGACGTCGCTCTTCTTTAGATTGAGCGGAAAGACTACGGCGTCCCAGTCCGAACTTGCGGGAATCACCGAGGTGCCCTCTCCCAGCTTCATCGTCGGACAAGAGGTAACTCCGTCACTCTTGGACAGCAGCACCAGTGACGGCGCGTTGTCCAACGTGCTCACAGTAGGTCCCGAAAAAACTTCGACCTTCGATCTCTCTATCGTGACGTCGGCGAAACCCACACCTTCAAAGACTCGACCAATTCCTTGAGTCGCAAATAACGTCGTCTCTCGCGCGGGACTGAGAGTGGGCGTCGTGCCAAGAAGCGGAGAAAGGACAAGGGCACCATTAGAGAGACTGAAGGACTTTACGAAGCGGTGATTCACGATTGTGCGAGACGCCAGCACCGTGGTAGGACTCTTCGCGGCGGACGCACCGGTGGCAAGCAGCACTGAAACGAGCACGGCTGCTGAGATGCCCACCGTCGTCGCCTTTAGGCGACCGGAAATTCTCAATGCCTTCATTGACACCTCCAGTTTGTCACTGTCGTAATTGCGTCGCTACTTACCGCTCCCGCCACCAAAGACTCCGCGCGCGCCGAAAGACAAAGATGAAGCCACCGGTGAGTTAGGGAACCCTGTCGAAGCAACCGGTCAGTTCAGCGTCCCATAAGGCCCATTCTTGCGTTCCAAGAGTGGGGTGTCTACGCGATTCTGGGCCGTTTAGAAGTCCTGGTCACACCTAATTCGCGGAAGTCCCACGAGGGCGGGATTTCCGCGCGAAGTTCCGCACGAAGTTCCGCACGTAAATCGTCCCCAACCCCACGCCGTTCGCATTCGACAACCACCCCTCCGCCAATCAACGTGGCGAGTGACGTTGCACTCGATAGTGTGTGGGCGTTGCGCCAACGGAAGCGGCGATGCGAATCCAAAGCGAGGTAGCCGTGTCATTCTCCTCGACGTTCGAGAAAAGCTCCCGAACGAAGCACACGGCGCTCGTTGTCGCCGCGGCGCTATTGTTCGGCACCTGGGCCAACGCGGCGGGCGCCGCGCCAAGTTCGCGCACCGACAATGCTCCCATCGTCACGCAGGTACTCTCTTCGAGCTCCTTGTGTGGCAATCGTATGAACTTCTTCCAGCAGTCACTCAATGGTGATTTCAAGGGTTGTTTCCGTGTACCTGATCTCCACAGCTCTTCCCTGCTGGTGGCGCTGCAGACATTTCTCATGCAATCGGGGGCGCCGACGGGCCCGACCACGACCACGTTGCACACCGCGCCCGTGGGTGCAATTCGACTGTCCCTGGCCACGAGCGTCGTGACACCCGGAGAACACGTGGTCGTCATAGGACACTTCCTCGGTCGTCCTCCATCTATTCGGGATCGACAGTCCGTCGCGACCCTGTGTTGGGACGGTTGTGAAACCGGGCTTCAGGAGGAGAGTTTGCCCCTCACGTGGGCGTCACCCTCCACATTTCGGGCCAGTCTGAGCGTTCCCGAGACGGCGTGGCTTACGATGAGAAGTGGCGTCGTCGCGGCGCAGCCGTTGTTGTCGGGTGACTATCAGGTCGGTGTGCAATGTGTGGTGGCGACGTCGGGTTGTGCATTGGGCGGCGCCGAGGCGCAGACGACGATCCATCTACAGGCCCCTCCTTCGACACGGTGTTATCACGGGGCAACGTGTGAGTTCATGACGTTGAGTCCCTCGAGCGCTCCGGTCGGCGCCATGGTCTACATCAAGGGCTGGGCACCGCTGGAGTCCACCGTCGGACCGCCGGGGAGTTTCTCGTTGTATAACCTCTCGGTGACGACCGCGACCTCGACCGCGAATTACCCCGATCTCTCCTACGCGCAACTCAAGACCGGTACGTACGACGTGGTGCTGACCCCTCGTGTACTTCGGGTAGGGCCGGGCACCTCGTGGGCCAGCGTGGGTCGGCTGGGATACCTCTCGTCCACGTTCGCCGGACCATCGTCGATCTCACCCAGCCCGACGTCGAACCTCATCGCGTGGTGCCCGTCGTCGGGGATCGACCTCAGCGGTGGGCCGACGCTGGTGCACGTCTCGACCGCGGGCGTGGCGGCGGCGCTGCGCGGCAGCAATCTCAGTCTCCCTCCGCCCGTTCCCTCGAGTCCTCCCTGCGCGACGGTATTACTCGATCCGCTGCATCACGCGAGCGTCTACGCGAGCTTCTCGACCGAAGTCGAACAAGGAGCGCCGCCCCTCTACTTCGCGGGTCTCTATACGACGAACGACGGGGCCACCTGGCACCGAGTTCCGTCCCCGGCAGGAATGAAACCCGACGACTTCGGCGGCTTCGTTGTTCGTGCCAACGATGTGGAGGCGATGTTCGTCAGTCCCAATAATGGGGGAAGTCAGACTCCGTGGGGGACCGTTAACGGTCGGGTCGTCACGGAAGTTAGCGCTAATGGGGGGCAGACCTGGTCGAGCGCCACGCTCGGCTGTCCGAGTGTCGGGCCGTGCACGATATTTGGCCCGTATGAATGGGGTCACTGCGCGATGAACGCCGCCCCGCAATCGGTGTTGCATGGGACAGCGAGTGCGAACAGCAAGCCAACGGCCACGTGGTCGACGACCCTATGGACCCAGACCGTGAACAGCTGCTTCTCCCCACAGCTCGCCGTGACCTCCTCGCGCAATTTGTTGCTCGTCGACCCTTCGTCGCAGTATCCCCTGCTGCGGTCGACCGATGCGGGTCAGACCTGGGCGCCGATCTCGATCCCCCTCGTGACGACGGCGGGCTACAGCACCAGTCCGGGCGCCTGGGGCAATTCGATGCTGCTAGCACCGGACGGTTCTCTCTTCTCGGTGATCACGTCGTCCTCTGGTCAGCGCGACGGTCTCTTTCGCCTCGAACCGGGTGCGACCACGTGGTGCCAAGTACCCAAGGTGTTCAGCGTTCCCGCCTCGAACAGTTTTCCAGGACCTCTTCGCATCAGGGGAGCCAACTTGGTGTGGGTGGAGACGATCAGTTCCAACTCTTTACACGCGAGTACCGTTCTCGAGGTCGCGCCATTATCGACCCTGAGCTGTTAAACCTCTTTGGCGAAGTGACCGGTCAGCAACGCCGTAAACGGTCCCTCCCATTGAATTACCCAGCCGACTCCGGGCCGTTCATTTCCTGCGTGGGACCCTACGCTCCGGCCTGCTCGTCCGAGTGTCACCTTCGGGGCTAGCGAGTTGACGCTCCAACTCGGTAAAGGCAGCGATGATCTCCGGTGCCTCAAAGGCTCGATTGCGTCGACCAACGGTGACCTGCTTAAGGATGCCCGCATCGACCAGCCGCTGAATAGCCTCATTCGTTTGGATGAAACTTCGACCTACTATCTCTGCTGCGCCGTTGACCGTCACAACGGGTGCGCCGACAAGTACCCCTAGCAGTAGATCAACCGCAGAACGCGCTCTAACTGGGCCCAGCCTCTCTCGCCACGATGATTCGATGGTGCTGACGCGCTGTTCGAAGGACGTCGCATCATCCACCGCGCGCTTGCAGGCGGTAGCGAATCGTCCGATCCACAGGTTGATTCCTTCGGACGCCTCTTTTGAGGTTGCTGGTCCCCGGTACCGGCTGGCCGTCAATCCGTCGATGTAGTCCTGTGCCCACGTCGCCAAGACGAGAGACACCGGCGGCAAAATACGAGGTGCAACACCTCGACGCCGCAAGACCAGGTGCACCAACGCACGGCCCGTTCTACCGTTGCCATCAACGAATGGGTGAATCGTCTCGAACTGTGCGTGCGCGATGGCTGCCTGAGCGACTGCCGGAAGTGAATCCTCGTTGGAAAAGGCGACGAGGTCAGCGATCAGTCCTTCCACATATTCAGGTGGAGGAGGGACGAAAGCAGCAGAGCACGGGTTGTACGCACTTCCGCCGATCCAGTTCTGCTTATCTCGAAACCGTCCTCCATACTCCTCAAGTCTCGTGCCGATCAAGAGCCGCCGGTGGATTTCTAGAAGCAACTCCACCGTGACGAGATCACCAGGACCGACAGCATCGATGCCATAGACCATTGCATCAATGTTCGCGAGCACCTCGACAGCTGTGATGTCAGATGGGTCGTCGCCCAGCACTCGTGCCGCTTCAACTCGCAACAGTCGTCGCGCACCAATCTCCAACCCTTCAATACGAGAGGACGCGACGGACTCTGCTCGGAGCAGGATGCGAGCCAGCGCCTCGGTATCGACGAGGCTGGTGGCTTCAACGTTCAGCCGTGCGATTGCAGCTTCAGCGTCGGCGATATCGGCAGCGACCTCACCATCGATCATGAAGTTGCGTCCGACGAGCATGTCGGGGACGTAGGCTTCGTACTCGCACCCACGGTTGTCCTTGCGCGACGGACCCTCGTGACTACTGATCCAACGGCGGCGAATAACCCTGGACATGATTTCTCCTTACGTAGGATTATCATACAACCCTAAATAAGATTCTGTCGTGTTTAGGGTTGCGATTCTCCCCCAAAGCTCGCCAGCAACCGCTCCGGAGCGACCCTGGCTTGAGGACGCGCATCCCGTTGCGGATCCAATGAGTCTCACCAAAGACAACACCGAAATTCGGGAAGCTTCGTTACAGGGTGGGGCGAACTAGCTGAGCAATTGTCTTTGGACGAGTCATCTTGCCGACAGAAGCATCGACTGAACTGTCAGACCCGGCGCAACGCAAGTCGTCGTTTCGTCCATCAACCGGGGAAGCCGTCACGGCCGCGATGATCGACCGGATTGTTCACCACGCCGACGTGCTGACGCTCAAGGGCGCCAGTTACCGCCTACGGGGTCGAGGCGACGACACGCTGCCGAGCGTTACTCTCACCAAAGAGAGTTTGAGTTAGATTGACCGAAACTGTTCACTTTTCGAGCGTTGAAAGTGTTCAGTTTTCGAGCGTCGCTGACACGAATTAGGCTACCCGCCAGAAAAAGCAAGGAATTTACTGGGTTTCCGAGGAGGAATACGCACCCCATGGCTCGGTTTAGGAAACCGATGCTCTATCCCCTGAGCTACGAGGGCGAGACTTGCGCGCGAAATGCCGCACATGAATCATACTCCAGCCTACGACACGTGCGTTCCAAGTTCCTTGCTGCATGATTTTGAACCAGGCATCCGTGTTCCACTGGTTCACAAGCGACATTCACGCATCTCGAGAACAATCACACGTACCATCGGAAAAGTTCGGATGCGAGGCCGGTCAAAGACCTTCATGTCGAATTTGTCTCGAGTCTTGACCAATGTGAATCACTAGCCATGAATCGACGCGACAGGCCGTGGCCTTGCGTGAATAACTCGGTGTCACTGTCGCGAACGCCAACAATAAGGTTGAATCATGGAACTTAAAACACTTGGTCGTACCGGAGTAAGAGTCAGTCCACTGTGCCTCGGCGCAATGATGTTCGGCGGTTGGGGCAACCCCGATCACGATGATTCGGTACGTATAATTCACCGCGCACTCGACGCAGGTATCAACTTCATTGACACGGCCGACGTCTACTCTCAGGGCGAATCCGAGATCATCGTCGGCAAGGCACTCTCCTCGATCGACCGCTCGCGCGTCGTCCTCGCCACGAAAGTCCACTTCCCAATGGATGACGATCCCAACGCTCAGGGCAACTCTCGTCGCTGGATCACTGCCGAAGTGGAGAACAGTCTTCGCCGACTCGGGACCGATTACATTGACCTATACCAAATTCATCGCCCCGACGAATCAACCGACATTCACGAAACACTCGGCGCGCTCACGGATTTAGTACGCGCGGGCAAGATTCGCTACTTCGGCTCGTCGACGTTCCCAGCCGACATGACCGTCGAAGCACAGTGGGTATCTCACACCCGCCAGCTCGGACGCTTCTCGACCGAGCAACCGCCCTATTCGATTCTCGTGCGCGGAATCGAGCGCGACCTATTGCCGGTCGCGCAGGCCTACGGGATGGGCGTCATCCCGTGGAGTCCCCTCGCTGGCGGTTGGCTCTCTGGCAGTTACGGCGAAGGAAAGGCCAATACAAGTCGTCGTTCGGAGCGACTCCCCGCACGATACGACCTCACGATCCCTGAGAACCTGAAGAAGCTCGAGGTCGTCAACCAGTTGACGAAACTTGCCGAGGAGTCCAACCTCAGTCTCATCCATATGGCGTTGGCGTTCGTTCTCGAACACCCTGCCGTGACCTCAGCGATTATTGGTCCGCGCACGATGGAACAGCTCGAATCACAAATAGACGCCGCAGAACTTCGACTCCAAACGTCCGTGCTGGATCGCATCGACGAAATCGTCCCGCCGGGCACCAACCTCAATCCCGGCGACGCAGGTTGGATTCCCCCGTCATTGTCGGACGCGTCGAAACGTCGTCATTCTCGTGGCTAACGCCGAGCGCTAGTGCTCGGCGACGACTGAACTTCTTGCGAGCGCCCGACGTTGGTCAGGGTAGGACAACCGACTCGACGAATCCTCGTTACCCCTACACCTGGCGAATGGCGATTTTGGATCGCTGGTACAAGAGCTCGCCCTGTCGCCATAGGGCCATGCCGATGTCGACACCGTTAACGCGTCGACGAAGTGAGGCGTTGAAGGGATGACCCACTTGGATGACCGGCTCGTCGATACCGACAACTTGGGCCGCCGACGTCAGGAGTCCCACGCCGTCGCTCAACGCGATGACGCCATCGTCGGACAGACGAAAGACCGCTCGTACGAGGGAACTAGGTAAGTAATCAGAACACAGGATGTCGCAAAGTCCGTCTATGACAGCGTCCGCGACAAGGACATTACCGGGCGAAGTCGAGCGACCTCGTGCGGCGTTGGGTGCGCCTAAGACGATCGACATGCCGAGTTCGTGGGCGCGCAGTGCGGCCTCCTTGGAAAGCGGGAACTCCGCCACGCTCGCGCCCAGCGCAGCGGCTTCGTCGATTTGCTCCGCGGTGCGGTCGTCATGACTCGCCAGGCTGATGCCGTGCTTATGTGCAATCGCCGCAACCAGTTTCCTTCGCTCTCCCGCATCGACGCCACCTTCACGCTTACGTTCAATGATGGCGTCGATTTCGTCCAACGAGACGCCAAAGTCTGCGGCGTAGAACTGGCGGTGCTCTTCGACAGTGGCGAAACGGCTGCGTTCGGCGGAGTGATCCATCATCGAGATGAGTTTGATGCGACTGGAGTGAGCGATGGCCTGTTCGAGAGCTTCGATAACGCCTTCGTCGGTGACTTCAACACGGGCGTGAACGTACCAGTCGCACGCCAGCGAAGGATGCAGCGCTTCGATCAATTCACACAGCACAATGGCGTCGCTCAAGATGACGCCCTTACGTGGCTCATGCTCGAATCGACCCGATACCAAGAGCGTGCCCACTCCGGCGGCCGCGCACTCGACATCCAACATAGGAATGACCTCAGACAATTCGAGTTCGACCGTAGCGCGAGGACGCCGTCGCTCTCGAACGTTGTCCAAGTGCACATCAACTGCAGCGGGCAACAGGAATCCGATCGCCTCGCCACTAGTGGCGTCGATCGAAACGACGTTTCCGTCGTCGCCAACGATGACGGAAGCGCACTCAATTATTTCTTGACCGGCACCCGGTACCACCGTCACTTGATCAATTGCAAACGTCATGTAACTTTCACTTTCTTATTGAGGGGGATCTTCGATGTTGCGTACGGTGCCCAAACGCTCCCGGGATCGGCCGTTACGATGACCGCGGCGCCGCGCGCACGCGCCGCTTCGACTGCCGACAGCGTGTGTCGCTGAACCGGCTCGCCTTGTCCAAGGAGAGGCTCGTCGAGTAGATAGAAACTCGTCCGACGCGACAATGACATCGCGAGGGCCAACAACCGCGCCTCGGCGGGCAGTAGACGCCCCACGGGAACATCGCCCAATTCGCCGATCTCGAAGTTTTCGAGACATTCGCGAGCGTGCTCTTCATCGACCGAAGAAGAACGCGCCAGGGCGCGCCACACCGAAAAATGCGGTGGCGCGTGGAACTGTCCGTCGAAAAAGGAGAAGTGACGTTCCCGTAGCCATGCGACGGTCCGATCGGTGGCGTCCGTGAGATCAACGCTGCCCGAATCGGTGCTCAGGATGACCGAACCCGTGTCAACCCGATACGTCCTGTACAAGCAGCGAAGGACCGTCGACCGTCCCGAGCCGACGATACCCTCCACGAGGGTCAGCGATCCGGGCGCAGCCGTCAAGTTCATCGCCCGAATAACATCGTTCTCTCGCGCGCCGTCGCGCCGAAAACTCTTCGAGATATCGAGGACGTCGAGAGTTGCACCTGTGGGCACGGTCATAGCTGACTCGAGACGAGTAGCTGGGTGTAAGGATGGTGCGGGTCTTCGAGAATCTGATCGGTCAATCCTGATTCGACGATACGACCGAAACGCAACACCGTGATTCTCGGGCAAAGCAATCTGAGGACTCGTAAGTCGTGCGAGACGATGATCGTGGCGCCACCGAGATCGTCCACTACTTCTTGCAAGAGCCCGAGTGATGCGGCCTGCACCGACGGGTCCAGTCCGCTGGTCGGTTCATCCAGTAACAACAACGGCGGCGGTTGTACGAGGGCTCGGGCGAGTTGCACGCGCTGCTGCATACCTCCGGAGAACGTTGCCAACAAATTGGCGTGGCGATCTCTTTCGACCTCGAGTCCGCTGAGTGCGTCACTAACACGAAGATGCATCTCACCGAAATTTCGCGATCCTGTAGCGAGAAGGCGTTCGGCGACGTTCGACTCTGCGGTGAGGCTAGGCGAGAGTCCAGCGGCGGCGGAGTTCTGATGCATCAGGACCGCGATCTCGGTGTGTACGCGGCGCACCGATAGAGAGTTATCAAACAAGTCGCCCACACCCGTAACCACGGCACTGCCCGTCTCGGGCACGATGTCGCGGTGTAAGCACCTAAGGAGGGAGGTCTTTCCTGAACCCGACTCACCCGCCACTCCCAAAACTTCTCCAGCGCCCACTTCCAGTGCGACCTCGTGTAGCGCCACCACGCTGCCGCACTCGCCGCAGCGACTGGTTTGAGTATCGGGTCCAGTCATCGTGAAGCAGTGGGGACAGCCGCCACCAAATCGCTTCGTCAGGTTCTCGACGACCAACGCGGGGCGCGGTGGAACCAGCGGCTCGTAGTCAGCCGGCGTGACGTTAGCGAGAGAATCAACAGTGCTCATGGAAGGAATCAACCTTGTCGTTTCGTGTTCGTCGAGCAAAAGTCAGTGTCGCTACACCACCACGTTCCTGGATGAAGGGTCGACTCAATACGATGCGAGGTCGCAGAACTGCAACCCGAGCACGATACGCCCGGATCGGGGATGACAAACGGACGGTCGTCGAAGGAAAGTGGCGTCACTCGCGAATGGGGGGGTAAGGCCATGACCCGAGCGAGTCGACCCGCGCCAAAAAGAACAGGGTGCGGAAGATCGTCGAGCCGGGGTATGTCATAGGGAGGAATCGGACTCGGACCCATCAAGACGTCACCATTCACTAATACCGGGTGCCCCGCACCTGTCGCACCGCCTCCGCGGCGAACCTCGTCCTCGTAACGCTCGAGCCACGCCAGAGTGTGGTCTCCTTCGGCGTGCAGCGATGCGGACGTCGCCGCATCGCCGGCGAGGCGGCGCAGGGGATCGGGCTGGGGTACTTGCAGGACGAGAACCTGATCGGTACGCAGCGTCGTTTCTGGAATCCGGTGACGACTTTGAACAATGGTCGCCTCGGTCGTGTGCGTCGTCTCGTGACACTGTGCGGTCGTGGCAACCAATGATCGCATTGCTTGGGCGTTCAGTGAGGCGTCGTCACCCTGGTCGATCACCTTGATGAAGTCCTGGGGGCCCACGACCGAGAGGGTCACTTGAAGCGCCCCACTACCCCACCCGCGGGCGATCGGCATCTCCCGAGACGCGAACGGGATCTGGTGGCCCGGCAGTGCCAGTGCCTTGAGGATCGCGCGTCGAACCTCGCGCTTGGAGACTTCATCGAGATACGCGAAGGGTTCGGGCGAACCGTGTGACTTGGTCAGTTCGGTGACATTCATTATTCCTCGAGTTCGTCGTCGGTTTTAATTGACGAGAGGTAAGCGGAAAAACTCACGTAGTGCGGAAGTCGCAAGTGTTCAACGATTCCTGCCGCACTCAGGCCATCCATGGCGGACATTACGACGCCGTCGTCGAGCACCAACGTGACAGGCCCATCTCTCATCACTGCATCGAGAATCGCAATAGCAATCGCCCGCCGTTCGAGAGAGCCGATCGATACCCCGTAACCAAGCACGAGACCAGGTCGGCCATCAACCATCGTGTCTGCGACCGCCTCCGCTTCGACGATAGGCACCTCACCCACCGAGCACTGATTCCCGGTTCGGGGGTGCGTCACGTGGAAGTGGACGAGCGACGCATTGATCTCAAGGAGGATCGCTTCTCGTCGGCTCTCCATTACGACCGACGAGAAGGAGATCAGTGCGCCCGTCTCGGCGCGCGACAGCGCGGCGAGGCGACCTAGTCGAGAAAAGGGAACGGTCAGAGCAGATCGTGTGGGGTCAGGACCGTCACCGCCAATCGCGTCGGTCCCAGACACGTTCTCCGCTATCAGGTCACGAACTCGCGGCACACCACTTCGACGTGACGTCGACTCGGGCGACTCAAGAACTCTCTCTTCGAACGTGTCGCTCGGCTCGGAGGTTTCATGGGAGTGCGCATCATCGCGCCAGGTCAAGAGCCGCGGAGCCTGTTCGTCCGCGGGTCCCAACCATTGACCTCCGGGAATTTCTGCGTACGCCGCCGACAATCGTCGGGTTATCTCGATATCGGCCTCGCGTGTCGTTTCACCATCCATGTACGGCAGCGTTGCGGCCCAGACGCGTACGAGAGCGACCGCTCGACCGAGCTCACCGCCGGATTGTTCGAAAGCCCGTCGCGCAGCGTCCGGCGCCCATATTCCCGCCTCAGCACAGATCTGATGGACCAACGACGACTGTTCGGGAACGTCGACGCTGGTCTCGGACAGTGCGAGAGCCGCCAATCGTCTCGCGTTGTCTATCGCAATTGACGAACTGGCCAACGTCGCGTACACAGTTACGCTGCCTGTTCGCTGCGCGTGATGGTGACGCCACGCGGTAGGCCAATTAGCGAGAGGCCATCGACCACGAGAGCATCGACACCAAGCGGTTTGTCGACATTGGCTCGCGACAGCGCGTCAAGTTCGATCACCGGAATCGGCAGAGCCACCGAGACGTCACCCGCATGTCCCAATCGTCGCACCGTCACGTCGACCCGAGACCACTTACCTGCGTAGAGAATCGTTGCGCCCCGTTCGGGCTGCAAGGGCGTACCACGAAAGGCACGACTTGGAACGCTCTCCGCGGCGACGTCTGTGACGAGTATGAACGACGCTTCCTCAATAGGCGACGCCAACGCGCCGGTCATGGAGCAAATGCCGCGCACTAGTTGTTGGGCGTCCTTGGAGCCGACGACGGCGACACCAATTCCGGGATCGAGCAGTGCGAGGAGAACTCCCGCCGCGAGATCCAATGTCACGCTCTCACTCAGTTCGGGGCGCGGCAGATTCGCCACCGCTCTCCCTGGTTCGCAGAATGCGCGAAAGCAGCAGTCAAAGGCCTGCCGTCCGTCGTGCACGAAGTCCCAGGTCATTGACTCTCTCCGATTCGTGTTCGGCGTGTGGCGTCGGCTCGTCCTTGCTCACTCACTCGCATCGCGAGCAACGTCGTGCGAGCAAGATCGATTACCGCGTTCGCATGACGCCCAACGCGTTGTACCTCAGCGTCACAGATCGCTGCCGCTAGGCTTCCTTCGAGCGACCGTCCCGTTCGAATTCCATCACCACGCACCCCGTCGAGCGCTACCTCGCACGACGTGAGAGCCACGTGACCGACGACGACGGTCCCCTCGCCTCCGGGCATCGCCAAACGCAAGGGCGAACTCACCACAGAAGGCCCTGCGACCAGAGTCAGTGTCGCGGGTGTCTCCAGAATCAAGTCGGCCAGGGACACCAACTCGTCATTGTCGGCATGGGCCAGAGCCCCGTAAAGTTCGTCGGGCGACAACGTCGTCGGTTCACCACTGATCTCAATGTCGCCCAGCGGAGCCACCCACGATTCGCGATGATCTGCTGCGACCGTCTCGCTCACGAGTTCCCCGTGAGGTCGATCACCATTCGAAGAATGTCTGGTCGGTTCCATGTCGTGGTCATCTGCAGTGGTCGCCTTACCCGACGACTGTCGGAACGCGCAACGACGTGGAACATCAGAGGTCTGGTTCCTAGTCCGAGCAACTGAGCGATGTCGGGCGGGGCCACTTCCACGTCCATCTGCAGTTCCGCACGAATTGGATCAAGACGATAGATCTCAGAGAGCACTTTGTGTAGGGACTGGTTCGCCTTCAAGTTGACGCGAAGATCAGGAACGAGGTCGGCCGCGAGATACGTATCGGCGATACAGGCCGCTTCGTCATTGACAAAGCGAAGTCGACGTAGGTGCACCACTCGATCTTCTGGATCCAAGTGAAGTGCTTCTCGCTGCCATGGCGTGGCACGGAGGGTGCGCAGCGAAAGTGTCTGAGTGCGTGGGGTCGCGCCAGATCGACGGATCACTTCACTCCAACTGGGCGGCGAATTGGGGGTGATGCGAAATTCAACTCGCTCCGAGACGTACGTGCCGCTACCAGGACGACGGCGAACGAGGTAGCGACGCTCCAATTCCTGCACTGCAGCGCGCGCGGTCAGGCGATTCACTCCGTGAAGTGCGGCGAGATCCTTCTCCGACGCTAGGCGCGAATTGGCTTCCATCGTTGAGATTTCGAACTCGAGTTCGTCGGCCATTTTGAGGTACGTCGGTATCGTCACGCCGGTAACTATATCACCGCGTACGTAATCGCTCTAGACCAATGCTGTCTAGAGCGATGCTGTCTAGACATTTCACAAAGGATTTTCTTCACCGACATGTAGGCGCATCCGTTTGGTCACCTCGATGACACCTTGCGCTGTTAGGTTCGCTCCGGTTTCGCATTCGACAAACACCCTTAGGAGGGAAATCGTGCACCGTTTAACTATTAGAAATTGGCATCGACCATTGCGCAATGCCGCTCTCGCGGTTGCCGCAATCGGCCTGGTGGGCTTGGTCCCGACGTTGGCGGAATTGCCAAGTGCAAGCGCGAGTGGAGTGCCGTTGTTGGTGTACTCCGGTCAGGATTACGCGGCCGCAGAAGTGGCGGGATTCCAAAAGGCCACTGGCATCACAACGCAACTCAGTGCGGCAAGTTTCGGAACGAGCTTCGCGGCGATCGAGGCACAACGCAACAATCCACAGTGGGGCATCTTGTGGACCGATGGGGCCTCGCCGTACGTCGAACTCGACCAGCAAGGCCTCTTGCTGAAGGGATTTGAGCCGGCGGGTTACACCACCCTCGGCAAGACCGTCATTCCGGCGGACAAGAGCTACGTGCCGACCGGATTCACCACCTACAACATCTGGTACAACTCGCAAAAAGTGACGACACCTCCGAAGACTTGGCAAGACTTGCTCGAGCCGCAGTACAAGGGCAAGGTGGGAATGTTCGACCTCGCTCAGTCGGGTGCAACCTACGTGTTCTTGAGTGACCTCGGTAACCAATTGGGTGGCGAAGCGCAACTTAAGGCGTACCTGCTGAAGTTGAAGGCCAACGGCTTACACCTCTACTACAACGGCGCGTCCGACGAACTGAATGGTCTCGAGTCAGGACAAGTCAACGTGATCTTGTTGCAGAGCTCCAATGGCATTGCGGCCGCAGAGACGAGCTCCAACATCAAGCCCGTCTACCCGAAGTACGTGCCAGCACTTCCCAGCATCATCGGTATTGATGGAAAAGCACCCGCCAAGGTTCTCTCCGAGGCTAAGCAATTTGCTTCGTACGTCATGAGTCCGGCCGGACAGCTCATCATGCGCAATTCAGCTCCTCACGGTGACTCGAACTACTGGCCGATCGTCTCTAAGGCCACTTCACTCAGTGTGCTTCCGAAGTTGTCTTCGATTCCGGTGCAAGCAGTGAATCCCATCAAGTGGGCGGCGATCGAGCCCTCATTCCGCACGTGGTTTGAGTCAAAGATCGCCGGTTAGTAACCGAACGTTCAGAGAGACAAATTCATGTCAGATATTCGCGGTGAGAATCACCCCAACGGAGGCGACCTTTTGGTTGCCTCCGTTGGGGTGATTGATGGAGCGACGAGACAGTCGGAAGAGACCGAGCGACCCTCGCCTGGTTCAGGCAACCTTCAGCCTTTTCGTTGGGACAAGTTCCGTCGACGTTCGATTTTCAGTGCGATCGGCCTCGTCATCGGAGTCCTCTTCGTCCTTCCGATCGGTAGTTTTCTCCTGCTCTCGGTGTCGCCGCGACTGTTTGGTCAAGGTCCCTCATGGTTTTCTGTCGCGGCCTTCTCCCAAGCCCTCCAGGGCACGGCGCTCAAGAGTTTGCTCGACACTCTCATCCTGGGAGTTTGTAGTGCCGCGTTGGCGGTGTTGATGGGACTGTGTCTCGCGATCGTCATTGGTCGTTTCGATATTGTTGCGCGATCGTTTTGGCGGGTACTCGTTTGGGTATTGTTATTGACTCCCACGTACCTTCCAGCCCTAGGCCTCGAACGCATCGTGGAGCCCGGTGGCGTCATCCAACAGATAACTGGCGTTGACCCGGTTGCCATCAGCAATGTCCTCATCGGTCCTTTCGGCGCCATCTGGATCCTCGCGTGCCGGGGAGCACCCTTCGCTTTCCTCGCGGCGTCAGCCGCACTCGGAGGGCTCGGTCGCGAATACGACGACGCCGCGCGTGTTCACGGAGCAGGGCCCTTCAGCGCTCTCCTCGTAACGGCACGAATGATTTCACCCGCACTCTGGTCCGGCTTCGCGCTCGTCTTCGCGGAGTCGATCAGCGACTTTGGTGTCGCCTACACCCTTGGCGTCACCGCCCACTATCCACTCGCGACCAACACACTTTTCGATTCCATCACTACTCCACCGGTCAGCTTTCCGCTCGCGGCCGCGTTAGGAGTGATGTTGATCGCCATGGTGGGTATCGCTCTCGCCGCTCAGCGACGTGCACTGCGTAGCAAGTCGTATGCGGTACTCAGTGGTCGCACCCGTCCAGTCCTTCCGGTCTCGTCGAGTCGTCGCCGACGTTTCAGCGTGACGTCAGTCCTCGCGCTGTTCTTCACACTGTCAATCGGTGTTCCGGTCATCGGCATCGTTAGCTCCTCGTTGCTCACCGGCTATGGTGGCCACTTCACGCTGCACAACCTCACCTTGTCGTTCTACCGAGATTCGATGAGTGGGGCCAATATGTTCAGTGGAACGACCCTCTTTCAATCCATCGGTTTTTCGTTTCGAATGGCCGCTGTCGTCGCGACGTGCGCTCTGATTGCGGGCGCCGTCTTTGCGGGCATCTTGAGTCGTCGCTCAGCCACTCGAATTGCGTGGCTGGTGGACGTCGGCCTATTGAGCGCGGTGGCCCTTCCGTCACTGGTCCTTGGCGCAAGTTTCATCTTTGCCTACAACCTTCCGCTGGTTGCGCACCTCGGGATTCACCTGACGGGTACGACGTGGCTGCTCGGCGCCGGCTACCTCACCGGCACTGCGCCCATCGTCGCGCGGCTCCTTATCGGATCCTTCGCTCAGTTCCAGGCCTCCCTGGTATCGGCCGCACGCGTGCACGGCGTTCCCCCCGTAATGGCGTGGACCAAGGTGGTACTGCCTCTTCTGGCACGACCGTTGATGTGGGCCTGGCTCGTGGCCTTTGGCGGCCTGAGTTTGGAACTACCAGTCTCACAAATACTCGAACCGCCTGGACACCAAGCGATCGCAGTGGCGATCACCGGTGAGTTCCAATATGGCTTTCAACAGGCGATGGCCATGACCGTTATCGCGGTCGGAGCCACCCTGTTGATCATGGGTGTGGCAGCGCTCGCGTTTCGCATCTTCGCGCCACGATCGTGGCGCGCGTTCGGACTCAAACCAGGGTCGTCACTATGAATAAGGAGACCATCGTGGAAAATAATGTCGAGAGCAGTGCGGGTGTCGATGTAAGGATCGAAGCTCTTCATAAGTCCTACGGCGAGAAGCGAGTGCTCAAGGGCATCGACCTCTCCATCGACAGCGGCCAGTTCCTAGTACTGCTCGGTCCCTCGGGGTCTGGCAAGACCACTCTCCTGCGTTGCATCGCGGGTATTGAACAAATAACGTCGGGTCGTCTCAGCATCGAAGGGATGACGGTGGCTGACGGACACACCCACATGGCACCGGAACGACGCGATCTCGCCATGGTGTTTCAGGACTACGCGTTGTGGCCACATATGACGGTCAGTGAGAACGTGAATTTTGCACTGCGTCGACTTCGCCTCACACGGGCTGAGGCTTCTCGGCGGAGTCAAGACGTACTCGACCGTGTGGGACTTGGTAAATTCGCAAACCGACACCCCAACGAACTTTCGGGTGGTGAACAACAACGCGTCGCCTTGGCGCGTGCACTCGTCGCCCAACCGAAGTTGATCGTGTTCGACGAGCCACTCTCGAACCTCGACGCTGACCTTCGCGAGCGAATGCGCGTTGAGATCGCGCGATTAGCCCGCGACAGTTCGGCGACCTGCATCTACATCACGCACGATCAGAGCGAGGCTTTCGCCCTCGCCGACCAAGTAGGCGTACTCCAAAAGGGTGCGCTCGCACAGTTGGGGCGACCCGAGGAGATCTATTCCGCCCCGGTGTCACCGTTCGTCGCTCAATTCACCGGACTCGCTGGTGAGTTACGAGGCCGCGTCAGCGACGACGTCCATTCTTCACAGAAGGCACTCGGTGCAAATATGGGAGAGGAAGTTGCAGTCACCTTGAGTGGGGTCGGCGAGGCTGCGTGTATCGTCGCCCGGAGCCTGAGTCGAACGACGAAGGATCAGAGTGTTCGCGTCCTCGTTCGCCACAACGCGGTCCGACTTTGTTCGCCAACGAGCGGTGACGCTCACTTTCGAGCGCAGGTACTTGACTGCGCATTTCGAGGTCGCGGATACGAGCACGCTCTTTCGCTGGCCGACGGCTCCACCTTCCATGGAGTTTTCGCCGAGGAGAGATCCGAACGTGGCGAGAACGTCGGCGTCCAGCTTGACGCGAAGGGCTGTTTCGTCTTCGCGGAGACGCTCTTCGAGACCAATGAATTGGAACGTGCCGTCGACGGTCTTGCCGTGACCCCAACGGAGAAAGTCTTGACACCGTCATGATGAACGAAGTGACGACACGACACCTACAAGCGTTCAACCGGTTCTCCCTAGGTACACAGCGAGAAGTCTTCGTCCTTGGAGACGTCTCGTGACCGCCGATCTGCACGTTGCCCTCGAAGACGCCGCCTCCGCTGCCCAAAGCGCATACTGGCGAGCTCGGAAGTCCTTTTCGCGTCACGAGCTAGAGGCCATCGTTGGGGTGGGTGCCGACGGTACGCCCACGATGTTCATGGATCAATATATGGAAGAAGCGGTGGTCGAGGCCGTCACGAGGCTCGGTGTCAACTTGTTGAGCGAGGAGCTTGGTTTCGTCGACGAGGGTTCGCACCTCACCGTTGTTGCTGACCCGCTCGACGGCTCCGCGAACGCAGCGGCCGACGTGCCACTGAGCTGTTTCAGCGCGGCGCTCGCGCACGACGCCGTGTTCACTCAATCGATCACCGTGTGGCTCGAAACCGGTCGGACCTGGAGGGCCGATTCCAGTCAGTCCAGCGACCTACGCACCACTGGGCAGTTCACTTTGTCCGGTGCTGCGGTGTCCATGTTGCGACCTCACGCCTTTAACAGACAGAGTTGGCTGAACGTCGCCGAGAGGGCGAAACGTATTCGTATTCTTAGTTGTTCGACGCTGGAGGCGTGCCTCGTTGCCCAAGGTTCGACCGACGCGTTCGTCGACGCGGGAAGTGATACCCATCGCCTGTGCGACCTGGCCGCGGCCCTTGTCCTGCTCCCGTTGGCGGGAGGCGTCGTCATCGACGCCCAGGGGCGACCCATCGAGTTCGACATCGATCTCACGCGCCGGTGGAGCGGTATCGTCGCGGCGACACCACTGCTCGCCGAGGAGCTGGCCCAGGCGATCTGTGACGGAGTGTGAAGTTCTTCATCTGAACTGGCCGGGGAACGGCGTCACCGCACTTCCTCGCTGCGGGGATTCGCACCCTCCAATCCGATGACAACAGTTGACGCGAATCGACGCTAGGTCCTCGACCAGTGCGACGGTCGCCGTGGAATTGTCGCGATGTCAGGCGCGGAAATTCGCCTCTAGTCATTACCGCAGTGAAGTGCCATACTCACCCTATGGAACCGCGCATCAGTCTCGTGACCCTCGGTGTCAATGACTTGAATGTCGCTCGAGCGTTCTACGAAGCGATGGGATGGAACGGCGCCGAGCAGCCTGATGACGAGGTCTGCTTCTTCCAAGCAGGAGCCATGGTGTTTGGGCTGTGGACCGCACTCGGCGGTCACGGGGCGCCGGGAATCGAATTGGCGTACAACGTGCGAACACCTGAGGATGTCGCTGTGACCCTCGCTGACGCCGAACGCGCCGGGGCGACAATCATTCGGCCCTCGGCGCAGGCGGTGTGGGGCGGCACGAGTGGCGCCTTCGCCGATCCCGACGGGTACGTGTGGGAGGTCGCCCACAACCCCGGATGGAGTCTGAGTGACGACGGATCCGTGCACATCTAAAGAGGACGAATCCTCACAGTGATTCGACAGCAAAAATGCTGTACGTTCGTAGTTGGTCTTACTACGATGTCCTCGTGATAAAAGACCCCACGAATCTGAGCGTCAACAACATTGATCTCTCCGCGACGGAGTTCTGGCTCCGACCCTTCAGTGAACGAGAGGAGGCCTTTCAACTCCTGCGCCGCGAACTACCAATTGGTCACTACGAAACGCCGATCATGGAGGGATCGACCCTGGAACTACCGCCGGACAATGGCTACTACTCCCTCACGCGCCACGCGGATGTGGCCGAAGCGTCACGTCGCCCCGACGTCTTCATCTCTGCTCCAGGATCCGTTTCGATCATCGACTTTCCTCCCGAGATCGTCGAGTACTTCTCCGGCATGATTTCGACCGACAATCCCAAGCACGCCCGTCTTCGCCGAATTGTCTCGAACGCGTTTAGCCCGAAGAACGTTCGCGTGATCGAAGAGTCGATCGAACGAGTCGCCGACTCGGTGCTCACCCGAGCGCTCAATGAAGGGGTGGGCGACTTCGTTGCCGATATCGCCGCGCCCTTCCCCCTCGAGATCATATGTTCGATGATGGGCGTTCCCCAAAGTGAGTACGCAACAGTACTGAAGTGCTCGAACGTCATTCTCTCCATGGGGGACCCCGAATTCATTCCTGTCGGAACCGACCCCACGATCGCCTTCATCGAGGCCGGCGCAACACTGACGGGCATCATGGAAGAACTCGCGACGTATCGCGTTGACAATCCCATTGACGACATCACCAGCGCACTCATCAACGCGACCATTGAGTCAGAGAAATTGACCCGACAAGAATTGGCGTCGTTCTTCGTATTACTCGTGACCGCCGGTAGCGAGACGGTGCGCACCGCCCTCACGCACGCGCTCATCGCCTTCGACGATTTTCCCGACCAGAAGAAACTCCTCGCCGATGACTTCGAAGGACTGCACAAGACCGGTGTCGACGAGATCGTGCGCTGGGCCACCCCCATTTCGTGGATGCGACGAACGTTGGCTTCGGACTACACCTTGTCGGGATTCGAACTCACGACCGGAGACAAAGTTGTCATGTTCTACAATTCGGCGAATCGAGACGAAGACGTATTCGTCGATCCGTACCGGTTTGATCTCGCTCGTACGCCCAACGATCACTTCGGATTCGGCGCACCCGGCCCACACTTTTGCCTGGGATCTCATTTGGCTCGTCGAGAGATCTCGGTCATGTGGCGCGAACTCTTGTCGCGCACGCCAAACGTCCACCACACCGGTGCGCCGGTGCGCCTGGCGTCAAGCTTCGTCAACGGAATCAAACACGTCGATTACAGTTTCTGAGTCGAGGGGAGGCTCAACTCCGTTTGGTCACGTCGTGCCAAGTGGCGGCGACCGGCCCTGTCCACTTCAAACGACCCTCTACCCGCGTATCGAGTATCTATACTCACGCTCGTGTCCCTCACGACGTCGAACTCACCAGTGACGTCAGCGAGGTCCTAGTCGCATGACCTCGGCCCTGCGTGTCGCCAACCTCAAGAAGTCCTATGGAGACCTTGCGGCGATCAATGGCATCAGTTTCGACGTGCAACGCGGTGAGGTCTTCGCGCTACTGGGCCCCAACGGCGCCGGCAAGACGACGACCATCGAGATTCTCGAAGGCTTTCTGCCTCGCGACGAGGGGACGGTCGAAGTACTCGGCGTGGACCCCGGCGATCGCCAGCACTTGAGATGGTTACGTGATCGTATTGGTGTTGTACTTCAAGAGCTCGCCGTCGAGTCCTTCTTCACGGTTCGTCAAGTACTCGAGCGTAACGCCGGCTTCTACCCTCGTCCGCGTCCGGTGGACGAGGTCATCGAATTGGTGGGGCTGACGGAAAAGAGTGACGCCAAGGTCAAGAGACTCTCGGGGGGTCAGCAGCGTCGTCTCGACATTGGACTGGGCATCGTGGGAAACCCTGAACTGCTCTTTCTCGACGAACCGACCACGGGCCTGGATCCGGCCGCCCGGCGAACGACGTGGGACCTCATTCGATTATTGGCCTCTGAGGGCACGACGGTGCTCATGTCGAGCCACTATATGGACGAAGTCGAAGCGCTCGCCCAGCGAGTGGCCGTGCTTTCTCGCGGGCAGATTGCCGCTCTCGGTTCGACTGCCTCACTCGGGGGGCGTGACACCAGCGAGGCCGCTATCCGTTTCACGCTTCCCGTGGATGTGGCGGTGAGTGACCTACCGATTTCTCCGACGCGCGTTCACGACCACGTCGTCGAAGTCAGGACGACGGACGAACTCAAGGTACTTCATGAACTCACCACGTGGGCGCTGGAGCGACGCATCGCTCTCGCCGGATTGGTCGTCGCACGCGAGACGCTCGAGGACATCTACTTGTCCCTCACGCGAAGTGACCGCGATGACTCAACTGGGGGGACATTGTGAGTTCGACCACCGATGAATCGATAACGCGCCGCTCTTGGCTGCGCGACGTGCGTCTGGTAGTCCACCAGGTCAAATACGAACAACTCGCATTCTGGCTCAACCGGGTGGGTGCGGTCTTCACCGTGGGCTTTTCGGTCGTCTTCCTGGTGCTGCTCGGCTTGAGTGCGGGAAATCAACGAGTGTCCGATCTGGGAAATATCAGGCTCGTTCAGTACTACGTACCGGGATTCATCGCCTACGGCGTGATGGCCGCCGGCTTCACCACACTGTCCATCACTATCGTGGTGCGGCGCGAGATGGGGCTCCTCAAACGACTTCGACTAAGCCCCCTGCCCGCCTGGGTCCTGATCACTTCGATCTTCATCAGCACCACGATCGTCGCCCTTGTGCAGGTACTACTGCTTCTGGTAATTGGCCGCATCGGCTACCACGTCGCGCTTCCCACTTCGTGGATTCCAATGCTCGTCGCAGTGTTCGTCGGCATTGTGAGCTTCTCGGCGATGGGCGTCGCCATCAGCTCGGTGATTCCCAATCAAGAGACCGCAGGCCCGGTGACGAGCATCGTCTTCTTCGTTCTGCTCTTCCTCGCGGGCCTCTGGTTCCCGCTTCCGGCCGGCTCGGGACTCGCCAAGTTCTCGAACTACCTCCCGGTGCGAAACCTCATGACGGCATTGGACCGGTCGTTTCACATTCCTCTAGGGACCTCACCGTGGGCCTGGCACGACCTCGTGGTCGTTGCATTGTGGGGTCTGGGGGCGACGCTCGTTTCGCTGCGTCGCTTTCGATGGTCACCGCGGCGCTCCTAGTAATTCACTCCCCGAGTCGAAGTGTCGCCGTGTCGCAACAACGTCGAGTTGATGAGTGCGGCGGGCGCCATCTCCTCGTGCGTGCCCCCTCAGCACGGGGATTATGTGTGCAGTACCAACCGCGCGCATAGACCGAGAAATGCCCGTTCTGTCGCTAAAAGTCGCGACATTACGTCAGGGGAAGAAATATTCTCCCCCTTTGTGTCCATCTGGCGTCTTTCCGTTCGTCGTAGTGGTGAATGAGTTTGTCGGATCCGGAATACCTCTGGCCTACGGCGGACCGAATCGGAGGTCGTACTATGCACGCTGGAATCTGGTATCAGATTTACAACTCGGAACGTGAGCTCAGCCTGCGCGAGCAACGAGATCGCAACGCTCAACTCGGCGCGCTAGGGGAATCATGGCGACGCAGGGGCACGTACCTGCGAGACTGTTTCGGGCGACTCGCTCACCGTAAGTCACTCCGACGACACGGATCGACCACTGCAGCAATCCACTACTTCATCGAGACATCGAAACAATAAGGGGACTGGACAATGCATTTCATGTTGATACACGCGATTGACGAGGATGTCGAATTTGATAACGGGCCAGATGGTGACGTTCAAGCCGCCCTCAAAGTCTGGCTCGACGACGTCGTGCCCACGGGGATCGATGTACAAGGTAGTCGTCTGCACCCGTCGAGTGATGCGACGACGGTACGAGTTCGCGGCGGCGAAGTGATGTTGATTGACGGACCCTTTGCCGAGACGAAAGAACAGGTCGGCGGTTACGACATTTTGTCCTGCGCTTCCATTGATGAAGCACTCGCCTGGGCCGCCAAGCACCCGTCGGCTCGACTGGGGAGTATCGAGGTCCGACCACTGCTGGGAGAACCATCGAACCCCCTCCTGCCAGCGCCCGCGCCAATGACGACGCGCTACGTGATGTTGGTCTGCGTCGATGAATCCGTTCACCTGACGCCCGAGGAAATTGCTGGTATTGGACCAGCGACTGAAGCGTGGGTCACTGAGACGGACGATTCGGGCGTTCGTCTCTTCGGAAACCAATTGGCTCCCATGAGCACTGCACGAACGTTGCGGGTGAAAGGCGATGACGTAATCATCACCGACGGACCCTTCGCCGAGACGAAAGAACAGATCGCGGGCTTTGACGTCCTTGAGTGCGCTGACCTTGACGAAGCTCTCAGTGTCGCCGCTCGCCACCCCGTCGCGCTATTCGGATCGCTGGAAATACGTCCGTTTTGGTAGATCGAGTCGACCACTCTTCGGAGCACCGGTGGCAGAGCCCATCGGAATCTCACGATGACGCGATGGCGTCGGTGGTCGCCGCCTACCGCGAAGAGTGGGGTCGCGTGGTCGCCACACTGGTTCGACAAACGGGTGATTGGGACCTCGCTGAAGAGTGCAGTCAAGACGCCTTCGAGCGGGCGCTGCAGAAATGGCCCCTCGAAGGGGTCCCCGAGCGTCCGGGAGCGTGGCTCCTCACGGTGGCGCGCAACGCGGCGATCGATCGCCTGCGTCGCGACGCGCGCCACGCAGTCAAGATGCACGAGCTAGCGACGTCGGGCGTGCCAGAGAGTTCGACCGAGGATGAAACCGCGGAGGTGCGAATCAATGGTGATCTCGATGAGCGACTCCAATTGATATTCACGTGCTGTCACCCGGCACTCGCGCTCGATGCCCGTGTCGCGCTGACGCTTCGCACGCTCACGGGTCTCAGCACGGCGCAAATTGCTCGGGCGTTCCTCGTGCCCGAGAGCACGATGGCCAAGAGGCTCGCTCGGACCAAACACAAGATTGCGAACGCGGGTATTCCCTATCGGATCCCGGTTGGTGATGCGCTCGCGGAGCGTACCTCGGGCGTCCTGGCCGTTATCTACCTCGTGTTCAATGAGGGCTACACCGCGAGCGCGGGTTCAGAACTTGTTCGCGTCACGCTCTGTGACCTCGCGCTCGACTTGGCTCGACTCATGGCGCACTTGATGCCAGACGAACCCGAAACCAAGGGACTCGTCGCCCTCATCCTCTTACAGCACTCGCGTCGCCGCGCTCGAGTGGACGCCAATGGAGATGTCGTCACCCTTCAGGACCAGGACCGAACCCTTTGGGACGCGACTGACATCGCCGAGGCTGGACGGTGGCTCGACGAGGCAAACAGCCACGACCCGTGTGGCATCTATCACGTACAGGCTGCCATCGCGCAACATCACGCTCGGGCCCCGTCGACGTCGCGTACCGACTGGAACGCGATCGTTGGGCTCTATGACCAACTGGTAGATCTCACCGGCTCCCCTGTAGTGGAGTTGAATCGAGCGGTAGCGGTGGCCATGTGCGACGGCCCCGCAGAAGCTCTGAAGCTGGTCGAACAGCTCAGTACCCACGATGCTATGAAGCGCTACTACCTACTCGCGGCCACCCGAGCTGATCTCCTGCGTCGACTCGGCCGACGAGACGAAGCTGCCAGCGAATACCGTGCGGCGTTGGAACTGGTGGGCTCTGAACCCGAACGTCGATTCCTTCTGCAACGCTTAGCCGACGTCACGACCTGAACCGCGCGTCGCGACTGGCGCCACCGACGGTGGTCCCATCATCGATATCGTGGGTGTCATCAGTTCCGATGTCATATCCAGGGTTCGACCTGGGTGGCGAAGAACCCTCGACCAATTGTGAGGCGTGAGATGACCGACGCGCAAGACCTGAACGTGACTGCTTCGGCACACGACCAACGCGTTGGCGCCTTGCGAGGTTCATCGGCCGTCGGCATTGGGCGCTCGTTTTGGGTCTATGCGGGTGCACTCGGACTTCTCATCATCGCAGCGGCGGTCGTCATCAGTTTCGTCTCGGCCTCAAATGACAATGCCCGCATCGACCGAATGAAATCTCATGGAATTGCGGTAACGGTGACCGTAGACAGCTGTATCGGAAATCTCGGCGGAAGCGGTAGTAACGGCGCGGGCTTCACCTGTCACGGAGACTACCGAGTGGATGGCGTCACCTATCACGAACCAATTGGTTCGCTGCAGACCTTCTCTGCGCCTGGAACAAGAGTGAGCGCAGTGGTGGACCCGTCCCAGCACGGGACCGTCGTCGTGTCATCGGCGATCCGACGTTCCTCCGCGTCCAACGGCGTGTATCTCGCTCCCGGTCTCCTCGCCGCAGCGTTTCTCCTCCTCGTGGCGTTCTACCTACGTGTCGTACGGCGTTCACGGCGTCGCCGTGACCCGAATGGCGCAGCGCTCTGAGAGGCGTAGCGACCGATGTCGCGATGCTGATCGAGCGGCAACGCGCTGCTACATTCCATCTATGGCATCGAGCACCGTGCGGGAGTCCATCGAACTACGTGACGGACGTCGCCTCGACGTACGCGTCAGCGGTCCCATCGACGCGACGCCACTGATCTTTCACCACGGGACTCCAGGGGCCGACGTTCCCATCCGTGCAATGGAACGAGGCACCCTTGAGCGCGGACTTCGTCTGGTGACCACCTCGCGCCCCGGCTACGGGGGGTCCTCACGCCAAGCAGGGCGTCAAGTGGTCGACGTCGTCGCCGACACGTCCGACGTCCTCGCGTGGCTCGGCGCGGATCGGTGTGTCGTCGCCGGATGGTCCGGCGGTGGGCCACACGCGCTTGCCTGCGGAGCTCGTCTCGACGAGGTCAGCGGCGTCTTAGTCATTTCGGGGGTCGCTCCCTTTGATGCCGAGGGTTTGGATTGGTGGTCGGGCATGGGCCAGGACAATCTTGACGAGTTCGCCACCGCAGTCCAGGGCGAGGATTCTCTACGAGCGCTCTTGGGGAGTTTCGAGGACCACTTCAAAGCAGTGACTGCCGCTGATATTGTGACGTCTCTCTCGTCCGTCTTGCCCGACGTCGACAAGGCGGTTCTCAGTGACGAGTTCGGCGAGGACGTGGCGGCCGGATTTCGTCAAGCCTTCGCCACGGGCGTCGACGGTTGGCTGGACGATGACTTGGCCTTCACGCGACCGTGGGGGTTTGATGTCGGTGACGTCACTGTCCCGACCATGGTGTGGCAAGGTAGCGAGGACTTGATGGTCCCCTTCAGCCACGGCGGGTGGCTGAGCGACCACTTGAGCAACGTCAGCGCCCACCTCGAACAGGGTGAAGGCCACCTGTCCATCGGGGTCGGATCGATGGACCGAATGCTCGACGAACTCGCCGCTCACGCTCAGCGCTAGCGCCGCACCTCGGCGCGTCCCTTAACTCAGCGTCTGAGCGTCGAAGTCCACTGACGCGTCGTCAAGCGACACCACCATGGTGGGGTGAATCAACTGGTGAGACAACGTCGCCAGTCGCACCACGGTTCCCATGGCGACGAAACCGACGGCGTGCGAAGCGAAACTCATGGGACCCTCTTGCACCTTGACGTCGACGACGCCCGTACCGTGCATGTCAAGGGCGACCCTTTGCATTCGCTCCATCGCAGCCTCGCGTGCCGAGTACATCGCCTCAGTAAAATTCGTGAGTTCGATGTTCTGGGACTGTTGTTGGATCGCGGCGCTCATCGTACGGCGCGGGGCGAAGACGAAACTCGCCCCCGACGCCAGGCCGAGCGGTTCCCACCCGGCGATCATCAACATTGTGAAGTCGCGTGCGGACAGGTCCGACGCGAAAACGCTCCTCTCGAGGCGCTGGGTCGTGTCGACCGGTCGAATGGCGGTACCCACCAACGAGATCTCCACGTGCGTCGGGTGGATCGCTCGCTCGATGTGCATCCCCACGACCCCGTGTCCCCCGGCGTTGGCCGCCTCGCGCACGATTCGCGCGGTGGCGTTGGAAAAGGCCGTCGCGTGCGCATGCGACGCGCCCTCGATCTCGCCCTGGCCCCAATTCCAATAACCGTACGGAATTGAGTACAAGGACACCCCACTCACCAATTCGACCGGTTCCCAGCCGATGGAGTGGAGATTGAGCTCCTCGTCGATGGACAGGTCCGACGTCATCGAGTGCGCGTCGTTGTTGGGGGTACGAGCAGCGTCGAACGCTCGACGTACCTCGTCGCGAAGACTCACTGGCGTCACGGGACGCGACTCGCTCACGAGAGACGCACCGTTGGTCGAGGGACCGCGAGAGGGTCGAAATCCTTGAAGCGCCGAACTCGATTACCGCTCAGACGCGACTGCACCTCGAGGTCGCCCTTGGCGAATTCCCTCGTCGACAGCTCTAGATGGGCTCCGTGCAAGGAATCACCGTGCAGGGACGAACGAACTCGTGATCTGGCCAAGTCGCGTACCTTGCTCTGGGCGTCCACGACCTGAACGATCTCCCCGGCGCCGCCAGCGTTGGCCCACATACCGCCGGTGCCTTCCATCAGATATTCGGTGACGCAGTACGCCCACACGCGCACCGAGGCCACTGCCGTGACGATCGACACCGGTGCGTACCCGGCTTCGAATGTCTTGGCGAGTCGCTGGCCCGCGAGGAAGGTACTCCAGGGTGTTTCGCTCGCCGCCGGTGCGCCAAGTACTTTCACAGCGGTCCCGCGCAGGTGGAACTCGACCACGCCGGTGTCACTCAGGGGGTTCTCGCTGTCGATGACGCCGACCACCCCGTGGGCCCCGAGCGCTTGGGCCTCTTCCATCATGCGCGAGTACGCGCTATTGAATCCGCTGCGCCACGCGTCTTCGATCCAAGGCTGCTGGTAGTTCTGTCCCCAGGCCCGGTGTTCGGTCGAGATCATGCCGTGGGGACACTGATAATTCTGAACGTATCCCCCCTGGGCACCGTTGTACGGCGAGAGACCACGCCCCATGCCACTCATGGTGAACGCCCCCCAGCGCATGGCACAAAAGCCCTGCACCAAACCGACGGGATCGAGTCCCATCTCCAGGCAGGCCCCGAAGTCCGACACGCTGAGGGCCGACGAGAAAGCACCTTGGTCGAAACGACGTTGTGCCGCCTCGGGCAGGTCGCTGGGTGCGTCGGGCATCAGTTGTCGAGCGAGATGATCGTCGTGGGCTTGGCCAAGGTGACGTCGTCTGACGTCTTGGTAACCGCCGTACCAAGAGCCAAGAACTCAATCGTGTGCGAGCCCCATTGGTGGGACTTCTCCTCGAGTCGCACTCCCACGATGCCCGACGCACCTAGTTGCGTCGCTTCGTCTTGCATCCGAGTCATCGCCAGTTCGCGCGCCTCGTAGAGGGCCTGGGTGAAATTGGGCAACTCCACGTTCTGGCCGGTCGTTCCTAGCGTTTGGCCGAGTCCGCGGTGCGCGATGTGATACACGCACGTCCCCATCACGAGGCCTTGGGGCGCGTATCCCGTCTGGCTCAAGGTCCAAAAATCCTGACCCGAGAGGTCCGAGGTGAAGGGCTTACCGAGTTTGTTGAGGCGCGACGCACCGTCTTCGGCTTTGACCGCGGTACCGACGGCGATGAATTCGGCGGCGTCCTTACCCCACTCGTAGTAGTTGACGTCCAGTCGCACCCCCACCACACCATCAGCACCCAGTTCTGCGGCCTCTTCTTCCATGCGCGACATGGCGAGTTCTCGAGCGTTGTACATCGCTTCGGTCAACTTGGTGAGTTCCTGGCTCTGACTCCACTTCCTCGCCTGAATTCCGGTGTGGTAGATCGACGAACCCATCACGAATCCCACAGGGTGAAAACCCACCTCCTTGATAAGTAGGAATTCATTGACCGAGAGGTCCGAGGTGAAGAGACCCTTCTCGAGCTCCTCCAACCGGTGTTCGGTCGCTTGGGGCAGGTCATTGGTCGAATTGCTCACTGATTTCCTCCGATAACGATGTTTTCAAGGGCTTGGCGCGCACTTTCACTGTGTGCCGCCTCTAACTGCAGTGCACCCAGGAGGCGCACGATCCATTGGTCGACGTCGACGGTCTCACTGCGAATGCGAATACCTCCCGACGAGTGGCCAACACTGCATCGCAACACCGGACCATCGGTGACGGCTTCGAACGTCTCACTACCCATAGCGATGATCACCCGGGCAATGACGTCGGACTTGCGGAAACGTCCCCCCGCGTGCTCGACCTGCAATCGTTCTCCGAGCGACCCCGACAATTCGGACGACAGCGCCTTCAAGAGGATGTGTACGTCGGTACTGTTCGATCGCAACGTGGCCGCGGCAAGGTTCAAATCGAACGAATCATCTGCGAGTCCCATTGCACGCCACCTTACAAGAAGATATTTTCCGCGCTCTCCACCGGCCACGCTGTGAGAGGCGACGGTCCCCCGCCCGACGTGGCGACGTCATCGAAGCAGCGACCAGGTCATCGCGACGCGCTCGCATCGGCGCGACGCATCAAGACGATGGCCACCGTGACCGCAATGATCGCCGCGACTATGGGCCAGGCGAGACCGGCACGGCTGAGGGCTGCGCCGATGATGGCCCCCAGGAGCATCAGCACCACTGACACCGACCGACGTGGGAAGTGGATGTTGTGGCCACCGGCCAAGGTCGAGTCGGCGGCGATACCGGTGAGCGTCATTGTCAAGACGGTGGTGGCCATGTCGGCCACTCCCAGTTTTCTGATGGCCGAGTTCTGTAGTCCCATTGCGATTCCTAGGGGCAGGATGATTCCAGCGCGCACGTCGAAGTCTGCAGTAGGCCCCGCGGCCGACACCACGATGCCCACGACGAGGCAGACGATCTCGCACGTGAGAGCCACTTGCGCGCGTCCCAAGTTCGCTCCCCTGCTCAAGATCCGTCCGCCCAGCGTCGCCCCACAGAGGAAGCCGACGAGGGCCACCAAACTCGCGATGATCGAGAATCCCTTCGCGCCGCCGATGCCGAATCCGATGAAGACGATGTTGCCGGTCATGTTCGCGGTGAACACGTGACCGAGCTTGAGGTAACTACTCGCGTCAACGAGACCGGTCACCAAGGTCATGGCGGCAAAACTGGCCAAGACCACGTGGTCCGTGTCGTTGGTGGGAGGCGATTGGCTCATGACACGGCTAGTGATCGAGGGCTGCGTTGCAGGCGTCCAAAGCGGGAGCGAGGCGAGTCGGCTCAGGGATTCGTCCGGCGAATTGCGTAGCGAACATCGTGGATCTCCTCGCTCAGTAACGGATACTTCGGCCCGCCCGATTTCATACGGGATGTCGTGAACTGCGTCTCCTACGTCGAGCAGCCTGCTTGTCCCGGTGAGCGGACGATGAAACCACTGGTCGTATCAGTAATTCTGGCAATGGCGTCGTCGTGAGGTCAAGAGGTAGTTGAAATGACCGCGTGGGACGTCGTAACGCGTCACCATCACGAGACGGCAATGCCCTCACCTCGAAGCCCCGAGTTGTTAGCGTTCATTGGTAATGAGCAACCCACCGCCTTCGGAGAACGATCCCTTCTCCAGCGCGTCCGAGACCCGACGACAACGACTCTTCGATCGCGCTCAGGTTAACGACGTCCCACTAAAAACAATCCTCGTCACGATCTTCGCGGTGGTCGTCGTGTACTTCACCGGCAAGTTGCTGTACCGACTACGCGAACTCATGCTGTTACTACTCGTCGGGGGCTTCATCGCCCTGATCTTGAACCCCATCGTCAACCGACTCCAGAGGGGACCGATTCGTCGACGCGGCGTCGCCGTTTTGGTCGTGGCGATCGGCACGTTCATCGTCTTTTGTCTCCTGGCGTTCGCCTTCGGGTACCCGCTGGTGAACGCCTTCACGCACCTCGCCGACAACCTTCCCACGTACGTCACGAACGCTGAGCACGGCAAGGGCTGGATTGGTCACCTGATCAAGAAGTACCACGTCACCAAGTGGGTGGATCAGAACTCCGCCAAGTTGGTGTCCTTCGCCAAGGGGCTCTCCAAGCCAGCATTAGCACTGGGAAAGGGAGCGATCTCGGTTCTCGTGGCCCTCATCACGCTGTTCGCCTTCGTGATCTTGTTGCTGCTCGAGGGCCCCAAGATCCGCAACGTCATCTTGAACGCGCTGTCACCGGCGCGCGCGGAGTACGTCCAGGATTTAGGGGCACAGATCTCGAAGGCCGCTCTGGGCTACGTGGTGGGCAACCTGATCATGTCGCTGATCGCTGGCGTGGTGGTCTTTGTCACGCTCACGATCATGAACGTCCCCTTCGCACTGCTCTTCGCGCTGTGGGTCGTACTCGTCGACTTCCTCCCCCAAGTCGGCGGGGCGGTGGCGGGACTGCCCACCGTCTTGTTCGCCTTCGTCCAGTCCACTTCGGCGGGCATCGTCACCGCCATCGTTTTCGTGGTGTACACCCTGATACAGAACCACGCGCTCTACCCAGTGATTATGAGTCGCGCCATAAAACTCAATCCGCTCATGGTGTTCTTATCCATCTTGATCGGCGCGGAGTTGGGCGACTGGGTCGGCGGCTCCTTCGGTGGACTGGTCGGCGTCATCCTGGCCATCCCGCTGGCCGCCGCGCTACACGTCATCACTGCGCAGTGGTGGAATTCGAGCGGGCCCAAAACACGCGACGCCCTCGCGTCGGCGCCGGACCCGATCACACGCCCCTAGGGCTGTTCGTACGTTCCGACGAGTATCGCTCGCGCGATGGAGTGCATGAAGAGGTTGAAGCCCAGGTAGGCCGGCGTCGCGTCCGCACCCAGTCCCAAGTTCTTGACGTCAAGAGCGTGAACCACGATGTAGTAGTGGTGCACACCGTGACCCGACGGAGGCGCGGCTCCGATGTAGCCAGCGAACCCGGCGTCATTCCTGAGTTGCACCGCTCCCGCTGGCAGGCCGGAACCGTCTTCGGCTCCCGCTCCCGACGCCAGTGACGTCGTCGAAACGGGGATGTCGGCCACCGCCCAGTGCCAAAATCCCGACGCCGTGGGCGCGTCGGGGTCGTAGACAGTCACCGCGAAGCTCTCGGTGGCCACGGGAAAACCTTCCCAGGAGAGTTGGGGCGACGTGTCGCTGCCCCCGGCGCCCATGCGACCACTGACCTGGGGCGTGCGCAGGTGCTGGCCGGAAATTACGTCGTCCGAGGTGAGCGTGAACATCAGCACCCCGGGAAGGTCGTCGTACGGATTGCGGCTCATCGAGGCCACCTTTCATTCGCTTCATTCGTTCGCCGACTGCGCGGCGCGCGATTATCGACGGTGAGCCTAACGTGAGAACGCGTCGTCGTCACGCGACGAGCCCAGCCGGTCCGTTGCCCTCAACGTGGCGCGGGGATGGTCATACCGCGAAGGACGAGTTCGAGGAATCGGTCGACGTGGGTGGCCTCGTCCAGTGGACCCGCCACCTTGTTGAAGGCTTCAGACAGACCGACCTGGGTGTAGGGCGACATCCCGGCATCGACGAGAAAGAAGACGTCGCGGATCGTTATCGGGTAGATGATCCCTTTGTCGATGAGTCGCTCGATCAGTTCGAGGAACATGACGAATCCCGGTTCGAAGGCAGAACCGAAGATGTAGTCCAATCGCTCGCTGGCGCTGCCCGCCTCGTGATTCACCAGATTCGCCAGGTTCGGAAATTTGATCGAAGCGGTGATGAAGGCACGAGTGGTCAGTCGAAACTCTTCCAGGTCGTTGGTCGCCACGGGCAAGCGCGAGCGCTCGTCGATCAAGATGCCGTAGAACTGCGCGACACCGTGATCGATGGAGGCGTAATAGAGGTCCAGTTTGGATCCGAAGCGCTGGCGAACCGTCTCGTGGCTCAATCCGAGGTGAGCGTTCAGGTTCCGCACGGACATTGCCTCGTAGCCCGCCCCGGCGAACGCGAGGAATGCGGCGTCAAGGATCTGCGTGTCACTGAGGATTTGGTGGCGCCCTTTGCGTGCGTCTGACATCTTGATCAACTTTCGAGTGGTACGACGAAACTACAGTCCGGAGGCCCCATAATCAGGGATTTCGGAATTTCTCCTATTGAAATGTTGCTACCAGGCTATTAATTATTCGTCGTCGTGTGACGTCGCTACACCCGAATGGTCACGAGACGTCCCAACGCGTCGACCTCGGGAGGGTCCGGTAACGCAATCGCGCGACCCTCGAGGATCTCGCGCGCCGTCCAGGCACAGACCCCTGCGTCGAGCATGTCGTCGGTCGCCGCCTTATCAGCCACGTCGCCCTCCACGTCGTCGAGAACGATGCCGACGCGCATCAATGCGTCGCGTCGTTGCGTCATGCCCGCCCACGTCTTCTTCGACGCGAGCCTGGGTCGGCCAGAGAGTTTGGCGAAGGACAATTCGGGGTGCACTTCCCACACCGGACACCGTGCGACCCGCCAGAACGCGTCGACCTCTCGAATCTTGGACAGGAGCGCGAAGGACTGTTTGGACAGCCCCTTGCCCAACACTCGTTGAGACGTCGCGTTCGCGGCGCGATAATCGTGCACGTGCGCGAGACGCGCTCGTGGTGGGGCATTGAAGATGGTGCTGGCGCGACCCGGGAGATTGCTTCGAGCCAAGATATCCGCTCGTCGGGGTCCTGAATCCAGGAGACCGATGGGAATGTCGATGGCGATGACCTGCACGTCTGGCACGAGATCGAGCACCTGAGTGATGGAACTCACGTAGTGCGCCGACACGACGTCGCCCGTGAGGACGACGCCGATCCAGCCCCGCGCGCAGCCGTCCAGTCCGATCACCGTCATAGAACTCCCTCGCGAAGGAACTCCGTTCATCATCGCCCAGACGGACACGTCGCGTCGGGTCACTAACCTTGATAGGACGTGGCCATCCTGATCGATCTTCAAAACGTCTCCCTGGAGGGCACCGAGCGACCGATTCTCGAGGGCCTTTCCCTTACCGTCTCCTCGGGGGACCGGATCGGCGTCGTGGGCATCAACGGCGCGGGCAAGTCGACCCTGCTCAAGATCATCGCCGGGGTCCTCGCTCCCGACGGAGGAAATATTCGCCGCGCCAAGAGCGCCCACGTGGGCTTCCTCGAACAAATTCCCGACCTGCCCGCGGGTAACGTCCGTCACGCCCTCGGTGAGGGCTGGGAGATCGACGCGGCGCTCGACCGCCTAGGGATGCTCAATGCGGTTGACATATCGACCGACCACCTCTCGGGGGGGCAGCGAAAGCGAGTGGCGCTGGCGCGACTGTTCTCCCAGCCCAATGACGTCATCATCCTGGACGAACCCACCAACCACCTCGACCTCAACGCCATCGAGTGGTTGGAGAACCAGATCACCTCGTTTCGCGGAGCTGTCGTCCTCGTGAGTCACGACCGCTTCCTCCTGGATCAGGTCACCACCCGGATGGTCGAGATCGACCGCGGCACGACCTACGTGCACTCGGGTGGGTATTCCAAGTTGCTCGAGGCCCAGGCCGAACGTGAGGCCCAGGCCGCGAGCGCCGAGCAAGTGCGGCGCAACTTGGCGCGCACGGAGCTCGCGTGGTTGCGTCGCGGGGTCAAAGCCCGCTCGACCAAGCCCCAGGCGCGCATCGACGCAGCCCAACGTCTCTTGGCGACGCGACCCGCGGGCGCGGCGCGCGACGGGTCGCTGGATCTCAGCGTGGACACGCCGCGTCTGGGCACGATGGTGATGAAGGCCCACAACGTGTCCTTCGCTTACCCCAACGGACGCACCGTGTTGACCAACGTAAATCTCGAGCTCGGTCCGGGCGACCGTGTCGGGATCGTGGGACCCAACGGCGCGGGAAAGTCCACCTTCGTCAATCTTCTCGCCCGCCAGAGTGAACCAACGACGGGAACCCTCAAGCACGGCCCGACCGTCGCCATGGCGTACTTCGAGCAAGGTGATGGCGACATCAATCTTGACCTCACGGTGCAAGAGCTCGTCGCGGGACCTCAGGGCATTCCCGGCTCGCTTGCCGACGTCGCTCTCATGAAGCGGTTCTGGTTCGCCGGCGCCCTCCAGAAGACTCGGGCTCGTGAACTCTCGGGTGGGGAACGACGTCGCCTCCAACTGCTCCTGGCCCTGGCCCAACGACCCAACGTCCTGTTCTTGGACGAACCCACCAACGACCTCGACCTCGAGACGATCCGCCTCCTCGAGGATTTCCTCAGCCAGTGGCCGGGCACCTTGGTCGTAGTGAGTCACGACCGGACGTTCCTCAGTCGTACGACCGACCGTCTCCTCGAGGTCCATAGTGACGGCACGATTGGCGATATCCCTGGAGGGATTGACGCGTGGATCGCTCGGGCGGCGGGACTGAGCGCCGCGCCAGAGGCCGCCGGTGGTTCGAGCGTGGACGGGCCATCGAGCACCGTCCCGCGCGGAAAACTCCTGCGTGACGCCCAGAAGGATATGACACGACTCGAACGTCGCCGCGGTACTCTCTCCGAGAAACTAGCGACCAGCACGGACTACGCCGAGCAGGCACGCCTCGGGAGCGAACTCGAACTCGTCTTGAAGGAACTACAGGCGGCCGAGGAACACTGGCTCAGCCTGGCTGACTAATCGCGAAACGTCGCGATGCGTTCGCGCACGACCTCACGAAACTGGTCGTTGTCGACGCTCACTCCCACGCGCACATCGCTGGCGGCGTGCTCACGTCGCCGATCGATGAACGTCGCCCCGCGAGAGTATTCACCTTCCGTCTCGACCGCCACGCGCACACCCTCGGTGGTGATGGCCAAAGGATCCAGGAGCGCGTACACCGCCATCGCGTCGTGCATGATGATGTTGCGATTGCCGTACCAGTCATCGTGGAATTGTGCGTAGGGCTCGAGCATGCCCGCGACCCGCTGCCCGACGCGAGTGCCCAGCGACCGAAAGTACGCCAGGTCGTCGTCGATCAAGTAGGCCTGGTGGGTGAGGTCAAGGGGCATCAACGTGATCGGCCACGATGCACCGAACACGCGACGAGCCGCGAGCGGGTCGGCCCAGATATTGAACTCGGCCGCGGGCGTGACGTTGCCCTGAAACGACGCGCCGCCCATGATCACCACGTGCTCGACGCGATCGTCAATACCGGGAAAACGCTCCAGGAGCGTCGCCACGTTCGTCAGCGGTCCGATCGCCACAATGGTGAGAGGACCCTCGTTGATCGCGTCGGCCATCAGATCCACCCCGTGGCGCTGGTCGAGGGACACGTCGGGTTCTAACCAGTCGAGGTCGCCCAGTCCGTCGTGACCGTGCACGACACCGTCGGCACGCACCGCCTCACTGAGGGGAACTGAGCATCCGGCGGCGACGGGAATATCGTGACGACGCGCCAGTGAGATCAATCGACGAGCGTTCAGGGCGGTCTTTTCCAGCGATACGTTGCCCGCTACCGCAGTGACAGCGACCACCTCGATCTCGGGGCTCGCCAACGCGAGGAGGATCGCGACCGCGTCATCGACCCCGGGATCGGTGTCGATCAGGACGCGAGTTCGAGCCATGTCAGCACCTCTGGTGTCGAAGGAAGAGAACCTTGAGCTCCCCGGGCAGTGGTGGCCAGGGCTCCCGCAGTCACCGCGAAACGCAGGGCCGACGCGGGATCGTCGTGCATGGCGTAGCGCGATGCGTACGCCGCGCAAAACACGTCACCCGCGCCCACCGAATCGACCACGTCGACCTCGGGCGCCCCCACCTCGGTGATCACCTCGCCAAAGGAGTAGTGCACCGCACCGGCCCGACCCCGTGTGACGATGCAATGGGCGAGGTCGCCGAGCTCGAGCGCGAGTGCCTCGAGTTCGTTGGCGATGACGACGGCGCATCGACTGAGCGTCGTGGGTGCGACCGGGCGAGCGGGAGCGACGTTCAAGACCAACGACGACGTGCGACGAGCCAATTCG
Source organism: uncultured Actinomycetota bacterium (assembly GCA_963794755.1). Taxonomy (GTDB): domain Bacteria; phylum Actinomycetota; class Acidimicrobiia; order Acidimicrobiales; family RAAP-2; genus RAAP-2. The sequence continues at coordinate 302,289 of CAWCEX010000006.1, forward strand.
TCGATAATCTCAGGAGCCACCTCCATCTGAGCGAGCACCACGTCAAAGGGATCGAAGTCGACGTCAGCCAACGTCAGATCGGCATTGGCACCGGGCGCCACGACGATCTGATTTTCGCCTACCGCGTCCACGGTGATGAACGCCGTTCCGGTCGATCGATCACTTCGCTGGATCATCAGAGTGTCAACGCCGTGAGCCGCGAGTCCGTCAGCCAACCACTCTCCCAGTTCATCGCGTCCGAGGCACGCCACGATCGACGTCGCGACTCCTAAACGCGCCAGCGCGGCTGACTGATTACCTCCCTTGCCACCGGGCAATCGAATGACGTCGTCGCCCACGACCGTCTCGCCAGGTCGCGGCAACTGCAGGCAGCGAACGACCAGGTCGCTGTTCACGCTGCCCACGACCACGGCCCGGGGTCGGGCCGACTGGTTCACGAGGCGGGCAGGAACTTATTCGTGAAGTACGTCGAAGGCGTCTGGATCTTGGAGATCTGTCCGATGGACTTCAGCGCCGCCGACAACGTCGCCCACTGAGCGTTCGTCTCGACGAAATATTTTCCTTGAGCGTTCGTGAGGAACGGAATCGTCAACCGCCAACCCGACAGACTGTACGCATCGGTGTAGCCACTCGTGGGATAGGCCTTGTCGAACAACGTCGTCGCCTTGACCGGGTTCGCCACCGCCCACTTGGTCGCCTTGGCGACGGCCGACATGAAGGCGGTGAGTGTCGCACCGTGAGACGCCGCGTAGCTCTTGGTCGTGGCGTAGTCCCAGATCGGGATGTTGGGTGCCCCGACGGCCGAACCCAGCACTTCGCTCAACTTGCCCGTGACGCCAGCACCCTGGAAGCCGGGAATCTCGTAGTTGGTCGTGTTCGTCGACACGTCGACCTTGCCCGCGAGTAAGTACTTGAGGTCGTTGCCCGAGGGATTGGTGATCACTTTCACCTGCGAGGCACTGAGACCGGCTTTCTTCAAGACGAAGGGCAACATCGCTTCGGTCCAAGTGTCACCGTAGGAGAAGATGCGCTTGCCGAGCAGTTCGGCGTGAAGATTCTTGGCCGTCAGGGAGACTCCCGGCTTGGCGAAGAGTCCCCAGTTGTTGGTCATCGAGTAATTACCGATCGAGAGGATCGGCAACTTCTTGTCGACCGAGATGCCCATGTCGGTCGTGGTGACCATACCGACGTTCGCGGCACCGGTGGCGAGCATCACTGACGTCGAGGACGTATTGGGGGGGAACACCATCTTGACGTTGAGTCCCGCCGCGGTGAAGAAGCCTTCCTTTTGAGCCACGACGATGGGGGTGACCTCAAAGTCAGGACCCGGGAAGTCGTAGGCAAAGGTCACGGCCTTGAGAGGCGCCGCTCCCGAAGAACCGCTCGCGACGGTTACTCCGAGGGTCATCAACGACGCGCTGAGGACCAAGGCCCCCACTAGACGGATCTTCATTCGTTCTCCCTTATGAAACCATTGTGACGAGGTTACTGGTCGGCCCTGGCAGTCGCCAAGCGTCGACGCCGAGAGCGCCGCGACGTCGTTCGCCGTAGCCACGGCGTCGAGAGCGCCTCCACGCCCACGACCGCGAGGAAGAAGGTGACGCCGATGGCCGCGAGCAGGATGGTCAGACCGTAGACGAGTCCCTCTTCGTTGTTGCCGTTGGCTTGAGAGATAGTCAAGGCGATGGACCCACCCGAGCTCGCCGACACCGACTCGCCAATGAAGGACCCAGTGATGGCGTAGGTCGCACCGATCTTGAGACCAGTGAAGAGGGGTGAGATGGTGGCGGGTACCTCGATCTGCCAGAACGTACGCCAACGCGACGCGCCGTACACCTTGGCGAGGTTGAGGAGGTCCTGGTCGACGTGAGCAAGTCCGTCGAGCACGTTGACGGTCACCGGGAAGAAGACGATCCAGATGACGATGGCGATGATGGGCCGTACCGAATCGAAACCCAGTATCGCCGTCAAGGGAAAGGCGATCGCGATGACCGGCACCGCCTGGGACAAGATCAGTTGGGGGTAGAGCAGGCGGCGCACCACTCGCACCTTGGACATCGCCACCGCGAAGAGGAAGCCCAGTACCGCGCCCCCCGCGAAGCCGAAAACCGTCTCGCGCAAGATCCCCAGGATCAGGGGCCACAGGACCCCCCACTTGTCGATGACCGCTTGGATCGCCGCTAATGGCCGTGGCGCGATGTAGGGCTGGACGTGAAAGGCCACCACCACGATCTCCCACGCCACCAGCAACAGTCCGATTGACGCCAGAGGTAACAAGACCCAACCGAGGACCTTGACCCTCATTGATCGGCCCCGTGCAAAAGTCGTAGTACTCGACCCTTTATCTCAACGAAGTGGGGATCGGTCAGGACGTCGACGTCGCGGGGTCGCGCCAGCGAATTCTCGATGTCGGCCACGATGCGCCCCGGACGCGGCGACATGACGAGGATCCGATCGGACAAGAAGATGGACTCATCCACGTCGTGAGTGATGAACAGCACCGTGCGTCCCGACTCGCGCCACACGTCGAGCAGCCAGCGCTGCATGTCCAAGCGCGTCTGCGCGTCGAGAGCCCCAAAAGGTTCGTCGAGCAGAAGTAGCGGTTGGTGGGTGACCAGAGTGCGCATGAAGGCGACGCGTTGGCGCATCCCGCCCGAGAGAGCCTTGGGATAGTGGTCAAGGAACTCGCCGAGACCGTAACGCTGAGCGATTTGGCGGGCCTCATTTCGATCGGCGGACGTGACTCCCCTCGTCAGTCGCGCGGCCATGGTGATGTTGTCCTCAACGTTGCGCCAGGGCACGAGCAGGTCTTTTTGCAACATGTACCCCACGTGACCGGTGGCGCCGACCACGCTACGACCCTCCAGGGTGACGTCCCCTGCATCTGGCACGAGCAGCCCCGCAATGATGTTGAACAGTGTCGATTTGCCGCATCCCGAGGGCCCGACGATTGAAACGAAGGAACCCTCGGTGATTAACAGGTCCGTCGGCGACAGTACCACCTGGTCATCAAAAGTCTTCGCGACGGCCGAGAGTTCGAGGAGGTCCGCCGAAGGCACCCCCTCAATGTAGCCCTGGGCGTCACGACACGACCATCGACTCGACCAGCGAAGAGTTCCAAGATTTTCTTAGATGTCTCTTAGTGGTGCTTTGGGCTCACCTTTTATTCGACCGTCAAGATGACAATCACGTTACGAGAAATGGAAGGAATTAATTCATGAACGCATTGCGTCGAGGTGTGAGGAACGCCTTTCGAAACGCCACGCGCTCGGTCGGAGTGATTGTGATCTTGGCGGTGGCTATCGCCTTGTCGATATCGATGTTGGCCGCGCGCGACGCGGTCAACAGCAAGATCGCCTCCGTACGATCGTCCACTGGCAATACCATCGCCGTGTCGCCAGCGGGCTTCTTCGGCGGCCAGGGCGGTGGGACACCTCTCACGACCACCCAGATCACGAAACTGTTGAACATCGCCAACGTCACGGCCGTCCAGGCCCAGCTCAGCGAGCGTCTCACGAGCACCCAGACGAATCTGACCTCGCCCACCACGGCCGGTTCACTCGGGCAACAGTTCGGTGGCGGCGGCGGTTTTGCCGGCGGCGGCGGATTCGGAGGTGGTGGCACGTCGACCTCGAGCTTCCTCGCGATACGCGTCATCGGGACCAACTCACCGGGGAACTCCCTCGTCGGGGGCGCCAACGGTGGCGGTACCGAGAAATTGACGTCGGGAACGGCCTTTAGCCCCACGTCCACCTCTGACGTGGCCGTGGTGGGAACCACTCTGGCCACCAAGAACAACTTGAAGGTCGGCTCGACGTTCACCGCCTGGGGCAAGACGGTCACCGTCGTTGGTATCTACGACGCCGGCTCGACGTTCGCCGACTCCGACCTCCTGATGCCGCTCGCCACCGTGCAAAAACTGGCCGGGGCGACCAATGAAGTGACTGGCGCGACCGTCGTGGTGAACAACGTCAACAACGTCTCAGGCGCCGTGACCGCTATCACCAAGCAGCTTGGTACCGCGGCCGACGTGACGTCCACTCAAGCGACCGTCCAGGCCCAGTTGGCTCCACTGAATACGGTTAAGACCATCTCCACCTACACGCTTTTTGGCGCGGTCGTCGCAGCGGGGCTGATCTTGCTGCTCTCGATGCTGATGATCGTGCGCGAGCGTCGTCGTGAAATCGGCGTTCTCAAAGCGCTGGGGGCCACTAACCGTTCAGTCGTCTCGCAATTCGTCTCGGAATCCACCACCTTCACGGTGTTGGGCGCCGTCGTGGGCTTCGTCGTCGGTCTTCTGGTCTCGAGTCCGATCACCTCGGCGCTCGTCAGTGCCGAGACCGGTTCCACGTCGACGCCCGGTGGCTTCGTGCGAGGAGCTGGTGGAGGTTTCGGGGGCGGAGGCTCTGGTTTCACTCCCCCGACGGGTGCCGTCAGTCGACTGCGCTTTGGTGGGATCTCCAACACCCTCACCCAACTACACACCACGGCGAGTTGGTCGACACTCGTGTTCGCCCTCGTCGCCGCCATCGTCATTGCCGCCATTGGATCCACGGTTGCCGCGGCCACCGTTACTCGTATCCGTCCCGCTGAAGTATTGAGGAGTGAATAATGCTGAACGTTGAGAAGCTCAACAAGACCTTTAAGACCGAAGGAGGTGAGGTGCACGCCGTTCGCGACGTCTCCTTCCACGCCGCCGACGGAGAAGTCGTCGCCATTATCGGCGCGAGTGGTTCGGGTAAATCCACCCTGCTCTCGCTCCTGGGATTGCTCGACGCTCCTGACACCGGAAGCATCGATATGAACGGAACGCAATTAGGAAATCTCGACGCTGGCGGACGGACCAAGTACCGCTCGCGTCAAGTAGGTTTCGTGTTCCAGTCCTTCAACCTGATCCCCAACCTCACCGCCAAGGAGAACGTGAAGTTGGCGCTGGAGTTCGCGAACTGGCCCAAGGGCGAGCGCGACGCGCGCGCCGAGGAGATGCTCGCCATGGTCGGACTCGACGGGACCAAGGCGGACCGGCGACCGGCGAAGTTGTCGGGCGGCGAACAGCAACGCGTCGCGATCGCGCGCGCCTTTTCGGCCCAGCCACAACTGATCCTGGCCGACGAACCTACTGGCTCACTCGACAAGGCGACGGGACAAAAGATCGTCCAACTCCTGCGAGACGCCGCCAACACCCAACACACGACGGTCCTCGTGGTCACCCACGACGAGAAGGTGGCCAAGCAGGCCGACCGTCGTCTCGAGATCGAAGACGGTGTCCTCACCGAAATCGCCTAGTCCCCCCTACATACGGCCTCTGAGATGCCGCGCCGGGACGGTGCTGTAGCCTCGGAGGCCGTATGGCTCTCTCAATTGGCATTGTCGGACTTCCCAACGTGGGCAAGTCCACGCTGTTCAACGCGTTGACCAATAACAACGTTCTCGCCGCGAACTATCCCTTCGCCACCATCGAACCCAACGTCGGCGTGGTCGCGGTCCCCGACGAGCGACTGGCCAAATTGGCCGGTGTCTTCGCCTCCGAGCGGATCTTGCCGGCGACGGTCACCTTCGTCGACATCGCGGGTATCGTGCGCGGCGCTTCCGAAGGTGAGGGCCTCGGTAACCAGTTCCTGGCGGCCATCCGTGAATCCAACGCCATTTGCGAGGTCGTGCGCGTCTTCGAGGACGACGACGTCATCCACGTCGACGGCCGCATCGACCCGGCGAGTGACGTCGCCACGATTGAGACCGAACTGATCTTGGCGGACCTGCAGACCGTCGACAAGGCGATGGGCCGCCTCGAGCGTGACGCCAAGCGCCTTCCCGAAGTCGCCACGAAACTGGCCGAGGTGAAGAAGGCGCACGACGCTCTCAATAGTGGTCTGGTCATCTCCAAGACGAAGGGGCTGGACCACGAGGCGATCGCCGATCTTCACCTGTTGACAGATAAGCCCTTCATCTACGTCTTCAACGTCGATGAAACAACACTCGCCGACGAGGAACGAAAACGAGAATTGCGTGAATCGGTGGCGCCCGCGGCCTGCGTTGTCTTGTGCGCCAAGGTCGAGGCCGAACTCTCGGGACTCGAACCCGACGAAGCCCTAGAGCTCCTACAATCCTTCGGCCAAGAAGAGTCCGGCCTCGCCCAACTCTCGCGCGTCGGATTCGCGACTTTAGGGTTGCAGACGTTTCTCACCGCCGGCCCCAAGGAGACGCGTGCCTGGACGATTCGCCGAGGTGCGACCGCCCCTGAAGCAGCGGGCGAGATCCACACCGACTTTCAAAAGCACTTCATCAAAGCCGAGGTCGTGGCCTTTGACGACCTCATGGCGGCGGGCACCATGGTGGCCGTGCGCGCCGCAGGAAAAGCGCGCATCGAGGGCAAGGAGTACGTGATGCGCGACGGCGATGTGGTCGAGTTCCGGGTAAACGCGTAACCTAGGAGCAGGCGTGTGCGACAGAGGTCGGCGCCTGGCGGAACCTACACATCTACTAGGAGCACCATGACCTCGTCACCCTTCGACTTCAAAGTCGCCGACCTCTCGCTGGCCCCCTTCGGACGCGCGGAGATGACCCTCGCCGAGCACGAGATGCCCGGCCTCATGGCGATGCGCACTGAGTTCGGCGCTTCTAAGCCACTCGCGGGAGCACGCATCGCTGGATCACTGCACATGACGATTCAAACCGCGGTACTCATTGAGACCCTGGTGGTCCTCGGTGCCGACGTGCGGTGGGTCAGCTGCAACATCTTCTCCACCCAGGATCACGCCGCGGCCGCGGTGGTCGTCGGACCCGACGGCACGGCCGATGACCCCCAGGGCGTCCCGGTCTTCGCTTGGAAGGGCGAGTCCCTGGAGGAGTATTGGTGGTGCACCGAGCAACTTCTGCGCTGGCCGGGCTTTGACGGACCAACAATGATCCTCGACGATGGTGGTGACGCCACGTTGCTGGTGCACAAGGGCCGTGAATTCGAACTCGCCGGTATCGTTCCGGCGCCCGAGTCCGCCGGGTCCGAGGAGTACTCCATCATCTTGCAACTGCTCAGTCGGATCATCTCGAGCGGCGAGAAGATCTTCGCCCCCATGGCAGCCGGCATCATCGGCGTCTCGGAGGAGACGACGACTGGCGTACACCGCCTCTACGAGATGGAGCGCGACGGTACCTTGTTGTTTCCGGCGATCAACGTCAACGACGCGGTGACCAAGTCCAAGTTCGACAATAAGTACGGATGTCGCCACTCACTCATCGACGGCATCAATCGCGCGACTGACACCCTCATTGGGGGAAAAGTCGCTGTCGTGTGCGGTTACGGCGACGTGGGTAAGGGCTCGGCCGAATCCCTTCGCGGGCAGGGTGCGCGTGTCATCGTGACCGAGATCGATCCGATTTGCGCCCTGCAAGCGGCGATGGACGGATTCCAGGTGACCACTCTCGAAGAGGCGCTACCGATCGCCGACATCATCATCACCGCTACGGGCAACCGCGACATCGTCACCGTCGATCACATGCTCATGATGAAGCACCAGGCGATCCTGGGCAACATCGGTCACTTCGACAATGAGATCGACATCGCCGGATTGGCGAACCTCGCCGGGGTTCGTCGCGAGAACATCAAGCCCCAAGTCGACAAGTGGATCCTGCCAAACGGTCGTGCGATCATCTTGTTGTCCGAAGGGCGCCTGCTCAACCTCGGTAACGCAACGGGTCACCCCAGTTTCGTGATGAGCAACTCCTTCACCAACCAGACCATGGCTCAGATTGAACTTTTCACTCACAACAGCGACTACGAGAAGAAGGTCTACGTCTTGCCCAAGCACCTCGACGAAAAGGTCGCTCGTTTGCACCTCGACGCGCTCGGAGTGAAGTTGACCACGCTGTCCAAGCAACAGGCTGACTACATCGGCGTCGCGGTTGAAGGACCCTTCAAGCCCGACAGCTACCGCTACTAAATCTTCGCCGGCGGCGGCAACGCGTGAGTAGTCTCCAATTGGGGTTTCCACGCAACGACGCCGGTTCTTGAGGAGCGGTCATGACGTCACACGCAGCGCGACGAACGATTCTCGACGCTATTGGCTCCACGCCGCTCGTCGACGTCGAGGGGATCTGGCTCAAACTCGAATACCTCAACCCCTCGGGATCAATCAAAGCGCGCATGGCGCGCTACATCATTGAACGCGCCGAGCGAGAAGGGCTGATCTCGCCCGGAGACACGATTGTCGAAGCGTCCAGTGGCAACACCGGAAATGCGATGAGCATGGTCGCTGCAGTCAAGGGGTACAAGATGATCGTGGTCATGCCCGAAGGTCTTAGTCCCGAACGTTCCGCCATCTCGAGCGCTTTCGGCGCACGACTGGTAAACGTTGGTACCTTTCACGTCAACGAGGCCCTCGAGATCGCGCGCGAACTCGGTCAACGTCCAGGCCACTTCTCGCCCCAACAATTTGAATCCGAGTGGAACGTTGAAGAGAACCGCACCTGGCTCGGCCCCGAGATCCTGGACCAGTTACCCGACGGGCGACCACCTGATGCCTTCGTCATGGGAGTAGGGACGGGCGGGACGCTCATCGGCGTTGGTCAGGCCTTTCGCCAGGTGAATCCACGAGTGCAAATCGTCGGGCTCGAACCGAGTGAATCGTGCACGATCCTGTGCGGGGACACTGGTCTGCACAAAATCGAAGGCATCGCCGACGGATTCGTGCCGGGCATCTACCAGCGCCACCGTGACATCGTCAATCGTGTGGTGGACGTGCACAGCGACGACGCAGTCGCCGCAATGCGTTGGCTCGCTCGCGAGCACGGAATGTTGGTGGGGCCGAGCTCGGGGGCCAACCTCGTGGCGGCACGTCGTTTGCGCGATGAACGTCCCGACGACGTCGTGGTCACGATCATGTGCGATGAGGGCGAGAAGTACTTGAGCGACTACTTCACCCCCGAAGTGCACGCAGCGTCACTTGTCGACCTCGGAATCACTACATAGAGATTGCGATGATCTCGCAACGTGTCGGGTCTCGGTGTTGCACGCCCCGATGAGGCCATCGGTGCGTGGTTGATTGGCCGAGCAGCTACAAGGGTGTGACATACGCTGCGTGCAGTCCACCGTCAACGAGGAACGTGCTCGCGGTCATGAACGACGAGTCGTCGCTCGCGAGGAAGAGCACCGCGCTCGCCATCTCTTCGGGTTCTGCGAAGCGGCCCATGGGAACGTGTACCAATCGTCGAGCGGCCCGCTCGGGGTCCTTGGCGAAGAGCTCTTGCAACAGAGGCGTGTTCACTGGTCCCGGGCATAGCGCGTTCACGCGAATGTTCTCTCGCGCGAACTGCACGCCGAGCTCACGACTCATCGACAAGACTCCACCCTTTGATGCCGTGTAGGAAATCTGTGACGTGGCCGAACCCATGATGGCGACGAAGGACGCGACGTTGATGATCGAGCCGCCTCCGCGCTGTTGCATGAGAGGGATGCCGTATTTGCAACACAGGTAGACCGATTTCAAATTGACGTCCTGGACGCGTTGCCACGCTTCGACACCAGTGGTCAAGATCGAGTCATCGTCGCTGGGCGAGATCCCCGCGTTGTTGAACAAGACGTCGAGGCCACCGAACGCGTCGATCGTCGCAGAGAACATCGCCTGAACGCTCGCCTCGTCGGCCACGTCGACGTGGACGTAGAGGCCACCGAGCTCTGTAGCTAGGGCAGTACCGGGCGCGTCGGCGAGGTCGGCCACGACCACCTTGGCGCCTTCAGCGGCGAAGCGCACCGCAGTGGCCCGACCGATGCCACTCGCGGCACCAGTGATAATTGCGACCTTATTGTCGAGACGACCCATCATTCCTCCGTTGAGATAAATACATTCTTTTCTTCGCTGAATCCGAGCAACGCGTCGGGACCGAGTTCACGGCCAATGCCCGACATCTTGAATCCACCAAAGGGAGTGTTGTAGCGCACCGACGAGTTCGAATTGACCGACAACGCGCCCGTCTCCACACCTCGAGCGACGCGCAGAGCTCGTCCTGAATCGCGAGTCCAGATTGATCCCGACAGACCGAACTGACTGTCATTGGCAATCGAAATCGCTTGCGCCTCGTCGCTGAAGCGAACGACCGAGACCACGGGGCCGAAGATCTCTTCTCGAAAGGCCCGGTCCGACGTATCGGACGTTTCGAGAACGGTCGGGGCCATCCAGTACCCCTTGCCCTCGGGTGCCGAACCGCGAAAGGCCACCGACGCCTCGTCGACGTATCCCTTGACGCTCTCGCGCTGGCTCGCGGTGATGAGTGGGCCCATCTCACTGGCGTCGTTCGAGGGATCCATGACTTTGACTCCTTTCACCGCCGTCTCGAAGTGCTCCATGAACAGGTCGTATGCCGTGTCTTGGACGAGGATGCGCGAACGAGCGCAGCAGTCCTGACCGGCATTGTCAAAGACGGCGTAGGGCGCCATTGCCGCGGCCTTGGGAACGTCGGCGTCGGCGAAAACGATGTTGGCGCTCTTGCCGCCTAGTTCAAGGGTCACGCGCTTGACCTGATCGGCGCATCCCGACATGATCGTGCGACCCGCGTCATTGGACCCGGTGAAGCAGACCTTACGAACGAGGGGATGCGTCACGAACCGGTACCCCACGCTCGAACCCGCGCCCGGCAGAACTTGGAAGACTCCTTCTGGGATACCAGCATCGAGAGCGAGTTCACCCAGTCGCATCGCCGTCAGTGGCGTCAGTGTTGCCGGCTTGAGGACGACAGTATTGCCAGCCGCGAGGGCTGGCGCTAGGCCCCACCCCGCGATGGGCATCGGAAAGTTCCAGGGCACGATGATCCCCACGACGCCGAGCGGTTCGTAGAAGGTGATATCGACGCCACCGGCGACGGGGATCTGCTTGCCTGAATGTCGCTCGGGTGCCCCCGAATAGAAATTGAGGCAGTCACGCACGTTGCCCGCTTCCCAGCGCGCATTGGCGATCGTGTGACCGGCGTTGGCGACTTCCAGTTGGGCGAGCTCTTCGTTGTGCTCATCCACCACCACCGCGAATCGTCGGAGCAATCGTGCGCGGTCGCCTGGCGTTACCCGACGCCACGACTCACCAGCCCGGTGGCTCGCCTCAATCGCGCGGTCGGTCTCGTCGACGTCGACGAGTTCGATAGTGCGCACCACCTCTTCGGTGGCCGGGTTAACAACGTCGTAGCTCATAGTCGTTCAAATCCTCGGTAGCGTTCCCAGTCAGTGATCGCCGAGTTGAAGGCGTTGACTTCCACGCGCGCGGCCTGAACATAGTGGTCGACGACTTCGTCGCCGAAGGCGTCACGCGCCATGGTCGAGTTGTCAAACAGATCCATCGCCTCACGCAGCGTCGTGGGAACGCGCGGAGCGTCAGCCACGTAGGCGTTGCCGACGAAGGCGGGTGCCAACTCGAGGCCCTCGTCCACCCCACGAAGACCCGCCGCCACCAGCGCAGCGATCGCCATGTACTGGTTGACGTCGCCACCAGGGATTCGACACTCGAAGCGGATCGCCGGTCCGTGACCCACCACCCGAAAGGCGCAGGTGCGGTTGTCAATCCCCCACAACAGTGCCGTGGGCGCGAACGAACCCTCCACGAATCGCTTGTACGAATTGATGTTCGGCGCGAGGAGCAACGACATCTCACGCCCGTACGCCAATTGTCCCGCAAGGAACTGTTGGAACAACACTGACATGCCGTGCTCGCCCTCACCGGAGAATATGGGGCGGTCGTCTTGGTCGCGTAGGGAGAGATGTATATGACAAGAGTTACCCTCACGCTCGTCATATTTCGCCATGAACGTTAGGCTCTGGCCCTCTTGTGCGGCGATCTCTTTCGCGCCGAGCTTATAGAGACCGTGTTCGTCGCACTTGTCGATCAAGGTGTCGTACTTGAAGGCCACTTCGTGCTGACCGAGGTTACACTCACCCTTCACTGACTCGACGACCATCCCGGCTGCGCGCATCGAACGACGGATACGTCCGAGCAGCGGCTCGATGCGCGAGGTGCCCTGCAAGGAATAGTCGACGTTGTACTGGTTGGCCGGCGTCATGTTGCGATAGCCCGAACTCCACGCGTCCTCGTAGGTGGTGTTGAAGACGATGAATTCGAGTTCGGTGCCACTGAGACCGTGCCAACCCCGCTCAGTGAGTCGATCGACTTGTCGCTGCAAAACTTGACGTGGCGAAGGTGCCACCGCGACACCGTCGGTCGTCTCCACGTCGCAAAAGATGATCACTGTCTTGTCGAACCACGGCACCATGCGTATGGTCGAGAAGTCTGACTTGAACGCCAGGTCGCCATATCCACGTTCCCACGACGTCAGCGCGAAGCCGTCCACTGTTCGCATATCGACGTCAGAGGCGAACAGGTAACTGCAGCCTTCGGTCACTCCCGTAGCCAGATCGTTCGCGAAGTATTGCGCGTCGATGCGCTTACCTTGCAAACGACCCTGCATGTCAGTGACCGCCAGGATGACGGTATCGACGTCACCGCGACTGATCAGCGCCATTAATTCGTCCCGAGAGATCCTTCCCGAAGTCAGTGAAGTCATGGGCTCTCCTCAGAGCAAGCGCGCTTTGCGACAGTGTCGTTGCTGATACTAGTGAACATCGCTCTGGCCCGGGTTCGCAGCGAGGCGACGATTTTAATGGTCCTGACTCAAACTCGTGACGCTTTCTCTGATATACCAATGGAAAGCAAAGCGCAGGCTGTCAACTAAAAATTAGGGGTGTTGTATGGCAGATGATGTAGCTGTAACGAAGCAGGAACAAAGCGACATAGATCTCCTGCATAAAATGGGCTACGCCCAGGAGCTCAAACGCGGTATGGGTTCGTTCTCCAACTTCGCCGTCTCATTCTCGATTATCTCAATTTTGACCGGTGGCATCACGACGTACTACCTCGGAATGGACGCTGGCGGGCCATTCGTCATCACGATTGGCTGGTTCATCGTCGGCGCACTCACCTTGTGTGTCGGCATGGGCATGGCCGAAATCTGTTCGGCGTATCCGACGGCCGGAGGCCTCTATTGGTGGTCAGCCCGACTGGCTACGAAGAACAAGGCAGCGTGGTCGTGGACCTGCGGATGGTTCAATCTCGTTGGCCAAGTCGCGGTGACTGCGTCCATCGACTACGGTCTCGCCACGTTCGTCGGCTTCTTCATTAGCCTCTACTACCCGAATGCCCATAGCACGAAGGCGGGTTGGGTTCTCCTCTGGTATGCGCTTATTTTGCTAGCCCACGGAGCGATCAATTCGTACCGCGTGCAGATCGTGAGCGCCATCGCCAATATCTCTGCGTGGTGGCACTTGGCGGGAACACTCTTCATCGTCGGCATGCTTTTCTTGGTTCCCTCGCACCACGAGAGCATGAGTTTCCTCTTCCACCACGAAAACTTGACAGGTTGGACTGGGCCCTTCGCGGGCGTCTACGCCTTCGCCATTGGTCTGCTCTTGGCCCAGTACACCTTGACCGGATATGACGCCTCGGCCCACATGACCGAGGAGACGTTGGGAGCCTCCACTGGAGGCCCCAAGGGAATTATTCGTGCCATCTATGTCTCAATCATTGCTGGATTCATCTTGAATGTGGCGATGACATTGGCGATCCCCGGCGGGGAGAAGGCGTACGGCGCCATCGCATTGAACGGGGCCACGGCCGGCGGAGCAGTCTTCATCGCGGCACTGGGTAATACGGGTGGCCGCCTTTTGGTACTGATCGCCATGGTCGCAATGTTCTTCTGCGGTTTGGCCTCGGTCACGGCGAATTCACGCATGATCTATGCGTTCTCGCGTGATGGCGCGGTACCGGGACACAAGATCTGGCACCGACTCCATCCCAAGACGCGCACCCCGGTAAACGCCGTATGGCTCGCCGTCGTCGCAGCATTCGTCTTGGGACTGCCCTCGCTCTACCAGAGGGGTGGCTACTCGGCCGCGTTCTTCGCAATCGTATCCATCGGAACGGTCGGACTTTACGTCGCCTACGCAATCCCGATCTTCCTGCGTCTGCGTTCCAAGGACTTCGAACCGGGACCGTGGAATCTCGGCAGATGGAGCAAGCCCATTGGCACGATCGCCGTCTTGTGGGTCCTCGTCATCACGATCTTGTTCTTCGCTCCGGCCTTCTACCCGTGGACGACCTTCGCCGACATCAACTGGTCCGGTCCCGTCTTCGTCATCGTGATGGCCGTGGTCGCCACTTGGTACCTCGTGTCGGCCAAGAAGTGGTTCACTGGTCCGAAAATTCAGGGTTCCGTCGAGGCACTCGGTGAGATCGAAGAGGAGTACGCCGAGGGCATCGTGCCCGACGAGGTGTAGTCCTTTTACTTCATGTGCGCATCGACCCCGCACTCCCACGAGGGAGTGCGGGGTCGATTGTCGTTAGTTGCGGTATCCCGCAAAGATGTCGTCGACGCGACCAGATAGTCCCTGCGGATTCGTCACTCGAAGGAACCACTCGGTACCCATGGCGCGCTGGAACTCTTCCTTGGTCATCTTCATCCAGAACGAATCACCGATTTGCGACGCGTGGGCTGCCAACGCATCGTACTTCGCGTCGGTGACTTCACTGACGTCGATGGCGGCGCTAATCATCTCATCGGGTGTCCCCATGTGCAACGGTTCACCGTCCACCATCGGCGGACCCTCGGGTTCACGTTCGATCCCCTTGGCTGCGTCCTGTTCTGCTTGACGGCGCCCTTCTTCTTCCCATCGTGCGCGCATGATCTCCATGACCGAATCGGGAATCGCGTTGTAGTACAGCGTGGGCTCGAAGTCGATCAGATCCAACGCCGCCAAGGTGATCCGGTTGGCTTGGATGTGGTCGGGGTGACCGTAGAAGCCGAACTCGTTGTAGGTCATGACCACCTGAGGACGCTCACGCATCAAGATCTCCGCTAGTTTGGCGGCGCCATCGTCGACCGGCGTCGCCCAGAACGACTCCGGGTCGGAGTTTTGCGGCCAGCCCATCATGCCGGAATCGCGATACCCCAGGCGCTCGAGCTTCGAGATGCCCAGAACCTGCACCGCTTGGTCGAGTTCCTTCGCGCGAACCGCGGCGACGAGGTCCCCGTCGTGGTGATCGGCGTCGGGCTTAGCGCCGTCGGGCGCGTCGCCACACTCACCGTTGGTGCAGGTGACGAGTACCGTGCGCACTCCCTGATTCGCGAGGAGACGAAATACGCCGCCCGTGGAACTAGCCTCGTCGTCGGGGTGCGCGTGCACCGCCACAAAAGTCAAATCACTCACGTCAGTCCTCCAAACAAATCTTCGACACAGGCTAGTGACGAGT
Source organism: uncultured Actinomycetota bacterium (assembly GCA_963794755.1). GTDB lineage: Bacteria > Actinomycetota > Acidimicrobiia > Acidimicrobiales > RAAP-2 > RAAP-2. The sequence goes on from CAWCEX010000006.1 coordinate 317,567, forward strand.
TGTCACGTCGCCAGCCGAGCTGGTAATACTCGGTGCCGAACAGGAGCGAAAACATCTCTGGGGCCATCGTGACGAGGTCCGCGTTGTCGATCTGTGAGGCGTGGGTCGCGATCGCTTCTTGTTTGCGTGCACTGAATCGCGACACGTCCATCACGCACTGCACGGCGTCGTCAGCGATGTCCGTCACAGCGTCTTCAATCCACGCGGGCAAGAAGACGTTACGTTCGCGAGCCTGAGTGACGAAAGAGTTCAGAACTCCGCGTGGCACCACCGGGTAGAACAGTCGTTGCGCGCTGACGCTGAGTTCGACAGCACGTCGCGTCACCACGTTGGCCATGATGTGATCAGGGTGTCCGTAAAACCCGTTCTCGTCGTAGGTCACCACGACAATCGCGCTCTCCTGGTCGATGATGTCCGCCAGCACTCGAGCGGTAGCCTCGACGTCGACGTTGATGAAGGCGTCGCTGTCCTCATTGCTGGACCAACCCCGCATCCCAGAATCCAAGAAACCCAAGGAAATCTGTCGGGTGAAGCCCACGAGGTCCGCCGCGCGTTGCAATTCACCCGCGCGCGTCGCGCGTGTGACGAGCGCGTCGTGTCCCGGGTCCGCGCCGGCGCGTCCGTGATCGTCAATACCGAGTTGACCCAGGGTGCAGGTCACCAGGACGTTGCGCACGCCGCGCGCGGCGTAGTGCGACGTAATACCCGCAGTGAAGAGGGCTTCGTCATCGGGGTGCGCGTGCACGCACAACAGAGAACCAGAAACCATTAGGAAAGTTTAGGAGGTGGACAATTGAATGACGCGCACGATCAACAATGCGCCGGCGGTGAACAGATACGCGCTCTGTCCGCGCATCAGCCACCGTCGCGCGCGAGAACTCGGTAGCGGCGTCAAGAGCGTCAATCGCGGTGTTCGCCAGTCGCGCCGGTCGATGTCGAACACCGGTACCGGTCCCATTTTGCGCAGACCGATCGGCAGTCCAATCACCAGACCCACGACCGCCACCGCGGCCGACCATTCCAGTAGGGCGATCACGTTCACTGACGTGAAGAGCGTCGAGATCATGAGCCCAATCGACAAAACGACTAGCACGGTGATGATGACGATGGCGATCGCGTTGAGCCACTTGGGGTTCACCCAGGGACCCATCACCGCCCGATCGTTGCATAGAAGCAGCACGATGATGGTGGTCGAGGGCAGCATCAATCCGCAGATCGCCTGGACCGCCAGAGTGATCAGTCCCAGGGGCGCGTGGGGAATCACCGCGACGGTGCCGGCCACCACGAGCAGTGCGGCGAATCCTCCGTAGAATCCTCTGGCCTCGGCGAATCGGGCGTTCAGTCCTTGGTGAGTACTCGATAGGTCACCGATGGCGTACGAGCTCGCGAGAGTGACCGCGGCGGCACCGATCACCGAAGCGTTGAGTAGCAAAATCGCAAAGATGCCTCCGGCCCCGTGACCGACGTAATGATTGAGGCCACGCGCGACGTCGAGTGCCGACGTGAACGCACTGGTGTTCCCGTGACCCGAGAGTCCGGCGGCTGAGGCCGCCAACAATGCCGACGCGCCGATGACGACGATGACCGAACCGATGATCGTGTCGACGCGTTCGTAGTTCAACCAGCGCGGTGTGATCTTCTTGTCCACGATGTTGGATTCTTGAAAGAAGAGTTGCCACGGCGCGACGGTGGTCCCGATGATCGAGATGATGAGTAGCACCGCACTCGAGCTCGCTCCCCCGCGAATGCCCGGACTCACCGCATGAAACGCGATGGCGTGGAATTGGGGTTTGGTGACGATGATCAGAGGGATGACGAAGAGGTTGACGGCGACGAAGAGCATCATGAATCGTTCCCAACGTCGAAACGACCCCGTGGCGGTCACCGCGAACAACAACATCACAGCCACGGGTACCGACCAGAACGGCGAGACGCCGAAGTACTTCATCGAGAGTGAGATGCCGATGAACTCGGTGACGATGATCAAGAAGTTCAAGAAAAGGATCGAGAAGATCGACAAATTGCCCCAGTAGCGGCCGAAACGCTCGCGAATGAGTCGACCGTGGCCGACGCCGGTGACCGCGCCGAGTCGCGCCACCATCTCTTGCACGATGATGAGCACCGGAATGAGTAAGGGGAGCGTCCACAGCAGCGTGTACCCGTAGTTCTGACCGGCCTGGGCGTAGGTGGAGACGCCGCCCGCGTCGTTGTCGCCGACCATCACGATGAGACCCGGCCCGATGATCGCGAGCAGGGTGAGGATCCGCGCGCGGGCTCCGCGACGTCCACCGACATCGTGCGAAGTGATAGTGCCAAAGGCACCGGTGATCTGGTTGTCGGTCGACTTCTCGCTCACGCTCCACCTCCTTTCGTTCTCTCGTGGTCGTTAGCGAAACAACCACGCGGGACGAAAGGCGCTAGGGGCGCGCCCCGTCGCTCACGAACGGTTGAGTCGTGTGCTGCACAGCACTGAAACTGGTACTAGGGGGTTTCAGACAAACCCCCTTAGAACGAAGTGAGCGACGACGGACGTCATTCCTCCACCGCCGTCATCCCGAACTCCTTGCGCCAACCCTGGGGCAGCAACTCCTCTAGGAGATCGTCGACGGTGATAACACCAATCATCACGCTGTGCTCGTCGTCGAGCACCGGGACGACGGTGAGGTTGAAGTCACTCATCTTGCGTGCGACACGGTGAAGGTCCCAGTGGGGGTGCACGTGACTGAGTTGGGTGCGCGCGACGCTGATGGCCAGTTCTGACCCACGCGCCTTCACTAAGGAACCCAACGACGCTGAGCCAACGGTGGTGCCTGATTCGTCGGTCACGAACACGGCGTGCAGTGATTCGGCCGGCACGTTCGACGTGCGGATAGCTTCGATCGCCTCGGCAACCGTGGCGCTGTCAATGACCGACACGAAGTCGGTATTCATGAGTCCGCCCGCCGTATCGGCGTTGTACGACAGGAGCTGGCGCACCTTGACTTGCTGAGCCGCGGGTAAGTTCTCGAGGATCGGTAGTCGACGCTCTTGGTCGATCTCGTTGATGAGGTCGGCGGCGTTGTCGGGCTCCATCCGGCTGAGAAGGCGCGCGGCCTCGACGTCGCTCCTGGACTGGAGGAATTCCAACTGGTGCTCGGTATCGAGTTCCTCGAAGACATCGGCCTCGAGTTCACGGTCCAGTCCCACAGCCTCGATGATTTCTTCGCCCTCTTCGTGACTGGCTTGCTCCACCATGTCAGCGATCTGCGCGGGGTGCAATTTAGAGAGTTTGCGATAAGGGATGCGCAGTCGTGCTGTGGGTACGTGCGAGACGAAGGGCTCGATCGACGCGAAGTCGACGATCGCATCAGCTTGGACTCGTTGCCCCATACGTTGGCCCAGTACGCGGCGAAAGAATGGCCGGCGTCCTGGGTCGACCCCGACGACTTCCCACTTGCCGTCGATCTGGGCGATCTCGATCTCGTTGGCGGTGATGAGTCGTCCACGAACCAGGTTGATGAGATGGCGCGCGAGGAGGTCCTCGGCGAGCAATAGTTCCCCGGGGCGACGCTCGAATCGACGAAGGTCAACACGCGGACCTTGGAACGTCATGCGACCCTGAGCGAGGCCCCCGATCTTTCGAATCGGCACGAAGAGGTTACGTCCCTCGATACGGATCACCGCTCCGACGACGGGCGGATGCGGGTCGTCGCCCAGGCGCGCGACCAGGTCCTGGACGCGACCAATCCGGTCACCATCTTGATCGAAGATCGGACGGCGCAGGAACGTAGAGAGATGGAGAATTTCAGTCATGACGCACTCGAAAGCCCCCTAAGGCTACCCCGGGGCGCCTCGGACGACCACTGACGAACAGTGAACTTCTGGCGAACACCGCTGGTCGCGGCAGTGACGACGACTATCCCACTGGGGTGAAGGAGGACAAGACGTCACCCACGAAGGACACGTCGTCGTCAGTGACGCCCGCGTGGGTCACGAAGCGCACCCGTCGCGGTGCGACCGTCCCGCCCCAGACGCCGCGTTCGTGCAACTCGTGGACGATCTGACGCGCTTGGGGATGGTTGAAGCTGACGATATTGGTCCGACACGACGCCGGGTCGTACCCCGATTCGGGGAAGGCGGCCGCGAACAGATCCGCGAGGTGCCTCGCTCGAGCGTGGTCCTCACTCAAGCGCTCGATCATCGTCTCGAGCGCCACCAAGCCCGCGGCGGCGAGTATCCCCGCCTGGCGCATCGTTCCTCCGAGTCGCTTTCGTTCGATGCGCCCCGCGGCCATCAACGACGCAGGCCCCGCTAACAGAGATCCCACCGGAGCACACAGACCCTTCGAGAGACACGCCATGACCGTGGTCGCCGACGCCGCGACGTCGCGTGGGGCCTCTCCCGTCGCCACAACGGCGTTGAAGAGTCGCGCACCGTCGAGGTGGATCGGGCGGTCCCCGATGGCGCGTGCCAGAGTAGCCAAGCGCGATGAGTCCCACGGCGTCCCTCCCGAGGGCATGTGGGTGTTCTCCACCGCGACCATCGCCACGTGGACCTGGTGGTCGTCTTCGGCGTCAATGATGTCCATCACGTCCTCGAGAACCAGCTCTCCTGCGGTGTCGTCCACGGTTGCGAACTGGACCGAAGAATTTCGTGCCGACGCCCCCATCTCGAAGCTGACCAGGTGTTGACCCTTGCCGGCGATGATCACGTCACCGGGGCGCGTCAATACTCGCACCGCAATCTGATTGGCCATGACGCCCGAGGGGACGAAGAGCGCCTCCTCCTTGCCCATGAGGTCCGCGAAGTTCGCTTCGAGTTGGTTGACGGTGGGGTCCTCGCCGTAGCCGTCGTCGCCCACGAGGGCGCTGGACATCGCCTCGCGCATCTCGGGGGTCGGTTGGGTGAGGGTATCGGAGCGCAAATCTACGTGACGGGTCATAGCCAAAGGCTACCGAACGCCTCGTAGACTTCCCTCCATGGCTGACCACCGTGACACATCCACATCTGAGTCGACGAACGTGCACGACTTCTTGGGAATCCGAACACTCGAGGCGTCACCCGAGAAAGTGGTCGTAGAACTCGACGTCACCTCACGCGTGCACCAGCCCTACGGCATTGTGCACGGCGGCGTGTCCGCATTGTTGGCCGAAGGTGCGGCGTCGATCGGCGGGTCGATCAGTGTCGGTGCCGATCACGTCGTCGTCGGTACCGAGCTGAACATCTCTCACCTGCGACCGGTGCGCAGTGGCGTGCTCACCGCTACCGCGACGCCGATTCGTAAGGGCCGCACCGTCCAGGTCTGGGCCATTGAACTAACCGACGAGGTCGGACGCCAGATTTCGGTGGCGCGTTGCTCGCTTCAGGTGATCAGTGCACCCACTGCGCCATAGGTCGAGACCCTAGACTGTTTCCAGTACCGAGCCAGTGAGGGGCTGAATATATGGGAGTTCGCTTCAAGGGCTGGGGTATTGGCCTACCTGACCGGATCGTGACCAACGACGAGTTGTCCTTGACGCTCGACACTTCGGACGAATGGATCTCGACGCGTACCGGCATTCGCGAGCGCCGCATCGGCGGGAGCGCCCGTTCCTTAGGTACCATCGCCGGACGTAACGCGATGGCCGACGCCGGCGTCGAACCCGAAGACATCGACTTCTTGATCCTCGCCACGACGTCGGGGGACCGTATGGCGCCGTCCACTGCGGTCCTCATCGCCGACGACCTCGGTCTTAACTGCCCGGCGATGGACGTCAACGCCGCCTGCAGTGGCTTCATGTACGCCGTGCGCACCGCGCAGGGACTGCTCGAAACTGGCACGAAGCGCATTCTCGTCGTCGGCGCCGAGCACCTGTCTCGCTGGGTCGATTGGACGGACCGCAACGTCGCAGTGCTGTTGGCCGATGGCGGTGGCGCCGCGGTACTGGAATACGACCCCGACATTAATGACATCCGCTCCTTCACTCTGGGAGCCGACGGATCGGGAGCGGACCTGTTGACGTGCCAGCACGAGGGCACCTTCACGATGGACGGTCCTGAGGTATTTCGCCGGGCGGTGCGCGTGGTGGTGGAGTCCTCACAACGCGCCCTCGACCTGGCTGGCATCAGCGCTGACGAATTGGCACTGGTCATCCCCCACCAGGCCAACATCCGCATCATCCAGGCGGTCGTCGAGCGCTTGGGCATCGGCATGGACCGGGCCGTCGTCGCCCTCGATCGTCACGGGAATACTTCGAGCGCGTCGATCCCCCTCGCCTTTGACGTGGCGCGCAATGAAGGGCGCGTCAAGACCGGTGATTACGCCCTCTTGACCGGCTTCGGCGCGGGACTGACGTGGGCGTCATCGGTCGTCAAGTGGTCCTAACCTCTCGACACTGAGGACCTCACACTCAACGAGTGTCCTCTCAGACGCGAAGGTCATACCTTTCTCCAGAGCGAGACGAGGGTGGCCTCGGTATCGACGCTGAGCCCCGCCGATCGCTCTCGGCCCAACCCGCGCAGTCGCTCGTACGCGAGGATGTCGCTCACCGTGTCGGCGAATTCACGTTGGCTCAGGCCGTGTGTCGACGCAAGTTCGCGTGAGCGAGTGGTGAAGCCGTCGAAACCTTGTCCTCGAGGAATCCACAACGGAAGTGAATCCGGTCCTGACCACGGCGAGACGCCGTGTTCGAGTAACCACTGGTCCTCGGCCCGCACCACCGGCGCTCGGTGGCCTACGAGAAGTCGCATGAGTTCAAGAACGTCCGACAAAGGTCGCGGCTCACCCACCGCGTTCATTGTTCCCCTAGTACAGGACTCACCACAGCGCACGATCCAACTCGCCACGTCACCCACGTCGATCATCTGAGCGAACAGACCCTCTCCCTCGGGAACCAGTACGGGAGCCTCGTCGCGCGCGAATCGCGCCGGCCAGTATCCTCCCCGATCACTCGGGTCACCCGCGCCGACGATGAGTCCGGGGCGTACGACGAGGACGTCGTCACCACGCACACGGTGACACACCGTTTCACTCGCGGCCTTGGACGCTCCGTAGTTCTCCAGCGTCGACGCCTCGTCCTCGGCCAGAGGTTCGTGGAGCGCGCGATTCTCGTCACCTCCGGGCTCGTCCTGATCGAGATAGACCGAGCAACTCGACACGTACGTCCAGTGTCGCGCGTGTTCGCTCAGGATCGCCAGGGCGTCACGTACGAAGCGCGGATCGGTCGCCACGTCCACCACGGCGTCCCACTCACCGCGCACCTCGTCGTACGCCTCGTGTCCACCCGCGCGATCCGCGCGGACGTCACGCGCTCCTTGAGGTGGTGTCTCGTTGGTCCCGCGCGAGAGACACGTGACGTCGTGTCCGTGCTCGAGGTACTGGGTGGCGATCGCCGCCGAAAGAAATATCGTCCCTCCGAGGATCAGTACCTTCACTCAGCCGTCCGAATCGTTCGACACATCAACGTCCGCTCCATAGACGTCGGGTCGGCGAAGGCGCAGTACCTCGATCTGACCACGACGTCGATCAACATCGTCCAGATCGATATCGGTGATAAGGACGTCACTGGTGCGCAAGGACGATTGCGCGAGAATCTCGCCCCAGGGGCTCACGATCAACGAATGTCCGTGAGTGGCAAGACCCTCGAGAGTGACCCCTACTTGGGTCGCGGCAATGACGAAGGCGTGGTTCTCGATCGCGCGTGCGCGCACCAATACTTCCCAGTGCGCGGGCCCGGTGTGAGCGGAGAAGGCGGCCGGAATCGCCACGACGTTGGCCCCGGCCAGAACGAGGGCTCGGTAGAGCTCAGCGAATCGGACGTCGAAACAAATGCTCAGGCCCAGGCGCATCTCGCCAATGCCCACGACACGCATCGACGACCCCGCCGAGATGAACTCGGACTCAAGATACGTGACGCCACCTGGTGGCTGGGCGTCGAAAAGGTGCGTTTTGCGGTACGTGGCCACGATGTCGCCACGAGGACCGATGACCACGCTGGTATTGAAGAATCTCCCGTCAAGCGCGGGCTCGAGCATGCTACCCACGTGAACCGTGGCGCGCCTACCACGCGCGAACAGGCCAAGTTGACGCAAGAAACCGTCGTCGAGAGACTTCGCTGCAGCGTCGTATCCACTTCGCGGTCCCCAATACGTGCAGTACTCGGGCAATTGGAGGTAGGTAGCTCCTTGGTCGCTCGCGCGCTCGAGTAGCTCGAACATCGCGGCTTCGTTCGCCGCGACGTCACTTCCCGACGTCATTTGAATGGCGGCCACACGCACAGAAGCCATTATTGACCCTCGGCGATCTTACGTTGCAAGACACGGAGTCCGGGCAAGGTCAATCGATCCTTCGCCCGATTCGACGCCTCCTTCGACGTGATCACGTCAGCGAGACTCGCGACGTGGATGGTGACGCCGTCGACCGTGATCTCGTGGGCGTTACGTACCATGTCGTCATAGTCGCCGAGTCCCGCGGGCGTCATGACCAGGTCCAAATCGCCCAGGTGCGTGGTGAGGTTAAGGACCGTCAAGCGAGAGAGAAAAGGCGCCGACGGTTCGAAGGCGACACCCTCGGGTGCGCCCTCGACACGAATCGTCGCGCCGAGTTCGCGCAGCGCAGCGGCCAGTCGGTCCAGGTTCTGCGTGCGCCGCTCGGGGGTGACATCGAGGTCGAAAGTGGCCATGTCCGAGCCGTGCACCACAGCCGCGAGTCCGCCGACGAGGACGAAGTTGACGCGGTGGCGTTCCAAGACGCCGAGGATCTGTATCGGATCAAAGTCCACTGGCCGCCATCGCCCGACGCGCGGACAGGACGAACTGGGCGGCGCGCACCGCGTTCTTAAGGCGCGTCGCACCGTCAAGTCGTAGGTTCCGCGTTAAGGCCGCCTCGTCGACCTCGACGAGTTCGAGCTGGACGTCGACGTCGAGTCCCATGCTCGACAGCACCTCGAGGACCCGATCGTACGACGGAACGCTCGCGCCGCTTTCCATGCGCGAAATGGCCGATTGCGTGGTTCCGGTCATCGCGGCGACGTCACGTTGGCTCATGTGTCGAAGATTGCGGGCCTGGCGGATCAGTGTCCCGGCACGAGAAGTGGTCATGTATTTGTTATAGCAGAAGTGCTATGTCTTCATTCAGTGCCAGTCGCGTGAGGGGACCGTTGCGCCCAGGGACAGCGGCTCGACGAATTCGGCCAGCAGGGTGAGTGTTCCTTGCCCGCGTTGCAATAAGCCGCGAATCATCAGGGCCCGCGAACTACGTGCCACCGACCCCCAGCGAGTCCAGGCGCCCTTGGAGAAGATCACGTTGACGTGCCCGCTCTCGTCTTCGAGGTTGACAAAGACCGCCCCGTTCGCCGTCTCGGGGTGCTGGCGATGCGTGACCACCCCCGCCACCCGCACTCTGGCACTCTCGGCGCCCACCAGGCGCGCCGCCATCGTCACGCCGTGTTCGTCGAGCCATGGACGCACCAGCGCGATCGCCGTCGCGTCGGGGGTGAGGCCCATCGCCCACAGATCATCAGCGACGCGTTCCAGCTCGCTCGTGAACGGCAGTCGCGGTGCGCGCAGTCCCGTCACGACACCCTCGAGTCGATCAGTCGTACTCTGGGCGGCCGCCCCGGCAGTCCACGTGAGGGCCCGACGACTCTCGCCGAAGCAGTCCATCGCACCCGCCGCCGCCAATGCCTCGAGATGGTGCTGTTGGCACCCCGCGCGACGCACCAGGTCCTCGGCGTCGAACCATGGCGCGCCCTCGGCGATACGCGTCGCCAACTCCAGGCCGATCGTGCGCACGCTCGATAAGCCCAGACGCACATCAGGGTGATCATCATCGCCCTCCAATTTCGCCTCGGCGCCCGAGACGTTGACGTCAGGACGACGTACCGTGACGCCGTGACGTTGCGCGTCAGTAACGAGACTCTGGGGTGACCAGAACCCCATGGGTTGGGCGTTGAGCAACGCCGCTAAGAACGCGGCGGGGTAGTGCACTTTGATCCAGGCCGAGCAGTAGACCAGGTGGGCGAAAGAGACCGAGTGCGACTCGGGGAAACCGAAGTTGGCGAAAGCGGCCAGTGCGTCAAAGAGTTGGTCCGCCGCCGCCCCGGTGATGCCGTTGCTAGCCATACCCGCGTAAAAGCGACTCTTCAACTTGAGCATGCGCACTTCTGAACGTTTGGCGGCCATGGCCTGTCGAAGTTCGTCGGCCTCAGCCGAGGAGAAACCCGCCACGGCGACGGCCATCTCCATCAACTGTTCCTGGAAGAGCGGCACGCCGAGCGTGCGCGACAAGATCGGCTCGAGCAACGGGTGAAGGTACGTCACGGGTTCGTCCCCGCGCCGACGTCGTATGTACGGATTAACGGCGTTGCCCTGGATGGGGCCGGGACGGATCAGCGCGATCTCGATCACCAAGTCGTAGAAGCACCGTGGCTGCACGCGCGGCAGCGTCGCCATCTGCGCGCGCGACTCGACTTGAAAGACCCCCACGGTGTCGGCCTCACAAAGTAGGTCGTAGACCGCTTCTTCTTGTTCGAGCGCGCCCAGATCGAGCGTGACGCCGTGATACGCCGTCACTTCGTTGACCGCGCGGTGTAGGGCGTCGAGCATGCCGAGCCCCAGTAGATCGAACTTCACCAATCCGATAGCCGCGCAGTCATCCTTGTCCCACTGCAGCACCGTACGCCCGGGCATGCGCCCCCACTCCACCGGACAGACCTCGAGCACCGGACGATCGCACAGCACCATGCCGGCCGAATGGATGCCGAGGTGGCGTGGACGGTTCAACATCTGACTCGCCATCGTCAACAAAATGTCGGGCACGTCCTTCGCGAGCGCCGTCATGCTCGAACGGTCCACCTGATCGCGCAACTGGTTGGCGGCCTCCTCGGAGTAGCCAAAGGCACGCGCCACGTCGCGCAACGCCGAACGCGGCCGGTACGTGATCACGGCCGCCACCTGAGCGGCGTGATGGCGCCCGTAGCGCTCGTAGACGTACTGGATCACTTCCTCGCGTCGACCGGATTCAATATCCACGTCGATGTCGGGCGGCCCGTCACGCGCGGGGGAAAGGAAGCGCTCGAAGAAGAGGTGTAACTTCACCGCGTCGGCGTTGGTGATGCCCAGTGAGTAACACACCGCGGAGTTGGCGGCCGAGCCGCGGCCCTGGCAGTAGATGTCCGAACGTCGACAAAACTCAGTGATGTCCCAGACCGTGAGGAAATATCCCGCGAACCCTAGAGCGCCAATGACCCCGAGCTCGTGGTCGATCTGACGCCACGCTCCGCTCACGCGCTCGTGCTCTCGCGGACCGTAACGCTGCGTCGCCCCCTCGTGCACCAGTGCCGTGAGGTAGTCCTGCTCGTTCATCCCCTCGGGGGTAAGAAACGCCGGCAGATTCGGTGCCACGAGTCGCAGGTCGAACGACAGTTCGGCGCAGAGCTCACCGGACCGGTCAACAACTCCGGGCCACCGCGCGAAGCGACGACGTTGCTCGGCGTCGCCACGTAGGTGCGCCATCGGCGACGCCGAGAGCCAGCCTCGCATCTCCTCGAGCTCGCGACGGGCGCGAATCGCCGCTAAGACGTTGGCGCGCGCGAAGTCCTCGGGTCGGGCGTAGTGCACGTTGCCCGTCGCGACGAGGTTCACGTCGTGGCGCACGGCCAACTCCGCCAAGACGTCGTTGCGCGCCACGTCCTCGAAGTGTCCGTGGTCCCAGATCTCGACGGCGACGTTGTCTCGACCGAAGCGTTCGATCAGACGCACCAGTTCACGCTCGGCAGCGCGCGGTCCTTCGTCAAGTAACGCCCGTGACAAGGGACCTTTGCGACAGCCCGTCAAAACGAGCCACTCGCTCGCACAGCGCGCGACGTGTTCGAGACTGAGCTGGGGCGTTCCCTTCTCACCGCGCTCTAAGTGCGCCTCGCCGAGCATCGTCGATAGTCGCCGATACCCTGCGGGCGAGCGGGCGAGCACTACCAAGTGATCGCCCTGGGGATCGGGAACGCCGACACGGTCGTCGCGAGCGTCAATCGTCAATTCCGCGCCGAACACCGTGGGCAGACCCAGCGCGCGCGCCGCCTCAGCGAATCGCACCACACCGTAGAAACCGTGATGATCGGTGAGGGCGAGCCCCCCGAGCTCGAGGCGTACCGCCTCGGCGACGAGTTCCTCGGGGTCACTCGCCCCATCGAGAAAACTGAAACCCGAATGCGCGTGCAGTTCGCCGTAGACGCTCATCAGTCGTATATCCCCACGAGCCACCATCGCCCCGTCTCCGCTGAGAGCAGCATCGCTTCGCCACTATCGAGGAGCACCTGGACGTGCGCACGACGCCGACCACTCGCCCACCAACGCTCCACCAGCGGCCAGGGTCCCGCGAACCACACAATTTCCCGACGTGAGCCGCGCAACAGCACCAACGACGCGGGCACCGCACTAAGAGATCCGCGCGCGCCCATGCGCACGGGCTCGTCGAACGCGTCGCGCACGTCCACCGTCACCGGCTGGTGCAACAACGTCATCGGCGACGGACCCGCCAGACGACCGGGCCACGGAGCGTCATCACGCAGCTCACGAGAAGGCGAACCCCACGGAGTGAGTGAGGCCCGGTCCTCGGGGACACGTCCTCCACGCAGTCGCGCCACGAGGACACCCTCGGGTCCAAGCCGGTGGCACACCCGATGCGCCGCCGCCTGGGCACGGTCGTCACCGGCGCTGCGCTGACCGAAGAAACCCACCTGCTCGTCACCCATGACGTCCTCACCACGGGCACTGCGAAGGCGCGCGGCCAGACGAGGATCGCGCTGACCGGGCAACTCCGCCAATTCTCCGCGCGCCACGCGGTGCAGAACTCGCACCACCGCGCTGAAGCGCTCGGCGACACTCGCACTCTCCAAGTCGGCGAAATCCCCCACGGTGTACAGACCCAATCGACGACCCGTGGTCGCGAGCTCCTTGTGACCGAGAGTCGTCAGTAGTTGAGCGCGACGGAACTTCGTCGTCTGGCCCGCCGTAACGACGGTACTTTGGCGCGCCGCTAGTTCGGCACAAAAGAGTCCCTCGGCCACCCCGAGTGACACCTCGAGACCGAGCACGTCACGCACGCTCTCACGCACCGCGTCAAAGACCGCCTCGTCTCCGCCAAAGAATCGACTCGGCCCACGAAGTGGCAACGTGCACAGGCCGAGTCGAATTGGTTCGACGAAGGGACAGAGTGCTCCCAGGGCGTCAAGAACTCGCAGGTAGTCGCGCAGGGACGACCCGTCGGGCCGCTCTTCGCTTAGCGGCTCCGCCCAGAGCGCGAGGAGTCGCTCCACTTATCTCGTCACCGCCCGGCCCTGGGCGTCGGGCACCATCACCACGTGCTCACCGCGACGCGCCGCTTCACCACGTCCCCCGACACGCAACGTCACGTAGCGCGCGTCGAGACGTGACGACATCATCCAGCGTGAACTGGTGAGGTGAAAAGAAAGGTCGACGGGCAACGGCCACGGGGCGCTGGGTTCGGTGAGGACGATCAACACGGTGCCGCGTTCACGTACCCGATCCATCAACCTGCGCGCCGTCGCGTGCGCGGCACGCGAGGGCGGACGCACGATGAGAAGGTCAACACCGTCGAGCAAGTCGGCCGTCGCCTCGGCCCACGCGCCGCACGGTCGCGGGACGAAGAGGACGCGACGAAGATCGACCCCAAGGTCGGACATGGCCACCACGCCGGGGTCGTCCACGCCCACCACGGCCGACCAATGACCCTTGTCGCTCGCCTCGCTCAGGAGACTCAGCGCCACGCTGAGACCGCCGAGCCCGGGTTGGGCGTGGACGAGAACGGTCGAGCCACGGCGTAACCCGCGCCCCGGAGTCAGTGAGGCCCAGGGCTCAGAAAGAGGAATAATACGGGATTTTGCGAGAGTCACGGGGCGTAGAGACGCCACGAGGTCATCCGAGAGACGGGGTCGTGAAGTAGAAAAAGCGAACATATGTTCGTAACAGTAGCCACTCCCCGTCACAGGCGCCAATGCCCATAAAATCACTGGTGAAAGGAGTTACCGTGTGCGGACGCATCGCCCTCTTTAGTCCCCCGATTCGATTCGCCCGACTCCTCGACGCCACTCTGGCGGCCGGATTGGAGGAGGAAAACCACCCCAGTTGGAACGTCGGACCCCAACGTCGACTCTTCGGCATCTACGAACACGAGAGTGAACGCATCCTCGATCGCTACCAGTGGGGACTCTTGCCGAGTTGGGCCAAGGACCCCAAGGTCTCGAACCGACTCTTCAACGCCCGCGGCGAGACGGTTGCGGAGAAACCATCGTTTCGAGCCGCCTTCAAGAAGCGTCCCTGCATCATCCCTGTCGATGGCTTCTACGAATGGGACCACCGACCGGGCCGCGAGAAGCAGCCGAACTTCTTCACTCGTCGTGACGGTGAGCCACTACTCCTCGCGGGGCTCTACGAGTTCTGGCACGATCCCACGACGCCTGACGACGCGCCGTGGCGTCAAACCTGCACGGTCATCACCACGACACCCAACGACGACATGGATGAGATCCACGACCGTATGCCGGTGGTGATCGAGATCGACGACGTCGGCGACTGGCTCGACACCGGCGAACGCGGACCTGATGAGCGACTGCACCTCATTCGTCCCGCCCCCTCGGGGACCCTGCGCCACTACGGTGTGGATCCCGCCGTCGGATCGGTGCGCAACGACGGCCCCGAGTTGATCGAACCCGCCGAACCCCAGTCACTCTTCTAACGTCACCTCGAGGAAGGTCTGCTCGAGCTGACGAGTGATTGCGAACGTCAAAGCGTGTGGCGAATCGTCGGGCTCCGGCACCCTTCGCATCCAATTCGTCACGTCGATGACGCGAAGAGTTCCGTGGCAATTCAATGCGGTGAGTGTCATAATTCACCCCAGTATCGCCAATCACAGAGGAGTGTCGTATGGGACAGTACGTCGTGATTTACAAGGGTGGGGCGATGGGAGAAACCCCCGCGGCCCAAGAAGCGTCGATGAATGCATGGATGGCGTGGTTCGGTTCATTGGGTGACTCCGTTGTTCAAATGGGCTCACCTTTCGGTGAATCCGTCGCCGTCGCGGGCGACGCGACAACGTCACCCACTACTTCGGGACTGACTGGGTATTCGATCGTCCAAGCCGAGGATCTCGCTGCAGCGTCAAAGCTCGTGGCCGAATGTCCGAACTTCGCCGAGGGCGGAACGCTGGAGCTCTTCGAAGCCATCATGATGTGAGCAGGGTCCGGTATCAGACCGGCGGCTCATCGTCATAACGACCACCAGCAGCCACGGGCTTTCGCGAATTCTGTCGTCACGTGTGCCGAGGCTAATGACGTCCAGGCTTGTACGTGGACACCGACGGTGAATCTGCCAACCAGTACCTCCAAGGAAAATTGCGCGCGTCACCTCCCAGACCACTGACACCAACTCGTGGTCCGACGAGGTGCGGCAAGATGATGCCATCACGGGCAACGAATAACTGCCACTGACCAAAGCAGAGGTCGTCGCCGTCGTTCGTCAGGTCCACGCCGAACGCCTGAGCGACACACCCCGGACCTCGGGCCAATTCGTGTTCGGCGAGGGCCTTTTTGCGTGGCTTCAATTCGCGGCGGCGTCGGGCCAGCTGCATTCCATCAATGACGTCCCCCGCGCGAATGAGACACGCGTAGGGTTGATCCACCTGTCCCACGACTACGTTGATCGCGTGATGCATCCCGTAGGTGAAATAGCAGTAAAGGTGGCCCGGTGGCCCGAAGAGGGTCTGGTTCCGCTTCGTCTTCCCCCGATACGAGTGTGACCCGGGATCGCGCTCGCCGGCGTACGCCTCTACCTCGGTGATCCGAATGGCCACCGTCCCTTCGGCATCGACGTGTCGCAGAACGGCGCCAAGGAGAGCTGGCGCAACGTCCAAGGCATCACGAGCGAAAAAGTCGCGGTGCGCGACACACCGGACATCGAAGTCGACCATCGATTGATCGTATCGGTGTAACTCGCAAAATCTCGAACTACTTCTCGCGTTCTGGTGAGGATAGTTATCGGAGCGTCGTTACGCCACGATGCGGCCGAGTTAGATCGACAGCGGGACGCAACATCCACTCGTCGGGGTACGAGTGCGTTTGCTTCAATGGTCTATTACTGTTGGTGAGGTCGTATTATTCGCCGCAATCATTGCGGCAACGTCCGCTGCGGGAATAGCGGGCGACCACAGAAAACCCTGCCCGAGTTCGCAATCGAGATTGTTGAGACGGTCGAGTTGGGCGGACGTTTCGATTCCCTCGGCGAGGACGGTCATGTTCAACTTGTTACCCAACGTGACGATCGCTTCGAGCAACGTGTCGCTACGTCTCTTGTCGTGCTTGGGCCGAACAAAGGATTGATCGATCTTAATAATGCGAGGATTCAGTGCGGCCAGATATGAGAGCGATGAATAACCAGTTCCAAAGTCGTCCAGCGCAATACCTATGTTGAGGTGATTCAACTCATCCATAACGATCATCGTCTCGGCCACGTCGACCAGAGCGACACTCTCGGTCACTTCCAGGATGAGACGCCTTGAGTCGACACCACAACGACTCAATTCGGCGTGAAGGAGTGGCACCAGTCCCGGGTCGTGGAACTGACGCGCAGAAAGATTCACCGTAACGTATGGAAGGCCCTTGGCCTCATCTATCACGTCCCACGTGCTCGCTGCCTCGATCGCGGTTCGCAACGCGAAGGCGCCCAACTCCAGAATGAGATCGCTTTGTTCGGCCAACGGGATGAAGACGTCGGGCGGGATCCAACCTCGATCCGGGTGGTTCCAGCGCATGAGTGCCTCAAAACCCACGATTGACGCGGACGTCAAGTCGAAGATCGGCTGGTAGTGCATCGCCACGTCCCCGCAGCCCAGCGCATGACGAAGTTCTTGGGCGATGGCAAAACGGTTGACCGCGTCTTCTCCGATTCTGGAGGTGAACATAGCGATATGACCGTGACCTTGTCGCTTCGCGTCATACATTGCTGCGTCGGCTCTTTGCACTAACTCAACGTTGTCGACTTCATCGCCATTCCAGACCACGATTCCGATGCTTACCCTCTGCTCAAGACGAATGTCGCCAAAGACAAGAGGCTCATCAAGTGTCGCGAGCAGTCGCTGTCCAATTGTCTCGGCTTCCTCGTAAGACGACAGACCTTCCGCAAGATAGAGAAACTCGTCCCCCCCGAAACGACACAAGGTGTCCGAGGTGCGAGTAACCACCTTGAAGCGATTGGCGACCTCAATGAGAAGTTGATCACCGACGAGATGCCCGAAAGAATCATTCACTCCCTTGAAGTCGTCGAGATCCATCAGGAGCACGGCCCCTAGCTTCTTTTCACGAGTTGCTCGCGAGCGCGCTTGGAAGAGATGATCATCAAAGAGGGCTCGATTTGCGAGACCCGTCAGTGGATCGTGTAGCGCTTGGAAAGATAACTGTGCCGACAGTTCTCTTTCTTCGGTGACGTCACGAACCGACGACACGAAATAAGACGATTGTCCGGACTCGTCGCGGGCGGCGCAGATGGACACCTCCGCAAACACCACCCGCCCGTTCTTGTGCAGAAATCGTTTGCCGTAGCGATACTCGTCGATGACCCCCGATGTGATCAGCTGGTAGGCCTCCTCCGAAACGCCAACGTCGTCGGGGTGGGTAAAGTGCTTCGAATCTCGGCCCAATAATTCCTCTTGAGTTCGACCACTCATTGCGCAAAAAGCGCCGTTCACGGCCACGAACTTTCCGTTTTCGTCACTGAAGACCATCGGGGCCATGCTGCCTTCAAAGGCCAGTCGAAATCTTTGCTCACTTTCAGCCAACGAAGCGACCAACCTCGCGTCAATCATGGCCCGATCGCTGATTGCCATCGATGCCGTGATCCGCTCAGGCTTCTCGTCGTCGGTTCCTCGAACCTCGACAATCGTCCACGGTCCGTCGTTTCGATCAAAGTGCGAAACGGCAATATCGACCGAGATTTCGTGACCGTCCTGGCATCGCAGGGGATGTCTCTCGCTGCGCAATTTAACGTTCTGCTCATCGCCGTCGGCGGTGTCGTATCTCGCTTCAAATTGCGAATAACAATCCGGAGAGTTGAGCAGGACGCGTATATCTTGTCCCACGAGGCTGTCGGCCGAGTAGCCCGTCATCGTGCTGAGTCGATGATTTATGAGATCAACCATTCCGTGACCATCGACGAGAGCGATTCCACACGGAAGCGCCTCCACCAATTCCTCTACTGACATAAGAGGACCATCGAAGCTCTTCAAGTCGAACCCTCTTTCGGTGACTTCGCATGGCGCGAGGACACGTCTCCATCCCACATCCTATGAAGACTCTAGGTTTACGCCTGTTAAAAAGCGGACATGGTCAATCCACTTGATCAGAGTCGGTCTCGCGTCGAGAATACGTTCTGCGCGCGTTTCGGACCCAAGGGGAAGAGTTCTTACACTTGTTGGCTCTGGGCCAATCCTTGAGTGTTCACAAAGATTGGCCACAACGTGCGCTATCGGTTGAGTTAAAACCTCAGACCTGCAGCCAGAATCTCTAGCGTGCACCCAATGGGATGGGGTAGTCGTGAGTCGCGAAGTTCAGATACTGCGAGGGTAGCGGCACAACATCGAATGTCACCTGATAGCCGCCATTCACCACGGTGCCCACATAACTGAACACCGGTAATTCCATCCAGACGTTGCCCTTCATTTCATATGACGCGTAGCGCATCGAGACTGACGTCAAATTCACGACGTCAGACGGCATCGTTGTCGTAGTGGTTGGACCGGTTGGACCGGTCGCACCAGTCGCACCTGTGCTTCCCGACGATCCACTTGCGCCCGTGACTCCGGTCGATCCACTCGCACCCGTGGCTCCGGTGGCCCCAGTAGCGCCGGCTGTAAGTGTTACGCCGGTGGTCCCAGTGGCGACCGTCGTCATCGTCGTCAGATTCACGGTGGACGGCGCTGTCAGCGACTGAGGCGCGAGACCTGTTGTCGAAGGTGACGACCCCCCAGAGCTGGCCCCTAACGGGGCGTAGCCAACCCACCCAGTGAAGTAATAACGCTGAACGTTAATCTGGTCGATCCCAGCAACCTGAGAGATCAGCGGGTACGTGGCAACTGTGCTCAGTGAGAAGGACTCCCCCATCGCATCGACAAGCGCACCGCCACCGTTGAATTCAAACGAATCAGAGAAGTCTGACGGAGAGCCGTTGATTAGTAGTGGAACCTCTATGTTCGTTGTGCCGCCGCTGGTTGTCTCCGTCGCGGCCCCGGCAGTATCACCGAGAGCTTGGACGTAGGACACTGCCTGGGTGGCGAGTGACCCCGTCGCGGCAACGGGGCCTGACGTTCCAATGGCACCGGTCGAACCGGAAGCGCCAGTTGCTCCAGTAGCGCCAGTTGCACCGCTCGCTCCTGTTGTCCCAGTGGCTCCAGTGGCCCCAGTCGAACCAGTCGACCCACTCGTTCCCGTCACTCCACTCACGCCGTTAGGCGTCGAATAGATGTCCCACGAATCTGATCCGCCATGGTTCTCGATATTCCCCGAATATCCCGTGCCGCCTACGCCATAATACGTACTCGAATTGTCAGCGGTGGGCGTCGTCGCAAGTGTGATGCCCAACTTGGTGGCAATGCTTGAGAGCGTCGTCGCAAGATCATTCGCCACGATGAGGTCGAACACGGGCGCCGAACCACCGGTCGTAGAGAATGACGAGCCGCCAGTAAACGTGTAGTTCGGCCGATACGGAATCATTGGTCCCGCCACGTCGAACTTCGTCGCACCCAATTGAGACGACGAACTACCGGTGCTGTGTGCCGCCGCTGAAAAGCCGAGCACCGGTAGTGCGGGCCCGGCACCACTTAAGACACTCACGCCCACGACAGTGAGCGCACTGACCGCCGCGACCGAACCAGCCATCCGCAAGCGAAACATTCGCCACACCGCGTCAATGTGGCGGGGTTGACGCATCGCACGACTCACCATCTGGTCGTAGTTGGCGGGCACGTACCCGTGCGCTACAGGATTACTATCTGCCAATCGCTCGTCGATCGATTTCATATTCTCTCCTCCGCTTACCTTGTTTATGTCGTTGGCGGCAAGAAATTTCAGTTGACGGAAACGTCGGCGAAGTTCTTTTTGAATCGGTCCTGGGCGCGCGAGAGTCGGACGGCCGCCGCGTTGGTGGTAAGACCGAGGATCACGCCGATGTCCGCAGCGCTTCGCCCGTCCCACGCGTGCAGCAGGACGATGTCTCGATCATCATCGCTTAACGCCGCAAGTGCGGATCGCACGCCCTCATCAGCGATGTAATTGTCCTCGGCCGACGAATCGTGATGTGGAGGCGTCATGTGCGACGCCACTTCTTGCGCGCGACGATACTTACGATGCGCGTTGCGTAGAACGTTGCGCGCGACGCCGATCAACCACGGGACTTCAGCCCCCGCCGGGATATCGTCGAGGCGTCGCCACGCGACGATCAACACTTCCTCGATTAGGTCATCCACGTCGGAGTAACTCAAGGGATAAATGCGCCGTCTGATGTACGCGCCAATCGCGGGCGTCGCCTCGTCGGCGACGGCCCGGAACCGTCGCTCCCTGTGCGCTCTCATACCCACGTCCTGTCTCGGTCCGCTACTTTCTTACCGCGTTTGCCGAGAAGACGGGGCGATTGTGACGTCAACGTCAAATGCCGTTGGAAAAGCCGAAAACCCCGAGTGACCAGTGAGTCGAAACTCACCCGCCCCTCGGGGTTTCCGAGGCACACCATTCGTCGCCCCGTGTCGGACGGGCCACCGAATGACGGCAGGTACTCCACACCCTTCACCGTTTCGTCAAGCGGACCGAACTCCGCTTGCCGCTGAAGTGCTCCGTTTCTCTTGCGAGATCCCTCACACTTCCGCTTCCCTCTTCTTTCGAATCAGGCTACGTCGGCAGGTACTGCGTGGACTACGAGAAATACAATGCCACCAGCGAAAGCCTTCGTGAAGGCCCGGAGACGATATCGAGAGGTTTTGCCCAGAATTCGTCCACTTTTGCACCGTAATCCTCACGTTGAGCACATTTATGCACCAGTAATTAGCAAGTTGTACACATCCTGCAACCATGTAATTTCACGAATGGAAATAGACTTCGCATCTGCGAAGATGCGGGTCGGCGTCACGAATGAATCATGAAACCTTCCCGTGCCCAACTTTCGACGCGGATTCATCCCCGTGAACGCTAAAACGACGTCGCGCACCGGCAGTCTTGATTGCCAGAGCACCACAAGTCAGGCGTCGCGACTCAATCGAAAGGTTCGGTTCCGCGATCGCGGCTCGTGTCTCGTGGTGATTACCGAAACCACTTGAGTTGATGACTATTTGCCCTAGGAGCCTTGCGGCCGCAGCGTTGAGACTACAGAGATGACCTTGAGCATTGGGAGCGATGGAGACATTGATACTCATGTCGGTGACCATCGGCGAGAGATATTGCAGCGCCGATTCACGGAGCGTCCGCTCTTGGTGTTTTGGGAGATGACCAAGGCGTGCGACTTGGCTTGTTATCACTGTCGCGCCGACGCGCAGTGCGAACCCAGCATTGACGAGATCACCGAAGAAGAAGGTCGTCGGCTCATCGAAGAATTAGCGGAGCTAGCCAGCCCACGACCGATATTGATTTTGACCGGGGGCGATTGCCTGAAGCGGCGTGATCTGCTGAGCCTCATCGACTATGCGAGATCGAAGTCGCTACCAGTCGCTCTCGCGCCCTCGGTTACTCCACTATTGAACCGCGACTCCATCCGAGAACTTCGCGAACACGGCATCACGACCGTTTCCATTTCTCTTGATGGCATGGACGCGACGACGCATGATGCCATTCGTGGTGTCCCGGGACACTTCACGAAAACCTTGGCGACCCTACGCGACCTGAAGGACGCCGGCCTCAAGGTCCAGATCAATACCACCGTGATGGCGCGCAACGTCGAGCAACTGGCCGACGTCGCGGCGATCCTCGCCACGTACCGGATCGACATCTGGGAGGTGTTCTTTCTCATCACGACCGGTCGCGGCATCGACATCAATTCCTCGACCCCCCAACAGAACGAGGACATATGCCAATTTCTCGTCAACGCGTCCCGCTACGGTTTCACCGTTCGCTCAGTTGAGGGACCCTTCTTGCGTCGCGTGGCCCAACAACGCCACGAAGGTGTCGTGGGACCAGCGACCAGTGATCTCTTCGAACGATTGAGTCAACGACTTCTCGACGTCCTTGGCGAACCAACGCACGATGTCTGCGCTCCCAGCGCCGCGACCAGGGACGGCAATGGGATCGTCTTCATCAGCGCCTCTGGAGACGTCTATCCATCGGGATTCTTGCCCTTACCAATTGGAAACGTGCGAAGTACCTCGTTGATCGACCTGTACCGCGACGCCGCCATAATGCGAAGCATTCGCGATGCCGCGTTCCACGGTCCGTGTGGGAGGTGTTCGTTCAAGCAACTATGCGGTGGTTCACGTTCCCGAGCGTTTGCCACCAGCGGTGACGCATTGGGCTCTGATCCGGCGTGCGTGCTGGTCAGCAACGCAGTACGCCCAAGTGTGACAAAGAGTCACTAACGATCGACGACTTCGTCGTGGCCGCCTCTCGCGCTCAGCATGTACGACGGCAGGTTTACGACGGTGACCGAACCGCGGAGGTATCCGACAACAGTGCCGTCGCGGCCTTTCCGACTCCGATACTGATGACGGGGTGGTCCGCCGGACGCAGCCAGCGCATGATCTCGTCAAGGACTCGGGCATTTATGGCGACGCAGCCCGCCGTCGGAAGGCCTCCCGAGACGTGGAGGAAGAATCCCGAGCCAGCTCCCTTGACCACTGGATCGGTGTTGTAATTGATCACTACCGCGTGCGCGTACACCGCACCGGCGTCGAAGAGGTTCTCCGAATCGCCCCCAGGTGAAAAAATGCTGCGCACGTGACGGTTGTAGGCGGGTGAGTTGGGATTCTCATCCCACCAATCGTCCGGACCAGCTCGAAAGTACGGCAACCGAGTTCCGTTATTCGCTTCATTGCCAAAAGCCTGCGTCAAAGTGAAGATTCCTACGGGTGTTCGACCGAGCCCTTCGCGTGTTGGTCCCACCCCATGTACACCCACGTTGGCGAGCGTTGGGCTGAATACGGCCTGATAGTGATCCTTGGACCACTGCCACGCCCGTACCACTGCCACCACTGAGTTTGCGGACGACGCTTCGACAGTGATTACCTGTTCCGGGCGCGACGCGGCCGATGAGGGATCGCCCATCACAGCGAACGTCCCCAATGCCACCACTATCGACGCGAGGGTTCGCCCCTTAAGGTTCAAACCTCCATAACAAACTCGGCGAAAGTGTCCCAAAGTACCCGAGACCCTAACGGGAGCGCTCGTTGTAGGGTCGGTGTCCAATCACAAAGGTGCGATGACGTTCGTCTAAAAACTGCGAAGGTATGCTCACGCGACCGTTGTGCCATTACGTTACTGATCAATTGTGGTTCAGCAGAGACTCACGAGATCGACGCCACAGTCAGAACCAACACGCGTGAATATTCGAGTTAGTCATCAGTCCATTTGGCCAATTGCTGACGTGTCGATTGCCTCGCTCATCGACAATGACCGAGTGAAATTAGTCAGAGACCGATTCGCCGTCCCACCACAGAGTCACGAGGGGTCTCTCTACGACTGGCGCCAGGCCGTCAAAGAAATCGCGAACCTCCGCTTCTCGATCGGGTGCAAGACACAGCCGGATACGCATGAATCGTGCGGTCTGCTCAAGAGTGGATTCCGCTCGTGACAACCCGCACCATTCCTCCACGTGCGGTGTCAGCCCCAACTCACAGATCACTTCCACGAGATCCAGTGGCGAAGGACCAGTCGGTCGTTCCAGGCCCCAGAAGTGCATCCACGCGGCGGTCATATTCGTCAACGGATGCGCGGCGGGGAGTTCCAGCACGACTCGATGTCGCGCGTGTACATTCAATGCCCGAATGAAAGGCACGATATCGGGTACGTTGTACGCCACATGATGCGCAAGGACCACATCGCAATGGGGTGATCGAGGCGCTACTTCGGGCCAGTGGCCCTCGATTGTCTCAATGTCGACGCCGAATCGAGCGCCATTTCGTGAGAACATTTGCAACATATCAAGCTGAACGTCGACTCCCGTAGCTCGACGAATTTCGGGGGTCAGCGCAAACGTCGCCGCGCCTCCACCGCAACCTACGTCCAGGACACTCGACTCGACCCCCAGCGCCTCTATTGCCCTTTCCCGAGAAGGGGACTCGAATATTGTTTCGGGCACGTCAAAGAGCTCTGGTGGATGAATCCACGGACTCTCCGCCGCCTGACTCAGAATGCTCTCGGGAATCGACCAGGCGTCCAGCGACTGACGCCACCGGTCCGCTGCAGTCATTGTGACTCACTTTCCTCGAAAGCGCGCGAAGATCCCGCCACCCTTCGAGGCCGCCTGTTCTTCACGAGTGCAAGTACAGCGCTGATCTGGTGGAACACCGGCAAGGGCCTGTTCGATATGGTTGCCGCACCCCTTCCAAGTGGCCTTTGCACACCGTCGACACATCGACCTGCTACACATTGGTCTCTTCCTTTCACTACACGTGATTACACGTGTGCTGGTAATTCGCGGGTGGCGGGTGAATGACACCACGTCTCGTATCCTCCATCGAGATTCATGGCGTCATATCCCATCTCCTCGAGTAACAACGTCGCAGTATGACCTCGTTGCCCCACCTGACAAGTCACCACCACCTGCACAGATCGAATCTCATGTGCGCGATCGCGGATTTCGTCCAACGGGATATTTCTAGATCCTGGGATGTGCCCCTCGGCAAATTCCTTCGCGGTGCGCACATCCACGACCTCGAACCCGCGTGATCGATATTCCTCCAGCTCATGCCACTGAACCGGACGGCAGAGTCCACTCACTATGTTCTCAGCCATGTACCCGAGCATGTTGACAGGATCCTTCGCCGATCCAAAGGGTGGAGCGTAGGCGAGCTCGAGATCGGCCAGTTCCGGCGCGGTTATTCCACATCGTATTGCGGTAGCCAGCACGTCGATTCGCTTGTCAACACCCGAACGTCCGACACCTTGTGCACCCAAGATCTCACCGCTGACCGAGTCGAAGAGTAACTTGAGTGCCATCTGCTCGGAACCGGGGTAGTAGCCCGCGTGTGAACCGGGATGCGAGTGAATAGATACTGCACTCCGACCTGCTTCGCGAAGTCGCTTTTCGTTCCACCCGGTCGTCGCAACACTTAGATCGAAAACCTTGACGATTGCCGTGCCGATTGTATTCAGCGGACGCACGTTTCGGCCCGCAATATGGTCGGCGACGACGCGCCCGTGCCGAGTGGCGATGTTAGCGAGAGGAACGAGTGAAGCACTCCCATCGAGCGCATCAGTCTTCTCGGCTGCATCGCCGATGGCATAGATCGAAAGCTCGCTCGTTCGGTTGAACTCGTCGACGTGGATGCCACCGCGAGGGCCGATCGACAGATTCGCGGTTCGAGCGAGATCGACATCCGGACGGACCCCAATCGCGACGACAACCATCTCGCCGGGCAACTGCTCTCCACTCGACAAGCCGACGCTGGCGCGGTCGATGTTCGTCACGGAAGAACCTAGACGGACTACTACGCCCTGACTCGTCAACTCCTCGGTGACCATTTGCGCCATTTCGGGATCCAGTGGCGCCAGGACCTGGTCGGACGCTTCCACCAGTGTGACTGGAATACCCCGGCGAAGAAGATTCTCGGAAATCTCAATACCGATGAAGCCACCACCGATCACCACGGCGTGAGCGGGTTGAGTGTCAACGAGGGTGCTCATCCGCTGAACATCTTCAACTGTGCGAAGCGGCAATGCTCGCCCAATCCCGGGAATATTTGGAATCACGGGTGAAGCGCCCGGACTGAGCACGAGAGTGTCGTAGGACAATTCGTACGAGGTCAGGGTTGAGAGGTCGCTGACGCTCACCGTTTTGGCCCTCGGATCAATCGCCTGGGCCACATTGTGAACCCGCACGTCCAAACGGAAACGGGCGTGGAGAGTCCGTGGCGTCTGCAAGAGCAGTTCGCCTTCATCCTCAATAACACCACCTACGTAGTAAGGCAGCCCGCAATTGGCGTAACTAACGTGACCACTACGTTCGAGCACAATGATTTCAGCGTCGGCGTCAAGACGCCTTAACCGAGTAGCGGCCGACATGCCGCCGGCGACACCACCGACGATGACAACGCGCACGATCGCCCCCTACGCCAAACTCAGAAATAGCTTCTGCAACCTTGCAGTGATGTCGTCAGCGTCAATCGTCGCATCGGTCAAGCACTCCTTCAAACTGGATGAGATCAAGGTGAATGCCGCCGTATTGATCGCCTTGCTCACTGCAGCCATCTGCGTGACGATCTGCTCACAATCACGACCGTCTTGCATCATTCGTACGATGGCACCGAGTTGTCCGTGAGCGCGCTTCAAACGATGAGTGATCTCCGTCGATCGAGTTGCATCTTGCAATACGTGTCCCACATTCTTATCGCCCATGACGCCTCCTTCAATAGAAGTATATACCCCCTAGGGTATATCAGAAGGCGTGACGATGTCATTCGGAGATTGGTCGAATTCTTCGGGCACTGGTCGTCGTGGCACCATGTCGAAGGTGATGTCTGCACGACGGGGAAACGAATGCTCGAGGTCAGCTCTCGATCCTCACGAACCTCCGAGGATTTGATGGCGTCCAGATCAGAAGTGGTCGAACCGCCCACCGCCCAGACCACCTAGGGCGTCCAAAGGCGGAAATGTCATCGAGTGGAGGTGATGGGATTCGAACCCACTGCCTCTACATTGCGAACGTAGCGCTCTACCAATTGAGCTACACCCCCGAAGGAGAACCAACTTTAGCCCAACGCGTAGCGCCGTGATTCACGGCGCTCCTGGTCGTCGTAGAACGGCCCGTCATAGCCCTGCGCGTACGCTGGCTCCTCGTACGCCTCGTCGGCGTAGCCCGCCCCGATCTCGTCGACGTACGACGGTGCGTACGCTCTCGTCGTGCGTCGTCCCATGAGGGCCGACGCCTCGATGAAGCCCAGACTCACCGCAAAGAGAGCTGCCGCAATGTAGGCGACCAAAGTCACCCACGAGAGCACCGCCAAGTACTGCAACAGTGACAAGCCGACGAGGAAGTCGAGTCCCGTCGTTACGATGGCACTCAAGGTCAGACAGGCGAATATTCGTCGGCGGCGCACCATCATCGACGCACGTATTGGGGCCGGAGGCATAGGGGTCGCGTACTCAAGTTGAGGGAGGCGCTCATAGGGAGAGGGAGCGCTCGCGTACGCCGCGTAACGGTGGTGCGCGTGGTCCGAGTAATTACCGATCGTACGAGGCTCGTCATAGTCGTAGTCGCGCTCCCATTCGTCCCAGGTCACGCGACTTTCCAGTGACGAATACGTGTCATCATCTTGAACGACTGTCAGTCGCGGACGCGAACGTTCCGGTACGTGCTCAGGTTCGTAGGCGTACTCCTCGTAGAGATACGCGTCGTCGAGTCGGCGTGCCGGCGCAACCGAGTAGGGCTGGCGACTAAGCACTTCGTGCTCGGCGTGAAAGGAGTCGATGGACTTCTCGGAGCGTGAATTACGGAACTTGACGATGCCCCACGGAGCCAGAATTGCTAGCCAGAAGAGAGCGACGATGCCAGCTAGCATCAGCCGATCAATCGAATAGCACGGTTAAACATTGAAGTCAAATGTACTTGCGACTTCCTTGTAATTGGTGGATGTTCGGTGGTTTTAGGCCTCGTGGAGGCCGCACTCTTCCTTATCGGCACCGGCCCAACGACCCGAACGGCGGTCCCCCGCGACGAGGGGTTTGATGGTCACAGGTGCACATCCGATCGAGGCGTAGCCTCGTGACCAGAGGGGGTGCTCGGGCAATGTGTGCGAGCTCAAGTAGTACGCGACGTCGTCATCGGTCCAGGTCGCGAGGGGATTGATCTTCACCAGACCGAATTTCTCGTCCCAGTGCACGATCTTCATATCCGAGCGCGTCGGAGCGTCCACGCGCTTTACCGACGTCAGCCAGGCTCCCTTGCCAGCGACAGCCCGCGACAGCGGTTCGACTTTGCGCAGTTCGCAGCAACGATCTGTCCCGCAGGGCCAATTGGCGGCTTCGGGACCCGGTTGGGTGCGCGTCACGTTGAGATCCCAGTCACGCTCTAGCCGGTCAAGGAACTCTAAGGTCTCAGGAAAATGTCCGCCGGTGTCGAGGAAGATAACTTCGGTCTTGGGCCGGATCTGGTGCACCATATGCAATAGAGCGACGTCTTCGAACGAACAAGCCATCGCGACGTCGTCACCAAATCGATCAAAGGTCCAGGCCAGTATTTCCCCGGGAGACGCATGGGTAAACTGCGCATTGGCTGTTTCGAGTTCGTTGATGAGTTCGGATGATGGCATGGACATAAGTTTGACGGAAGGAAAAGCCTAATATTCTCTAGTGGTTTACTGGGGTAAGATACATCGTACCCGCTCTATGACCACTTCGATCCTGCAGGCCTCCGATATGACAGACCACCTCGACTTACTCGAATCCCACGCGATTTTCATTCTGAGAGAAGTCGTCGCGGAATGCGAACGCCCCGTTCTGCTGTTTTCGGGGGGCAAGGACTCCGCAGTTCTGTTGCACCTGGCGGCCAAAGCGTTCGCCCCGCAATCCCTTCCCTTTCCGGTCATGCACATCGACACTGGCCAAAATTTCCCAGAAGTCATCGAATTTCGTGATCGCACCGTTGCGCATCACGGCGCCCGCCTCGTCGTGGCCTCCGTCCAAGACTCCATCGACCAAGGAAAGGTCGCCGATCCGGGTCCGATGGGCCCACGTAATCGACTCCAGACCGTGACATTGTTGGACGCCATCACCGCGAACGGTTTCGATGCGGCCTTCGGGGGAGCCAGACGCGACGAAGACAAGGCACGCGCCAAGGAGCGCATCTTGTCGTTCCGAGATGCCTTTGGTCAATGGGACCCGCGTCAGCAGCGCCCCGAGCTCTGGCAGCTCTATCAGGGCAAGGTGAACCCGGGCGAGCACCTGCGCGCCTTTCCTCTCTCGGACTGGACCGAACTGGACATCTGGCAGTACATCGAACGTGAGCAGATGGATTTACCCGAGATCTATTTCGCCCACGAACGTGACGTTGTGCTGCGCGACGGCATGTACTTAGCGGTCGGACCCTTCGTCCAAGCGCGCGACGACGAGAAGGTCGAGCGCATTGTCGTGCGTTTTCGCACCGTCGGTGACGCCAATCTCACCGGGGCCGTCGTTTCCAGCGCCGCCACCCTGTCCGCAATCGTCGCCGAGATCTCTCTCGCCAACGTTTCAGAACGTGGTGCCACCCGCGGCGACGACAAATTCTCCGAAACCGCGATGGAAGATCGTAAACGTGAGGGCTACTTCTAAATGAAACTCGCCGCAAAGGACCTACTTCGCCTCGCCACGGTCGGTTCCGTGGACGATGGTAAGTCCACGCTGATCGGCCGACTTCTCGTCGACACCCGCCAGCTCTTCGACGACCAACTCGACGCGGTCGCCGCTGCCTCGGAAAAGCGCGGTGTGGGTGACCTGGATCTCAGTTTCGTCACCGACGGACTGCGCGCTGAACGCGAACAGGGCATCACGATCGACGTGGCGTACCGTTACGCGTCCACGCCGACGCGCAAGTTCATCATCGCCGACTGCCCCGGACACGTGCAGTACACCCGCAACATGGCTACGGGGGCGTCGACGGCGGACTTGGCTCTGGTGGTGCTGAACGTCGCACACGGTGTCAAGGAACAGACCCGTCGCCACCTCTGCATCGCCGCCCTGCTCGGCGTGCGCACGATCATTGTGGCGGTCAACAAGATGGACGAAGTCAACTGGTCCGAGGCCGCATACGTCAGCGTCGTCGACGAGCTCACGACCTTGTCACACGAGTTGGGTTTCGAGTCCATGACGTCAATTCCGACGTCCGCGCTCCTAGGGGAGAACGTCGTGGAGCGCTCAGCCCACCTCGACTGGTACGACGGTCCTACCGTCCTACAGGCACTCGAAGGGTGCGACGCGGGATCCTGGACCCACACGAGGTCGGGCGCACGCTTGCCGGTGCAGTGGGTCCTACGTCAAAATGGGGGCGGACGCACCTACGCCGGCATGCTCAACGGAGCGACCCTCCACGAGGGTGACGCCGTCACCTTGTTGCCGGCCAACATCGAAACCACGGTGACGGCGATCACGTCAGGCTCGGGTGCGCGTCACGCCGCCACGGCGGGTCTCTCCATCGACGTCGCCCTCGCCGCGGAAACTGACGCCGGGCGCGGCGACATGATCGCTACTGCTCCCCTTCCGACAGTGACCAAGGAATTCGCCGCAACGGTGTGTTGGTTCGGCGAACAGCCAATGCGCGCCGACCAGCGCCTACGCCTCAAACACACGACCAAAGTGACACCCGTACGACTGCGCGAACTCTCGGGCGTCGTCGACATCGAGACGCTCAGTGTGCGGCCAGGCACGCAACTTGAGACCAACGACATCGGTCTCGTCACCCTGCAGACCGCCGACTGGCTCGTCGTCGACGACTACCGCGATAACCGCGTCACGGGCAGCTTCGTCTTGATCGACGAGGTGACCAACGCCACGATCGCCGCGGGCATGGTCGGTCGCGCTTCATTTCTCTAAGGTCACGCGTCGTCTGACATCGGTAACGCGCGACGTTGAAACACGTCGATGATCCCTCGGCGCGCCGCTTCGAAGTGAGGTATCCACCGTGGTCGCAGCTCGCCGATCTCGGCGCGCAGCGTGCGGCGCAGTTCGATGTCCACCACTTCGGGTAATCCGAGGGTATCGAGAAAACTGACGGCGACCGCGCGGTCGTGGACGCGTCCCAGTATGTCTTGGATCGCCTCGAGGTCCTCGGCGACCGCCCGCGCCGGCTGGCCCATGAACATGGCGGCGACCTCGAAGCTATAGCGACACTTCTTAGAGGCGATGCGAACGCGGTGCAGCGACTCGTCGCTACGCCGCTCGTAGGGATCGCCGATGTCGTCGAGGTAGCGACACGCCGCCTCCCACAAAGGCGGTGTAAAGAGCTCACTTGCCGCGAAGTCGCCACTCGCGCCGAGGCCCGAGTGGCGTGCGAGTTTCTCCAGTCGCCGGACGAGTCGCACGTAACGAGTCGAATCGAGTACCTCGATCACGTCGCGACGCCGCTTCTCACGGCGGCGTTCGAGGGCCGACGTCACCGCGTCGCGTAGTTCAGTCCCCTCGTAAGTGTGCTCTTCGAACAGCTCTCGCAGTACCTCGATGTCACGTAGTTGACCCAGGGCCGAACCGAGCCACTTGAGATCGGCCTCGACCTCGGTCCACGGTTCACGGGGCAGTACCTCACTAATCGCGCGCAGTTCCGAGCGCAGTCGGCGAGCGCTCACACGTAATTGATGCACCCCCTCGGCGTCAAATCTTTCGTAGACCAGCAGTTCGTTCGCGGCAATCGCCTTGACCTCACGACGGAGGAAATGTTTGACGACGTGGCGCGCGGTGATCGACGTGTCGTCGCGATTCGATACATCATTGTCCGCCATCATCTACGACGCACTCTCTCTTCAAAATCGACTGCGCGCTGCGCGTTCGTCGTTAACCGCTAGGGGCAATGTATACCCACACCCTGACACGTGCTGCTTCCATCCTCGCGTCAGTCCTCGCGGCCCTGACTCTCAAACCCCTTTACGACTTCGAGGTAGCCCGCCGCGGTGAGCATGCGACGTAAATCGACCACCTGTTGCACGTCGATGTCCTTGTGCTTCGGTCGATCGAAATACTGCACTTCGTCACCGACACGAACTTCGAATTTACCGTCGCGGTGCTCCTCGATCGTGCCGACGACCGACAGGAGCGACGCGACGTCGTGCCACTCGATGTTGTGACTCGTCGGGTGCTGAAACAATTGGACCAAGGTGTCACGGTGGTGATTATTGAGATGCGACGGCTCGGGATGCGATGTCATTTGATACCTCCTGTGACTTGAACATAACCTGAGTTGACGCGCCATCGAACGCATTGGTCGGAGGCCAAAGTCACCACGTCATCGCACCGTCGGCCCAACGTTCGGACCGACGCTGGTCTTGACGTACCGGTACGACCACGACAGTCGGCTGGACCTAGAACTGCACCAGCATCGCCACCAACGCGACGGCGATGATGGCGAGCAGCGTGTCCATCGATCGTACGAGCTGACGACCGCGCTCCACACTCGCGTGTCCGTCGTGGGCGATGACCTCGCCGATGGTGCTCTCCAGAGGTAAAGTCCGCGCCTCGAGGTGACCCGCCGCCGCGAGGTAGCACAACAGTCCGACGCCAATCCAGGGCTCAGTCAGCGAGACCGACTTGTCGCCAATCATCGACATGGCGAGGCCCGTAATCACGAGCAGATGGAGCACCCGCGCCGCCCAATTACGTCGATTGGGAAACTTATGTCGTTGCTCGTCGTCGCTGGCTCCCGCCACGATCGCTTGGGCGGACAGGCGCATCACGATGAAGACCGCAATGACCGTAACCGCGCTCATCAGGTGGACGACGAAGATCAGATCGTAGGGGACGCTTTGAGCAATCATTTCTAAAACAGTAATGCCCGAGCCGCGCGATACGGGTCGGTGGTGCCGGCGAGCAGTGCGTCGACTTGTTCGGCGTAGCGACTCTCGCCATCTCCAGAACGTACTTTCTCGTACACCAGCGCGCCCAACACGCGATCGAGTTCGTGCGACGCGCGTTCACGACGACGGATCTCGCGCGGACCACCCTCGAGGAATTGATGGTGCGCGTCCAGGGTCGACCACAGGTCGTCAATGCCGCTACCGTCAGTCGCGACAGTCTCGATAATTGGCGGACGCCACGCGACGTGTGGCCCCATGTCCATCATGCGTTCGAGGTCTCGGCGCGTCTCGGCGGTACCGGCACGGTCGGCCTTGTTGATGATGAACAAGTCGGCGACCTCTAATATGCCCGCCTTCTCGGCTTGCAAGGCGTCTCCCCACCCGGGATTCAACACCACCGCTGTCGTGTCGGCGGTCGACGCCACGTCGACCTCTATCTGGCCGACGCCCACGGTCTCTAGGATGACCAGTTCAAAACCCGCCGCCCCGAGGACTCGAACGGCGTCGGGGACCGCCAACGACAAGCCACCGAGGTGCCCTCTCGTCGCCATCGAACGGATGTAGACGCGTTCATCAGTCGCGTGACGTTGCATGCGAAAGCGATCGCCCAACAATGCCCCGCCACTGAAGGGAGAGCTCGGATCGACGCACAGTACCGCGACGCGTTCAAAGGGTGCGTCACCACCAAAGGAACCCTTCGTCAGAGCGGCGGTGATGAGTTGATCGCTCAGCGACGACTTGCCTGCTCCCGGCGCTCCCGTCAGTCCCACGACGTACGGGGGGCGCTCGGCGTAGACGAGGGCCGCCGTATCAAGATGCTGGTGACCAGTGCCCTCGACGTAGGTGATGAGGCGAGCCAGCGCCGCTCGCGATCCCTCGCGAGCCCGGGTCAACAGAGCGACGGGTTCAGAATCAATCACGGAACCCACGACACGGACGCGCCCAAACTCGCCAGTCGACCCGGCAAGTCGTCGTAGCCCCGCGCAACGTGTTCCATGCCGCTGACAGTGGTCGACCCCTCCGCGACCAATCCAGACAGCACCAAGGCCGCCGCAGCGCGGATATCGTTGCCGTGCACGGCCGTGCCCGTGAGGTGATCCACCCCGCGGATCATGGCGTGGTGCCCTTCGGTCGTGATACTCGCCCCCAGTCGCACCAATTCGTCCACGTAGCGAAAACGACCGACGAAAAGATTCTCCGTCACCACCGACACACCCTCGGCCACGCTCAACATCGTGGTGATGAGCGGTTTGTAGTCGGTGGCGACTCCGGGATACGGCAGAGTCGCCACGTCACAGGCACGTAATCGAGACGGGCCCTTGACACACACTCCCTCACCCGAGAGATCGACCAGGCCACCCATCGACTCGATCTTGCGTAATAGCATCACCATGTGGTCGGCGCGAGCGTCGAGCACCCGCACATTTCCGCCGGTAATCAATGACGACGCCAGGTACGTCGCTGTGACGACCCGATCCGTGACGACCTTGTGCGTCGCTGGCGACAACTCGCTCACCCCGTTGATGATGAGTCGCGACGTTCCCAGACCTTCGATACGCGCACCCATGGCCAAGAGTTGTCGACCGAGGTCCTCGACCTCGGGTTCGCGCGCCGCATTCTCGATGACCGAGCGACCCTCAGCGAGGACGCACGCCATGAGTAGATTGTCAGTCGCGGTGTGGCTGGGGTACTCGAGCGTGATGTGCGTCGCGCGCAGACGACCACTCGACGTGGCACGAATACAGGTGCGATCATTATGAAAGACCGCACCCATCGCACTCAGGCCATCGGTGTGAAAGTTGATGGGGCGATGTCCGAAGTCGTCACCCCCCGGAAGCGCCATCCTCGCGTTGCCGCAGCGCACCAGCAAGGGACCCAGCACCACGATGGATGCGCGCATCGCCTCAAAGAGATGGTGAGGCGCCTCCGTCTGGAGATCGCGGGGGTCAGGAACCGTCACGAACAATTCGTGGGGCACCGATCGGTCCACCTGGCAACCCAGGGCCACCAGGAGATCGCTCATGATGATCACGTCGGTGATGTCCGGCACGTTCGTGAGGTGATGGGTGCCCGTGGCCAACAAGCACGCGGCCATCTCTTTGAGCACCGCATTCTTCGCCCCAAAGGCTTGGACGTCGCCCGAGAGCGGGCCTTGGGGCTGGACAACGAGAGAACTCACCCCACAAGTATTGCCGTATTTTTGTGACCCTCGCCGGGCCCCTTAATCACCGGCCCACTACGCTAGCGGAGTGCTACGACCAACAAAACCGGACCGTAACCTCGCTCTCGAGATGATCCGGGTGACCGAGGCGGCGGCCGTCTCTGCCGCGCGTTGGTCGGGTCGAGGCGACAAGAACGCGGCCGACGGGGCCGCCGTGGACGCCATGCGTTTCGTCCTGGGCGCTGTAGCCATGGACGGCGTGGTCGTCATCGGCGAAGGCGAAAAAGACGAGGCGCCGATGCTCTACAACGGCGAACGAATCGGCGACGGCCACCCACCCGAGGTCGATATCGCCGTCGATCCCGTTGACGGGACGACGCTCACCGCCAGCGGTCGAAACGGCGCCCTCTCGGTGATCGCGCTGGCCGAACGCGGCAGTATGTTCAATCCGGGACCGTGTTTCTATATGAAGAAGGTCGCGGTGGGTCCGCGCGGCCGTGGCGCGGTGGACGTGAACGCCTCGGCCACCGACAATCTCAAAGAGCTCTCCAAGCGCCTCAAGCGCCCCATTCATGAACTCGGTGTGGTGGTGCTTGATCGCCCCCGCCATGACGACTTGGTGCTAGAGATTCGTGAGGCGGGTGCTCGAGTCCTATCGATCACTGACGGTGACGTCGCGGGCGCCGTCGCCACGAGTTGGCCGAACTCGGGTGTGCACATGTTGCTCGGTATTGGCGGTACGCCCGAAGGCGTGATCGCCGCCGCGGCCCTGCAAGGACTCGGTGGGGAGATTCAAGGTGTGCTGCACGCGCGCACTCCCGAAGAACAGCTCGAGGCCGAAGCACTGGGATACGACTTCTCGCGAGTCCTCACGACCGACGACCTGGTGGCCTCGGACAACTGCTTCTTCTCGGCGACAGCGATCACCGACGGTGACTTCTTGCGCGGAGTGAGATTCACCGAGTTCGGTGCGACGACTCAGTCATTGGTGGTGCGCAGCCGATCGGGCACCGTGCGGACAATCGAGACTTTCCACCGTCACGACAAGCTTCAAGAGTTCACGACGGGACTCTAGTGGTCGACCGTCGTGGACACGGCTAACGTTCGTCCATGACGAATGAGCCACTCGACGCGGAATCTTCGACACCGCGAAACGACAACGTCGTACAAGTCCTACTGTCAGTGGTCGAATACACCATCGTCGCCAGCTTGCTGCTCATCGCGGCCACGGTGCTCGTTCGAACGATCTATGACTTCTTTCGCCAATGGGGTGGCTTCCCTCAGACGGTCGTCGCTGCGATCGACGGGGTGCTCGTGGTCATCATCCTTCTCGATATCGCCCACACTGTGCTCGAGCATCTTCACTCGTCCACGTTCCCGGTTCGACCATTTCTCGCCATCGGCGTCTTAGCGGGCGTTCGAGATATCTTGAGCGCGTCCGCACGTCTCACCTTTGGCGGTTCCAGCGCGGGTAGCGACTTCAACCACACGATGATCTCACTCGGTTTGGGCGTGGGTGTCGTCGTAGCGTTGTCCCTCGCGTTGTTATTGCTGCGCGATCGGGCCCACGACTCCTAGGCATACTCGCCAAGCACACGATCCTCGTGAACTATCTCACGAGTTCGAGCTCGATTCACGTTGCGAGATCCGGCCGTGGGCCATAAGGTCCGCTGAAGAGCATTCTGAACGTTCGGTGCTCTCACAAGGGGGTGAATCATGCAAGTGAAGGAACTTCTCGCGAGCAAGGGACGCGAGGTGGCCACCATCTCGCAAGAACGAACGGTGGACGACGCTCTCCATCTCCTACGTGAGCGCGGCATC
Source organism: uncultured Actinomycetota bacterium (assembly GCA_963794755.1). Taxonomy (GTDB): domain Bacteria; phylum Actinomycetota; class Acidimicrobiia; order Acidimicrobiales; family RAAP-2; genus RAAP-2. The sequence goes on from CAWCEX010000006.1 coordinate 354,241, forward strand.
GGTGCGCTAGTGGTGACGGGGCCCACGCCTCCCCTGGTGGGGATCTTCTCGGAGCGAGACGCAGTGCGCGCCTTGGCCACGGACGGCGTCGAAGCATTGACCATGTACGTGTCGGACGTCATGAGTACGTCCGTCACCACGTGCGGCGAGTCGACCACTATCGATTCGCTAATGGCCATGATGACCAACAAGCGGATCCGTCACGTTCCGGTCGTGGAGAATGGCGACCTCCGGGGCATCATCTCAATCGGTGACGTCGTGAAGTCACGCGTCGACGAGCTCGAAAACGAAAAACGTGAACTGATCGAATACGTGAGCGCTCGCTAGAGGTCGGTTACCTCGTCGCGAAGCGAAGGCGAAGTTGGGCGCGCTCCAGTGCAGCTTCAACCAGTGCGCGATCAATGGCATCGGCGTCACTCATCGATGCGAGTTGCGCCTCGGCGCCGTCTTTCGCGGTTTGGGCTCGTGCGACGTCGATCTCGTCGAGTCGTTCGGCAATTCCCGCCAGGACTGCGGCCCGCGTCACCCCGACCTCACCATCGGGACCCACTTGGAAAAACCCTCCGTGAACGAGAAAAGCGAGTTCGCCCTCCGACGTGGCGACGCGCACCACTCCCGGAACGAGGTCACCCACCGTCGGCGTGTGCTGAGGAAGGATCGCGAACTCACCCTCAGAGGATCGCGCCATTAGAGCAGTGGCCACACCCGACCACAACGCCGCCTCGGGCGTGACGATCTCTACCTTCAAAGTGGCCATGGACTAGCTCTTCGCCAGTTCCGCGGCCCTGCGTTCAACGTCTGAAGCACCGCCCACGTTGAGGAACGCCTGTTCAGAGAAGCCATCAAGGTCGCCCTTCACCAAATGTTCAAACGACTCGATGGTCTCGGCAACCGGCACGTTGATGCCGTCGATCCCGGTGAAGATCTTGGACACGAACATGGGTTGGGACAAGAAACGCTGAATCTTGCGCGCGCGCGACACCGTGATGCGGTCGTCCTCAGACAATTCGTCCAGTCCCAGGATCGCGATGATGTCCTGGAGTTCCTTGTAGCGCTGGAGGATCTGCTGCACCTGGCGAGCGACGTTGTAGTGGCGATCTCCGACGATCTCGGGCGCCAAGATGTTCGACGTCGAGGTCAATGGGTCGACCGCCGGATAGATACCCAGGGCCGCGATCTGACGGCTCAACTCCGTGGTCGCGTCAAGGTGAGTGAACGTCGTGAACGGCGCTGGGTCGGTGTAGTCGTCAGCTGGAACGTAAACCGCCTGCAGCGAAGTGATGGAGCGACCTCGCGTGGAGGTGATCCGTTCTTGCAGCTCGCCCATCTCGTCAGCCAAGGTCGGCTGGTATCCCACCGCACTGGGCATGCGTCCGAGCAAGGTCGAGACTTCTGAGCCCGCCTGGACGAAGCGGAAGATGTTGTCCACGAAGAGCAACACGTCCTGGTTCTTCACGTCGCGGAAGTACTCGGCCATCGTCAACGCGGCCAGCGCGACGCGCAAGCGCACCCCGGGTGGCTCGTCCATCTGGCCGTAGACCAGCGCGGTCTTTTCGATCACGCCCGACTCGCGCATTTCAAGCAGGAGGTCGGTACCTTCACGCGTGCGCTCGCCCACGCCAGCGAACACGGACACGCCGTCGTGTTGTTCGGCGACGCGACGGATCATCTCCATGATCAACACGGTCTTGCCCACGCCGGCACCGCCGAAGAGGCCGATCTTGCCACCCTGGACGTACGGCGCCAGGAGGTCGATGACCTTGATACCGGTCTCGAACATCGTGGCGCGAGGTTCGAGCTGGTCGAACGCCGGGGCGTTGCGGTGGATCTCCCAACGGTCCTCGACTGGTCCGATGTCGTCGGTGTCCAGAGGTTGACCGATCACGTTAAAGACGTGACCCAAGACGGCGTCGCCCACCGGTACGGTGATCCCACGACCGGTCTGGCGCACGACGGCGCCGCGAACGAGTCCGTCGGTGGGCTTCATGCATACGCAGCGAACGCGACCGTCGCCGATCTGTTGGGCCACTTCTCCGGTGACCGTGACCGTGACACCGTCGATGACGATGTCGACCTCAACCGCGTGGTTGATCTCGGGTAGCGAGTGTGGCGGAAACTCGACGTCCACGACTGGTCCGGCGATCGCGACGACGCGACCCGTTTCCAGAGTGGTCTTTTCAGGAGCGATGGTCATTTGTTTCTCACTTTCCCGAGCGAAGCGCTTCCGCGCCGCTCACGATTTCCATGATTTCGGTGGTGATCGAGTCCTGTCGGGCCCGGTTCATAATGCGTGTCAACGTTTGTCCGAGGTCGTCCGCGTTGTCGGTAGCCGCGGCCATCGCTCGCTGTTGCGAAGTATGAAACGACGCCGCGCCCTCCAGTAGCGCTGAGAAGATCTCGCTTTCGAGGGCCTTGGGGGCCAACTCCGTGAGTAGCTGTTCGACTTCGGGTTCGAACTCGGTGTAGCCCTTGGGTCCCACGGAGGTGTCCACCTCGAGTTCTTCGGGCAACGTGAGCGGGAGCAATTGGTCGGATTCGACCGTCTGGGAGCCCGCCGAGTGGAATCGCGTGGAGACGAGAAGGACTTGCTGGACCTCGCCACTGACGAAGGGAGCGGCCACGGCGTTGGCGATCACGCGCGCGTCAGCGAAGGTCGGCCGGTCGGCGAAGCCCACGAAACCTTGTTCGTGTTCGATACCACGGAAGCGAAAGAAGGCCGGCGCCTTCTTTCCCACCGTTATAAGGCGCACCTGGGTGCCCTGGTGCTGGAGCATGTGCACGAGTCGCTCGGCGGCGCGTAACACTGACGAGTTGTAGGGACCCGACAAACCTCGGTCTCCAACGATCACCAGCACGATTGCCGTGCCCACTTCGTCGGGTGTGGCGAGCATCTTGCGCGCCGCCGCGGGATCGGCCGAGGCCGCCTCGCGGATGATGCGCTTCATGCCTTCGCGATAGGGACGATTGGCCGCGATACGCGCTTGGGAGCGAGCAATCTGGGATGCGGCGATGAGCTCCATCGCCTTCGTGATCTTTCGTGTGGCTTGCACCGACTTAATGCGTCGACGCAAGATTCGTTCTTGTCCACCCGCCATTGCTCCTCCTTCCTCGCTCGGTCTTCTCGGTACTTACTTCGATACCGCGAAGCCGGCGACGAAAGTCGTCAGCGCCGCGTTCAGTGCGTCTGTGTCAGGCATCGTGCCCGTGGAACGGATGTGCTCGAGAAGTTCGGCGTGCGTGGCGCGAAACGTCGTCAGCAATTCCTGCTCGAAACGTCGGACGTCCTCCACCGGTACGGTGTCGAGCCAGCCCTTGGTCCCCGCGTAGATCACGACGCACTGCTCCTCGACGGGAACCGGCGCATTGAGGCCCTGCTTGAGAAGTTCGGTCAAGCGATACCCGCGGTCGAGTTGAGCCTGGGACGCCTTGTCGAGTTCCGATCCGAAGGTCGCGAAGGATTCTAGGTCGCGGAACTGTGCGAGGTCGATCTTGAGCGTACCGGCGACCGACCTCATGGCCTTGATCTGCGCGGCGCCACCGACTCGTGACACCGAATTACCGACGTTGATCGCCGGACGCACACCAGAATAGAAGAGGTCGGACTCGAGGAACACCTGACCGTCGGTGATCGAGATCACGTTCGTCGGGATGTAGGCCGAGATGTCACCCGCCTTGGTTTCGATGATCGGCAGCGCGGTGAGTGATCCCCCGCCGAGGTCGTCACTCAGCTTGGCCGCGCGCTCGAGGAGGCGACTGTGTAGGTAGAACACGTCACCGGGGTACGCCTCGCGGCCCGGCGGACGACGCAGCAACAACGAGATCTGACGGTACGCCTCGGCCTGCTTGGACAAGTCATCGTAAACCACGAGGGCGTGCTGACCGTTGTCCATCCACTCTTGTCCGATGGCGCACCCGGCGTAGGGGGCGAGGAACTTGAACGGCGCCGGGTCACCGGCGGAGGCCACCACGACGACGGTGTACTCCATTGCCCCGAAGTCCTCGAGCGTCTTGACGGTCTGAGCCACCGAAGAGTTCTTTTGGCCAACGGCGACGTAGATACACTTGACGCCCTGACCCTTCTGGTTCAAGATGGTGTCGATTGCGACCGTCGTCTTGCCAGTCTTGCGGTCACCGATGATGAGTTCGCGCTGACCGCGACCAATGGGCGTCATCGCATCGATGGCCTTGATACCCGTCTGCAGGGGTTGGCTGACGGGCTGACGCCCGATGATGCCGGGGGCCTGGACCTCCATGCGTCGTTGTGACGGGTTGACCAGAGGACCCTTACCGTCGATGGGCTCACCCAACGCGTTCACTACACGCCCGAGCAGCGCGTCGCCCACGGGCATCGACAAGATTCGACCCGTCGAGCGCACCACCTGCTCTTCTTCGATCCCGTCCACCGAGCCGAGTACGACTGCGCCGATGGTCTCTTCATCGAGGTTCATCGCCAGTCCCACCGTGCCATCTTCGAACTCGAGCAATTCGTTCACCTTGGCCGAGGGCAGACCCGAGACGCGCGCGATACCGTCACCGACCTCCACGACGCGACCGACCTGCTCGGCGCCGACGGCGGGGTTGTACTCGGTGACGTGCTTACGCAGGGCGTCAGTGATCTCGTTGGCACTAATGGTGAGCTCTGTCATCACAGTTTCCTTCTCTTAGTCGTTTCGATTCAAAGCGGTTTCATAAAAGTGCCCCGACGACACCGAGTCGTGCAATGCGGCGAGGCGTCCGCGTGTCGACGCGTCCAATCGAACGTCCCCGACTTCCACCAGGACCCCACCAAGTAAGTCAGCCTCGTCCGCGATTTGCAGTTCGACGCTGGTTCCGGTCAAGGCACTGAGGGAACGAACAAGTTCATCCTGGGTAGCGTCGTCCAGGGGTCGTGCGGTGTACACACGCGCCACGCGCCAGTTGCGAGCCTCGGCCACGTAGTCCACCACGAAGTCCAGTGTCCCCACGACGTCGCGGGGCCGTCCACCCGTCACGACGAATCGCGCGAGCCGCAGTGACGTCGCACTGACCTTGCCGCTCAGTAGTTGGTCGACGAGACCGAGTCGCGAGTCGAGCGGTGCGTCACGGTCCAACAAGATGCGCCGAAGTTCGATGTTGTCCTCGACGGTGCGGGCCCAGCGAAAGAGGTCGTCCTCGATTTGGGCGAAGTCGGCGGTGTCGAGTTCTTCCAACACGGCGTCGGCGAAGCCGGCCACGCGCTGACGAGCCGCCAGGAGACCGAGGTTGCGCTGATAGAAGGCACCGGTCTCTTCGAGCACCAGGGCGGCCTGGGCCAACTCCCCGACGGCCGGGGCCACTTCTTGAGCCGGTGCGACGAGCGCGGCGTAGACCGCCACGCGGCGCGTCTCCACGTGGACCTTGCCTTCGAGCAGCTCCGCGAACACCCGCCCGCGAATGACGCCGGTCAGCGACGTGTCGCTCAACATACCGCGAAGTTGTGGTTGTGTCAGGACCGCACGCTGCAACGTTTCGAGTTCGCCGACCACCGTGGTCAGGTCCCGCACTTCGAGGGCGCCCAGGAGGGCGGCGGCGTATCCTTCCAGCTTTGGCAGCATGATTAGCGGTTCGATTCCTTGTGAGCTTCGGCGTTGAGCGCGGCCACGGCTTCTCGAACGAGGTCCTGGTGCGTACTCTGGTCCACTTCGCGTCCGACGACCTTGGCTACGAGGTCAAAGACGATCTCGCCGATCTTGGCCGATGCCTCATCGATGGCTCGTTGGCGTGCGGTGGCGACCTCGGCGTTGGCCAGGGCCACGATGCGCTCGTACTCCACTTGTCCACGACCCGCGGACTCCGCCTTGACCTGATCCGACAGCGCCTGGGCGTTGGCCACGATGTCGCGCGCCTGCTCGCGCGCCTCGGTGAGGACCCGTGCTCGCTCGTCTCCGGCAGCCTCCGCCGCGGCACGCGCCTCGTCAGCCGCCTGGAGGGCGGTACGAATCTTGTCCTGGCGAGCCTCGATCATCGTGTTCAACTTCGGCAGGGCGTACTTTGAGACGACGAGCAAAATGATGATGAAAACCGCGAGTTCGACGAACCACGTCCCGTTGGGGAGGAGGAAGATGGAAGCTGTACTCATGTAGGGTGACCTTCTTTGTTAGGGCGAAGTGCGCGCGCGAGCGACCCTCGAGCGCGCCACGAACTACTGCTTCTTGAACACGTAGACGAAGACGACCATGAACAGCAGGTTGATGAAGTACATGGCTTCCACCAGGCCCACCGTCAAGAAGAAGTACTGACGCGCCTTGTTTTCAATTTCGGGCTGACGTGCGATCGCCGCAATGGTCTGGCTACCCGCCAGGCCGTCACCGATCGCCGCACCGATAGCGCCACCGCCGAGGGCGAGACCGCCACCGACGAGTGCACCGGCGCTTCGTACCGCGTCCGCAATGCTGGTATCTACTGCCATTTTGTCTTTCCTCCTGGGTTGGTTAGTGCGAGGTCTGTAGAACGTCGAGCGGTTCGACGTGAGCGTCTTGCGCGTCGTGATGGCTCGTGGCCATATCGAAGTACAAGACGGAGAGCAGCATGAAGATATAGGCCTGGATAGCGCCTAGGAGTCCGTCGTCGAAGGGCTTCCACAGCAACTCACCGAAGGGGATGACGTACACCGGAAGCAACGTCGTCATGACGACGATCATCAGGGCACCCGAGAAGAGGTTGCCGAAGAGTCGAAAGGTCATGGTGATGGGCTTGGTGATCTCTTCGATGATGTTGATCGGGGTGAGCCCGAGAAAGGGCTGGCCATAGTGCTTGAAGTAGCCACCGATGCCGCGCGAACGCACCGATTCGATGTGCACCCAGACGATCACGAAGGCAGCCATCGCGAGGGGCAGATTGACGTCGCTCGTCGGCGCCGGGAAGATGTCGCCCGACTGACCCGGGTGCATGTCAGTTGGCAAGAATCCGATCCAGTTGCAGATCAAGATGAAGATGAACAGGGTGACGCCCAGCGGCACGTAGCGTTTGCCACGCTCGCCCATGGCCGAGATCGCCAGCGCCCCAACGAGGTCCACCGAGATGATTTCCCACAGGACCTGCAGTTTGCTCGGCACGCCGTCAGTGACCTTGGAGGTCATGCGAAAGACGAGGAAGAGCATGATGGCCGCAGCCAGGACGGTCGACATGATGATGTCGAGGTCGAAGGTCAATCCCAAAAGCTTGAACGTCGGGTGGACCCCGACTGGAATGCTCTTCGCCGCGTACAGCGTTCTCACTACATGTCCCCCTGGTTCGCCACCACGCTCAACACGTTGATGACGAAAACGATCTGATAAATCACAAGCCCTGCAACAATACCTATTCCTAGCGCCGTGTCCAGCCACAGTGCGCCCAGGGCGATGATGGTCATAACGACAAGTCGGCTGACCGTCTTGCCGCCGAGCTGACGGCGCACGACCTTGGTGTTCTGTTCACCCTTGATCTCGATCTTGGCGACCTGAGAATCGAGGAATCGCAGGTTGAGGATTGCCAAACCGACACCGATGACGACGCCCAGTCCAGCCAGGGGGGCGATCATGACTCCCACGACGAAGCCCACGGCCCCCGCGGCGAGTGCGGATAGAACGGTACGGCGCAGGAGGCGCGGCAGCGTTGACGGGGAGAGGTTTTCGAGCACGGTGGGATGGGGGTTTCTAAAGGAAACGCCGGACTTGCTGAACCACGCTCACCACGGCGGCGACCGTCCCTAACACTATCCCGATTAACAGACCCGCGGGAGCGGTGTGCCAGGTGTTGTCGGCCCACAGACCAAGGACCACGCCCACCGCGACGCACGTCGCGATGGTGGTCCCCATGACCGCAAACACTGCGACACCTGAAAGCCCGGATTCATCAGGGGTTTCTTCTTCATGCGGTGGTGAGGGATCGCGAGGGTCGGGACTCAATGATGGGCCTCTTCGCGTTCGTAGCGTCGATGCTCGAGGCGTCGTCGACGCGTCAGGATCGGGCTCGACCAGGTGAACAGCCCGATCAGCAAGATGGCGACCGCCAGAGGCAAGAAGACGTTGGTGCGTGGGTAGAAGAGGGGAAAGAGTACGAAGCCGCATAACAGGGCGGTCCACATCCACAAAATGATGACCGTACGACGGTGCCCGTGACCCAGTCGCATGAGGCGGTGATGGATGTGGTTCTTGTCGGGCGTGTGAAACCCCTGCCCCGACACGGTGCGTCGCACGAAGGCGAAGACGGCGTCAGTGAGCGGCACGCCCAGGATGAACACGGGGATGAGCAGCGGCGCGAAGAAGAAGAAGGTCACGCCACTCGCTGGCGGGGTGCGACCACCGATGACCATGGTCGAGGCGCTCATGAGTAGTCCCAGCATCAACGCGCCCGCGTCGCCCATGAAGAGTTTGGCGGGGTGGAAATTGTCGCGCAGGAAACCCACGCAAATACCAAAGGTGAGGGCCGCGACCAGTGGTCCGACATTCGTCGAGGGCAAGAGACCGAGGTCTTCCAGGCGCAGTCCGTAGACGCACAGTGTTCCCGAGGCGATCGCCACGATACCTCCAGCGAGGCCGTCCAGCCCATCAATGAGGTTGACGGCGTTGGACAATGCGAATACCCAGACGGCCGTGATGACGGGCAGGATCGAAGGCCCGAGCACGATGAAACCCGCGAAGGGCAACTTGAGCTGGTACATCGTGCAGCCACTGAAGTACAGGATCGTCGCCGCCAGAACCTGCCCGGCCACTTTGGCCGGCGCGCTCATCTCACGAAAGTCATCCACCACACCGATGGCGAACATCACACCGGCGGCCAAGAGTACGCCGAGCATCTCGTGCGAGGATTCGATCACCGCGCGGGTCGTCGGAAGGACGAAGGCAGCAACCAAGGCCACGCAGAACCCGACGAACATCGCGCCACCGCCCCCGTAGGGGGTGACGATCTGGTGCACCTTGCGTTCGTCAGGCTGAGCGCTGTAGTTCACCGCGAGAGCGATACGCCGCGCTGACGGATTGGCCACCAGCGTGATGAGGGCCCCTACGAGGGCGATGATGCCGTAGGTGCCCAGGGAGTTCATCGTCTACTTCGTAAAGGTGGCGTAGGGGTTGAAGGTCGCGCACAGTTCGGCCACCTCCTCGCGGACCCGTGCGATCTCCGACTCGTCGTCGCGCCCACGCAGAGCGCGCGCCATCAATGCCGCAACCGTGACGAACTCGTCTTCCTTCAGTCCCGCCGTCGTCTCCGCGGCGGTGCCCACGCGAAGACCCGACGTTATGAACGCGCTGCGTGGGTCGTCGGGGATCGTGTTGCGGTTGGTAGTGATCCCAGCGCGGTCGAGCACCTCTTGGGCGACCTTGCCAGCCAATTCCGAATCGAATTCGCGAAGGTCGAGCAGCACCATGTGGTTCTCGGTCCCTCCCGAGACCATGCGAAAGCCCTCGTTCGCCAGCGCGGTACCGAATGCCTTCGAGTTGGCGACGATCTGGTCGGTGTAGATCGAGAAACTGGGGTGTGCCGCCTCGCGAAAGGCCACGGCCTTGGCCGCGATGGCGTGCTCGAGGGGACCACCTTGTTGTCCAGGAAACACCGCCATGTCTATCGCTTTGGCGAACTCCTCGCGGCACAAGATCGCGCCGCCACGTGGTCCACGCAGGGTCTTATGCGTGGTGAAGGTCACCACGTCGGCGTAGGGCACGGGATTAGGGTGCGAACCACCAGCGATGAGACCCGCCACGTGCGCCGAGTCGAACATCAACAGTGCACCGACCTCGTCGGCGATCTCGCGAAAGGGTGCGGGGTCGATGCGTCGCGCGTAGGCGGTGGCCCCGGCCACGATGAGCTTGGGACGATGGGCGAGGGCCATTTCGCGCACGTTGTCGAAGTCGATTAACTCACCCGGTGTCATCGGGTCGTCGTTGCGAGGCGTCACACCGTAGGAGACGAAATTCCAGGCCTTGGACGTCATCGACACCGGTGAGCCGTGAGTGAGGTGTCCACCTTGATCGAGTCGCATGGCCAGGACCGTGTCGCCCGGTTGGAGCAGGGCTTGATACACCGCGACGTTGGCGTTGGCGCCCGAGTGTGGCTGTACGTTGGCGTGCTCCGCCCCGAAGAGGCCCGTCAATCGACGTCGCGCCAAGTCCTCGATCTCATCGACGATCTGGTTTCCGCCGTAGTAGCGACGGCCGGGATACCCCTCGGCGTACTTGTTGGTCAAGATCGATCCTGTCGCGGCGAGGACCGCGGGTGAGGCGAAGTTCTCGCTGGCAATCAGTTGCAAGGTGGTCGTCTGGCGGGTCCACTCTTGGGCCAGCAAGTCAACGACCTCATCGTCGTTGGTGATGAAGGCATCAAAGGGAGAGCTCACGGGGAACCTTTCTGTGCGCTAGGCGCGTTGGTCGAGGGCGGAAATTTTGTCGAGTCGAGCGAGGTGTCGTCCCTCGCCGGGCTGGGCGCCGAGCCACGCGGCGAGAGCGTCCTGGGCGACCGGCGCACCGATAAGACGTGCGCCCAGGCATAAGACGTTGGCGTGATTGTGCTCACGCGCGAGACGAGCCGAGGTCGCGTCGTGTACGAGAGCCGCGCGTACGCCTGCCACCTTGTTCGCGGCGATGGAGATTCCGATGCCTGAGCCGCACACCGCCACACCGAGGTCGCACTCACCACTGGCGACGCTATGGCCGACCGCCGCACCGAAGTCGGGGTAATCGACTGAGTCGGCCCCGTTGGTCGTCCCGAGGTCGAGGACCTCGTGGCCCCACTCTTGAAGGGTCGTGACCAGGAGAGCCTTGAGTTCATACCCGGCGTGATCCGCTCCGAGCGCGATTTTCATATTCCCACCCTAGTTGTCGCGCGCCGCCGATTCGGGGCCGAGCACCGCCTCCAGATCGACCAGAGCGATCGCGCCGCGTCGACGTACCCACCACCCGTCGGCACTCACTTCGACGACTGTCGACACCGCACCATCGCACACTCCCCCGTCGAGGGCACCGGCGATCGGCGCACCCCACGCGATGGCGAGCACGTCGTCGGCGCTAACGCACGGGGCGTGACCATGTTCATTGGCGCTCGTGACCGCCAGCGGTCCGCACTGGTCAATCAAAGCGGCGAGCTCTACGTGTCGGGGGGCCCGAATGCCGACCGATGACGTCGCCCCCACTCGTGCGGCGAGCGCTGGTGCGGCACCCACGACGATCGTGAGCGCACCCGGCCAGAATCGATCGGCGAGACGTTGCGCCGCGACCGACCACTCCACGTCGAGCGCGACGACGTCGCGCGACGACTGCACCAGGACCGGTAGAGCGACGTCACTGGGTCGACTCTTCACACTGAAGAGCTTCGCGACGGCGTCGGCATCCTCGAGCCGGGCCGCCACCCCGTAGACGGTGTCGGTTGGCACCGCGACGACCTCGCCGCGTCGTAGCGCCGCGACCGCCTCGGCGAAGCTCAGAAGCCTCACTGGGGGCGCCTCGCCACGAGGATGCGCGGACGACCCGCCAGGTCGTCGTGGTCGTGCACCTGTACGTACCCACACTCGTGCGCCAAGGCCAACAATGCGGGACGGTGCGTGTCACCGTGTTCGACCACCAGCACACCACCGGGTCGCAACCACGACATCGCGCCACGCAAAATTATCAAGAGGTCAGCGAATCCTGTCACGCCATCGTCGTCGGGCGCGACGAGTGCGCCAGATGGCTCGTAGCGCAGGACAACGTCCAAGTCATCCATCTCCGACGCGCCCACGTAGGGCGGATTGGCGACGATCAAGTCGACGCGATCGCGCAGCGACGGGTCGAGGTTCTCGAACCACGACGACTCGACGAAGGACACGGAGAGCAAACCATGTTTGCTCGCATTGGTCCGCGCGACGACCAGGGCCTCCACGGATTCGTCCAGTGCCACCAACGAGGCCTGGACACCACGCGTACGAAGTTCATCGAGCAGAGCCAGTCCGATCGCCCCCGACCCACATCCGAGGTCCACCACGACGGGCGCTGGTGCCCCCGAAGTAGCGAGTTCGCCGAGCGCGACGTCGACGAGCCCTTCCGTCTCGGGTCGCGGGATCAGGACGCGCGCGTCCACGTCGAGATCGAGGGTGCGAAAGGGCCAGTGTCCGATGACGTATTGCAGAGGCTCACCGTTGAGACGCCGCCGCGCTGCAGCTCGTAGATCTTTGATTTCGTCTGCGTCGCCGGATGTGCCGGGCGCGAATTCTTCGACCAACCAACGGGCCTCGCGACGCTCCAGACCGAGCTCCACGAGCTCGGCGACGAGGTCGGGGTTAGCGCCCGTCACTCTCGGCCAGCTGGCGCGCGCGCTGGTCCGCCAAGAGCGCGTCAATGTAGGGGTCGAGGTCTCCCGCCAGCACCGCGTCGAGCGAGTAGTTCGTCAAGTTGATGCGGTGGTCGGTCACGCGGTTCTCTTTGAAGTTGTACGTGCGGATCTTCTCACTTCTTCCGCCCCCACCGAGTTGGGACCGCTTCAGGTCGCCGAGTTCATTCGCCTGGGCATCCTGGGCCGCTTTCAACAAGCGAGAACGCAAGACGATGAGTGCCTTCGCGCGATTTTGGATCTGACTCTTCTCGTCCTGCATCGAGACCACGATGCCCGTGGGCAGGTGCGTGATGCGCACAGCGGAGTCGGTCGTATTGACACTCTGACCGCCGGGTCCCGACGAACGGTAGACGTCGATCTTGAGTTCATTGGGATCAATGGCCACGTCGACCTCTTCGGCCTCGGGTAACACCGACACCGTCGCCGAGGACGTGTGCACACGACCCTTAGCCTCGGTGACGGGCACCCGCTGCACGCGATGCACCCCGGCCTCGTGCGCCAGGCGCGCCCACGCGTCGTCACCCTTGATGAGGTAGGTGGCCTCGTCGAGTCCTCCGTGATCGGACTCGCGTTCTTCGACGACCTCAAGCTTCCATCCGCGCAGGGCGGCGTAGCGGCGATACATCTCGGCGAGGTCACCAGCGAAGAGATTGGCCTCTTCGCCGCCCTCGGCTCCGCGAATCTCGAGGATCACGTTGCGCCCCTCGTTGGGATCGCGTGGGAGGAGCAAGGTTTCCAAGGCCCCTTCGAGCTCGGGCAATCGCTCTTCGGCGGCGTTCACTTCCTCGCGCCACTGTTCGCGGTCGTCACCACTGGTCTCGTTGAACATCGCGCGCGCGGTAGCTAGGTCGTCTTGGGCGGATTTGAGCTCGGTCCAGGCGGCGTTGATCTCCGAGAGTTCTTTGAAGCGACGCGAGAGATCGCGTAGACGCGTCAAGTCCGAGGCAACGTCAGGTTGCGCGAGAGCCGTCTCGACGGAGCGAAGTTCGTCCTCGAGGCTGGCGAGGGTGTCGTCGAGTGAGCGCACGAAAGGTGGCGTCTCGCCGGCTTACGCCTTCGGAGCGCGCGCCTTGTTGGTCTTCTGGGCGTAGCGACGCTGGAAGCGCTCCACGCGACCACCGGTGTCGACCAGCTTCTGCTTACCAGTGAAGAAGGGGTGGCACTCGTTGCACAGTTCGACCTTGATCTCGGCCTTCGTGGACTTCGTCGTGAAGGTGTTCCCGCACGAGCAGGTCACGTGCGCGTCGATGTAATTGGGGTGAATGGCAGTCTTCATGGGTGCTCCTTGGTGCGGATGACGAGTTTAGCGGATAATTAGCTGGTCGGTGCAGGGCCCCGGGCGATCTCCGAGAGGAATTCGTCGTTGGAGCGAGTGGACTTGAGTTTGTCGATCAGCAGCTCGAGGCCAGCTGCCTCTCGGCCCTCGGAGGCCAAGCCGTTCAGCACTCGACGTAGTTTCCAGACCTGGGGCAAGACGTCGCGGTCGAAGAGCAGCTCTTCGTGGCGCGTCGAAGAGCCGTTGACATCGATCGCCGGGAAGAGGCGACGCTCGGCGAGTCGGCGGTCAAGCTTGAGCTCCATATTGCCGGTGCCCTTGAATTCCTCGAAGATGACTTCGTCCATCTTCGAACCAGTCTCCACGAGCGCCGACGCGAGGATCGTCAAGGAACCACCCTCTTCGATGTTACGCGCGGAACCGAAGAACTTCTTAGGCGGATACAACGCACCCGAATCGACACCACCGGACATGATGCGCCCGGTCGCCGGAGCGGCCAAGTTGTAGGCGCGCGCCAGACGGGTGATGCCGTCGAGGATGATCACGACGTCACGACCCTGCTCAACGAGGCGCTTGGCACGTTCGATGCAGAGTTCGGCGACGTGGGTGTGTTCCTCGGCCGGACGGTCGAAGGTCGAGGCGATGACCTCGCCGCTCACGGAGCGACGCATGTCGGTGACTTCCTCGGGCCGCTCGTCAACCAGCAGCACCATCAAGTGCACCTCGGGGTTGTTGGCCTCGATCGACTGGGCGATCTGCTTCATGATCGTCGTCTTACCGGCCTTGGGCGGTGAGACGATGAGTCCACGCTGGCCCTTGCCGATCGGTGCAAGCAGGTCGACGATACGTGGGGTGAGCTCGGACTTGCCCTCGGTGGTGGCCAACTTGAGCTTCTCGTCGGGGAACAGCGGGGTGAGGTCCTCGAAACGCGGACGCAGCCGCGCTACTTCGGGGTCGAAACCCGCAACGGTGTCCACGCGCAATAGTGCCGGGTACTTCTCGTTGGACGCCGCTGGACGGTACCCGCCGGCGACGATGTCGCCCTTGCGCAGGTGGTAGCGACGAACCTGGTTGATCGAGACGTAGACGTCATTAGGCGAAGCGTGAAAACCCTTCGTACGCAGGAATCCGTAGCCGTCATCACGCAAGTCGAGTAGACCTTCGATCTCCACGAGTTCGCCGTTGTAGGGCTGGTCGGCGTTGGGCATCGCCTCACCGAAGCGCTCGCGACCGTTACGGTTTCGCCGATTCCGGCGGTTTCGCCCACCCGGTTCGTTGGCGAACTCGCGTGGTTGACGATCGCGGGGCTGGTTGTTCTGACGGGTACCAGACGTATCGGGATTCGAGGTCTCCGCCGAGGAATTCCCCGGACCGCTCGCGGGCATGTTGGTCGAAGATCCATTGGTGGTTCCGTTGGACGATCCGTTGGACGAGCCGTTGGACGAACCTTTGGCTTCGGCGGCAACGACCTTACGCGAGTTCGATCCGCGAGCGTCACTGACCGACGGGGACGTCGATTCAGCTTCGAATTCGTTCAGCAGTGACTCGAAGTCATCGTCGGGGGTGGCCACCACGCGACGCGAACGCACTGCGCGCGTCGGGGCTTGGGGTTCAGTACCGGTACTCGACGACGAGCCCATGATGGTCTCGATGAGAGTCGCCTTGGACGCGCGTGCCGAGACGTCGGCTCCGGTGAGTTTGGCAATCGCCTGAAGGTCCTCGCGAGACTTGGATTCCAAGTCGGAACGATCAGGAGTGGTGGGCTTTACAGCCATACAGTTAAATCCTCTCTCGCCACGTACACGCAAAAATGGTGAGTGGTGAAAAAACGGGAAACGTCGTAAGTGGAAGAATTCCGCACATCGGCGAACGGCCGGACGTGAACGACAAACCTCAGTGTAGCCGATTCCGGGCCGTTCGCAACCGATTACCCCAGTTCAGCCAGCAAAGCCTTCATGGTCGCGTCCACCACGGTGGGAGTCACACTGGTCGAGACCGCAGTGTCTGGGTCTTTCAAGCCGTTACCCGTCAGCACGCACACCACCGTCGAGCCCGCGGGCACGCCGTACTTCAAGATGCCCGCGACTGACGCGGCAGAGGCCGGTTCGCAGAAAATCGACTCGAAGCGCGCCACGTAGCGATACGCGTCGAGGATTTCGTCGTCGGTCACCGCACGGATGTCGCCCAACGATTCGTGGACGACTTCGAGGGCCGGAATCCAACTCGCTGGATTACCAATGCGAATGGCCGTGGCGATGGTCTCGGGATTTGCGATCGGGTGACCGAGAACGATCGGCGCCGCGCCCGCGGCCTGAAATCCCCACATCTTGGGCAAGGTCTTGGCGCGACCCGCCGAGTGGTATTCGGTGAACCCACGCCAATATGCGGTGATGTTGCCGGCGTTGCCGACGGGGATCGACAAAATGTCCGGGGCCGCACCCAAGACGTCCATGATTTCAAAGGCACCGGTCTTCTGGCCCTCGATGCGGTCAGGGTTGATCGAGTTCACGATGGTGATCGGCAGATGTTTGGTGAGCTCACGGGCCAAGTCGAGGGCCTGGTCGAAGTTCCCGCGAATCTGCAGGACGTTGGCACCATAGACAATGGCCTGGGCGAGTTTGCCCATGGCGATCTTGCCTTCGGGAACCAGCACGACGCAGTCCATTCCCGCCTTGGCCGCGTAGGCCGCCGCGGCGGCCGACGTATTTCCGGTCGAACCACAGATGACCGTCTGAGCGCCCTGGGCCTTGGCCTTGGTGATCGCCATGGTCATGCCGCGGTCCTTGAAAGACCCCGACGGATTGAGGCCTTCGTACTTGAGCCACACGTTGGCGCCCAAGCGCTCGGACAACCGCTCGGCGAAGATCAGAGGCGTGTTGCCTTCTTGGAGGGTGATGATCTCGTCGACACCTTCGAGATCGAGCCACTGCCCGTACTCCTTGAGCAGTCCGTTCCAACCCGTCACGCAACACCTCCGTCGATAACACGAATACACGCGCCGATGGAATCCACCGCCGCCAATTGGTCGAGCTCGCGCAGGGTCGACGTGACGTCGCGGCCCAGCGCCTCGTGCGTCAAGAACGCGAGCCGCGCTTCCTGGCCGAAGCCGGACTGCTCCATGGACTGGATCGACACGTTGTGATGACCAAAGACACCTGCGACCTGCGCGAGGACGCCTGGTTCGTCTTGAACGTCGATGCTGAGGTAGAAGACGCTCGACAGGTCCCCGGCATCCACGCTCTCCAAACGATCGTCCACCGTGAAGGGGATGTCGTGACGTCCCACCACACGATTTCGCGCCGCGTGTAAGACGTCACCCAGCACCGCAGTCGCGGTGGCCTCGCCGCCGGCGCCTTGACCGAGCCACATGAGAGGTCCGCTCTTGTCGCCCTCGATGAACACCGCGTTCATGGCGCCATGCACCGCAGCTAACGGGTGGTCGACCGGAACCAGCGCCGGATGGGTACGTCGTGAGATTCCGTTCTCCCCGACGCGTTCCACAACACCGACGAGCTTGATGACGTACCCGGCGCGCCGCGCGAAGTCGACGTCAACCGAGCGAACGGCGCTAATACCTTCGCGCGAGATCGGCTCACCGTGCAGCGGCGTACCGATCGCCAGCGATGAGAGGATCTGCACCTTCGCCGCGGCGTCAAAGGCCTCGACGTCGGCCGTCGGATCAGCTTCGGCGTAGCCGAGCGCCTGAGCTTCCTTGAGCGCTTCGTCGTAGTCACGGCCTTCGCTGGTCATCTGGGACAAGATGAAATTCGTCGTACCGTTGACGATGCCCAGTACTCGATTGATCTTCTCGCCGGCGAGCGACGTTCGCAGCGAACGAATGATGGGGATACCCCCAGCCACCGAGGCCTCGTAGAGCAGGTCGGCACCGTTCTCATTGGCCAATTGGGCCAGGTCCGTGCCGCAGGCCGCCATCAACGCCTTATTGGCGGTCACCACCGACGCCCCACGCCGCAAGGCCGTCTCGATCCACGTACGGGCGGGCTCGATCCCCCCTGCCAGTTCGACCACGATGTCGACGTCCTCGCGGGCCGCTACCGCTAAGGGATCACTGACCAGGAGCGACGAGTCGATGCCGTCGCGTGGTGTCGTGACGTCGCGAACGGCCACGGCCACGATCTCCAACGTGGCCGTCGCGGCGTCGACGAGGGCGATCTGACGAGACTCGTCACCGAGGAGTTGCACGAAGGCGCGGCCCACGAATCCCGCGCCGATCACTCCGATTCGCACGTGCGGCGTTGTCATGGATAAAGGCTAACCGTATTCAACGAGGGGACTTCTACGCTTCGAGCCCGGCCAGATCGTCGAAAGTCTCACGACGAAGTACCACGCGAGCCTCTCCCGCGTTGACGAAAACGACCGCGGGCCGCGGCACACGGTTGTAGTTCGAAGCCATCGAATAGCCGTAGGCCCCCGTCACCGGGGTCGCCACCACGCTGCCCACGCCCGTGATCTCCGGCAACCAGGCCTCGTCGATCAAGACGTCACCGCTCTCGCAGTGGCGACCCACCAGTCGCACGACCTGGGGTCGAGGCGCCAGTGGCGCCGACACGTCGAACGCCTCGTACCCCGATCCGTAGAGGACCGGTCGCGGGTTGTCGCTCATCCCGCCGTCCACGGCCATGTAGGTGCGTTGGGTCACGGACTTGACCGCCCCCACCGTGTACAGCGTCATCCCCGCCTGTGCCACGATGGCGCGACCGGGTTCGGCCGTGATCCGCACCGACGGCTCGAGCCCTGCCGACAACGCGGCGGTGCGCACCGCCGTACCCCACTGGGTTATTGATACCGCGGACTCGCCCGCCACGTAGGCAACGCCGAGTCCGCCCCCAATGCACATCTCGTCGAAACCGTCATCCGCGATGAAATCGACGAGGACCTTGACCTCCTCGTCGAAACCCGCCACCTCAAAAATCTGTGAGCCGATGTGCGCGTGCACGCCGTGCAGCGTGACGTGCTCCAACGCGCGCAGCGCATCGATGGCGCGTCGCGCGTCGCCCGAGGCGAGCGAGAAACCGAACTTGGTGTCCTCTTGACCCGTGCGAATGAACTCGTGGGTGTGCGCCTCGACTCCCGGCGTCACGCGAATCAAGCAATTGAGCGGTCGCGACGCCGACACCATGGAACGCAGACGCTCGATCTCGTCAAAATTGTCGACAACGATGCGGTACACACCAACGTCGAGGGCACGCTCGAGCTCGGACGAGAGTTTGTTGTTGCCGTGCAAAATCACCCGCGATGGCGGCACGCCCGATCGCAGAACGATATCGAGTTCTCCCCCGGTCGCGACGTCGACGTACAAGCCTTCTTCAACCGCCAGTCGGGCCATAGCGCCACAGAGGAAGGACTTGGACGCGAACGCCGCGCCGTCGTCGAACACTCGGGCCGCCTCGGCGCAGCGCGCGCGCACAGTGGCCTCGTCGTAGACGAATAGCGGCGTGCCATACGTCGTGGCGAGTTCACGCAGCGACACGCCACCCACCGTGACATCACTAGTGAGCATGTTCGTCGAGTCGGGCAACAACGTGGGGAGAATGGGCTCACTAGGCACGCGAACACCGTCTATCGGACCGTCGACGCTCGAGGAACGCAGTATCGGCCCGCGAAGACGACGACTGACAACCCCTTGAACGTCCACTATTGCGCGAGTGCGTGAAAGTCGAAGACGTCGAGAGCCTCATTTGGGAGCGGGACACACCGAGAGATTACCGGGTCGTGCTGGAGGTTCCTGGTTGTTGTCTCACTCGGAGTGCCGACATTCTGTGCGCTCGGGGCGGAAAGGGCACGCCGGGAGCGAAGGTAGGATTGCTGGGCCGCTGCCGTGGTGTAATTGGATAACATGCCACCCTCCGAAGGTGGAGATTTGCGAGTTCGAATCTCGCCGGCGGCACGAGAACATGCGCCGGGCCCCTTTGGTCGGCACCTGAAGATCACGACGAGGTCAGTCGCGCCGATGGCACGCGCTTCCTCACCGACGCGAGTTCCCCAAAGAATGCTCGTCTCATTCACAGCCCGCTTCGCAACTTCACGACTAGAAGAAGCACCCGGATCCACAGCGGCGCCCCTGACCACGATCAGCGACGCGGTGCTGACCCTCGAGGCGAAGTAATTACGGAACGATGAGCATGCGCACGGTGTCAGTCACCGCCGCACCGCCCGAGGTCGAGCCCGCCATGATGACGATCGGGTCGCCGGACTGGGCGATGCCCGCCTTCTTCACCTCGTCGATCGCGACCTCACAGAGTTCGTCGATGTCCTGGGCCGGTGACAGGATGATCTGGTCGATCCCCCACGATCCACGCAGTTGACGCGAGGTCGAACGATTGGGCGTGATGGCGACGATGGGCATCGGCGGACGAAAACGAGCGATGGCGCGAGCCGTCATTCCGGAGCGAGTGCAAGCGACGATGGCTACAGCGTTCTCCTCCATCGCGGCGCGCCATGCGGCGCCGGTGATGGCTGCGGTGACACGAGTCGACTGGTTGCCATGACCGATGCTCGCCTGCAGTTCCAACGAGGCTCCCCACTTGGCGTAGTCGAACGACGCCTCAGCCCGGCGAACGATGCGGTCCATCGTGATGACG
The DNA here is from genome assembly GCA_963794755.1 of uncultured Actinomycetota bacterium. GTDB lineage: Bacteria > Actinomycetota > Acidimicrobiia > Acidimicrobiales > RAAP-2 > RAAP-2. The sequence continues at coordinate 374,416 of CAWCEX010000006.1, forward strand.
GTACCGACCGGATCGTCGCCAATGGCCGTCTCTCCCGAAAGCATGACCGCACTGGCCCCGTCGAGCACGGCGTTGGCGACATCGGTCACTTCGGCGCGCGTCGGAACCTGAGAGTGCGTCATCGACTCGAGCATTTGGGTCGCAACCACGACAGGACGCGCGTAGCGGATGCCTTGGCGCACGATCAACTTTTGAAGGTGAGGCACTTCTTCGATCGGCATGCGAACGCCCAAGTCACCGCGTGCCACCATGATGGCGTCAGACGCCACCACGATCTCATCCAGATTCTCGATACCCTCACCCGTCTCGATCTTGGCCATGAGCATGACGTCGTCGCGCTCAAGCACCGAACGAGTGGAAGCCATGTCGGAGGCTGATCGCACGAAAGAAACAGCGAGCATGTCAAAGTCTTCACTGCGCAACGCCACGAGGCGGTCGCGGTCGTCGTCGGTGGGGAGACGGTCGTTGAGTATGGACGCGGGAAGTCCCATTCCGGGCTTGCCAACCACCGAGCCACCCGACATGACCTGGGTCATCGTGGTCTCACCGTTCTTGGTGACCACCAGTGAGATCCCGCCGTCGCCAATGTGGGCACGGTCGCCGATCTTGAGGTGGCTGAGGATCCCCTCGCGCTCAACGGCGATGCGATCGGCGGTCGACGTCTCGCCGAAGCCCTCGACCAACTCGATCTCGTGGCCGATCTCCAGCACGACTGGCGTGGTGCCGAACGACCCGGCGCGAATCTTGGGGCCAGGGATGTCGACCATGATCGCGATATCGGGAGCGATGGCTCGCACTCGACGAAGTCGCTCAAGATTCGACGGGATGTCCCCGTGGGCCATGGAGATACGAAACACGTCAACCCCGGCCTTGACCAGGTTTTGAAGAACCTCGTCACTCTCTGAAGCCGGTCCAATAGTTGCTACGATTCGCGTGCGTCGCACGATTTTCCCCTTAAGTCTTTTCATCAGTCTAGTTGAGGGCTAAGTGGCGATTCCTGGCCCTAGGTGAACGTTGCGTTTCGTCGGGCAACTATTACGGGGCCAAATGGTGCGTCTCGGAAGCCGGGTGCGAGGCTTCGCCACGTACGGGCACTACGACGTCGCTCCCGTCGACATTGACCACGCGCAGGGACGTCCCGTAACTCGCCTCGAGCTGTGGAGAACGAATCACGTCGTGCGCGAGACCATCCATCACGACAACGCCTCGCGAGAGCAACACGAGCCGATCAGTGAACAGACCGGCCAAGGTGAGGTCGTGCAGCGTCGCAATCACCGTGAGACCGCACTCGGCAACCTCGGTTTTGAGCTGTTCGAGAATGTCCATCTGGTGGCGCACGTCGAGGCCGGTAGTGGGCTCGTCCAGGACCACGACCTTGGTCGCCTGAGCGAGGGCGCGCGCCAGAACCATCCTTTGACGCTCGCCCCCCGACAGCGACGCAGAATCGCGGCCTCGAAAGTCGGTCAGTTCCAGTCGCTCCAGGACACTGGCGACTACCTCGCGGTCGTTCGCTGACGGCGCTCGCAGGACACCATGAAACGCGACACGCCCCAGAGCTACGTACGCTTCGACGGTCATACCAGCGGGGATCTCGGGGTGTTGAGGTACGTACGCGACCAGTCGTGCGCGTTGGCGCTCGTGCAACTCGGTGAGACGCTGTCCGTCAATGGACACTGAACCGTTCGACGGAGTGCGCAGGCCGGCGATCGCGGCCACCAGCGTCGTCTTGCCGGCTCCGTTGGGTCCGATGATGGTGCACCACGTCCCCGCCGCCACGTCCAACGTCACGTCTCGCACGAGCGTGGTCGACCCCGCTCGAAGCGAGACGTTGTCGAGGTGAACCATTGTCACGGTGTCCCCATCCGGCGCACACTCAAGATCACCACGAAGACCGGCGCGCCGATCACCGCCGTCACCACTCCAAGTGGTAGTTCTGAGGGAGCCATGACCGTGCGCGCCACGGTGTCGCACAGCACGAGGAACGCGGCGCCAAAGATCACCGAAATGGGCAGGATCCGTCGGTACGAGGTACCCACCAACAACCGCACGATGTGGGGCACGATGATGCCCACGAAACCAATGAGGCCCACCACGGACACGATGGCCGCGGTGCCGAGTGACGAGGCCGCCACGACGACCAGTCGTAATGACGTCACCGACAAGCCCAGGGAACGTGCCTCGTCGTCGCCCACGCTCATGACGTCAAGGGCTCGACCCGCCAGTACGCACACCACGGCACACACCACGACGTACGGCAACACGATGACGACCGAATGCCAATCGGCGTTCGAGAGCGAACCCAAGAGCCAGATGTAGACGCGCGCGATCGATTGGGTCGACGACTGTTGTTGCAAGAAAGTCTGAGCACTCGTGAAGAGCGCGGAGATCGCCACCCCAGCCAACACCAAGGTCGCGGGCGTCGAGCGCAGGCTACGTCCACCGATGACCCACGTCAGCACCACCGCGACCATGGCACCGACAAAGGCCAAGATCGGCGTCCAGGTCGGGACCGAGGAACCGTGGGCGATGTTGACGATGGCGAGCGTGGCGCCCAGGCCCGCACCCGCGGCAACGCCGAGCAAATACGGATCGGCCAGTGGATTACGAAAGATCCCTTGGTAGGTGCCACCGGCTACGGCGAGCATCGCTCCGGCCACCAATCCCAGCACCATGCGCGGGGCACGGATTTGCCAGATGATGGTCGACTGCAGTGACGTCAGGGTCGAATGCCCGATGCCCACGTAACTGAGCACGTCGCCGAGAATGCGCGACGTGGAAATGGACGTGGGGCCGATGACGAGACCGAACACGACGGCGAGCGCGAGCGCCGCGACGGTGGCGACGACGACGACGAGGACCCGTCGCGTGCTCGGTGGACTCACCAACACGTTGTGACTATTTCCAGACGGCGTGGTCCGCCAGGACCTTCTTCACGGCGGCCGTGATCTTGTTCATCAAGATGTTGAGCCGTGGTCCCCAGCGTGAGGCGATGTCGTCGTTGAGATTGATGACATTGCCGTTCAGCACGGCGTTGACCTCGGCGAAACCGGGACGTGCGCCGACCTTGGCCGCGGTGATCTTGCAGCACACTGTGTCGGCGAGAAGGATCAGGTTGGGGTTGGCACTGACGATGTACTCGGCAGAGAGTTGAGGGTAGCCCGCGTCGGCACTCGTTGACTTGGCGTCAGCGATGTTCACGACACCCAGGGACTTCATCAACGCCCCGACGAATGTCGTTGAGGTCAGCGAGTAGTAGGTCGGGTCGAGTTCGTAGTAGACGGTGACTTTCTTATTGGCGTGCGCCGGTACGGACTTAACGTCAGCGTTGATAGTTCGCTCGAGCGACGCCGCGAGTGCGTCGGCCTTAGTCGCGTGGCCGGATAGTGCACCGAGTTGGCGAATCTGGGCGAGAGCACCCGAGAGGGAGGTGGGCGCATCTTGGGCGACGACCTTGACGCCCAGGGCCGTGAGCTTCTCCTTGATCGAGTTGGCGTCATAGGAGATGATCACCAGGTTGGGCTTGGTGGAGGAAGAAGCCGAGGTGGGCTTGCAGATACCCAAGACCGATTCCACGCTGGGATTGAGTGCGTTGATCCGTTTGCTCGGAAGGCCGTGCGTCGGGTAGTTGGAGTCGCTGTCGACGGCCTGGACTTGGGACCCGGCGCCGATGGCGAAAAGAGTCTCAGTCGCTGTCGGCGACAGCGAGACGATGCACGGGGGGGAGGCTTTGGGTGCGGGCAGCGAAGTGGCCGTGGCGACCGATCCCGCGACGAGGGGAAGCGAAATGGCACCTAACGCGAGGGCCAGTACGAACCGAAGGGACTTGAACATGGATATCTCCTTTCCGTCGAAGTGGTGTGGACGACGGATGGATATCCGAACGACCGCCCTTTACCTCGAGAGCTGTCTTGACAATCTCCTCATCGCAGGCGACCTGGCTACACGGACAACTTCGTCCGTTTACAGTTGCGGGACAGCGTTGGAATCTCACCAACTTCGCTGCTCCGAGGCATCCTCGACCTTAGTGCACGCCGTGTCGAGGTTGCTCGACGCGATGCGCGTGTGTGCTCGGCGCCGAACTACATCTGGTCGGGTGCTTCGATGCCGAGCAATGAGAGCCCAAGTGAGAGGGTGCGCGCAGTGAGTTCGCACAATGCGAGGCGTTCGCTACGTAGTGGTTCGGGCGCGGCCAGTACGGGGCACGCTTCGTAAAAGGAAGTGAAACGCTGCGCGAGATCGAACAAGTATCCGCTGAGTCGATGGGGGTGCAGCGTCGCCATTGCGGCGTCCAGGGCTTCGGGGAAGTGAAGGACGCCCAGGGCGAGGTGGCGGGCGGCAGCGTCGTGGAGGGCAAAGGTCGTCGTCGTCGGATCGAACGGCTCGCCGAGCCGGCGAAAGATCGAGCGCAGCCGCGCGTGCGCGTACTGCAGGTAGGGGCCGGTGTCACCTTCAAAGGCGATCATCCGGTCTAGTTCGAACACGTAGTCTCGTTGACGGTCCGTCGAGAGGTCGGCGTACTTGATCGCTGCGCGGGCAATTTGCGTGGCCAAGTGATGGCGTTCGTCGAGCGATAGGTCGGTCGAGCGATGTGCCAGGGCCGACTCAGCACGCTCGGTGGCTTCATCGAGCAGCGCGATGAGTTTCACCGTTTCGCCCGTTCGGGTCTTGAACATCTTTCGGTCGGGACCGAGCACGTTGCCAAAGGCCACGTGTTCGCAGCGCACCGACGCGGGAAGCCATCCGACGGCGCGCGCTACGGCGAAGACCATCTCGAAGTGCTGGCCCTGGGGGGCCCCCACGACGTAGAGCATCTCGTCGGCGTGCAAGCGACTGACACGATCTCGAACTGCCGCCAAATCACTGGCCGCGTAGCCGAAACCATCGTCGCTCTTTCGTATGATCAGCGGGAGGGGCTCGCCCTCGCGATTGGTGAATCCCTCGGGGAACACGCACAGCGCGCCCTCGCTCTCGACGAGCACACCCGCTGCGTCGAGGTCACGGACCACGTCTTCGAGCATGTCGTTGTAGTACGACTCACCCACCACGTCAGCCGGCGTCAAGGTCACGTCGAGGGCGGCGTATACGTCGGCGAAGTAGGCCACCGACTCATCGACGAGGAGCTGCCAAAGTCGACGCGTCTCGGGATCACCGCTCTGCAGGGCAACGACCCGGGCGCGACTGCGCTCCTTGAAATCGTCATCATTGTCGAACTTCGTTCGCGCTGCGCGATAGAAACCGTCGAGGTCACCAATGGAGAGCGACGCGATCGCCTCGTCCTCACCGAGGTCCACCAGGTGCTCGATCAGCATGCCAAAGGGCGTTCCCCAGTCACCCACGTGATTGCGGGCGATCACCTGGTATCCCCGGAACCGATACATCCGTGCCAGGGAATCACCGATAACGGTCGAACGTAGGTGTCCGACGTGCATCTCCTTGGCCACATTGGGCGCGGAGTAGTCGATCACCGCGATACGGCCATCGATTTCGGCCACACCCAGACGATCGTCGCCGACGAGGGCACGTAGTTGCTCGTCGAGGAACGACGGGGTCAACGTCAAGTTGAGGAACCCGGGTCCGGCGACGGCGACGACGGCGACGTCGGCGACGTCTAGATACGAGATCACTCGTTGCGCCATCTCGCGTGGGGGGGTTCCTTGTGCCTTGGCGAGCGCCATCACGCCGTTCGCCTGATAATCACTGTGCTCCGACGTGCGCAGGACGGGGTCGGCCCCGTCGTCGATGGAGTCAAACGCGTGGCGAAGGCGCCCGAGAAGAACGTCGTATGTAGATGTCACCGTTCTATTCTCCCACCTGGACCGCGGCGCGTCGTGCCGACCGCAATCGTCACCACAAAAAACAGGCAGAATAGTGACATGACCTCCTCCCTCAATTCCTTCAATGCGCTCGACACCCTGGACGTGAACGGTCGCAGTCTCGACTACTTCTCTCTACGCGCGAGCGGACTCAGCCAGTTCGCCATCGACCGCCTGCCCTATTCCATCAAGGTGTTGTTGGAGAATTTGTTGCGCCACGAAGATGGCGTCAAAGTCACCGCGTCGGACATCGAAGCTCTCGCTCGCTGGTCCGAGGCGCCGACGCGCCACGGCGAGGCGGCCGGCGACGACGCTCAAGAGATCGCCTTCACCCCCGAGCGTGTTCTGATGCAAGACCTCACGGGTGTGCCCGCCGTGGTGGACCTCGCCTCGATGCGCGACGCGATCATCGCCCTCGGTGGCGATCCCGCGAAGATCAACCCGCTCGTCCCTGTGGAGCTGGTGATCGACCACTCGGTCATTCTGGAACGCACCGGCACTCCCGAGAGTTACGACCAGAACGTCGCCATCGAGTACGACCGCAACATCGAGCGCTACACCTTCTTAAAGTGGGCCCAGAGCAGTTTCGACCAATTCCGCGTCGTACCCCCGGGGATGGGTATCTGCCACCAGGTCAACCTGGAACACCTGGCGCGCGTGGTCTTTGAGAAGAATGGCGTGGCCTACCTCGACACCGTGGTCGGCACCGACTCACACACCACCATGGTCAACGGTCTGGGAGTACTGGGCTGGGGCGTCGGTGGCATCGAGGCCGAAGCGGGAATGTTGGGTCAGCCCACGTCGATGTTGATCCCTCCCGTGGTCGGCTTGCGACTCTCGGGTGCGACGAAAGAAGGCGTCACCGCCACCGATGTCGTTCTCACCATCACCGAGTTGCTACGTAAGCAGGGTGTCGTCGGCAAGTTCGTCGAAGGCTACGGTCCGGGCGTAGCGTCACTCTCACTTGAGACGCGCGCCACCATTGGCAATATGTCACCGGAATATGGTGCGACGTGCGCCATCTTTCCTATCGACCGCGTGACCCTCGACTACCTCGCCTTCACCGGTCGTCCGCCCGAGCAACTGGCCCTCGTCGAGGCCTACGCCAAGGCCCAAGGCATTTGGCACGACGCCAACGCGATCGAGCCGACCTACTCCGAATACGTCGAGCTCGACCTGTCCACGGTGGAGCCGAGCCTGGCCGGACCCAAGCGCCCCCAGGACCGCGTCTCGCTCTCGGGTGCACGCGGCGCCTTTCGTGCGGCCCTCGGTCGTGAGCCCATGGAAGTGATGGGCGTCGACGCTGCCGTACGCCTGCGCGACGGTGACGTCACCGTGGCGGCCATCACCTCGTGCACCAATACGTCGAACCCTTCGGTGCTCGTCGCTGCCGGACTCGTCGCTCGCGCCGCTGTGGCGCGCGGCGTCACCGCCAAGCCGTGGGTGAAGACGTCCCTCGCCCCGGGCAGTCGCGTCGTCATGGATTACCTCGAGCGGGCAGATCTGGTGGATTCACTTGACGCGTTGGGCTTCTACTTGGCGGGTTACGGCTGCACCACCTGCATAGGGAATACCGGTCCCCTCCTCGACGGCGTCTCGGATGCGGTGAACGAACACGACCTCTCAGTGGTCTCCGTGCTCTCGGGAAATCGCAATTTCGAAGGGCGCATCCACCCCGACGTCAAGCAGAACTTCCTCGCCTCACCCCCCCTCGTCGTGGCCTACGCACTGGCCGGTACCATCGACATCGACCTGTCCAAGGAGCCCCTGGGCACCGACCGCGACGGCGTCGACGTCTTCTTGTCCGACCTGTGGCCGAGTGACGCCGACGTGGCCGCCGCGGTGCGCGCGTCGATCACGCCCCAGATGTTCGAGGAACGTTACGCCAGTGCCTTCAGTGGCGACGACAAATGGCAGGCGGTCCCCACGACCAACGCCATCACCTACGCCTGGGACGACCGGTCCACCTACGTGAAGTTGCCCCCGTACTTCGACGGCCTGACGATGGAACCCGGCGTCGTCACCGACCTGCAGAACGCCCGCGTCCTTGCCAAGCTCGGAGATTCGGTCACCACGGACCACATCTCACCCGCCGGCAACATCCGTGCGAGCGTGCCGGCCGGCCGCTACTTGACCGACGGTGGCGTCGCCGCGAGTGACTTCAATAGTTATGGGACGCGCCGGGGCAACCACGAGGTCATGGTGCGCGGCACCTTCGCCAATATTCGTCTGCGTAACCAACTCGCACCCGGAACCGAAGGTGGCGTGACGATCAAATTACCCGAGGGAACCGAGATGTCGATCTTTGACGCAGCCATGGCCTACGCGGCCGAAGGCACGCCGTTGGTGATCCTCGGCGGCAAGGAGTACGGCAGCGGGTCGAGCCGCGACTGGGCCGCCAAGGGCACCAAATTGCTCGGAGTGAAGGCCGTGCTGGTCGAGAGCTTCGAACGAATCCACCGCTCGAACTTGGTAGGTATGGGCGTGTTGCCCCTGCAGTTCCTGACGGGCGAATCAGCGGCGACGTTCGAATTAGACGGCACCGAGACATTCTCAGTGCGCGGACTCGACCCGCTCAATCGCGGAGAAACCGTCCCGCGGGTCACCGTCAGCGCGCTGCGCCAGAACGGTGAGACCGTGACGTTCGAGGCACGTCTGCGTATCGACACTCCCACCGAGGCGGAGTACTTCCGCCACGGTGGCGTCCTCAACTTCGTGTTGCGACAGTTGGCACAGGCCTAACGCTTGGTGTGGACGGCGTGGGTGACCGCGTCGTCCACGCTGTCGTAGAACGCGATGGCCCGAACTTGCGGGTCATCGGCATGACCGATCGACGCCCGTAATCCGGCGTTGGCGCGAGCCATCGACAGCGAGACGTGGTCGCGCGACATGTCGTCGACGACCTGGGACAGAGTCGTGATACCCGTGAAATCGATATCGGTGATCGCGACGGCGTCGATGACCACGTGCTGGGTCTTGGGATACTTTTGCATCACGACGTGCAGTTCACGTCGAAAGACCCCGGCGTTGGCGAAGAAGATGTCCTCGTCGAACATGACCACTAGGACGTGATCGACGTGGTCCACGTGATGGGCGTCGTAGGGTTCCCAACTCGTCGTCCCGCGCCGTCGTCCCAATTCGATCATCCGTGGGCGTGAGGCGCGCCAGGTCTGAGACAAGATCGCGAGCGCCACGGCGATTCCCAGTCCAACCTCGACCCCCATGACGATGACCCCGACCAACGTCACGAGGGCCAGAGTGAATTCGACACGGCTGGCGTGCCAGACGCTCTTCAGTCGCGTGATCTTGACGAGTCGGCCGGCGACGAAGAGTAGGACGCCCGCGAGTGACGCGAGGGGTATGAATCGGGCCACGCCCGCGAGCGGCGACAAGACGAGCGCCCCGAGTCCGGCCACGAGCGCGACCATCTTGGTTCGCCCGCCCGCCAGTTGCGTCACGGTGGTTCTCGCCGGCGACGCGTTCACCGGCAACGTACCCAGCAGGCCCGTCGCGATGTTGGCCACGCCAATACCCACGAAGTCACGGCTCACGTTGTCGGCCACGCCGATCTCATCGGCCGACGTGCGCGACGTCGCGGCGCTCTGGCTCATGATCACGACGAGCAACGTGAGTGACGTCGTCACCATCACGCTCCATTCGTGGAGGGTGAACCATTCGAGTCGCCAGTGCGGCAGGCCGACGCTGACCGTCCCCAGTACCTGAACCCCGTGGTGCGTCAAGGTCAGCGCCGCGGTGAGGGCGGAGCCCGCAATGACTGCTCCTAACGCCCACGGAAGTCGGGGGTTGATCTTCTCGCCTACGGCCATGATCACCAGGGTCGCCAACGCAACGATCACCGACCAGGCACTCACGTGACCCAGGTGATGACTCAGTGATTCGAGACGTTGCACGACTGAGTCACCACCACCGCTCACACCGAGCACGTGCGGCAACTGGTGCACCACGATGATCGCGCCGATGCCGCACATGAACCCCGTCACGATGGGAATCGATAGAAAATCGGCCAACCACCCCAACTTCAACAGGCCCACCGCTAGCACCATCACCCCCGTGACGACCGCGGTGCCGGCAACGAGCGAGTAGTACTGCGCAGAGTTAGGTAACGCCACGCGAAGGAGCGCTACCGCGAACAGTGGCGCGATGGTCGAGTCGGCACCCACCGACACGATGGGATTGGAACCAAGGAACATGAAGACGAGGGTGGCTCCGATGAATCCGACGAGCGCCGCGAACGCGGGAATTCCCGCCAGCTGCGATGTCGCCAGTTGTTCGGGAATGGCGATGGCCAAGAGCGTCACCCCGGCGAGGACTTGGGCCGGGAGATTCTGTTTGGTGACGCCCTCGAGAACGTGGTGAAACCCACGTTGGATCTCGCGCTGACCGATCGGGATGTGCAGCGCGTGATCGTCGTGTGACGCCTTGGGCATGGGACCACCCTAAACCGCGCCATCACGCGCTTCGAGCCTGTACCGCGGGCGAACTACACGTTCAAACGGTTGTGATCACGCGAAACGACTCGGCCAACCGACCCGCCGGCAGGCCCGCGAGGTCGGCATTGGTAGCGGCCCAGGTTCGCATCATTTCGTCGAGGTCGTCACGATCGCCGACCTGGGACACGTGTGAGCGTAAAGCAGCGATCTTCTGATCGAAGGTGTCGGTGATGTCGATGACGAGGTTAGGTGTTGAAGATCCCACCCACACCGCGGGCACCGTGTGAGGAGCGAAACCCTCCTCCAGGAGCTCTGGAAACGCGTGGGGGTTACGCGCGTCGGGATAGACGGCTCGCAACGTCGCCTCGCCGGCGGCCATGTGATCAGGGTGCGAGGCGTGAATACGCTCATAGTTGCGTTCCGGACTCTGGGTGATGATTAGGTCGGGTCGTCGCTCGCGTATCACACGGGTGATGGCTTTGCGCAGTTCCAGGGTCGGCTCCACTTGACCGTCGGGCCAGCGAAGAAACGTCAGGTCGGTGACGCCGACGGCCTTGGCGGCCGCCGTCTGTTCGGCTTCGCGAATGGCGGCACGTTCCTCACGCGACAACGTCGAGGCGTCGCCTCCCGCATCGCCGGAGGTCACCAGGCAATACGACACGTCGACGCCTTGACCTGTCAAGACCGCCATCGTGCCGGCCATGCCGAAGTCGATGTCGTCGGGGTGCGCCACGATCGCGAGGGCTCGCGTGACTTCAGGATCGGCTTGGTAAACGGGGAGTGCGTCGCTCACGAAACAGCCGGCTCCTTGGTCGGGTCCCAATTCACGAGATCCTTCAGACGCGGGTCATTGGAGAACACTTCGACGATCGGTCGCTTGAGGGCGATGCGACGCATGATCACCTCGGCCTCGATGACCTGGTTGTACAAGAGCAACGAGACGACAACCCCCGTCGATCCGGCACGCGCGGTGCGACCCGAGCGGTGCAGATACGCCTTGTGGTCCTCGGGCGGATCGAAGTGCATGACGCAGTCCACTCCATCGATGTGCAGACCGCGCGCCGCGACGTCGGTGGCGACGAGAACGGGAAGTTTGTCAGCGCCGAAATCAGCGAGTGCCTTCTCACGCTGGCTCTGGCGCAAGTCGCCGTGAATGGCGGCGGCGTTGACGCCCTCTTTTTGAAGCTGTTCGACCAGGCGGTCCGCGCCACGCTTCGTGCGACAAAAGATGATGGTCTTGTCGAAGGAATTACAGATCGCCGCAGCCACCTTGATGCGGTCCATCTGGTGCACGGTGAGGAAGTGGTGCGCCATAAGTGACACCGTCTGGGAATCGCTCGCGACCTCGTGAAAGACCGGGTCGGTCAAGTAGCGCTTCACCAGTCGGTCGATCGCGCCGTCGAGGGTCGCCGAGAACAGCAGCGTCTGATGAGGGTGCTCGGCGATGCGGCGCAGTACCCATTCGACTTGGGGCATAAATCCCATGTCGGCCATGCGGTCGGCCTCGTCGAGCACCAACACGTCAAGTCCCTCGACGTTGACCTCACCGCGGTCACCGAGGTCGATCAATCGACCGGGTGTGGCGATGATGACATCACATCCCTTTCGCAAGGACTTGACCTGGCGCTCGATGTCGGCGCCACCGTAGACGGCGTTGACGTGCAGCCCGAGCGCCGCGCCCAGGGGCTCGAGAACTTCGTGGACTTGCACCGCGAGTTCCCGAGTCGGCAACAACACCAGCGCGCGCGGACGTGCCGGCCCACCCTCCTTGCGCACCAACTCGTCACTCGCCGCCACTCGCTGAAGAAGTGGCAGTCCAAACCCGAGCGTCTTACCCGATCCGGTCTTAGCCTTGCCACACACGTCGCGGCCGGCGAGGGCGTCCGCGATGGTCATCGCTTGGATGGGGAAGGCAGTGGTGATGCCTTGCGCGGTGAGGACCGCGACGAGTTCGGGAGCAACGCCCAATTCGGCGAAGGTCTTTTTGGTGTCGTAGGAGTCTTGAGACGTCGAGGTCTCGATAATTTCACTGCTCACGGGCCAACAACATTTCTCGGTTGGACCCGGAACCGGCGTTCGTAAGGAGGGCCCAAGCTCACTTCTAGAGCTTCGCTCCTAGTCTAGGTGCGAGGTCGGCACCGGCCGACCACGACCAAAGGAGCATCATGGCGCGTCTGGCAGTGGGTGACTCGGCCCCGAGCTTCTCGCTCACCGATCAAGATGGGCGCATGGTGACTTCGACGTCGCTCGCCGGTGAGCGATACGTGATCTACTTCTACCCCGCTGACGACACCCCCGGGTGCACTGTTGAGGCCTGTGGCTTCAATGACGAGTTACTCGCCTTTCGCAACCTCGGCGTGCGCGTCTTTGGTGTCTCTCCCGATGACGCCACGTCGCACGTCGCGTTTCGTGCCAAGTTCGATCTTGAATTCGACCTGCTCAGTGACCCCGACACGACCACCATGGCCGCCTACGGCGCCTACGGAGAGAAGATGCTCTACGGCAAGACGGTGGTCGGGGTGATTCGCTCGACCTTTGTCGTGGGTCCCACGGGTCTCATCGAACACGCCTGGTACGGCGTTCGCACCAAGGGCCACGCCGAACGCGTGCGTGCGGCGATCGCGCCCTAGTCGCGCCCGCGTGCGTGGCGCGGCGGCTGCTTCATGGAGTGCCATCGGTGCCAAACGCCCGCGGCGATCACCACGACGACCAGAGCGATGATCGGGTACTCAGCAGTCTTGAAGTATTTGACGAAGTGTTGATTCTTACCGGCGCGATAGCCGAGCTCGGTGAGCAGCCACACCCAGATCGCTGAACCGATGGTGGTCAAGACGATGAAGCGACCGCGCTTCATCTCGGCCAGTCCGGCCGGCACCGAGATGAAAGCGCGCACCACGGGTATGAGCCTTCCGATCAATACCGAAGGAGCCCCGTACTTACGAAACCAGACTTCTGACGAGTCCAGATCCTTGTGCGACAACAAGATCCACTTGCCGTAGCGATCCACGATGGCGCGCCCGGCGTACCGACCGAGTTCGTAGGCGATGATCGACCCCACGACCGATCCGATCGTGCCGACGATGACGACGTTGACCACGCTGAACTGTGCGTGCGCCGCGAAAGCCGTCGTGCAGTACGCCCCGGCGAGACCGAAGGCCACTTCCGAAGGCACCGGTAGGCAGGCCGAGGAGAGGAGCGCGATGAAGAACAGGCCGACGTAGCCGTACTGGGAGATCAAATGTTGCATTCGACTAGTCTCCCCGCTGGCCCCATGGTCGTCCCAATTCTCAATGAAATTCTTATTTTTGGTGCACTGAACACCAGTAGGTCGTGCGTCCACCAATGACGGCCGACCGCATCGCTCCCCCATCGCGGGGACAAAAACCGGCGGCGATCCGGCCCACCATATGGTCGCCCAAGTGTGAGCCACCGCGGCGAGCCAGGGTCGTCATCGTCTGGGTGAAGGCGCGAAAGAGCGCGGTGCGCTGCGCCGGGCTGAGTCGACCGGTCGGAGTACGTGGATCGATCCCCGCTCGAAAGAGAATTTCGTCGCCCAGCAGATTGCCCACACCGGCCACCATGGATTGATCGAGCAGTCGCGCCTTGATCGCGGGTCCGTCGCCGCGCGTGACGGCGAGGACCTCGTCGAACTGAGAGCGTGTCAGGGTCAAGGCGTCGGGGCCGAGTACCGAGACGTCGGGGTCGATCTCGACGCGTGCGAGGCGCCGCGGGTCGTGCAGGAGCAGGCGCCGACCGTCACTGAGTTCCAAGCCCGCGCGAATCCACTGCGCCTGGTACGAGTGTGGTCCGTAGAACAATCCGTCGATACCGGCGTCAGAGTCGATCAACAACACGCCCGTCATGCCAAAGCGCATCCCGAGAGTGACCCCGTCAGTCTCGAGAATCATCAACTTGCCCCGACGGTCCGTCCCAGTAAGAGTCAACCCTTTGACCGCGCGAGCCCACGAGGCCGGCGAGACCAATTTCTTTGCGGCGTACGCGTCGCTCCACCCCTTGGTGATCGTGGCGCCCACGAGGCGATCGGCGAGTTGACGATACGACTCCACTTCCAGCACTTCAGGCACCTGGGCACCATATCGAACATCGAAGGCGAATTACTAAGGTTGAGTGATGGCAATCGATAAACCCCAGTGGAAAGAACTCTTCACCGAGGTCGTCACCTCGGGCCTGTGCACCGGGTGCGCGGCGTGCGTGGTGGCGTGCCCCCACGACGTTTTGGACTACGAATCGACCAACGGGGTGTACAAGCCCTGGCACCTGGACATCGACGGAGGGCGTGAGGACTGCACCCACGGCGTCAAGGGCTGCACCATGTGCACCCGCGCGTGCCCGCGCTTTCGTAACTGGGAGTCCGAGATCGACCAGCACCGCTTCGCGCGAGAGCGCACCGAGGACGAGGTGTACGGCATCGGTGACGTCCTACTCGCGCGTTCCACCGACGAGAGCCTCGTGGACAACGGACAAGACGGAGGCTTCGTAACGACGCTGCTCGTCTACGCCCTCGAGAACGACCTCATTGACGCCGCTCTGGTGAGTGGACTCGAGGGTGACGGAACGACCTGGCGAGCCGAACCGCGCGTGGCGCGAACGCGCGAGGACATCCTCGACACCGCCAAGTCGCGATACACCTACAGTGCCAATCTGTTGGCCTACCCACAGGCGGTCGAAGCAGGAGCCGAGCGTATTGCGCTGGTGGGTATGGGATGCATGGCTTCGGCTCCGGGGGCGATGCAGACGCGCAAGGCCGGCAAGATCGCGCGACGCCTCAGCTTGACCATCGGGCTGTTGTGTTCCAAGACCTTCGATGACGCCATCTTCGAGGAACTCTTCGAGAAGCAGTATGGACTCGCGCGCGCTGAGATCGTCAAGATGAACATTAAGGGCGTCTTTCAGATCTGGACGCGCGATGGTGGGTACCACGAGGTGCCCCTCAAAGAGGCCCACGCCTACACCCGCGAAGGCTGCAAGAGTTGCCCCGACTTCGCCGCTGAACACGCGGACCTCTCAGCTGGAGGGATCGGCGCCTTCAACGACTGGACTCTGGTAATCGTGCGCACCGACCTCGGGCGCGAGCTCGTCACCGCCCTCAAGGACCAGGGACTGATCGAGACCCGTCCGGGCGACGACGACCCGGGTGCGGTGGCCCTGTTGCACAAGCTCGCCCAGGTGTCGCGCAAGCGCTGGCCCGAGAGCGCGACGCCAGGACCCCGACGCATCCCCGTGCGCGCATCATCATGACCCGCTCGCACGCTTGGCGACCCACCACTGTGTTATTGGTACGTCACGGCGTGACGGCCACGACCGGCAAGGTCCTGCCCGGGCGCGCGCCGGGCTTGCACCTGTCTGACAAGGGCGTCGCCCAGGCGCGCGGAGCCGCGGAGCGACTGGCGGCTCTCGCCACCGCACCCAGCGCGATCTACGCCTCGCCCCTGGAACGCACCCGCGAGACCGCTACGCCCATCGCTGCTGCGCTCGACGTGAGAGTGAAGACCGACAAGGGACTACTCGAGTGCGACTTCGGCGACTGGACTGGTAAGACACTGGCGTCACTACGTAAGAGGCCAGAGTGGCGCGCCGTGCAGCATTCGCCGAGCACCTTTCGATTCCCCGCCGGCGAATCGTTCACCGAGATGCAACTGCGCATCTGGACCACGCTCGAGCGACTCGCCCACGCTCACTCGGGCGAGACCATCGTCGTGGTCAGTCACGCTGATCCCATCAAGGCGGCTGTCACCTACGCTCAGGGTGTCCCCCTCGACCTCTTCCAACGCACGGTCATCTCGACCTGCTCGATCAGCGCGGTCGTACTCACCGGCTCGACGCCGATCGTGTTGAGCGTCAACAACACCGGCACTTTGAGCGAGCTCATCGCCTCATGAAGTACGAATTCGACGCCCCCGACAAGATCATGGTCGGCGTACGCGGTGAGGTGGGCAATCGTCTGTTCCTCCTCCAGGCGCGCCAAGGACGACGCCTCGTCATCCTCAAGTGCGAGAAGGTCCAACTCGCCGCACTCGCGCAGTGGATTTCCCAGGTCCTCGACGACCTGGGACGACCCGGGCACCTGCCCGACGATTTCGCCTTGGAGGCCGAATACGAAGCGGATTTCTCCGTTGGTGACATCGCCATCACGGTCGACGAGGAGCGTGACGTCATCGAGGTCACGTTCGAATCGGTCGAAGACGACGACAATGTCGCCACGATCACCCTCACCAAAGAATGGGCTGGCGGGCTGGCGATCGCCATCACACGGCTGGTGGAAGCCGGTCGACCCCCGTGTCCCCTGTGTGGCGGCCCCTTGGATCCGCGGGGACATGATTGTCCGCGCACCAACGGGCATCGCGCACCCGTTCGCTGAGCGTGCGACGCGAGGACCAGATTGAACTGTTGCGCCACGGGACCATCAACGTCGAAGGACGTGTTGCGGGGTCCTCGAACCAGGCTCTCCTGGTCAGTGTCACTCTGGGTGGCGACACGGGGCTCGCCTGCTACAAGGCCGAGGCTGGCGAACGACCATTGTGGGACTTCGATGACGGACTCTGGCGACGTGAAGTGGCCGCGTGGGAACTCGATCAAGTGCTCGGCACCGACCTCGTGCCCACGACAATTGCCCGCGACGACCTGCCCTTTGGCGTGGGATCATTGCAGTGGTGGATCGACGACGCGACCGACGACCACTATTTCACGCTGCGCGAAAGCGATGCGCTGAGTGACTGGTTCGCCGATCTGTGCGCCTTTGATGTCGTGGCCAATAACGCTGACCGCAAGGGAGGACACGTCCTCTACGACGCGCAACGTTGTTGGGCCATCGACAACGGACTGTGTTTTCACGAGGAGGAGAAGTTGCGCACGGTGATTTGGGAGTACGCCGGCGTCGCCCTTCCCGAACGTTTGAAGGGACCTCTCGCCCAACTCGCGCGCGGAGAGCAGGGCGACTTGGGTTTCTACCTCAGTGGTGACGAGGTGGCCGCGACACGACAGCGTGCGGCGCAACTACTCGCCGCGGGCTGCTTTCCCGTCCCCGACGAGGACCGCGACTGGCCCCCGTATCCCTGGCCATTGATCTAGCGAGGCTCCGGGGACGTGACGCCAGCGACACGCTTCGTCGAGGACGTCAGATCAGCGGAAGGAGGTCACCATCGAGTTCGGGCACGCCCGACTCGAGCATGAAGAAGGTGACGATAGCGCCAACGCCAAAGAATCCAGCGGCCCACCAGAACGCCACGGTGTAACCGTGGATCGTCGCGGCCGTGGCGTTCACCTTGCACGTGAGCTCACCGGCGCTCCTCACACACCCGACCCGGCGTGCGGTGATCACGGCAATCGTGTTCAACAACGCCGTCCCGACCGATCCGCCAATCTGTTGAGACGTGTTGACCATCGCCGACGCCGCGCCGGCGTCGCGCGGTTCGATGCCCGCCGTCGCACTCGCCGTCGAGGGCGCGAAGATGAGTCCGAGTCCGAGCCCCGTCAAGATGAGACCAGGCAAGACGTGTCCGAAGTAGTCGGCATTCGCGGGCAACCGAGTGAACAGGACCATACCCATCATCGAGAGCAACATCCCCACGGGGACGAGAGGTCGGGGTCCCACGAGGGCCAGGAGTCGCGCACTCGCGAGGAAGGCGGAAAGGGCGAGCGCGCCAACGAGCGGTAAGAAGAGCACGCCCGTCTTCAACGGGGAGTAGTGGAGGGTGTTCTGCAAGTAATAGGCCAAGAACAACGAGATGGCAAAGATGCCCACGCTCGTGATGAACAGTGCGATCAACGATCCACCACGCGTGCGATTGGTCACGATGCGCATCGGAAGGAGGGGGAAGTGTGAGCGGCCCTGCCACTTCACGAAGAAGAACATCAAGACACCGCCCACCACCAGGCTCATCCACGTGTCGACGTTGCCCCAACCGGTCGTGACGGCGCGACCCAGCCCAAAGACGAGGGCGAAGAGGCCCGCACTACCGAGGATCGAACCCACCAGATCGAGGTGGGTGCGTTGCTCCGTGCGTCCGCTCTCGACGAAGAGAACCACCCCGATGAGCGACAGTGCCGCGAAGAAGACGTTGATCCACAAACACCAACGCCACGACTCCCACTGCGTCAGGGCACCACCCAAGATGAGGCCGATCGCCGCGCCCGACCCGCCCAGCGCGCCAAAGATCGAAAAAGCCTTGGCGCGTTCACGCGGTTCGCGAAACGTCGTCGTGAGTGACGCCAGCGCCGCGGGCGCCAAGAGTGCGCCGAAGGCACCTTGGATGGCTCGCGCGCTCACCAGGACACCAAAAGTCTTGGCCGAACCACCGACGGCCGACGCCAACGCGAATCCGACGAGGCCGACGACGAGAGCGTTGCGTCGTCCCCACAAGTCGCTCAGACGCCCACCCAGGAACATCAAGGAACCAAAGGCCAGCGCGTAGGCGGTGATCAGCCACTGGCGGTTCGCCGACGAGAAGTTGAGATCGATCTGGGCGCGCGGCAGCGCGATGTTGATCACCGTGGCGTCGAGGGCGACCATCAGTTGGGAAATACTGACGGTTACGAGGGCCCACCACCGACGGGAGGGTGACGTGGGACTCAGTCGCATAATGATGCCCTTAGCCTAAAGAATTCGTGAGGTCGGACGCGGCATCGATAGGCGCGAGAGCGCCAAAACACGGATAATTTAAGGATTACGAACGGGCCTTGATCGCCGCGATCAGCGCCGGGAGAACCGTGCGGACGTCACCCACGACGCCGAAGTCGCTGATGGCGAAGATCGGTGCATCGGGGTCCTTATTGATCGCCACGATGTTGGTCGCGCCCTTCATTCCCACCATATGTTGGGTCGCTCCCGAAATACCGCACGCGATGTACAGGTCTGGTTTGACGGTCTTTCCGGTCTGTCCCACTTGGTGCGAATAGGGCACCCAGCCGGCGTCGACGATGGCGCGGCTGGCGCCCGGCGCGCCACCGAGAAGACGTGCCAACTCCTCCACGAGTTCATAGGACGCGGCGTCACCGAGTCCGCGGCCGCCCGATACGACGACGGTTGCGTCCTCTAGCGCCGGCCCACTTCGCTCTTCGACGTGTCGAGCTCGAACGGTTGTGGTCCGCGGCGCCATCACGAGTGGCACGACGACGCGAGTCGCGACGGTGGAGACGGCGTCACCGACGACGAATGATTTAGCTCGCACCACGATCAGCGAAGGTGCTCCCGCACGGGACCGTGCGAGTACCGTTTGCGTGCCACCAAAAATAGGGTGCTCAGTCACCAAATCGTCGCCATCGCGAAGTCCGGTGACGTTGGTCATCACCGGAACGTCGAGAATCGCCGACAATCGGCCCGCGATATCGCGTCCATCATTGCTGGCGGGGATGAGAATGGCGTCGGGCGCGCCGTCGGCAAAGAGTGCCGCCACGCTGGGCGCCACGACGTCCGCGGGCACGACCTCGCCGATGTCGCCCAGATCCAGGACGCGCTCCACACCGCACGTCGCCACGGCCAGCGCCACGGAATCGCCGTGGATGCCCCACGACACGGCGGTCACCGTGGCCCCGAGTCGTCGGGCCTCGCAGAGAAGTTCCTTGGACGTGGAGGTCACTCCCGCATCAGTGGGTTCGGCGATGACCCAGATCGTCGAGACGCTCATGACCCGCTCCCCGCGAGAACCTTGATCTGTTCCAAGAACGCGACGATACGCGCAGCGCCGTCACCCTCGTCGACGTACTTCTCACCAGAGCTGCGCGCCGCACTGGTCTCGACGGCCACGACGTCTTGACGCGGGTCAAGTCTCGTCGCGTCAAGGCCCAGTTCCGCCACGGTCAAGACAGTCACCGGTCGTGACTTGGCCGCCATAATGCCCTTGAAGGTGGCGTAGCGCGGCTCGACGACACCAGCAGTGACCGTGACCACTGCGGGCACGGTTGCGAACACTTCGTCGTAACCCGCCTCGGTTTGGCGATGAACGACCACCTGGTCGCCCTGTACATCGATCGACGTCGCGAACGTCAGCGCTGGTAGTCCCAGCAGTTGCGCCAGTTGCACCGGCATTGTGCCCGTGTAACCGTCCGAAGATTCACAGGCGCAGACAATGAGGTCGGGTACCTCTCTCGAGATGACCGCGGCAAGCACCTTGGCCGTGGTGAGGGCGTCGGCGCCGCGCAGCGACTCATCACTCACGATCGACGCGCGCACTGCTCCCATGGCGAGGGCACTACGAATTCCCGTGACGTCGCTGGCCTCGCCCATCGACACGAGTGACACTTCGCCGTCACCGGCGGCCTCCACCAACCGAAGAGCCACTTCCACGCCGTAGGTATCAGCCTCGTCCAGGATCAACTTTCCTGAGCGGTTCAAGTGGAATTGGCCGTCCAGCGATTGGGGTGACGCGGGGTCAGGAATTTGCTTGACGCACACAACAACGTTCATGACACCAATCTACGCAATCGCTACTCGTCGGAACCCGCTCGATGCATCGCGCGTAACTCTTGGGCAAGGAGAACATCGTCAGTGATGAGCGAACCCACCGCAAGGTCCAACATTCGGTCGATGTCGCGATGAAGATTCGGTGTCCACACGTGGAGTTCGACGCCGAGGTCAGTCGCCCGTTTCGCCACGGCGGCGTTGACACGCGAAAACGGAAAGTGCGCGGACGTCAACCGGCTGCGCACGACCTGGTCCAAGATCGAGTCGGCGGGCCGACGTTGGACGAGCCAACCCACCCGCCGCTCGGGAAAGAGGCGCCGGACCTCGTCACAGATCGCGAGGGAGAAACTCGACACCAGGCACCGCGACGACGCGGACGAGGCGTCAAGAGCGTCACCCACCGCTCGCGCCACCATCAAGTTGTACGGAGCCGAACGAGTTGACTTAATTTCAACGTTGATCCTCATCTCCCCGGCCGCTTCGAATATCTCTGACAACTGAGCCACGGGCGTTGCTCGTGACACCTCGGCGAAGGTCGACGACGGCAACGACAATCCGTCCAACGACCGGTCATGGTTCACGACCAGGTATTTGTCGCCCGTAAGCCACACGTCGATCTCCACGCCATCGGCGCCGATATCACGGGCCGCTTCGACAGCAGCGACTGAGTTCTCTCGTTCAGATACGTGGTGGCCCCGATGGGCAAAGATGGACGTCACGCTACGAATTCTGCCAGCCGTGACCAGTTTGGTTCCGAAATACCAAAAAACACCTTGAATTCAGGGGGTGAACTGAGTAAAATTGCCTTCCCGCCCGTAACGGCTCTCGGAACGATTTTTCGGGATATTTCGTTAATTTAGAAGGATTTTGTCATGTCGTTAATTTGGAACCGTACTCACGCCTGGGATGATGCCGACTGGCGTGCGAATGCCGCGTGCCGCGACACTGAGCCCGAGTTGTTCTTCCCCGTCGGGACCACAGGCATGGCCACGGACCAAATTGAATCGGCCAAGCGGGTCTGCGTGAATTGTGACGCCCAGAAGCACTGTTTGGAGTTCGCCCTAGCGACCAACCAGGAATCGGGCGTCTGGGGCGGCACGACCGAGGACGAGCGTCGTAAGTTGCGCAAGCAATGGCTCGCCGCTCGTCGTCGGATGCAACAGAACTAAGTCGCGTTATTCGGCCAATTCGGCCGGAACGACCACGCGAATAAGGGTTCCTCCGCCGTCGGCGTATGGAACGTTCATCATCTCGATCGAACCGTTGAGTTGTGAACGAACCAGGTCGCGAACGATCGACAGCCCCAAACTGGTCGCCACCTCGAGCTTGAACTCATCGTCAAGACCCCGTCCGTTGTCGCGGATTTCTGCGACGGCGTTGCCGTCTTCCAGGCTCAGGTCCAACGTCACGACTCCGACGTGTTCATTGTCCGGTCCCCCGAAGTCGATGAAGGCGTGCTCCACGGCGTTGGTGAGCAGCTCGGTCAGAGCGAGAGCGAGGGGCGTCGCGAGGTCGGTCTGTAGCGTACCGAGTTCGCCGTTCACCACGATCTCGACCGGGTGCAGTGCCAAGACCGTGTCCTCCACGAGCAAGACGATCGATCGTACGATCTCGTCGAAAACCACTTCTTCTCCCGGCTCACGCGATAGCACCTCATGCACCACCGCGATCGAGCGCACTCGTCGTTCCGCCTCCTGCAGGGCCATGACGGTCTCGCGTTCATCGCTGCGACGCGCCTGCAAACGTAACAATGACGAGATGGTCTGCAGGTTGTTCTTGACGCGGTGGTGCACCTCTCGCACCGCCGCCTCCTTGTTCAAAACCAATCGATTGAGTTGACGTAAGTCCGACACGTCGCGCAACAACAAGACGACACCAGTCACGACACCGCGCTCGAAGAGTGGGACGCAGTGGAACAAGATCGCCACATCGCTCGATCGATCCACCTCTTCCATGGCAGGGATCCCGTATTCGAGTGAGCGCTCGACCACGCGAACTCGAAGGCCGGACTCCGCGAGTGTCTTGCCCTCGGTCGCGGCGTAGACCCCGAGCCGGTGCAGTGCATTGGTCGCGTTGGGCGTGGCGAACTCCACTTCGCCCACGTGGTTGATCAATATGATGCCGTCGCCCACGCGAGGCATCCCCGGGCCGGCCACCGTGTCCTCGCGATACGGAAACGTCGCGTCCGAGACCATGGAACACAAACGCTCGAAAATCGATAGGTACGCCCGCTCATAGAGCGACGCCGGACCCCGCAATGGGCCCTGAATACGCACCAGGACGGCGATGACGCGTCCATCGAAGCGCACCGGGATGCACCACACCGGCACCTCGCCCTCGATCGCCGCGATAGTGACCTCGCCGACGGCGCGCTGGCCGCTGTCAAAGGCCTGTTGCACCAGCGGCCATTCCTTCGCTGGCTGCTTGGAGGCAATGAGGTCGTCGACGATGAGCGTGGAGCGATTGTTGGGGCGTACTTGTCCCAGTACGACGAAGGACGGTTGCTCGTGTGAGTGCTCGTCGGGTGCGACCAGGACCATATCGGAGAACGAGAGGTCCGCCAACAAGGACCACGACGCCGTCAACCGCAAGAGGTGGTCGACCGCGGAGTCGGTCAATGAGGTGAAGTCGTCGGAAAGTTCCGCGAGCGTCGTCACCGGGGACTCCGAAGTGGCACCATCGTACGAACGCGTTGTTCGTACGTCGCGAGCTCGTGGACCCCGCGCGCTTCGAGGAGCGACGCCAACTCGTCGGCCTTTGATCCGACGCGCTCGCGTCGGTGCGCGTCGGAGGCGGTGGTGAAGGTCACGCCTCGCTGAACAAGACGATCGAGGAAGCCATCAGCCGGGTACTGTTCGCCGACGGGTTTGAACCACCCCGACGACGAGCACTCCACCGACACGTCGACTCCAGCCGCGGCGGCGGCCATTCGATCCCACAAGGGTTCTGGTTGCGAGGCGTAGTAGCCGGCCACCTTGATGACGTCGGGGTGCGCCAGGACGTCGACGCAGCGCGTCGCCGCCAGTTCTTCCAAGGCGAGTGCGTAGTCACGCCAACTCTGATCGACGTCGCGCGTGCGCCATTCGTTCATATGCGTTTCGCTATCGATGTCGTCAAATTGCCACGTGTTGAGCCAGTGCACCGAACCGATGAGGACGTCAAAGGGATACTGATCCACCAAGGCCGCGACGTCGTCCATCTGATCACGGTAGTAGTCCACTTCCATTCCCACCTTGACGGGCAGTCCCTCGGACTTCGCGAGTTGCGCGAAGGTCACGTACTCCTCCAGGGAGTTTCGCGCGTGGAAGTCGAAGTAGTCGGACATCAACTTCGCGGTAGGTTCGTGATTCCACCTCGTCCAGAAGTCACCAACGGTCGAACGAAGTTCGACGAAGCGATAGAGGTGTTCAGTCAACGCGATTTCGTTTACGCCGTTGCGCTGAGCTTCCTCGCAGTACTCGGCCACTTGGTCGAGTCGATACCAGATCGACGACTCCTCGTGGTTCCAGAGGTGTAAGTGGTAATCAATCACGGCTCAGGCCGCGCCGAAGCCCACGTTGCGCTCACTGGTGGTGGAGAACTCGACGTAGGCGATGCGCGCCGCTGGCACGCCGACACGGCGCCCCTTGCGGTCGGTCAGCCACAGGAGCTTGTCACCCTCGAGCGCCATCTCCACATCCTTAACGACAGCGTCACGGTCCGTTCCTTCAGGCAACTCGACGTTGAGCTCCTTCATTGATTGCACAATGCCAATTCGAATTTCCATGACGACTCCTCGGTCGGTAACGACGTCACCATGTTACGGCGTTGGGGCAAGATGATGGTCGTGACCAATGACTCACCCAGCGAGCGCAGCGCCCAGTGGGCCGCCACCATGGAAGGTTTCGCCCACGGTGACGTGGTTCGCGCGCATCGTAATTCCGTGGCCGCGCTCGACGTGGTGGACGCTCGGCTCGTGGTGGCCTCAGACCGCAGCGCGCGCGAAACACTGTTCGACGAGGTCCTCGCGACGGGAGCGACGCGCGCTCACGGCGCCGGGCGTCGCGCGCTCGAGGAGGAGCCCGACACGTATCGCACGTGTTTCGAGCGCGATCGTGATCGCATCTTGCACTCGTCATCGTTTCGACGCCTGAGTGGCAAGACCCAGGTATTCGTCTTCCCCGACGATCACATGCGCACGCGACTCACCCACGCTCTGGAGGTCGCACAAGTCGCCACGAGCGTGTCGCGCGCGATAGGCCTCAATGAATCACTCACTGAGGCGATCGCCCTTGGTCACGACTGCGGCCACGGTCCTGGAGGACACGCGAGCGAGGAAGCTCTCGAACCCTACGTCGTCGGAGGATTCAATCACGCGACGTGGGGAGCCGATGTGTCGCTACGTCCACTGAACCTGTGTCTCGAGACCCTGGACGGTATTCGTAACCATTCGTGGTCGCGCCCGGCTCCGGCGACCCCCGAGGGGGAAGTGGTCAGTTGGGCGGATCGTATCGCCTACGTCTGTCACGACTTCGAGGACGCGGCGTCGGCGGGGCTGGTCGAGGTCGAAGACCTGCCGGCGCTCGTGCGCGATCGATGTGGACCGTCTCGGCGCCAACAGCTCGGTACCTTCATCAACGCCATGATCGCGACGACTCGCACCCGGGGCCTGATTGGCATGGACGATCGAACGGCTGAAGCCTTGGCCGCTTTTCGTGCCTTCAACTACGGACGCATTTATATGCGAGACGCCTCACGAATGCAGGCGGCGCGCGTCGTGGGTATGTTGCGCGCCCTGGTCGAGCACTACGGTGAGCACCCCGAGTTACTGCCCGAGGACAATGAGTTCGCGCACGACGTCGCCGGCTCGGCGTCGGCGATCGCTGCCGCCGTCAACTACGTCGCCGGGATGACGGACCGCTTCGCGTGCCGAAGCGCCGTGGCGTTGCTCGCGTGGCCCATCGACCAATTACCCAACGGCATCGACCGCTAAACGATTCGCAGCTCTTGGCGATAGACCCTCGCCGGGCCTTGAGCGGCGACCTTGGTGGCGAGTTCGTAGAAAGCTCGCGCTGCCTCGCTCTCGGGGTCGCTCACCACCAGGGGAATTCCCGTGTCACCACCCTCACGCAACGGAGTCTCCAAAGGAATCTGTCCGAGCAGTGTGACACCGAGATCACGAGCGAGTGTCTCACCACCACCGGCGCCGAAGATCTCGTAGCGCACACCATCGTCGCCGCGGAACCAACTCATGTTCTCGATGACTCCGCGCACGGAGAGTTTGAGTTTGCGCGCCGCGTACGCCGAGCGTTGCGCCACGCGCTGAGCCGCCGCCTGAGGTGTCGTCACGACGTACATCTCGATACGCGGCAGAATCTCCGACAACGTCAGAGCGACGTCACCCGTGCCTGGGGGCATGTCGATGAGTAGGAAGTCGGGCTCGTCCCACCACGCTTCGGTGACTAATTGTTGAATGGCCTTGTGCAGCATCGGACCTCGCCAGATGACGGGCTGCTCGTCCGGGACGAAGTACCCCATCGAGACACAGCGCACCCCGTGAGCCAAGGTGGGCAAGACCGTGTCGCCGAGCACGATCGGGTCCGCGATTGCGCCGAGCATCTTGGGCAGCGAGAACCCGTACACGTCGGCGTCGAGGACGCCAACTTGGTGACCCTGCATGGCCAAGGAAATCGCCAGGTTCACGGTGACCGACGACTTGCCGACGCCACCCTTGCCCGAGGAGATCCCCAGTACTCGGGTCTTGGAGAGTCGGTCGAGGAACTTCGGCTGATCACTAGCGTGAGCGTCGCCCGAGGACGCGCCAGTCATCGATCCACGCAAGTAATTGCGCAACCCTAAGAGCTCCATTTCGTTCATGGTGCGCACCTTTAAGGTCACGTCGCTCAGGGTGTCGCGGATCCGCGTCTCAAGGTAGTCGCGCTGGGGCCAGTTCGACGCTGGCAAGACGAGGGTGACCTCGGGACCTGACGCGGTCTCCACGACGCCGTCGAGGAATCCCAGTTCGCCCAGGGGGCGCAGCACCTGGGGCTCCATGATGGCCGCGAGATCGGGGTACTGCGTTGCGTCGAAAGTCACAGCTCATCCTTTGTGGTGGTGGATACGAGGCTACCGGTGCTGTTGGACGCCTGCGCTCAACTCAAGGGTTCAGCACCTACACTTTGCACGTATGGCAACATCACGCGAGACCGAGCTCGATCCCGGACTATTTACGGCGACAGTCACGAGTTTCGCTCATTCCTTTGGCGACAACACGCGACGCAAGATCTACCTCTACTTGCGCGAGAACCCCGGCGCCACCGCGGCTGAACTGGCGCGACACTGCGAGGTGCACGCCAACGTCGTGCGTCACCACGTTGAACGACTCACCGAGTGCGGCTACGTCACCTTCGACAACGTGCACAAGTCCACCGTCGGACGTCCCGCCAAGGGATATCGCGTCGTGGACGCCAACGTCGCCATGGAGGGGTCGATTCGCCGTGACGCCCTCCTCGTCGCCCTGCTCGAAATGGCACTCGAACGCCTCGGCCCGATGGCCGCCGAGGCTCTCGCCCACGACGTTGGCATGGAATACGGTCGCGGATTAGGGATCACGGCCAGTTCGAGCGACTCCGAGATCACCGTCAAGACGGCCATGTCGGCGATCGCCGGACTCTTGACCGCTCACGGGTTCGCCGCGCGCGTCGAAGAGAGTGCGACCTCGCAGTCGGTCGTCTCTGATAACTGCCCCTTCGGTTCGGCAGCTCAAACCCATCCCGTCTTGTGCGCGGTGGATCGCGGACTGATTACTGGGATGCTCGAGGGCCTGGGAGCGAAGTCAACTAACGTGACCTTGACCTCGCGCGCTCGCGGCGACGACACCTGTCGAGTAACGGCCTGACGTGTCCGACACGACCGGCGCTCACGCGCCGATCGACGCAGTACCTTTGCGTGTCATCGCGCGTGAATGGGGACGCATCGGGATCCTCGGATTCGGCGGGCCGCCGGCGCATATCGCTCTTCTACGACGCCTGACGGTCGACCAACGTCAGTGGATGGACGCTCAAGAATTCGAGCACGCGGTCGCGGCCGCGAATCTTCTGCCAGGTCCAGCATCGACTCAACTCATGATCTATGGAGCCTGGCGTCTTCGCGGAGTGCGCGGCGCGCTGGTGGGCGGCATTGCCTTCATCGCGCCAGGGCTGGTGCTCGTCGTCGGACTCTCGGTTCTCTTCTTCGCCCGACACCCTTCTCGGTGGCTCGAAGGTGCGGCCCTGGGCGCCGGTGCGGTGGTGCCGGCGATCGCCCTTCGCACGGCGTGGCAATTGGCAACGCCGAGTTGCTCCACAGCCCTTGGACACGCTCGACGAGTGCGCTGGGCCCTCTACGTTCTCGCGGGTGGCGCCTGCGCCCTCGCGGCGCCGGCACTGGTCGTGGTGGCGCTCGTGGGCTGCGGCATCGCCGAAGTCGTCGCTCGCCGCGGTGGACGTCACGTCGCCGTCGCGGGACTGGCCACGTTGCATGGCGTCGTTCTCGGAGGGATCGGAGCGATCGCTTGGGTGGCGTTAAAGGTCGGCGCCTTGTCCTACGGGGGCGGATTCGTCATCGTTCCCCTGATGCAACACGACGTCGTGAATACTTATCACTGGATGACCGGCGCACAGTTCTTGAACGTTGTCGCATTGGGTCAGGTCACCCCGGGTCCGGTTGTACTCACCGTCTCAGCAGTTGGGTACGCCGCTCACGGACTCCAAGGTGCGGCGCTGGCGACGGTGATCGCCTTCGCGCCGTCGTTTCTCTTCGTGACAATCGGTGCGCGACACTTCGATCGACTTCGCACCAACGAATTGATGACATCATTTCTCGCCGGCGCGGGACCGAGCGTCATCGGAGCGATCGGAGCGTCCGCCATCGCGCTAGCGCTCCTGATCGCCCACCTCTGGCAAGGTGCCATTCTCATCGTCGCCATGATCTGGCTCCTCGGCTTGCAGCGAAACGCGACGTTGTTGTTGCTGGTCGCGGCGTTGGTGGGCGCCCTCGTGTCGGGCGTCGTACCCGTCTAAGGAGAGACCTTGAGCGCCTTCAGGTACGGAGAGGCGATCGCCAGTTGCGCGGCCGTCGGGTGGAGTTTGACGAAGACGTCGAACTGCGACGTCGCAAGAGCCTGGTTGTTGGGTGTCCGGTAGGCCACGATCGCGTAGTAGAGCCGGGGGGCGGCCTGATTCGGCGCCAGGGTCAACGCCCGGCGCAACAGACTGATCCCGTCGGCCACGACCTTGGGGTTCTTGGCGTTACTCCCTGCGGAGAACTCGAACCACCCCGCTTCGGTGAGAGCGTCCACGTTCTTGGGTTGGAGGACGAGCACCTGTTGGTACGCCGACAATGCCGTCACTGCGTCACCACTAGCAACGTCGGCCTCGGCTTCGGTGAGGAGTTGTTGCACCTTCTGGGTCTGGGACAGATCGAGTCCCCCGGTCGCCGACGAGCCCGCTTGACGCAATCCGAGATTCGCCCACACCAACATCCCTGCGGCGAGGGCGAAGCACACCAGCGCAACGATCAATCGACTGCGCTTCCTGTGTCGGGCGGCGAAGGACTGCGTGGGAGTCGGCGTGACGACAGGGACGTCCAGTGCGGCCAAAGCCGCTCGCGCATTCTCGAGTCCCAGAGACTCTCGTACGCAGATGGCGTCGAAGTCATCGTTGGTCAGTTCCCCCGCGTCACGTTCGCGACGCGCGTCCTCTAAGGACGCCTCGCGAAGACGAATTTCGTCGAGGAGTTGTCGCTCGTTCTTCATCGGCGCCTACGTAGCACGACGGCGGTGGCACCCAGCCCGACGAAGACCGCGGTGGGAAGTAACCAGAGCAGTGTACCGATTCCCGCGGTCGAGGGACTTAGCAAGACCGAGGGACCGTAGGCGTCTTCAATGGTGGTCAGGATCTGAGAGTCGCTGTCGCCCGCGGCCACCATCATCACGATCTCATGGCGCACAGCCAATGCTGAGGACGAGGTACTTTGGGCCACCGACAGATCCTGACAAGAAGGGCATTTCACCAACGACTCAAGGTGTGACACTCGCTGGGCGTTGGAGTTCGTCGAGGGTGCCGTCACGACGACCAGCGCGATGACGGCGATGAGGACCACCAACCAGAGTCGAAACGATCCCAGGGTCAACTTGGTGGGTCGAAGCGAGGTCGTGGAGCTCACGCGCGCACCCGAGCGACGACGTTGTTGAGCTGTGCCACCGTGACCGGACCGAGTAACTCGGCGACGACCCGCCCGTGCGTGTCAATGACGAAGGTCGACGGGGGCGACGTCACGCCGTAGTGAAAGGCGATGGTCCCGTTGGGGTCGTCGATCGAGGGATACAAAGTGCCGTACTTGGCGTCGAAGGCCTTGGCAGCATTGACGGTGTCATTGAATACCACCCCGAGCACCTTGACACCCTTGAGATGTTGCTGCCAGGCGAAGGTAATCAGGTTGGGTTCTTCTTGTTGACACGGACCGCACCACGACGCGAAGAAATTCACGACGACTATTTGCCCTCGATCGGCCGCCAGAGAGAACCGTCCGCCGCCGAACTGCGGTCCCGCGATTTCAGGGGCGGTCTTTCCCACTAGGGGGCTCGGCACGACGGTGGCCGCAACGGGTTGGCGCGTTACCAGCAGGATGGACAGACCAACGACCGCGACGAGCACTACCAACGAGGTCACGAGCACGAAGCGCCGCCTCACGCAGCCCCCTCGTCACGGTGACGTCGCCGACCAAAGGACAGGGCGCTTCCCACGCCCACCATGAGACCACCAATCCACAACCACGACAAGAGCGGTTCGACGGTGACCCCGAGCAGGACTGATCCGGCGGGAAGGTTGCTCGTGAGTTGACCACCCGATGTGGTTCCGTTGCCGCCGACGGCGTCGAATGTCACGTAGACATCGCGCAGGAGATTCGAGTCGATGGCTGGGGTTCCTACGGGTTGGCTGGTGCGACCGTTGAACGTGGTGATCGCCGGGCGCAGAGCGTTCCCGTCCACCGTCACCTTGAGTTGCGTCTGCTTCTCGAGCGCCGTCGCAACCGCAGTGAATCCACCAAAGGTGATGTACTGACCGTCCACCACGGTACGTTGGTTCTTCGACAACGTCACCTCTGATCGGGTGGTATAGGAAGTCGAGACCACGATGCCCACCGCGAGCACGACGATCCCCAAGTGCACGATCATGCCCCCGGTACTGGGTGCGCGCCAGGCTGACGCCAAGTCACCACGGCGTCGTGCTGCCTGGACGACGCCCTTCAAGGTGCGCAATGCGGCGCCAGCGGCGGCCACCGACAAGAAGACCGCCACCAGGACTGACCAGTGGCGCACGTGAAAAACCACGAGTACCGCCACGCTCACTAGCGCCACCCACGCCGAGATCCTCACGCGTTGCCACAGAACGACACCGTCCACCGTTCGCCAACTCACGACGGGGGCGAGGGCCATCAAGAACAACAGGGCTACCGCCACCGGCGCGGCCACCGCCGCGAAGTAGGGCGTACCGACGGTCACTTGGGTTCCGTTGACTGCTTCGTACAACAGCGGAAATACCGTGCCGAGCAACACGACGAAAGCGAAGCCCACGAACAAGATGTTGTTGGCCACGAAGAGACCTTCGCGCGAAGCCGGATGATCGACTCCGACGGGTGAACGGAGCTCGTCACCGCGCCACGCGATGAGCGCCACTCCCGCACCCACGGTGATCGCGAAGAACGTGATCAGTGCTGGCCCCAACGTGCTCGAGGAGAACGAGTGAACGCTCTGCAGTACGCCCGAACGCGTGAAGAAAGTACCGAGAACGGTGAATGCGAACGTCGCGATTGCCAGCGAAAGGTTCCAGATGCGAAAGAGCCCCCGGCGGTCCTGCACGATAACCGAGTGGATGTAGGCCGTCGCGGTGAGCCACGGTAACAACGCCGCGTTCTCTACGGGGTCCCACCCCCAAAAGCCACCCCACCCGAGTACCTGGTAGCTCCACCACGCGCCAAGGACGATCCCCACGGACAAGCAACCCCACGCCAGCACCGTCCACCGTCGTTGCTCGAGGGGCCAGCGATCATGCACTCGCCCGGTGATGAGCATCGCAATCGCGAAAGCGAAGGGGACCGAAAATCCCACGAATCCCGCGTAGAGCAGCGGCGGGTGCACCGCCACCAGAGGATTGTCCTGCAGGAGTGCGTTGGGCCCAGCACCTTGCAGTAGGTGGGCGGGGTTGTGTAAGAACGGGTCGGCGGGACCCACCATCAGCAGGATGAAGAAACCGCCCACCACGAAGAGCACCAGTGTCGCCCAGACGACCACCGCATCGTCGGCGTCGCTGCGGTAGTGGCGGATCACCGCAACCGTCAAGGACGTGAGGATCAATGCCCACAACAACAACGAACCCTCCAGGGCCGACCACATACCGGTGATGGAATAGATGAGCGGGGTGAAGGTGGCGTTGTTCTCGGCCACGTAGGCCAGTGAGAAGTTGTGAGTGATCAGTGCGAACTGCATCACGGCGACCGCGCCGACCATGCCCACGAGCGCGAGGACGCCCCACCAGAGGGCGCGCGAGCGTCGACCGCGCAGGGTCAACACCTGAGAGACCACCCCGATCACGCACGACGCGAATGCCACGTCGAGGGCGCTACGCCCCAGCCACGTCAGGATCATCGACTCGTTCCGTTCGGCGCCTTGACCCGACTCGGGTGCGCGGCGATGTACGAGGCCGTGTGCTTCACCATGATCTGGGTTCCAGCGAAGTCGAGCGACGTCGACGAGACGAAGTGCCCGACCACCACGACGGGGATGTCCGCTTGAAAGAGTTGCGGTGGGGAACCCTGCGCGGTGACAAAGACGTGGTGCGTGCCCGAACCGGTCATCGTGAACGCGGCGCCTGCGCTGGTGCGAACGATCGTGCCTGGTTGCACCACGCCCTCGAGGCGGATGACCTTGGTGCCCAGTGACGCGCGCTGGCCCAACGCCTGGTCGACGGTCTCGAAGTAGTTCAACGACGACAAGAGACCCTGACTGAGAAGCACTATGACGACTGCGACGAGGACCACGATGACCGCGATGGATCTGCGTGAGGAACGCGACTTAGAAACAGGTGGCTCAACCGGTGTCAACACCGATGAGGTGTCGACGTCAACCACGACGCCCTCGCCACCAGATCGACAACGTGTAGAGGGCTAGACCACCAAAGGCGAAGGCGTACCCCGCGCTGACGTATCCCATCTAGACCCCTTCGCGTTGACGCAGTGCCAACGCCTCGTCCACGGTGTTGGCCGTCGCGAGGTCGCGCTTGACCTCGAGACGATAGCGGTAGCGCAGGAGCCAAAAGAACAAGAGGGTGAAGCCGAGGAAACCCAGGAGCATTGTCCACAACATCGAACCGTGCACGTTCAAGGTGCCGTTGCTCGTCAGAACCGATGCTCCCTGGTGCAGCGTCTTCCACCATTGGACCGAGAAGTGAATGATGGGCACGTTGATAGCGGTCAAGATCGCAAAGACCGCGCTGCGTCGCGCCCGAAGTGCCGGATCGTCATTGGCCCGACGAAGCGCCAAGTACGCCAACGCGAAGACTCCGAGGATGGCCGTGGAAGTGAGTCGCGCGTCCCACGCCCACCAGACTCCCCAGGTCGGTCGACCCCAGATCGAACCAGTGATGAGCGTCAGCGCGATGAACACCACGCTGATCTCCATCGCGCAATACGCGATGCGGTCCATCACGTCTGATCGCGTGCGTCGCCACAAGTACAAGCAACTGGCGATGGTCGCGGTCCCGAAGGAAACGTAGAGCGCGACCCAGGCGATCGGTGGGTGCACGTAGAGCAGTCGAACCAGATCACCCTGCACTACGTCGGGTGGCGTGACCCACAGCCCTAACCAGAAGGTCAGCGCTAAGGAGATGAGCGTCACGGGGCCCAGTAGTCGTTGGGAGAGCTTGATCATGATTCCTCCAAAACACCGTAAAGCAGAATCCCCACTGCCGTATACGCCACGAGGGCGACGACGACGATGACCCACCACTCCCACAGTGCTCCCCCGTGCAAGGCAGCGCTAAAGGAGCGCTCCCCGGCAATCAGCAATGGGGCAAACGCCGGAAGAGTCAAGACTGGCAACAGCGTTGCCGGACCATCACCGCCCTGCGTTAATGCTCCATAAAGAGTACCGGCTACCGCGAGGGTGGTGAGCGTGACCAGAATGCTCGGCAGGGCGTGAACGGTTCCGATCAGGGCGGTGTGCAGGACCAACACCGATCCCGCGAGCAAGACCAGCCCGGTGATCCACAACTCGAGGGTCAGGGCCAGTGCTTTGCCTAGGAAGATCCCCGCGGGGTCAAGTCCTAACGTTGCGACCGAGGCCCGGGTCCCCGGTGCATTCTCCAAGGCCTGAGATCGGTTGATCATCAACAAGGTCACGAACAGCGTCACGAGATAGAACAGCCCCGGTCCCGCGGTCGAGTTTCCCGCTTGAGTGGGACCGAGTGCGAGACCCGACAACAACAGCGCGATGACTCCGAAGGGCAATACCTGCCAGAGCAGGACGCGGCTGCGAGCTTCGATGCGTAAGTCCTTGGTGGCCACCAGCCACGCGATACGCGTCACGAGGTGTGCACCCGTCCACCCACCATGTGAACGGTCCGCGGCGTCAGTTCAGAACTACGCAACGGATCATGGGCACTTACCACCACGGTCGCGCCGGCGAGTAGTACGTCACTCAACAAATGGTCAAAGAATTCGCGTCCCGCGTCGTCGAGCGACGCGTACGGCTCGTCGAGCAACCACAACTCGGGTCGACGCACGAGCAGCCACGCCAGGCCCAGACGGCGGCGCTGGCCCGCGCTGAGCTGCTTGGTGATGGTGTCCGCACGATGGCCCAGACCCACCCGTTCGAGGGCACCTGGAACGTCGACGACAGGACGCTCAAGAGCGCGAGCGGCGAAGACCAAGTTCTCGCGTACGCTCAGGTCGCCATAAAAAGATCCTTCGTGCCCCAGCCACCCCACTCGTCGGCGCAGGAGACGCAGGTCCCCGCCCGCCAAGTCGACTCCGGCCACCGAACCCTGGCCGCTCGTCAGCGCGTCGAGTCCCGCCAGCAGACGTAACAGGCTGGTCTTGCCCGCGCCATTGGCGCCGGTGACCACGTGCAATGACCCTCGATCAATCTCGAGGTCGACACCGCTGAGCAGGGGAAAACCCTTGGACATGACGACGGCGTTGGCGAGTCGAACGACCACCTGGTCGCCCAGCAAGGGTTTAACTCCGCAGAGCGTCGAGGTCGGAAGCGACCATCATGTCGATCAAGCCGTAGAAGTCGACGTCGCACTTCCAGCCCAGGGCCTCATGCGCCTTCGTTGGGTTACCGACCAGGAGGTCGACTTCCGCGGGACGCAAAAACGCTGGGTCGATCGTGACGTACTGTTCCCACTTGAGACCAGCGGCAGCGAAGGCCACTTCGCAGAGTTCGCGCACCGAATGGGTCTCACCGGTGGCGATAACGAAGTCGTCGGGCTCATCGCGTTGGAGCATGGCCCACATCGCCTTGACGTAGTCACCGGCAAAGCCCCAATCGCGCTGTGCATCGAGGTTGCCCAATCGAAGTTCAGTGTCGATACCTTGCTTGATGCGCGCCACGCCGTGGGTCACCTTGCGCGTCACAAACTCGAGCCCTCGCCGCGGCGATTCGTGGTTGAACAAGATGCCGCTGGACGCGTGTAGTTGGTAACTCTCGCGGTAGTTCACGGTGATCCAGTGGCCATAGACCTTGGCGACACCGTAGGGGGAACGCGGGTAGAACTCAGTCGTCTCGCTCTGAGGGATAGCACGAACGCGACCGAACATCTCGGAGGAACTGGCTTGATAGAAGCGCACCTCGGGGTCGACGATGCGAATGGCGTCGAGCATGCGCGTCACGCCCAAGGCGGTGGTCTCTGAGGTCAGAACCGGCTGACTCCACGAGGTCTGGACGAAGGACTGAGCGGCCAAGTTGTAGATCTCACGCGGTCGACTGTCACGCAGCACATTGATCAGCGACACCTCATCCATCAGGTCGCCCGACAGCAACGTCAAGCGATCCTGGATGTGGGCGATGCGCTCGAAGTTCTCGCTAGAGGAGCGTCGCACCAGGCCATATACCTCGTATCCCTTGTCGAGCAACAATTCCGCGAGGTAGGAACCGTCTTGACCTGTAATACCGGTAATTAGCGCACGTGTAGCCATCGTTTTCCTCCGGGTGGGTGCCCGCTAACGGCCGACACCGGTTGAGACACCTTACCACCGGCCTGATTTTGGCTCGGGCGCGTAACGTGGGCGCCATGTTGCGCGTGGCCGTCGTGAGTTTTCGTCTCGGGGGCACCGACGGAGTGTCGATCGAGAGCGCCAAGTGGATTGGGGCGCTACGCCACCTCGGTCACCACGTCACCACAGTGGCCGGTTCAGGATCAGCCGAACGAATAATCCCCGGGCTGGCCGCCCACGCCCCTCAGGGACCTGCGCCCCACGAAGTGGAACGGGCCCTGGACTCGTACGATCTTGTCATCGTCGAGAACCTGGCGTCGCTGCCGCTCAACGTCGCTGCGCGAGAGGTGCTCTGGGACGTGCTGGCGGGGCGCGACGCCCTTTTCCATCACCATGACTTCGCTTGGCAACGGGCGTCGTTGAGCCATCTCGAAGGTCCAAGAGACGATCCGAACTGGCACCACGTCACGATCAACGAATTATCGCGACACGAATTGCAGGCCCGAGGGATCACGGCCACCACGATGTACAACAGCTTTGATTGCTCCCCCCCTCGGGGTGATCGCCACAAGACCCGCCGAGCCCTCGATATCGAAGACCGACGGCTCGTCGTCCTGCCGACACGCGCCATCGCGCGGAAGAATATTCCAGGGGCACTCGCGCTGTGCGAGAGCCTCGACGCGACGCTGTGGATAATGGGTCCGGCCGAAGACGGTTACGACGACGAACTCAACGAGACACTCAACACGTCGCGAACGCCCGTCGTTCGCGAGATACCACTCGGCGTGACCATGTCCGATGCCTACGCCAGCGCCGACCTCGTTGTGATGGCGTCCACGTGGGAAGGATTCGGCAACCCGGTGATCGAGTCGGTGACGCATCGGCGACCTCTGGCACTCAATCCCTATCCGGTGGCGCGCGAGATTACTTCGTTTGGATTCGAGTTCTTCGACCTGCACGACATCACTGGGATTGAGAACTTCCTGGTGGCGCCCGACGAGGCACGCTACGAATCGAATCTTGCCGTCGCTCGTCAACACTTCAATCTGTCCCATCTTCCTGGGCAACTCAAGGAAATACTGTCGCGCTTTCCCTCGTAGAGCGACGATTAGATTTACAGCCATGGTGCTACGCGATGATCGACCAGTTCACCTTGAGCGACGTGAACAACTCCTCGACATCGCCAAATCAGTCTTCGCTGAACGTGGGTACCAGGCCACCACGATGGACGACATCGCCAAGGCCGCTGGTTTCACTAAACCAATCCTGTACCAGTACTTCGAATCCAAGGGCACCCTCTACCAGGAGATCGTTTCGCACACCGGAGCTGTCCTGGTCGAGAACCTCATGAAGGCGGTGACCTCGGTTACGACGCCGCGTTCGAAGATCGAGAGCGCGTTTCGCGTGTACTTCGACATGGTGGTCAACGATACCGACGCTTTTCGACTGTTGTTCATCCACTCTCACGAAGGCGAGACGGCGACGGAATTGCGCAAGATCGAAGTGAGTCTCGTAGGTTTTCTCGTGCCCTACATCGACGTCTCGATCGGACACGACCATCGGCGACAATTAGCCGCAGGCATCGTCGGTATTGCTGAGGGTGCCGCCATCGTGTGGCTCTTGCAACAAGAAGCAAAGCGCTGGCCGACACCCTCACCTGACGAGGCCCGACGACTCGCGACCCACACGGCGACGTTGGCGTGGGGCGGACTACGAGCAGTGCACAAGGACTAGCCACGTCCTCGTTGATTCCAGTGAACTTCCCGCACGAGCGACAGCGAGGATCTCACGGGTCCAGTTCCGCTGAAATCGTGAGCGAGTTTCGCTGCCACACGGTGCGCCTGGAGAAAGTTGGTTTCAGCGGTGCGCGGAGCCGCATTCACCACACGCATACCCGAAGTGGGCGCATAGCGGCCCCAGCGAGTCGCTCGCCCACGACACGGCACGAGGAGGACGAGCGAGGGACCTTCGTCTCTATCCATGGTCACGCCAAGGCGCGACCATGGAGAAATGCCTCAACGTATCAACATCGACCAAGCGAGACTGGGGGTCTCGATGCCTGAGATGTCTCGAATAGCCTTACTCGCGCTCGACCGAGCGAGTTGCACTCGTTCTGCTCATGCCTAGATCCCGACACAACCCGAGCACAGTTGTGAACGACACTCACAAGGCGTCACAATCAACTCAAGAACTGGCCCATCAATCCTGTGAACCCGCCGCTGTTGGGCGATACCCCGAAGAATTAACGACAGACTTCGAAGTCCGCACCGGCGCACGGTTACGTCTACGGGCCATTCGTGGTGACGACGACGCGAAACTGATCTCGTTTCATTCCAAGCTATCGTTTGACTCGATCTACCGTCGGTACTTCTCGGTCCACCCGGAACTCACGCACGATGAGGTCACCCACCTCACGGAGGTCGACTACGTTGACCGGTTGGCTCTGGTCATCGAAGACGGCGACGAACTCGTCGCCGTCGGACGATACGAACGGTATCCCTTGACGAGCACGGCCGAGGTGGCGTTCGTCGTTCGTGACGACTACCAACATTTGGGGCTCGGGCACCGACTACTCGACGCCCTGGCCGATGCGGCCGTAGCGAGGAACATCACGACATTCACTGCCGAAACGCTGTTCGAAAACCACGACATGATGTCCGTCTTTCTTCACTCGAAGTTCCCGGTGACCACTTCGTTCTCCGGAGGTCAGTTCAGCGTGCTCCTCGCTCTCGGGCCATACGATGACACGCAGAGC
Organism: uncultured Actinomycetota bacterium; assembly: GCA_963794755.1. Taxonomy (GTDB): domain Bacteria; phylum Actinomycetota; class Acidimicrobiia; order Acidimicrobiales; family RAAP-2; genus RAAP-2. Next base: position 413,089 of record CAWCEX010000006.1, read on the forward strand.
ACGCCCGACGCGAACGCGGCGGAGACGAACTAACCATGGTGCTCGTGATCAACAGCCCCTACAGCGACTCGGGTCACGAAGAACCTGGGCATCCCGAGAGGCCGGAACGTTTGGTCGCCGCGTTGTGCGCCGTCGAAGATCTCCATCTTGGGAACGACCTGGTCGTTGTGCCAAGTGCCAGTGCCTCTCGCGCGGAACTTCTTCGCGTGCACCACGGGAACTATCTCGACGAGTTAGGTGCCTTTTGCTACTCAGGTGGTGGCGATATTGATCAAGACACCTTCGCCACGTTGGACTCGTGGGCCATTGCGAAACTTGCCGCCGGAGCAGGACTAAAAGTCATCGAAGAATTACAAGGTCGAAACGAGGGCGTGGGATTCGTCGCGACCCGACCACCAGGTCATCACGCGCTCGCAGATCGGGCGATGGGGTTCTGTCTTTTGAACAATGTCGCAGTCGCGGCGGCCGAGCTCCTCGACCAGGGTGAGCGCGTGCTCATCGTCGATTGGGACGTGCACCACGGTAACGGAACCCAGCAGATCTTTTGGGATGAACCCAACGTGCTCTACGTGTCGACCCATCAATGGCCCCTATTTCCCGGCAGCGGCTCGGCCAGCGAAGTCGGTGGCCACCACGCGATCGATCGTACCGTGAACATACCGCTACCTCCCGGGACCACGGGCGACCTCATGCGCCGGGCGATCGACGAGATTGCCGCACCAGTCGTTGACGCGTTCGACCCGACCTGGGTGTTGGTCTCCGCTGGCTTTGACGCCCACCGCGAGGATCCGATGGCCGACCTTCGGCTGACGAGCGGCGATTTTGCCCTGATGTCGCAGTGCGTGAATGAATTTGCGCCACGTCCCGGTCGCGTCGTTATGTTTCTCGAGGGCGGCTACAACTTGGACGCCCTGCGCTCAAGCATCCACTCGACATTGAGCGCGTCACTGAAGCAACCGTACGAGGGAGAATCCCCTTCCACTGGCGGACCGGGCGTCGAGCACATCAGCCGAATACAGCGCGAGCGCCTCACGGCGATCGAGATGCTTTCAACCAGTGATGGACGGAGGACGTCATGACGACACTGCAGAACATTGCCGTGGGTTACGACGGCTCTGACGACGCGAACGTCGCCGTTCGATGGGCGTTGGGTGCGGCGCACGAGACTGGCGCCTTCGTGACGATCGCGCACGCGACCGGATTGCTCGAGCATCTTCACGAGCGTTATTCATCGGACCGGATTCCACCGGACGTGCTCGCCCTCGCCGAGGAGTGCGACGTCGAGGAGAATCGACTTCGTTGGATCGTCGAAAATGGGGACGCTTGTTCAGTACTGCTACGCCTTGGATCTCCTCCGATCAGCGCGGACGTCCTGGTCGTCGGCTCACGGGGTCACGGAAAGCGTCCGGGTTTCTTTCTTGGCAGCACGAGTCTCGAAGTCGTAAGTCACGCCACGATGCCCGTCGTCGTCGTACCGTCACCGGTGACCAGTGAGTGAGATGGTTGGTTGAGTGCGCGACGTCGTGATCGATGGCCCGAGCACTGTCGAAGCGACCAGGTTTGGCTTCAGCAGCAAAGGTTCAAGATTCCCCTTCTGATAATTGATCGTCACATCGAAACGTTTCTGTTCGTCGGTTGAGCCGACAAACTCGTGTGGCGCCTCTCGTCGTTCGAGTCACGAGGTCTTCAGCCCCGGTCCTCGCTCGGCGTCGGTCCTTTCTTCTCGCGACGTATCGCGCTTCCTGGGGAGATAGCTCACCGCCTCGCCAGCGGTCCTTGCCAGGATTCAACAATCAATCGGGTGAAAATTCGTGACCAAATCCCTTATCAATTGCGGACCTCATCGCGGTACCTTCACTTTGCAGGGGTTTTCTCTAGCGAAAGGCAACCACGGGCGTGTTCCAGATTCGTATTCATGGCAGGGGCGGTCAGGGTGTCGTCACGGCGGCCGAAATACTTTCGGTCGCGGCCTTTGACGAGGGGCGACACGCACAGGCCTTTCCCAGTTTCGGATCAGAACGCACCGGAGCTCCCGTCGTCTCGTATTGCCGAATTGACGATCGGGACATCCGTACCCACGAACCGGTCATGGAACCTGATGCGGTCATCATTCAAGACGTCACGTTGATCCACCAAGTGGATCTCTTCTCGGGTCTCGCGCCTCAGGGGTACGTACTGGTCAATACTTCAAATTCTTTCTCTGACCTTGGTTTTGGTGACTCCTTCGACCAATTCCTCCCCGGGCGTCTCATGACCTGTCCCGCCACCGACATCGCCCTCGAACACCTCGGCCGTCCGCTGCCAAACGCCGCTCTGCTTGGCGGGTTCGCCGCGCTCACCGGAGAAATCACGTGCGACGCGATCTGCAAAGCGGTGCGCGAACACTTCGCTGGCCCTGTGGGTGAGCGAAACGCATCTGCCGTCAAGGCGGCCTACGACCACGTGTCGTCAAGAGTTGAGGAGGCCGCTCGTGCTTCGACAAATTGAGGGTTCGAAGGCGATCGCCCAAACAGTGGCCCTGTGTCGACCAGAAGTCGTCTGCGCGTATCCGATCTCGCCGCAGACACACATCATCGAAGCGGTGGGTGTCATGGTGAAGTCGAGAACGCTCACGAACTGCGAGTACATCAACGTCGAGTCCGAGTTCGCGGCGATGTCCGTCGCCATCGGAGCCTCGGCGACTGGCGCTCGTACGTATACCGCGACGGCGAGCCAGGGGCTGCTCTTCATGATGGAAGCCGTCTACAACGCTGCCGGGCTGGGCCTGCCAATCGTTATGACGCTCGCCAACCGTGCCATTGGCGCACCGATCAACATTTGGAACGATCACAGCGACGCGATGGCCGTACGTGATTCAGGATGGATTCAACTGTTCGCCGAGAGCAACCAGGAAGCTGCGGATCTTCACGTCCAGGCTTTCCGACTCGCCGAGGAACTCTCGGTCCCGGTGATGGTGTGCGTCGACGGCTTCATCTTGACTCACGCCGTCGAGGGGGTGGACCTTCTCGATCAGGCCTTCGTGGATTCGTTCCTCCCGCCCTACGACCCGCGACAAGTACTCGACACCGAAGCGCCGGTATCGATTGGCGCGATGGTCGGCCCCGAGGCCTTCGAAGAAGTGCGATACCTCGCCCACCTACGCCAACTCGACGCATTGGAGCGCATTCCCGAGATCGCGCACGAGTTCTTCGATGCCACGGGGCGTGAGAGTGGCGGACTGGTCCGCCCGTATCGAATCGAAGATGCCGAAACCGTGGTGGTCGCTATGGGCTCGGTCCTGGGCACCCTGAAGGACGCGGTCGACGCCCGTCGCGACCTTGGAGAACTCATTGGTGTCCTCGGTATTACGTCGTTTCGCCCATTTCCTGGTCAAGCCGTGCGCGACGCCCTGGCGAACGCTCATCGAGTCGTAGTGATCGAGAAAGCCTTCAGTATCGGCTCAGGTGGCGTGCTTTCGGCCGACGTCGCCATTGCGATTCATCACGACGAGACGATTCTTCGCACCGTGGTTGCGGGACTCGGCGGTCGTGCCATCACTCGCCGTTCGCTCGAGAGCGTTCTGCACGACGCGACCCAAGACGAGTTAGCGGCCCTCACCTTTCTTGACCTCGACCACGGAGCGGTCGATCGAGAACGAGCCCGCATTCGAGCGACTCGACGATCGGGTCCTTCGGCGGAAAATCTCCTTCGCGACCGCGCAACAACATCTCCTAAGGCGCCCGCATGACGAACCAACGCGTTCACTTCTACCAAGTTGGAAGTTTCGCCGTCGGCAACCGTCTCCTCAACCGGGACGAGCGCACAGTACAAGCTCAATCGGATCGGACGAACTCTATTGACTCCGGTCATCGCGCGTGTCAAGGGTGTGGCGAGGCTTTGGGGGCGCGCTACGCCCTTGACGCTGCGATGCGTGCCACCAACGGCCAAATCGTCGCAGTCAACGCCACCGGTTGCCTCGAGGTCTTTTCAACACCGTACCCAGAGACGTCGTGGAGAATTCCTTGGCTTCATTCGCTCTTTGGCAACGCCCCAGCCGTTGCGACGGGGGTCGCGGCCGCACTGCGCGCCAAGGGGGTGAAGGACGTGCGTGTCGTCGCCCAGGCGGGTGACGGAGGAACGGTCGACATTGGTTTTGGATGTCTGTCAGGAATGTTCGAACGCAACGATGACGTGCTCTTCATCTGCTACGACAACGAGGGCTACATGAATACCGGCGTGCAACGTTCGGCAGCCACACCACCAGCGGCGCGCACCGCCACGACCGAGGCGGTGGGGCCTGAACCAGGCAATGGTTTCGGCCAGGGCAAAGACCTCCCGCGCATTGCGATGGCGCACGACATTCCCTACGTCGCCACAGCCACCGTGGCTGACCTCCACGATCTCGAACGCAAGGTCGAGCGCGCCATGGAGGTTCGCGGCGCACGTTACTTGCACGTCCTCGTTCCTTGCCCTCTCGGATGGGGTTCAGCGTCCGACGAGACCATCCTCCTCGCGCGTCTCGCGAAGGAATCTGGGCTATTCCCAGTCTTTGAGGCCACAGACGGCGTCGTCTCCTCCGTCTCGCACATTCGCCGACAAGTACCCGTCGAGGAGTACCTCTCGCGACAACGTCGCTACGCCCATCTTTTTGGCGCCCACCCTCGCCCAGACATCGTGGCCCACCTCCAAATGATCGCCGACGCCAATATCGCTCGCTACGGGCTCATCGCGCCCACAACGGAGGAGTCCTAATGAAGATCCCCTTTGCGATCACCCTGGACGTCGGCTCGAGCCTGGCGAACCACACGGGTTCCTGGCGAGTCGAACGCCCGGTGTATGTCGACCGTCTGCCACCGTGCAATGACGCGTGTCCGGCGGGCGAAAATATTCAGGGCTGGCTCTACGACGCTGAATCGGGCAACTACCAAGCGGCGTGGCGCAAGCTCGTAGTAGAAAATCCGTTCCCCGCCATCATGGGTCGCGTGTGTTTTCACCCGTGCGAGACCGCATGCAATCGGGTCCAGGTCGACGAAGCGGTCGGGATCAACGCTGTGGAGCGTTTCCTTGGTGATATCGCATTGAACGAAGGGTGGGCTCTCCCCGATCCGGGTCCCGACACGGGAAAACGAATCCTTGTCGTCGGTGCGGGACCCGCGGGGCTGAGCGCCACCTATCACTTACGGCGTCTCGGCCACCACGTCCGTCTCGTCGACTCGGCTCCACGACTGGGAGGCATGATGCGTTACGGCATCCCCGCCTACCGACTACCCCGCGACGTCCTCGACGCAGAGATCGCTCGCGTCATCGCAATGGGTGTGGAGGTCGAGCTCGAGCACGTCGTCCATGACGTGGAACACGAGCGCAGTGACGGATCGTTCGACGCGGCATTTCTTGCCGTTGGCGCGCAACTTGGCAAGCGCGTCGACATCCCGGCGGGCGACTCCGCTCGAGTCGTCGACGCAGTCAGCTTTCTTCACCAGGTCGCTGCCGACGATCCGCCACTTCTCGGTCGGCGCGTCGTGGTCTACGGCGGAGGCGACACAGCCTTTGACGCCGCTCGTACTGCTCGTCGCCTGGGCGCGACCGACGCCGTCATCGTCTACCGTCGCAATCGCGAGCGAATGGGTGCGAGTGGCGAAGAACTCGAACAGGCACTTGGCGAGGGCGTCACCGTACGTTGGTTGTCGACGATCAACAAATTCGATAACGATCGCATCCTCCTCGAGACGATGAAGCTCAACGATGAGGGATTCCCTGAACCAACGGGTGAATTTGAAGAGCTCGACGCCGACTCGCTGATCCTCGCCCTCGGCCAGGACACTGATCTCTCCTTGCTCGACAATGCCGAGAACGTCACCGTTCGTGACGGCTCGGTCGAAGTCCTCGATTCGATGATGGCGAGCCCTTCGGGCCTCTTCGCCGGTGGCGACGCCGTCCCTGCCCAACGCACCGTGACTGTCGCCGTCGGACACGGTAAGCGAGCCGCGTCGGGGATCGATAGTTTCGTCATGGGGCGCGTCGCCCCAGAGAAAGTCCACCACGAGCTCGCAGTCTTCGAACGTCTCAATACGTGGTACTACGCCGACGCCCCGCGCACCACTCGCCCCGAGCTGGAGCGAGTGCGACGTCAAACCAACTTTGAAGAAGTGGTCGGTGGTCTCACGGCTGACAACGCCCTCTTCGAAGCACGACGTTGCATGTCTTGCGGAAACTGTTTCGAATGCGACAATTGCCTAGGTGTATGTCCCGACAACGCGGTCATCAAACTCGGAGAAAATATGCGCTACCAATTCAATTACGACTTCTGCAAGGGCTGCGGCATATGCGTCAAAGAATGCCCCTGCGGCGCGATCGACATGGTCCCTGAGCAGCGTTAAGTAAATCCCGGCACTGAAGCGATTCGCCGATTTCGGTCGGGCGGATCGAACACTTGGCCACAATCCACCTCATACGTCACAGCGATGCTCTCGCGTGTCCGGCACTGAGCGCCTGAACTTCGGCTCACGCCCTATCGACCCGTCGGTGAACCGTGCAGGCTACGCCAGTTCGAAGGCCGCGGCCGGAGGACATGAGCCTAGGGAGTTGACAGCTCGCAGATTGTCCGAAGTCGCTGCTTGCAAGCGTCGAAGCGCCGATCCGCTCAGTCGTTCGCACACCCAATCCCAATGAAGCGCAACCGCGTCACCGATCGCCAGGTGATCAACGAATCCGACGCCATCGACGCGACGACGTACTACTTCGATGCGTTCACCACCCAGGAGCAGTTGACTTCCGACCAGTTCCAGGTCACGACTGGTCACAGTGACGAGATCGCCGCTCAACGCAATGACGTGACCCCAGCGAACTCGACATTGGTCCAGCACGTCGAGGGGGACGCTCGAGTGTCCGGCGCGCAACAGACCAAGCCACGGATACACGGCGAAGACGTGAAAATTGTGTTGGGCCACACCCCCATTCCAGGCGGCAGCGATGAGGGGGTGAAATCGTGCGCCAGCCCGATGCGCGAATCGCTCGTCAAGTGACGCGGCGAGGACCGAGGGCGGGACTCGTCGTGTCAACTCATTTCCGATCCAATACGCCTCGACGACCCGCCGATCGAGCGGGTCCCTGACTCCATTGCAACCAGATATCAATTCAAGATACGGCCACGCCCCCTCGAATTGGCGAGCCAAATGCGCGAGCAGCGAATCGTTCCCGCCCTCAACTGCCGCTTCCAGGAGGGCCGCCGGCTCCCCCGGGCCGCAATAGCCGCGTTCATTCGGCGGGTAGGCGTACGCCGCGAAGAGTCCCGCGCCCGAGACCCCCTCACGGCGTGCTGGCCCAAAGTCGTTCACGCGCGTAGTGCTCTCTCAATCCACGACGCACGGCCGCGCGCTTCGACGAGCACGAGTGCGGCGCCCACGCCAATCAGCACCAATCCGATCGTGTTACCGCTCACGCTCGTCGTGCCGGCCACGAGTTGCAAGAACCAAGTGATCAAGGCACTCGAGGCGAGTACCGACGTCACGTCAATCGCACGGGCCCGTGCGAGGGCGCTCATCCAGGTCGCCACGTACACGCTGAGCAACATTCCCGTCCAGAGTGCCCAGTGCCACTGATCAGCATTCATCGCGCTCAACTGGCTGAGTGATCCGCTGACGGCCAGATAGGCGATCAGGGTCAGCGCGCCAACTCCCATACGCACGAGGGCCAACGTCGCGGGAGGCCGAGTCTTGAGGAGTCGTCGTGCCACCATCACTTCCAGAGCCCACAGGAGGCTTGACGCGAGCACGTCGATCTCGCCGTGGTTGGCTGCAAGCTGACCGACACCGCCGCTGACCATCACTTCACCGCTGAGAAGAAGGATGATTGCCACGACGTTCCACCAGCGAAGGCGCTCGCGCAGGAACAACACCGCTAGAACCGCGACCCACACGACGAGAGTGTCTCGCCAGAATGCCGCCGGCGTCGCCTTGCTCTGTGCGAGACCGTTGAAGAAGAGTACGAAGGCGAGCCCTCCTCCGATGATGCCAACGTACGCGAGCCCGAGTCGCTCGGTCCAAGCCGAAGTCGCTGGCACATCGCGAGCCTCCGGCGCCGTTGTGACAAAATTCGCTACGGCCGACCCGCTCCGACGCGCGCGAACGGTCCAACCAATCAGCGCTACGAACGAGAGCACTACCACCGCGACGAGATTCTTCGCTGTGGTGTAGACGGCGGGCGCGGCTCCCGCGCGCACGCCATAACTGTTTACGAATACCGAAACGCCACTGACGAGAGCCGTCGCTCCAGCGACGACGGACCCCGGCAGGCGTCGACGCGGCGAAAGTGGAATTGTTGCCTTCACGATATGTCTCCTTCCATTGTCGACGACACTGTTCGTCGAATCTCCTCAGCGATACAAGCCGCCTCAACGGCATCCACTCGATCAATCACATAGCCGCTGTGCACACTCACCCAATCGCCCGCGCACAGTTCGACACCGTCGTAGGCAAGCAACGACACTCGCGACGTGACATGATCCACGTCTTCGACTTCGACCCACGCGGGTCCGTCGCGACGTAGAACCTCACAGAGTCGACTCACGCACATCGCAGCTCGTTGTCAATCAAGGTCGCCACCGCCGCAAGTGCCTCGGGGACGGCCGCCTTCACCGCTTCGCTCATCGAGTTACCCAACTCGAAGGCCTCACCCTCAATCGCCACGACCACTAGACGCTGTGGTGCGCGACCGACCGCGTAGGCAAGGCGTAGAACGCCAGCGAGGCCAATGCCATGCGTGCTCGTGACGGCGGGCTCAGCGCCACTCTCGTCGACGGAGTCAGCCACGACCAAGTCGAGGACTCGCACCGTGCCGGTCGGGTCATCCGAACGCACCGCGTCGATGACGATCACGAGGTCCGCTCCGTCAAATCGACCCAGTAGGTCCAGAGGTTCCGCTAAGGGACCGACGTCGCGTACGTCGCGATTTTCGTTGGCGAACAGTTCAGCGACGAGGGGACCCACGCCGTCGTCACCGCGGTACAAATTACCGATGCCCGCCACCACGATGTCACGCGGACTCACGAGTGTTCCACCTTGAGGTCGAGGAAGTGCGCGGCGCACGAGATACACGGGTCGTGATTGCGCACTGCCTGTTCGCAGCGCCACTGCAAGTCGTCGTCGTTCAAGTCGAGTCCACCTTCTACGACTCGACGCAGGTCCTCTTCGATGGTGAGTTGGTTCTGAGAGGTGGGCGGCATGATCCGAGCGCGAACGATGGTGCCGTCGGCGTCGATTTCGTATTGGTGCAAGAGCAGTCCTCGCGGTGCCTCCGTGACCCCTGTGCCGACACCAGCGCGGGCAACGACCATCGCAGCGGCGGGCACGGGTGGTTCGTATTGGGCGACGAGACGCAGGGCTTCGTCACAGGCGAATACCAATTCGAGCGCACGAACGATGATGCTCTGAAAAGGATTCACGCACGTCTCACCGAGTCCAGCAGTGTGGGCCGCGTTACGCACGACGTCGGGGAGCATCGAAGCATTTAGCGCGTAGCGCGCGAGCGGACCGGTGAGGTAACTGCACCCATCGAGACGAGCGTGCAGTGCCGTCGATCGAGCCACGTGCTCTTCGACCGCAAGTTCGGCGAAGCGTTGGGGCGTGACGTCCAGGCCGTCCGAGGAACCCGGTCGTCCGGCGTCGATTGCGTAGCGATCACCTTGACGAAGTGCCACGAACCGGTAGGTAGACGTCACGTCAGGAAAATCGAATTGCGCGACCCACTCGACGGTCGCGAGTGCGGCCTCGAGCGCGAGCTGGAGCGGACCGGTGAGCGCGGCGATTGCGCCAGGCTCGGGCGCACTGTAAAAGCCGCCCACGCGAACGTTGACCGGATGGACCGCGCGACCGCCGACCGTCTCCATAATCAAGTTTCCCGTGCGCTTGAGCGCGAGACCTCGTTCAATCACTCTCGGCTCGCGTTCAGCCAACTCGACAGCGTCTTGACAGTGAAGAAAGTCCGGGGCGTGAAGCAGGTAGACGTGCAGCGCGTGACTCTGGATCCACTCGCCGCAGTACAACAGGCGGCGCAGGAGTTGCACCCGGTCACTCACGACGATCCCTGCGGCATCTTCCATTGCGGCGCACGCGGTCAATTGATAGGCGACGGGACAAATTCCACAAATTCGAGCAGTGATGTCCGGGGCCTCGGTGAAGTGCCGGCCGACCAGCATGGCTTCGAAGTAGCGCGGTGGTTCGAATATGTCGAGAGATACTTCACTCACCGTGCCGTCGTGCACAACGACGCGAAGTGATCCTTCCCCTTCGACGCGCGCGACCCCTTCGGCGCTCACTGTGCGGGTGCGATGTGTTCCGTGGGTCATGATCGCTCCTTTGGCGCCCGAGGACTCGCGTCGAGCGACACCTTGGTGGCGATCAACTGCGTCGATCCGTCGCGAAACGCCGGGGCCGCAGCGTTGAAGGTTTGCAACAGCCGCGCCAAGGTGTCACCGTCGTGTCCACGAAAGCGCAACCACCGCATGAGGGAACTCACATTCGCCCCCTCACTAGGGCCGAAGCATCCGAAACAGCCCCGTCCGATCGACGGGCACAGAGCGTTGCACCCTGCGCGAGTGACTGGTCCGAGGCAAGCACTATCGCCAGCCACCGCGAGGCAGACCGTGCCGCGTGCCTTGCATTCCTGACACACGGAATTGGTCGCAATGATGGGGCGACGGTGTGCGAGAAGTGCGAGGATCAGCTCCAGTAGTTGGTAACGATCGATAGGGCATCCGCGTAATTCGTAATCGACGTCGACGTGTTCTGAAACCGGCGTCGACGTGTCGAGAGCACGCAGGTACTCCGGGTGCGCGTAGACCATTGCGGGAAAGGTTCCCGGCTCAACGAAATTTCGCAACGCCTGGACGCCGCCCGTTGCCGCGCAAGCCCCGATCGTTACGAGGTACCGCGACTGCTTACGAATGTCGAGGATGCGCGCGACGTCGTCCTCGGTCGTGATCGACCCTTCGACTAGCGAGACGTCGTAGGGTCCCTCAACGTGAGCACGAGTCATCTCGGTGAAGTGCGCGATCTGCACCGCTCGGGTAATAGCAAGTAATTCCGGCTCAAGGTCGAGCAAGCTGAGTTGGCAACCGTCGCACGAGGCGAACTTCCACACGGCGAGCGTCGGACGTGCCACGACGGTGTCGACACTCATCGCTCACGCTCGCTCATCAGCGCACTCACCTCGGCGTAGCCCACGACGGGACCGTCTCGACACAACAGCAAAGGGCCGAGTTGACAATGCCCACACCAGCCGAGACCGCATTGCATATTTCGTTCGAGCGACACCCAGATCGACGAAGAACCGACGCCGAGGTCGCTAAGGGCGCGAGCCGTGAATCGCATCATTATTTCTGGTCCGCAGATGAGGACACGGCAGTGGCCGGCGTCAAAGCCAGCGTTTGCTAGAAGCGTCGTCACCAACCCGACGCGACCCTTCCAACCAGGTGCAGGACGGTCGACGGTGATGAGAATGACGGCGCCAGATTTCTCCCACCGTGACAAATCGTCCAAGAAGACCAACTGATCGGGCTCGCGCGCGCCTACAAGCACGAATACTCGACCCCCGCCTTCGCGTCGAGCCGTGACCAACTCCTCAATAGCTCCACGCAATGGTGCGAGACCGATACCGCCAGCGACGATGACCGTATCGAGAGGTGTCGCGTTTCCCGTGACTCCCCAGTCGGTACCAAAAGGCCCACGAACGCCGACAATGTCACCGACGGTGCTCGAGCACAGAGCATGCGACACGGCGCCGACGTCGCGAACGCTGTGGCGTATCGGACCGGGATCGTTCGGTGACGAACAGATTGAGACAGCGACTTCACCCACCCCAAGTGCGCTCAACATATTGAACTGTCCCGACCGGAATCCGAGACGATTTCCGTCGAGCGATTCGAGCCACAGGGAGACGACGTCAGAAGTCTCGCGCCGACGAGCAACGACGCGGTACATCGTCGGGGTCAATTCGTAGCGTGGTGCGTCCAACGCCGATGAACTAGTCATTGGGTCCCCCGTACAGGTCGAGTAGTCGTACCCGGGTGGCCTGAAGCCGTCCCAGCAGCTCCTGGGTCACTCGTGACAAAAGGGCGAAGCCGAGCTCCGAGTCCTCTAGGCACTTAGCCCGTAAGCACGCGCCGTCGACGGCGAGAGCGCCCACTGGCTCAATGACCCGCGCGTCGAACGTCCAGCGGTACGGAGGTACCAGCCAACTCCAGCCAACGGCGTCTCCCGGTCCCAGGGTCTCGATCACGATCGGCCCGCGCCCCGCTTGATGCACTTCGATCGAGACGTGACCCCGACGCACCAGGTAGAACGTGTCAGCCCTCGATCCCTCCTCGCACAACAGTGTTCCCGCTTCCACGGCAACGTTGTTGGCACACCCCGCCACCAACGCCAGGTGTTCGTCGTTCAGTCCGACCGCGAAAGGGTGCGAGGTCACGAGTTCTTCAATGGTCCTCACGAGGGGCCCCGAACACTCGGGATGCCCACGGCGGTCGCACCGTCGGACTGGACGATGGCCGACGCCTCCTCCGTGATGTCGATCCCAACGGGACACCAGGCGACGCATCGGCCGCAGCCCACGCATCCGGATGTGTCGAACTGGTCCCACCACGAAGAGAGTTTGTGGGTCATCCACTGGCGATATCGCGACTGAGTCGACGGACGTACCGCACCGCCATGAAGATACGAATGATCAACACTGAAGCACGACGACCAGGTGCGTTGCCGCACCACGTCACCACTGAGTTCAGTGGCGTCACGCACGTCGCTGCAAAAGCACGTCGGGCAGACCAGCGTGCAATTGCCACAAGAGAGACAGCGCTCAGCCACTTCTGTCCAGCGCGGGTGCTCCAGATTTCTCGCCAGCGTTTCGGAGAGACCTTCAACGTTCAAATGACGAACCATCCGACGTCGAGCACTCTCGAGCACGGCGTCACGCGCGGAGAGATCGAGTGTCGAGGCACTCACTCGGGCAATGTCTTTGAGAGCGGCCAGCGCACGAGTGGTGCCGACACGTACCAAGAAACGATGGCCGTAGTCGTCGTCCAACTCCGTCAGCGCCAAATCGAACCCCTCCTCGACGTCGGGCCCCGTCTTCATGGAGTCGCAGAAGCAGGTCGCGGCAGGACTCGAACATTCCACGACGGCAACGAAAGCATTTTCGCGACGTTCGGCGTATTGGGTGTCGCGGTGGGGACCATCAATGAAGACGCGATCGAGCACCTTGAGCGCCGCCGCCTCACACGGACGCACGCCTACAATCGCGAGCGGGCGTCGGACGTCAGTGGTCTCGACCAACGCTACGGTTCCGTCGCCGACCCGTGCGCGCCACACCTCACCGTGAGGGGGGAAGAACTCGGGTTTCCACCCGCTCGGACCGACCGCCCAGTCAAAGAGATGATCGTCGTCACCCTGCACGAGTCGGTACTCACCGGGTCCCTGATAGTCATGAAAACCCCGCGGTAAGTCTTCGACATTATTTAGTGCGCCGGGCATGATCGCCCCCGATCGAACGACGGGGCCCTTGACTTCGTACCCGAGTCCGGACAACCCCGTGATCAAAGTCGTGACGTCGAGCACGCTCAAGACCACTGCGTCACCGACGCTCACTGTCCCTCCATTCCCGGGTCGTCGGAATTCGCTCGCGTCGTGGTTCTCCAGCACGAAAGCAGTCTCGTTCGGCGGCGCAACGTCGAGCCAGGGAAGAAGGTCCTAATTCGACTCCCGCCTTCTCGAGCAGGGTCGTTGCAGCGAACGCTGACGAGCCCAGGTCAGTTTGCTGAGCTTGGCGGCAAGCGTCCTAGCGAACGCTGGTTCTACCTATCGTGGGCCGCCAACTCCGGAAGCGCCTCAAGTCGAGCGGACAGTTCCTCACGATGCAGGAGCCCGGCCTGGGTGCCGTACTGACGTGCCACCTGGGCGGAATTTAACGCCGCCCACCGAAGTGCTTCGCGGAGTGGGACGCCCTGAACGGTAGCTGCAACTATTGTCGCGGCGAACGCGTCACCCACGCCAGTGACGTCCAGCCGTGGCTCGGATTCGGCGAACTCGTCGATGGCGAGATGCTGATCTTGATCGTCAGCCACCGCCGCACCAGTTTCGTTGAACACCACGACGCTTCGGGGTCCGAGCCTTCGAAGGGACTGGAGGGTCTCACCGATTTCGGCCCCCGCCTCGCCCGTGATCGCCTCGGCGGTAGTGCGAAAACACAGCAGCACTTCGGCTCTCTCGTAGAGCCGAGCCAGTCGCGTTGTGCCCGCCTCCACTTGAAAGGTACCGGGCTGAAAAGCTAGTCGCACGCGCGGGTGCCGGTCCAGCCAGTCAGCCAGGTCGTCTTGATATGTCAAAGCGTCTGGACCCAACGAGTTCAGGTACAGCCACGCGGGCACCTCGTGTTCTCTGAAATCCTTCCAGCGGTAATTGAACTCAGCGTGTCGAACGAGAATCGTACGCTCACTACCGAATGAGAGTACGAAGTTTCGCACCGTGTGCCCCGGCGAGTCGACGTGCACGAGGTTGGTTCCGACACCGTCTCCACGCATGGCACTCAAAATGTCAAGGCCCACTGGATCGTGGGCCAGGTAACTCGCGAGACCTACCCGCAGACCGAGACGCGACATTGCGACGGCGGCGTTCGCGGCGCTTCCCCCGGCGCCCGTCGGTGAGTCCTCTCCGATAACGATTTTCGTCCCGAGTGGGATCTCCAGCCAGCGCCTCTCGCCCTCGACCCGCACTTCTACAGATCCATCCGGGAGGTGGATGAACTCATCGGTCACGACGTCGCCCAAACTGATCACGTCAAAATTCTCGGCTCCGGTCACGTAGCCCACGATGAACCGCCAATCCGTGAAAGTGCTGAACAGTAAAGAACCACGACGGCGACGTCGCTGTGGCATCGCGGTAGGGCGATCAGCGTCGAGTACGGGCGGGGCTCGCGTCGATCGGTCACATGAGATGGCACCATCGGCATCACCCTACGACACTCCTTGCACGAGTACCGATCCTCCTCTCGCCGAGCGGTGGTCCACGCGTGACGAATCGTGCCTGAAATGACGCCTCGTACGCAACGCTGCTCGAGCCGCGACGAAACATTGTGACCTTCGACTCAGGGCGATCGCGCGGGGGCGCTGGGACAATAGAAGCGACGACATGATCGAGGTGCCGAGAACAAAGGAGCCCGAATGACTGTACGAGTAGCGATCAATGGTTTCGGCCGAACGGGACGGTCATTTCTCCGTGCGGCGTTAGTCCGTCACCCCGACCTTGAAGTCGTGGCGATCAACGATCTCGGTGCCCCCGAGGCGCTCGCGCGTCTCTTCGCACGCGACTCAGTTCACGGTCGCTATCCCGAAGAAGTGCGCGTCGAAGGAGACTCGATGTTCGTGGGCAATCGCAGAATTCGAATGCTCTCCGAGCCAATCGCGAAGGGCCTGCCCTGGGACGAGCTCGAGATCGACATCGTCGCCGAGTCATCTGGTCGCTACACCAAGCGCCAGAAGGCCGCCGAACACCTTGAAGCCGGCGCTACACGCGTCGTCATCTCGGCACCTTCGCAAGATCCCGACGCTACGTTCGTCATAGGAATCAACGAAGATCAGTTCGACCCGACACGGGACTTCATCATCTCAAACGCTTCGTGCACGACGAACTGTCTCGCTCAACTGGTGAATGTCCTGGACAAGGCGTTCGGGTTGGAAGACGGTTTCATGACGACCGTGCACGCGTACACCGATGACCAAAACCTCGTCGACGCATTGCACAAGGACGCTCGTCGTTCGCGAAGCGCCGCGATAAACATCGTCCCGACGACGACCGGTGCGGCGAAAGCAACCGGACTCGTGCTGCCAGACCTCGATGGTCACCTCGACGGACTGGCCCTGCGCGTCCCTGTCCCCGACGCGTCGATCACTGATCTCGTCGCGAACGTGCGAGCCACCCCGAGCGTCTCGGAGATCAACGACGTCTTTCGCGCGGCCGCGAGTTCACCTCGCCTCGCTGGCGTCTTGGAATTCTCCGATGAGCCACTGGTGTCGAGCGACATCATCAATTCCAGTGCGTCGTGCGTCTTTGACTCCTTACTCACGATGGCCAATGGCCACCTCGTCAAGGTGCTGGGTTGGTACGACAACGAGTCGGGTTACTCCAGCCGACTCGCCGATCTCACCGCCCTGGTCGGAACCGTCCGTTAGGTGAGCGAACCGACGCCGAGGCGGAAGCCGCAGAAGAAGTCGTTAGCTACGGAGAGGTGAGCATGGTGGCCGACCAAGAGCGATTTGTCACGGCCTTGAGGAGCCGCCAATACCCCAATCTTGTCATCGAGTCCGAGGTGCTGCCCGGAGAGTTTCACCTAACGGTATTCCCACTCAACTTCTCGCGCTCGATGCAATATCTCTTTGACGCTCCGCGCTGATCACAACGGCGAGGGACCGAGCTTCACGAAATTCACTTCAAGGTATTGTGATGACGTTCCACGCGAGATGTTCACTGTCAAGCACAGGTGGCAATATTCCATCCGTCGACTCCGACGAGAGCCAGACCGTGGCCTCGAGCGCGTGCGCCGCGGCCACCGCCTCAAGGTTGAGCAGGTTCAAGTGAGGGTGTCGACCCGCAACCTCCACCATGAGCGGTACGAGTTGTCGCGTGTCGGGCAGTCCGATGCCCTCTGACAGCTGAAGCATCGATCTAATTGCCCGTTCCTGTTCAAGCGGCTGCAACTCTCGGAATGGTCCCGAGAGGTGCCCGCCGGCACCAAGAACGGACGCTCGACACGCGCGGTAGTACCAATAGGCGGTGGTGTGAAGAGACGCGTCCCGTCTGGGTATGCCCACGAGGAGCTCCTCCACCAGGAGGCGGTCGTCGAGGACGACGTTCACTACTGATCAGCGAGATCGGGGTCGTTGATTGCGGCGAGCCCGGCGTCGTAACGCGCTGTCAGGACGCTTTTTAGCTCAGCCTTGGCTCGAACTATTCCGCCAGGCAGGATTAAGGCAGCGTCGCCGAGGTCAACGAAAGCGATCTCACCACCATCTTCAATGCCCCAGCGATGCCTAAGTTCTGCCGGAATATTCGTTTGACCACGCTGTGACACTCGGGCTTGACTGACTTGAGTTGACATGAATGCATTGTATCATGACGTTCGTTACAAAGCACAGAGATGTCGGAATTCGAAGAGAGGCCAAGGAACCCATTGGTGGGTCCGAATGGATCTTCTTATGGAAGGCTCGAGACTCTCTGCCTAGCGCACAAGATCACAACTGAGAGATCCAAAGACCAACTATCATTTGGCCTTTCTAGTTGATGTGAACGCCCGAAATGGCGCGAGCGATGATAAGTCGTTGGATCTCGCTGGTCCCTTCGAAGATGGTGTAGATCTTGGAGTCACGATGCCATCGCTCCGCCGGGTAGTCGCGCACGTAGCCGTAACCTCCCAGAATCTGAATCGCCTCTTCAGTGACGTGCACCGCCGTCTCGCTAGCGAAGAGTTTGGACTGTGACCCTTCGCCGCCGGTGAAGGGTTGACGGGTCGCCGCCATCCACGCGGCGCGCCACACCAGGAGGCGTGCGGCGTCGGTGCGCATCTTCATATCAGCGAGTTTGAAAGCGATGGCTTGGTTCTCGATGATCGCCCTACCGAACTGGCGGCGTTCTTTCGCGTAGTCCAACGCGTACTCATACGCGGCGCGCGAGATGCCAACTGCCTGACTACCCACGTAGGGACGTGTCGCTTCGAACGTGGCCATCGCTGCTTGACCCGACGTTTTGACGCCCTCGCGGGCACGGGCCAATTTCTCGTCGAGGTGATCCTTCCCCCCGAGCAGGCAACGACCGGGAACGCGACAATCCTCGAGGACCACCTCGGCGGTGTGACTGGCGCGGATGCCCATCTTCTTGAATTTCTGTCCCATGCGAAGACCCGCGGTCCCCTCCGGGATGACGAATGAGGCGTGTCCGCGACTACCCAGCGTCGGATCGACCGAGGCCACGATCACGTGCACCGCTGCGATGCCCCCGTTGGTGATCCAGGTCTTCGTCCCGTTGATCACCCATTCGTCGTGCGCTTCGTCGTAGATCGCGCGCGTTCGTAACGACGACACGTCACTACCAGCGTCGGGCTCCGAGACACCGAAAGCCGCGACCTTGACGTCGTCGGGAGTGCCGAAACACGCCGGGATCCACTCGGCTGCCTGCTCGGGCGTCCCGTTACCCATAATGCCCGCCATCGCCAAGGTCGAACCCATGATCGCCATACATAATCCAGCATCACCCCACGCCAGTTCCTCCAGTGCCAGGACCATGGTGATACCCGACGGATCGGCGAGAGCGGACGCGAAGAAATCCAACGAATAGATGCCCACTTTGGCGGCTTCTTGGATCACCGGCCAGGGAGTCTCCTCGCGTTCGTCCCATTCCTGGGCGACCGGTCGCATGACGTTGAGAGCGAATCCGTGGACCCAGTCACGGACGGTGATCTGGTCTTCGTTGAGCGCAAGCGAGAAATCGGTCATTCACACTCCAAAACATCGACTCGGGTTACCCGTGAGTAAGTACTTCCACCCTATTGCATCCTTGACGCTCCAGAGCAAATGAAACAACCGCCGCCCGAGGGCGGCGGTTGCCTACTTCCGAATGAATGGTTAGTTCAGGACGACGCGCTTCGCCAGCGGGCCACGATCGCCCGGCTCGACGTCAAACTCGACGGTCTGACCCTCAACGAGAGTCTTACGACCCTCCCCTTGGATCTCCGAATAGTGAACAAAGACGTCGGGCTGGCCATCGACAGCGATGAATCCCCAGCCCTTCTCGTCATTGAACCACTTGACGGTTCCTACAGCCACTGTGGCCTCCTTGTTTCTTTGGAAGTTGGCGTCAACCAATTCCGGAGGGAACCACAACGGCAACCTCAGGCCACACGCTACTTGTTCTCGCGCGCGCCAACAAACAATTTTTTCAGCTCCGGCGGATGCGCGTTCCGGTCGCAGAATCCTCGACAACCCAGCCCCGCAACACCAATTCGTCGCGTAATCGATCAGCTTCCGCCCAATTTCCGTCACGACGGGCCTCGTCACGAGCACTCACCAGTCGCTGGTCTTCGTCGTCCGATTCGTGAACTGCCGCCACCATGGCAAGTCCTAATGCGCCAAAGAGAACCGCTATCGCGCGCGCCAGTTCAGTGGCGGCAGTATTTTCTCCCTGATCAGCAATAGTATTAGCCGCGCTCACGGCGTCAAAGAGTGTCGCCACTGCCAAGGGTGTATTGAGGTCCTCGTCCAAGAGCGCGCTCACCGTCGTCACAAGGTCCGCCGCTGGGCCCGAAAACTCGAAATCACTGCCTCTCACGAGGGCGTCACCTCCGTACGCGGGGAGATCGAAGCGCCGCGCCAGGGTATCGAGACGCGCCAGAGCGCGCTCGGCGTCGGCGATGGTTGTCGGCGTCACCTCAATTGGCGAGCGATAGTGGGAGCGGATCACTAGCAGTCGGTAGGCCCGGGCATCGGTATGCTCCAAGAGGTCCGTGAGCGAGGTGAAATTCCCCAAAGACTTGCTCATCTTCTCTGAACCCACCATGACCCAGCCGTTGTGGCCCCAGTGTTGGGCGAAGCGGTGCCCAGCGGCGACCGCCTGGGCGCGCTCGTTCTCGTGGTGAGGGAACTTCAAGTCGAAACCACCGCAGTGCAAATCGAAGCCGTCGCCAAGCAGACCCAGGGACATCACTACACATTCCGTATGCCACCCAGGACGTCCGTCTCCGAAAGGTGCCGGCCAGGTGGGTTCGTTGGGCTTGGCAAATTTCCACAGCGCGAAGTCCAGCACCGTGCGCTTCTCCTCACTCGCCTCGACGCGTGCACCCGCGCGTAACGTGTCAGTCGCCTGGCCAGCCAAGAGTCCGTAGTCCGCCACTTTCGAGGTGTCGAAATAGACACCGTCGCTGATCACGTAGGCGACGTCCTCGGCCAGAAAGGACTCGATGAGACGGACCATTTCTGTCACGAACTTCGTGGCGTGGGGGGTGTCGTCGGGTCGCGCGACGCCAATTCGAGTCATGGCGTCCCACCACCGGTCCTCGTAGTACGCGGCGACCGTGGTCTCGGTCGTCCCCTCGCGAAGAGCCCGATTGATGATGTTGTCGTCGATGTCGGTGATGTTCGAGACGTAGCGAACTTCGAGGCCGCGGAAAGTGAACCATCGACGTGCGACGTCCCATACGAGGGTGAAGCGACCGTGTCCGAGATGAGGGAGGTCGTACACCGTCGGCCCACACACGTACATCGACAAGCGACCTTCGTCGCGAGTCGCGAGGTCGCGAACCTCGCCGTGGACGGTGTCGTAGAGGCGCAGCACGAGTACAAACTACGCCAACACGCCACCTTGCTACTTCTCGGTCCGCTCGCTAACGAATCGCCTGCGCTAATGAGACCGGACGAGCCTGGCCTAAACTCGATTCACCATGACTGACACTGCGAGCCCCTACAGCGTTCCCGAAAAGCCCACTCTGGAAGGTCTCGACGACGCGTGGCTCGCACGCTGGGACGACGAAGCCACCTACCTATTCAACCGTTCGGCCACTCGCGACGAGGTGTACTCCATCGACACACCCCCGCCGACGGTTTCGGGGTCGCTACACATGGGTCACGTCTTTAGTTACACCCACGCGGACCTGATCGCGCGCTACCGACGGATGACGGGCAAGAAGGTCTTCTTTCCCATGGGCTGGGACGATAATGGATTGCCGACCGAACGACGCGTGGAGAACTTCTTCGGGGTTCGTTGTGACCCTTCACTGCCCTACGACCCCGACTTCGTCGTCCCCGACAAACCCGACGATCAGAAGAAGTCCATCTCACGCAAGAACTTCGTCGAGCTATGCCAACGCCTCACCGCCGAGGACGAGGAAGTCTTCAAGAACCTCTGGCGCCACCTAGGCCTCAGTGTCGACTGGTCACTCGAGTACTCGACGATCTCGGCGCACGCCCAAGCCATTTCACAACGCGGCTTCGTAGAGATGCTCGCGCGTGGCGAGGTCTACTCGTCCGAAGCCCCGACGCTCTGGGACGTCGACTACCGCACCGCCGTCTCGCAAGCGGAACTCGAGGACCGCGAGCGACCCGCCAACTACCACCGTGTCGCCTTCGCCAAGGGCGACGGATCGGGCCCGGTCGAGATCGAGACGACGCGTCCGGAGCTTCTCGCGAGTTGCGTCGCGCTCGTCGCGCACCCCGACGACGAGCGCTACCAGTCGCTCTTTGGCTCCACCGTGGTGACCCCCCTCTTTCACGTTGAGGTGCCCGTTCTTGCCCACGAGTTGGCCGATCCACTCAAGGGTTCGGGCATCGCCATGATCTGCACCTTCGGCGACGTGACCGACGTCACGTGGTGGCGAGAATTATCCCTGCCGACGCGCGCGCTCATTGGTCGCGACGGTCGCTTCCTCCCCGCGGACTTCGGCTCCGACGACTGGCCCACCCGTGACCTCGAGGCCGCGAAGGCCATCTACGCTCAACTCGAGGGTCGCACCGTCAATCAAGTGCGGGCCACAGTGGTGGACGCCTTGCGCGCGAGCGGTGAACTCATTGGAGACCTGAGACCGATCACCCACGCTGTCAAGTTCTACGAGAAGGGTGAGCGTCCCTTGGAGATCGTCACCTCGCGCCAGTGGTTCGTCGCAACGTTGGCGCACCGCAAGGAACTTCTTGCGCGGGGCGAACAGCTTCAGTGGCACCCAGATTTCATGAAGCACCGCTTCCGGTCCTGGGTCGAGGGCCTCAACGTCGACTGGAATATTTCACGTCAGCGATTCTTTGGCGTGCCCTTTCCCGTCTGGTATCGCTTGGACGAGTTCGGTGACGTCGACTTCGATCACCCCATCGTCGCCGACCTGGCGTCGCTTCCGGTCGACCCCTCGAGCGATTCGGCTCCCGGGTTCAGTGAGTCTCAGCGCAACCAGCCCGGCGGATTCATGGGTGACCCCGACGTCATGGATACCTGGGCCACGAGTTCACTCTCCCCCCAGATCGCCGGACGCTGGGGTAGTGACCTCTTCGACCAAGTTTTCCCGATGGACCTGCGGCCCCAGGCCCACGAGATCATCCGGACGTGGCTCTTTTCAACCGTCGTGCGTAGTCACTTCCAACACGACTCGTTGCCCTTCGCGAACGTCTTGATCTCGGGATGGGTCCTCGACCCCGATCGCAAGAAGATGAGCAAGTCCGTCGGCAACGTCGTCACGCCGATGCCGTTGTTAGAACTTCACGGGGCCGACGCCCTGCGGTATTGGGCGGCGTCGGGTCGCCCCGGGACTGATACGGCGATCGATGACGCGCAGATGAAAATCGGCCGTCGTCTCACGATCAAGATCCTCAACGCATCGAAGTTCGTCCTAGGGCGACTCGACGGCGCGACCGACGTGACGGCGGCCGACGTGAGCGAGGCGCTCGATCGCGATCTCTTGGCACTGTTGGCCCAACTGATCGTTGAAGCGACCTCGGCGTTCGAGAATTACGACTACGCGCGGGCCTTGGAGCGCACCGAGGCCTTCTTCTGGTCCTTTTGTGACAACTACGTCGAACTCGCCAAGACGCGCTCGTACGGCGACGTCACTGATGCGGCGACGCGTTCGGCGCACGCGACCCTATCGCTGACGTTGTCTGTCCTGCAGCGACTGCTCGCGCCCTTTGTCCCCTTCGTGAGCGAAGAGGTTTGGCGCTGGTGGCACGAAGGTTCGGTGCACCTCGCGACATGGCCGAGTCTTGACGAACTCGGTGGCGCGCCGTCAGCTTCGGGAGTGTACGGCGCGGTTGGCGACGTCCTCGAAGCCATACGTCGCGAAAAGAGCACGCAAAAGGTGTCGCAACGCAAGGAAGTCGCCGAATTGGTCATCGCCGGGCCTGGCGAGTTACTCGAGGTGATCATGGCTGGACAACGCGACTTGGTGGACGCCGGCGGCGTGCTCAGCGTTATCTACGAAGAAGAGAGCGAATTCAGCGTGCGCGCGACGCTGACGACCGACGCCTAGGAGACCACGACCACACGTAGGTCGTTCGGGGTCACCTCGTAGATGGCGTACTGTTCGAAGGCTCTCGCCAGCGCCCGACAGAACTTCTCGGACTGATTGAAGATTGCTAGTCCCTTCTCCTCGGGCCACGCCCCGCGCGGGTCGCGACCCACCGCCGGCAGACTAGCGAGACCTCGAGCGAGCGCCAGTTCATCGAGTTCGCGGCGACGCTGTTCGTTGCCGGGGTCCAACGGCGTCGAGAACGCATTGTCAGCGCTGACGACGTAGAAGGTGCCACGTCGACTGGCCACGTCACACGCGGGTTCCCACCCACTGGACTCGTCGACTAGCACCTCGACAGGTGGAGCTTGATAGCTGGCCAACAATTCGTCGGTGAGTGGTGGTCGAGAATGCGCCACCGACTCGCCGAAGGCCACCGCAGCGCGCAATGTCGACGACGTGCGCGGACTCGCGGTGTGATCAAAGGCGTGTTGAGTGAGAGGAAGTTCCACGTAGTAGATGGGCGCAAGAGCGCGAGAACGAAACTCGGCGACGAAGGTGCGCGCGACGTTCACGTCCACCAGAGTGTCGTTACCTCCTTGGATGACGAGAAAAGGCGGCGAGTCCTCGTGAATTCGGTGCAGGGGCGATATTTGTTCATACAACGCGTGATTGTCGTCATAGAGCAGCTGAACGACCCGGCGTTCCAGCAACACCCGCAGTCCGTGGCCGAGGCCGTGCCACTGCGTCTCATCGCCGGTCATCTCAAGGACGCTATAGAGCGATATGCACCCGCGCACCGTCCAATCGGTAACGTCTCGCTGATCGTCGCTGAGCCACTCGTCGGGCCTCGACAAAGCCAACAAGGACGCGAGATGCCCTCCGGCCGAGCCGCCCGCAAGGACGATTCGCTCGGGGTCACCACCGTAATTGACAACAAACTTCTTGACCCACCCGAGGACGCGTTTGGCGTCGACGATGTGCGCGGGCCAGGGGTCATGGGGCGCGAGTCGATAATTGCTCGTCACCACCACCCAACCGCGCGAGACGAATTCGTGCAACATGGGCCGACCCTGTTCGCGCTTGTCGCCAAAAGTCCAACCACCACCGTGAAAATAGATGATGACCGGCGCATCATGGGGTGTCTGTGGTGTGCGCCACACGTCGAGACGCTGACGGGCGTGGGGTCCATAGGCGATGTTTGCCGTCACTTGGAGGTCGCGCGGGTGAAAGGGCAACTGCAACATGGTGCGCCACCACGATCCTGCCACGTCGTCGCGAGGTCGCCCGACCACGAGGGGTCGACGAGGACTTTCGGTGAGCGCGCGACGCACGACCGAGCGCGACATAAATTGAACCACGATGAGCGCCATGTTCTCGACGACGACCAGCGCGGCGACGGTAAAGACAAGGACACTAAGCCACCATGACGGCCACCCCCACCACCGCAACACGAGAAGCATGCCCAGTTCCAAGAGGATCGCCTGTACCGGCAGTTCTCCGGCGGCCCAGCCCACCGGGTAGGCCAGCGCGGCGAAGATACCTCGGCGTCCGGGCCGCAAGGCGGTCAGGGCCGACACCATCATCCACAACGACACGGTGACGACGACGTATGCCATGACCCATTGTGACTGGTGAAACCGGGCAGGGCAAAACTTCCTACAATCAGTTCATGTCACCTCCGAGCGCCCCTCTTGACGCACTGCGAGGCACCGTCGGCGTATGGACGAGCACTCACGAACTTGTGGCGCCGACCACTCGAGGAGGGATCGCGGCGGAAATCGAATCGTTGGGATACTCCGCACTGTGGTTCCCTGAGTCGTGGGGACGCGAATCACTGACGAGTGCTTCGCTGTTACTTGGCGCCACTTCGACACTCACGGTGGCTACCGGGATCACGAATATATGGGCGCGCGACGCCGTGGCATCGGTCAACGCGGCACGAACGTTGAACGCCACCTTCGCCAATCGTTTCGTACTTGGTCTAGGTGTGAGCCATCAGCCCCTCGTCGAACGCCTCCGAGGACACGAATACCGATCGCCACTGGCGACGATGCGCGAGTACTTGAGCGCGATGAACAATGCCCCCATGCACGCCTTCGAAGTCGACCAGCCATACGCGCGCGTCATCGCGGCGCTCGGACCTCAGATGATCGGACTCGGCGCCGAACTGGCCGACGGCGTGCACACGTATCTGGTGGACGTCGAACACACGAAGATGGCGCGGGCGCACCTGGGCGACAAGTTCCTCGCCGTCGAGCAAGCCGTCGTGTTGACCCCGAGCCGCGACGAGTTCCTGGCGCGCGCCCACGAACACCTCAATTTCTATACCGGACTCGAGAACTACCGGGCCAACTGGCGTCGCATGGGCTTTGGGCCAGATGACTTCGTTCGCGGCG
Organism: uncultured Actinomycetota bacterium; assembly: GCA_963794755.1. Lineage (GTDB taxonomy): Bacteria > Actinomycetota > Acidimicrobiia > Acidimicrobiales > RAAP-2 > RAAP-2. Next base: position 438,480 of record CAWCEX010000006.1, read on the forward strand.
GTTCCGAGCGACTCTGCGACGAAATGGTTGTCCACGGCGACGTGACCGTCATCGCTCAACGCATCGCCGACCACTTCTCAGCTGGTGCGGACCACGTTTGCTTACAGGTCCTCGGCGCCGATCACGACGCGCCGCCGCACGCCGACTGGCGTACCATCGCCCGTGGTCTCACGCTCGAGACCCGGGACAATTAGCGCAGGTCGTTGGGGCCGAAAATGATCACGCCGTCGTTGCCGGTCTGAGGACCCGGTCCACGCAGGCGACGAACGAGCATGGTCACTGCGCCCAGGGAGACGAATTCGAAGGTGCCAATCACGATCCAACCGACGGTGATGAGAAAGAATCCGACGAAGAGACCTTTGAGGAAACCGTGGCGAACCATGGCCGAAATCCAAAGTGGCAACCACGCGAACGTCCAACTGACCACGGGTGCCACGAACACCGCGGCGGCGCGACGACGCCACCCCAGATAGAGCCCGAAGAGGACGGTAGCGACCAATCCCGACACCACAGAGCGTCCGTCATTGGCCGGACTGATCTCCCACGTGGCCAACACCACCGTCATCACCACCGCCCACACGACCATGACTGCCGACACATGATCGCGGGCACGCTGGCGAACTTGAACGACAAAGCTCATGGCCTCAACCTAGTGGTTGAGAGCGAAAACGCCCCACGGCAACTACGCTCGCAGCGTGTCCAGTGGCGTCCTCGCTCTCCTCGGTTCCGGCGAGACCGGCCCCGGAATGACCAAGGTGCATCGTGGTCTCCTCTCGCACCTCGAGGACCCGCGGGCAGTGAACCTGAACACGCCCTTCGGATTCCAAGAGAACGTGCCCCAAATGACCGAGAAGCTCCTGGCGTACTTTTCGACCTCGCTGCATCTGGACATGACGGGCCTCGACCTGCGATCGTACGACGAGGCGACCGACGAACAGCGACAGAACTTCAAGGACGCGGTTCGTCGGTCGAATTACGTCTTTGCCGGTCCTGGGAGCCCGTCGTACGCGCTGCGCCAGTGGTTACCAATGAATCTGACCGAGGACCTGACCTCGGTCTTGGCCCAAGGCGGTGTCGTATGCTTTTCGTCGGCGGCGGCCCTCACCCTGGGGCACTACGCCCCTCCGGTGTACGAGATCTATAAATCCGGTAGCGGGCTCGAGTGGCTACAAGGACTCAACCTGATGGCTGCGGTTGGACTGGACTGCGTCGTCCTTCCGCACTACAACAACGCCGAGGGGCGTGACTACGACACGAGTCGCTGTTACATCGGCGAGCGCCGCCTACGACTGCTCGAAGAAGAACTACCCGAAGGCGTGGGCGTACTGGGCATCGATGAGCACACCGCAGCGATCATCGACTTGTCGACGGGGCTCATGACCGTCAAGGGCAAGGGCGAAGCCCATTGGCGCTTCGAGGGGTCAGTCAGTGACTTCGCCAACTCGAGTGTCATTGCCTTGACCGACCTCGGCGCACAAGCCCATCCCCTCGAAGCGGTCGACGAGTTGGCCCCTCCGACACGTCAGGTGGTCGACGAAGGGGAGGTCGTGGCATTACGTGAGACCCAGGAGCGTCTGGCTGCAGCTCTGAACGAGATTCGCGCCAGCGCGAGAGCGGCCGGCCAGTACCAGATCGCCGATGACATCCGCGACGCACTCAGTGCCGCGGGAGTCGTCGTGCGTGATGGCGCCATCGCAACGGTGGCGAAGTAACTCGTTACGCGATGGCGCAGCGATTCGGACCGAGCTCCATCTGCGCCGCGTCATCGGCCAGTGGCTCGCTCCCCGCGTTGATACGCACGATGCGCTGGTAGTTCGCCGGTCGGTCCTTGACGTTGGCGATGGCCCACGCGACGAAGTTTCCCTCGCTCATAACAAGGGCCGGTAGCGAGTGACGAAGGTCTCCCAAGGGTCGAGCCACGAAAACATTCGTGTGCACGTCGACGGCACTGCCGTAGTGCGCCGGAAAGACGACCGTCGTGTCCGCTAGGGGCAACACCCGTTCGTGAAGGCTCTGGTACAAGTTATGCGCGAACTCTTCGGCCTGGTCGGCCAGATCGGGTCGACCGACGCTCTCGAGGAACAAAGTGTCGCCGGTGAAGATCGCTGCGACACCCAATTGGTACATCGTCGAGCCCTCGGTGTGACCCGGCACACTGACCGCCGAGACGGTCAATTCAACGTCAGGCGCCAATTCGATCCGACGACCATCACTGAGTGGTTCGAAGGCGAAATGAAAAGGATCCGACGGACTGAGAAGAAGCGTGGCACCACTTCGCTCAACGAGTTCGCGAGCCCCCGAGATGTGGTCCGCGTGCAAGTGAGTGTCCAGGACATGGGTGATGCTCCATCCGCGCGCACGCGCGACATCCTCGTACTGTGCGACGTCGAGCGACGGGTCGATGACCACGCACTGCGAACCCGCACCCACCACGTACGACAGGCAGCCCTTGCCACGGCGGCGCACTTGCACCACGGTCGCACCCCCGAAGTCACCGGTCACGGTGTCATAGGTCGACGCCCACGCACCCATGCCACCCTCGAGCACCGCACTAGCGAGGCCGTGTGATGCGAGTATCTGAGCACCGAGTTCAGCGCGCGAACCCTTGGCGCAGATAACCACGAGGTGCTGGTCGCGCGGAACGGTCTCGATGGCGGCCTCAAGGCGAGCGAGAGGAATGTTATGCACGCCGGGAATCTGCCAATCCTCGACTTCGTCAGGCTCGCGAACGTCGATCATGTACAAAAGGTCGTCGAAATCGAGCCGCTGGACTAATTCGCTTGGGGTGATGCTCGACGTCAGGTCATTCGCCATCACCCCCAAGTCTAGGGTGGGGACGGGTCCCTACAGCTACCGACCAAGGACCCAAAGGTGGAGGAAAATGAGCCAAATCGAGAACGTGGACGTCGCTCGAGCGCTGGAACTATTGGATGAGGGCGCGCTGCTCCTAGACGTCAGGGAAGACGATGAATGGGACGCGGGCCACGCGTCGGCGGCTCGTCACATCGCACTCTCCGCCGTTCCGGACGCCCTCGACGACCTTCCCAAGGACCGTTGCATTGTCTGCGTTTGTCGCTCGGGCGGACGCTCAGCTCGCGCTGGTCAGTTCCTGGCCGAAGAGGGTTTTGACGTCGTCAATCTCGAGGGTGGGATGACGGCGTGGCACGCCGCCGGTATCGAGATGGTCTCCGATGAGGGAGAACCCACCGTCGCCTAGGGCCACGCCGGAGCGGAGATCTCTCTCGAGTCCACCGCGAAACACCTACATCTTCTCGCCGAGGAGACCCTTCTTTGATTCCTGCTTGGCGTGCTTATCGTTGCGCTTCTCTTTGAGCGACTTGCCAACCTTCTTGGCGTTGTGTTGATCGGGTTTTTTACCGGCCACGGTGACTCCTTTCGTAGGCGTCGTCATTGTTGGCGGCGTCGAGACTCGCACTGCAACGCCGCAGGCCCCAGGCACGACGGCGACCTCGCATTCATCACCATCGCACGACCCACATCACTGCGAACTCTTCCAGCACCTTAACGGACCCGACAATTGCGAGCGACGCTGCTCACCAAGGCAGTGAGCGGTCAGGATCGCCGGGGGCGTGTAGGGCCTCGCAGCGACGGCGATCAGACGTCGTCACTGGAGGTGGCTTCAACGAACTCACCCTCAGACCCAACACCGGACTCGACCATCGCGACGTCACCCACTGAGGCGTACCCATCGCCAACCTCGGCACGAAGGGTTGACTGGTGGTGTTGAACACCGGGACCTCGCAACCACGAGAAGATGGCTCCTAGGAAGCACAGTGCCGCCGCGACCAGGAATGCCATGTGCAGTCCATTGGCAAAGGGTGATTCGATCATGCTGGGGAAGAAACTGTGGCCTAGCAGCACCTGGTCGTGCACACCGGGCAAGGCAAGAATCTTCGGTCCGAGAAGTTGCTGGATCGGATTTATCCCGAGGAATGCGGAGAACAGACTCCCGATGGCCGGGATGTGGCTGATTGCCGTGGCTTGGGCGAGCGGAACGCCTTGGTGGGTCAGTCCGTTGAGCAACGACTTGGGCAACGTCGCCGACAAGCCGAGGGTGATCACGGTGAAGAAGAAGCCGATCGAGAGCACCGATGCCGAGTTCTGGAAGGTGTTGAGCATCGCTCCTCCGGCACCGCGACGATTCGCCGGCAGCGAGTTCATCACCGCCGACGAGTTCGGTGCCGCGAAGAGGCCCATCGATAGACCCACGAGCAACAGCAATGCCGCGAACAACGGATACGGAAAGTTGATGGGGATCGCCTGAAGACCCACCAGGCTCAGTCCGGTCAGAACGAGGCCGACCGTGGCAAAATTGCGCGCTCCGTGGCGATCGGCGAGTCGTCCCGAGATGGGACCAGCGATCAGAAAGCCAATAGTGAGGGGAATCATGTAGATGCCGGCCCACAGTGGCGTGCGCGCGAAGTCGTAGCCGTGTTGGGGCAACCAGATTCCCTGAAGCCAGATGATCAAGATGAACTGAAGACCACCACGCGCCAGGGACAGGCACAATGTCGCCAAGTTGCCCATCGCGAATCCCCGGGAGCTGAACAAGCTCAATTGGAACATGGGGTCCTTCACTCGTCGCTCGATGAGCACGAAGGCCACGAGTACCACTACCCCGCCGATAAGACACGTGAGCACGAACGGACTCGTCCATCCCATCGGGTGACCCCCGTAGGGCTGAAGTCCGTACACGATGCCGGTCAAGATGGCGATGAGACCGATGGCGAAGGTGAAGTTCCCCGTCCAGTCGATCGTCGAGGGCGTGCGCGCGCCGTTGTCGCGCAACTTGAAGTACGACCAGAACGTTCCGAGCAGGCTCACGGGCACCGACACCAGGAAGACCAATCGCCATTCGATCGGCGCGAGCACGCCGCCGATCACCAACCCCATGAACGAACCACCGATAGCCGCGACACCATTGATCCCGAGGGCCAAGCCGCGCTCGTTTGCCGGGAACGCATCGGTGAGGATCGCGTTGGAATTGGCGAACAAGAACGCTCCACCCACGCCTTGACCCACTCGCATCGCAATGATCCATAAGGCCCCACTCGTGCCCGTCAACCAGGTGACCGACAAGAGAATGGAGAAAACGGTGAAGATCGCGAATCCTAGAGTGAACATCCGCACACGCCCGAAAATGTCGCCGACACGTCCGAAACTGACGACGAGGACGGAGGTCACCAACAAGAAGCCCGTCAAGATCCACAAGAAGTACGGGGTGTTGGAGGGCGCCAACGGATCGAGATGGATTCCGCGAAAGATATTTGGAAGCGCAATCAGCAAGATCGAGCCGTTGATGGTGGCGAGCAAGATACCCAACGTCGTGTTCGACAGGGCGATCCACTTGTACGAATCGTTGTGGACGTTGGGTTGGGCGGTGCTGAGGGACACGGAAAACTCCTGGGAGACGACACGAAGAATGACTTAAGTACTTAGTTAAAAGTAACTAAGTAGAACTATAGTGACTTCATGTCCATCACCGTTCCCGGTCCTCTATCGACAAGTGAAAAATCTGCCGCCATTACGTTGCGTGTTGCTCTTGCGCGCATATATCGAGCTATGCGCCTCAGTGCCACTACCGAGATCACTCCGTCGCAAGTGTCCGTGCTGTTTCGCATCGAACAGAGTGGGCCACTTCGTATGGGCGTCCTCGCTCACCTCGAACGCATCACACCTGCATCGCTCAGCAAGGTCGTGGATTCACTCGAGACACTGGCACTCGTCGAGCGCGAACCCGATCCCCTCGATGGGCGGGTCACGCTGCTCAAAGTGAGCGACGAGGGTCGCCACCTCATTAGCGAGCGACAAGCGCAAAGCACCTTGGTCCTCGAGGATGCGTTGACCAAACTGACGACGTCGGAGCGGGCCATCGTGCACCGATCACTGCCCGCCCTTGAGAAACTGGCAGAAATACTCCTCGCGGCAACCGACGACGAGTGAAGCCGCGACGATTCTCGCTGCTTCTAGCGGCGACCCTTGCCGAGCAGGTTGAGAACCTCGAGATACAGCCAGATCAGACTGACCATCATCGCGAAGGCCATGTACCAGTCGTATTGGGCATCGGCACCACTGGCGACGAGTCGATCGACCTGATCGAGATCGACCAAGAAGTTCGCGGCCGCCACGAGCGCCAGAACCAGAGAAATGCCGACGCCCATCACGCCGCCACTCCCGTCGAGGTTGGGGCCGCCAAAGACCATCATTAGCAACGACACGCCATAGAACACGAGGGCGCCGAGAGTAGCGGCCCCAACGACCCGATATGTCTTTGAGGTGACCTTGACGACGCCGGTGCCGTACAAAAACCACACGCTAAGGGCCACACCCGCCGTCACACCCACCGCCTCGAGGACGATCCCGCGATACTGGGCATTGTAGGACTGAGAGATGACGCCGAGCAAGAACCCCTCAACCACGGAGTAGACAAAACCGAGTGATCGCGCGAGTCGTGGTGCGCGCATGATCACCATCGCGAGAGCGAACGAGCCCAACAGCGCGATGAGCAACAGTCCCCCGGACGGAGATGCGCTACTTGAACTCTCAATCCAGCCCACCACCGCTCCCGCGATCAACAGCGATGCGAACATCGATAGCGCACCGAGGACGCCCCGTTTGGACATGCGAGCGCCAGTTGAACGCTCGGTGCGAATCGTCGTGAGTGTCTTGTCCTTTAGGGCGGGGTTAGCCACGTGTGTCTCCTGGTTGTCTTGAAAGATTGTACGGTGTGCGCCAGTCTGTCAGGCTCACCGCACTAGGCGATCTAAGTAAGCGGTCGTCGTCGCGTCGCACGTCGGTGGTGGAGCATCGCGTCGTTCGCGCTCGAGTGCACCGCGTTGATGGCCAAACTCCGCATTTGCCACGGGAATTTCCGCCACCTATCGTCGAGTGTGTCATGACGAACTGGCGGGTCACGAAGTGAAGCGAATCTTCAGAGCGTCGGCGTGCGCCGTGTCGATCGCTCCGCAGCGGTGGCCGCGAATCCTCGCGTGGTAGATATCTCGGAGAGCCCGTCACTCCATCCGGATCGATTACTACCCGCTGACCCCACGACACGCGAGATAGCCCGCGAATTACTGGAGGTCGTCGAGGAACTGCCTATCGTGTCTCCCCATGGTCACGTAAGCGCCACGATGATCAACCGCAACGCGGCATTCACGACGCCCGCTGACCTGTTCGTCTCGCCGGATCATTACGTGACGAGGTTGTTACACGCGAACGGTTCGTCGCTCGAGTCCTTGGGCGTCGGTGCTGCCACCGACCCGTATGACGTATGGCGTGAGTTCTGTGCCGCATGGACCGTGTTCGACGGCACCGCCTCGGGCACGTGGCTCGTCGCTGAGTTGCACGACCTCTTCGGGATCGACGAGGTGCCAACGGCCCACAACGCAGACGAGCTCTATGCGCGGATAATGGCCCGATTGACCGAACCGAGCTTTCGCCCTCGGGAGTTGCTCACGTCGTTCAACATCGAAGTCCTAGCAACGACTGACGATCCACTTGACGATTTGGCCGAGCACCTATCGCTGCGAGCCGACGCCACCTTCACCTGTCGGGTCGTCCCGACGTTTCGCCCTGACGCCTACGTGAACTCTCACGGCGTCGATTTCGACCAGCGCGTCGATCGACTCATTGACGAGGCGGCCGATGGGCACGAGGGCTACGAGGGCTACCTGACCGCTCTGCGCAACCGTCGCCAATTCTTCGTCAGCGCGGGGGCCGTCGCCGCGGATCACGGAGTACGGACCCCCCTCAGTCTTCGCCTTGACGCGTCGAGCGCCGCCTCCTTATTCGAACGACTTCGCCGCGGGGACGTGACAACGAAAGACCGTGACGCATTCGAAGCCCACATGCTCTACGAGATGGCCCGGATGAGCGTGGAGGACGGCCTCGTGATGACCGTGCACCCTGGGTCTGTACGCAACCACCATCTCGGCACGTTCACCCGGTACGGTCCCGACACTGGCAATGACATTCCCATCGCAGTCGACTTCACCGCTTCCCTACACCCGCTTCTCAGTGATTTTGGCACCGAGCCCGGATTCCACCTGGTGCTCTTCACCCTTGACGAGAGCACCTTCTCGCGAGAATTAGCGCCCCTCGCCGGGTTCTATCCCAGCGTCTTCCTCGGTTCACCGTGGTGGTTTCTCGACGCACCCGACGCACTCATGAGATTTCGCGGTGCGGTCACCGAAACGACTGGCTTCTCACGTTACGGCGGGTTCGTGGATGACACTCGCGCCTTTTGCTCGATTCCCGCGCGACACAACGTCGCTCGTCGTGTGGAGTCCTCGTACCTCGCGCGATTGGTGGCTGAACACCGACTATCTCTCGTGCGAGCCCGACAGATCATCGTCGACGTGATTGACTCGGCCCCGAGACGAGCGTTCAAGTTGTGAGTGACCTGACACCAAGAACCTTGAACCGTGACGAATTCGATGCGCAGTCTCCGAGACCGCCCGCGCGAATCGCGCACTTTGGGTTGGGCGCATTCCATCGCGCTCACCAAGCATGGTTCACCGCTCACTCGAGTGACGCGCGCGAGTGGGGAATATGTGCCTTCACCGGTCGAAGCCCAGGACTAGCGACGACGCTGCGCCGACAAGACGGCCTCTATACACTCATCGAACGTTCCGCGACCGGCGACCGCTTTGAGATCATGACCAACCTGGTCGAGATCCACGATGGAGCGGATTCCGCCGCGATCATGGACGTCGTGTCGCGGCCCGACATCGTTGTGATCACTACGACAGTCACCGAAGCGGGATACCGACTCCACCTCGACGGCACCCCACGGAGTGATGACGCCGAGCTGGACTCCGATGTCACCACTCTCACTCGAGTCTTGCAGGGTGAACTCCTGGAGACTCCGGTCGTCGCCACCGTGCCGGGACGACTCCTGCTCGGACTCGAAGCTCGGCGGCGCAACGAAGGGGGGCCAGTGACGATCGTGCCGTGTGACAATCTTCCGAGAAATGGCCGGGTCCTCCAGCGAGGTCTTCAACATCTCGCCTTCGTAATCTCGCCGCGACTGCACGACTGGATGAAAGAGAACGTGACGTTCGTCTCGTCGAGCGTCGACCGCATCACCCCTCGAACCACGGTGGACGATCTCGAGGCGGTGACGCGAGCAACACAGTGGCTCGACGCCGCCCCAGTGGTGACCGAAACCTTCGCCAGCTGGGTCATCGCCGGTACATTTCTGGCGGGACGACCGCATTGGGAAAGTGCCGGGGCGCAGTTCGTCGATGACGTCGAACCGTATGAGCGCAGGAAGTTGTGGCTCCTCAACGGAGCACATACCTTGCTCGCCCTACTCGGGCTTGACGCGGGTCACCGAACGGTGGCGCAGGCGATTGGGGACCCGAAATGTCGCGACGTGGTCGAGTCGTTTTGGTCAAGCGCCCGACGCCAGTTGCCCGAACACCTGGACCTCGACGCCTACTGTGAAGGACTCATCGAACGCTTTGAGAACTCTCGGATCATGTATGAGCTCGAGCAAATCGCGTCGGACAGCGCTATGAAGATACGAACACGAATCGCCCCGGTCATCTCGGCTGAGCTTCTCGCGGGTCACGGCTGCGAGGCTGGAGCCGAGGCCTTGGCGAGCTGGATTGGTCGTGTTCGCACCTTCGGCTCATTTCCCGACGCGGAAAGAGTGGCACTTACCGAGATCGTGGAATCCTCCACAACGCCGACGCGAGATCTCGTCATTGCCGTTGACGCTGTTCTTGGAAGCTTTCCGTCTTTCATGGTTCGCGTCGAACAACTCGTCGATGAGCGATTAGCGGTGTTGAACGCTCACGGCGAATAGTGCAACTAGGCGAAGAGGCCAAGGTAGGCGTCATCCTGGCAGTTCTTTTCCGCGGTACTCTTCCCTCCTTCGCCAAACACAAGGTCGTACCCGATGGACCATCGATCGTAGGAGTGCCTCAGGACCTACGAGTCGCCCGTAGGCCCAACTTCGGATATGACGAAGGCGCCTCGCCATACCCCGAGCGTTCCGTCAGCTAGCGCTCCCGCAAAATTGAGCACTCGAGTGAACCCTTCCTCGAGAAGCATCGGTAACGTCGGTTCTGAGTCGGTTCCCTCGGCGTATGTCGATGCGAACCACTCATTGACCCAACGCGTCTCCTCGACCCATTCGGTCATCTCAAGGCCTGCGTCACAGATGGCGTCAAGTAATTCCTTCGAAGTGACCACGAAACTATCGCTACCATCCATCGACCATGGCTGAGGCCACGACAACGCGGCGTCTGAAATACGACACACTTCCCACACCGCGAACCTGGCGCCCGGCTTCAGTCGTCGCGCGATCTGACCAAACCATGCGCGCTTGGCTTCGATATTCATTTCAACGTGCATGGTGAACCCCACGTCAAAAGGGGCGTCGTGCTCGAACTCGGCAATGTCACTATGGACGAATCGGACACGGTCTGACAGCCCAAGAAGTTCGGTCAACTGAGTGGCGACTTCGACGTACGCCGAAGTGATGTCCACGCCGACCACGTGACACCCCAACGACGTAGCGATTTGGCGTGCCGGACCACCGAAGCCGGATCCGACGTCGAGGACCGTGTCAGACTCCGAAAGAGAGAGCGAGTCGAGCAAGCGTTGTACCGCTTCGGCTCCCCCGGCGTGAAACTGGTCAAGTCGTCGCAACGTTTCCAAAGTCAGTTCGGCTTTCGGAGCATTCGACACGAGGCCATCAATTACAGAGATTATTTCCGTCTCGCTATATGTCATTTGCTCCCTGTTCGTAGATCAGATCTTCAACGTTCGACGAAGCACTGTTCGTTTCGAGCGCATCAATCTCGTGAAGTTACCTGAAAGGGTATTCAATGGACTGTGAGCGTGCCGAGGGGTTATGTGCAGGTGGGACGAGATGGGTGGCTCCGACGACTTGGCGCAGGTCTCTGCCGCGCAGTATCGGAGAGACCTTGGTGGTCGTCGATTCCTACGTTGGCGTTGCTCCACTTCGACAGTCCTGAACCTTCAAATGCTCCGTGATGAACGTGAGGTCCCTCGTAGGACTGCCGTCGGTGGGATACTTGCGCCGATCGTGCTCCTGGCCCGGACTACGTTCCAGTGTTCTTCAACTTTCGCAACGACCTACGGCGTCGTAGCTGGTCCCGTGCCTGCCGCGTTGCACGCACGAGGGTCCCACGGTTCGAGAGCCGGGTTTGTCGCACTCGGCGTTCCCAAAAGCGGATTCGAAGCAATTCCGCTCGGGTCCGGCACGGTCGTCGTTGTGGTCGTCGACGTTGAACTCGCCGCCAACTCCACGATGAGAGTTGCCAATGATGATGAAGACGATGACGAGGACGAGGAAGGAAACGCAGCGGTACTGGTCTTGATAGTGGTTGACGTCGTTGTACTAACCGGCTTCAAAGTAAGTCCCGTGCCAGTCTGGACTGTCACCAAGGCGCCGGGTGTAACTTCAGATGGGTTGTAGCCCATGATGGCGGGACCCTCAATCTGACCCATCACCGACTGGGCTGCCTCGAGTCCGGGGTTCTTCCAGTCCCCGGTGTCAGGAGGTGGGGTGCCCCCGTACCAAACCACCGTCTCGGGGATCGGTCCCGTGGGCGTCCGGTCACCCGTCGCCAACACGTGATAGCCCTTGGCCGTTAACGCTGCAGCGACGGTCGAGGCTTGATTCGTAATGCCCGAACCATTCTCCACCGAGATCTTGAACGTCCCAGGCGCCGGTAACGCCTGACCAGTGAAGGGACTCCGGGTGATCGATGCGCCAAATAGTTGGTCAATCAAGCTATATCCGGTGGGCTGAACTGGAAAAACGATGTCGCCGTAGGATCCACCCTTGTACTGATATCCGCTGGGCGAACTCACTCCCACTACTGGGAACGTCTCTTGGGCGACGTTGGCGATATTGGTGTGCGCGAACGTCGTGGCCAAGGAGACCATCGTTCCCTCGGAGAATCCGGTGTCGACGGTGAGGTCCGATAACACACTCAACGCGATGCTCTGGTCGGTGAGGGGGTTACCCAAACCGCGAGCCGCGACTTTCGATCCCAAAACCCGCAGAAATTCGTGCGTTCGTCGGATACGCGCAATGTCGGAGAGGGCCTCGTACGTCCAGTCGGCCCGATTGGTGACTGCCGGATTGGTCTGAATCTGCAGATGACGGGCACGAACCACCTGGAGGGCCCGGTAGCCGTCGAGCATGATGCACCCGGGGTGAGGAACGTAGAGACCCGAGTACGCGTCAAAGACGGGCATCGGGAAATACATACGGACTCCACCGAGCGCATTCACCACCGAGGCGAACGTGTCGAAATTGAGTTCGACGTAGTGGTTGATGGGGATCCCGAAATCCTCCTCGATTGCCGCGACAAGTTGCGTCGGACCCTCATAGAGGGCCGCGTCAATTTTGTTGGCACCTTCGGCTCGAGCGTTAGGTACGAACGTGTCGCGCGGAATCGAAAGTAGCGACACCGCGTGGGTGGCGGGATCGAGGTGCACGATCATGTCGATATCGCTGTTGACGCCAGTAACGCCCTCCGCGCACGTTCCGTACGCTTGGTTTTGAACTTTTAGACCACATCGAGTCGTCGATCCGATCAACAGAATATTGATGGAGGACCTCGAACTTTGCAGGTGGCCCACGTGTTGTCGATTCAGCAGCGAACCGAGGTAGAAATAGTCTGCTGCCACGCCGCATACCACGAGCACAATGACAACGCCGAGGGAGATTGCCCCTCGAATCAGAAGTTTGCTTCGACGACTGCGCACATTACGGCGGCGCGACGGTGGCTTTATTCCGGACTTTGCGTCAATGGCCTGACCGAGAGCTGCGAGGCGTTGAGAATTCGCTAGCCCCGAACCACCTTGCTGAGAACTCCGCAAACGACCACGTGAGTCGTCAGAGGGTCCTGAAGGCATTGGACAACTTTAACAGTCGAATTTAAGAATTGTCTCTATTTTCGAGCGCTTCGGAGGCGGTCGAACTCGTTCTTGCCTGCGATACTCGCCGAGTCGACGTGTGCAGACCACCACCACGAGAATGACTTCGTCGCAACAGAACATTGAGGCTCAGCGAACATCTCTCAGGCTCATTCACTTTGTGGGCACTCACCTCCACGTCACGAAAGTGCCCGCAACCTCGTGAGGTTGTGAAGACGTCGTCTTCTCTCTTAGTCATTCGCTGAGCAATAATTACCGCATGCCGAGATTGATGCCTCCGTTCTTGCCACCCGGATCGATGAGTTGTCAAAGTCAACCGGTACTGCGTGCGAATGACCACCTGAAGTTACGGCCATGGACCCAAGGCGATGTTCCCGCACTCGTTGTCGCATACTCCGATCCCGACATTCAACGCTGGAATCTCAACGCCCTCGACGAGGAAGAAGCAAAGAGGATCGTGATGAAGTGGAATGACTCGTGGCTCCATGAGACGGGTGCTCACTGGGCCATAGCGAGGACGTCCGACGATCTCGCGGTCGGCCGGGTAGGTTTGCGCGCTCTCGATCTCGCCGCGGGCGACGGCGAGATTTCGTACTGGGTCGCGCCGGACGCTCGAGCAACTGGTGTTGCGTCGCTCGCGACACGGACGTTAAGTGAATGGCTGCTTCATCATTTGGGCCTTCACCGCCTGGAACTAGGACATTCGGTACAGAATCTCGCGTCGTGCCGTGTGGCGACGAAGGCTGGATTTGTGCTGGAGTGCACAATGAAGAGTGCCCTCCTCCATTCAGATGGTTGGCACGACATGCACTGGCACGCGAGAATCGGCCTCGACACCGTGTGAGAGAGGTGCGGTGGACCGCTATTCGGGCGTGTACAACGGGATCCACCACTTAAACTGTTCGACCTCAGAACCCGAATTGATAGCGAGGACGACCATGCCAATTCCCACCACCTTCACCTACGCCAATCAGACAGTTAATCGCCTGGGTTATGGCGCCATGCGAATCACTGGCCCGGGCGTTTGGGGCTACCCCGAAGATCGGCCCGAGGCCCTGGCGGTTCTTCGACGCGCGGTCGAACTGGGTGTTGACTTCATCGATACCGCCGATTCCTATGGTCCCACTGTGTCCGAAGAGCTCATCGCGGAGGCGCTGCACCCCTACGGCAATGTGAAGATCGCCACCAAGGCGGGACTCTTACGAACTGGTCCGAACGTCTGGGTTCCCTGCGGTCGCCCCGACTATCTACGTCAACAATGCGAGCTGTCGCTGCGCCGACTTGGCCAGGACTCCATCGACCTCTTCCAGCTGCACCGCATCGACCCCACTGTCCCCAGCGACGAGCAGTTCGGTCTCTTGAAGGCGCTGCTCGACGAAGGAAAGGTCCAGGCCGTGGGACTTTCCGAGGTCTCCGTCAATGAGATAGAGAGCGCACAACAAGTTGTCACGATCTCGACCGTTCAGAACCTTTACAACGCCACCAACCGACAGAGCGAGGACGTCCTCAACTACTGCGATGAGAAGGGCATCGGTTTCATCCCGTGGTTCCCAGTCGCGGCGGGTGACCTTGCACGTAGTGGTGCGGTCCTCCACGACCTGGCTATCGAGCAAGGGGTTAGCGTCGCGCAATTGTCGCTGGCGTGGCTGCTACGTCGCTCGCCAGTAATTATGCCAATTCCTGGAACCTCCAAAGTGGCCCACTTGGAAGAGAATCTCGGAGCCGTGCACGTCACGCTCGACGACGCGACGTTCGAAGCGATCAGTGCCGTTGGCGCGTAGACAGATGCGACTGACGTCTTCACAACGGTATTCGAAAGACCCTGGCTAGCCAGCCTCGCACGATGGGTTGAATTTCGAAGGCCCGACAAGCGGATGCGCGATCACGTTCAAGCCATGTCTCACTGCGCCGAGAGAACACCATTCATGTATTCAAAGTCACTCTCGTAGACGTGTGCGGACTTGATGATCATGGTCAATGTGCCAACCCCGCATTCGAGCGCCTGGGCGACCTCTTCTTGGAGGCTCGCCAATTCCACGAGATTGCCGTAGCCCTTGGCCCCAAAATCGATGCTGTGCGCATAGCACGACACGTGCAACTCGCTGCCGAGCATGAAGAAATCAATCAGGCTGACACATGGAATGTAACTGGTGTCAGTCAGTGGCTGAAATGTGGTGATCGTCGCCGACCTCGTCAATGGATCGGAACGTAGTCGATCGATCACCCATTGCACCTGATTGCGCCCACTGTGTTCGTAATCGCGCAATCGAGTGGCGTAGCTATCCGCGTCGCCCAACGCCACGACACGGTCGAAGCGGGTGAAGTTCTCGTGCATCCACGCCAATCGAGGTGCGTCGGCATATCGCTTTACCAGAGCGTCGTCACTACTAGGCCGAGTCACGACGAGCGTCGG
This sequence comes from uncultured Actinomycetota bacterium, assembly GCA_963794755.1. GTDB lineage: Bacteria > Actinomycetota > Acidimicrobiia > Acidimicrobiales > RAAP-2 > RAAP-2. Next base: position 453,841 of record CAWCEX010000006.1, read on the forward strand.
CAAGATGACCTCGCGAATGGCGCGCGAGTCGTAGGTGCTCGCGATTCCACCTTCCAATATGAGGGCACTGACCGCTATCCACGCCTCACCGATCGTGCACACTTCAATTCGTCTTGCAGGCAATATCACCGCGTCATCGTGCACATCTTTGGACTCACTCATGAACGAATTGTAGGAGAGTGCGATCGTCGAGAGAAATCATCGTCTCGCGTCGCCGACCGTTATGACTATGACCACCGCGCTGGATTTCACTCTCGTATGCCGCTAGTTCGAATGTCGGAGGAGAACCAACTCGGCTCCGCAGCAACCCCACTGGTGTCGTTTGAGAACCAAATGGTTACGTGGAATCAAGGTCCGTTGTCTGGTGTTTGAGTCAGTTCACCGTTGAACCAGTCGCGGGCGAAGCACGTGTCCTTCTTTGCAACAGCGCGAGCTCACACTACGGCGTAGGGAACTAGTCCCCACAAGCTTTCAAAGTTTCAGAGTGACTACGTGCCCTTTTCCAACGATAAGGGGCTTCTCCCTGGCGACCGTCTACTGTGTCAGTTTAGGTTGACAAATGGGCCGTGTCAGTCTAAACTGACAACTATGGACATCGAAAAACTCAGCGAGAACCTCTCGTCGGATGACCCGGCAGTTGGGTTACGCGCCTCGCTCGCACTGCATCGATTGGCTGAAAGGGTCGAAGCGAAGCATGTCGCGTCGGCCCGCGAGAAGGGTTGGTCGTGGCAGCAGATAGGTGACGCCCTAAGCGTCACCCGCCAATCCGTTCATACCAAGTACAACAAGGAGTCATCATGACCACTGAATCCGCTACACCAGAGATACTTCACGCCTGGGCGATCTGTCTGCAGGCCAGTGAGGAGGCTCGTCGCCGAGGTGATCGCCGAATTGGCACCGACCACATCTTGCTCGCCCTCTTCGAGGATCCCTCGATCGAAGTCGTGTTGGGCGTGAGCCTTCAGCAAGCTCGCCAGGGCCTTGACTCGCTTGATCACGAAGCCCTATCGACCCTGGGCCTGGGGTCTGACATCGACGCTCCCCCACTGGCGATGCGTGCCGTACCGAAAAAGCCAAGGTTCAGGGACGTTGCGAAAAAAGATCGTCTCCGCATGGCCCCGACGGCAAAGAAGGTGCTCGAGGCAGCGGTCAAACCGAACCGTCGAAAGACCTATGTCACGGCCCAGCAGGTGCTGGCTCAGATCCTCGCGCTCCAACCACCGGATCCTGCAGCGGTGCTATTGGGCGCTCTCGGCGTGAACACTCTCGAGGTCCTGCGCAAATTGAACACGGTCCTGCCCGACAGCTGAGTCGCCGGGGATATACGAAGGCGCTGCCAACGCCTCACGATTGTCTGAATTTCCATTCGTGGGCTTTCGATGGGCCACAGCGGGTATTTCACGGAGTTCATTCTCGCGAAACGGAATCGCTTCGGCTCACCTCGATCCGGCGATATTCGAGTTGCGAGCTCCTCACAAGCAGATTGACGCTTACGAAGTAGCCGAAGCGAACTCCTACAAAGCTGGCTGGCAAAGGTAACGGGTTTGGGTCGTTTAAAATTTCGTGACGTCTACTTGTTGGACGATGGAAGGAATACCCGATGGCCTACCCTGATCGTCGCATTCCGCTGCTGCAGTCATACGAGAACGCTGCTGTCATCGTGTCGGGGATCACGCCAGTTCAGGTGACTTTGCGGACGCCATGTCCGGGTTATGACGTGGCGGACCTCATTGACCACATTGTCGAGGCCGCATTCCGGGCGGCTGCGCTCGGTAGGGGCCAGACCCCTCCGGCTGGCGATGTGTCGCCGCACCTCGAACTGGCTGATGCGCCGTCTCAGCTATTGCGCGCTGCTGAGGAGGCGGCGCAAGCGTGGGAGGACGACTCACGGTTATCGTCGACGTTCACCATGCCCTGGGGTGAGGAGTACACCGGCGCGACATTGGTGAACATGTATCTCGCTGAGCTGGCCGCCCATGCCTGGGACCTGGCGTTGGCCACTGGGCAACTCGACCAGCTGGACCCTTCCCTCGCTGTGTCGGCGCTTGACGGGGCGCGAGCCATGATCAAACCCGAATACCGCAACATGGTGGCGACGGGATCACCTTTCGGAACCGAAGTTCCGCCACCTTCCGATGCCGACGACTGGGAACTCCTTGCCGCCTTCATGGGACGCGACCCGCGTGCACCTCTCGGCCACTAGTGCAGCAGAGAGGCTCGAGCTCATCTCACCATTTCGTATCCTCTTCTAAAGTGTGCGCAGAACTACCTGTGTTGCGGGAACCTTGTGAGCGAATTAGGTCATTTCCCGGCCACGACGGTCAATTGTTGAAACGCCGTCGTAGGGCGTCTTCGAAACATCTTGATCCCGCCTTGAGACTGAACAGGTTCTAAGAGTTGCTACAGGTCCATCGACCACCTACGACCCAACGAATTGCAAGACCTACAACTAAACAAAACTCAGACTCGACTCCCAAAAGCGAGGTCCGGCAAACGGGGTCTAGCTTCGACGGTCTCGATGCTCCTTTCGTCGATCACCCACCAAAATGAGTACAAGTACCGCTCGTTCAATGCCTAGTTCGTTGAGTCGCGCCCATCGGACAGATTTGAGAAAGTGGTGGCCACATACATATGGCACGCGGTCGAGTCACTCGGTAGATTGAGGCAAGGTTCCGATCGAGGGAGAAATCATGTCATATACGTCATTAAGTGATCTTGAACTCGCCCTGTACCAAGCGCACAAAGTTCTTTCAGGCGTCAGTCCGTCCCAGCTCAATGAGAGCACGCCGTGCGCAAAATGGAACGTTAAGGATTTGTCGAACCACATGGTAAGCGGCGCGCTGATGTTTGGCATGGTGACTCGAGGCGAGACTTTGCCAGACACTCCCGACGCCACTGACTTCACGGGTGGCGACCTTATGTCATCTTTTGATGCCGCTCGCCAGTCTCTGCTTGCGGCGTGGGAAGAACCCGGCGTCGAGGAGCGAGAAATGAACTTCCCGTTTACCACCCTTCCCGCCGAAATGGCGGCTCGAGTGGAGTTGATGGAAATCCTCACGCACACGTGGGACCTCGCCCACGCGACGGGTCAGGACTCCTTGCTCGACGACTCCCTCGCGGAGAACGTTTTGGACTTCGCGGGTGGCATGGTGCCCGACGCTTTGCGCAGTGCGCAGGGCGATCCATTTGGATTCGTCGTCGACGAACCCGACTCTGCGCCACCATACGTCAGGCTCGCAGGTCTGATGGGACGTCAGCCCTAGACGTTCTGACGTTCGAGGAAATGGTCTCAATGCCACTTGGAGCGCTTGGAGCGGTCTAAGTCATTGCCAGTCCCACTGGTTTTTTCGTGGAACCATGTTCTCCACCCAATTCAGACGACCATTGCACTTACGGGCTACTCGGGTTCACACCTTTGATCCAGATGGTCAAGTTTCTCATCCAAAGTTGCGTGCCCAATGTGTCAACCACTACGAAAATGACTCGTGTCCTTCAGTGTCGTCAGGGTTGCTAGTAGTGACCACCAGCGCGGCGTCGGTGAGTTGATTGATTCCCGTCAACGTTGCCGCGAGATGATCAGGCAGTGAGTATCTCGTCGCGAGTACGCTCGGCGATACGTACGACACGCGCGTGTGTCCGGCATCATCCCAGACCAACGCTTTCAACGGAAGGTCCAAACCTGCGAGGGGTTCGGAGTTCATGATTGACGTGCCGACCGCCGGATTCCCAAAAATGATGAGGGTGGTCTCACGCAGTTCCTGACCCGCACCTTGTGCGGCAGCGCGCTGGTCAATCACAGCGAAAATCGTCATACCGCGTTCTGCCATAACCGTCGTAAGTCGATTCACGGTATGTGCGACTGGCCACGGGCTGTCCTTCGTTACGTAATCGGCATCGTGGTCCATGGCGAATCTCCTTTCCTAAACACCTTTGGCAAAATCTTTCGTCTCAGAGGAGAACGTCCGCTTCTATATGCATACTTCACACCGAAGAATTCGAGCAACGACCGGACTCGCGAACTGGAGATACCTATCATTCAACATTGACCAACCTCGATTGAAACACCAAGATCCCGGCCCATTTTTATATAGAGACAGACGCAGGAATCATTTCAAATCAATTAGCGCCAAACCTTCTTCCGCGACCGTCAATCCGCAGATCTCGTACAAAGTCTTAATGTCATCAACATCTCGTTCAGTTCGCACAGCCATCAACTTCATTGCCAGCAAGAATTTGGGCGTGGCGGTCGCGACGTGGGGGTTCGCCCCTTCATAGACGCCTGACTGCTCTACCTCTTCACTGGGAAGGAAACCCGTGACCCCGTCATTTAGCCAATCCTCTTCGAGTTCGAGCTCTTCGGCCACTCGCAGCGCGGCTGTCCGGACCTCCTTCGAAGGCACGAACACCCCATCGACGTCGGTAGTTGCCCGGTGAGCGTCGTAAGCCACGGCCATTGCGGCTCCGCCGACCACGAAGTGATCGGCTTCGGCACCCATTCTTCCCAGTTCACGATCCAACAACTCGAGGGCGTTAAGAAGTTCATTGCGTCCAAGAAGGTTCACTATGCGTAGGTCATCGCGCCCTGCGTTAAGAAGACTCATCGGCGCTTGAAAGAAATGGGGCTATGGACGATGGCGTCGGCATGAAGTGACTTCATCCCGGAGACAAACCAGAATTCATCGAGGAAGAATTCTGGCTCGTTGACTCATGCCGGGGCTGCGACCCGGTGAGTTGCACAAGCGAATTCGACGGTACCCGCCAAGATGGCATTGTAGTGTTCGCTGCCAGTGGGGTCGGGTCGAGGCTCGACCATTCGCTCACGGGTCGGCCAGTCCGCTTTGTCGTAAAACTCGAGAAAGCGAGCAATGACCCGAAATGCCGAGCAGGTGTCGCTCTTCGTCAGACGTTGCCCTACCTCTGTCGCGACGTCCTGGATATTGGGAGGCTGCCACATCGTTCCCTCATCGTTCGACGAAGTCATGACATTGCTGTGGAAATAGCCAATTTGCAGCCCCAATGTGACTCTCATAGAACCCAAAACTGAAGCGGCTTCGAATCGAGTCTCACTTCATCGGAAATCCACTGGACATCAGCAATGGACGGGATTGAGATGGTTTCGCCTCCTACAGATTTGACGCGATTCAGATCAACGAGCCACTTAGGTTCCTATCGGTACCCTTTCGCAAATTAGCAGCGGGCCGACAACTCACTGGATATCGACGTTCTTGAAAAAGTCGAGGAGTGCAATAGACACTGCTGCCGGAGCCTCCATCGCGGCGTAGTGGCCGACTCCTTCAAGTTGGACAGATATGACATCGGCAGACGTGATCTGGCTAACGGTTTCTGCAGTGAACGTTCCGCCGCCGGCGCCGATCGCCAGGATGGGTAGGGTCAGCGGGTTCGTCTCGGCGAGAGTCTTGATGTCGTCGCCTTCAGTGAGCATCGACCGGTAGAGACCGATGGCACCACGCCAGCCATTGGGCCGCGAGAACGTGCGAACGAACTCATCGATGTCGGTGTCGGTGAATGTACCTTGAACCACAGTCATCGCTGGGAACGCCCAGTCGCCAAGGAACTCGCGTTCGCGACCCGCAAGAAGCATCTCGGGAATTCCTGGCGCTGCCATAACACCGATATGCCACGTGCCTCCGTGAGTGATGTCGCCCAAGCTTTCGAGCCCGAATCCAGGAAGACCCATCTCTAGGGCGGTGAGACTACGGACATCTTCCGGGTGCGTGGCCGCAAGTCGAAAGACCGTCGTTCCACTGATGTCTTGCCCCGTGAGGTGCACTGGACCTACTCCAAGTCGATTGATGAGGTGATGCAGATCGTCGGCCGACGTCGTACTGTCGTAATCGCCCTCTGTGTTGCTCGAATCACCAAAGCCGCGTAAGTCAACGGCGAAGACCCGATGGTTAACGGACAACAGCGGGATGAGTTTATGAAAGGTCCACCAGGTCTCGGGGAACCCGTGGACCAACAAGATGGGCGACCCGGCGATGCCAGCGGACACGTAGTGAATTCTGGCGCCGTTGACCTGTGCCGTGTGATGCGTGATTTCAGGAATGGATGCCATCGATGACACGGTGCTCACTATCTGTCCCCTTATTTAGACAACCTTGTTGTCTAAATAATAGACAACAAGGTTGTCGTTGTCAAGCGGTCCTCTACTCTGAATGCATGTCCCGAAATGGTGCTGATCTCGCGCTCCTCCTTCTCGGCGGTTTCCGAACGCTCGTTGAGTCAGCGACGGCAGAACTAGCCACTCGCGGCTATGAAGATTTTCGTCCGGTTCACGACTTCGCGTTGCGAGGAGTCGTTGCTGGAGCGGACAGCGCCTCGGATTTGGGTCGTCGCATGTCCGTATCGAAACAAGCTGCGGCGAAGACAATAGGAGTTCTCCTCGACCGCGGTTATTTATCTCGGGAATTGGATCCTCACGACGCACGCCGCAAACGGCTGCGGGTCACCCCTATGGGTTTTGAAGTCTTGCATCAGGGTGAGGAGATCTTCGATGAGTTGCGAGAGAAATGGGAACAGCAAATCGGTGTCTCGGAGCTCGCAACTCTTGAGGCGCGGCTGTTGACCCTGGTTGGAGATGGAGCGATTCGACTCAATGCCCCCGGATGGATCTCACAAGACCTCGGTTGAGGCTCACTTGAAATCTCAAAGCATTTTGGGCGCTTGACCGGCATAAGCATGCGTGAAGGAGTGGCCAATTATGGACAGTATCTGAAACGCTCAAAACCATGTGATTATTGAACTTCCGACCGATTTTCCTTTTTTTGGCAGCTCCAACAGTTTTTTCATGGAACCAATTAAGTCCGTGGGTCCGGTTGATCACCTTCGCATTAACTAACCAAGCAACAGAAGGAGAGATCGTCTCCAACGACCGTGGTAATCAGAGAGGCCTTTCGTGTTCGGCCCAACCCTGAAGCAGTTGAGATTTCCCACAATGTTGTGCGGGTGCGAAGGAATATAGGTGGTTGGTCTTGTGAAACTTCATATTCTTGCTCCAATTCTCATGTCATTGTCATTTTCAGTGCTCGTCGTAGCCTTTTTAGCGAGTGCCTATACCAAAGTAAAAGCGGCAATCAAGCAGTACTTGAAGGACGTTGCAACAATCAATCTCACGCTGGATAAGTTTGCGACTCTCTGCCAGAAAGTGCTTCGCTCGTCTAAGAGGAGCAATGTTAAGACGGTTCCCTGGCTGAACCGCACGTCTTTCCAGCCATGACCGAAGAATTGAGGATGCCGAAGACTGCAGGCGGATGGCTACACGCAATGGCTGTGGGATTTCCCCACCGACCGCTTTGCCATCGTTTTCCAGTACAGAGAAATGAGAGCCCTTTTCCGAACTCGCCAATGGCTGCGTCGAAAGGGGAATCTGGCCGTCAGGCTCCGAGGTCAACCCAGGCAACGTTCCTTCGAACTGCTCGGATCCTGACCGACGCGGCAATTACCGACGCGACAGCCGCCGTGGCGCATGCTGAAATCGAGCCAGCGAGGCCCGGTTTGATGGTCATCAAAAACAGCAGTGCCACAATTTGCGACCCGCCAAAGAAACTCATGAAAATCGGGATGGACGCGCGTTGGACTTCGCGCAGATCGTCTTGCGGCAGTTCGTCCGATTCACTCGCAATTGCGTCCCGTAGACGCTGGGCGTACCTCGCCTCCACCGTGCTACCGATCACTGCCAACATCACAGCGACAACCAGGGCAGTTCCTACCCAGCCGGCACTCCACGGAATGCTACCGCCACCTCCGTGTCGAGAAACCATGTATAGACCAGGCCCGATAATTAGTATCATCGCCGGGATCATCACGACCTCGATACGCTCCGTCACGGCGGTAAGTGAGCGCAGCTCGGGCACCGACCTCGCGGTCTGTGCGCGAAGTGTCGCCACCAAAGTGGTCGTCACAGCACCGACAAGTAGAACTACACCGACGAGATGCAGGAACAGGACAAAGTTGTACATGAGGACTCCTTAAGTTGAGCGAGCGGAACCGTCGGCATCGAATGCCCCACAGATGTCGCCGAGTTCGCAACTGGCGAATTAATCGAATCGTATTCTGCGAACGATGAAGTCACCAGAGCGGTGGTTCCATTGGTTCTGACGGCGAAAGGGTTGAGTCCGAAGAGCGTATTCCGCCTGCCAGACATGTGTACGCCGGCGCCCGTTAGCGGCTCAAGTCTGGTCATTTCAAGCCCTCGAACCGACGCACCTGGCTCGTGACGACACGGTTACTCATAACCGTCTCGTGAGTATCGACGTCGGGCCAGCAGAAATTCACCGGAACTCTTGAACGGTCAATGCGTTCCGGACGGCTTCGCGCGCCGTGGTCGCTGGGCGGCCGATGAGCGTCACCAGGTCGTCACTATTAGTAAACAACTCGCCACGAGCCAGGCCGGCGTCAGCGTCGGCAACGGCGGCGGCCATCTCTGAGGGCACTCCAGCAGAGGTCAGGGCGCCGGTGTAGTCCGCGACCGACATGTTCTGGTAGGCGACGTCGGCGCCAAGGACGTCACTGATCGTAGCGGCGAGCTCGGTCAGGGTGAACGGCGTTCCACCAAGTTCGTAGGTCGCTCCGAGGTGTCCGTCTTGTGTCAGCACCGCAACGGCCGCGGCGGCGAAGTCGCGGCGACTGGCCGCACTGACGAGACCGTCGTTCGCGCTACCCATCAGTGCGTGGAACTGGGTGATCATCGCGAGATGGTCGGTGTAGTTCTCCAGGTACCATCCGTTGCGCAGGATGACGAACGCCACTCCGCTCTCACGCAGGTAGTCCTCGGTACGGAGATGTTCCCTAGCGAGCATCATTTGCGCGGTCGAGGCGTTGAGGATGCTGGTGTAGACGATCCGCGACACACCTGCCCGGGCCGCCGCGTCAATCGCGTTGCGAGCGTTGTCAAACCGCTCTCCGACCGTCGTCGTTGAGACCAGCAACATCGTTTCGGCACCCGCGAAGGCGTCGACGAGTGTGCTCAAGTCAACAAAGTCTGCGCGCCGCACCGTGACACCTTTGGATGCGAGGTCGGCGAGTTGGTCAACGTCTCGGGCGGTCGCCACGATTTGCGCTGGCGGCGTTCCGGCGGCGAGGAGTTGATCGACAACGAGTCGGCCGAGGTGACCGGAGGCTCCGGTGATAACAGTGGACATAGTGTTTTCCTTCGATAGTTGGTGCGAGGTGAGCAAATTACGAAGCCCACATTAGTCAGGTTTCATTACTAATATAGTCGTAAATGGAACCGGTGATAACAGCAACATGCGCGACTTCACGGGGGGTGGATGTCGCGGTCGAGTACTCAGTGATTTAGCTCAGCATCGTTGACGTAGGGTGTGAACCCGGTGGGAGTAAGTGGGCCAAAGGAGGTAAGTGCGGCGTGGACGACGAGCAGGGGGTCGATCTAGGAGTGTCATTATTCATTCCGTACCGGTACGCCGAGGACCGGATTTTTCGAACCCTCCAGGATGCCGGGTTCAACGACTGGACCCTCGCGCAGTGTCGGGTCTTTCAACGCATTGCCCCGGACGGTTCTCGGCTAACAGACCTCGCTGATCAGGCGCAAGTTAGTAAACAGAGCGCTGGCGTTCTGGTCGATCAACTTGAACGCTTGGGATACGTCCGCCGTGTCCCCGACCCCACGGATGGCCGAGCTCGATTGATCGTGATCGAGAAACGGGGCCGAAGGGCGGTTGAGGTAGCAATGGCGACAGTCGACGAGATCCTCTCGGAGTGGAAGGCCTACCTCGGTACTCGCAACTTCACGTTGTTGCACCAAATCCTGATTCAACTCCGCGAGATCACCGACCCCTACGCGCAGTAGACGAAGCAATTTTGACCTTGTCTTGACAGTAGTCAGAATTATTGACTATTGTTTATCTTTGTTCCTGGCGAATCGGTCGTCACTGACGAGTAGCAGAAAGCTCAATATCATGAAGTTTCTTGTCCTCGGAGCAACGGGCCCTACCGGCGTTCTCTTCGTTAAAAAGGCCCTCAATGAGGGACATCATGTCACGGCTCTCGTTCGCAGGGCCGACGCCGCCGTCGACTCGCGAGCTCAGATCGTCAGTGGCGATGTCACCGACGCCACCGTGATCGCGACGGCCGCACGAGGCCACGACGCGATCATCAGCACGCTCGGAGTTAATAAGATCCGCGAAACCCCGACTCTGACCACCGACACCGTCCGAGCGGTCATCACGGCGTCGAAAATTTCGGGTGTTAACCGTTTCGTCCTGCTTTCTGCGTTCGGAGTGGGCGACTCCCTCGCCAAAGCCTCGTTCCTCGTGAGCGTCTTATTCCGCACCGCGCTTCGGAAGCTCTACGCTGACAAGGCCGCGTCAGAAGTGCTCTTGAAGGCCAGCGAATTGAAATGGACTCTCGAATACGCCGGAGCGTTGAAGAACAAGGACACCACGCGTTACGCTGCGGTCACCCTTGAGGACGCCGCGAAATTGCCGATGTTCCCCTCGACCTCGCGCGCGAACGCCGCAGCGTTCCTCCTCCACTCCGCCGAGCAAGGTACCTTCATTCATCAAACCGTGATCGTCACCAACTCCAAATAGGTTGACGAAGCCTATCTGCCTGGTCCCGACTGGGGCGGTGCCGCACGTGCAGCGTCGCTGGGGTCAGATTCAATGGGTCTTTGACATCGCGTGAGCGCAATCATCTCGTCGGTGGGCACGCACGGGTCCGCCGAACCCGACTGCGAACTACCGTTGTGGCAGCTTCCCTACACGATCCGGAATGTAAATCTTGCGGACCTGTTCACAACCTTGGACCCGTTTTGGGCGTAAGTGGGCGTCAAATGAGCGTTAAACAGGGGTTTACCATGATCACTAACGGGCAAACATGGACGCCCTAAAAGCCTTGCAATCATTGGGCTTTTGCCCGATTTCCTTCGCAGCCCCAATGGTTTTCTCATGGAACCACGTCTTGTTGCTGCTCGACCAAACCGTGCAACTGGCAAACGGTAATTTCTACGATTGAAATCACAGCGCAAGCTACATCGAGAGCCCAGTATCTTTAGGTATTTGAGGGGGCTCGGGAAACATCTCTTGTAACAAGAACTGAACTCGTGGAAGAATAAGGTCTGGCGGATAGAAGGCCTCCAGAACCTTCAGACCCTGTTCAGCTGTGGTGAAACCACAGATCTTGTAGAGGGTCTTGATATCGTCACCATCACGTTCAGCGCGTGACGCCATCAACTTCATTGCGAGCAGGAACTTGGGAGATGCGGCTGCGACGTGCAGATTCGTCCCCTCATATACCCCCACTTGTTCCGCATCAACACCGGGAATGTACCCCTTGACCCCATCGTTGAGCCAATCCTCTTCCAGTCCAAGTACTTCCGCAACCCGCAACGCAGCGGTTCGCACTTCCTTCGAAGGGGCGAACACCGCATCGACGTCGGTCGTCGCTCGACGAGCATCGTACGCGACCGCCATCGCAGCCCCGCCAACGACGAAAAGGTCAGCTTCGACCCCCATGCGTCCCAGTTCATCGTCCAGCAACTCAAATGCATTCAGAAGTTCGTTGCGGCCAAGGAAAGTCATCAGGCGTAGGTCAGCGCCCCTTGCGTCAAGAACACTCCACGACGCTTGAACGAGATAGGGCTGTGCACAATGGCGTCGGCGTACAACGATCTCATGCCTGACACGAACCAGAATTCTTCGAGAAAGAACTCTGAATCGTTGACCCAGAGTGGCGCGAGAACACGATGAGTGGCGCAGGCATACTCGACAATGCCAGCCAGCATTGCGTCGTATCGAGGACTGCCCGACGACGACGGCCGAGGTGACACCATGCGCTCGCGCGTCGGCCAGTCGGCCTTGTCATAGAACTCCAAGAATCGTGCGATCACGCGGAATGCGGAACTGGTGTCGCCCTTGGTCAGACATTGGCTCGCTTCTGTCGCGACTTCTTGAATATCGGGTGCTTGCCACATGATTCCCACATCGTACGACGAGGTCGTGACAAACCAGCGGAAAACGCTAAAAAGCAGCCCCAATGGTTTTTTTATGGAACCACGTTTTCGAATGGATTAGGGACATCTCACTCTTATTCTGAAGTTCGGTCCCTCCGTCGTTTTGAGACGCGCCATGAACCTCGAATAGTTCGAAATGTTCTTGGGTCAACCGTTGTAATCGCTTTGTGCTTCGCAATGGAATCTTCAAGAAAAGCTCCTGGGCCTGTATTCAACCCTAAATTTCCGAATTTCGCCGACTCAGGAGACATCAACACTTCGATAGGTTTGTCCGGAAAGCACCAATAGGACGCCATCAATTCCGACCGTTAGCACTCCGGCGAACAGGCCAAAGAATGATACAAGGATGACTAATACGCCTCCGACGACGGCCCCGAGTGCAATCCCAGAGGACTGGCGCAAATGGCAAGTTACAAGATTTATCGCCGCGACGACGAAGCCCACCCCCATAACGGTCAGGATGATCACGAATGAGACGGGGTCGCGTTGGCGCAACGTAAGTTCTGGCGGGTTTCCGTAATACGTGTGACCGTTAGTCGTGATCGATGTCATTCCCCGCGGCTCAGGCGTGTGATAGCGGGCCAATATAACAAAAACCGCGATCGCCCAAATGAAGGCAAGTCCTAGAAAGGTGAATCGAAGGAATACGGAGCGAAACAAATAAACCGAACCAGAATTTGATATTCGAGGCATCACATCAACGTCCCTATTCATTGGTGGTTTAAGGACCAAAGGCTATGAACCAGGTCCCATTGGACGATTTTGACAATTTCACTTCGAATGCCGGATCAAGTTTCGTTCTGTCACTGTTCGTTTTGCAGAACTCGCCAGTTCGAAAACTGCTTAACTTTCGAGAGTTTCCAGTATTGCAAAAAGTTCCGAGCATAAAGGCTGTTGCGCCATTACCCGTAACTTGAACTAGTCCTGTTCGAATATCACTCCCCCGAACAGAGCCCGGACTCAAACCATCCGTAACTGCTTGAAATTCTTCCCGGTTTGAAGACCGCACGAGTTGCTGTGCGTTCGCAAATCTCCCACCGTAAAGATCCCGGGTGAAAGATAGAGCTACACGTGAAGGAGATTCCTTCCGTCGGGACGATGCGTTACTTGAGGCAGTTACGCACGAAGCGAACAATAGCGATGTGACTAAGAACAGAGACGTGAGCAACCACGTCCGATGAGACAAGCCCGCCTTCGTCATTGGCAGTTTCTGAAGAGACGCGGTTGACACAGTGGTTCAAGATCAAGTTAAGACGTAGTACCCGAACCGAACTCAGCACCAAAGTGAACCAGGTTCGAGCACCCCCCCGTGGCCGTGTCCTGGTTTGCGTTTGAAGCGGGAGGCGGAGTCCCACCATTTTTTACAGCGGCATCGGCAATCTGCATATTCTGGGTAAACGTCGCGGTGAGCGAACCCGTGCACAATAATCCGAACCCGATAGCGTCCATAAATAACTGAAAGTCGATGTTTTGCTGCCGGTAGTAACCAGTGCCTATCACCGTCGTACCGCCGTTTATCCCGTCGGTGAAAGTTGCAGCAGATCCACTCCACCCATCGTAAGCAAAGTGATAGCCGTCGCCACCTGTACTTGAAGTTCCTAGGACGCCCGTCGAGCTGTAGTTATAGGACAGATTGACAGCGAGGGAGGTAATGGTGATGTCTAAAGGGTCAATATATTCGGTCTTATAGTAAACCTTGTTGTTGTATTCGGTAAGCGGGCTTAAGACGATTGGCGCACTGAGGGTCGAGCTCGGAGTAGCCCCTAACGAAATGGCTTCAGCCGGCGACGTTAGGCCCATCACGTAAGTTGCTTCGCACAACGTCGGGTTATAACTCGTCTCCGAAACCACAGCAGAATCACCGGTGGGAATCGAGGGCTCGATTGTTGAAATTGTACAATTACCGTTGGCGTCAACCTGACCACTTTCAGTGAATGTTTGCTTACTGGTAAGCGCCATAGTGGTTGCCGAAGTGTTGTTGTAATCAATCCAGCCGTTAGGTAACACGACAACTGCAGCGTTCACCGTTGCCGAAGAGGCATTGGAAGGCGTAGCGGGAACAACGATAAATGCCAATAGGGTCGGCAGTGAAGCAGCCACTAACCAACTTCTCTTCAAAGAACTCAAACGCATGCCATTCCGCCTTTTCTCAACGTAGAGGGCGACGCATTCGCGTCGCGATGTCGGCAACAACAGCACGTTCGCACAAATATTTGTAGGGCAATCCTTATTGTTACTAAGAAGTAGACGTAGCGACGCGAGTAGGCAACTATGGTTAGCCATGTTTTGCCCACAGATATTGTCAGCGACAACCAAGGATAAATTTTTCATAAGAAGTGACAAGGGGTCAGAGACACTTGAAAAGTTGCGAAATCTCGATCGAGGATCCTCGGTCCGTCGCTGAAACAGACGTTAACCACACCCCCGTAGGCGCCATGGCGCGTTCGATAAGGGCGCTCGTCATTGGAAATTTCCTCGGATTCCCGTGAACAACTTGATGGCTCAACCCATTTCAGCAACTAAGAGCCCGTCGCGGACTCGCCGTGCGAACAGAAGAGTGTGTGCGAACGATCGGGTTCGCTTGGACTAGCGCTGCGCAGTTGATGCGGCAATAATTCGAAGTGTCCGATCCGGCTAGACGCCGATCTCTCTGTAGTGCCGCTGAGCCTGTATTTCAGCATGGTGGAGGAGAGTTCCCACAAGAACCGTGGAGTGTTGCCTTGAGCACGAGCACCAGACTTTTGATTTTCCTTGCCCTCCCCTGCGGGTTGGACACCAGCAACAGTGTGTCAACGAAGGAGGAAACATGGGTATAGTCCACTACCGTTGCGCGGGCCTTGAATCGTGCCGGGAAAACGGGAAACTAAATCATTTCCGTTGCGACCAGATTTTCTGACTCGCTGGAGTCATAGTAGTGAGCTTCGAACTCGGCCGGTGGGACGTAGTCGAGTGACTCGTGGATCCGGCGGTTGTTGAACCAGTCGACGTAGTTGAGCGTGGCCCATTCGACGTGTTCGACGTTGCGCCAGGGTCCCTTGCGATGGATGAGCTCGATCTTGAAGGATGAATAGAAAAGATTGACATCCTCCCCTGATTTCGATCGGGGCCGTTAGGCCTCACCGTGTCCCGCTGGCGCGAAGCGCCACGCGGAGCACGGACGCGATACCCCAGAAAATCAAGAAAATTCTCTCGTCGTGACAGACCAAGAAGAAATACTTCTTAAGAATTCTGTTCGGAAATGGGCAAAATCGTGGCTTCTCTAGTGAGAGGGTGAACATTTCGCTCACTCGCGAAGGAGCGAAATGTTCAGTCTCAACGTCGATGGCCGCGCATCTCTAGAAGCCCAGGTCCAGCGGTAGTCCCGCATGGTCACTATCGATCGTGCCAGGGAAGTAATGGATCGTCATGTCGAAATATCGGACGAGGAACTGAACTTCTTGCTGATCCACTTGGCGGGCATTGCTCACATGTCAGTGGCGAAGTGCAGGATGAACCCGACCGTTGTGTCTAAAAAGCAGGAGGCAACATGTCCCGAGCGGTTCTCTACGTCCGCGTCAGCACCGCCGACCAAGTCGACAACTACTCCCTCGAGACCCAAGAAAAGGAATGTCGACGCTACTGCGAACGACAAGGCCTCGTCGTCGACCGGATCTTCCGTGAAGAAGGAGAGTCGGCCAAGACCGTGAACCGCACGCAGCTCCAAGAGATGCTGCGCTACCTTGGGTCGAACGCCAAGAAGCGCGAGATCACCTCGGTCGTCGTCTACCGCGTGGACCGTCTGGCCAGAGAAGTGGGTGGCCACCACACCATCAAGGCGGCTCTAGGGACTCTGAACATCTCCCTCGAATCGGTGATGGAACGCTTCGACGCGAGTCCGACGGGCAAGTTGACCGAGAACCTCATGGCGGTCTTGGCGCAGTTCGACAACGACCTGCGCAGCCAGCGCACCACCGACGGCATGAAGGCCGCCATCGCTCACGGGAGGTGGGTCTGGCGAGCACCCGTCGGATACCGCGCCGGTTCTAAGAGCGAACCCAGCATGGTCCTAGATCCGGAGTTGGCGCCAGTGGTGCGAGAGGCGTTCCAGCGAGTCGCCGCCGGTGAGTCCAAGGACCTCGTGCGACGTTCGGTCGCCGTGAGGGGCATCACCACGAGCAATGGTCTGGCTTTCAGCCCCGGGGCCTTCCAGCGCCTCCTCGAGAACCGCCTCTACATTGGTGAGATCGTCGTCAAGAAATGGGGCGTCACCCGCTCAGGTGACTTCGAGCCACTTATCGATCGAGAGACTTTCGCGCTCGCTCAACTCTCCATCGCCAAGAACGGCTCCCACGCCCAATGCCGGTCTCTCAACAATGACGACTTTCCCCTTCGCCGAGTGGTGCGCTGCGGGCCCTGTCAGACGCCCCTGACGGCTAGTTGGTCGACCAGTCGCAGCGGCAAGAAGTATCCCTACTACCACTGCCGTAATCGCCTCTGCCACCACGTCAACGTTCGAAAAGAGGCCCTGGAGGAGGCCTTCGAGGCCTGGTTGGGCGACATGTCGGTTCCCGCCCCGGTGTTCACTCTCCTGGGGGAGGTGGTCCGCGAGGTCGTGGCCGGTTCCAGGACCCAGCAAGAGGCCACGCGGGATCGGATCGAGAGGGCTCTCAACGACCTTGACGCCAAGGAGGAGAAACTGGTCGAGACCTACCTCGAGGGACGGACCTTGAGTGAAGAGATCTTCAAGCGACATCTCGCCAAGATCGAAGTTGACCGCATCGCTCAGCGCGAGGAATTAGCCCCACTGCTCATCAACGACTTCGATGTGGACGAGGTCATCGCCAAAGCACAGTCCTTGTTGAGCGACCTCCCCGCGAGTTGGAACCACCTCAATCCCCAGGAGCGCCAACAGTTTCTGCGCTTTTTCGTGCCCGAAGGGCTGCACTATGAAAATGGGGTTGTTGGAACCACTGAAACCCCAAGTGCCATCAAGGGAATCATGGATCTAACGTACTGCGATGACCGTTTGGCAGTCCCAACGGGATTCGAACCCGTGCCTCCACCTTGAGAGGGTGATGTCCTAGGCCACTAGACGATGGGACCATGAAGTGAGCACGTGTGGAATCACGCGCTCACTTCGCTCGGGGGCAAGGACTCGAACCCTGAATAACTGGACCAGAACCAGTTGTGTTGCCAATTACACCACCCCCGAAGGGCTTGGCAATCTTACCCGAGTGCGTAACTCAACCGCCAGACGGGATAGAAATATGCGTTGACGTCGTCCAGGAGCTCAAACGCCCGTACCCAATGAGTCGTCCCACACCCACTTCCAGGGTCTCTTTCAAATAGAACTTCCAGAGTGAGTGTTTGATCGTCGGCGAGTTCTCCACCGGTGAGGGAATCGGATCGAATCCCTGCGACGACGAGATCGCCATCGCGCGATATTCGTGGAAAGGGTCAGTCACCGTGATCACGTGGAGCAGATGATGCTTCTTCATGAGCGGCGCTACCGTTGCGACGTTCTGCCACGTGTCGCCTCCCCCACCGATCAAGATGCGATCAGCCGGTACGCCGTGGGCTTCTAAGTAGGTCGCCGATACCCCGGCCTCAGTAAAGACGTCGCCGGGGCGACTACCGCCAGTCACGGCGATCCACGGTGCGCGATGAGCGCGGTACACCACGAGAGCCTCATCCAGTCGCGCCTGAAGTTCCTGAGATGGTCGGCCGTTATCCTCGGCGGTGCCGAAAACGATGATCGCTTGCGCCTTGGCGGTCGAGTGAATATGACTGGTCAACCAGATCTGGATGAAAGTGACGGCGAAATACAAGAAGACGATCGCGACGAGAGCGGTGAAGATCTTGATGGCGAGGCGCAGCGGCGCAAAAATTAGACCGAACATCGTGCCAGCGCGGCGACCAACCGAGCGGTCACCTTGTCGCGTCCCAAGAATTGCAGTGACTCGAACAACGGTGGTCCTACCAACGTCCCGGTGACCGCGCAACGAATGGGCGCCTGTGCTTTGCGAAGGTTCAACCCCATGGACTCACCTAGTTCCGCCAATGCCACGTGCAAGTTGTCTGCCTCCCAGGACGTCTCGGCGAATCGCTCGACTGCTGCGGCGAGGAGTGCTTGACCGAGGGGATCTGACGCGATCACTTTGTTGAACGCGACGTCGTCGATCATTGGCTCATCAAAGAAAAAGAACGCCACCATCGCCGGCACCTCACCCAGCGTCGCGACCCGCTCTTGGACCAAGGGGGCAATACGCTCGAACAACGCGGGATCGAACTGATCCTGACTCCACGGCACGTCGCGATCGGTCGGTCGCCACGTGCTTGACCACGGGGCGACCCAGGGTACACACGCGTCGACGAACTCACTCGTCGTCATCGCGCGCAAGTATTCACCGTTCATGTGGCTGAGTTTCTTCACGTCGAAGAACGCTGGCGAATGAGATACGTCCTCGAGACGGAACTGTTCGATGATCGTCGAGATAGGAACGATCTCCTCTTCGCTGCGCGGGCTCCACCCCAGAAGTGCCAGGTAGTTGACGAAAGCACTCGCCACGTATCCCTGGTCTCGGTACGACTCCGTGGCGACGGGGTCCTTGCGCTTGGAGAGCTTCTTTCGCTGCTCGTTGACGAGCAGCGGCAAGTGGGCGTACGCGGGCAGTGCGACGATCTCACCTTGGACGTCGTTCAGGGCGCTCCACAACATCATCTGTTTGGGCGCGTTGGACAGGTGCTCCTCACCGCGGATGACGTGCGTAATGGTGTCGTGGCGATCATCGGTCACGTTGGCCAAGGCGTAGAGCACCGCACCCGAGGACTTTGCGACGACGAAGTCGTCGATCGTCACGTTGGCGAACTCGACGTCGCCGCGAATCAAGTCGTGCACCACGGTGACACCGCCGCGCGGAGTCTTAAAGCGTAACGCGGTCGTTGGACCGCGACCCAGTCCGCGGTCGCGGCAATACCCGTCGTAGCCGGGTGTCTTGTTGTCTCCCTTTCGCGCAATCACGTCCTCAGACGTGCAGTCACAGAAATAGAGATACCCACCAGACAAGAGGGCGTCTGTGGCGCGGAGGTGGGCCTCGTGATTGTCGCTTTGACGAAAGGGCCCCTCGTCGAGGTCAAGGCCCAACCAGGCCATCGAAGTGATGATGCCATCCACCCACTCCTCGCGGTTGCGATCGACGTCGGTGTCCTCGATGCGCAGGATGAAACAGCCTTCGGGCGACTGGCGCGCCAGAAGCCAATTGAACAACGCCGACCTCGCCGAACCCACGTGGAAATATCCCGTCGGTGATGGCGCGAATCGGACCCGTGGTCCGCTCACCAATTTACTCCTCGATCGAAATTGCGCCGTTGGGGCAACTCACCACGGCTTCGCGCACGCGCTCGGCGAACTCCTCGCCCGGCTGTTCGTTGAGGACGTAGAGATAGCCATCATCGCGAACTTCGAAGACCTCGGGAACGATGCTCATGCACACCGCATTACTTGAGCACAAGTCAAAATCGACGGTGATTTTCATACACCCACCTTAGTGGTCGGGTGTTCTCAGAAGTGGTTCGACAACTCGCGTCAAGAGTCGACGGACGGCTGTCTATGCTGGGCGACGATCAAAGGACAGCGTATGAAACAGCGTTCATTGGGATCCCTGCGGGTCTCCGAAGTCGGCCTCGGGTGCAACAATTTCGGCACGCGACTGAACCAGGACGCCACCACGGCGGTCGTGACGGCGGCCCTCGACGAGGGGATCAACTTCTTTGACACCGCCGACATCTACGGTGACCTCAAATCCGAAGTCCAGCTCGGCGTGGCCCTCGGTTCTCGGCGTGACGAAGCGGTCATCGCGTCCAAGTTCGGGATGCTGCACGATCATTCAGGTGTACGAGCGACGCCGGAGTACGTCCACGAGTCGTGCGACGCATCCCTGGCTCGACTGGGTGCCGATGTCATTGATCTCTACCAGCTGCATTTTCCCGACGAATCCACGCCGCTCGCCGACACCATCGGCGCCATGCAGGAACTCGTCGTCCTGGGCAAAGTCCGTGAGATTGGGTGTTCGAACCTGACGTCAGACCAACTGCGAGAGGCGGTCGCGGCGACTGGGGCTGGTCCCCAACTGGTTTCGATCCAAAGTCAGTACTCACTACTGGCTCGCTTCCCCGAGACCGACGGCGTGCTCGAGGCCTGCAACGAGTTGTCCGTGGGTTTTCTCCCCTACTACCCACTAGCCAATGGACTACTCACGGGGAAGGTTCGTCCCGGACAGCCCATCCCCGAGGGAACGCGACTGTCGCTGATGCCCGATGACCGCAAGGCCCACTGGTTGAGCGATGCCCTGCGCTCTCGCGTGGACGACTTGATCGCGTATGGCGAGGAGCAACACGTGGCGATGCTCGCCTTCGCCTTCTCGTGGTTACTGTCTCACCCCGAGATCCCCTCAGTCATCGCCGGTGCCACGAGCGCCGAGCAGGTGCGCGCCAACGCCCACTCCGTCGTTGACTTGAGCGACGCGCAACTCGCTCGACTCAGCGAACTGACGGCGGACGTCTAGGACCTAACTGGCCTTCACCGCCGCGACGATCTTGGTCAAGGTGTCCTTGGCGTCGCCGAAGATCAAGGTTGTCTTGGGGTTATAGAGCAATTCATTCTCGATGCCGGCGAAGCCTGGCCGCATCGAACGCTTGAGGAACAAGACATTCTCGGCCAGGTCGGCGTTGATGATCGGCATGCCGTAAATCGGCGAACTCTGATCGTCCTTGGCCGCCGGGTTGACCGTGTCGTTGGCCCCCACCACGAGGGCGACGTCTGCGGTCTGAAGTTCGGAGTTGGCCTCGTCGAGTTCCAGCAATTGTTCGTAAGGGACGTTCGCTTCGGCCAGGAGCACGTTCATGTGTCCGGGCATGCGACCCGCCACCGGGTGGATCGCGTAGAAGACCTCGATACCCTTCTTCTCGAGCTCCTCAGCCAGTTCGCGCAGCACGTGCTGGCCCTGCGCGACGGCAAGTCCGTACCCCGGGATGATCGCGACGCGACTGGCGAAACTTAGTAGCACGGCCGCGTCCTCGGGCGATCCGGAGCGGACGGGACGCGCGTCGGCGCCGGTGCCGCCACTCGCGGTCACGACCGACCCGAATGCCGAGAACAATACGTTCGCAAGACTGCGACCCATTGCCTTACTCATCAGTCGCGTCAGCAAGATACCCGAGGCGCCCACGAGCGTTCCCGCCACGATCAACAAGTTTGATCCCAGCGTGAAGCCCGACGCCGCCACCGCCAAACCAGTGAAGGAGTTGAGCAAGGAGATCAATACCGGCACGTCCGCGCCACCGATAGGCAAGACGAAGGCGATCCCCAAGACGAACGCCAGAGCGAGCAATATCCACAGGAGCGTCGTCTGACCATTGACCAAGATGACGATGATCAGGGCGAGACCCGCCACGCCCAAGATCGCGTTGATGATCTGTTGCCCCGGGTACGTCACGGGCCGGCCCGTCATGAGCTCTTGCAACTTGGCGAAGGCGATCGCCGACCCCGAGAACGAGACCGTACCGATCAGCACGCCGAGCAAGACCTCGAGCGTCACGTAGGTCGCTGGTCGCGTCGAGTGGATGTGCACGAACTCGGTGATCGACACCAGGGCGGCTGCGCCGCCACCGACGCCGTTGAAGATGGCGACGAGTTGAGGCATCGCGGTCATGCGTACGAACCGTGCCGTCGGAACCGCGACCACCACGCCGATGGCCATGGCAATCAGGATCAGTGGCACGTGTTGCAAATTGTGTCCGTCGACCTGTTTGAAGAACGTGGCCACGATCGCGAGCAACATGCCGACGGCGGCAATTCCGTTACCGAGGCGCGCACGCTTGGGACTTCCGAGGCCCTTGAGGGCCAGGATGAAGGTGGTCGCCGAGACCAGGTACAGCAGGTCAATCAGGGTGCCACGACTCACGAGGCCACCTCATCCTTCTTCGCCGCAGGTGCCTTGGGCTTGGCCTTGAACATTTCGAGCATGCGATCGGTCACGACGAAGCCCCCGACGACGTTGAGTGTCGCCAGCACAACCGCCAAGAAACCGAGCACCTCTTCGAGGGTCGTATTGGCCGAGCCAAGGACGAGCATGGCCCCCACCAAGATGACTCCGTGGATGGCGTTGGAGCCACTCATGAGGGGCGTGTGCAAGATGCTGGGCACCTTGGCGATGATCTCGATGCCGACGAAGGCGGTCAAGATCAAAACGGTCGCGTACTGCAACAGGGCGTTACCCATTATTCGTTCTCCTTCACGTCGGCCGTGATCGCTACGCGATCCACTCCGAGCGCCTCAGCGGTCGGCGCGTGATTCACCTGTCCATTTCGTGCCACCGTCACACCGACGACCACCTCATCGGACCAGTCAGGGTGGAGTTCACCCTTCGCGCCAAAAAGTGCCAGCAATTTCAACACGTTGTTCGCGTACATGAAACTGGCGTGTGCTCCCATTTGCGCTGGCGGGTTCGACATGCCGACCACGCGCACGCCGTGGTGTTCGACGACCTCGCCCGCGATGGTGAGTTCACAGTTGCCTCCACCGTCAGCGGCCATGTCGATGACGAGGGAGCCTTCGCCCATCGCCTCAACCATGGCGGTGGTCATCAAGATGGGAGCTTTGCGCCCCGGAACGGCCGCGGTGGTGATGACGATGTCGGCGTTGGCGACCTCACTCAGGAGAGCAGCTTGTTGTTGCGCGCGCTCGTCGTCGGTGAGTTCACGCGCGTATCCGCCAGCAGCGTCGGCGGTGACGCCGAGTTTGACGAAGACAGCACCCGCCGACTCAGCTTCCTCTTTGGCGGCTGAGCGAACGTCGTAGGCGCGCACCTTGGCACCAAGACGCTTGGCCGTGGCGATGGCTTGCAGCCCCGCGACGCCCACGCCCATGACGAGCACCTTGGCGGGACGGATCGTGCCCGCGGCGGTGGTCAAGAGGGGAAAGAAGCGGTCGAAGTACGTGGCTCCGGCCAGCGCGGCACGGTACCCCGACACCGTCGCTTGCGACGAGAGAGCGTCCATGTACTGGGCGCGCGAGATACGTGGCAACAAATCGAACGAACAAATCGTGATGCGACGTTCATTCATGGCACGAACCACGTCAAGGGTGAGCAGCGGCGAGAGGAAGGAAAGGTGCATCGACCCCTGCGGGAGTGCTGCAACCTCGTCAAGGGTGGGAGGATTCACACGAAGGTTCACGTCGCCCGATGGAGCATCGACGACCACGGACCCCGCCTGGGTGTACGCGTCATCGCTAAAGTGCGCGAGAACGCCCGCCCCTCGCTGGACCTCGACCGTCCAGCCGTCGGCGACCAGGGCCTTGACGGCGTCGGGCGTCAAGGCGACCCGTGACTCACCTGAGCGCGACTCTCTATAGAGAGATATTTTCATTCACCAGTTTTAGCAGGCATAACCCGCCAATCCGCACCGGACAACCGGGACTAAAGTTGAAGATTTTTCGCGGCCGATACTCTCGTGTCGCAGTGCGAGAGTAGGAATACGACATGGAACTTAGTTACGCCACCGTTTCGTCACCCGTCGGCACCTGGACGGTCGAGGGCACGGACCTCGCCGTGACGCGGGTGTGCCTCCCCCACGAGTTGGCGCCCGCGGCCTCTATTGCACCGAGCGCCGTTGTCGCCACCGCCGCACGCCAGCTCGACGAATATTTCCACGGCGCACGACAAGACTTTGACGTCGTGCTCGCCGAGGCGACCGCGACGCAATTCCAACACGACGTGTGGGAAGTGCTGCGGTCACTCCCTTTTGGGCACGTCGCGACGTACGCCGACGTCGCCGAACTCACCGGTCGCCCGCGCGCCGCGCGAGCGGTCGGCAACGCGAATCACGCCAACCCGTGGCCGGTCATCGTGCCCTGCCATCGGGTTGTCGCATCACAAGGCATCGGTGGGTACGGCGGCGGCGAAGTCGTGAAGCGCTACCTGTTGAACCTCGAAGGCGTGGACTTCGACTAGCGATCCTCGGTCACGTCAAATGTCGTCGCTCTTTTGGTGCTCTGTGACGCGCCGACCGGCAACATCACCGTGTGACGCAGACCACGGTGAGCGACGCCATACAACACAATCGCCGAAGGTACTTCGATAAGGACAGCCAACAGGACGCTCTGAGTCAAGTCACCGCGACGCGCCGTGGTCACGTCGAACCACGCATCCACGAGGAGCAGCGTCGCACTCATGGTCGCGAACATGACGAGCAAGGTATTACGTCGCCACGCGGCCCACGCAGACAAACTGAGCATGATGATCTGAGCGACGTCCAGACCCACCCAAGCGACATCCCAGTGGTTCACGTCGTAGTGGCGCGGTAGCACGAAGGCGATGTAGACCGTCCAAACCGTCTCGCCAATGGCCCCGATCGTCAGAAAACGCAGGAGGGACCATCGCACGACCTTGATGGAGCTTTCATTCATAAGGCCTCACTCGCCACCCAGGGCTACTACGTCGCTCGGGTGGACTTGCCTTCACCCTAATAACGCTTGAGGCGGATGCGCATCGTCGAGCCCGACTCCACCGTGATGAAGCGGGCCTCGCCTCCGTGGCGCTGAGCGATCTCGGCCACGATGGGCAGTCCCAGGCCGGTGCCACCCGAGGCGCGCGAACGCGCGGTGTCGGACCGAACGAAACGTTGGAACAGACGTTCGGCATTCGTGGCGTCGACCCCAGTGCCGTCGTCATGCACACAGATCTCGGCCATCGGTCCGACGTACCGAGTCGAAAAAGTCACCTCCTCGTTGGCGAAGCGCAAGGCGTTGTCGACGATGTTCCTAACTAACCGGCGCAACATTGCCGGGTCACCCCACACCCGCACGGGCTGCACACCGGCGGTCGAAATACTGATCGGACTGATCTGTCGAACACGACGAGCCTCTTCGACCAAGATGTCGTCAAGGTCCACTTCATCACGGCGCATGACCTCACGGCGTTCATCGCTGCGCGCGAGAAAGAATAAGTCGTCGACCAAAGAATCGATTCGTCGACCCTCGCGACGGATGGTGTCGGTGAATTCCAACCAGTCAGTCTCCTCCAAGTGGTTGGACGCACGATCGACCGTCGCCAGTAATGTCGTGAGTGGACTGCGCAATTCGTGCGAGGCATTGGAGACGAACTCTTGCTGCACCCGTTTACTCGTTTCTAGGCGGTCCAACATCGCGTTCAGCGTCTTAGCCATTCGTGAGACTTCGTCGTCGCCCCCGGACTCGGGGACCCGTTCGGTAAGGTCGTTGGCCGCAATGGTGGCCACTCGCCGACGAATCGCCTCCATTGGCGACAGCGTCAGACCGACAGATATCCACACGATGAATGCGACGATGAGGAGCAGAATCGGAATCGTTACCACCAAGACGGAGAGCAGAAAGTGGTTTGCGCGGTTGATCGACTGGCCGTAGTTGAAGGCGACGAGCAGACCAGGTCCTCGAGGGGTCGAAATACCCTGAGCCTCGCCGAGACTGATCTCACTCTTTAACTTGTTGTGCTGGACCCACGGCTGCAGGTCGACGAGGTAGTAGTTCGGCGCGTTAACGCTCGCTACCTCGTGCGAAATGACCGCATCATGAAAAATTGGGCCACTTGCCGCCCACACTTGGTTCTCGGCAAGATTGGTGACCTGCACCACGACATCAGAACCGGTGGACAGCCTCAACTCGCTGCGACCCGGCACCATGTTCTTCGCCTCGCGGTCCTGCACCGACGACATCGCTTGGTTGATCCGACTGACGGCGTCGGCGGCATTGGTATGACGACCCAGGACCAAAATGGCACCGCCAGTCGCCACCAGCAATGTGGCCACCACGAGGAGGAACAAAATGGTCAGCCGAGCGCGAATCGACAGATTGTGGCTTTTCATACCCCGCTCGAAAACAGGTACCCCACACCGCGAATCGTCTTAATCCTCGAGGACATACCCTTTTGGTCGAGTTTGCGCCTCAAGTAGCCGACGTACACCTCGACCACGTTCGGGTCGCCGTCAAAGTCGGGTCCCCATACGGCCTGCAGGATGTCGGTCTTGGTTACGGTGCGATCCACGCTCTCCATCAGGTACTCGAGCACGCGGAACTCACGCGACGTGAGTTTGGCCTCGATCCCCGCCGTCGAGACCTGGCGACTGATGGTGTCAAGCACGACGTCGCCAACAACGACCTTGCGACTCTGGCCTCGCTCGAATCGGCGCAGCAAAGCGTTGATCCTCGCGAGCAACATCGGCCACTCGAAGGGTTTGCGTAAGAAGTCGTCCGCGCCGACCTCGAGTCCTTCGATCTCGTCGAGGTCGCCGTTCTTGGCCGTCAGCATGATGAGAGGGGTATGGACACCAGCCTCGCGCAGATCCAAGCACACGCTGAAGCCGTTGCGCTTGGGCAACATGAGGTCCAAGATGATGATGTCAAATGGAAATTCGAGGGCGCACGCGAGACCCGCTAGTCCGTCGTATCGCTGGTGGACGTCGAACCCTTCATCGCCCAACAGGTCGGCGATGGCCTGGGCCAAATCCACGTCGTCCTCCACGACGAGGACTCGACGTGGGGTTTCACTCACTGTAAGTAGAGATTACCGTTCGAAGCCTCGACAATCGTGAGTGGGGTGAGTCCGTGTGGCGAAGGCCCGGCGATGACCTGACCGGTGGCGATTTGGAACTCCGAACCATGGCACGGACAGACCATGACTTTTTGAGACGGCGAGTATCCCACCGTGCACCCGGCGTGCGGACACACCGCGTCGTAGCCGACAAAACTGCCCTTGGTCAGTTGAAATACGATGCCCGGGTCGCCCGAGGACGGAATAGTGAAGGTCGCCGCCGTCCCGATTGGCACCGAGGTCGCCGGACCGATCTCCGTGCCCGTGGTTCCCCCTGCCCCCCCGCCAGAACCCGAGCCTCCGGGCAAGGTGCTGGGCGTGGAGGTCTTGGCCCCCGAGACGGCGCTCGCCTCGAGGTGGCCGACGCCGGTGGCCAAGAATCCCGTTACGACGGCCGCCCCGGCGACCACCGCTACCGTGGTCCCGCCGATCACCACCGAGCGCCGATCGAAGTTCTTGATGTCTACGGCCGTGACCTGAGGGGGGCGCGATGTCAACACCGGGCACGCGGACGCCGCGCAAGGTTCGTTCGCACGGGCGGCGCAGCGCCCTTCGTTGTAGTGACCACAGAGTCGCTGAACGGTGTCAAAGGGCACGGCGACCAGCGGGGCCAGTGAAAAACCCGCCTGTCGCGCTGCGCGACGAGATATCAGAGAATCCGCACTGAGGCGCGAACCACCGCCGGCAAGGATGAGTGGCAGCCAGGCGAAGAGAAAGACGATGTCGGCGCCCGTGAAATACGGCGACGAGTGGAAACTCACCGCCAGGAACAAGTTGAGACTCAAAAATGCCCCAGCGCTGGCGGCGATACGCGTTTTCAGACCAATTAGGGTCCCGATACCGATCGCCAGCTCACCGTAGGCAATGACCCAACCGATGATCACCGCATGGGGCAACATCGCGTGAAGTAGCGAGTGGATCGGACTTAGGCGGGCGGCACCGGCCATTTGAGCCTGGATGGAGGTCGGCGACGACGAAGAGAAGAAGGCGGGGTTGGCCAGCTTCTGAAGTCCCGCGTAGGCAAAGGTCGCACCGAGAAATAACCGCAGGGGCAGAAGGGCCCATTCCGACAGCGCACTGGCCCGAATGGGGAGACCTCGGTCGGGACGCGGCGGCGACGGAGGGGAACTCGGCATCCCTGGATTCTAAACTGCACCTAATAAGTAATCGTCGCCTCGCGCGCGTCGATAAGGATGTCGTGATGAGCGCCTCAATCATCTCGTTCGTGCTGAGCGAATTGCACCGTCTCCCGGGACCCCTCGTGTACGGTCTCGTCGCCCTCCTGGTCTTTGGCGAGACCGCTCTCTTCGTGGGATTCGTTCTTCCTGGCGAGACCACGGTGATCGTGGCGGGCGTCATCGCGAGTCAGGGCAGCATCAACATCGGCGTTCTGTGCATCCTCGTGGTTATCGCGGCCGTCCTCGGAGACACCGTTGGGTACCTCATTGGCTACCACTACGGCGAACGACTTCTGTCGCTCAAGGTGCTACGAAAACACCGAGAGGAAATCGACGGCGCTATGGCCGGAATGCAACGACGTGGTCCGATCTACGTCTTCCTCGGTAGGTTCACCGCATTCTTGCGCGCCGTCATGCCAGGTCTCGCCGGCATCAGTGGGATGCACTACCGGCGATTCCTGGTCGCCAATGCTCTCGGGGCCCTGGTGTGGGGAATCGCCTTTTCCCTCTTCGGCTACTTCGGCGGGTCGCAACTACCAAAAATCGAGAAGTACTCTGGTTGGGCGTCCATTGGCGTCGTGGCCGTCGTCGTCGCCACGATCGTCTTATTCGACGTTATGCGCCGCGCCCGACGCCGACGTCGAAAGATGCAGTCGCCACCGACCTAACTATGATTGGCGATCCGCTCGGCCACGTGCTGGTCAGCCACCACCCACTGGTCACCTCGTCGTGCCAGCAGCCCCCGCGTCGCGGCGAGCGGTCCGGTGCCTCGCACTAACGAGTGCAGGTGCACTTCGTCGACCTCATAGCCCGCGATCTCGTCGACGGCGTCGAGCTCGAGGTTGACGTGAGTGAGCACTTCCAGTGCCGACGCCGCACGTACCTCGCGCTCGATGTCTTCGAGACTCGTGGCCGCGCTGACGGCGTCGTCGGCGGCGCCGCGTCGCCACGGCGGCCCGGCTGCGTCGTCAAGAAACCCTCGCGTCAAGAGCTCGCGGGCGGCAAAGACGTTGAGGGCGTCAGCCTCAACAATCGACGCGAGCCAACACACGTAATCGATGGCGACCGACGTCACCCAGGGCATCAACCAGGCCTCGAGCCCTAACCACGCTGGCCAGGCTGCGTCGATTGCCGCGACGCTCACCCACAGACCACGACCGCGCGCATGGTCGATGACCGACCGGTAGCGATCAAGGACGGACCCGTCACGCTGGCCGCGCCGCGGTTCGAGACGCGCCCACGAAACTTCGAGGCACACCCCCGTGACTCCCACGTTTGCGGCGAGGTCCAGGACCTGCTCGTAGCTCTCCCACAACCCGTCGGCCCCACCTGGACCGGGGTGGCGGCCCAGTGCGATGGTCGGTGAATAACAGGTTGCGGGTTGGTAGTGACCGTCCAATCCACCTTCGCAGGCATACGCGCTCACTGAAACTACTATGCGCGGGTTCGTCGACATCGGGCCAGTTTCGCACGTGCGAACGCGTCCGGTAGCGTTTGGCCAACGTCCGTCCGTCGCCGACGAGACGCCACAGACGAGGAGACGCCATGGCCGATGAACTGCTGCGCTACCGCGACGGACACGTCGAGGTGCTCACCATCAATCGACCCCAAGCGCGTAACGCCATCAACCTCGCCACGGCGCGCGCACTCAGCGTCGCCCTCGACGACTGCGACGAGAACGACGAGGTCTGGGTGGTGATCCTGACGGGCGCCGACGACAAGGCCTTCAGCGCGGGCATGGACCTCAAGGCCTTCGCCCAAGGGGAGTTCCCCGCCACCGAACATGGGTTCGGCGGGATAACCGAGCGTCGATTCTCCAAACCACTCATTGGCGCGGCGAATGGTTCCGCGTTCGCCGGCGGCTTCGAGATGCTGTTGAGCTGTGACTTGGTGGTGGCTGCCGATCACGCGGTCTTTGGCATTCCCGAAGCCCAGCGTGGACTTATCGCTGGGGCAGGGGGTCTTATTCGACTGCCGCGACGCATCGCGCGCGCCGTCGCCCTCGAGATGGCGCTGAGTGCTGAGCCCATCAGTGCTGCGCGGGCGTACGACGTCGGACTCGTCAATCGTGTGGTGCCCTCCGACGAGGTTCTTTCAACGGCGATGGCGCTCGCGCAACGAATCTGCGCCAACGCGCCGCTCGCGGTGCGCACGTCCAAGCGAGTGATGCTCGACGCAATGGACCTCGCCGAAGAAGACGCGTGGACGCTCAATAACGAGGCGTTCGCCGAGATCGCCGCCAGCGCCGACGCCCTCGAAGGTGCCGTCGCCTTCGCCGAGAAGCGTCCGGCCGTGTGGCAGGGTAGGTAGATGCTCGCCACGACCCTTCACCTCGCTTCCACCTCGACCATCATTCGACTGAGCCTGCACATTCTGGCGGCGTGCGTATGGCTCGGTGGCCAGATTGTGGTGGCTGGGCTCCTCCCGACCATCCGTAGCTTCGGCGACGACGCGCCGCGCAAGGTCGCCAACGCCTTTGGCCGCCTGAGTTGGCCGGCGTATTGGGTGTTGATCCTGACGGGCTTTTGGAACTACGCCGCGGTGCACGGCGACACCATGTCCTCGAGCTGGAACACCGCATTTGGCATCAAGATGCTCTGCGTCGTCGTCGCGGGCGTCGGGACCTATTTGCACACGAAGGCAGCCACTCCGCGAGCGCGCGGGGTCTTCGCCGGCGTGGGTACCCTCGCGACACTGCTCGCGATGATTTTGGGTGTGGCCCTCGCGGGTTAATGCAAGCGGTACACCAGCGCCGAGGTCACCGCGGCGCTGAGGACAACGACCGGAAACGGAGCCTTGGCCAATAACGCCGTGACGGCTGCGGCGACGCCGGCCATTCGATGATCGACCACCACGTGGGTCTTGACCACCAGCGCCTGAGAAACGACCAGGGCGCTGAGTAGCACCACGGGAACCAGCGAATTGATGCGTTGCAGACGCTCGTTCGCCAACCAACGTGCCGGAACGTAGTACCCGACCAGCTTGATGGCGAAGCACAGCGCGCTCGTCACGAGCAGTACCGTCCAGGCCGTGGCGCCGCTCACGCGCGCCACCCCGCGAGCACCGCGACGACCACGGTGGCAATAATCGGGGTGCCCGAGGGAAGAAGAGGCGTCATCACCAGGGAGAACACGACTGCAAGCGCTGCGATCAGGCGAATCTTCGTGTCGACCAGTCGTGGCCAGAGCAACCCGAGGAACGCTGCGGGCACCGCCGCGTCAAGCCCCCACGCCGCCGGGTTACCCAACGACTTCGCCCCGAGGGCGCCGACCAAAGTGAAGATGTTCCAAAACAAGAAGACACCCGCGCCGGTCAACCAAAAGCCGTGTCGCACGGCCGCGGTGCCGTGGGGTGCTTGGGCCAACGCCACGTTGGTCGACTCGTCGATCGTGAGCTGAGCGGCGGCGACGCGCCGCCACCCCCTCACTTCCAATCGTGGCGCCATTTGCACCGCATAGAGGGCGTTACGAGAACTGAGTAGCGAAGCAGTGGCCACTGCACTTATGCCCGCCCCACCTGCCGCCACCACCCCTACCGCCGCGAATTGGCTCGCCCCAGTGAACGTCAACAGGGAAAAGAGACAGGTTTGGAGGATCGAAAAGCCCGCCGCGACGCTCGCTGCCCCAAAGGCCACGCCGTAGGTCCCGACGGTGAGGGCGACACTCAGGGCGTCTCGCAGTGTTCGGCGCGAAACGTGAGGCATTGGTGCAATCTACTCACCGCCCCTGGTACTGCCGCAAGACGCGAGGAGTACGCTGAAGTGACGACACGTCAAAGGAGTAGACCGTGTTTCTAGCCAATATTGATGGTCCCGACGGCATCATCATTCTCGTCGTGGTCCTCGTCCTCATCTTCGGCGGTTCGGCCATCCCCAAACTCGCCCGCAATCTGGGCTCGGCCAAGAATGAATTCGAGAAGGGTCTGAAATCGACCAAGACGGGTGACGCCGCCGCAGTGCACGACGACTCACGACCCACCTCTCCACCGCCATCGCCTCCGTCAGACACCGATTCACCGAGTTGACAACTCCGCGTGCTCTGGAGTCTTTTGACGACGCAACCGCACTCGCGAGTCGTTATAGCCAACACATAAAAGTTGGCTAAGGTTTGACTGTGCCTATACCCGCCCTGCCCCCCCAGGGTGCACCGGATCGGTCGCGCCGTTGGCGTCGCGTGCGCCGAGCCGCTGCGCTGCCCCTGGCTGCTCTCGTCCTGTCTGGCTGCACCGTTCCGGGTTTCGGGGCCACCCCCGGCGACACGACCAGTTCGCAGTCGGCCTATCACCTGTGGCAGGGCTTTTCCATCGGCGCAGTCATCGTGGGCGGTATCACGGTTGTACTCATGGCCTGGGCCATTGTGCGCTACCGACGCCGCGGTGACCACATCCCGGTGCAGCACCAATACCACCTCCCCCTCGAGGTCTTCTATACGGTGATGCCGATCTTGATCGTCTTCGGTCTCTTCGCAGCCACGTTGGTCGTGGAGAATAAGGAGACCTCTAACCCCAAGACCGACGTCACGATCAATGTGAACGCCTTCCAGTGGGGCTGGCAGTTCACGTATCCGGGCACCAACGCCCTGGTATACGGACAGACCACGCAGAATCCGGTGATGGAGATGCCCGTCAATACCAACGTGCACGTGAACTTGACGTCCACCGACGTGATCCACGGTTTCTATGTGCACGCCTTCAACTTCTCTCGCTACGCCCTACCGGGCGTGGTGAACCAGTTCACCTTTCGCGCTCAAAACACCGGTACCTTCTTTGGCCAGTGCACCCAATTGTGCGGGCTGTATCACTCACTGATGTGGTTCCGCGTCAGAGTCGTCTCAGCCGCTCAGTACGCACAGTGGATCTCAACGTTCAACAATCCGGCGGACGCCGCCGCCGCGGCGGCCGCCATCAAGACCACCAACGAGGAGCTCGCGTCGGGCGTCGCCTCGAAAGCTTCATATACGAAGTTCGGGAGATAACTAATGACTGACGTTCTCGACCCCCCCGTCCACATTGAGCACCACGACGGTGAGCACGAAGAGCATCACGGCGCCACCGGGATCCTCAACTGGTTGACCTCGACTGACCACAAGGTCATCGGAATGTCCTACACCGTCACGTCAGTGATCATGATGGTCATCGGCGGAGCCTTCGCCGAGATAATTCGAGCCCAGTTGGCCTCGCCCAACGGCTCGCTGGTCTCGCTCGCGCAGTACAACGAACTGTTCACCATGCACGGTTCGGTCATGATCTACCTCTTCGCGGGTCCTTTCGCCTTCGGTGCGCTCGCCAACATCATCGTGCCGATTCAAATCGGCGCACCCGACATGGCCTTCCCGCGCCTCAACGCACTGTCGTACTGGCTCTACCTCACTGGATCGATCACCATGCTGTCGGGCTTCTTCGTCGCTGGTGGTGCGGCGAACTTCGGTTGGGTCGCCTACGCGCCACTGTCGAACTCGCTCAACACCCCAGGGTCTGGCGCCGACCTGTGGATCGGGGGCCTGCTCTTGACGGGTTTTTCCGCCATCTTCACCGGCGTCAACCTCTGCGCGACGATCTTCTACCTACGCGCGCCCGGCATGACGATGTTCCGCATGCCGATCTTCACCTGGAACATGTTGGTAACTGCGATCTTGATCCTGCTGGCCTTTCCGGTGCTCACGGCTGGCTTGATCATGCTCTACTGCGACCGACACTTCGGCACGCATATCTTCTCGGTGGCGGGTGGAGGCGTGCCCGTGCTCTGGCAACACATCTTCTGGTTCTGGGGCCATCCCGAGGTGTATATCTTGGCCCTGCCGTTCTTCGGCATGGTCACCGAGGTCATCGCGGTCTTCTCGCGTAAGCCGGTCTTTGGCTACAAAGGCATGGTCTTTGCCACGCTCACTATTGCAGCGCTGTCACTGGGCGTATGGGCCCACCACATGTTCACGACCGGCGTGGTGTTGTTGCCATTCTTCTCGATCATGAGTCTGCTGATCGCGGTACCGACGGGTATCAAGATGTTCAACTGGATAGGAACGATGTGGAAAGGTCAAGTGTGGTTCTCGACGTCCATGTTGATGGCGATCGGATTCCTCTTCACGTTCCTCGTTGGTGGACTTACCGGTATCTACCTCGCGAGCCCGCCGCTCGACTTCTTCACCCACGACACGTACTTCGTGGTGGCGCACTTCCACTCGATCGTGATGGCGCTGGTGCTCGGAGCTATGGCCGGGCTCTTCTACTGGGGTCCCAAGATCACGGGCTACTTGCTCAACGAGCGACTGGGCAAGGCGCAGTTCTGGTTCCTGTTCATTGGTACCCAGGTCTTCACGTTTCCGATGTACCTCCTCGGGCTCTACGGAATGCCCCGTCGCGTCGCGGTGTACGCCGCCGACCCGCAATGGAAGACGCTTAACGACATCTCCACGATCGGTGCGGTGTTGATCGGTGTGTCGACCGTCATCTTCGTGATCAACATCGTCGTGAGCTGGAAGAAGTACCCCGCCGGTGATAACCCGTGGGATGCGCAGACCCTCGAGTGGTTCACCACGTCGCCGCCGCCGCACCACAACTTCTACCGACTCCCCCAAATTCGATCCGAACGACCGACGTGGGACCACAACCACCCCGAGCACCGCACGCTGCACCACGGCGAACACGACATTGATCACACGGTGCACAAGAGCGAAGGGGAGCCCGTATGAGAGTCGAAGCCAAGGTCCTCTTAGGTCTCGGCACCTTCTTTGGACTCATGTGTGCGGTGTACTGGAACTGGAGTCTCGAGAACGCGGGCGGCGTCATGATGTTCGCCGGCATGCTGCTGTGCTTCTTGCCCGGCGCTTACTACTACTGGTGGAGTCGTCGCATGAAGCCGCGTCCCGAGGACAATCCCCAGGCCACCCAGACCCAGGGCGCGGGCGTGGTCGGTGCCTTTCCGGGCTCGTCCATCTTCCCTTTCGTGATGGGCATGGGCGCGTTCTTCGTCGTCCTCGCACTTGTCTTTGGCATCTGGCTGCTCGTACCGGGACTCGCACTGGTCGTGTGGGCTCTGCTCGGAGGCACCGCCGAGGGTCGGCGCGGCGGTCACCACTAAATCTTTTTCGGCCCACGGCGGGCCTCGCAGTACCTACTTAGAATGGGCCAGGTTGCCCGCTCGCGGCTGCGAGAGGGCAGTCGACGGAGTTAGGAGACGTAGTGTCAACCACGGAGAGTTCCACCAAAGTCGTGCTAGGCGGAACGCGAGGTGGGCCCGACGTTACGACCCTGCGTCAGGATCGCTGGTGGCTCCAACCCGTTGTCACCGTCTCGATCCTCACCGCCTTCATCATCTACTCGACGTGGGCAGCGTTCCAGAATCGTTACTACTACGTGGGCGCGGCCATGGGTCGCGACCTCATCAGCCCTTTCTATTCCCCCTGCATCGCCAGTAGCTGCGTACCGGGAGCCAAAGCCGGTTTCGCGCTCAACGGCTGGACGCTGTCGCCAGCCCTCCTCATCTTGATCTTCCCTTTGGGATTTCGTCTGACCTGCTACTACTACCGACGTAGTTACTACCGTGCGTTCTGGTGGTCGCCGCCAGCGTGCGCGGTGTCCGACGCGCACACCAACTACTCGGGCGAGACTCGTTTTCCCCTACTCATGCAGAACGTGCACCGCTACTTCTTCTACGCGGGCCTGGTCTTTAACACCCTGTTGACCTACGACGCGGTGCGCGCCTTTCGCCAACCCGGCATCGGGTGGGGCGTTACAGTGGGAACCATTGTCTTGAGCGTGAACGCCGTCTTGTTATGGATGTACTCACTGAGTTGTCACGCGTGTCGTCACCTCTGTGGCGGCGGAGTGAAGAGTTTTTCGGCGCATCCGATCCGCTACCGCTTCTGGAAGTTCCTCACGCCCCTCAACGCTCGGCACATGAACTTCGCCTGGGCTTCCCTGGTCTTCGTCGCACTCACCGACGTCTACGTGCGCCTCGTGGCGTCCGGTGCCCTCACTGACTACCGAATCTTCTAAGAAGGACTGACGTGACCTACGAACACCACGACTACGACGTACTGATCATTGGCGCCGGGGGCGCGGGGCTACGCGCCGCCATCGAAGCCAAGCAGCGCGGGCTCAAGGTCGGCATCGTCACCAAGTCCCTCCTCGGCAAGGCACACACGGTCATGGCCGAGGGCGGGATGGCCGCCGCCATGGGCAACGTCTATCCCGAGGACAACTGGATGGTGCACTTTCGCGACACCATGCGCGGGGGGAAGTACCTCAACAACAACCGCATGGCCGAGTTACACGCCAAAGAGGCACCGGATCGAGTGATGGAACTCGAGCAGTGGGGCGCGCTCTTTGACCGCACCAAGGATGGCAAGATCCTCCAACGCGACTTCGGCGGACACCGCTACGCGCGACTGGCGCACGTGGGCGACCGCACCGGCCTCGAACTGATCCGCACCTTGCAGCAAAAGGTCGTCTCGATGGGTACCGACGTGTTCATGGAGTGCAAGATCTTGAAGCTCGTGCACGACGCCGACGGCAAGGTGGCGGGATGTGTGGCCTATCACCGCCAAAACGGCGAGTTCGTCACCTTCGCCGCCCGGGCGGTCATCCTCGCGACCGGGGGGGCCGGGAAGTCGTGGAAGTTCACCTCGAACTCCTGGGAGGGCACGGGCGACGGCCACGCGATGGCCCTGTGGGCGGGCGCCCAACTCATCGATATGGAGTGCATCCAGTTCCACCCGACGGGCATGGTCTGGCCGCTGTCGGTGCGCGGGTTGCTCGTGACCGAAGGGGTGCGCGGCGACGGAGGGGTTCTTCGAAATTCTGAGGGCAGGCGCTTCATGTTCGACTACGTGGCGCCGATGTTCCGTGCCGAGACGGCCGAATCCGAGGAGGAGGCCGACAAGTGGTACGACGACCACACCGCGGGACGTCGGCCGCCGGAACTGTTGCCACGTGACGAGGTGGCCCGAGCGATCAATTCAGAGGTCAAGGCGGGTCGAGGCACTGCCCACGGTGGCGTCTTCCTCGATATCGCCACGCGACGTTCGCCCGAATTCATTCGACGACGCCTGCCATCGATGTACCACCAATTCATGGAGCTCGCCGGCGTGGACATCACGAAAGAGGCCATGGAGATCGGACCGACCTGTCACTACATCATGGGCGGCGTCAAGGTCGACGCCGACACCACGGCGACTCTCGTCCCTGGACTCTTCGCGGCCGGAGAAGTCGCCGGGGGCATGCATGGAGCGAACCGCTTGGGCGGCAACTCCCTGAGTGACCTCATCGTCTTTGGCAAGCGCGCCGGTATGGGCGCAGCCGAGTACATCGAGGCCGGGGACGCCGCTGGCGCGATGGACACGGACGAAGTCGAGGCGGCGATCGCCGAGTCGCTAGCGCCCTTCGACCGTACCGAAGGTGAGAACCCCTACGACATTCAACGCGACCTCCAAGAGATGATGCAGGTCAACGTCGGCATCATCCGGACCCAGTCCGAACTCGACTACGCGACGACTCAATTGGCGGTCTTCACCGAGCGAGTGAAGAACATCAAGGTCAAGGGTGGTCGCGCCTACAACCCCGGGTGGAACCTGGCAACCGACCTACCCGCCATGTTGACGGTCTGTCGAGCGGTGACCATCGGTGCGACACTGCGCAAAGAGTCACGAGGTGGTCATACCCGCGAGGACTTCCCCGCTGCGGACCCCGAGTTCGCGAAGTTCAACTTTGCGCACACCACGAACGGCGGTAACTGGGACAGCGACATCGTGACCGAAGAGTCACCATTGCTGCCCATGCCTGATGAACTGAAGGCTCTGCTCGAGGAGGCAAAGTAATGGCTGACGTAACGATGCGCGTCTGGCGTGGCGACGCCACCGGCGGCGACTTCGAGAACTACACCCTCGCGCAGAACGAGGGTGAGGTCGTGCTCGACGTGATCCATCGCATTCAAGCCACCGAGGCGCCGGATTTGGCGTGTCGTTGGAATTGCAAGGCCGGAAAGTGCGGATCATGCTCGGCGGAGATCAACGGCAAGCCGCGACTGATGTGCATGACGCGCATGGACGAATTGCCCGAGGGGCCCGTGACGGTGACGCCGATGAAGACGTTCCCGATCATTCGCGACCTAGTGACCGACGTGTCCTTTAACTACGCTCAAGCCGAGAAGGTGCCCGCACTGTTGCCGCCGCCCATGCCCGAAGGTGGCTACCGCATGTTCCAAGAGGACGTGGAGCGCGGCCAGGAATTCCGTAAGTGCATCGAGTGCTTCATGTGTCAAGACGTGTGCCACGTGATCCGCGACCATGAGGACAACAAGCAGCACTACGCCGGTCCACGGTTCTTCATTCGTTACGCCGAGCTCGAGATGCACCCACTCGACACGAACGACCGCCGCGACCTGATTCGTGAAGACATGGGTCTGGGCTATTGCAACATCACCAAGTGTTGCACCGAAGTCTGTCCCGAGCACATCAAGATCACCGACAACGCAATCATTCCGCTGAAGGAGCGCGTCGTGGACGCCCACTACGACCCAGTTGCGTGGCTCGGACGCAAGATCCGTCGTAGGACGAAAATCTCGGCCAGCGACGCGGCCGTCCAGCCGGCTCCGTGAATGGTAGAGGCATTCCTCTCAGACGCCTGGTTCGACGAACTCAACGCCCGCCTCGGCGCTAGTGAACTCGTCGCCTTACCGGAGGGGGCGAGCCCGTGCGAAGTCGCCTTTGACCTCACCGATGCACCCATGACTTTCGCACAGGCGTTGACCCTCTCGATCACGAACACCCGCGCGAGCGTCGCCCCGGGACACGGCGAACACGTCGACGTGACCTTGCGCCTGAACTATGAGGACGCTGCTGCGCTGGTCGCCGGACGTCTCGACAGCGCGTCAGCTCTTCGCGACGGTCGCGTCAAAGTCAGCGGTGACGTCAACGTGCTTATCCCGCTGGCTGGCTGGCTCCAAGCGATCTTCGTCGACTGACGTCACCTCTACGCGCGTTGCAGCGGGACGTCGTGGCGGACTGTCGTCGACGAGTCGGGGTGGTCTCTTCACTACCATGAAGTGAGAGGGGTCGTGCATGGCGTCACCCTCCCGGCGAGGAATAGGTAAGTCCCATGGCTGACGATGACATCGACGTGCGTCTGCCTCGCGTGGTTTTACGCGACCCTCGCGATACCGATGCTGAGCTCCTGCGCGAACTGTCGTCGCCAGAAGTCCTCGGCGAATGGGATAGTTTTGACGACGACCCTGACGAGATGCTGAGCGGCGCGTTGTACGGTGGTGGCACCAAGATCGTGGAGATTGACGACGCGACTTCAGTGGGGTCGGTGTCGTGGATTCAGGTACCCTACGGGCCAAATCTTAGGAGCCTGGCCTGGTCGATCGGGATCACCATCCTTCCTCAGTTCCGCGGCCGTCACCTCGGAGCTGCCGCCCAACGGCACCTGGCGCTCGAGCTCTTGCAAATGTCCGATTCCAATCGAGTGCAAGCGGACACCGATGTCGGCAACATCGCTGAACAGCGATCGCTCGAACGAGCGGGATTCATCCGAGAAGGAGTCGCTCGCGGCGCCCAATGGCGCAGTGGTCAATGGCACGATCGCGTCGTCTTCGGTCTCCTTCGAAGTGACGCTTAATCGGGCTTCTCCGGCCCACATCATCACATCGTCGACCCGCCATCGACGCGTCGATCTCAGGGCTAACCATGACTTTTCGTGCGAACCTCAGGGTTTCCCCCACTACTGAGGATCGCGCGAATTCATTACTGTCGCGTGGATGACTGAACTACCATCCACGACCGCACAGGAAATTCAGGAACGTCGCTGGATCGTCCACTTGTGGCTCATCATCAGTTTCGTCGCTTCGCTCCTCACGCTCTTGATCAGAATGTCGATCGGTGCCCACTGTCTCCTCGGACTACTTTTCGCTGTACTAGTTGTGGTGCACCTCGTCCAGCGAAAAAAGCGTATTCGAGGACTTCTGCATCGACTTCAGAACGTCACCAAATGGGTGAGTCGAAGTGGGCGTCTCGCGTGGTCCGATATCGCCCTGACGTTCCTCTTCATCAACGTGACCGTCTCGGGAATTGCTGACTACGTGGTCGGTGGTCGAGGGGTCCTAATCCCGGTGGGCGTCGTTAGTCCTATTCGTTGGCACGCCGTCTCCGCCATTCTTCTGATGCTCTACATCACCGTTCACGTCGCTCGTCGAGCGACACAATTGAAGAGTTCACGCGTCAGTTAGTCGAATCCTCGTTGGGACGAACGCGAACCGTATCAGGGTCGCGGCACGTTGTTGCCAGGAGAATCACTGAAGGTATTTCTCGACCACACTCTCGGACCGAACAACCGCGTCGTCGGGGTCTTGGCCGGCGGAACGTCGAGCACGACGCTGGCGCAAGAGATCCCAGCATTGATCAAGTTCGACCTCGATGTCGTGAAGTCGGCTCTGACGATCCTTGGACAAGGCTTCACTGACGTGGGACTCTTCGAGTGCGAGCTCCTCTTGCGATAGTGCCTCAATTCGTTGCAAGACAGTGTTGTCATCCATTCAAACCCTCCTTCATACCGAACGATGTGTCCGCGCTGCGACTGTCACATGTCACCGTAGCGTTCACGGTTGCGATTTGTCACGCCCTCGTCGAGGGTCGTGCGTGCGGTTTGGTCCAGAGAAGCGACGGTGACACTTCCGCGTTGGGTGGTGGCGAGGCGTAACGTAAATGAGGGTCGAGTCTTAGGCGGAGGGCAGTGATCGTACCGAATGATCAGTCACCAGATCTCGAGACGCTCGCGGCACGACTACGAGTGGCCGGTTTCGTAGCGGCCGAGGACGAGGCGCGGGAACTCTTCCAATGTGCACGTGGCGACGCGCGTTCGCTCGACACGATGGTGGAGCGACGTCTGAGTGGCGAACCGCTGGCGTGGATCACGGGGGTGACGGACTTCTGTGGACTCACGATTCGCATCCATCCCGACGTCTACGTCCCGAGGTGGCAAAGCGAGCCCCTCGCACGACGTGCGATTCAACGCCTCCCAGTCCATGGAGTGGCCATCGACCTGTGTACCGGATCCGGCGCGATCGCTACGACCTTGATGTCCGAACGACCTGGCGCTCGAATCGTCGCGTCCGACCTCGACGAGCGGGCGGTCGCGTGTGCTCGCGACAACGGAGTCGAGACCTACCAAGGTGACCTATTCAAGCCCCTGCCAGCACTCTTGCGCGCGAATGTTGACGTCGTCGTCGGCGTCGTACCCTACGTGCCCACGTCGGTGCTCTCGACTCTTCAGCGCGACACTCTCACCTTCGAGTCGCCACTCTCCTACGACGGCGGTCACGATGGAGTGGACGTACTTCGTCGCGTCATTGACGAGAGTCGCGAATATCTGCGCCCGGGTGGCTCGCTCCTTCTCGAGCTCGGTGGCGATCAGGTCGACGCACTTCGCGACGATCTGACGCGTTACGAATTCGAACTCTCCGACGTGCTGCACGATGACGATGGGGATGTTCGTGGTATCGACACTGCGTGGCGGGCATAGTCAGACGACGCGATACCACGTCAGGCGTTGTCTCAGTTCGAGTCCTTGGACTACGCCATCGACGACGAATCGTCCAAGTAGGTGCCCAACCCCCGCTCGACCAGACTGCCTCGGAAGAAGAGCACTTCACACACCAGCCGACCCAACTGATTGCGGTAGTGGATCACGATCGCGTCGACGCCGAGATAGACCCCGATGATCTCAAAATGCAGATCTGGGATAAGCCGCAACCCCTCACGCCAGTATTCACGTAGTGCGGCCTTTCCCCGAATGATGCCCTCGCTGGCGGGCACCACCTTCTCGGCGAACGGTGAGGTGAAGATCACGTCATCCGTGAAGTGCGCCAGAATCGACTCAAGGTCGTGGGCGTTCCACACTTCGACCCATTCACGCGCGAAGGTGTGTGCTTCATCGACTTTCATCTGGGGAATAGTACCGGCAATGACGTGAGATCACGATTGCAGAATCGGCGACACGACCAATCCGTCCCTTACCCCACGGGTGGTAGCGCCCCAATATACGATGCGCTGACAGCGCCGCGCGTTACTTCCATCCTCGAAGTGCGCGACCCAGGACCGCGTCGTACCCGTCCAACCCGTCTCGACTCAGGCGTGCCTCGGGACCAGCGGCGATACTGACCCGCTCGGGGATCACTCCCCAGATTTCGACCTTCTGTTCCTTCCACCAATCAATCGCGGCGTCGAGGTCGTTCGTGCCGAGTCGTGCGGCGCAAATAACGATGCCCCGCGGGACTCCGGCCGGTACCAACGCCAGTGTCGCCTGGACTCGTGAATACTCCACGCCCCCCGCGCGCGTCGGTACGACGACGGCGTCAGCGAGCGCCACCAGGGCCTGCGTGATTCGTTCGTTCCCGGGGGGCGTGTCCACGATGCTGAGGCCTTCGGCTCGACCAACGGCTCGGGTCGCCGTACGCTCCGACGGCGCTTCAACGACCTCTACGCCGGCGATGGGCCACAATTCCATCCACTCCGCCGACGACGCCTGAGGATCGGCGTCAATGAGGGTGACGGGCTCGTACCCTCGCTCGACTCCGGCGGCGGATAAGTAGATCGAGGACGTTGACTTGCCCACGCCACCCTTGAGTGAGGTCACGATGATGTTCATATTTTCATGCTACGGCACTCACGTCAGCTGGCAATAAGCGACGAACTCGGCGACCGGCGCGCGCCCACCACGACGGAGAACTTTCACTCATTTCGACGCGATAGCACTGTCACCACCGGCCCAACAAACGTGGACCGCCGGGATTAGTTTCCCGTCACCGACGTCGAGCCTGCAACGCAGGTAGTCCCAAGGGAATCGCCGCGACGACCGCCGCGATGAGACCAACGAAGGCGCCGAAACCCCAACCGACTCCCGTGAATCCAAGACCGCCCGGCTTGTCGAGGAAGGCGAGTACGCATAGAACCAGATTCACGACTGACGTGACCAGTAGCAACTGCTCACCCGCCATTGGCAGCCTCACCGGCATTTCGCTGAATCCCGCTCGCATCCCCAGGTACACCAGGATTACCAAGCACAGGATCAAAGTGAGGTCCATCCAGCCGTGCCACAGTCCGTCGACCGATACCGATCCAAGAGCGAACTTGTAGGTGTACCACGGAAGAAAGAGCGAGATGAGAAGCACCAGTGTCGCTATTGCTGTGGTCCGTTCGGGAGGGGACCAACGTTTCATTTCAAAGGAGAAGGACGAATTCTTTGACACATCGCTCACGATTGCCCCTTACAGTCCACTCTGACCCGGTACCGTGCAGTCAGATTTTGTGAGCATATCGAAAGCCCGACGATTTCGCTTGACGGTTTTATTGGCCCTAACAATCGGGCGTGTATGTCCGTCCAACGTGACCGAAGCTCCAGTAGGGGTCCGGTCCGCCCACCAAAATATCGGCCCAGTTGCCAGACTGTACGAGGCTCGCACTCCTCGATAGATCCTGGAGGGGCGACCGCGACGCTGCCCTTTCTCACTGGGTCACACTCTGCAGATGCCGACCGTGGGCTCCCGCTCGTTGGTGGGCGCGATCCTGCGATCTCTAACGATGGCAATTGGCCCGATCATCAGCCCTTCGTACCCACCGACTATCGAGACGATCCTCTCGGCCCACGTATCGAAATCAGCGAACCAGGGATCAGGTCGTCGGATCGGACGCTGTGTACCGACTACTTGTCCAACTCAGCCAAGACCTCACCGATGATCTTGGTCATCTTGTGAGCCGGGAGCGGCTCGCCCCCTTCAGCCTCAGCAACCTCTTCGGAGAAGGCTTCGACCGAATGAGTCCCTCCAATCAGCACGTGTCTCAGCGCCTCGCCACTCGCTTCGGAGTCGCTCACTTCGTTGAGGGCACCGACAACGTCATGGTTGGGCGACTCGGCAAGAGTGTGCACGACGGTCATCGCTTCCTCGCGCCCGCTCGCCGTCGAGACGGCGGGCTCTCGATCGGGA
This sequence comes from uncultured Actinomycetota bacterium, assembly GCA_963794755.1. Classification (GTDB taxonomy): domain Bacteria; phylum Actinomycetota; class Acidimicrobiia; order Acidimicrobiales; family RAAP-2; genus RAAP-2. The sequence continues at coordinate 497,587 of CAWCEX010000006.1, forward strand.
TTTTGTTGAAGGTCCCATTCCGCGAGAGCTTCGCTGTAGCCGCCTTCGCCAGGGTGCAACACCCGAGTCGTCGCTACGGCAGTCGCTTCGACGCCGTCACCCGAGGAGGCATCAACCACGTCGTCACTTTCGTGATGCCGTCCCTCGGGAATCGGTACTACCAGACTTCCATCGGGATTTCGAATGATTTCCATGGAGTCGCTCCTTTTGGACACGGCGTCGTGCCCGTCACAAACAACCTAGGGGATGTGCCTCAAGCGGCAATCGCCACTGAATCTAAGGTCACGTAGTGACGTTGCGTTGATTCAGTTTCGCCGCGAGCGCCGATCGATGCGATGAGTCGCACTCACCCGTAATGAACGCACGTTCTTTCGAGACACATCGTTCAATCGTTGGAAACGCGACTCAGGTGAATCTCTCCGAAGGACTAAACCAGTCCCAGCGCTCGCACGTCCTCGCGTTCGGCCAGTAGTTCATCGGTGGTCACCTTGATACGCTCGGCCGCGAATTCGTCGATGTCGAAGTTCTCCTTCACCGACCACTCACCCTTGCCGTCGGCCACAATCGGGAAACCAAAAGTGAGCCCTTCAGGCACGCCGTATTGGCCACTCGAGGTAACTCCGACCGATGCGCAGTCGCCCTCGGCGGTGGCGGTGGTCAAACTCACGACGGTGTCGATGGCCGCGTTGGCGGCCGAAGCGGCCGAACTCGCACCGCGCGCCTCGATGATGGCCGCGCCACGCTTCTGTACCGTGGTGATGAAGTCACCGCGCAACCAGTCGTGATCAGCGATCGCCTCGGGTGAGGCGACGCCACCGAGCGTCGCGTTGGCGAAATCTGGGAACTGCGTGGCCGAGTGGTTACCCCAGATGGCGAGATTCTTCACCGCCGAGACCGGCACGCCGGCCTTCTTGGCGAGCTGGGTCTCCGCACGATTCTGGTCCAAACGGGTCATCGCGAACCAGCGATCCGCTGGAACTTCGGGTGCGTTCGAACGCGCGATGAGACAATTTGTGTTGCACGGGTTACCCACGACCAGGACGCGCACATCACTCGCGGCGTTGGCCGCGATGGCCCGACCTTGGGGCTTGAAGATGCCACCGTTCACGTTGAGCAGATCGCCGCGCTCCATGCCCGCCTTGCGAGGAATCGAGCCAACCAGGAGCGCCCACGACGTGTTGGTGAACGCGTGGTCGAGGTCACTGGTCGCTTCGATATCGCTCAGCAGTGGAAACGCGCAGTCATCAAGTTCCATCACGACGCCCTGTAGCGCCTTCATCGCTGGTTCGATCTCGAGCAGACGCAAGACAATGGGCGTATCGGGGCCGAGCAACTGACCCGACGCGATACGGAACAACAGCGAGTAGCCAATCTGACCGGCGGCGCCGGTGACGGTGACGTGGACGGGGGTGGTCATGATTCTCCTTGGGGGATGGATTAAATGCGCTCGGCGATGGCGGCGCCGAATTCGGAACACTTCACTTCAGTCGCTCCGTCCATGAGTCGGGCGAAGTCGTAGGTCACGATCTTCTCGGAGATCGTGGCCTCCATGGCGCGGATGATGTCGTCCGCGGCGTCCTGCCAGCCGAGGTGTTCGAACATCAACACGCCCGAGAGCAGCACCGAACCGGGGTTCACCTTGTCCTGGCCGGCGTACTTGGGCGCCGTGCCGTGGGTGGCCTCGAAGATGCCATGGCCCGTCGTGTAATTGATGTTGGCTCCTGGCGCGATGCCGATGCCGCCGACCTGTGCGGCTAGGGCGTCGGACATATAGTCCCCATTCAGGTTCGTCGTGGCGATGACGTCGTATTCCTTGGGGCGCAGCAACACCTGCTGGAGTGCGATGTCAGCGATGGCGTCCTTCACGAGAATCTTGTCGCCGGGGTTGCCGCCGCAGTCGTCCCAACCGACGAAGGTGTCGGAGTACTCGTCGCGCACCAACTGGTACCCGAGCTTCATGAAGTAGCCCTCGGTGTACTTTTGGACGTTGCCCTTGTGCACGAGCGTGACTGATTTGCGATTGCGTTCGACGGCGTACTTAAAGGCCGCGCGCAAGAGGCGCTCCGAACCGAACTTCGAGATCGGCTTGATACCGATGCCGGCGGCCTCGCGGATGTCCCAACCAAACGTGTCGTGCAGGTAACTGCGAAGTTTCTCGGCTTCGGGAGTGTTGGCCTCGAGTTCCATACCGACGTATACGTCTTCGGTGTTCTCACGGAAGATCACCATGTCGACCCACTCAGGGTGGACCACCGGCGACGGTACTCCCTGGAACCAGCGGACCGGGCGCAAGCAAACGTACAGGTCGAGGATCTGACGCAGCGCCACGTTGAGTGAGCGCATGCCACCGCCAATGGGCGTCGTGAGGGGTCCCTTGATCCCGATCAGGTGCGTGCGAAACGTCTCAACGGTCTCGTCGGGCAACCACGAACCGGTCTCCTTGAAGGCCTTCTCGCCCGCGAGTACTTCCTTCCACGCGATGGTCTTGCCGTGCTTCTTGGCGGCGGTGTCCATGACGAGTTGCGCAGCGGGCCAGATATCGACGCCGGTGCCGTCACCCTCGATGAAGGGGATGATGGGATTGTCAGATACGTTCAGTACGCCATCGGCGTTTGTTGTGATGATGTCAGCCATATCGACCATCCTATGACGTAAAAAACACCCGCCCAACCGTCGATTTAGCTACGTCGGACTCCGTCGGTGCCGAAGAGCGACTCGTGAATCTCCCGCGTCGCGGTCGAACGATTGAGCGTGTAGAAATGCAGCCCCGGCGCCCCGGCGTCGAGCAGTTGCTCGCAGAGTTCACCCGCCGCGCGCACGCCTTCGTCACGCACTGCGCTGGGCCCACCACGCTCGTGGGCGTCGTGCAGGCGCCTCTGCAGTGCGACGGGAACGGCCGCACCCATCTGCGCCATGCGCGGCACGCCGCCCAAGGTCGTCACGGGCATGATCCCCGGCAGTACCGGCTTAGTGACGCCGAGGGACGAAAGGTCGCCCACCAAATTGGTCCAATCAGAGACGTCAAAGAGGAACTGCGTCACCGCGAAGTCGGCTAGCTCGAGCTTTGCGGCCAGGTGACGCCGGTCGCTCGCCAGATCGGGCGAACGCGGGTGCCCGAGCGGGTGCGCGGCGACACCAATGGAGAATTCGCCTTCCTCGCGCGCCAATTCCACCAGGTCGAGGGCGTAGCGAAAGTCCGACGCGACGAGATTGGGGTCGTCAGGGATGTCGCCCCCCAGCGCCATGACGTTCACCACGCCGGCGTCGAGGTAGTCACGAAGGATCTCACGCATCTCGTCGCGGCGATGCCCCACGCAGATGAGGTGCGCCATGGACACGAGGTGCCCGGAGCGTTCGATGTCGGCGACGAGGTCAAAGGTGCGTTGGCGCGACTCTCGACCCCCGCGGTAGGTGACCGAGACGAAGGACGGGCTGAGTTTTTCGAGGTCGTGCAGCGTCGTCGCCAGAGTGGCCGATTCCTCGTCGGACTTCGGCGGGAAGAACTCGAAGGACCGCGTGTTGCCCGCGGCGAGCAGTTCGTCGATGCGCACGTTTCTAACTTCGACCGAAGTCGTCCTCGAGACGCACGATGTCGTCCTCGCCGAAGTAGGTGCCGGTCTGCACCTCGATGAAGACCACGGGCTCGTCGCCGTGGTTCTCGCAGCGATGAGCGGCCCCAATGGCGATGTCGACCGACTCCCCGGGCTTGAGCTCGAACGTCTGACCGTCAAGGACCACGGTCGCCACGCCCGACACGACGTACCAGTGCTCCGCGCGACGCGCGTGCACCTGGTAGCTCAGTCGCTTGCCCGGGGTCACGACGATGCGCTTGACCTTGTGATCGAGCGGGTCATCGTCGAGCACCGTGAAGTTCCCCCACGGGCGTTCGTCACATTCACGTCCCCATTCATCAGTGGTGATCATTGGACCTTCTCCGCTGCGAGCACGGCGTTTCGTAACAACATGGCACGCGTCATCGGTCCGACGCCACCGATACGCGGGGTGATCCAGCCCGCGACCTCGGCGACGTCGTCGGCGACGTCGCTCATCAATTTAGTCCCCGACCAGCTCGTGCCAGCCCCCACCACGGCGGCGCCGGGCTTGACCATGTCGCGCGTGACCAGGCCCGCCACTCCGGCCGCGGCCACGAGAACGTCGGCGCTACGCGTGAGGGCGGCCATGTCGTCGACGCCGGTGTGCACGACGGTGACCGCGGCGTTGCACCCCGGGCGCTTCATGGCGAGCAGCAACGACAGCGGACGCCCGATGGTCAGCCCGCGTCCGATGATCACGACGTGACGTCCCTCGACGGGTACCTCGTTGGCCGCCAAGAGTTCGACGATGCCCGCCGGCGTGCAGGGCAGAGGTCCGGGAGTTCCCATGACCAGACGTCCCAGATTGGTCGGGTGCAGTCCGTCGACGTCCTTGTCGGGATTGATGCGCAACAGGACCTGCTCCTCGCTCATCCCCTTCGGCAGCGGTAATTGCACGAGGATCGAATGCACCAAGGGGTCGTCGTTGAACCGGTCGACCACCGCTTCGACCTCGGCCTGCGTCGCGCTCGCGGGCAGTCCCTCGTGAAACGACCGAATGCCGATTGCCTCACAATCAGCGTGCTTCATCGCCACGTACTTCGCGCTCGGTCCGTCGTCACCCACGAGAATGGTGCCCAGTCCCACCGGGCGGCCAAGCGCGCTCAGGCGCGCCACGCGGTCGGCGAGTTCCATCTTGATACGTCCCGCCAGACGTTCTCCGTCGAGTAGTTCAGCCATGTGTCTCCTAGTGACGAAAGTGACGCTCGCCGGTGAGCATCATGACGATCCGTGCGGCGTTGGCCGCGTCGATGACCTCCTGGTCGCGCACCGAGCCGCCCGGCTGCACCACGGCGGTCACTCCGGCACGAGTGAGTGCGTCGAGCCCGTCGGCGAAGGGGAAGAAGGCGTCAGACGACGCAGCGGCGCCGATGGCTTTGTCCCCCGCCTTGGCGGTCGCGATGTCGGCGGCCACGACGCGTGATTGCTGGCCAGCTCCGATGCCCACCGCGACACCGCCGCGCGCGAGCACGATGGCATTGGACGTCGTGCGCGCGCACACCCGCCACGCCAAGGCCAGGTCGACCAGTTGTTCACCGGTCGGGAGGATCTCGGTCACGCATCGCCAGTCGGCCACGGGCACGAGTAATTCGTCGGCGTTCTGCACTAACGCGGTATTGCCGAAGGTGCGTATCGAGCGACCAAGGGGTTCTGGTGCAGGTGCCGAGAGCAGGCGCGTCGCCTTTCGCCGGGCCACCAAGGTGGCGACCGCGTCATCGGTCATCGACGCGGCGATGATGACGTCGGCTTGGGGGCCAGCGGCGATGAGCTCCGCGAGCGGTTGGTCGAGTTCCCCGGCGATCGCGACGATGCCACCGAACGCGCTCTGGGGGTCGGCGTCGAGGGCCTTGGCGAAGGCGTCGTGCAGCGAGTCGGCCACGGCGGCGCCCGAGGCGTTGGCGTGTTTGATGATCGCCACGGCATAGCGTCCGGGCGCGTCGTCGACGAGCTCGTGCACGAGGCGCCACGCGGCGTCAGCGTCAAAGAGGTTCAGGTACGACAACGCTGAACCGGCGTGTTGGACGACACCGTCCCACCACGGCGACGTTCCCGCCACCCGGTAGCGCGCACCGATCTGATGAGGGTTCTCGCCGTAACGGACCACGGTCGCACGCTCGAGGGTGAGGTGCAAGCTCACTGGTACGACCTCGTCGCGAGGGTCGGGCGCCGGGCCGATCGCTCCACCACCGTCCATCCACGCCACGATCTCGGCGTCGTAACCAGCCGTATGGGCGAAGGCGGCGCGCGCTAGTTCGTGGCGCGTCGCGTCCGAGAGCTGTCCGGACATCCGTAGTTCTTCGAGCACGACGCCGTACTGGTCGGGGCTCGTCACGACGCCCACGTGATGGTGGTTCTTCGCAGCGGCGCGTACCATCGTGGGTCCGCCAACGTCGATTAATTCGATCGACGGGTCCGACGTGAAGGGGTAGAGGTTGCACACCACGAGGTCGATGGGCACGATGTCGTGCGCTCCTAGGGCCGCGAGGTGTGAGGACTCGCTGCGATTGGCCAAGATACCCCCATGGATGCGCGGGTGCAAGGTCTTGACGCGCCCGTCGAGCATCTCGGGAAATCCGGTGACCTCGGCGACATCGAGATGAGCGATGCCGGCCTCGGCGAGAGTTCGCGCCGTTCCACCCGAAGCCACCAGTTCGATCTCGAGCGACGCGAGGCCGCGCGCGAATTCGATGAGACCGGTCTTGTCCCACACGCTCAGCAATGCCCGCATCTACGCCTCCTCCATCTCTTTCGCGACCGATGACACGTCGCGGCCGGCGTCGAGTGCCGCCATCACCCTAGTAACCACCGCGGGATAGAGCTCGCGCTCCACCGCCTTGATGCGTTCGTGCAGGCTCGACTCATCGTCACTCGCGAACACCGCGACGCGCCGTTGGGCCAGGATCGGCCCGTCGTCGAGTTCGAGTGTCGCCACGTGCACGGTGCACCCCGTTTCGCCGACACCGCTCGCCAGGGCCTGGGAAACGGCGTGCCATCCCTTGAAGTCCGGCAACAAACTCGGGTGCGTGTTGAGAACGCGGTCCGGAAAGGAGTCGTGGAACGAACTGGTCACTATCGTGCCGAAGCCGGCCATCGCCACCAGATCGATGTCCCTCTCTCGCAGTTGCGTCGCCCAGTCCTTGGAATACCGGTCACGGTCAAAACCAGGTCCGAACCCGCCGTAGTGCGCGCGGTCGATCAGCAGCGCCTCGATGCCGGCCTCACGCGCCACGTCGAGTGCGCGACAGGGCCGGTCAGCTCCCACGAGACTGACCGCAACACCCCGAGCGACGAGGGCTTCGAGAATGGTTCCCGAACCCGAGACGAGGACGCAGAGACGAACGACCAAGGTCTAGAACGCCTGGACGATCTCGACCATTTTCTGACCGGCTTCGGTGGGGTTGAGACACACGTGCACCCCCGCCGCGGCGAGAGCGTCCATCTTGGCCTGCGCGGTGCCCTTGGACCCCGAGATGATGGCGCCGGCGTGGCCCATCTTTCGCCCTGGGGGTGCAGTCACGCCCGCGACGTACGCCACGACCGGCTTGGTCATGTTGAGTTTGATCCACTCGGCCGCACGCTCTTCTTCCGAGCCACCGATCTCGCCGATCATCATGACCGCCTTGGTCTCGGGGTCGGCCTCGAAGGCCGCCAGGCAGTCGATGAAGTTTGTCCCGGGTACGGGGTCACCCCCGATGCCCACACACGTGGTCTGACCGATCCCGTTCTGGGAGAGTTCGTGCAGTGCCTGATACGTCAAGGTGCCCGAACGTGAGACGATTCCCACCGGGCCACCGGCGAGGGCGATGTCACCCGAGGTGATACCGATGTTGCACTTGCCCGGACTGATGATGCCCGGGCAGTTCGGACCGAGCAGACGCACGTCGGGGTACTCCTCGACGAGGCGGTTGTAGGTCACGGCCTCGTCGTGCGCCGGGATGCCCTCAGTGATGCAGACGATGAACGTGATACCTCCCGCGGCGGCCTCGAGGATCGCCCCGGAGGCGAATTTGGGAGGGACCACGACGAACGAGGCCGTTGCGCCCGTGGCGTCGACGGCCTCCTTGACGGTATTGAAGACGGGGATACCGTCGACGTCGGTGCCACCCTTTCCGGGCGTCACGCCGCCGACGACCTTGGTGCCGTAATCACGGTTACGCAGGCCGTGGAACTTTCCCTGGCCACCCGTCAGTCCCTGCACAATGACCTTGGTGTTTTCGTCAACAAAGATACTCATGGCGCTCCTTAAGCGTTCGCGAGGGACACGGCGCGACGAGCGGCGTCCAACATAGTGGGTTCGGTGATCAGACGGTCGTTCAAGTGGGGCGCGAGGATCGCACGTCCTTCAACGGCGTTCGTGCCGTCGAGGCGCAGCACGATCGGTGCAGCGATCTTCACACGTCCGAGCGCTTCGAGCACGCCCTTGGCGACCTCGTCGACGCGCGTGATGCCGCCGAAAATATTGACGAAGATGGCCGTGACCTTCGGGTCGGAGTTGATGACCTCGAGGGCAGCAGCCATGACGTCGGCGTTCGCACCGCCGCCGATGTCGAGGAAGTTCGCCGCCGAGCCGCCCACCTGGTTGACCACGTCGAGAGTTGACATGGCCAGACCCGCACCATTGGCGATGATGCCGACCGATCCGTCGAGGCCGATGTAGTTGAGCCCCTTCTCCTTGGCCATCTTCTCGCGTGGGTCCTCAGTCTCGGTGGCGCGGTACTCCTCCCATTCAGGGTGGCGATACGACGCATTCTCATCGAGTGTCACCTTCGCGTCGAGCGCGTGCACCTTGCCATCGGGAGTCAAGATCAGGGGGTTGATCTCGGCCAGGTCGCAGTCACCGGTGGTGTAGCAGTCGTAGAGCTTGACCAGGAGTTCGGCCGCCTGTTCGCGTGCCACCTCGTCGAGTTCGGCCTCGTGCACCCAACGACGCGCGGTCGCCAGATCCAGACCCCTGACCGGGTCGATGGACAAGAACGCGATCGCGTCGGGGTTCTCTTCGGCGACGACTTCAATTTCCACGCCACCTTGAGCGCTCAACATGCCCAAATGCGTCTTGTTCGGTCGGTCCAACGTGAAGGACGCGTAGTACTCCTTGGCGATGTCGCTCGATCGTTCGATCCAGAGGCGTCGCACGACGTGACCCTTGATGTCGAGACCGAGGATGTTCTGAGCGTGCAGTCGGACCTCATCCACGTCCTTGGCGAGCTTGACGCCACCAGCCTTGCCGCGACCGCCGACCTTGACCTGGGCCTTGACGACCACTGGGTATCCGACGCGTTCGGCGACGGCGACGGCCTCGTCCACCGTGTCAGCGACGTCACCGGGAGAAACGGCGATACCGAAGCGGGAAAAATATTGCTTCCCCTGATATTCAAAGAGGTCCATTCGATCTTCTACTTTCTGACTTGGCAAACGGGGGGCACGACGACTACAACAACGACTACGAGGAAGGGGACATGTGGGCGTCGAGGGTGTCGCCGAGCCAGGTACCGATCTCCTGCAGCGATGCGCCGGGGGTGAAGACTCGCGCCACGCCCATCGACGTGAGCGTGGGGACGTCAGCGTCGGGGATGATGCCGCCCACCACGAGGATGACGTCCTCACGACCCTGGGCGCGCAGGAGTTCCACGATTCGAGGCACCAAAACCAGGTGCGCACCCGACAAGAGGGAGAGCCCGAGGGCGTCGGCGTCCTCTTGAACCACCGCCTCGACAATCTGTTCGGGACTCTGGTGAAGACCGGTGTACACGACCTCGAAACCAGCGTCGCGCAGGGTACGCGCAATGACCTTGGCGCCGCGATCGTGACCGTCCAAACCAGGTTTGGCGACCACGACTCGGTAGGTGCGCTTCACAACCCATCATCCTACGTGAGCAAGCCACCCCCCTAGTCCGGGGGCCCGAAGGAGGAGGCGAGTATCCTGACCTAGCGTGAGGACGCCAGTCAGCCCGCGGGGCACGGTGCGGGCCGTGGTCTCGGCGATGCGCGTCCCCCAGTGGGTGAAGAATTGTCTGCTCGTGGTGGCTCCGGGAGCGTCGGGAACACTCTTTCACCGTTCCGTGCTCGCCAACACGATCGTCGCCTTCGTCGCTTTTTGTCTCGTCGCCTCCGCGCTCTATATCGTCAACGACCTTCGAGACGTCGCGTCGGACCGTCAACATCCCACCAAGAGGAATCGTGCCATTGCCTCCGGTGAGTTATCGACCGGTGTCGCGCTCTGCGCCGCCGCGTTGTTGATGGCGCTGGGCCTTATCGTGCCGGTCTTCATCCACCATCCAGCCGGTTTCTACTTGATCATCGCCTTATACGTCGGCGAGACGATGTTGTACAGCATCTGGCTCAAGAACGCCGTCATCATCGAACTTGGTCTAGTGGCCAGCGGCTTCTTCCTGCGTTCCTACGGTGGTGCGGTCGCCTCGCATATCCCGGTGTCGACCTGGTTCCTCATCGTCGTGACCTTCGGCGCGCTCTTTCTAGTGGTGGGCAAGCGCTCAGCCGAGTTACGTCACGTCGGCACAGCTAACCGAGCGGTGTTGAGCGAGTACACGGCGGAGTTCTTGCACTCGGCCCTCACGCTCTCGGCAACGGTCGTCGTGACTGCCTACTGCCTCTGGGCGAACGACACCTCCTCCACGGGCCTCTCGTCGGTGCGTCACGACATCATTCCCGTACGCTTATCGATGGTGCCCGTCGTATTGGCGATCTTGTTCATCATCCGTGGGGCGGAGTCCGCCGATGGCGAGTCCCCCGAAGACTTGCTACTTCGCAATCGCAGTGTGCAGATCTTGGCGCTGATGTGGGCCGGACTGATCGTGGCGGGGACTTACTCGTGAGCCGCGAACGACTCTCAGGTTGGGGGGGCACCGCACCGACGATCTCTGAAGTACAGAGTCCGAGTTCGGAGGAACTCGTGGCCCAAGAACTCGCCGGGGCGACCAACGTCATCGCCCGAGGTCTGGGTCGTAGCTACGGAGACGCCGCGCAAGTGAGCGGCGGAGTCGTACTCTCCAACCGTTCCCTTGGGGGAATCGGCGCGATCGCACCCGATGGCGTGGTGACGGTGGGCGCGGGTGTGTCGATCGACGAGTTACTCACCATCACGATCCCCCTGGGGTGGTTCGTGCCCGTGACCCCCGGGACGCGCCAAGTGACCATCGGCGGAGCGATCGCCGCTGACGTGCACGGTAAGAACCACCACCGTGACGGATCCTTCGGTGACCACGTCCTGGAGATGCGTCTTGTCACCCCCACCGGCGCCCACAACGTCTCACCCACTATCGAGCCCGACTTATTCTGGGCCACCATCGGCGGCATGGGTCTGACCGGCGTCGTGACCGCCGTCACACTGCGCCTGCTCAAGATCGAGACCGATCAGGTGGTGGTCGACACGACGCGATTCACTCACCTCGACGACGTGATGGCTTCGATGGTCTCTGGTGACGATGAGTACCGCTACTCCGTCGCCTGGGTGGACTGCATGACCCGGGGCAAATCAATGGGTCGGGCGATCCTCACCCGCGCCGACCACGCCTTGCGACGCGATGTCTCGAACGCCACCCTGCTCGCGCCCACCTCGACACGACTTCGCGTACCGTTTCGCGCGCCCGGGGGCCTGCTCAATCCCGTTTCGATCCGAGCCTTCAACGAAGCCTGGTTCCGTCGCGCACCCGCTCGTCGAGAGGGCGAACACCAGGGTCTCGGTGGTTTCTTTCACCCTCTCGACGGCGTCAATGACTGGAACCTGCTCTACGGGCGACGCGGCTTCGTCCAGTACCAATTCTGCGTCGCCGACGCCCAGGCCGAATGCGTCGTGCGCGCGGTGGAGAGGCTCTCGAGCTCGGGGGTGCCCAGTTTCCTCGCCGTGCTCAAACGTTTCGGAACGGCCAATCACGGGCTCATCTCCTTTCCGATGTCGGGCTGGACGTTGGCCCTCGACTTGCCGGTGGGGCCGAGCGCGCTTCCGGGAGTCCTCGACGAACTCGACGAGATGGTCATCGAATCGGGCGGGCGGGTGTACCTGGCCAAGGATGCGCGCCTCAGTCCCGAGGCCGTACGGGTAATGTACCCGCGTCTACCGGAATTTCTCGAGATCAAGAATCGCGTCGACCCACGACACCAGCTGACGAGCGATCTCGCGCGGCGGCTGCATTTAGTAGGAAAGTAGCCATGGAAAACGCCTTTGGTCAACCCCAGAACGTCGTCGTCTTGGGTGGTAGTTCCGATATAGCGCGCGCCATCACCAAGAAACTCTGCGCCGCGCGTGCCCATACGGTGATCTTGGCCGGTCGCAACCAGAGTCTGCTCGACGAGGCTGCACGCGAAGCCCTGGACTATGGAGCGTCCAAGACCGACACCGTGGTGTTCAATGCCGAGGACCTCACCGGTGCCGAGACGACTGTCGCGCGCGCCTTCGCCAAGGCCGGTGACCACGTGGACCTAGTGATCATGGCGGTCGGTCAGTTGGGTAATCAACGTCGCGACGAGAGCGATGTCGCGGCCGCGACCCGCCTCATGAACGTGAACTTCACGTGGCCGGTCGCGGCCCTGACCGAGGCCCGACGTCGCTTGGTGGCCCAGGGCACCGGGCGCATCGTGGTGCTCTCGTCCGTAGGCGCGGTACGCGTGCGGGGCTCGGCCTACCTCTACGGGGGCGCCAAAGCCGGGCTCGATCGGCTATGTCAGGGTATGGCCGACTCCCTGATCGGCACGGGAGTCACCCTTCAGATCATCCGTCCGGGTGTCGTGCGCACGAAGATGACCGAGGGCTTACCCGATGTGCCGTTCACCACGGGTGTCAACGAAGTCGCCGAGAACGTGCTCAAGGGACTCACCAGTGGCGACCGCGTGATCTGGAGTCCCCCGGTTTTGAAATTCCTTTTCGCGATCCTGCGTCATCTGCCCGCACCACTATGGCGCAAGGTAATGGATCGTTAGGTCCTAGCCCGTAGCACCCGAGGTACCCGAAGCACCGGTGGTGCTCGACGTACTCGAAGCCGTCGAGGCGTTCATGTACTTGGGCCGCATGCTCATCACGAAGAAGTCGCGCGTCCACCAGTTAGCGAAGAAGTGGCCAGGGTTGCCGATCATGCCGGTCAACAAGTTGGTGGCGTTCGCGCCGTTTACGGGCTGACCGAGCGTCCCCGACAAGGTGGCGTAGTCCACCCAGTCGGTGTTGATGTCGAGCTCCATGGCGCGCACCGCTCCCGCGCGCACGAGGGTATTGGCGAGGTCACTGATCGATAGCGCCGGACCGCCGACGTAGACGAGCGCCCCGTCAGCGGTGACCCCGAGTCCCGAACGCCACACGTTGAAGGTTCCCCCGAGGGTCTTGCCCCACTTGATGGCGTTGGGGTTCGTGAGGCCCGCCACGGGCTTGGCACCATCGACAATGAGGTCGAGGTTTTGGCGCACTGACGCGACGTTGGGGGTCATGTGAAAGTCCCGACCCCACTCGCCGACGCTCATCGTGCCGTCCTTGTAGATGACGGCCGACGCCGCGCCGACACGAAGGGGGAGGACCATTTTGTTGTTGGTGTAGTACCCACCGTTGGCGTCTTGCATGCGAAAGCCAGCGTTGAACACCGAGACGACCGACGTGGACGCGCTGGACGTGATCGGCGCGGTGTAGGGGTACGGGCCGCCACCAGGGATCTGCGAACCCGAGTACAACTGCGCCGAAAGGATCTTGGGGTCCATCCACGCCACGCCCACGATGTAACTGGTGTGCACCGCGTCGGGCCGGATGAACGTCTCGTACACCGCGGGGATGTTGTTTGCGGTCAGTCGACCAGCGGGTCGCCAGACTCCCTCGCCGGAGAAGGGCACCGCCGCCGGACTCTTCAAGGTGGTCGGGGTGGGCAGCGGTTGGGTGCCGCTCACGGTGATCACGTCGGTGCCCTTGCCGATCTGATTGAGAGAGGCCGTGCCGCCGACCTTGGCCGGGTGCAATTTGTTGTACTCCGTCTCGGCCCAGGTCACGATGCCTCCGAAGCCGTGTTGGCGGCCCCATTCGGCGAAGCGCGCTTGAAAGGTGACGCCATATCCCGGATTACGCAGCGCGAAGCCCAGCGTGATGCCGTAATACGACACCATCACCAGGGTCAGCGCGCCCAAGACGACCAGCGCACGACGACGCCAGTACACGTAGGCCGGTAAACGTCGCGCGGGGTGCCGCGTCGAGCCCGAAGAGGCGCGAACGTAAGGACCCGATTTCGGTCGCGGTGGCGTACGCGACGGCGCGTCGTTATAGGTCATGTCACTGAAATTTTACACCGGCATTTTTCGAGTTCTTCGGGAGAATGTCGAGGGGGGACTAAAAAGTGACTAAGAACCCTGTGCCCGCTGCAGCGGCGTCATGGCCAAAACCAGTTGTTTCGTGCCATACTCGTCGAAACTGACGCTGGCGCGAGCGTGAGCGCCGCTGCCGTCCACTTTGGTCACGATGCCCGGTCCGTAACGGTCGTGCACGACGTGGTCTCCGACGACCAGGCCGAGGTTCTCGGCACCCGTGGAGCGCACCGGCGGGGCGGCCCCCGCACCGAAGGCCTTGCCCGCAGTGAAGTCACTACCACGACCCACGAAACCGTCGTCGTCGGGGACGAAGGTCGCTCGACGCATGGGCAACGACGCTGAGAGGTCGTGCACGAGTTCTGACGGAATCTCCTGGAGGAATCGGCTCGGCAACGCGTCGGTGCGCTGTCCCCACATCGTTCGCGTCCAGGCATGGGTCAGGATCAAGTGACGCATGGCGCGCGTGAGGCCCACGTAGCACAGTCGTCGTTCCTCTTCGAGTTCTGCATCATCGGAGAGCGCGCGACGATGCGGAAAGATCGTCTCCTCGAGTCCGGTGATCACCACCAGTGGAAACTCGAGTCCCTTGGCGACGTGCAAGGTCATCATGGAGATCGCGCCCGCTCCCCCGTCGAGTTGGTCCGAGTCCGCCACGAGGGCCATACGTTCGACGAATTCCATCAACGTGTCGTACTGCGCAGCGGCCGACGCCAATTCGCCGAGGTTCTCGAGTCGAGAATACGACTCGTCGGAGTTTTCGGCGCGCAGCGCGTCACCCACACCGGTCTCGCGCACGATGGCGTCGATCATCTCGCGCGGCGTGAGGTCGTTGGCCATTGCTCGTAGCTCGTCCATGACGAAGGCGAACTTCTCGGCGCCTGATAGGGCCTTGGCCGTCAGCCCCGCCGCGCGCGCGTAGTGCGCGGCCTCGGCGAAGGAGATCGAGTTCTCAGCGGCGTAGACGCCGAGTTTCGCCTGGGCCGCCTCGCCGATGCCGCGTTTGGGCTCGTTGATGACCCGTCGCGCCGAGGCCTCGTCGCGCGGATTGACCACTAGTCGCGCGTACGCCAGAGCGGTCTTGATCTCCTTGCGGTCATAGAACCGCATTCCCGAGATCACCCGGTAGGGAATGCCAGCGCGCAACATCTCTTCTTCCAGGACGCGACTCTGGGCGTTCGTGCGATAGAAGACCGCCATCTGATTCCACTCGACACCGGCTTCGACGCGCGCACGACGCAGCTCGGTGGCGACCCATCGCCCCTCGTCGTACTCGTCTCCCGCACGGTACAAGCGGATGCGATCCCCGGGGCCGTGGTCGGTGAAGAGGTTCTTGGCGTGTCGTGACGCATTCTTGGCGATGACGGCGTTGGCGGCATCGAGGATTGTCTGGGTGGAGCGAAAGTTCTGCTCGAGGAGGACGACGTCGGCGTCGGGGAAGCGCATTTCGAACTGCAGGATGTTGCGCACGTCCGCGGCGCGGAAGCGATAGATCGACTGGTCCGAGTCACCCACGACGCACAGGTTGCGGTGCTGGGCGGCCAGCATCATGACCAGTTCGTTCTGCACGCCGTTGGTGTCTTGGAACTCGTCGACCAGGAGGTACTTGAAGCGCCGTTGATACGACGCCAGCACGTCGGCATCGGCGCGCATCATCGCCACGGCGTTGAGCAGGAGGTCGTCAAAGTCCATCGCGTTGGCGAGCTTGAGTCGTTGTTCGTAGAGGTGATAGATCTCGGCGATGCGTCGATGGTGCGGATCGTCACCGTGGCCAGTGTCGGCGTAGCGCTGGGCCGAGAGCATCTCGTTCTTCGCGGCCGATATCGCCGCCGACACGCTGCGCGGACTGATGCGCTTGGTGTCGAGGTTGAGTTCCTTCATGATGCGCTCGACCGCGCTTTCGGCGTCGCCGGCGTCGTAGATGGTGAAGCCGCGCTGGTATCCGAGGACGTCGGCGTGTGCGCGTAACATCCGCAAACAGGCGGAGTGAAACGTCGAGACCCACATCTGCTTGGCGTCGTCGCCCACCAGATCGACCACGCGTCGGCGCATCTCATCTGCGGCCTTGTTGGTGAAGGTGATCGCCATGATCTCAAAGGCCCGCGCGTCGCCCGTCGCCAGGAGGTGCGCGATGCGCCGCGTCAGCACCCGTGTCTTACCCGAGCCCGCGCCAGCGACCACCAGGAGGGGTCCACCACGCTGGACAACGGCACGACGCTGTGGTTCGGTCAGGCCCTCGAGGAGACTGTCGGGATCGAGGGCGGGCGAGGAGTTCTCCGAGTCGTTGCCCCACAACGCGTCGTCAGAGAAGGAACGCCGGCTCACTCCCACTCAATGGTGCCCGGCGGCTTCGACGTCACGTCGAGGGCCACGCGATTGACGCCCGGAACTTCGCGGATCAATCGATTGGCGATTGACTCGATGACGTCGTAGGGCAAGCGCGCCCAGTCGGCGGTCATGGCGTCGTCACTCGTGACGGCGCGGATGATGATCGGGTACGCGTAGGTTCGTCCATCTCCCATGACCCCCACCGTACGCACCGCGGGTAACACCGCGAAACTCTGCCAGAGTTCCCGGTACAGACCGGCCTTTTTGATCTCGTCGACCACCACGTGGTCGGCGTTGCGCAAGATCTCGGCTCGCTCGCGCGTCACCTCGCCGATGATGCGTACGCCCAGCCCCGGTCCCGGGAAGGGTTGACGCCAGACGATCTCGGCCGGCAGACCCAGTTCCTCACCCACGTGGCGAACCTCGTCCTTGAACAGACTGCGTAGTGGCTCGATGAGGTCAAAGGACATGTCCTCGGGCAGACCGCCGACGTTGTGGTGGCTCTTGATATTGGCGGCGTGTCCCGAACCGGACTCGATGACGTCGGGATAGAGCGTGCCCTGGACCAAGAATCGCGGACTCTCGTCGCCCTCGGTGAGTTCGCGCGCCACGGCTTCGAACTCACGGATGAACAACTCGCCGATGATCTTGCGTTTGCGCTCGGGGTCGGTGACCCCGGACAGAGCGTCAAAGAATCGGTCCTGAGCCTTCACGTGGATGAGGCGCACGCCGAACTGCCGCGTGAAGGTCGCTTCGATCTGCTCGCCCTCGTTCTTGCGCATGAGTCCGGTGTCGACGAACACACAGGTGAGTTGCGTTCCGACCGCCTTGGTCACGAGCGCGGCCGCGACCGCGGAGTCCACACCCCCCGAGAGGGCGCACAGTACCCGTTCGGTACCGACCTGGGCACGAATGGCCGCCACCTGGTCGTCGATGATCGACGTATTGGTCCACGTCGGGGGAATCTCGGCCACGTGGTGCAAGAAGTTCTCCAGAAGTTCTTGGCCACGCTCGCTGTGGGCGACCTCGGGGTGGAACTGCACGCCAAAAAGCCGTCGCTGCACGTTCTCCATCACCGCCACTGGCGCCAGGGGCGACGAACCCGTGACCTCGAACCCCGCGGGAGCGCGAGCGATCGCGTCACCGTGGCTCATCCAACACGTCTGGGTCGCCGACCAGTCGGCCATCAGTGCACTCGGGCCGTGGCGCGACAACTCAGTGCGACCGTATTGGCCGCCCCCGGTGTGCGCGACCTCGCCACCGAGTTGTGCGGCCATCAATTGGGCGCCGTAGCAAATTCCAAGGATCGGAATGCCGAGTTCGTAAATCTCGGGGTCCAGTGACGGGGCCGGGACCTCGTACACCGACTTGGGTCCGCCGGACAAAATTAGCGCGGAAGGTTTCTTCGCGCGCACCTCCTCGGCGGTGATGGTGTTCTGGACGATTTCGGAATAGACCCTCGCCTCACGCACCCGGCGCGCGATGAGTTGGGCGTACTGGGCCCCGAAGTCGACGACGAGAACGCTCAATGGCCCATGCCCACGCCCTGGGAGCGCTGTAGCTGCTTGCCTTCGGTCTGCAGGGAGGGAGCCAGCATGATCTCGGCCTTTTGGAACTCCTTCAAGGTCTCGTAGCCACACGTCGCCATCGACGTGCGCAGGGCGCCGAAGAGGTTCAGGCGGCCGTCGTTCTCGTGGGCGGGTCCGACGAGGACTTCCTTCAAGGTGCCTCGCACCTTCGTGCGCACGCGTGTGCCGCGCGGCAGCGTCGGGTGAAACGTCGCCATCCCCCAGTGAAAACCGTGAGCTGGAGCTTCGATGGCGCTGGTGAGCGGCGAGCCGATCATGACCGCGTCCGCGCCACACGCAATGGCCTTGGCGATGTCGCCGCCCTTGCTCATGCCACCGTCGGCGATCACGTGGACGTACACACCGGTCTCGTCCAAGTGGCGCATGCGTGCTCCAGCGACGTCGGCGATCGCCGTGGCCTGAGGGACGCCGATGCCCAGTACCGCTCGCGACGTGCACGCATTGCCCGGACCCACGCCGACCAGGACGCCCGCCGCTCCGGTGCGCATGAGGTGCAGCGCCGCCTGATAGCTCGCGCAGCCACCCACGATGACCGGGAGTTCGAATTCGCGGATGAACTTCTTCAAGTTGAGCGGTTCGACGGTCTTGGACACGTGTTCAGCCGACACCACAGTCCCCTGGATCACCAAAATATCGAGTCCCGCATCCAAGATGGTCTTGGCCATCCAGTCAGTCTTTTGCGGGGTCACTGAGGCCGAAGTGGTGATTCCCCCTGCCTTCATCTGACGGATGCGTTCGGCGACGAGCTCGAGCTTCACCGGCTCCAAGTACATCTGTTGCATCCGTGCAGTGGCCTTGTCATCGTCGAGGGTCTGGATCTCCTCGAAGAGGGAAGTCGGGTCCTCGTACCGGGTCCAGAGGCCTTCGAGGTTGAGAACGCCGAGTCCCCCGAGACGGCCCATCTCGATGGCGGTGGTGGGCGAGATCGCCCCGTCCATGGCCGAGCCCAGCACCGGCAACTCGAACTTATACGCGTCGATCTGCCAGGTGATATCCACGTCCTCGGGGTCACGCGTGCGCCGTGAGGGCACGATGGCAATGTCGTCGAAGCCGTAGGCCTGACGAGCCGATTTATAGATACCGATTTCTACTTCCGCCATGGCGACCTCCGGGGGTGAAACCGCGCTCCGAACTGAACGTGATTGCCTCTAATCTACCGGACTCACCCACGCTAAAAGCCGCTGTGGTTCTAGCTCTTCGCGAGGGTCGACGTTGGTCGCCCGTGTCCTGAGAAGTCCCCCACGGCGATTATCACGAAGTTCTTATCGAAGATGGGCACGTGACGAGGGTGTTTCGACGGGCGGCCACTCTGACGTCACCTAAAGTGGGGTGCTTACCTCTGGACCAGTCGCACCGTCCCCCGCACCCCGACCCTAGGAGCTCTTCCTTGAAATCCCTCGCCCGCTTCAGCGTCCGACGACGCTGGCTCGTCCTCGTCATCTGGCTCATTTTGATCATCGGCGTCAATGCCGCAGCCCAATCGGTTGGGAGTGCCTACTCGAATTCCTTCAGCCTGCCGGGCACGAACTCAACCCACGCCCTGCAACTCCTCGAGCGAGGTTTCCCTCACACGTCGGGCGACGCGGACCAAATCGTGTTCCACGCGACGTCAGGGAAATTGTCTGCCGATGCCGGCACCATCACGCCGGTACTCACCTCGATCGCGACACTTCCCAAGGTCGGCAAAGTGTCACCGATCACGTATTCCACCGACGGAACGATCGGTTACGCCACCGTCACGTTCACCGAGCAGGCGAACGTCTTGACGAACCCGCAGATCCAGGCCGTGGTCACCGCTGCGTCAAAACTGCGCTCGACCTCGCTGCAAGTGGACTTCGGTGGCAACGCCTTTGGTCAATTGAGCGGCCAAAAGGGCTCGCCAGACGAGGGCCTGGGGCTCGTCGCGACCGCCATTGTCTTGTTCCTCGCCTTCGGATCGCTCTGGGCCATGCTGTTGCCCTTGGGTGTCGCACTCTTTGCCATCGGCATCGCCTCAGGAGCAACGACGCTGCTCAGCCACGGTCTTTCTATCGCTCAGTTCGCGCCGATCCTCGGTTCGCTCATTGGTCTTGGTGTGGGTATTGACTACGCCCTCTTCATCGTCACGAGATCAAGACAGAACCTGCGTCAGGGTATGAGTGTCGAAGATTCCATCGTGACCGCGGTCAACACCTCGGGACGCGCCGTGCTCTTCGCCGGCGCCACCGTGTGTGTCGCGCTGCTAGGCATGTTGGTACTTGGCTTCTCGTTCCTCGACGGACTCGGTATCGCTGCCTCGCTGACCGTACTCATCACGATGTTGGCGTCGCTGACTTTGTTGCCCTGTCTGCTGGGATTCCAGAAACACCGCGTCCTCAGCCGTCGCGAACGTCGTCGCCTTGCCGCCGACGGCCCCGAAGCGAAGATGGTCGAAGGTGGCTGGCAAAACTGGGCACTTTTCGTCGGCCGTCACCCGAGATCGTTGTCGATCGGCGCGCTACTGGCCATCGTGCTGATCGCGCTACCAGTGTTCTCACTGAACCTCGGAATCTCGGACCAGGGTTCGGACCCGGCAGGTAGCACCACGCGTACCGCCTATGATCTGCTAGCTCAGGGATTCGGCCCCGGCTTCAACGGACCCCTCTCGGTCGTGGGCGCAATCCATTCCTCGTCTGACTTCACGTCCATGGAGTCGCTCGCCATCTCACTGCACGGTGCCAAGGATGTCGCCTTCGTCTCGCCGGTGACCGAGAACGCCAGCCACACGGTGGCCTTCATCGAGGTCGTTCCCGCGTCGAGTCCCCAGGACACCCAGACAACGGCGCTCATCAACAACATTCGTAATAACTACGTGCCGGCTGCTACTTCGACGAGGCACACCGCGATCTACGTCGGCGGGTCGCGGGCACTCGCCGACGACTTCGCCCAGGTCTTGGACTCCAAGATCCCCTTGTTCTTGGCGGTGATCGTCATCTTGGGCTGCTTGTTGCTCATGGTCGCGTTCCGTTCCGTCCTTATCCCGCTCGTGGCGGCCGTGATGAACCTCTTAGCAGTGGGCGCATCCTTTGGTCTGGTGGTCGCGGTCTTTCAGTGGGGTTGGGGGTCGTCGCTCATCGGCTCGGGCTCTGGACCCATTGAGGCCTACCTACCGATCATCATGATCGCCATCCTCTTTGGACTGTCCATGGACTACCAGGTCTTCTTGGTCTCACGCATGCACGAGGAATGGGTCCACTCCCAGGACAACGAAACGGCGATCGTCCACGGACAAGCCAATACTGGGCGTGTCATCAGCGCAGCGGCGCTCATCATGATTTGCGTGTTCTTGTCCTTCGCCTTTGGTGGAGAGCGCATCATCGCCGAATTCGGCATCGGCCTCGGCGGAGCGGTGCTGCTCGACGCATTCATCTTGCGCACCGTCTTGGTGCCGGCCATGATGCACTTCATCGGAAAGGCCAACTGGTGGATGCCCAGGTGGCTCGACCGCATCGTTCCCCACGTGGCGGTAGAGGCCGAGGAATAAGCCGTCGTCTCGCTAGGACATCACCAGAACCCGCCGGCGACGCTTCGCCGTCGACGGATTTGTGCGATGGCCAGGGGGCTTAGACCAGATTGTCGGGGCGTGGCGCGCGCGGCGCCATTGCCAGAACGGTCACGTAGTGGCGAACCAGGACGCCGTCGTACTCACGGTCGATGATGGCGGCCAGTCGCTGGAACATCGTCGCACGCTCGGCCGGGTCCAGGGTCAAGTACCGCGAGTACGTCGCCATGAGCCCGAGCGCCTCGACGGTCGAATACGTCGTGGTCCAGGGATAGAGGCGTACGTCAGGAGCACCGAACAAGTCGCCCGCGATGACGTCGGAACCCTGGGGTGACATCGCCTCCCATAGCGCGCCCACGTCATGGCCCGTGGCCTCGACGATCTCGCTGAGTTCGGGCGCCGAGGGCGACTGACGCTCGTCGTCGACGCCGTGGGACCGGCGAAGTTCCGCGGTCGCCTCGCCGAAGTCGTGGAACGAACCCTCCGACAATGACCGATTACACGTGAGGGCGATGAAGCCGTTCTCGTCCAACACGTCGGCGGCCTTCACCCAGCGCAATTCTGGCGCCACCCAGTGATACGCGGTGGCCGAGAAGACGAGGTCGAAGCGACGCCCGTGGCTGTCCCACTCGTCAAAGGTCGCGACCTCCACGGCGAAACGGTCGTCGCCGAGCTTTTCTCGCGCCACGCGGGCCAGTTCCGCCCCGGGGTCCACGGCGAGCACTGACCAGCCGCGCGCCATCATCTCTTCGGTCGCCACGCCGGGACCACATCCGACTTCGAGGATGCGCGAATCGGCGTCAACGCCCACCACCTGGGCCACGTCATCGAAAAGCTCGCGCGGGTAGCGGGGTCGATACCGGTCATAACTCGACGCGGCGTCGTTGAAACTCATTCCGCGTGACAGATCTCGTAATGTCATGCGCCGAGTCTCTCATCGCGAACGCGACGTCGCTAGCGCTTCAAGATGAAAAAACCGGGCCCGAAGGCCCGGTTTTTCGAACATTGCGTGAGCAATGCGTTACATCATGCCGCCCATGCCACCCATGCCGCCGTCGCCTCCGCCACCGGCCTGAGCCGGCTCGGGCTTGTCGGCCACGATTGCCTCGGTGGTCAACAAGAGCGCCGCGATGGAGGCCGCGTTCTGTAGCGCCGAGCGCGTAACTTTGGCCGGGTCGATGACCCCGGCGGCCACGAGGTCCACCAGTTCGCCAGTCGCGGCGTTGAGACCTACGTTGCCCGTAGCGTCAGATACCTCGCGCACCTTGACGGCGCCCTCGTATCCGGCGTTGGCCGCGATGTGACGCAGCGGCGCCTCAAGCGAATTGGCCACGATGCGCGCACCAGTGGCCTCGTCACCCTCGAGAGTGAGGATCAAGGCGTCGACCGCGGCGCGGCTGCGCACGAGCGCAGTGCCACCACCGGCCACGATGCCCTCGTCGATCGCCGCACGCGTGGCGCTCAGGGCGTCCTCGATGCGGTGCTTCTTCTCCTTGAGTTCGATCTCGGTCGCGGCTCCGACCTTGACCACGGCCACGCCGCCGGCGAGCTTAGCGAGACGCTCTTGGAGCTTCTCGCGGTCCCAGTCAGAGTCGGTGTCGTCGATCTCGCGCTTGAGTTGCGCAACGCGACCGGCGACCTCTTCGGAGGAACCAGCTCCATCGACGATGGTGGTCGCGTCCTTGGTGACGACGATGCGACGCGCGCGACCCAACAGGTCCACGGTGGCCGAGTCGAGCTTGAGGCCGATCTCCTCAGAGATCACCGTTCCGCCCGTCAACACTGCCATGTCCTGGAGCATCGCCTTGCGACGCTCACCGAAGCCCGGCGCCTTGACGGCCACCGACGTGAAAGTTCCGCGGATCTTGTTCACGACGAGCGTGGCCAAAGCCTCGCCGTCGACGTCCTCGGCGATGATCAACAGGGGACGAGCCGACTGCATGACCTTCTCGAGCACCGGCACCAAGTCGTGCACTGCCGAGATCTTGGAGCTCGTGAAGAGTACGTACGCGTCCTCGAGCACGGCCTCTTGGCGCTCGGCGTCAGTGACGAAGTACGGCGAAAGGTAACCCTTGTCGAACTGCATACCCTCCGTGAGCTCGAGCTCGATGCCAAAGGTATTGGACTCCTCGACCGTGACGGTCCCGTCCTTGCCAACCTTGTCGATGGCGTCAGCGATGACTTCACCGATGGAGGCGTCAGCGGCCGAGATCGTGGCGACCTGGGCGATCTGCGTCTTGTCCGACACGGTCTGGCTCTGAGCGTGGATCGACGCGACGGCCGTGACGACTGCCTTCTCGATACCGCGCTTGAGACCCGAAGGATTCGCGCCGGCCGCGACGTTACGCAGACCTTCTTTGATGAGGGCTTGGGCTAGGACCGTGGCGGTCGTGGTGCCGTCACCGGCCACGTCGTTGGTCTTGGTGGCGACTTCCTTCACCAATTGGGCGCCCATGTTCTCGAACGGGTCGTCGAGCTCGATCTCGCGAGCGATGGACACGCCGTCGTTGGTGATGGTGGGCGCGCCGAACTTCTTGCCGATGACCACGTTGCGACCCTTGGGTCCTAGTGTCACCTTGACGGCGTCGGCCAACTTGTCGACACCGGCTTCGAGGCCGCGACGGGCCTCTTCGTCGAATTTAAGCATCTTGGACATGGCGACCTACTTCGTGACCGTGGCGAGCACGTCGCGGCTCGAGAGGATCAAAAGGTCCTCGCCGTCCACGGTGATCTCGGTGCCGCCGTACTTGGAGTAGACGACCGTGTCGCCCACGCTGACGCCCGTGGTGATGAGTTCACCGGTCGAGTCGGCGCGACGGCCGGGACCCGTGGCGAGAACCTCACCCTGCTGGGGCTTCTCTTTGGCGGTGTCGGGAATGACCAGACCCGACGCAGTGGTCGCTTCCGCGCTGTTGGGACGGACCACGATGCGGTCTTCTAGTGGGTGCAGTTTCATTGGCATTGCCTCCTGTTTGGTTAGCACTCAAACGTTGTGACTGCCAATTTAGCAGACGAAGAGGGTGAGTGCCAACGGCGCCGACCAGCGACGCGCCCACCACCAGCCACTCAATCGGGCGCTGAGACGCTCGGCGCGCGACTCGCGAGCCGAGCCCGCAATGTCGAGTCAGTCGATATTTCGCCGTCAGTTCTCGTCGCTGGGGCGTCCCAGAACGTGGGGCTCTAGGGGGCGAGACGCTCGCGACGCCACGTCGCGTCCGCGCGTACGTAGGCGACCCGGTCGTGCAAGCGGTCCTCGCGGTGTTGCCAAAACTCGTAATACGTTGGCGTGAGCAAGAATCCACCCCAGTTCTCAGGTCGAGGCACCACGACGCCCTCGAAGCGGCGTTGCACGTCGCCAAGACGCTCCTCGAGTTGCTCGCGACTCGCCAACACCTGACTCTGAGCGCTGGCGTGCGCACCGATCTGGTGACCTCGCGGTCGCGACGCGAAATATGCGTCCGACGCCTGGTCGTCCATGCGAGCCACGTCGCCCTCGATGCGGATCTGGCGACCCAGGGGCTCGCAGTACCACAGCAACGCGGCGTGGGGATTGGCTCGCAAGTCCTGGGCCTTGCGCGAGTCGTAGTTCGTGTACCAGCCAAATCCGTCATCACCGACGTGGCGCAAGAGCACCATGCGCACGCTCGGGCGCGCATCGAGCGAGGCACTCGCCACGGCGACGGTGTCGCGTTCGCGCATCTCGTCGCGCGCTTGGTCGAACCAGACGCGAAATTGGACGAGGGGGTCCTCGTCGGTGTCGCCGACGTCTAAGGGCTCCCAGCGCTCACTCACTTCACGTCCGCCAACGCCCAGTTCGGTCGCGCACCCAAGGACAAGTCGCTCGGACCGTCGTGGGCGAATCGGTGGAGACCCGCGGCGCCGATCATCGCGGCGTTATCAGTGCACATCGCCAGACTCGGCACGTAGGAGGTCACGCCGAACTCACCGGCGAGCTGCTCGACGCCACGACGCAGCGCGGAGTTGGCCGCGACCCCCCCGGCTAGGGCGATACCGCGGACGCTGTGGTGCGTCGCCAGGGCACGGCGCACCTTGCGTAACAACTGCTCGGCGACGGCGCCTTGAAATGACGCCGCGACGTCGGCGACGGCGACGTCGGGATTCTTCTCAGTGGCCCGCACCACCGCCGTCTTGAGGCCCGAGAAGGAGAGGTCCAAGTCGTCGCCGGTCATCGACACCGGCAAGGTGAGGGCAGTGGCCGAACCTTCACCGGCCAATCGATCGATCTCGGGCCCACCCGGATACGCCAGTCCCAACCAGCGTGCGACCTTGTCGTAAGCCTCACCCGCCGCGTCGTCGATGGTCTCACCCAGCACCTCGTGGTGACCAGGACCGTGCTGCAAGACGATCATCGAGTGCCCGCCCGACACCAGGAGCGTGAGAAGTGGCCACTGCAGATCGGGCCGCTCCAGCAGGGGGGCGAAGAGGTGCCCCTCGAGGTGGTTCACCCCGACATAGGGCTTCTCCCAGGCGAGGGCGTAGGCCTTGGCCGCCGAGAGACCGATCAGGAGAGACCCCACAAGACCCGGCCCACTGGTCACCGCGACCACGTCGATGGCCGGACGGTGCGGGTCGAGGCCGGCCTCAAGGAGTGCTTGACGTACCACCGGTCCGACGGTGACGAGATGGGCGCGACCCGCCAGTTCTGGCACCACGCCGCCGAAGGCGCGGTGCTGGTCGATGGAGGATTCGATCACCGACGAGTGCACGTGCCAATGCGAATCGACGACCGCCGCGGCGGTGTCGTCACAACTCGTCTCGATGGCTAACGCGAGGCTCACGTCACCAGCCTAGAGAGGGATGTCGGGCTCGTTGGACGTTCGCGGCTTCACGTCGGCCCAGAGGATCAGAGCGTCCTCGTGAGTCTTCTCGTAGTAGTTCTTTCGCACCCCCACCGGTGCGAAGCCGTATCGATAGTAGAGCGCAAGTGCACGAGCGTTGGAGGCCGCGACCTCCAGAGTCGCGCGCGCCACCCCGCGCGTCGCGACCTCGGCCCACGCCTCGTCCAGCAGTGACGTCGCAACGCCACGACCCTCGTGGCCCGGTTTGGTTCCAATCGTGTTGATGTGCAGCTCGTCCTTGAGCACGAACATGAGTCCGAGATAGCCAATGATCACGCCCTCTTCTTCCGCGACGGTGTAGCGGCGGGACTCGTGATTGGAGATCTCGTCGAGCAGCATCGTGCGTGTCCATGGCTCGGGGAACTGCGCGAGTTCGATCTCGATGAGCGCCCCGAGGTCACGGCGCTCGGCTGGACGGATACGCCAGGTCACGGACGTTGGCGCGTCGAGAAGTTCGCGACAGCGTCGGCCTCTCGCAGGTACATCGGATCGACCCGTGCGGATGGTTCTCGTGAAGCACCCAACGCGAGAGCCGCGGCGATCGACGGCACCAATTGATGTTCGACGTGAGCGTTGGGGACCGCGGTGAAGTCCTCGAGGTAGCGCTCCACGCCGTCGCCAGTGAACGTCACCGGTGCGCCATTGGTCGCCCACCGGATCGCCACGTCTCGCGGTCGCGCCACGCGGGCTTGGCCCGTGGCGCTTACTTCGTCGCCAAGGTGAAAGGTTTGGACGAAGACCTCTCCGCGACGACCGTCGACGGCACACACGAGCGTGTCACGCGTCCCCGAGGCGTGGGCGCCGTAGGCCAACAATTCCAGGGACGTCACTCCCACTTGGGCGCATCCCACTCCCTCGCTCAACCCGAGGGCCGTGGCCAGTCCCACTCGCAGTCCGGTGAAGAGCCCCGGTCCCCGGTCGACCACGACCCGATCGAGGTCGCGCACGCGCAGGCCCGCCTCGAACAACAGTCGTGCGATCGACGACGCCAGCGCCTCGGTGTGGTGGCGATCGTCGTCGACGACCCAGCCGACCTCGAAACCTTCCGTGGTGCGCAGGCCGAGCGCGCAGGCGGGCGTCGCGGTCTCGATCGCCAGGATGTTCACGATGCAGCCCAGATCGAAAGTGCCTGGGCGCGCTCGTCGTCGATCGCCCCACCCACGACGATGCGACGGCTGTCGTTGTCTTCCACCTCGAAACTGAGCGTGAGCACGTCGAGTCCGAACACCGACGACGCGAGGTCACCCCATTCGACGAAAGCGACGCCGTTCTCTTCGACCAGCTCACCCAGATCGAGGTCGAGGACTTCGCCAATGCTCTCCACGCGGTACACATCGGCGTGGTGCAGCGTCGTGATGCCCAGGTCGTTGTGCGCGTCGTGGGGACGCACCATGGTGAAGGTCGGACTGGTGATGCGCTCGATCACGCCGAGCGCGCGGGCCACGCCCTTGACGAACGTGGTCTTACCGGCGCCGAGACGACCCGAGAGCAACACCACATCTCCTGGACGCACTACCGCCGCAAAGGCCTCACCGGCGTCTTGGGTCGCGTCGTCGCTCTCACAGAAACGTTCAAAGGCCACTTAGATCCCCAGGGAACGAAGAAGTCGCAGGTCGGCGCGCATCACGTCCACCACGTTAGGACCTCCGCGCAGCGCCGCCGCCGGATGATACGTAGCCACGCCGGGCACGTCACCGCAGTAACTGAGCACGCCGTGGGTGCGCCCGATGCCCTGGGCGAAACCAAAGACGGCCTTGGCAGCGACATTGCCCACCGCCAGAAGTGCGACGGGGCGATAGGTCGCGATCTGGGCTTCGAGCCACGGGTGACACGTCGCGACCTCGCTGACGCGCGGCGTGCGATTCTGTGGTGGCCGACACTTCACGGCGTTGGTGATGAAGTACGTGGTCCGCTCCAGACCGAGTTCTTCGAAGATGAGGCGCACCAATAATTGCCCGCTACGTCCGACGAATGGCTCTCCCCCTTCGTCCTCATGACGCCCCGGGGCTTCGCCCACCACCATGAGTCCCGGCACCAGTGGCCCCGAACCGACCACCACGCGCTGGCGCGTGACGCTGAGTGTGCACGCCCGGCAATACGGTAACGCGGCGAGGTCCACGTTCACTCCACGAGGACGCGAGGCACGCGCGCACCAATCCCACAGAGGATCTCCCAGGTGACGGTCTGAGCCCAGTTGGCCCAGTCGTCGGCGGTGATGACCTCGTCGCCGCTACTTCCGAGCAACACCACGTCGTCACCCACGTGCACGTCGTCGTCTCCGCAGTTCACGAGCAACTGATCCATCGTCACCATGCCCGCCAGTGGGTAGCGCTTCGCGTTGATCAATACGTGTGCTCCGGCGTCAAAGAGTCGCCGCGGGTAGCCGTCGGCGTATCCGAAGGGCACCGTGGCGATGTTGGAAGCGACGTCAATCTCACGGCGACGTCCGTAACTTGGTCGGTCGCCCGCCTCGGCGCGTCGAGTGGCGACCACCTGGGCGCGCAACGACATCGCCGGACGTAAGGCCGTGGCGCGCTCGTCGAGCACCGTCCTGAGCCACGGCGCGGGCAGGTATCCATAGAGCACCAGGCCCGGACGTGCCAACGTCGCGTGCGACGAGACGTGCCCGAGGGCGCCAGCGCTGTTGGCCAAGTGCACGCTCGTGGGCTCGATGCCCGCACGGGCCAACTCAGCGCGAACGGCCGCGAAGATCTCGATTTGGTGCGCGGTGAAGGCGCGGTGCTCCGCGCTGTCACCGTCGGCGACCGAGAAATGGGTGAAGATCCCCTCCAGTTCGATCGCGGGGCAATCGCTCAGGATACGCGCGGCTGCCAGGGCCTCGTGGGGCGAGACGCCTTGGCGCAACATACCGGTGTCGACCTTGAGGTGCACGCGGTGCACACCTCCGAGATTCGTCGCGATGTGCGCAGCGTCGCGCGCACCGTCGAGCGACCCCACGGTCAAGGTCAACTGCGCCTCGAGCGCGGCCTGGACGGTCGCACTCGGGATCTCGGACAACAACAAGATGGGCGCACGTACGCCGGCGTTTCGTAGCTCGATCCCCTCATCGATGATCGCCACCGCTAACGCGTCGGCGCCACCGGCGAGCATCGCTTCGGCCACCAGTACCGCACCGTGACCGTACCCATTGGCTTTGACCACGGCGCACAGTTGTGTGGGACCGAGCAGTTCACGCACGACCGCGATGTTGTGTGCGAGAGCCGACCGAGAGATCTCGGCCCAGGCCGGACGATGGACCCCCTCAACCGGCACGGGGACCCTCACAAGATGCCACCACGAAGGCGGTGGCCGTGGTGGTGGTGTGCGACAGCGACACGTGGATGGTGTCGATGCCGAGTGCAGTGGCGAGGGCGAGGGCCTCGTCGTGCAATTCGATACGCGGCGCACCGCTGGGTTCGCGACGAACCTCGATGCTGTGAAACCGTGCGTCACCCAGTCCCGAACCCAAGGCCTTGAGCACGGCCTCTTTCGCCGCGAATCGTGCGGCGAGGCGATCGGGTCGCTCCGCGGTGTCGAGGCGCTCGCGATCGGTGAAGAGTCGCTCGATGAGACGAGGCCTGCGCACCAGGGCCAGTGCGAACCGCGGCACGTCAACGACGTCGACGCCCACCGCGATAGTCGTCATCACTCCACCGTGACTGTCTTGGCCAAGTTGCGAGGGCGGTCAACATTGCGCCCCAGACCGCGAGCCAACGAGTAGGCCAAGAGTTGCAGCGGCACAATGTCGATCATGGGCGTAAACATCGACTGGGTCGCGGGAACACGCAGAACGAAGTCGGCCACCGCATCGATCTGGTCATCGTCGTCGGTCGCCACCGCGATCACCGTCGCGCCGCGGGCCTTGACCTCGGCGACGTTGGACAGAATCTTCTCGTGCATCGCCGCGTCAGTGGTTACCGCCACGACGATGACCCCGGGCTCAATGAGCGCCAATGGTCCGTGCTTGAGTTCCCCCGCGGCGTACCCCTCGGCGTGCAGATAGGTCAGTTCCTTGAGCTTGAGGGCGCCCTCGAGGGCCGTGGGAAATCCCACGTGGCGACCCAAGAAGAAGAAGTCGTGCGCGTCGAGTAGTTGCCCCGCGACGCGGTCCACGTCATCGCGACGCGCCAACGCGGTTGAGATATGTCCGCTCACTGAGTGCAGACCTCCCAGGAGTTCATCTATCTCGTGGGGCGTCAACGTGCCGCGCAATTGCGCCAGGCGCAGTGCTAACAGCTCGAGCGCGGCGACTTGGGCGACGAAGGCCTTGGTCGAAGCCACCGACACCTCGAGACCCGCTCGCGTGTAGAGAACCGCGTCGGCCTCACGCGCGAGGGACGAGTCCACGATGTTGGAGATGGCGACCACTCGCGCACCGCGGCGCTGGGCCTCGCGTGTGGCCTGGATGGTGTCGATCGTCTCACCGCTCTGGGAGACGCCGATCACCAGGGTGCCGATCTCGACGATCGGGTCGCGGTAGCGGTACTCGCTGGCGATGTCGACGTCGACGCTGAGTCGCGCCCAGCGCTCGATCGCGTACTTGGCGACTTGAGCCGCGTGGTGCGACGTTCCACACGCGACCAGAACCACACGTTTAACCTCGCGCAGTTCCTCGTCGTCGATACGCAGTTCGTCAAAGACGATGGTGCCGTCGGGTCGCTGACGATCGAGCAACGTCGAGCGCACCGCGTCGGGTTGCTCGGCGATCTCCTTGCTCATGAAGTCGTCGTAGCCGCCCTTTTCGGCGGTCTCTAAGTCCCAGTCGATCTGCAATTGGCGCAGGCGCACCGGCGAGCCCTCAAGGTCGACCGCGCGAAATCCTTCGGGACCCAGACGCACCACCTCGTCGTCGTTCACCGCGTAAAAAGCCGTCGCGCGGTCCATGATCGCTGGCACGTCGCTGGCCAAATAGCTCACGCCCGGCGCGGTTCCCACTACCAATGGCGAGATGCGGCGCGCGGCTACGATCACGTCGGGCTCGGTCGCATCCATGACCGCGATCGCGAAAGCGCCACGCACCCGCAGGAGGGCGTGGCGAACGGCGTCGAGTAGTTCGAGGCCCGTGCCGCGAAGTTCCTCGACCATGTGGGCCACGACCTCGGTGTCGGTGACCGACGTGAAGACATGTCCGCGCGCCAGGAGTTCCTCGCGCAGTTCACGGTGATTCTCGATGATGCCGTTGTGAATGATGGCGACGTGTCCCGAGCAGTCCAGGTGCGGATGCGCGTTCACCGTCTCGGGGGCGCCGTGCGTGGCCCAGCGCGTGTGGCCGATGCCCGACCGATAGTTCTGAGGTGCGTGTTCGCACTCCACGCGAAGTGCCGCGACCGATTCGGTACCCGTCGCGGTGCGCGCACGCCAGGTGTGGCCGGCGCGCACCAGAGCGATTCCCGCCGAGTCGTATCCGCGATATTCGAGTCGTTGCAGGCCCTCAAGGAGCGTCGTCAGAGTCTCCGTGGAGCCGACGACCCCCATGATGCCGCACATGAGGGTCAGTCTACCCTTGAGAAAAAAAGGGCCGATTCGTCTCGATTGGGAAGTGCGACCTGACGCGAGCCGAAAAACTCACCACGAACGAGTCATCCAGCGCCTCGATCATCACGCGCACGAGTGGCTCAGTCCCCGACGGACGAATGAGTAGCCGTACGTCGTCACGCGACACGTTCAGTGCGGCGCACTCCTCTTCGAACATCGTGCGTACGACGACGTCGTCGTAGTCGCTCGAGGCGATATTGATCAGGTCCTGAGGTACGCGTTGCCACGCGGCGTCACATTGTTCCGCCAGTGGTCCGAATCGCACGACCATGTCCGCTACCAACATGCCGGTCAACAAGCCGTCGCCGGTCGGGCTCAGGTGGCGAAAGATGAGGTGGCCGGATTGTTCGGCGCCGAAGTTCCAACTGCGTTCCTCGAGCGCGGCGAGGATGTTGCGGTCCCCCACGTCGGTCTCGATGATCTCGACGCCGCGCGACGTGAGGGCGCGACGCAGACCGAGATTGCTCATCACGGTCACCACCACACCGGCCAACTCGCCTCGAGCGTGCGCGTCGAGCGAGAAGAGGATCGCGAGATCGTCACCGTTGCGCAGGTTGCCCTTGGCGTCAACAGCGATCAGTCGGTCGGCGTCGCCGTCGAAGGCGAGACCGAGGTCGGCTCCGAGTTCGACGACGGCGCGTCGCAGGTCCTCGGGGTGCGTCGAACCGCAGTGGTAATTGATGTTCTGTCCGTTGGGCGCGTCATGCAGCGTCGTGACGTGTGCGCCGGTGCGCTCAAAGAGTTCGTGCGCCACCTGCGAGGCCGCTCCGTTGGCGCAGTCGAGGACCAGGTGCAGACCGGCGAGATTACCGGGTACGAGGCTACGCAGGTGCTCGGCGTACTCGTGTTGGGCGCTGGGATCGACGAGGACGTCATCGAAGTGCGCGTGCTTCGGTCCGGGTGCCTCGTTGAGCGCGGCCTCCACGGCGGCCTCGGTTTTGAAATCGAGTTTGGCACCACCCACGCCCAGGACCTTGAGGCCATTGTCGTAGTACGGGTTGTGCGACGCCGAGACGACGATTCCCGCACCACCGCGGCGTTGGGCGATGACTGCGACACCAGGGGTGGTGAAGACTCCGAGGTTGTAGCCCTGAGCCCCGACGTCGGCGAGGCCGGCCAGGACCGCCAAGGACAGGACGGGCGAGCTCTCACGGGTGTCGTAGCCCACGAAGATGGGCACGGAAAAGACGGTGCCGACCGCGCGGCCGAGCCGATACGCCAGATCGACGGAGATCTCGTCGTACGCCCGACCACGGATACCGTCCGTGCCAAAGTGCACGGCCATGGACGTTACCGCTTCGAGTACTGGGGAGCCTTGCGCGCCTTCTTGAGACCGTACTTCTTGGTCTCCTTCTTACGCGCGTCGCGCGTGAGGAGTCCGGCCTTCTTGAGAGTCGGGCGCAATTCCTCGTTGAGCTCGAGTAAGGAGCGCGCGATGCCCAGACGCAGCGCGCCCGCCTGACCGGCCACTCCGCCACCTTCGATGGTGGCGTCCACGTCGTAGGTCTGCACGGTGTCGGTGAGACGCATTGGCTCCATCACCATCTGGCGGTGCGTCGCCGAGGTGAAGTAGTTGTCAAAGGCGCGGCTGTTGATGGTGATCGTTCCGGTACCGGGACGAAGGCGAACGCGTGCGACGGCTTCCTTGCGGCGGCCGGTGGACTGGGTCAACGGGATGGTCACGTTCAAATCTCCTTAACCGCGGCGGATGGCCGAGGTGTCGAACTGCGAAGGCTGCTGGGCGGCGTGAGGGTGCTCGGCGCCGGCGTAGACGAAGAGTTTGCCCATTTGGGCGCGTCCCAGGCGGTTCTTGGGAACCATACCCTTGATCGCCTCGTAGACGAGCGCCTCGGGGTCGGAGTCCATGAGTCGCTGCCACGACGTGGAGCGAAGTCCGCCCGGATAGCCCGAGTGGCGGTAGTGAAAGTTCTGCACGGCCTTGTTGGCGGTGACGACGACCTTGTCGGCGTTCACGACGATCACGAAGTCACCGGTGTCCAAGTGCGGAGCGAAGTAGGGGCGGTGCTTGCCGCGAAGCAACGACGCGGCGACGGTGGCGACGCGGCCCAGGACGAGTCCCTCGGCGTCAATGACGCGCCACTCGCGCGTGATCTCTTTTTCCTTCGGTGAGTACGTGCGCACAGTTCTTCCTTCAGCGATCTCTTCGTGATCCCTCGATACGCCGAGGGGGACCTTTCATCTTACAAAACCGGAGGGCCCTCCGGCAAATGCGGGGTAGCCGACCCCCACCAGGCTAAGTCCCCCAGCCGGCGCTGGAGCGGGCAGATGCTCGCGTTGGTGCGATCCCAGACGCTCGAGAATCGTCGTCTGAGGAAGCGTCCCCTGCCCGATCGCCACCAGCGTGGACGTGAGACTACGGACCATGTTGTGACAGAACGACTGGGCTCGGATGGTGAAACGCACCGCCGGGGCCCGTTCCGGGCTCATCTGCCACGTGTCCTCGAGTCGTTCCCAGGTGGCGCTCATCACCCGGCGCGTCAAGGGTGCCAGCGGGTCCGAACCATCGGGCCGTCGACAGAACGCGCGAAAATCATGGGTCCCGAGCAGTTGCTCACAGGCCGCGTTCATCGCCGCTAGGTCCAGGGGGCCGCGCACGGCCCACGAGAAGGCGTCGTGCAGCGCGAGCGCCGGTGGCGTCGTTTCGAGTACTAGGTAGCGATACTCGCGCCAGGTGGCTGAAAAGCGGGCGTGAAAGCCGTCGTCAACGACGTAGGCGCTCAAGATCCGCACGCGGCCGCGCAATTGGCGATTGAGCGCGCGTACCAGGCGCTGGGCGTCAGGCCCTCCGCGCGAGGCGAAGAAATTGCTGGGCAGATCGACGTGAATCACCTGGGCGAAGGCGTGCACGCCGGCGTCGGTGCGTCCGGCGCCGACGATGGAGGGCTCCTCATCGAGGTGCAGGGTCGACGCGAGCGTCGAGCGCAAGAGACCCACGACCGTCGTGAATTCAGGTTGGTACGCGAAACCGTTCAGACCTTGGCCGTCGTAGGCGATGTCCAGGCGCCACCGTTGGGTGGGCGTGGGGGTCGGCTCAGACGAACTCAATGCGCGCCATCGGGGCGTTATCGCCCTGGCGCGGCCCGAGCTTCAAGATCCGGGTGTAGCCGCCGGGACGATCGGTGTAGCGCGGCGCAATCTCGGTGAAGAGTTTGTGAGCCATGTCCTTGTCACGAATGAAGGCCACGACGCGACGCTGGGCGTGCACTGAACCTTCGGGAGAGTTCTTGGCAGCGGTGACGACCTTTTCGACAATGGGACGTAACGCCTTGGCCTTGGCCTCGGTGGTCACGATGCCTTCGGCCGCGATCATCGACGCGACGAGGTTGCCCATCATCGCCTTCTGGTGAGCGGCGTCGCCGCCGAAGCGCTTGCCCTTGGTTGGAGTTCCGCGCATGCTTAGTCCTCTACTCGCAGTGACAGACCGCGCTCTTCGAGACGGTCCGTGACGTCCTTCAAGGACGTCTGACCGAAGTTGGTGATCGACGTGAGGTCCCGCTCGGTCGCGTTGACCAGTTGGGCGATGGTGTTGATACCGGCGCGCTTGAGGCAGTTGCGCGAGCGCTCG
The DNA here is from genome assembly GCA_963794755.1 of uncultured Actinomycetota bacterium. Taxonomy (GTDB): domain Bacteria; phylum Actinomycetota; class Acidimicrobiia; order Acidimicrobiales; family RAAP-2; genus RAAP-2. Next base: position 532,884 of record CAWCEX010000006.1, read on the forward strand.
GTAAGGCCCAGCTCCTCGATGCGGATGTCGAGTTCGCTGGCGGCCGCCTGGGCGGTGCCGACGTCGCCGAGCTCCAGGGCAGGTGCCTCGGCGTCGAAACTGGCGATGAGTTCGACCAACGAACCCAGCGTCTTACCGGCAGAGGCCAATGCCTCGCGCGGGCTGATCGATCCGTCGGTCTCGATCTCGATCACCAGACGGTCGAAGTCCTTGGACTGCTCGACGCGCACCGGCTCGATCTCGAAACTCACGCGACGCACCGGAGTGAAGATCGCGTCGAGGGGAATCACTCCAATGGTGGAGGAACCCTTGTTGCCTTCGGCGCCAACGTATCCCTTGCCGCGCTCAACGGTGAGATCGAAGGTGAGGACACTCTTCGGACTGGTCAAGTAGGCCAGGTGCAGATCCGGGTTGAGGATCTCCACGTCAGCGGTGGTCGACAGGTCCGAGGCCAGGACCGGTCCCTCGGTGCGCTTGTCGAGACGCAAGACGACCGGCTCATCACTGTGAACGATCAACAGCAGGTCTTTCAGGTTCAGGCAGATGTCCTGGACGTCTTCCTTCACGCCCTCGATGACACCGAACTCGTGCAGGACCGCGTCAAACTTGACGCGCGTCGCCGCGGCGCCAGGGATCGACGACAGAAGGGTCCGACGCAACGAATTGCCCAGGGTGTGACCGAAACCGGGGTCGAGGGGACCGATGCCGAAGGACTGGCGGTGGTTGAGTTCGTCGCCGAGGGCTTCAATGGTGGGGCGTTGGATGATCAACATGGGGACTCCTTAAAACTGAGAGGGACGATTACTTCGAGTACAGCTCGACGATGAGCTGCTCTTTGATCGACTCATCGATCTGTTCGCGCTGGGGAACGACCCGCACGGCGACGCTGAAGCCGTTTTCACCGGTCTCCAGCCAGCCTGGGACCGAACGGTCCAGGACGTCACGGTTGCGCACGACGTTGAAGTTCTCGCGCGTGACGTTCTTGAGGGCCACGACTTCGCCGGGACGCACTCGGTACGAGGGGATCGTCACGCGCTTGCCGTTAATGGTGACGTGACCGTGGCGTACCAGTTGGCGGGCCTGGGCGCGTGACGCGCCCCACCCGGCGCGGTACGCGACGTTGTCCAGGCGTAGTTCGAGGAACTGCAACAAGTTGGTACCAGTCATGCCGGGACGACGACTCGCCTCTTCGTACAGGTTGCGGAACTGCTTCTCCAGTAGGCCGTAGATGCGACGAGCCTTCTGCTTCTCGCGCAATTGGCCCAAGTACTCCGAGCCCTGACGCTGACGGGCGTTGCCGTGCATGCCCGGCGGGAACGCGCGCTTCTGGCGGTCCGAGTTCTCGGCGACGGGGCACTTCATCGTGTGGCAACGCTCTCCCTTGAGGTAGAGCTTGGTGCGCTCACGACGGCAAAGTCGACAAACGGGTCCTGTGTAACGAGCCATGATTTTCCTTAGCCTCGACGACGCTTCTTGGGGCGACAGCCGTTGTGGGGTAGTGGGGTGACGTCCTTGATGGCGACGACCTCGATGCCAGCAGCGGCGATCGAGCGGATCGCGGTCTCGCGACCCGAGCCGGGTCCGCGCACGAGCACGTCGACCTTCTTCACACCGTGTTCAATGGCGGCGCGCGCGCACTTCTCGGCGGCCAACTGAGCGGCGTACGGAGTCGACTTGCGCGAACCCTTGAAGCCCACTTGCCCCGACGACGCCCACGACAAGACGTTGCCCTCGGGGTCGGTGATCGACACGATCGTGTTGTTGAACGAACTCTTGATATGCGCGACGCCAAAGGCGACGTTCTTGCGTTCCTTCTTACGGGCCTTGCGTGCTGCGGTGGGCTTAGCCATTACTTCGTAACCTTCTTCTTACCGGCGACGGTGCGCTTGGGTCCCTTGCGAGTGCGAGCATTAGTACGGGTGCGCTGGCCGCGAACGGGCAGGCCCTTACGGTGGCGGATTCCCTGGAGGCAGTTGATTTCCATCTTGCGCTTGATGTCCTGGGCGACGTCGCGTCGCAGGTCACCCTCGACCGTGACGTTCTGGTCGATGTAGGCACGCAGCTTGTTGACGTCCGCGTCGGTGAGGTCCTTCACTCGGGTGGACTCGTCAACGCCAGTGGCGGCGCAGATCTGTTGCGCGATGGTGGGTCCAACTCCAAAGATGTACGTCAATGAAATCACCGTCCGCTTGTCGCGGGGGATGTCAACTCCGGCAATACGGGCCATATTCTTCCTCTCCTAGCCCTGGCGCTGCTTGTGACGTGGCTGTTCGCAGATCACGCGGACGTGACCGGCCCGTCGAATGACCTTGCACTTCTCACACATTGGCTTGACGCTGGCGCGAACTTTCATGTCGTTTTCTTTCTCGAACTGTCTGGAACGTGAGTTATTTGTAGCGATAGGTGATGCGGCCGCGAGTCATGTCGTAGGGCGTGATCTCAACTTGGACCTTGTCGCCGGGCAAGATACGGATGCGGTGCATGCGCATTTTCCCCGAGCTGTGAGCGAGGACGGTGTACCCGTTCTCAAGTTCGACACGGAACATCGCGTTGGGAAGTGGCTCGACGACGGTACCCTCTACGGTGAACGCGTCTTCCTTTGGCTTACTCAGGTTCTTTCTCCTTGTTACGTCACTGCGACGTGGAGGAGCACGGAACTCCTCGACGGTTGACCCCATAAGAGGTCGGCTGACTATTCTACCGAATTTTCTTGAGAATGCAAAAGCGTCAGCTCCGCCCGGCCCCTCGCCCGTCGTCGTGGGATCACGAGCGAGCAAAATGTGACCGGTGGCCCTATCCACTTTAGTGGTGCGAGGACAATGCTGGAGCGATGGAGGGAATCTCACCGATGACGGATTTGGCGCGTGACGAGTGCCTGGACCGTCTCTCGAGCGCTCCCCTGGCCCGGATTCTGGTGTCCGTGCGGTGTCTACCGACCGCGTTGCCCGCGCGAATCCGGCTGCTCAATAGGGAGAAGGTTCTCATTGCCACGTCCGATCCCGTCGTCGTGGGGGCGGCGCAGCGCGGTGACGTCCTGACCGTCCAGGTCGATGGCCTCGACGAGAACGATCACGCCTGGTCGGTGGTGGTGTCGGGATTCGCCGAGATCTCCGCGGACACCGGCGACTTCGGTGAACTCACTATCCCCGGTGGCCAGCTGGTGTCCTTTCCATTGTCGGTCGTCTTAGGACAGTTGCATTGATTAGCCCCGGCTGTGCGATGGTGGTCATGTGAAGTTTCGACAGTTACGCGACCCCGACCGCCTCCACGCGTTGATTGACGCGATGATGCTCATGGAGACCGACACCGCCTTGAGCACGCTGCTCCAGCAGATCGTGGCGACCGCGACCGAGCTCGCCGGGGCTCGATACGGTGCCCTTGGCGTCCTGGCCCGAGACGGGCAGACCCTGTCCGAATTCATCACGTACGGCATCGGACCCGTCCAGACCGCCCAGATCGGCGAGCTGCCCACCGGCAAGGGTGTCCTGGGCGAGTTGATCAGACAACACGAGCCGATGCGCATTGACGACCTGACCAATCACCCGCGTTCGGTCGGCTTCCCACCAGGGCATCCCCCGATGGACCGATTCCTCGGCGTGCCGGTCACGACTCGCGACGGACACGTCTGGGGCAACCTCTACATCACCGAGCCCTTCGACGACGAACCGTTCAGTTTCGACGACGAACTGTTACTAGAGACATTCGGGAGGGTCGCCGGCGCACTGATCGACCAGTCCAACCTTCGTCGCGAACTGCGCGACCTCTCGATCACCGAGGAGCGCGAACGCCTGGCGCGCGATCTGCACGACACCGTCATCCAGCGACTCTTCGGAGTCGGGCTCGGGTTGCAAGTCGCCTTGCCCCTCATCGTCAACGATGAAGTGCGCGCCCGGGTCAACTCTGCCCTCGACGAACTCAACGAGACGATCCACGACATCCGAACCACGATCTTTGAGATCGACCACGACCGGGCCATCGAGGACACGCTGCGTCACCGCATCGCTGCCCTCACCGACGAAGTGGGTGCTCGTCTGGGCCTCCGTGCTGAGCTCGTCATGGAAACCGGACTTTCCCAGGAGGTCAATGAGCACTGTGCGCACCACACCATCCAGGCTTTACGCGAGATCTTGTCGAACATCGTGCGCCACGCGCACGCCTCGATCGTGCGCGTGGAACTCGCCAGTGACCGTGACTTCTTGGTGCTGCGCGTCACCGACGACGGCGTCGGTTTCGACCAGATCAGTGGATACGGCAGAGGGCTTCGGAACTTGGCGACGCGCGCGAAGGACCTCGGGGGCGATTGCGTCGTGGACTCACACGTCGGCCGCGGCACGCAAGTGACGTGGACCGCGATGAAGAAGGCGTGACGTGATTCGCTTGCTACTGGTCGACGACCACGAGATCGTACTCAGAGGGCTTCGCGAACTGCTCGAGGCGAACTCGGACCTCACCGTCACGCACCAGGCCGGTTCACTCGAGACCGCACTGGCGCTCGACCTCAGTGACGTAGACGTGGCGGTGCTTGACGTTCGACTGCCTGACGGAAGTGGCGTCGAACTCTGTCGAAGCCTGCGCGATGCCTTCCCCAACGTCAAGTGCCTGATGCTCACGTCCTTCGCCGACAACGAGGCGATGAACGCATCGGTGCTGGCCGGTGCCAAGGGCTACGTTTTGAAGAACGTTCGCGGCGACGAGTTGGTTAATTCCATTCGTCGTGTGTTCCAAGGCGAGATGCTCCTTACCGATGAGCAAATCGAACGCGCGCGAGAACGATTGCGCCGTCAGGTCACCGAAGACCTTCGACTAGAGAGTTTGAGCACCCAGGAACGAAAGATTCTCGAGCTGCTCGCCGAGGGACTGTCCAATCGCGAGATCGCCGACGTGATGTTCCTCGCAGAGAAGACGGTCAAGAACTACGTGTCGAACTTGCTGGCCAAGTTGGGATTTCAGCGACGCACCGAAGCGGCGCTCTTCGCCCAACGCCAATTCGATCGCGACCGACACGACTGACACGGCCAAGCGGTCCTCAACCATCGTCACAAAGGTGACTTAGGCCTGGCGACGATTCGATGCTGACTCGACTCGCGTAGAACGCGACGACCGACGACGATCGCGACGCTCCCTATCGAGGAAAAGGACGCCCGCTCCAGGCATCGTTCCGACCGACGCGAGCAGGAACAAATTCGAGGAGTAGGGACGTGAGCTGAACGACTGATGTTGCTTGTTTGCCATGGTGGATCTTTTCTAAGTGTTGTTGTCGGTGGTCCCGGACCGACATCGCTGCGTGGCCCGAGTTTGTGCTGAACGACTAGCGCCGTCGAAGGTGCGTCGAGGATGTTGCGCTTCGTATCTGCGTGTTCTCAGAGACCGGTCCCGGCCGACTGGACAACGACGATGGCGCCGAGACTGATCGAGGGATCAGCCACTGGTTCGTCACCAACCTCGCCACGTCTCGCTAGCGACGTGGATCACAGCCCGACGCCGACCCGCGTGGTCGACGTCGAACGCGACTACTTCTGAAGTGCGACTTCGTGTTCGCGGTCGCGGCGAGCCAGGCTCGCGCGGTACTCCTCGTAGATTCGGTGATCCGCGAAGGCGGCGCCACCAGTACTGAAGGTATTACTACGGTGAAGAGCGGCGAAGAATCGAGCGAGCCGACTGGCGACTTCTTTGGTCGACGTCTCGGCAACCGTGGTCGTAACGACGGGTGCCTGAACCTGGGCAACGAGGGCGTCGAACTCCTGGTCGGTATCGACATCGACACTCGAAGAGTGGTGGTGCTTCATGTCCAAAATGCTCATGAGTGAACTGCCTTTCTACAATGCGAATCGGACTACCCCCCTCGCCTTACGGAAAGCGTCACCCGAATCTGTACATCTGCGAAGTACCCTCCCACCGCGAATCGCCAGTGGTCGTTTCCTTCTCTCACATTGTATCACCAAAGATGATTGATTTGTCCTGTTCATCTATAATACAGATACGCCATCTCAGACCGTGATGGGGCGACGAGCGTGTACCGCACGAAGGGTGATCGATGGCTGCCGGGTGCACAGCACCTGGGCGTTAGGCGACGGTGAAGACTTCGGGACCGTTCTCGGTAACCGCGATGGTGTGTTCGAAGTGTGCGGAGAGCTTCCCGTCCTGGGTCATCACTCCCCAACCGTCGTCCAAGACGTAGGTGTCGTACGTTCCCACGTTCACCATCGGTTCGACGGCGAAGACCATGCCCTCTTTGAGCGTCGGCCCGGGGCTGCCGGGCCAGTAGTTGGGCACCTGGGGCGTCTCGTGCATCTCGGTGCCGATGGCGTGACCGACGTATTCGCGAACGACGGAGAAGCCCGCGGCCTCGGCGACGTTTTGGACGGCACGACCAACCTCGTGCAGGCGGTTACCGATGCGAAGTTGCTCGATGCCCGCCCACATCGAGCGTTCGGTCACCTCCAGGAGCCGTCGAGCCAGATCGCTGATCTCGCCCACTCCCGCGGTGTACGCGGCGTCCCCGTGATAGCCCTCAATGATCGCGCCACAGTCCACCGAGATGATGTCACCCTCGGCCAGAACGTACTCACCCGGAATACCGTGCACGATCATGTTGTTGGGGCTCGTGCAGATGACAGCGGGGAACCCGTGGTAATTGAGAAAGTTCGAACGGGCGCCGCGTTTGGCGATCACCTCGGCCGCCAGTTCGTTGAGTTGCATGGTCGTGACGCCCGGGCGCAGCGCCGCGCGCGTCACCTCGTGCATCTCGGCGACGACCTTGCCGGCCTTGCGCATCTTGTTGAGTTCCTCGGCTGAGCGCCTCATGCCACGCCCCGTTCAGCGAGAACGCGCAGGATCTCGGCGGTGACCGCTTCGGGGTCCCGGTCGCCGTCGACGCGCACCAGCAAGCCGCGCTTCGCGTAAAACTCCAGGAGTGGTGCGGTGTCGCGCTCGTAGGCCTCGAGGCGCTGGGTGATGGCCTCGGGAAGGTCATCGGCTCGTTGGATGACGTCCCCACCACAATTCGAACACGTACCGGAGATCGCTTCGGGGTCGGTGTCGCGGTAGATGTTGCCGCACTCCTGACAAACACGGCGCGACGAGAGTCGTTCGGCCACCAAGGAATTGGGGACGTCGAGGTTGATGCAGATCTTCACTCCGTCGTCGCCGAGGATCTCGTCGAGCGCCTCGGCCTGGGCGTCAGTTCGCGGATAGCCGTCGAGCAGGGCACCGCTCTGTGCGTCCGCCTCGGTGAAGCGCTCCGAGACGAGTCGATTCACCAGATCGTCAGATACCAGTTGTCCAGCGTCGAGAATGGAGGCGACTTCGAGGCCGATGGTCGTCTTGTCACGCACGGCGGCGCGCAAGATGTCGCCGGTCGAGACGTGTGGCACAGCGAGGTATTGCGCCAGCCGCTTGCACTGAGTGCCCTTCCCGGCGCCCTGTTTCCCCAGGACGACGATGATTACGCGGCCGGACATCGTTACTTCTTCAGGAAACCTTCGTAGTTGCGCATCATCAACTGAGAGTCGATCTGCTGCATCGTCTGTAAGGCCACGCCCACCGCGATCAGCAGGGTCGTGCCGTAGTACGGGAAGCGGTTGATGTTCCACAGCGCCATCAAGATGCTCGGAATCACCGCCACCGAGGCCAGGAAGACCGCGCCCACGACCGTCAACCGGCTAAGCATCCGAGAGAAGTACCGCTCGGTGGGTTCACCTGGTCGGATACCCGGGACGAAGCCACCTTGTTGGCGAAGTTGCTCGGCCTGCTGGTGAGGTTCGAAGGCGATGTACACGTAGAAGAACGTGAAGCCCAGGATGAGCAGGAAGTCTGAACCGATGTAGAAGAAGCTGGTGGGCTTGAGCGAATTGTTCACGAAATTCGTGAAACTCGCCCAGGGCACGATGTTCGACAACAACACCGGGATATAGAGCACCGACGAGGCGAAGATGATCGGAATCACGCCGGATTGGTTGACCTTGAGCGGGATGTAGGTCGAGTTGCCGCCCATCTCTTTGCGACCCACGACGCGACGCGCGAAGGTCACGGGAATACGCCGCTGGCCCTGGTCCATGAAGACGATGAAGAACAACAGCGCGATCGAGATGACCAGGATGATGAAGAACTTGGCCGGACCGCCCTGACTCCATACGGCCTTTCCACCCGCCGGTAGACCCGCCACGACGTTGGCGAAGATCAACAAGCTCATACCCTGACCAATTCCGCGCTGGGTGATGAGTTCGGCGAGCCACATGACGAATCCGGTGCCAGCGGTCATGATGAGGACCATGAACAGACCGAGCCACAGGTTGAACTTGGGGATGAGATCGATATTGAAGCCGAGCAGCGCTTGGTCGTGACCGTGGAAGGCGTAGACCAGGCCCGTCGACTGCAGAAGTGCCAGGCCGATCGTGAGATATCGCGTGGTCTGGGTGATGCGCTTTTGACCTTCGGGTCCCTGGTCGCGCCATTCGGCGAGCTTGGGGATGACCGTCGTCAAGAGTTGGATCACGATAGAACTCGTGATGTAGGGCATGACACCCAGGCCAAACACCGCGAGTCGCGTCAGCGCTCCACCGGAGAATAGGTTCAAAAAGCCCAGCACGCCACTCGCGCCGGCCTTGGACTGCAGCAAAGCGACCTGAGACCAACTGACCCCGGGGATGGGCAGGTTGGCGCCCAACTGGTAGAGGCAGATGATGGCGATCGTGAACAGGACCTTATTGCGAAGGTCCGGGACCCGGAAGATGTTCGAGAGACGCCGCAGCACGGACGAACCCTACCTGTTCTGGTGCTGGTTGCCCGCCGCAGGCGGACGCACGCTGAAGGGGAGGTCCACAACGGTGATGGTGCCGCCGGCGGCTTCGATCGCGGCCTTCGCCGACGCCGAGAATCCGTGGGCGGATACGTGCAGGGCGGTCTTGAGCTCTCCGCGACCGAGGACCTTGACGAGGTCCTTCTTGCGTGCCAGTCCTCGCGTGACGAGCACGTCGAGGTTGATCTCGCTGACGCCGAGCATCACCAGGGCGTCAAGATTGACCGGCGTGTACTGCACGCGGAAAGGGTTGGTGAAGCCCTTGAGCTTGGGGATGCGCTGCAAGAGAGGCAACTGACCACCCTCGAAACCTGCGGGGATCTGACGACGAGCCTTCTGGCCCTTGGTACCGCGGCCGGCTGTCTTGCCACCCTTACCGGCGATACCACGTCCGACGATCCTCTTGCGGTGCGTCGAGCCCGCGGGGGACTTGAGATCGTGCAACTTCATCAGTTGACCTCTTCCACTGAAATCAGGTGCGGGACCCGATGGATCATCCCGCGAATCTCGGGACGGTCGGGCAGCACGTTGGACTGGCCGATGCCGCGCAGGCCGAGCGCGCGCAGGGTTCCGCGGTGCTTGGGCTTAGTGGCGATGGCCGAACGAATCTGAGTTACTTTGAGTTGAGTCATGGCCTAGGCCTCCGTCTTGAAGAGGTCGCCCTCGCGCTGACGTTCGCGGTACGCGCGCAACGTCCCCGACGGGATGCAGTGGTCGGCGGGCTTGTCGCGCAGCGCGGCGAGCTCCTCGGGACGACGTAGTTGCTTGAGACCTTCGATCGTCGCGTGGGCCACGTTGATGCCGTTGGACGATCCCAATGACTTCGCAATGATGTCCTTGACGCCGGCCATCTCCAAAATGGCGCGCGCGGCGCCACCAGCGATCACGCCGGTGCCGGGAGCGGCAGGCTTCATCAGCACGCGTCCCGCGCCGGCCTGGCCGATGACCGGGTAGACGATGGTGGTTCCCGCGAGGGGAACGTCAAAGAGGTTCTTGCGTGCCTCTTCGATGCCCTTTTGCACCGCGAGGCCGGCCTCCTTGGCCTTGCCATATCCCAGGCCGACCTTGCCGTTGCCGTCACCAATGACCATCAGGGCGGTGAAGGAGAAACGACGTCCACCCTTGACGACCTTGGACACGCGATTCACCTTGATGGTGCGCTCCTCGTACTGTTCGAGGTCACTCATTTAGAACTCCAATCCGGCGGCGCGCAATTGGTCCGCGAAAGCGGCCACGCGACCGTGGTAGTCAAAACCGCCGCGGTCGAAGACCACGGTCGTGATGTTGGCGGCCTGGGCACGCTGCGCCAAGAGCGCCGCGACTGCCTTGGCACCGTCGATGTTGCCACCGCTGGTTGCCTTGAGACTCGCCTCGACCGACGATGCGGCGGCCAGGGTACGCCCGGCCACGTCGTCGATGATCTGGGCCGAGATGTGCTTGTTGCTTCGGCTCACCGCGACGCGCGGTCGCTCCGCAGTGCCCGAAAGACGTCGACGAATGCGCGCGTGGCGGCGCTCACGTAGTTCACGAGTAGTACGAGCCATTACTTTGCAGCCTTTCCTGCCTTGCGCAGAACCTTCTCACCGAGGTAGCGCACACCCTTGCCCTTGTAGGGCTCGGGCTTACGAATCTTGCGGATCGTCGCGGCCACTTGGCCCACGACTTCCTTGTCGGCACCCTTGACGATTACGCGCGTCGGGGTGGGTACCTCGAAGGTGACGCCATCAGGGGCGTTGAACTTGACGGGGTGCGAGAAGCCGAGCGCCAGGTCGAGAACGGCCGGCGATGACGTTGCGGCACGATATCCGACGCCGATGATCTCGAGTTCCTTGCTCCAGCCCGTGGTCACACCGGTAACCATGTTGGCCACCAACGTGCGGGTCAGGCCGTGCAGGGACTTCTGTGACGTCTCTTCCGAGGCACGGTCGACATTGACGACGTCGCCCTCTTGGGCCAAGGTGATCCCCTCGGGCAGGTTGCGGTGCATGGTCCCGTTGGGGCCAATCACCGTCACCACGCCATCGGCCACCGTCAAGGTGACGCCAGCGGGGATCGTGATGGGATTACGTCCGATGCGTGACATCAGCACACCTCCGTGTTCGTGCGTTGGTTACCAGACATAACACAACACTTCGCCGCCCAACTTGGCCTTTCGGGCTTCGCGGTCAGTCATGAGACCGTGGCTCGTCGACACGACGGCCACTCCCACGCCACCAAGCACCTTGGGCATCTGGTCGGACTTCTTGTAGATACGAAGACCGGGCGTCGACACGCGCTTGATGCCCGCGATGGTCTTCTTGCGGTCCTCGGAGTACTTCAGATTGATTTCGAGCGTGTCGCCCGGCTTGCCCTCGACCTTGGTCACGGTGAAGCCGGTGATGAAGCCCTCGCGCTGGAGGACCTTCGCGAGGTTCACCTTGAGCTTGGAACTGGGCATCTTAACGCTGTCAAACATGGCGGCATTCGCGTTGCGAATGCGCGTGAGCATGTCGGCGATGGGGTCAGTCATTGTCATAGCTGTCCTCCTACCAACTTGCCTTCGTCACGCCGGGAACTTCACCGGCGTGGACCATCTGGCGTAGGCAGATCCGGCACAGGCCGAACTTGCGGTACACCGAACGTGGTCGTCCGCAGCGCTCGCAGCGGGTGTAGGCCCGCGTCGAGAACTTCGGCGTCTTCTGTTGCTTAATTCGTAGAGCTTTCTTCGCCATGACTATCGAATCTCCTGCTTGAAGGGGAAGCCGTAGGCGCGCAAGAACGCGCGTCCCTGCTCGTCGTTTACCGCCGTGGTCACGATCGTGATGTCGAAACCGCGCGGCGCGTCAATCTTGTCGTAGTCGATCTCGGGGAAGATCAACTGGTCGTTCACACCGAAGGTGTAGTTGCCGCGTCCGTCAAAGGACTTGGGCGACAACCCACGGAAGTCGCGAATACGCGGGATCGCCAGGCTCAAGAGACGGTCGAAGAACTCCCACGCACGGTCACCGCGCAGGGTGACCTTCACGCCGATGGGCTGCTCTTCGCGCAACTTGAAGCTCGCGATGGACTTGCGCGCACGCGTCACGATGGGCTTTTGACCCGTGATCATCTCGAGGTCGCGCTGGGCGCCTTCGAGCAGGGAAGCCTGCTGCGTGGCGCGTCCGACCCCGGAGTTCAAGACGATCTTGTCCAGTCGCGGGACCTGCATGATGTTCGCGAGTCCGAGCTCTTCTTTGAGCGCCGGACGAATCTCTTCGTCGAAGCGCACCTTGAGGCGAGGACGAGTGGTGGTCGTCATAGTGTCTCTCCGCACTTACGGCAGACGCGCACCTTGGTGCCGTCAGCAATCTTGTAACCGACCTTGGCCGGGCCCTTGTGGCCGCCGCACCAGAGTGCGACGTTGGACACGTGCAGGGGCATCACCTTGTCGATGATGCCGGCTTGCATCATGGCGCCGGTCTGCTTGGTGTGGCGCTTGGAGACGTTGAGTCCCTCCAAGATCACCTTGCTCTGCGCGGGAAAGGCTTCTTCCACACGAGCGCGCTCGCCACGGAACTTGCCGGCGAGAACGAGGACGTCGTCACCCTTATGGATCTTCATTACAGCACCTCCGGCGCCAGGGAAATAATGCGCATGAACTTCTTGTCGCGCAGTTCACGACCGACGGGCCCGAAGATTCGGGTACCGCGTGGTTGTAGCTGATCGTTGATCAACACCGCGGCGTTCTCGTCGAAACGGATGTAGGAGCCGTCGGGGCGACGCTTCTCCTTGGCGGTACGAACGACGACGCAGCGGACCACGTCACCCTTCTTGACCGCCGCGCCCGGGATGGCGTCTTTCACCGTAGCGATGAAGACGTCACCGATCGAGGCGTAGCGACGGCGCGAACCACCCAGCACGCGGATGCAGAGGACTTCTTTCGCGCCGGAGTTGTCGGCCACCTTGAGTCGAGATTCTTGCTGGATCATCGGGCACGCTCCACGACTTCGGTCAAGCGCCATCGCTTGAGCTTGGACAACGGGCGGGTCTCTTGGACGCGCACGCGGTCACCGATCTTGGCGTCGTTGTTCTCGTCGTGCACGTAGAGCTTCTTCGTGCGCTGGACGGTCTTGCCGTAGCGGGGGTGGCGAACTCGCTCGTTGACGGCCACGACCAGAGTCATGTCCATCTTGTCCGAGACCACGATGCCCTCACGGACCTTGCGCGGGTTCGTGCGCGTACCGTCTTCGGCCACGACGTCAGCCGTGATCGTCTTGGCGACAGGGGATTTGATGACCGGCCCCTTGCGTTCCGTGGTGTCGACGACCTCGGCCGCGGCCACGACGGGCTCGGGGATGGTCTCCGCGGGTGCGGGGGCCTCGCTCGTCGTCTCTTCGGGCGTCTCAGCGACAATCGCGTCAGCGTCGACGGGTGTCGCGTTCACTTCGGTCGTCTCTGGGGCGTCGACGGTCGTCTCGACGACCTCGGCCTTCTCTTCGTTGTTCGTGATGTCACTCATGACTGCTCACCCTCTCCGGCGGCCTCGTGAGCCGCAATTTCGCGCTCGCGCAGGAAGGTCGCCAAGCGAGCGATGTCGCGTCGGACCTCTCCCAGGCGCGCTGAGTTGTCGAGTTGTCCGGTGGCCAGTTGGAAACGCAGGTTGAACAACTCGCGACGAGCCTCACCCAAACGCTCCAGCAATTCGGCGTCACCCATTGCGCGCATTTCTGCGACGCGCTCTTTCGTCTTCGCCATTAGATGGTCACCTCCGGGGCGCCGTGCGTACCGGGACGCACGACGAATTTGGCCTTGATCGGTAGCTTCTGGATGGCGCGCTCCATGGCGGCGCGCGCCAGCGTCTCGTCGACGCCACCGAGTTCGAACATGATGCGGCCCGGCTTGACAACGGCCACCCAGAACTCGGGGTTGCCCTTGCCCGAACCCATGCGGGTCTCGGCCGGCTTTTGGGTAACCGGCTTGTCCGGGAACACACGGATCCAGACCTTGCCCCCACGCTTGACGTGGCGGGTCATCGCGATACGTGCGGCTTCGATCTGGCGCGCGGTGATCCACCCGGCCTCGAGGGCCTGGATACCGAAGTCGCCAAAGGAGATGTCGACGCCGCCCTTGGCCATACCGGCCATGCGACCGCGCTGTTGCTTGCGGTGCTTTACCTTGCGAGGCATCAACATGATTACTCAGCGTCCTTTCGGAAGTGGGGTGTGTCGGTGTGCTCCTGGGCGGTGCGACGCTCGATGTCCTCTTCGACGCTCAAGCGACGCTCGACCTCGTCGGTCGCGGCCAATAGGTCGGCGGGATTGACGTCGGTCTCGGGCGCACCCAGCACGACTTCTTCGACGACGGCGTCAGCGTCCACGCGACGACGTCCTCCACCAGCTCGCACGACGCCCTTGGGCGTGGCCGAGTTGGAAGCGGGGACCTGGTCGCCCGCGGCCATGGCGGCCTCGCGGACGATCTTCTCGTCGTTGGTGAGCTGGTAGGGCAAGATGTCGCCCTTGTAGATCCACACCTTCACGCCGATGCGCCCAGTGTTCGTACGCGCCTCGCGAAATCCGTAGTCGATGTCGGCACGCAGCGTGTGCAGCGGGACACGACCCTCACGGTAGGACTCGCGACGTGACATTTCTGCGCCACCGAGTCGGCCCGACGCCTGGATCTTCACACCCATGGCGCCGGCCTTCTGCACGGTCTGGATACCACGCTTCATGGCGCGGCGAAACGCTACGCGACGTAGCAACTGGTCACAGATTCCCTGGGCGATCAACGCCGCGTCGAGCTCGGGCTGCTTGATCTCTTGGATGTTCAGCGAGATCTTGTTCTTTTGACCAGTGATCTTCTCGAGGTCCTTCTTCAGACGCTCGGCCTCGGCGCCGCGACGACCGATGACGATGCCCGGACGCGCGGTGTGGATGTCGACGCGGATGCGGTCGGAGTTGCGCTCAATCTCGATGCGACTCACGGCCGCGCTCTCGAGTTGCTTGGTCAGGTAGTCGCGGATCTTCCAGTCCTCGATGACGAGGTCCTTGTAGCCGCGCTCCTTGAACCAGCGCGACTTCCAGTCCGTCGTGATGCCGAGGCGGAAACCGTAGGGATTTACCTTCTGGCCCATTAGTTGGTCTCCTCAGTGGTGTCCACGGACACCGTCTCGTCCTCATTGGTCTCGCCAACTTCGTCTTCGTTCTCGGTCTCGGCGACGACGTCGGTCGCGACGTCCCCGGCCCCGTCGACGTCAGTGTCCTCGACGTCGGTCTCGGCCACGGGCTCGACAATCTCGTTCTCGAGCACGTCCACTGACGCCTCGTACTGGGGAGCCGGTACGGGCTCACCACGACGACGTGAGGAGGCGACGCGACGTGAACGCGACGCGGCGGCCTGGGCCGAGCGCGCGACGCGCAGCAGTTCCAGACGGTCCTCGTCCAAACGTGAGACGATCACGGTGATGTGGCACGAGCGTTTACGGATCTTGCCAGCACGACCACGGGCGCGTGGTGTGAAGCGCTTCATGGTGATGCCCTCGTCGGCGTAGGCGGCCGAGACGTACAGTTCGTCGGCGTTCATGGCGTCATTGTTGACGGCGTTGGCGACGGCCGAAGCCAGCACCTTGGCGATCACGTCCGCTGCTTCACGGGTGGTGCCCGCGAGGATCTCGGCGGCCGAAGTCACGTCCTCACCACGAATCAGGTTCAACACGACGCGGGCCTTGGAGGCCGACATGTGGAAACCGCGCAGCGTGGCACGCGTGCCCGGGCGCTCGTTGGTCTTAGGTCCCGTCATTAGCGTCGTCCCGTCTTTTCCTGGCCTGCGTGGAACTTGAAGGTGCGCGTGGGAGCGAACTCGCCGAGCTTGTGTCCCACCATGGACTCGTTGCAGAACACCGGCACGTGACGACGTCCGTCGTGCACCGCGAAGGTGTGACCGACCATGTCCGGGATCACCGTCGAACGGCGACTCCAGGTCTTGATGACCTTCTTCTCGTTGGCCGCGTTCATGGCGTCCACCTTCTTGAGAAGGTGAGCGTCGATGAAGGGACCCTTCTTGAGGCTACGTGACATTTTCTACCTACCTCCGCGAGCCGCGTCCACGGCGACGACGAATAATGAGAGCGTCCGACGCCTTGGGCAGGCGCGTACGACCCTCGGGCTGACCCCACGGCGAGACTGGGTGACGTCCACCGGACGTCTTACCCTCACCACCACCGAGGGGGTGGTCCACCGGGTTCATGGCCACACCACGCGTCTGGGGGCGAATGCCCTTCCAGCGGTTGCGGCCGGCCTTACCAATCTTGATGAGCTCGTGCTCGGAATTCCCGACGATGCCGAGCGTCGCGCGGCAGTCGATCGGCACGCGGCGCATTTCGGTCGAGGGCAGACGCAAGGTGGCGTAGCCGCCGTCCTTAGCCACGAGCTGCACGCTCATGCCGGCGCTGCGCGCCATCTTGCCGCCGCCACCGGGGCGCAGTTCGACGTTGTGAACGGTCGAACCCGTCGGAATGAAGCGCATCGGCAGCGTATTGCCGTTACGGATGTCGGCCTTGGGGCCCGACTCGACCATGTCGCCGACCTTGAGGCCGTTGGGGGCGAGGATGTAGCGCTTCTCGCCATCGACGTAGTGCAACAAAGCGATACGACACGTGCGGTTGGGGTCGTACTCAATCGTGGCGACCTTGGCCGGGATGGCGTCCTTGTTGCGCTTGAAGTCGATGATGCGGTACTGCTGCTTGTGCCCACCACCGCGGTGGCGCGACGTCTTGCGACCGTAGTTATTACGACCACCGGTCTTGGGCTTGGGGTCGAGCAGCGACTTCTCGGGCGTCGTCGTCGTGATGTCGGCGAAGTCCGACACCGTCTGGAAACGGCGACCGGGGCTGGTTGGTTTGCGGTGACGCAGTGCCATGGCAGTCCTTAGTTCTCGAAGAGGTTGATCGAGTCGCCCTGCTTGAGGGTGACGATGGCCCGCTTGGTGCTGGGGCGCGTGCCCACAACACCGGTGCGACGGTTGCGCGTCGACTTACCCTTGCGGTTGAGAGTGTTGACGTTGGTGACCTTGACGTTGAAGGCTTGCTCGACGGCGTTACGCACGTCGACCTTGGTGGCCCGAGGGTCGATGATGAAGACGTAGGTGTGGTTGTCCATCAGCCCCGTGGTCTTTTCCGACACCACCGGGCGAATCAGGACACTCATAGCATCGCGCATTAGATGATCTCCTTCAGTGTCGGCAAGGTGGCGTCAGTGAAGAGCACCCAGTCCGCGTCGAGCACGTCATAGGCGTTGACCTCACCGGCGTCGATGGTCTTGACGTTGTCGAGGTTGCGGAACGAGTGAAAGGCCACCGAGTCCTCGCGGCTCAACACGACCAGGACCTTGCCCGACAGACCCAGGGCGCCGAGTGAACTCACCGCATCCTTGGTCTTGGGCGCCGTCCAGGCGGCGAAACTGTCGATGAGTGCGACGCGCTCGAGAGCGGCGCGGTCCGACAGGGCCGAGTGGAGCGCCAGACGGATCATCTTCTTGGGCGTCTTCTGGTCGTACTTACGCGGCTTGGGTCCGAGGGCGATTCCACCACCGGGATAGTGCGGGGCGCGGATGGTGCCCTGACGCGCTCCCCCGGTTCCCTTTTGATTGAAGGGCTTCTTGCCACCACCGCGGACCTGCTTACGGGTCTTGGTGGACTGGGTACCGGCGCGCTTGGCGGCCAACTGGGCCTTGATGACCTGGTGCAGAACGGCCATGTTGGGCTCGATACCAAAGATCGCGGGTTCGAGCGCCACCGTCGAGAGCTCCTTGCCCTCGAGGCTCTTGCGAGCGACGGAGCGCTTCGCGGGCTCGGGTCGGTCCTTCTTGACCGGTCCGCGCAAGGTAAAGACGTCGCTCATCGAGCACCTCCGGCCTTCATCGGGTTCTTGACCGACGTACGCAAGACGACCACACCACCGCGGGGGCCGGGAACGGCACCCTTCACCAGGACGAGGTTGCGCTCGACGTCGACGCCGATCACTTCAAGATTCGTGGTGGTCACCTGGCCACCACCCATACGACCAGCCATTTTGGTGCCCTTAAAGACACGGCCCGGCGTGGAGCACGCGCCGATGGAACCCGGGGCACGGTGGTGCTTGTGGTTACCGTGTGCGGCGCCCTGACCAGAGAAATTGTGACGCTTCATGCCACCGGCGAAGCCCTTACCCTTGCTCACGGCGGTCGCATCGATCATCTCGCCCTTTTCGAACACGTCGGCCAAAATCTCTTGGCCCACGGAGTACGACGAGACGTCGTCAAGACGAAGTTCTACGAGCTTCTTGCCCGGCGTGACGCCGGCCTTGTCGAAGTGGCCGAGCTCGGGCTTGGACAACGTCGAGGTGCGGCGAGCCCCCCACGTGACCTGCACGGCGGAGTACCCCTCTTTTTCGGGAGTCTTTACCTGGACGACGCGTGCTGGGCTGACCTTGACCACAGTCACCGGAATGGCCCGATTCTGGGCGTCCCAGACTTGGGTCATGCCCACCTTCTCGCCGACGATCGCTTTGGTCGCCACGTGTGCCTCTCTTCTTCCTATTACCCGCATATCGGTTGTCCCGACACACAGACGCTCCGCCGGGCCAAAAACCCGAACGGAGCGCTCGACTTGTCTGGTTCAGCGTTCCTCATGTGAGGCGACTGAACACTTCTGTTGTTGCCCTGCTAACTGACAGGGGTACTAACCGTACACCACTGGCCCCCGCGGGCGCAAAACACCCGCGGGAACCGGTGAGAACTTAATTCTGACGAATCTTGATCTCGATGTCCACGCCGGCGGGCAGGTCGAGTCGCTGAAGCGAGTCGACCGTCTTGGCGGAGTGGTCCACGATATCGAGCAGACGCTTGTGCACGCGCATTTCGAAGTGCTCGCGCGAGTCCTTGTGCTTGTGCGGTCCACGCACCACCGTGTAGCGGTGCTTCTCAGTCGGCAGCGGCACGGGGCCCTGGACGCGAGCGTTGGTACGCTCCACGGTTTGCACGATCTTCGCGGTGGACTGGTCCAAGACCTGGTGGTCGAAGGCCTTCAGCCGGATACGAATCATTTGACGGTTGTCGGCCATGACCTGACTACTTCAAGATCTTGACGACGCGACCCGAACCCACGGTGCGGCCACCTTCGCGGATGGAGAAGGTGAGACCCTCTTCCATGGCGATGGGCTTACCCAGGGTCACGGTCATTTCCGTGTTGTCGCCCGGCATCACCATTTCGGTGCCCGCGGGCAACTCGATGGTACCGGTGACGTCGGTCGTACGGAAGTAGAACTGCGGACGGTAGTTCGCGAAGAACGGCTTGTGGCGGCCACCCTCGTCCTTGGTCAGCACGTAGACCGACGCCTCGAAGATCGTGTGGGGCGTAATGGTGCCCGGCTTGCACAGCACTTGGCCGCGCTCGACGTCTTCCTTCTTCGTTCCACGAAGCAGCGCGCCGAGGTTGTCGCCCGCCTGTCCCTGGTCCAGGAGCTTGCGGAACATCTCGATGCCGGTCACGGTGGTCTTGGTGGTGTCACGCAGACCCACGATCTCGACCTCGTCGCCGACCTTCACGACGCCCTGCTCGACCTTGCCGGTCACGACGGTGCCACGACCGGTGATGGACATGACGTCTTCGATGGACATCAAGAACGGCTTGTCGGTCGAACGCTCGGGCTCGGGGATGTAGGAGTCAACGGCGTCCATGAGCTCCATGATCTTGTCGCCCCACGCCTCATCACCCTCGAGGGCCTTGAGCGCGGACACGCGCACGATCGGAATGTCGTCACCGGGGAAGTCGTAGCTGGTCAACAGCTCGCGGATCTCCATCTCGACGAGCTCGAGGAGCTCTTCATCGTCCACCATGTCGGCCTTGTTCAGGGCCACCACGATGTAGGGCACACCCACCTGGCGCGCGAGCAGCACGTGCTCACGGGTCTGGGGCATGGGACCGTCTGTGGCCGAGACGACCAAGATGGCACCGTCGACCTGGGCGGCGCCGGTGATCATGTTCTTGACGTAGTCGGCGTGACCGGGCATGTCGACGTGGGCGTAGTGACGGTTCGCCGTCTCGTATTCCACGTGGGCGATGGAGATCGTGATACCGCGCTGGCGCTCTTCGGGGGCCTTGTCGATCTGATCGAAAGGCGTGAAGGCGGATCCGGGGATGCGCGTGGAGAGGACCTTGGTGATGGCCGCGGTAAGAGTGGTCTTACCGTGGTCGATGTGACCCATGGTTCCGATGTTTACGTGCGGCTTAGTGCGCTCGAACTTCTGCTTTGCCATTGTCGGGGACTAACTTTCTGTCTCGTGACGAACCCACTGTGAGTTCGTCGGTTTTGTTTCGGCCCTCCCCGACGACGGTTTGGACCTTGCTTTCACTGGTTTCCCAGTACTTCTTGGTGTTTCTTACGCGCCAGTGGCCTTGGCCACGATCTCCTTGGCGATCGAGTCAGGTACTTCCGCGTATGAGTGGAACTGCATGCTGTACGTCGCACGCCCTTGCGTGCGAGAACGCAGGTCAGTAGCGTAGCCGAACATGTCCGCCAGCGGCACGAGAGCCCGGATGGTCTGGCCATTTCCCTGCTGTTCCATGCCTTCGATGCGTCCACGACGTGAGGAGAGGTCGCCGATGACGTCGCCCATGTAATCCTCGGGGGTCACGACCTCCACGGCCATCACGGGCTCGAGCAACACCGGACTCGCCAGGCGCGCGGCCTTCTTGACCGCGATGGAACCGGCGATCTTGAACGCCATTTCCGAGGAGTCGACGTCGTGGTAGCTACCAAAGGTCAGACGTACGCGTACGTCGACCATGGGGTACCCCGCCAGCACGCCAGAGGTCAACGCCTCGGTGATGCCCTGGTTGACTGGTCCGATGTACTCCTTAGGAATAACACCGCCGGAGATCTCGTCGACGAACTCGTAGCCGCCGCCGGGGCCGGTGGGCTCCAGGGTGATGACGACGTGGCCGTACTGACCCTTACCACCGGTCTGGCGCACGTACTTCTCTTCGACCTTCTCCACCTTCTTGCGAACGGTCTCGCGGTAAGCCACCTGGGGCTTACCGACGTTGGCGTCCACGGCAAACTCGCGCAACATGCGGTCCACCAAGACCTCGAGGTGCAATTCACCCATACCCGAGATGACCGTCTGGGCCGTCTCTTCGTCGGTGCGAACACGGAACGTCGGGTCTTCTTCGGACAACGAGTACAGGGCCTTGGAGAGCTTGTCCTGGTCCGCCTTGGTCTTGGGCTCCACTGCGACGTGGATGACCGGCTCGGGGAACACCAGGTTCTCCAACTGGATGGGCTTGTCGGTGGCCGACAAGGTGTCACCGGTGGTGACCTGCTTGAGACCCACAGCCGCGACGATGTCGCCGGTACGGATGGTGTCGATGTCTTCGCGGTTGTTGGCGTGCATCAACAAGAGACGACTGAGGCGCTCCTTCTTCGAGCCCTTGGTGGTGTTGATGACAGTGTCACCCTTTTCCAAGGTGCCCGAGTACACGCGCAGGAAGGTCAACTTCCCGACGTAGGGGTCGGTCATGATCTTGAAAGCGAGTGCGGAGAAGGGCTCGGTGTCGTCGGCGTTGCGGAACTCCTCGTCCTCCTTGCCCGGCTTGGTACCGTGCGTGGGGGGCAGGTCGAGTGGCGACGGAAGGTAGTCGACGACCGCGTCGAGCATGGGCTGCACGCCCTTGTTCTTGAAGGCCGAGCCGTTAAGAATTGGCACGCAGTGACCGCCCAGGGTCCCGCGACGCAGAGCGGCGTGCAGGTCGTCGGTGGTGGGTACTTCGTCGTTCAAGACCTTTTCCATCAACTCGTCGTCGAAGGTGGTCAAGATATCGATCAGATTCGCGTGGTAGTCCTCGGCCTGGGCCTTGTACTCCTCAGGTACCGGAACGACTTCGAGCTTCTCGCCCTTGTCGTCGTGGTAGATCGTGGCGTTCATGGCGACCACGTCGATGATTCCCAGGTAGTCACCCTCGGCCCCGATGGGCAACTGGATGACGGCGGGAACGCAGTTCAAGCGGTCGGCGATCATGTCCACACAGCGGAAGAAGTCCGCACCCGTGCGGTCCATCTTGTTCACGAAACAGATGCGCGGCACGTTGTACTTATTGGCCTGACGCCACACCGTCTCGGTCTGGGGCTCGACACCGGCGACGGCGTCAAAGACCGCGACAGCACCGTCGAGCACGCGCAGCGAACGCTCAACCTCGACCGTAAAGTCGACGTGACCAGGTGTGTCAATGATATTGATACGGTGACCCTTCCAGTAACAGGTCGTCGCGGCCGACGTAATGGTGATGCCGCGCTCCTGCTCTTGGACCATCCAGTCCATGACGGCAGCACCCTCGTGAACCTCACCGATCTTGTAGCTCTTACCGGTGTAGTACAAGATGCGCTCAGTCGTCGTGGTCTTACCCGCGTCGATGTGGGCCATGATGCCGATGTTGCGTACCTTGTCGAGGGAGATCTCGCGGGGGGTGCTCATTTAGAAAAACTCTCTTTACTTACCAGCGGTAGTGCGCGAACGCCTTGTTGGATTCGGCCATCTTGGCCATGTCTTCGCGGCGCTTCACCGCGGCGCCGACGCCGTTGGAGGCGTCGATGATCTCGTTGGCCAAGCGCTCGGCCATGGTCTTCTCGCGACGCTTCTTTGCGAAGTCGGTCAACCAGCGGATTGCCAGTGTAGTGGCACGGCGCGGACGTACTTCCACCGGGACCTGGTAGGTAGTACCACCGACGCGGCGGCTACGCACCTCGAGCTCGGGACGAACGTTCTCCAGGGCGCGCTTCAAGGCTGCGACGGGGTCAGCACCGGTCTTTTCTTCGACCATCTCGAGGGCGGTGTAGACGATGCGCTCAGCGATCGTGCGCTTGCCACGCTCGAGGATCTTGTTGGTGATCTGGGTGACCAGGATCGACTTATAAATAGGGTCCGCGGGGACTTCGCGGCGTACGGCGGGACCTTTGCGCGGCATTACTTCTCCTTCTTGGCGCCGTAGCGACTACGGGCCTGCTTGCGGTCTCGCACACCGGAGGTGTCCAAGGCGCCGCGAATGATCTTGTAACGAACACCGGGGAGGTCCTTCACACGGCCGCCACGAACGAGGACGATCGAGTGCTCCTGGAGGTTGTGCCCGACGCCGGGGATGTAGGCAGTTACCTCGACGCCCGAGGTCAAGCGCACGCGTGCGACCTTTCGCAGGGCCGAGTTCGGCTTCTTGGGCGTGACCGTGTGGACACGGGTACACACGCCTCGACGCTGGGGGGCCCCTTTCAGGGCCGGCGTCTTGGTCTTGGATACTTTGTCCTGTCGACCCTTTCGGACCAACTGTGCAATTGTGGGCACGCAGAACCTCTTCTAGTTATACAACGTTCGTTTCCCGCACCAGCGATGCTGGCGCGCGGACTTTCTATCTTACGACACGAAGCGCCAAATCGGCAAACTCGTTGCCGACCACCTGGTCGGCAACGAGCCTGACGGTTATAGCGACTGCTCGCCCAACCCGTCTTCGAGGTTGGTCGCGTCGTTCTCGGGCATCGCGGACTCGTCGTAGTTCGCCCCGATGTTCTGGAACGCGGTGAGGTCCGCACTGAACGAGTCGTCCGAGGACAACTCCCCCAGCAGGCTGGCCAGGTCCAAGTCGTCGTCGGACACCTGCGCCCATTCGGGCAGGAGTTCGGCGTCGGGCATGTCCAGGCGCAGCTCGCGCTTGTTGTAGTAGTCGAGACCCGAACCGGCCGGGATCAACTTACCAATGATGATGTTCTCCTTGAGACCCACCAGGTGATCGCGCTTGCCTTCGATGGCGGCTTCGGTCAGCACGCGGGTCGTCTCTTGGAAAGAGGCGGCCGAAAGCCACGAATCCGTCGCCAACGACGCCTTGGTGATACCCATCAGCTGAGCACGACCGTCTGCGGACTCCTTGGTGTTCTCCTCCAAGATGTTGTTGGTGTCGTTGAAGAGCTTCACGTCGACCATCGCGCCGGGCAGCCAGGGAGAATCACCGGCGTCGACGATCTGGACACGACGCGTCATCTGACGAACGATCAGCTCGATGTGCTTGTCGTGAATCGACACACCCTGGTCGCGGTACACGTTCTGTACCTCTTCGACCAAGTACTGCTGGGTCTCTCGCGTTCCACGGAACTTCATCATGAGCTTGGGGTCGAGCGGTCCGTCGTGTAGCGGCGTCCCGACTTCGACTTCCTGGCCGTCCTCGATGAGCAAGTGGCGCGCGATCGAGATCGACTCCTCTTGTACCTCACCGTCGTTGCCGACCACCGTCACCTTGCGTTCGCGGCCGATGAGCTCGACGCGTACCACTCCGGAGAACTCGGCGACCTTGGCGGCACCCTTAGGGGTACGCGCCTCGAAGAGCTCCACCACGCGCGGCAAGCCGTGGGTGATGTCGCTCTCGGTCACACCACCGGAGTGGAAGGTTCGCATAGTCAACTGGGTTCCCGGTTCACCGATGGACTGCGCGGCGATGACGCCGACGGCCTCACCGAGCTCGACGAGCTGGTGGGTCGCAAGGGACAGACCATAACAAGCGGCGCACACTCCCTGAACGGCGTCACACGTCAGCGTGGTGCGCACGCGCACTCGCTCCACCGCGGCGTCGTCGCGCAAGCGTTCGACGTCGTCCATCAACAACATGGTGCCCGCGGTCACGACCGAACCATCAGAGAGCGTGACGTCTTCAGCGACGACTCGTCCCCACAGCTTGGTCTCGAGGTGAGCGCGCTGGCCACGGGTGTCGGCAGCGACGTGTTCAATCCACATGCCGCGCAACGTCCCGCAGTCGAACTCCTTGACGATGAGCTCCTGAGCGACGTCGACGAGTCGACGGGTCAGGTACCCCGAGTCCGCGGTGCGAAGTGCCGTGTCACCCAGTCCCTTACGGGTACCGTGCGTCGAGATGAAGTACTCCAGGACCGACAGACCCTCACGGAATGAGGACTTGATCGGGCGAGGAATCATCTCACCGCGTGGGTTGGACACGAGGCCCTTCATGGCGGCGATCTGACGAATCTGCGAGGAGTTACCTCGCGCACCCGAGTCGACCATCATGCGGATGGGGTTGTCAAGCTGGGCGTTCATGGCGCGGTCGGTAGCGTCACCGACCTCCTTGTTCGCGTTGGTCCAGATCTCGATCTCCTGCTGGCGACGCTCGTCGTCGACGATGACGCCGCGACGGTAGTTGAGCTCCACTTTGGCCGCCTGCTCCTCGTACTTGTTCAGGATCTCGGCCTTCTCCGACGTCGTGACGACGTCGTCGATCGAGATCGTGAGACCTGACTTGGTGGCGTAGCGGAAGCCCAACGACTTGATGGCGTCGAGCGCGTTAGCGACCTCCTGGCGGCCGAAGCTCGCCGAGATGTCCTCCACGATCGATCCGATAGGCGTCGCGTTCTTTCCGATGAGCTCGTTCACGAAGCGGAACCCGAAGGGCAGCGCTTCGTTGAAGAAGACTCGTCCCGGCGTCGTCAGCAACGACCGGCTCGCGCCGATGACGTCGATGTCCGCTGCCTCGAGGCGCACGTCGAGGGAGGACCCCTCAAGCGGGCGAATCTCGATGGGCGTACGCAACGTGATCATCTTGTCGCCCAGGGCGTTCTCGATCTCGTAGACGTGGCGAAAGACTCGAGGGTTCTCGACCTTCTCGTTCGCCGGCAGGGTCAGGTAGTAGGCACCAAAGACCATGTCCTGAGCCGGCTCCGTGATGGGCCGACCCGTGGCGGGGGTGAAGATGTTGTTCGTCGAGAGCATCAAGATGCGCGCCTCGGCCTGTGCTTCGGCCGAGAGCGGCACGTGCACGGCCATCTGGTCACCGTCGAAGTCAGCGTTGAACGCCTTACACACGAGCGGGTGGATCTGGATGGCCTTGCCGTCGACCAGTACCGGCTCGAAGGCCTGGATACCGAGGCGGTGCAACGTCGGGGCGCGGTTGAGTAGGACCGGGTGCTCACGGATGACCTCTTCGAGGACGTCCCACACCACCGTTTTACGACGTTCGACCATGCGCTTGGCGCTCTTGATGTTCTGAGCCATCTGGGTCTCGATCAAACGCTTCATGACGAAGGGCTTGAAGAGTTCCAGGGCCATCATCTTGGGCAGACCACACTGGTGCAACTTGAGCTGAGGACCGACCACGATGACCGAACGGCCCGAGTAGTCCACGCGCTTACCCAACAGGTTCTGACGGAAACGACCCTGCTTCCCCTTCAACATGTCCGACAGGGACTTGAGGGGTCGACCACTCTGGCCAGCCACCGGGCGTCCACGACGGCCGTTGTCGAAGAGCGCGTCCACGGCTTCTTGGAGCATGCGCTTCTCGTTGTTCACGATGATGTCGGGCGCCCCGAGGTCGAGCAGACGCTTGAGCCGGTTGTTGCGGTTGATGACGCGACGGTACAAGTCGTTGAGGTCCGAGGTCGCGAAGCGGCCACCGTCGAGCTGGACCATCGGACGAAGGTCGGGCGGGATGACGGGGACGGCCTCGAGGATCATGGCGCGCGGGTCGTTCAGACGGTGCCCGTGGGCGTCACGTCGGTTGAAGGACTGCACGATGGCCAGGCGCTTCAAGAACTTCGCGTGACGCTGCGCCGAGAGGGGCTTGCGCCCGTCCTTGGCGTCGATCATCTCGCGCATGAGGCGCTCTTCTTCGTCCAGGTCCATGCGGTCGATCAGCTGCAGGATCGCGTCAGCGCCCATGCCGCCTTCGAAGTACTCGCCGTAGCGGAACTCCATCTCGCGGTACAAGACCTCGTCTTCGATGATCTGACGCGAGTGCATGCCCTCAAAGGTGTCAAAGGCCTGCTTGGCCAGCTCGCGCTCTTCGGCGAAGCGGCTACGCACCGCGTCGAGCTCCTTTTCGGTGCCGCGCTGCAGGGCGCGCAATTCGGATTCCTTGGCGCCATCGGTCTCGAGCTTGGCGGCGCGCGTCTCGATGTCCTTGAGCTTGGCGTCCAGGCCCTTGGCCTCGCGCTCGGCGATCTCGAGCAGTTCCTCACTCAGAGCCTGGCGCAAGTCCGCCAAGTCGTCGTGACGGCGCTCGACCTCCACGTGGGTGACCATGTGGGCGGCGAAGTAGATGACCTTCTCGAGCTGCTTGGCCTTGAGCTCCTCCTTGGGCGCGGTACCCATGAGGAGGTACGCCAGCCACGAACGCGTTCCGCGCAGGTACCAGATGTGTACCACCGGCGCCGACAGTGCGATGTGGCCCATGCGGTCACGACGGACCTTGTCCGACGTGACTTCCACGCCACAACGCTCGCAGACGATGCCCTTAAAACGCACCCGCTTGTACTTGCCACAGGCGCACTCCCAGGCCTTCTGGGGTCCAAAGATCTTCTCACAGAACAAGCCGTCCTTCTCCGGACGCAGGGTGCGGTAGTTGATGGTCTCGGGCTTCTTCACTTCTCCCGAGGACCAGCTACGGATGTTCTGGGCGGTCGCTAGACCGATGCTCAGTTCGTCGAACTGGTTGACGTCGAGCGGACTCATGACAACTTCCTTTCTGCGGCGCGGCGAGCGTCCTCTTCGTCAGATCCGCGTTCGGGTCGACTGATGTCGATGCCCAGTTCGCGCGTGACCGAGAAGAAGTCCTCTTCCGTGTCGGCGAGGTCCACGTGGGCGCCAACCTTGTCGCGCACTTCCACGTTCAGACACAATGACTGCATTTCCTTGATGAGAACCTTGAACGATTCGGGGATGCCCGGCTCGGGAAGGTTCTGTCCCTTGACGATGGACTCGTAGGCGCGCTCGCGACCCTTCATGTCGTCGGACTTGACCGTCAACAACTCCTGGAGGGCGTAGGCGGCACCATAGGCCTCGAGGGCCCACACTTCCATCTCACCGAAGCGCTGGCCACCGAACTGAGCTTTTCCACCCAACGGTTGGGCCGTGATCATCGAGTACGGACCCGTCGATCGCGCGTGGATCTTGTCGTCGACCATGTGGGCGAGCTTCAAGATGTAGGCGTAGCCCACCGAGATCTGGTTGTCATAGGCCTCGCCGGTACGACCGTTGAACAATACGACCTTGCCGTCGTGGTTGCTCGACAAGAGTCGCTTGCCGTTGGCGCCGTCGACGTTGAGACGCTCGAAGGTCTGTTGGATCGTCGGCTTGTCCTTAGCGCGCTCGGTCTCATCCCAGTGCGCGCCGTCAAAGGACGGTGTGGCGACGTAGACGGCCGGCTCGGTGCGCGGACGTGTCTTGCGATAGGGACGTGACGCGATGTTCTTCTGGTCGTCGTGTCCCGACGTTCCCACAGCGGGGTTGACATCGATACCGGCCCAGCCGTGACGCGCGGCGTAGCCCAGGTGACTTTCGAGCACCTGACCCACGTTCATACGACTCGGCACACCGAGGGGACTCAAGATGATGTCCACCGGCGTTCCGTCGGCCATGAAGGGCATGTCCTCTTCGGGCAGGATCTTGGAGATGACACCCTTGTTTCCGTGGCGTCCGGCGAGCTTGTCGCCCTCGGAGATCTTGCGCTTCTGGGCCACGTAGACCTTCACCAATTGGTTCACGCCAGGCTGCATCTCGTGGTCCTCGTCGCGGCTGTACACCTTGACGTCGATGACCTTGCCGGACTCGCCGTGGGGGACCTTGAGTGAGGTGTCGCGCACTTCGCGCGCCTTCTCACCGAAGATCGCGCGCAGCAGGCGCTCCTCGGGCGACTGCTCGGTCTCACCCTTGGGCGTGACCTTGCCCACGAGGATGTCACCGGGCTCGACTTCGGCACCGATGCGCACGATGCCCATGTCGTCGAGGTCGGCCAAAATGTCATCGGGCAGATTGGGGATGTCACGCGTGATTTCCTCGGCACCGAGCTTGGTGTCGCGCGCGTCGATCTCGTATTCCTTGACGTGGATTGAGGTGAGGACGTCGTCGCGCACGAGGCGCTCGTTCAAGATGATGGCGTCCTCATAGTTGTAGCCCTCCCACGGCATGTAGGCCACCAGCAAGTTCTTGCCTAGGGCCAACTCACCGTTCGAGGTGCTCGTCCCGTCGGCCAAGAGGTCACCGAGAGACACCGTCTCGCCACCCACGACGAGCGGCTTCTGGTTGATCGAGGTGTCCTGGTTGGAACGTCGGAACTTGTTGAGGTTGTACTGCTTCTTGCCGAGCGCCTTGCCGTAGCGGTCCACGACACCCTTGTCGTAGTCCACCACGATGCGGTCCCCCGACACCGAGGTGACGAGTCCGTCTCCCTCGGCCAGGAGCACGTCGCCGGAGTCGAGCGCGGCGCGCGACTCCATGCCGGTACCCACGAAGGGCGCCTCGGGCATGATGAGCGGCACGGCCTGCTTTTGCATGTTGGCACCCATCAGGGCGCGCTGGGCGTCATCGTGCTCGACGAAGGGGATGAGCGACGTGGCCACCGAGATGACCTGCTTGGTCGACACGTCCATCAACTCGACCTCGTCGGGCTTGACGAAGTCGATCTCGGACGTCGTAGAGGACGACTTGTTCGACGCACCGACGCGCAGGCCGGTCCCGATCGGTCCACGGCGTACCAAAACGCGGTCAGCCGTCAACTTGCCCGCCTCGTCGACTTCAGTGTTCGCCTGCGCGATGACGTAGCGCTCTTCTTCGTCCGCGGTGAAGTAACGGATCTCGCCCGTCACTCGTCCCGCGGTGACGACGCGGTACGGCGTCTCGATGAAGCCGTACTCGTTGATCCGCGCGTAGTTCGCCAAGTAGCCGATCAGGCCCACGTTCGGGCCTTCGGGCGTCTCGATCGGACACATGCGGCCGTAGTGCGAGGAGTGAACGTCACGCACTTCGAGTCCCGCGCGCTCACGCGACAGTCCGCCCGGTCCCAGGGCCGACAAGCGACGCTTGTGGGTCAGACCCGAAAGCGGGTTGTTCTGGTCCATGAACTGGCTCAGCTGCGAGGTGGCGAAGAACTCCTTGATCGCCGACATCACGGGTCGGATGTTGATGAGTGTCTGGGGTGCGATGGCCTCGACGTCTTGAGTGTTCATGCGCTCACGCACGACGCGCTCCATGCGCGACAGACCGGTACGAAGGGCGTTCTGGATCAACTCGCCCACGCTGCGGATACGTCGGTTGGCGAAGTGGTCCTGGTCGTCGATGTGGTACGTGGTCTCCTTGGCGGTACGGTCACGCGCCAGGTTGAGCAAGTACGTCGCGGTCGCGAGCACTTCGGCCTTGGACAACACGTGCAGGTCGGCGTTAGGTAGCTCCAACAGTTCGCCGAAGAGTTCGACGTTCTTAGCGACCTCGGTGCCGAGCTTGCGGTCGAGCTTGTAGCGTCCGACGCGGCTCAGGTCATAGCGCTTCTCCGAGAAGAAGGCACCCTCGAAGTACTGGCGAGCGGCCTCGATCGTCTGCACTTCACCCGGACGGGCACGACGATAGATCTCGAGCCAGGCCGTCTCTTGGCTGGCGCGCGAGAAGTTCTCGGGCACGTCCTCCATGTTGTACTTGTCCATGTGCTTGGCGATCTCGACGTGGGCCTTCTTCCAGTCCGCGTGGAACTGGTCCTCGAGGAAGTCGAAGTGGGCGACGAACTTCTCGAAGAAGCCCTCATCCATTGAGGTGTCGAGTGCGCGCAGGAGTGTGAAGATCGAGATGCGGCGCTTGCGAGCGATGCGCGCTCCGGCGTTAGCGGCCTTGTTCTTCTTCTCTTCGAGGTCGACCTGGAGCCATTCACCGCGGCTCGGGTGGATGGTGCCTTCGAAGGCGACCTTCTCGTCCTTGCCCGGCTGGAACAAAACGCCCGGCGAACGAACCAACTGGCTCACCACAACACGCTCTGTGCCGTTGATGATGAAAGTGCCCTGCTCGGTCATAATCGGGAAGTCACCCATAAAGACGGTCTGTTCCTTGATCTCACCGGTTTCGGAGTTCAAGAAACGAGCGCGCACGAAGATGGGCTGGGAATACGTGGTCGCGCGTTGGCGGCACTCTTCGACCGTGAACTTGGGCGGACTCTTCAGGTCCGGGTCATCGGGGTCGAACTCGAGTTCGAGTGACAGGCGACCGGTAAAGTCCGAGATCGGCGACAAGGCTTCGAAGGCCTCGCGCAATCCCTGCTTCATGAACAGATCAAAGCTGTCTCGCTGAATCTCGAGGAGGTTAGGTAAGGGGTGTGCTTCACCCAGGGCCGAAAAATTAAAGCGTTCGGGGCTAGTGGACCGAGACGTCAACGGTCTATCCTCCGTGTGAGTGGGTGGCTACTGCATTGATTACGTGCCTCTATGGCGAAAACCTCATCAGGGGATGACAAAATAGAGCGCAGGGACACGGTCTTTCGACACTACTACTCTAGGGCGTGCAGACGCAAGTGGTGCCCGTCGACAAACGGGCACCGCCAACCGGGCTGCGCTCACCCTAGGCAATTTCCGGGCCGCGGTCAAGTATCTCGACCACGGTAGCGGAGGCCCCGACCGGCGTGCCGGTCGGGGCCTCCGCGAAACTGCAGTAATTACTTGAGTTCGACGGTGGCGCCGGCAGCTTCGAGAGCCGCCTTGGCCTTGTCGGCGTCGGCCTTGGACACCTTTTCCAGAACGGCCTTGGGGGCACCGTCCACGAGGTCCTTGGCTTCCTTCAGTCCGAGGTTGGTCAACGAACGTACTTCCTTGATGACGGCAATCTTCTTGTCGCCACCGCTCGTCAAGATGACGTCGAAGTCACTCTTCTCTTCGACGGCCTCTCCCGCGTCGGCTCCGCCGCCCGCGGCGGCAGGAGCGGCCACGGCCACCGGGGCCGCAGCGGTCACGCCGAACTTCTCTTCGAACTCCTTCAAGAGCTCACTGAGCTCGATCACCGACAGGTCAGCAATGCCGTCGAGAATCTGCTCCTTGGTCAGGGTTCCAGCCATGGTGATTCCTTTCTTTTCTTCGTTTCGATACTGCGATGGTGGGTTATTCGGCCGGTTCGCTCGCGACACCCTCAGGCGCCTCAGAGGTAGCCTCGGCCTCGACCACGGGGGCCTCGACGTCAGCCTCAACCTCCGCGACAGGTGTCGCGGCGTCGTCGCTCGCTGCATCAGCAGCTTCCTCGACCCCGGCCGGAGTCTCGGCGGCCGGTTCGTCCGTCACGACCGGCGTGGTGGCCACGGGGCCACCCTTCGAGTCGATCAGGGCCGAGAGGCCGTAGGCGAGGTTTTGCGGCACGGCCTTGAGCAGGCTGGCCATGGTGCGAAGGGGTGAGGCCAAGGCTCCAGCGAACTGTGCCAGAAGCACGTCGCGGCTCGGCAGGTCCGCCAGGGCGCTGATGTCACGGGGAGTGAGCGCCTTGCCGTCAAGCACGCCACCCTTCAAGATCAGCTTGGGCGAGACCTTTGCCAAGTCGCGTAACGCCTTGGCGACCGCCGACACGTCCCCCTCGACGAAGGCGATGGCCGTGGGTCCTTCGAGGAACTGCGTGAGCGGTTCGACGTTGGTGCCCGCGACGGCGCGACGAACGAGGGTGTTCTTAAAGACCTTGTAGTCCGCCCCGATGGTGCGCAACTGGCGGCGAATGTTGGAAATCTCGGCCACGGTAAGACCGCGGTACTCGGTGACGACGGCCGTCGTGGTCGCGTCGACCCGGGCCTTCACTTCGTCGACCGTGGCGACCTTCGCGGGCTGAATCTTGCTCATGTGAACTCCTTCACCGGATGCCGCCCGGTACGGGCCAAGGACATCGCAGCAAACGAGTCACCCGGGGGCGAACTCGAATTCCTCGTCAGGCTGACCTTCGGGTCACTTAAGTGGGTTACCCCACACCGGATGTCTTCGGCGTTCTTCAAACTGTGGCACGGTCGTGCGCCGGACCATCGTAGTCGCGGGCCTTCGCCGCGTCAAAACGACGGGGGCTTAGGCCGAAGCCGCCGCCAGGACTTCGTCGAGTTCGCGAGTACGCGTCGGGTCGATCTTGACGCCCACGCCCATGGTCGACGAGACCGTGATTGAAATCAAGTAGCGGCCCTTGGCGCTGGCGGGCTTGACGCGCACCAGTTCGTCGATGACGGCGTGAACGTTCTTGGCGAGGTCCTCGCGAGAAAAGCTCACCTTGCCCACGCGCAACTGAACGTTACCGATCTTGTCGGTGCGGTACTCGACGCGTCCACCCTTGAACTCGGCGACGGCTTTGGCGACGTCCATGGTCACGGTGCCGGTCTTGGGGTTGGGCATGAGACCACGCGGTCCGAGCACGCGACCCAGTCCACCGACTTGACCCATGAGGTCAGGCGTCGCGATGGCAATATCGAAGTCGAGGAATCCCCCGGCCACCTTGGCGACCAGGTCCTCGGCGCCCACGAAGTCAGCGCCGGCGTCACGCGCGGCCTGCGCGTTCTCGCCCGAAGCGAACACCGCGATGCGATTGGTCTTGCCGGTACCGGCGGGCAGCGAGATGGTGCCACGCACGATCTGCTCGGCCTTACGCGGGTCGACGCCCAGGCGCACCGCGAGTTCAACGGTCTCGTCGAACTTGGCGGTGGCCAAGGTCTTGACCTTGTCGAGGGCCTCGTTGACCGTGATCACTTCTTCGCGGTTGACCTGCGAAAGCGAGTTCTTGTAGTTCTTGCCGTGCTTCATTGTTCTCTCCTAGCCCGCGACCGAGATGCCCATCGAGCGCGCCGTGCCGGCAATCTGCAACTTGGCCTGCTCGAGGTCATCGGTGTTGAGGTCCTTGATCTTGGTGTTGGCGATCTCTTCGATCTGGGACATGGTGACAGTGGCGACGGTCTCACGTCCGGCCAGGTGCGCACCCTTTTCGATACCCGCGGCCTGGCGCAACAGCACCGGGGTCGGCGGGGTCTTCAAGACGAAGGTGAAGGAGCGGTCGTCGTAGATCGAGATGTCGACCGGGATGACGGTACCCTTCATCGCCTCGGTGGCGGCGTTGTACTGCTTACAGAACTCCATGGTCTGAATACCGTGGGGTCCGAGGGCCGTACCCACCGGCGGCGCGGGGGTCGCGCCCCCCGCCTGGAGTTGAATCTTGACGACGGCAATAACTTTCTTGGCCATGGTGTCTCCTTAAGACCTAGAGCTTCGTAATCTGCGTGAATTCGAGTTCCACGGGCGTCTCGCGTCCGAAGATGTCGACCAACACCTTGACCTTGAGTTGGTCCTCGTTGATTTCGGCGACGTGACCCGAGAACGTGGCGAACGGGCCGCTCTTGATCTGCACGGTGTCGTTGATCTCAAATTCGTGCGTCGGCATGCGTCGCTTCGCGGCTGGCAGCTCGACACCCTCCACGTGGGGTCGAATGATGTTGTCGACCTCACGACGCGTCAGGGCGGTGGGACGGGTCTTCTCGGCGCCGACGAATCCCGTCACGCCCGGGGTCGAGCCGATGACGTAGAAGATCTCGGGGTCGGGCTCACAACGGATCAGCAAGTAGCTGGGGAACATGCGCTTTGCGACGGTGACCTTCTTGCCCGATTTGAACTCGGTGACGTCCTCTTCGGGCAGGTAGATCTCGTAGATCGACTCGGTAAGTTCGCGGCTCTTGATGATGTTGTTGAGCGCCCCGATCACCTTCTTCTCGTGGCCGGCGAAGGTGTGGACGATGTACCAACGACCCGGACGGTCGAAGGCGCTCTCGGCGATGGGCTCCTCGTCGGCGTCCTCGTCGATGATCGTGACGTCGAGAATCTCGTTCTCGGAGGTCTCGGACGACACATCAGTGTCGTCGATCTCGTTTTCGCCGTGCTCGGTGGGGGTCCGCGTGTCGTTCATGAATGGCCTTATTTCGTGAAGAGGAACGTGACGAACTTCGAGAAACCGAAGCCGAGCCCGAAGATCAAGCTGGTCATGAAGACGAGGACGAAGGCCACGATGGACGTGTAGTTGATCGTCTCGGGTCGCGTGGGCCAGGCGACCTGGCGTAACTCTTCGCGGACCTGACGAAAGAACTCGGGCGGCGTGGCGCGCTGGTTACGACGGCGTGCGGCACCCTCGGTCGCGGCGGCGCGACGAGTAGCGGCGCCCTCGGCACCCACTTGACCCTTTCGCTGCATCATGCGCTTTTGTTCGCGGTTCATTTCGTGTCTTTCGTTACTTCGTCGGTACTACGTCGAAAAAATCTTCGAGCAGGGCAGGAGGGACTCGAACCCCCAACCCCCGGTTTTGGAGACCGGTGCTCTACCAATTGA
The DNA here is from genome assembly GCA_963794755.1 of uncultured Actinomycetota bacterium. Classification (GTDB taxonomy): domain Bacteria; phylum Actinomycetota; class Acidimicrobiia; order Acidimicrobiales; family RAAP-2; genus RAAP-2. The sequence goes on from CAWCEX010000006.1 coordinate 567,785, forward strand.
GCCACTGCCCTCTGCACCCGCCCACCGAGAATTCCGGTGGGTGGCCGTAGGGAAGAAACAGCCTACCATCCCCCGCGGGGATGCTCTCTAGCGAGTCTCCTTATGCGTGGTGTGCTTGCGCTCCCACTGGCAGTACTTCTTCATTTCGATGCGCTCACGGTCATTGATCTTGTTCTTCATCGTGATGTAGTTGCGTCGCTTGCACTCTTCGCACGCCAGGGTGACCTGCACGCGCTTCTCGTTCTTCGCCATTTCGCTCTCTCCTCGTAGGTACTGCGTTACATCGGCACTGCGGTACTGCGCCTGGTAGCGGCGGCGGGAGTCGAACCCGCGACACCACGATTATGAGCCGTGTGCTCTAACCACCTGAGCTACGCCGCCTGGCGAGCCCTCTGTCGGGATTGAACCGACGACCCCTTCCTTACCATGGAAGTGCTCTACCACTGAGCTAAGAGGGCAGTCGTGTCAAAATGACACGGTTGTGTATTGTACTCCGACCGGGGCACGTCTTTCCAACCGCCAAGGGCTACCCTTTTAGGCGATGAGAACCCGCCTGGTCGAGATTGCCGACGCCCCGGCACTATTGGCCATCTACAACCCCGAAGTCCTCGAGTCCTCGATCACCTTCGATCTCGTCCCTCGCAGTCTCGCCGAACAAGAGGAGTGGATCCGCACCCACCGATCCTCGCACCCGTGCATCGTGGCGGTCAACGAGGAGGACGCGGTGGGTGAAAGCGGGGCCCACGGCGAGAGAATTCTCGGATTCGCCCTCTTTTCGCCCTTTCGATCGCGTCCAGCATATGCGACGACCGTCGAGAACTCGGTCTACGTCGCTCGAGCGGCTCGAGGCCGCGGCGTGGGCGAGTTACTCCTGCGCGAACTCATTCGAACCGCCAAAGTATCGGGGTATCACTCGATAATCGCGCGCATCGTCGGCGAGAACGAGGGCAGCATCCGACTGCACGAAAAGGTTGGATTTACCCTGGTCGGGACTGAAATCGAAGTGGGACGAAAGCACAATCGCTGGCTCGACGTGGTCGAATACCAGTACGTCGTGCCCGAGAACCCCTAACTCACGTCGCGCAACGACTTGTGGGGTGCTTCGGCCCAGCTCCACTGGGTCCAGTGGCCCATGGGAACCACCAACACTCCCACGAGCACCACGATGGCCGTCACGATGAGCCACACGTTGGCGTGCACGAGCCCCGTCACCAGGTCGCGCCCACCGGGCAGACCCGCGAAGGGCCCGGTGATCGCCATCACCAAGATCCAAAAGTGTTGGCGGCCAACGTAACTGGCCGCCAGGAGTGCGACGCCCCATACGAAATACCACGGTTGCACGACCGGTCCCAGAATCACCAGGGCGATCAGCGACAGTCCGAGGGCACGCACCCAACTATGGGGCTCGCCGCGCAGCAGTAACCACGCGGTGATCACCAGGGCGGCGACGAACCCAATGGAACGCGTGACGGTCAACACCGTTGTCACGCCCAGTGAGTGATACCCGAAACCGTGAGCGGTGTCGGCCAGGGCTAGTCCAATTGCTGTGACCGGCGCGTCCCAACTACGCACCGCGCCGTTGGAGGTGAGGTTCTCGACCCAACCCCACCCGAAGCCAGCCAACCACGTCCATATCGCGAACACCACCCCCGTGACCACGACCGAGATGGCGATGGGGCGCACCCGCTCGCGAACCGACGCGCGCGATCCGAGCCAGGTCCAGGCGATGAACGCCAGACCGAGGGCGGCCGGCGCCTTGATGGCCGCCGCACACGCGCACAGCACGAGCGCCCAAATGAGATGTCGACGTAACGCCAACACCACTGACCACACCAGGAACGCCGTCATGATCGCGTCGTTGTGCGCGCCGTCGACCAGGGTGATGAGCACGATGGGATTGAGAGCAAACAGGGCGAAGGCTTCGCCACGGTCTCGCCCCAGGCACCGCGCGAGTGCCGCCACTCCCCAACCGATCGCCACGACCGCGATCACTTCGAGAAGGCGTAGGCCGACGACGGTGGCCAACTGATTGTGGCGAGCCACCCGGTCGATCAATCCATCGAGGAGCAAGAAGAACGGTCCGTAGGGCGCAGGAGCGTTGCGCCAGAGAGGATCCACGGGGGCCACGAAAGGACTCGAGCCCAGTGAAAAGGGTCCGAGCAAGTATGGACTCAGGTGGTACGTGGTCATCTCGCCCTGGGCCGCGTAACTAAACACGTCGCGCGAGAACATCGGCGGAGCGATCAACATCGGGGCGGCCCACATGGCAAAGACCCACCACAGTGAGCGCAGCGGCGCTCCTGGATGCAATTTCAAGATCTCCACGAGGCGAAGCCACACCCTCATCAATAAGAGCAGTCCGCCGTAGCCCAAGACCACCGAAAGCAACAGAGTCGTTTGGGTCGGTGACGTCGACACCACACTGGCCGGTTCGCCGAAGAACCAGGTCGCGTGCAGGTCGTACTTGAGCGGCGAGTTAGGGAACGAACCGCCCGCGAAAAGCAGGCACATAGCGAGAAATCCCAGCACCGCGGGCTGCCAGAGAAAGTCAAAACCCTCGAAGGGACCGGGACGAAATCGCCCGAGCGGAGTGTAGCGACGCTCGAGGACTTGAATGCTGGATTCCAGACCGCCCGCCGCTCTCTCGTAGCGTCGGTGGACCCATCGGGCGCCACGCGCCAAGCGTTGTGCCTCAGAGCCACTCACGATAAGTCACCGTACTCTCCCCCGCGTCGCTTCGGTCCGCGGGACGTGGTCAATTCAGCCTGGCTGAATTGACCGTGGTGGGCCGGGAGGGATTTGAACCCCCGTAGGCAAAGCCGTCTGGTTTACAGCCAGATCCCATTGGCCGCTCGGGCACCGACCCGTCGACGAGCCTAGTGCGTGGGGTCGCGAGCATTCCAATGAGCGGTCCTAGACTTTCGTCATGCCTTCTTTCGACATCGTCTCTGAGATCGACCTCCAAGAAGTTCGCAACGCGGTCGACCAAGCCAACCGCGAGGCCTCGACTCGCTTCGACTTCAAGGGCACTGGTGCCACTATTGAGATCAGTGACAAGGAACTCACGCTCTCCGCGTCCACCGAGGACCGCATACGCGCACTCTATGAACTCCTCGAAGAAAAGATGGTGAAGCGTTCGGTCTCGCTCAAGACCCTCGACGCCGGCAAGGTGGAAGTCGCTAGTCACGGTTCCGCGCGGCAGAAGGTCGTCCTCAAGGCCGGAATCACTCAAGAGCTCGGCAAGAAGATCAACAAGATGATCAAGGACCTCGGGGTGAAGAATCTCAGTTCCTCGATCCAGGGCGATCAGGTGCGCGTGACGGGCAAGCAACGCGACGACCTGCAGTCGGCGATCGCGTTCTTTAAGGAAGCCGACATCGACACGCCCTTACAATTCACTAATTTTCGCGACTGACCCTCCGTCGTCGCCGGCGAATGTCTCGCGGTGATCGCCCGTGTGAAAGATGCGGTTGAACAACAACATCTTGAGGACCCAGAACACGGCGAACGCCGCGATGTTGGTACCCCCGACGATGGCAGTGTTAACGAAGTGCGCCCAGTGGTGCGCGTGCACGAGGTGGCGAGCGTAGGTAGCACCGAGGAGCGCCATGATCGTTCCGGTCACCGACATCGCGAGGAACGGAGCAACCTCGCTCCCCCACCTGCTGCGTCCTCTCTTACCCCACGCCCATCGACGATTGAGGTGGTAGGCCGGCAACATCGCCGCGACATTGCCGCACAGCGTGGCCTGGACTTCTCCAGGGATGATCTTGAGTCCGTAGGTGAGAAGAATCACGGTCTCGGAGATCAACGTCGAGATCACCGACGTGGTGGTGAAGCGGATCAGCTTCTTTCCCTCGTGACTGCGCGCCCACTGGCGAAGTTCACGCAGGTTCCGAGGCACCCTGCTTGGCTTCCTCTTCTTTCAGGTGCTCGTCCATGTCGACCAGACGATTGGTATGAAAGATCTTGTTGAACAACAGGACTTTGAGGACCCAGAAAACGGCGAAACTCGCCAAGTTGACGCCGGCGACGAGCAACGTGCTCATCAGGTGATGCAGGTGGTGCTCGTGCACGAGGTGCTTGACCAGATTGGCGCCGAGGAGAGAAAAAGCGATACCCGCAAAAGACATCGCCCAATACGGAACGACTTCCTTGAGCCAGTGGCTACGTCCGCGCTTACCCCACGCCCAGGCGCGGGCCAGGTAGTACGAGGGGACGACCGCCACGATGTTGCCGAACAATGTGGCCCCGATGATGCCGCCGATGATGTGAAAGCCGTAGACGATGACGATCGTGGTGAACGAGATGGCCGTAGTGATGACCGACGACAACGTGTAGCGGATTAATTTCCTGCCTCGATGGGTCTTGGACCACGCTATGGCGTCGTTCAGGGTCGTCGGCACTCCCCAACCTTAGTTCCTTCGCCGTCGCGCCATGTGGGCTGGCACAATGGGCTTATGTCACTGGCACTGGATTTTCTTGTTGACCTGCTTGATCTCGAAGATATCGAGGTGAACATCTTCCGCGGCAAGCACCCCGAGGGAGAACGCCAGCGGACCTTCGGTGGCCAAGTAGCGGCCCAGGCGCTGATGGCCGCGGGGCGCACCGTGGAGCGCGGTCGCGTGCATTCACTGCATTCGTACTTCCTTCGCCCCGGCGACTCGAGCGCACCAACTCTGTACGAGGTCGACCGCATTCGTGACGGTCGTAGTTTCACCACTCGACGTGTCGTGGCCATCCAACACGGACGCGCCATCTACAACATGCAGGCCAGTTTCCACGAGGACGAGATGAGTCTCGAACACCAGGTGACCATGCCTGAGGTGCCCGACCCCGAATCGATCGCGCCGGTCCACCAACTCGTGCACTCCGAGTTCGGCTACGTCGACGAGTGGAACGCCCGACCTCACCCCATCGAACAGCGCTACATCGGTGAACTGCCCTGGAGCGATCAGCGATCGCGCGAACCGCGCCAGCAACTATGGATCCGCGCTGACGGCGAACTACCCGCGGACCCACTGTTGCACGCGTGCGTCATCACCTACGTGAGCGACATGAATCTCTTTGACGCGATCCTCGCTCCTCACGACGTGCGCTGGGACGACGGGTCGTTCATGGGGGCGAGCTTGGACCACTGTATGTGGTTCCACCACGATCTGCGAGCCGACCAGTGGATGCTCTACGACATGGACTCACCCGTCGCTCACGGCGGCCGCGGACTCGCGCGCGGTTTCTTATTCTCACGCGATGGCGAACTCAAGGTGTCCCTGGTGCAAGAAGGTCTGATCCGACTGCGCCGACCGACACCGACGGGCGACGACGCGGCGCTCGACGCAAGTGAATCCACGCACTGAATGAGGACGGCGCTTTGTTACGGTGTGCGCGCCTGACCCGGCGCGAGTTGGTAGCCCGGGCAGTCCTTCTCCAGCGTCGGTACGAGGCGGGAATTGGATGTGACGATGCGCAGCCGGTAGCTGGACGTGATCTGGCACAACGATGACAACGCACCAGTCTCGGCGGAGGCCCACGTCGGAAAATTCTCAGTCGCCGACGTCGGTTTTACCACGCCACTCGCGCTGTAGTCCCACGTCAGAGCGGACCAGAAGTTTCCCAACTTGTCATCGGCCGGGCTGGAATATTGCCAAAAGACGAAGGGGCCGCCGACGTCGGCTTCTTCGGTCACCATCTCGATCATCTTGGGAGTGGGAAACGTCGAGCCGACGAACGCCCAGTGCCACGGGAAGGGATAGGGCGTCTCGTGGCTGATCCCCCACAGGACCCCACTCGAGCCCACCGCCGCGACCGCGACGTGAGTCAACGCGCGCGGTCCCGCTCGACGAACGAGGACATCGGCTCCGCGCAACACGTCGATCACGACGACGAAGGGTACCCACGCGACGGTAACGGTGGCCAACCAGATCATCTTCGTGGCGTAGTACGACCACGACACGCCGCCTGGATGCATGGTGAACATCCAGATCACCACTAGAGCCAACAGCGCGAACTCAACCAGGAGTAGGGCTCGCACCAATCTCTGCTGGACGCCGGGTGCGATAGCGACGACCACCACGACAACGATCCCGAGCCAGTCGAAGATACGCGGGTTCGGTGCGATGATGCCACCAACACTCTTGAGTTGTGCGACGAGTGTGGCGCCGTTGAACAACAATGCGAGCACGACTCCCACGACCGACAGCGCCGCGACCGCGACCACGATCGCCGTGACCGACACCCCGCGTATCGACGGCACAGCAACGCCCGGGCGTCGAACCTCCCGCAGCCCTGCCAGTGCTCCGACGATCAACGCCGCTGCCGGAACCACGACGAGGAATGTCCACGAACCCACCACCAAGAACATCGCGAGAGTGATCACGAGCAACGTCAGATTGTCGTACCGCTGGATTATGCGCAGTCCTAGGACCAACGACGCCAGCGCGAATACCAGAGCGCCCATCGCTGACAAGAATCCGCCCGAGGAGCCGAGGCCCAGGACGAGAGCGCCAATTGCGACTGAGCCACACGCGCCGAGCGGGATCACGAGATACAGCGGCAATCGACGCGCGTAGCGTTCACCACGAGCGAAGGTTTCGCCGAGCGCCGCCATGAAGCTCAGGGCAATCCCCACGCAGCACAGGACGACAGTGGCGACCATCGCCTGCACGTCGCGCACCATGAGAGCCGCGGCGTTGATATTCGCGCGCCCGCCCGCTCCGTCGAAGATCGCGGCGATGGCGTTGACGAACGCGGGGTAGGTCTTCATCTCTCCTAAGGTGACGCCACCTGCGCCCAGCACCTGGCGCGTCCCGATGACTTGGTTACGGGCGTCGCCAGTCATGAACCAGGTCAAACCAAAGTCGTGACCGTGAAGTTTGATCGCCTCGAACATTGCTTCAATCAGGACCACGGCGAGCACCGCAAGGTAGGGCTCACCACTCATTCGTCCGGCGTCGTGAAGCGACCCGAGTCGACCCGACATCGACAGGGACCGATAGAGGACTGCGACGATGGCGAGGGGAACGAGTAGGACCGCCACGTAGAGCCACTGGGGATGGGGATGGGGTGCGATGATGGCGAGCGTGCCACTCTCTCCGGTAAGTATCCCCGATTCCACGACGATGCCCACGAGCCACGACACTGGTCCTGAAAGTGCGCTCACGCAACGATTCGTGAGGGCGGCGTAGGCCCAAGCCCCGACCACGAACAGCGTGGGAGGCACCCCGACGGTGGCAATCGTCATTGCGGCGACCACGGTGGCGAGCGCCACACCGACAATGAGACGCTGCCGAGGGGACTTCTCTGTCGAGCTATGGCGTCCTCTCACCGGTGACCACCACGAATCGTCAGTACCGGTCGTTTCAAAGTCACCATGGGCCTACTCACAATACTGATGTATCTAGTGGCCAGAAGCGACGACGACGTAGGTGTCATGCGTACTGCACTGTCTCGTGGCCCCAGTGACGCTTACTTCGTGAGCGTCGAGGCCCGCAGAAACCCCGGACACGTGGCCTCCAGGGACGAGATCAGTCGCGCATTACGGGTAACCACGCGCAGTCGATATTCGGAAGTGATCTGGCAGAGCGCCGCGTTCGAGCCATTCTCTTCAGCGGACCAGTTGACGAAGCTGATGGCTCCCCGAGCAGCCTTCTCGGTTCCGTTGGGGCGGTAGTCCCACGTCAGCGCCGACCAAAAGTTACCTAGTTCGTCTTGAAAGGGTGTGGAGTAGTCCCAAATCACGAATGGACCGCCGAGCGTGGCTTCGTGAGTGACGAGCTGTACTTCTTGGGGCGAAGGTATCGTCGACCCGAACCACGCCCACGCCAGCGGGAAGGTGAAGGGCGTCTCGTGACCAAGTGACCACAAGACGCCACTCGAACCCGCCACCGCCAACGTCACGTTCGCGACGACCCGCCACCCAACATTGCGCACGAAGCGAGTCGCGAGTCTCATGACGTCAAGAAGCGCCATGAACGGCACCCACAACAACGTCGCGGTCGCCAGCCAGAGCATCTTGGTGGCGTAGTACGACCAGCTGGCTCCGCCCGGATGCACCGAACGGATTCGCGAGACCGTCACGAACAACGCAGCGAACTCGACCACCAACAACAGGCGCGCCCAGCGTTGTGTCGCGTTGGAGGCCAGCGCGACGCTTAGGACGACCACTATTCCCAACCAGTAGAAGAGCCCAGGGTTAGGTCCAACGATTCCGCCCCCAATGCGCATTTGGGCTAACAACGTCGCGCGATGTTCCACCAAGGCCGCCACTACTGCGAGCAAACACAGTGCCGACACACCCATCACGGCGACAGAGATTCGGGTCTGCGATCGACTGTGGCGATATGCGCGAAGTTGGCGAATGCCCATGACGTACCCGAACACGAGGGCGACCGCCGGCACGACGACGAGGAACGTCCACGACCCCACAACCAAAACGAGCGCGAACGTCAACGCGATCAACGTCGCGTGGCTGTAGTGCTGCACGAGTCGGAGCCCCAGGGCGAGTGAGGCCAACGTGAACGTGAGACTTCCCATCGCCGAAAAGAATCCACCCGACGCGCCCAGGCTAAGCACGAAGGCACCCACCGCGATGGACCCGCAGGCTCCCAGAGGGACCCACAAGTACAGTGGCAATCGGCGCGCGGGGCGGTCACTTTGCGGGAGCATCTCCACTGCTACGGCGACGAGACAAAGGGCGGTTCCCACGCACGACAAGACCACCAGGGCGGTCATGGCCTGCACGTCGCGCACCATCAAAATGCCAGCTGAAACGTTGGCTCGCCCACCGGCACCATCCACGACGGCGGCTAACGCATTGAAGAGTGCCGGATACGACGACATCTCCTTGAGAGTGATGCCTCCAGCGTGCAGAATCGATCGATCGGCCACTACGTGGTTGCGACCGTCGCCACCCATGAACCACGTCAGACCAAAGTCGTGCCCACGCAACTTGACGGCCTCGAACATCGCTTCGATCAACACCACGCACGTGACCACCAGATAGGGCTCCGCGCTCCGCTCCGTCTTCGATGGTTCCACTGGTTGACGCGAACTCGACGTCAAGCGCCACTCGAGTGCTCCAGCGACGACGAGTGGCACGAGAAGCACGCCAACATCGACCCACTGCGGATCAGAGTGGGGATAGAGGATCGCTAGTAGCGCACTCTGGGCGAGCACGATGACCGCCTCGATGATGATGCCCGCGGCCCACGAGGCCGGACCGGCGAGTGCGCTCACTCGCCGATTGATGAGCGCAGCGAAGGACCAGGCGCCAACCACGAGCAGAAATGAGGGGAACCCCACCGTGGCAATTGTCAGTCCCGCTACCAATGTCGCGAGGGTCCCCCATCGCGTCCTCCGTCGAACGGAGCAATCGCTCCACATCGTGAGAGCGCTACTCATGAGACGCCTCCGTGGCATTGCGTTTCCGCACTTCGGTGAGGTGCGACCCGCGCGTCGCCGCGCATTCGCCCCACGGAGATTGACGTCTCTTCGAGATGACGTCTCGGGTGATTCACGGAGTCACCCGGTGCGGAACGCGACATCCTTGACAACCGAACCCGACCATAGGATCGGCCGATCGTGTCGGTACCACTCGGTCACTCGTGAGACTCGGCGTCAATCTTCGCCTTCAGGAGGGCAATCTCCTGGACCAGTGTCTTTTGGCGAGCGGAATTGTGGCTCATCGCCACGGACAACCTGAAAGTGAAGAGAACGAGGAACGCGAGACCAAAGACGAGCACCATGTCTGGCGGGTATGCGATGCCGAAGAAGTGGCTCACCGCGGTAAACGCGCCGAAGGGAAGCAGCGCGCTCAAGATCACGATGACCACGCTGACCGACAGCCACAGAATGGCCAAAATCTCGGTCAGCTGCTTCTTTCGTATCGCGCGAATCGTTACGGTGAGAAAGACCAGACTGATGGCCGCCGCGAGCAAATCACCCTTCATGTTTCTTCTCCTCCCATGACTCCCAGAAGTAGCCCGATCGTAATGCGGACCATGAAATACAGACTCCGGAACCCTCGAATGCTGGAACGCCCATGTCGACGCGGCTCCATTTTCACCGGCACCTCCACCACGCTCAGTCCGTGATGGCGGGCGAGGAGGATGGACTCGACTTCGGGGTAGTCCGTGGGATAGTGCACGGCGAACAGAGCGAGCGCCCGTCGATTCATCGCCCGAAAACCTGATGTCGTGTCGGTGAAACGCGCGCCCGCGCGCCACGAGACGATGGACTCGAGTAGTTTCATGCCGACGCGGCGATTCTTCGACGCCACGTAATCACCACGTCCCAGCCAGCGCGATCCGATCACGATATCGGTATCACCCGTCACCAACTCCTCAAGCAGATGGTGGGTCTCACTGGGGTCGTGTTGTCCGTCACCATCGATTTGCACGGCGTAGGAAAAACCTTCCGCGAGAGCGTACTTATACCCCGTCTGCACCGCTCCGCCGATACCCAGGTTCACCGCCAACGTGAGGACGAGAGCTCCCGCGGCCCCGGCGCGCGCGCCCGTATCGTCGCTGGAGCCGTCGTTGACGACCGTGACGGTAGCGCCAGGCATGTGCTCACGGATCGACGCGATGACTGCTTCGATGGATCGTGCTTCGTTATAGGCCGGCACCACGACGCACGTTCGTGAGTAGGCGTCACGAAGTTCAGCGGGCGTCATCCATCAATGTTCGCACACACTTGTGCGCATTCTCTTTGAAGTCTCATTACAAAACAACGCTGAACCGCGCATCGTGCCTTAAAATTGTCTGTCACTCAACACCTAGAGTGGAACGAATCATTCTCGCGACGGTTGCGCCGTAGCGTGGGGTCATCGTTGCGACGTCTCAACATTGATTACCACGAATCAAAAGGACTCCATGACACAAGTCTCCGTGATCATTCTCGCCTACGGAGACGAGCCCCTCTTGGGCGCCTGCGTGAACGCGGTGCTCGACTCGAGGGACGTCGACGTCGACGTCGTCGTAGTTGACAACGGATCGTCGTCCATTGGCGACGTTCCCCAAGATCCACGCGTTCGCGTCATCACCCCCGGTGTAAACACCGGCTTCGCGGGAGGGTGCAACTTGGCGGCCTCCGAGGCAACCTTCGGACGTCTGGTCTTTGTCAACAGTGACTTGATCGTGCGGGCCGACGCCATCGCTGTATTGAATGCGCGCCTCGATGATGATGCGGTGGGGCTCGCTACCGGCGCGGTCCTACTCCCGGGAGATCCTCCGCGCGTCAATTCCATCGGAAATCCGATCCACTACCTCTTGTTCTCCTGGGCGGGCGCCTATGGCGAGCCCTTCGTTGATCACGACGGCGAGGAGAATGTCGCGGGGATATCTGGAGCATTCTTCGCGTGTCGTCGAGAGCATTGGGATCACCTGCACGGATTCGACCCCGCTTTCTTCGCCTACGCCGAAGACGCCGACCTATCGCTACGCACGTGGCAAGCAGGCAAGGCGATCCGATTCGAGCCGCGCGCGGTGGGAATACACCACTATCAATTCACCAAGAACAACACGAAGTGGTTCTTGCTCGAACGTAACCGTTTGATCTCACTCTCAACGCTCTACGACCGCCGGTCGCTGTGGCTGTTAATGCCCGTCGTCGTTCCCGTCGAACTGGGCGTCCTATGGTCAGCGTGGCGTGGTGGCTGGGCTCGAGAGAAGATTGATTCCTGGCGTTGGATCCTTACAAACCGTGAGTACTTGCGCGAGCGGCGTGCCTTCGTCGCCAACGCTAAAGAGTCGAAGGTCGCCAAATGGACTGACGTGTTTTCGAGTGAGATGCACATCCCCTCAGAGTTCGGTTTGAGCGTGCCCGCGCCCGCAAATTGGTTACTGGGGATGTACTGGCGCGCTATTGGTTCACGAGTCGAATAGCGCGAACTCGCGACGAAGGTCGTGCGTCACCCGGGCCGGTGGCGCATCGCCGGTACTGCGATGAGGACCATCGTGATCACGCTGACGATCAACATGATGGTGGCCACCGCGTGCATTGAATGATGATCGATCGAGATCAACACGACCGAGAGTACAACGCCCGCCCACGGAGTCAACGCGAACACCGAACGCCGAGCCAGGTGAAGGTACACGAAAAGTATCAGCACCCCGACCGCCACGGACGCGAAGGAGAGCACTCCTAAGACAGCCGCCGCACTGACGTACTTACTGCCAACCAAGACCTTGACGGTGAGATGAGGGAGCAGCGTCATGACCCCAGCAGCGAGGAGGCCCATTACCACCGTGATATTCAGGGACTGTCGAAATACTTTTCGACTTGTCTCACTGGCCCCTTGTCCGTCCGCCAAGTGAGGGAACAAGATGGTGACCAGCGCAGCCGGGACGAAGAAGGCGATGTGAGCGGCGACAGCGACGGCAGCGTAGTTCCCGGCGAGCGTCGCGACAAAATAGTGGTTCGCCAAGAAAGTGTCAATGCCAATAAGAGACGTATACCCGGCCAATGCAGCGATCGATAGGACCGTGTCGCTCAACTGGGTCCGCACGACGTAGACGTGACGATGGTGCTCGAACAACTCGTGACGCGCTGAGAACAGCAGCGACAACATGGTGAAGGCTTGAGCAAAAATCGTCGCGGCGACGGCTCCAGAGACTCCTAGTCCTGCTTCCACCAAGACCACCCCGAGGATCAGACGAACGAGACCGACTCCAACGAAGGAGGCGAATGCTACGGGGCGGAAGCGGTACTCACCGACAAGAGCACCCTGGACGACTGACGACACCGTCGCGAGGGGAACCCACACCGCGACGAGCAGCATCGGAACGGGTGAGTGGATATGAAGAAAATTGTCCACCAGTGGTGTCACCGCCGCCACGGCCACCATGGCCACCAATCCGCTCGCGGTGGCGCGACGCGTCACGCGGGTCACCGAGAAGTGCTTCTCTTTGGTCTCCGCGTCGATGACCGCTCGAGTGACCGCGAGTTGCACCGCGCCGATCGGGACAGTCAGCAGGCTGATAATTCCCAGTAGCGCACCCATCGTTCCGTAGTGAGACGGGCCGAGGAGGCGCGCCACGACAACGTGAAAGAGAAAACTCGAGAGGCTGATTCCCGCAAAAGCAACGAGAAACGACAACGCCCCTCGTCCAAATATCTCTGACCTCAACTGATTTCGCAACATCGATATAACGCCAGTGGACGTTGGATCTGGCGGATTGTCATTCATGGCCATGAGCGTCTCAGATGTCCCTGCGAGAGTGGCGCGACGCGCTCGTCGATTGCGACCGAAAAGCATGCCGCGAACTTGTGTCTGGGACTCGATCGTCTGAGTTCCCCATCACTTCGCGCACTTTTTAGCCGACTTTAAAGGACGCACTGACCATGCACGCGGCCGCGATCTTTGTGTTGGAGACACGTGCATTCCTACGGTGACGTCGTCGACGGCTTTCGCCCGACCACAAACACGAGCCCCCACATGGTTATCTTGAGTCCCGAGACGAGAGGACGTCCGAAGATGCGTGCGGTCAAGGTGTCGCCGAGGTGCGTCGGGATCAATGCCGAAAGAGTGTGGGCAAGGAACGCGAACCCCATACCCGTGCGACCGAGATGCATCTTGCCGGCGTACGTCACCTCGAGTCCGACGTCGTCGTACAACTGCGAGACCCTCTTAGGAGTCGGGGGGTATCCGTGTGACCAGTCAGTGTCCCAGAAATAGTTCTTGTAGTCGACGACATCAGGAGCGACGATCAACACGTGACCACCAGGACGCACGACGCGGAACATCTCCTCGCACCACTCACGCGCTTCCATGGGGTTCGTGGCGTGCTCGATGACGTGCGCCGACATGACCAGATCAAATGAGTCGTCGGCCAGACTGGTGAGGTTCGGCAACAACTCTTCGTGGATCGTCGCTCCGAGCAATTCGCGACAGTATTCGGCCAACTTGTGATTGGGCTCGATACCAGTAAAGGATCGGAAGCCAAACGTACGCGACGCCAGTCCGATATAGCCCCGACCGCAGCCAATTTCCAGCATGTCGATCTCTCCGGGAGAGACCTTCGTGACGTGGAGGAAATTCCTCAATATCGTGGAATTCGACCACTGGCTCGACGCCTTGCCCCAACGACTGAGGGGTCGATCCATGAACTCGTCGTAGATTGGCATCGCAACGTCAGCATACTTGGGGGTCATTCTGGACTGGAATTGACCGCTGCTACGTCGACTGTCGCGCCCAAGTGGGGGCTCCACGTCTGGGCCAACAACCTCAACGACGGCGTTAACGCCGACCCTTGGTCAAGAACGGATATTCGCGTCGTCCAAGACGTCCCGTCATCCCGTCGAACATCCCGCGTAACACGACCCGCGCGCAGTGGGCCAGTGATCGGACGCCATTCATCGAAACGAACGCACCGCTGAAGACGATCACTTGAACGAGGTAAAAACGCAGCGTGAGGCGGCGTCGCATGACGAGATGCGTGGAGTTGCGAATGATGTAATAGACGCGTTGGGCGTTTTCGTAGGGGTGCTCCTTGTCCGTATCGCTGAAACGTTCGCCGAGGACGTGATCCATCGAAATCGAGTTGTGACGCAAGACCCGATACCCCAACTCTCGAACGGCGAAACAAAAGTCGAAATCGACCTGATCGATGAAAAGGTCCTCGTCGTAACTGACCTGTCGAAGTACCTCCGCGCGTACGAGGTTGCCACTGGTGATGACGCCGCGACGTTCCTGGAACGACACAAATTCGTTGAGCACCAGGAGTCGGTCAGCGTAACGAGTCGTGCGGATGCTTGAGGGCTGCGGGTGAGGCCGCATGGCGAGAATCCCAACTTGGTCGCGAAGTGGCGCCTCGAGTGCGTCGAAGGACGTCAGGATCGCGTCCACCCCTCCGTCGTGCACGAGGGTGTCCTGGTCCATCGTCAATATCCAGTCCGGTTCGAAAATTAAGTGATGTCGCACCCCCACATTCAGGGCCGCGGCCACGCCACGATTAGCCGAGAAGCCAAGAAAATCGAAATCACTGTGGTGTCCGAGAGCCTCGATCTCCTCTCGGTTCCGCGAGGCGTTGTCTACGATGAGAATGTTCTCGACCTGGGGAGCCAAAGCGGCGACGACCTGCTCGAGGCGTGACACGTCGGGATTGTACGTGACGATTATCGCGCGGACACGAGGGTGCCCCGAGGGTGACATGGCATCACACTATTGCAGGGGCCACGATGAGCCGGAGGCTAATTAACGCAATCTCCGGGTAAGGACAATCGACCCGCCTACGCTCATCGATCTGACATCGGTACGAAGTCTCGCGCGTCCGCACCGATGTAGAGCTGACGAGGGCGAGTGATCTTCATGTCCTGTTCGAGAAGTTCCTTGAAGTGCGCCAGCCAGCCAGCGGTGCGGGGTATGGCGAAGAGGACCGTGAACATTTCGACGGGAAATCCCATCGCTTGATAGATCAGGCCCGAATAGAAATCCACGTTCGGGTACAGGCGACGCGAGATGAAGTAATCATCGGCGAGTGCGATCTCCTCCAACTTGAGCGCGATGTCCAACAAGGGGTTGCGGCCAGTAACGGTGAATACTTCATCGGCGGTCTTCTTGATGATCGTGGCGCGCGGATCGAAGTTCTTGTATACCCGGTGCCCGAAACCTTCGAGCTTGGTGTCGCCCGCTTTCACTGTCTCGATGAACGCGGGAATGTTGTCGATATGTCCAATTTTGTTGAGCATCTTCAACACCGCCTCGTTGGCGCCACCGTGACGCGGCCCGTACAGCGCCGCGGCCGCGGCCGCTGTCGCAACGTAGGGGTCGCCGTGTGACGAACCCACGGTGCGCATCGCGGCGGTACCGCAATTGAGTTCATGATCGGCGTGCAAGATGAACAACACGTCGAGCGCCTTGACGAGGATTGGATTCGCTTCGTATCGAGGCTCGTTGACCTTCCACATCATCGACAGGAAGTTTTCGGTGTAATTGAGGTTATTGTCGGGATAGACGAAGGGCATTCCCACCGAAAAACGGTGCGCGGACGCGGCCAACGTGGGCATCTTGGCGATGAGTCGAACGATTTGATTGTGGAGGACTTCGGGGTTCCCGAGGTTCTTGGACTCCTTGTAGTACGTCGAGAGCGCCGCGATGGACGAGATCAACATCCCCATCGGGTGCGCGTCGTAGTGAAAACCTTCCAAGAATCGCTTGCGCATGTTCTCGTGGATGTAGGTGTGATACCTGATATCCGTCGACCAGACCGCGAGTTCATCTGCCGTGGGCAACTCGCCGTTGACGAGGAGGTACGCAACTTCCATGAAGCTCGACTTTTCCGCGAGCTGCTCGATCGGATAACCGCGATAGCGAAGAATTCCCGCGTCGCCGTCGAGGTAGGTGATGGCTGACTCTGCCGCGGCAGTCGCCATGAAGCCCGGGTCGTAAAACCACACGCCGGGAACCACCTTGGAGAACTCGGACGCCGCGACGCCCCCGTTCACGATGGGAATTTCTCGAGTGTCACCGGTGCGGTTGTTGGTCACGGTTATGGACTCGGACACGGATCCTCTTTTCACTGTCGGGGGGTTTCTGCCATCGTATGCTAACTGGCCAGTAACCCTGTCCTTCAGCCCGTTCCGGAAGGAGAGACGCTAAGCGAGTAGGTCCGACTGTGCAGCAGCGGTCCGGATGCCGGAATACCGTTCAACGTAACGCGGAACGTCCCCTTCTCGCCCGGCACCACGTTGAACGAGTGGGGATCGAAGGCGTACGACGACAGTGGCGCCATCACATGGGTCGAGGTGACCTGTTGGGTTGCACCACTCGCCGAGGTGAGAACCAGAGTGAGGGTGACGGGTTGGATGATCTCGCGCAAATTGGTGACGGCGACTTGGACCTGCATGGTCGAGGTCGGGGCGAGCAGTATCGTCAACTGCGGCGCGGGAAATGGTGCTGGCTGCACCTGGAGGGCCGAGATGACGATGGCCCGAGTTGCCACCAGATTCGACGAACTCGCAAGCGTCGCCACGTCCTGACGCACGTTGAGACCGGCGCTGGTGCTGGTCAGTGGCGCCAGCGTCACGGACCCGGGAGAGTTCGCGAGAGCGTGACGTTCACCCCCCCACGATGCCGCGGTCGCCAGAAGTGATTGCTGCGCCGCCCCGAGCGTGAGGGATGGATTCGCGACGGATGGCCCCGTCAGCGCGAGACTAGTAGCCACGTACGCCAGAACGGTGGCGTAATCGTTCACTCTGGTCGCGGTGGCCTCGGCGAGGGTGAGATTCAGCGATGGGGTGAGTTCTGGAGTCTTAAGGAACTGTGCTTCGGCTCGCCATAGCGAGAGGTCGCGGGTCATGTCGGTGAGTTGGAGCGCGGCGGCGGGGCGCGTGAGATTCGTGCCGTTCGTCATAAGTGACGCCAACTGCGTGTCGAAGGCGTTCTCCTGACTCAACAGAGTGCCCGCCATGGCGGCGAAACTCAGGTTCTCGCTGCGTCGAGCCGACGTGGCTTGATGCGCCGAACGCGACACCTCACGCCCAAACACCAAGGCGAGAAACGTGACGATCAACGCCACGACAATGCGAAGGGTCTGACGCCGGCGTTGCGCTCGAGTTCGTGCCACGCCGTAAGAACTTACTCAGCCCGGCCTACTCCTCGTCTTCCTCGTCGTCATACGCCTCGAGTTCAATGATCTCGCTCTGTGCCGACAAATTCGCGTCATCGAGGTCAGCGCCCCACTTCGGGGCGTCGAGCGACTTCGCGCTCGAGGTGATCTCTTCGAGGTCAGATATGGGTTTAGCGCCAGTGGCCCCGTTAAGGTGTCGTACTCGACGAGCAATCGGGATGAGACGAGACTCCACCGAGGAAATGGCGTCGTTGTAGCTCGAGACCGCGTCGTTGAGCGATTTTCCCAACTTGGCCAGTGGTCCGGCCACAGTACGAATACGACTGTAGAGCTCGGTGGCCACGTTCAAGATCTCCTGGGCGTTCGTGGCCGAAGCGTGGCGTTGAAGTACTTCGGCGGCCGACCAGAGAAGCGCCAGCAAATTGGTCGGGCCAACGAGCAGGACGCGCTTCTCGGTGGCGAAACCGTGCAACGTCGAGTCCGCTTCGTAAGCTGCCGCAAGTGCGGCGTCGCTCGGGACGAAACAGACGGTGAACTCCGGCGAATATTCGAGGGCCTGCCAATACGATTTGGTCGCCAACGCCTTGACGTGCTCGCGTAGGTCCTGGGCAGATTTCGCTTCGAACGAGCGACGCTCGTTCACGTCAGGCGTCGCCAGTGACTTCTCAAAATTCGCGAACGGGAACTTAGCGTCAATCACGATCGTCGTGTTGTTAGGTAGCTTCACAATGCAGTCGGGTCGTTGTCGTTGTCCCGCTTCGCTGGACTGGGTGACCTGCAGGTCGAAGTCAAGGTTGGCGCGCAGGCCGGACGCTTCCATCACATTGGCCAATTGGATCTCGCCCCAACGTCCCCGGTCCGCGCTGCGGCCAAGCAGTTGGTTCAGTCGACTCGTCTCGTCTTGAGTCTTGAGTTGGGCGCTCAACAGTTCCCCGGCGCGAGTCTTCACGTCGAAGAGCGCCTCGCGATGGTCCTTATCGAAGTTAGCGAGACTCGTCTTGTACTGACCCAGCAGCTCCTCGAGCGGGCCGAGGCTGTCCTTCAGTTTTGAATCGCGATCACGAAGGATCCGCTCCTGGTTCTGGTTGAACTGCTCCATGGAGTTCTGCAACACCCGACTCGATGTCGCCTCGAAGATCGTCTCCATGTTCGAGACCGCGGCGGCGTGGTCGAGCCGTTCGCGATCTAGCGCTTCCACCGATGCCTGGTGCAACGCCTCGGCTACCTGTACCCGCGCCTGGGCGTCACTGGCTTGAGCCCGCAGCGCCTGGGTGACCTTGACGCCTAGAGCCCAGGTCACACCGGCGCCCACGACCAGACCAATAGCTATCCACGCAATTATCACAGCGCTCCTTTGACATCTTTCAACCTAGAGAACGATTGTGACAGAGGAGTATCCTCTCATCATGAATCGACTCTTTGGTATCGCGAGATCGCCACAAACGTCCGTGGCCGAGGACTCACCGATAACGCCCGAGATGATGCAGCGGATTGTTCACACGTTCGCGCTCGTTGGGGAATCGATTGCCGAGGCCACCCACGCACTCCTAGCTGGCGACCGCGAACTCGCCAAGCAGGTGGTGGAACAAGACGTCGTCGTCGACAATCTCGTCAACGCGCTCGTCTCGGAGGTCGAGATTCTGCTCGTCGACGGTCCTCCGCTGTCAAGTGAGGCGCGCAGAAGTCTCGTGACACTTCTGCGCGTACTTCCCGAAGTGGAGCGAAACGGCGACCTCGCCGAGCACATCGCACGCCGCGCAGCGCGCGGACTGGGCGCGGAAATGTCACCTCGATCACGCGGCCTGGTCGAGCGCATGGGAGAAGTCGCATCGATGATCTGGCGCGAAGCCACCGACGTGATCCTCGACGGCAAGCTCGAGGCCGCGGGCGCGATCGAAGACATCGACGACGAACTCGACGATCTGCACGTTTCGCTGACGGCCGAACTGACCTCGGGTTCGATGTCAGTGCCGGTCGCCGTCGAACTCGCTCTCCTAGCGCGCTTCTACGAACGCTTCGGCGATCACTGTGTCAACTTGGCGCGTCGTCAAATCGGCCGCGACGGCGCCGACTGACTAGCGGTGAAGGAGTAGCTCGGCGATCTGAACCGCGTTGAGGGCGGCACCCTTGCGCAGATTGTCGTTACTAAGGAAGAGGGACAGTCCATTCGCCACCGTCTGGGCACGACGAATGCGACCAACGTAGGACGGGTCCTGACCAGCCGCCTGTCGTGGCGTTGGAACGTCCTCGAGAACGACGCCCACCGCATTCTTCAACACGTCCGTCGCTTCTTCGGGCGACATGGGTCGCTCAAAGCTCGCAGTGATCGACAAGGAGTGACCGGTGAATACAGGTACGCGCACGCACGTGGCGTCCACCAACAAGTCAGCGATCTCGAGGATCTTGCGGCTCTCGTCACGAAGCTTCTGCTCCTCGCCCGTCTCGAGAGACCCGTCGTCGACAATGGAGCCCGCCAAGGGAACGACATTGTGAGCGATCGATAGGGGGAACTTGTTGCCCTTGATCAACGGAAAAGCGTTGCCATTGAACGTGAGTTCACGTACGTTGCCCCGGGCGCTCGCCTCGAGTTGTTCGGCGAGCTCGTCGACTCCCTCGCGTCCCGCCCCACTCACTGCCTGGTACGTCGAGACCACCATCGATCGCAGCCCCGCGGCGTGGTGAAGAGGCTGCAGCACGGGCATAGCTGCCATCGTGGTGCAGTTGGGATTGGCGACGATGCCCTTGGTGATGCGTGCGAGCGCGTGGGCGTTGACCTCAGAGACGACGAGGGGGACGTCAGGATCCATCCGCCACGCGGAGGAATTGTCCACAACGATGGCGCCGGCTGCCGCCACGCGAGGCGCGAGAACCTTCGACGACGTTGCCCCCGAGGACATCAGTGCGATGTCGATGCCTGCGAAATCAGCCGCTGCCGCGTCTTCGACCATGACGGGGCGACCGTTCCACTCAATGGTCGACCCCGCTGAACGAGACGAACCGAAGAAACGTACGTCGTCAGCGGGGAACTGACGTTCGGCCAAGATCGCACGCATCACCGTACCGACTTGTCCCGTAGCCCCAATAATTGCGATCCGCATACGTCAAAGTCTAGGGCTAGGCGGCGTCGAGGCCGAAAGCAGTGTGCAGGGCGCGCACCGCGTCAGCCACCCTCGCAGCTTCGACCACGCACGAGATACGAATCGAGCTAGTCGAGATCATCTCGATGTTGATCCCGTGTGACGACAAGGTCTCGAACATCAGGGCGGTCACGCCGGGACTGGTCTTCATCCCAGCGCCGATCAACGACACGCGACCGATCTTCTCATCGGCCGTGACCTGCGTCGCCCCGATCTCGCTCTTGACTTCGTCGCAGGTTGCCCGAGCGGCGTCGAGGTCAGTACGCACCACCGTGAAGGAGATTGCCGTCAAACCGTTGGTGCCCGTGTTTTGAACGATCATGTCGACGTTGATGCCGCGATCAGCCAGCTTGCGAAACAACGCAGCGGCCACTCCGGGTCGATCCGGCACGCCGTCGATGGTCAACTTCGCCTCCGACGTGTCGTCGGTGATGGCTGACACGATGGCTTCTTCCATAGTGGGGTCCTCCTCCACAATCCAGGTCCCGGGTTCCCAGGTAAAACTCGATCGAACATGCAATGGAACGCCGTGGCGACGGGCGAATTCCACCGATCGCAGCATCAAGACGCGCCCGCCCGTGGCGGCCATTTCCATCATCTCGTCAAACGACACCTTGGCCAGGCGACGCGCCTTGGGCACCACGCGCGGATCGGCTGAGAACACCCCGGTGACGTCGGTGTAGATCTCGCACACGTCTGCCTTCAGCGCCGCCGCTAGCGCCACCGCAGTGACGTCGGAGCCGCCGCGGCCCAAGGTTGTGATGTCACGATCCGTCGACACCCCTTGAAAGCCGGCGACCACCGGTACGAGACCGGCGTCGAGGGCCTCACGAATACGGTCAGGACGCATCTCCAGGATCTTGGCCCGCGTGTGATCTGTATCGGTGATGATCCCAGCTTGGCTGCCCGTGAACGACGCCGATTCGACGCCGCAGTCACTCAATGCCATGGAGACGAGCGCCATCGAGATACGCTCACCAGCGGTCAGCAGCATGTCAAGTTCCCGAGGCGGGCGAGTTGGAGATACCTGATCAGCCAGGTGAATAAGGTCATCCGTGAATTTTCCCATTGCCGACACGACGACGACCACGTCGTCACCGGCGGCGCGCGTCCGCGCGACGTGATCAGCGACGGCGCGAATTCGGTCCGCATCACCGACGGAGGTACCGCCGAACTTTTGGACGATCAATGCCATACCGGTCAACTTTAGTTGAGTCGTCAGAAGGCCTCTAGAGGCCCGAGTAAAGTCGCACCCATGGCTACAACCAAACGTCAACGTCAAAAAGAAGCACGCCGCCAGAAGATGGAAGCGTTGGAAAAGCAAAGCAAGCGTCGTCAGAATCTACGACGCGGGATCATCGCCCTTGTCGTCGCGGTCGTCGTGGTCGGTTCTGCCGCTCTCTTCTTTCAGAAGTCGACTCCCGCGACCGTCTCAATTCCGACGACCGCTCCCACCACCACGACGACCATTGGCACCGTCTCGACCACGTGCTCAACGACTGGCATCGCGGTGACGGGTTTCGCCTCCATTCCGTGTGCGGCGCCGACGGGAACGTGGGGCAAGGCCCCGACCATGGTCGTGCCGACCACACCGGCGCCGAAGGTCCTCGAGGTCGCTGACCTCATCAAGGGCACCGGAGCCACGTTGAAGTTAGGCGACAAGATCACGGCTCAGTACGTGCTCGCCGACTACGCGAGTCACAAGGATCTCCAGTCCTCGTGGGCGACCGGGGCATTCACTGCGACGTTCGCGAATGGTCAGTTGATCCCGGGTTGGATCAAGGGATTGCCCGGCATGAAGGTTGGCGGACGTCGCGAACTGATCGTTCCGTCATCGCTCGCCTACGGCCCAAGTGGTCAATCCGGGATCCCCGGAAATGACACCCTGGTGTTCATCGTCGACCTCCTGAAGATTGGCTAACCGACGTTCCTGTTTCCCGTCTCCCCCACCAACACAAAGGACACCCATGAGCGATCTCATTCCTAACCCCGACGGATCAAGCGCGCAGCGTCAGAAATTCGATGCCGCGCCACCGATGATCATCGACCCGACGAAGACCTACGGCGCCACCATGGTCACCTCGCATGGGACGATGGAGATTCTCCTCGACCCTCTGGCGGCCCCCGAGACGGTCAACAGTTTCGTTTTTCTCGCCCGGTGGCACTACTACGACGGCGTGATCCTTCACCGCATTATCCCAGGCTTCGTTCTCCAGGGTGGCGACCCCACTGGTTCGGGCGCGGGTGGTCCGGGGTATCGCTTCAACGATGAACTGCCCAAGGCGGGCCGCTACGAATTGGGATCCTTCGCGATGGCCAACGCGGGACCCAACACCAACGGCTCCCAATTCTTCATCATCTCGGGACCCGATGGAATGCGCCTCCCGCCCCAGTACTCGCTCTTTGGCAAAGTGATAAAGGGAATCGATGTCGTCACGACGATTGACGCGCTCGGTACCGCGTCGGGTAAGCCTCTCGAGCGAGTCGTGATCGAGTCGGTGACTATCTCCGAGTCCGAGTCTTAGAGTTCGACGGTCTCGCGTCCGCGAGTCACTGCCATACCCTCACCCGAGTCGACGCGCCACTGGCCGTCACACGTCACCACCGACCGCGGTCCCAACTCCACGAGAACTACCTGATCACCGAGTAGGTCCCTCGTTCGATTCGAGGTCGCGACCCCGGCGGATACCGAGATCACTACGCCTGAGAAGAAACCGAGACCCGTGGTCGGTGCGCCGCCACGCGGGTCAATCATGGTCTCACCCAACACCGAGCCGACTGAGCCGATGGCGATCACGCGTGAGGTCTTGAGCGTCGAGACGAAGGCTGACTCGCGCCAAACGCTACGCGCATGCAGCGCCGCGCCGTCGACGAGGACCACCACGTCGGCCGACGCAACCTGCCCCACCACCGACGGGTCGTTGGCGCTACGCCGATCAACCATCTCAATGCCCGCGACCTGCGCCTCGCTCTGCGCTAAACGTTCGCGCACGCGATCAATCGCGTCGAGCGGGTTCTGGAACGCGGCCGCAGTGGCCACGACGCACACCCGACTCGCTGGCGACATGAGAATCGCCGTTGACGATGCAACTAGTGCGTCGAGGGATCCCACGAAGGTGTAGCTCACGACCGCGGACCTTTCGTGGCTTCGCGCAACGTCAGTCGCGAAATCGCGGGTCCTCGGACTGGCGGCCGGAGAATCGCCACACCGGTGTCACATCGGCCATGACGTCAGGCGTTCGTCGGCGCGAGGTCAACTGTTCAATCACGATCGCGACGGCCGCCAACTCGTCGGGTGACAGTGACGTTCGCGAGGTGACGACGTGGTTCACAGAGGGATGTTGCCGTGCTTGCGCTTGGGCAAATCCTCGCGCTTGGATCGTAGGAGATTGAGGGAACGGGCGATGACCGCGCGCGTTTCGGCGGGATCGATCACGTCATCGATGAAGCCACGCTCAGCGGCGATGAAGGGTGACGAAAATCTCTCCTCGTACTGCGACACCAATTGGCGTCGTGTCGCATCGGGATCTTCAGCGGCGGAGAGTTCACGACGGTGCACGATCTCCACGGCGCCCGCCGAACCCATGACCGCCAACTCGGCCGAAGGCCACGCGAAGGCGAAATCGGCACCAATGGACTTCGAGTTCATGACGACGTACGCCCCGCCGTACGCCTTACGCGTGATGATCGATACTCGCGGTACGGTCGCCTCACAGAACGCGTAGAGCAATTTGGCACCGCGACGAATGATGCCGTCGTACTCCTCACTGACACCCGGCAAGAAGCCCGGCACGTCAACGAAGGTCACAAGCGGCACGTTGAAGGCGTCGCAGGTACGTACGAATCGCGCGGCCTTCTCACTCGAATCGATGTCGAGGACTCCAGCCAACACCTGGGGCTGATTTGCGACGATGCCCACGCTGAACCCGTCGATGCGAGCGAATCCGCACGTAATCTGAGCGGCGAAGGCGCTGTGAACTTCGGCGAACTCGCCGTCGTCCACCACGGCAGTGATGACCTTCTTCATGTCGTAGGGCTGATTCGGCGACGCCGGCAAGATGTCTCGCAATTCCAGACTCAACCGATCGGCGGGGTCGTCGGACATCACGCGTGGTGCTTCTTCGAGATTGTTCGAAGGTAGGAAGGACAATAGATAGCGAACCTCGTCCAGAGCGGATTGCTCGTCGGCGAACACGAAACCTGCGACACCGGACTTCGTAGCGTGAGTCATCGCGCCACCAAGTTCCTCCAGGGTGATGTTCTCCCCGGTCACGGCGCGAACCACGTCGGGTCCGGTGATGAACATGTGGCTGGAGTCCTTCACCATGATGACGAAGTCGGTCATCGCCGGTGAGTAGACGGCGCCGCCCGCGCATGGTCCCAGGATGACCGAGACCTGAGGGATAACACCCGAAGCGCGCGCGTTGCGCCGAAAGATGCCCCCGTACGCGTTCAGACCAGCGACACCCTCTTGAATCCGCGCCCCACCACCGTCGTTAAGGCCGATGAGGGGAATCCCCATCGACATGGCGAGGTCCATCACCTTATGGATCTTCTCGCCATGGGTCTCACCCAGGGCCCCCCCGAATACGGTGAAGTCCTGTGAGAAGACGCACACTTGACGACCGTCAATCTGCCCGTAGCCGGTGACCACTCCGTCGGTGTAGGGCCGAGAATTATCGAGTCCGCCTCCGGTCGCGTGGTGTCGCGTCAACATGTCAAGTTCTTGGAATGTTCCGTCGTCGAGCAAGTACTGCACACGCTCGCGCGCCGTCATGCGGCCCTTGGACTTGTGGCGCTCAATCGCCCGGTCACCGCCCGCGGCGAGCGCTTCGGCCTTGCGAGCGTCTAGCTCGGCCAAACGTTGCGCCATTGATTTCTCCATAGGTGACAAGGCTACCGATGTCTCCTCGTTCGCGCGTGTCGCCGCGAATCTGGCGTCACATCAGAACTCGTGGACGCCTTCGTACTTTGCATTACTCGTCGGTAGACATGGTCGGTTCAGATTCCTGCACGAGCTCGATCAGCGTGCCGAAGCTCGTCTTCGGATGAACGAACGCAATAAGGGTGCCGCGCGACCCGGGGCGCGGGACCTCGTCGAGGAGTCGAGCGCCACTAGCCTTCAGTGCCGCGAGTGCCTCGGCACAATCAGCGACGCGATAGGCCACGTGATGCAGGCCCTCGCCGCGACGCTCGAGGAAAGCCGCCACGGTCGAATCCTCGCGAGTAGGTGTCAGGAGTTGGATGAAACCATCACCCACTCTGATCAGTGCCTCACTTACGCCATCGCTTACGACGACTTCGCGGTGCACGACCTTGGCCCCCAGCGCGTCGGCGTACCAGGCAATAGCAGCGTCCAAGTCACGCACCGCGATTGCCACGTGATCGATGTTGAGTAATAGAGAATCCATGTTCCTCCCCGACGCGAGGTTACACAGCGATCTTCGGACCTGGAGAGGGTCGCTCGTAAACTGGTCAGATGTCGCTACTGCACGTCGTGCCGGTATTTGCTCTCACGGCGTTGGTGCTAGCGATGGTACCGGGTCAGGGGATGGCGATGGTCCTACGCCAGACACTGACGGGCGGGGCACGATGTGCGACGTGGTCGGTCGTGGGCAACGCGTCTGGACTCGTCGCGTGGGGTGTCGCATCATCTGTAGGACTGAGCCAAGTCTTTGCTCATTCAGTGCTCGCCTACAACATTCTCAAGTACGCCGGAGTCGCGTACTTGGGCTACCTCTCGATCAGCACGCTGGTGAGTCTGCGACTGCGCGCTGGCGCATTCGATACCAACGGTCAAGCGACGACTCGACCCGCGGCGGCCTATCGGCTGGGACTCGTGACGAATTTGACCAACGTCAAAGCGGCCGTGTTCGCCGTCGCCTTCATCCCACAATTCGTTCCTCGGACGTTTCCACTCGGCGTGGGAATCGTCCTGTTGGCTCTCGTGCAATCACTGGTGTCGTTCGGCTGGTACTCAGCGTTGGTCGCGTCGGTGGATCGCGCGGCCTCCGCGCTCTCGCGACCCGGGGTGCGACGCGCCCTAACGGCGATCTCCGCGATAGGACTTCTCACATTGGCCGTGATTCTCTTGTTATCGTCCCCGCGCTAATGCGTATATCGTGACCAGTGGGGAAGTGAGAACCAGGAGCACTATGACGCGCAGTGTGATCGTCGCCGGTCTTCGTACCCCCATTGGAAAACTCGCCGGGGTGCTTGCACCCTTGCGCGCCAGTGAACTCGGTGGGGTGGCCATCGCCGCGTTACTGGCCCAAACGGGCGTAGACCCCGCGAGTGTCGACGCAGTGCTGATGGGACAGGTCCTTCAAGCGGGTCAGGGTCAAATCACCGCGCGCCAGGCCGCCGTTTATGGAGGCGTCCCCATGAGCGTCCCCGCGACCACCGTCAACAAGGTGTGCTTGTCGGGACTCAACACCATTTACTTGGCCGACCTCATGGTGCGTGCCGGCGAAGCGAACATCGTCATCGCCGGGGGTATGGAGTCCATGACCAACGCGCCGTACCTGCTCCCGGGAGCTCGCGCGGGATACCGGGCCGGAGACCACGCGGTGGTCGATTCAATGATGCACGATGGGCTCACCTGTGCCTTCGACCATTGCGCGATGGGTCTGGCCACAGAGCGCCACAACGCCGGACGTCTGTCACGACTGCGTCAGGATGAATTCGCCGCGCGGTCGCACTTTCTTGCCGCAGCCGCGACCGCTGCGGGATATTTCGACCGCGAGATCGCCGCGGTGAACGTACCCCAGCGTAAGGGGGCTGAGGTACGGATCGACCTGGACGAAGGGATCCGTCGCGATACGACCGTCGAATCTCTGGGCGCACTGCGCGGGGCCTTCGAAAAAGATGGCACCATCACCGCAGGCAATGCCTCGCAGATCTCAGACGGAGCTGCGGCAGTACTGGTCATGTCGGCGCAGCGCGCGACAGATCTTGGGCTCGAACCCCTGGGCGAACTCATCGGATATGGACAGGTGGCTGGACCGGACACCTCGTTGCTGCTGCAGCCCGCGAACGCGATCGAGCGAGCGGCCGCGTCGGCCAACGTCAGCGTGGATGGCCTCGACGTCATTGAGATCAACGAGGCGTTCGCGGCGGTGGCCCTCGCGTCAATTGACGCGCTAGGGATACACGATGAGCGCGTCAACGTGAACGGCGGAGCGATTGCGTTGGGTCACCCCATTGGCATGTCGGGAACACGACTGGCTCTCACCCTGCTCACGGAACTTCGTCGCCGTGGTGGTGGTGTCGGTGCGGTAGCTCTTTGCGGTGGCGGCGGCCAGGGTGACGGCGCCATCTTGCGATCGCTGTAGTTACGTCGCGTCGGGAACGAACTGCGCCACCACTGGGTAACGCGCCAGTCCGATGGGTTCGTCATCGCGAAGTTGGAACACGAAGGCGCCACCGAGCGGATACCCACGAAGTTCCAGCACATCGGGCACGACCTCAGCGAGTCCAGCGACGAGTTCGTGCACTGTCGGATTATGAGCCACGACGAGTAGTGACGTCGTCACTGGGTCGACCGACGCTAAGTCGATCAAGAGGTCCTCGCCAGAGACCTCACGTCGTCCGTTGTAGATGAGCTCGCTGTAGGACACGGTGGAGACGAAGGGCGTCTCCTCGAAGGCCCGACGGAACGTCTCGCGGGTTCGTACCGCCGACGATACGAGGGCCGTGGTCGGTCCGAAGGCGCCGAGGGCCATGGGGTCACTCGCCCAAGCTCGTAGCTGATCGCATTGGCGCTTGCCTCGTCCACTTAGTCGCCGCTCGAAGTCGCTGGCGCCCACCTCCGAGGGTGAGGCTTTAGCGTGGCGGACGACGGTCAGATAGCGCACGACGCCAGTTTGTCACTGGCCAGTCAGTGGGCGCGTCGCACGTGGTTTAGCGTGGAACCGTGATAGCGACACTCTCGTACTTCCAGGCCGTGGTGATGGGACTCGTTCAGGGAATCACCGAGCTCTTTCCGGTGTCGAGTTTGGGACACGGCATCTTGTTGCCCGGACTCCTCGGCTGGCACAATCTGGTCTCGAGCCAGTCACAGGCGCAATCATTCTTCTTGGTCTTCCTCGTAGGACTTCACGTGGGAACCGCCCTCGGGCTCATTGCCTTCTATCGCGCGACGTGGTGGCGCCTTCTCCAGGGACTAAACCACCAGGTACGCGCGAGCCGCGAAGAGGGCGTCTCGTCCCTATGGCGACTATCGAGTTCGACGATGGACCGCGACTACCGACTTCTCTATCTCCTCGTGGTGGGCTCGATTCCCGTTGGCATTGCGGGACTACTCCTAGAGAAGCCCTTGCGCGAGCTTTTCGCCAAGCCACTCGCTGCGGCGGTGTTCCTCACCATCAACGGCCTTATCTTGATCGTTGGCGAGCGTATGCGTCGAAACCGGGGTCGTCACGCGCGATATGAGAGGCTCGACACGCTCTCCTCACGCAACGCGCTCATGGTCGGCTCGGCTCAGGTCTTCGCGCTGCTCGCAGGCATCTCGCGCAGCGGTGTCACGATGGTGGCAGGACTGACGCGTGGCCTCGACCACGAGGACGCCGCCAACTTCTCTTTTCTCTTGGCGACACCGGTGATCTTGCTCGCCGGCCTTTATAAGTTGCCGTCGCTCTTAGGGCCCCTAGGACACGGTGTGCGTAGCCAGACCCTCGTGGGTGCACTGTGCGCGGGAGTCGCCGCCTACGTCGCAGTACGATTCCTGACCCGCTGGTTCACTACCAAGACGTTGACCCCTTTTGGCGTCTACTGCTTGGTCGCCGGTATCGCCTGCGTCGTGCGTTTCGCCTAGTCGGCCAGTACCCGTCGCCCGGTAATCGCGCGCGAAAGAGTCAGGTCATCGGCGAACTCCAGGTCGCCACCAACGGGCAGTCCGTTAGCGGGCTGGGATACCACGAGGCCCGGAACCTGGAGCAAACGACCCAGGTACATCGCCGTAGCGTCTCCCTCAAGGTTGGCGTTGAAACATAAGATGACTTCTTTGACCGGACCGTGGAGCCGCTGAAGCAATTCTTGAATACGCAGTCGATCGGGCGTGACGCCCTCGAGCGGATTCAACAGCCCGTGGAGTACGTGATAGGTGCCGTGAAAGGCGCGCGATCGTTCGACGGCGACCACGTCCGGAGGACTTTCGACGACACAGATCGTCGTGGCATCGCGCCGGTCGTCAGAACATATGGGGCACAGTCCCCCCGACTCGGCGAAGTTACAGCACTGCTCACAAAAAGACAGGTTCTCCTTCATGTCCTCGAGTGACCGACTCAGCCGATTCACGTCCTCCAACGGCTGACGCATCAGCCAAAAGGCGATTCGTTGCGCTGACTTTGGTCCGACCCCTGGGAAACGCCCCAACTCATCGACCACCGCTTGCAGAGACGGCGGATAGCTCACGAAATCTCCTCGGCTCCGGGGAACATTTCGGTAATGAGGTGTTCGGCGACCGATGTCACCACGGGGCCGTGCTCGTCGTCGGCACTGTACTCATCAAAGTCAGGAGCAACCTCAACGACTCGCGTTGCAACACTTCGTGAGCGTGACGAGGTCACGGTCGTCGTGACGATGCTCGTATCGACCACCCAGGCGACTTGTAGCGGAATGCGAAATTCGTGGTCCAGGGCACCCTTGAGGCCCTGGGAGATCTGATCGATGTTTTGTCTCATCTCCTCACTGGCGACCGCCAACGTCAGTCGCAAACCATCGAAATCGACGACTCGCGCTGACTTGAGGACCAATTGAGCTCCCCGTGACGTGCTCGGCACGACTCGTTCGACGAAGCGTTGGCGAAGGTCCTCGATGGTCAGGTCGACGTCAGCCTCTTGCGACGCGACGACGGCCGGTTCTAGCGGTGCCGGTGTGGCAGCGGGTTCGATTGGCGTCGTGACTGATTCGCGAGCTGGCGTCGGTGGCGCCGTCATCGTGGCACCGATCGGGCGAAGAGCTGGAGAACTCGGCTGTGGCGCCGGCGCCATCGAGCGCTCCGCGCGCTCCAGCTTCGTCAGGCGTTCGCTCACGGCGTCCCACGACGCGTCCAGTTCGGGCGTGACGAGTCGCACCATGGCGACCTCGAGGACGACGATCTTTTCGGGAGCACTCTTCATTTCACGTAACGCACGCCCAAAGGTCTCGAGCACTCGTACGGTTCTCGCGAGTCCAAGCTGGCCGCCCCAAAGGGTGAGGCGTTCGCGATCCGCGTCCACCGCGTCCGCCACGTCGGGGGCGACTTGAAGCAGAAAGACTTGACGAACCTCCGCCGCGAAACTTTCGGCGAGTTGTTCGGCGTCCCATCCGTCGCGCGTCAACGTGGCCAAGGTAGTGATCGCCCCCACGGCGTCATTGTCCACCAGAGCACGTAAGAGCCCGTCGAAATCCGGCTGTGTCTCGTCGGTCGATCCCGTCGCGAGCAATCTGTCGAGAGCGCTCAGCGCGTCACGGGCGGAACCGCGACCCAATCGTACGGCCGTCTCGATCGTCGCGTCGTCCGCCACGAGGCCCGCGGCGCCGCGCACGTCGTGTAGCAACGTGCTCAAGGTGTCACCGCCGATCAATCGGAATTCGAGTTGTACGGTGCGCGAACGAATCGTCGGCAGGACCTTGTGCGGATCGGTCGTCGCGAGAACGAAGATGACGTGGGGCGGCGGTTCTTCGAGAGTCTTGAGCAACGCGGCGGACGCGGGCTTCGAGAGCTGGTGGACTTCGTCGAAAATGTAAATCTTCCATCTCCCGGGCGTGCCATGCCACGCCCCGGCAGTGATCTCTCGGATGTCGTCTACCCCGTTGTTCGAGGCCGCGTCCAGCTCGGTGACGTCAAGGGACGATCCGCGCGAGATCGCCACGCAACTCGCGCAGACGTTGCACGCGTCACCCTCGACGGGATTCTCACAATTGAGCGCCTTGGCGAGGATGCGTGCGGTCGTGGTCTTGCCCGTTCCACGAGGTCCCGAGAAGAGATAGGCGTGGTTCACGCGATCGCGCGCCACGGCGCCTTGCAAGGCACGCACGACGTGATCTTGACCCCGAAGTTCGGCAAAACGGCCAGGGCGAAACCGGCGGTAGAGGGAGGTCACCCCGTCAATCGACGTCGGGACAGAAGAGGGAGTGGCCATGGGCCAATGCTAACGGCGGGGTGTCAGAGCCGAGGTCCAAAGCGGTGGCCAGGCTGACCGTGGCACCCGGCACAATCCGCTGAGAGCTGCTGGCTTCCACCCCTGACTCGGTTCACGAACGACCGTCGCACGGGACCCGACCACCGCTGTGGACCTCGGCGAATCAAGGTTACCGGAACCCGTACACACGCGTCTCGGGTAGCCTTGCGTCCCGGTATTCAAATTTTTTTGCCTTGGCAAAGAATCTTGGAGGAGTGCGAGAGCGGCCGAATCGGCACGATTGGAAATCGTGTGAAGGGAAACCTTCCGTGGGTTCAAATCCCACCTCCTCCGCCAAGGGGTCTTTACGAAAGTAGAACCCACCTGTTGACGAAAGTCCGGTGCTGGCCTCCCGGCGACAACATGTAGACGGCACCGCGTCTTAGAAACCAAGATCGGAACGCAGGGCTACTGCCCAACTCGGATACGCATACGTCAAAAAGAGCACTCGGGACGTGACTCGTCCCGGGGCCATCGTCGCGATCTGGGGAGCATTTCGCCTCACCGGTGGACGCGACCACCTTTGGATGCGTCCGAGCA
Organism: uncultured Actinomycetota bacterium; assembly: GCA_963794755.1. GTDB lineage: Bacteria > Actinomycetota > Acidimicrobiia > Acidimicrobiales > RAAP-2 > RAAP-2. The sequence goes on from CAWCEX010000006.1 coordinate 600,194, forward strand.
CCACTTAAGCAGGGCGGCGTGAGCCGCATGACGACGAGTGTCCAAATCAGTTAGAAGAGCCCGCATGTCGCGGTCAATCAGAAGGCATGCGAAGATCTCCGGCAGCAACCATTTCGGCGGGGCATTGAAGGGCGGGGCATTGAAGAGTGGGCTCACTACAGTTCTTGTTGGAGGTCCTTGGTGAAGATTCCAATTAGGTGTATCCCCGTATTCGCGGTGCTGGTTGCGCTATATGCCGCCTCACCCGCGTCGGCTCGCACCGGTATATCGGCAACCACAGCGGTGCAGAATGGGTACGCCGAACACGAGATGTTTTGTGGGCCTGACGGCACGGTGACGTATTCCGCAGCGAAGCGTTCGGTGACGATAACTGTGAATCTACACAACCTCGCCAGGAAGCAGAAATACTCGCTTATCTGGCGGAACAATTCGGTCCGTGGGTACACCATCGGGGCTTTCGAGACGACGAGCGCCGGAACCGTGGCGCCTGACTCCCTACGACTTTTCCGCTCTGCTGAGACACACGGAATCGGCGTCACGATTTACTACCTGGTGGGCGTAAACCCTAAGGCCACTCTCCACTTCGTGGCCTGTTAGGTAGCAGATGAGCGACGAGTATTCAGAGCCGTCAGAGGGAGCGTCGCCGCCTACCCAGGATCTGAAAACAAGAGCCACGTCTCGCACTCGTCGACGCCGCTGGGCGCAGGCGTTGTCTGCCCTAGTAGCTGCGGCAGTGGCAACGACTGCTTCATTCTTTGTCCTGGATAAGACGGGAAACCCCGAGGCCCCAACGACCAAAGTGTCCCCAGCTGCTTGGGCCGCCGCCAAGACGACCTGCGACCGTCAGAATCTCTCGTTCTACGGTGGCGTACCACATCTATTCGGGGCATATCCCACTACCGTCCGCTTGGCACTGAATTGGCCGACGAAGATCTACCCCATAAACACGCCAGTCACTCCGACCACCATCAATGCTGACGCGCACCCAGTGATGCGTTTTAGTGGTGGCTGGCCGCCAGGATTCAACACGTCGCGCCCGGCTGACATTTGCATCTTTACCGGAAAGTTCAGTTTCCGCATTCCTTCGATGCAGGGCTCGCATGGTCCGGTCGAGCACGCCAAGGTCCTCCTGGTGTATCTCATGGACATCCCTCCCATGACCTTCAGAAACGCCTCAGTCACGACCCTGAATTCAATTCCGAGCCGACCCGTGCCGGTGGCTGTGTCTATCTCGTAGAAGCGCGAGTACTGCTAGCTCCCTGACGGGTAGGGATCATCTTTCGTCACGGTTGCGTCTGCGAAATTTTCACCCTAAAGGTTCACGCGCGGAAATGTGGTCAGAACCACCGAAAACGTGTGGAGGCGTCATCCGTCGCCTTCTCACAGCTCAGCAAAGGTAGAGCGCAAAGAGTTTCGTAAACACCCCGCCAACTGTCCTGGGCCCCGTTTGCGAGACCCGGCTCACAAGAGTTGGGTCTGATTTTGGGTTGAGTGCAGGACTTCAAATTCGCCGGGGGTTGATGGCGCGCTACTGGCTGGTCAGACCGACGAGAGCTGAGCGAGGACGTCCGCTGAGAGCCCGGCGATCGATGTTCCCGACTCTTCCAGGGCCGCAACCACGAAATCGTCATTGATACGCAGCAACCCGAGAAGGAGATGTCCGGGGCGAATCCTCTTGTCACGTAGCTCAGTCGCCACCCGCAACGCGTGTTCGAGTGAACGTTTTGCCTCGGGGGTGAATCTAGGGCGATGAGGGGTACCCGAAGTAACGCGCCGGTCCGGGGCCGAAGCGAGAGCGCCGGGGCCAAAGGTCTCTTCCACCGCCGCGCGCACACCATCAATATCGATGCCGATCGCTTGCAATGACTCAGCGTCGAAGGCATCTGACGCGAGATGTTCTGATCGGGGAATGAGGTGGCGTACTCGTACTCCCGAGATTCCTCGATCGCGTAACGGCCGTCCGGCCGTCTCTTCTCTGCCCTCGGCGAGACCGTACAGCAAATGTCCGGTGTCGATCACGCGCGACGACAATTCAAGGGCGAGACCCTGTGCCTCCACCAACGCTGCTTTGGATCCTTCGGTGAATCGCTCGAACATAGTGTCAACCCTCCTTCATCGTGAGTCGCGCACCGCCGTGCTTTTGGTGAACGGCTTGTTTGGAGACCCCTAGCTCGACGGCGATCTGAGACCACGACCAACCAAAATCGCGAGCTCGATCGACTTGCAGTGACTCCATCTTCTCGACCAAGTGCCGCAGTGACGCAACTGCTCGAAGGCCTCTTGCGGGGTCCGGTCCCCCCGCATCCGTCGCCGTACTCATTGTGCTCATATTCGTCAATCTATCTTGACGATATCGAAACGTCAAGTCACCTTGACGAAAATATTTTCTCGGGTTTTCTGAAAGAATCATTAGAAGATGGCGTGCGCGGTGCATATCTTTCGAAGTTATTCTAAGGGAATGCCTAGAAAAGAGGTGGGGTCGTGAACAAACGCGATAATCCCTACACCCCCGGAGCCGGGAGAAAGCCTCGGACGCTGGCTGGTCGCGACCCAGATTTGGAGCAGTTTCAGGATGTGGTCGAACGACTCAATTCGGGCTCCTACGAACGAAGCCTGATCTATACCGGCCTACGCGGGGTTGGAAAGACGGTACTCCTCATGGAACTCGACGTCTTGGCCAGTGAAGCGGGTTGGGCCACCACGGATGTGCAAGAAGTGGGTACCCAGGCAGACTTTCGCGTGTCGTTCGCTCGAATGGCGATGCGACTATTGACCAACATGAGCGCGCGCCACCGGGCTCGCGACCGCGTGGAGCGCGCTTTGTCGGTAGTGAAGGCGTTCAGTCTCGCGATACCCGGATCCGTCGAACTGCGCATCGATGTGGACGCAGCGACCGGCATCGCTGACTCCGGTGATCCCGAGCACGACCTGACCGACCTCCTCGGAGAGTTGGGTGAAGTAGCTGCGGCCAACGGCATGGGGGCACTCTTTCTCATCGACGAGATGCAGAACTTCGATGGTGCGTCCTTGGCCGCCATCTGCATTGCTTTTCAGGCGATCAGTCGGCGTTCACTGCCCGTCTCGCTCGTGGGGGCGGGACTGCCCGATCTACGGGTTCGTCTCCTCTCGGCCAAGCCCTACGCCGACCGCCTGTTCTCGTACCGAGAACTCGGTCGCCTCTCGGCGGTTGACGCACGTTCGGCCTTGGTGGGACCCGCGTCGGCCTACGGCGTTGAATTCGATGCGTCAGTGGTCGAGCACGTTATCGCCGAAGCCGCCGGGTATCCGTATTTCCTTCAGGAGTTCGGTCTCGAACTGTGGAACTACGCCGAGGAGTCGCCGATCAATGACGACGACCTGCGCGCCATTCGCGGTGTCGTCAAGGACAGCCTGGCGAGTAGTTTTTTTGGTACTCGGTTCGAGTTGGCGACCGATACCGAACAGCAGGTACTGTCCGCCATGGCGTCGCTCGGGGCCGGGCCCTACCGAATCGGTGAGGTCGCCACCGCCTTTGGTGCCAAGGACCAGCGAGCGATCTCGTCCTACCGAGAGTCGCTCATCGCCAAGGACCTTATTTGGAGTCCGCGACGAGGGCTCGTCGAATTTACGGTCCCTCTCTTTGACGACTACTTGCGCGAAATCCACCCCGTGGAATGAGTGTCGAAGTCGTCGCAACGACGACGCTCCGTGATGAGAACTACCCTGAACTTATGGCGGAAGAACTCCAAATCCAGGACCTTTCGCGGCGTTTTGGACGATTGACCGCTCTCGACGACCTGTCCTTCTCGGTCGACGCCGGCGAGGTCGTGGGATTTCTCGGGCCCAACGGCGCCGGCAAGACCACCACCATGCGGGCGATCTTCGGTCTCACAGACCTCGACGGCGGTCACGTGACGTGGAAGGGCAAGATCGTGGGCGCGAACGAACGCCGACGATTCGGTTACATGCCCGAAGAGCGCGGCCTCTACCCCGGTATGCGCATCGGCGACCAGCTGGTCTACATCGGTCGACTTCACGGCATGAGTACCATCGACGCGCATCACGCCACCGAAGCGTGGCTCGAGCGCTTGGGTCTGGCGGACCGGGCACGCGACAAGGTCGAATCACTCTCCCACGGCAACCAACAACGCGTGCAACTCACCGCCGCTCTCTTACACAGCCCCGAGCTAATCATCCTCGACGAACCACTCGCCGGTCTTGACCCGACTGGTATTGACGAGATCGGTGCGATCTTGGTCGAACAAGCGCGCGCTGGATGTTGCGTAATCTTCTCCAGTCACCAACTCGATCAGGTCGAGGACCTGTGCGAATCAGTCATCATCATTGACCATGGGCACCTCGTGGTGACGGGTCGGGTCGACGACCTAGCGAACAGCGGAGCGCGCCGCCTCGTCGTGCGCGTCGAGGGAGACCGAACCGGCGACTGGGCTCGCGAGCTCAGCAATGTGACGGTATCGGAAGTCACCGGCGGCGAGGTTCGATTGATCCTGGGTGAGAACGTGGACACCGACGACGTTCTGGAAGCGGCCCGTCGAGCTGGTCGGGTCACGGAGTTCGTTATGCGACGCCGGCGCATGTCCGAAGTCTTTCGCGAGGCTCTGCAATGAAGGCCTTGCGTTATGGCCTGATCCTTCTGGCGATCATCATTGTCGCCAGTCTGCGGTTGTGGCGGCGTCGTCGACGACGTGCTGTGGCGTCAGAACCAGCGCGGCCCGCCCACGTGCCGCGCCGTGAGTTCGTCACCGGCGACGTCGCACTGGTGATGAGTCGAGAATTGCGAGAGCGCATCCGAGGCCGCTTCTATTTGTTCGGGACGGCCATCATTCTGCTGGTGATCGCCGCGGCCATCGTCATTCCAGTGGTCCATCGCACCAAGGCCCAGACGGAGGACGTCGGCGTAGTCGGTACCCTCCCCGCGGCGACACGATCATTGATTGTGACCGTGGTGCGCGACGAAGGCGCGACGGCGCGGTTCGTGACGGAGTCCACACTGGCTAGGGCAAAGACTGGTGTGGCCTCCGGACATATTGACCTTGCCATCGTCGAAGATCGTGAACTCGTCGTGAATACTCGCTTCGCGGCCAGCGACACGTCGACGACGGCCATCGTGGTTCACGCGATCGCCACTCAGTTAGGCGATGAGCGAGCCCTCGCCGCGGCCCACCTGTCCCCGGATCAATCGGCGATCCTCGCTCGCGCGGGGCCGGTGCCCATCGTGGCGTTGCACCACGGGGCGACCAAGGGGGTCAACGCGACGTCACTCATCGGCGTGATCTTGATCTTCATCATGCTCTCGCAGTACAACACGTGGCTACTCGTCGGGGTGATGGAAGAGAAATCGAGCCGGGTCATTGAAGTGTTGTTGGCGGCGGTACGACCCGTCAAACTTCTGTCGGGCAAGGTCTTGGGCATTGGATTGGCCGCGCTGCTCCAAGCGTCCGTCGTGGTGGCTTTCGCCCTGGGACTGTCCAAAGCGGTCGGTTCGAACATCCTGCACGGCACCGGACCGCTGGAGATCGTCGCGACGCTGGTGTGGCTGGTGCTCGGATACTCGCTGTACTGCTGGCTCTACGCTGCGGCCGGTTCGATGGCGGAACGTCAAGATCAGGTACAGAGCTTGGCGTTGCCCCTCAGCCTGCCCTTGATCGTGGGGTACATCGTTTCACTCACTGCAGCCAGTTCCGGCAGCCCGTCCTTGTTGTTGAAGATCTTCGCCTACATCCCCTTCACCGCACCCTTCGCCATGACGGTGTTGGTGGGATTTGGCGCGGCCGCCTGGTGGCAGTTTGCGACGTCCGTCGCGATCACTCTCGTGACGACGTACGCCGTGGCGCGCTTCGCGACGGCCATCTATCGTCGCGCCATCTTGCGAACGGGATCACGGGTACGCCTGCGAGATTTTCGTAACTCGTGACGCTCACGATGCGTCGCAACCACAGACGTTCGCTACAGGACTGTCGTGCGATGAGTTCGTACGACAGCGCGGAGGAATCACTCGACCGCGATATCCGTGTTGTCGGCGACAATGGAGTCTGTCGGGTGCTTCACACTCGCGAGCGCAGCGTCAACTTCAGCACCCATCAATATGGCGAGACCCGATAAGTACAGCCAGAAGATGAGGATCGCTACACCGGCGAACGCGCCGTAGGTCGCGCCGAACGATCCGAACTTCGAGGTGTACAACGAAAATCCAAACGACACGACAGCCCACATGATCGTCGCAAACAACGTCCCTGCGCTCGACCAACGCCACGCGGGCCGGGGACGATTGGGCGCGACATAGTAGAACACGGTCAACAAGAGATTCATGAACGCCAGCGCCACGAGCCAGCGAAGGGCGGTCCACGTGGCGGTGAATGCGACACCATGAATGATGACGACGTCTTGGAACAATCGACCCAGTTGAGAGCCAAAGACCGCCAACGTCGATGCCGAACCTCCGAGAACGACGGCACTCACGAGGAGAGGAAGGGCGACCAGACGCATGGTCACGAAGGATCGATCGGTAGGCAGACCAAAGGCCATGTCCAGACCCTCCTCCACCACCACCATCCCGGACGTCGAGCTCCATACGGCAACCGCACTCGCGACCACGGTCGTGATCAACCCGGTTCCCGAATGCTCCTGAGCGTGTACCAGGGATTGGGTCAGCACCGCGGCGGCCCCCGAGGGTAACGCCGCGGTCATCCCGTGGACCAAGTTCGCAATCACCCGCGGCGGAATCGTGACGAGAGACGCGACGCCCAACAGCGCGATGACGAGGGGAAAGATCGACAAGAACCATCGGTAGGCGAAAGCTCCCGCCGCGACATTGACACGGTCCGCCTTCATCCGGGCGAGCACGTGACGAGCGATGGGGGACCATCGCTTCAGCGTCGTCCTCGACAGCTGACGCACCACTTCGACGGCCTCGTCATCCACGTCGATCATCTCGCGGCAGTCTCGCTAGCGGTGCTGTCTGATCGAGATGTCGCACGCACCAGCCTTTCCTTCGTCCTCGCCTCACCTCGAACGACATCGTTGGCGTGCATTCGTTAGTCTCCGACACCACGATGACTCACGCCAGCCGCTGGCCGTTCATCGTACTTCGGCGACATCGCGAAGGGCGCCACGCACGAACACGAATCCGCGCCGAATTAGCTGCGAATCAGTTCGACAACTGGAATCACCCTCGTCGTCTTGGCCTGGTAGTCAGCAAAACCTGGGTTGATCGACGCTTGACGTGCGTAGATACGGTCGCGTTCTTCGCCCGAAACGGGAACCGCCGTCGCGGTGAAGATTTCGGCGCCCATCTCCACCGTGACGCTCGGATGCGCAACGAGATTTCGGTACCAATCGGGATTCGTATCGGCGCCCGCCTTGGACGCGAAGACGAAGATGCGGCCCGATTCTTCGAGATACATCATCGGGTTAACTCGTTCGATCCCCGATCTCGCACCCGTCGTATGGAGTAAGACCACCGGTGCCCCGTCGAACTGTCCACCCAATTGGCCGGCGTTGGCGCGAAATTCCTCGATCACTTTCGCGTTCCAGTCATTCATATCGCTCATATGTTGGACACTCCTTCTGTACTCTCGTCGTGGTGCCCCCTGGGCCTCACCAGCCCGGACCACGCCATCTCTGGCGATGTTATCGGTAGTTCGACGACCACTCGCTGCGTCGGGTGCGACGGGCGAAGGACGCCACACCCTCATAATGGTGAGATGGACGATCTTAAAAACATACGGAACTGGCTCTGCGATATGGACGGTGTCCTCATCAACGACGACGCCATGATCGAAGGGGCCGACCGTTTCCTAGATCGTCTTCGAGCGACGAATCGACGTTTCATGGTCCTGACGAACAATTCCCTGTTCACACCTCGAGAGATCTGTACACAGTTGTCGGGCTTGGGCCTCGAGGTCGACGAGGCACAGATATGGACCTCCGCGCTCGCCTCCGCTCAGTTCGTCCACAGTCAACGACCAGGGGGGACGGCGTTCGTCATCGGGCGAGAGAGCATCCACGAGGCACTGGCCGGCGTGGGATATCGCGAGGATTCCACCAATCCCGATTACGTCGTCCTGGGTGAGACCCAGCACTATTCCTTTGACGACTTCGCCACCGCGATCCAACTCATCGAGAACGGAAGCCACTTCGTGACGACCAACCCGGAACCGACTGGTCCCTCACGCCGAGGATCCCTACCGGGCTGTGGCGCGATGTCGGCGATGATCGAGCGCGCGACGGGCGTCACACCGTACACCGTCGGCAAACCGAATTCTCGAATGATCCGCGAAGCAATGGACGTCCTGGACGCGTCGACGCACTCCACGGTGATGATTGGTGACCGTATGAAGACCGACGTACTCGCGGGCGTCGATTCCGGTCTCGCGACCATCTTGGTGTTGAGTGGAGCCGACGGAGAGTACGACGCCAGTCGCTACCCGTATCGCCCATCGAGAGTGGTCGCCTCCGTCGCCGATTTGATCGACGAACTCTGAACCGTCAAACCCCTACGTGCGGGGCCACAACGGCGAACGAATCGTTCAGTGCAGGGCGTCCACGTCATCGGATGCGCGACGACGCGGTTGATCATCGGTAAAGTCACTCTTGAGACTGGTGAAGCGAACGTCGCCGCGCGAGGTGGACGTGCCATTTCCTTGCTGGAGCGCCGATATGAAGGACTCCGCCCAGTCCGAGACGTCGCGCCGCAACACCTTTCGTCGCATTCGGGCCATGCGAGCTTTCGCTTCTTTGGGTCCGGCCTTCAAGGCGAGACCGATCGCCTCCTTGATGCCGTCGAGATCGTGAGGATTGACCATGAACGCGCCGCGCAGTTCCGCTGCGGCCCCGGCGAATTCACTGAGCACGAGACACCCCGTCATGTCGATGCGACACGTCACGTACTCCTTTGCGACCAGATTCATGCCGTCGCGAAAGGGTGTGACCAGCATGATGTCGGCGGCGAGGTATAGCGCGAGGAGTTCGTCGAAGGGCAGACTCTGGTGAAGATAATGGATCACCGGACTCCCGACGAGTGAGTGATCACCGTTCAATTCACTGACGACTTGTTCGAGGTTGTGGCGCTCCAAGTCGTAGTGGGCGTCAGATTCGCGGCTCGGTACAGCGACCTGCACCACCACGTGCGTACCACCGTTTAGTTGACCGTCAGCGAACATTTCGGTGATGGCCGTCAACCGCTGCTGGATACCCTTGGTGTAGTCGAGGCGGTCCACTCCCAGGAGGACCACGTCAGGGTTTCCCAAATCCCGACGGATCTCGCGAGCACGTTCGCGGATCTTTTCGTCGGCGGATAATGCGATGATCTGCGAGGTGTCGACGGTGATGGGAAATGCGCCCACGCGAATGGTACGACCCTCGTGGTGCAGCACGGAGTCGGTCCCGGTGGCACCCATCAAGCGACGAGCGATGCGTGAGAAGTTCGCTGCGGCGTGAGGCACTTGGAAACCGATGAGGTCCGCCCCCAAGAGTCCAGCGATTATTTCGCGTCGCCACGGCAGTTGCATGAAAAGTTCGCTCGGCGGAAATGGAATGTGTAAGAAGAAGCCGATGCGAACGTCGGGGCGCAATTGGCGAATCAGATCGGGCACTAACTGAAGTTGGTAGTCGTGAATCCAAACGGTGCCGTTGGGCGCCACGGACTCGGCCGCCGCTACCGCGTACCGACGGTTGATCTCTTGGTAGGCGTGCCACCACGTGCGATGAAACGTCGGGGCTCGAATCGCGTCGTGATACAGCGGCCACAGGGTGGCATTAGAGAAACCGAGGTAGAAGTTCTCGTATTCCTCACGACTGATCGCGACTGCCTTGAGTTTGATGCCTTCGTACATCGCGGGCGCATCATCTTCACCAGAGGTCCCCAACCAGCCGATCCAGAGTCCGTTTCGACCTTGCAAGACCGGCGTCAGAGCCGACACCAGTCCACCCGGGCTCGGGCGCCATTCGTCACCACCCTCGACCGTCGATCGTTGGACCGGCAACCGATTAGCGATGACGACGAAATCCGCGGTCTCGGGAGCGGTGTGATGCCCGTTCTGGTGCGGTTCGCCGTGATGCTGGGCGGACAATCGCGAAGACTCCTCCACGTGTTCTTGACGTTCGATGATGGACACTCCTTTCTACGAAACAGAACCGGGGCGGTCCGTCGTTCCCACAGCGCTCCACCAACTCGGCGACCCCGCGGGTCCGATTGTCTTTCCCGTTGCGCGTTGTTCGGCTTCGATGACGTTCAACAACGCATTGATCAGGGCGAGGTGTGTGAGCGCTTGGGGGAAATTCCCCAAGTGTCGCGCGGTCGCGGGATCGATTTCTTCAGCGTAGAGGCCGAGCGCACTAGCAGCACCCACCAATTTCTCGCACTGGACGCGAGCCTGATCGAGTTCGCCGATCTCCACGAGCGCCGAGACGAGCCAGAAGGAACAGGCGGTGAAGCTCCCCTCGGGCTGACCCTCGAGTCCGTCGTCGGTCGCCTCGGGACGATAGCGATATACGAAGGCCCCATCGCCGAGCTTGGTGGCGATCGCCAATACTGTCGCTCGGATCCGTTCATCCTGAGGCGCCAAGAAGCCCAGCATCGGGAGGAGGAGGAGCGACGCATCCAACTCGCTTGAGTCATAGGACTGAGTGAAATACCCCTCCTCGCCGACGGCGTTGGCACAGATATCGGCGTGGATCTCCTGAGCGGCACTCCACCAGAGGTCGGCGCGGTTCTTCTCGCCGCGAAGGGCGGCGAGTCGCGCGCCACGATCGGCGGCTACCCAACACATCACTTTGGAAAAAGTGAAGTGCTTGGGCTCGCCTCGCATCTCCCAAATGCCGCGGTCGACTTCGCCCCAACACTTAAGAGCGGTCTCCACCGCCTGCACGACGATACGCCACGATCGCTCACTGAGCGAGTCGCGCGAGCGAGTGTGTTCAAAGACGCAGTCAACGATGGCCCCGAGGATGTCGAACTGGGTTTGGTTGTACGCGGCGTTACCACTACGTACCGGTCGACTCCCCACGTGCCCGGTGAGGTGGTCCAACTCGGATTCCGGCACGGCGAGGGCGCCGTCCACCGGGTACAACACCTGGAGGTTCCCTCGCATCGGGATGACCCCGCCACCAACCGCGCCCTTGGGTTCGAGTACGTCGCCTAAGAACGCTAGGAAGTCGTCCGCTTCGGTATCGAAGCCCAGCGCGTGCAGCGATCGCAGGGTAAAGGCCGCGTCGCGGATCCAGGTGTAGCGATAGTCCCAGTTGCGCTGGCCCCCGGGCTGTTCGGGCAGTGACGTGGTCAGCGGCAGCGAGCATCGCACCCGTGGGAGCGTAGGTGAGCCCCTTGAGCGTCAACGCACTGCGCTGGAGCAACTCACGCCAGGGGTGATTAGGGAATCGGCCGCCGTCGATCCAGTCTCGCCAGAAGCGACTGGTTTCCGCGCGACACGCGTCCACCTCGGCGCGCGTGGTCGGCACCGGGCCGTCACCCCAACCCAAGACCACGAAGGACGACTCACCCTCAGTCAGACGGTGTCGGGCGCGAACGGCGCGACCTTCGATGCCAAAGCGCATGTCACCGGTCAACGTCAATCGGTTGAAGTCGGGATTGTTGGTCGCTACTTGATCGTAGGAATCTCCCGTGTACTCCCAATTCGCGTCGGCCCTGCCGTAATCGAAGGACGGCTCACAGTTCAACAACACGTCGACCGTGCCGTGAAGACACGTCGCCGAGCGCACCAAAATACGCCGAGCGTCGAAATCCCCGGGCGTACGACGATGGAAGTCGGAGCGGTCGCCCGTGCGGTACCAGGGACCAATGGCCATGTAGTCGTTGACGATCAACCAACCGCTGCGGGTCTGCCACGTGGTGGCGAGGACCATCGTTCCTGGAACGTACTGGCGGTGGGCCGGCACCGCGCTATCGACAGGAGCTAGGCGAAACGACCCAGCCGAACGGTCCAGGATCGTCCCAAAGACACTGGGGTCGTGCGGACGAGGGAGGCACAACCACTCCACCGATCCAGTAGGTGCCACGAGGCAGGTGTTCTCGCAGTCCGACAAGAAGGCGTAGTCGGCGATCGGTGGAAAGATAGCGGCCAGGGCCTCCTGGTTCGGCGGTCCAACGAGACTGTTGTCCCCTAATTGCGAGGGAACGATGGGGCGCGGACGAGCCGGCGAATCCACGTGGGGCTCACTTCGCTTGGACTCTGTGGTCTGTTGTGAATCTGACATCACGTGGCCACCTTTGGCGTAGGTTCGGGCACGCACCACCCAGGCATCAGTTCACCCCGACGATTCCCGTGCCGCTGCCCACACCTTAACGACGAGCGACAATTTTGCGTGCGTCGAAGTGGGGTCAGAACCCAGGGATCGGGTCTACAAATCAGTAATTTTCAAGTACTTTTGCTCTTGTGGCCTACTTCGGCAGCGCGCGATCACCTCAAGCAACCGCAAACGAAGTGCCCGTCGAATTATTCTCCGACGAAATACAGAAACCCACCCCATCGATCGGACTCGAAAGTGCCGCAATGGCCCTCGTCGGCGAACGCCCCAAGGTTTCTATCGTCAAGCGATTCTCCCGTGGCCTGAGCGCCCGCCACCGGTGGTAGACGACCAGGCCAGAACTGCAGCGGTGCTCAATGCGAGGCCAAGATGGAAGAGTGACTCGCTCAGTCCTCGCGTCGGCTCTGAAAGAACTTGCGCAGAAGATTCGCCGACTGCTCACCTAGCACGTCGTAGGTGACCGACGCCTCGTGCAAGAGACGCGGATCGACGAGGACGTTGTAGCGAGAGCCCACTGCGCCGGCCTTCTCATCCATCGCCGCGATGACCACTCGGTCGATCCGAGCGTTCAAGAGAGCTCCTGCGCACATGACACACGGCTCGAGCGTGACGTAGGCAGTGACACCGTCCAAACGCCACCGACCCACCGCGTGTGCCGCTGCGCGCAAGGCCACCAGTTCCGCGTGAGCCGTGGGATCACGATCCGCTTCACGCCGATTCTCACCCGTTGCAAGAACGGCGCCGTCACGAACAATGACACAACCGACCGGCACATCGTCATGAGATGCCGCGCTACGGGCCACCTCGAGCGCTTGAGCCATGAATCCCTCGTCCTCGAGCCGACTCGTCATCACCGCGTCTCTAGTGAGTTCACCAAGCGGTACGCGCAAAGAGAACTCACTCGGTGGTCTCGTGCTCTAAGAACGCGACGGGGAGGTCGTCTTCGCGGCCGCGCAAGAAGCGGTCCATCAGATGCACGTCGGTCCCGTCCTTGAGAGCCGAGTGGATAGTGATAATCAGCGTGGGGAGGCACCAGAAGTCTCCACACACCCACAGGATCGCTGCACCAATCTGTTGGTCGACCAATCGATTCATCGTCACCATCGTCATTGGCATCACCGTGCTTCCCATGACCATCATCATCGGGGGGAACCGATAATCCGGCGTCGACGTGAAGATGCTGATCGCCATGGCGACGATGGTCATCACCAAGTTGGTCAGTAGCAACGCTCCCGCTTTGGAGAGCGGCGCCTTGATGGACGAGAACGGATATGACGAAATGATCTTGGCCCAGAAAAGGATGCCGGTAAAGAAGAAGGTCGAGAGCATCAATCCGATGTGTAGTGTCTCGCTCTTCATCACGAAATCGAAGGGGCCGGGCAGCATCCAAAGAATCATCACCAGATTGAACGAGATCACCGCGAACTTCGCCGACGTGACGAAATGAAGGGATGCCCGAAGCGAACGAGCCCGGGGAGAGAGATTGAAGAATCGGAACACTCGTCGCCTCACCGTCACCGGTAAAGCGAAGGTCAACGGAAGCGCAGGATCACCGGCGACATAGAGAGCGGGCGCGGCCAACATGACCATCACGTGTTGGATCATGTGAATCCAGAAATACTGCATCGACCAGTACTCCAACGGCGAACAAACGCTCACCGTGACTACCGCGATGCCCGCGAAACTCAACAGCATCTTTCGTTGACGCCGACGCGCCCGCTCGGGCGTCGATCGTCGATTCAAGACGCTCAGTCCGTGAAGGTGTACCGCCGTGACAAGTACACCGAGGAGGAATACCCACGGATGGCCCCAGTTTTGGTCTACGTACGTCACTACCTTTTTCCTACCACTCGCCCGAAGTCAACTCTCACGTTCTCGTGCCCCCAAACTACCGTCACCGCAACATCGTCGCCGAGCAGCACTCCTCTCGAGACCACTACATATGCATCGCCGACATATTAAAGTGCAGACCCGTCGGAGGAGCAACCACGCGCGCGTTCACCGTGATCGTACGTGAGGTGGAGAAGTCGCTGTACGTGACCTCCAACGGCACGTGAGCGCCGACTTTCAGGTCCGCGTCCAACACGCTCAGTTCGACGCCGTCGTTCTGATACCCCAGATGCTGGGTCGCCGCAGAACCCGTCAATATGTCCGACTGCCACGTCATGGTGCTGTCGTTTTGGCGCATGTTTGCGTCATGGAACTGCATGCCCATCGAGGCCAAAGGGGAGCTCACCGACATCAATGAGATGGGGCCACCCGTCGAGTTGACGAGAGACATAACCACCGCCGAATCACCGTGCGAGGAGGACGCCGTCACCGTCACGTCCGATATCTCCAGACGAGCAGCAGCTTTGGACGAAAGTTGCGACGGGTCGCCGCCACGCGGCGATTGCTGGGCCACCGCGACGACACCCGTGGCGAGAACCATCACGATCGGCACGACTCACGTCTTACGCTTCAGGCGCGAAATTTACCAGTGGTGAACGTGACCATCACTCCCCCAATCACATCGCCATAGGTCTCGCCTCGGATATGTGAGTTCAGAGGGGGTAGACTCACTCCCGGAGGGGTGCGAGAGCGGCCGAATCGGGCAGTCTCGAAAACTGCTGTGTCTCCGGGCACCGTGGGTTCAAATCCCACCTCCTCCGCCAACGACGAAACGGGTGACTACGGTCACCCGTTTCGTCGTCTCGGACAAGGCGCCGGGCACCGGAACTACGCTGGGTTCGTCCGTCACCCGCGGACCACGTCGAGGAGTTCTCCATGGTTTCGTCACTTGAATCGTCGGTCGGCACCGAGCGCAAGGTCATCACCGAATTGCCCGGGCCCAAGTCGCGAGCTCTGCATGCGCGCCGTCAGAGTGTCGTCAGCACCGGCGTGACCAACGGATTCACGATCTACATCGACCGCGCCGACGGAGCGATCCTGGTCGACGTCGACGGTAATCACATTTTAGATTTCGGCTCGGGCATCGCCGTGACCGGCATCGGTCACGCGGCTCCTGAGTTAGTGGAGGCCGTGTCGCAACAGGTCGCCGCGTTCACTCACACGTGTTTCATGGTCACGCCCTACGAGAGTTACGTCGAGGTGTGCGAAGAACTAGCCGTACTGACGCCGGGGAACCACGCGAAGACGTCGGCCCTCTTCAATTCTGGGGCGGAAGCGGTCGAGAACGCCGTCAAGATCGCACGACACGCGACCGGACGCCAGGCGATCATCGTGTTCGATCACGCGTACCACGGACGAACCAATCTGACCATGGCCCTGACGGCGAAAAATATGCCCTACAAGGATGGCTTTGGACCATTCGCGCCCGAGGTGTACCGCGTCCCGATGAGCTATCCGTTCCTCGACGGACACACGGGTGAAGAGGCGGCCGCCATCGCGATCGCCGACATCGAGTCTCAAGTGGGCGCCAAGAATGTCGCGGCGTTGCTCATCGAGCCGATCCAAGGTGAAGGTGGTTTCATCGTCCCTGCCGATGGGTTCCTACCGGCGTTGTCGAAGTGGACCACCGACAACGGGGTGGTCTTCATCGCCGACGAGATTCAAAGTGGTTTTGGACGGACCGGCGAGTGGTTCGCCGTGGACCACGAGGGAGTCATTCCCGACATCGTCACCACCGCTAAGGGCCTCGCCGGCGGAATGCCGCTCGCGGGAGTCACCGGTCGCGTCGAGATCATGAACACAGTCCACGAGGGTGGACTCGGGGGCACCTACGGTGGAAACCCCGTCGCGGCGGTCGCAGCACTCGCGGCCATTCGCGTAATGCGTGAACGTAACCTGGTGGCGCGAGCACGCGAACTCGAACCAATCCTGCTGGACTTTCTCACCTCCTTGGCGAGCGACGTCACGATCATCGGCGACGTGCGGGGCCGCGGGGCGATGATCGCTTTCGAGCTCGTCGAACCCGGGACGAAGAACCCCAATGCGGCGGCGGCGAAGGCAATCGTCAAGTACTGCAACGACCACGGTCTGATCGCGTTGTCGTGCGGAACCGCGGGCAACGTGATCCGACTCTTGCCGCCGTTGGTCATCACCGACGAACAGTTGGCCGACGGACTGAGCGTGTTAGCTGAAGCGGTGCGATCCGTCAGTTGACGCAGCGCTGGGTCGATACCGTCGCCGACGTGACGTTAGCCAGTTGCGTCAGTAACTGGCTAACGGGAACGGCGTAGACCAGTCCCCCGTCAATTGGTGCGCGCTGGGCGACGACGGCGACCACGTCGCCGTGAACGAGTACCGGCGCACCCGCTTCGCTCGTCGTTACCGTCGAGACGACGACGTCCATGGTCCGCGAGAATAGTGGGCCACTATAGATATCGCGACCCGGTGCGACGACCGACCCTAAGTACACCGCCGTCGACCATGTGCGGTCATTGCTCGCGGTGAATCCCACGACGTCGCCACGCGTGCCACGAGAGGGCGACGTTCCCAGGGTAAGAGGTTGCGCCTTCAGTCCAGGGACTCGTACCACGGCGATGTCGCTGCGCGGGTCAAAGAGCACCACGTGAGCGACGGTCGAACCCACCCATACTTTCTTCTGCCCGGCCAACAGATGTGCGGCCGTCACGACCTCGCCCGGAGCTACCTCGAAACCCGTCCCCTGGGAGAACAAATGACAAGCACCGGAAGCTTCAACGTCAACGACGCCTGCGGGCGCAGCGACGAAGTGGGTGGTGGTCAACGCCTCGTGAGCGACCCCGGGCAAGGTCGGGGCCACCACGTCGGCGAACAGGCTCGGCACATTGACCTGATCAAGGACACCCTGGAGTCGATTCTCGACCGACGGCGGCGAGGGCATCACGCGCTGGACCGTCCGCAAGATCACTGAGTGATTGATGGATTGTCCAACCGAGCTCCAGGGAACGCCAGTCAAGATGGCGGCGAGGAACCAACACGTCACCAAGGTGCCCGCGACGCCCACACCCGCTCCAAGGACCGAATCAATGATTCCCAGTCGCGCCTCGTGCAGAAGTCTCGAGAGGATCCCGCCGACCAGTCGCACGATAATTCCTCCGACGACAACGCACGCGATGACGATGAGAATGGCGTCCAGGGGTCGCCAGGCGACCTCGCTCACGTGCGAAGTGACGCTCGCGGCGAGGTAGCACCCCCCCACGAAACCGATGATGCGCCCCAAAATCCCACCAATCTGACGCAGCACACCCTGGCTCCAACCGCGCAGCGCCGAAATGACGACGAGTGCGGCAATGGCGACATCGATCCAGCTCATATAAAAAGGCTAGACGTGTAGTGGTCCGCCGGCCTCGACAGGGCTTACTAGCATTACTTCACCGAGGTTTCGTACGAAAGAATTGTTGCATGAGCCGATATATCACCAAGACGCGTGGCGTCGGCCGCAGCATCGTCTTGCTTACGGGCGCCACGCTTTTGTTGGCCAGTTGCGCCTCGGCATCGACCGCTCGTCACTCCGATGGTCAACCCTCGATCAGTATTAACGCTCCCCTCACGGCGGTGTCGTGCACTACGACGGGTGCTTGCGTTGCCGTGGGAGCCTCCGGCGGCGCGAGCGCGCCCACCACCACCGCGCAGGTACGCAACCATCAAGGAGTCTGGTCCGCATTGTCGACCCCCCCCGCCCCAGTCGCCACGATCTACACCGGATCGTGTGCGGCGACACGGTGCCTCTTTGGAGGTACCCAAGAGTCTGGGGAATTACTCTGGGCCGTCAACGCCAACACTGGAGCGGTGAAGAAGCTGGCCGGACCTGCGGGCGGACTCGTCATTCACGACTTAAGTTGCGTTGACGATCACGACTGCGCCGTACTGGACACGACGGTCAAGGACACAGCTCGACTCTCGTTCACGAAGAATGCCGGCGGGTCGTGGAGCGCACCGCGCACGCTGGCGTGGACGGCCAATAAGTCGACGGCGCTGACTTGTATCAGCGCGAGCGCGTGCTACGTCGCCACGACCTCGGCGACGCATCACGTGGTGCTGCGCGAGACTCTCGACGGCGGCCGCGTGTGGCGGGCGGTGACGACACCCGTGGCGTGGACCTCGTTGTCCTCGTTGGAGTGTCCGACGTCGTGCGTCGCGCTGGTGACGACCGCAAAAGGTTCGGCCGTCGCTGTGCCGTCGACGAAAGTGTCATCACAGGGCTGGAGCGAGACTTACGTCCCCCTGCACGCGAGCGCGATGTCGTGTTCGTCGGCGACGACCTGCGTTGTGGTGGGGCACCTCGCGGGACAAACGCCAGCGATGAGCGAATGGGAGTCTTCTGGCGCGCACAATGTGACCCTCAACTACGTACCCTCCCCGCTGACCGGCATCTCGTGTCGACCCAGCATCTGTGTCGCTATTGCACTGACGACGGTTGCGTCGTTGCGTCCCTAAGGACACTGCAGAGTCGTCCACGCGTCACTATGGGAGACTGGGTCAGTGAGTAGTGCAGTGAGTCAGATTCCTCCAGGCTGGTACCCCGATCCCTCGGGCGCGCGTCAGTGGCGGGTTTGGAACGGCACCGCCTGGTCCGACGTGACTCGTCCGTACGGCGAACATCCTTCGCCAGTTGCCTCGCTTTCACTCGACGCGAACGGGCTCACACTGGTAGGTGCCCTGCATCGCCTCACCCAGTTCGGGATCCTGGCCTACTACGCCGGCTTCGCGTTGTTGATCTCCCTAGTGGCTCACTGGCCAGGACAGCCCCATCCGGTCTCTGCACGCTTCGCGAATGCCACCTTGGGAGCTGGCGTTGGCCTCACTCTCATTGGCGCGATCTCCTTTGGTGTCGCCGTCCGTGCGCTGCGCGGGCGATGGACGCTCGACGCCGCGTTGCCGATCATCAATACATTCAGTGCGTCATACCTGATGTCGGGGCGTATTGGTATCGCGCGACCGTCGACACGCGTCATCGCCGACGCCGTCATCACCTTTGGATTCGTCTTACTCAGCCCCGCCCAACCCTGGGTCGGTATCGCCCTGGCGGGAGTGGCATTTTCGCAATTGGCGCGCACCTACGTCCTCAGTGACCAGTTGCTCGCTCCCGCGGTGGCCGCTACGAGTGCGTCCTAAACTGTCCACGCTCGACGACCGATCAAGAAACGATACCTACGCTATGCCGACAACACCTTGGGGTCCACTCGCTGGGCTCATCGGCACCTGGGAATCTGGTCTCGACGGTCTGGACGTCTCGTTCCATTCCGATCAGGGCAAATTGGGTGAAACGAAGTTTCGTGAGCGGACGACCTTTGCACCCTTTGGGCCGGTCAACGTCGGACCACATCCGCTGTACGGATTGGACTATCGCACCGCGACGTGGCGCGACGGCGAGGACACGCCCTTTCACACCGAGGTCGGCTACTGGATGTGGGACGGGGCCAATCATCAGGTCGTTCGCTGTTTCATCGTTCCTCACGCCACGACACTGATCGCCGGAGCCACCGTGGACACCGAGGCGACGTCCTTCAAACTCGAATCCGCCGTGGGTTCGAGTTCGTACGGCATCTTGTCGACGACCTACTTGCACGCCCTCGCCCAGACCACTCGTTTCGACGTGTCGATCAACGTCGGAGAGGACTGGTTCTCCTACGAACAGACCACTGTCGTCGAGTACCAGCAAAAACCGACCGTCATTTTGCACACCGACCGTAATGTCTTGCGCCTCCTCAGCCGCGAGGTCTAGACGAGGCCAGTCGCCAGATAGCACCTCACGAGAAGACGACGTGAAGAAGAGTGGTTATCTTCGCCGCTTGAGCACTACGAAGACGTAGAAGCACAGGGCGAGGACGGGTACGAGAATCACCACGACGCGCGCGAGGGGCAAGACCGCACCCCTGTGGACGTCCACCGGTGCCGTGGCCGCCCAAAGGAGTAAGTGGGGCACTGAAATAAACTACGCCGAGGTGCCGGGTGCCATCAATTTCTCTAGGCGCGACACGATGTCCGAAATCGCCTGATCCTGAGCGAGCAAGTGTTTTTGTATCTCCTCGGCCTCCTTCAAGACCGCCTCGGCATCCTTGTACGTGTCCTCAGAGCGCTTATCTGCCGCGGCGGCTTGAATGTTCTGACCCACGATGATGATGGGCAGGAGCACCAACTGCAAGAAGCTGCTCGACAGCCACACGATGACGAAGTACGTCCCTTGGCTAATCGCCGAGGGAAGTGCGAAGAGAGCCAAGATCGTGAAGACGTAGGCGGCCCACATCGTGCCGACCACCAGTGTGATCCGTAGTCCGAAGCGTGCGTTGAAGCGCACGAACGGATTCTGGTGATTCACTCGTCGCAAATCAGCAGTCTTGACGGGCTTGCTCAACCGCAATTCAGCGGCGCGTGGATGACGAACATATTCGTAGAGTGTGGCCATCGCCAAAGTCTCACACGGCCGACTCGCCAAGTGGTGTCTTTGGTGGTTTTACTTGACGACGAAGTCCGGCGAAGTCTCCATACCCTGGCGCCACACCGAACGAGCAATGATCTTGGTGGTATCAGCTCGTTCGCGGTACTTCTCGGCGATATCTCGCGATTCCTCGAGCAAGCCGTCAGAGAGCAACGTCGGATTCAGTCCCAACTCCAAGAACTGTTCGCGACTCACGTTGAGGTCGTTCTCGGCCGCTTCGTTGCGCGGGTTCTTCAGGTAAGCCACCTCGACGCCGGTCTGCTTAGAAATAAGTTCGGCGAGTTCGCGCACCCGATACGTCTCGGTGACCTGGTTGAACACCTTGACCGGATCGCCGTTCTTGGGAGGATTCTCCAGGGCGATCTGGATGCAGCGCACCGTGTCACGAATGTGGATGAAGGCTCGCGTCTGGCCGCCGGTGCCGTGCACGGTGAGGGGATGGCCAATGGCCGCTTGCATCAAGAAGCGGTTCAAGACGGTCCCGTAGTCACCGTCGTAGTCGAAGCGGTTTATCAGTCGCTCGTCCATCGCCGTTTGGGGGGTCTGGGTACCCCAGACGATGCCCTGGTGAAGGTCGGTGATGCGCAGCATGTCGTTCTTGGCGTAGAACGCGAACAGCAGTTGATCGAGCGTCTTGGTCAAGTGATACACGGAACCCGGATTGGCCGGGTGCAGGATCTCCCGATTGATCTCACCATCGGGGGTGGGGACCTTGACCGTCAGGTACCCCTCGGGAATCGGCGCCGAGCCGCTCCAGCCGTAGCCGTACACGCCCATCGTGCCCAAGTGCACCAGGGCGATGTCGCGTCCACTGGCCACGATCGCGGCGAGCACGTTGTGGGTTCCGCGAACGTTGTTGTCAACGGTGTAGCGCTTGGCGATGGTGCTACGCATCGAATACGGAGCCGCGCGTTGCTCGCCGAAGTGCACGATGGCGTCGGGCTGCTTTTCTCGCAACAACGTCTCGAAACGGTCGAATTCTTCGGCCAGGTCGAGATTCACGAAGTCGATATCCTTGCCGGTCAATTCCTTCCACGCACGCACCCGCACACCCATCGGGCGAATCGGCGTCAGGGACTCGACCTCCAGTTCGACGTCAATCTCGCGACGACTTAAGTTGTCCACGACGGTCACCTCGTGACCGATGTCCGAGAGGTGCAATGAGGTGGGCCAGCCACAGAATCCGTCGCCGCCCAGAACCAAAACCTTCATGTCAACTCCTCATTGTGTGACGCCGCCATTCGCGACACGGCGCGCCCCGTCCGAGGTCGCGCAGTCCTCTAACTCTACCAGCGCACCGATTTATGGCCGGGCGTCGGGGAGGGCTGCGGCGCTCGCCAATTTTTCAAGGATTTGCTCCGTGGTCGTGCCAAATAGCACCGCGACATCGAATATCGCTGAGCGCAACACGCCAACACTCTCTCAAGAAGATTCGTGGTTAGGACCACAGAGCAAGGTGTTTCCACGTGTGAATCGCATCGAGCGTCAATCGGGATGAATCATCCCGAGAAACTCTTCGGGGTCGTCGCGGTCGAACTCGAGGAGCGAGATCGTCGCTAGGAGACTCTCGTGCGACGTTGCCGAGATCGACACATCGCCCAGCTCGAAGTCACACTCGTCGGCGTCGCAGACGTGCTCTTCTCGAACGAGGATCAACGCGCCCGTCGAGTTGCACTCGAAGAGTGACGTGATCTCGCCATCGAGATCGGTCAGTCGGCGAACCAGTCGCGCGTAGTTCCCGCCCTGGAGGCGAACACGAAGTTTCTCCAACTCCCGCCCGAAACGGACGTAGGTGAAGTCGCCGTGCGAATTGATCGCGACGTTGAACTCCTCCATCGCGAAGGCCAGCGGATTGGGCACGTGGCTAGTCATCGTCGCCCGCGTTCATCCACAGGTCCTCGAGTGACTCCTGACTTTGCATAATGAGGGAGCCGGTCGCGACTTGGAGGTCGAGCGTTGGCGCCGAGATCACGACGACGGTGTCGGTGCTCGAGTCCTCTCTGCTACCCACGTTGAATCGATCGAACAATATCCAGACGCCGTTCCACGAATACAGGGCCGCGAGTTCGTTGCCCGATTGGTGCCACGCCTCCACCCGAACGCCAGACGCGTAGTGCAGGCTCATGCGTGCGCCCTCGGGATTGACCAAACGACAGACGTGAGTGAAGGGTCCCGCGTGAGTATTGACGGTGTCAAAGAGGCGTGACCGACCGACCTCGTAGAGCGCTTCACGCAGTTGCGACTTCTCCATCTCGGCTCCCTCGATTCCTCGCTACGACACCAGCGGGACACCGAGTGTACGGCGCGCGTGACACATCACGTCCACGCGTCGCGTAATCAGCCCAATTTGAAGCCGAACGCACCTCCGCCGCTGGCGCCACCCTCGTTCGCTGGCAGGTACGGGGCAATGGCGTGCGCCAGACCCGGCACCGTCATTGTCTGTAGGTAGACGCTTCCCGGTCCCGTCAACTTCGCCAGGAAGATCGTGTCCGCCCCAAACAGCATGTTCTTGATGCCCTTGACCATCTGGATGTCGAGCTGGACCGTCGCGTCAAAGAGACCGATATGACCAGGGTGCACCATCATCGACTCACCTGCCGCGAGGTCGTAGGTCACCAATTCTCCCGACAGCTCGATCCACGCCGTTCCCTGGCCCGCGAGGCGCTGCAGGATGAATCCGTTGCCCGAAAAGATGCCTACGCCGAGTTTCTGCTGAAAGCCCAAGTTGAGCGTGACCGCGTCAGTCGCGGCGAGAAACCCGTGACGCGACACCATGTATTCGCGATTCGCGGCCACGGTGATCGCGCGGATGCGACCGGGCATCTTGGCGGCGAACGCCACGACGCCGACGCTGCCTTGGGCGGTGAACTGCGACATGAAGATGGTCCCGCCCGCGACCGCGCGCTTGAAGACTCCCGCCAATCCCGAGCCGCCCGCGCCACTGGTCTGGGTCGTCATCATCACGCTCGGTGTCATCCAGGACATCTCACCACCTTGGGAGATCACGGACTGACCGGGCTGGAGTTGGACTTCGAGGACTGGCAGCGTCGTGCCCAAGACGCGGTGGGCGACGCCCGCACTCTCGGCATCGGAGAAATCGGGAAGTCCCTCCTCGGTGTGTTCAGCCATCTGCATCCTTTCGTCGTCGTTGAACTCGGTCATTCTTAACACCGACGCGCACGCCAACTCGTCAGCGTCGCCTTCACGACGTCGTGACGATGGGCGTGTCGCAGATTTTGCGGCCCGGACACCTTCACGTCACGGTCGAACAATTTGCGAGGCCTACCCTTCGGGCCATGCCCCTTGACGCTGACAACTCCCTGGCGGGGCGTCGCGTCGTCGTCGTGGGTGGCGGCATCTTGGGCACAATGCACGCGTATTTCTCGCTGGCTCGCGGAGCTGAAGTCGTTCAGCTCGAACGCGACGCGGTTCCCATGGGTGCGTCGGTACGAAACTTTGGCTTGGTGTGGGTCAGCGGTCGCGCCGACGGTCGCGAGGGCGATCTCGCCCTGCGAGCGCGTGAACTCTGGGAGGAGATCTCCCTTGACGTCCCCGACATTAAATTTCGTGCGAATGGCTCCTTTACTTTGCTCGCCACTCAGGAGGAGCTCGAAGTGGCTCGACGCGCCGTAGCGCGTCCGAGCGCCGCGCAACGAGGATTTGCCCTGATGAGCCGCTCCGAAGTAATGGCACGTAACCCCGTGGTGCGCGGCGATTTCCTTGGTGGCCTCTACTGCGAACGTGACGCCGCCGTGGAGTCACGCGTGGCTCTCATCGCGCTACGTCACGCAATGATTCGTACCGGGCGCTACACCTACCACGCCGGCCGAGAACTGGTGGGCCTGCGCGACAACGCCGCCATCGACCACCGTGGCGTCGTTCACAGCGGTGACCGGGTCTTTATCTGCGTCGGAGCATCGGTGAGTGGTTTCGCCCGTGAGCTCTTCGAGAGTGAGCCGGTGCGCAGCGTGCGTCTACAAATGGCCGAGACCGAACCTCTGGCGGACACTTTGACGACGTCGATCGCCAACGGGGACTCCTTTCGCTACTATCCACAATTTCGTAACGACGCCCTCGAGGTCTTGCCCGAACAAGAGGGCACCGCCAAGCACTACGCGATCCAGTTGCTCTGCCAGCAGCGGTGTCACGGCGGTCTCACGATCGGTGATACCCACGAAGGAGATCGTCCAGGCGTCTTTGATTCGCCCGACCGACCGATGGACCTCATCGTGGCGGCGGCGCGCAGTCTCATCGGTCCGGCAATGCCGCGCATCGAACGCCGCTGGACGGGGGTATATCACCAGATGGACCCCGCGCGAAGCGATGAGGTCTATCTGCGTCGTGACGTCTTCGAGGACGTCACCATCGTGACCGGAGCGGGCGGACGAGGTATGACCTTGTCACCCGCCATCGCTGAAGAGAGCATGGCGTGATCGAGCTCGTCTGCTGTGACATGGCCGGCACAACGGTCCGCGACGACGGGCTCGTCCTCGAGGCCTTTCACCGCACGATCGCGTCCCTCGACCTCGACGATGACGAGGCAAAACAAGCCGAGATCTTCGTCCTCGAGACGATGGGCCAATCCAAGATCGAGGTGTTCCGCTCACTCTTTGGGGCGGGGGCTGAGGGTGCCAACGCTCTCTTTGAATCGCACTTCGTCGCGGCGGCCCAGGAATTGGGGGTGCAGGAGATCCCCGGAGCGCGCCACAATCTCGAAGAGATGCAACGCAGCGGCGTCGCCGTCGCCTTCACCACCGGCTTCTCGCCGACCACGCGCGAGTCCCTCATCGACCGCCTCCAATGGTCAGACCTAATCAGCATCCGAATTTCACCCGCCGACGCGGGCCGCGGACGTCCGGCGCCCGACATGATCTTGGCATGCGCCCTGCGCGCGAAGGTCACTGCGATGTCGCGAGTCGCGGTCGTCGGTGATACCGCGTCGGACATGGAAGCAGGCTCCAACGCCGGCGTCGGGTTACGTATTGGCGTGCTCTCAGGCAACGACGACGAGACCCGCCTGCGCGAGCACGGAGCCGACCTCATTATTGGCTCCGTAGCTGAGCTCGCCGAAGTAGTTGCACGACAATCGTCACTCTGAGGCGTCAGAAGATTTTCATTCCGTGCGCCTAGTTGTCACTCGTTGCCCGTGTTCACGTCGCCTGACGATAACAATCCTTTCGTACTGTTCGCGGTGAGTTACTACACGGGTACTCAAATTCAGGAGGATAACGAGTGTTGAACAAACTGAAGGTAGCTACGGCCGCCGGCGTGTTGAGTTCTCTAGCGATCGGTGTCACGTTCGTGGGCAACTCGGCTGACGCATCAACAAAGACCAATTGGTCAACGGTGCAGTCCGTGTCGGGTACCAAGGGTATGGCGGCACTGGTCGCGGCTGCGAAGGCCGAGGGCCACCTCAACGTCATTACCCTTCCCTTACAGGGCTGGGCCAACTATGGCGCAATCATGAAGGACTTCACTGCGAAGTACGGCATCAAGATTAATGACGAGAACCCCAACGGGTCGAGCGCCAACGAGATCACGGCTGTTGAAAACGACAAGGGTCGCGCCGAAGCCCCCGACGTCCTCGACGTCGGTACCAGCTACGCGGTGGAGAACACCAAGTTGCTAGCCCCTTACAAGGTGCAGACCTGGTCGAGCATCCCTGCGGCCACCAAGGACCCGAATGGTCGCTGGTTTGACGACTACGGCGGGTACGTCTCGATTGGTTGCAACACGGCCAAGATCGCGGTCTGCCCCACGTCGTTCGCTGACCTGGCCAAGCCGATGTACAAGAACGAAGTAGGTATCAATGGAGACCCGACCCAGGCGTCCGCAGCGTTTGCCGCAGTTATGGCTGCGTCGCTCGCCAACGGCGGTTCGTTCAGCAACGTCGAGCCCGGTATCAAGTTCTTCGCGAACCTGAACTCCATCGGTAACTACGTTCCCGGCGGAAGTGCACAGACTGCCGTGCAGGGCACCACACCGATCTTGATCTGGTGGGACTACTTGCAGAACGGAATCCAGGCCAACCTGCCCACGTGGAAGGTGATCATCCCGAGCGACGCAAGCTACGCGGCTTACTACACCCAGGCCATCACGGCCGACGCCCCGCACCCCGCGGCCGCGCGTCTGTGGGAGGAGTACTTGTACTCGGTGACCGGACAGAACTTGTTCTTGCAGGGCTACGCTCGTCCGATCGAGTTGGCGGCGATGACCGCGGCCAACACCGTTAACAAGTCGTACCTCAAGTTGCTTCCCGCTGCGCCCAAGGGTGTCACCACCTACCCGACGCTTGCGCAGTTGAGCGCCGCCAAGGCTACCGTCGCCGCTAACTGGGCTTCGGAAGTCGGCGCCGGTTGATCCGGTAGGTATCACCGATGGCATTCACACCGTCCCTCGACACCGCGCCCTCCCTTCGCGGTGTCGAGGGACGCGCCACTTCACTACGCAAATCCCTTTTGCGACGCCTCAAGACGGGCCTGCCGGTATTCCCCTTCGTCGTATACGTCGCGTTGGGTCTCGGTGTGCCCACGTGGATCATCACCAACCTCGCGTTTCGCACTCGCAGCGGTCAATTGACCATGCACAACATCAGGACCATCACCAGCGGCGGCCAGTACCTGTTTGGCTTTGAGACGAGCCTCAAGTTGGCGCTCGTCACGTCACTCATCCCCGGCGTGGTGGGAACGTTTTTGGCCTACGCCATCGCCCAGTCCGATCACGAATACTTCAAACGAGTGCTCGCCGCGGCGGCGGGTGTGCTCGCGAACTTCGGTGGAGTCAACCTCGCCTTCATGTTCATCGCCGCGCTGGGACCCGCCGGGTTGGCCGACGCGTGGCTGGCGCACATTCACCTCAACCCTTGGAACCACGGCTTCGATCTCTACAAGTTCTCGGGTGTGGCCTTCGTCTACATGTACTTCCAGGTCCCGCTCATGGTCCTGGTCATCACACCGGCGCTCAACGGACTGCGTCCCCAGTGGCGCGAGGCCGCATCAAATCTCGGCGCGTCGAAGTGGCAATACTGGCGTCACGTGGGACTTCCGGTTCTCATGCCGCCCGTTCTCGGATCGATGTTGCTGCTCTTTGGTAGCGGATTTTCCGCCTACGCCACCGCGGAAGCGATGACCGGCGGCACGATCGCCCTGACGCCCATTCAGATCGGCGCGTTCCTCTCGGGCAACGTCCTCTCGGGCCAGGAGAACATCGGGTACGCGCTGGGCTTTGGCATGATCGTCATTCTCCTCGTGACGGTGGCGGGCTACTCGTTGCTGCAACGACGCACCACTCGGTGGTTGAGGGCATGAGCCAAGAAGGCCTGCGCGATCTCCTGGTTGAGGACGCGTTGACGAGTCCCGACGTGCCCGATGTCGTCCCCACTCGCCGACGCCGACGCCCTCGTTTGGGTCGCGCGGTCATCTTGATCATCGCGGCCGCGTACTTCATACTGCCGGTATACGCCGCCCTGGATTTCTCCTTGCAGAACCTTCAAGGACACTTCTCGCTTCAACCCCTCACACAGATCGCCAGTCAACCCGGATTTGGCGCGGCGGTCGGGCTCTCCTTCAAGCTCTCCGTCGTGACGCTGGCCATCGAACTACTCCTCATGGTCCCCACAGTGATCTACGTCCACCTCCGACTGCCACGCTTTCGCCGCGTCATGGAAGTGATCACGATCCTGCCTATTGTCATCCCGCCGATCGTCTTGATCCTGGGAGTGCTGCAAGCCGCCAAGCCTTTCCAATGGCTCTCAGCGTCACCGTACTTGCTGGCACTCGTCTACGTCATCCTCGCCATGCCGTTCGTCTACCGCTCTCTCGACTCGGGGCTGGGAGCACTCGATCTCAAGACGCTCGTAGAAGCGTCGCGCTCGCTCGGGGCAGGATGGATCGCGACGATGTGGCGGGTACTCATCCCTAATTTGCGCACGGCCCTCATTTCGGCGTCGGTGCTCACCTTGGCGCTGGTCTTTGGCGAGTACACCATGGCCAGTCTGGACCTCTGGACGACGGTGCCGGTGTGGATCGTTAATTCCTCAACCAATAACCCCCACATTCAAGTCGCGGTCTCGATGATCTTCCTCATAGCAATGTGGTTGATCTTGACCATCATCGTTTCTCTCGACCGATCCCATCGACGTGGTAAAGGACAATTAAGTTGACTACCAATGAAGTACTCGACCCCAGCCCAACCGTGGTAGCTCTCGGGACGAAGAACGCCGGCGCACCGGTGTCGCTCGAGGGATTGACCCGGGTCTACGGCGCCACTCGCGCCCTCAACGAATTCTCGCTGCGCGTCGAACCGGGTGAGTTCGTCGCCCTGCTCGGACCCTCGGGCTGTGGCAAGACGACCGCGCTGCGCATGGTCGCGGGTTTCGACCGCCCCGATGCGGGACGGATCCTCGTCGACGGCACCGACGTGTCGCGTATTCCCGCCCAACGTCGAGACATGGGCATGGTTTTTCAGAGTTATTCCTTGTTCCCGAATTTATCCGCACGCGACAATGTGTCCTTTGGCCTGCGGCTTCGCCGCCAACGCAGTGCACCGCGGCGCCAACGGGCACTGGAGCTGTTGGAACTGGTGGGTCTGGGCGAACACGCGACGAAATACCCCCACCAACTCTCGGGTGGTCAACAACAACGCGTCGCCCTAGCGCGCGCTCTGGCCATCGAGCCGCGCGTGCTCTTGCTTGACGAGCCGCTCTCGGCTCTTGACGCTAAGGTGCGCGCCGAGTTGCGCGATCAGATCCGCGCCCTCCAGCAGCGCTTGGACATCACCACGTTGTTCGTGACGCACGACCAGGAGGAGGCCCTGTCGATGGCCGATCGGGTCTGCGTGATGTCGCGCGGGCGGGTGGAACAAGTGGCCTCACCCGCCGAGCTCTACGCTCATCCATCCACGGCGTTCGTCGCCGAGTTCGTTGGCGTGTCGAGCCGCGTGCCGGTCACACGACGTGGCGACCAAGTCGAACTCTTCGGTCAAACAGTGGCCATCCGCGGTCTCGCGCCTAATCTCGAGTCCGGCCCGATCGATGCCCTACTGCGCCCCGAGGACGTTAACGTGCGTGCCGACGAGCAGGGCGCCGGCGTTGTGCAGCACCGAAGTTTTCTCGGAGCCGCCACGCGCCTCGAAGTCGGGTTCGCTGACGTGGTCGTCAAGACCGACGTGCGATCGAGTGAGGCCGACAACTTCGAGCTCGGCACCCGTGTCTCGCTAGAAGTGGGCGCCCACGACGTATTGGTGACGCCTCGTCGCGTCCCTGAGAAGATCGTCGCGTAAGCGCCTCGTCGCCACCAACACAGGGTCACGCATGGGTGACGTCAGTGCGCGAGGCAGCGCGCGGCGTACGCTGTCGTGCCGGGCTGACGAGCCTGTCCGGAGTTCGAGGCGACCTCGAGACACGATTCGCTCACCGCGACGAAGGCACTCGCGGGAATCGCCTTGAGCTGGTCCACTTGGTTATAGGTCCAACGAGTATCGGCCGTCCCCTGGAAATACCAGTTGCTGCCGTTGTCCGCCAAGAGAAGTCCGTAGTCCTTCATGGTCGTCAGCACCGTTTGACAAAAGGTGTCGCACTGTGATTTCGGTAGGGCGAACGAGGCCCGAAGTCGAAATCGCGCACCCATCGGCGGGCATTGTGGCGCCGCTTGACCGGCCTCGTGGCGCGCCGGCCAGATGAACGACTCGCTGGTGCACTGCGCGGTGAAGCGAATCGCGTGATCCATCGCCCCGCTCTTCACTTCGTCGTAGTTCACCAGTCCAGGCAGGATGGGAAGTCCCGCGGCGTCGGCTGACGTGAAGCTCGCGGGTCGAAGGGCGTTCGACGTCAACTTCCAAATTGCCCCGGATCCCGCCGTGGAGTGACCGCCAGGGTGAAAGTAGGTGTCGTAGGTCTCGAACAACGTGCACGTGCTGGACGTCGCCGAGGCGTGTGGATCGACCATCAACGCGTGACGGTCCGAACCACCCTCGATCGGGGTAGCGGCCGTCAGTGGGTAGGGGCCTGCGTCGCTCTGCGACGCGTACTGAAACGCCACTCGCGTGAATATCGTGTGCGCGGCGACGATGGTCCAAGGAATCCCGTAGGGCTGACGAGGATTACCAGACGGTCCGTAGTCCGGATGCAGGTAGGTGGTCGATGAGTCCATCGCGGCCATCCACCTCGCCGAGTTGACGTTGACGGGAAGCTGGCGGATCGACGTATTCCACACGTTGTCGCTCGGAAAGACCGGGCAGGTGTGTCCCTGGCAATATTGTCGCCGAGACGACGTGCGCGACGACAATAGAAGGATGAGCGGGCGATTCGGTGGCGACCGCAGCCGAGTCCACGGTCGCCACCGAACCCAACACACATACGAACACCGCGGGAACCCTGAGGCTCCTTTGTACTCGCCGGCGCCGATGCGGCATGTCCGGAGAGTACCACCACTCACGGACCACTCGATCGCACCCACTCGATGGCCTTGAAAAAGTGCGGCTGGAGGGATTTGAACCCCCGACACCCGGTTCCGAAGACCGGTGCTCTATCCGCTGAGCTACAGCCGCATGATGCGCCGTCGGCGCGTCATGCACCACGTTAGGCCGAAGTCGAGGACTCCACCCACCGCAGTACGGCGGCGCGCAGCGATGGTAGCGGAACGGGACCCGTTTTCAAGACGAGATCGTGGAAGTCGCGCACGTCGAAGCGCTCACCGAGCGCCTCGGTGGCGACGCGTCGACACTCCTGGATCTCGAGACGCCCCACCATGTAGGACAATGCTTGGCCCGGCATCGAGATGTACCGATCGACTTCGGACACGATCTCGACCGAACTCAGCGGGACGTTCGCACTCATCCAATCGATGGCCTGTTGACGCGTCCACCCGAGCGCGTGCAGCCCCGTGTCCACGACCAAGCGCGCCGCGCGAAACGCGTCCGTACTCAGCATTCCCAGCAGTGCCACGTCGCCGCTGTAGAGACCCATTTCGTCGGCTAGCCGTTCAGCGTAGAGTCCCCAGCCTTCGGCGTTTGCCACGTCGCTGAATACGGTGTGTACAACGTGACTATCTTCGACTTCTTGGGCAATGGTGAGTTGGAAGTGGTGTCCCGGGACCGCTTCGTGAAACGCAATGGCCTCGGCCATGTGCCGCAACCGATCCGTGGGCCGAACGGTGTTGATGAAATACGTTCCTGGTCGAGATCCGTCGAGCGCACCCGCGAAGTAGTACGCCGGTGCCGAACCGTCGGCCAGGGCGGCCGGTATCGGTTGCACCGCACAGGGCGTCGAGGGCAGGACACCGAACCACTCAGGAGCGGCGATCTCGGCTCGTCGCACTGTCGCCAGCGCCGTCTCGAGAATCTCGTCACCGTTGTGGTAGCGCAAAGCAGGATCGTGTCGCAGGCGGTCGTGAATCTCCGAGACGTCACTCAGCCCCCAGAGTCGCTCGCCAATGGTGGCGAAATCAGTTCGCAGACGCTCGACGATAGCCACGCCCGTCTCGTGCAGGTCCTGGGCGGTGCGCTCGGTCGATGTCGATACTCTCACCAACGTGCGGTACATCTCTTCACCCGGCGCCAGCCAGCACAATCCGGGATGCTCGTCGTCGCGAGCGTGCTGTCGAATCTCCGAGTCCAACACGTCGTGATAGTCGCGAAGTGCGGGCACGACCTCCTCGAGTAGCAGACGCTCTTGGGCGGCGAGGAATTCCTCGTCATCGGCCTCGCGCCGTAGACCCGACACCGCCTCGTCACCCACCACCGCGTCGATGAAGGCCATCGCGGTCTCGACCCCGTGGCGCGTAGGGGTGAGACCACTGGCCACACCCTCGAGGTGGCGAGCGCTGACCTGGCGCAGGACCCGGGGCACCAGCGAGAGGCGCTCGAGGTATTGCGTACGTCGTTCGTGGGTATCGAGAGGTAACTGTGGCAATACCGACACCAACCCGGCGACGGGCGAGTTGAAGAAGTCCGAGATCGTGAATTCGACTTGGCGGACCTCGAGCTGGTCGGCCGATGCACGCGCGGCGTACTGCACGACGTCGAGTGTCAAAATGTCTCGCTCGCTGATCGCCGTACCGTCCTTGCGAAGGCTGTCCAACAACTTGTCGGCCGATACCCCGATCGCTCGGTACGCGCTGATGAAGCGGTCCTCACTGGCGCGACTCGCGTCACCGAGGCCCGTCGAGCCCGCGGCGAGCCCGAGCATCGCCGCCTCAAGCGGTTCTTGTTCGAAGCGAAGGGCGACTAACTGGTCAGCCAGTGCAGTGACGTCGGGATTCATGTTCGCAATTTACCCGTCACTTGTCGACTCGCTCGCGACCTCGCGCTCTCGTCGTCAGCGTGAGAGACCCGATTGAGCGGCCGGAATCTGCAGGTAGGTGACCGCGTAGCGCCAGGTGAACACCGCGGACGTACCCAGATGCGAACACGCCACTTCGAAGATCTGGGTCAACGACGGTCCATCGGCGGATCGCGCGTCGTACCCCGTCCCCGTGACCAACTCCATAGGACAACCGGTGCTCGGTGCGTCGGCCAAGGGG
The DNA here is from genome assembly GCA_963794755.1 of uncultured Actinomycetota bacterium. Classification (GTDB taxonomy): domain Bacteria; phylum Actinomycetota; class Acidimicrobiia; order Acidimicrobiales; family RAAP-2; genus RAAP-2. The sequence goes on from CAWCEX010000006.1 coordinate 633,341, forward strand.
TCGGACAATATGTTGTCACGATGTCCCCAGCAGCCGCTCTGGCCGGCGTGCGAGCAATCAACATTTCGAAAGATGTACTGCGGTGGTGGTCCATCGTCGTACATCCAGCCAAAATCGGCGAAAAAAGCCGGTTGGCCGTACGACGCCGGTGCACTCGACCAAATGGACGAGAAACTCACGCCGCTATCGACGGGATCCTCGTCGTGACGTGCGGCGTTCGCGGCAAGGGCGTCAAGGCGTGTGACCATCGCAATGGCCGGATACAGACCCCTCGTCGTTCGCTCCAAATTGGAGAGGACGAAGACCTGTTCGGACACGCTCAGGTGATCAAATCGAGCCGCGTTGAACTCCAGGGGTCCAAGTCCCTCCTGCGACGCGCGAGCGGCGTTGATCGAGGCGAGGACTCGACTGACCGACAAGAGTCGGAAGTTTCGCGTCGGGTTGTGTGGCGGCACGAGAGGGTGCCCGGCGGCCGCGGCCGGCGAGGCACCCAGCGTGAGCACCAACAAGGTGATGATCGCCACGACTCTTCGGGAACCGCGAGCATTTCTCATGTGCACAAACGGTATCAATCTGCGCACTGGGTATCTCACGTTGGTACGGGAACTGAACGCTGCGCGAGACGCAGGTGCAACGCGATCGCCGCACCAACCACGGCGGCATAGAAGCACCACAGTGACGTGAAGCCGCTGGCGCATAGGAGTGCCAACGCCACGACGGCGATGACATTGGCCACTCCGAACCACCTCATTGGCCGAAAACTCGACGCGAGCATCGGTCCGCACGTCGCGACGATGTACAGACCGATGATGACGATCCCGTGTTGAAGGCCAATGGTGTACGCCAAGTGATACGTGCCCAGGCGTGCTGCAGGATGACCAACCAACATCGCTTCGAACAGGATTGACGACACGATCACGCCCAGGATCATGAAGGGCACGACACGCCACCGTCGAGTCGACCGAGGGGTGAAGTAGTACACCATTATCGGCACTGCCGTGGGTAACACCACGAGCGCGAAAAGGAGATAGATCCACATCGCGACTTCGCCGATACTGCGACTCACGTGTCCCTGCAGTGCCCACCAGACGAACGTCTCATCAATCTGGTGCAGACCGAGCGCTACCGGTAGCACCGCGATCGCCACGTATTCGAACCGCCGTTGAAGGTGTCGACACGCGTCAATCCCAATACTCACAACGACCGCGCCGCCCGCCAGGTCGCCGGTCGGAGAAAAGCACATAGGTACCGCCTCGCTCGCTCGGTCGCCTTCGTGGAAGGCGTCGGCGCGCCCAACGCAGCCATTTGGTGCATGGACCCTCTCGACACCCTACGGGCGGGCGTGTGGCCCGGCTGCGAGGCTCCTTCGCGATCCACGGATGGTCATCAATGAATCAATCTCGCGAGACGACGGAGTTGTGGGTCCCGGTCCGTTCTTCGTTGTGCGGTACTCGAAAGCGAATCTCTCCAGACGTCACCTGGCGCGGGTTCTCGTGCAGACGAACCCGCGCCAGAGACCAGCGATTCCAACTAGGAAATCAGGTTGTTATCGACGGCCGTGATTGTTCTTCGATGAACCGAAGCCACCGAATCCGCGGTGATGGTGCTTGCCGCCGTGGTCACCCTGGTGCCCCGAACCGTGTCCACTGCCCATGCCCTCACCATTCGCCTCGACGACGATCGAATCGACAGTCGTGGGGGTGGTCGTTGAAAGGACCAAGTCGACGTTTTCACCCGTGGTCACCGTGGCACCGGTCGCGAGACCGGTGATCGTGGTGGCCGAGGTCAAGGTGTAGACCACGGGTGTCGTGGTGCCATCGACCACGACAGTGATCGAAGCACCAGCGCTAAAGGCTGAAACGACAGCCTCAATTCGCATTGGCTTGGGGGTCTTGACATTGATTGACGTGACGGTCACCGGAGTGGTCGTCGACAAGACGAGTGACACATTGTCGCCAACGGCCAACGTGGCACCGGTCGCCAGACCAGTGATCGTGGTGGCCGAGGTCAAGGTGTAGACCACGGGTGTCGTCGAACCGTCCGACGTAATCGATATGGACGTACCGGCGATGTAGGCCGAGACTGTTCCCTTGATGCACTGCACCTTGGGGGTCTTGACATTGATTGACGTGACGGTCACCGGAGTGGTCGTCGACAAGACGAGTGACACATTGTCGCCAACGGCCAACGTGGCACCGGTCGCCAGACCAGTGATCGTGGTGGCCGAGGTCAAGGTGTAGACCACGGGTGTCGTCGAACCGTCCGACGTAATCGATATGGACGTACCGGCGATGTAGGCCGAGACTGTTCCCTTGACCCAGCTTTGCGATTGAGTCCAATTTTGGCCGCGTTGGCCATTTGATGAAGCCGACGCAACGCCGACAGCGCCCACCGTAAAGCCCAAACTTAGGGCTGCGACAACCGCGACGCGGCCCGCAACCTTTGTTCTGATCATGTTCATGGTGTTCCCCTCATTGGGTTCGCTCAAGACGTTCTCGAACAACCTCAAGTCTTCTCCGCAAGTATGTGAATCGACTGTGGTGAAGTTGTCACGCTCTGTCGATTGAGGAAAAATTTCTCACAACAAATTCCCTTAGAATCACTACGAGCGAACAACGATCACTTCGAATGAGCGTCGCGACCAGGTCCTATTCAAGGGAGGTGGTGTCTCGTGTCTGTGTTGGCACGAGGCACACCAACGAATCCAAGCCACGAGTGTCAGTAATGCACCCGACGGTCAAGATCAATCGTTTCTTGACCGCCGCTGTCTCAAGAGTGCGGCTGGAGGGATTCGAACCCCCGACCCTCGGTTCCGTAGACCGATGCTCTAATCCGCTGAGCTACAGCCGCCTTGGTACAGGCACGCCATCTTAGCCCACAGCCCGCGGACCTCGTGAGTTCGCGCAGACCCGTCGGGATCACTCAAAGAGCCGAGGCGCACCTCGAAGGGACGCCTCATTCCCCGCGATCTCAACGTCGAATACGAGTCCTTCGAAGAGCTCTCGAGAAATTCGTCGCGCATTTCCGCCAGCTAAGTAGACCGTGGAGGCACCAAATTCCGAGGCGAGTTCACTCACGGCCTTTTTCACTGCGTGGAGCCACTCCTCGTCGTTTCGAGACCTCGCCCGTTCGCCCAATGCCTGGTCGTAGGTTTGATCGTCAGAAAACATCGTGCGGCCCAAGTCGCGAACGCGCTGGCGCACACCGTGGACGCGAAGCGCCAGACCGCACCCCGTTCCCAGGGTCACGACCATCTCGGTCCCCACTCCTCGACAACACCCCAGGGCAGCCAGTGTCGCGTCGTTGACGACACGCACGTCGCGGCCCGTCGCGCGGCGCAACGTTGTCTCGAGCGCGAACCCACTCCAGAGCCGGTCGAGATCGTCGTCCAAATCAGTGCCGACCCCACCCGGACGAGAGAGATTCCCCGGGCGCACCACGTGCCCCTCATCGAACTCACCGGGAAAACCCACCCCGACTCGCTGCAAATCGATGTGCTGGGTCCGTTGGGTGATCCAATCGACAAGCCGATCAGGGGTACAGGGGTAGGGCGTGGCGCGGCGCTTCAGCGGACCCTGCAGACGTCCAATGGTGTCGACGCGGGCGAACTTGATGTTAGTCGCGCCGATATCGATTGCCAGGACGTCGTCAGTGCTGACGACCAGTGCCTCCATTTCTACACAGTACCGACGTGGCACGCACGCCACGGTGACGAAGAGCGCGCTGGCGCCACCACGGGCGAAGGTGCACGGTGTGAACCGCTCGACGGCCCGCCACGACAACGGCCGTATTGCGTGGCCGCATTCGTAATGGCACGACGCGACGATCTCCCGACACCTCAAAAATCTCTGGCAAATAGGTGGACACCGTGGGGTCGGCCAAGCCCGACAGGACCATTCGTGTCGAGTGATTATTCACGATGGTCGCTGCTCGCGGGCCCCACCGAGCGACGAGCTGAGCGAAATCCTGGACCACGGTAATCAGAGTGACGCCCAGTCCCGACACGGTGGCAGCCAATTGGTCCAATTCGTCCAGTGAGGCCACCGTCGCTGCCTCGTCGAGTACGAGCAGGAGCGGTCGGGCTCGGCCGTGGTCGTATCTGGTCTGTTGCTCTTCGAGCACCGCTCGTAACGCTCCGCGAAACAGCGGTTCGTACGTCGCGTGCTCTCCGCGGGCGCCACACAGGTACAGCGTGTTCGCCGCGTCGAGTACTTCGCGCACGTTCGCGGTGGGCTGTCGAAAACGCCACGGCAGCATCATCGTCTCGGCCGTGGTGACCACCCCGTCGAGTGTCTTCGGGTCGTAATCGAGGAAAGAGCTCAGCACGGAATCGTACTCATGGTCAGACCCGTCGCCGACCCATTCGTGCCATCGCCGACTCTCCACCACCGTTGCGACGTCAAAGATACTGAGGTGACGCTGGCGCGCGGCGAGGAACAGCCCAGCGAGCATTTTCACCGCCAACGCATTCCAGAACTCCGATTCCGAACGATTCGCATCGCGCGTGAGCGATTGGGCGACGCGCAGGGCGGAACGCAAGCTAACGATCCCCTCGAGCGGATCCCAGGTGAGGCCCTCGTCGAGTCCGGGTTCGAGTCGCTGAACGTGCCCGAGACGCTCGCGCCACGGTTGAGTGAGCGCCACGACGTCGTTCTTAACACTCGTGATGACCACCGGGCCATTCCACGAGAGCACCGCCGGGACCACGAGGGACGTGGTCTTGCCCGACTGGGTCGGTCCCACGACGAGGAGCGACTGGCCCCTCTCCAGGCGCGACCGCGCGCCGACGGGCACTCCGAGGACTGAGCGGCGTCCGAGACTGAGTTGGACGTCACGCACCCTGAGACCGCATTGCTTGATCACTATCGACGAATGACGCGTCACGATCGTTAGCCGTGATGCGCACCAGGGAGCGAGCGCGTCCGTAGCGAACCAATGCTGTGCCCCGCGCCAATCCCGTCAGGGCGAGCGTCTCGTTCTGACTGAGACCCAGAACCGTCGCCATCTCCGCGGCTTCGTCGGGGGGCTGACGAAACAACCACGCGGTCTCACTCTCGCGCAGTAGGCCGCGGGCGCGGGCGCGTTGGGCGCTGTCGTGCGAACCAGCCGCCGCGACATCGGTCCACCGATGCAGTACCAGCACGTGACTAATCCCGTTGGCCCGGGCCAACTTCCACGAACCCTGCAACCACCTCAGCGATGCGTCATCGCTCAACAGCGCCCACGCCTCGTCGAGTATGAGATAACCCAACTCCTCGCGAGCCGCGAGGTGTTTGGCCGCCGCGATCGCGCTCAAGGCGGCGAGGGCGATGAGATCGCCACCCCAGTATCTCGACACGTCCAATACGACCAAGGATTCGTCGAACGTCATCGGTGCACCCTCGCCGTCGAACATCTGTGCCAGATCCCCCTCCAGGAATCGACGCAGGAGCAGGGCCAGCGTGCGTTCTGAGCTCACCGTGGCATCGTCGAGGTGTGACGCGAGCTGTGACGCCAACGATGCCAACACCCGCGGCGACCGATTCGCGCCCACCGCAGTCCAGGTCCGGTCGAGGACGTATAGCTCGTCGTCACTGAGAGGCGTTCCCTTGGCACAGGTCAACAACGTGTTGACGAAGTCGCGGTCGGTGCGTGCGTCGAGTGCCGCCGGCCAGCACCATCCGTCGCGACCCACCACGAGCGGGCGTACGCCATGGGCGTGCGCTAGTGCGCCATACTCACCCTTGGGGTCAACGATCACCGCCCGACGACCTCGACGAAGCGCCCGGTCTACCAACATCTTTACGATGGTGCTCTTGCCGACACCAATTGAACCGGCCACAATGACGTTGGGATTCGTTACCAATCCGGCCCCGTAGGCGTCGAACGGGTCGAAGACGAAAGCACCTCCGCGAAGAGTACGACCGAGTGCGGGTCCATCGAGGTGCGTTCCCGCGTCGTGTGCCGGTACGCGCACCGCGGTGAAGTGATCAGAGGTTCCCCAGTGGGTCCATGCTCGCGTCACCAGTTCGGCCCCCCGGGCAATTGCCAAATAAACCAGTCGCCTTGGACCCCCGTCCCGACGTCAAGTCGTATCCCCGCCCCACGGGCGATGTCACGCACCTGGTCGACACGCTGGCGCAACTGGGTCAACGTCGTCGCCCGTATGACGAGGTAGAACGCCCACTGACATAGTGCGGCTCCGCCCGAGATCGCCGCCTCGCGCTGGCGAAACGCCTCGAGTTCGCGCTCGTGGCGCGCTGACCAACGAAATCCCGCACCCCGGGTCACTTGGGCGTCACTCCCGATACGGTGCACTGCGCGCTCGGTGAGTCGCCGAGCGCGGCGCGCCGAGATCACAGCAACGTGCGTCGATACGGTGATCCATTCCGGATTCTCACTCAGTGCTTCGAAGGCGAATGCCTCACGACCAGGAGCGAATCTCGCGATACGCAGTACTCGTAGGACGAAGTCAGGGGTTCGCACGTAGTCGCGGCGCACGACCAGAGGGGTGCGACCAGGTCGCACGACACGAGGCACGCCGGCGAGTGCGTCACGGCGCCACTCCTCGGGTGGTGGCGATGCGACGTTGAGGGACAAGACCGTTCGCGCAACCCCGTCATCGCGACTTGATGCCTCGACGCGCAGGTTCAGGTGCGCGTCCTCGTCCGACGCGGCGAGGGACTCGGCCATTCGACCCAGTCGACGCGCGAGCGTGAAATCACGGCCCGAAAGGTCGAGTCGACCGCAGTGAACGAATTCGTAGCACCACACTCGGCGCTCGGAGTGGTCTCCCACGCTGAGTGTCTCGTCATTCACCTCGAGTGAGATCCAGCGCACACGACGCCGAACTTGATGCCGAAACTCCACTGCGGCCACTTGCGCCCACGACCGTGACGACGCAGCGGGTAGTACGGACAGTCCCGCCAGGGCCGTGATCACCCACTCCCACCACCCTGCGCCCCGACGAACCAGAGCATCACCCCCCACGGCGACGGCGAACGATGTCAAGACAACCCGATGCGGTGCGACGCCGAACCACCGCGCGGCGGCGTCGGAGTCACCGAACTGACTATTCGTCAAAGTGCCACCCCACCACCGGACCTACGTCATCGGAGTAGTAGGCCACGTGTCCCGAGCGGGTTCGGGGTTGACCCACCGGCGCCGGTGGTGTCTCCACATCTTGGTTGGGCATCTCGATGTCGGGTCCGGGTTCCCACATCGGAATGCCCCAATCCTCGGGTCGCTCCGGTGGACCCGGTATGACGGGTTCAGGGCCGAGGGCGCCAATCGCCGCACCCACCGGCGAACTCGGCGCAGCCACGGCCGCGCGGGTGGCGCGCTGACGAAGCCCGTCAAGCGTGTTGACAGCGGAGTGCTCGATGATTGGAACGAGACGAAGAATGACGAACGGAGCGGCCGCAGCGAGGGTCAGCGTGACGGCCCCGGTGATGACGGTGGTCGCCCCCGACCCGGTGAGTTCGCTCAAGCCCAGGGCCAGTGTCACGACGATAAGGAATTTGCTCAAAGCCACCGCCAGGAACGTTTCGGCGAGGCGCCACCCGACGCGGCGCATCGCGGGGATGGCGGCGAGGGGCATCACCACGGGAACCAAGACGATCAATAAGGTCAAGACGACTGCACGAACAACGAGTTCGCACCACAGCAACACTCCACCGATCACCACTAATATGGCCAGGACGAACACGCCAAACCCTGGAGTACTCGCCACACTGAGGTTCGCGAGTGCACGACTCATGGCGACTTCGCCTCCTCCCACGGAGCCGCTCGCGGCGGTGCAGAGTTGGTTAACAGCCTCGAGAACCAACAGTGCCAGCGGCCGCGCGGCCACCACAGCCAGGACGCAGACCGGTCCAATCCCGAGGAACGAACGCCACAGGGCTGCGGCGTCGCCGTGACGCAACGAGTGGAGCGTCGATATCAAAAGTGCGATGAGCAACAAAATCGGTGACAATGCCGTCAGGGTCAAGAACTCTGGAGTTGAAGCGCGAACGATGGACGACGGTTCACCAGTGGCGTTTAGGACCCCAGCAGTGGCGCTCAAGAACCACTTGACACTTGAAAGGACCCAGGAGGTGAGGGCACCGAAAAGATCGCCGAGCGACGCCTTCGCCACCGAGGTTGCCGCGCACGATACGGGGTTCAAGAAGCACGACAACGTGTGCATTACTGGACCTTCAGGCCGGTCGAGAAGAAGAAGTTGATCAGCGCCGGTGCGGCGCCGATGAGGATCGCCGCCACCAACGACGTCGCGACGGCGCGGCGACCCGCCATGGATTGGTGCATGTTTTGGGTGTGTGAGCCAATCGCCCATAACAGCGCACCCAGTAATAAGGCGATCAAGCAGCCAATCAGTGCCCACGCACCGAGGCCGTTAGCTATTTGTTGCAAAACGGAACCGCCAGGCAAGTCGGAGGTTGAAGGTGTCAGGGTGACGCCGGCTAGAAACATGGCTACTCACTTTCTCTAGGGACACGCAACGGTCGCGATGTCGTCGCTTCGGTCAACTTCTGCGAGAATGGTCGCGTGCTCCTCACCATCAGCCGCAACGTGGCGTCGTCGTGGTCCCCCGTCCTGCTCTATGCAGCGGGCGTCGGCCTCCTCATCGTCGGCGTGGTGATCGGAGTCTTGAGCTTTCGCCGGCGCGGACATCGGGCGATCGCCCAACGTCTGGCTGCCCTCGGAGGTCGACTCGGTGTCGAGCCCCAGGACGACCGGGGCAAGGTCGAGACGGCCCTCGCTCACCTGGAAGAAGTCGCCGGCGTCGCCACCACCGTGGTGACCGAAGCGGGCGCCGACTCGGTTCGACTACGCCGATCCCTCGACGCGCTGCCCCTGGGGCTCGTGTTATGCGACGAGTCGGGAGGCATTTTGTATCGCAACCCGCAGGCCGAGAGCCTGATGATCTCTCGATACGGGGACGCGATCGCCGCTCAGGCGGTCACCGACACCCTGGCCGAAGGGTGGACCGACGGTGTCGCCGAGCGAACCATCGATATCTACGGACCGCCCCGGCGCACCCTCACTATTCGTGCAGCGGTCATCGACGACGGTCGGCGTCCCTTAGGTGTCGTCGCCTTCATCGAAGACGTCTCCGAACGACGACGTCTTGAGGACATTCGACGCGACTTCATCGCTAACGTGTCCCACGAACTCAAGACACCGATGGGGGCACTCGGCCTACTTGCTGAGACCCTCCAGTTCGAACGCGACCCCGTCGTCGCGAATCGTTTGGCCGAGCGCATCAACTCCGAAGCCTTTCGGGTGAATCGCATTATTGAAGACCTATTGGACCTTTCGCGGATCGAGGGAGAAGGTTCTCCAACACGCGAGCCAGTCCCGGTGTCACTTATCGTTGCTGACGCCATCGAAAGAATCCGAACAGCTGCGGAGCAACAAGACGTGGTGATCCATTTCCTCGAACCCGAGATCGGCTACGTCGTCGGTGGGGACCGTCGTCAACTCATCAGCGCCATCCAGGCGCTACTGGAAAACGCCGTCGAGTACTCACCCGACGGGGGCACGGTGTCGATCACCATCGATCGGGTGGAGTCACTTCCCTTGGACGATGAGGCACTCTCAGGTCCTCTAGTGCGCATCGCGATCAAGGACCAGGGCGTGGGCATTCCCTCGAAGGACCTTGACCGGATTTTCGAACGGTTTTACCGCGTTGACCCGGGTCGGGCCCGCGCGACGGGAGGCACCGGTCTGGGCCTGAGTATTGTTCGACACGTGGCACAAAATCACGGAGGGCGCGTCGTCGTCGAGTCGCGCGAGGGTGAAGGATCCACGTTCACTCTTGAACTGCCAGTGAACCAACTGTGAGTAAGGACAAACGCGAGAGCGGACTGCGCATCCTCGTCGTGGAGGATGAGGAGTCCTTCATTGACGCACTGCGCGTGGGACTGGCTCGCGAAGGTTTCGAGGTTTCGGTGGCCCGCGACGGTGTGGAAGCCCTTGAAGTATTTCAGAGCCGTAGTTTTGACATCGTGTTACTCGACCTCATGTTGCCCAAGTTGTCGGGGCTCGACGTGTGTCGCTCCATCCGCACCACGAGTACAGTGCCGATCATCATCGTGAGCGCCAAGGGCGAAGAAGTCGATATGGTGCTGATGCTCGAAATCGGGGCTGACGACTACGTCACCAAGCCGTATCGCCTACGCGAACTCGTCGCGCGCATTCGTGCGGTGCTTCGACGCCACGAGACGACGGCCACGCCGTTACTCTCGGAGTCCGTGGTGGAGCACGGACCGCTACGTCTGGACGTGGACGCGCGCCGGTGTTTCGTTGAGGGCAAGGAGGTCAAGCTTCGCAAGAAGGAGTTCGCCTTGATGTTGCTCCTGCTCGAGAATCCGGGGCGAGTACTGACTCGCGACGTCCTGATCGACCGCGTCTGGGGGAGTGACTACGTCGGGGACACCAAGACGCTCGACGTGCACATCAAACGACTGCGTACCTTAATCGAGGACGACCCAAAGAATCCCCGGTACATCACCACAATTCGCGGCGTCGGCTACCGCCTCGAGGCGACTACGGCTTCGGGCGAATAGTCACGTCACCGATGTACGGTGCGAGCACACTGGGTAATACCACCGTCCCATCCACCTGACGATACGTTTCCACCAGCGCCGCCCAGATGCGGGCCCAAGCCAGGGCTGACCCATTGACGGTGTGAACGAACTGGGTACCTTCGGCGGATCGGTAACGCACGTGGGCGCGGCGAGCCTGGAAATCACGGAACCAACTCACCGAGGAGACCTCGAGCCAGCGGTCCACACCCGGGCTGTACACCTCGAGGTCGAAGGTGCGCGCGGAGGAGGTGCCGAGGTCACCCGCGCACAAGTCGAGAAGGCGGTAGGTGAGTCCAAGCTCCTGCAACAATCTTTCGGCGCGCGCCAAGATATCGGCCTGAGCCGCCGACGCCTGGGCGGGCGTGCAGTAGGCGAACAGCTCGACCTTGTCGAACTCGTGCACGCGTAATAGGCCGCGCGTGTCGCGCCCGGCCGCTCCCGCCTCGCGGCGAAAACACGGCGTCAAAGCGGTCAGGCGAAGAGGCAAGGACGCCTCGTCGAGAATCTGATCGCGATTCATCGAGGTCAACGGAACTTCAGCGGTCGGGATCATCCACAGATCGTCACGGGGTATCTCGTACATATCGTCAGCCGATTTCGGTAAATGTCCCGTGGACATCATCGTCTCGGTGAGCGCCACGCTGGGCGGTCGGATCTCTTCGTAGGTGTCCCGGTGATGGTCGAGCGCCCAAGCACTCAGTGCGCGTAGGAGCCGGGCACCGTCGCCACGAAAGAGCGGAAACATCGAACCCGCCAACTTCGCGCCGGACTCGAGGTCCAAGATCCCCAGCTCATGCGCCGTGTCCCAGTGTGCCACGCGCTGATGCGCCATGTACGTTGGAAACTCCGCGCCGTTCTCCATTCCCACCCACCAACGGCGCACTTCGACGTTGGCGCTCTCGTCGAGTCCGTCAGGTGCATCCGGCGAGGGCAAATTGGGGATCATCAGGAGTTGGGCGCGAAGTTCGCTGGCCAACGCCTCGCAAGTCTCACGAGCCACTCGCTCGCGCTCACCCACCTCACGACTGGTCTCCGAGAGCGACAAGGCGACGTCGTCGGCCTTGGCGCGGCGCGCTTCGCCGACCCGACGCGACAGGTCCTTCACTTCGGCACGTAGCGTCTCGGACTCCTGCAACAGGCGCCGATGTTGGATATCGAGCGCCACGATGGCGTCGAGCGTCTCGCCAGGGAGCCCCCGACGGGCCAGAGCGGCCTTGACGACTTCGGGTTCGCGGCGGAGTTGAACGAGGTCAATCATGGCTCCAGACTACTGAAGCGTGTCCCGGGGTCCCGGTGCAGCGTCTAGGTTCGGTACTCGTGAGTTACGCGATCGACGTCATGAATCTCGTCGTTCAGTTTCCGACGTTGCGCGCGGTGGACGACGTGAGTTGCCACGTCGCCTACGGCCAAGTCACCGCGTTACTCGGCCCCAATGGTGCCGGCAAAACGACTCTGGTCGAGACCCTGCTGGGTTTTCGAGTTCCCACCTCGGGGTCCGTGCGCGTGCACGGGCTCGATCCGGTGCGCGACCACGCCGAAGTCGTCGTTCGTACTGGAGCCCTCCTGCAGCGCGGTGGCGTCTGGTTCCCGATGACCCCCACCCAAGTCCTCGAACTCACCGCAACGTACTACGACCAGCCCCGAGAACCTCGAGAACTTCTGTCGTTACTGGGTCTTGAAGGGTGCGCGCGCACTCCGTGGCGCCGACTTAGCGGAGGCGAACAACAGCGCACGCTCCTCGCCTTGGCGCTACTGGGTCGCCCACGGGTCCTCGTTCTGGACGAACCCACCACCGCAGTCGACCCCGAGGGCCGACAAGTCATCCGTGAGTTGATTCGCGCGGAGTCCGACCGGGGTTGCGCGCTACTCATCACCACCCACGAATTGACCGAGGCTGAGCGCACTGCGGACCGCGTCGTCATCATGAACCATGGGCGCGTCGTAGTACAGGGAACGTTGGACGAACTCGCGGGCAATGCACTGCTCATCGTCGAGACGTCGCGACCCGTCAACCCCGGTGAACTCGGTCGCCGACTCAATTGTGCGGTGACTGCGGTCACGTCCACCGTTTTGCACTGCCAGGTCATCTCCACTCCCGATCGCGTCGCTATTGTCGGTGCGTATCTTGACGAACACGGCGCGACGCTCATCTCGCTGCGTACCCGAGCCTCCCTCGAGGAGCGGTACCTCGACCTCATTGGCGAATCAGCGCGAGGGGCGACGTCGTGAGGGCCTGGTGGGCGCAGACCCGAGCCGAAGTGCGCATGACCATTCGTCGTGGAGAGACGCTTCTGTTGACGTTGGGCATCCCCATCATGCTGTTGGTCTTCTTCTCGCTCACGCGAGTCACCACAGTGCCAGCTGGCGGTCGGATCAACTTCGTCGCACCGGGCATCTTGGCGTTGTGCGTGCTCTCGACGTCGCTCGTGGCCTTATCGATCGCCACCGGTTTCGAGCGTTCGTATGGGGTGCTACGCCGTCTGCACGTGACGCCATTGGGACAACGACGGATGATCGCCGCCAAGATCGCTGGGGTCATCGCCACCGAGGTCATCCAAGTCGTGGTCCTCGGCCTCGTCGCGCTGGCGCTGCACTGGCGCCCCCATGGTGGACTCGCCGGCGGGTGTTACGTCGTTATCGCCCTCCTGCTGGGTTCGGCGGGCTGTGCCGGTATTGGCTTATTGCTCGCCGGTCGACTACGCGCCGAAGTAAATCTTGCGGCCAGTAACGGACTCTATTTGGTGCTTCTCCTCGTCTCGGGCATCGTGGTTCCCTTGGCGTCGCTGCCGGCGGTCGTTCGTCGCGTCGCGCTCTACGTCCCGTCAGGGGCCATGGCCGACGCGCTGCACTCGATACTTGGCCACGGCACCCCCGTCAACGCAACGGACTGGTGGTCACTAGGCCTGTGGGCAGTGATAGCGCCCCTACTGGCCGCCAGGACCTTTCGCTTCGACTGATCTACGCGTTGATCTGCGCGACGCCAGCGGCGAACTTTGTCGTTGAAATCGCACCGATGGTCTCGGCGCGCACGACGCCCTGAGCGTCAACGAAAACCGTGTCGGGAAGTCCCAACAGTTTGAACCTTCCGGCCGCCACGGTGCTCGACGGGTCGAAGAGGACCGGAAATTTCAAGTCGTACTTGCGCACGGTCGCTTGTGCCGCCGCCCGAGAGTCCTCGACGTCTACTCCCAGTACGGTGACCTTACCCAGACCATGATCGGCGAGATACGCAGCCAGGGCCGGGAGCTCCTGCTTACACGGCGTGCACCAACTCGCGAAGAAGATCACGACGGTGGCGTGATGCGCGTTCCACGGCGCCGCGAGGGTCCCGCCCGCCAGGCCATTTTCGCTCAACGACGTCAGGTGCGTGCCCACTAGTGCCGGGGGCGGCGAATTACCCTTCACGGATCCTCCGGTGAGTACCGATACGACGACGATCAGGGCCACCGCGACGGCGGTCCCGATGCCGATCGAGACAAACATCATGGGTGAGGGCCGCCCGCGACGAACGTCTCCGCCACTCGAGACGTCGTTGGGCTTAGTGGAATCGGACAAGGACATCGACCGCCATGAAGACGAACAGCGCGGTTAAATAGGTGATGGAGAAGTGAAACAGACGCATCGCCTCAGCGACGTCGGCTTTGTCCACGCGCGCGTGTCGATAGAGACGAAGCGAGTAGAAGGTGAAGAGTCCTCCGAGGATCGTCGCCGAAAGGGCGTAAATCCAACCCAGGTGCGCCACGGGGCCGATCCACATCGTCACGACCCACAACACCACCGTGTAGACGAGCATTTCGAGGGTCGTACGTCGCAGGGAAGCCACGACCGGCATCATCGGTACGTTGGCGGCTTGGTAGTCGTCGCGGTAGCGAACCGCCAGGGCCCAAAAATGCGGCGGCGTCCAGATGAAGATCACCACGAAGAGCAGGACCGGAGTCCAACTGAGTGAATTGGTCACCGACGACCAGCCGATTAAGACGGGAACCGCACCGGCCGCGCCGCCGATGACGATGTTCTGCTTGGAGCGACGCTTGAGCCACATCGTGTAGATGATGACGTAAAAGGCCGTCGCCGCCATCGCCAACCACGCCGACAAGAAATTGACGAACGTCGCCAGAACCGCGAATGAGGCGACTTCGAGACCCAGGGCAAAGATTGCGGCGGCCGTCGGCGTCATCACGCCGGTCACCAGGGGGCGATTCTTCGTCCGCTCCATGATCGCGTCGATGTCACGGTCGATCACCATGTTCAAGGCGTTGGCGCCACCCGCGGCGAGGGTGCCACCGATCAGCGTCCACACGATGAGCGCGAGTCCGGGAACACCCTTGTCCGCCACCACCATGGTCGGCAATGTCGTGACCAACAACAGCTCGATGATTCGCGGTTTGGTCAGTGCAACGTAGCCCCGCAATGTCATCGACGTGGTGCGGGTCAGGGGGGCGGCGAGAGACACGGGCCTTAGTCTACGATGCACGAGAATTACGTAGGCTGTGTTTGTGGAACCATTCGCACGACGTGCGCTCAGCCCGGCCGTGTTTCGCTGGTTCGCTCTCGCAACATTCATCTCCATGATCGTGATTGTCCTGACCGGAGCCGCTGTTCGATTGACCGGTTCGGGGCTCGGCTGCCCCGACTGGCCCACGTGTTTTAAGCACGCGTACTCAACCAATTGGACCATTCATTCCAAGATCGAGTTCGCCAACCGACTCGTCACCGTCACGCTGATCGTGCTCACCGGTGTCGCGTTCCTGGCCTCATTGGTGCGTCGTCCCTGGCGCCGTGACCTCACCGTTTTGACCGGACTCCTCGTCGTTGGCGTCATCCTCGACGCGATACTGGGGGCCGAGGTCGTCTACTCGAAACTCAATCCGTGGCTCGTTTCGCTGCACTTGTTGCTATCACTCGCCATGGTGGTGACTTCGGCGATTCTCTATCACCGTTCGAAGTACGTCTACGGCGAAGGGGCACGTTGCGACGTACGCGATCCGCACTTTCGCACGGTGGCGCGTCTGCTGTGGATCCCCTTCATTGTCTTACTCATCACTGGCACGATGACGACCGGCTCGGGACCGCACGCCGGTGGCTCCCAGGGCCAACTCGAAGCGCGTCGTCTCCCCTTCGCTTTCTCGTCGGCGGCGTGGGTCCACTCCATCGCCGCGACGTTGTTCGTCGGTCTCGTTCTGGGCTTGCTCGTAGCGATCTGGCGGACACAGGCGCCAATTCCGATGCAGCGAGGCGTGCGCCGACTCGTCGTCATCTCGCTCGTCCAGGCCGCCATCGGCGTGACGCAGTACCTCACGCACGTCCCCGCAGCCCTGGTCGAACTACACATCGCGGGCGCCATTTCACTCACGATTGGCGTCACGCAGTTTCACCTCCGCCAGAGCGCTCACGACCGTGAACCCTCGATCCCCCGGAAGAACTCACCAGCCTGAGCCTTTCTTTATGGGACGTATGGCCCTATCGTGACGGGTGACGTCTCGAACAGACTCCTAGAAGAGGAGGTGCGTCATGGCACACGGGTGGGGCCTTGGCGCCCTGGTAAATCTGGATCACTACGGCCACTATCTAACGTGGCATTTTCTCACCATCAGCGTGTCGAATCTCATCGTCATCGTCCTGATGGTGGCCACCTTCGTGGCGGCACTTTTCGCACCATTCCCAGGTCGCCGTAGTCGAAGGAAGCCACAATGACCAATACCGAGATCGAACGCCAGTGGACGTCGCGACTTCGCCGAAGCGTGGTGGCCAAGTTGCCGCCGGACAAGTTACTCCCCGACACCCAGCCCGCCTACGTCGCGTCGTGGATCTACGTCTTTGGCGTCACGACGATGGCCGCTCTGGGCATCGTCATCGCCACCGGATGCGTCTTGGCGCTCGACGGACCACAGTGGTGGCACTCGTCGTCCCTGGGCCACTTCGTTAACTCCCTGCACCTGTGGAGCGTCGAGATCTTCTTCTTCGCGATGGTTATCCACCTATGGGGCAAGTTCGCCATGGCCGCGTGGCGCGGAGGCCGCTCACTCACGTGGGTAACGGGAGCGGTGACGTTCCTCGTCTCGATCCTCACCGCTTTCACGGGCTACGTCAGTCAGACCAACTTCGACTCCCAGTGGATCGCGACCCAAGCTAAGGATGGCATCAACTCCACGGGTGGCGGTGCCTTCTTCAATGTGCTCAATCTGGGTCAGATGCTGATGTGGCACATCGTGTTGTTGCCCATCGCGGCCGTTGTCCTGACGGCGCTGCACGTCATCATGGTGCGCGCCAAGGGCGTCGTGCCACCCTTCAGCGAGCACGGAGAGGTCGCATCGTGAGGAAAAAGGCCTACCGACCCGACGTGGACGTTCCCGAGTGGAAGGGCCGATACGTCCCTTACGACATCATCAAAGAGGGGACCATCGCCGTCATCGTCGTCGCGATCCTCACCGTGGCTCTCTCCGTCATCTTCAGTTCGCCCGACGAGAAGGCGATCACGATCAAGACCTGGTCAAACGCCGACCCGATCGACTTCGCCCAAACCGCGGTCACTGAGCTCAACGGTTCGTCCGGGGTGGCCGGATACGGCTCGCCCTATAACAACGGCGGTCCCGCTCAAGGATGGGGCTTCCTCTCACCCGAGAAGTGGGTGGGCGTGCACATCAACATCAACACAGCGACGGACTTCGTCCTCAACCCCCTGAAGGCCCAACCGGCCCAGCCCGCGTTGACCTCGGCACTGTCACAGTGGTCTTCGGCCTCGAGCAACGTGCAATCCGCTTGGGCCAATGCCTACGCCAACGCCGACGCCAAGATGACCTTTTCGAACGGACAGGTTCGTGTACCCACCACGTCCGCGGGTCCAGTACCGTTGCTGATCAACGACCTCACCATGATGGCTCGCTCGGGTGCCCTGGACCAAGCACTGGTGACCCAGAACGGGTTCTACACGACCAACTACACCAAGCCCCTGCTCTTCTTGTCCGACGGCGCGTACCTCGCCAACCTCGCCGACCGTCAGCACCTCGGTGGTGACCAGTGGGGAATGATGAACGAGACGGGCAGTTGGCCGGGCCAAGCGTGGCTGTGGCTCTACACCTTCTGGTACCAGATACCGCCCTACAACACCAGCGCCAGCGGTGACTTCTTGGTCTGGGGCACAATGATGATTCTCACGGCGCTCTTGATTCTGGTCCCCTTCATTCCGGGAGTACGTTCAATCCCGCGGCGTCTCAAGATCTATCGCATTATCTGGCGCGAACACTACGCCGAACTGGAGAGTTAACCGCGCTGCGCCGAGTGCCACGTCGGTCTCCTCGAGGCGAGATCGAGTCCGATGACGGTCTCGATCTCGCGTGCGAGCGCCAACAACGTCCACTCCTGGTGGGGCGGAGCGACCAACGTCAACCCCACCGGAAGTCCCCCGACGAGGCCCATCGGAACCGTCAGGATCGGCCAACCGGCGACCGCCGCCGCCATGATCGACGGCGAGACGTACTTGGCGCTGTCACCGTTCACGAGGTCGGACTTCCACGCCGGGCCGTAGGCCGGCGCCACGATGACCTCGGCGTCCCCGAGGACCGGCGCCAGACACTGGTCGAGGGCCCAGCGCACGTTTCGCTCGCGCGCTGCGCGGTACGCATCCGTCGTACAACCTCCACTACCGAGCGAGCGCTCGAGGAATTCGTGACCGAAGAAACGTTGTTCAACCTCGGCGTGTTCATCTTCGAAGGCCACCACGTCAGCCAGGGACTGCACACCTTCACCGGGACGTTCGCGCAAGTAGGCGTCCATGCCGTCAAGGAGTTCACTCAGCATCACGGTGAGTTCGTCGTCGAAGTCCCCCGGCCCAGCACGTCCCCCGTCGCGTCGAGGAACCTCACGCCCGTCACTACGCAACTGGCTCATCACGTCGTCAAAGAGCGCGTCCGTGTCACGGTGACCCGTGCGCCAATTGTGGGCCTCCACGAGTCGCACTCGCTCGGGCCGAGGCGGCGCCAAGGTACCCGACAGGACGCCGTAAAGCACTTCGAGGTCCTCGACGTGACGCGCCATTGGTCCGGGACTGTCCTGAGAATGGCTGATCGGCACCACGCCAACACGTGACACGTTGCCAACGGTGGGCTTAAGACCCGCCACACCGTTGAGCGAGGCGGGACAAGTGATAGATCCATCTGTCTCGGTGCCGACGGCCAGTGACACGAGTCCGGCCGCCACCGCTGCTCCCGAACCCGACGACGAGCCCCCCGCTGAGCGATCAAGGGCCCAAGGATTGGCCACCAACCCTCCACTCGCCGAGTAACCGCTCGTCGAATACGGCGAACGGATGTTGGCCCATTGACTCAAGTTCGTACTGCCCAAGATGACCGCCCCTGCGTCGCGCAAGCGTGTCACCAACGGAGCGTCGCGCGCAGTTCGCCCGATCAACGAGGTGGAACCAGCACAACCGGGCAGACCCTGGGCTTCGATGTTGTCCTTGATCATGATCGCGACGCCGTGCAGAGGCCCGAGAATCTCACCGCGAGCGCGTTGCTCGTCGCGCTCCTCAGCGACAATCGTGGCGCCTTGGCTCAGCGCCGCCACCGATCGCAGCTGAGTGCCTTCACTCGTGTCTATCCCTCTAATACGCTCGGCGAGCAACTCGACGACGCCACACGACGTGATCTCGCCGTCCTCGAGCTTCCGTAGGGTCTCGCGAGCGCCCAGGAACGCGACGTCAACACTTTGCGGGTGCGGGTCGTTCACGTCAATCCGTCAATCACCGGCGACCGTCAGGGGCGTTCGCAAGAACTCACCGGCACGAACCTCTTTGCGCTGACCACCACTCAATATCCAGGCCGACGACGCACCTTGGACCTCCCAATCCTCTGGTCCACCGACGATGGCGGTCTGCTCATCGATCCCGACCACCGTGACCGCCTCGTCACGTCCGACAAGGAAACGGGTCGCCACGTCGGGCATGCGCTTCATGAAGGCATCAAAGTGAGGAATCACGCGAAGGTGCGACAACAAACCCAAGCCCGCCGTCCCACCCTCACGCGGGTGTCTGATCGTGGGAACCCACGCCGCCATCACCATCGCGCCCGCGCTGCAACCGGCCAGCGCGGCGCCGGTGCGCCACTGGGCCTCGATGGCTGACCAGAGGGCGGTGTCGCGAAGAGTATCGGCGAGAAAGTTAGGATTCCCGCCCGAAAGATAGATCAGGCCAGCCCCGTCGACGAGTTTGACGATCTCGGGGTCATTGGCGTCATCGCGCGACGCAACCGGAACGGTGACCGGCGTCACGCCCAGACGCTGAGCCTGTTCGACCCCCATTCGGTGCCACTTCTCGACGACTGCCGGACCGTCGGGCACCGAGGCGGTCGCAATCTGCACGTATCGCGGCGCGCGACCTCTGAGAAGGCTCGCCTCGAAATCGGCCATGACGGGCAAATATTCACCCGAGCCCACAAGAGCAATAGGCCCCGCCTGATCAGAGTTCTCGTCCATGGCCTACCTTCGTTCGCGCACCATTCACCTCAGCCACGGTATCGTTTCACGCCCTGGAACTTGTCGCTACTGAGATACCCAAGACGGGGACGAGCGCAATCGATACGATGGCGGTCCATGGGGCTCACTACCTACAAGAGTTGCAACTTCGAAGAAAAGCGCGCGGTGCTGCGTACGTTCTGGTCGGGACGCACCGACTCGTCGGACAAGGTGAACGTCGCGGCCCGTGAATACGGTCCCTACGCCCTCGGCCTCGTCACCGTGATCACGGTTGAACTCATCGTGATCGCCGTGCTCTTGATCATTCACTCTGATGCATGGGCTGGAGTCGCCACAGGCGCCAGCGTGCTCTCATTGTGGAGCTTGTGGTGGACGGCGTTGTGCCGCAGAAGAATCAACACGTAGCTCTCTCGGCACCTCTGGGAGTATGAATCGACGCCGTCGGCGCATCACAATGTCCCGCCCGAAGGTCGATACTGCGGTTCAATGACGCGGCGAAAGGGAAACGCTTGAGCACTCGGTCCTTGTTCACGCAATATCGTCAGACGTTCCTGCGCGTCGCGAACCGTCGGCATGGCCGTTGATGGCACCCACCAACAGACGACCATCGGTTCGCGAAGTGCTTCGAACCATTGTCGACGTCGTCGCAAGGCGTCACGGTGTCGATCATTGCGATATACGAATTCGTACAGACTCTCGGAGTCTCGCCACACTGACATATTCACCAGAAGGGTCTCGTCGTCGAATATCAAGTCCGTCGTTCCCGAAGTGTCGGTGGCGCTCAACCGCCATACAAATCCCGAAGCCGTCTCGGCCTCGCGATTGGCCTCGTCGAGTCGAGCCACGAAGTCCTGCATCACGGGTGACGTGATCGGGGCCATCATTTTGGCAATATTGAGTTGCGCCAGGAGCACGTCACTACCCTAGAAGTCCCACACTGAAGCTGGCTGAGTCGCGGCTCCACCGGTTCGCGGCCTATAGGACACGTGACATTGGAGCCAGGAAACCCGAGGAACCGAGTCATCATGTGCCACGAGGGCTGAACCATCTCGTCACGCATCCCACGTACTTGGATGTACTTAGAAAATGAGGGGCCAATCCGGTCCGAGCTACGCGACTCACTACGGTGCCCCCGAGGGGGAACGTCGAGAACCTTGACTAGCGGTTCTAAGCGGTTCTAAGCGGTTCTAAGACATGTAGTGGAGACGATGGGGATCGAACCCACGACCTCAGGCTTGCAAAGCCCGCGCTCTACCAACTGAGCTACATCCCCGACAACGATCCATTCTACTCGTCGGCGCGCCGTGTTCTACTTCTGGCGTCTGGGACGGCGCTCGAGGCGAGCGCGTTGGCGATCAACCCGCAATAGTTGACGCTCGACATCGGCCCAGTGAAGGGGCGTCTCTTCGACGGCGATACCGGCTTCATCAGCGCGAGAAAAGATAGTGAAGGCGACGGCCCACATCGGGACGTAGCTACCGAGTTTGGCCACGAAACCCGCCAGTTGTTGGTCGAACAAGGGTGTCATGTGCAGGAGCGAATTCTGGTGATGAAGGTCGGGATAGAGCGAGTGACGCGCGAAGATCCAAACGAACGACAAGCTGGTCACCACAATTGACGCCACGAAGATGAAGCCAGCACGCCCGACCGGGGACAATCGCTTGGCACCGGGCATAACACCGAGCGCGGGAATCCACAAGGTGAAACCACAGGCCAGCACCACGATCAAGGTCGCGACACGAAACCAGCTGGACCGTGCTCCCTCGTCAACGACTGCCGTCGACAAAGTGAGAGTTCCCACGACAGTCACCACGATCATTGATGTCGCAGGGTGTGCCAAACGTCGCGTCAATGCGTCGACCACTTCGGGGCGCGTCAAGGCGACGAGTCGAGCCGTCGACACGCTCGACAACATGAGCGGCGCCACCCCCAACATGATGACCAGACGTTGGACGGTCGCCACGCTGAGTGAGACTGACGCAGCCAAGTCACCCACCGGCCACAAGACCACCACGGCGAGTATCAACCACGCGAACGCGGCGCGCATCCGGTATTGGTGTTCACGCACGAACCAGATATGTAGTCCGCCCAACACCACTAGTGCCCCGAGAATCACCGGATGAAGGTGAAACGGTGGCACCCCACTACCCCTGGGTGTTGACGCGTCCCTGGACTACGGCGTCGTGCAAAGCGGCGTAGTCGCGAGCGTTGCGCTCGCGGTACGCCTGAGCGAAGTCCGATATGGCCTCGTCAAAGCGCAAACTCCCGCCGATGTATCCCGCGAGTTGTGCCGACGTCCCCGAACGAGCGTGGGCCCGCGCGAGCGTCCAAGCACAGATCCGTCCGTAGGCCTCGAGAAGCGTATCGTCGAGTCGTTCCACGTCGATGCTCGCGCGGTGATCGTAGAGCTGGCGCACGTAAAAGGAGCGTGAGCGGCCAGCAATCTCGATGTCGCTCCAGCCGAGGAACGCGTCAGGTGTCACTTGCATCACGCGCTGCCCGTGCACCACGCGTGCCGCGGGATCGTCACTCGACTCACGCTCTCGAGCGCGTGCGACGACCGAGCGTTGTGCCTCTTTGATCTGTAGGAAGAAGGTGTCGCGATGATCACGTCCACACAGCAAGGCCGCGAAACACTCCGTACCCACCGAACCCACACCCACCACGTGGCGCGCCACGTCAATGACGGAGAATTGACGCAGGAGCAACTGGCGATCCGTCACGAGCGAGGAGCCGTAACGCTCGACGAGACCTACGAGGTCGTCAGAGCTCAATCCCGTCTCGTCAGCTCCGTCGAGGTGCGAGAAGTGTGGCGGATCGTCGACGATGCGCGGCTCCTCCCCGCCGGTCACGAACCGTCGGTAGGCGTGGTCGTCGTCGGTACCGCGCAGATGTTGCAGGACGTCTTCGATACGTCGTCGAGCAACGTCGGTGAAGGCGCCGCGTAGGTCCTGCATTAGCGACGACGTCGTCAACGACGAATACCAGACGTCCAGACGGGTTTCTTCGGCAAAGCGTCGAATCGCAACACGGTATTCGCGCGCCACCGCTCGCGCGAGTTTCTCTTGGGCACTGTGCCGCAGTCCCATCGAATCACCGGCGATTACCAGTGAGGTCACAAGTCTCTTTAGGTCCCACTCGAAGGGCCCCTGGTCGGTCTCGTCGAAATCGGTCAAGTCGAACACCAGTCGGCGCTCGGGCGACGCGAAGACACCGAAGTTTGCGAGGTGAGCGTCGCCGCAAATCTGAACCGTAAGTGGCGCACTTGGTCCGCGCGCCAAGTCCTCGGACATCAACAATGCGGAGCCGCGAAGGAACGAGAGCGGATTTTCGAGCATCCGTCGCCACCGCAGTGGCGCGAGGGACGGAACTCGGTCCTCCACCTGGCTCTGGAGGCGCTCCACCGGGTCGTACCCATCGGGGCGTTCCGCGAGTGTCGCGAGGGATCCGCGAGAGGTGAGGAAACGTCCACCGCGACCCTCAAGTCGTCGTTGGGCGACTGTCGTCCGTTCGGCCTTCTTCACGCCAGTGACTCCTTGTTCGATGTCCGTTGAGCGACCCGGGGACCGACGCGTGTCAGAATCAACACACTCAAAATACAGTCCGTGATCATGATGACTCCCGGGAAGAGGGCCCCCGCCGTCGTGAAATGCTTCAGGGTCAAGAGCGTAATACCCGTGTTGAGGGACCCAAGAACGAACATGCGCGGGGTTTCCGTCTCGGGTTGATGCCAGGATTTGCGATACGTGGGCAAGGCCGCGATGAAGTCCGCCGCCACAAAGGACACGAGGGCGAAGGTTGGCTCATTGATTACCGCCCAGAACACCAGACCGGCTAATGAAACGACACCGCAGACCACGTCCACGCGGTCGATTTGCCACACGGCGTGCGAATTCTTGAAAGAGGTGATCACGACGACCAGGGGAGCGAAACCCAGCGCCAGGGTCATGATTGATGCCAATCCCACGTGCTGTTGGACTTCGACGATGAAAGCGAGGATTCCCTCGAGAGCCCACAATCCCCACGTCACTCGGTGTGGCGAGGTCGTCCCGCGCAAGGTGTCGCGTACGTAGGACGTTGCCCCAATTGCCGAAAGACCAGCAGCGAGAAAGACGAATCGAGGGTCGAGCATGTCTCAAGTCTGCCCGCTCCGACCTTTTCTGCCACCAGGGTGGGACCTACCCGCTCGGGGAGGGCGGTTTCGTCTGGTGTAGATTATGTACCCCTGGGGGCTATAGCTCAGTCGGTTAGAGCGCGTCACTGATAATGACGAGGTCGTAAGTTCGATTCTTACTAGCCCCACCACGCAGTTGTCTTTCATTGGTTGTTAGTTGACGTTTTACCGCCAATTGATGCCTGACACAACAACAGCTGACCCTTGACACCGTTCGGTCACTGACCTCGAATTGGGGTCCGAGGGTACGGTGCGGGCAGTGAATCAGTTGGTCCGCAATATTTCTATACAAAGAGCGTCACACTCGATCTCTGCGGCCGTCATCGCACAGACCAGGGCGTCGCGCGTCACCTGCGTGAGGCCTCGCCAGGGATCGGCGAGCAAGAAGTCGCCAGATGCTGTGTGGCCGTAGACAACGATGCTGTGAGTGCCGATGGCTCCCGCGAGGTCGTCGTGGATCTCTCGACCGGGTAGAGCTTCGAGCATGCGCCCGTGACCATACAGCGGAGCTGTGCACACACTCACCCCGATTGGACCGTGACGCAACTTCTCGTAGAGGCTGCTCGAATCCGCGTGCGCACGAATGACGAGCTCGCCACCGGCTTCAAGGTAACGCAGATATTCATCGACGTAAGTCCGCGATATGGCTCCGCCGAGCGACGGCACACTGCGACTGTCTCGAACCACTCTGAGGCGTGCGGCCAGTGCGGGGCCATCGAGAGAGGACCAGGCGAGGTCGACGATGAGAAAATCGAAAGTCGTCAGGCGAGTCTTGTAGCCCTGCCCCAGAACCCAGGCCGCCAACTGAGTGGTCAGACTCCCAGAGAGTTCCACTCCATCTGCCACCGCCCGCGGAGCCGACCGATGGATGTCCTCAGGACTCAGGTGTGATCCGTAGTGCGAAAGCAGCATGGCCAGGGCCGCGTAGCCGCAGTTCACCTCGGCCGTTTGGAAATAGTGCGTGAGGTCGTGTTTCACTTCGTGCATTCCTGCTCCCGCCCGTTTGAGTCGTAGCAGAATACCTCGCTCTTTCTCAGCAAGCTCGGCTACTCCTGGCGAGCTCTCGTAGCGAACCATGGCGTCGAACACCAACGTGGGAGAAACCGCACGGGGGTTCGACGGAGCATTAACGAAACCCAGGATTGACGAGGCTCCCCTCGCCTACGTGACGCTCTCTCCCTGCATAAATAGCTCAGGCTCCCGACGATCAGGTTCCCACCGATCGTCACGATCATCAATCCCGCTCGCTCGCGCTAACCGCCAGCGTCCCCAGGCGGCCAAAAAGCGTGTTCCTTCGCCCACTATCTTCCGTTGCGCTCACGATGCGCGCAGCCGGGCCAACAACACGGTCGACGTTTTCCTTCCTCGAGTTCCTCCCGGGTCCGACGAATGCGTCGTTCTCGGGTCACCTCTTGCTTGGCGTCCTCCACCCAGCAGATAAATTCGTTGCGAGCCAGGGGCGTGATGTCGTTCCAGGCTTCGAGGGCCGCGGGGTTGGATACCAACGTCTCGCGTAGGTCGACGGGAAGTTCGTGCACCACACCACCGGGCACTCGAGCGCTGCTCATAGGGCGACAGTACCGGATTCGCAAAATTTTCGCGACGCGCTCTAGGTCTCGGGTGGCGCGGCGACACGCACTCGCCGGTCAGATTCACCCCGGGCAGTCAACGAGACCACCAAGGTCTTTCGTCGAAGTATGACAGTGATGCTGAGCGTCGACAGGGGTGTCACAGTTCCATTTGGCGGCCCAACGAATTAGATGTCCAAAAGCGGAGAGCGCTGGGGCTCCGCCACTCGTAGATTCTCTTTTGTGGAGAATCTCGATGACATCAGATGGCGTGCGGTGCAGCTTCGCGACGCCAGCGCGGCGGATATCTTCATCTATGGCGTTTCTTCCACGGGTGTCTTCTGTCGACCGGGGTGTGCATCGCGCACCCCACTTCGTCGCAATGTCGAATTCTTCTTCTCGCCCGACGACGCGCTGAGTGCCGGATACCACGCGTGTCAACGGTGCCGACCCGACCTTGAACATGCCGTCGACCCGTCACTCGCGGCGGTGATCTCACTATGTCGTCGCCTTGAGAAAGGCGACCTCGATCTCGGGTCGTTCGCTGCGAGTGTTGGTTACAGCGAAGGTCACCTTCGCCGACGATTTTCCCAAGTGGTTGGAGTACCGGTCGCAACCTACGCTCGTGCCCAACGCGCGATCAGCATGCGCCACGCGCTGAAGTCAAATGTCCCCGTGACCCGAGCCGCGTACGAGTCCGGGTACGGTTCGAGTCGGGCCTTCTACGAACACGGTGCCCTTCGACTAGGAATGTCGCCACGGGCCTATCAGGGTGGCGCGAGCGGCGAGCGAATCACCTACACCACACTTTCGACGCCGATAGGCATCGTTGTAGCAGCGTGCACCGACCGAGGACTGTGTGCGGTGCGCATTGGCGAGGACGAAGAGACTTTGGTAGTTGAACTCGCCAACGAGTTCCCCAAGGCACTTCTCGAACGTGACGATGAGGGACTGTTTGAGGTGGCCCGCGTCCTCGCGGCGGCAGTACGCGGCGAAGGTGGCGCGACGTCACTCCCTGTCGATATCGAAGGCACCGCTTTTCAGATGCGTGTGTGGGAGGCCCTGCGCGCAGTCCCCACTGGAAGTACCCTCACATACTCACAACTCGCCCAAAGGATCGGAGCACCCCGAGCGGTGCGAGCGGTGGGCTCGGCGTGCGCGGCGAATCCGGTCGCACTGGCGGTTCCGTGTCACCGAGTCGTGCGTCGTGACGGCACGCTCGGGGGCTACCGCTGGGGTCTGGCCGTGAAAGAGAGTCTGCTGAAGGTCGAAGGTGGCCGTTGACGACAGCCCCAGGACTGCGCAGTCGACCCGACTCTGGTCCTCACCGACCTCGCGTCGCCTGGCAAGTATGGTTCACGCTCCTCGGCGCTATCTGGGGTTGTTCGTTCTGGTGGATCAAGCTCGGCCTCCAGTCGATGTCACCGGTGGACGTCGCCTTCACGCGCCTGGCTGGGGGCGCCCTCACTCTCGTAGTGATCAGCGTCTTCACTCGTACACCGTTGCCGCGTACTTTGACGACGTGGGGGCACCTTTTCGTGCTGGCGATTTTGCTGAACAGTGCTCCCTTCACGCTGTTCTCGTATGGCGAGACTCACATCTCGGCGGTACTCGCGGGATTGATCAACGCCTTCACGCCGATCGCCACGATCATCGTCGCCGTGTTCGTCCTACGCCAGGAACACCCCAGCGCCAAGGTGGTTGGTGGCCTGATCATCGGACTCGCCGGGGTCGTGGTCGTCATTGGAGTCTGGAATGGTTTTGGATCAAATCAACGTTTGGGCATCGGTGCCTGTCTCCTTGCGGTGATCTGCTACGGCTTCGGCTTCTCCTACGCTCGACAACACTTAAGTTCGCTGCCGCACTCACCCGTTGCCCTCGCCGCGGGTCAGGTGCTGTGCGGGACCATCCAAATGCTTCCTTTCTCGCTCGCGTACGGTCACCTGCACTCCCATCGACCGACCTCATCGTTGGTCGCGTTAGGCGCGCTCGGCATCCTGGGAACCGGCCTGGCCTACATCTTGAATTTTCAGGTCGTTCGACACGCTCCGGCAACCATTGCGAGCAGCGTGACGTACCTGACGCCCGTCTTCGCCGTTGTCGTGGGCGCGGCGTTCCTCGGCGAAGCGGTGAGTTGGAACGAGCCAATCGGTGCCTTGCTCATCATCGCGGGTGCAGCACTCGCCCAAAATCGTCGCGCCACTCGTCGGTCAGGAGCGAGCCAAAGCGAGGTCTCGGACGTAACGCACTGAGACCGACGCGTCGACACCGTACATTCCTCTGGTAGTACGTGGTGACCCGATGATCGGGGTCGTGGCGCTACGGTACCGTGATGACCGACGTTGACCTCAGCGTGCTCTCGGCGGGGCGGCGCGGCTCATTGCCTCTACGCGGGTACCTGGCGCGACCCGAAGGTGCGGGCCCGTGGCCCGGTGTCGTCCTCGTGCACGAGATCTTCGGGATCGACGACGTGATGCGTCGACACGCTCGACGTATGGCCCAAGCTGGGTACCTCACACTCGCGGTCGACCTCTATTCGGCTGGGGGAGCCGCACGATGCGTGATCTCGACCATGCGCGCCCTCTTCTCCGGTGTGGGTCGCGCGTACGCCGACATCGACACTGCGCGTCACTGGCTGACCGATAGTGCCGAGTGCACCACCCACGTCGGTGTCATCGGTTTTTGCATGGGCGGAGGTTTCGCGCTGGCGGTCGCTGACACCGGCTTTGACGCCGTCGCGGCCAACTACGGCCAACTCCCCAAGAACCTCGAGGCCATACTCGCACGAGCGTGCCCGGTGGTGGCCTCCTACGGGGCCAAGGATTTCACGCTCAGACACGTAGCGACGAAATTGGACGAAGCGCTCGCCATCGCGGGGGTCGTCCACGACGTCAAGGAATACGACACCGCGGGTCATTCCTTCCTCAACGATGGGCCCGTGGGACCCCGTCCACTGCGGCCGATCCTCAAGGTGGCCGGTATGGGGCCCCGGCCCGAAGCCGCCGCGGACGCGTGGCGACGTATTGAGGACTTCTTTCGCGCGCACCTCACCCACGCCGACTAAGGCGATTCGTCGGCGTCGCGATCACGCTGGAAGTTGTCGAAAACTTCCATCAAAGCATCCAGTGCGTCGTCACTGAGGTCGTCGGGGCCGACTTGACCCGCCAAGGCAATAGTGGCGCGCATCTGCTCCAAGTAGGCGCTACAGGCGTCACACCCTGATAAGTGCTTCTCGAGGCGTCGTCGATCGCGTCGCGCGAGTTTGCCCTCGAGGTAGTCCCCGATAAGGACGACCGCGTCACGGCACTTGATGCTTCTGACTAGCTCCATTCGCGACCTCCTTTCGCAACTTGCTCGACGACTTCTCGAATATGGGCACGGGCGCGATGTAAAACGACGCGCGTATTGGCCTCAGATAACTCCAACAGTGAGGCCACCTCACCAGTAGATAGTCCCTCAACGTCTCGCAACGTTACGACTGAACGCTGCGTCTCGGGCAACTGTGCGATCGCAGCGTGGATCGCGGCCGCCACCACTGAATTCGACTCGCTGTCGGCTAAGACATCCGCGAAGGATATGGGTGGTTCCTTCCACATTCCTTCGGCATTGAAACGGCTACCAGCAACGGGATCGGTGGGATCGGTGGGTATCTGGCGCTTCTCACGCGTTCCGGTGGATCGAGCCCGATTGGCCACAATTCGAAAGAGCCACGTCTTGAAACTCGCCCGCCCCTCGAAACGCTCCGCACCCTTCAGTACAGCGATCCACGTGTCCTGGGTGACGTCCTCGGCGGTCGCAGTCGAATTCACGTAGTAGCGCGCTATTTGCAGGAGTGCCGGTTGGTAACGCCGCACGAGCGTGCGAAACGCGTCGCGATCCCCGCCAAGGAATCTCTGAAGGAGTTCTTCATCGTCCACGAAAGAGACCGTAGCCGACTTTTCAAAATGTTTGTAACGCCGTCCTCTCGTCGGGGACTACGAAGTGAGCGTTGCGCTCACGACGCCGCGTGGCGTCATCGACTGAGGAGTTTGAAACGATGGGAACATTTAGGAAATCCGTAGCGACATTCGTCATTGCTCCCCTGCTGGCCACGGGATCACTCGCGCTTGTCACCGTCCCGGCGATCTCCGCGAGTGCCGTCACATCGCGCTCAATGATGACCGCGCATTCTTGGAAGGGCAAGATCACGAAGTTGGATGCGAAGATGGGTTCGACCGAAGCTTTCAGTTTCGTTTCGGACATGAAGACCTATACCGTTCACTACACGGCGATGACCAAGTTCGAAATGGGCAACGCCGCGATGCTCAAGAAGGGCACGTCCATCACCGTTACGGGATCCCTCAAGGGCAAGGTCATCACCGCCACGAAATTCAACGTGTAGCCTCCATCCGGCGCGCGCGTGCATCAGGCGCGTCGGTGTCGGTACCAACGGTTCGTGAGTGTACTGATCGGCGCGGCAGGCGGTCGAAAATAGTGGCAGTTCGTGGACGTTTGACCTAGTCGCAACCCCGACGGAGGCTCATCGTGGTGAGTTAGCGTGGTCGCATAGACCAAAGGAAGTGACATGGCAGTCGACCGTTCAGCCCTATCCGATTTCGAACGAGAACGGGCGTCCGTCTTTCACTCGTGGTCGGCCCAGAACACCATCCAGCCCTTGATGATCACGAGCGCCCAGGGCGTCTACGTGACGGACGAAGACGGCACGACGTACCTGGACTTCTCGTCACAATTGGTGAACGTCAACATCGGCCACCAACACCCCGCAGTCGTGGCGGCGATCCAAGAGCAGGCTGCGTTGCTGTGCACGATCGCACCCCAGCACGGCAACGTCGCGCGCACTCGCGCGGCCGAACTCGTGATCGACCACTCCTTCGATGGAGCACAGAAGGTTTTCTTCACCAACGCTGGCACCGAGGCGGTCGAGCACGCAGTTCGTATGGCGCGACAGCACACCGGACGTCACAAGATCCTCGCGCGCTATCGCAGTTATCACGGCGCCACGTCCACCTCGATCAACCTCACCGGCGACCCTCGTCGGTGGGCGAACGACTACGGCACGGCCGGCGTCGTGCACTTCTTCGGACCTTTCTTGTACCGTTCGCAGTTCCACGCGACCACTGAAGCCGAGGAGTGCGCCCGCGCGCTCGAACACCTGGAAGCGACGATCGAATTTGAAGGACCGACGACGATTGCCGCCATCATCCTCGAGTCAGTACCGGGTACGGCGGGCATCATGGTCCCTCCGCCCGGCTACCTACAGGGCGTGCGCGAACTGTGTGACCGCTACGGCATCGTCTACATCGCCGACGAGGTCATGTGCGGTTTCGGTCGCACGGGTTCGTGGTTCGCCTACCAACAGCACGACGTCACGCCCGACCTCGTTGTCTTCGCCAAGGGTGTGAACTCGGGCTACGTCCCACTCGGTGGTGTCGTGATCAATGAGGCGATTTGTGCGACGTTCGCCGACCGCGTCTACCCGGGCGGGCTCACCTACTCGGGCCATCCTCTGGCGTGCGCCTCGGCGGTGGCGTCCATGGAAGCGATGGCGTCCGAGGGCATCATCGAGAACGCTCGACGAATCGGCGATGAGGTGCTGCGCCCAGGCATCGAAGCCCTGGCGCTAAGGCACCCGGTGATCGGCGACGTACGCGGTACGGGTGTCTTCTTCGCCCTCGAGCTCGTAAAGAACCGCGACACTCGAGAGCCACTCGCTCCTTACGGCTCGAGTTCTACCGCCATGAACGAACTCGTTGCCGCGTGTCGCGCAGAAAAGCTCCTCATTTTCAATAACTTCAATCGAATCCACGTGGTTCCGCCGTGCACCATCACGTCCGAGGAGGCGCGCGATGGCCTCGCACGCCTGGACCGTGCTCTGGCGTCGGTGGCGACGTACTACGAGGACTGAGTCAAACGAACTAGAAAACGCGGCGTCCTAGACTGGTACTCCATGCTGGAATTCTTCGCGACGCATCGATTTCGCGCGTCTAAGGTCCCGGCCATCGGCGTGGGTTTTTGGACCATCAAGTTACTCACCACTGCCATGGGCGAAGCCACGTCGGACTTCTTCGTCCACCGATTCTCACCCCCCGTCGTGGTGGTAATCGCGGGACTCGTTTTTTCCGGCGCCCTGGTCTGGCAACTCACACGGATGACGTATCAGACCCTCCCCTACTGGTTCTGCGTCGTGATGGTCAGCGTCTTTGGCACGATGTGTGCCGACGTTGCGCACGTTGGACTCGGCGTTCCCTACGTGGTCTCGACGGGCGTCTTCGCCGCCGTTCTCGCCGCGATCTTCGTGTTCTGGTATCGCCTGGAGGGCACGCTATCGATTCACTCGATCACTTCGGCTCGGCGCGAATTGTTCTACTGGGCAACGGTGACCGCCACGTTCGCCCTCGGCACCGCCACCGGCGACATGACGGCGACAACACTTCACCTGGGATATTTCTCGTCGGGGCTGATCTTCACCGGACTCATCGTGCTACCTGGTCTGGCCTATCGGGTGGTCAACTTCAACGCCGTCGCCGCTTTCTGGACGAGCTACGTCCTGACCCGCCCGTTGGGTGCCTCCTACGCCGATTGGCTGGGCGTGTCACGAGCGCGTGGCGGCCTCAACTGGGGGCCGGGCAACGTCTCGCTCATGTTCTCCCTCGCCATCGTCATCGGCGTACTCGCCCTCGGCCGTGCCGAACGGTCGCGTTCGAAGTCATCCCCGATAGGCTCCAAACGTGCCCGCGATCTCCGTTGAGAACCCGTTAGAACTTGCCAAAGTCGTCGTTGACGCCTCGGCGTTACGGCCGCGACGCGTCAAAGCGATCACCACCGCACCGCGCGGACTAGAGGGCGAGGGATTCCCGGTACGTCGCGCCTTCGCCGGAGTCGACGGTGCTGACCTCGACCCGTTCATCCACATGGACCAAATGGGTGAGGTCGACTACGGACCGGGCGAACCCAAGGGCACGCCGTGGCACCCGCACCGCGGATTCGAAACCGTGACGTACATGATTGACGGCACCTTCATGCACCAGGACTCCATCGGTGGAGGTGGCGTCATCCAAAATGGAGCCACCCAATGGATGACCGCGGGCGCGGGCATCTTGCACATCGAGCGACCACCCGACGCGCTTATTGATTCGGGTGGACTCTTTCACGGGGTCCAGCTTTGGGTCAATCTTCCCGCGAAACTGAAAATGACGAACCCCCGTTACCAGGACATCGGTTCGCGCGAAGTCGCCCTTTTGACCAACGAGAACGGCGACGCGATCATCCGCGTCATCGCGGGTTCGCTCGGAGAGTTTTCTGGGCCGGGATCCACGCATACCGCCATCACGCTCGTCCACGCAACGCTGTTGCCCGGTGGCCAACTCGTGTTGCCCTGGAACCCTTCGTTCAACGCACTCACCTACGTCTTGGCTGGTCAGGGCACCGTGGGCGCTGAGCGCCTCCCCGTCGAGACCGGCCAGATGGCGGTGCACGTCGACGGCGATGTCATCCTTCTTTCAGCGAACGAGACCCAGGACTCGCGCACTGAGGCATTCGAAGTGCTGCTACTCGGGGGCGAACGAATTGGCGAACCCGTCGCCGCGTACGGACCGTTCGTGATGAACACCCGCGCAGAATTACAGCAAGCCTTTGACGACTACGAAGCCGGCCGTCTCGGACAAATTCCCGCCGACCACATCTAGAACGACTTAGCGATATCGCGTCGCGAGATAGAACGCCCCGAAGAGCGACGCCAGACCCAACGCCAGATACCACGAGGACGTCGAACCGGGCAGGACCTGCAAGTAGTTGAGCGTGATGACCAGCACGCCAAAGAGCATCAGGTCGAGCAATACCCACCCGAACCAGTGCGGACTGTGATCGTGGGAGTGTTCTTTCTTGGCCGTCACGCGCCCCCGAGCGTGCGGATCGACGTAACGACCGACCGTCTTTGCAGCTTTCTTGGATCCGGAATTAGCCATGAGTGCGATGTTAGTCAACTCGACGAGTTGTCCTTTTGCGTGCTAACCGGTTGCTCCGGTGGGCCCAGTGGTCCCGGTCGGGATCGTGGTGGTCGTCGTGGTCGATCCCGCCGCCCCGGTGGCGCCGGTTGCTCCGGTGGCGCCCGTCGCGCCCGTCGCGCCCGCAGTCGTGCAGTACTGCACGAAGATCGTCTGCCCGTATGGCGCTGACAAACCCGGTCCCACGCTCTGGGTTACGACGGCGTTCACCTTGGACGTCGTACACATCGACGCGGGTGCCGGGGTTTCAGCCACGACGAAACCAGCGTTTTGCAACAGCGTCTGCGCCGTACTGGCGAGTCGATTGATAACGCGCGGCACCAGTGTGGGGCAACCGCCTGAGGAGATGATGAGCTTCACGGTGGATTGAACGGTGACTTTGGATCCGAGCGCCGGATTCGTCCCGTAGACGAGCCCTTTGGCAATGGTGTCCGAGCAGTGGTACAGCTGGACGTTACTGACGTGGAGCGAGACGTTACCCAACGTATTACCGGCCTCACCGGTCGTGTCACCCGACACGCTCGGAATCGAGAAGGCGCCGTTGGGTGGCAAATCGTAGAGAATCACTTGCGACTGGGGTTTCACGAGGGTGCCCGATACGGGGCTCTGACACAGGACCTCGTTTGGTACGGCGGCAGTCGGACACGACGACAGGACCGAGGAGATCAGCGGTGTGAGTCCCTTCGAGGTAATTGCGGCCTCAGCCGCGCCAAGGGGTTGTCCAACAACGTTCGGCACATCGACGGGCGGAACGTACACTCCCTTGGACACGGTCAGGACGATCTTGGTGGTGGCGGTCAGTTTGGCGCCCTTAAGAGGAGTCGTACTCACGACGTTGTTGACGCCGACCTTCGAGTAGACCTTCTTGGTCGTGATATTGGCGGCCTTGACGCCATCGGTCGTGAGTTTGGCCGTCGCCGCGGCCACGTTCTGTCCCGCCAGGTTCGGCATGTTGGGCAGCGTCTTCTTGTTGGAGATCGCAAGATATGCCGCCACTCCCGCGGCGATCAACAAGATGACGACGATGCTCCAGATAAGTCCCGCCCCAGGTCGTCGCCGTCGACGCTTCATCTTGACGTCGGTACGTGGGCCCTTGAGAATCGGTACCGACTGCGTGCGCTCCCCGGGGGTAACCGTCTGAACCATCTGTGTGGAATCGCTACCAAAGAAGGCACCAACGGCGCCTGCTGCATGGACCGGCTGTCCGTCCACGAAACGCAACAGGTCGGCGCGCAGTTCATCAGCGGTGGGATATCGAAGATCAGGAGACTTCGACAGCGCCTTCATGTCGATGGCCTCGAGGTCGTGCGGAATTGAAGCGTTCATCTCCGTCGGGGCCGTTACGGTGCCGTGCACGTGCTGAGTCGAAACCTCGAGGGGTGTGTCACCGAGGAAGGGTGGGCGACCCACCAACATCTCGTACATGACGACGCCGAGGGAGTAGATATCGGAGCGCCCGTCAACCGCAGCACCTTCGGCCTGTTCGGGCGAGAAGTACGTCGCCGTCCCCATTACCGAGCCTTCTTCGGCCAGGTAGTCCTCACTGGACATCGCTTGAGCGATTCCGAAGTCGGTCACCTTGACCTGCGCGTCAGCGGTGATCAAGATGTTCCCGGGCTTCACGTCACGGTGCACCACGCCGTTGCGATGCGCGTAGTTCAGCGCAGCAGCCACTTGGGCACCGAGTTGCGCCGTTCGTGACGCCGTGAGGACACTCCCACCCCGCAGCACTTCAGCGAGTGAGCGTCCCTCAACGAGTTCCATCACGATGAAGTAGGTACCCTCGTCCTCACCCCAGTCAAATACTGGAACAATGTTCGGGTGCGACAGCTTCGCGGCGGCCTGCGCTTCGCGGCGAAAACGTTCGACGAACATGGGGTCCGCGCTGAGTTCGGGGTAGAGAATCTTAAGAGCGACGGGGCGATTGAGGAGAAGGTCTTGCGCCCGATAAACCATGGCCATGCCGCCGCGCGCGATGAGGTGAGTGACCTGATAACGATGAGAATAAAGGCGGGCGTCGCTCACGGGCTCCATACCTGCACTAGCCTACGCCGTCCTATCACGCTCTCATGGCGTTCTTATCTAGGTCGGACAGGTCGATCCGGTCATTGTGAAGTGCTGGCCAGCCTGAATCGCCAGGGCTCCTTGGATGAGGCAGTTTACAACCGGGCCGGCGACCGTGGCACCCAAATTGTTCACGTTCTGAAATGGCATCACGACGGCGACCGCGACGGTCGGGTGCGTCGCCGGGGCGAACGCGATCATCCAGTCGTCGGTGTTGGCCTTGGGGTTGCCCGTCTGGGCGGTACCCGTCTTGGCAGCCACATCGTCCTGGGGCAGGAATTCACCGTAAGCCGTGCCGTGTTGGACGACACCCTGCATCAACGGGACGATCTGATCAGCCTGGGCGGCGGTCAGGGGCGTCTTCCAGACCGAGTCGACGTAACGCTTGGCAATCGTGCCGTCAGGACCGATGATGGTGCTCAAGAAGTGCGGGGTCATGATCGTGCCACCGTCGGCGATGGCTGAAGCCACTAGGGCCTGTTGCAACGCGGTCGCGCGTACATCGCCTTGACCAATGGCCGAATATGCGACAAAGGGAATGTTGTACTTAAGGCTCGACGCCGAGGGGAAGTAACTCGTTTGGACGTTGGGAAAGTCGAGGGGAATGCGTGAGTTGTACCCGAAGGAATTGGCCGTCTTGGCCAAGTCGGGAGCTCCGATATCCAGACCAAGCAGCGCGTACCCGGGGTCACACGACGCGGGAAGCATCACCGCGACGGTTCCTCCGCACGCCGAGAAACCGTCGTTGTACAACTTCAACGTCGAGGTGGGGGGAATCATGTAATTCTTGTCCGGATAGACCTTCGTGAGTAGTTTCGGCTTGTAGTTGACCGCCGACGCCGTGGTGAGAACCTTGAAGGTCGAGCCCGGCGGGAAGGTCTGCTGCGTTGCGACCAGACCAAGTGGGGGAAAGCCGTCGGCGTCCTTCTTATTGATCTTGTTCCACTCCGCTACCGCGGCGGTGTAGTTCGTCGTCGCCATGAGTTCGGGCTCGTAGGTCGGGTTCGAGTACATCGCCATCACCGCGCCCGTCTGGGGTTGCAACACGACCGCGGCACCGTCTTGGCCGGCCATGGCGTTCTGGGCGAGCTTTTGGAGTTCGGGGTACAAGGTGGTCTGCACGTTGTCGGCCGCCGTGGTCGGAGCAAGCACTTGCTCGAAGTTCTGGGCTGGTTGGGTGTGGGCGGTGAGGTAACTGTTGTACTGCTGTTCCAAACCCCACACCGAGTAATACGGCGAGACGAATCCGACGACTCCGGCGGTCAGATTGCCCAGCGGATACTCGCGCTGAAACGTCGTCCCCGACGCCGTCGTTGGTAAGGAATCTGCCAGGATCGACCCGTCGGCCGCCAGGATCTCACCGCGCGGCGCCGACGCTGTCACCGAGTTATTACGAGGGTTCTGC
Organism: uncultured Actinomycetota bacterium; assembly: GCA_963794755.1. Taxonomy (GTDB): domain Bacteria; phylum Actinomycetota; class Acidimicrobiia; order Acidimicrobiales; family RAAP-2; genus RAAP-2. The sequence goes on from CAWCEX010000006.1 coordinate 670,594, forward strand.
GGCGACGCCGTCAGAGCCCCCGCGTGAAAATACTGGACGTAGGCCGATTGGCCGGCGACGACGACGAAGAGCAGCAAGATGAACGACGCGAGCAGCGACAATCGACGCGACACGCTTAGCCCACGGCCTTAGTTGTTGTCGTCGTCGGTGCGACCGTCGACGTCGACGTCGAGGTTGAAGTTGAGATGGTGCCCACACCCGCGGTTGTGGTCGTCGTGGTCGGAACCGTGTGAGCCGAGGCCCACTGTCCGTAGAGGAAGTGGGCGTAGTTCTGCGACTCGGCGATGGACGGCTCGGAGATCGTTAGATGCAGCGAACGCTGCGCCGGTGCGAGGAGGTGGTTGACGAGATAGTTCGTCTTCACCACGAGTCGCGGTTTGTACCACAGAACGCCGTTTGGTTGACCTTCATAGACCCCAATGTAGTGACCGTCGGACGCGAGGTAGTAGGTCGAATAGGCGTACCAATGCATGATGTAGAAGAACGCACCCACGACAGCAGCGAAGACGACGAAAGCTAGGGCCACGCGCCACGTCAATCGAGGACCCGACTTTTTCGCGCGGCTCGGCACGGTCGTTGAAACTGGTGGTGGTGCGGCGGACATCGTGGTGTCGATGATCCGCAAAGGTTCGTGCGCCTCGTCAAATTCCAGCAGTACGACCGAGATGTTGTCGCGACCTCCGGACTGGCGAGCGGTCGTCACCATCTTGTGGACGATCGCCTCGAGCGGCTCGTCTGCGCTCGCCAACTCCGCCAATTTCTCAGGATCGAGTTCGTTGGAGAGCCCGTCACTGCACAAGAGCAAGCGATCACCCACCTGGACATGAAGCGACATCACGTCGATCTCGATGTTGTCGTCCACGCCGATGGCTCGCGTGAGTTGATGTCGGCGTGGGTGAGTCAACGCTTCTTCGGGCGTTAGTCGGCCCATGCGCACCCATTCCTCGGCCACCGAATGATCGGCACTGAGTTGACGAAGGGCACCGTCGCGAAGTTGGTAGGCGCGCGAGTCGCCCACGTGCAACATGGTGGGTGTCGTCAGACCACCGCCGTCATGGGTAAGGCCCACCACGATGACGGTCGTGCCCATGCCGAAGCGCTCGGGATTGGTCCGGGCGTCGGACAGGACGTCGCGATTGGCGGACTCGACCGCGCTGAGGAGCCCCTCGATGGTGGGTCGGGCCACGAAACCATCACGAATCGCTTCGACGGTCATCGCCGACGCCACCTCACCGGCGGCGTGACCACCCATCCCGTCAGCGACGATCGCGAGCGAGTTGTCTACGAAGATGGCGTCCTGGTTACTCTCGCGAACCAGTCCAACGTCCGTAGCGGCGGCGTAACGCCAACGCGTCAACGAACCACCTCGAACAAGACACCGCCGACTTGGACGACGTCACCCTTCTCCAGGTGCACCCGACCGTGCACCATCGTCTGATTCACATAGGTCCCGTTCGTCGATCCCAAATCTTCGACGGTCAAGTCACCTTGATCGTTGGCGAACCGAGCGTGACGTGATGACAGGTACGTATCGGCGATCGACAGCTCGCACTCAGGACTTCGGCCAATGACGAAGAACGGGTCGACGGCGACACGCTCCTTGGCCAAATCCTTGGGCTCGATGAACTGCAGGGCGAGGTTGCTATTGCGGCGCCGAGGTTCCTTCTTGGATCCTTGGGCCGGTCGCGATTCGACGACCGCCACGCGAAGCACTCGCGCGAAGAAGAGGATCGCGACGACCATCACTAGCACCTGCAAGGGACGAACCACTGCGGCGTAGTTCGTCGTTGCGGCCAACACGGCTACGCCAGCTCAATTCGAAAGTGCACGTTGCCCACGGCAACGTCGTCGCGCGGCGAGAGTGAGACCGCATCAATACGATGCCCATTGACGAACGTGCCGTTGGTGGAGCGCAAATCGCGGATGGCCACCCCTTCGGCCGTGCGCCAGACCTCCGCGTGTTGACGTGAGACGTTCGCGTCATTGATCACTACACCCGCCTGGGGACTACGTCCGATGATCAGGGGCGTCTCACCTAACGTGAAGGTCCTGCCATCACTGGCGATCAGCCGTGGCTCACTCGCTCCACCCACGAAATCTGTTTCGACGGTGATATCACCGGTCTTCACGTCGTCGTCGATAAAGATCTCGACGTTCACCGGCCCCACGAAGCTGTACCCCTCATTGAGGGCGTGCTGGCGAACGGTCTCTTCGAGCTCGGCGACGAGTGCCTTTTGAAAGCCGTCGAATCTCTCCGCGTCAGTCGGACTCAGCCAGACTCGGACAATGTTGGGGGAAATGGGTCCGTGCGTCGATAGGCGTCGCGTTAGATCAATTTCTCGAACGATCCGTGTGCCAATTTCGATGGGCTGTAACGTATTCTTGAAGGGACGCGACAAGGTCCGCTCAAATAATCGCTCCAGACCATTCTCAACTTTTTTCAGCACCATGGTACTTCTCACTGTACCGGTCGGCGTCCTTCATCGGTAAGCGCAATGGCTGGGCCCCGGAACGTTGGACTAAGGTTGTCACCTCTAGGGCGAGTGGCGAAATGGCAGACGCGCAGGCTTCAGGTGCCTGTATTCGAAAGGATGTGCGGGTTCAAGTCCCGCCTCGCCCACCAGATACTCCTCCGGGCCAATGTCTGGGGACCGACCCTCACTAATCTGGCGCGATGGCTCAACCTTTGCCCCCATTGACTTCCCTCGCTTCGCAGTGCACCCGTTTCCTGGTTGGCGACGGTCCACGAACGACGACCTCACTGCTCGCGCAAATTCCCGCGGACACGGCCATTGATATCTATGGCGAAGGTGGCGTGGTTCAAGAACTCGAGGAGGAGGTTGCGGCCACGCTCGGAAAGCAGCGGGCCCTCTTTTTGCCCACTGGGATCATGACCCAACAAACGACCTTGCGAGTCTTGACCGACCGCCGTCACAATCCCCGCGTCGCCTTCCACCCGCTGTCTCACCTACGTACACACGAGGAAGGCGCCCTGGCCCGCTTGCACGGACTCCAAGAGGTTCTGGCTGGTGGTCGCTTCACCCCACTCGACCCCGTGAGTCTGCCGGTCCTCCAATCGATCAAGGAGCCCCTGGGTGCGCTCTTGCTTGAACTGCCTCAGCGCGACATCGGTGGTTACCTGCCCACCTGGAAGGAGCTCCAAACCCAAGTGACGTGGGCGCGAGAACGGGGAATCGCAGTCCACCTCGACGGAGCCCGACTCTGGGAGGCGACTCCGTTCTACGCAGCAACAGCGAAGAAATCCATTAGCGACATCTGCGCTCTCTTCGACACGGTATATGTGTCGTTCTACAAAGGACTCGGCGGGATTTCTGGTAGCTGCGTCGCCGGTGACGCCGACATTATCGACGAGGTTTCACTTTGGCGTACTCGCCACGGTGGTCGCCCCTACATGCTTTGGCCCTACGCCGCATCCGCACTCCATGTATTGCGCACACGCCCGTCTGACATGGGCGCGTACTACCGGCGAGCCCGGGCACTCGCGAAAGAACTACGCAGTATTGAGGGTATCGACGTGCTGCCCGATGAGGTTCGAAGTCCACTCATGCACTTACGCTTCAACGCGACCAAGGCCGAGATGGAAGACCGCGTGCGTACAATCGCCACGAAGCAGCAAGTTATGACATTGCCGCGAGTTTTCATGAAGGATGGAACACGCCTGCAGCGTTACGAATACCAAGTGGGTCGCGCCAGCATGGCGTTCACGCTCGACGAAATGGTCTCACTCTTCGCCCAACTAGCGGGCCACGACTCCAAGTAGCAGACACGTCGAGAGTATCGTGTCGAACTCGTCGAAACGTAACCCTGCGACCCTCGAATGAAGTGAACGACGTCAGAAATCTGAATTCCAACGGGACGACAGGAGTACGACGTTTCCCTCGCGCCCATCGGGTGGAGTTCATTCAACACGTCGATTGGGCTGGCAGAACTTTCTCTCGACGTACTTGCGAATCGAGATGGATCGTGATCACGTCCTCCCTAGATCATCACAGATGGCCGAAATATGCTGACGTGTGAATCACCTGAACCCCTCACATCACGCCAAGTGAGAGGCGCGATGTGAGGGGTCAAGTGATACGACCGACCGCCAATCGGTGCTGCCGTGGCGACATACCTTTGAGACGACGAGCCGTCGGGAAGAAGGACTTGATGCGTCAACCGCCTCGGTGCGTGCTACTTGGCAATAGCGGCCACTTGATTCGAGAACGGTCCGATCCCCGCCGAATTCACCGCGCGCACGATGACGTAGGCGGTCTGGCCCGTCGCTACCCTAAACGTGTAGGCGAATTGGTTGAAGGGAACGGGAACAAGAGGACGATACGCAGCACCCGAAGGCGACGACCCCGCGTAGATGTCGTATCCACTGAGTCGAACTCCGCCATTTGACACCGGCGGGCTCCAACGGATCGTGATGTAATTGCCCGAGACGCTCTTCGAAGTGATGAGTGGCGCTCCCGGCAATGTCACGGGTCGTCCCACCAATCTCACGGCGACGGAAGTGGCCGAGGTCGGGCTCGTGCCCGCGGCATTCGTCGCCGTCATTGAGAACGTGTACGTACCGCCAATTTGAAGATGGGTGATCTGACAATTGGTCGATGCGCGTGGCACGTGGCAAAAAGCACCCCCCGGTGAAGCGATCACACGGTAACTAGCGACGGGCGTCCCGCCGTTGAGCGTCGGGACACTCCAGTACACCGTCGCCGAACTCACGCCCGGCACTACCTTGGTGATCGTCGGCGCCGAGGTGACCGTCGCGGGCCGCACAATATTCGACGAACCTGGCGCGCCGGTACCGACGGTGCTCATCGCTGATACAGCGAATTGATACTGATCGCCATTAGTGAGGCCGGTCACTGTACACGTCGTTGGGACGGGCGTGGTGCTCGAGATCGTCACCGTCGTGACGCCCACCGTGGTGCAGGTTTGTCCACCACGACTCGCCATCGTCACGTCCCTCGCCGATACGGAGTAGCCGTAGATGGCGGTTCCACCATCGCCCGAGGGCGCGTCCCACGTCACGACGGACTGAGTATTGGCATTCGACGTGGCGTGCACCTTCAGAGGAGCACTTGGTGTCTCGACGAAGCTCCACGTGTCAGCAAGGCCACTGGTTCCGTTGTAGCCGCCGAAGAGAATCGCGCTATTGGTCGTGGTGTCGTAGGCCAAGGCGGCAAGGTATCGCGCCGAAGGAGCGGTGGACGACAGTAAAGAACTCCATGCTGACCCATTCCACTGCCACATCTCGGAGTAGTTGTTGGTTCCGTCACTGCCACCAAAGAGGACAAGGTCGCCGGTGTTCGCGTCGTAGAACATCGAGGCGCCGAAACGAGCCGCCGGATTGGCGGCGGGCTGCAAGGTCCAACTGGTCCCGTCCCACGTCCACGTGTTCGAGATTGCTCCAGCGACACCTTGTCCGCCATAGAGGACGACGTCATGCGATTGAGCGTCGTACGCCATCGACTGCTCGTAGCGCGGTGCGGGAAGCGAGGTTGTCAGTGTTGGCGATGTCCACGCGGTTCCGTTCCAGAACCACGTGTCGGACAGGAGGCCATCACTTGCTTTCCCACCGAAGAGGACCACGTCATTAGTGGCCGCGTCGTACACCATGCTGGCACCCGAGCGTGCCGATGGACCCGACACCAATTGCTTGGTCCAGGTGGTGCCGTCCCACGTCCACGTGTCGGCGACCGGTCCAGCAGCAGTCAAGCCTCCGAAGAGCACGACATTATGCGTGGCAGCGTCGTACACCATGCTGGCACCACGCAATGCAGGAGGACTGACCGCGGGGCTCAACTTGTCCCACACGAGACCGTTCCACGTCCATGTTTCGGCCAGTTCGCTGCCGTTGAAACCACCGAAGTAGACCATGTTGCCCGTCGCGGCGTCGTAGACCATGGAGCCGTCGTATCGCGCTGAGGGTCCAGAGATCGTTGTTCCCACCTGCAACCAGTGAGAGGGTGCCGGGACGACTGCGTCCGCTGGTGAAAGATAACCGACGAACATTGTCGCACCGAGTGCGGCCACCGAAAGTGCGGCAAGCGTTCGACGCACAGGAAAAGAGAACTTCAACATAAAACCTCCGAGTGGATGACGAGATGAATTACTCCCCCATCAACCCTAGGTACGCTCCGAAGTGCTCCAGCAAGTTCACTAAGTAGTTTAAGACAACCAACAATTTGTGAATTTTTCATGTCGAGAACGTCCCCAACGGTGACTCGATCTCTCGCGCACCTCGTGCGCGGCGTTCTCAGTTGATCACTACGTTGTGCCGGCTTCATGCACGTCAAAGTTTGTCGACGTGTCAAGCAATGCGTCCGCGACACAACACGTGCGCAAGACATCGACGATGTCCATCACGACGTGGACCCATCACGACTATGTCGCGTTGCCGTGATCCTTCCTCGACCAGGAGCGAGTACACATCGACGCCGTGGTAGTCGAACGTCCAACCGCTAGTACTTTCGTGCGAACCGAGATCGAACGCCTGAGATCACAACGAGCCGGCAACGTGGACGTACGGAAGAATCAGCACCGCGCACACGGCACCCGCGACAAGACTGATCAGAGTGGCCCACGCTCGCGTCGACGCGCCACGCACCTGGTATCTCGTACGACGTGCGAAATCTCGCGGGGCAAATCGAGCCGTTTCTCCAATGTGTCCGAGAACGTGCACGGTCATCGCGACGAACCAGGCGATGAAGGACAGGCGGTGAATCTGTGAGAGTTGCGCGTGCATTGACGCCGGTGCCCACACGACCAGGCCGACTCCGGAGAACAACATCACCAAAGTCAGCACCACGATGATCGGACCGAGAAATCGAAGAATCGGTGCGGGAGGACCTTTGTGACGGTACGAGAAACTCCCCGCGTAGTAGCGAACGAACCGCCACGTCGTCGAACCCACCTTGAGCAGTACCGGCGGAATGACGAGGACTCCGAAAAACACGTGCAATCGCGTCTGGGAGTGCGCAATGGGCACGGTCAATCCCGCTAGGAAAAGAAGTAGCAGCAAGAGGGCGGCCACCATCGCCGTCAGCCGCTCGTTCCCATCGACTCCACCACTGCGCGTAACGCGTCGTGACCGACGGGCGAATGGTCCCTCGCTCATTGGTCGCTCACGAGCTCGTCGTCATCCGCTCGGGGCGACGTAACCCGAAAGGATGTCGCTTCCCGATCCCGAGGTGTCCGCGTTGTACTCGTCGCTCTGATATTCGACCCGACTAAATCCCGTGTGATCACCGTCGCCGTTGATGGCATTAGGGCCTGCGGACCCTGGGGTATAACTCACGACGACAGCCACGTGCTGGGCGGTGAGCGCGGGTATGTTCAGACCGTAGACCGCCACGTCCCCGGGCTGGGGGACGTAACCGGAACCCACTGGATGCCAGGTGTTGTGGCGTCGACCCCATTCATAGAAACTCGCAGATGACGAATTGAGGTCGCCGTTGATGAATTGATACACCAACGGAACGCCGGCCATCTGCCAGGTCCACGCCGCGAAGTCGGCGCACCATTCCTCGTCTCGATTCGAGTTGCCGCAATCTGCGGATCCCGATACCCAGTACTCGCTGAACTTGTTGCAGTACGTCGTCGAAGGATCGGTCGTGTATCCCACTTGACTTTGGGCGAATGACACGATTTTGGCTCGCGTCGGCGTCGGTGCTGTTCCCACGACGTCGCGATCTGCTGGCGAGGAGGGGGTCGTCTCATGGCGTATAACCAGGACGCCCACTACGACAATCACTACGACCGCGACCAACACGACAGTACGACGAAAGCGGTGACGCGACAATCGACGACGCTCACCACGATTGGTTACTTCTCGTGGCACGACGTCCGCGAACGTCGCGGTCCTGGATACGTCAATCGCTCGTGTACGGGCCCCGAGAAGGTGTCCATCCACCGCATTGTCGTTTGCCTCCCCTTGGCACCCGATTGGCACCAAGATGGCCAATTTACCCATCACCCGCCAATTACGGTTAAAGACTTCTTAAGGAGCGGTTAAATGACGACGTCGTCGCCATTACGACTTTGCGAATACCGCGCGCGTAATGTCGATCTGCCCGGCGCCTACTCGCGCGTCGATCGTCACGTGAGGGCTCGAGCGCAGTTGGGAGGCACTGAGCCCAGACGGTTCTGACACGAACGGCGCGGTTTGCACACCTTGAATCTCGAAGGGATTCCCCGAACCAACCGTTCCCGCGCCCACGTTGGTAGAAAGACTCACCACAGCGTTCGCGGGCACCACGATATTGAGTTGCCCCGCGGCCACACTCGCCGACAGCGAGAATCCGGTCGACGGGAATTCGACGCCACTCAAGTTCACGGTCGCGACACCAAACTCAGTTCGGTAGACGTGGCGCACTTGCCCAAGTGAGGTCGGGGCATACACATGGTCACCATTGCCACCCGAGAGCGATACGCCCGTCGAGGCCACGAACGCCATGAACCCGCTCACGAGAAGAATCACGAGACTCGTGCCAATCAAAAAAGCGATTCCGACGATACGGCGAAACGTCAGGCGCCGCGCGGGGGTCCTAATCGCAATGATCGCTAGTACCACCAAGAAGACGACCCACACCACGCCGACACTCGGACCCAAGGCGTTCACCGGGCGTACGACGGCCAGGGCCAGGATGGCCAGTGCAACGACCGCCGCCAATACCGCGACCGTGAGTCGGTGCGACGTCGACACGCTGGCGCGCGTGCGCTCGGGAGAGCCTTCGCCGTCGCTCGGCACCGACGGAACGACGACCCACATGACTAGATAGATCGCGGCACCCAGTCCCCACAGAAAAGCCAGCGCCAGAAAGATTGCACGCACCAGGTACGCGTTCACATCAAAACGTTCCGAGATCCCACCGGCCACGCCGCCCAGCAGGCGACGGTCGCGGCTACGCCGCAAGCGCGGTGGCTCGATCGCTACGGGGGCATCCAAGGTCGTACCTTGGTCGAGCGCTGGCGGGGTGTCGATGGGACTTTCGTTACTCATGGTGCCAAACTACGCCGCGCGACCAGGTTCTTCCATGGGGGCAAACCCTCACGGAACCACGGGTTCTCAGGGTTTCCCCTGAGAGACATGACCGGCGTCGTGGTGGAAGACTAGAGGGAGATTCCAGAAGGGTCGACCACCATGACGTCTCCTCTTACTTCGCCCACACCGACCATCGGAGTACCCCAGCGACCGATGACTCGCTCGACCAGTCATGCCCTCGTCGGAGGGGTGTGTGCAGGTCTCGCCGTGCGCTTTGGCGTGCGCGAACGCACCGTTCGTGTCATGTTCAGCCTCTCGTGTCTCTTTTTCGGGGCTGGGCTCCTCGCCTACCTTCTCGCGTGGCTCTTCGTGCCGCGCTGGGGGGAAACGGACAATATCGCCCAGCGTCTCACCCACTCGCGACGTGAATCGCATATCACCTTGTTCAGTCTGCTGATCGCGCTCGTCGCCTTGGTAGCGCTCGGTAATTACGCGCGCCACGGCACGGGTGTCCTGACGTGGTCACTATTTCTCAGCGCAGTCGCGATCATCGCCGTCTGGTTCGGTTCGTCGCGCGACGAAAAGGGTCACCTCGAAGCGGTCATCAGCGCCATTCCGGTCCTCGGCACCGCGTCGGCCCGTGGATGGCGGGCCTTCGCCCTTCGTTTCGTTCCCGGCGTCGTCATGCTCATCATCGGTCTGAATGTCCTGAACCACATTGGTGGCATCTGGGGTGGCGCCGTCCCCGCCATCTTGGGGGCGGGTGCGCTCGCGATCGGTGTGGCGGTCCTGCTCGCCCCGTGGTGGCTCGACAGCGTCCGCGACTTGTCGAGCGAACGGCGTGAGCGCGTACGCGTCGAGGAACGCGCCAAGTTGATCGCCCACGTACACGACTCGGTCTTGCAGACCCTCACGCTCATCGAGAAAGCAGCGTCCAGTCCGACCGACGTGGTGCGTCTTGCGCGCGCTCAGGAGCGCGAACTACGACAGTGGCTCTTCTCGCCTGGTCATGTCGGCGAACGCGACAACGCCGACGACTCCTTCGCTCAGCAACTTCGACGAATCGAGAGCGACGTCGAGAACGACTATGGCGTCACGATCGAACTCGTCGTCGTCGGTGACTGCCCCGGTGACGCCCGCATCGCGGCGCTCACCGCAGCGACTCGTGAGGCGGTGATCAACGCCGCCAAGTGGGCGAAAGTCACGCGTATCTCAGTCTTCGGCGAAGTGGAAACGTCGAGGGTGTCAGTATTCGTGCGCGACACGGGGGTTGGTTTCGATCCCGAGCACGTCGCACCCGATCGCCATGGGATTAACCACTCCATCGTTGAGCGGATGAAGACCAATGGCGGGATGACCGAGATCCGTTCGACCATTGGTTCGGGCACCGAAGTACACCTCTCCCTGGGGCGCACCGAGATTCCGGTATGAGTCAACCGCGTGTGTTCCTGGTCGACGACCACGAACTCATCCGTTCGGGCATTCGAGCCGAGATTTCGAGCGCTGTCGACATCATCGGAGAAGCCGACGAAGTTGATGCGGCCATCGAGTTGATCTTGGAGCGCCTGCCCGACGTCGTACTTCTCGACGTGCACATGCCCGACGGAGGTGGACTGAGCGTGCTCAACGCTGTTCAGTCTCACTGCACTAACGTGCGATTTCTCGCGCTGTCGGTATCGGACGCGGGCGACGACGTCATCAGCATCGTGCGCGCCGGAGCGCGCGGCTACGTGACCAAGAACATCCTCGGACCCGAGCTGGTGGACTCCATTTATCGTGTCCACGACGGGGACGTCGTTTTCTCGCCCCGATTGGCGGGCTTCGTCCTCGACGCCTTCTCGTCGAACGCTTCAGGCCCCGTACCGCGCGGCGTGGACCCGGACCTCGAACAACTCACCCCTCGCGAACGACAGGCCCTACGACTCATCGCCCGCGGCTACGCCTACCGTGATATCGCGACAGAACTCGACATCTCGGTCAAGACCGTGGAGAGCCACGTGTCGTCGGTCCTGCGCAAGTTGCAGCTGTCCAACCGACACCAGTTGACCAACTGGGCGTCCACTCGTCGACTCTCGTAGGAACGACACCGCCCCGGCGGGCGCCGGGGCGGTGTGACTTCCTCTTCGATCGACTCCCTCGTCAATTAACTCGCGACGAGACCCTCTGAGGCGACTGGCAAGTTGAACAACGTTTCCACCGGGGTCAGCGTGGCGCCAGACCCTATTTGAAAGACGTCGATGGTCCCCGCGCCGCCACTCTCGACGTAGAGGAAAGCACCATCGGGAGACACGCTGGAGTCCGTTGTACCGGCGTGCGCCGTGGCCGCCGTTGCATTCGTCAGTACCGGGACGCCGCCTGCCCCCTCGCTAAAGGAACTCACCGTGGCACTTCCAGCGTTGTCACCGAAGAAGTACCCACCAGCCGTCGAGATCCAGCACAATGCGTGAGCCCCGTCGCTCACCGAGCCCAATGAGCTCAAGGTGCCGTTCGTGTTGAGGTGATAAATGCTCACATTCGAGTTCAGGGCTTCGGTGGCGACGACGTTTCCGGCGTTGTCAAAGGTGAAGGCGAAGGGCACCGGACTGTCGGCGGCTGTCGTGACCGGCGATGTTCCAAGGGCACCCCACGTCGACACGGAGAACACTTCGTACGAGTCCGTGGAGTGCTTGGTGGTCACGATCAGGTGGGTTCCGTCGGGTGTGTAGCCGACTTGACCCGCGCCCTGCAAATAATTGGGAGGCGTGGTGTTGACGAGGCCGAGCGAACGCGTCTGCTGGGGCAAAGCGGTCAGGTGCTGGCCATCCCAGCGGAACTCCGCGACCGAGCCAGTGCCACCAGCGTTAAGCACGGCCACCAAGTTGCCGAAGGAGCTCACCGAGACCGGGAAGGCCCCGCCGCTCGGGACTTGTGCGAGAAAATCCAATCGTGGTCCGCTCACCGCGAAGACCGTGATCGAATTACTACCGGGATTCGTAGCGACAAGTTCTTGACCGTCATTTATGAGAGCCAAGCCGCTCTGGCTGGCGAGGGGATCTGCGGTGGCACCCGACGCAACGGCGCCGAGGCCAAGCGTGGGATACGTGCGGAAGTACGAGATCGTTCCGTCGCTCCCGCGATGGTAACTAATCACGGTATTGCCACTGGGTGAATCAGTCTCGGCGAACAAGGCGTGATGCTGCTCGGCGCGTGGGGAGGCGCCAGCGGTACTGATCGTCGCCACACCGACGCCCATCACCAGTGACCCCGCAGCGAAGGCGCGAAGTAGTGCAGTCCTCTTCATTTCAATCTCCTTTGATCTGGCAGAGTTGCCACTCAATCGGTCTCGGCGCCACCGTTGTCGTTACAAAGAAATGCCCAGGCTCTCGTAAAGTCGCTGACAACGAGTGCCGTCGCCGAGGCGCGAGGGCTATTTGTTAGGGGCCGAGGACGCGGGGCGCAACGTTCGCAAGGCGTCGCCCGCACCCGGGTCGAGCATCAGCGCGTTGACGATCGTGGTTAGTCCCATCGCGGCTAAGAGAACGAAGGCAACGCGATAAGCACTCTGTGACGTGATGAGGTTGGCGTGCGTGAGTGAACTTCCGACACGCAACGCGACCACGCCGGCGCTGGCGGCAAAACCCGCTGCAACTTGTTGTACGGTGGCCGCGAGCGTCGTACCGTGAGCCATGTGATCCTCGGTGACGTCGCTGTACACCAAGGTCATCAAACACGTATACCCGATGGAGCGAACGACACCATTGGCCAGAGCTACGAGTGCGATGACCACCACCGGAGTCGTCGGGTCAAAGAAGGCGAAGCTCGCCATCGTGAGAGTAACCGCCGACGTGGCGCCGACCAGGACGCGTCGATACCCGTAGCGGTTCAACAACGGCGACGTCGACGGTTTGGCAGCTACGTTGCCGATAAAGACGAAGAGCACGACAGTGCCCGACTTGATGGGACTCCACCCGAAGCGGTCTTCGAACATCAGGGGCAACAACAAAGGGACCGAACCAACGACCACGGTGAAGGGCACGATGCCGCGCAGCGACTGAGCGAAGGTCTTCACCCCCAGGATGCGAACGTCGAGGAACGGTTCAGGTCGTCGCTTCAGGTACCTCACGGCACCGGCGAGCACGACGATCGACAGCGCGAAGTCGAGCGCGACCGTTGCCCACGATGAGGTGAGCTCACCGCCAACGAAGGCGCTGTAGGTGAGTCCACCCAGACCCACTCCGGTGAGGATCAGACCTCGCCAGTCCAATGGACCCCGGTCCCTTGAGCGCCGAGACGAGGGCTTCATCAAGATCACTCCCGCGACGAAAGCCATGATGCCCAGTGGCACGTTGGGTAAAAACAGCCAGCGCCAACTTCCGAAGGTAACAATGACTCCGCCGACGAGTGGAGCGAGCGCATAAGCGAGGAGTCCCGGCCAGACGATGTAGGCCACGAGGCGCATGATGTCGGTCTTGTGCGCGTTCGACAGAACGACGACGCGTCCCACGGGCACCATGAGAGCCGCTCCCACTCCCTGAATGGAGCGGGCGATCACGAGCTCACTCAGGTTCGAGCACAGGGCGCATAACAATGACGACAGGGTGAAGGTGGCTATCGCGGTCAAGAACAGGCGGCGCTCCCCAATACGCGACATCAACCAGTTGCCCACAGGTATCAATACTGCGAAGGTGATGAGGTACGTCGCGATCAACAGTCCGATTGCGGTCGACGATGCGTGCAAGGCCGCGCGCAACTTCGGGGCAGCCGTCGTCACGATGGTTCCGTCGAGAGCCTCCATGAAGTAGCACGACGCCACGAGCAAGGCGAGGCGTCGTCGGTAGGGCTCAATCACTGCGGTGTTCCGATCCGGCGCCGAGAACAGACGCCCGGGTAAAACGATAATCTCGCCGCTGCGACGTCCTTGAACCATCGCGAATCATGCAGGGGTCGTGGGCCCCTTAGTACACGACGTAGGAGGTCATCGACAACGAGCCCATGGTGCACCCCTCGACAAGGGTCCCAGGGATGGCGGCTGCAGTTGATGCGAGTCCCGCGAAGTAGGCGAGGGGCAAAAAGTGGTCGGGTGTCGGGACCGCTAAGTGGTAGTCATCACTCAATACCGCTTCAGCGATCGTGCTCGGGTCACCGCGCATCAGCGACCGCACGTCATCGTCGAAGCGCTGCGCCCAGTCAAACCCCTGATCCTCAGCGCGCCACTCTATGGCGCGCAAATTGTGCACGACATTGCCACTCGCCACGATCATCACTCCCTCTTCACGCAAGGGCGCGAGACGTGCGCCCAGATCGATGTGATAGTCCAGAGGTTTTGAGGCGTCGATCGAGAGTTGCACCACGGGAACATCGGCCTCAGGAAACATGTGTGTCAATACCGACCACGTCCCGTGGTCGATACCCCAGGTCTCGTCGTCGAGACCCACCCACACCGGCTCGACCATGTCGCCGACGTGTTTCGCCAATGCCGAGTCTCCAGCGGCGGGATACGTGAAGTCAGCGAGCTCTTGAGGGAAACCAAAAAAGTCGTGGATGACACGAGGACGGGCCATGGACGTTACCGCCGTCGCGTTGATATACCAGTGCGCGGAAATGGCCAGCACCGCTCTGGGCTTGTCGATCGATGCGCCAAGCATCGCCCACGCTTCGGTGTAGCGATTGTTGTGAATGGCATTCATCGGACTTCCGTGACCGATGAACGCGGCGGGTGTGAGTGTCATGCGAACTCCAAAAGTCGTTGATATATCTACGAGTGTAACCTCATTAGATGACGTTTCAACCAGAAATCCATTAGACTGGTGCTATGTCGTCGTCACCGCAGTGGCTCAGTGCCGAGCAGCTCCGCGCGTGGAAGGGGCTTTCACTCATGCAGTTACAGCTGCAGGCCCGACTCAGTCATCGTTTGGGCGAACATGGACTTTCCTACCAGGACTATCTCGTCCTCGCCACCTTGTCGGACCACCCCGAGGGGCGCCGACGCGTCGTCGAACTGAGTGACGAGTTGGGCTGGGAGAAGAGTCGTCTCTCTCACCACATCACGCGAATGTGCGAACGCGGCCTGGTGACCAAAATCCCGTGCCCGAGTGACCAGCGAGGGATCTACGTGAAGATCACCGCTCAGGGTCGATTGACCTTGGACCTGGCAGCGCCGGACCACGTCGATGACGTTCAGCGGTACTTCTTTCGCAATTTGACGCGCCAACAAGTGACGTCGCTCGTGCGCATCACCGAGACAGTTCTCGCCAACCTCGCCTCTCGCGAACCTTAAATCTTCGCGTAGATTCGCCCTCGGGTACCGCGGCGAACGTAGGCTCCGATCGTGGCACTGTCACCTGAGATTCGCGACGTCATCACTGCGGGGCGCGTCGGACACCTCACCACGCTCAACCCCGACGGAAGCCCTCAAGTGACGGTGGTGTGGATCGGTCTCGATGGTGATGACATCGTCATTGGCCACCTCATGAGTGGGGTCAAGACGCGCAACATCGCGCGCGACCCCCGAGTAGCGCTCAGTATCGAGGCGTCGGGAGCAAACCCGATCGGCATGGTGAACTACCTCGTCATTTATGGGCGCGCTCACCTCGTAGAGGGCGGGGCACCGGAGCTCTTGCAGCGACTCGCGAGTACCTATCTCGGCCCGGGAGTCACGTTTCCTCCCATGCCCAATCCCCCGCCCGGTCACGTCATCCACCTCATTCCCGAACGGTTCGTAGGCCTCGGCCCGTGGGTGTCGTAACTGCGTGAGTGCGGTCCCTCCTACGTACGCTTGACGATCAACGCGTGGTGATAGGTCGGACCGCTCGGCGCGAATCCGAAGGATCCGGAAAAGACGGCGCTGAAGCGCGTGAGTCCCGGGTGCACCGTCGCGATCGTGCAGTGGGCTCGCGACGTCGTCGCGCTGATCTTCCTCAACGAGGCGCTGCAACTCGCCACTCCTATCGAGAGCGTCACCTCACCACTGGGTGCCGACGCCGCGGACACTTCGACGGGCACGACGGTGCGACCCACGGCGTCCTGAGCGCGCGTCGTAGGCATGAAGGAGATCGTCGTCGCGTCCGTGGGGACACTCAAGGTGTAGGCATCGCTCGAATCAACGGCGACACAACTGGTCGCACTCGCACACGAGACGCCGTGTAGGACGCTCTTCGAGACGACAGTCCGCGCCAACCACTTCGTGCCGTTGTAGACGTACGCACCGCCGAGGAGGTCACTCGCCACGCAAAAATAGGTGGAACCACAGCTCACTGAATAGAGCCCCAGCGTCGCAACTTTGGTGGCCCCACTCCACTTCGTGCCGTTGTAGGTATAGGCCCGTCCCGCAAGGTCGATCGCGACACAGAAGCGCGTCGATGGGCACGAAAGCGCCCACAGAACGTCGCCGGCTGATTTCTCGACTCGCGGACCGGCGTACCACTGGTCGTTGTGCGAGGCGTAGAAATATCCACTGGAGTCGATCGCGAAACAATTACTCTGGCCGGTCGGACACGACACGTCGGTGGCAATCGCGTTTGCCGGCAGCTTGGGCAAGTACCCGCTGACGAGTCCCGACGACTTGCCATCGGCCGAAAGGTATTCACACTGGACCGAGCAGCTAATGGCGTACGTGGGCGGCGTCGCGGTAACGGGTAGCCACGTGGCCCTATAGGAATCGAGGGACTCGGCACCGTAGTCGCCCACGACGGCCGCACACTTAAGCGAGGTGTACGGATGCGGCGACGAGGCACAGCGAATCTCACGCACGCCGAGGGGTTGTGTCGAGATCACCGACGGCGTCGACCACACACCCCCCTGGTACGTCAACGTCTGGCCAGCCGCGTCGGCGGCGATACAGTACGTGGCGCTCGCGCACGTCACCGAACTCAGCGTGTGCGGTGGATCAAAAACCACGGTCGACGGGGTGTAGATCGGCACGCCGGCCACACCGAGGGTGATCGCAATAGAGAATCCGTCGTTGTCGACCGCTTGACAGGCGGCACTAGTACTGAGGGAGAAACACGAGAAGGAGTTGATCTGCGACGGGAGATTAAGGGTTCCCGGGGATGACCAGCTCGTGAACGGGGCCGTCGAGGACGACGCCTGGGCCGCTGAATCGTCCGCGAAACAGGTGGTCGGGGCACAGGAGACGAGCACACCGTTAGCCCCGTCGGGGAAGGGCGTCGTTGTGGTCCAGGTCGTCCCGTTGAAGGAGCTCACCTGGTTGACGTTCGATCCGGCAACGCAGCTCGTCGCCGACAGGCACGAGATGGAATTAGCGATGTATGTCGTGAGCGAAGGATCGATCGCCACAGTGGTGTGACTGAAGGAAACGCTCGGGCTCGTCGCCAAAGTGAAGGTCGTTACGCCCCCGCCAAAGTCGGTGGCTAAACATACGTTCGTCGTCGTGCACGACACGGCATCGAACGCACTCGTATGCGTCGGACCGAGATTGACTGAGTCGAACGTCCACACTCCGTTATAGAAGTAGTAATCGACCGGCGCGAAATTCGATGTCTCTCCGACCGCCACGCAAAACGACGTCGAGGAACACGAAACGCCCAACATCTGGAGGCTGCGCAAGGTTCCAAAGGCTGAGGGCGCACTCCACGTCGTACCCGTCATGGTCACGTGCTGACCAATAGCGTCGGTCGCTACACAAAATGTCACCGTCGGACAGTCGATGGCCGTAATCGAATTCGTCGCGTCGATCGTCTGGGGTGCGCTCCACGTCGTGCCATTGAAGTAGCTAACGCCACCCGAGTGATCACCGGCGACACAAAACGTCGACGTGGGACACGAGACGACGTCGACACCGCCGCTCGACGTCACCAACGGCGTCCCGACACTCCACGCCAGAGGGGGGGCCGACGTCGACGAAGCGGACGCGGGCGCGATTCCCACGAAGATCAATGCCGGCACGAGCACGACCGTCATCAGCACTGCCCGCCAATGCGCGCTTGGAAACAACGGGTGACGACCAACGGCGCGCATGAATTCTCCTCGGGTGATGCAATACTCCCGTTCGAGCCTAACTGGCTCCCCTCGGCACATTTCCTTAGTGCCACTTAAGAAAATGAGGCGTTCGTCGTCAATCGCGAGTGCGGGGGCCGCTAGCTCGTGACGAGCAATCCTCCACTATGCGACGAGTCGGCGTCGCGTGGTGCGAGCGTCCCTCGATGCGAAATATGGTCGCGGATAGTCTGTGGTGGTGAGCTGGCGAGAGATGGGTGCGGTGCGCGCACGCATACAGATTTCTCCACGTAACGCCTTCGTGGTGGTGCTGGCCCTAGCCTTCGTGTCACTCGCCTGCTGGTCCTTTGCTGATCCCCTGATCGCCGCGCCAGACGAGCAGGCACACGTGCTGCACGCCGACGCACTGGATCACGGACAAATGGGAGCGGCGACCAAACCACCGAGCAAGGTATTGGTCAACGTCACGGTGCCCGACTCCTTGTACTACGCGGCGATCTACCCGATTTGTTGGCACATGCACGACAACGTCGCGGCGACCTGTTCGGCGAAATGGCCCACCAGTTCAACACCCGAGGTCATCCCGATCTACGTCGCGCACTACCCGCCGCTCTACTACCTGTTCGTGGGAGTTGCGTCATTCGTATCGCAACAGACCACCGGTATCTACCTGATGCGCTTGATCAGCGCCCTTATGGGATCGCTAATGTTGGCAATCGCGGCCTACGCCATCGCCCGCTGGAGTCGTCGACGCACGATGTACCTCGGGTTGTACGTCGCCCTGGCACCCGAGGCCTACTTCCTCTCCTCTTCAGTCAATCCCGCCGGTTTTGAGATCCTGACGGCGATCTGCCTATGGACACTGGTCGCGATCTTCGCGCTCGAACACCGCGAGGATCCCCCGCCCGGCCTGGTCGTGCTCTTGGGCGCGGTCGCGGCGGTGTTCGTTCTGATCAGAGGACTCTCGCCCCTGTGGTTGGCGCTCGCCGGCGCCACACTGGTCTTCCTAGCAGGGCCGCGCCAACTCTTGGGGCAAGTCAAACGACGTCGTGACCTGAAGGTCGCTGGCGGAGGGGTCCTGGTGGCCACGCTCTTGGCGGTGATCTGGATCTTCACCCAGGGAACGCTCAACATCTTGCCGGTGGGCGCCGCGGTTCCCAAAACCGATTCGACGTTCGCGGTCCTGCACATCGTGTCGAATTACGTCCAGGGCTGGATTCGCGAGATGGTTGGCATCTTGGGGTGGTTAGACACCGAACTACCCGGGGTCGTCTACCAATCCTGGTACCTCATCGTCGTGGGCGTGCTTATCGTCGCCCTCGTGCGCGGTTCGTGGCGCGAGCGCATCGTCGTGGCCGTCTTGTCAGCGTTGGTGGTCATCATCCCCGTCGCGCTCGTAACGCGCCAGGCCAAAGTGCTCGGTGTCGTGTGGCAGGGCCGCGACACAATGCCACTGGCGGTGGGCGCCGTGATCATGGCCCTCGCCATTGGTGGCGGAGGCGGCGCATGGATATCTCAGCGCGCTCGTCCGCTTCTAGAACCCGAACGTCGTCGCCAGATATCTCGCGTGACAATGGTGGCAGTGGTCGCCATTTTGGCGATTGCCAATATGTTGTCGTTCTACACCAACCTGCGTCGCTACGCCGTTGGTCGCTACGGTCCGAAGTTCTTCTTCCTACACGCGCAGGGTTGGTCGCCACCCACTGGTCAATTGTTGACCTTGGTTGTCTATGGCGTGGTCACGGTGGCATTCGCCGGGGTCTTGATGGTGTGGATGTGGTTTTCACGCGCCCCGAGCGAGCCCGTCTGATCCGCCTTGTTGGAATTCGCCATTGGATGTGGTTCGGTAAGATGAACCCGGGACGTCTTGCCACCGTGGGCGCTACCCCTGAAGAAATGAGAGGCGTTGCCGATGTCTGATGCATACTCGTCGGAACCCGTCTCGACGACCCATCAGGCACATACGCTCCGCAGTAACGAGGTCACCGTACTGCGAGAGATCGTCAAGATCTACGAACTCGAAGCGGCCAACAACGAGATCGTCGCGGCCCAGTTTCGTGAGATCACCGATTCACGTCTCTACCCACTCGCCGTGCTCATGCTCAAGGTGACCAATGTGCTCGAGCGAAAGGTCCGACGACTCCTTCGGCGTCCACCAATGGCCTCTCACGTCATGCTGCGTCCACCCGCTCCCGAGCCCGAGCCCGCTCCGGTACCCACCGTCGACGCACGACTCTTGATCGTGGGACTCGAAGAGGAGCCCGACGAGGCGAGTCTGCCCATGGTCGGGTCCGAGGAGCTTGAAGTTGCTCCAGGCAAACCCCAGAGTCCGCGGATGATCAAATTCCGCCGAGGCCTCGTCATCTTGAAGCACTCACTCAAGGTGGCCATCATCGGCAACGGTCGGGGTCGTACCAGTCCGCGCCTCGAGGCCAACCCCTACTTCGCCTGGACCTTGGCGTACCGTCTCGAGAATGATCACGTGCGCAATCACCTGCGCCGTCGTATCTCACTGATCAACCCGCAGCCCTTGCTCAGCATCGTGATGGCCACGTACAACCCTGATCACGGCTTCCTACGCGAGGCTATCGAGTCGGTCCTCGATCAGTACTACGAGAACTTCGAACTTCTGATCTCCGACGACTGTTCGCCTGACGCCGAGGTCCGCGCAATCGTCGAGGAGTACGTCAAGAAGGACCAGCGGGTGCGTCTCATACCCCGTGAGACGAACGGCGGCATCTCCAGTGCTACCAACGCAGCTATCGCCGAAGCCACGGGTGACTGGCTCGTCTTCATGGACCACGACGACACTCTGGTCGCTCACGCCTTGCTACACGTGGCCCTGGCGATTCAGGAACATCCCCTCGCGACGCTCATTTACTCCGACGAAGACAAGATCAATGAGGCCAACGAGCCATTCACACCGTATTTCAAGAGCGATTTCGACCCGTTGTTGCTGCTCGGTCAGAACTACGTCAGTCATCTCACCACAGTGCGTCGTGACCTGGTCGCCCAAGTCGGCGGTCTGCGCACTGAGTTCGACGGCTCACAGGACTGGGACCTCGTCTTGCGCGTGAGTGAGGTCGTAAACCGCACCAGCATCATCCACATTCCCCACGTCCTCTACCACTGGCGCAGCCACTCGGGATCGACGTCGCTCGCGACCGAGGCCAAGCCGTGGGCGGTGGACGCAGGGCGACGCGCTGTCGCCGACGCACTCGCTCGCCGGGGTGTCAAGGCCGACGTACGCCGCGTACCCGGTTCGGGCTTCAACCGAGTTGTCTACGAGTTGCCCGAGAATCCACCAAAGGTCTCGGTTCTCATCCCTACCCGCGATGGTAAGTACCTAGGCGATTGTCTGCAGACTCTGCTCGACAAAACGACGTACCCGAATTTCGAAGTGGTCGTAATCGACAACGGATCAGTCAAACCCTTCACCCAGGCGATGTTTCACGTCCTCAGCGACAAGATCACCGTCGTTCGCGACGACAGTCCCTTTAACTACTCGGCACTACACAATCGCGCCGTGCCATCGTGCAGCGGTGAGATCTTGTTGCTACTCAATGACGACACCGAGATCATCGACGGTGAGTGGATGAGTCACATGATCGCTCAGTTGCTCCAACCCGGTGTCGGAGCCGTCGGAGCCAAACTCCTTTATCCCGACGGTCGCATCCAGCACGCCGGTGTGTTGCTCGGGCCTCAGGGGCTTGCCGCGCACGTCGGTCAGTTTCGCCCGGCCAATGATTTTGGATACTTCGGTCGTACCGCTCTGGCTTCGGAGTACCAGGCCGTCACCGCAGCGTGCCTCGCGGTGCATCGTCACATCTGGGAGAGCGTCGGCGGTCTTGACGAGAATCTCAAGGTCGCCTTCAACGATATCGACTTCTGTCTACGAGTTCAGGCGAGTGGTTTCAAGGTCACGTACACCCCATTGGCACAACTGCTGCACTACGAGTCAGTGTCGCGCGGTAGTGACCAACACGGTGAAAAGTACGTCCGCTTCATCAACGAGGTGTTGACGGTCCGTGACCGCTGGGGCCTCGAGATCGCGCGCGATCCGTACTACAACCCGAACCTGTCGCTCAACCACGGTCTGTTCCAGTTGGCATATCCACCACGAACCTCGCCGTGGTACACCGGTATCGAATAACTTCTCACGACGTTGTCGCCCAGTAATCCTTACTCGTCTTCGCTGTCGCCACGTCGGCGGCCGTCTCAAAACCGGGTGCCATCGACGCTGATGAGCCTGCCATGACCTGGTGATGGTCGATGTTGAGCAGTCGAATCCAACTCTGTTGGCCCATGGTCAAGGAGATGAAGCACGCCAACTCGACCAGTTCCTCCTCAGAAAAATTCTCGTTCAAACGTGACCAAAACGCATCGTCGGGATCGAGGCGCCAGGTGATGGCTTCGGCATATGAAAGCGCCGCGCGCTCACGCACTGAGTACGTCCCCGAGGTCTCAAAGTTCATCAACGCATCGAGCTTGCCCTCGGTGATCCCGCTGTGGCGCGCTTCGTCGCTACGTTGATTGCCGCAGTACTCACACTTGACTGAACGAGACACGTACACCCGACACAGTTCCTTCAGGGCGTGATCGACAACGCCGTGACGAAATAGTTTGTCCCACGCGTCGGCAAACGCCCAGAACGCGCCTTGGGAGTGAGCTCGAACGGCCGAACTCTCTGGTCGTGGCGTTCCCTCGCGCGCACAGCGCTCCATGACAACCATCATGTTCGCGTCCATTTGTTCCAGCGGAAAATACGAGATTCTCTGTGGTCGTTCGTCCATTTCCATCCCCCTTCGTTCTGCCACGAACTTAGGGCCAGTCTCCGCATCCGTCCACACAACGCTCTGAATCGTTTTCAGGGCCCGTCGATCAGCGACGTTCGATCATGTCCATGTAGTCGTCACGCCACAAGTCGAAGTACTCCTCCGGTAGCAAGACCGCGTGCGTGGGACGCAACGCCTCCACGAATTCACGCTCGTGACTCACGGCGACGAGCGTGCCCTTCCACTGTCCCATCATCTCACCCAGGGCGAGCACGCTCGCGGGGTCGAGGTTGTTCGTCGGTTCGTCCAACAATAGGAGATTGGCGTCGGATGCGGCCAAGATCGCTAACGCCAATTTGGCACGTTCCCCACCCGAAAGCGTGCCGGGCATCTGATGGGCCGCCGAACCCTTAAGTCCAAAGGCACCAAGAAGCGCGCGACGTTGCACTTCGGTCACGACAGTGGCGTTGTCCAGGTGCGCCAGGACATTCTTGGAGAAGTCGAGCTGCTCGTGCTCCTGGGCGAAGTACCCAACCGTCACGTTGGCACCGAATTTAACGTCGCCGCTCTGGGACGACTGCGTGCCAGCGAGGCAGCGCAACAGTGAGGACTTTCCTGCGCCATTCTTGCCGACAATGACGATACGGTCGCCTCGGCGCGTAATGAAATTGACGTCCTTCAGCACCTCGAGGGATCCATAACGCACCCCGACACCTTCGACCGTCATCGGAACGTCGCCACTACGAGGCGGCGACGGCAAGCGGAAAGTGACCTTCTTTTCCTTCTTGGTCACCTCGACCCGATTGTCCTCTAGTTTCACGACCTTTCGATCGAGGACCTTGGCCAGTCGCGCCCTGGCGGCGGTCTGACCGCGCATCGAGTCCGCGAGTGTCTTCATACGATCGATTTGCTCATCCTGATGAGCAGCCATTTTCTCTTCGGAGAGTCGACGCGTTTCTTCTTGCTCGAGAAATTTTGTGTAATTGCCTTTGTATTCGCGCAATTGACCATCGCGCAGAGCGAGCACGCGGTCGATCGACTTGTCGAGCAGTGGGAGGTCGTGACTGATGACGAGCACGGTGCCGCGAAAGCGCTCGAGTTCGTCGAAGAGCCAGCGCTTCGCCGCCTTGTCAAGGTGGTTCGTCGGTTCGTCGAGCACCATCGTCTCGGGCAGCTCGTAGAGCACTCTCATAAGGTCGACGCGGCGACGCTGCCCACCGGACAACGAATTCAGGTCCTCCAGAAGGAGCCCTTCGTCCAAGCCCAAACCCGCCGCCAGGCGAGCCACTTCAGATTCGGCCTCGTAGCCACCGCGCTCACGGAACGCCTCTTCCAGGGCGGTAAAACGCTCGATGGTCGCCTCGGTGGGATTAGCAGCCAGTTCGTGGCGAGCGTGTTGCATGTCCGCGTCCAATTGGTCGATGCCTCGGGCTGAAAGTACGTGCGATAGGCCGATTGGTTCGACGCCGAGCCCGTTGGGTACGGGCTCTTGGGGCAGATGGCTCACGCGACCCTGGTGCTGGACGTTTCCGCTGATTCTCAGGTGTTCCGGGGTGTATCCGAGAAGCACCGACAGCAACGTCGATTTGCCCGCACCGTTTCGACCGACCAGACCGACCTTTTCACCGTTGCCCACCGTAAAGGACACCGGGTCGAGAATACGGCGCGCACCGATCTCTATCCCCAAATCTCGAACTATTAACATTTAGCGCCTCAGTGTCTCGGCGCTACAGGAAATCTCGTCTCGAAGGTCAGGATGCGAGAAAACTACCCTCGCCGCGCGAAGGTCCGAGGCGCTACATCGACACCTCTGAGCGTCCACGCCCTCAACCATTTCGTCCCTCATCGGCTCGCGCAGCCTCATCGCGAAGTGGGATTTCATAGAACCAATGATACGGCGCTGGGCCACCGCGTCGACCAACGCACCTCGCCAATGAGAAATCAGCGGCTGCACTCTCGTCGCTTGCTCGTTCCTTCGTGCCGTCGCGATGATATTGACATCTTGGTGATGGAGGACTTATTTTGCATGTCCCGATTCAACTTCCAGGGCTCACCACTGGAACAGCACTCTGAAGAGAGCTCTCGGGCGTCGCGATAGTCGCGGTGCGAGGGTCCGTGGCGTGGAGTCGACAGGCCTCTAGAAACGACTATTGCCTGTGATCAGGTACGTGGCATAGGTGGACATCGTGGAACGCGAGTTCGTATTGGCGGGCGAACAAAAGAACGGCATATATGCCACGATGGTCCGATGGAGCCGACCGTATTCGTTGATATTTGGAGTGACGTCGTTTGTCCTTTTTGCTACTTGGGTTTTCGTCAGTTCCGTGACGCTCTCGCCCTCTTCGAAGCTGCGGAGAACGTGGTAGTTCGACACCACGCATTCGAACTAGATCCCCACGCACCCGTCGAATTCGATGGAACGCTCGATGAGATGCTGGCGGCGAAGTATTCGCTCTCCCTCGAGCGCGCAAGCGCGCTCAACCGGGCCGTTGAGGAGAACGCGCGCACTCTCGATTTGCAGTGGTCGCTCGATCGCGCCAGACCGACTAACACTTTTGACGCACATCGTCTAATCGCTCTCGCCGGTCAACAGGGTCGCGACTCGGAGATGTTGGAGCGCCTCTTTCGCGCCTACTTCAGTGAAGGCCTCCTCGTGAGCGACATCGACGTCCTGACCTCGATGGCACTCCAGGTCGGTATCGAGGGTGCGCGGACAATGCTCGTGGGTCACGACTTCGCGGACTCGGTGCGCCACGACGAGAACCTCGCCGCCAAGATCGGCATCAGTGGCGTGCCAGCACTGATCGTGGGAGGTCGAGTCCACATCAATGGCGCACAGGGATCCGACACTATGCTCGCCGCGCTGCGTCAGGTATGGTCGGAACGCTCCGAATTATCGGCCTAGATTTCGTCGCCGGTCGGTACCACCGCCGCGGTCG
This sequence comes from uncultured Actinomycetota bacterium, assembly GCA_963794755.1. Lineage (GTDB taxonomy): Bacteria > Actinomycetota > Acidimicrobiia > Acidimicrobiales > RAAP-2 > RAAP-2. The sequence continues at coordinate 696,237 of CAWCEX010000006.1, forward strand.
CGACAGTATGTCCCTCGTCGAGATTCATGACCCGCACCCCTGTAGCGTCGCGCCCCTGCGAGGAGACCTCGCGCACGGGTGTACGGATGAGGACTCCTCCGCTTGAAGCGAGCAACAGTTCATCGTCGAGACGAACCATGAATGAAGCCACTACGAAGCCGCGCGCGGCGCTCAACTTAATACCCCGCACGCCTTGGCCACCACGGCCCTGGCGATTGAATCGCTCGGTCTTCACTCGTTTGCCGAATCCGGTATCGGTCACCAAGAAGAGGTCCGCGTCGTCACGCACAACGTCCAGGGAGATCGCCTTGTCGTCGTCGCGCAACCGAATACCGCGTACGCCCGTGGCGTCGCGTCCCATCTCGCGTACTTCGCTCTCGTTGAAACGGATCGACATCCCTCGGAACGTGACCATCATCAGGTCGTCGTCACCACTAGTGGCAACCACCCGCACCACCTCGTCGCCCTCGCGAAGTTTGATGGCGATCCATCCTTCGCGCCGCGACTTGTCGTACTCCGAGAACGGGGTCTTCTTGACGGTGCCGTTCGCTGTGGCGAAGACCAGAAACTTGTCGTCGGGAAAATCACTCGTTGTGACGATCGCTTGAATGGATTCGTTGGGCTGCAGATTGAGCAGGTTGACGATCGCCGTCCCCTTGGCCGTTCGTTCTTTGATCGGTATCTCGTGGCCCCGTAGACGAAATACACGTCCGAGGTTGGAGAACATGAGAAGGTACGCGTGAGTCGTTGTGTGGATTATCTGCTCGACGAAGTCTTCTTCCTTGAGCTTGGCACCTTGAACACCGCGTCCACCACGAGCCTGCGTGCGGAATGCGTCGGACGACACGGACTTGATATAGCCCGCCTGGGTCATTGTGATGACCACTTCCTCGTCGTCAATCAAATCCTCCATGCCGAGTTCGCCGGGATCGTTCACGATCTGCGTGCGACGAACGGTGGCGTACTTGTCGCGGATGACGGTGATTTCTTCGGCGATGACCGCGCGCAGCCTCTCGTCACTCGACAAGATGAGTTGCAACTCCGCGATGGTCTCACGCAGCTTGTTCATCTCCTCTTCGAGTTCGGCACGCCCTAAGCGTGTGAGGCGTCCCAGCGTCATATCAAGGATGTGGTTCGCCTGCTCCTCAGTGAAGTCGAATGGTGTGGCCATCAACGCGATGCGGGCTGCTCCACGATCGTCGGATCCTCGGATAGTGGCAATGACCAGGTCCAGCATGTCGATTGCTTTGAGCAATCCTTCAACGATGTGCGCTCGAGCTTCCGCCTTTCGAAGACGGAATTGGGTGCGCCGCGTCACTACATCGACCTGGTGGGCGATGTAGTGACCGAGGGCCTGAGCCAGGTTGAGGGTGCGCGGCACGCCGTCAACCAGAGCGAGCATGTTGACGGCGAACGTCGTTTGCAACGACGTGTTCTTGTAGAGCTTGTTCAAGATGACGTTCGCGTTGGCGTCGCGCTTGAGTTCAATTACCAGGCGCGCCTGACGACCGGCGGAGTCATTTTGAACGCCGGAGATTCCATCAAGGTCGCCGTTCTTGACGAGATCGTAGATCTTTTCCTCGATGGACTCGACGGAGACTTCGTAGGGGAATTCCGTGACGACGATCCGCGTGCTGCGCGCGGTCTCTTCGATCTCGGCAACCGCGCGCATCTTGATGGAACCACGGCCAGTGCGAATCGCGTCGAGGATGCCTTGGCGTCCCAAGATCTGAGCACCCGTGGGGAAGTCGGGCCCCTTAACGAAACTCATCAGGTCGTCGGGTGTCGCCTCGGGGTGAGCGAGTAGGTGCAACGTCGCGTCGATCGTCTCACCCAGGTTGTGCGGGGGGATCTTCGTCGCCATTCCGACCGCGATGCCTTGGGAGCCATTCACCAGCAGGTTTGGGAAGCGCGAAGGGAGCACTGTCGGCTGCTGGGTGGAGTTGTCGTAGTTCGCTTCGAAGTCCACGGTCTCTTCATCGATCGAGTCGAGAAGTTCCAGGGCGAGCGGCGCCAGGCGACACTCGGTGTAACGCATCGCGGCAGCACCCTCGTCTGGACCAGTACCGCCAAAATTTCCGTGTCCACTGATGAGGGGGTGTCGCATCGCGAAGTCCTGCACCATGCGCACGAGGGCGTCGTAGATGGCGCTGTCGCCGTGGGGGTGATATGTACCCATGACCTCGCCCACCACCTTGGCGCACTTGGCGTGTGGTCGGTCCGGCCGCAGACCCTGGTCGAACATGGAGTAGAGGATCCGGCGATGTACAGGTTTGAGCCCGTCACGCGCGTCGGGCAACGCTCGTGAGACGATGACCGACATTGAATACTCCAAGAAGGAGCGCTCCATCTCGAGATTGATCTCGATGGGTTCGATATAGCCGAGGACTTCCTCGCCGTCGGATGTGTTGTTGCTGTTGGAGCGAGCCATAATTTCCTTCTCTCCTAGATGTCTAGGAAGCGAACGTCTTTTGCGTTGGTTTGAATGAAGTGCCGACGTTGGGGTACGTCATCGCCCATCAAGATGGAACAGACTTCGTCGGCGAGTGCGGCCTGTTCAACGGTGATCTGCAGCAACGCCCGCTTCGATGGGTCCATTGTCGTATCACGCAACTCGTCAAAGTCCATCTCACCGAGTCCTTTAAGTCGCTGAAAGTCGTTCTTGTGATTGGGATTGTCGCGCAAGAAAACGTCCTTGGCGGCGTCATCGCGCAAATACACCTTCTCCTTGCCTACGAGCGTTGAATACAACGGTGGTTGAGCCACGTACACGTGTCCGTTATTGACCATTTCGGTCATCTGGCGAAAGAAGAATGTCAACAAAAGTGTTCGAATATGGCTGCCGTCAACGTCAGCGTCCGCCAGCAAAATAATCTTGTCGTAACGCACCTTCGATACGTCGAAGTCAGCTTCTACACCAGCGCCAATGGCCGAAATGAGTGCTTGGATCTCGGTGTTCTTCAAAATTTTATCTGAGCGAGCCTTCTCGACGTTGAGTATCTTTCCGCGAATGGGGAGGATCGCCTGGTTTCTCGGATTGCGCGCGTCCTTTGCCGAACCTCCCGCGGAATTACCCTCCACAATGAAGAGTTCGCATTCACGCGGATCCTTGGATGAACAATCGACGAGTTTTCCGGGAAGCCCTGCACCATCGAGAGCGCTCTTGCGGCGCGTCAGGTCTCGGGCCTGACGCGCCGCCATTCTCGCTCGCGACGCCTGAACTGCTTTCGCCACGATCTGTCCACCCTCTTTAGGGTTCTCTTCGAGCCACTCAGCGAGTTTTTCATTGGTGGCACGTTCGACAAGTGAACGAATCGAAACGTTCCCGAGTTTGCCCTTCGTCTGTCCCTCGAACTGCGGCTCTGCGAGACGCACCGAGATGATCGCTGTGAGCCCTTCACGAACGTCGTCCCCTGTCAGGTTCTCGTCCTTTTCTTTGAGCAAATTGCGCTTACGGGCGTAGCGATTGACGACGTTGGTGATCGCCTTGCGAAAACCCTCTTCGTGCATTCCACCCTCAATCGTCGAGATACCGTTGGCGAAGGAGTGGATGCTCTCGTAATACCCGGTGTTCCATTGGAACGCGACTTCTACCTCTTGGCCTTCTTCAGACTGCTCATAGGACCCAACCTTGCGAAACAGGGACTCTTTGGTGTTGTTGAGGTGACGTACGTAGTCAACGATTCCTCCGTTGTACCGATACGATTCCTTAGCTTCGCGCCCCGCACGTTGATCCTCGAACCTGATCTCCAGGCCACGGTTCAAAAACGCCATGATTTGAAGTCGCTCAAGGATCGTCTGAGCACGAAATTCCACGTCGTCGAAAATGGTCGGATCTGGAGTGAAGGTGACGGTGGTGCCCGTGCGACCCCTCGGAGCCGGACCGGTGACGCGCATCGGGCCCTGGAGCTTGCCTCCGTCGGCGAAATCAAGTTCGTGACGCTCGTTGTTTAGATCGACCTCGAGGACAAGTGACTTCGAGAGAGCGTTAACGACAGACACGCCCACCCCGTGTAGGCCTCCCGAAACTTTGTAGCCTTCACCACCGAATTTACCGCCGGCGTGAAGTACCGTCAGTACGATTTCAGCGGCTGTCTTGCCCGGGTACTGTGGGTGTTCGTCGATCGGGATACCCCGACCGTCGTCCACCACGCGACAACTACCATTCGCAAGAATGGTCACATCAATTCGCGTACAATACCCCGCCATCGCTTCGTCAACCGAGTTGTCGACAACCTCCCAAACGAGGTGGTGTAGGCCTGCGGGTCCGGTCGACCCGATGTACATTCCGGGACGAACCCGAACAGGATCGAGGCCTTCTAGAACGGTGATGTCACGAGCTGCGTAGCTCGACGACCCCTTGGACTCTTGAGCCACGGAGCAATCCTTTCAGTCATTTAAAAATTGGCGCGCAGAGCGCAGCCTGGTTCACGAGAAACTTGCTTCCATCCTACTGGTTGGGTCGTGACATTTCGGTCGTCTACCAGCGCAAAAAGCCTTTTATTTTAGGCTTTCTGCACTGTTTTTATCGATATAGGAGCGCGCTCGTCAAGAACCGCGAAACCCCGAAGAATCGACTCTTGATCGAGCATGATTTGTTGTGCGAATGCACCTGAGGGAACACTCACAACGAGTACTCGATTCTTGACAAATTCAGGCTGGCAGACAGTCGCGAGAGCTGGGTCGACGACTGTTGGCCACAGGCGATGAATTTCCTCGATCAGCGTCAAGTCGATCTTCTTCACCTTTTTGGCCATTGAACGAAGTAGCTCCGACAGCGACTCTGGTTGATCAGAAAATCGACTCATGATGAAACCGTCACGTCAACGACGACCGCCGGCGTCATCGCTTGTGGCAGGGGAGATGCCGTCGTCACCAAAGTCTGTCCCCCCGGCAGGAGATGCAACAGGCGATCGCTTCGCAACGGATCCAGTTCACTGAAAACGTCATCGAGTAAAAGTAGTGGTGCAACTCCTCGTTCGCGTTGTACGAGTTCATGTCCCGCCAGCCGAACGGCGAGAGCAAGCGAACGTTGCTCGCCCTGGGACGCTTGACGCCGTGCGTCGCGGCCGTCGAGTTGGAAGACCACGTCGTCACGGTGTGGCCCGATCGTGGTGTAACCCCGGTGGACATCGTCGGATAGTGCTGTCAATAGGGCACTGGAAAGCTCGCTGGACCAGGATTGTTCATACTCTGTTCGTACCGAGAGGGTGTTTCGGGCCAACTCTTGGTAGAAGTGACTGACTAGTGGTGACAAATCGTTGAGGAGGTCGATGCGCGACGTCACAAGAATCTCAGCCGCGGCACAAAACTCGGTGTTCCAAACGTCGAGCTCATCTCGCTGGATAAGCGTTGGGCGCTGACCTTGGAGTCCTCGGAGGACTGCGTTTCGTTGTTGAAGGACTTTCGCGAAACGCTCGACTGTCTCACTTTGGTGTGGTGCTACATCGGTCAGCAGATTGGTGAGCAGGGTTCGTCGGTGTTCCGGACCTTGGCGAACGACATCGACACCCTCTGGCGTAAAGACGGTGAGTGGCAGTACCTCTGCTACTGCCGCGCGTGACGTAGGTCGCTGACCATTTACCAGCATCCGTTTTGTGGTGTTGCGTACCCCGCGATGAAGGGTGAGGTCTATCTGTACGCGCCGTTCGTTTTGGAACAACGTACCGTGGACTTCGGCGAGATCGTGGTGAGTTCTGATCATGTCACTCGCGGTTGTCGTCCGAAATGAACTGGCGGTTGCCAGCGCGTACACCGCTTCGAGAATGGATGTCTTGCCGGTCCCATTGGGCGACAACAAAACGGTCACAGCATCGTGGTCGGGATGAAACTGGTAGTCGCCGAAGGGTCGAAAGTTGCGAAGGGTGAGTTCGTGGAGTCCCACGATATAACTCGTTCGCTACTGGACGCGAACTGGCATGAGGAGGTAACGAAAACGTACGTCCTCTACTCCATGGACCATAGCTGGTCGCACAGCGTCCGACATTTCGAGCACTATTTCATCACCGATCACCGCTTCAATTCCGTCGATCAGAAAGGATGGATTAAATGCGATAGTGAGTTCTTCACCCTGATAATCAGCGTCGACGTTGTCTTCGATGTCTCCAGTGTCGATGCTTTGAGTTCGAATCTCTACCGACTTCTCCTTCATCGAGAGGCGCACGGATGACGTCGAGTCTTTTGCCAACAACTTTGCTCTCTTCAGGGACGTCAGGAGGGTGTCCTTGGCTATCCGCAGTTGATTGGGGTAACTAGCGGGAATCAGTTGTAACACTGACGGGTAGTTTCCGTCGATCAGACGAGAGGCGATCGTCGTCGAACCGACGATAAAGCAAATCTCCGCTTCGGTGAGGGTCACGCCGATCTCGGCGTCGTTGGCGAGTGACGCTGCTGATCGCTGAAGTTCCTGTAGTGCGCGCGCCGGTACGAGGAGGTCGTGGGGACCACCTATGCCGCCAACACCTGGGACGTCGCGAACTGCTAGTCGGTACGAGTCGGTGGCGATGAGTCGCAGTGTGTTGTTTTCATTGGTGAAAAGTACGCCGGTAAGTAACGGGCGCGCGTCGTCGTTCGCTGCAGCTCGTACCACCTGGTTCAATCCTTGAACGAGATCGAGGGCGGCGATGCTGGTCGTACTTCCGCTGACTGGTGGCAGATTTGGATAGTCCAGGACCGAGAAGGTTCGAAGGGAGAACTTAGCGCGCCCGAGCGACACTTCGACGTTCTCGTCATGATTAGCGATCGTGACGGCCCCCGCCTCCAATGATCTCACTGCATCCACGATGAGTCGCGCTGGTACGACGATGGAGCCATCTTCGATTCCAATCACGTCAACGTTGGTACGAACCGTGATATCGAGGTCAGTCCCTGTCACCGTAAGTTGATTCCCCGACAGCGAGAGGAGGATCCCTGACGTAGCCCCTATGAGACGCGTTGCCACAACTCGGCTCGCCGCGCTCAGCGCTTCGACCAAAAGGTCACGCTCTGATTTGAACTTCATTGGACTGCCTTTCTTTGCTACTGAGGTTACGTGTGGATGGATATATAGAAATTAGTTAGTAGTAGTAGCCCTGTGGAAATGTGGGAAAGTGTGACAAATTCCTGATCGAAGGTTACGTGAAGGTGAGCGTTTCCTACACAGGCGTGTGCGAAGTTGTTTCAACCCTCCAAGTTCAACCCTGAAGTCATGTGCAGCACCACGGGGATTATCCACCACAATCAACAAGCGTTTCGTCACCTTGCCCACAGGCTCCTACATCTCACCCTGGAGTTGTTGGGTCAACGTATTTATCTGGGTGAGTAGCTCGACATTGACGGTGATCTGTTCCTTGATCTTCTCTACAGCACTGATGACTGTTGTGTGATTCCTACCGTCGAAGATGCGAGCGATCATGGGGTACGAGTAATTGTCTAATAGATCGCGAATGAGGTACATGGCAACGTGACGAGCTTGGACCAGCGGCCGTAAACGTTTTGAGCCGAGGACATCCTCAGTGCTCAGACCGTAGAAATCGGCGACGGCCTTGATGATGGTCTCTGGTTTTAGAACGACATGCTCGTGCCCAAGTCCCGTCAGGTGCTTCTGGGCCAATTCGAGGGAAATCGGGACCTGGTGCAAATTAGAAAAAGCTCGTAACATCGTGATGGAGCCCTCTAGTTCACGAATATTGTCGCGGACGCGGTGGGCGATCCATTCAGTGACGTCGTTGGGCAAGGTAATTCCTTCGGCCTCGGACTTCGAACGAAGGATGGCGATTCGCGTCTCGAGATCGGGTTGATCGATATGAGTCACGAGTCCCTGTAGCAAGCGACTACGGAATCGTTCTTGTAGTCCAGCGAGGTCGCGCGGCGATCGATCCGACGTCAAGACAATTTGTTTTCCTTCACTGTGCAGGGTGTTGTACGTGTGAAAGATCTCCTCGTGGAAAGTCTCACCACGCGACTCCATGAATTGAATGTCGTCAATCAACAACACGTCGACTTCGCGGTATCGCTCATGCAGAGCCAACTGCGTGCGTGTTTGGATCGCGCGAATGAAGTCGTTCAAGAATGTTTCGGTTGAAACATAGAGCACTTTTCTGTACGGGTAATTCTCCTGCACATAATTTCCGATGGCGTGTAGGAGGTGTGTTTTACCCAAGCCAGAGTTACCGTACATTAAGAGGGGATTGTAGGCACGACCAGGTGTTTCTGCTGCGGCGAATGCGGCAGAACGCGCCAACTGATTTGAGTTACCTACGACGAACGTATCGAACGTCATGCGTGGGTCGAGACGCAGAGGTCGATCTGAACTCACCACGCGAGGCGCAACCGCTTCGTGCTCGACAATCGATGGCTCCGTGGTGGCTCCGTGATCTTCGTCATCACCCACCGTTAGAGAGACCGTCACTGATGTACCGAGAAGCTGTTGCGCTTGTTCGGTGATCATCGGTAGGTAACGCTGTTGAACTCGTAACAATTGAATCTGGTTGGGTGCGGAGATGATCAGTTCGTTGTTGTGGTAATCCACAAGGCGCAGTGCACCGAGTCCCGCCGACCACATCGCCTCAGAACTATTGCCACGCAAGGAGTCTCGTAACGCAGACCACACTTCTTCGATACTTTGCATTTTTTCCTCCACAGACCAAATTCGACTTTATCCACAACCACGCAATTGTCAAATTCAATGGCCCGCCCACTCGGAGTTGTAACACTACACCGCTCTCGGGGTTGGACCAAAGGGGTGAGGCGGTGTTCTGGGATAGGATTGTCACCAGTAGCGCGCCAGCGACCCCCAGGGGGTACCGCGAAGTGCATCGACATAGCTTGAGAAGAGGATTTTGTGAAGCGTACTTATCAACCGAATCAGCGCAAAAGGGCTAAAACCCACGGTTTTCGGGCCCGGATGCGCACACGCGCCGGTCGCGCCATCCTAAAGTCGCGGCGTCTTAAAGGCCGTCACGAGCTGACGGTCTGAGCCTCCACGTGCCCGGTCGGGTGACAACCCGACGGCAGTTTGCCGAGTTCTCGACACCAACGGGCCGTGGACAGAGTGGATCTCTCCGAATAATTTTCGTTGAGCACTCCGACCAAGGTTCCGTCGCCGTGGCGTACGCAATAAGCCGAAAGGTTGGCAATGCGGTAGTTCGAAACCGTATTCGCCGCCGCCTCCGAGCCGCAATGGATGGCCTCTCTCCCGCACCTAAAGCAGGTTTATACCTGATGAAGTGCGGAATTGGGTCAGGGCAACTTTCTTATGACGACCTCCTACAACATCTTCAAGTGGCGCTCACCAAGGCCTCCGCACTTTAAAGTGTCATCCGCCGCACAGACGCTCGTTCGCCTCATCACGTGGTATCAAAAGGCCCGTGCAGGTCGAATCGCCCCTTGCCGGTTCTACCCCTCTTGCTCTCAGTACGCTCTGGAAGCCATCGAGGCGCACGGAGCCCTTCACGGATCGTGGTTGGCTATGCGACGCCTCAGTAAGTGCAGACCTCTCGGACCACACGGCATCGACCTCGTTCCGATAGCGAAGAAAGACAGGACAATTACCTCATGAAGTCGTTCGAGCACTCCATCGGCAGCCTCTTTCAGCCTATATTCCATCTCTTTGGATGGTTATTGGCGTTCTTTTATGGACTGATCCCTAATTACGCCGTAGCGATCATCTTGTTAACCATCGTCATCATGGGCGCGTTGACCCCCTTCACTATTAAAAGTACCAAGTCCATGGTGGCGATGCAGAAGTTGCAACCAGAGATTAAGAAGCTGCAACAAAAGTACAAGGGACCCGAAAACCGTCAACTCCTCAATGAAGAGATGATGAAGCTGTACAAGGAAGAAGGGGCAAACCCTCTAGGTGGTTGCTTACCAGTCTTGCTTCAAGCTCCGTTCCTTTTCATCTTGTACAGCGTCATCAAAGGTCTTGCTTATACCTCGGTGAAGAAGGGCGTTATATCGGCCCATCCGCGGTATATCCCTCAGCATTCCAAGATGTACTTGAACCTTGTTTCTTCACATGGCCAAATCAAGGTGTTTGGAATGGACTTGAACCTTAAAGCCTTCAGTGCCCACAGTTCCTTCGCGGCGCAGATCCCCTTCTTTGTTTTTGTTGCAGTCGCTGTTGGTTTTCAATACTTCCAGATGGCACAGCTCAATAACCGCAATCGTAAGGCCGGAACGCCGATGCCAGCTCAGCAGCAGATGATGCAACGCTTCCTACCGGTTTTTTTCGCATACTTCTACTTAGTTATTCCAGCAGCCGTCGTGTTGTACATGATTGTTTCCACAGGAATTCGCATAATTACTCAAGATTTGATGTTCCGCGCGGGAGTGACGAATCCTCATAAGAACGGTTCGAAACCGGTCGAGAAGGAATTGCCGGCACCTCAGGTCACCGAGAAGAAGGACGTACCTGCGGTTCGAAATCAGGCCAAAAAGGTCGCACCAAAACCCTCAACCGTTAAGCCGCAAGTCCAAAGTCGCTCAAAAGCCAAGCGCAAGAGAAAGGAACGGTAACTATGGATTGGGTAGAAACAACCGGAAAATCAATCGATGAGGCTACCGATCGGGCGCTCGCCCACCTCGGGGTACATCGTGACGACGCTGAAGTCGAGATCCTAGAGGAGCCCAAAGCGGGCCTTTTTGGAAGAATTCGAGGCGAGGCACGGGTACGAGCTCGAGTTCGTCCTGCGGGGCCGAGGCCGAAGCGTTCACGCCGTTCGGGTGGCCGAGAAGATCGTCCTCGCGGATCTGAAAGTCGAGACAACAAGGGACCCCGGTCGAAGCCGATTGAGGGTGATCGTCCACGACCCCAGCGCGAAAGGACCGAACCCAGACGTGAAAAGCAGGGTTCGAGTGGAACGGTTCCAAAGTCCGACAAGGTTTCATTAAAGGAGAACAGCATGGCTGAAGGCATCACATTGGCGGAGCAAGGTGCGATTGGCAAAGGGTTCCTCGAGGGTTTGCTGACTTCGATGAATATTCGCGCCGACGTCAGCGTTCGTGAGATAGACGAGGAAACGGTGGAGCTGTCGGTGAACGCCACTCCTCCCACAGAATTGGGCGTTCTCGTTGGTCCACGCGGCGCGACCTTGCAGGCCCTGCAAGAAGTGACGCGCACCGTAGTTCAGTCGAAGAGTCCCGGAAGGACAGATCGTATTTTGGTCGACGTTGCTCAGTATCGCGAACGCCGAGTGGCTGCCTTGGGACGTTTTGCGAATCAGGTAGCCCAGGAGGTTGTCGAAACAGGTGAAGAGCGGGCGTTGGAGCCGATGTCGGCGGCTGATCGAAAGGCCGTCCACGATGCATTGTCCGAGGTGCCCACGGTTGCAACTCGATCCGAGGGTGAGGAGCCACGTCGTTTCGTGGTGGTGTCTCCGGCATAATTGAAGCCATGACTCGTCAATGGTTGTACCGCGCCCTCGAGGAATCGAGGGCGCGGGGCTTTTTAGGGCCGGCGTCAGTGGAAACGCAAGTTAGTCACGCCCAAGGCTTCGCACTCGTTTGGGATGATGTCAACTCGACTCCCCCTGGTTCATTTCTCGATCTTGGCAGTGGTGGGGGCTTACCGGGGCTCGTACTCCTCGAGCAATGGGGGAGTCACGCTACCTTCGTGGACTCGATGGAGAAGAGAACTAACTTCCTCATCGAAGTCTTGCAATGGGACGGCGCGCCAGAGAACGGGAGGGTCGTGAACGGTCGGGCTGAGACGTTGTCCCGCGAGTCTGAGTTCGAAGGTCATTTCGACCTCGTTACTGCACGTTCCTTCGGTCCTCCCGCGGTCACCGCAGAGTGTGCGGTCCGATTTCTCGCGCTGAACGGCCTACTGATTGTCTCAGAACCTCCGACCGACGACGACGTGGGTCGCTGGAATCCGGCAGCTCTTGGCCAATTCGGATTACGCTCCGAAGGTCGCGTCCGACACGGTGCAGCATTCCAGATACTGAGGAAAATTCGCCCTACACCTGATCGATATCCTCGTGAAGTCGGTACCCCGGGAAAACACCCCCTTTTCTAATGTTTCACGTGAAACATCAGACCGGTCGGACTGTTACCCCACTCACCAGACCCCAATCTTCGTACAAGATCTTTTCACGTCTTCAAATTTCACCTAGCGCCTAGCCAGCTCTCGCTCCACCCGAGATCCTTACGTATTAGGACGTGACCGCCTGCGATGGCAGTTTTTGGGTCAATGGACTACACGTCTGACGTTTGGAAAACGATGATTCACCTTCGCATTCCCATGTTTCACGTGAAACATGGGAATGCGAACCAGCGAGACTTTCGAGTTGCGTACTTCGAACTCTCCACATTGTTTCACGTGAAACACTGGTGGTTCGATGAAGATATCAACTCGAGGCCATGACGTGACCATATCAAGGCAAGACGGAGAGAGCGCCGTTATTTTCAAAACAGATAGTGGAAGACGTGATTCCTCGAGTCTGATCATCGAACGGTGGTCACCGAAGAGGGACCGACAATGGTGTTGCGCAAAGAGAACCATTTGCGTCACCGGCGGGTGTTTCACGTGAAACAATTCAGGTAATTTACTCTTCCGGCGGAATGCTCGGTGCCTAGAAGTGTGAAATGCGGCAAGTGTTTCACGTGAAACACAGGAAAAACCACAAAGGCATTCTCGAATCAGAGTTAGCCGTATCTCGAATACGGTGATTGATGTTTCACGTGAAACACCTCGAAAGTTGGGGAATTCCCAATTCACCACGCGGAAGGGTATTTACTTATTGACACTTTGGAGAGTAGTGTTATCGGCAGACGTTTCACGTGAAACACCCGAACTTGACGCTAAATCGAAATGGTAACTGACCCCAGTGATTTTTCGAAGAGTTGGACGCAACCAGCAGGGAAGAGGCCTATGGCAGACGCCGCCAAGATGAGGATTTTTGCCGTTGCCAACCAAAAGGGTGGTGTTGGAAAGACAACTACCACTACTTCACTTGGCGCAGCGCTGGCGGAAGCCGGAAAACGGGTCCTCATCGTTGATCTTGACCCTCAGGGAAATGCCACAACGGGACTAGGTGTCGATGGTCGACGCTTCGAAAAGTCCGTATATGACGTCTTACTCAACGACGTTCCAATGGTTGACATCGTTGAGCCAACAGGATTCAATAACTTGTTCGTGGCTCCCGCCACCCTTGATCTTGCGGGAGTGGAGCAGGAACTTACCGCGGTAATATCACGAGAATTGAGGCTAAAGAAGGCGATCGCCTCTGTCGAGGGCGACTTCGACTACGTCTTTATCGACTGCCCCCCCTCACTTGGGTTGATTACGATTAATGCTTTTGCGGCAGCCACCGACATTATGGTTCCGGTCCAGACAGAGTTCTATGCATTGGAAGGGCTAACGCAGCTGCGGGCAATCATTGACCTCGTTCAAAAGAATCTCAATCCAGACTTGAAGATCTCGAAAGTCGTACTCACCATGTACGACGCCCGCAACACTCTTTCCCAAGATGTTGCACTTGAAGTTCGGCGTCATTTTGCCGAGGAACTCTGTCGTACGAAGATCCCACGAACAGTTCGTTTGGCTGAGGCCCCGTCCTTCGGCCAACCCATCACAGTGTTCGATCCCCAATCCAAGGGCGCGAAGGCGTACCGCCAACTAGCGGAGGAGATTATGAATGGCTAGAAAGCCCGGACTCGGTAAGGGACTCGGCGCCCTCATACCTGAAGGTCAAGAAATCGTCGAGGAAATTGAAGTTGAAGTAACACAGGGCCCACTGCGTCAGGTTTCGGTAACGGCGATCAGCCCGAACCAGTTTCAACCCCGAAAGGCCTTTAACGACGACAGCCTTCAATCACTGGCGTCCTCGGTTCGCGAACTGGGGGTGCTGCAACCAATTATCGTCCGTCCACTTGAGGGCGAACCGGGTCGCTATGAGCTCATCGCCGGTGAACGACGTTGGCGTGCAGCAGCCATCGCGGGTCTCGAGACTGTGCCGGTGCTGGTTCAGGACTCAGTTAATGACCGCCTCTCCCTAGAGCAGGCGGTTGTCGAAAACCTTCATCGCGTGGACCTCCACCCCCTCGAAGAGGCCGCGGCTTACCAACAACTGATCGACGAGTTCGACCTGACTCATGAACAAGTGGCGCAGCGGGTCGGTAAGAGTCGTGCAAACATCACCAATACTCTTCGTCTTCTCCAGCTAGGGGAGACGGCACAGGCGGCACTTGCTTCCTCGCAGATTTCGGCCGGGCACGCCCGGTGCCTCCTCGCAATCAGTGATTCTGACGCCCAGGCGACTATGGTGGCGCGCATAATCAAGAACGAATTGTCGGTCCGTTCTACCGAAGAGGCAGTGAAAGTCTTTCTCGAGCCGCGATCCACTGACGCGCCGAGCACCGCCGTTCCGGACATCGCTGGAAAACCGCCGCGCCTCCGACCGGTTCCCGATGCGAGCGTCGCGGAATTAGAGCAATTACTCGAGGACTACCTCAATACACGGGTCCACGTTGATCTGAAGGGAAGAAATGGTCGGATCATCATTGACTTCGCGGATCTGGACGACCTCGAAAGGATATACATCTCTATCTCTCAGGTGAAATAAGTCTCAACCTTCAAGTTAACCTTCTCCTTGAAGTTATCCCCAAGTTGTGGATGAACCTGTGGGTTTCCCCAAGAAATGTAACGTTTTCTGCCATATTCACTGGTAAATGCCGTGCCAGTGCGGTATTTCACTGACGTTAACTGTGGAAAAAGTCCTGAATTGCATGCGAAATTGCCGTCGCCAGTGGATTCAGCTCGTCATGGGTCATTTCGCCGTGTTCTACGTGGATGGTCGTCATCTGGGTTTCGCGCAAAATTGGCAACGCCATCCCCGTTACCTCGACACGTTGAGCCACTGCCTCACGCGACACCGCGCTAGCAATGGTGCTGGCCAACTGTTCGCCACGTCGTGAGTATGACGCGTAACTGGACCAGTAGTGCAGATGGATGCCGTTCCAGTCTGCCTGTTCGCTGAGAGAAATCAATCCAGACGCGCCAACTACGTTGGCGTAGGCGGCGATTTGATCTACCGACCAGTCGCGACGCTCGAGGTCGACATCGCTCGACGGAAGACGTGATCCGATGGCTTTAACCAGCGGACTTTGCCCCCAGATGATTAAGGGTCCGCGTTGGGGGTGTCCAAAACCCGCTTCGTCGCGAGCTTCACTAACGAGGGTGCGGGCAGTGATCGGAGAAAAACGCCGTAGTTCATTGAGGGTTCGCTGCGTCAAGGTACCGTTCGATTCCAATCCGCAGTTACGTTGGAAGTCGCTCAGGGCTCGATCGAGCAAGGGACCGAACACGCCATCGACGCGTCCGGGGTCGAATCCCAATTGGGAGAGTCGAACTTGCAACTCGGCGACGTCATCACCCCGTAAATATGGTTTAACCAGGAAGAGGAGTCGATCACCGAGTCGCCATCCCGCTTCGAAGAGTCGGCTCCACGTGGTCTCGTCCATTACGCCGGTGATGGCTAATCCACGCGACCGTTGAAAAGCTTCGACCGTTGCTACGGTGGCCTCGGAGTAGGTGTCGCCGAGGTTTTCGAGAGGTACGAAGCCGAGCGAAGTTAAGCGATCATGAAGGTCGCGAACTCGTCGGCCTGAAGCTCCGATGGAAAGAGTAAGTGGGTCCAGAGACTATGACGTTAGAGGTTGGCGGTGATCTCTTGGAGCAACGCGCCCTTGGGCTTGGCGCCGACCAGGCGGGCGACCACTTCGCCGTCCTTGAACAACAAGAGGGTAGGGATACTCATTACGGAGTACTTCGTCGCCGTCGCAACATTGACGTCCACGTCCAGCTTGCCAATCGCGAACTTTTCGCCCTGCTCATCTGCGAGTTCTTCCAGGATGGGAGCAATCATCTTGCAGGGGCCACACCATTCGGCCCAGAAGTCAACCAAGAGCGGCTTATCCGAAGAGCCCACGACCTCGTCAAAGGTGGCGTCGGTCAACGTCGTGATGTTCTCGCTCATAACTACCTCCAGATGTGCGTCGAGCATTCGCGACGCAGGAACCACCTTAGCGAGCGAACGTCACAGACCTTGCGCTTCTAGCCAACGCTCGGCGTCGATCGCCGCGACACACCCTGAGCCAGCCGAAGTGACCGCTTGGCGATACACGTGGTCTTGGACGTCACCTGCCGCAAAGAGTCCGTCGATGGACGTGAAAGAACCGATTCCGGTGCGCACGTACCCGTTGTCTTCCAGGTCGAGTTGATCCTTGACCAGGGTGGTATTAGGCACGTGACCAATGGCGACGAAAATTCCAGTGACGTCAAGCACGCGTTCCTCACCGGTGAGTGTGTCGCGTACGCGTAGTCCAGTGACGCGATCGTCGCCCAGTACTTCGAGTGCTTGGGCGTTCCAAACGAATCGGATCTTGTCGTTTGCAAAAGCTCGTTCTTGCATGATCTTGGAGGCTCGCAGCGTGTCGCGACGATGCACGATCGTCACCGTGGAAGCGAAGCGGGTCAAGAACAACGCCTCTTCCATTGCCGAGTCGCCGCCACCGACGACCGCGATATCGTGCCCTCGGAAGAAGAATCCGTCGCAGGTAGCGCACGTTGAGAGACCGTGACTGAGGAGTCGCTCTTCCCCTGGGACATTCATCATGAGCGACTGGGCTCCCGTTGCCAGAATGACGGTGTCAGCGGTGATGCTCGGTTCTGTGTCGCCGGTCAACCATGCGCGAAAAGGTCGCACCGTCGTGTCGATCTTCTGCACTTTGGTCACGCGTAGTTGCGCACCGAAGCGTTCTGCTTGCACCCGCATGCGCGCCATTAGTTCCGGTCCGGTGAGTGCCTCGGGGAAACCCGGAAAATTTTCAATATCGGTGGTCAGCATCAACTGGCCGCCGGGCTGGTCCGTCGTCGAGGAGGGCTCACCCTCAATGACGATGGGGTTGAGCTGAGCGCGACCGGTGTAAATGGCGGCAGTGAGGCCAGCGGGGCCTGAACCGATGATGAGAACGCGAGTGTGGGTCATTACTTCCTTAGTGAGACGGGGCGGCGCTTTCGCCAGATAAAGAGACCAACACCAATGGAGAGGGCGGCGACCACCAAGTACGTGATCCAGACGTGGTCGGCGAATAGGTAGACGGTCGAGAGGCGAACCACCGCGATGATCAAGGCGACCAGCACGATCAACGCGAGGAGCAACAAGATGAATCCGTAGGCGAGGAATCGCCCAGCGATCATGATGGGCCGCATCACTCGATCGTGGAATAGGTCCATGATGCGATCGAAATAACCAAAGAGCGTGTCGACTACGTCAGGTTCGTGCTGGTCGGGCCGATCGCTCACGTCTAAAACTTAGTGGCGATCGTCCGGTGATGCCTCAAGCCAAGCCAAAGCGATCAACCCCGGTCCACCGTGAGTACCGACCGTAGGTCCCATGTCGGCGACCAGCATCGGAAAATCGGTGGCGATATCCGACACCATGGCGGTGAGATTCGCCACCTGAGTCGACTGAGCGTGAATCAGGGAGAAGCGTCGAAGGGGGGCGTGTGAGCGCGCCGTCGAGGCCAAAGACGCCATTGCTCGCGCCGCGGTTCGCTGGCGACCCGCCTCGGCGACCACGCCGTCTCGAAGTTCCAGCAAGGGTTTGATCGAGAGAACTTGGCCGATGAGGGCCTTGGCCCCGCCCACTCGACCACCTTTGATCAAGTGGTCCAAGGTATCGAGCATGCCAACGATTCCTACGCGCGTCACGAGCGTCTGGGCGATTCGCTCGAGGTCGTCGAGCGATGCTCCCGTTAGTGCGAGCTCAGCAATCTCGATAGCTAAGAGTCCTTGAGCCATCGATACGGCTTCGCTGTCGATGACGCGAACATCAATGAGTCCGGCGACGGCATCGCGTGCGACCATCGCCGCTTGGAAGGTGCCCGACAGCGCCGCCGAGAGCGTCACCACGATGACCCCATCACATCCGTCGTTCGCCGCTTTCTCGTACACGTCGCGAAACGCGCCCGGCGCCGGGGCTGACGTTTCGGGCAGAGTGCGAGACTGAGCGCAACGACGCCAGAACTCCTCGATCGAGAGAGTGACGCGGTCGATGAATTCTTCCTCACCGAAGCGGATACTGAGTGAGACCATGTCGATCTCGAGTCGACCGAGCTCGCTCTGGGGTAGGTCGCTTGCGCTGTCGCAGACGACACGAATCTTGGCCATTGTTCCCCCCGGGTCGGCTCCTAGCCTTGCACCTTTCGGCGCGTCGGACCAGAATCGCGTTGGGCGACGACGACGAACAATACGTACGTCGCGGCGCCCAACACCGCAGCGAAGAGCCCGCGCGCGACGAGTCCGAGTCCGCGACTCCATGAAGGTGTGGCGTACGCCGCGGCCATGACGATACCCATTGCTAAGGACGCGAAGATGCTGCGACGCACGTGGATACTCCATATCGTTGGCGCCACCGAGACCTGTCGTGCCGCCAAGACGAAGAGAGCTACCACCGCCGCCAGCGCGTAGGCGATGGAGACACTGGCGGTCAACCCCGCAAGTGAATGTCGCCCGAGCACCACGCATAACGCAATCGTCACGGCGTTTTCCAAGGCGTACAGTGCGAAGACGTCAACAGCGCGCTGCATCGCCTGAAGACCTCGAACGCAGAGTTGAAAGACGGTGAAGCCGGGCAGTCCGGCCGACAAGATGGCGAGGACGGTCCCCGCAGGTAGTTGGGTACTGGCGTTGAGGTGGTTCAGCAAGATTCCCACCAGTGGTTGGGCGAGGATGATGAGGGCCACCGTGCAGGGAATGATGATCACCAAAGATTGCCGAAGGCCAAAACTGAGACGTTCTGAGAGAGATCGAAAATCGCGCTGAGTGGCGAACTCCGCGAGCTGCGGGGTTAGGACTCCCAGTACCGAGACTACGACGACGGCGTAGGGCATCTGCATGAAGGACCATCCGTAGGTGTACGCGCTGACCGGACCACTACCGCCGACACCGAAAGCGAAGGCGAGGATGACGTAGAGCGACGCCTGATTGGTTATCACCATCATGAGGGTCCACGAGCCGAGTCGTCCAATCGAGCGCAAAGCGGGATCGTGCACGTCAAAACGCACACGCAAACGTCCAAGATCGCTTCTCACTAGAGACGGCCACATCACGATGAACTGCACGGCGACACCGGCGGTGGTGCCGAGCCCTAGCCATAAGAGATCGCGACTGTCGGAAACTGAATTGACGCTGGGTGTGGGGTCGACGAGGTGGAACCAGACGAGGACCAACATACAGATGACGTTGTTGGCCACCGGGGCCCAGGAACCGATCGCGAACTTGCGGCGCACGTTTAGAAGCGCAGTAGCAATGCCGATGACGCCATAGAAGAAGATCTGGGGCACGAACCAGCGCAAGAATTCGGTCGAGACGCGACGCTGTGAATGCAAGGTTCGCAGTGCCGCAGTTGTCTTGGCGTGTTGAAGGAACGTGAAGCCATCAATGATCCACGGTGCACATACCCACGCGAGCGCCGACGACACCGCCAATACGACGACTGAGGCTGTCACCACGGTGGAGATTGAACGCCACGCTCGCCGTTCGCCGTCGATCGATAGGCGCTCTACGACGACCGGGATGAAGGTCGCACTCAGAACCCCTCCGATGACAAGGTCGAAGAGCATGTTGGGAATCGTGTTGGCCAAGTTGAAGGAGTCGGCAAGTGGAGTAAATCCGAGGACCCAGGCCAAGACCAAGACGCGAAAAAGACCGGTCACGCGCGACGCGGCCGTGCCACCCGCCATTGAGAGGACGCGTCCGCCGTGTGAGGCGTTTCGCGTCATCGAGCGTGTCGTCCTCGCGACTTGCGCCGATAGGTCCGCAACCACCACCAGGCGAGGACGAGCAGTGACGCGCCGCTCAAGATGTAGCCCACGACAGAGTTACCCGCGACGCGTACCTGAACGGTCGATTGGGCAAGGACCAGTTCGTCGTCGGACGTCGTGAGTTGGAGTTGCAGGGTGAATCCGCCACCCAGGCGGCCCGTGGCGTGGATCGGAATGGGCGTCGTAGGAGTATTGATGGTCACTGCGACCGGGTTCCCCCCCTTGGGGAAGGTCAACCGATTGGTGACGAGGTGCAGCAATAGGGTCACGGGGTAGTGCGCGGAACTAAAAACGGTGATGGGCAGATTGGTGCCCGAGCCGGTCAAGGTGATGGTCGAACCGTCGATACGAAAGCTACTCAACTGCGCATTGAGATACGACGAAGCGGATTGCAACACACCTTCGCGGGCCGCGGGAGTTCCGGTTTGTTCAGCGAGGGCTTGGCTGGTCTCGAGGGCCACGCTCTCAGACGGCGACGCGACAGAATTGAGGAACGAATTAGTTCGTCGGATGAGCGACTTCAGGGTGTTGACGTTGTTGCTCGACCACACCGACACGCCAGTGGGAGTGAGGTCACGGGTAACGGGGCTGTCATTGGTTCCAACCAGCGACGAGTTGAACGAGGGTGCGAGCGCGTTGACCGTGATGAAGGGGTTAGAGGGGCTCGCCGCGAGTAGGTCGTCGAAGTAGTGCGGTGAAACCTGGCCCACGTTGATCGGTACGATCACCGTGCGCGGCGCTGAAGCGTTTGGCGCTTCGAAATGCAAAAAGGCCAGCGTCGCCAAGGTCAGGGCGGCGCGTCGACCCGGTTCTATGGCTGAGTTGCTGGCTAATTGGGTCAATTCGCCGTCGGTCGCCAACGCGGTGACCCCGCTCACGCCGGCGAGTTCAAAGGGTGCACCCCAGGTGAGGGTATTCGACGGCGGCACGGTCAATGAGTCGTCGGGCACCACAGCATTGTTGACCCCCACGTGCGCGAGGGCGGCGAGGTCCGCGGACGAGGTGGGACTCGAGACGAACACGGGGTTGTCGGTGGTGCGACCCGTGATCGTATGCAAATACCCCTTGGCGAGATTCAACTGTCGCAGTACTTCGCTGGAGAATCCGTTTGCGGCGAGTCCCGCCGTATCGATCAAAGGTGACGGCGCCACGATGGAGTGGTGTTGTGAACTTGCGAGCGCTCGCGATAAGGCGCTCTTCCACTTCTGACTCGAGGTGCTCAATAGGGCGTTGGCGAGTGGCCGGTAATCGACCGCCACCGTGAGGGGAACGGTGGGGTATTTGGCGAGGACGCCAAAATTCGCCTCAGCCAATTTGGCGTTGGCCCACGACGATGGATCGACGATCGGAACGAAGTCCACGTTGAGAGGCAGTGTCACGGGCGAGGCGTGCACCGCGAGAAGCGACCACTCCACGTGGCGCACGTTACTTATGGTGACGGCGATCGAGATGGGATACACCCCGTCGCAACTGGACACTTGACAGGGGAGTCGAAGGTGCAGCGGCTGGGAGCCGCAGCGATGGCTATTGCCGGTCGAGCTCGTGCTGAAGAGGGAAATATCAAGATTGAGGGCCGTGCCCGACGCGCACGTTGGGGTGATGACCCCAGTCGTGGCGATCGCGGCGGTCGATGCCCCGGTACCAGCGATGATCGCGGCGACTTCTGATCGGTACACCAGTTGGGGGTAGAGACCAACGACGACGTTTTCGGTGGTCAGAGGGGGGACCGTGAGATCGAGTTGGAAGTTCGCCGTCCCCGCTGTTGACATGTTGGCGACCGCGCTCTCGGAAACGACGGAGAACGTCGTCGTCGATTCAGCCTGCGCGGCCGAAGGCCACGTCACCGTCGCGAGGCCGAGAAGTACGACGCTAAGCGCCCGCCACCAGGTCGAAAATCGGTGGAACATGCTGACCTAGGCTACCTGCGACGGCGACTGTTCGCGGTCTCCCACTACCCTTCATTCGCAGTGACTGCATTCGACGACTTCCCTCAACGACTCGCGCGCCTGGCCGAATGGTCGGCTCCCCTCGCGAGCGCCTTCGATCACGCGGGCTTCAACCTCTACGCGGTGGGGGGCTCGATTCGCGACGCGATACTGGGAATTGAACCTGGCGACGATTTCGAGATCGACTTCACGACGAACGCTCGACCCGACGACATCGCCCGGCTCATGACACCATTGTGCGGCGGCCTTTGGGAGCAGGGCCGTAGTTTCGGCACCATTGGCGGCATCCTTCGCGCCAATGGGCTGAAAGTCGAAGTCACGACGTTTCGCTCCGAGGAGTACGTGGACCACTCACGTAAACCAGCGGTGACGTGGGGCGATTCGCTCCAGGCAGACCTGAGCCGTCGCGACTTCACCATCAACGCGCTGGCGCTCGACGTCGTCAATCTCCTTGCCCAACCCGAAGGTGTTCAGACCTTCTTTGACTACTTCGGCGGCTTTAAAGACCTGCACGATCGGGTGCTAAGGACCCCCATCGACCCTGAGGTGCTGTTTCGCGACGACCCGCTGCGGATGCTGCGCGCCGCGCGTTTCGCCGCCCGATTCCAACTCGCGATCGATCCGGCCCTCGAGGCGGCCGTCGAGACGTGTGCGGAGAAACTCGTGATCGTCTCCGAGGAGCGCGTCCGCGGCGAACTCGATCTGTTGATGGTGACCGAACAGCCCTCCATTGGTCTTGACTTCATCGTGCGCACCGGTTTGGCCGATTATTTCTTCCCCGAACTACCGACGTTGCAACTCGAACAGGATCCGATTCATCACCACAAGGACGTCTTGAAACACACGTGGGCCGTCGTCGACAAGACCTCGCCCCAACTCACCTTGCGTTTGGCGGCGCTCTTTCACGACATCGGTAAACCTGCCACGCGCGCCATCACTGAAGAGGGCGTCACGTTTCGCTTTCACGAAGTTGTCGGCGCCAAAATGACCCGCAAGCGCATGACTTCGCTGAAGTATTCCAACACGATGGTCGACGACGTCAGCACCCTCGTGGAATTGCACCTACGATTTCACACCTACAAATTGGGGTGGAGTGATTCCGCGGTTCGTCGCTACGTGAACGACGCGGGTGAACTGTTGGAGGAGTTGAACGAACTGACGCGCTGTGACTGCACGACGCGTAATTGGCGAAAAGCGGCCGAACTGTCTCGGCGAATGGACGAACTCGAAGAACGTATCGCCGAGCTACGTGAGCAGGAGGACCTGGACAACCAGCGTCCGGCACTCGACGGCACCGAGGTCATGGCGCTGCTGGAATTACGGCCAGGACCGGCGGTGGGTCGGGCGATGAAATTCCTCATGGAGATCCGGCGCGAGGAGGGCGAAGTGACCAAAGCCGAGGCCACGCATCGACTACGCGAATGGTGGAGTGAGCAGCAGTAAATGAATAGTGCCCCGCCGACGGCGGGGCACTATTCACGCCATCGAGACTTACGGCCAGACGGGGTTCGCACCGCCATCGGCAAATTCTTCGATCATGTTGTGTGCGACGTCGTCGTGGAACTGGACGGGCGGCGATTTCATGAAGTACGCGCTCGGCCCGAGAATCGGTCCGCCGATGCCACGGTCCAGCGCGATCTTGGCGCAGCGCACCGCGTCGATGATCACTCCCGCCGAGTTGGGTGAGTCCCACACCTCGAGCTTGAGCTCGACGTTGAGGGGGACGTCACCGAAGTTGCGACCCTCCATGCGGATGTACGCCCACTTGCGGTCCTTGAGCCACGGCACGTGGTCACTGGGTCCGATATGTACATCGTCGGCGTCCATCACGTAATTCTCAATCTGTGAGGTCACCGCTTGAGTCTTCGAGACCTTCTTTGACTCGAGGCGCTCACGGTCGAGCATGTTCTTAAAGTCCATGTTTCCACCAACGTTGAGTTGATAGGTGTGATCGAGAGCAAGACCACGGTCCTCAAAAAGGCGCGCCAACACGCGGTGCACGATGGTCGCTCCCACCTGGCTCTTGATGTCATCGCCGATGATCGGTACGCCAGCATCTGCGAACTTCTTTGCCCACACGGGGTCCGATGCGATGAACACGGGGATGGCGTTTACGAACGCACACCCCGCGTCGATAGCGGCCTGGGCGTAGTAACGCTGAGCATCCTCAGAGCCCACCGGCAGATACGAGACGAGGACCTGCGCACGCGCGTCGCGCAGGGCCTGGGCCACGTCCACGGGCTCGGCGGGTGATTCGTCGATGACCGCGCGGTAGTACTTGTTGAGTCCGTCCATCGTCGGACCGCGTTGCACGGTCACGCCCAACGGTGGGACGTCGGCGAATTTGATGGTGTTGTTCTGACCACCCTCGATGGCCTTGCCCAAGTCGCTGCCGACCTTGGAGGCGTCGACGTCAAAGGCCGCCACGAACTCGAGGTCGCTGACGTGGTAATCGCCCAGGATCACGTGCATCAGGCCCGGGACGTTGTCGCCGGCCTTGGCATCCTTGTAATACGTCACGCCCTGGATGAGCGAGCTGGAGCAGTTTCCGACTCCGGCGATGGCCACGCGAATCTTTTCCATGGCTCTCCTTTCCTACTTCGCTTCGGGAGCGAAATTTTGCTGATTACTTCGTTCGGTGGACAACAGGGTGTCGATCCACTCGAGGTCTAACTCGACCCCCTTGGCCGCGTGCGCCATGACGCTGCGAGCGTAGGTGTCAAGTTGTTCATTGCGAGAGCCGGTCTGCATTTCTGCCAAGCGCTCCACAAGATCGATGCGACGACGTTCGAGGAGCGTCACGCGAAGAGACGGGGTGAGGTATTTGGCCAGGGCCATGCGCAACGAGAAATTACGCGAGTCGTCCAATGTGGCGGGGTCAGCCAGGAGCGAGACGAACTCTTCGCGACCTCGCTCGGTGATGCGATAGACCTTGCGCGAACGTCGACCGATGCCTGAGGTGGTGCGTAGTGCACGCAACGAGGCTCGTTCGCCCGAGAGCGATCCGGTGGACAGCGCATTGCCGCGTGCTTCACGAGGCACGACCGCCTCGACGAAACCGTGACGTTCGAGTCGGTTGAGTGCGGGGTAGATCGAACCAAAGGAGATGTTGGCCGACACCGCCAGTCGGTCACGCACCTGTGTTCGAATCTCGTATCCGTGATGATCTCGGTCCATCAACAGACCCAAGATGGCGATGTCCAACATGCGATACATCATATCATTTCGATATATCGATGATGCCATCGTGACGAGATGATGACGAAAAGGCCGGTCCCGAACCGCGATTGGTAGTGTCAGCCCTAATGGATTCGAGTTTTCGTACTTCCACGGCCGACGGAGCCGTCGTTGAGTTCGGGCTCGTCCGTCACGCCCTGTTGGCCAAGATCGCCGCGGGGGTCATTCGTGCGAGCGATGTGTGCGACGCGCACCCGGAATTACTGCGAGCGGCGAAGAACATCGGGCGCTCCACGGGTGAGACCTGCCCGGTGTGCGCCGACGTAGAGCTTGTCGAAGTGACTTACGTCTTCGGTGCTCGCCTGCCGTCGGGCGGGACCTGTCCGACCTCGAGAGTCGAGTTACTAAAACTCGAGCGTCGCGCTGACCCCGTGCAGTGCTACGCGGTTGAAGTGTGCACTGGCTGTTCGTTCCATCACCTCGTGCGTAAATGGTCCGCCGGTGGGCGCCCGGCGCGTCGCGTCATCGCCAAGCAGAGCCGGTCGGGACAATGACCACGAGCGCCCCGTCGATACGAGCGCGCAAGCGTCGTCTCGGTGCCGCGCCTCTCGTGATGGTCACCGCTTACGACGAGCCCACCGCTCGATACTCCGACGCCGCTGGAGTGGACGTGTTGCTCGTGGGGGATTCTCTCGCCAATGTCGTCTTGGGCCACGAGGACACTCTGCACATCACCACGAGCGAGATGGCCCACCACGTGCGCGCCGTCGCTGCGGCGAAACCTTCGGCGCATATCGTGGCCGACCTACCGTGGCTGAGTTATCACGTGGGTGTCGACGCCGCGGTCGCCAACGCGGGCGAGCTCGTTCGCGCCGGGGCCCAGAGCGTGAAACTCGAGGGCGGGGCCGTCCGTCGTGACGTGATCCGTGCGTTGCTCGACGCCGAAATTCCCGTCATGGGCCACTTGGGCCTGACGCCCCAGAGCGTGCTCGCCATGGGGGGATATCGGGTCCAAGCCAAGACTCGCGACGCCGCTAAGTTGCTTCTCGAGGACGCATTGATCTTGCAGAGCGAGGGAATCTACTGCCTCGTCGTCGAGGGCGTGCCTCGCTTGGTGGGTACTCAATTGACTGAAGCGTTGGACATTCCCACGGTGGGTATTGGCGCCGGCCCCGACACCGACGGCCAAGTCTTGGTGCTGCATGACCTGGTGGGACTCACGAAACGTCAACCACCGAAGTTCGTGCGGCGTTACGCCGACCTCGGCGAGGCGATGACCAATGCCGTGGCCCAGTACGCCCGCGACGTACGCAACGGGACGTTTCCGGCCGACGCCGAGTCGTACGACACCCCCGAAGAATTGCTCGACTAGCCATTATTACGGGCGCGGGCTAGACTTTACGTTCCCGCAAGCGCGGGGAAGTACCACATACCCTGCTCTGTTTTCCGCAGAGCCCGGACCAGTCCGGACCAGAGGGAAAGGAAAGTGGCCATGAGGCCTTACGAAACCATGATCGTGTTCGACACGAACGTCGACGCACAGTCCATCCAAGTGGCGCTCGACCGTGCCCTGGAGACGATTCGCACCAACGCGGGAACTCCGGGAACCATCGACCGTTGGGGCAAGCGTCCCTTGGCGTACGAGATCAACAAGCGCAAGGAGGGCTACTACGTCCTCGTGGAATTCACTGGCGAGTCGACCACGGTTGACGAACTGGATCGAATCCTCACCCTCTCCGACGAGGTTCTGCGCTTCAAGATTCTTCGACGCAACGAGCGAGCCAAAGCCAGCCGTGTCACGGCCCAGGCGTAGGTTCGGACGCTTCGCGACTAAGGAGAACTAATGGCTGACAACACCATCACCGTCGTGGGCAACGTGACCCGCGACCCTGAACTCAAGTTTCTGAACTCGGGTCAGGCCGCATTGCGACTTTCAGTCGCCGTGAGCCGACGCTGGCAGAATCGTCAAACCCAGGAGTGGGAGGAAAAGACGTCCTTCTTTGACGTCTCGGGCTACGGCTCCATGGCGGAGAACGCCGCGTCGTCGCTCACCAAGGGTTCGCGTATCGTCGTGACCGGTCGCATGGAGCAGCGCTCCTGGGAGACCGAAAGCGGTGAGAAGCGCAACGCCTTTGAGATAGTGGCCGACGAGATAGCCCCGTCGTTACGCTGGGCGACTGCCGTCGTCACCCGCACACCCCGTGGCGAAGGTGCGGGATCTGGCTACGCCGATCGTCCCGCGCCCGCACGCCCCAATGAAACCAGTACCTACGCCTTTGATGAGGAGCCCTTCTAATGCCCCGTAAGAATATGCCTACCCTGCCCAAGCGGGCACCCAAGATCGACACTCGTCGCGGAGCGAAGAAGAAGCCCTGCTCCTTCTGTCAGCACGGCGTCGGCTCGGTCGACTACAAAGACATCGCCCAGTTGCGCAAGTACATCTCGGACCGCGGAAAGATCCGCGGCCGCAAGGTGTCAGGCAACTGCCAACAGCACCAGCGCGACGTGACCGACTCGATCAAGACCGCACGCGAGTTGGCGTTGCTGCCCTACACGCAGCGCACCGTCACCGAACGCCGTGGGGGTCGCGGACGCGACGACCGTGGACCGCGTGGTCCGCGTCCCGACCGAGACGGCGCCGAGCGCTCCGCTCCCGTCGAAGCGACGGCCGCCGAGGCGCCCGACGACACGATGATGACTGACGACGTGGTGGAGGTCGGCGAATGAAGGTTCTTCTACGAAGTGACGTCCGTGGTGTGGGACGACGTGGCGACATCGTCGAGGTGAAGTCGGGCTACGCCCGTAACTTCCTCCTGCCCACTGGCGCGGGACTTGCGGCCAACGATTCCATGGAGTTGCAGGCCGCCTCGATGCGCCGCGCGCGCGACCTTCGCGATGCGCAGAGCCGCACAGCCGCCGAAACGCAGCGCACCGTGATCGAGCAGGCGACCGTAATTGTGGCCGCGCGCGCGGGCACGAACGGTCGCCTCTTTGGATCCGTGACCGAGTCCGACATCGTGAACGCGCTGCGTAGCGCGACCAACATCTCGTTGGACCGACACTCGATCATTATGGACGAGCACCTGAAGGAGACGGGGCCGGCCACCGTGTCTGCACGACTCTTTGAGGGCGTCGTTGCCACTATCAAGGTGGACGTCGTCGCGAAATAACGTACTGACACGTTGTGACGAAGCCGGGGCCATGCGCCCCGGCTTCGTCTTTGCTCGCTTGTTACACGCACTTGTCATCATGGTGCCATGCGGTTACCCACAGGGATTTCCCCACGTTGTTGTTCTTGCGAGCCACAGGCAAAGTGCGCGACCGTTGATATCTCATGACGCAACTTGAATCCGACCCTCGCCGTGCCGTTTCGCCCCCTACGGCGGGGCGAGTTCCTCCCAACGCCATCGAAATGGAAGAATCCCTCATCGGTGCAATGTTGTTGTCGCCCGAAGCAGTCTCGATTGCCTACGAGACGGTTGAGCCTGAAGATTTTTATCGTCCGCTGCACTCTCAGATCTTCTCGGCGGTCATGGCGTTGGCGAACGCGGGCGAGCCCGTGGACTACGTCACCGTCCAGGCGAAGTTGCAGGAGCAGGGTGCCGCCGCCGTAGAGGTCGGATTGCTGTCGTCGTTGCAGATGAACACGCCCTCGGCCGCCAACGCGCGCCACTACGCCGAAGTCGTTCACGAAAAGGCCCAGCAACGACGCTTGATCGCCGTGGCCGGGGAGATCGTGGACGACGCGT
This sequence comes from uncultured Actinomycetota bacterium, assembly GCA_963794755.1. Classification (GTDB taxonomy): domain Bacteria; phylum Actinomycetota; class Acidimicrobiia; order Acidimicrobiales; family RAAP-2; genus RAAP-2. The sequence goes on from CAWCEX010000006.1 coordinate 724,918, forward strand.
ATGTAGCGACGGACGACGTCGTGGGCCTCATTGATGATGCCGAGCGAAAGATCAATCGAATTGGCGATACCAATCGAATCGATACCGTCTCGCCCCTGCAGCGATTGCTCGTCGCCGAAGCCAACATCTTGGAGGAGCGCGGTGAGACGCGTGGGCAATTCAACGGTCTCGAGACCGGCTACCGTTCGCTCGACCTGGTTTTGCAGGGACTGCAGCCACATTCCTTGACGATCGTGGGCGCCCGCCCGGCAATGGGAAAGACGGCGTTCGCGCTCGGGATATTGACCCACGTCGGCGCGGTCGTCAATCGACCAGCCCTGTTCTTCTCCCTCGAGATGAGCCGCCAAGAACTCGCTGAGCGCATCCTCGCGTCGACGGCACGAATCGACTCATCGAAGTTGCGGACTGGTGACCTCAGCGACGCCGACTGGAATCGCGCTCAGGACGCCTTCGGCTACTTGCAATCGGCGAAGGTATTCATCGACGATAACCCGAGTCTGACCGTGATGGACGTGCGATCACGTGCGCGGCGCATCAAACAACAAAACGGTGATCTGGGCGTGGTGATCATCGACTACTTGCAACTGATGAGTTCACGTGGCAGGTCCGAGAACCGCCAAGTGGAAGTCTCAGAGATGAGCCGATCTCTCAAGATCCTGGCGCGAGAACTCGGTTGTCCGGTCATTGCTCTGTCGCAGTTGTCACGAAAGCTCGAAGAGCGGGCCGACAAGCGCCCAATGATGAGCGACTTGCGCGAATCCGGGTCCCTGGAGCAAGATGCCGACGTCGTGTTGTTCTTGTTCCGCGCCGAACAATACGGCGAAGTACCCAATGACAAGAAGTCCGAAGCTGAGATCATTGTCGGAAAGAATCGAAACGGACCGACGCGCACCGCTCACCTCACGTGGCGCGGTGAATTCGCTCGATTCGACAACGTGGCTGACTCGAGCAACTTCTAGTTGCGCCACGATTCTCACACTAATCACACGCTGCGCCCATAGTCCCCGAAGGAGAATCCGGCTGTCGGAACTAACATTGCGCTAGTGCCGAGTTCGCCAAAGAATCCCGTGGCGACGGAGAAATTCGCCCCCGAAATACTCCCGGCGGAGCCCCTCGACGGTCGCTATCGCCTCGAGCAGGTAATCGGACGCGGTGGAATGGGTACCGTTTACCGCGCGTTGGACATCCGACTCAATCGTCTTGTCGCGGTCAAGATCCTGCGCGACGGTCAAGGTGCTGACGCATCGCGCTTCCAAGCCGAGATCCAAACCTTGGTACGTCTCGCTCATCCGGCCCTCGTGCGTATTCTCGACGCGGGCGATCTCGACGAGCGCCCCTATCTCGTGATGGATTTGATCGAGGGGACAAATTTGGCGCAACGTCTGGGTACGGGACAACTCTCGAACGAGGAGACCTCGAAGATCGGGGCTCGCATCGCGGCAGCCCTCGCGTACGTCCACGAAGAGGGGATCGTGCATCGCGACGTGAAACCCGCGAACGTTCTCATCGATCGTCAGGGTGACGCGTATCTCGCTGATTTTGGAATCGCCCGCCTCGCTGATACGACGGGACTGACCGTGACCGGTATGACGCTCGGAACACCAGCGTATCTTTCGCCTGAGCAAATTCAAGGTACGTCCGTGGGTCCAGGTGCCGACGTCTACGCGTTGGGGCTCGTACTCATTGAGTGCTTGAGCGGTCGACGGGCGTTCGAGGGGACGCCCGCGGAGATCACCGGCGCACGACTGCACCGCGATCCGACGGTTCCCGAGAGTCTTGACCGAAGATGGCGACGCACCCTTTCGTCGATGACTGCGCGCAGCCCCGAAGAACGTATCGAGGCCGCGGAAGCTGCACGACAGCTTGCCTCGCTTGCGTGGCATGACGACGTCACGGTGGCCGTTGCTTTGAAGCCTCCATTGCGCGACGAAGCGAACGCGACACTGCCCTTGGTCTTTGATGAAACACACGTTTTTGATCCGGCGACGACGCACCTTCCGTCCCCAGGGTCGTCGAGTGCACTTGGGTACCAGAAGCAGGGCACGTGGCGTGCCACCCGTCGAGGGGTGCGAATGTTCGGTGTCGCGATTTTGGCGGCGGGACTCGTCGCCGGTCTCGCTCTTGGGGGTGTCTTCTCGGATTCGCGCCCACCGACTACGGGCGCTACCGGATCGGTAGCGAAGACGTTGGCGTCGACCGCCTCGACCACCACCTCGACCACCACCTCGACCACCACCCTCACCACGACCCTCGCGCTGCCCCCCGTCGCTTCGGCAACGGCTGCACTAGAAACCGTGATCGCCACCGGTGTATCGAACGCCACCATCGCACCACAGACGGCCCATCAGATGACCGATCAGCTCCAACCGCTACTCAATCCGGGACAGGCCATACCTCCTCAACAACAGGTCCAGCAATTCGACCAACTCGTTCAACAATTTGATCAGGCGGTCCAAGATGGTCTGATCGTCGGAGCCTCAACGATTGGTGCGCTCACCACCTCGCTAAATGGAGTGGCCAGCGCGCTGGGTACTAATTCCTTAGGCCCCGCACCCACTGTGACGACCGTACCCGGACCTGGACCTGGGCCTGGACCTGGGGGCGGCCACGGTCATGGTCACGACAACGGTAATTAATTAGACCGACGAAGGACGCGTCCGATTATCCGCATCGTGATGTTGTCGACGTATGTCCGTCGTATCCATTGACGTCGACCGGTAGGCTCTCTCGCGCCGGTTTCCGCGACTCATGTGCCCGTAGCGTGCGCACTCGTTGAGTCGACTGTGGAGTGCAACGGACCAATAGAGGGATATAACGACATGACGGAACAGCAATTGCCCGGCGGTACGTATGACGTCGCCGACGGCGTGACATTGACACGAATGGGGTACGGCGCGATGCAACTCGCGGGGCCGCACGTCTTTGGACCGCCTCGTGATCGCGACGGGGCACTCGCGGTGTTGCACGAGGTCGTGAATCTGGGCATCAATCACATCGATACCAGCGACTTCTATGGACCGCACGTCACGAATCAGATCATCAAGGAAGCTCTACATCCATATCCAGACTCATTGCATCTGGTGACCAAGGTCGGAGCTCGTCGAGACGAAAATGGCGGGTGGCCCCACGCGAGAACGCCCGACGAACTTCGCCAAGCTGTCTACGACAACCTGGAGAATTTGGGCCTGGACACCCTGGACATCGTCAACTTGCGGGTGGGGGGCTTCAGCGTTCCTGAGGAAGGCTCACTCGCCGAGCAATTCACGACCCTGGCTGAGCTGCAACAGCGAGGTCTGATTCGCCACCTGGGCGTCAGCACCGTTTCGGCCGAGCAGATCGCTGAGGCTCAGACGATTGCGCCGGTCGTGTGCGTTCAGAATTTCTACAACATCGCCAATCGAGACGACGACGCGATGATCGACACGCTCGCCGCCCAACACATCGCCTACGTTCCCTACTTTCCCCTTGGCGGCTTCTCGCCGTTGCAGTCCGACGAGTTGTCGCGAGTCGCGGCTCAACGTGACGCCACACCCATGGCGGTCGCCCTCGCATGGCTACTTCAGCGATCACCCAATATCCTTCTCATTCCCGGGACGTCCTCCGTGGCGCACTTACGTGAGAACGTCGTCGGTGCGTCGTTGACGTTGAGCGACGACGACGTCGCCCAATTGGACGCCATCGCCGCCTAGGTCCTTCGATACCAACGGGCCCGTTCTCGAATCGGTAGCCTGTCGGTGACGTCCGAGAAGCGCGGGCGTGCAGTCACGAAGGAGTCAGTCGATGGGTCGGTGCGCGAAGTCTAAGTCCGTTCGTCGTGCGACGTTACTGGGTGTCGTCGCGTTCTACGTTGTCGCCACCATCATCGCGCGACGGCGCGGGTATCGCGGCCTGGGCGGGCGCACAGTGGTTCGGTGTCGCGCCGGTCACCTCTTCAGCACCTTGTGGGTGCCGGGTGTCTCACTAAAGTCCGTGCGGCTCGGTTGGTTTCGCTACCAGTACTGCCCAGTCGGACGACACTGGGCACTTGTATCGCCGGTGAATGAGACCACGCTCAGTGCGAGCGAACACGACATTGCCCGGTCTCTTCGCGACATCAGTGTCGTGTAGCGCGCCTTTTTGGGTACTTAGACCTGAGGTCGCGCAAGGTAACTTCAATTAGTGACCCCTCACGCCCTCGACATCACCGACCTGGTTAAGGATTACGGAGAGACACGTGCCGTGGACCACGTGACGTTGACGCTGGAGGCGGGCGAGGTCCTGGGCTTTCTTGGTCCGAATGGGGCAGGCAAATCGACCACTCTCCGGCTCGCACTCGGCCTCCTTCGTCCCACTGCGGGGTCGGTGCGAGTTCTCGGCCACCTCGCCGGATCCGACGAGGCGAGAGCGAAAGTCGCCTACGTCCCTGGTGATGTCGCGCTGTGGCCACAGTTGACCGGGGCCGAAACGTTGACACTGCTGGCGTCACTGCATGGCAGTACTGATGCGAGCTACGCGACCGAATTGGTGGAGCGCTTCGAGCTCGACACTCACAAGCGGCTTCGGGCATACTCAAAGGGGAACCGTCAGAAGGTCGCCCTGATCGGCGCCTTCGCGGCGCGTGCGGACGTGCTCCTCCTCGATGAACCGACGTCGGGTCTCGATCCCTTGATGGAGAGGGTCTTTCGCGAGTGCATCCTCGAGGCGCGTGATCGCGGTCAGGCCGTGGTGCTGAGCTCGCACATGTTGAGCGAAGTGGAGCATCTCTGTAGTCGTGTCGCCATGATTCGAGCGGGTCGTCTGGTCACCGTCGCCGACGTCGCGGACCTGCAGAGTCGCGTCGGCGTGGAGTTCGACGTCGTCGGCGACGCGGGAGATCTACACGCCGTCAGCGGCGTGACCCACGTCGAGCCTCTACCCGATGGCGTGCGCGTGCGCGTGGTGGGCTCGCCCGCAGCGTTCTTTGGCGCGTTGTCACGCGCCGAGGTGACGGCGGTGCGAAGCCGCGAGGCGTCACTCGAAGAGATCTTTCTCAGTTACTACGACGAGTCACCGCCGTCGTGAGTCGCTCCGTCACGTCGGTACACGCCGTGGTGTGGCGCGCCATCCGCACGAGCACCCTCGTGGTGACGGTGCTCGTCGCCGGCGTCATTGAGATCGGCCTACGATCCTTCGTGGCCAGCGGTGGGGCGGCGGGAATGACGGGACTCGCGCCACTGGTGCGCAATCCGGCCGTGGCGGCGCTGTATGGACGCGTGACGAGTCTCGACAATGGCGGGGTCTTCGTCGTGTGGAAGATGGGCGCGTTCTTACTCTTGACGGTGGCGGTGTGGGCCGCGCTGTGTGCGACGCGCGTGACACGAGCGGGCGAGGACGAAGGATCGTGGGACATTTTGGTGCTCGGCCGAATGCGGCGTGGTGGGGTGTTGCGAATGACGACACTCGTTCTCGCTGAAGCGGGTCTCGTCGTCGGGATCGCCTCGACGCTGGTGTTGCTCGCTGGCGCGCAGACACCTCGCGGGTCACTCTTCTTCGGCCTCGGTGTCATGGCGGTCGCGTGGTCCGGGGCGGTGATCGGTCTGTTGGCGGCCCAGGTCGCCGCGCCGAGGCGCAGTGCGAGCCAGGCGTGCCTGGTGGTCATCGTCCTCGCGTTCTTCTTGCGCGTCATCGCTGACTCCGGGGCGTCGACCGAGTGGCTGCGCGACGCGACGTTCTTCGGGTGGGTGGAGAAGATTGGTGCGTTCCAGCCCAGCGATGCGCAGGCACTCATTCCCGCCCTCGTGGCCCCGGCGATCGTGGCGGGAATCGCTTGGTGGCTACAGCACTATCGCGACGTCGGGGGAGCCCTGTGGACTCACGCGGATTCGTCTCAGCCCCACCGCTTCCTCTTGGGATCGAGCTGGACGTTCGCGTGGCGCGAGCGCTCCAGTGTCTGGCGATGGTGGACGATTGGCCTCGCCGCATTCGGTGTCATCTTGGGGTACTTGACCCACGGACTCGTGTCGTTGGCTCAGACCGATCCGAGTTACGTGGCACTACTCAATCGTTTTGGCTTGGGTGAAATGGTGACGGGCGTGGGTTTTGTCGCTCTGTCGTCGGTGGTCATGTCGGTCGCGTTCGCGATCTTGGTGATCTCGTGGATCTCCTCGGCCGCGAGTGATGAAGTGAGGGGTCGGCTGGAGGTGGCCTTCGCCACGGGACCGCGTCGCGTGGCGTGGCTGATGAGCGTGATGGCGAGTTCTCTCCTCGCGGTAACGATCGCGGCGGTGGCGACGATCTTGGCGATGTGGGTGGGTGTGCGCCTCGGCGGAACGTCGATGTCGCTCTTCACCGTCGTGGAGGCGGTCGGAAGCACGCTCGCCATCATTCCCTTCATGGTGGGAGGTGCGCTGTGGTTGGTGGCGCGCGTTCCGCGAATCGCATTTGCCGTCGGTGCGGTGTACGTGCTGGTGACGTACGTCGTGCAGGCGCTCGGTCCGATTCTCAAGTGGCCGGCCTTCGTGCTGCAGTGCGAACCCTTCCACTATTTGCGCGCGGTACCCACCCAGCCCTTCGATCTCGGGGGACTGGCGTGGGTGAGTCTCGTGGGAATCGTCGTGGGTGCCGCAGGACTACGGCGCTACGCGCGCCGTGACGTCGCTGGATGAGTCATTTTGGCTGCATTCTGATCCCTGCGTCGAGGCGGACGCATTCGGCGTTCATGTAACTGTTCGCGAGTAACTCGACCGCCAGTGATGCAAACTCCGCGGCGAAGCCCAGTCGTTTCGGGAAGAGAACGGCCTGGCCCAGTCGCGCTTTGAACTCAGCCGAGTCGGGTGCGAAGTCGTAGATCGGCGTATCGATCAGTCCCGGCAAGATGCAGTTGGCGCGCACCCCGACGGCGGCCAGGTCGCGCGCCAGGGGCAACGTGAGGCCGACGATGCCACCCTTGGACGAGGAGTAGGCCACCTGACCGATTTGTCCATCCTCGGCCGCCACCGAGGCCGTGTTGACGATCGCGCCCCGGCATCCGTCGCTGTCGGGTGTGTTGTGGCTCATCTGCGTCGCGCTCAATCGACATACGTTGAAGGTGCCGACCAGGTTCACTTCGACTATCTTGCGAAACACGTCGAGGTCATGGGCGGAGTCGTATTCGCCGTCCTTGCCGATCGTGCGCTGGGCCCAGGCAATACCAGCGCAGTTCACCACGCTCCATAGGGGGCCGAGGGTCGTTGCGGCGGCGATGGCTGCGATGACCTGGTCGGCGTTGGTCACGTCGCAGGGAGCGTAGACGCCCTCGACGGACTCGGCCACGGCACGACCCTTGGCTTCGTTGAGGTCAACGACCACCACCCGCGCCCCGCGGGCCGCGAGAGCGCGTACGGTCGCTTCACCCAGTCCTGATGCTCCACCCGTCACGAGGGCGGACGTCTTGTCCAGTTCCATGGCACTCCTTTTGTTTCGTGTCACTTCGAGTCAAGCAGAATTTGCTTCAGCGAAGGTGCTGTCGGGTCGAACTCCTGGGTGCTCTAGCGTGGTGAGGTGCCCTCCATCTACGAATTGGATACCGCAGGGCTCGCGGAGTACTTGAGCGACGAGCCGGGATTTCGTGCACGACAGGTTTGGCGAGGTCTCTGGGACGAGGGCCTCGACGTAACCGACATCACCACCGTACCTAAGACCCTGCGTGCACGGCTGGCCGAGGCATTCCCGGCGGCCCTCGAAGTCGTCAACGACGTGACGAGCGACCGCGGAGCGACACGTAAATGGGTATTTCGACTTCACGATGGGGCCACCATCGAAACCGTACTGATGAGTTACGCCGATCGCGTGACGGTGTGCGTCTCCTCGCAAGCCGGCTGCGCCATGGGATGCACCTTCTGCGCCACCGGCCAAGCAGGTTTCACTCGCCAACTCGGAATCGGTGAAGTGATCGAGCAGGTCATGTTCGCCGCGCGCGCCGCCGCGCCGCGTCGACTGTCGAACGTCGTGTTCATGGGTATGGGCGAACCACTCGCGAACTACCCAGTGACGGTAGGCGTCGTCAAGCGACTTCACGAGTACCGTGGAATGTCGGCTCGTCATCTCACCGTTTCGACGGTGGGCGTCGCTCCGGCGATTGAACGACTGGCCCGCGAAGGACTACCTCTGACGTTGGCGGTGAGTCTGCACGCAGCGAACAACGAAACGCGCAACGAACTCGTGCCGCTCAATCGGCGATATCCCCTCGAGAGGCTCTACGAGGCCTGCGAGACGTGGCTCGCCACGACGTCGCGTCGACTCAGTTTCGAATGGGCGCTCATTGACGGTGTGAACGACACGGACCGGGCGATCGACGAATTGGCGAGCTACGCCGGAGATTTGCGCGCCCACGTCAACCTGATCCCCCTTAACCCCACACCGGGTTACTTGGTGAGAGGCTCGCGTACCGAGCGCGTGCACGAGTTCCGCGACGGCCTCGAAGCCCGGGGAATCAATGTCACGGTGCGTAATACGCGCGGACGCTCTATCGACGCGGCGTGTGGACAGTTGGCCGCGGTCACCAACGCGCGCCATACTTCGGTGTCTCTGCGCGCTCGCTAGACCCGCTCGCTCCAGAAGGTGGGGCGACGCCACGCCAGTAGAGCGACCCCGACGATGCACGCGATGCCGCCCGAGACGATCGAGAATTCCGTAGAGGTGAGACTGGCCACCGCGCCGGCTTCGGCGTCACCGAGGCGAGGGCCACCGGTCACCACCGCCATCTGAATGGACTGGATGCGGCTGCGGAACTCGTCAGTGATCGCGAGTTGCAAGATGGTCGCGCGCAGTACCGTCGAGACTACGTCCATCGATCCGGCGATTGCCAAGACCACGATGCCGAACCACAACACGTGCACCACGCCAAAGGCCGCCATGGCCGCTCCCCACACCACGATCACCACGATCACCGTTCGACCCCGACGCGCGACGCGATTGATCCACCCAGCGAAGATGGCCATGACGAGAGCGCCGATTCCGGGTGCGGCGTAGAGCAGCCCCAAGGTGCGCGGACCACCGTGGTACACGGTGAGTGCCAGTGCGGGGAAGAGTGCGCGAGGGAGTCCGAACACGTTGGCGTTGAGGTCGGCGACGTACACGGCCTGGGCGATGGCGTGGTGACGCACGTAGCGAAAACCGTCACCGATCGCCGCGAAGAGTGCGACGCCGGCGCGACCCGTCGGCGCGGCGAGGTGCGTCATGAACAATGTGGCGACGCCCAGGATGAGGAACGTGAGAGCGTCGGCGAAGTAACACGACGACAGACTCAGTGACGCCAGCAAGACACCGGCGAGAGAGGGACCCGCGACCGTGGAGATGTTGACGATGATCTGATTGAGCGAATAGGCACTGATCAATTGTTCGTGGTGCAGCATTCCCGCGATGGCGGCGGAGCGAATCGGTGCGGCGAAGCCTCCCGCACCCGCACTCAATGCGGCGAACGTCAAGAGCAGGCCGAGGTCGGAGTGAGCGTCCAGCGCATTGAGAGCGAGTCCGAGACTCGTCAGCGCCGAAGCGAGCGTACCGACGATCATCATCATGCGGCGATCGAAGCGATCGCCGAGGGCGCCACCCCAGAGCGAGCCAGCGATCAGGAACGGAATTTGAAAGAGACTGGCTAGTCCCACCCAGAGGCTCGAGTGGGTCTCGCGGTAGACCTGATACGGCACCGCGACGAGGGTGACATTACTTCCCAGTAATGAAAATAACTGGCCGAAGATGAGCAGGCGGAAGTTCCGGTTGCCTTTGAACGGACTCCAGTCCACCAGGAGTCTCGGCACTCTCATATGTTACGAGGGTAGGGTGTTTCGGGGATGGGACTCGAAGGAGCGTTGATGATCGACGAGGAACTGGTCCAGTTGCTGACGCCAGAAGGTGAGCGGGTCACTCACCCCGATTACGCCAGCACCTTGTCGGGCGAACAGATCCTTTCGATGTATCGCGACATGGTGATCGTTCGCCGACTCTGCAACGAATCGACGTCGCTGCAACGTCAAGGTCAGCTCGCTTTATGGGCGCCGCTCCAGGGACAAGAGGGGGCGCAGATTGGTGCGGGTCGAGCTCTCGCCCCCATGGACTTCACTTTTCCGACGTACCGAGAGCACGGTATTGCCTGGTGTCGCGGAGTACCGCCCGAAGCCGTGTTGCGACTCTTTCGCGCGGTGAGTAACGGTGGATGGGACCCTCAAAAGTATCGTCACCACATGCCGACCATCGTGCTGGGCAACCAGGTGCTCAACGCCGTGGGCTACGCCATGGGTGTGCAACGCGACGGTGCCGAAGAGGCTGTGTTGACCTTCTTCGGTGACGGCGCCTCGAGTCAGGGTGACGTCCTCGAGAGCTTCGTGTGGGCGTCGTCGTTCAACGCCCCGGTCGTCTTCTTTTGTCAGAACAACCAGTTCGGTATCTCGACGCCCTCGTCGACCCAGTCCAAGGTGCCGTTGTTCCGCCGCGCGAGAGGTTTTGGCTTCCCGGGCGTGCGCGTCGACGGCAACGACCTGCTCGCGTGCTACGAGGTGACCCGGGCCGCGCTCGAGACGGCGCGCACCGGCGGCGGACCGACGTTGATCGAGGCCTACACCTATCGCATGGGGGCGCACACGACGTCGGACGACCCGACGAGGTACCGCGTCGACGCCGAGGTGGAAGTTTGGAAACTACGCGACCCCATCGAACGCATCAAGGCGCTCCTGGTGCGTGAGTACCAGACCAAGTCGAGTGTCTTTGACGCGGTGGACGCCGAAGCCGAGGCCTTCGCGTTGAAACTACGTGACGACGTGTTGGCCATGGGCCGGCCCGATCCGCTGTCGATGTTCGACAACGTGTACGCCGAGCCCCACCCACTGATCGACGAAGGCCGTCGCGACATGATCGAACTCAGTGCGAGCGCGTCATGACCACGACCACGATGACCATGGCCAAGGCACTCAACGAAGGTCTGCGCCGCGCGATGGAGAAGGACCCCAAGGTGCTCCTGATGGGCGAAGACATCGGCAAGCTCGGGGGTGTCTTTCGCATCACCGACGGATTGCAGAAGGACTTCGGCCAGGACCGCGTCATCGATACTCCCTTGGCCGAGTCGGCGATCGTGGGCACCGCGGTCGGACTGGCGATTCGCGGGTACCGCACCGTGTGTGAGATGCAGTTCGACGGCTTCGTCTTTCCCGCGTTCGACCAGATCGTGAGCCAGGTGGCCAAACTACGTAAGCGCTCTGACGGCGTCTACACCATGGGGCTCGTGATTCGACTCCCGTTCCAGGGCGGCATCGGCGCCATTGAACACCACTCCGAGAGCCCCGAGGCGTACTTCGCTCACACGGCGGGTCTGCGCGTGGTGTCGTGTTCGACGCCCAACGAGGCGTACTGGATGATCCAACAAGCCATTGAGCACGATGACCCGATTGTCTTTTGCGAGCCCAAGAGTCGTTACTGGGAGAAGGGCGAGGTCGACCTCGACGTTCCTGCGCACGGACTCTTTGACGCAGTGGTGCGCCGAGAGGGAACCGACGTCACGGTGGTCGGATATGGATCGAGCGTGCGCACGATGCTGCGCTCAGCCGACGCGGCCGCGGCCGAAGGGACGTCGCTCGAGGTGATTGACCTCTGCGGGATCGCCCCGATCGACTTCGACACGTTGGCCGCGTCGCTCAACAAGACGGGTCGCCTGGTCGTCGTTCAAGAAGCTCCGCGCACGGCTTCGGTGAGCTCAGAGATCGTGGCCGAGCTCACCGAACGTTGCTTCTACGCGTTACGCGCTCCGGGAATCCGAGTGACTGGCTATCACGTTCCGTACCCCCCGGCGCGTATCGAGGAAGAATACCGACCCTCGGTGGATCGGATCTTGGACGCCGTGGACCGAGTGATGGGTTTCGAGAGTTGAGTCGCGAAATCTTTCGACTGCCCGACGTCGGCGAGGGTCTCATCGAGGCTGACGTCGTTGAGTGGAAGGTGGCGGAGGGTGACGTCGTCAGTTTGAATCAGCCCCTCGTCGACATTGAGACCGCCAAGGCAACCGTCGAGCTACCTAGTCCTTTCGCGGGAAGGGTGGTGATTCTGCACGGCGGAGTCGGCGACACGATGACGGTGGGCGAGCCGCTCGTCACCATTGAAGTGGGCGAGTCCGATCTCCGCGTCCACGAGTCGGATGCCCATGAGGGAGTCAACGAGCGTCGTGAACCCGTGTTGATCGGGTACGGGGTGTCCAACGAGGATGCTGTTCCTGCGCGCCGCTCGCGCCGGGTCGTCGCCTCGACAGATACACCTCCGACGCCGCCCTCGCCAGCGGCGTCGGTCCACGAACCTGCTCGGACGACGCCCCCGGTACGGCTGCTCGCGAAACAATACGGGATCGACCTGGCTTCAGTGGTCGCCACGGGTCGCGACGGACTCATCACTCGTGACGACGTGGAACGCGTACGTTCAGTGGTCACCTTCGATTTCGCGTTCCTTCGCGCGCATCGGTCACGGGCCCGACGTCGGCGTCACGCTTCGTAGGTCGTGAGATTGCGTCATGGTCCACCGGTGCGTCCGAAGAGCGCATTCCCGTCAAGGGAGTACTCAAGACGATGGCCGACGCGATGGTCGTGAGTTCGACGACGCAACCTCAGGCCTCGGTCTGGGTGCGCGTGGATGCGACCAAGACGATGGAGCTCCTCGCGGGACTCAAAGCTCATCCGAACATGTCGGATGTTCGACTCTCGCCCCTCACTATCGTGTCCCTGGCGGTATGTGACGCCGCGCGCCACTATCCCGGGATCAATTCGAGTTTCGATACGCAGACCAATGAGGTTGTCATTCGTCGCTTCGTCAATCTGGGAATTGCGGCCGACACCCCGCGTGGGCTGATCGTTCCCAACGTCAAGGGCGCCGATCAGCTCGACCTCGTCGCAATGGCGCATGCGCTCAGTCGGTTGGTCGAGGCCGCTCGCGACGGGTCGACCACGCCGAGCGACATGATCGGCACCACTCTCACGATCACCAACGTGGGTCCCTTCGGCGTGGATGGAGCGATGCCGATCTTGCCCCCCGGCACTGGTGCGATTGTGTGTATTGGCAAGATCGCCAAGGCGCCGTGGGTGGTCGAGGACGAATTGGCGGTGCGTCACGTCGCAGAGATCGCGATGACGTTCGACCACCGCCAGATCGACGGAGCACTCGCCTCGGCGGTACTGGCGCACATCGGACGGTTCCTCGAGGATCCGGCGTCGTCGTTACTCGCCCAGTAGCGAATCAGCGCAAGGCGGCGAGCGCCCGGTCGGCGTGCACGTCCATGGCGAGTTCACTGGAGATGATCTCGCGGATCACCCGATCGCCGCCAATGACGAAGGTGGTGCGCTTGACCCGCAGCGCGTCGATACGGCGCTTGACGCCATAGAGAGTAGCGACGGTGCCACCAACGTCGGCCAGCAACAGGTAGTCGAGCGTGTTGTCGTGTGCGAACTGGGCTTGGCGCTCTACGTTGTCCATCGAGATGCCCAGCCGCTGCGCCCCGAGAGCCGCGAACTCTGCGGCGAGATCGCGAAAGTGGCACGACTCTTTGGTGCACCCCTTGGACATCGCGGCCGGATAGAAAAAGAGCACCACCGGCCCTTTCGCCACGACATCGCTCAGTGTCAAACTCCGTCCCGACTGGTCGGGCAGGGTGAAGTCGGGGGCAAGGTCACCACTCTTCATAACCCCAACCTACGGGCTGGGGTCAGGCGTCGAGACGAAAACCGACACCGCGAATCGTCACGAGGTGTCGAGGTTGTGTGGGGTCCATTTCGATCTTTTGACGCAGTCGCTTGACGTGCGTGTCGAGAGTGCGGGTGTCGGAGAGTTGCATCCCCCACCACAAGGTGTCGAGGCACACTTCACGAGTGACGACTTGGCCGAGGTGCGAGGCGAACAGGGCGAGCAGGTCGAACTCTTTACGACTGAGTTCGATGTCCTGGCCGCTACGGGTTACTGAACGACGCACGAAGTCCATCTTCAAGTCACCGAAGACGATGAAATCCTCTTCACCGGCGGTTGTGGGTCGGCGCAGGATCGCGCGCATGCGCGCGACCAATTCGCGAAGACGATACGGTTTCGTGACGTAGTCGGCGGCGCCGATCTCCAGTCCCAAAACGACGTCGACTTCGCTAGTACGCGCGGTCACCATGATGACGGGAATCCGACTGGAGTGAAAGACCTCACGACAAAAATCCACTCCCGATCCGTCGGGCAACATGAGGTCGAGCAAGATGATGTCGGGTTTGGAACGCACCAGGATTTCACGGGCGTCGGCCAGGGTCTTGGCTCCGACGACGACAAAACCTTCTGACGCGAGACCGACGGCCAGAGCGTCTTGATAACTTTCCTCGTCTTCGACGACGAGGACCGACTGTCGACCGTCGGCGTCGGCCATCACGCTCACGCGTCGACCCGCAGAGTATTGGCACGGCTCATCGCATGACCAAGGGGGAGAGCCAACGAGAGTCGTGCCATGGCCAAACCCTAAGAAGCCAGGGTTACCTCAGAGTGAAGTTGCGGCTACTGGACGGTGCTCTCTAGATGAAACCTCGACGACGACGTGCGTATTACGCCGCTGTAGTCAACGCGAAACCGTCGTAACGTGAAGCAGACGACTGGTAACTACCCGACGCCGTGCACGAGGAGGTGGTGAAACACTGCACCGAGTACACCCCGCCCGCGACGCCGACCGAAGTCGCACCGTTGGGCAGGGCGATCGTGGCCCCGAGTTGCCACACGTTATTGGTCTCGTGCACGATCAACGCTTCGTACTTATTGGTAGCGCTCATGTACGCCGCTCCCGCAAAACAGGTGCCGATCGCCGGGCAACTGATACTCACCACACCGCCGTTGTGGCCGGCCTGCACCGCGCCCCCAGGCAACCGGAGAACCTGGGCGCGCTGGACGTCGCCGTTGATCACGTCGTCAAAGAAGCCCTGGTAGTGACCATCCGCATCCATGTACTGGCCACCCAACGCGCAATCACCGGGGGCGGCACACGACGCGCCTTGGAACCCGTAGATCAAGGTCTCGGGATTCTTGGCGGCGGACGCGGGCAGGTGGACCTCAAGAGCCCGGGTCCACTGCGCTGCGTCGCCTAGTGCCACGAGCGGTTGGACGGCGCCGGAGGAGGTGTTGTAGGTGCCCACCGCGATGCACGAGCCTGAGGGGGTGCATGACACCTCACTGAACTGCGCACCAGCGAATGCGCTGGCGTTGCCCGGTAATCCCACGGGCAGGGCATTCTTCCACTTCCCCGCGATCTCGGGCACCACGACGTCGAGCGACACGTCATTCGCGTCAACGTAGGAGCCAACGACGAGGCAGTTACCGACCGACCAGCACGATACCTGGGCGAGCGAGACCATCGGGTTGGCGTTGGCCCCCGCGGGCAACGTCACCTCGAGCGCGTGGTGCCAAACGCCATTGACTTCGCTACTGAAGAATCCCTGCGTCGCGAGGGCACTCGTTTTCGCGACGTACGTGCCCACAACGGTGCAGTTGCCAGTACTAGCGCACGATATCGCGTGAGGCGTTGCCACTTGGCCAGTACTCGCGGCGTTCGTCGGCAGGATCAATTCGCTACCGCGACGCCACACACCCTTGACTTGAGACTCGACGAAGGGCAGCTGACTCGTCGGACGTGTTGTATTGGCCCAGGGCGACGCACGCGCCGGTGGCCGGACACGCCAGGCCGTCCATGGTCACTCCTTTCGCCGCTTGGTAGCCCGACGGCGGTGTCACGGCGATGGCGGGCTTCCACACACCATCCACTTCACTGTCGAGGACACCGGCCGCGGCGCCGTGGGACGTGACGTATATGCCCGACACCGTGCAGTTGCCGACGCTCGTGCAGGACTGGAACGGGAGGTACCCCTGATTGAGTCCACCGTTGGGCGTGGGCAAGGCGAGTTGGGTCGCCGTGGGAACACTCAGCGCCCCGGCGCTCGTAAGGGGTAACAGACTCGCACTCACGGCGAGGAGGGCAATAGCGAGGCGCGAGGCTTTCATGGGTCTCCCGGGACGAATAGGGCGAGGACAGTTTGGCCACCCGGCGGTTCTGGCTCGAAGGGCCGGGGGCTGTGTAATTCAGTATACGGACAGCCAAAAAATCGACGGGGAGGCCAAAAGCCGCAAAACGGGTGCTTCACCGGCGCACACCGCGAGGACTCGTAGAATGACGGGGTGCGCCACTTGATGAGACTCGACCAGGGCCACGACCGAACGCGGGGACTTCGATGACGGCAATCTTGCTGGTGGAAGACGACGCCGAGATGCTCAGTCTGCTCGGTCGGTTCTTGCCCGAAGAGGGGTATGACGTGCGAGTCGTGGGCGATATGGCGAGCACTCTGCGCGCGGTGTCGGAGGACGAACCCGACTTGATCCTGCTCGACATCGTCCTCGGTCACGAGGACGGACGTGACATCTTGAAGGAGATCCGCGAGATCAGCGACGTGCCAGCCATTTTCTTGACCGGTCGAGGCCTCGAGTCTGATCGTATCGCGGGACTCAAGATGGGTGCCGACGATTACATCGTCAAACCCTTCTCCCTGGGTGAACTCGCCGCACGAATCGAATCAGTTCTACGGCGATCGGGAAATCACACGGGACAGCATTCGATTGACTCACCGAACATGAAGTTTGGTCCACTCGAAATCAACGAACAGACCCACGAGGTTCACCTCGACGGGCTCCTCCTTGAACTGACGGCGAAAGAATTCTCGTTGCTCGCCTTCTTGGCTACCTCGCCACGCCAGGTGTTCTCGCGTGAGCAACTGCTCGAGCACGTATGGGCGTCCTCGCCAGAATGGCAAAACGAAGCGACCGTCACCGAACACATACGACGCCTCAGACTTAAAGATCGAGACCGACCCTGATCATCCGCGGTGGATTACGACCGTGCGAGGTTTCGGGTACCGCTTCGAACCGGTGCTCGCCTAGCTCGAAACCCGAGAGCGTCGCGTCAATAATGCGGCGACTTCGTCGACGAGTTCGCTGGGCTTGAATGGTTTAGCCAGGAAAGTAGCGGACCCTTCGCGCAATTCGTCGATAACGCTCGGCTGCGCCGTCCCGGACATCAAGACGACGAGGAGGTTGGGTTGGATCTGCTGGAGGCGATTCGCAAGTTCTGGTCCCGACATCTCAGGAAGGACGACGTCACTGACGAGCATGTCCACGGGCTCCTCGTGAGCGTCACGGGCCGCAAGCGCTGCTTCGGCTGACTCGGCTTCCAGGACCTCGAAGCCATTTCGAGACAGGACCTGCACAGCGAGTCGGCGCAGGCCGGCGTCATCTTCGCAGAGCAAGATCGTGCCCGACATTCTCTCTCGCGCAATTCGTGGCGTCGGAGCGGGAGCCGCCTCATCAGTGGCCGCAACGAGCGCCGGGAGATAGATCGTGAAGGTCGTTCCCTCGCCGAGGGTCGACTCGCACGTGATGGCTCCTGCACTTCCCTCCACGAGTCGTCGCGCCGACGCGAGGCCCAGTCCGGTGCCCTTGAACGGTCCTTTGGTCGTGAACAGGGGTTCAAAACAGCGCTCCAGGGTGGCTTCATCCATTCCGGTGCCGGTGTCGACGATACGCAGAGCCACGTACGTGCCCGGCGCCAAGTGAGCCAGCCGCTCGTCGTTTGCGGTGAGCTCCTCGACTGTCGTCGACAAGCGAAGGGTGCCTCCGTCGGTCATCGCGTCGCGGGCGTTTATTGAGAGATTGAGGATCATCTGCTCGAAGAGGTCGGCATCGATGGTGACCAGTGGTGTCGATTTGGCGAGCGCCCACACGATCTCGTTCTTTGAGCCCATGATGCGTTCGAGCACCTCGGCGAGGACACCTAAGGCGGCGCCGATGTCGAGTTGGACGGGTGTCGGTGCCGAGGTACGACCGATGCTTTGCAATTGTGCCGTCAAGGTGGCGGCACGCGATGAAGTGGACTGGATGTCGTGAACAAGGTCTTCGGCCTTGGTGTCTCCCGCCACCGTTCGCGAGAGTAGTTCGGCGTATCCGAGGATGAGCGTCATCAGGTTATTGAAGTCGTGAGCCACGCTGCTGGCGATCTGGCCGCGCAGTTCCATTCGATGGGCATGACGTACTTCTTCGTGAAGTTCTCGTTGATCCGTGACGTCATCCAACAACGTGAGCACGCTGGGCTCGTTGCCACCACTAGGCAGGATTGCCGCCGACGCCGCGATGATTCGCTCGCGCCCGCCCAGCGCCGCGGCGAACTCGCGCGCGTCGCGCAAGCCTCCGCTTAGGAGGTCACGCCACAACTCGCTCACTGGTGCTTCGATTGACGATGGCCAGGTGGCCTGCCCGACGTCTGTCGGCGCGAAATCGGGCCAGCGCAGGAGGCGACTCGCTGACTGGTTCCACCAGCGCACGCGTCCGTCAAGGTGGGACTCGACGATCCCAATGGGCGCAGCGTCGACCAGAATCCGCAGTCGAGTTTCATTGTCGAGAATCGTGCGAGTGAGGTCCAGTGCTTCGAGCGAAGTTGCAGCTAACTGTCCCAGGAGCATGGCGAGTTCACGGTCCTCCTCGCTAAAGGGCGCGGTCGATCGCTTCGTCGCGACGACGCCACGGGGGCGTCGCTGGCTATCGCGCACCGGTGCGCAGAGCCACCCGTTCTCAATCCACGCGTCGCGAGCGTCTTGGCGCACTACTGGAAGTTCGCTGGTGTCCTCGGTGCCGCTGAGTAGGCGCGGAGCACGACCACGGTCCACCGAGGCGACGATACTTTGGGTGTCGTCACCCAACGCGACCACGGCGCGTTCACCGTCAAAGACGCTGCGCGCACTGCGCGCGAGACTCTGGGCGATCTGTGCCTCGTTACTAAGCGTCCCCACAGTAAGTGATGCGCTGATCACCTGGTGCAACTGACTGGCGACGCGCTGACTCGCGCGCAGCGCTTGGCGTGACGTGTAGCGAAGCCCTAATCGCTCGATGTCAACGCCGAGAGCGGTCACGACGTCGTGAATTGCGCTCAGATCGTCTTCGGTCCAGGGCGTCGCTTCGGGTAGGCGCGAGAAGATGACCACGCCGACGGGCGCGTCTTCGACGACCAATAGTGACATCATGCCGCGGGGACCTTCATCGCTGTCGTTCCACGCCAGGCTGGTGGACGAGGCGAGAACCTCATCGCACGCGGCGTCCAAATCGAGTCCCGGGGCGAATCCGAGACGGCATACTTCGAAGGAATGATCATGATCCTCGGTGCATCGCGAAAAAGACTCGCCCGTTGACGTCGCTACCACGGCGAACCAGTGCGCGAAGTCTGGCAGGGCAGCGAGAGTGACCTGTTCATACAACTGCGCCGGATCGGCGTCGTGGGGAATGGCTGAAAGTACTGCGCGTCGACGCTCGTAATATCGCAAGACGAAGGGTCTGCTTCGCGCGAGGGTCGCGTCACTCATGAGCGCGTCACCATCTGGCGTGACGTCGCCAGCGTCACAAAGGTCGCCCCGAGAAGAGGGCAAAGTCCTCGAGGAAACGGTCAATCTCGTGGACTTCGTAGGGTCTCGCGAAATGAAATCCCTGACCAACGTCAACGTCCTCTTCACGTAGTTGGTCGCGTTGCGCCGCGTGCTCGACGCCCGAGGCGATGACGCGTAAGTTCAGGGATCGCGCCTCTCTCACCAGCTCGTGGATGATTGACGCGGCGTCTGCGGCGTCGGAAGTGCTGGTGACGAAGTGACGAGCCAGTTTGATGATGTCGATTGGCAGAGTCGCCAATTCCTCGAAACTCGGACGACCGGGTGCGAAGTCATCTATGGCGAGGCGAACTCCGCGAGCGTGAAGCAATGACAAGGTGTATTTCACCTCCTCATCGTCGAGGACCCGACTGGAAAACTCCAGCGTAAGGTGCGCGGGGTCGAATCTGCTCTCGCGAAGGAGCCGTTCCACTTCGTTGACGAAGTTGGATTGTCGCAACTGTTGCACCGAGGTGTTGACCGACACCGGGAAGCGGTACCCCTTGGCGTGCCATTCGGCGCCCTGATGGCAGGCTGTTTCGAGGGCCCAGCGACCAACGGCGATGATGTCACCACTGGCCTCGAGCGCGGGGATGAAGTTGGCGGGGGCGACGACGCCGCGAACGGCGTGACGCCAGCGAATGAGCGCCTCAACGCCGGCGAAGCCGTCGGTATGGAGGTCTATCTCGGGCTGGTACACGAGGTAGAACTCGTTGGCACCCAGCGCGTTGGCGACGTCGTGGCCCAGAGTCGAGTCGTCAGTCGATTCATTGGTCACCGACCCACCACCTTCCTCGTGGCCACCAGAGAGCTGACGCGTTCACGTACTACTCTCATGTTCGCGACGATACCATTTCCCTTTTCCGCTCCGTTGCTAACGTTCCAGTGCGTACGGGTCGTGCTCGCCAGGGAGGAAGTGAAATGAGGGTTCTCGTTACGGGGGCGGCCGGATTCATTGGATCGACGACTGCTGAGATGTTGGTCGATCTCGGTCACGAGGTGGTTGCCTTAGACAATCTGGTGCGCGGACGAAAAGATAACGTGCCCCTAAAAGCAACCTTCATCGAAGGTGACTGCGGTGACGACCGCCTTATCCGTTCGCTTGGAGCGTTTGACGCGTGCATTCACTTTGCCGCACGGATCGAACCAGCTGAATCGATGTCGACACCCGAGGTGTTCTTTGCCAATAACGTGTCGCAGACTTTTACGATGCTGGAGGCACTCATCGAGACAGGAACCCCCAAGGTGGTGTTCTCGTCGTCGTGCGCCGTGTACGGGAATCAAGTGGAAATGCCGATCGACGAGGAGCGCACGACGAATCCACAAAGTCCATACGGCGAGTCCAAATTGATGGTGGAGCAGGGACTACGTTGGATGGCCCAGCGAGGACGGATTGCGCTCAGCGGTCCTTCGATACTTCAATGCCGCTGGGGGCACGTTGGCGCACCCGGAGCGTCACGACCCCGAGATTCATTTGATTCCTCTCGCGCTCGACGCTGCACTCGGCCGTCGTGAAGTCCTCTCCGTCTTCGGGACGGATTACCCGACGGCTGACGGGACCTGTGTGCGTGACTACATTCACGTCAGCGACTTGGCCGACGCTCACGTGCGCGCAATTGACGCGCTCATGATCACGCGGAGTTCACGCTCAATCTCGGAACTGGCACTGGATCATCGATTCTTGAGGTCATCGACAGCGTGCAACGAGTGACTGACCACGAAGTTCCGGTACGTTTCGCGGATCGACGACCGGGGGACCCCGCCGAGGCGGTTGCTTCCAATACGAAAGCTCGTGATCTGTTGGGATGGGTGCCGCGGACGTCACTCCTTGATGACATCGTTCGCGATGCATGGTCCGCGCACCAAACGTAATAGTCGATTCTGACTACATAATCGTTGTTGTGCTCGCTTCGTTTCGCGAGTGTGGACCTCGGTCGAGCGACGAATTCTCGTCTGATCAAAGGACTTTCGTCACAATTGGTGAATTGGGAGGTTGTTGGGAATTCGTAGGGGGAGGTGTGATTTGACAATGACAACTTTGACGCATGACATTGAGCAAGAAGTCCATCAAGACGCAATTCATGACCGTAGGACGGGTACCCAAGTTCCTGGCTCTACTGGGAGCGAGCTCACTAGTCATTCCGATCTTCAGTTACGCCGCCTCCGCTACTCCCGTGCAACCTTCGGCTCAACTCGCTAATACGATTCAAGTTCTCAACTCGCCCGTCACGAGTCACGCGCGCAGTGCACTTCTCGTCTCGGCGGCAAAATTCACGTCCAAGATGACTGCGGATGGCGCAATTAAGGCATCCGTGAAGTACTCTGCGACACTGAAATCTCCGTCACGCTTCCATAAGCAGACGACACCAACTTCGACCACCACGACGGTGGCACCTACCCCCACCACGACCGTGGCCCCCACCACGACCAGTGGCCCCCACCACGACCGTGGCCCCCACCACGACCGTGGCTCCCACCCCGACGACGACCGTGGCTCCCACCACCACGACGACCGTGGCTCCCACCACCACGACGACCGTGGCACCTACCCCACCACGACCGTGGCCCCCACCACGACGACGACCGTGGCCCCCACCACCACGACGACCGTCGCTCCCACCACGACCGACGACCGTCGCATCGGACACGCCTCAGCCCGTCGGCAATGTCGGCGGGTCAATGGAAATTGGCGTTTGACTCAGAGTTCAATGGCTCATCGCTGGACACCTCGCAGTGGACCCCTGGCTGGTTTGGATCGGGCATCACCAAGGGTGCGAACAGTCTTGAGCAAGAGTGCATGGATCCCTCGCAGGTGAGCGTCGCCAACGGTTCGCTGAATCTAACCGCCATCGCTCAGAGTGAAACCTGTAACGGAATTACGCAGCCTTACACCTCTGGGATCGTGACGACGCGTGGAAATTACACGTTTACGTACGGCTACATGGAAGCTCGAATCTGGCTTCCTGGCTCTGGCAGTATTTCGGACTGGCCAGCATTTTGGCTCATCGGCCCAAATTGGCCCGACAGTGGTGAGATTGACGTGATGGAAGGTCTTGGCGGACAGGCCGTCGCTCACTACCACAGTCCTTCGGAATCGGGTGGCCCATTGGTTGGCTCGGGTACATACGCGGGCGGGTGGCACACCTTCGCCGCCGACTGGGAGCCAGGTTCAGTGACCTATTACTACGACGGAGTCAACGTCGGCACCCTGACCTCGGTAAGTACGTCACCGATGTATCTCATTCTGAACCTCGCACTCTCGACGACCATAACGTCACCGAACGTTGCTCCCGCCACGATGAAGGTGGACTACGTACGGGTCTGGCAGCACTGAGGAACTTGAAAATGGCCGCGTGTGGTCCAATGCAGTTGAGTTATTGCCGGTGGAAAAAAGCTGAGTGATTGACCACTTTGTACGTGTCCTCGATTGTGTACCGGCCTTTTCCCCCACGGTTGGTCTCCGTCGTGACTTGGATGAATCGCATGGCCGGTCACGTGCACTTGGTACGACTCGGTGGCCACGGCTCTCCGAAGCGCAATGGCTAACGGTCTTCCAACTGAGGTGCAATACGTCTCGGAGAGAGTTCCACTCGTCCTCGAAGAACGGGCTCATGCGGCGTCCAACTCGTCATTGGCGGCTCGCGCGAGTTTTGCGTGCGTGACGCCTCATAGGTCGAATGTAAACGATATGAGTGATTACTAACACAAAGCGTCAATTCTGATGGTCTATGTGGTCGCGCCGCACTTCATCAAAGGGAAATGATTGCTTTCAGCAGTTCGCGTCGAACCCGTTGCGAAAGATTAGGCCGACGAATTGGTCCTAAGCACTCGGCGCCGGCATCAGGCTGCGCGTCGATACGCCCGTATATTTTCGTACCCATGTCACGAATCCATGACTCATTACCGCGGGCTTCGTTGAGCAACACGATGAGTAGGGAGTCTCGGAACGCCGCGCTCCCGTTTGGTGTTCATTGATCTCGCGATGACCGACGTTCGAGTTGCGACAGTCGTCGACGTCGCAATGAAATGCGCAAGTTAGCCCTTGATCGGAAAGTGCTCAAAAGGAGCTGCAACACTTACCCAGAGACGATTCCGGACCGGATAAATGGAGCCTTTTCCTATATAGTCGTATCAATGGATGGCAGCGTGGAAATTCGGCCCTCCGAGCCAGTTCTGCGCGACGACACGTGGATTGGGATTGCAGTTGTCGTCGGTTCACTCATTCTGTTGGTTTTAGGATTGGTCGGCTTAGCTGCTTCTAACCCAGCCTTGAGTTCAACCGGCCTTTTCCTCTATGCGCTCATTGGTTTTGGTGCTGCATTCTTATTGGTTCTGGGACAAAGCGGCTGGAATCTTCTCGTATTCTCTCCACCACTTGGATTCGCGTTTGTTATCGCTGTAGGTGTTCTCCTCGCCACTACCGGCACATGGTCCATCGGCCTAGCTCTATTTTGGGTCGTCGCGGGTGCAACGGCCGCCGTGCACCTAACGATGCTGACCCGGATGCTCACCATCGCGCGTACTCAACGCGCATCTGCTCCTCGTGAACGAACGTACGGCCGCGCCCTTGATGCGGGTCGAAGAAAAGTTGGTCTCCAACGTCTGAGTTACCCGTGGCCGCTCACACTGGTTGCTGGGGTGACTACTGGTGTCGGACTGTTGCTTTGCCTTGGCAGCGCTATCGCCATCCGACACCTCGATCCGGGGTGGAGCGGTCTCTTGGGAGTCGTATCACCCGCATGGTATGTCGGTCTCGCACTTTTGGTCGCCGCAATACTTATCGGTCAGCGGCTGGGTAACTTCTACGCGGGCCTCCCAGTCATCGCGCTTCAACTTGCTTTAACGCTGACGACAGCGATCGTCTTCGATAATCCGCGATACGCCTGGACTGTCAAACAGGTCGGTGAGACCTCCTATATCCTGCTTCACGGCTCCGCTAATGCAAATATCGACATTTACCAAGCTTGGCCTGGCGTATTCTCTGGAGTGGCGTGGTTGTGTCGAGTTTCCTCTCTGGCCAACCCCATGGGAGTGGCGCGATTATGGCCACCGATCATCGATCTGGTCACTCTGCTGATCTTTCACCAACTAGCTACTCGCGTGCTCCGTGATCCTCGGCGCGCTTGGTTCGCCGCCACCATTTTTGTACTGGGCTATGCCATCGCTGATTCGGACTACTTCTCGCCCCAAGGCGCAGCATATTTCATGGCGATAGCGATTTTCGCTGTAGTTTTTCGACACCAAGATGACGAGACCAGCATGTCCCCCGCAAGTTGGGTCCTCTTAGTTACATTGTCGGTCGCAGTAGCAGTTACCCATCAACTCAGCCCATATATGATTACCGGAGCGGTGATCATTTTGGTCCTGTTCCGGAGAGCGCGCACCGAATGGGCCCCAGTCATCACTCTTACACCAGCTCTTATATGGGCACTTCTACATTATTCGTACGTGACTCAATACACGTCCCTCAGCGCTCTCGGCAATATCTTGAGCAATATTTTGACCCCCGGTGCATCTAGTGGAGGTCCTCCACCGAGCTCACTCGCTGACATCGTCAGGTATGTTCAGGGTGCGTCGCCGCTACTCATTGGCGTAATTGCAGTGGCTGCGTTGATACGCGACCGTAGCAAATTGAATGTCCTCATCGCCGTCTGTGCTGCTAGTGGCGGCGGTCTCGTACTCGGTAATTCGTACGGCGACGAAGCAGACTTTCGCGTGGTACTGTTTGCACTTCCCTGGCTCGCCATACTTGCGAGCCGATTTCACCCTCTGTCTCGCATGGGGTCGGCAATATTCCGGCCAATTGCTGTATTTCTGCTTCTCGCTGGTTTTCTTGTGGCGGACATGGGATTGGACTTTATCTATGCCGTGCGGCCGGGCGACATCGTTGCGGTGCAGAAATTTGAGAACAGCGCTCCCGTCGGCTCGACCCTAATTATGGTTGGATTCCTGCAGAACGAACCAATCAACGCCACAGGTCGATTCAATCTCGTCCACGAAGAGTCGTTCTCGAATGTCCTAGGTTCTACTAAGGGCATTTCAGAAAGCGCCGCCGTTAGTTACGGCCAATTCATGACGAGATTGTTGAAAACGCGAGGCTTTGTTCCGAGTCAATCCAAATACTATGCCCCGGTCTATTACGTTCTGTTTGCGCAACAATCGGCTGCCGGTCTCGCCGCCTACAATTACGCTTCGCTTAAGCAATATCAAGCATTTTCGATGCAATTTGCGAATTCGTCTTCGTGGGGCTTGGTTATTCGAACGCCAACGTCGGAACTATATCGGTTGCTGGTTCGACCTTATGGTCTGCCCTGATTCACGAAGTTCGCTGGCGATCAAATTCTGATGTTTCGCCATCTTGCTCAACTCGGCCGACTTGTCGTCATCCTTCGTTCATTTTTGAGTTGTCTCGGGACATCCGACAACAAATGAACGAAGATCGTTGTAAGCGGTCAACGGGTCCGACGCATCAAGACCGTAAAGGCAATCACTTTCACTTGAGTCTGATTGCACTCCGTCTCAGTACCCAGGCAGTTTTCAGGGACTCCAGGAGAAACACAGTCGTGAAACGGTCTGGAGTGGTAGGTCTGGTCGTAAATCTCATCGAGTGAGGCTCCATCGATTGAAACTCTTGTGGTTAGCGAGTGTTGGTCACCGGTGGATGGAGCCTCAATTGAGCCTCGTGAATCGCCAACCTACTCGAGCGTGGCTTTCGGGGTGATCCGTCGTCTCACTGGCCGAGTTGTCGGCGACGCGACAAGTGGACACCCTTTCTATTGGGAAGCTCTCAGTCATCGCCACCTACTCGTCACGAAACCTATGGCCAACGGTTCGCCAGACTCAGTTTTGTCTGATATTCAGCGATCCAGTCGACCTGCATCTGGACTGGTGACTTTGGGCATTGTGCGTGGAGTGAGCACTCCGTTCGTTGCTCCAAGTCCAAGTTCATCGCACCACTGGGATCTCGTTTAGATTTGTAATCTTGCCCCATATACGGCCATCAAGGACGTAGATGATTTCTGTCTTAGACCAGATGACTCCCCACGTGTGCCAGTCCGACATATTGATACCTTTTATAAAACGCTGCTCAATATAATTCGCGTAACTCCAGTGGACGGTGGCGCCAGTTTCGTGAGCCGAAGGTGTTTCATTGAAGTCAACCTCTGGTGGCCATTGGTTGCTGGCTGGCCATAGCAACTGGACTTCATTCGGGCCGACGCCCGTAACCCGAGATCTCACGAAATAGGCACCGTAGGTATTTGACACGCTGCACTGACACATGCCACCGGTAACCCATTTGTTCTGATATGCGCTGTCACGATACGTACTCAGTAGGAGTTCACCGTTCTTCACAGTTACGTGCTTGGCTCCGAACTGCCCGCCAGGGTCGCCGCCAGGAACGCCACTGAACAGCAGCCACCCCTGAGGCAATCCGCTCGCCTTAAAATCATCGACGTACGTGCGATCGTATCCGGCGAGGGCGCTCGCGCTCGGGGGTGCATATCCAGACGGTTCATTGGCAGTAGGCGTTCCAATGGGATACAGTGCCGCACTGAGCGTTGCCGATGCCGGTTGAGACTTGCCCTCGGCGTACCCTATTCCCAGCGTCGCAGCCACGAGAAGGGCAAGAACCGCCAGTGGTAGCAATCGTTTTGGTGTTTGCAACGCTCCCTGTTTGTCAGACGACGAGTGTTCTCTGGCCATATCATCCCGCCTCGTAGAT
Source organism: uncultured Actinomycetota bacterium (assembly GCA_963794755.1). Taxonomy (GTDB): domain Bacteria; phylum Actinomycetota; class Acidimicrobiia; order Acidimicrobiales; family RAAP-2; genus RAAP-2. The sequence goes on from CAWCEX010000006.1 coordinate 752,074, forward strand.
CTGCTTACCCCGTGATTAGCGCGCACCTAACCTCTACATCCTGATTGAGTCCCCAAATTGCTCTACAATCCTAACCTTCGCAAAACGGAACGTTTTCCAGCTCGTCAAATACGCCATTGGCCCGTAAAGCATTCCTCGTTCTCGACTCGCGAGGTGATCGCAGGAAATGAGGTCTCCACGCTCGGCGAGCGCTGAGTCCTTGACCGCTTAAGACTGTGAGAACCTTTCCACGCGTGTCGGAGCATGCGCGCCAAGTGCCAGGGATTGTGAAGAATGAGCGAGAAGTACATCGCGGTTAGTCCGACCCCGTACCCTCTGACCTGGAGCAGAAATTCTTCTTCGGTTTGTCGATGCGAATGCCGGATAAGTGCTGCGGGTTCGAAGGCGACCGTGGCACCGCTCGATGCAATCGAGACGAAGATCTCGAGATCCTCTCCTCCGAGCGTCGGCGTGCCAGGACCCAGGGCGAATCGAAACCCACTCCGAGCTTGGAGCACCGACTTTCGAAATGCCATATTGCACCCAGCTACATAGGCTCCAGGGGCATACGGAAAGAGTGCGTCGTTTGGATGGTCGTTTGAATTTACAATTTTCAAATCGAAGGATTGACTAAAGCCGCCGAAGTATTCCTCGAACCACAATTGCGGCAAAGTTCCTAATTGCGCCGGCAGTACAAGTCCTCCAATGGCGCTGATCTCAGGATCGTTAGCCATGCGACCGCCAATTGCCCTCAGCCAGCGCGGGTCGACGAGAACGTCATCGTCGGTAAAGGCGACAATCTCATAATTCGCTTCGCGAAAGCCCCTGTTTCGGGCAGCCGATGCTCCGGGCACTCGCTCCGCGATAACCCTCACGTTCTTATATGAACCAAAGTCAGGCAGTTCGGTGGTAGGAGACACCCGATTGTCCACGACAATCACTTCAAATTTTGGGTAGTCCATTGACGCCAATCCTTCGACCAGGTACTTGAGGTCCTGGGGGAATCGGCAAATAGTCGGTATCACCACTGAAATCGGAGGCAGCTGATCGTCAGCCAGAGCGACGAAAGACGAATTCCGCGAGCGGTATCGCTTGGCTACCTCTTCAATGTCCTCGTAAGGGATTTTGCCACTTTGTGCAAACATTATTTGTCGACCAAGTACCTGGCCCTGGCGCACCGTTTCCACCCAGACCCGTTCATTGGCATCGTCGGAAACATGAAGTTCATTAGGCAAGTCGTCGACGTCAAGTTGCATGATGCTGATGGGTCGCCATTCGATCAGTTCCTAGTGCAGGAGAGGATTCGCCCACTCCATGCAAACTGGTATTCTTCAGAAAGACGGGATTCTTGCGAATGATTCGAGTTCCTCGAAGAAATCCAGCCGTGGTAACCAATGCACCCGCCATCGCACCGATTATCCTTCCGACAGCTTCAATCGGATGATTGGCCAACTGACGTAGTCGCCCCAAGGACTTCCAGAGGTATGACTTTAGCCACGTGGCGACGTTCAGCGGAAAGTCCCGCATTCTTACCCACCAAGCTCGTCACTGCGGCTTTCGAGAGCCCTTCCGCCCAGCAACGTCGTAAGAAGTATCTCCAGGTGCATCGAGCCTGCGGTATTCGCAGCGAAACGACGGCGTCGCGAACCAACACAAAGGAATCTTCTGGGCGACGAATGTTATAGCGAATGCATAGTTCGGTTTCTTCGCAGCCCAATGTTGTGGATCCGACTCGACCGAGACCCTCACTAAATCCTCCAACGAGAGTGAAGACGCCGCGTCGTAACGCCATGTTGGCTCCGATGGGATTTCTAATCGTGCCACCACTTCGTGGAAGCCCTTCATAACTGCAACCAATGGCCCACAGAAAGGTATTGGGAAACCATCGGGGCTCTCGTACTTCCCAGTGCGGCACAATCCAACCACCGCTCCCAGCGACCATTGGGTCGTCAAATGGTTCCGTCAGTTTTCGAGCCATCGTGCATCGCCCACGGTATCGTCGGTCAGAAACACCAAGATGTCTCCCGTCGACGCAAGCACCCCGCTATTTCGAGCACCTGAGAGGCCCTTCGTCATGACGTTATCAATCACCCGAACTCGCTTGAACTCGGCGTTCGCCCGCTTGCGCAACTCCTCATTGTCGTCGATGACCAAGATGACTTCATCCGGACTTCGAGTCTGAGAAAAGCAGGAATCTACGGCCTCTACGAGTGTTGACCACCTATCCAGGGAATAGGCACAGAGAATGACAGACAACCTCATTAGGCAAATCTAGGCGACGCAACCTCGCTCGATTCTTCTCGCGCCTCACAATTCACCGCACCGACTCTCGCTGCGAGTTCAAACCAAGCGTCAGGACTGGGGAAGCGAAGTTCAGACAATCCAGGGCATGATTATGCGCAACATAGACCGAGGTGGGACGTTTGATATCGGCCAATAGACCGCCCACGTATCCTTCACCCACGTCGGTGACCATATCGCCGGCGAGGACCACGGTAGCGACGCCGGCGTTGACGGCTGTTGCGTAGGCGCGCGAATCGAAAGCCGGATCAGCCACACTTATCGCAGAGGAATCTGACGCTATTTTGAGCATGTCTAAAGACGAAAAGTCTTCGCCGATCAGCTGTACATGATCTGAATGATGACTCGCGGCGACGTGATCCGGGACAGCTCGACCTGAGTATCGCATAATTACTCTCAAGTCGTAATTGTCAATCAAGTTAGTTGGGGTAGCGTCAAACGCCGTAAGAATGCTAATCAGCGAACGCTCATCGTCTTTCGGCAGAAAAGTCGTCAGACGCTTATGCTCGTTTCGCACGGTCGCCCCGTCAATGAAAGGGCGGGCTGAACTTCAATTTCTGGCCGCGTCGTTCCCAAAGCCGCGCTGAGCAGGGTTGCATCAATAATGTCACCGACAAGAACAAGGTCCGAGCCCGCTACTTCGCGTGCGATCGACGTATCACCGTGGCCCGATGACGGGTGAGCCACCACCAGTACTACGGTTCGTGCACCGGCCTGGCGAGCCACTTGAATGAAGTTGCTGATCCATGAGTTGTCAATTCCGGGCCACGCGAGGGCGACAGCCGAGTCCACGTGATCCTAAAATACTGACGAAACTCATGATGGCGCGAGCGTCCGGACAAAGAGCTTTCGAGGGTTCGGGTCGCCTCGTTGCCGCGTCGAAAATTGGCGCTCAAGGACTTCGCACGGTGAAGGCCCGAATCGTGATCTTTGCTCGGGTTGACAGCTACCTTGGTCACTTGAGCGTACGAGGAGAGGGCGCCCACGACTTCGTCAGTCATTAGTCCAGGAATAGTGATGCTGGAACTCGGACCGGCCACACCACACGATGCTGCGAACGGGCGGCCTCTCGGCCGATCGAGCAGTCTCGTACTTAAACTCTTGCTGCACGATGGCCCCTTAACTTCTCTCGGACGATGTAGCCAGCGATACGTAACCCGTCTTTAAATGCACTGAGGTTACTGTTACCGGAAATCCGGTTACCTTCGAAACACGGGAACTTCGGCAATCTTGAGTCCGGCGCGATGTGCGCGAATATTAATGAGAATCTCGGTCTCAAAACCATTTGAGTCGATGCCCAAATGGTCAAAACGATCGGCCCGCACCGCGAAATAGCCGTAACTCGCGTCGGTGTATCGCGCCCCGAACAAAACCCTCATCAAGAAACAAATACCACTGTCTCCGAAACGTCGAAATCTTGTGATGTCCGCCGATCCCCCGCCGGAGCAAAACGACTCCCTTTAACGTATTCCGCCCCGTTATCAAGAGCATCTCGAAAATCTCCGAGTCGACCACCGTCCATGGAGCCATCCGCGTCTAAGGCGATCAGTAGTCGCCGCAGCTGCGCGCAGACCTGCCTTCAACGCGGCACCCTTGCCCGGAGTCAACTCGTGAACGACTTTCACACCGGGATGCAGTAGCCGAGCAATGCGTTCAGTATCGTCTGTCGATCGCCCGTCCACGACGATCACCTCGTCAACCCAGTCCGGAATCGTATTGAGCACATACGGAAGGTTTGCTGCTTCGTTGAGTGTCGGAATAATTACCGAAACGGTGGCGCGCGAAGAACCTTTTCTACCTCGTGCGGCGGGGAAAAATTGATACTGACAACCTTATCGGTGGCCGTTTTCATGTGATTCCTCTTCATTGGTGGTGCAGCCCCGGAATTTTCGCATCTACGAGGTGACATTGTCAATGCCGAGATACCTTGTATCTGCTTAGAAAACCGAGTAAATTCTCAGGTACCGTTTTAGTGACAACCTTCGCGATTTGACGTGGACGTTTTGACGTTGTAGGCGCCAATAATTGTCGGCCAATGGACAACTTCTGGCCCGTTGGGGGACGGCCGGATTTGACGGCTGGCAGAGATATGGAGAGGCGTCTAATTGGTGGCGCTACCTCTTTGATGTACGTGCCATTCGATGTCATGATTCAAAGGTCGCATTGCAACATCACACCTCCCGCTACGATTTCCCAACAACCTCCCAATTCACTCAATGTGGCAGAGAGATCATTCATTGGACGGGAATTACGGACCTTCAATCGTTCGGTCAATGCACCTTGAAGACTGGCCAAATGGCCCGTAGAACGGTGGGGTACGAATCATCGAGAAGCACGGGAATCGTCGAGCAAGGAACCTAAGTTCATTGAAGAACAGAATTCGTTTTGGGGTGACTACTCATCGAAGATTTTGGAGACATCGTGTTTCGATTAATTGAGGCGCTCTTGGGGAAGCCAGGATGCGTAGGTTATGGAACGAAATACATTCGATGGTGTCCCGTGAAGATCACGATGCAGGAGTTGAGCCCGCAATTCTGACCGACTCTGGAGGCAGCGTTTCATGACGATCTCGGTGATTATCCCCGCGTACACGATGGATCGATGGGATACGTTAGTCGGCGCGGTTCGGTCGTGCGAGAAACAGACGCTTGAGCCAGACCAAGTCATTGTGGTCATTGATTACAACGACGAACTCTTGGCCCGCGCCGACTGAAGAGTTGCCTCGGGTCCGCGTGGTCGCGAACCAGTCAAGAACCAAGGGAGTGTCGGGAAGTCAGAACGCTGCGGTCGCTGTAGCCACCGGAACGATCATTGCGTGCCTCGATGATGACGCCTACGCGGAAGCGGACTGGTGGGGGGATGCCGGAGTCCTTTTGGCCGACCCACGTATTGTCGGGGTGGGAGGCTGGATACTTCCTCACTGGCCGGGGGAGGTCCCCAACTGGTTTCCGGAGACGTTTTATTGGATCTGGGATGCATTTACGCGGGGTTGCCTCAGACGAATTCGTCGATACGAAATGCCATTGGCGCAAATATGGCTATTCGACGCAAGGTCTTCGAGTTGGTCGGTGGCTTCGCTGAAGGCATTGGGCGTTTGAACCTCATTCCTCTGGGTTGTGAGGAGACGGAAATCGCCATCCGTTATACGGCGGCGGGTCCGGATGAGCGCTTTGTGATGAATCGTGAAGCAGTGGTCCATCAAGTGATACCTGCGTCGCGACTGACGTGGCATTACTTTTGGTCGAGGTGTTGGTCTGAGGGTCTTTCTCAGGGGGCGGCGCGTTATCTGGTTGGTTTCGATTCGGGGCTCTGCCGAGCGCCGCCACTTGGCCCGCGCTATACCGACGGAGTTCGTACAGACCTTCCGTCGTATTTTTGTTCAACCGCGAGATGCGATTTTTCGTCTGGGGCTCCTACTCGTGGGAACGACGTGCGCAGCATCAGGCTTCGTATGGGGCAAAATCCCTGTTCGTCAGACGCCAATTGGTTTTTTACGAGTCGCAATCTCGATGATTTGACGAGTGCCATGCAGATTGAAGAACGGCAGATTGTTATCGACTACCGAGAAGTCGGTCATTGTGGATTCACTTGACGATGATGTGAGCACCGTCGAAGACGTGGCAGAAGACTAGAAAAGCGCATGGTTTCGTGAAGCTAAGAGTTAAGGGGGATGCGTTCGGACGGTCTGAAGAGTTCTCCCCTACGAATGGATTTGCCGATTCTTTTGCCACCTCCGGCCGATCAGCTACGACTGGCTGAACCAAAACTAGGAGTAAGAGTCAACTCAGTAGTCCGGAACCAAAAGAAACTTAGCGAACCGAAAGTTACGGGACTCCGTATCAGCCGCCAACTCTGTGTTCATCTCCAAAGTAGCGAGTTACTTGGTCCAGGATTGCGAATAAGTACCTACTGTGTGAGGCCAAATGTCGGCGAGATGGAAGAGAATGTCGGCCCATAGCGCCAATAACGCGCTCCATGTCGTTCTAACAACCGAGCAGAGGAGGCCTAGTGCAGCCACTGCTCGGTTACGCGGCTCGCCGGTCCTCAAGAGTTTCGTGAACAGCGAGGCTGCTTCGCCCCAACAACCTTCGAGAAGCGCGACGCGGGCCCGCCCGATCATCGCGTCCTCGCGCTGTGGAGAGAGGGTGCTCGACGGATCGACGATGCCAAGGACGCCGAAACCTCCGGGGTAACCAATTTGCTGGCCTCCATTTCGACGGTTTGCAGATATGAGGCGCGATTTGGAGCAGTGTCGAACCATTCTTGGTTGTGATTTGACCTGAATGTCGTCGCCAATTCCCGAGTTCGCGCTGCGACCGAGCAAATGTTCCGACCATCGCTAATTGAAGCCACGTGGGTGATCCACGTAAGGAACGCCAGTAGGTTGAATAAACCCTCCGATTTGCTCCAGGGCAGACCGACGAAGCATCACAGTGGCTGGAACGATGAAGTTGACGTCGACCAGAGCGGGCAGGATCGTTCCGACAGGATCGTTCATGGCCGAAGTTCCCGCGAGGCGCATACCAAAAGCGGGCGTACCTGCAACCCTTCTCGTCCATTAGCCCTGCTGAGCCGTAGGCCAGGACCACGTCCGGATCGTCGAACAAGGGGAGTTCTTCTTCAAGTTTCTTCGCTGGCCAAGTGTCGTCGCCTTCGAGTACGGCAACAATTGGGCTGCTGGCCTTCGCCAGCGCCGCGGCGTAAACCCGACCGAGCCCCGTCACCCCTTCGTGTTCCAGACGAACGACAGTAATCCTTTCGTCTTTGAATCCCTCGGCAATTTCTCGAGTCCCGTCATCAGATCCATCGTCAACGATGATCATCTCCCATTAAGATTCCGTCTGAGCCAGAACGCTGCGGATGCAGTCGCCAATGAAAGAGGCGTGCCGATACGTGGGGGTCAACACACTCACTTTGGCCATGGCTACCTGTCTCGAATAAGTAGCGACGTCGACGTTCCTTACATTCATTTTCCCGAATTGTAGCGCCGATGGTCGAACCGTCTCAGTGTGGCATTCACTTGTCAGTTTGTGTTGCGTAGGCCATCCTTGTCGTCGTAAGGTCAGACGTCGTCGATACGTTTGTTGGATTTGGAGTTGGTTCACCTCTCGGCGTGTCGTCCATTCTGGATTTCAATGATTTTTGGACCACGCTGATTGGGCGACGACGAGCGATGCGCCAGCGGAATTGCTTGCGGTCACGTCTCAAGCATCACGGTGTCAAGGTCAAGTGTGGCGACGATTATTGCGGGTAAATTTTCTTGTTCACAGGCTTCTTTTCATGGTTTGCGTGGTTCGTTGTGATGAGAAGAAATTGAGTTCTTTTCGAGTGCCCATTGACTTAATGGCTTCGAGTTGTCGGTACCCTGCGCGCCGAGGCTTCGCCAACTTGAACACGCCTGTCGAGTCCCGGATATTCTCTGAGTGCCCCAAAAGCGAAGTGAGACTCGTTCTCCAAATGGTAAACGTGCTTCGTTAAGGGGCTTGGATGCGCCCGTCACGTGGGGCAGTTTCGGATGAGCCTAGGCAATGGTTTGAAGTATTCTTCGTCTGTGATTCACCCCCGTCTCCTCCAATAGTGGGCGTCGCGTTCCTCATGGCCGGCTTATGGAAATCGGTGGAAAGTTACGTGGTTTTCCGTTCGTTTGGAAGATCGCTGCATTGGGACTTCGAGCCGTAAGCCAACCTCGACGCGCACGTCAGATCGAAGGATATTTGTTATCAAGCGATGTACGACGGTTACGCTTTGGCTCGGGTCGTCACATTGACGTCGCGTGGCTGAGTGCAGACCTTATCCCCCTGTCGAGGAAAATTGTCTACATGGACGCTAGGAAGCCGTTGCCTCTACCTTCGGACTCTTTCGACTTCATCGTGTGCGAGCACATGATTGAGCATGTCGATTTGCCTAGTGCGCGAAGTCTCCTTTCGGAGTTTGCTCGAGTACTGCGACAGGGTGGGGTACTTCGTATTGCGACACCTGACCTGGGCGCGTAGTGTTATTTCTCACAGAGAATGCGTCAGACGATGCAGTGAAGTATGTTCGAACTCTGAACGAGGGTATGGCAGGCGTCCCCCACGATGATGGCGATAATCCTGTCTACGTGATTGGTAACAATAAGGTCATTTAGCGAATGGGGACACACGTTTCTCTACGACGAGGCGACGCTGACGCACATGCTGGAATTGGCGCATTTCGGCAAGATCGTGCGAGGTGTTCCGGGTGAGAGTAGTCACCCGGAGGATGGTCGGCGTCGAGCGTCACCAAGAGGAAGTTGGCAGCCGAATTAATACGATAGAAACTCTGCTCTTGGAAGCGGTCGTATCTAAGTGGGTGAATGGCTCGGAATGAATTCGATTGGACTAGGCGGATTCCGTCCAAATGGAGGTGATGATATTCGTCGACGCCGACTCCAACACAGCGAGGAAAATAGCAGAAGCTCTTGATCGCTTCGCCTGATTAACTGCTGGTCGTAGTCGCCGAATGCTCACTTAAGTTTGGAAGGATCACTTCAGTGGTTCTGAGTATCCCTAGGCGATGGCCATATCTCTTTGGGCCGGCTTTGTCGCGATCAGTCAGATTTTATTAGGCGCGGTTAGTCCGGCGAAATGTCGTCGCGGCGCCGAATCGCCCAGAATCGTGCTGGAGTATCTAACCTTCACAGAGTCGCGATCGTCTTCGCGGCCTTGGTGGGCGCACAGAGAAAGGAGCGGGCACTTGTGATCGTTCTCAACACGAGTGTGAGAGTTAGAGACTTAAGGTAGCGTAGTGCTCCTCCATGGTCACACGGCGAGAGCGCAATGGGACTGGCAACCTTTGGAATCCACTCATGCAAGTTAGTGGTGCAAGACCCACTGATAGCATCGGTCTCCTGAAGCGAAATAAGAGTCAAGGGTGATGTAGGACTGTCTGATGCTTATTTTTCTGGCTATCGATAATTACCCTCCGCCTCTTATGGGTGGGCATGCCCTTCACGTTCGCTTACTGGGCCAAAGCCGTCAAACGTGGTCATAGTGTTGAAGTCGTCTCATTGGCTGAGTCTCAGGCGGACCGCGCGTCGAAATGGATGGCGACGTGGTGGTTCATCGGATCGCCGGTTGGAGCCGCGTACTTAGTCGGTTTTCGGTTAACTCGGGAGCCGCTGACCCAACGATGCAAGATCCTGGGTTGGTCCGCGCGCTCACCAAGTTAATTCGTCAACGTAAACCGGATGTAGTGCACGCGCACGGTTGGATTCTTCACTCCCTGCTGCCATTTCTGCCGTCATCGGAGACACGACTGGTTGTGACCATGCATGAGTATGGCCTTGTCTGTCCAAAAATGACATTCGTCCACAAGGACGAAGTGTGCGATGGGCCCAAATATACGAAGTGCCTCGCTTGTGCAAGCGGTCAATACGGGGTGGCGCGTGCGGCAGCACTGACCATTGGGATGACCCTCACACGTCGCTCGCTTCATCGAGTGGATCGCTATATCGCTGTCAGTTTCCGCAGTAGCAAAAGCTTGCGCGTCCGTCTCCGATCGAGACCACCGTCCTATTGATATCATTCCACCGTTTGTACCGGACGACGTTTTTCCAACTCGACGGGGTCGCCAGGCCTACGTTTGTCCCGGAGAGTGGCGACTATGTGATGTTTGCCGGAGCGCTTGGTCCGCACAAGGGGATTGACATCCTCCTCGAAGCTTGGCAGGGACTTCGATCTCACTGTTCCGTTGGTGCTGGTCGGGTTGCGACATTCACGACACCCCACATCAGTTTCCTGACGGGGTCATCGTCCTGAGAGAAAATGTCCGGCGTCTTGATGACGTGCTCCGCGCCTGGAAGCACTGCACACTCGCGATCGTACCGTCGCGTTCGCGCGGAACCGTTCGGACTGACCGCGATAGAGGCGATGGCGGCAGGCCGACCAACTCGCCTGCCTATTACAGTGAGTGGGGAGCTGCAGAAATGATTGAAGACGGCGTGACCGGAATACTCGTACCTCCGAGAGACAGTGATGCCCTTCGGGTCGGTATTGAGACACTCATTGCCAACCCTGAACTACGAACACGTTTAGGCGATGCCGCCGCAAGGTACTGTTAGGTGTCGTATTCGGCGAGTGCTGTGGTACCTCAAATCGAACACGTCTATGAGGAAGTTATTTCTTCGCCTCGCGGTTGAGGGATTGCATCGGATAGGAGTGCGCCGTAAGAGTAAGGGCGAGAGTTTGTTATTGCAGCGTTAGTGACCCTTAAGTGAATCTCGACGAACTGACTCAATCGCTACAGGGTTCAATTGACCTCAGTTTTCGGAGATAAACGTATGTCACTTGCTCAGCTCAAACGCCGCATCTACACATATACCGAGAGCCTGCGCAATTACCCTCGCGACCTTGAGAAGAAACTGTCCGCTGAAACTGTGTGACCTCGTTAGAGTCGAACTTCTTGTGTTCGAAAATTCAGACGTGACGGGCCCTCACATCCAAATGTCGGCATCAAGAGATGCCATT
>CAWCEX010000007.1:0-156722 GCA_963794755.1 uncultured Actinomycetota bacterium
CCACAAGATTTCGGAGTCAATAAGGAGCCCGTCCATATCGAACAGAGTGGCGTTAAGTGTCATAGCGATACTTTTACACAACCACTACGGTAGGAATCGTGAGCGCCGTTCGTCGCGGAATCGTGGGTGACGCGTCGTCGATTGGTGAGCGCGTTGCCGCGCAGCTCCATCGCGACTCGATGATCGAGCCCCTGATCTCAAGTGTGTTCACTCGTTCCCAATTCGAGCAAGCCCTCACGGGCTCCTCCAGCCCCTACTGGGTACACGACACCCACGGGAAGATCGGCGGCCATCTTTACGGGGCGACGTTCGACGACCCGCTCCACGGACGTCAGACGTGGAGCGGTCCCGACGGATACTCCTTTGACACCGACGACGTGCTCGACCAACTCTGCGAGGAGGCGTACCCCCAGTGGCGTAGTGAGGGATCCACCGCGCACGTGGTGTGGGCCCTTGCCCACGACGGGTGTCGGACCTGGGTCCAGCGCGATTACGACATCGTCAGTGTGCGTGGGGCGCTCGCTCTGAAGGACCACCTCGAGGTGAACTGGCCAGTCAACTCATCCCTCCGGCGAGCCACGACCTCGGATCTTGAAGCTGCGGAGTACTTTGACGCCCTGATCGACGTCGCTCAGGGCGTTGATCTCGATGCATTGAGCGACGAGCAACGCGCGGCCAATCGAACCGCGCTGATTGAACTCCTCGAGGATCCCGAGTGCCGCTACTACCTAGTGGACGTCAACGGCGTGCCGATTGCGCAGTGCGTGACGTTTCCCCTGCCGACCATGCGCGGAAACTTCCCCGACACGATGTACTTAGGGTCGGTAGCGGTAGACCCGTCGCTTCAACGACGAGGTATCGCCACGACGATGCTGGGCGCCGTACTGAACGACGCCATCACCGATGGGTTCGATTACGTCGAAGTGCGTTGGCACAGTGACAATCACGAAGCAACGTCTCTGTGGTCGTCGGTCGGGTTTCGACCAACCTACGTCCAGCTTCGTCGTCCTCTAAACGATTAGTTCAGGGCAGTCTCGATCGCGGCCACCAGTGCGGGGTCCTCGGGCGTGACTTGAGGTGCGAATCGTTGAATAGAACCGTCGGCACCGATCAGGAACTTCTCGAAGTTCCAGCGAATGTCGCCGCTATAGCCCTCGGCATCGGCCACGGGGGTGAGTTGCGCGTAAATCGGGTGCTGGTCGGCCCCGTTCACGTCGACCTTTTCAAAGAGGGGGAAGGTCACGCCGTAGGTGGTCGAGCAAAAGGTCTGGATCTCCTCAGCGGTGCCGGGCTCTTGACCCATGAACTGGTTGCACGGGAATCCCACGACCTCAAAACCGCGATCCGCGTACGTCTTTTCCAGGTTCTCCAGTCCCTCGTACTGCGGCGTCAGACCGCACTTGGAGGCGACGTTGACAATGAGAACAGTCTTGCCCTTATAAGGAGCGAGGGAGCTCGGTTCACCACTGAGGGTGTGCACGGGGATGTCGTAGAGGGTCATAACTTCAAACTACCGGTCGCACTCGATGATCGTGCCTCTAATGTCGGGAGCATGCAGGCCGTTGTCATTGATCAAGGTTCGCTTCGTATCGAGGAACGTGCGACCCCTACCCCCGCGAGTCGCGAGGTACTCGTCGCCACGGAGTTCGCGGGCATCAACGCGGCCGACCTCCTGCAACGTCGCGGTACCTATCCGGCCCCGCCGGGGTGGCCGGTGGACGTGCCGGGTATGGAGTTGTCGGGTCGGGTGGTCGCAGTCGGCGACGACGTCGACGCCTCTCTGCTCGGGCGTCGCGCGTGCGCGATCGTCGGGGGCGGTGCCCAAGCAACGCATTGCCTCGTGCCGGCGGCACACCTGATCGATGTGCCTGACCACGTAGCGATGGACCAGGCTGGCGGCTTTGCCGAAGCGTTCATCACGGCCTTTGACGCGCTCGTTCTCCAAGGTCGACTTCGCGAAGGAGACCGCCTCCTGATCTCGGGAGCGAACGGAGGTGTGGGGTGCGCCGCGGTACAGATCGGTCGTCTCGTCGGCGCGCACGTCACCGCCGTGACGCGCTCGCGCACCCACGATCAGGCACTACGAGATCTTGGGGCTGACGAGGTCATTTCCCTCGAAGACGTGGTTAGTGTCGCGCCGATCAACGTCGTGTTGGAATTGGTGGGGGCAGCACACCTCACCCTGGTGCAGAGTCGTCTGGCGCCCTTCGCGCGCATCGTCGTGATCGGCGTCGCGGGCGGTGGCTCCAAAACCGAGATCAACTTGCTTAACTTCATGACTACCCGATCGACGTTGACCGGTTCGACGCTGCGCTCGCGCACGAACGAAGAGAAGACTGACGTCATTCATCGAGTCAGCGTGGCTCTCACCGGACCCTGGAGCCGCTCGACGTTGAGCGTGCCCGTCGCCGCGTCATTCCCACTGAGCGAAGTCGACGAAGCGTACGAATTTTTTGCCCAGCCCGGCAAATTCGGTAAGGTCCTCCTGGCGATGCCCGCCCCCGCCCCGTGACGGACCCGTCACTACCGCATCCCTCGCGCCTCGATCCCTTGCGAGCTGACTACGCCACGATCATCGCCGCGCACGCCGCCGCGATCGCGGCACACGAGCGCACCTACCTCGATCCGTCCACCGGGCTCGTCGTGCAGACGCGAGAAGCTCACCTCGAACGCGGTTCGTGCTGTGACAGCGGGTGTCGCCACTGCCCGTGGGTTGAGGCCCCCTAGAGCAGCAAGCGCAAGGGCACGAAGTTCAGTTCGAGCGCCTCGGCCACCGGTCCGTACGTAACGGTGCCGTTGACGACGTTCACTCCCTCAGCCAATGCATCGTCCGCGACGACCGCGTCACGCCAGCCGTGGCGTGCGAGTTCGAGCGCGTACGGCAATGTCGCGTTGGCCAACGCGTGCGTCGATGTCGTGGGAACCGCGCCAGGCATGTTGGCAACGCAGTAGAACACGCAGCCGTTCACTACGAAGGTCGGATTCGAGTGGGTGGTGGGTCGAGTCGCCTCAAAGCAGCCTCCTTGGTCGACTGAAATGTCCACCAGTACCGATCCAGGCTTCATTCGCGCGACGAGCTCGTTCGAGACCAGTTTGGGAGCCTTGGCCCCCACCACCAGGACCGCACCGATGACGATGTCGGCGTCGAGACAGGCCTCCTCGAGAGACAACGTCGTCGAAGCGATGGTCTGGACACGACCGTCGAAGTGGATGTCGACCTGGCGCAATCGGTCGAGGTTGCGGTCGAGGATCTTCACGTTGGCGTGCAGGCCTACCGCGACTGTGGCAGCGGCGAGTCCGGCGACTCCCGCGCCGATCACGACCACGGTCGCTGGCGGAACACCTGGAACACCACCGATCAAGGTTCCGTGCCCTCCGCCAGGACGCATTAGATGATGAGCCCCCATCATGGGCGCCATCCGACCGGCGACTTCGCTCATGGGCGTCAGCAAGGGCAGCGAGTTGTCGCGCAGACGCACGGTCTCGTACGCGATCGCCACGTTGTTCGAAGCCACGAGGGCCTCGGTGCATTCACGCGACGCCGCCAAGTGCAGGTACGTGAAGAGCACCTGATTCGTTCGTGCCGAGAGCCGGTGGTACTCCGCACCAATCGGCTCCTTGACCTTGAGGACTAATTCCGCGTGAGCCCACACGTCGTCGGCGGTCGCCACCATCGTGGCGCCGTTGGCGACGTAGGCCTCGTCACTGATCGACGACCCCACACCGGCGCCAGCTTCGATGAGAACCTTGTGCCCCCCCGACGTGAACTCACGCACGCCAGCGGGTGTGAGGGCCACGCGGTTCTCGTCCGTTTTGATTTCCTTCGGTACTCCGATGATCATCGTTGATCACTCATCCTTTGCTGGCTGTGCCAACCTCTGTTTCATGTTCAATTGTGTCAAAGACCATGACCTTGGTCTTGAAGAAGTCTCCTCGCGTCGCCAGTCGAGCGACAATCACTAGAGGAATACCGAGGGCGAAAGTGATCAAGATCGGAACGCCGGCACCGAGAGCCCGACGAGATTCGACCACTTGTAACCCACGAACAACAACACATCCCGAGGCCAGCGGTAGTAAGACTCCGGAGAAGAAGAAGGTGAGCTTCTGGAACGCCACACGACGATAGGCCCAGGCACACACGATTCCCGTCATGCCGTAGTAGAAGGCGATGAGCACACCGATGTCGTTCACCATCTTGCTAAACAGGTTATTGACCGACGAATTCCCCTGGGTGATGAAGATGCCCAGCAAGCAGATGATGGCAATGATTAGCGTGCCCACCACCGGGTTCTGCCGCTTTGGGATCAATGACTTTGAAGAGACTCGGCCATACCCTGTCTCGCGCCATGGATAACGTAATGCGTGCCGCGGGTAAAAGTGTCGTCTGGGTCGTGGCGACTGTCGAACTCAACACTGCCGATCAACATGACGAAGTAGGCCCACGGCCCTATCGCTTGTGTCGCGAAGTAGGTCATGACCGTGGTCAGATTGCCCGAAGATTGTACTTCGCGTTGAACTGATGTGGGGAGACCCACATCTGCACCGCGACGATATTCATCACGAAGATGATCAGGAGGAGGAACATCGAGATGACTCCGGCCTGACCGGGTATCTTCGATGAATTCTTCGACTCTTCGTTCAGGTTCACTGCCGTGTCCCAGCCCCAAAAAAAGAACACGCCCAGCACCAGCCCCGCCGAGAGAGCTCCGAAACTCTTGATTGAAAGGGATTGATCCACGACATGTGGAATCCCACAGTGCCTGCGGGGTGCGAAATCGCGACCTTGAGAATGCCCCAGATGGAAAAGCCCAGCACGCACACGTACTCGATGATCACCAAGATCCACTGGAAGTTCGTCGTGTAGCGGATGCCCAAGATGCAGATCAGGGTGACGAAGACGAGCCAGGCTGCCGCCACCACGGCCTGGAGCCACAGATTGTTCTGCGTCGAGGCCGAGATCCAACCCTCCTTGTTGAACAATTGCAAAGTATTCTGCGCGGCCGTGACGGGCGCCACCACGCAGAACAGCGTGGACGTGGCGACTTGCACCCAACCGTTGAACCACCCCACGTAGGGACTCATGAACTTCGATAACCACGAATAGGACGCCCCGCAGTCAGGGTCGCGCCGATTGAGATGGAAGTACGCAATGGCAATAAAGACCACGGGCACAAACGAGATCTCGATGACTGCGGGACCGAAGTAGCCGATGCCCGCCGTCGTGAAGAGGAGAACACGATGGTGGTCGCCAACGAATACGTCGGGGCCACAGAGGAGACGGCGACGGCGGTGGAGTCGAAGAGGTTGAGTTCGTTGGCCTTCAACGCCGTCGACGCATGACTCTCAGAGACCGGTACCGCGAATGGTCCTTCAACTTCTCCAATTACCACAACAACCCCCTACTCATGGACCGAGGTCCCCTTATCAATCTCAACTTCCCTAAAACTCGATGTTGTGCATCACGTGCTTGACACGGGTGTAGTCCTCGAAACCGTACACCGAAAGGTCCTTGCCATACCCTGAGCGCTTAAAGCCACCGTGGGGCATTTCGGCGACGATCGGGATGTGGGTATTGACCCAGACGCAACCGAAGTCGAGGTCACGACTAAAGCGCATCGCCCGTCCGTGATCACTCGTCCATACTGACGAGGCGAGCCCGTACTGCACACCGTTGGCCCACTCGAGGGCTTCGACCTCATCACTGAACCTTTGAACGGTGATGACCGGTCCGAAGATCTCGTTTTGGATCATCTCGTCGTCCTGGTGCATGTCGGCCACGATGGTTGGGGCGATGAAGTATCCCGTATCACCCACTCTTTCGCCGCCCGCGGCGAAGGACGCGTGACTGGGCTTGCGCTGGAGCATTCCGGTCACCCGCTCGAGTTGATTGACGTTGTTGACAGGACCAAAGAAAGCGTCCTCGTTGTCGCGCTGGCCAATGACGGTACTGCGCGCCTGCTCGGCAATGGCGTCGACGAAGTCGCCGTAGGCCTTGGGCCCGACGAGTACGCGCGTCGCCGCGGTGCAGTCTTGACCGGCGTTGAAGAAGCCGCCGATGGCGATGCCTTCGGCGGCCGCTGCGATATCCACGTCATCAAAGACGACGACCGGAGCTTTGCCACCGAGTTCGAGGTGAACGCGCTTCAAGGTCGACGAGGCCGTCGACGCCACTTCCATACCGGCACGCACCGAGCCGGTGACCGAGATCATGGCGGGCGTCGGGTGCTCGACGAGGGCGCGACCGGTGTCACGGTCACCACAGATCACGTTAAAGACCCCCGCCGGAAGGACGTCGGCCATGAGTTCGGCCATCAGCAGCGTAGACGCCGGTGTCGTGTCACTGGGCTTGATGACCATCGTGTTTCCTGCGGCGAGCGCTGGCGCCCACTTCCATACCGCCATCAACATCGGGTAGTTCCACGGTGTCACCGCGCCACACACGCCGATCGGCTCGCGCCGAACGTAACTCGTCATTCCCTCCATGTATTCCGATGCGCCGCGACCTTCCAGGAGTCGCGCGGCACCGGCGAAGAAACGGATCTGGTCGATCATGGGCGGGATCTCCTCGGCCATCGTGACCGGAATGATCTTTCCGCAATTCTCAGTCTCGACGTCGACGAGGCGCTCGGCGTTGGCTTCGAGGATGTCAGCGATCTTCAACAGCGCGAGACTGCGCTGCGACGGTGTCGTTCGTTTCCACGTCGTGAAAGCGGCGGCAGCCGACGCCACCGCGGCATCAACGTCGGCGGCGTCAGAGATCGGCATTTCGGCGAAAGGCTCGCCGGTACCGGGATTAAGAAGTTCGACGTACTTCTCGCTGTGCGGGGCAATCATTTCGCCCCCGATGAAATTCGACAATCGGCGCATAGAACCCCCACTTTCTGGCCGCGACCACTCCGCCACGTCGCCAGTCACTCTGCCAGAGTTTCCTGAGCCGAGCAACTGGTCACAAGGGTTTTTAACACAGAATTGACAATTCAGCACTCAAATCGGCGTCAAACACCGCTATAGTTGCTCTATCCGCAGCCGGAAGTCCATGACTACTGAGCGGGAGAAACCAATGCCAGCAGCCAAACCGCAGAAGTCCAGTCCGAAAAACAGTGACCGCTCCCCCGTGGAACTCGTCGCTGTGCCGGGCGCGCTGGACTCGATTGATCGTCAGATCATCGGGCTCTTGCAGCGCGATGGTCGACGACCCTACGGAGCGATTGCTGACGAGGTCGGTCTTTCAGAAGCGGGCGTGCGTCGGCGCGTTCAGCGATTGAAGGACGCGGGCGTCATGCAGATCGTCGCGATCACCGATCCCTTGCAGCTCGGCTACGGCCGAGAAGCATTGATCGGTATCCGAGTCCATGGCGACGTCCGACTGGTCGCCGACCAGATTGCGGCCATTGAGGAAGCGAACTACGTGGTCATGACCGCGGGCAGCTTCGACATCATCGCCGAGGTCATTGCCCTCGACGACAACGCATTGGTGCACCTCTTGAATGACTCCATCCGGAGTATTCCCGGGGTGACCGAAGTTGAAACCTTTCTGTATTTGAAACTTTCAAAGCAGACCTACGCTTGGGGAACCAAATGAGTATCAATGAAATCTTCACTGACGGTGTTGCCGTCAGTGGTAAACACCAACAAAGCCATAGTTATTCAGAACGCGCTCGTCGCAATCTTTGGCTCCAAATGTCGCGCATGGGAGCGTATTCGGAGAACCACGAGATTCCGATCATCGTGCGCGGGGAGGGAACTCACGTCTACGACGTGAACGGCAAGAAGTACTTCGACGGTATCTCGGGCCTCTTCACCAACGCTCTGGGTCATGGTCGTCCGGAGTTCGCCGAGGCCGCTGCGGCGTCGATGAACAACATGACGTTCTTCCCAATCTGGACGTACGCGCACCCCAAGGCGATCGAACTCGCCGAGAAGGTAGCCAGCTTGGCGCCCGGCGATCTTAACCGAGTGTTCTTCACCACTGGTGGGGCCGAGGCCAACGAGAGCGCGTGGAAACTCGCTCGCCAGTATCACAAGATGCGTGGCGACACCGACCGGTACAAGGTCATCAGTCGCGACATCGCCTATCACGGCACCACGTTGGGCGCGCTCACGATCACTTCGCTCGACAGTTACCGCGAACCCTTCGAGCCACTCGTTCCCGGTGCGGTGAAGGTCCCGGCGGTGAACTTCTACCGCGCGGAGACCCACGCCGACGATTTCGAGGCCTATGGCCTGTGGTCGGCCCAGCAGATTGAAGAAGCGTTGCTGCGTGAGGGACCCGAGACGGTCGCTGCGGTGTTCCTCGAGCCGGTTCAGAACGCGGGCGGTTGCTTCACGCCGCCGCCGGGGTATTGGCAACAGGTACGCGCGATCTGTGACCGCTACGGCGTGATCCTGGTCTCGGACGAAGTCATCTGCGCCTTTGGTCGTCTGGGTACGTGGTTTGGTGGTCAGAAGTACGACTTCGTTCCCGACATCATCACCTGCGCAAAGGGCATCACCGCGGGCTACGCACCGCTGGGCGCAATGATTGTCTCGGACCGTTTGGCCGAACCGTTCCAAGACGGCGACGTTTCCTTCCAACACGGCTTCACGTGGGCCGGCCACCCGCTCTCAGCGTCGATCGCGCTCACCAGCATCGGCATTATCGAGCGCGAGAACGTCTTGGGCAACGTGATGGCTAATGAGGACTACTTCCGTCAGAGCCTCAACGACCTCAAGGACTTGCCCATCGTGGGCGATATCCGAGGCACGGGTTACTTCTGGGGTGTCGAATTGGTCAAGGACCAAGAGACCAAGGAGACCTGGGAGGGCGACGACGCCGAGCGACTGTTGCGCGGCTTCGTCTCGCCCGAGATGTTCCGCCGTGGGCTCATCTGTCGTTCCGACGACCGCGGCGACCCCGTCGTCCAGTTGGCACCGCCGCTTATCTCGACTCGTGAGGACATCGACTTCATGGTCGGAACGTTGCGCGACGTCTTTACGGAAGCCTCGAAGCGCTACTTGTAATGCAACCACCACCCTCGTTGTGGTGGTCCCAGATCGACGCGACGTCACCGCGGCCACAACTTCACGGCAATGTCGACGTCGACGTGGTGATCGTCGGCGGGGGCTACACGGGTCTTTGGACGGCGCGGGAATTACTACGTCGAGACCCGCACGTGCGCGTCGCGGTACTCGAAGCCCAAGTATGCGGCTTCGGCGCGTCGGGTCGCAACGGCGGGTGGGTGTCGGCGCTGTTTCCCGTGCCCGCTTCGACCGTGATACGTGACTACGGGGTGGCCGCCTACACGCACCTACGAATCCTGCTGCAAGACAGCGTCGGGTCCTTGGGGCGAGCGGCCCACGACGACGTCATCGGCTGTGAATTCATCCAGGGTGGCACGCTCTGCTTCGCTCGATCAGAACTGCAGGAAGCCCGTGGACGCCAGGAAGTAGCGTCCGCAGCCCAGTACGGCGTTGGCCCCGAGGACCTTCGATGGCTCGACGTGACTCGTCTGCGCGAGCACGGGTGGGTCGAGGGGGCGCGTGGCGCGTCCTTCTCACCGCACTGCGCGCGGATCCACCCGGCGCATCTCGTGCGAGGTCTCGCCGACGCGGTCGAACGGCACGGAGCGACCATCTTCGAACAGACCAGGGTGACGAGGATCGTTGCGGGGAGCGCGTCGCGGCGACCTCACGTGCTCACGACCCATGGCACGGTGCGCGCCGACATCGTAGTGCGAGCAACCGAAGGTTTCACCCCCACCTTCGCGCACCATCGTCGCCACGTCGTTCCGTTGTATTCACTCATGATCGCCACCGAACCCCTTTCGACGAAATGGTGGAGCGACTATGGATTCAACGATTTCCCGACGTTCACTGATGAACGCCACCTCCTCGTGTACGGCCAACGCACCGCCGACAATCGCCTAGCCTTTGGCGGGCGCGGATCCCCGTACCATTTCGGGTCCACGGTCGAGCCGCGCTATGACGCCAACCAGTCCGTATTCGCTCACCTGACTCAGTCTCTTCGCGAGCTCTTTCCCACGTTCGACGCCGCTGTCACGCACCGATGGGGTGGACCGCTGGCCCTGCCCCGATCCAAGTACCCGTCAGTGAATGTCGACCGCCACAGTGGCATTGCGTCGGCCGGTGGCTACACCGGCGACGGCGTCACGTTGAGTTACGTATGTGCCAACGCACTAGCCGATCTCATCGTCGCGCCCGACGTCGCGACGCCCTTCACCGCTCTGCCTTTCGTGCAGGTTCCCGCACGCCGCTGGGAGGTGGAACCCTTGCGCTGGCTCGGGATCAACACGGGTATCGCGCTTGCGACATATGCGGATCACCGCGAGCGCACTCGTCATCGAGAAAGTCGTGCTTCCTCGCTCTTGGCCCGACTACTGGGTCAGTGACGACTCGTCATTTCAAGATATTCACGGCCCGGGCCGCGACAACAGCGATGGTGACCAGCGAGACGACCGATTCACCGAGGAACAGAATTTTCATTCGCCGCGTGAGAGGCATGGCGTCGGCCGGAGCGAAGCTCGTCCCGTTAGCGAACGAGGTGTAGAGGTAGTCGGTGAATTGGGGATGCCAATTCTTTGGCGCCAGGTGCGGGTTCTCTAACTGGGGGAACTGTAGGTCGATGACCTCAGCGCCATCCACTGATCGACACGCCGGCCCGCCACGATCGATCTCCCAGAACCAGATGCCGAAGATTATGACGTTGGTGAGCCATACCGCGACGGCCGCATAAATCAGCGCGCGCCCTTGGGAGACTGAAGTATCTAGAAGTCGACGCACCAGCAGAACCATCGACGTGACGTTGGCGAGGGTCACGACCGTGATCAAGGTCAACGTGAGGCGACGCACCATCGGTGCGTCGTCAGGGTGGCGATGGCGGCGCGCCGACAAGGGAATCAGGGCCAGGAAGATCAGTGCCGGGATCAGCCATCGTGGACCGATGACCAATCGATTCGGCAATACGACGTAGAGCACTTCGCAGGTGAGCAGGGCCAGGGACGCCGGCCAGCGTGGTTCGGCGTGGATGCTCACCCCTTCACGATACTTTGGCGGTCTAACGCGTGGAGTATCTGTGACGGCAGGACAATCGAACCCAGCGCCCCGCTCGTGAGCAGTTCTCGCAGCAATGGAGCGGCGGGGGTGGAGCTGCGTGACGTGGGTGGCGCCACGATGGTCGTTGGGTGATTGTAGGAGAGGACCCGCAAGGTGATCGTGGTCGTGGCCGACGCAGTAGCGAGAGACAACCAAAGGGCCGTAAATTCACCTTGGGCGCCCGTGGTCAGTCGCGCCGTGAGTGAGCCGGTTTCCGTCACCGCGCTCGTAGACTTCTTGGTGACGAGCGTGCCCAAGGCCACCTTCGACCGCTGGAACTCATAGATGGTGGCGTAACCTTCGTGCGTGACGCGGGCGTTGGCGAGCAACGTTAAGAGCGCGGCGTTGGGTTTCTCTAGGTAGCGCGACAGGCCAGCAATGGGAGGCCACTGCACGTCCTGGGTGTACCAGACCGGCCCCGAAGCATTCGCCAGGTTTGGCGATGTGAGATACAGACGACCATGAAGTGCACGAACATCGATTGTCGTCGCCGCGGTTATGACGGGGACTTGCAATTGCGCGCTGAGGGAGTTGGTCGTCGCGTCCATGGTGATCGTGCCCGAGACCTGAAGAGATCCGCCGGTCGTTAGCGTCATCGCCATGTTTACTGTGCGCGGCGCGCGCCCCTGCAAGACCAAGGGATCGACGCGGGGCACACTCGATGGTCGGCTGACGCCGTAGATAATTCCGCCCGCCGCGACGATGACGACCACGACACTCGCGATCACCGCGCGACGACGGGTTGCACTCACGTGCTCACCCTAACGGCCAATGCGAATAGTCCCTAGTCCAGGGGCTCGCTGAGGAGCTCCACCAAGAGTGCGTGAGAGATATTTCGTCCGCTGGCCACGAATCCGATTCGCGAGTCCTCGTCGTCCACCAAGCCGCGCACAATCGCTGCGTAGGGAGTCGCTGCCGACCCCTCTAAGACCAAACCGTTCGATTCTGCGGCCTCGCGAACTCCTTGACGAATCAAGTGCTCGTCCACCAAGACGAGGGGGACCTCGTGGGTCGCGATCAAGTCGTTGGTCACGGCGCCTTCGTCTCCCCCGCCCGCTAAACCATCGGCGATGGTGGGACGGTGGCGCACGGCGTCCATTGCGGTGCCGCGAAGGACGTGGTACATGGCGGCACTCGCCTCGGGTTGCACGCCAGTCACCCGAACGTCCAGTCGGCCGAGTGCGGCGCGTGAGAGGAGCACCCCAGCGACGAGTCCCCCGCCTCCGACGGGTACCACCACGTGCTCAATTTCAGGAGCCTGGTTCAGCATCTCGTGGAACACCGTGGCCTGACCGGCGATGACGTTGGTGTCGTTAAAGGGTGAGATGTAGCGAATTGATCGGGCTTGGGCGAGATCCAGGGCGTGGGCCTGGGCCTCGTCGTAGGACAAACCGAACTGAATCAGTTCGATGTCGTAGTTGCGTAATTTTCTCACTTTGGCGGCCGACGCATTGGCCGGAACCACGACCGTCGCCGGGACGTGCAGGATGCTCGAGGCATGCGCGATACCCAGGCCATGATTACCGGCCGAGGACGTGATCACTGCCCCATGAGGGTCGTCGCGATGAGCCGCGTCGATCGCGGCCAAGGCTCCGCGAATCTTGAACGATCCGGTGATCTGGAGACACTCGAGTTTGGCGAGCACCGGCCGGCCCCGCAGGCGCAAGGTGACGGTCGGCGTCGGCTCCAGGTGGTCAGCGATGACGCGGGTGGCCGCCTCTAGTTGTTCGGTTGAGGGCGCTTCGACGTGACGCATCATTGGGTCAACACTATCTGTGACGTCAAGTTGGCCCTTCAGACCGAGAACTATCGTCGTCATCGTGCACTCCCTCGTCGCGCTGGCCCTACTGGGATCCTTCGCCTACGTCGGGACCATGATCGACAATTTCTTCGCCTTCGCCGCTCAGCTCACCCTCACGCCGCGTGAACAGTTCCGCAGCGTTACCACGGCGCAGAGCCTAGGAGTGGTCCTGCTCGTGGGGCTCGCAGTCGCGGTCGGCTCGTCCTTGGACGTCGTGCCAATTCGCCTGGTCGGCATCCTGGCCATCGCGCCCTGGACCCTGGCATGGCGACATTGGCGTCACCGCCACGCCGAAATCGCCCAGACGCCTCGCCGCGGCGTCATCACCACATTTGTCGTGACCCTCGGCCTCGGAGGCGACAACTTGGCGGTGTGGATTCCCCTGCTTCGCGCCAACGGGGCAGTCCACGCCTTCGCGTTGTGCGTAATCCTCGCCTGCTGGCAGGTCGTGTTTGTCGGTCTCTCCTGGGCCCTGGCCACCCACCCACGGGTGGTGTCGTGGGGTCAGCGTAGCGGGGGGTATTTCGTTCCGTGGCTCTACGTGGTACTCGGTTTTGTGATCCTCGTTGAGTGTCACGTGTTCACCTCGTAGCGCAGTTGCCCAACTAGCGTGGCGAGGTGCCTGTCTCAACGCCGCAACAGACGCTCAATCGCTTGACGATCATCGTGCTCATCCAGTGGATGGGTGCGACGTTGGGGTTACCACTCTTATCCCTGTTCTTAGAGCATCGCGGCGGGTCGCCCCACGTCATTGGCTTGATCGTCGCGTCCTTCTTCATCGCGGGTGTCGTGACGCAGTACTTTCTTGGTCGCCTCGCCGACAAATTCGGACGTCGCCCCATCTTGATAGCGAGCCTGATCGCCTACGGCCTGGCGTCGATGACGTACGCACTACCACTCAGTGCGGTGTGGTTCACGCTGACACGCGTCGTACAAGGAGCGTCCGCGGGAGCCCTCGAAGTGGCGTCGATGTCGGCGGTTGCCGCGCTCTTCGCCGAGCACGAACGGGGACGCGCCGTGTCGCGCATCCTCGCGGCGCAGTTAATGGGTGCCGCGATCGGCCCAGCGGTCGGCGTGGTGTCGTCGGTGAACGACCTGGGGTGGGTATTTTTCGTCACCGGCGTCGTGAGCCTCGTCGCGGCGTTGGTGGCCTTTCACACGAACGTTGGCGACGTGGCGTTCGACCCAACACCGCTGCCGCCGATGCAGTGGAATCGACCCTTCACCGGCGCCCTCGTGGCCGCTGCAGCAACTGGTCTGGCGGTAGGGGTCTACGAGACCTGTTGGAGTCTTCTCATGCACGCCCATCACGCCAGCACACTTCAGATTCGTCTGAGCTGGACCATGTTCTGCTTACCGTGGGTGATCTTGAGTCGAACAGGTGGGTGGTTCGCCGACCACCTCAACCGCCGAGTGACGGCACTCTTTGGACTACTCAACGGTGCGGCGTTCCTCGCCACGTACCCCCACATCCACAACAACGTCGCGATGCTCTTTCTCGGTTCCGCTGAATCACTCGGGGCCGCCCTCTCCTCGCCCTCCATCGCGTCAATGCTCAGCCAAGGCGCCTCGTCTCGAGAACTCAGTCGACGTCAGGGGCTCTACGCTACCTCGACCACCGCGTCACTCGCGCTAGCTGCAATGGCGTCAGGATTCCTCTTCACGGTCAATACCGCGTTGCCCTTCACCTTGGTCGCGGTCGTATCGGCGTTGTTGGCGCTGTCGACGATCTACTGGTGGCGAGGAGTCGACGGGCGAATCCACGCTACGTCGCCACCGCCTTCAACTTCGTAAGGTACGTCGCGACACCTCTTCACCGGACGTGAGCATCACTCATCAACGACCGAAAAGTTACGATTGGCGCCGTTGAGGTGGTAGTGCGGGCTCGAGGCCGTCACCCGCGTCGACGCGGAAGCGTCCTTGTCGTTGCTCGACCTCAACGCCGAGTTCGTGGGGGGACTTTGGCTAACGATGGTCACGGCAAATCCAGCGGCCGCCAACACCGCGACGATCGACGCCGCACTAAGGCGGCGGATCACCTTCTTCTTCGTTGGTCGATACACGAGAGCCTCCTCAGCAGTATTCGTCGATGCATTCAGTGTGCCGCGACGAGATGACAGGCCCACAAGGTCGCACTAATAGGCGGCTAATAAAAATCGGAGAATTAATTCTCTTCAACTCCACGAGCGTAAGTTTTCGGTAATACTGTGCCGGTGCGACGAGCCCCTCACGGCGCCGCATCAGTTGAAACATGACAGTTAGGGAGGACCACTCAGTGGCGAACACAGATATTCACGATGGATCCATTGGTGACGAAGCGTTCAAAGTAGAGACGCGCGGCATCGATTTCGTCCCCGAGTCCGAGCGCTGGGCCACGCCCCGCACTATCGGCGCGATGTGGGCGGGTTCGGCTATCAACGTCGAATACTTCGTCTACGGCGCGCTGCTGATGGGCTTCGGCTTCAGTTTTTGGACCGCGGTCAGCATCATCGTCATCGGCAACTTGTCATTCCTTTTGCTCGGCGTCGCCTCACTACAGGGCCAAGAGACCGGGACGACCGCCTTTGCCGTGTCGCGCGCCGCCTTCGGCACGCGCGGGTCGCGAGTGGTCTCGTTCTTCAATTGGCTCACCCAACTGGGCTTTGAGACCGAGGGGCTCATCCTCATCGTGGCCGCTGCCATCGTTTTGAGTCAGTACGCGGGCTTTCATCCCAACAGCACTGTCAAGGTCATTTTCATCGTGGTCGCCACCGCGATCCAAGCGGTGATGCCCTACCTCGGTCACGCCACCATGGTCAAAGTGTTGCGCGCGCTGATCATCCCCTTCAGCGTCATCTTCGTCATCTTCGCCGTGATCGAGGGGTCACACGCCCACCCCAACAGCATCGTTTCCTTCGCCCATGGTTGGGAGCCCTACACCGCGGGACTCGCCTTCACCATTGCGTTGTCGGGGTTGGGCTGGACCGAATGCGGCAACGACTACACCCGGTACTTGCCTCGTGAGGCCAAGAAGAGTTCGGTGGTGGGGTGGATCTTCCTCGGCACGGCACTACCCGAAATCGCGGTGATGATCTTGGGGGCCCTGGCCTTTAGTTTCATGTCCACGTCCTCGGTATGGAATAGCGCGAACCCCTTCCAGGCGCTCTATCACCAAAAGGGAATGCCGTCATGGTTCGTCGTCATCTTCTTGATCTTCGCGATCGTCCAACTCTTTGGCATCAACTCACTCGACTTGTACTCATCAGGGGTCTCAGTGCAGGCCATGGGCCTTCGTCTGAAGCGCTACCAGGCCGTGATCATGGACTCAGTCATTGCCTGTGGCCTGACGATATGGGCCACGTTCGCGTCGACGTTCTCGATCTACATGAAAGACTTCGTGGGCGTGATTATCGTGTGGATCGCCCCGTGGTTCGGGATTTACATCACCGACTGGCTGCTTCGTAAGTACCGCTACAGTGCCGCCGAGATACAAAAGGAGACATCCGACAGCATCTACTGGGCGAGTGGCGGATTCAACTGGAACGCGATCGTGGCGTTCCTCGTGGGCCTCGTACTCGCCACGACGGCATACTCCAAGGCACCGCCGCCCGTGAACTTCCCCCTGCACTGGATGACGCCGTTCTCCAACCACTACGGCGCGTTTTTTTGTAACGGAACGGCCGCGGCCAATTGCGGCCCCGCGGGTTGGTTCGGCGGCGCCGACATGTCGGTGTTCTTCGGCATCTTTTCTGCCGCGCTGGTCTACTTCGTCCTAGAAAAGATCACTGGTACCGTCGCACGACAGGTGCAGCGTCAAAAGGAACTCGAACCCCACCTGTCCTAAGCGGTCTCGCTTAGCCGACCCAGTCCTCGGCGAGGCCGCCGCTCCCGTCGGGGCGAAACACCGGGATCGAACCCAGGGCGTGGACACGCTGCGCGTCCTCACCCAGCGACGACTGCCATAACGACGCTTCAGTCACAAGGGTTCCGATCGCCACGACGTTGGCGCCGATTGAGTGCAAGAGTCGCAGGGCGGCCCCGGTGGAGGCGCCCGTCGAGATGACGTCATCGACGATGGCCACGCGCCGGCCGACCACGTCCTTAATGCGCGCACGATCAAAAAGAAGGCGTTGATCAGCGTTGGTGGTGATGGAGCGTACGGGTTCTGACACCGCGTCCGCCAAGTGGATCTTGGGTGTCTTGTGCAAGATCACGTACTGGTCGAGTCCTAGTGAGCGCGTCACTTCAATGGCGACGGGTATGCCCATCGTGGCAACGGTCGCCACGATGTCGATCTCGTACGGAGCGAGGAGTGCCGCCAACTCCTCACCGGCACGACGCATGAACTCCACTCCCATGTCCACGGTAATCAGCAGCGCGAGCGCCAAATCGTCCGACAGCGACACCACGGGCAACTCCACGCGTTGGCTCCCGATTGAAACCGGGAAGGTGGAACGACTCACGACGTTGGAGCATACTGAACGGATGACGTCTCGCGGTCCACTCGATTCACACCTCGCTCGAACGATGCTCGCCACCGCGCTCGCCGAGGCGCGCACGGGACTGGCCGAAGGTGGCATTCCCATCGGAGCGGCACTCTTCACCCGTGACGGAGTCGTGTTGGGCTCTGGTCACAACCGGCGCGTGCAGGACGATGACGCGTCGGTACACGCCGAAACGGACGCCTTTCGTCGGGCTGGTCGACGTCGCGACTACAGCGACACCGTGATGGTCACAACGCTGTCGCCGTGCTGGTACTGCTCGGGGCTCGCGCGTCAATTCAATATTGGCGCCGTCGTCATTGGCGAAACGACGAATTTCCATGGCGGTCACGAGTGGCTCGAGGAATTAGGCGTCGAGATCATCATCGTGGACGACACCGAGTGCACCGAGCTCCTAGCGACGTTCATCGACGAACATCCCGAACTTTGGTACGAGGATATTGGTCTGTAGTTAACGAACTGGTGGCCCGAAGAGTCGGTCTCCGGCGTCGCCCAGTCCCGGGGTGATGTAGCCAATGGACGTCAACTCCGCGTCTAGGGCCGCCGCGACAATCTGGACGTCGGGGTGGGCCTCTCGCACGGCGTCGACCCCGGGTTGTGCGGCGATGAGGCACAGCGCAGTGATCACACCCGCGTTTCGCTGACGCAACATGTCGAGAACTTGAATCAACGATCCCCCGGTGGCGAGCATCGGGTCGCACAAGACGACCGGCGCCAATTCGAGGTCTTCGGGCAGTCCGTCGAGGTACACGTCGGCGAGCAACGTCGTCTCGTTTCGGCGCAGCCCCACCAAGCACACGCGATGCCGGGGAAGGACCTCCTGCACCGCTGGCGTCATTCCGAGACCGGCGCGCAGAATCGGGACGATGACGAATTGCGTGTCCACGCGCACGGCCGGGGCCCCGCGCACCACGGGAGTGTCGACCGTTGTCGAGGTGACCGCGATATCGCGAAACGCCTCGTAGGCGAGAAAGCGTGAGATCTCGCCGGCGAGGCGCAAGAAGTCGGCGTTGGACGTCTCGACGTCGCGCAGTTGGCGCACCTTATCCTCGACGATCGGATGCTGGATGATGAGTGGAGTTGGCACGAGGTCACCTTACGCTCTGGCCGAGCCGTGAGGAGGGCGAGAGTGTCCCGGTACGATGTACCAGTGTCAAATTCTCTTTTGCCCCGCTCTCGAGCGGGCGAAGAGGGAGACGCGAACCCTCTCGGCGGTATTCGTTCGGCGTATCCGGGGCCGCGGGCCCAGATTTCTCGCGACGCCCGTCTCGCGTGGTGGCGACGTGTCCTACCCATCATCGCGTCACACCGATTCACGTTCATCTGTTCGATCGTCCTCTCCTTCGCCAGCCTGATCTTTCAAACCCTCATCCCCAACTTGCTCAACGGAGCGATCACCAACGCCCTAGAAAGGCACACCGCGTCCCTGCATCACGCGGTCATCGAGATCATCGTGTTCGGCGTCCTGGCCGGCATCAGTGGCATCGTGTCGCGCCAGTACTTGTACAAGACGGCCTACGAGGTCGAGGCCGACCTCCGGTCGCTCATCTACGAGCACCTCACGTGGCTCTCCTTCAGCTTCTATGACCGGGTCCAGTCCGGCCAGCTCATCAGTCGTGCCAACTCCGACATCCGCAGCGTGCAGATGTACTCCACGTTCGCCCCACTCATTTTGGTTCAGACCTCGATCGGGGTGCTGGCTTTTGGCTTCATGCTGAGGATCGATCCACTCCTGGCGTGCATCGCCATGGTCGTCATGCCCATCCTCTACGTCGTCGGCCTCAAAATGCGACGCGTGCTCTTTCCCATCTCCTGGATCACGCAGTCCCGTCTGGCCGACGTGGCCACGATCGTCGACGAGAACGTCAACGGCGTGCGGGTAGTGAAGTCCTTCGCCCAGGAGGAGGCCGAGATCAATCGCTTGTCCGACGCTGCCGAACGCGTCGCCTGGGCCTACATCAAGGATGCGCAGATTCGCGGACAGTGGTCCCCCTGGGTGCAGAACCTTCCCCAACTCGGCCTCGCCCTGGTGCTGGGATTCGGCGGCGTCATGGTCCTCAACGGGCACTTGGGCGTCGGGGCGATCTTGGCGTTCAACGCCTACCTCTTGATGCTCCAGGCGCCCTTCATGATGCTGGGCCAACTCGTCATGATGGGCCAACGCGCCAAGGCCAGCGCGGAGCGTATCTTCGAAATCCTCGACGAGAACCCTGAAGTGGTGGAACGCCCGGGAGCCTACGACCTCCTCGAAGTACGTGGTGAGATCGACTTCGATCACGTGAACTTCGGATACGGTCCCGACGTCGAGATTCTGTCGGATTTCAACGTGCACATTGACGCCGGCGAGACCGTCGCTCTGGTGGGGCGAACCGGATCCGGTAAGTCGACCGTGGCGCGGCTCGTGACGCGCTTTTACGACACGAGTGACGGCGCCGTCCGCATCGACGGGCACGACGTGCGTGACGTGACGCTCTCGTCGCTACGCACCAATGTGGGCGTCGTGCTCGACGAGCCGTTCTTGTTCTCGGTGAGCGCGCGAGAAAATATCGCTTACGGCGTCCCCAACGCGTCGATCCAAGACATCGAAGCGGCCGCGCGTGCGGCCGCAGCTCACGACTTCATCATGGACTTGCCCGACGGGTACGACACGGTGATCGGTGAACGCGGGTACACCTTGTCGGGGGGACAACGCCAACGGATCGCCATTGCCCGTACTCTCCTGGTGAATCCGCCCATCCTCATATTGGACGACGCAACGAGTGCCATTGACGTTCACGTCGAATCCACCATCTACGACGCACTGCGCACGTTGATGACCACGCGCACCACTGTCGTTATCGCGCACCGAATATCGACGATCGCACTGGCCCGGCGCGTCATCTTGTTAGAAGGCGGCCGCGTCGTGGCCGACGGCACTCACGAACACTTACTGGCCACGTCGGACCTCTATAGCGAAATCCTCGCTCAAACCATGACTGAGGAGATCTAGTGGCCTGGGGTGGTGGCTGGGGCGGTAGTGGCGGTGGCGCCGGTGGCGGCGCAATGTTCGGCGGGCGAGGAAATCAAGCGGGCCTCCCGTTTGGGGGTATCCCGAGTGAACTCGCCGACGAGGCCGAGAAACTCCTCACATCTGAACCCGATCACCCCAAGTCCCACCTGTCGTTTCACCAACGTCCCGACGCCGCCGAGAGCCAGCGCCTGACCCTGCCACGGATGCTGCGCGCGTACCCGCGCCTCGTTGTTTACGGCTCGTTGCTCGTGATCGTGACGAGCGTACTGCTACAAGCGGGTCCACTCCTCACCGAATACGCGATCAACAACGGCATGGTGGCGGGTCACCATTCGATGGCCGTGATCATCGTGAGCGCGATTGTCTACCTCGTGATCGCGGTGGTGAGTGCCCTGGGCCAACGCGTCCAGGCGACGGTCACCGGTCGCCTGGCCGCCCGCGTGATGCACGACCTACGGATCCGCGTCTTCACTCACTTCCAACGTCTCAGCCTGGACTTCTTCACCGAAGAGAAGGCCGGCGTTCTCATGAGTCGCATGACCAGTGACATCGAGAACCTCCAACAACTCGTCCAGGACGGCATCAGCTCCTTCGCCCTACAAGGACTCACGATGATCGTGATCACCGCCGTCCTGTTCGATCTCAACGTCGTCCTCGCCACCTGGACGATCATCTTGGTGGTGCCGCTGTTGACCGTGTTCTCATTGTGGTTCCATCGGGCGTCAGAAAAGGGATACCTACTCAGCCGCGACCGGATCGCCAACGTGCTGGCCGACCTGTCGGAATCGCTCTACGGGATTCGCGTGGTCACCGCCAATAACCGCCAACACCGTAATATCCGTAATCACCGTCACGTGGTAGGGGCCTACCGCGACGCTAACTTCTACACCGGACGCGTCAATGCGGTCTACGGTCCCGCCACCATCATGATCGGCATCCTCGGTCAAGCTCTCTTGCTCGGCATCGGCGGTGACATGGTGTTGCGTCACCAGTTGAGTATCGGTGCGTTGGTGGCCTTCTTCCTCTACCTCAATCGCTTCTTCCAGCCCATTCAGTTGTTGGTTCAGCAATACAGTTCACTCCAACAGGGTCGTTCCTCGGTGATCCGACTTCGCGAATTGCTCGAAACCGCCCCGAGCGTCGACGAGTCACCCGACGCCGTTGAACTGGCGACAGTCGAGGGTCGCATCACCTTTGAGAACGTGAGCTTCGGGTACGACCCGGCTCGACCGGTTCTGCGCCACGTCAACCTCGAAATCGCTGCGGGTGAATCGGTGGCCTTCGTCGGCCCCACCGGTGCGGGAAAATCTACCCTGGCCAAACTCGCCAACCGCTTTTACGACCCCACCGAAGGTCGCGTGCTCGTCGACGGTGTCGACGTGCGCACGGTCACACTGCGATCACTGCGATCACAGCTTGGTGTCGTTCCCCAGGAGCCCTTTCTCTTCGCCGGATCGATCCGGACCAACCTTCGATTCGGCCGTACCGGCATCACCGACGAGGAGATCGTCGAGGCCGTTGACGTGGTGGGACTGGGCGACCTGGTCGAACGTCTACCCCAGGGTCTGGACACGGTGGTCCACGAACGAGGACAAACGTTGTCATCGGGTGAACGCCAACTCTTGGCGCTGGCGCGCGCCTTCCTCGCGCGACCGCGCATCCTCATTCTCGACGAGGCCACGTCCTCGCTCGACCTACGAAGCGAAACAGTGATCGAGCGCGCCCTCGACCGTCTCCTCGAGGGTCGATCAGCGATTTTGATCGCGCACCGCCTCACGACGGCCCAACGGGCCGACCGGATCGTGGTGATCGACGAAGGCGGAATTTTGGAGATGGGCACGCCGAGCGAACTTGTCGCCGCCGGCGGGGCCTACGCCGCGATGTACGACGCCTGGCTACAGTCGGGCGGCCGTGACGCGACGCGCACCTCGGGCAACTAGGGACCTTCGGTTCGCCACGACGCGTCTCACCTCACCTACGCTGGCTAGGAGGATGACAATGTCCTGCACCGTTCAAAGGCTGGTGACAACGTGGTCACGCGTCCCAACGAAAATACATCCGAGGACTTCAATCCTTGGCTGCACGTCTCATCATTGATCGAGCGAGCGGGAAACCTGCTCGGACTCGACGAGGGGACCATCAAGCGCATCATCACCCCCGAAAGGATTCTGGAGGTCGCGGTCCCCGTGCGCCTCGATTCGGGATCGGTGGAGATGTACACCGGGTGGCGGATCCAACACAACACGTCGCGCGGTCCGGGAAAGGGCGGCATCAGATTTCATCAGAGCGTCAACGTCGACGAGATTGCCGCTCTCAGCGCCGACATGTCCATCAAATGCGCGGTCGTCAACATCCCCTACGGGGGAGCGAAGGGTGGCGTGCGCGTCGACCCCACTCTTTTGTCGATAGGCGAACTCGAGCGATTGACGCGTCGCTACGCGTTCTCGATTGCGCCGGTCATTGGGCCAGAGACGGACATCCCGGCACCTGACGTCAACACCGATCCCCAAGTGATGAGTTGGATCATGGACACCATCACGATGTTGCGCGGCTACTCCGCTCCCGGCGTCGTCACGGGAAAGCCATTGGCGATCGGCGGAACCCTCGGTCACGCGGGAGCGACGTCGCTGGGCGTCACCATCTGCACATTGGCGCTACTGAGGAATCTGGCCCGCAACCCCGAGAACGAGCGCGTCGTCGTCCAGGGATACGGCAAAGTCGGTGCTCCCCTAGTGAAATTACTGAGTGATCGCGGCATGACCGTGGTCGGAGTCGGGGATGTGAAAGGGGCGATTCACGTACCCGGTGGCATCGATCCCGCGGCGCTGGCGAGTCACTACGCCGAGGCGGGTACCGTCGTCGGATTCGCCGGAGCTGACGTCGTGCCCCCCGACGAGCTCTTCACCATTCCTTCGGACATCGCGATCCCCGCCGCCCTTGGCGGCGCGATCACCGAAAGTATCGCCAAGACTCTCGCGGCGTCGGTCGTCGTCGAAGCGGCCAACGGTCCCACCACCGGTGAGGCCGCCGCAGTGTTGCACGAGCGCAACATTCCCGTCGTCCCCGACGTGCTAGCCAACGCGGGGGGCGTCGTCGCGTCGTACTTCGAGTGGGCCCAGGACCTGCAGGGGTATATGTGGGAGAAGGAACTTTTTCACCAGCGCCTCGAAAAGACAATGCACGACGCCTTCGACGCCGTGTGGGTACGCCACGGCGAGCTCGGGGTGAACTTACGCGAGACCGCATTGGCAGTAGGAGTGGAACGCATTGCGGAGGCGACGCGTCTTCGTGGTCTCTTCCCGTGACCAGCGAGGACCCGACACTCGACGAACTCCGAGAACTCGTCGCCTCCTTGCGTGAGGAGATTGCCCGCCTCAAGGAGGAGTTACGTCAAGTACGTCGTGACACCCACGAGGTACCGCCGCACTACCTCTAGGTTCAACCGGGACAGCTCAGGGTATTAGTGGAGGCGAGGACCTGGGCGGCCGCTTGAACGAGTTGGGACCGCGAGAGTTTTCCCGACTCGACGCTCGCGACGATGGCCGCGGTCGTCATCGAGGCGGTCTGCAGGGCGAGCGCGGGTGACGAGGGATTCCCGTTCAATACCTGGTCGACTCCTGCGCCCAGGGACAGGACCGACGCCTGAGCCGGACTCAGGTGGATCGCCGAAATAGCGCCGGCACTCAGCGAGTCCGTCATGATCAGACCATGAAAACCCATCGTGTGGCGCAGGTACCCCACGGCAACCGGTGACAAGCTGGCGGGAATCGTGGTCAGACCCGGGACCACCGCGTTCGACATCATGATCGCGTTGACGCCCGAGGAGATCGCCCGTTGAAAGGGCACGAGTGCGGTGCTCTTTATCACTGACCACGGTTTCGTCCGGGCGGACCCGTAATCGGTACTTCCCGTGGATCCACCGAGCCCAGGAAAGTGCTTGACGACCGCGACCACGTGGGCGCGTGCGAGTCCCGTCGCGAACGCGGCGACATCGGCCGCGTCTTTCGTCGGGGATCCGCCGAAGGAACGGTAGCCATCGGGGTTCGCCGCACCCGGCCACTGAGCACGCCCGTCCACGTCGGCGACCGGTGCCAAGTCGACGTTAAGGCCCGCGCGCAACATCGCCGTCCCGACGCGTTGTCCCTCGGTCGTGATCTGCGTCTGCGTCATGGTCGAACCCATGACTTGGGCCCAGGGCCACTGCCCCACGAGGTTCGGGAAGCGGATGATGCCGCCTCCTTCGTCGTCGGTCATGATCATGGGCACCAGGTGATCGGGTTCGAGTCGGCGAAGTGACGCCAGAGTCGCGGGGAGCGTCGCCGGCGCCACGGAACCAAAGAGGAGGAATCCGCCGTATCCCTGAGCGGCGGAGCTGGTCAAACTCGCCAAGCTGCTCGCCTGAGCCGACACGACGACGGTCTCGCGAGCGACGTTGGTGAGCGACCACGTCGAGACCACTTGAGCGGCGCAGGTCAGGTTCGAGGGTGTGGGGCTCGCTCCCGAAAGTGTCGGGCTGAACATCAGAGCGCCCGACCCCATGATCATCGTGGCCGCCGCTATTCGTCGTAAGTCCATTGATCGACCTTAGGTCGACTCCGCGATCACTTCTCGCGGCACCGCAATTCGTTTTCGAGGTCGGCGGGGTCCACACCGCGTGCTCGCAGGAGCAGCATGAGGTGAAACCATAAGTCAGCGGCCTCTGAGACGAATCGTTCGTCGCTCTCGGTCAGTGAAGCGACCGCGGCCTCCACTGCTTCCTCACCGACCTTTCGTGCGAGGAACGCGGTCCCCTGGGCGAGCGACGACGCGACGTAGGAGTCGGGCGCGCCCTGCGCCTCACGTTGGAGGATCTTGCGCCACAACCACGGGGTGAAACACGATGTCGACCCGTCGTGACAGGTGGGTCCATCCGCCTGGACGCGAACCAGCACGGCGTCCTCGTCACAATCCAGTACGACCTCGAGCACGTGCAAGACATTGCCCGACGTCTCTCCCTTTTGCCAGAGCCTCTGACGAGACCGCGAATAGAAGTGCACGAGACCACTCGAACGCGTCAGCGCCAAAGCTTCCTCGTCCATCCACCCCAGCATCAAGACGCGACCGGTCGCGTCGTCTTGAACGATGGCTGCGCGAAGTTCGTCGCTCATATTCTCTCCTTGAGGGGGCGTAGTTCGATGCCCAGTGCTTCGATCTCTCGGCGTAGGCCCGGCAGACCGGCAGGGTTCTCGTGGACGATCGAGGCGATCAGTGCTGCATCAGTAACGCGCAGCGCGTCGGCCACGTGTTGGGCGCTCCCCGCGCCACCCGAAGCGATGACCGGAATGTCGACGGCGTCACGAACCGCCTCGGTCAACGTCAGGTCGAATCCCGAACGCTGTCCGTCGCGCGCGATTGAAGTGAGCAAGATCTCTCCCGCACCACGAGCCGCCGCCTCCACCGCCCACGGAACGGTGGCGATATCACTGGCTATGCGACCACCGTGGGTGTACACGACCTCGTCGCCCGCGTCGATCGCCACGACCACGGCCTGAGAGCCAAAGCGTGCGGCGATTTCGGTGATGAGTTCGGGGTTCGCCAGTGCCGCGGAGTTGAGCGAAACCCGGTCAGCGCCTGCTTCAATGATGCGCGACGCATCCTCCACGGATCGGATACCACCACCGACCGTGAAAGGAATCTCCAGAACGTCGGCCACTCGCTCGACGACGTTCACGATGGTATTGGCGCCGTCCGGCGTCGCTGAGATATCTAAGAAGACGAGTTCGTCGGCCCCGCCGGCACTGTAGTACTGCGCCAACTCGACCGGGTCACCGACGTCGCGCAAATTGACGAAACTGACGCCCTTGACCACTCGGCCCTGAGAAACGTCCAGACATGGAATTAGACGTGCGAGAGGCATGATTCCAAAAAGGCCAGTCCGGCCGCGTCGCTCTTCTCGGGGTGAAACTGCACGCCGAGAAACGAACCGCGCCGCACCGCTGCACTCAACCCCTCACTCGTCGCGACGGTATCGGGTGACTCGGCGACGAAGGAGTGCGCAAAGTAATAGGCGTCACCCCACGGCTCGACCACCGCCCATCCCAGACGAGGAATGCGCGGCGCATCCAAGCGAACGACGAGACCCTCGAGGAGTCCCAAACCCTTCACGCCCCCATCCTCCTCGCTCGCCTGGAGCGCGAGTTGCATCCCCAGGCAGATCCCCAAAATAGGTTGGTTCGCGACGAATCGGTGGCGCAAGGCCAGGTCGGCCCCGGTTTCGCCCAAGTGCTCCATGGCGCTGCGCGCCGAACCGACGCCGGGCAAGATGACGTAGGGAGCGGCCGCGATGAGTTCTGGGTTGGCGCTGACGTAACTGCTTCGACCCAGGTGAGTCAGGGCTGCGCGAACGGAGCGGGTGTTACCCGCCCCGTAATCGACGACGATGACGTCGCTCACAACGAGCCCTTGGTCGAACGCACGAGTGAACCGTCGCGCACGAGTGCTTGATTCATCGCCCGACCAACGGCCTTGAAGGCCGCCTCGGCGACGTGATGGGCGTTCTCCCCCGTCGCCGTGACGTGCAGGGTGATGCGAGCAGTCTGGGCCAGAGACTCGAACGCGTGCGCGGCCATGCCCGGATCGGGCGTGATATTCAAAGTCGCCTTGGCTCGCCCGGACAGGTCCACCACCGCGTGGGCGATCGCCTCGTCCATTGGTACGCGCGACTCGCCGTAGCGCGCGAGACCCTTGCGGTCACCGAGTGCTTGATCGAGTGCTTCTCCAAAGGCGCGCATCATGTCCTCGACCGTGTGGTGGTCGCCGGTCTCTAGGTCGCCGACGCCTTCAAGACGCAAATCCATTCCACCGTGGAACGCCAACTGAGTGAGCATGTGGTCGTAAAAGCCTTCACCCGTGTTGACGTAGACGCGACCCTCGCCGGGCACACGCAGTCGAATGTTGAGCAGCGTCTCGGCGGTCGCACGGCGATAGCGCAGGGGCGCGGTCTCAAGCGGCTCGCCCAACAGCTCGGTACGTAAGGCGCCGAGCAAGATGTCATCGTCGATCTGGTCGCGAATCGAGATACGTAGTCCGCGCGCGTAAGCGCGTAACATCACGCCGTAGGGCAACATGCGATCGACGAGCGCCTGAGGGTTCTCCATCGGTACGAACAGAAAGTTCGTGAACGAGGCCAGCGGGGTCATACCCAAGGTGTGCAGCTCCCTCGCCACCCTCTCACGTTCGCTGACTTGGGCACTCACGTCCAAGGGTGACGAAATCGCCGCCAGAGCGAGGGCCGCCGACAATGATGACACCGATAACGGCGCCTGACGAGAGTTCAGGATCTCGGTGATCTCCGGGGACGCAACGGCGTAGCCCACACGAGCACCGGCCAGGCCAAAGGCCTTGGAGAAGGTCCGTAAAATGATGGCACCGTCGCTGACCCGCGCGATCTCGTCGACGCCGGCGTATTGTGCGTAGGCCTCGTCAATCACCAACTGGCCACCCACGTCGGGGACCGAACAGAGCTCGCCCGTGGGATTGTTGGGTCGACACACGAAGACCAGGTCGGCGCTCGCTGGGTCCTCGACCATTTTCGCTCCCGCCATACCCGCGGCGTAGCGGTACATCGAATACGAATCCGCTGGAACCGTCGCGATCGTCCCATTTTCGGCGAAGAGCGCCGCGACGAGCACAATGAACTCGTCACTACCAGCCCCGAGAGAGATTTGGTCGAGACCGACTCCGTGGTGCTCAGCGATAGCTCGACGCAGAACTTCGTAGCGACCGCGGTCATACTCGTTGACGTCGGCGAGCGCCTTGGCCAAGGCCGCGGGTCGCGCGCTGGGCGGTGGTGCCGCCGGGGTGTTGCCGTCAAAGCGCAGAATTTGCTCGGGGCGAAGGCCAACGCGTGCAGCCAGCTCCTCGTTCGACGGGGGCCACGTGTAGGTGTCCAGGGGACGCGGTGTGCTCATCGTCGGGCCGTCGCTTTGTGGGCGGTCATGCCTTCGAGTTCGGCCAACGCCTCGATAGTGGGCGCAAGGCGCTCGAGGCCGTCTTTGCTCACTCGCTGCACGGTAACAGTCTTCATAAAGTCCTCCAGCCCGAGCCCCCCCGTCGACTTCGACCACCCGCCCGTTGGCAGCACGTGATTGCCCCCAGTGGCGTAATCGCCCGCCGGTACCGGAGAATACGGTCCCACGAAGACGGCGCCGGCGTTGCGAATACGTGACGCCAGCGACTCGGCTCGTGGACCGAGCAACGCCACGTGCTCGGCCGCGTATGCCTCGACCTGAGCCAGCGCATCTTCGAGGTCGTCGCCCACCCGCACGACGAAGGCACGACTGTCGGGTCCATGCTCCATCTGCGCGTCGAGTTCTTGTTGAATGATGACCTCGTCGAATCCAATGTCCGCGACGACCACGATCTCGCTCGGCCCCGCCGGAAGGTCGATCGCCACGTCGCGACTCACCAGCAACTTCGCCGCGTTCACGGCACCCCCGCCGGGCCCCACGATCTTGTCGACGGCCGCGATGGATTCAGTACCATACGCCATTGCCGCGATAGCCTGCGCCCCGCCGATAGCCCACACCTCGTCAATTCCCAGCAGCGCCGCCGCCGCTGCGACGGCCGCGGAACCGCGCGGTGGCGTACAGACCACGATGCGTTCCACACCGGCCACTTGTGCGGGTACCGCCCCCATGATCAGTGACGACACCAGGCCTTTGGGGACGTAGACACCGACCGATCGCAACGGCGTCCAGCGTCGTTCGAGGGTGACGCCCGGCGAGACTTCGAGAATGATGTCTGCCGGACGCTGCGCCGCGTGCCACGTACGCACCGACTGCGCGGCGTCGAGCACCGCGGCGGTGGGAATATCGCCGTACGGAACAGCCCTTTCGGGTACGTCAGCGGTCGTCGCGTCGAGACGCTGACTCCACTGCACGACCGCGGCGTCGCCGCGCGCTCGTACGTCCGCGACGATCTCTTCGATCGTGATCGGTCGATCGGTCTTGACGGGTGAACTCATGGCATCATTCTTTCGACGGGTAACGTGAGGATCGAACTCGCGCCACAGGCTTGCAGTTGAGGAAGCAACGACCAGATCTGCGCGGCCGGTACCAAGGCGTGTACCGCCACGATGCCCGGTGTGGCCAGATCCATCACGGTCGGTGAACCGGTGGTTGGCAATAGCGCAGTCACTTCACTGAGTCGGTCCTTAGCGATGTTGCAGAGTAAGTACCGCGTCGCACGCGCGTTGATGACCGAGGCGAGAAGCATCGTCAGGGTTCGTTGCGCCTCGTGGTCACTCGACCCGCGTCGTCCTACCAACACCGCCTCCGATTCAAAGAGGGTGCCCAAGGATCGCAACCCGTTCGTGCGTAGCGTCGAACCAGTCGAGACGAGGTCGATGATGGCGTCAGCGAGTCCAAGCCGCGGAGAGATCTCCACTGACCCAGTGACGCGCACGATCTCCGCCTTCAGCCCCTGTTCAGCCAGCCACTGCGCGGCGATGCGCGGGTGCGACGTGGCGATGCGCCGACCGTCCAGGTCGCCGAAGGTCTGTGCCACGTCCTCCGTCGACACGGCGGCCTGCAGTGAACACGTACCGTACCCGAGCCGCAGCAACACGTCGACATCGAAGTCACGCTCACTTACCAAGTCGAGCCCCGTGATCCCGCAATCGACGATCCCGTCCTGGACGTACTCGGGTACGTCGTCGGCGCGCACGAACAGCAAGTCAATGTCAGCGTTGCGGCAAAAGGTCTGCAATACACGCTCCCCGGGTTCTTGTGGGGCGACCCCGGTGGCCTCGAGCAGTGACCACGATGGTTCGCGAAGTCGGCCCTTGGATGGTAGGGCCAGGGTCAGTCGGCGATTCATTTGCGTCCTCGTTTCAGTACGGCGTTGTAGCCCCCTTCGCCGTAACGCAACCAGTGCGCCACGCGAGTGACCGTTGCGGTCGAGGCCCCGGTACGTCGTGAGATCTCTTGGTACGGCACGGCCTCGCTCACCAACCGGGCGACCTGCAGGCGTTGTCCCATGGCGTCAAGTTCGGCCGTCGTGCAAATGTCACGCAAAAAGGCAGCCATGACGTCCGGGGCGCGCAAATGAACAAACGCGGCCACCAACTCGTCGAAACGCTGAACGGTCTCGTCGTGCGCATCCGCGGGAAGCACCTTGCCACTTGTCATAGCACTATGCTAGCGTATTAACACGCTGCTATGCAACTGATACCCG
The DNA here is from genome assembly GCA_963794755.1 of uncultured Actinomycetota bacterium. GTDB lineage: Bacteria > Actinomycetota > Acidimicrobiia > Acidimicrobiales > RAAP-2 > RAAP-2. Next base: position 30,599 of record CAWCEX010000007.1, read on the forward strand.
CCATCGACCTTCTCGGAGACGACGCCGTGCGCCTGGAACAGGGCGACTTCGATCGTGTGGTGTTTCGCCAACCCCTGGACGAATTCTTTGCGAGAGTGGTCGCAACGGCACCGGACCTGATTCACGTCGTCGATCTTCAGGGTGCGCGCGATGGAGCGCTACGCACCGAGGTGATCACGCACTGTGCTTCCTTGGCCGGAGGCATTCCCTTGCAGGTTTCGGGCGGAATTCGATCACTCGACATGGCCCACGCGGTGCTTGACGCGGGAGCTCAGCGCGTCATCCTCGGCACCGCCCTGTGGAACGAGCCCGACTCTTTGGTCAGCTACGTCACCGCGCTCGATGAGCGACTCGTGGCGGCCATGGACGTACGCGACGACGTCGTGGCGGTACGAGGTTGGTTGGCCTCCACGGGGCTCAGTGTCGACGACGCCCTGGGACGATGCGTCGCGGCTGGCGTGACACGTGTACACGTGACGGCCATTGCGCGCGACGGCACGATGAGTGGTCCCGACCTGGAGCTCTATCGTCGAGCGTGCGCCAGTGGTCTCAAGGTCGTTGCTGCGGGCGGCGTGCGCAACGACGACGACCTCGCCGATCTCGAAGATGTGGGGTGCGAGGCAGCAGTGATGGGCGTCGGCCTTCTCGCGCGTTTGGGTATCAACCTGTAGACCACCGACGTTTTCAAAATGACTTGTGACCCTACGTCACGCCACAAATTGGTTTGTGAATGGTTGCACAATGTGGTTGGTACTAATAGAAAGGACCAACTAATGAAGCGTCGTACTTTAGATTTGTTGCTCACGTGGACCGGAGTGTTATTGACAGTAGCCCTCATCGGAGCGGGATCGCTCCTGCTGTGGGGATACACATTCGCGAACTCTCAGGTAACCACCCAACTAGCACAACAAAAGATCTTCTTCCCCGATAAGGCAGCGTTCGCCCACCCCGCAGTGGGCACCGAGATAACACCGTCGATGATCCCCTCGGTCTCTCAGTACGCCGGTCAGCAACTGCTCACCGGTGCACAGGCCGAAGTCTTCGCCGACGATTTCATCAAGGTGCACCTCGCTGAAATCGGTGGAGGTTTGACGTATTCGCAACTCAGCACGAAGTCAATGGCCAGCCCGAACAACACGGCTCTCGCCAACCAGGTGGAGACGGTCTTCAAGGGAACAATGTTGCGCGGTTCACTGCTCAACGCCTACGGCTACTGGACTTTCGGCCAGATAGCAATGTACTCGGCCATTGGTGCGTTCGTCGTCGCCGCACTCATGCTCCTGCTGACGTTGCTGGGTCTCCGGCACTATCGACGGGTCGACGACACTACCGTCGTGTAGCCCGACCGGAGAAGTACTCAATGGCCCGGGATTCCTCCCGGGCCATTGAGCTTTTCTACGACAGCGTCAGCGACACACCCACGCATTTTTTCATCGGTAGGCAATTTCCCGTGTCAATCCACCAGACCCCCGGGAACCTGGAGCAGTCCTCGCGATGGGTGGTGGCGCGACGAAATGAACATGCATGACGACTATCTTCACCTCGACGAAGGATTACTGGACAAATCTTTGTAACGTTGGGTCGTGACCGAGCCCTCCCCCACACCAGTGCATTCGGTATTGACGTCCTCAGAGAGTTACGCCAACGACCGCGACGCGCTCTACGGGGACCTCGACACGTTGAGCGCCATGCTCGACGACACGCTGCGTCGCCAGACCTCCGACGAGTTCCTGGCGTTGGTCGAATCGGTGCGCTCAAGCGCCGGACGCGATATGACGAGCTCCTTCCACGAATTCGAGAATCTGGATCTCGAGACCGCGAGCCAATTGGTTCGGGCCTTTTCGATGTATTTCCATTTGGCGAACGTGACGGAACAAACTCACCGCGCGCGCCAGGGTCGCCAACGTCGCAACGACGATGACGGTCCCCTGGCGAGAGTGGCCGACGAGATACTCGCCGCGATTGACCGAGGATCCGTCAACGGGGAGGACGTCGCGACCGCTGTGCGCCAATTGGCAGTGCGCCCCGTCTTCACCGCACATCCCACCGAAGCCGCTCGACGCTCGGTATTGCTGAAACTCCGCTCGATCAGTTCATTGTTGGACGAGGCGAGTTCGCACAACCCCCCGTTGCGCGAAAATCTCCGGCGCCGCCGAACCGCCGAACTCATTGACACCCTGTGGCAAACCGACGAGTTGCGATTGGAGCGTCCCGAGGTGCTCGACGAAGCTCGGAATGCGCTGCACTACGTGGACCAATTGATGCGTGACGTGGTTCCTGACGTCCTCGAACAATTGGTCTCCAACGCCGAACGACTCGGCGTCGCCATCTCCCCGATCAGTCGACCGTTGACCTTCGGCTCGTGGATCGGGGGCGACCGTGACGGCAACCCGTTCGTGACCCCCGAAGTGACCGAATCCGTCGTCGACCTGGCTCTCGATTTCGCCGTGCGAGCCCTGCGAGCGATGCTGAGCAAACTGATGGACGAGATCTCAGTCTCCATCCAACATGTGGGCATCTCTGAAGAATTGCGCATCTCGATCGAGCATGACCTCGCGCGACTCCAACCGGAGTCACGATACTTACGCCTCAACGCCGAAGAGCCCTACCGACTCAAACTCAGTTGTATTCGTGTCCGGCTTGACGAGACACAACGACGCACCGAGCAGCGGGGTCGTCACCGCGACGGTTTTGATTACGCCTCGAGCCAAGAACTCATTGACGACTTGATGCTGTTGTACAACTCCCTCATCGAGAACGGCTCGGAAAGGCTCGCGCGCGGCACCCTCGAGCGTTCGATCATCACGGTGTCGGCGTTCGGTCTGACCCTGACGACCTTGGACGTGCGCGAGCACGCGGCGGCACACCACGCGGCCTTAGCAGTGCTGCTTGACCGGCTCGGCGAGTTGCCCACCGCGTACCTGAAACTCACTCGCTTCGAGCGCCTCGAAGTTCTTAGTCGCGAATTGGAATCTCGTCGCCCCCTCTTTTCGCAACCGTGCCCCCTCGAGGACACCGACCTGAAGACGTTCCGGGTATTTCTCGCCATGGGCGAGATCATCGACCACTTCGGACCCGTCGCCTGCGAGACGTACATCGTTTCGATGACCAAGGGAGCCGACGACCTTCTGGCGGCAGTGATTCTGGCTCGAGAGGCCGGCCTCGTCGACGTCAGTTCGGGACGCGCTCGAATCGGCTTCGCACCCCTTTTTGAAACTCTCGATGAGTTACACCACGCTGGTGAGATTTTTGAAACGATGCTCAGCGTGCCGAGTTATCGACGCCTAGTCGAAATACGCGGGAACGTGCAGGAGATCATGTTGGGGTATTCCGATTCCAACAAGGACGCGGGCATCACCGGTTCGCAGTGGGGAATCCACCTCGCCGAACGACAACTGCGCGACGTCGCGGCTCGACACAACATCCACCTACGACTGTTTCACGGTCGTGGCGGCAGCGTGGGACGTGGCGGCGGACCGACGCACGACGCCGTCCTCGCCCAGCCCTACGGAGTCCTCAACGGGTCCATCAAGATCACTGAACAGGGCGAGGTCATCTCGGACAAGTACTTGTTGCCGTCCCTGGCTCGCGAGAACTTGGAGCTGTTGCTGGCCGCGGTGCTCGAAGCGGTGGTGTTCCACTCCAAGCCCTGGGTCGATCCCGAGAAACTCTCGCTCTGGAACAAGACGATGAACCTGGTCGCGGACGCGTCGTTACCCGTATATCGCGACCTCGTGGGCGACGCTAATTTGCCCGCGTACTTCACCAGCTCCACTCCGGTGAGCGAATTGGCCAATCTGCACATGGGTTCGCGCCCCGCGCGTCGCGTCACGGGCGAAGATGGAATCGAATCGTTGCGCGCGATTCCTTGGGTCTTTGGCTGGACGCAGTCGCGTCAAATCGTCCCGGGGTGGTTCGGCGTGGGATCAGGCCTACGAGCGGCGCGCGAAGCGGGTCACGGCGACCAACTGCGCCAGATGTATCTGGAGTGGCCCTTTTTCACGACGTTCATCTCCAATGTCGAGATGACGATGGCCAAGACCGACCTCGACGTCGCGCGCCAGTACGTGCAACACCTCGTGGCGCCCGAACTGCACTACCTCTTTGACGCCATCGTGGCCGAACACGAAATCACCATGCACGAACTGCTCACCGTCATGGAGTCCGAGCAACTCCTGGAGTCCCAGTCGCTCCTGGCCACGACACTCGAGACGCGCGACCGCTACCTGCGACCCTTGCAGTTACTACAGATTCAATTGCTTGAGCGGGTACGGGCCCAGCGCGACCGCGACGAGCCGGTCGACGATGTCTTGCAGCGTGCCCTGCTGCTCACGATCAACGGCATCGCGACAGGATTGCGTAACACCGGCTGATTCGCGCGACGCGTCGCGACCGGGGTTGTCATACTCAGTAACTTGTACCTAACGCAGATGAGGAGAGTTCGTGACGTTTGACAAGGCGGTCCGCACGTGTTTCGTGAAGTACGCCACATTCCGAGGCCGAGCCTCACGTTCGGAGTACTGGTACTGGGCCCTGTTCTTCGTGGGCGGACTCTTCATCACCTTGTTGTTCACGAAGCTCTATCCGTTGTGGGAGCTCGGTCTCTTCATTCCCAATCTCGCGGTCGGCGTTCGTCGCATGCACGACTCCAACCACTCGGGCTGGTGGGTTATCTGCCCAATCGTCAACATCGTGTTGCTCCTACTGCCTTCTTCCGGACCCAACCGCTTCGGCGTACAGACAGAGCAATACGTCACCGTCGGAGATCCAGGCCTGTCGAGCACATCAGGCGTCTGTCCCACGTGCGGCACCGCACGCGTGCCCGGGCAGAAATTCTGTCAGAGTTGCGGCACGAAGTTCCAGTAGTCACGGCTGCGTCGCGATTGGTGACGACGTCTGTAGGATGCGAATCACCTAACTTATGACAGGAGTATGACTATGCCGTCTCGTACCGCTGATACCCACTGGACCGGAGGACTGAACGACGGTTCCGGTGTGGTCACCCTCGTCAGTAGTGGCGTCGGACACTACGACGTGAGCTTCCCACGTCGCGCCGCGGACGACGCCGAAGGCGTCACCAGCCCCGAGGAGCTCATCGCCGCCGCGCACTCCGCGTGCTACGCCATGCAGTTCTCGGCCCTGCTGGGACGAGCCGGGGCAACACCCATCACCCTCGACGTCAGCGCCACCGTGACGCTCGCGCCCGACCCAGCCGGCGGCTTTCAGATCTCAGGGATCGCCCTCACCGTACGTGGCGTCGTGGAGGGCATTGACGAAGCTGCTTTCAAGGAGACCGCTGAGGCGGCCAAGGCGAGCTGTCCGGTGTCAAAGGCCCTGACCGGCACCACGATCTCCCTCGACGCCGCTTTGGCCTAAGGCAGCTATTTTCTCTTGGCTCCGTCGCTTGCGCGCTTGACCGATACGGTCAGCGCGACGACGGCCAGCACCGGCAAAACGATCACCGCCGCGGTGTTGGCGTGCCACGCCTCGCTGAGGAGCGACACCGCTCCGATGATGACCAGCGCGGCCACGAAGAGCTCGGGAGTGTCGCCCACGAGGAAGTCCCACCAGAACATCCCAAAGCCCTTCAACAGTCGTACGACGAGTGGTTGATTGTTGTTCATGCGCCCACCTTCACGGAGCTCGAGGAAGTCTTCGGTTTGATCATTGCGATGAGGGCCCAGCACACAACGGCGTAGATGCCCACGAAGGCGACGAGGAAACTGTCGTTTCCGGGCCAGCGGACCTTTAGCCCTTCGCCCACCCAGAAGGTGCCGTAGCTCACTAGCAGGACACCCACACTCATCTTCATGGCGTTCTCGGGAACGGCCGACAGTTGCTTGGCCACGACGACCCCGATAATCCCCACGAGGACCACGGCAATCGTCGCCACGATCGCGGCAAGGCCTAGGCGATGCGCAGACGTACCAAGCGTCAAGACGGTGATGACGACTTCGAGTCCTTCAAGGAACACGCCCTTAAAGGCCATGACGAAAGCGATGCGGTCACGACCGGTGCCGGATGCTGCGCTCTCCAATTCCCGGACTGTCTCTTGATAGATCGCGTCTTCGTCATGCTTGGCCTTGAGTCCGCTCGATCGCAGGATCGCCTTGCGCAGCCACTGCATACCGAAGATGAGCAGAACGCCTCCGATAATGAGTCGCAGGGTGGTGAGGGGCACGTGGACCAGCGCCGGACCGAAGGCCGCCACGAGGGCGGCGAGTGCGACGAGTGCGACTGCTACTCCCTCGAAGGCAGAGCGCCAGCCGCGGGTGTGACCCACGGCAAAAACAATGGTCAGGGCCTCGACCATCTCGACGGCGCACGCCAAAAAGACGGCTCCGACGAGGACGACGACGCCCGAGGATACGGTAGTTGCAAACACGGCTTTACGCCTCTTTCTGTGAATTCATGACGAAGCACGAAACGGGGTCAAACATTACTTTCACGCAATCGCCGCGTTCGTAGCGATCTGTCGCGTAAACCTTAGTCAAAGTTGCTCCCTCACCAACTTCGACCACGTGTTCGTACCCGCGGCCGTTATAGGCCACGTCGCGAATTGTTCCGGGCGCTCCCTCCACGGACGTGAGGGGAGCCAAGGTGACTCCGGCGGCCCGTACGAAGAGGTGCGGGTCGGTGTCGTAAGGACTGTTCTCAGACTTCGTCGCCTCGATGAACATATGCGGAGCGAACGGGAGTTGGACCTCGACACGTTTGTCATTGATCTCGCGTACTTCACTGACCGCGAACTCCCCCGAGATGCCGGTGAAACGCGCCACGAAGGCACTCTTGGGATGCCGGTAGATCTTCTCCGGCCGCGTGTACTGCACCAACTCACCGTTGCGTAACACGCCCACCCGGTCCGCTAAGGCGAACGCCTCAGACTGATCGTGCGTAATGTAAACGGCCGTGACCCCGGCGTCGCGCGTCAATGTCGCGATTTCAATACGTAACTGATCACGTCGGTCGGCATCAAGATTGGAGAGAGGCTCGTCAAAGAGTACGAGACCGACCTCGGCCGAAAGCGCTCGCGCCAGAGCGACGCGTTGTTGTTCGCCACCCGACAACTCATTGGGAAACCGTTCGGCCAAGTGCGCGATCCCCACTCGCTCCAACATGTCATCGACCCGCGCCACCCGTTCAGTCTTTGAAAAGTGCGAGGTCAAGAGTGGAAAAGCAATGTTCTTTCGCACCGTGAGGTGCGGCCACAGGGCGTAATCCTGAAAGACCATCGAAAGGTTACGCTTCTCGGGTCCTACGTACTTCGCGCCGCCGACGACGACCGTGTCGCCAATCGTGATTGACCCGCTCGTGGGCTGTTCGATTCCCGCGAGGCATCGTAAGAGTGTCGTCTTACCCGAACCCGAAGGACCTAGGAGCACGGTAAACGTACCCGGTTCGACCACCAGCGACACACCATTGAGGGCGACCTTGGTTCCGAACTCCTTTCGCAAATCTTTGATCTCCACCCGAGAGGGTCCAGTTGACGCACGACTCATAACGAGGCTCCCGCTTCTCCGATACGACGCCAACCTTTAGGTGTCACCAACCGGAAGATTAAAAGAACGAGGCCAATGACGCCCATCATCTCGACAAGAGTAATGACGGTCGCCGCCGAGCCGATCGATGCGAAGATCGTTCCCAAGTACGTTTCAATGACCACCGAGGCGGGTTCGTGGCCAGGCTGGTACAGAATCTGGGCGACGGCGAGTTCCGAAATCGTTTTGGCGAAGGTCAACAACCACGCCCACACGAGGGCCCTCGAGAGAAGTGGAATCGACGTAGATCGAAAGGCACGCCACCTCGTCGCCCCGTGCACGCGCGCCGCTTCGCTAAGCGAGGATTGGATCTGAGATACCGGGCCGGTTAGTAGTCTCGCCTGGGATGGCAACGACGAGGCGATCAAGCCCATGATGAGCAACGGCATCGTCTCGTACAGGTCCACGATGTGCGACGTGATGAATCGTTGGTCATAGAAGAAGATGTAGCCCACACCAAGCACGATGCCCGGAATGGCAATTGATCCGAGCAAAAAGACGTCGGCGATGCGTTGACCAATGCCGGGACTACTAGACGCCATGCGCCGAGCTAACACGTACGCCATCACCAAGGTTCCGCTCGCCACCCATATGCCCAACTGATTCGACGTCCACAGAGGTGGTCCGAGCGTCGTGTACGACGGTAACGGTTGGAAGACATCCTTGTAGGACTGCAGGGTCCAGTGGATTCCCGAGGTCGTGACGAAACTCGCGGTGTTGGTCAAGGAACTAGTGATAGCGCCCAAAAGCGGTAATCCCAGAACGAAGAACATGAATATGCCCAGGGCCGCAGTGACGCCAACACGACTCAATGGTCCGAACTGGTAGCGCCGCACCGCTTTGGCGCGACCGCCGAGCACCGCGTACGAGCGGCCTCGCATGACGCGCGCCTGGAGAAAGACTGGGGGCACCGTGCAGAGGATGAGCACCCCCGCGATGACCGCGGCCACGGGAAAGTTCGCGGGGAAGGCGTAGATCGCATTGAACAATGTGTACGTGGCGATAGGAAAGTGCGCTGCGGAACCGAGAGTGAACGCCACGCCGAAGTCACTCATCGCCTCGGCGAAAGAGATCACGAATGCGCTCAAGAGTGCGGGTGCGATGATGGGTAACACGGTGCGAATGGTGAGCCAACGTCCGCCCCCATGCACGCGCGCGGCGTCTTCAAATTCAGAGCCGAGACCACGCATGCCCACAGAGATCACGAAGTAGGAGAAGGGCAATGCATTGGTGGACAGCACGAATATGATGCCCGACGCTCCGAAGAACATGTGGTAAATGAACAGGGAATGATAACCAAGCGCGGAACCGAGCTCACCGGGTTGGATCACGTCGATCCAACCGAGGGTGGTCATCCACGTGGGGACAATGAGGAGCAGCCACATCGAGGCCGACCAGAAGCGACGCCCATACACATTGGTGCGTTGTACGGTCCATGCGATAATTGTGGCGAAGGTGACGGCGAACACGCCGACACACGTCGCAACCCATAACGAGTCCAGAATTCCCCGACCGGTGTAGCCCCGGAAGGCGGCCGAAATATTCGAAAAAGTAAAATACGACGTCCCCTGATGGAACAGGCGAGGACTGACGGCCACGAGGACGAACGCGAGAACGGGAATGACGATGAGAAGCGCCAACACGAGCCACACAATGAGGCTCGACCAAGAGACGTGACGACGTCGAGCCGCCGGCACGTCGGGAAGAACGGGCGGCTGCTCAGTCAGAACTGAAAGGGTGGTCACTAGTCGTTTCCTTGCAACTCAGCCACGGCTACCGAAGTAGCCGTGGCTGAGTTGACGCGGGTTGTGAATCAGTTGACGATGTTGTTCGTGAACCAGGTGTTGATCTGGTTTTCCAGCGGACCCCACACGTAGGGGTTGATGGCGTAAGCACGCGTTACGTTGTAGTTCGGGAGCACTGCCTCAGGTGAGACATTCTTAATCACTGGCCAGAACAGCCCGTCACCGTGCGGGTCACCGTGCTGCATCGCAAGCTGGCCCTTGGCAGACGTGACGTACGCTACGAACTTCTCCGCGTCAGCCTGCAGCTTGGGCGACAACTTGTTGTCAACCGCGATGTTGCTCGGCAATGCGATGGAGTAGTCGAGGTACTTCACCTTGCCGGTCGGCCACAGAGACTTGGGTTGGGCGGTGATGTCACCGTAACAAGCCGACGACTGGATCGTCGCCATGTCGAGGGTCGCCGGGTTGGACTCCATTGCGCCCAGGGTCGGTCCGTTCGTGGTGTGCACCTGCAAACCGTTCTTCTTCAAGGCCAAGTAGAAGCTTTCACCCTTCTTAATGGCGGCGTTGACCTGGGCGGTGGTGGGCGTCTCCGTCGGAGTGAAGCCCGCCAAGTGAGCCATCACACCAGCGATGATCGGAAAGGTCGGACCCGACTGCGATGGGTCGTTCATGCCAACTGAACCCTTAGGCATCGTGACAAGACTGGCCATCGTCGTGGGCAACTTGATGCCCCGAGTAGCGACCGTGTCGTAGCAGAGAGCGCCGGACACGGTCAGACCCGTGGGAGCGAAGCTACGGTCAGCGGGAACGTTCGTGAGTCCGGCGGCGTTGTAGTTCGCGGTCTTGGGTATTACGTAGCGCACCAGGTAGCCAAGCTTGTCGAGTGCAGCGAACTCCGTCGCGCCGTCCGCCCAGAACAGGCCCCACTTCGGACTGCCGGCAGCCATTTCGGCCTGAATCTTCGTGAACAGCGGTCCAGTCGAGTCGTCGTCTACGACGATCTTGAATCCGGGGTTAGTAGCGTTGAAGGCGGCGGCAACTTTGTCACCATAGCCCTGCGCGTTGTACAGGTAGATGGTCGGGACCGACGAGTGCGACGTGGCCGCACTGACGCTCACAGCGGATATGGACGATACTGCAACCGTGGATCCGAGGATCGCGGCGATAAAGCGCGCCTTGTGGGCACGCTTTGTTTTTTTGGTGGTGAGGTTCATGAGCCCATATAACTTCACGATTTCGCAATCCGAAGCCGAACTAAATGAATTGATTGCGATGGAACGGCGACGAATAATTAAAAACATTCTGAAATGCGACAACCTCGTGACCAGAGTGTGAAATCACGTTCCTCAATTGTCACGATCTCATTACTGTGAATAGGACCAGTCGGTGACTCTATTCACATCAGGACCGCCTAGCGACGAAGTTCTTGGGGCCAGCGACCAGGTCGTTCGGGTCCTAACAACATATCTGTGTAGTCACGGGCGAGGTGCTCCTGGCGCCACAGCAACATCTCCTGAGCCGCACCCAAAACCCGATCGAGGTCAGTACAGGGCGTGCGCCACGTCGGGTCGCTCGCCAAATCGAAGCAGAGGTACGATCCGTCACCGAATTGGACGTAGGCGATCTCGGTATTGACTGAAGCGGCCAAATTCTGTCGCGATAGTGACCGGTCGCGCGGCCACGACTCCTGCGCCTGAGCGATGAAGAATGCGCGGTAGTCCCATTCGTAGTGCGCCGACGTACGCCAGGCAATCGTGTCACCACGCAACAATGGCGTCAAGACGCGCCCGTCGAACTGCGCGGGCACCTCAAGCCCTAAGGCGTCGGCCAACGTCGGGGCGATGTCAACGTTTTCGGTGAATCCCTCTACGACGTGACCTGCGTTCGGGGACCGCGGATCGCACCAGAGCCCCAGTATGTGATAGCTCTGGGGAAAGAAACCGAGTTTTTCGATCAGTCCGTGGTCGCCAAGCTGGTCACCGTGGTCCGACGTGACGATGATAAGCGTGTCGTTGAATTCGCCGCGTTGATCGAGTCGTTCGACGATGCGACCGAGTTGGAAATCGACTTCTGTGATCATTCCGTAGTATTGGGCGCGAAGGTGACGCATGTCGTCCTCGTCGCGCGGTGCCGCACTCGCCTTCACTCCCATCGCGATCTCGTGCAGGGGATGGCGTTCGTCGGGTTCGACGGGTGCAATAGGCAAGTCGACGTCCGCGGGATCGTAGAGAGTCGCATACTCGCCCGCTGCCGCGTAGGGAGGATGGGGGCGCAGAAAACTGACGTGGGCGAACCACCCCGACTCTTGTTCCTCGAGCCACTCGAGGAATTTTCCCGTCAAGAAACCGGTGAGCGAATGTTCGGCGGGTCGCTCGGATTCGCCACGCAGTGCTGGTTCCCAGCCGAAGGGGACGTCGTAACCGAGATCGCGCAAGTACTCGACCCACGTCGCCTGACTCTCGGGGAGGTAATGGCCGAGCACGAAGCCCGGCAAGATCCCGTCGTAACTGTCGAGGCGGGGATCATCAACTCCTTGGGCCTGCGCGGGATCGAGCCCTTGATCGGTGTAGCCAAAAAGTGTCGGCACGTAGCCACCACGTCGAGCGAGACGCGCGACGTTGTCGAATCGATTCGCCAAGGGCGACCCGTTGGCCACCACGCGATTGTTCATTTGATACGTTCCCGTATAGAGGGCGGCTCGTCCCGGTGCGCACGGGGCGGCTTGTGAGTAATGTCGAGCAAGACGAACCCCTCCTCGTGCTAGACGATCGAGGGTCGGCGTTGCCACCAGCGGATGACCCGCCGCCCCGAACGAATCGGCTCGAAATTGGTCCAGGGTAATGAAGAGAACGTTCATCTATCGACGACCTTTGAAGTTGCCACTGTGCGAGTGATGCTACCGAGAGCGTGAGTGACGAGAACGTGACATTCGCCTCGAGCTATCGTCCGGGGTCGTTTTCGTCGAGCAATTAACTGAGCCTCGAACCGTGAATGTCCACTCGATAGCCTGAATGGATGCAGAACAATTCGAGTCCCATACTGAGTGTGGTGGTACTCGGGGCCGCCGTCACTATTTCCATCCTGGTGCGTCGCGGCCGACTCCAGTCGCGCTCGGCGAATCTGGCCGCTCGCGAGAGGATGCGACCCCTCGCTATCACCCTGCTCGACCCCCTCATCAGTGTCGTAGTGATCGGACCCTTTGTCCTGCACTTCATCTCGATGTCCTCGACGCACGTGGCCGCGGCAATCGTCGGCGCCGGTGCTGGGGTCGCCATTGGCTACACCCGTGCTCGAATCATGTTCGTGCGTGCGGTCAAGCAGAACAAGTCAATCGTTTTACGTCGCAGCGGGCTCGAGTACGGGTTGTTGTTTATCCTCATTGTGCTGCGCGCGACCGAGGGGTCAATCGAAAGATCAAGTTCGACCGCGGCCCTGCTGGCCGTAACGGCCCTTGCGTCGTTGGCCCTCATCGAGGCCATCGCACGATCGGCCTTCATCGTCAAGAGGTACATCGACGCCCCGGACGAACCTGCATCGATCACCTCGAGTGTCGATCCGCCACATCTGTAGCAAGGTGTGACGGCCTAACGGACAAATCCGCCGCACTGGCCACACGTAGCGTCCGCCCATCTCATCTAGAAAATAGATGGGAGATATCGGGTCGATATCAAAAATAGATGACACTTTTCTCTTCACTCGCGGCAAGGTGGATGCATGAGAACAAACATCCTTTCCAAGATCCACTCCACGCTGGTCGATCGCGATGTAGATTCGAGCGAGGAAATCGCGCGCGACCTAGTGAGTCAAGGCCTAACGGGCGTCGCCGACGAGGACACCTGGCGTCTCAATTCTCGCATAGACGGCCACGAATTCCAGGTTCACGAACGCGCACGACGCGCCCGTGGACGCCACTATTCGCATTCCTCCGTGCGATAAATCCAGACTGACGGCCACGACATCGTTCGACCACTTTGGTCGCAACGAGGTGTGGAAAGAGCCGAACTGTGCACCACTACATCGCAGTGTGACGCGCCCAGTTTGCGCGTCGTGACGTCGCCAATTCCTCGAACAGAACGACCGCTCGTCGGCCGTCACCCGCCCAGGCTGTGGCACCTGTTTCGAGCGCCAACGAGTCATCTGCACCTTGGCCACCGAGCACCACGGGTACGTCGGCATCGCTCTCCTTGACCGCTGCCACGGTTTCAATCAATACGTTAAGACTCGTCGCCATGGTGACACCAATGCCCACCGCGACCAGACGTCGCGCTTCGCGCGCAGCTCCAGCGAAGATCTCGGGTGGGACGTTCGCGCCCAATTCCAAACAATCGAAGCCACTCAGACGTACCAAGTCCGCCACCACCGAAATGGGGAACGCGTGGTAATCGCCCAGTGGGGCACCGAAGACGATGGTTCCGCGGCTACGTCCCGGTCGCCGAAATCGGGCCCCGAGTCGAGCGGCGAGTCGCGACGCCGTCGAAATGGCCAAGTACTCGCGGGCAATTGGCGAGCCTGGAACTTCGGAACCTTGACTGATGTCATTGAGTGCACCGACGATGACGTCGAGATAGCAGTCGGCTGGTTGACACCCAGCGACGAGAGCCTGTTCGATTACCCTCCAGCCACCCGTCTCGTCTCCGGTCATCAACGAGATCCGTAGACGTTCGCGCCACGGCGTGGGTTCGTCTCGTGCTGGGTCGATCGCGACCAAATACAACCGCTGTCGAAAGTCGTCGAGGTCAGAGACTTGCAGGACCCAGTTGGTGCCGGCGCGGTGAGCGGGTAGTTGACCGGTGCGAACGTAGCGATACACCGTCATGTAGTGAACACCCAGAACGGCGGCAGCCTGCTTCAAGTTGAGTTCACCGTCGTCGGGGTTCGCCATCGTGAAAACTTACCCCAGCACAGATATTCGTCCCGATGTCGTTAGTGCTAAATGCAAGGCGTTAGCGCTAAAACGCCATCGAGGAAAGACCCCGTTCTGAATTCCGCGCCGTGACATCCTGGACCACTACATCTTGTGGTCGCGGCATCAATAGACCCCAGATACTGCGGTAGCGACCGCCGCGTGGCGCGAGGAGGAATCTCATGACAGTCATAGACCAGTGCATCGACCCAGCGGTATCTGAGAGCGTTCGCATGCGCGTAAGCAAGCGCGACGGATCTCTTGAGGACGTCGACGTCAACAAGATCGTGCGCGCGGTAGCTCGTAATGTTGTCGGACTTGACGGCGTCGATCCGGTTCGCGTCGCGGTGCGTACGATCAGTGGACTCTTTGACGGAGCCTCCACCGAGGAACTCGACGCTCTCTCCATTCGCACGGCCGCCGCCTTAATCACCGAGGAGCCGAACTATTCGCGACTCGCGGCGCGATTGCTCAGTGGCGTCATCGACAAAGAGGTCGGCAACCAGGATGTTCACTCCTTTTCCCAGTCCATCGCCGAGGGTCACGCTCAGGGCATCATCGGACAGGCGACCGCCGACTTCGTGAGTCGCTACGCAAGAAAACTCAACGACGCCGTGAAGGACGAGCGCAGCGATTTGTTCGAGTTTTTCGGGCTACGCACTGTGTACGACCGCTACCTGTTACGCCACCCAGAGTCTCGCCACGTCATTGAGACTCCGCAGTATTTCTTCTTGCGAGTGGCGTGTGGACTCTCGAGGACGCCCGACGAGGCGATTGAGCTCTACGAACTCATGTCGTGCCTCGAGTACCTTCCCTCGAGTCCCACCTTGTTCAATTCCGGCACTATCCACGAACAAATGTCATCGTGCTATTTGCTCGATTCACCTCAGGACAATTTGGACTCGATCTATCACGCCTATGGCGAGGTGGCGCGACTATCGAAGTTTGCGGGTGGCATCGGAGTCGCCTTCACGCGCATCCGCTCTCGAGGATCGTTGATCAAGGGGACCAACGGGCTTTCGAGCGGGATCGTTCCCTGGCTCAAGACGCTCGACTCCTCTGTGCAGGCTGTCAACCAGGGCGGACGCCGCAAAGGGGCCGCTTGCGTATACCTAGAGACCTGGCACGCCGACATTGAGGAGTTCCTCGAGCTCCGTGACAATGCTGGTGACGAGTCGCGACGAGCCCGACACATCAACCTGGCCAACTGGATCCCCGACCTCTTCATGCGACGCGTCGAGCAGGACACGGCGTGGTCCCTTTTCGACCCCAAAGTCGTACCGCACTTGCCCGACCTTTTCGGCGAGGCCTTCGACCAGGCCTACGAGCGCGCCGAGACGGAAGGGCTCTTTGTACGCCAAGTACCCGCGCGCCAAATCTATGGACGCATGATGCGTACTTTGGCCGAGACGGGCAACGGATGGATGACCTTCAAGGACGCAAGTAACCGCACGTGCAACCAGGCTCTTGAAGGACGCACCGTTCATTTATCGAACTTGTGTACCGAGATCCTCGAGGTGAACTCCGAGGACGAGACCGCCGTGTGCAATCTGGGCTCGATTAACCTCGCGCGACTCGTACGCGCCGGTGAATTCGACTTCGGTCGCCTTGGCGAGATTGTTCGCACTGCGGTGCCCTTTCTCGACCGGGTGATTGACCGGAACTTCTACCCCACCCCACGGACGAGGTATTCAAATACCCGGTGGCGACCAATTGGCCTGGGCGTCATGGGTCTGGCGGACGTCTTCTTTCAGTTGGCGATGCCCTTCGACTCCCCCGAAGCCCGTGCACTTTCCCAGAGGATCAGTGAGGAGGTCTATTTCCACGCGCTCAGCGCGTCCATAGACCTGGCTGAAGAGAGCGGTGCCCACGAGATGTTTGCCGCGACCCACGCCGCCCATGGTCGCTTGCAATTTGACCTGTGGGGCGTCGTACCGAGCAACACGTCGAGATGGAATGATCTGCGCACGCGAGTCGTATCATCGGGCCTGCGCAATTCTCTGCTCATCGCCGTCGCCCCGACCGCGACCATTGCATCGATCGCGGGATGCTACGAGTGCATCGAACCCCAGGTGTCGAACTTCTTCAAACGAGAGACGCTCTCGGGTGAATTCATGCAGATCAATACCTACCTCGTGCGTGACTTGCAGCAGCGCGGCCTCTGGAATGACGACGTGCGCACCCGCATCAAACACGGTGACGGTTCGGTCCAGCATCTGTCGGAGTTGCCGGAGTCCGTACGCTCGATGTACCGAACGGCGTGGGAAATTCCCATGCGCTCGCTCATCGATATGGCGAGTGATCGCGGCGCCTTCATCGATCAAAGTCAATCGCTCAATCTTTTCGTCGCTGCACCCAATATTGGCAAATTATCGTCAATGTACCTCTACGCATGGCAGAAGAACCTCAAGACCACGTACTACCTCCGCTCACGACCGGCCACGCGCATCGCCATGACCACGACGGAACCTTTCTCGGCCGCAAGCGACGCGGTGACGTGCTCGCTGGAGAACCCCGAGACCTGCGAGGCGTGCGACTGATGACGTCGAAGAAACTCCTCTTGAATCCAGGTCTCGACTTGACGCTTCGACCCATGAGGTACCCCGGGTTCTACGAACGCTATAAAGACGCCATCTCTAACTCGTGGACCGTCGAAGAGATCGACTTGAGTGACGACGTGACCGATCTCGCACGGCGACTTCTCCCGTCCGAACGTCACTTGGTCAAGCGATTGGTGGCTTTTTTCGCCACGGGTGATTCCATCGTGGCCAACAATCTGGTGCTGAATCTTTACAAGCACATCAATTCACCCGAAGCGCGGTTGTACTTGTCGCGCCAACTCTACGAGGAGGCGGTTCACGTCCAGTTCTACCTCACGTTGCTCGATACTTATCTGAGCGACGAACAAGAACGCGCCGACGCATTCTCGGCGGTAGAGAACATCCCGTCGATCAAGCGCAAGGCCGACTTCTGCTTCAAGTGGATTTCGTCGCTCTCGCGACGTGAGCGTCTCGAGAGCCGTGAGGATCGGCAAGAATTCCTATTGAATCTGATTTGTTTCGCGGGGTGCATCGAGGGACTCTTCTTCTTCGCCGCCTTCGCGTACGTCTACTTCTTGCGGTCGAAGGGCTTACTCAACGGACTCGCCGCTGGAACCAACTGGGTCTTTCGCGACGAGAGCGCCCACATGAGTTTCGCCTTCGACGTCGTAGACACCGTGCGTCGCGAAGAGCCAGATCTCGTGGATACTCAGTTCGAAACCCGGATCGTCGAGATGATGTGCGACGCCGTGGACGCAGAGCTCGCCTTCGCTCGCGACATGCTGTCCGACGGTGTACCGGGACTTTCGGTCAGCGACACGAAGGAGTATCTCCAATTCATCGCCGACCAGCGACTGATCAGGCTCGGCTTTGACAAGTACTACGGATCATCCAATCCCTTTGGCTTCATGGAACTCCAGGAAGTCCAGGAGTTGGCCAATTTCTTTGAACGCACCGTATCCGCGTATCAAACAGGCATCGAGGGCACCGTAAGTTTCGACGCCGACTTCTAGACCCGCTGCGTGGATGAGCACCAGGACTTCCCTTGATTTGACCATGAGACGCAATTATGTGGCATATCTCGACACCCTGTGCAACAATTCGGCGTAGCGAGAGCCGAAGGGGGCCTCATGCGTCACATGGCACAATTCCGTCGATTCGTCATCTCTTTTTTCGCCTTGATGAGTACGCTGGGCACTTTCATCGTCACACCATTTGACGCAGCGTCGGCATCGGTCGCGTCAAGTACAGTCTCGCGTACCGACGCGGCGGGCATCGTGTGGCTCTGTCGCCCGGGCATCGTCAGTGACCCGTGCACCAGCAGTCTGCGCACCACGTCCATCCCGGCGAGCGGTCCGCGAACGGCGAGCGCTCCCGTACCAGCGGCGAACGCGCCCTTCGATTGCTTTTACGTCTATCCAACCGTCAGCACTGAGCTCTCCGAGAACGCGGACCTTGCGGTGCAGCACGCCGAAGTCGCCGTCGCGATCAATCAAGCATCACCTTTTTCACCGCTGTGCCGCGTCTGGGCTCCGATGTACCGTCAGAGAACCGTGTTCTCGCTCCTCAGCGGACTGGGGAATGATCCTGCAGCCGACAACGTCGCCTACCAGAGCATCCTCGCGGCGTGGCGCGACTATCTGACGCACTACAACGACGGTCGACCCATCATCTTCATCGGGCACTCCCAGGGCGCGGCCATGCTCATTCGACTGCTCTCCAGCCAAGTCGATCCGAGCCCGCAACTGCGAGCCCGCACGGTGTCCGCCATCATCGCGGGCGGGAACGTAACGGTCCCAACGGGACGCGATGTTGGATCGACCTTTCAACACCTCCCGTTATGTACATCCAGTATCGAGACCTCGTGCGTCATCGCGTTCTCAACCTTTCCGAGTCTCCCGCCTCCCAATAGTGATTTCGGGCGTCCCGGCCAGGGGGTCAGCCTCCAATCAGGCCAAACGACCCGTACGGGAGTACAGGTGGCGTGCGTGAACCCCGCGAACCTCGCCAACGGGTCAGGCTCGCTCGTGCCTTTCTTCTTGACCAAAACCACGTCGCCACCCCCACCGGTGGTGACCACCCCGTGGGTCACCTATCCGAATTTGTACAGTGCGAGCTGTCACAACTCGGGGGGAGCTTCGTGGCTTCAAGTGACGACGACATCGAGAACGCGTGATGCCCGACCCGTCATCACCGAGACACTCGGACCTGCGTGGGGATTCCACCTCGACGACATCAACTTGACACTGGGAAATCTCGTCCACGACGTCGCACTGGAGGAACAAGCGTTCACGGCGAACAAAAAATAACGACCGCGATCACGCAGCGCGGCGTCGTACGAGCCACACCGTCGCGGTCATCGCTAGTGCCGAGAGAATAAGTAGCCAGCCACCCTCAATGAATTGAAACGGCCAGAACCGGCTGGCCGGCTGATACGTCGTCCATATCGTGTAACCATGGTGAATGAGGCAACCGAGAGGGGTGTCCACCGTTGTCGCGTACGTGCCTTTGGGCCCGGGAACTTCAGGACACAATCGGACGAGGAGGCTGACGGGAGGTTGTCCCGTGAAGACAATCACACCATTCTTGGTTCCATATTGACCGATGATCCACACCGAGTCCGACAAGTTCGCTTTGCTCGTAATCAGTGGAGTCAGGTAGTGCCGGCGCAGAAAGATTGCAGTCGCGAACGCGAGCACACCATACGCGCCGAGTGAAGTAACGATGGCGGGGACAACGCGGCGCACGAGCATGCCACTAAGGCTGCCGATAGCGAACGCCGCCAGAGTCCACCCGGCGAAGGTGATTCCGTGAAGGTCGAACAGGCTGGCGCCGAAAGGTGAAAACTGGGAGGTGGACAGTTCCTTGGCAAAAGCGACGGCCTGGCTTCCGTCGGAATAGTACGGCCCGTAATACCAGGACAACAGCACACCAAATATTCCGGCAATGGCGGCTACAAAAATGCCGAGCAGCGAAAGTTTTGCGAGCGCCCAACGCCACCTTCCGAAGCCCTGGCTCCAGGCGTAGCGGAAGGTACCGGCCTCAAGTTCACGCGCGAGCACCGGTGCGCCTACGAACACGCCGATGAGCGGGGGAAACAGCTGAAAGATGCCTCCGTTAGCTAAGAAGTCATTCATTCCATTGAATCGGTTGATCAAACCGTGGCACGCAATCGAATTCAACGGCTGACAAGCAGTCGCCGCGGCATAGGCGTGGTGCAGTTGATGCCCGGCAAACCACAAGTACAGTGCTGCGGCGGCCATTAGGGTGCCCACGCTGATCAGCGCGACGCGATGCTGACACCACGTGACCCAAGCCATACGCCGCCATGGCACTGGACGCCGATTCGCTGTTTCAAGAGGACGCATAAGTAGTGCCAACTCGGTCACCTGGACACCTCCGACCGCTGATTGTCGCCACTTCGTGGTGCGTCGGACGCTGTCGCGCTCGACTCTCGTAGGTACGCCAAAGTGAGTTCTTCCAAGCTGACGGGATGCGCCTCCCAACCGGGAGGGACGGTGTCTGACGATCCGAAATTTCGAACCAACAACTGAGCTTGGGTTCCCCCACGTCGTGAGTACATGACGTTCCAACGGTGGGTGTGCTTGTCGACGTCAATAGAAGGGCCGGTCAGTACGCGATGGGCCGTGAGGAGATCATCGACTTCACCCGCTATTTGTACCGTTCCATTCGAAATCAGCACGAGGTAATCGGCCACTCGCTCTAACTCGGCCAGAACGTGCGACGACAATACGACTGATAGTCCGTCGTCGGCAACCGCTGTCATCACCGTGGCCATGAAGTCGTGGCGAGCCAGTGGATCGAGCATTGCCATTGGTTCGTCAAGGACAAGGAGTTGGGGACGTCGGGCCAACGCCAACGTCAGCGCGAGCTGGGACTGTTGCCCACCCGACATCTTGGCGGCCTTTCGATTGAGCGAGATTCCAAGTTCCTCTAAGCGACGAATGGCGTACTTCTGATCAAAGTGGTGGTTCAGATTGCGCGTCATGTGAAGCAGTTCTGACGCAGACAAGTTCTTATAGAGCGGCATGTCCTGAGCTACGAACGCGATGCCATCGAGTGCGTTGAGTGACCCGGGGTGAAGTCCACCCAGAACCCTCACCTCACCTGCACTCGGTGCTGCGAGACCGACCGACAGATTCAACAATGTCGTCTTGCCCGCGCCATTTGGTCCTACCAGTGCGACAACGCGTCCGGCGGGAATCTCCAACGTGCAATCGCGCAGTGCCCACGTGCTGCCATATCGTTTGCCTAATCGTCGTGTCTCGATGACGTTCACGCCACGCCCTGGGTTTCAGCGCTAGCAGCGCCGCGGCGTACATCGTTGACGCGGCGCTCACGAAAATCCCTTAAAACGCTGGCTACGAGCGCCCCGATCCCATCTTCGTCGAGCCCCGCCGCATTAGCGGTGGCAACCCATCGGGTCAGAGATCGGCGCAGAGTGGTGAGTTCAGGGAGCGTCACCTGACTGAGGGTGGTTTCGATGAAGGTTCCCTGTCCCGGTCTCCCGACGGTCAGGCCCTTGTTTTCCAACTCGCGATACGCCTTCAGCACCGTATTGGGATTTATCGCCAACGACGCCACGACATCTCGCACCTTCGGCAACTGATCGCCCGGCTGGAGATATCCGAGGCGCAGCGCATGCTCGACTTGATGGACCAACTGATGGAAGGTCGGCACGCCGGACGCGAGATCGAGGCGGAACTCAATCGCCGATGGGGCTTCCGCCGCGACACCAGCATTAAGAATCTCCACCTCATCACTGGGGTCTTCGACGCTCTTACTGTGTCGTTTATCTATTGTCATAAGACAAGATTACAGCAAATCCTGACTTTGTCAATAGTCCGCCAGCGAGGAATCGCTACAGGTGTGAAAACTGGTAAGAACACGTCGAGGCACTTTTAGTCGTGCGGCGACTCCGCCGCAGTACTACTCCTGTCATAAACCTTCCTATGGCCCCGCCTCAAGAATTCGTCGTACTGATCTGGCCAAAGGACGTCGTTTCAACGGATTACGTTTGCCCAAGGCATGTCGCCGACGGAAACGTATCCTGGCAAGAGATTCCGAGACCGGACTCATTGAAAAGTGTCGCACCGTGGAGGGATGTTTACTCGTCCAGAGGAGCTTCGAAAATACGGCTTTCAGTCAATTGAAGCAGCATTCCGTGGCGGAACGAAAGGATGGACTGCACGAGTTTCAACTCGTAACTATTTGATTTCGTCCGTTGGCTTTAGCTTCATAGAGGGCGCCGTCGGCGCGACGCATCGCGTCGGCCAGGTGTTCACCCGTATTGATCTGCGTGAGCCCAATCGACACAGTGACATCAGTGGAAACCAAGGGCGACATCAAAGGAGTTAAAGCAACGCGCAGTCGTTCAGCTACCGATCGGGCTTGCTGCAAACTCGTCCCCGGCAAAAATACTAGAAACTCGTCACCGCCCAATCGAACGGCGAGATCCTTCTCCCGCGAAAGGGACTTCAGCAGATCGGCGAAACGACGGATAACGGCATCACCGACTTCGTGTCCATACGTGTCGTTCACAGTCTTGAAGTGGTCAAGATCACACAGCATCAAGGTCGCCGATGCCTCATGAGGGATGCGAGCAAGGGCTCGGCGATTAAGTAATCCCGTCGAAGCATCATGATCAACGAGATGTTCAAGGCGCGTTCGAAACGTCACGCGCTCAAGTGCTGCATCGGTCTGTTCGACGAGCAACCGGACAAGTTCGCACTCAATCTCTGTAGGTCGCAAATGGTTGATCGGGTCCTCGATCGCAAATACGAGCCGAGGCACTCCATCCGCACCGAACACGGGCGCGAGGAGAACGTCATCGGACCAGGCAAATTTTCCAACCCCGTTGCACCTGGATCGCGGTTCTCCGTAAGGTGAACCATGGACGGCTTGGGCGGGCTCCAACCAACAGCCACCCACTTCACGGTTGCGATCAAGAAATAAGCCAAAGACTGGAGTCTCGAGGGCTTTAGCGACCGTCACCTCGTCGAAGGTTGCTATCGCTAGCGGAATTGAAGTCTTCGCCTCTCCAAAATAGATGGCCACCCGTTCAAAACCAAGTCCGGGAACGAGCGCCTCGCACGCCGTTTCCAGCACTTCATGATGGGAATGGCATTTGGAAAAGCGCGTGGACGCCTCGAGCAGTTGCGTCATTCGGTTGCGATGTCGCTCCGTTTGGGCACTATCGTGAGCATTCTCGAGGGACTGCTCCGCGTGCGAGCAAATTGCACGTAAGAGACGAAGTTCGCTCACGTCGGGCATTCGCCCCGATCGAGGTTCGTCGATCGACACAATCCCGAGTGGTTCACCCTTTGAATCGCGCAGTTGGACGAGAAGGGCGTCCATCGGATCCCATCCGCCCGGGATTTTGGGACGATCCGGAGATATGACCACGAATCCGTCGACATGAGACCACACTTCGGATGATCCCGGTACAAAGTACGTCCCCGGCTGAATTTCGTACTCACTCGTTAAGAGTTGCCTCTCAAACGTCTCGCGAGCTTCCCTGGTGTGCATGAGCGCCTGCACTTCTGCTGGTCCGATCACCAGCACGACCTCATAGTCGTCCCACGCAGGTCGATATCTGTTGAATACCACTATGTCAAAACCCGCAGTCGAGTGGATGGTTTCGACGACCGTGCGCAGTACGTCGTCGACACTGTCCTCGCGGGCGCTGCGAGCCAGGGAGACCAGGGCATCGATCCACCCGATCGCTTCGTCTTCCACTTGATGATCGGTGGACATCATCCGTAGTTGAATACCAGGCCGGCGCGCGAGAAACTCCAGCCAAACCGCTGCTCATCGCCAGGGTTGATATTCATTCGATCATTTTGGCGCTTCTACTTAACATTCGACACAACGAGCAAGTGCCTTTCCCTCAAATTCCGCACACATTTCCTTGCCGCACAACATTGACGTGGCCCTCATCGTCGCTCACGCCAGCGATGCAGTCGAGCTGGCGAGGGTCGAGAAGTTGCGTGTCAATTGAAACAAAAGGGGTCCCAAATTCGGAGTCGATCGACGGGTCCGTCCCTAGGCCCATGTCCGCGCCGCCCTGGTTTTGGCTGGTTCAGTTAGAAAGGGCCTCCCAGTACGCTCAGCCCCACTGGTGCAATGTGGGAAAACCGCAGTGTCTCCGAGTAAAAAGGCGCGTGAGCAAACGAGGAATGATGCGATTATCGACTAAGGACGAAATGGCTCCCCATTTTCCACCTCATGCACTCATTGACTACGCGATGCTTGCCGACGGTGAACGAGCAATATTAGTGGGGCCACGTGGCGACTTCTCGTGGATGTGCGCGCCGCACTGGGACTCCGACGCCGTGTTCTCGAATCTGATTGGTGGCAAAGGTTTTTACTCCGTGACGCCGAACGATGCGCGATTCGTTTGGGGAGGTTATTACGAAGATTGTTCCCTGATTTGGCATAGCCGTTGGGTCACCACAAGCAGTGTGATCGAGTGCATAGAGGCACTGGCGTTCCCCGGTGATCGCGATACGGCAGTCGTTCTTCGACGAGTGAAAGCAGTTTCGGGAACCTGTTCGGTGAATTGCCTGCTTGATGTACGGGCAGCTTTCGGAAAAGACAAGATGGAAAACCTTCACCTTCGTGGAGGCACCTGGACCGCTCGAAGCGGCGACCTCTACGTGCGCTGGAGCGGAGCCCACCACGCGCACACTCGGCGTGAAGGCGGTCTTGAGATGGGACTTACACTCGAACCAGGTAGACACCACGATCTGGTTCTCGAGATCAGCGTCAGTGACTTTTCGGAGGAGCCGAAGAGCGCCCACGTCTATTGGGCTTCGACTTCAGCGTCGTGGGCGAAGGCAGTGCCCCAGTTTGAATCGACGATCGCACCGCGAGCAGCGAGTCATTCGTACGCGTTGCTCCGGGGGCTCACGAGTTCCACCGGAGCGATGGTCGCTGCCGCAACGATGTCACTGCCTGAACGAGCCGAGGTCGGTAGTAATTTTGACTACCGCTACGCCTGGATTCGCGATCAGTGTTACGCCGGCCAGGCATCCGCGGTCAGGGCGCCGCTCCCGCTCCTCGATGACGCGGTGAGATTCGTGTCCCAGCGAATACTGGCCGACGGTAGTTCGATGAAACCGGCGTACCGGGTGGATGGTCGGGGGATTCCGAAGGAAAAGCGACTCAAGCACCTCGCTGGTTACCCTGGCGGTTCGGACAAAGTTGGCAACTGGGTCAATGAACAGTTCCAGCTGGACGCATTCGGGGAAGCCCTCCTGCTTTTCGCCGCCGCCGCGCGACACGACCGATTGGACGCCGTCCATTGGAATGCCGTCGAAACCGCTGCGAAGGCAATAGAACAACGGTGGCGTGAGGCAGACGCAGGTATTTGGGAACTCGACAACCGAATGTGGACACAGTCTCGATTGATGGCTATCGCTGGACTACGAGATATTTCTCGGATCGCCCCGGCTTCAGTGGGGACACGTTGGTCGAGCCTTGCCGACTCCATCCTTTCAGAGGTGGCATCTACTTCCGTGCACGTCACCGGTAGGTGGCAACGAGCCGTCGACGACGAAAGGGTCGACGCGTCCCTACTGATTCCCACGATCCGAGCTGGTCTCGCTAAAGACGATCCCCGCGGTCTTGCAACATTGGCCGCAATTCGCGAGGAACTCGTGAGCGACGGCTACGTCTACCGTTTTCGCCACGACGATCGACCACTGGAGGATGCTGAGGGTGCCTTCACCTTCTGTGGACTGTTAATGTCGCTCGCCCTTCAACAACAAGGTGACGAGGTTGAGGCGCGCGCCTGGTTCGAACGTAACC
This sequence comes from uncultured Actinomycetota bacterium, assembly GCA_963794755.1. Lineage (GTDB taxonomy): Bacteria > Actinomycetota > Acidimicrobiia > Acidimicrobiales > RAAP-2 > RAAP-2. Next base: position 56,160 of record CAWCEX010000007.1, read on the forward strand.
GCGCGGTGGCCGGACCACCAGGACTTCTTTCGGAGGAGTTCGACATCCGTCAAGGACAGCTTCGCGGTAATTTGCCGCAGTCTTTCGTTCACGCACTTCTATTGGAGTGCACGTTTCGACTCAGCGAACCCTGGCCCTGAGCGCAGTGGCTGTGCGATCGAAACCATTTACGAACTTATTTCAAGAGACTGGCTGCCACGTTGACGACCATCGCCAAAATGACTGCACCAAATAAATATGACAAGAGTGCGTGACGCAGAACATTCTTGCGAATTGTTTTCTCTTCAACGTTCGTATCGGAAACCTGGAACGTCATACCAACCGTGAACGCGAAGTAGGCGAAGTCGGTGTATTGCGGCGGATCTTCTTGATTGAATTGAATTCCGCCTTCCGGCTTCGCGTAGTAAAGGCGCGCGTAGCGCAACATGAACACGAAGTGAACGACCAACCAGGAAAGGACAAGGCTGACGACCGCGATCGACGTGAGTGCGAACACCGAAGTCGATCGCGAATGTCCAGCCAATCTCAGCGTGTACCCAACGCCTACGATGCACGACAAGCCGGCCGTAACTAGGACTGCATCAGTGACTCCGCGCGTTGGATCTTCGATTCGCGCAAAGCGCGCCGTGTCCTGTGCATCCATATTCCAGAGAACGCCACGCATTCGAATAAGAAGGAGCAGCGCAACGACGTCCCACCCACTCAGTGCTGCGACGTTCCACGGGCCCGTCACCGCAACCGCCGTGCCTACCAGCAGCCCCGTAGGCAGCGCGACATAGAGCACGCGATAAACGTGGCTCGTGTGACTACGCATCGGAAGTCTCTGAGGGAACAGAGGCGTCCTGAAATTCAACCTTTGGTCGCGATTGCCGGGCAAATGGAGTCATGCCGTGCGATAAGGTTCGGCCATTTGGTCAAGGAGTTCTAGGCCGTGACCGGGCCTTGAACGATCGGGCCGCATGGCTCCTCCTCGCGGCGACAACGAACCTTCGAAAAGTGTGGTCTCTATCCGGTGATGGTCATGAAAATATTCGATGTGACGTAGATTGTTCACTGTCGCGGCTACTGGCACATGGAGGTTGGGCGCACAGTGAGCGGAAACGTCCAAGTGATTCGCTTCTGCGAGTGCCGCTATTTTGCGCCACACGGTGTAGCCGCCGCAACGCGTGACGTCGGCCTGTACACAATCAACAGTGTGAGCGTCAATCATGCGAGCGAAATAGTCAAGCGTGTAGCCATATTCGCCAGCAGCGACGTCAGCGTCGAAATGATCTCGTACTCGTCGCAGTCCTTCGAGGTCGTCGGAGGGAACCGGTTCCTCGAACCAGCACACATCGGCCAACTCCCTCATTATCCGGCCGAGTCGAACGGCTTGGGTCTCCCTGTAACCACCATTCGCGTCGACGAACAGCTCGGCGCCGCCGATGACCTTTCGGGCGAGCTGGACGCGCGACAAATCACGACCTACGCGTTCGCCCCATGACTCGGCAATCTTGATTTTGACGCGGGGAATTTCCCATTCGTACACCCATAATGACAATTGTCTCGTCAGTGTCCCATCGTCATAGTTCGTGAAACCGCCACTGCCATAGACCGGCACAGAATCCTGGCGACTTCCAAATAATTCGATGAGAGAAAGTTCTAGTTGGCGCGCGCGTAAGTCCCAAAGGGCGATGTCGACCGCCGATATCGCGCATGCAGCCACCCCTGGTCGTCCGACATTGCGACAAGCCCGCGACATCTTTTCGGCAACCTGGGGAATTTCGCTCGTCTTGGCGCCCAAGATGACCGGCATGAGGAGGTCGGTGATGACCGAACGAGCGGCGGCAGCACCGTACGTCCATCCAAGACCCACGTGATCGCCGTCGCGCAGTCGAACCACAACGACCGTCGTCGAATCCCACGCAATAGTGCCGTCGGCTTCAGGTTGATCGGTCGGAAATTCGTAGACCATTACTTCGACGTTTGAGATCGTCATCAAACAATGTCCTTCGTTGCGCGCGGTGATACACCGGAACGCGCTCCGTCAATGAGTCGTTGTGCGCAGCGCGCGGCCAGCGCCATGATGGTCAGTGCGGGGTTCGCCGAACCCTGCGTCGGTAGAACGCTGCCGTCGGTGATGAACAGGTTCTTGACAGCGAAAGTCCGTTGGTCGGCGTCAACGACACCTGATTGCTCGTCGATTGACATACGACAACCTCCAACCAGATGTGCGAATCGTCGGATGGTCATAACCTCCTGCGCATCCGCTGCGTACATCACGTCTTCCATGACCTTCTGCGCTGCCTTCATGAGTTTTGAGTCATTCTCCGAAATGTTGTAGCAAAAGCGCGCGACCGCAAGGCCGTTTCGATCCTTTTCGGCCGCCAATGTCACCGAGTTCTCGTAGCGAGGCTCGAATTCACAGAGCGCCCCCAGCGTCGCCCAGTGGACATAATCGCGCATGTATTCACGAAGTGGTTCACCCCAATGACCCTGTGCACCGACGTGTTCGGCCCAGGTGATTGGAAGTGGAGAGACTGTTTGAATGGAGAACCCACGTTTGTAATCCTTCGTCGGATCGGTCTCATAAAACTCTTCACTACTGACTTCAGGCGGAGGCCCCTTGAACATTCGTTTCTCGCTCTCAAACCGTCCCGAGGTCTGGGGCGCTCCTTGGACCATCACGAACCGGCCAACCAATCCGAAGTCATTACAGAGTCCGTCGGGAAATTGCTCGTTGGCAGAGAGCAATAACAGACGCGGCGTCTCGATCGAATATCCCGCTACAGCAACCATGCGAGCGCGCTGGCGGTGCTCGATGCCGTCTCGCAGGTAGACGACACCCGTCGCGAGACGTGCATCGTTTACCTCGATGCGGGTCACCATGCAATTGGCGCGTACTTCGGCGCCGTTCGCGAGGGCGTCAGGGATATGCGTGATGAGAGGCGACGCTTTCGCGTTTACCTTGCATCCTTGAAGGCAGAAACCTCTATAGATACAGTGCGGGCGATTGCCGAAGCGACCGTTAGCAATAGCCACTGGTCCCACTCGCGCTTCGATACCGAGTTTCGCCGCTCCCTGAAGGAACACGTCGCCGTTGGCGCTTACTGGTTGCGGGGAGTACCGATAGCGATGAGAATCCCCCCAGGGCCAGTCCTGGCCCGAGACCGGGAGCTCATCCTCAACCGCTTCATAATAGGGCCGTAGTTCTTCGTAGCAAATCGGCCAATCCGCGCCAAAACCGTCAATGGTCGCGGTCTGAAAGTCCGACGGGTGAAATCGAGGCACGAAACCGGCGTAGTGAATCATCGAGCCGCCAACACCGCGGCCAGAATTATTCGATCCCAGCGGCACCGGATCGGTGCCAGCAATAACGCGAGGCTCGGTCCAATACAGATGATGAGACCCAGCTTCGTCACTAACCCAGTCCGCATCCGGATCCCAGAATGGACCGGCGTCAAGACCAACGACTTTCCAGCCCGCTCGGGCCAGTCGCTGAAGCATCGTCGAACCTCCGGCCCCACATCCGACCACAACCAGATCAACCTCCTCGTCGTTTCGGTAGTGGCGCATATTGTCGCGAAGGCCGTGATTAGTGCGCTCGTCGCTGTTCGGCAGCAGCCAAGCGGAGTTGTTACGCTCGCGAAGTGCTCGTTCTCCTCGACGACTCCCACCAGGCTTCATATGTCCGAGCCTCCGTGATCGGCGTGATTTCGCACTGCTCGCTCGACGTGCACTCCAGAGGGAACTGGGTCATCGTTGCCGACATCTGCGACCTCCCAGTGCTCGCGTTGGCCGTTGCCGAGCGCTCCGTAGCCGCGAGGATATGAAGGACCACCGAAACCAATTTCATTCCAAGCCCACGGATGTGAGTAGAAGGCAGTCGCGGCGTAACGAGTCCAAAGACTCCACACGTGCTTCGCTGGCAAATTCTTCCAATGATCGGCATCTTGGATTCTTTCAAGAAGTGCCGCTTGCTGTTCGCGCCGTAACTTACTGAATGGAGCCTCGAACGTTGCACGAGCGTCCTCCTCGAGTGCTCTGAGGGTAAGACGCCACGCCGGTGCATCCTCGGGTAGATCTTCGTGGTGCCAACCGTCAGTCTGCCCCGATTGCAAGCGGCATTCGACCATTGCCAATACGGGGATTTTCGGTTCATCGAATTGTCCGAGTAACTGGTCGAACAGCGCACTAGCAGTGGCGCGCTCATCGACTGAGAAGAATGAGCACTCCGTGACTTTCAGTCGGGCGAGCACGACACTCGCGGTCAAGTCATCCCAATGCTGCATTTGATCGAGCACGTCGAATCCCGGGAATCGACCACGCCCTCCGGGAGTGACAGCTCGTCGTCGGGGTGCGCGGAACAATTCAGTCGCCTTCCCTTCGCAAAAGCGAGGAGAGGAGACCCATTCCCCCGACCATGGCTGCGATGGCGGGGGCGAACGCCGGCGGTCCCATTTCCATGTTGTACCGAAAGTTGCGAAAGCCGCCGGGCTTTTGTTTAATACCCCGAAGATGTAAGTACGTTCCCTGGATCCCGTTAGCAATGACCACAACCGCCACAATCGGCAAGACGGTCTTCGCCACTTTGCGACTCGAAACGGCAGCGATACCCACAGGAACCAAGGTTGGAACTATGCAGATCGGCCACCACATCATCTTGTTTCCAAAACTCGCCTTGTCGTGCGAGAAATAAATCTCAGTGGTCGTGACGATCGCGCCTGCGACCGTCAAGGCAGCGAGTCCTTGTTCAAACCGTCCTGAGCGAATGTCAGCCAATGAACGGGCCACGACGCCCTCGTGCGCCACCTTCGACGGCGTGGCATGTCGCATTTGACGAATCACGATTCTCTCGCGTGCCCGGTCTTCGCACGACGATGACTCGCTGTGACAATCGCGACGGAGAGTTGCAACGTATCCATCGTGGTTACTCCTTGCTGAAGAATATCCATACAAACCTAAATCGCAAGTTTTTGGTTTAACGAGATTGTAAGCGTGGCGTCAATCACGTCATCACACAAATGAACACATCTCAGTAACCGAGATAACGCGACGTCAATTACCAGCACATGGTCCGGTTCATTCGCTGTACAGCGATTCGACGTTTCTTAGTTTAGAAAGTTCTGTGCACTTTTTGTGACCCTCGCCCGAGGCACAATCACCCGTGACTCTCCATAAAGTGACTGACGAAAATGATTCTCTCCAATCAGCGAAGGAGGAGTATGAAAACGGTCAGTGATTTCGTCATTCAAAGGATTCGCGAGTGGGGAGTTACCCGAGCATTCGGTTTTCCGGGAGATGGGATTGGCGCATTCGACGGATCCCTCGGCGATGCAGAACGCAATGACGTCGGACTTCAGTACATCCGTCCGACTCATGAAGAAATCTGCGCGTTGATGGCGACTGCGCACGCAAAGTTCACCGGTGAAGTCGGCGTGTGCATCGCGACGTCTAGTCCGGGTGCTTTCCACCTCTTGAACGGACTCTACGACGCAAAGATGGATAACCAGCCGGTGGTGGCGGTCGTGGGTCAGCAAGGGCTTAACTCCTTCGGGACATTCACTCAACAGGAAAATAATCTCGAACGTGCTTTTGCTGACGTCGCGGGGTACGTGCAGACCATCGTGTCGCCCGAGCAAGCACAAGTGGTCGTCGATACCGCCTTTCGAACAGCCCGCGTACACTTGCAGCCCTCGGTGATCGTGATTCCCCACGACGTGCAAGCGATGGAAATGATCGAGCCCACACGTGCCACGTGGGTATCACGCTCCAGTGCCGTGGCGCCGTCCACCGCGATCGTTCCTCACGAAAGCGAGATCACCAAAGCCGCGGCGATCATTAATGCAGGTTCCAAAGTGACCTTCCTGGTCGGGCACGGCGCCAACGGTGCCACCGACGAAGTTCTCGAAGCCGCGACGCGGTCGGGAGCTGGCATCATTACGGCTCTTCGTGGCAAACAGGTCGTACCGTCGGACGTTCCGTACCATTCTCAACAGTTAGGTCTCCTCGGTTCGTTGCCCAGTTTGGTGCAAATGCGCGACTGTGACACACTCGTGCTGCTCGGCACGAACTACCCCTATGGCCAGTTCCTACCGGAATCCGGACAAGCGCGCGCGGTCCAGATTGACCTGAAACCTGAACAAATGGGATTGCGATATCCCACCGAAGTGAATCTTTGGGGCGACGTGAAGGCGACGTTGCAGGCTCTGATCCCGCTTCTGGAGAACAAGGTTGATCGTTCGTGGCAAGACACGGTATCAGAAGGGATGCGAAATTGGGAATCCGAGATGGAAGCTCAAGCAATGCTGAGGTACGACGATGGCGTTAACCCTCGTCGTGTCTTTCACGAATTAAACAAACGACTTCCCCCGCAAGCGATCATCACGGCCGACGCCGGAACGACCGCCGATTGGTATGGGCATCACATTCGTCTTCGGCGAGGAATGATGGGCGATTTATCGGGTCGACTCGCCACCATGCTCGCCGCGATGCCTTACGCTGAAGCCGCGAAGTTCGCGTTCCCCGATCGTCCGGTCATTTGCACCATTGGAGACGGCGCCTTTCAGATGCTAGGGATGAACGAACTCATCACCATTAAGAAATACATGAACGACTGGGTCAATCGACAATTCATCATTGTCATCCTTCACAATGACGACCTGGCTCAAGTCTCGTGGGAGATGCGAACTGAAGACGCCAATCCCGTGTGGAGCACCTCACAAGATATTCAATCAGTCGACTACGCAGGGTGGGCAGAACTCTTGGGTCTTACTGGGATCAGGGTGCAGAGTGACGATGAAGTTGGCGACGCATTGGATCGAGCATTTTCCACGCAAGGCGTCACGCTCATCGACGCCTATACCAGCAAAAATGTCCCACCGCTGCCACCCCACGTTTCCCGCACCTTTGCTTTCAATACCCTGAGAGCGTTGTTGAAGGGCGACCCCGACGCGAAGGAAGTCATTCGTGATGCGACCGAAGCGTTATTTGTAGAAGGTCTTGAACGCGTAAAAGGAGTGTTGCACCGAAATGAGAAGGACGCTGGTTAGGGGTTTTGCGTAAATACCCAATTTTCCGATCCGGCGATTCAATGGCCTTGTTCGACACCCCTGAGAACCACGCCTCGCGATCGTTCTCATGCGTTGGAACTCCCAAACATTTCAAAAAGCAATTTGAAGTGTCTAATTGCAATGTCGATTCCGTCCCTCTCTTGAACCGACCGTGCAAGAGAGATGAACACTTTTCGAGTCCTCGATCAATTGGAGCGCAATGATAACCGGCGGCAAAACTGTTGTAATCACCGGAGCTACGGCAGGTGTAGGGCGAGAGACGGCACGACTCTTCGCCAAGAATGGATTCGACGTGGCGCTGCTCGCTCGAGGCGACGCGGGCTTAAAGGCAGCCGCTCAGGAAGTGCAGTCTCTTGGTCAGCGCTGCTTAACAATCCCCACCGATGTCGCGGATTATGACGAAGTGGAGCGGGCCGCCGAGCGTATCGAGTCCGAACTGGGTGCTATCGACGTTTGGGTGAACAACGCCATGACGACTGTATTTTCACCACTTCACGCCGTGAAACCCTCGGACTTCGAGCGAGCCGTCCAAGTCACCTTCCTCGGACAGGCGTGGGGAACGATGGTGGCACTGAAAAGGATGCGATCTCGCAACAGGGGTTCGATAATCAACGTTGGTTCCGCGCTGTCGTTCGTGGGTATACCTCTGCAAACTGCCTACTGCGCCTCAAAATTCGCGTGTCGCGGATTCTTCGAAGCCACACGAGCCGAGATTTTGCATGACAGATTAAACGTGCGACTTTCAATGGTTCATTTGCCGGCAATGAACACACCCCAGTTCGATTGGTGCGAGACCGCTATGGAATTTCACCCCCAACCCGTTCCCCCCATCTACCAACCCGAAATAGCGGCGCAAGCAATCTTCAACACTGCTATCGACGGAAAACGGTCGCGAATCGTTGGTTCGTGGAACAAGATGTTGGTGGTCATGGACAGTATCTTTCCAGGACTCGGTAACCATTTCGCGTCGCTGGGAGCGTGGGATAGTCAGTTGACGAAGCAGAGGGTTAGATCGGATCGTCCTTCAAATCTTCGCGCCCCTGCTGACGAAGACTTCGACTACGGTGGTCACGGAATTTTCGACGAGAGGTCGCGGGGGGTCAAGGATTCATCCTTTCTCGTGACGCTCCCCAAAATCGCCTTCACGTACGCGAGGGCGCTGCTTTCCACTTTGCGAGAGACGGCCGAGGTTCGCCAGCGACAGAGTGAACATCAACGCAACATCGCGATGGCGCAGTCCCATCCTGGAGGCGAGCCGTCCCTCGGCGCCCTTCGGGTTAGCACGGCGGGGCGAGTGATGACCGCACCAAAGAGTGAGGCGTTACTCGAGCCGTATCAATACACCGGTCCCTCGCGGCAACCTGAACGGGATTCACTCGATGTTCTCATCAACGAAGACCACTTTTTACTCACATTGTTCGCTGGGCTGGCTCTCAGTCGCGGCTCGTCAGTCGAGGATCGCTACGCCTACGGGAACTTGGCCAAGGAGTGCTTGCGACATATCGCGATTCGCCAATCCAGCATCGTTGACGTGACGAGAGTCCTTGAATTAGTGCCCGAATTGACCGAAGTAGGCCAACGGATGCTAGAGGGCGCCATCGAGCGGCGCCAGTTGTTCGATCAAGCAGCGATGATGGCTCGAGGGTTGCCCCCGACCTCACTCAACGTTGGACAAGATTTTGACAGCGTCTTCGAAGAACTTACTGACGCAGTCAAGTCCGACATCGAATGGGAGTTGTCGGGAACTCTGACTAACGTTCGAACGATACTTGAGCGACAGAACGCCAGAGGGAGACTCCGCCATTCCCGATATGTACGTCGCCACGCGCCGACGTACTTGAGCACAAAAGGACCCCGCTGGTATGAGCACGCACCGGTAATTTCAAGCCTCGTGACGATGTACGACCATCTAAACGACTTACCCCGCGCGTCGAGAGAATGGCGAAGTTCATAATCTTGGTCAGTATTCACGACTAAATGCAAATGGAAGCGAGTTGTGGAGTGAATTTCCGTCCTTGAGTTAGATATGCAACGCCGAGGGCGAAGGTGGGTCCAATGTTGCAATTGCTCACTGGCCTTGAGGTCGGAAGAGTCTTCAGAAGCCTCAGAGGCGTCCTGGGGCAGGCGACTCCGCTTCTTGACGACGTCCCTGCAGCTTCGAAACCAACCAGAGTTCTATCGATTTGGATGCCGAGCGAGAAGCCTGCATGTTCCTCAGGATCCGGCCACTGGCACGCGACTCGACTCACCACTCGCGGTCAGCGGTGTCGGCGGACTTGAGCTAGTGAATGATCTCGACAACCCGCTACTTCAACTCCTCGGAATGGGGCGGTGGTGGTGCTTTCTTCTTTTTGGCTCGGGTGTGATGATTCCATCCTCTCTTTTCCCACTAAGAAGGTCAACGGAGTACTTAGTTTGACTCAAACGCGCGAAACAGGTCCCCGCAATGGCGAAAGAGGATCCTACTTAGCACACAAGGTGAACCTACCTAGAAGTAGTAGTACTCCGGATTGAAGTTGGTCAACGAATTCGGTGTGAAGCCGATCTTGCTCTTCAAGGTCTTGATGACCTCGCCGATTCCACTGCCCGCGTAAGCGTTCGTACTGTTCGGCTGGTACAGCACCGGCAACTGCTGTGCGGCGATGTTGGCGAAGTTGCCCAACGTCGCGGAACCAAACGTCGTCTGCCTCACGGCCGTGGTCAACGGCGCGTAACTGTAGGCACCAATGTTGAAGCTGGCACCGGGCACGAACAGTGATTCGCCCGAAGGATAGTAGTCCGGCGCGTAGATCCAACCAGCACCCCAGAGGCAGATACTCCAGTTAGTGGTCTTGCTCACGCAGTCACCGACAACCTTGTTGAAGGGCTCGGGCAACGTCGTGGCGTCAATGCCGATGGACTTCCACTCCGAGACCTCGGTGGCGACCTGAATGGCGAGCTGCGGAATACCGCTGCCGTACTCCATCGTCACTGTGAGGGCATCACCCTTCTTGATGCCAGAGCCGCAGTCACTCGAGCCGGAACCGGGCTTGGCGCAGGTCGCACCGCTAGAGCCGAAGGTCCAACCGTGGGCCTTCAACAGGGCTCGAGCCTTGGTCGGGTTGTACGGGTATGGGTTGACCTTCGAGACCGGGCCCGAGATGGCGGCGGCGGTCACCGGTGGCAACGGGTTGATCTGCTGGTAGCCGTAGCCCTTTTGAATCTTGGAGATCATCAAGGGCTGGTTGACCGTCATCTGAAGGACTTGGCGGATGTAGAACTGGTCAAGGAACTTCGCCTCGGGACTTTGAGCGTTGAAATTGTACGCCGCGTAGTCAACCGACCACGGTGCGCCCACTTCGATGTTGTACTTGCTCGCCACCGGCGCCCAGTTCGCACCAGGTGCCGTCGGGGTGCCGTTCTGCGTCAAGTTCGTCGGGTCCACGTAACCGAGGTCGATCTTGCCTTCGCGCAGCGAGATCTCCTCGGCGGCGGTGGTGGTAAAGGGGAGCTCAACGACAGAAGCGACCATGGACTTCTGCGGGCCCGAGTACATCGGGTTGGGCAGGAAGGTCACGTTGCCGATGTTGTCAAAGTGCGTCAACTTGTAGGGTCCGCTGTCGCCCGCCTGCCACATGGCGTCCGTGTAAGTGGACTGATTCGACGCCTGAGATATCAAGTACTTGTAGACCGCGGTGCACGCCGCATCCGTCGCCTTGGAACCGTAAGCACCGGTCGCGCAGGTCGACATCTTGCCGGGCGCGGTGATGTCCCACGCGTCAGCGAAGGGTGTGATCTCGGACAGGTAGTTGTAGAGCAACCAGTTCTCGTTCACCGAAGTGGTGAACGTGATCTTCACGGAATTGCCGGAGCCACGGGCGCTCGCCACCTGATCCGGAATCCCGTAACCCGCGTTGTAGCCGCAGTAGTTGGTCTTCTCGGCGTTGTATAGGTTCAAGAAGAACATGACTGACTGGGCGTTGATGGTCTGGCCACTCGCGAACTTCCAATTTTTCATGTTGATGGTAACGGTCTTGTGATCATTGCTGAACACGGGCGTCGAGGCCAGGGACAGAGAGGGGTTGTACGTCGCAGCTGAACCAGTACCGAACCAGTACAGGGGACGATACATCTCATCTTGGAACGCGTTGATGTTCGAAACCGAGAAATAGGTACACGTCATAAACGGGAAGTTGTAGTTCGGGCTCGCACCCGGTTCCTCCGCGAATGTCAGCGTGGCGTTGGAGGAAGTGGATCCGCTGGATCCGCCTCCGCCACCGCCTGAACTCAACAGGCCGATTGCCAATCCTCCCGCGGCGAGGATGATTATTGTCGCCAGAGTAATTTTCAACTTGATTTGCATGGTGACTCCACCCCCTCACCACACCACTGAAGTGTGCGGTTGTGCTGACCCAGTTTTAAAAGGTCTGCAAATAACGCTAACGAGGGATGAAGAATCTTCGATCGAATTACGTGACGACCGCATGACAACGACGAGAAGAAATTGTAATTAAATTACGAGCACGTTGCTTCCACTACGTGGTGCAATCGACGCCTTAAAGATATATGTAGCCCGATGAAAATTAGAGGTCAAACGAAAACATTGGGCGCTACTGCGACGTAGCGACGACAACTGCGGCAACAAACCTCTGACCATGCGGACAATGAACCAAAGATATTCAATCCGTGGCCGTATTAAAGATGTTGAATCCAAAATCTCATCCGCCCGCGAGAGACTTTGCAAATCTGGGGAGGATTAACTCAAGCGTGATGTACGGTGCGGACCGCTCTCGAAACTGTCACTTGAGAATTTATTGTGAGGATCTATTAGATGCCCAGAGTTCCCCTGGGGAAACCACGTGCACGAGCCGTGCACAGGGCGAGAGGAGTGAAATGGCGGGGTGTGCGCAGGAGTGCTTCACGTAATGAACGTGCAGGTGTGCAGGCTCACAGGGTGTTTATTGGGTGTTTGTTGACAGAACTCGACCACTCCGCGCGGCCAGCGGTAATACGGACAGGGCGAAGGCCCAGGGAATTCCCTGGGCCTTCGACTCGGCAATCGTGCCCGTTAGCCACCTAAGTGCTGGCTGGAATCTCAATGGCGAACGATACATAGTTCATGGAAATTTGCAACCGACGTGTCCATACTTTGTACGTGGCGCAAATCGAGTCATTCCGCAAAACGCCATTGAGCGGGCGATATTGATTTTGGGGTCATTCATTTGCTCGACGACCGAGGCGCGGCACCGCGAGTGACCAAAGACTCCACGATGATGCGGAGGGCAGTCTTTCCCGTGTGTCAAAGAGAAGGACCGGAAGACGCCTCGGCTCGTTCCCGAATAAGTCACTCGCCGCAATTGACGGCAATACTTAATGCCGCGCAAACTTGGCGCATCCGTTCATCGCCAAGTCGACCGATTCTCTCAACCAAATGGGAGATTGAGACGCTTTCGACTGAGTCCAGGTTCACTGCACAACGACGGTGGATTGGATCGTCTCCAGGCTCAAGCACCACTTCACTTGGGAGTTGACGGACGGTTGTCGTGCAAGGCGCAATCAGCGATCGTCGCAGACGCGGAATGGCCGCATTGCGTGACAGCACCACTACGGGTCTTCTCTGGATTTCTGGAAGTTCACACCACCAGAGTTCGCCTCGTTCGGGTAACACACTCACGAAGACGCCGCGCGAAGACGAAATTCGTTGAGATCGCCCCACTCGTCTGCCGTATCAATTGGGGCGTCATCGTAAGCCGCATATGCAGCGTCAATCTCACCTGCACGATTGATGGCAATGAGGGCACCTAGCGCCTCGTCAAGGAGGTTCGCATCGTTAATATCCTTGCGAAGTCGCCGGGCACTCTCCAGAAGATCGCCGTCAACCGTTGTGCTCACTCGTACTCGACTCATGGCATAACTATAGCATAATAATGGCAGAAATCCGTGCTCAATGACCCAAGGGTCACAGAAAGCAATCACTGTCGCTAGGGATTGTGTTCGCCTGTCACATTGTGAGTTGATTGCTCAGTCCGATTAATCCCGCACAGTACGAAGGCCCAGGCTGAGCCTGGGCCTTCGATAGTGGTGGCGGGGGCAGGATTTGAACCTACGACCTTCGGGTTATGAGCCCGACGAGCTACCAGACTGCTCCACCCCGCGTTGCGGACTTCCATCTTATCAGACGATTGGAAGCGCTCGTTTCAGCGATGCGCGAAACGTCGACGTCGGTGTTATCCCAGCGCCTTTTGAGCGAGCGCTAACTGCGCGTACATCAACTGGACATCGGTCTGATACGTGCCCAGGTTGCCGGCCTTGAGAGCGGCCTGTGCCGCGGTGTAGTCGGAGCTGGCCTGGGCCAGGAATTGCGCGGCGGTCTCACCCTTCTTTCCGCCACCGGTAGTACCCGTGGTTGGATTCGTCGGCGCCGTTCCTCCGAGCACGCTGGCGATCGCTCCAGACAACGTCGTGCTGAAACCCACGCGTTGGTTGAAGGCCACGATGACGTACTTGAGCTGGGGCATCGGGTTCGTCGTCGACGTCACGTACAGGGGCCGAACGTAGAGGACACTTTGATCGAGGGGCACCATCAGGTCGTTGCCGAGCAACACCTGTGAGCCGTGTTGGTCAAGGAGCGACACCTTGGAGGACACTGCGGCATTCTGCAACATCTCCGAGTCCGCTTGGGCCGGTGAGGTAGTGGACTGTCCACGCGGTGTCTCATAGACGTTCAATTGTCCGTAGTCAGTCGGGTCACTGGTGGCCACCATGAAACCTGACAAGTTTTGGACGGTCGACGAATTACCGGCAGGGACGAAGGCCACTGATTCGAGAAGTTGTTGGTGATTGGCCTGAGGGAGCGATCCCACTTGCAAGATCGGGGCCATCGGTGACAGGTTCGTTGAGGTCACAGCACCGTTGACGTCGGTCACCGTCGTCGCGGCCAGTGCCTGGGTCGCTGGTCCGGCACCGGCCAGCGGCGAGACTTCCCATCGGTCGGACGCATCGTAGAAGGCACTCGCTGAGGTGATGTGGTAGCGACCCAACGTCGCGGCCTGAACAGAGAAGAGGTCGGGAGGATAGCGAAGATGGGTTTGGATGTCCATGGGCATCTTGCTCAAAGGTTGGAACATCGCGGGGAACGCCGCGGCGTAGGCGCGGATGATCGGGTCGGTCGGGTCCATGATGTAGAACGTCATCTTGCCGGTGTAGGCGTTGACGACAACCTTGACGGCATTTCGCACGTAGTTGAAGCTGTAGGGCAGTCCCCCGGCGTTGACGTTCAAATTGCTGGCATTCTGAGAATACGGATACTGGCTCGAGGTCGTGTACCCGTCGAGGACGAAGTTGACCGTCCCGTTAGCGATGACGGCGTAGGGCTGGGAGTCAAAGGACAGGAACGGCGCGGCCTTTTGGGCCATCTGTGTCACGTCGCGCACGAAGAGGACGCGTGACTTCGAAGTGATCTGGTTCGAGATCAAGAAGTTGAAGTCGCCCAGTCGCGCGGCTAACGCCAAACGACTGAAGAAACCGCCGACGGCGACCCCACCCTTGGCGGCGTAGTGCGTTTCAACGTTCGAGCCACCGTTGGTCTGGTAGTCGAGTTCGGCCTGCTTAGTGTTGGCCACGACCCATCCCGTGTCGCCAATACCGAAATAGATATCCGGTTGCGTCAAGGAGGGCATGCCGGCGGTCGAGACCGGCGGGACGTTGGCCACGTCGAAGATCGGATTACCAGTCTCCTGGTCCACTTCGTTCGCCGCGAGAACGGCCGCGCCCACACCGTGGGTGTATTGCAAGTGGGTATTGACCCAGCTCGCCGCGGGAAGGTTGCTCTCAGCGAGTTCGCGCGCGCCGATCAACACCGGGGTCAGTTTGCCATTGATGACGTAGCGGTCCACACCAAGTGTCGTAAAGGTGTAGTACGCGCGGATCGACTGTCGACGCGTGACTGTCGCTAGAGCGATGCTGGGATCAGGGTCCCACAATCGGATGTTGTTGAGCGTGTCGGCGTCGGCGCTCAAGACCTTGGCCGGAATGGTGGACGCCGCGGCGAAGGAGTGGTACTGCACGTTCGTCAGTCCGTACGCCTGGCGCGTCGCCTGGATGTTTCGTGCGATGTAGGGTGCCTCGAGTGTCGCCTGGGCCGGACTGACTTTGAAGGTCTGCAAGAACGTGGGGTACAACACGCCGATGATGAGCGCCACGAAGGCCCACAGTCCAACTGCCACCGCGGGCAGGGACCAGCCGCGCGAGCGGACGTTCGCAAGGAGAATCAGCGCCGAAGCGAGAGACAAGAAGATCAGGATGGTTAGAGCGGGCATCCGAGCGTGGACGTCGGTATAGCCCGCGCCCTGAACGACACCGTTGGTGGAGTTGACGAGTTCCCATCGAGCGATGACGTACCCCGCCGCCTTCATGACGGCGATCCCCGCGCCGATCACCGACAAGTGCGCCTTCACCCGGGGCGCGACGCGCGGCGCACGACGAGAGGTGCGTATGCCTCCATTGAAGAAGTGCATCACCGATGTGACAATCAAGATGATGAAGAGTGATACCAGGGTCCAGGTGACGATAAAAGAAATGAAGGGTAGGTCAAAGACGTAGAAACCAACGTCCTTGTGATACAGCTGATCCGTCGTACCAAAGGATTGGCGGTGTACGAACAGCAGCCAGGTGTTCCACTGGCCCGAGGCGTTGAGCCCGGCGATGAATCCAGTGATTACCGCAATGAGGGCGTAGATCCGCCCCGCGTAGGGACGCACCGCGTTCTGAAAACGACGCACCACCTCGTCCTCGGGCTCGAAGCTGAGGTCGCGAGCGCCGAAACGGTCGGTCAGCATCAAGTTGACCCACATCAATGCGAAGAAGATCAGTCCAAAGACGACCGCTAGCCCGACCTTGGTGGCCAAGAGAGTGTTGTACACCTCGCCATATCCGCCCTGGGAGAACCACATCTGATCGGTCCAGATCACCGCCAATGTCCGCAGCGATGCCAGAAGGACGATCACGACGAAGATTGCGCCGGCGATCCAGAATCGTCGCGATGGGCGTCCGAGGCGACGAGGGGGACTTACATCCGACGGTGAACGCACAGTGCGAGCCTAGGTCAGAAGTTAGACGGGGACCACGGTACACGCGCAGCCCGCATGCAGCGGAGGGTACGCCGCGCCACTGGGGAACGCCTGGCCCGCCGCGCGTGGCGGAGCTGCCGCGTCCAGAGCGCAGGCGTCGCACGGCGCGTCATTCGGGGCCGGCAAGAAGCGAAGACTTCGTTCGCTCGAGGCCGTCGTCACGCCGAGGTGAAACGCCCGGCGCGCCGCGTCGGTACACAGTCTCTCCACCCGAGCTCCGCGCCATTCCTTGTACGCCGCATTAGCGCGTTCGCTAGCGTCGCCGTTCCCGTCCGCCAGGATTCTCTTGCGCAGCGCCAGAACGATTGTCACCGCCAGGTCCGCCGCGCAGTCATTGATACCGGCGCGCGGACTCGCATCGCTACTGGCTCCGGCTTCGTCCAGGGCGAACTGGGTGCCGGCGGCCGTCGCGTCGGCCAATGCGTCCACGGCCGACTCCGCGTATCGACGTCGCTGCTCGAGTTCGTCCTCCAGCTCATCCGTGATAGGCCCCTTGACGTCGCGCAGACGTTCGAGTGTCACGTTCTGGTCGTCCTGAAGCGCGCGCTTCACCTTGCGCGTCAGGACCGTCAGCGATTCGCTGATCGCGATGTCGCGTCGTGCGAACAACTCGTCCAGGGGTGTCTCGACCTTGGCTGGGGCGGGGGCCTTCTTCGGGGCAGGGGCAGTTGCGCCACGCTCTTCCAGGGTCGCTTTGCGCAAGCGAGCAAAAATCTCGTTGACCACGTCGGTACCGGCGACGTCTTCTTCGACGAACGTCTCGGTGTCGCGCAGGTCAGCGCGCGACGACTTGGCGACGGGAGCTGCCGCTGCGGGCGGCGCCGGAACCGGCTCGAGGTGATTGACTGCGCTCGAAGCGGGCAACGTCTGCAGTTGGGCCTCGGGGACGTGACGTAACGGGGTTCCGGCGAGGAGTTCCTCTTCGGTGGGTTCGGTGACCGGCGGACGAAGTCGCAGCGCCTCGAGCGCGGCGTGTCGCGCCGCTTCGTCAGACCCGTTGATGTTGTCGAGCAATCCGTCGATTTGCTCGCGCACGCTCACGACGAAGGTGTTCATAGCATCGCGCGCCGCGCGTAATTGGTCGATCTGAATATGCAACGCCTTACGCTTGACGGCCAGATCGTTCAAGATGTTGCGGCGAGCCTCGTTGGCCTGTTCGACAATGGCGCGACCCTGCTCACGACCACGTTCGACCATCGCGTCGCCATTCACCTTGGCCGACTCGATGAGTCGTTCCGCGGCGAGGCGGGCCTCCTCGTCGATCTGTGCGGCGGTATGTTCCGCCTCAGTCAAGGTTGACGCGGCCCGTTCTTGGGCCTCGATCAGATGCGTCGCGGCACGGTGCTGGCTCTCGGTGAACAGTTGCGCGGAGCGCTCCTGAGCCTCGGCCGTGACGCGACCGGCCTCCTCGTGTGCGGAGCGCAAAATCGCGGCGCTCTGGGCCCCCAATGCGCTCGCCAGGGTGGCCTCGTCCAGCGTCGGGTTCGCGGCGCGACGCAGTGCCTCGGACAGCTGTTCTTGCAGGTCGCGAATGCGACTCTCCAGGTGTCCGACCTCTCGAGAGACGGTATCGAGGTGCGAACGCACCTCTTGCGGGTCGTACCCGCCTTTTCGCACCGTGTTGAAGTTCGTCCGGCCGATTTCCGTCGATGATTGACGCGTCGTCGAGAGCATTCGCCGTTCTTCCATTCTCCTAAGCCTAGGACGTCACGGGCCCAGAAAATGGCTTAGTGGGGCGCCGTGAGCGCCACCGGCGCGGCTCCGCCGAGTTTGCGCAGGTCCGTAAGAACCTGCTCCAGGGTGGTCACGCCGATGATATGGAGGCTCGAATTCGCCACTGAACGCGCCGTCGCGACCTCCACCTCGGGTACAAAGAAATACTTGGCTCCGGCGTTTTCGACCGCGATGGTCTTTTCGGCGACTCCTCCGACGTCCCCGACGTTGCCGTAGGGGTCCATCGTCCCAGTGGCGGCGATGACGTGGTGTCCGGTCAAGGAACCTTTGCTGAGCTTGTCCATGATGGTCAGAGTCATCGCCAGGCCGGCCGATGGGCCGCCAATATTGGCCGTGTTGACCGATATGGTTCCGGGCAACGTGAACGTCGCACCGTCTTCGGGGACCACGCCAATGAACGACGGGCCGCTGGTCGGGAACTTCGCGCAGTCCGTCTTCGCGTGAGGGTCGGGCGACGCTGCCGTCGTAACATTGATCGTCTCAAGTCCACTGCGCCGTAGCACGCCCGCGGTGCTAAACGTCGCGCGGCGCAGCGTGACGTGGACCACGGTATGCGCCGGCACTGGTTCCAACGTACCAATCAACGTGCACGCTGACGTCACCGCGTGACCATCGATGGCAGTGATCTCGTCGCCCACGTGCAGCCCCGCTCGCGCGGCCGGTGTATTGCTCGCCACCGCCGTGATGACGGCACCGGTCATCGTCGCGGGAATCTTCCAACCCAGCGCCTTGAGTGCCGCGACCTCGGCGGCTTCTTGGGAGTCGCTCATCTGCAGATACCCCTGCGCGTCCAGTTGACTGGAGGGGATTCCCGGCTCCAGGAGTTGGGACGCGGTCACGAACTGTACGTGGGACTGGAAGTGCATCCACAAGAATTGCAACTCCGACAGGGGTTGTAGGTACACGTCCACCAACATGATGCGATCCGGCGAAGGATTCGTGGCGAGACCTTTGACCGTGACCAACGGAGCAACGGGGGTCGCGTTGCCCGGCGTGATGGCGTACTCGTCGGTCGACCAGGCACGTAATCCAACCACCACCATGGCCACGACCACCAGAGCGACCACAAACCGTGATAATCGGCGCGGACGCCGAGGAGGTGGTGAGATGGTCTCGTGCACAGTGATGAATCCACGCTACCGGACGACGTCGATGAACTCCTCGTCACGGCGGGGTATCGAACGGACGGATCGCTCGACGAACTGATTCGCCACCACCTGGTCGACCCACTCCCTCGACGGCGGGTGTTGGCCCTGCGAGCGGCGAATCGCCGCGCCATTACCGTCAACGACGACTGGCACCGAGCTCTCACCGACGTTGACGTGGACGTTCGTCGCGAGGCCCTCACCCAAGTCGCTGCGATCGAGATCAGCAACGAGTCGCTCTATGAGGTCCTCCTTTCGGCGTTGGACGACAGCGACGCCCTGGTGGTCGACGGCGCTGTCTTCGCCCTGGGTGAACACCTCTATCGCCCCGCAGTCGAGAAACTCATCGTGGTGGCGACCCGACACGAGGACGCGCGGTGCCGTGAGTCGGCGATCGCGGCACTCGGCGCGATCGGCGATGATGAGGCCCGTCCAGCGATCTTGGCGGCTTTGGACGACAAGCCGGCGGTTCGTCGACGAGCGATCGTTGCCCTCTCGAACTTCGAAGGTCCCGATATTGAAGCGGCCCTCGAGCGAGCCAAGGACGACCGCGACTGGCAAGTTCGCGCAGCCGTCGACCAGCTCGGTCGCGGAGACGATTGAGTCCCTAGCGGTCCACTTGGCGAAAGAGGCTGTGCAGCGATGACATTTCCTCAAGGCACATCTGCAAACCGCGAATGATGACGGTGCCGGGATCGTCGGCGACGCGAACGGTGACGCCCGTGGTGTGCGCAATGATTTCGGCGAAATCCGTCAATTGGGCGTGACCACCGACCAAGACCATTCCCTGCGCACTGACGTCTTGAGAGAGGTCAGGCGGCGCATCGGCCAAGCACTCCTGGATCATACGAAGAGTCGAATTCACTACGTCGGTGAGGGCGGCGTTGACGAGTTCGGCGCGCACCTCCACCGTCTCGAGTTTTCCATCCTCGATTGCACGCGCCGAGATCGTCCGCGACTCGCCGTGGCTACGGCTCTGGGCCGAACTCATGGAGATCTTGAGCTCCTCCACCATCGACGGAGCAACGACGACTCCCTGGCGCAGACGCAATAACGTCGCGATCGAGTTGTCGATATCGTTCCCGCCGACGCGACGCGCGCCCGAGGACACGATGCCGCCCAGTGAAATCAAGGCGGCTTCCGAGGCGCCAGCTCCGAGCACCGTCACCGCCGAGCCCACGGGGTCTTGGACGGGCAGTCCAAGACCGATCGCGGCGGCGATCGGCGCTTCCATCAAACTAACTTCACGCGCGCCGGCTTGAATGGCGGCCTGACGAAGAGCGCGACGCTCGATCGACGTGGCCAGTGAGGGCACACTCATCACCACGCGGGCGCGACTGAGTTTGGAGACCCCCGCGCGTTCAAAGAGTCCGGCGATGAGTCGCGCTGTCACATCAAAGTCGACCGTGGTGCCTTGGGACAAGGGACGAAACACCACCATGTGTCGCGGGGTACGACCAATGAGGTCGATGGCGCCGTGGCCTACGTCCATCACCTCGCCCGAGGTCGTGTCAATGGCGACCATCGTGGGCTCATCGAACAAGATGCCCCGCTCCGCCGTCGCCAAGCGTGTTCGGGCCGTGCCAATATCGAGTGCGACGTCCGTGGCCATGGCTAACGATGTTAGGTCGCCCACCACGAACACCCCCCCGACAGCCTCGTCGTCGCCTCGCATAAGTTGGAGGGGTGAGTGATAATCCCCTCGGCGATATGTTCGGCGATATGTTCAAGATGCTCGGCCAACAAGGCCCTGACGCTTGGTTTCAGACTGCCACCCAATTGGCGCTCAATGTGGCGCGCGGCGAAGATGGCGACCCTAACCCCCAACCCCGTGAGCGTCAACGGCTCGAAGAGTTCGCTCCCCTCGTCGGGAGACACGTCGACGCCCTTTTTGGGGTGTCCTCGCACCCTGACGTCACGGCCGTTAACCGCTCGGGACTGACCCTCGCCGCCCTGAATCAATGGAAACCACTAATTGCTCCTATGGCCACGTCTCCATCGACTCTGGAACTCGATGTGGTCGAAGGTGGCGAGATGATGGCTCAACTCGCCAGTTCGCTCGGACCCTTGTTCTTGGGGTTCCAGATGGGTTCGGTGGCCGGGCACTTCTCCGAGCGAGCCTGGTCGCTCTCCACTCTGGCACTGCCGCGCGAGGACGCCACCCATCTCCTCGTCGTCAATAATCTCGTCGCCTTCGCTGATGAGTGGTCACTCGAGCGCGACGAAGTGTACGTGTTCGCACTCGGTCGAGAAATCGTCGCGACGCTCGTCCTGTCACAGCCCGGCACCGGCGACGCCCTACGCGCGCTGTTGGTCGACGCGGTAAAGGAATCAGCAGCTGCACAGGGCGATTTGTTGCAACGTCTCCAGGGCATGATGAACCCGGAGAACATGGCCACGTTCATGAGCAACCCTGAGGCGCTCCTCGACGAGATCGAATTGCCCGGAGAGACCGACGCCACCCGAGCGATCAACGCGGCGGCGGCAGTGCTCAGCGCCTTCTTCGACGCGGCGGCCGAGGAAATAACGACGGCGGTGATGGGTCCACGACCCTCACTCATCGAAGCGTGGCGCCGCCATCGATTCAGCGACGCGCGCGGCGAAGACGCCGCCGCTGCGCTTTTCGGGATCTCGAACCAGGGACCCCACCACGAACAGGCGCGCGCCTTCGTGACCGAGATTTCTGAGGCCCACACCTTAAGTGCATTCAGCGCGCTACTGCGCGTCGACGGATTACCTAGCGACGCCGAACTGCGCGACGCGACGAGCTGGTACGAGCGAGTGTCAAACTCGCCGCTCGCTTAGGACTCTTCTTCGTAACCGAGATTCCACTCGACCAGGAGGTTCTCGCGCTCGGCGTCGCGATTCACGCGCTCGCGATTACGCCGGAATTGCGGGTCGTGCGGAGGCAAGAAGCGAAGTCGGGCGTCGATGCGGTCGACGAACGCTTGAATCTGCTCCTCATCGCCAAAGACCATGCGACACTCCCAGTGAGGCGCCACTGGGCCCAGGTACACGACTTGGACGTGACCGACGGGGTCGACGACCTCAGTGGCTTCGGTGGTGGGAACCTGGCTCACGGGACTCCTTTTAGAGAACGTCGTACTACGGGAGTTCCAGTCTACCTTTTCGACATGAGCCCTTCATCGGCAGTGCCCACGAGCAAATAATGCCTCTCACCGGGTCTAGGGTCGAGAGATGTTCGAGTGCGTGATCAATATCTCCGAGGGCCGTGACGGCGCCCTACTGGAGCGCCTCAGCGCCTCGTGCGGTGCCTCGCTGCGTGACCGCCACAGTGATGTCTTTCACAATCGCAGCGTGTTCACAATGATCAACACCGCGCCCGAACTGGTGCGTGACGTCCGGCGTCTCATCACGCTCGCCCTGAGTACCCTCGACCTTGAACTTCACGAGGGGGTGCATCCACGAATGGGCGTGGTCGACGTCGTCCCCTTCGTCGCCCTCGCGCCCGATCGTGGCGCCGATGCACTTCGACTGCGTGACGCCACGGCCCAGTGGTTGGCCTCAACGCACGACGTCTCGGTCTTTCTCTACGGCCCCCTCGGTGGCGGTGAACGGACTTTGCCCTTTGTACGGGCCAACGCCTTCACCACTCTCGCACCCGACTTCGGTCCACCGCAGGCTGACCCCCATCACGGGGCCGTCGTCGTGGGGGCGCGTGACGTCTTGGTGGCCTGGAACTTGTGGCTGCGCGACGTGAGTCTCGCCGACGCACGACGCCTGGCTCATTTAGTTCGCCAACCCGGCGTGCGTGCTCTAGGCCTGGCGGTGGGCGACAACGTGCAAGTGAGTTGCAATCTGATCGATCTCACTAAAGCCACGCCATCGCTCGTGTACGACCTGGTGCGAACGAATCTACCCGCTCCGGGTGTCATCGACCACGCTGAACTCGTGGGGCTAATTCCTCATTCGTTGCTCGAGCGAGAGGATCCCAAGCGATGGACCCAACTGGACCTCAGTGAACTCTCAACGATCGAGTCACGCGTCACCCCTGGTGACGCGACGAAGGCCTAACTCGCCTGTGCGCGGCGTTCGAGGGCGCGGGCCCGACGCAGGCGTCGACGTTCGCGCTCGCTCATACCGCCCCAGATTCCGAACTTCTCGCCATTGTCCAGGGCATACTCCAAGCAGTCTTCTCGAACCACGCAGCCACGACACACTTCCTTGGCCTCGCGGGTGGACGCACCACGCTCCGGAAAGAACAAGTCGGGATCGACACCCATGCAGTTGGACCGGGACTGCCATCCCCGATCTTCCATTCCAATCATCACGTTGACGATTTCCATGAAGTTTTCCTCCCCGCTGGGGGCTCTCGCCACCCATGTAATTACAACAGTGTCATTGTGTCGGAAATCTTCGAAAATTGCAAATCGGATTGAAAAATTGACCCAGGACAATTCGAGGACAGTGACCCCATCGCGCCCCACCTACTGTGGTGACCTATGAGTCTCCTCTCCCCATTCGCCGGTGTGCGTTACGACGACAGCGACGACGACCTCGTGCGGTATCGCGACAGTTCGGTCGACGACCAGTTGTCGATCACCGTGCGATCCCTCTTCGATTCCCTCGATGAACGCCGTGACGAGGTACGTTCTGGATTCGATGACGAAGAGAGCGACCTGATCTTGCTCTTCGCTCGTCGACGCGCGGTGAGCGCGCGACGAAACGGTTCGCTGCGCGCGATCACCGACGCCCTCGACGCATACGCCCTACTGCCCCAAGAGAACTCCGTCCCGTGGGAATCGTGGTTCAAGGCCACCTTGTTCATCGGTCGCGACTTGGGTCTGGACCTTGACGACGCCCACCAACGTTTCGTCGACGGTGCCGCCGAGCAGACCGCCGAGCGCGCCGACGTCGCCTTTGACGCCCTCTCACGCATCGAGAGTCTCGCCCAATGTCACGTCATCGAGGTCGCAACATCGTACGGCCTCGGACTCATCGAAACCACCGTAATACGAGATCAGAGTTCGCGGTCGTGGGGTGGCCTGACGGGTCAACCGGTGACCCTCGGTCAGTATCAGGTCGACTTCGCGCCGACCACCAACATCGCCCAAATGGCCGTTTCCATCGCCGACGCGTTGGACGCCTCGGGGCTTGTCGCGTGCTCTTCTATCCGCCAAGACCAACTCGTGGGCGCCACATTTAACCTCGTGACGTCGGGTTCGTACCTCGAGTCGCTCGGGTGTCTAAGTTTCTTCGCCGACGGAGTCGAAGACCAGCCGACATTCTCGGTCGTCGTGGCCGAAGTGGCCTCGGAGGATCACTTCGACGTGCACTACGACGCGCGCGATCTCGCTCAGGAACTCGCCGATGCCGCTGACGACATCGCCGACCAGTCGGCGTTCGCCCACGGACCCTGCGTGGTCATCCTGAGTGCGTTGCCAAGTTTCGACGAGGGTGGCGATGACGACGAGATCGACCTGGCAGAGTTCCTCGACGTCGCGCGAACCGCGATGTCACCCAGCTAAACTGATCGCTCGCCCTAGCCCGCTCGGCGCGAGCGCACGAAGTCATCTAGGACGTATACGCCAAGTTCGTCGACGGAGGTGTAGAACGTGCGTCCGCCATTGACCGACGATATTTGCTCGACGAAGGGAAACTGACTTCGCTCAATGTCGAGCGCGAACGTGTTGATCGTGATTCCGGCTTTGGTGCATCGAAGGACCTCGGCCATCGTGCGCTGCAGCGTCTCAGCCACTGGCGGCCAGGAGAAGAAGGGTTCGCCATCGTCATTGAGGTGGGCAGTGGGTTCGCCGTCGGTGACCACGACGACCTGACGTTCGCCGCGCTCGTTGCGCATCAGGTGACGACTGAGCGCCAGTGCGTGCTGCAGGTTCGTACCGTAGTTGTAGTCGATCGTCAAGGCGGGGATGTCTTCGACGCGAAGGACTTGGGCCGTCTCACCAAAACCCACCACCGCGACGAAGTCGCGAGGGAACCGTGAGCTAATCAATTGGGTCAACGCTAGGACCATCTTCTTCGCTGGTACGAGATTGCCCCGCATCGCCATGGAGAGCGACAGGTCGATCGCGAAGACCGTGGCGGAACGTCGCGCGGCCTCGTATTCCTCAACAGCGAAGTCATCGGGGTGCAGCGTGATCGGAGTTCCCGGACCTTGACGGTAGAGCGCGTTTCGCAGTGTCTGGTGTAGGTGCAGCGAGAAAGGTTCACCCGGTTGCCACGGGGTGGCAGTCTCCTCGCGATCGCCGCCGCGCGCAACGGTGGCACTGCGGTGGCCACCGAGGGTCGGGGAGTCACGCAACTGTCCGAAAAGGTCTTTCAGCGCTCGCTGACCGATCTGGCGTACGCCCTTAGCGGTGAGTTCGAGTCGTCCCTGTTCACGGTCAACAAACCCTCGATCCTTGAGCGCCTGTAGTGCGCGCTGCAGGCGCGTGACGTGACGCGCCGCGTCGTCGCCGAGGTGCTGGCGCACGGCCTCGATGTCCACCTCGGGTAGCCCGTAGGCGGCGTTGGCTCGTCCGAGAAAATTCTCGAGCCCCTGCAATTGGCCCAATTGTTCGACCACCGACGTCGTCTCGGCGAAGGAGCCACCGTCGTGCCCTCGAAGGCGATGGGCACGCTGCCAGTCGATGTCAGGAGTCGCTTGACGCAGGTTCGAGACCAGTCGACCCAACGAGAATTCGAGATCCATGTTTTGCATCATCTGCGAGAACATTCCTCGAAGCTCCGCCTGCTGTTCAGAGGACAGGGAATTGAACATGGCTTCGGCCGCGGCGGCCCGCTCGGCCATCATGCGCACCACGTCCTCGAGAGTCTGTGCACCCGGGAAGAACTCGCCGTACTTCTCCATGAACTCGTCGAAGGAGGGATCGATGGGCTCGCCGCGGCGGTCCTGTTCGATCATTGTCGACAACGCGTCCATCATGTTGCGCAGTTGCTCGAGTTGCGCGGAGTCGGGGTTGGAGAACATCTCCTTGCTCTGTTCGAAGTAGGTCGACAGAAGATCCTCGTTGAGTTCGGCCACCAGACGTTCGTATTCCTCGCGAGCCTCGGACGAAATGAATTCGTAGTCCTGATACGCGCGCAGCCTGTCGCCGAGACGATCACCCATCAGGTCTCGCTGCATCGCTAGCTGATCAACCAAGTCGCGAGTGACGTCGAGTCGACGTTCGTCACCCGACACTTGCGCGTCGCTCAACAATTCGTCTGCCGCGGCCTCCTCGGTGGCTTCGATCTGATCAAGCCACTCTCGGTACCTCTGGAGCTCCCCGTCGGGGTCGCCTTGTCGCTCAAGTTCCTGTCGTCGCTGGCGAGTGCGCTCAAGCAACTCGCGCAAACCTTCAACTCGCTCACCGTCACTCGTGGTGTAGCCCTCTTGTAGGACGCGGTCCATCGCCGCGTCGAGGTCGCCGTGTTCCATGACGTCGTCGGCCAACAACTGCAGGAACTCGTCGACGTCGACGTCGCCATCGTCGTCGTCGTCCTCACGGAATCGGCGAAACCCGTAGCGAATTGCCACTACCGATTCCTCGAACGGTACAAGGCCCTCGCACCCGAGGCGTCTTTGGCGAGGCGCTTGGTCAGATGCAGCCCTTCAAGAACGAACTCCGTCGCCGAGGCCAGCACGCCGTCACTCGCGTCTTCGCCAGCCACGCGCCGCGCTGCCGATGCCAGTGCCGGCATCACCGCCAGGACGTCGAGGTAGTCCTGATCCGCCAGGTCGTCACCGGTGTGCACAACGGCCTCGGCAAAGGCATCGACGATGGCGCCCGCCTCTTCGAGAACGACGTATTCCATGAAACTCTGGCGCACGGCCAGCGATATCAGGGCCGCGATGACCTGGTCCGTGTCGTCATCGTCCATCGTGTCGAGTTCGATCTTGCCCTGGGTCGACTGCACCATGGCGGCCAGATCACTCACTCGAGGAACGACGGCGGTGTCACCCGTACGCAGGGCGCGTCGCAGCGCGCTGGCTACAACGATCTCGTAGTTGGCGATCG
This sequence comes from uncultured Actinomycetota bacterium, assembly GCA_963794755.1. GTDB lineage: Bacteria > Actinomycetota > Acidimicrobiia > Acidimicrobiales > RAAP-2 > RAAP-2. The sequence continues at coordinate 83,180 of CAWCEX010000007.1, forward strand.
ATAACCGTACCGACACTCCCGAGCGCTGGGAGATCACGTGACTCTGGCGCGCGACGTGGCTAACGCGCGTGACGATGTCCTCGATGAACCACGGAACGTCGATGGGGCGGTCCGTGGTGGGCAACTGGGCCTCTTGTTGGACGATGGCGATCTCGGTTGACACTTCGAAGGGGTAGTGCGTGCGGATCTGTGAACCAAACCGGTCCTTTAGCGGCGTGATCAGCCGTCCACGGTTCGTGTAGTCCTCGGGATTCGCCGTGGCCACGACGAGGAGGTCGAGCTCGAGGCGAACGAGATGGCCACGAATCTGCACGTCGCGCTCTTCGAGGACGTTCAAGAGTCCGACCTGGATCCGTTCGGAGAGATCGGGCAGCTCGTTGATCGCGAAGATTCCTCGGTTCGACTTAGGTACGAGACCAAAGGACAGCGCTCGCGGATCATCGAGGAACAGTCCGCCGGCCACCTTGATGGGATCGACCTCGCCAATCAGGTCCGCCATCGATGTGTCGGGAGAAGCCAACTTCTCGGCGAAACGCTGGCTACGGTGCACCCACGTGATTGGCGTGTCTTCACCACGCTCGGCGATGAGCTCGCGCGCGTACATCGACAATGGGGCGAAGGGGTCGTCACGGACCTCTGATCCCTCCACGATGGGCAGCCACTCGTCCAGAAGCTCGACCAGCGAGCGGATCACGCGGGTCTTGGCTTGCCCGCGTTCTCCCAGAAGAATGATGTCGTGACCGGCCAACAACGCGGTCTCCAGTTGCGGTAGGACAGTGTCGTCATAGCCCAGGACGGTTGACGTCAGCGGCTGGCCCGCGAGCAGACGCACTTCGAGATTGGCTCGGATTTCCTCGCGCACACTGCGCGCAACGAAGCCGGCGGCGCGAAGGCCCGCCAAGGTGGTGGGGAGATGATTGGGGACGACAGGAGAATTCATGTACCCAACTTATGGCCCGAGGAACTCACCTCACCCGTTTGCGCTGCGCCACACCCGCTTCACTAGTTGCGCGCCGGGGCGATACGCGAGGTGCGCGACCCGCGGAGCGTCGAGCACCACCAGGTCAGCGCGGGCGCCCGGTGACAAATGACCCACGTCATCACGACGCAGGGCCCGGGCTCCTCCACGCGTCGCCGACCACAGCGCCTCGTCGACGCTGAGCCCCATTTCGCGCACGGCGAGGGCGATGACAAAGGACATCGACGTCACGTACGAGGTCCCGGGATTGCAGTCGGTCGCCAAGGCCACGACGACCCCGGCATCGAGCAGGCGCCGACCCGAAGGATACGACGACAACGTACTGAACTCCGCCCCGGGCAACAACGTGGCCACCGTATTCGATTCGCCGAGCCGTGCGACGTCTTCGTCACTCACGTGAGTGCAGTGATCCACGCTCGCGCAGTCGACGTCGATCGCGAGGCCCACCGCGCCGATGTCGCTCAATTGATTCGCGTGAAGTCGAAGTTGGTGACCAGCGCGACGTCCCGCCTCGAGCACGACGCGAGCTTCGTCGACGTCAAAGGCGCCCACGTCACAGAACACGTCGGTCCACTTGGCGCTCGCGCAACGGCGCATCATCTCGCCAGCGACGAGGTCAACGTACCCTTCGCGGTCACGACGGTACTCCTCGGGGACCACGTGCGCACCCAGAAAGGTCACCTCCTCGGTGATCTCAGCGGCGAGGGCCACCAGGCGTGACTCGCCCTCAACCGTCAGCTCGTACCCCGACTTGACCTCGAGGGTGGTGACCCCACCGGCGCGCAACGCCGCCAATCTCGACAAACTTTGCTGGCGAAGATCGTCGTCACCGGCGGCGCGCGTCGCGGTCACCGTGCGTGCAATACCGCCACCGTCGTAGGGCACGCCGGACAAGCGAGCCTCGAATTCCTCTGATCGTTCACCCGCGAAGATCAGGTGCGTATGGGAGTCCACGAACCCCGGGATGACTGCTGCACCCCCCACGTCAACGCGTTCGTCGGCCGCGGGGGCGTGCGATGACGGCCCCACCCAAAGCACGCGTGTCTCATCAACGACTACCGCCGCGTCGATAAGACGACCCACCGGCGATCCGTCACCGAGTTCGCGATCGTTGGTGAGAAGTTCACCGATGTTGGTCAACAGGCGCGTGAGCATCACTCCTCGCGCATGGGGACTCGTACGCCGCGACTCTGGGCCACGTCCTCGGCAATGTCGTACCCCGCGTCGACGTGACGGATGACGCCCATCCCCGGATCATTGGTCAGCACTCGCTGCAACTTCTCGCGCGCCAACGCCGTTCCGTCAGCGACGCACACTTGACCCGCGTGGATGGAACGTCCCATGCCGACACCACCGCCGTGGTGGATCGACACCCACGACGCCCCCGAAGCCGTATTCACCAGCGCATTGAGAAGTGGCCAGTCCGCGATGGCGTCAGACCCGTCGAGCATGGATTCGGTCTCGCGATAGGGCGACGCCACGGATCCGCTGTCGAGGTGGTCGCGCCCGATGACCAGTGGCGCCGAGATCTCGCCCGAGGCGACCAGGTCGTTGAAGGCGACGCCCGCGCGGTCGCGCTCGCCATATCCCAGCCAACAAATTCGTGCGGGCAGTCCCTGGAAGGCAACACGGTCCTGCGCCTTGGTGATCCACCGATGTAGTGGCTCATTATCGGGGAATAGTTCGAGGACCGCCTGGTCGGAGCGGGCGATATCGCGCGGGTCACCCGACAGCGCGGCCCATCGAAAAGGGCCCTTGCCCTCACAGAACAGCGGACGGATATACGCGGGCACGAACCCGGGGAACGCGAAGGCCCGCTCGTACCCGCCGAGCTGCGCCTCGGAACGCAGAGAATTGCCGTAATCGAACACTTCGGCGCCCTCGTCGAGAAACCCGACCATCGCTTCGACGTGACGGGCCATGGATTGACGAGCTCGATCGGTGAACTCTTCGGGCTTCTTATCGGCGTAGTCGTGCCAGTCCGCGAGGTCGATGCCCTCCGGTAGGTAACTGAGTGGATCGTGCGCCGAGGTCTGATCGGTGACGATGTCGATCTCCACGCCACGGCGCAGGAGTTCGGGAAACACGCGCGCCGCGTTGCCGAGCACACCCACGCTCAGCGCACGTCGTTCCGACTTTGCGACGATCACACGACGTACCGCTTCGTCCAGGTCGGGCGTCCATTCGTCGAGGTAGCGCTGGTCTACTCGTCGTTGGAGTCGCGACGGGTCCACGTCCACGCACAAGCACACACCGTCATTCATGGTGACGGCCAAGGGTTGAGCACCGCCCATGCCGCCGGCGCCACCAGTCAATGTCAGGGTTCCCGCCAGCGTGCCTCCGAAGCGCTTGGCCGCCACCGCGGCAAAGGTCTCGTAGGTTCCCTGCAGGATTCCTTGGGTGCCGATATAGATCCACGAGCCGGCAGTCATCTGTCCGTACATAGTGAGTCCCAGAGCCTCGAGTCGACGGAACTCGGGCCACGTCGCCCAGTCCCCCACGAGGTTGGAGTTGGCGATCAGCACACGCGGAGCCCATTCGTGAGTCTGAAAGACGCCGACGGGGCGCCCGGACTGGACCAACATCGTCTCGTCACCCTTGAGGGTCGTGAGCGTGCGCACCAACGCGTCGAAACTGCGCCAGTCACGCGCGGCTCGACCAGTTCCTCCGTAGACCACCAAGTCGTCTGGCCGCTCGGCCACGTCGGGATCAAGATTGTTCTGGAGCATGCGTAGGGCCGCTTCTTGGGGCCACCCTTGCGTACTGAGCGTGGTTCCGCGAGCCGCGCGGACCGGTCGTGCACCTTCCATGGTGACTCCCTTACTTAATGCACGTCGACACGTCGACGCACGGTGGCCAGAATGTGTCCGTCGCGCACCAGACGTCCCACGGACTGCAGTTGCGGCGAGAGCCAGCGGTCAGGTCCGGGTCCGCCGGTCACCGCATTGACCTGATCGACGACGTCGACAGTGGCCGGCGACGCCGTCAGTGGTGCTCGCAGCGCCATGGCCCGTGATGCAGCGACGAGTTCGATCGCCAGCACGTCGGCGAAGGCCTCGAGCGAGCGACGAAGTTTTCGCGCTGCATGCCAGCCCATCGAGACGTGATCCTCTTGCATCGCCGACGACGGAATCGAGTCCACGCTGGCGGGAGATGCGAGGCGCTTCATCTCCGAGACCATGGCGGCCTGAGTGTATTGAGCAATCATCAGGCCCGAATCGACGCCGGCCTGGTGCGCGAGAAACGGGGGCAATCCATAATTGCGATGAACGTCAAGCAATCGATCGGTGCGTCGTTCCGACATCGACGCGACGTCGGCCAGGACGATGGCCAAGAAATCGAGTACGTAGGCCACGGGTGCCCCGTGAAAATTACCGTTGGACGAGAGAGTACCGTCGGCGAGCACCGAGGGATTATCGATCGACGACGCCAGTTCCACGTCGGCGACTGCAGCGGCGTGGGCGAAGGTATCGCGCGCTGCGCCGTGAACTTGGGGGGCACAACGCAGTGAGTAGGCGTCTTGAACTTGAGTGGCGTCATCACTGTGGGAATTGACGATCGGCGAGTCGGCCAGCAACGTCATGAGGTTGGCCGCACTCACTCGCTGTCCGGGGTGTGGTCGCAATGCCTGGAGTTCATCGACGAAGACTCGGTCCGTCCCTCGCAACGCCTGAATCGACAGTGACGCCGACACGTCGGCGAGTGCCAATAGTGCCTCGCCATCTTCAATTGCCATGATGAGTTGTCCCAACATGCCGTCGGTCCCATTGAGCAGGGCCAACCCTTCCTTCTCAGCGAACTCGACGGGCTCGAGTCCAGCGCCTTCTAACGCTGCCGCGGCGCTCATACGCGATCCGTCAACGAGGTGCACGTCACCCTCTCCCATCAGGGCCAGAGCGACGTGAGCCAGCGGTGCGAGATCACCGGAGCACCCCAGCGAACCGTATTCGTACACCACGGGAGTGATGTGTGCGTTGATCATGGCGGCGTAAGCGCGCACCGTGGAGGCTTGCACCCCCGTCACTCCTGAGCACAGCGTCGTCAAACGTGAGACCATCATGGCTCGAACGACTTCGACCTCGACCTCGGGCCCCACTCCAGCGGCGTGGGACCGAATGAGCGCCCGCTGCAGGGCTCGACGTTGGTCGGGCGCGACGAAGGTAGTGGCGAGAGATCCAAATCCCGTCGACACGCCGTAAACCGGAACACCGCTCGAGACCATCTCCTCGATGCGCGCGCGCTGGATTGCGAGGGTCGCGAGCACGGCGTCGTCGACGACGATGTCGTGACCGCCGCGAGTCACCTCCAGTAGCTGGGCGCGCGTTAAGCCCTTTGCGTCCAGGCGGACAGTCATGGTCGTCTCCTTACATAGCCGGCGAGCGCCTCCAGGACAACCGTCGCCGCGAGTCGCACGGTGCGCTCATCGGATGTATCACGAGCGACGTCAATCTCGGTGACGTCCAGGGCTACCACTTGGGGATGGGCACTCACGATTCGTACGAAACGGCGCACCTCGTCTGCGCTCAGCCCACCCGGTGCCGCGGCTGGACACCCCGGGACGACGCTGCGATCACAGACGTCCATATCGATGTCGACGTAGATGAGTCGACCTCCTGCTCCGGCGAGACTGAGCGCCTCTTCGGCGACGTCGGCGATACCGCGACGTCGCACGTCATGGCGCGCAAGCACGCGCACGCCAGCGTCGCGAGCCACGTTCGCGTACGCCGCCGAATTCGAGAAGTCGGCGAGACCCACCTGGACGACGTGCGATCCCGGAAGTCCATCGGCGATCAACTGACGCACCGGTGAGCCGTTGGACTGGCCTTCGCGCATATCCAGGTGGGCGTCGAGTGTGATCAGACCCCAATCACTGAGTCGACCGCGCGCGAACGCGCTCAACGCGCGCCACGTAAGGGCGTTGTCCCCACCTAGAAGGATCCAGAAGGTCGGGAGCAGCGTGTCAAAGGCGTTCGCGAGTTTCGCCGCGCCCTCGTCGGAGTCGGGGTCTTCGATGTCTCCGTGATCGTGAACGACGACGGCGTCGAGTAGGTCACACTGATCCTCGAAGGACCAGGTTGAGAAACGTGCCAATGCAGCTCGCACCGCGGCCGGCGTCGATTCGTTCGAGCGTGGCGTGAGCGACGTCAGATGTGTGTGAGCACCCAGTAATGAGACCACACCGCGACTCCCCGGAGCGGGCCCGTCTCCAGCCACTAGAAGTGATGCGGCCGACGGCCAATGGGGATCCGGGGCGTTCACCACGGACCCATGCTACGCACCCGCGGCAGTTCATCGATGTCGACCTAGATCGCAGAGACGACCATCGGCCGTCGAACCTCGAAGTCCAGATATTTCGCGATGCGGTCATCACGACGACAGTGCGAAGCCTGTTTCGTAGGCGATGACCACTAGTTGGGCCCGATCGCGAGCGCCGAGTTTGGCCAGAATCCGGCTGACGTGCGTCTTGGCAGTGGCCGAACTCATATGCAGGTCCTCGGCGATCTCGGTGTTAGAACGACCGCGAGCGATCGCTAGGAGCACCTCTCGTTCGCGCGGCGTCAGGGCGTCCAGGACTCGGGCGTCGACGTTGGAAGGAGCGACTCGACTGGCAAATTCTTTGATGAGGGTTCGCGTGACGCTCGGGGACAACAAGGCGTTCCCTGCAGCGATGACCCTAATGGCTTCCAACAAATCTTCGGGGGGCGAATCCTTCAAAAGGAAACCACTCGCGCCTGCGCCCAACGCGCCGTAGACGTACTCGTCCAGGTCGAACGTTGTCAAAATCAACACTCGCGTGTTGCCAGAGTCGGTATCGCTCAAGATTTGGCGAGTGGCTTCGATTCCGTCGAGGTTGGGCATTCGTATGTCCATCAGGACGACGTCGGGGTGCGTCGCGTGCGCCATCGCGACCGCGTCACGACCGTCGGCGGCCTCACCGACGACTCGAAGGTCCGGAGAGGCGTCGACGAGGAAGCTGAAACCTGCTCGCACTAACGCCTGGTCGTCGACGACGAGGACATCTATCACGTCAACCCCAGATGCGACAGAGGAAATCGCGCGAGGACGCCGAAGCCGCCACCAGGTCGAGCGGCGGCCACGAGCGAGCCTTCAAAAAGCGCCACGCGTTCGCGCATGCCGATGATTCCGTGATGGGCCCCGTCACCCTCGACCGTCTTGGGATAGGCGGGTAAGCCCCCTCCCCCATCGTCGGTTACCTCCAGCACCAGTGCATCGGACTCGTCGCGCAATTCGACGACGACCGTGCCCGTTCCCACGTGCTTCACGACGTTGGTGAGGGCCTCTTGGACAATGCGGTAGATGGCCAGATTGGTGGCGGGCGATAGGTCGGGCGTGAATGAACTGTGCAGGTTCAAGTCCACCTCGACTCCGGTCGCTCGAACCTGTTCGACGAGAACTCCCAGGGAGCCAATACCCGGCGCGGGCGTAAGTGTGGCCGGCTGCTGGTCGTCATGACGAAGGACACCCAGCATGCGACGCAGTTCGACGAGCGCCGTTCGGCTCGTCTCTTCTACTGCGGCCAACGCGATCTTGGCTTGGCCGGGGTGTTCATCAATGACGTGGCGTCCAACACCAGATTGGACGGCGATCACGCTGAGGCTGTGCGCCACAACGTCATGCAGGTCTCGCGCTATCTGCAGGCGCTCCTCGGCCACGGAACGCTGGGCCCGCTCAAGGATCTCGCGTTGACGCTGGGTCGCTTGTTCGGCCAACCCCGCGACATAGGTGCGACGCACTCGTACGCTGTCGCCCACGAACCAGGCGGCGACCGCGACCAACAACTCGGTCAAGTTGACATCACCGTGGGTGTTGTTGACCAGGTAGACGAAGTTCGGTACCACCACGACCGCGCAAACAACGGCCAGCGCCGACAGCGAACGACGGCGTTCGTAGGTCGACGCCACTTGGTACATCGGAAAGGCGATGAACGGGTCGGCCGAGGCGGCGCGACTGGCAACGAGTGCGACGCCAGTGGAGAGGGTCAGCACCCCCAAAGCGAACATCGGGAAGCGACGTCGAAGGATGATCCCCAGGGCCGCGGTCAGCCAGATCCCAACTTGAACCGCGTCCCCCGCTCGACGGGGCGCGGCGCCCGCGCGAACGCCGAGCAGCGCAACGAGAATCAATAAACCCGCGATCACGTAGTCGATTACCTGAAGTTGGTGCGTGGTGACACGGTGCAGCAGCGGTGGTCGCAGTCCTCGCTGCAGTGGGTCACGAGAGGTCACCCTTTGACGCTACTCATCACTGGTCGCGACCGCATCCGCCTGGAGGCGCGCTCGCACTACATCGCAAGATGTAGGTCGCGTACATCGTTACCGGATGTCGTACCCCTCATGACGTACGAAAAGAAGGGTCGCTGGGGGGACGACATTTCATCCCTACTGAGCGACACTGGAAGGCGTCGGTAACGATCGACCAGAGACGAGGACACAGTGATTGAGGCTAAGGAATTAACGAAACGCTACGGTGACAAGCTCGCCGTAGATCAACTCAGTTTTGACGTTCGTCCCGGCGTCGTCACCGGATTCCTCGGACCGAACGGTTCGGGAAAGTCCACCACCATGCGCATGATCATGGGTCTGGACGGCGCCAACGGCGGCGACGTCACGGTGAATGGACGCCACTATCGCGACTTGGCCTGGCCCCTTCATGAAGTGGGCGCATTACTCGAAGCCAAGGCCATCCACCCTGGGCGAAGCGCACGCAAACACTTGCTGATGCTCGCCCAGGCCAATCGCATTGCGCACAGCCGAGTGGACGAAGTACTGGAGGTCGTGGGACTCACCTCGGTCGCCAACCAACGCGCTGGCAAGTTCTCGCTCGGCATGGGACAGCGCCTCGGCATCGCCGCAGCGCTATTGGGTGATCCCGAAGTATTGCTCTTTGACGAACCCATCAATGGACTAGACCCCGACGGCATCCGCTGGGTGCGCACGTTGCTCAAGAGCCTCGCCCAGGAAGGTCGCACGGTCTTCGTGTCGAGCCACCTCATGAGCGAGATGGCTCTCACGGCCGAAGAAGTCGTCATTATCGGCAAGGGCCGCCTCATTGTCCAAGTATCGATTGATGAACTACTCGCTCAGGGTTCACGCCAATCGGTCCGCGTCAGTTCACCTGATTTGGCGGGACTTCGTCGAGTCCTCGACGCCGACGGCGCGACGACGAGTCTCGACGACGACGGTGCGCTCATCGTTCGCGGCAAGAACAATATGGAAATCGGTGAGCTCGCCGCTCAGAACTCGATCGTGCTGTACGAATTGACAGCCCAGACCGAGTCCTTAGAAGAGGCATTCATGGAGTTGACCGAAGGCAGCATCGAATATCACGGCGCGAGCAGTGCCACCCCTCAAATGGAAACGGAGAACAACTAATGTCCAACAACTCGACCGTACTGATTCGCGAGAAGCGAATCCCCGCGGGTCGGTACTCACTCACCGACCTCATGCGTTCGGAGTGGACGAAACTGCTGAGCGTTCGTTCAACCCTGTGGACATTGGGCCTGACCGTCTTCGTCGGACTGGGCGTGAGCGCGATTGCCTCCTACGAAACTCGTACGCACTGGCTCTCACAGCCACAGAGTCATATCGGCTTTGATCCCACCTCCCTCAGTCTCACTGGAGTGTTCGTGGCTCAGCTCATCATTGGCGTGCTCGGCGTCATGGTCATGAGTGGAGAGTACGGCACTGGCACCATACGAGCGACGTTCGCCGCCTCGCCGCGTCGTCCACTCGTCCTCCTCTCCAAGGGCATCGTCTTTGGTGTGGTGGCCCTCGTCGTAGCCATGGTGACGTCCTTCCTCTCTTTCTTCGTGGGGCAGGCTCTTTTGACGTCGCCGGCGGTGCACGCCACCTTGTCGACTCCCGACGCGATGCGAGAAATCGTCGGTACGGGACTCTTCTTGGGACTTGTGGGGCTCTTCGCACTAGGGCTGGCCACGTTGATCCGGCACACGGCGGGGGCCATCAGTACATTCGTGGGGATCTTGTTGGTCCTGCCAAATGTGTTGCGAGCCCTTCCCAACTCGATCTACAACGACCTTTCCAAGTTCATGCCCTCTCGCATCGGGTCCAATATCTTGTCCATCGGACCGAGTCAAGGAGGCAACGGGTTCTCACCCTGGGTTGGCCTATTAGTGATGGCAATCTATACCGCGGTTCTGCTCATCCTTGGCGCGGTTGTAATGGTGCGGCGAGACGCCTAAGCCCACGTGTTGCCGAGAACGCCCACACCTCGTCCTTGGTGTGGGCGTTCTTGTCGTGACGACGAAGAGACTTTGCGAAGTGGGACCGGTCGTCCGTCATTACGGCATCACACGTGAGAAGGTTTCTGTGCCGAGTCACTCACCCGAGAACTCTTACTCCCAAGGCGCAGGGATCGGGGGCTGGGTCTTCCGACACTCATTAGCCTCAATCAGCGTTCGAATCTTGGAGCGGCGGCGGTATGCGCCCTTCGGTCCTACCGAATGTGCCGTTCGTTTTCACCCGGAAACTCAGTATTTTCGTTAGGAGATTGTTCGGCCGGTACGACCATCGCGCGAGACCGGGTGTTGGCGGCATCGATGTCCTTGACGACGACAAGTGCGAGCACCGCCGCCGCAAACGCGATGACCGATGACGTCAGGAAAGCGGCGTGGTAGGCGGTCAAGTTGGCGACTGTCCGCCCAGCTACACGTTTGAACGGCCCTACGGCACTGATTACGGTACTCAGGATCGCAACCCCGATCGCCCCGCCGAGCTGGCGGTTGGCGTTGAACAACGTCGACGCCCTCCCCGTCGACGTTGGCGCGATGGTCGAGAATGCGGCGGCCTGCATACTGACCATAACGTGGGGTATGGAATAACCAAGGCCGAACATCAGCACTCGCATCCACCAAAGACTCGTACCTGAGCCGTTGAGCACCATCAATCCGGTGAATGCAGCGATGCCGGCAAGGCCACTGGCCATCAGTCGACGAGGACCGATCCTGGCGTACAAGACGCGGGTGACGATTTGGGCACCGATCATGACGCCGATCGCTTCAGGAAAGGTGCTGAGACCCGAAGCAAGTGCCGAGAGGCCGCGACCGTCCTGATAGTAGAGAGGCACGACGTAGAGCACGCCGAAGAAGCCGATCATCGTCACGGTGACCAACAGATTCGATGCCCGGAACATCCGATCCCCGAGCAATCGCAAGTCGACCATTGGCTCTCGGGTCCGCAACTCTTGGACCACCATGGTCGTTAGGAGCACGACGCCGACGACGATGGCCCGCGCGACGGCCACGGACTTCCATCCCAAGTCAGGTCCCTCAGATACCCCGTACATCAGTGACCCCAAACCAAGGCCGGCCAGACAGAAGCCGGGCAGGTCGAACCTTCCAGGTCGGGCCTCACGTTGCTCAACGACGAAGATGAGTCCGAAGATGAATGCCGCCGCGCCGATTGGGAGGTTCACGTAAAACACCCAACGCCACGAAAGGTTGGTTACTAACAGTCCACCGAGGACGGGTCCGGTGGCGGGGGCTAAGGCAGTGGGGATCATCAAGATACTGGCCAGGCGGACCCGCTCCTGCGGTGGAAAGGTCCGGTACAGCATCGCCATGCCGACCGGCGTGAGCATTCCACCCCCTACACCCTGGAGTACGCGGAATATTACTAACTGACTCAGACTGCCTGCAATGCCGCACAACGCTGAACCCACGGTGAAGACGGCGATGGCCGTCAACAGGGTTCGCTTGCCTCCAAAGCGATCACCGAACCAACCCGACGCCGGAATGAAAACTGCCAGGGAAACCAAGTAAGCAATAACGACCACGTCCGCCGACGTCGTGCTCGCGTGAAACTGGCGCCCAATTGTCGGAAGCGCAACATTGACGATCGTGACATCCATGATGCTCATGAAGAGAGCACCGACATAAACGACACTGACGGCGACTCGCTGGTTAATGAGCTCTCGGGGTGTGCTGGTCGTCGCCGTCGCGCTCATCAGTACGAACGTCGACTTTCCGAACGCTGCCCGCTTCGAAGGTGTGGACTGGTAGCGGATGCGAGGAAATCTCGTCCGTCGGGACTGGGTAAGCCCCTCACAGTCATCATTTGCGGCATCGTGTCTCGAAGAAGGTCGGGTACGTCTCTTACGCCAGCCCCACCAAATGTCGCGAGTCAGTACAGAGTCGGATTTCCAATATATAGGCGCAATGAATTTGTCACGACGGCAAGTTTCGATCGTCGTTGCTGACTCAGCAATTATTTCAATGATCCCGCTCGCCTTCATCGAAACCCGAATGGACCTCTATACGACTCACAGCATGAAGTCGTGGATTCCAATGGCCCCGACACACGTCAGTTAGGAAGTCTTTCGCTGTCGCGAGCACGCGAATGAACCGACACAAGATTGACCTCGACGGTCCGTACATCTCCCCGACCTTACGGACAGATGGAAACGTCGCGAGTGGCGCAGATCGTCACGTAACCCACCATCGCGTAGCCGAGCTCACCCGCCAGAAGGATCTGCGAGGAATTGGCGGCGACTCTCAGCGAACTGGGAGCATCCGTGTTCTCTTCAGCGCAGGACGCGCCGAACGCCAGTGTCTTCGACGACATCCTCGGGTTCGTGCACGAAGGTCGGTACCGGCATCGCATCGAGCTCGTGGTGAGCGTCGTCCACGTAAACCGGAGCTGGAGTTGCGACGTATTCGCCCTCGGTCGTACGGGTCACGACGTTGGTCGTCTTGCGCTTTCCCGCCCCGGCGAAGGCCTGCATCTCACGACAGATCTTGTAGGTCACGGGGTACGCAATGAAGGGCGTCACGATGCACAGGATGCGCATCGACCACAGGACGGTGTTGAGCGAGAGGTGCAAGAAGTTAGCGATGACGTCCGTCGATGAGGCGATGAACAGCATGGACAACAAGACCGCCACCGAAACGCCCGCGGCGGTGCGCTTAGGACGATTGCTCGGTCGATCGAGCAGATTGTGCATGTCGTTGTCCTTGGTGAAGTGACGCTCAATCGCGGGCCACACCATAACGGCGTTGAAGAGGATGCCCGGGAAGATGACTGCAGGAATCGTCACTTCGAGTGGGATCGTATAGCCAAAACTATGGAACGACCACGATGGGAATATACGTAGTGCGCCGTCGAGGAAACCCATGTACCAGTCCGGTTGCACGGCGTAGGAGATGCGCGACGCCGTATAGGGGCCGAATTGCCAGATGGGGTTGATCTGTGCGAAGGCACCCAAAAGCGCGATGAAGCCCGAGACCACGAACATGAACCCGGTCGTCTTGGCCATGAAGACTGGGAACATCGGCGAGCCGACGACATTATTTTCCGTTTTCCCCTTGCCCGGGAACTGGGTGTGCTTTTGACGTACCAGAAGCCCCATGTGCGCCCCGACCAGTCCCAAGATGACCAGCGGGATGATCAAGACGTGCAGGATGAAGAATCTCGGAATGATATCGGTCCCCGGGAAATTCCCACCGAAGAGGAAGAACGCGGCGTAGCTACCAACCAACGGAATCGACAACACAATTGAGTATGCGATACGAATACCGGTTCCTGACACAAGGTCGTCGGGCAGCGAGTACCCGAGGAAGCCGTTCACGATCGCCAAGATCAATAACGTCGTTCCAATCGTCCAGTTCAATTCACGAGGCTTGCGGAAAGCACCGGTGAAGAACACACGACCCATGTGAAGGACGATGGCACCGACGAAGATGTCGCATGACCAGTGGTGCATCTGGCGCATCAAAAGTCCCGCGCGAACCGCGAAGGAGAGGTTGACTGTCGAGGCGAAGGCCTCGGTCACGCGTTGGCCATCGAGGGGTAGGTAGCTGCCGTGGTAGGTCACCAGGTCTTGGCTCGGGATGTAATAAAGCGTCAAGAAGACACCCGTCGCCAACAACACGACGAAGGAATACAGCGCGATTTCGCCGAGCATGAAGGACCAGTGATCGGGGAAGATCTTGTCCATGAACGTCCGGCCACCCTTGGCGACACCTAAACGGTCATCGAGTTCGTTGAGCGTCTGACCGAGCTTGCCGTAGGGGCCCGCGTTCTCACGTTGCGTGCGCTTGGTGTTGACGGTCTGACTCATGAGCGCTCCCAGAATCCCGGTCCGACGGGCTGATTGAAGTCCGACTGCGCCTGCAGGTACCCGGCCGAATCGATCTGCAAGGGCAACTGCGGTAGGGGTCGAGGTGCCGGACCAAAGTTCGGAATGCATCCATTAGTCACGTCAAACATCGATTGGTGACACGGACACACGAGTAGCTGCATCTCTTGTTCGTAGAGCCCAACGGGGCAGCCCAGGTGAGTGCACAACTTGGAGTAGGCGAGGTAGCCGTCGGGTCCCCAGGTCTCGCGACCCTTTTGAGTCACGAAGTTCTCATTCGAGATACGAATCAACACCGTTTGGTCCACGGCCTGACCGTTGTCGGTGTTCTCCAGACCTTCGGGATAGACCGTCACGATCGATCCGATAGCGAGATCATCTTGGTGGACACGTCGACCAGTGATGTCCACTAGATACGTGCCCTTGGTCCAGTCGGTGTGAAACAGCGTTCCCTTGGGCAACGGACCGAGGGAACGTACGAGGGGGAAAGCGGCAACGATGCCAAAGATCCCCATACCGGCCCCGAGCAATCCACCGAGGACCTTGCGGCGCTTGACGACGCCGCCACCGCGCTCGACGATCGCAGCGGCGAACGCGTCACGGTCCTCAGGCGCGTTCGCCAGCGTGTGGCGCTCCTCCACGAATGGTCCGCGCGGCATGAGGTACTTACCCCAGGCAATCAGTCCCACGCCAAGAAATGTCAGGCCGCCGCCGAAGGTGGCGCCCAGTGTCCAGGGCGCGGCGTTCACCCAGAAGCACGCGCCGAATCCGGCGACGAAGAGAATGCCAATGAAGAACGTCACGGCGATGACCTTCTCGACCAGCTCCGGTCGACGCGCCGCGGGTTGTAACCGGGGATCGTCGGCGGACACCGAACTCAACATCACCGGGGTCCGTTGCTCGTGCTCGCTCACTGACGCTCTCCTACCCAAAATCCAACGAGGGCCAGCAGTCCCACGCCCAACAACAGTCCGACGAAGCCTTCAGCCACCGGTCCGAGGCCGCCTAAACCAAAACCACCGGGGTTCTGGGGGTGCTGGATCTCGGTGGTGACGTACTTCACGATGTCCGACACCTGCGTATCACTCAAGTTGCCAGTGAAGCGCGGCATATTGCCGGGGCCGGTGCGGATGGCTTCGACGACTTGGTAAGCGGGGATGTTGCGAAGCGATGGCGCGAAGGTTCCATTCGCGAGAGCGTCGCCGTCACCTTCGATGGTGTGACAGGCCGCACAGTTGAGGGCGAAGAGAGCCGCCCCGTCAGAGACGTTGGCGTTCGCCAAGTTCGGCGACGGGATGTCGGGATAACTCGGGCTGAGCGAATTCACCCACGCGGCGATAGCCAGGGCCTGGGCCTGGTCCAAACGAGGTGGGCGTCGCTTGGCTTGGATCGCTCGGGGGTCGGCGGCGGGCATACGGCCCGACTCCACCCAGAAATCGATCGTCGCCGGTCCGAGACCAACGAGGTTCGGGTACGCGCCCGAGGTGCCGTTGGCGGGGACGCCGTTGGCCTGGGTGCCGTGACACGACGCACAGTTCTCCAGGAACAACGACTGGCCGAGCACCGCGAGCGACGGCGACGGCGCGGTGTAGGTGATGGCGCTGTCGCCGTAACTCACGATGGCACCCGTCGTAGGATTTCGCACGACCGTGGTGGAGTTCGGTGTCCCGGCGTCAGCGCGTCCAGTTTGATACGGCGTGCTCGTGTTCGAATTGGTCGAGGCCGCGGCCGCCGTGGCCAAGCTCAGGATCGGTCCGGCGGCCACGAGCGCGACAACGCAGAGAAACGGCACTCGATAACGAATCTTCATCACGACCTACTTCAAGAGGAACAGAGCCGAGTACAGCCCGATCCAGACGACATCAACGAAGTGCCAGTAGTAACTAACACCCTGGAAGGTGGAGAGTTCGCCCGGGTCGCCTTCGGTACCACGCATGCGGAACAACAAGAACGCCATAGCCACGAGACCCAAGAACACGTGCAGACCGTGGATGCCGGTGGTGATGTAGAACACCGAGCCGTAGGAGTTGGTGTACCAGCGAGTGGTGAGGTGCGTCCACTCGTACGCCTGGTTGGACACGAACAACGTTCCCATCACCATCGAAATAATCACCCAGCGACGCGCTTCGGCTCGTCGCCGATGCTCGATGAGCCACACCGCGTACTGCATCGTGAAGGACGACCCGACCAAGACGAGCGTGAAGATACCGGACTGCAGTACGTCGAGGTGGGTGCCCTTGGGGGGCCACGCCACGAGGTGCGCACGGATGGTAAAAAGCGCGGCGAAGAGTCCCGAGAAGAACATCAGCTCGCTGCCGAGCCAAATCATCACCCCAATGGCAAGCATTGGCGGACGATCATGGACGATCTTCTCTTGCTCCGCCAGGCTATTGAGGGGAATCGCCTGACTCACGCCTTAAGTTCTACCAAAAATTTAGATGCCCTTGTGACGTTCCTCACGAATACCGACTATCGAAGGGTCTCTGGTAGTTCGCCGGTGGCCAGTATCGCCAGTCGACGCGTGGGTCGCGTCATCGCGACGTAGAGCGTACGCAGTCCTCGAGGGGTCATCTTTTCGTCACCACTCGCGCCACGTCGCGCGATCTCGCCCGGCTCAACGACGACCGTGGCGTCGAACTCGAGACCGTTCGCTCCCTCTGCACCAAGCACCACCAGGTCAGCACCCAGACCCTTGGAATCCTCATCGCGAGGATCGACGGCGGCAATGGCGCCCTCGACGAGAAGTCGGACGATCTCTTCCACGCGAGCGGACGCGACAATGACCGCGACACGACCAGGGGCGACGACTTCGACCTCGCGGCGGACCGCGGACACGAGTGCAGCGGCGAAGTCCTTCACCTCCACGACTTCGACGATCGGCGTGAAGCCCGCGCGGCGAACGGGACGCGGTGGCTCGAGGTCCACGGCGGCGGCACGCAAGGTTGGTGCCGCAAAATCGAGGACTTCTTCGGGCGTGCGGTAGCTGACCGTCAGGTCCACTCGTGTGGGGGCCCGACGAGGGTCCAGCACCTCCAGGACAGAATTCCACGAGGAGGAAGACGAGGCCGTCGTCGCCTGGCCCATGTCCCCCACGATGGTCATGGAACCCGTCAGGTCGCGACGCTTGAGAACGCGCAATTCCATCGGTGAGAGGTCTTGAGCCTCGTCGACAACGATGTGACCGTACGTAACGAACTCTGCTTCATCGAGTTCGGCCGTCATCGTGGGCGCGAGCCGTTGTGCCTCGCGCAGTGCCGCCGCGCGGATATCGCCGGAGAAGGAGTCGAGATCGACTCCGTCGAGGACGCCGTTGTCGGTGGGCTTGATGAGCGAACGCGGACGCTTGCGCGGACCGAGCAAAATCCTCGCCTCGTCGATCAGCGCCGCGTCGGCCTTGGTCCAGCGAATCTCGTCGAGGGTCTCGCTGCGTGGGCGTTCCAAGAGTGCGAGTTCATCGTCGTCAAAGAGTCCCCGTCCCGCAGCGCGAAGTAGCGCCGACGCGCCAAAGAGATCGTGCAGTAGGTCCTGGCCCGAGAGGCGCGGCCAGATGCGTTGCAACATTTGCTTGTACTCGTAGGTCGCGCGAATCTGATCCGCGAGTTCATTGAGCGCGCCGGTGTCCTCACTGCTCTCACGCACGAATCGATCGTGGTAGCGCACGGCCAGTCGAGCCGCGAGTTCGCGCCCGACCGCGGAACGACGTTGATTGTGGTTCCCCGGACGACGTCGCGCTCGTTCGACGATGTCGGTCGTGTCCTCGGGCCTCACCACGATGATGGCGCGACCCACCGGGATCGAGACCTCTTGGCGCAACGGTCGTTGACGCGTGCGCAGGGCGCGCGCTAACAACGTGGCCATACGTACATCGCCCTTGAGGCGATCAACTTCCTCACTGTCTCGACCACGAACGTCGACGTTCGTCACCAATCCCGAAATCGTCGACAGGGTCACGCCCGACTCCCCGAGGGAGGGCAGAACGTTTTCGATGTAATTCAGGAACAATGGATTTGGCCCGACGACCAAGACGCCCTGACGCTCGAGCGTGGCTCGGAACGTGAAGAGGAGATAGGCCGCTCGGTGCAGCGCCACCGCGGTCTTACCCGTGCCGGGGCCGCCTTGGACCAGCAGAACTCCAGCGAGCGGGTGGCGAATTATCTGGTCCTGCTCGCCCTGGATGGTCGCGACGATGTCTCCCATGCGACCTGTACGAGCTCGACCGAGTGCGGCCAACAGCGCGCCGGGGCCTCCGAGGGCGAGTCCGCCGTCCACGAGCCCTTCGTCGGTCGCGTCGCGCTCGTCGCCGTCAGGAAGCTGCAACTCACCGAGTTCGTTGGCGAAATACTCATCTTCGACCCCGAGCACGTCTCGTCCGCGAATCGCCACGTGTCGCCGACGCGCCAGTCCGAGACTCTCGACACCCGTGGCCCGATAGAACGCTTCAGCAACGGGGGCACGCCAATCAACGACGAGCGGGTTGAGTTCAACGTCCGAGACCGCAAGGCGACCGACGTGGTACGTATCGCCTGGACCGTCATTCTTGTCCAAATAGTCGATGCGACCAAAGAAGAGTGGCTGGTCGCCGATGGCAAGTTGGTCAAGTCGCTGGAGGGCCGTTCCCATCACGACGTCGCGTTCGACGAGGTCACCCGCCCCGCGCATCGTCGCCACCGCGGCCGAGTCGCGCAATGATCGCGCCTCGCTGCGCATGTGATCCAGCGCGTCTAGGGCGCGGTCGAGGAACTCTTGTTCCTCCCAAATCTCGCGCTCGTGTGCCATCGAACCTCTCCCGGTACTCGCAAATCGCGTTTGACGAGTCTAGGGGACGTGGCGCGCGAGTGCCTCTCGCACCTCGTCTGACCAGCCGACGTAGGCTGAAGGCCGGAAAAGGAGCCGTGTGTCTGACCCCGTTTTCTTACGAGCCTGTCGTGGCGAAGCGGTTGAACACGTCCCGGTGTGGTTCATGCGTCAAGCAGGCCGCTCACTCCCCGAATACCGGGCGTTACGCGGTACGGGCTCGATCCTCGAGGCCTTCGCCAACCCCGAGCTCGCCTGCGACGTGACCATGCAGCCGGTCCGACGATATGGCGTGGACGCCGCAATTTTGTTTTCCGACATCGTGGTGCCCTATCACGCGATTGGCTTTGGTGTCGACGTCGTCCCCGGACGCGGACCGGTCATCGACCAGCCCTTTCGCGACGAGAGCGACCTCGAAAGATTGCGCGATTTGACTTCGGACGACATCGCCCACGTGACGACCACGGTTGACCTGGTCGTCAAGGAGCTTTCGGCCACGGGGACGCCACTCATTGGTTTCGCGGGCGCACCCTTTACCGTCGCCAGTTACCTGGTCGAAGGGGCCCCCACCCGGGACTTCGCGGTGATCAAGTCCCTCATGCACGCCGACCCTGCCCTCTTTGAACGATTACTGGACCGACTCGTCGAGATCACAGTCTCGTTTCTTCGCGCTCAGGTGGTCCACGGCGCGCGAGCACTGCAACTATTCGATTCCTGGGCGGGCGCCTTGACGCGCGACGAGTACGAACGATTCGCCTTACCGGCGACCCAACGGGTTCTCGCCGGCGTCGCCGACCTTGACGTGCCCACGATACTCTTCGGGGTTGGAACCGGCGAGCTCCTTACCCTCATGCGTAGCGCCGGTTCCACCGTATTGGGCATCGACTGGCGCGTCGACCTCGATGAGGGGCGTCGTCGCGCTCAGAAGGCCGTCCAGGGCAATCTCGACCCCGCGCGCTGCCTGGGCGGCGTGGCGCTCGGCGTCGCCGCGGCGCGCGAAGTCCTCGCCCGCGCGGGACGCGACGCGGGGTACATTTTCAATTTGGGTCACGGCGTCTTGCCTTCGACCGACCCGACGGTGCTCGAGGAAGTGGTTCGCGTGGTCCACGACGAAGGTTTGGCCGGGGTGGCATGAGAACCGGTGTCTTGGTTATGGCCTACGGCACGCCCACGACGCCCGACGACGTCGAGGCGTACTACACACGAATCCGTCACGGGCGCGCGCCAACACCTGAACTCCTAGCGGAGCTCTCGAGTCGCTACCGAGAGATCGGCGGAACATCGCCACTGGCGATGCGTACCGCGGCCCAAGTGACGGCATTGGCGCAGGCGCTCGAAGTGCGAGCCCCGGGGGCATACGACGTGCGATACGGATCGAAATACGAACCGCCACTGATTGAAGACGTGGCACCCGGATTCGTTAGCGACGGCGTCGCGCGCGTCATCGGTCTCGTCCTGGCACCACACTCCTCGACGATGTCGACCGACCAGTACATGCAACGCGCGCACGACGCTCTGGGCGACACCGTCACCTTCGTCCAAATCGGTGCCTGGTGGGACGCTCCAGGATTCTTAGAGTTGATCGCCGATCGCGTCACCGACGCGCTCGCCACCATCGATCCCGCGAGACTCGCGAGCACCGAGGTGGTGTTCTCGGCGCATTCTCTTCCTCAGAAGATCCTCGCCAGCGGCGACACGTACCCCGAGCAACTGCGCGCCAGCGCCGAGGGTGCCGCACGGGCCGCAGGCATCTCCAACTGGGACATCGCGTGGCAATCCGCTGGTCGCACCGCCGACCCCTGGATCGGTCCGGACATCCTGGAGGTGCTGCGGACGAAGAAGGCCCAAGGATTGACTGACATCGTGTCGTGCCCCATTGGTTTTGTCTCGGATCATCTCGAAGTCCTCTACGACATTGACATCCAAGCCCAGTCCCTGGCCCAGGAACTCGGGCTCAATCTGATTCGCACCGCATCACTCAATGACGACCCGGCATTCATCTCGGTTCTGGCCGACGTCGTGACGACCGCAACGTGAGCACCCGCCCGTCGGTCGTCGTCGTCGGTGGCGGCATCGCCGGCCTGGCGGCCGCGTGGGAACTCTCTGGCGGCGTCGACGGTCCTTCGGACGCCACGCCGCGCATCGAGGTGATCGAGGCAGCTGAGCGAACCGGTGGACCTCTGCTCAGTGGCGACTTCGCGGGACGCGTCATCGACTTCGGACCCGACGGCTTCCTCGCGCGGCGTCCCGAAGCTGTGACGCTCGCCGGCGAACTGGGCCTCGCCGACCAACTCGAAGCGATTGACGCATCGGGCGCGTGGATCTGGCTCAGGAGTGCCATGGAGGCTCTACCGCCCGGTATCGTCCTCGGTGTTCCCACGAACGCGGCGTCGGTCAAGGCGCTGAGGGGCCTCTCGCGAGCGGCGCGCTGGGCCGCGTGGCGCGACCTGCACATCCCGAGAAAATTTAAGGTGACGGAAGACGTCAGCATCGGCTCGATCCTGCGCGCCAAGTTAGGCAGTGAACTCACCTACCAACTCATTGAGCCCATGGTCGGGGGGATTCAGGCGGGACGCGTGGACGAACTCTCGGCGTCGGCCGTTTTTCCAGCCCTGTACGACGCCGCCTTGCGAGGCGGATCCCTGATGAAGGCTCTGGCGTCCGCGCCCACCCCGAGTGGACCCGTCGCCGAGCGTGTTCTGGGGCCCCTCTTCATGACTTTGCGCGGCGGGGTTGGTTCGTTGGTCGTCGAACTCACAGATCGCCTTCGCGAACGCGACGTGGTCGTGCGCACCTCAACGTCCGTAACTGCACTGCGACCGACCCCTTCTGGACTCTACGCCTGGGAGGTCGACACGGTTGCGACCACTACCGGTGCCAGCGCCGTGATCCTGGCCACGCCAGCTCCCGTGGCTGGACACCTCGCGGGCTCGATGAGTCAGGCCCTCACGGGTCTCCTCAGCGTCGACAGTGCGGGAGCGGCGATGGTGACCTTCGTGTTTCGCCAAAGCGACACGACGTTGCCGCCCAGTGGCACGGGTGTCTTGGTTCCTCTGGCCACGCCGTGGAACGACGACATCATGATGACGACCGCTCTCACCTTCCTCGATCGCAAGTGGGCTCACCTTCGCCGCGACGGTGAGATCTTGATTCGCGCTCACGTCGGGCGCATCGATGATCGGCGCAGCGACGTGATGACCGACGACGCACTTATCGACCGGGTGCACCGTGAGATCACGACGCTCCTAAATCGCGCCGGGCAACCGGCGGCGGCACGAGTGCAACGTTGGCCCCACGGTCTTCCCCAGTACTACGTCGGACACAATGAACTCGTGGCGCGAGCCCGCGAAGCACTCTTGCCCCACCCCATCCGTTTAGCTGGCAACGCTTACGACGGGGTGGGGATTCCCGCAAGCATCGGTTCGGGTCGTCGCGCCGCTCGCGAGGTACTCGACGTGTTAGCCGCGTCTGAGACGCCTCAGAGGTAATACCCCGAGTGGATGTAAAGACACGGCACACCCTCCGCGACGTACATCGCGTGATTGTTCGGGTCATCCTCCAGTGCGAGGCGCACGTCGAAACCAGATGAGCGGATGTCGTGTAGCACGTCGCGCTTGAACTCAGAGACCCCTGAGTAGTCACCGAAGTCGCGCGTCACCAGGAGGTCCCAGCGCACCGAGAAGCGCTCGAGCCAGTCCACCGTTTTGGACTGAACCCGACGTGGTCGCCCGGTCACCAGCAGGACCGCCACCGCCGGGTCGAGCAGGTCGAGCAATCGGGCGGTCTCGCCGATGAGGGGATCCTCGTCGCAGGCGTCGAAGAACGCTCGCCAGTCCCCCCAGCCCCGTAGGTGCTGACGACCGGAGGCGTCGGCGAGAACCCCGTCGATATCGACCACGACCGCCGCCCCCGCCAGGACCGGCTCACGGCGCCAATACCAGTGCTCTTGGGGGTTAGTCGTCGTCATGGGCTCTCACGAATTACAAGGAACAATCTCTGCGAGACTAGACGTGATGGGAGCGACTGAACGACACACGCTACCGATTCCGTACGGGCACCACGTTTACGTGGTCAGTGACCTCTCCTTGTCGCCACGAACCGAGGCCGCCAGTCGACCGCTCGTGGAATTGATGGCGCTCCTGGGTGACATTGACGACCCGGCCATCGTCGTGGTCGCGGGCAACCTCTTTTTCCCCTGCACCCATCTCTCGCTGGCCGACGAGATCTCATCCACTTTCTTGCACCTGCCCGACTTCGTTCGCGCCCTGCGCGCCTTCGTAGCCCACGAGGCCCACCACGTCTACGTGCTGCCCGGCTCCGACGACGCGGCACTCGCATCGGACGACGAGGCGCGGCGCCGTCTCGAAGAACTCGGCGTGACGTTGGCCAGTGACCTCGTGCTTCAAGTCGCCTCCGCCGACGGCGTGCGCGACCTCGCCATCGCGACCGGCTCGCACTGCGTTGACGTGCAACACGTCGACGTGGCGGACCAGTCCGACGCCGACCGCCTGGAGGATCCGGCCGCCCTCGCGAGCTTCGTGGCGTCGCGAATCTTGTATCGTCGTCTGGCGCCGTGGATCTGGGTGGTGTTCGCGGCCGTTGCCGCTTTCGACCTCTTCAACTCGCTAGCCAAACTCTTCGGGCACTTCACCCACCACGTCTACAAGGTCCACGCCCCGCATACCACCAGCTTCTGGGGCAACCTCGTGGTGAACCTGCTGTTCCTCGTCATCGCTGAAGCCCTCGTCGTCGCCGCGGCCGGACTCCTGGTACGACGACGATTCAATCGCTCCCACCATGGCGACGTCGAAAGCGAGCCACTGGCCAACACTCTCGTCGATGGCGAAGACGCTCTGGAGTACGCCCGACGCATCGTCGAACGTGGCGGCGTCGGTGCCGTCATTGGCGGAGCGCCGCGTCCCGCCCTCGCGTTCTTGGACCGCGGCGTATGCGCCGTGCCTGGCCCGTCGCGCACGGTGGTGGTCAAACGCGAGGGACGTCTGGGACTTCCCCCGGTATTCACCTCGGTGGCGCGCCTGGGCATCGTCGAGATCGAAGCGGCGAGCAACGTCCAGGTCCGACTCATCGGTGGACAGTCCCCCTTGTCTCGTTCGCGCATCCTTGAGCGCCTCGTAGGGTCGCGTCCCAGCCAAGCCGGGCCGCCCGCGGGGACCGCGACGCTCGGTTCGTGGCCCCTAGGTGCTCCTTTTCCCCTCAGTGAGGATCGATTGGCGACCTCGCGACGTCAACGATCCGTGCGCCGATGGGCCAGTGGCCTCCTGCTCGCCGATGGACTCATCAACGTGGCGGTGCCCGCGTCACCACATCTTCGCTACCGTCTGCACACGGTACTGAAGTTCTTACCGCTCGGCGCTGCCCAATCGGCTGCGGTCATCACTGCGGTGGCCGGTGTGGTCCTGATCATGTTGGCGCGCGGCGTTCGTCGAGGCCAACGTCGAGCGTGGTTCCTCGCCCTCGTCACTCTCGCCACCACCGTCGTCGCGCACTTGGCACGCGGCGGATCAGTCGTGGCATCGTTGGTCGCCGCCGGCCTCGCAGTGTTGCTGGTCATGCAGCGCCGTCACTTCTTGGCGGCGTCGGACCGCTCCACGGCTCGGTCCATCTTGCCGCGCCTGGTGGTCATCGCATCCCTGGCGGTACTTGCCGCGTCGGGGGGGCTCGAAGCAGCCAGCCGACACCACTACGTGTTACCGAATTACGGAGTCGTCTTAGTGGCGTGTCTCGAGCGGCTCGTGGGCCAATACAACATCTTTCTCCCCGATCGGGCCACGGATTTCCTCGATCCGGTCCTCTTGACCATCGGCGTGTCCCTGGTGGTCATCGCGCTCTACGTGGTGACTCGTCCGGTGGTCGATCGCCGCTTGTCGAGCACCACCACCAACGCGGAGCGGCGCGTCGCCGAGCTACGGGCGCGCGACATCGTTCGCCGTCACGGGCGCGGAACACTTGACTACTTCGCCTTGCGCGACGACAAGCAGTTCTTCTTCTTCCGCGACTCCCTCGTCGCCTACGCGGTGTATGGCGGAGTGGCGCTGATCTCACCGGACCCGATCGGGCCCGACGCCGAGCGCACCGAGGTCTTTAACGCGTTTCGCACCCACTGCGAGGCGCGCGGATGGACTATGGCCGTCATGGGTGCGGGTGCGGAGTGGCTCGGTACATACCACGCGGCGGGCATGCACTACCTCTACCTCGGTGACGAGGCGATCGTCGACTGTCCGACTTTCAGCCTCGAGGGCGGCAAGATGAAGGGATTGCGTCAGGCGTGCTCGCGCCTCGCGCGCCACGGCTACACCGTCGAGTTCTTCGATCCCGCCGTCATCAACCCCGCGCAAGTGACCGGCGTCCTCGAACTCATCTCGATGTTGCGCCGAGGTGAGGACGAACGAGGCTTTTCCATGATGTTGGGCCGACTCTTTGACCCCAAGGACAAGGGACTACTGCTCACCCTCGTTTTTGGACCCGACGGCAAGCCCGTCGCGGCCTGCCAGTTCGTTCCCTCGCCAGCGATCAACGGGTACTCGCTGGACCTGATGCGTCGCGATCCTGGCGAACACCCCAATGGGCTCATTGACTACGCCCTGTGTTCGACGATTGCGCACTTGAGGGCTCAGGGCTCGCAGGGTTTGAGCTTGAACTTCGCCGCCTTTCGCTCGGTACTCGACGGCGAACGTGGTGAGGGTACCTTCACGCGCGTCGAGCGCTGGACCCTGAAGCGACTCTCAGGGGTCTTACCCATCGAATCGCTCTGGCTCTTCAACGCCAAGTACCACCCGCGCTGGCTCCCGCGATACATCGTCTACCCGGCGGCCGAGAGCTTCGTGCCGGTAGTCGCAGCGATCTTGCGCGCCGAATCGATCACCGAGTTCCCCATGCTCGGTCGCTTCCTCACCAACGACCCGAGTAACCGACCCGGCACCGTTGTGCCTCCCGACGTGCTCGAGGCCGCGCGTCGCGTCGACGAGAGCGTCTAAAGGGCCCCTTTTAGAGGCGGTCCGCGATGGCTCGCGCGAGGCGCGTCGTGGCACCCTCGTCGAAGCTGAGGTAGAGCGCGGGTTCGACGAGCTCGAGTTCCATCAACTGCCACCCATCGGGGGTGATGACGAGGTCCACGCGCCCGTACGTCAGACCCGCGAGTCGACCACGAAGGAATTCGTGAGCCACGGTAACGGCGTCGGGTTCGCCCTGCGCCCTCGACATCTGCCGATTTCGAAAATCTCCGTCGCGGTGGTGGGGCGCAGTGTTCAACATCGCGCGTTTGGTCATCGCGTGCGAGAACTCCCCGTCGATGAAGATCAGGGCGCGCTCACCGGACTCGTCAATGGAATGGACGTAGGGCTGCACCAGCGCGCACCGACCCGCGGCGTGTAAGCGCGCCACGTGCTGGTGGGCCAGATCAATCTCGCTCGGTGCGAAGCGCATCGCGTCGATGGAACCAGCCCCCACGGTGGGTTTGACGACGAAGTCGCCGCCGGGAAACTCAGGCGCGTCGCCCACCTCGCAGTAGGTGGTCGCGATGACCGGTAATCCCTGATTAGAGAAGTCACCGAGATAGTGCTTGTCGGTGCAGTATTCGATCACGTCGTAGGGGTTGACCAGGCGAGGTCGCGCACGCGCCCAGTCGAGGAACTGATCGCGCACGTTCGCGTAACCCCACGTCGAACGGATGACCACGAGGTCGTAGGACTCCCAGTCGACGTCCTCGTCGTCCCACGACGCGAGAACGGCGTCAACGCCCAGCGTGCGCAACTCCTCAACGACGAGCGGGGAGTCACGGTCCACGTGAACTTCGAGACCGCCGAGGGCTCTGGGCTGAGCAAAGCGCGACGTGGCGATCGCGACGCGACTCACGGAGTGAAGAACAAGGTGGCGTGCTGAGCGAGAGTCACCAACGGACCGGGCCAGATACCGAACAAGAGAGTGACGACAACACCGACACCGATAGCAATGGCCGTAGCGCGCGGCACGACCACGCGACTCGCGTCAACGGCGTCATCGGGTTCGGCGTAGAGCACAACAGTCCAGCGGAGGTAAAACGATGCGGCGATGGCGGCACTCAACAAAGCGACCAGGGCGAGGGCGACGCCGTTGGCGTCAACGGCCGCAGCCAGTACCGAGTACTTCGCGTAGAAGCCCGACGTCAGGGGCGCACCGAGTTGCGACAACAACAACACCGCGAGTGATGCGCCCAGCCACGGTTGGCGGCGCGCGAGTCCGCGATAGGACTCGATCGAGTGGCGCTGGTCACCCAAGCCTCCCATCAACGTGACGATGGCGAAAGTCGCTACGACGGTCGGCGCGTAAGTGGCGAGGTAGAACAAGGTGGCCGCGCTACCGCGTGCCGTTCCCGCCCACACGCCCACCAAGATGAAGCCGGCGTGGTTGATCGAGGAGTACGCCAATAGACGTTTGGCGTTGCGCTGAGGTAGCGCGAGCGCCGCCCCGACGACCGTGGTGAGAACGATGAGCACCCACAGGATCGGACGCCACGTGTCCAACTGGGTTCCGAGTCCCGAAATGATGACACGCAGTAATGCCGCGAAGGCGCCGACCTTGACGATCGAAGCCATGAGTCCGGTGACTGGTGTCGGTGACCCCTCGTAGACGTCGGGGCTCCACATGTGAAAGGGCACGGCGGCAATCTTGAACGCGAAACCAACCAACAACAGCGCGCCACCGGCGTAGAGCAGTCCCGGGTGCAAAACGACGTTCGACCCCAGGAAGTACGAGATGCTCGAAAGGTTCGTCGAACCGGTCGCCCCGTAGACCAGTGCCGCACCGTAGATGAAGATCGCCGACGCGAAACCGCCCAGGATGAAGTACTTGAGGGACGCTTCGGCCGAGTCCTTCTTGCGCCGATCGATCGCCACGAGCACGTACAGACCCAGCGACAATATCTCGAGGCCGAGGAAAATGACGACGAGGTCGTTGGCCTGGGCCATCAACACTGCGCCGGCGGTCGAGGCGAGCGCCAGGATCGAATATTCTGGTCCGCGCACATTCTCTCGACGAGCCCAGTCGTGTGCTACCAGCGCGGCGAGTCCCACCGAGAGCGCAATCACTCCCGTGGCCACCACCGAGAAACCGTCGAGCACCACAGCGTGGGCCACCGCGGTTGACGGTCCGCTTTTATCGATGCAGCGCCATTGGAAGTAGGTCACCACGAGGACGGCGACCGACGTGGCGACGCTCACGGTCGTGGCCACAATGGTCGGCATGGTGCGACGCCACATCGCCGAGGCGACCAGCAACACCAGCGACGCTCCGAAGAAGATCAGGACGGGCAGAATCGCCAGGTAGTGAATGGAGACCCGCAGGGTCGTCGCGGCGATCACTTGGCCGCTCCCGCCGTGGCCACCTGGGTGACGAGGTCGTGCACCGATGGCGTGATCTTGTCAAGGACCGGCTTGGGAAAGACGCCGAGGATCACGATGAGAACGACGACAGGCACCAGTACCCAGCGCTCGCCCATCGTTGCGTCAGCGATTTGGGCGTTAGCACCCTCGGCGCGACCGTGAAACACCCGCTGGTAGAGCCACAGGAGGTACACCGCGGACGCGAGTACCCCGAGCGAGGCAACGGCGGCCCACCAGGCGTGAGTCGTGAAGGTTCCGATGAGGATCAAGAACTCCGAAACGAACCCCGAGAGACCCGGCAATCCGATGGAGGCCATCATGGCCACCGTGAAGATCGCCGAGAGCACCGGTACCGGACGTTGCAGGCCCGCGAAATCAGCGATCTGGATGCTCGCACGTCGCCGTTCGAGGAATCCGATGATGAGGAAGAAGCCAATCGTGATGATGCCGTGGTTGAACATCAACAGGACCGCGCCCGTGACACCCTCGGTCGAACCCGACATCACGCCGAGCGTGATGAAGCTCATCTGCGCCAGCGATGAGTACGCGACCAGTCGCTTCAGATCCTTGGCCACGCACGCGAGGATCGAGCCGTACAAGATGCCAATCACCGCCAGGGTCAACATGACCGGGCGCACGCTCACCTGCGCGAGTGGCAACAATCCCACCGCGAAGCGCAGTAGTCCGTATGTTCCCAACTTTGCGAGAAGAGCCGAGAGTTCGATCGATCCAGCGGTTGGGGCCTCCGCGTACGTGAGCGGTGACCACGTGTGCAATGGCCAGATCGGCGCCTTCGCGGCGAAGGCGATGGCGAAGGAGACGAACAACCAGACAGCCGTCGAGTGAGACATCGTCGTTCCGGACATGGCACTATAGGCGAAGGTCAGCGCCGATCCCGGATTCTGGTGCTGGTGGGCGAACCCCATGTACAAGATGCCGACCAAGAAGAAGGCCGACGCGGTGAAGGTGTACAAGAAGAACTTGAGCGCCGCGCGCGAGCGCTCCTTTCCACCCCATCCCGAGATGATGAAGTAGCACGGCACCAATGTGAGTTCAAAGAAGATGAAGAACTCGAGCACGTCGTGCGACACGAACGACCCCATGGTGAGACCCGTCAGGATCAGTAGCCAAGAAACGAAAGCCGGCTCGCGGCGCTTATCACGTCCCCCCAGAAGTGACAGCAGCAGCACGAGCGCGGTCAATACCACCATCAGCAACGACAGCCCGTCGAGGGCGACGTCGTAGGCGAGTCCCAGCGGAGCTGAGACCACGTGGCGAGAATAAAAATCGAATCCCTGCGCCGAAGCGACGTGGCTCGAGTACAGCGAGGCGACGATGAGCGACACCACGACTTCGACGGTGCCCACTGCGACACCCACCGCGTACGACGCGCCCGGCATCTTTCGAACCAGCATGGCTACTAAGGCGCCCACTAAGGGCAGCACGATAAGAACGCTTAACCACCAAGAAGAATGCATCGTTACCTCACCCGACCGACGAGATAGACGACGATGACAGTCGCTCCTAACACCATGGCCAGCGCGTATTGGCGCACCATGCCCGCCTGAAGTTTGCGCAGACCTTCACCACTGCGTTGCACGGAGCCTCCTAGACCTTCGACCGCCCCGTCGATGATGCGATCTTCGACGACGTCGTTGGCAACTACCGCGACGCGTTCCAGTGGACGACCAAGTACCGCGTCGTAGGCGTCGTCCCAGTGCCAAACGTGTTCGAAGAACGGTCGTTCGTAGGTCGAGGACTCGACACGGCCTCGCCAGATCGTGAACGCCGCGATGAGTCCGATGATCGTAGCGACCACGTCCACTGCCGCCAGTCCGGTCTGTAGCACGGTGCTCTGAGCGGACGTCACCGCGACGGCACCGAAGTTGGGCGAGAGGAAGTGCGTGAGCGAGAATCCGTGCGCCCAGGGCAGGTCGAGGACTCCACCAAAGACACTCAACAACGCCAGGATGACCAGCGGCGCGGTCATCACCAGGGGCGACTCGTGCGGGTCGTGCTGGTGGGTGACTTCGCGGAAGCGCTCCGTGCCACGAAAGGTCAAGACGAAGAGACGACTCATGTAATAGGCGGTCAAGATCGCCGTGAGTACGCCGAGCACCCACAAGGGCTTGTCGTGGGCGTAGACGTTGGTCAAGACATCACCCTTGGCCCAGAATCCCGCAAAGGGTGGGACGCCCGAAATGGTCAGCCAACCGATCAAGAACGTGGGGAAGGTGAGGGGCAGCCACTTCGCCAAACCCCCCATCTTTCGCATGTCCTGTTCTCCACCGAGTGAATGGATGACCGAACCCGAACCGAGGAAGAGCAGGGCCTTGAAAAAGGCGTGACTCACCATCAAGAAGATGGCGGCACCGTAGGCGCCTACGCCCACCGCGAGCACCATGTAGCCAATTTGTGACACGGTCGAGAATGCGAGGACTTTCTTGATGTCCTTTTGCGCCGTGGCGATCGTGGCGGCGACGAACGCCGTGACCCCGCCGATGACAGCAATCGACAGACGCCCCGACGATGACAACGCCAGGATCGGCGACATTCGTACGAGCAGGTAGACCCCGGCGGTGACCATCGTGGCGGCGTGGATCAGGGCGGACACCGGGGTCGGACCCTCCATAGCGTCTGGGAGCCAGTTGAACAGCGGGATCTGGGCGCTCTTGCCGGTGGCCGCGAGTAACAACGCCAAGACGACCAGCGTGGCAATCGTGGGCGACAACAGTGACGCCGAGGAGAAGATGCCGACGTAGGTGAGCGTGTGAGTGTGGGTGAAGATCAAGAACATCGCCAATAACAGACCGACGTCGCCCACCCGGTTGTAGATGAAGGCCTTCTTGCCCGCCGAAGCGGCCGCGTCGCGATCGAAATAGAAACTCACGAGCCAGTAGGAGCACACCCCGACGCCCTCCCAGCCCACGAAGGTCAGCACAAGGTTGTTTGCGAGCACGAGCGTGAGCATGGAAAAGACGAACAAGTTGAGGTACAAGAAGAACTTGCGAAAGTCCGTCTCGCCGTCCATGTACGCCGTGGAGTACAAGTGGATCAAGGTGGATATCCCCGTCACGAACAGACACATCGTGATCGAGAGCGGGTCCACCAGCAATGCCGCGGGCACGTGCAGCGTATCGACCGAGATCCACGTGAAGAGTTGCACGGTGACCTCTCGCGAGCGGTCGTGGAGCAACAGGATGAAGGTAATCACGCTGGCAACGAAACTGAGACCGACCACCGTGGTCGCGATGGTCCCGACGAGTCGATTACTCAACGAACGACCATTGATCACGACGAGCAGAAACCCGACGAGGGGGAACACCATGATGAGTGGGGCGACGTGATTCATTATCCCTGCAACTCCGAGAGTTCGTCGACCGACGTCGACGATCGACGTCGAAAGATCGCCACCACGATGCCCAGTCCGACGGTGACTTCAGCGGCGGCGACCACCATGACGAAGAAGACGGTGGTCTGTCCCCCGATGTCGCTCATCGAGCGCGCGAAAGTCACGAAGGTCAAGTTCACTGCGTTCAACATGAGCTCAATGCACATGAACATGATCAGTGCACTTCGACGCGTCAAGACTCCGAACGCGCCGACGCCAAAGAGCACGGCCGCCAACACGAGGTACCAGGCCGCGGGAATGGTCACGACGACACCTCTTCGTTGTCGTCGGCATCGTCGAGGGAACGCCACGGGTCGGTGTCGTGGACACCTTCGTTCCGCGATTCGTCGTCATCGGCGGGACGGTCACGGCGCGCGAGAAGGACTGCGCCAACGACCGCAATGATGAGAAGACCCGCGGTGGCTTCAAAAGCGAGCAAGTACGTGGTAAAGACCGAGTCTCCGAGCTGGGTGATATTGCCGGAGCCTCCCGCGAGGGCGACTCCCCCGGTCGAGACCGACATGACGCCACTCACCCAATGCGAGTTCACCATCAGGGTGATAAGTCCCGCCATCGTCACCACGACGCCCAATGCCGCGAGCCAACGTTGACCAACGAGAGGTTCGATGTGGGGATGTCGAGACTTGTCGACGCCCAAGAACATGATGACGAAAAGGAACAAGACGACGATCGCTCCGGCGTAGACGATGATCTCGGCGGCGGCGAGGAAGTCGGCCTGCTGGGCCAGGAACGCGAGCGCCACACCGAAGAGGCACAGGATCAAACTCAGTGCGCTGTGCACCGGGTTCTTCATCGCGATTACGCCGATGGCTCCGACCAGAATCAGCAGCGCCGTACACGCGAAGACGAGGACGTCGGTGAAGGCGTACGTCGTGGCCAACATCAACTCTCCCCCTTGGTACGACGACGAGGACGACGTTCCTCGAGAGTCTTCATCAATCCTTGCAGACCGCGTTGCTCCAGGGGGACGTCGTCGGGATCGAGGTGGCGAGTGAAGACATCGCGAAGCTGCTTGGAGCCCGTGGCGTCGTCGTCGCGATGATTCGACTGACCACCTTCGGCGACGCGTACGCCAACACCTAGGTCTCCGCTCCACTGCGTGACACCCTCAAAAGCCGCGTCACCCGACGGCGACGTCGCGCGCATCCATCCGCCCGTCATGGCCGCCTCACCTGAGCGCCAGTCTTCCCACGGCAGGCGCTGGGGGTACCCCTCGTCATCGACCAACAATTGCGCTTTGGTGTAAATGGCGTCGGCACGATTCGTGAAAGAAAACTCGAACATCTTGGACTCAGTGATCGCCTGAGTGGGACAGGCCTCCACGCACAAGTCGCAGTGGATACAACGTAAGTAGTTGATCTCGTAGATGTAGCCGTAACGCTCGCCGGGCGAGACCGGGTGGTCGGGCGGGTTGTCGAGACCGCGCACGAAGATGCAATTGACCGGACAGACTCCGGCACACAACTCGCAGCCGATGCACTTCTCCATCCCGTCTTCGTAGCGGTTGAGCACATGACGACCGTGTTGACGCGGCTGCTTGGGTCGCTTTACTTTCGGGTACGAATTCGTAACCCGGGGCTTGGCGATATGCGCCAACGTCAATTTGAAGCCCCCGAAGAAGTCAGTCCAACCGGCCATTACTCCTCCTCGTCCTCATCGTCAAGTGCATCGCTAATCGCACGGATGACGTCGCCCGGCAAGGGGCGCTCACCGACGACGGGCATCAGCGCTCCTGGTCCACTCGCGCGATCAGCGCCGAGTTCGAACGCCCGACTCAAGAGGGTCCACGCGATGATCACGGCTGCGGCCATGGCAAAACCGTCTGCGGGCTTGATCAAGAAACCCGCCACGATGAGCATCCAACCCAGTGACAGCGGGATAAGGCGCTTCCACCCCAGATCCATGACTTGGTCGTAGCGAAATCTCGGCAGGGCTGCGCGAAACCAGATGTAGCCGAAAGCGAAACCCGTGGTCTTGATGAGGAACCAGAGGATCGGAAAGAGCCAGCGCAGGTGAGGGACGTTGGGTACCCAACCAGCCGGTCCACCGAGGAAGAGGGTCACTATCAATCCCGACATCGTGAGCGTATTCATGAACTCGGCCATGAAGAACAGCGCGAAACGAATCGAAGAGTATTCGGTGTGAAAACCACCGACCAATTCGCTCTCGGCCTCAACGACGTCAAAAGGTGGGCGATTGAGTTCGGCGGTGATGGCGATGACGAAGACGATGAACGGGACGATGCCGAGGCGAATGAGGTTCCAGTGCCAGATGCCGTCCGCCTGACTGGTCACGATGTCATGCGTTGAGAGCGAACCGGTGACCAGGGCCACCGTCACGATGGTCATCCCGAGGGCGGCTTCGTAGGAGATCATCTGTGCGCTGGCGCGAACCGAGGAGAGCAACGGGTACTTCGAACCTGACGCCCACCCCGCCAACATCACGCCGTAGACGGAGATCCCCGACATGGCGAGCATCACCAGGATGCCCATGGGCGGGTTGGCGATCTGTAACTCGATGACGTGCCCGGCAACGATCACGGTCCCGCCGACGGGAATCACCGAGAACGTGATGAGGGCCGGAATCAAAACGAGATAGGGCGCCAATTTGAAGACGAAGCGATCGGCCTCGGCGGGCATGAGGTCTTCCTTGGCGAAGAGCTTGATGCCATCGGCCAGGGTCTGCAACAATCCAAAGGGCCCCCACCGTTGGGGTCCGATACGACTCTGCATTTGAGAAATGGCTTTGCGCTCGAACCAGATCATCATCGTCACCGCGCCCATGATGACGGCGAAACCGACCACGACCTTCACCAGGACAATGATCAAAATGGCAATCGTGACGTGAAGACCGTCGTTAAAGAGCGGATCGACCGTCGCGAGATTCATCGCGTCTCCAGTCGTACTTGTGTCACGGGACTCGAGGAGTCGAACAAGAGAGCGATGACGTTCATGCCGTGAGCGTCGAGCGTGCCGATCGGTGCCACGCACGTGCCACGTACGACTGACTCGTCAGTCACCACGTCCACCTCCAGGTCGCCACCAGGGGCGCGTGCCACCAACGTCGCGCCACTCACCACACCCAATCGATCGAGGTCACTCGGGTGCAACGTCAAGCGAGTGGCACCGACAAGCTCCGCGAGTGCTGGCGAACCCTGCATGGCAATACCGCGATCGTACAGTCGTCGCGCGAGGACGAGCCGCAGGGCGTAGGCGTCGGCCAATGGAGCGTCCACCCGCACGAGAGCGACATTGGCCGCGGTGGCCGCGGTGGTGGTCGTCGAACTGGAGACGTCGAGCAAGGTCGTGGTCCCGGTCGATTCACCCAGTCCCGCCGTCTTGGTCGAGCGAATGCCGGGAAAGGCCATCGGGTCCATTGCGTGGCGCTCGACGGGCGTCACCGCGAGACCCATGACCACGCCATCAAACGCCTGATCCTGGAGAACAGATAATGCGGCATACCCCGTGCTGTCTTCGATCGCCTGCGCGCATAGCTCGACCGACTCGAGCCCGAGGCTCTGGCCCCATTCGAGCGCCAGTTCTGACGCGATGGCCACGTCGGACCACGCCGATCCAGGTGCACCGATCTTGGGTGCCACGGCCGTCACCCGACCCTCGAGATTGGTCACGGTGCCCAAACGTTCGTGTTGGACCGTGGCGGGAAGGACCACGTCGGCGAAGGCCAACGTCGCGCCGCCATGTCCGGTCACGGCGATGACGTGCGACGACTCCAGAGCCGTTGTCGCGAGCGACTGGTCGACGACGTTGCCTAAGAGGCACCCTCCTAAGACCAAGGTCACTCGTTGCTCGCCGGCGGCCATTGCCGCCAACTGGGAGGGAGTGTCACGGCCCGACGCCACGGCGTCGAAACCACGACCGGGTCGAAGACGGGGGCCGAGTCCCATGTCGAGCGCACCGCGAACGTTCGAACGGCGCAGCGCCACGAGGAACTTAGCCCGGGGGAAACCGACTGCCAGGATCTGCACCGCTTCGTCGACCAGGCGCTGGTCCTCGGCGAGGTTGGCGCGACCCACCACGAACACCACGCCCGTGCCATCGCCCATCGCACGACGCACAGCAGCGAGTTCGGTCTCGGTGACGAGCGTGCCCACGGGCACCTGTCCACTGACGAGTGCGTGCGCAATCGACGGCGTCTCACCCGGGCGAACGGGCACCACGTGCGCCGCGAGGCTGCGCAGAGCACTCGGTCCACTGGAGAGTTCGATCAACGTGTGCTGGCGATGCGCAAAACTCTCACGAAGTCGCAAGAACAAGACAGGAAGCTCTTCGCGTAGGTCACCGCTCATCGTCACGACCACGGGAGCGCTCGCCGCGTCGTCGATAGTGGCCAGAGGGAGGGTTTGCAACAATACGGGATCGAGCCCATCGCCGAATTGGGCGTCGAGGTTCTCAGTGCCGATCGTCCCGCGCAGGAATCTCTCCCACGCGAAGGCTCCTTCGTTGGTAAGTGAGGCGCCCCCAATGGCGCCGATGGCGTTGGCGTCGCCCGCGTCGTGCAACAGTCGCGCGGCTTCGGCGAGGGCGACGCCCCACGACACTGGGGCGAGCTCCCCCTTGACACGAACCATCGGTTCGGTGATGCGCGTGGCAGCTGACAGGACGTCACTCGAGTCGACGTTCGCGTCAATGGAATCCAGCGTGAAGCGTCCCTTGTCGCACAGCCATCCGTGATTCACCGGTTCGGAGTCCACACCCAAAACGCGAGTCAATCGATTCCCGGAGGACTGTACGGCCACGCGACACCCCACGGCGCACGTCGTGCAGGTGCTCTCGACTTGTTCGAGGTCCCAGGGTCGAGCACTGAAACGATACGGCTTAGCGGTGAGGGCGCCGACCGGACAGATCTGGACGGTGTTACCCGAAAAGACCGAGTCAAATGGTTTCGTCGGCGAGGTTGCCACCTCGATGAGGTCCCCGCGCCCGGCGAATGCAATCTCCGTGTCGCCCGCGACCTCAGAGGCGAAGCGCGTACAGCGCGCGCACTGGATGCAGCGCTCGCGATCAAGCAGCACGAGTTCACCAATGGCGACGGGCTTGACGAAGTGACGCTTTTCCTCTGCGAAGCGAGTCTCACCGGAGCCGTGCGCCAGTGTCTGATCCTGCAACGGGCACTCACCACCCTTGTCGCACACGGGACAGTCGAGGGGGTGGTTTGCGAGGAGGAACTCCAGCACACCGTCCTGGGCCTTCTTCACCTTTTCGGAATCGGTGATCACCTTCATGCCGTCGGCGACCTTGATGTAACACGCGGGCTGCAGCGTCGCCCCGCGTGGTCCCTCGACCTCGACCAGACACATGCGACACATGCCGACCGGCTCCATCCGCGGGTGGTAACAAAAGCGCGGGATGTACGATCCTGCACGTTCGGCGGCCTCGATAATGAGTTCTCCGGGCGCGGCCACGACATCGCGGCCATCGACCGAGAGGGTCACGCTGGTGCGAGTGACGTCAGTCATGGGGGCAACCTCCGTGGTTGACGTGGGCCACGAAGTCGTCACGAAACATGGTGATCGCCGAGTGAACCGATGAAGGGATCGAAGGCCCCAGCACGCAGATAGTGGTCTGCTGTGGAGGCCAGCTGAGTCCCGGAGCGATGTTGTCGCACAGGTCGAGCAAAAGGTCGAGGTCCTCGAGGCGCCCGCCGCCGTGTTCGAGGCGATACATGATTCGTTCAATCCAGCCCGACCCCTCACGACACGGAGTGCACTGGCCGCAGGATTCGCGCGAGAAGAACTTCGTGATGCGCCAGGTCGCGCGCACGACACAACTCGCGTCGTCCATCACGACCACCGAACCTGATCCGAGCATCGACCCTAGGCCAGCAACTTCGTCTTGACCCAACGGTGTGTCCAGCTGCTCTGGCCCGAACCAGGGTGCCGAGACGCCACCAGGGATGAAGGCCTTAACGGAGCGACCTTCGTTGAGTCCGCCGCCGAGCGCGGGATCAAAGATCAGGTCGCGAAAGGTGTTCTTCACCATTTCGAGTTCGTAGACGCCCGGCTTCTTCACGTCACCCGCGAGCGCGAAGAGTCGAGTTCCCGTGGAGCGACCGGCGCCCAGAGCCGCGAACGCCGCACCTCCGTGGTTGATGATCCACGGCAAGTTCGACATCGTTTCAACGTTGTTGACCACCGTCGGTTCTCCGTAGAGTCCCGTGACCGCGGGAAAGAAAGGGGGCTTGATGCGCGGAAAACCCCGCTTGCCCTCGAGGGCTTCGAGCAGCGACGTTTCTTCGCCGCAGATATAGGCGCCCGCACCCGGGTGCAGGACCACGTCGATGGAGAAGTCCGATCCGAAGATCTTCGAACCGAGGGCGCCGTGAGAGTACGCCTCGTTAATGGCTTGTTGGACGCGCTCGAGGCCGAGGGCGAATTCTCCACGCACGAAGATGAAGACCTGGCTGACCTGCAGGGCGTAGGCGGCGATGATGACACCCTCGACCAATTGGTGCGGATCGCGTTCGACGAGGTAGTGGTCTTTGAAGGTGGCGGGCTCGGACTCGTCCCCATTGATCACCAGGTACGAGATCGCTGAGCGGCGCAACATCGACCACTTACGGCCGGCAGGAAAACCTGCGCCACCGCGTCCGAGCAACGACGCCGCATCGACTTCGGCGGCGACGGCTTCGGGGAACATCGTGAGCGCCTTACGAAGCGCGACATAGCCACCGGTGTCGAGGTAGCGCGCCAGAGTAAAGGAATCGTCATAGTCACGTCGCGACGAGACGATGGCCGGGGCGTCGAGGATCGCCATCACTTGCCTTCCAGAGCCGCTGCCGCTTGGGCCGCGGCTTCGGCGCGCGCGGTTCGAGCAGCGAGCGCGACAGCGCGCTCAGCGGCGATCTCGTCCTTGCTCACGCGCAGTCCGCCGTGTCGCTTCACTCGAATCAGCGTCCCGTGGTTGGGCACATCGTGTTCCAATCGCCCTTCGCGAAGTTCCGCGACCATTGCGTCAAAAGTCGCGGGAGTCGTCGTACGTACGTAGCGGTGGTTCACCTGAACGCATGGCGCAAGGTTGCAATCGGCCAAACACTCGGTCTCTTCGAGGGTGAAGAGTCCGTCAGCGGACGTGGAACCCACGGCACACTGAAGACGTGACGCCGCGTGCTCGAGCATCTCCTCGCCACCGGCGAGCAGACACGCCACGTTGGTGCATATGCCCACTACGTACTTGCCCACCGGTTCGAGATGGAACATGTCGTAAAAAGTTGCGGTTCCGCGAACGTCGGCGGGCGTCGTGTCGGTGAGCGCTGCGACCTCAGCGATCCCCTCGTCACTCAAGTAACCATCTTGTTCCTGCGCTAAGTGCAAGAGCGGCAACATGGCCGAACGCTTACGTGGATACAGCGCCACGAGCTCGTCGGCGCGTTGGCGGATTTCGGCGCGAAAGTGGCTCATCGGTCCACCTCGCCCAAAACGGGATCGACGGTCGAAATCATGGTGATGGCGTCAGACACCGACGCGCCACGCATGAGAAGGGGCATGGCCTGGAGATTGGTGAAACTCGGCGCACGCACGTGAATTCGGTATGGCTTCGGGCCGCCGTCCGAGACGATGTAGCAGCCGATTTCGCCACGCGGTGACTCGACAGCGGAGTAGACCTCGCCCGCGGGCACGTGAAATCCCTCGGTGAAGAGCTTGAAGTGGTGGATGAGCGCCTCCATCGATTCGTCGATACGCGCGCGGGGTGGTGGGGTGACCTTGGGGTCTTGACTCCGGTAGTCACCCGTGGGCATCTGCTCGACGCACTGACGGATGATGCGAATCGATTCTCGAATCTCGTTCAAGCGGATCGCGTACCGATCGAAGTTGTCACCGTAGGTGCCGACGATCACGTCGAAGTCCACCCGGTCGTATGCGAGGTAGGGCATCGCGCGTCGCAGGTCCCAGGGAACGCCGGTCGACCGCAAGAGAGGTCCGGTCAATCCGAGGGCGAGAGCCTCTTCGGCGGTGATCGCCCCGACCCCGATCAGACGATTACGGAAGATGGGCTGGCCAGTGAGCAGCTGATCGTATTCGTACGTGCGCTCATCGATCGTGTTGCAGATGACGTCAACGTCGTCTTCCCACCCGTCGGGCAGATCGGCTGCGACGCCGCCGGGGCGGATGTAATTGAGATTCAGCCGGAGTCCGGCCGTCTTCTCGAAGAAAGCCAGGATGAGTTCGCGCTCGCGCAACCCATAAATCATCATGGAGGTCGAGCCGAGGTCCATCCCGTTCGTGGCCATCCATACCAAGTGCGACGAGACTCGGTTGAGCTCGCTCATGAGCATACGGATCCACGTCGCGCGCTCGGGGATCTCCACGCCCAGCAACTTCTCCACGGTCATGGAGTACGACAACTCGTTGATGACCGGTGATAGGTAGTCCATGCGCGTAACGTTGGTGCCGCCCTGGACGTAACTCAACGTCTCGCCGGTCTTTTCCATCCCGGTGTGCAAGTAGCCGATGACGTTCTTGGTCCGAAGGACGAATTCTCCGTCGAGCTCGAGCATCAGTCGAAGGACGCCGTGCGTCGACGGGTGCGCCGGACCCATGTTGATGATCATGGTCTCGTCATCGTGGCGTTCGTAGTCGACTTGACGCGGGTCCAGGGTGACGCCGTCGAGTCGCAACACCGCCCCGACCTCACGGCCGAGCTCGTCCGAGGACGTGTCAATACGACGGGTGAGCTCCTGTGCTCCCTCCGAAGTCTCGCCGGTTAAACGCTCGGGCCGTACGGCGACGCGGGTGTCGTCAGTCATCGTGGTCCTGGGGCTTCCTTGAATTGGATCGGCACGTGGCCCACGCTGTAATCCTTTCGCAGTGGATGGCCTTCCCAATCCTCGGGCATAAGGATTCGCGTCAAGTCGGGGTGTCCGTCAAAGAGGATGCCAAACATGTCGAAGGTCTCGCGCTCGGGTGCTTCTGTCCCGGGATAGACGTGGAACAACGTGTCAACACGCGGAGACTCGTTTCCCGCTTGGACGCGGATGCGTACGCGCTGACGCTTCGAGAGCGACAAGAGATTCGTGACGACCTCAAAGCGGGTGGGCGTCACACCTGCGGGCACGTAGCGATCGAAGTGCTCAAGGTAGTCCACGCCGCACACGTCCACGCACATTTCGAATCCGTCGGCGCGAAACGCGGCGACGAGGTCGACGTACTGCTCACGCGTCGGAAAGCACGCGACGTCGCAGGCGAGACCCTCATCAATGAGGACGCCTGGGGGGGCCAAGGGAGGTAGGGGGATCACTTCGGCGTGCCCATCCTTACGGTCACCGGCACTTCGGGCGTCCAGATGCCGCCAGCGTTGTCCAGGTGCGTGGGAGTGCCTTCGTGGCGACGCTTCATGATCTCGCCCGTTCGAATCTGTTCGTGCAAGGTCAAGATCGCGTGCATGAGTGTTTCGGGGCTCGGCGGACATCCCGGCGCGTACACGTCAACGGGAACGATCTGGTCAACCCCTTGGACGATGGCGTAGTTATTGAAGAGTCCACCCGTAGACGCACACACGCCCATCGAGATGACCCACTTCGGTTCCATCATCTGGTCATAGACCTGGCGCAGCACGGGGGCCATCTTTTGACTGACCCGTCCCGCCACGATCATCAAATCGGCTTGGCGAGGTGAGTTACGAAACACTTCCATGCCGTAGCGCGACAGGTCGAAATCCGCCGCGCCGGCGGCCATCATCTCAATGGCACAACAGGCTAAGCCGAACGACGCTGGCCACACCGACGCGCGTCGTGCCCAGCGGACCAAGTCCTCGATGGGCGCGGTTAAGAAACTGTGCTGCAGATCTTCGAGCGCCACTACGCCGCCCGATCGGGGTCAGCGCTGATGCGCACGATTGTTGATGAGCTGGTGCGCTCAGGCATGCCGACGGTCAGGTGCTGGGTCGGGCCCCACGAGAGCGCACCCTCGCGCACCAGGTACAGCAGGGCCGCAAAGACCGTAAGGGAAAAGACCACGATTTCGATGAGTCCGAAGCCCGCGAGTTGGCGAAAGACGACGGCAAAGGGGTACAAGAAGACGACCTCGATGTCGAAGATCACGAAGATCATCGCCACGAGATAGAAGCGAACCGGGAAGCGTTGGGGAGGTTCGACTTCGGGGACGATCCCGCATTCGTACGGGGCGATTTTGGCGTCAGTGGGTCGCTTGCGCGGCGCCAGCATGGCCGACGCGACAAACGATCCCGACGCGAATACCGCTCCCAGAATCAGGAGTCCCAGTATCGGTAAATACTGGTTCACGAAATCCTTTCTATCACTCCTGACGGTGCCCTCCGAGACGGGCGCCTCCAACACACGACGTAATCTGTCACGATGCCTACTCTGCTAGAAGCCGCCGCCCGCTCCGCCCAATTTGATGTCGTGATCGTGGGAGCGGGACCGAGCGGCTCGGCGTGCGCCTACTGGCTTGCTCAAGCCGGTTGGTCGGTGTGCCTCATCGAGAAGAAGACATTTCCGCGAGAGAAAACCTGCGGCGATGGTCTCACGCCACGATCAGTGCATCAAATCATCGAGATGGGTCTCGAGCCCGAAGTGGCCAAGCACGCACATAGGTACCAGGGTCTGCGTTCCTTTGGTTTCGGCGCCTCGCTCGAACTGCAGTGGCCTGAGCACCCGATTTTTCCGAACTACGGCTACACCATTACGCGATTCAACCTTGACGGATTGATCGCCGAGCACGCCGTCGCGCACGGTGCGACGTTGCTCACCGGAGTCGAGGCGGTAGATCTCGTCGACGTGATCCCCTCGGAAAACGGCGCCCTCAGCGCTGCGGCGGGCGTGGTGGTCAAGGACAAGGAGACCGGTACCACGGCCGAGATCCGTGGCCAGTACCTCGTCGTCGGGGACGGCCAGAATTCGCGTCTGGGACGAGCGTTGGGTACCTCGCGCAATCGCGAGTGGCCCATGGGAATGGCCTTGCGCGGGTACTACACGAGCGATCGCCACGACGAACCCTGGATCGATTCGCACTTGGACATCCGCGACACCACCGGCACCGTGGTTCCGGGCTACGGGTGGATCTTCCCCCTAGGTGACGGACGCGTCAACGTGGGTGTGGGGCTATTGTCCACCGGCGGCGCCTGGAAGGGAGTCAACACGACCAAACTCCAGGAGTACTTCGTCGCCCAGGTCGCCGACGCGTGGGGCCTCACTGACGAGACGTGTCAGGGTCCTCCCACCGGAGGACGCCTCCCGATGGGCCTCGCGGTGGGTCCACGCGTTGGCGCCAATACCCTCATGATCGGTGACGCGTCGGGGACGGTCAACCCCTTCAATGGTGAAGGTATTGCCTACGGTTACGAGTCGGGTCGCCTCGCTGCGGGTGCGCTGGGCGAGGCCCTACAAACTCGCGACGCCACGGCCCTCACGATCTACGACGAGCGAATCGATGCCGCGTACAGCGACTACTACCGAGTGGCTCGCGCCTTCGTGCGACTTATCTCAGAACCTAAGGTCCTCTCGGTATGCGTCGGGGCGGGACTGCGC
Source organism: uncultured Actinomycetota bacterium (assembly GCA_963794755.1). Lineage (GTDB taxonomy): Bacteria > Actinomycetota > Acidimicrobiia > Acidimicrobiales > RAAP-2 > RAAP-2. Next base: position 126,360 of record CAWCEX010000007.1, read on the forward strand.
ATCAAACCAGTGATGAACGAGCTCCTGGCGATCATGGCGAACCTCATGAGCAACGATAACCGGGGTCCGGCCGAGGTCGGTTATCGGGCCATGGTCCGCTTAGCGCACGCAATGCCTGAACAGGCCTACCGGCTGTTGCTCGGTGGCGACACCGACTAGACACGGCGCGTTCGAATCTTCACTTCACTCGGGGTGAGCGCCACTGACAACGTCTGCGCCGGTCGCCACGGCACTAGGCCGACACTGCCGCCGTGGAGTTGACGCGCAGCAGGAGTGCATTCGCCAAATCATCGATCGTTGACCGAGCGGAAGCCAGATTGACCACCAAGGCGCCCAAGGTGACCTCGTAGTGACCCGACGCCTCAACGACGACCACCAGTGTCGCGCGCGTGATTCCGACCTGAGGGAGCGAAACAATAGACGCACCCGCTCGTCGCCAGCCCTTAACGAACGTCGGTGTCGAAAGGTTCACCCCTGACGTGACGTCGGGCGCGGAGGCCGAACTCTGACCAACCATCAAGTCGGCCATGGAATTGGCGAAACAACGACCGAAGGAAGGGCGCGACATCTCTGTCACGTCGTCAACGACGTTTTGAGTGGAGGCGTAATACTGCGCGCTCGATTCAACTTGAATACCACCGAAGGTGGAGGATGAGAACACCGGCGAACTGACCTGGTACGTCGGCGGGCGACCGGCGAGGCCGTAGACCCGGTCGTCGACGTTCGAAACACCGAGACAACTTTGAAAATGAGTGGCGGCGACGGAGAACACCGAATCCTGGGCGGCGATCGTCGTGGTCGTCGCGGAATTGTTGTAGATCACTTGGCCGGGGGCCGACATGACCGTGTTCAACTCCGACGCCGCAGCAGCACTCGTCGCCGCCCAGGTACCTGACACATCGCGCGCGCTGAGATTGACGGTTTCCAATGCTTGCAACGCGCCGGGAGTGGACGTCGTGTGAAAGAGACTGCCGAAGTAACCGCCGAAAGACGCGAGGCTCACCACCAGAGCCACGGCGAGTGCGGCGTTACGCCGCGACCGCGGCATCTCTCGACCTCCGTGGGCATTGACGACGACTGCGAGCTCATCAAGTTGGGAGCGCGACGCTGGTGACGTTCGTCGCCATTGGTACAAGACATTGGCAATGACCGCCACAATGGTGACGTTCGCGCGTCGACGCACCAAGCGCAGTTGCGTCACCTCGCTCCAGGGCGTCTGCCAGGCCACCTCGGGGGAGCCGGCCAGTTGGGTCACACCAACGTCGTCGAACAAGAGTGACACCGGTGCGGTCGGACCATGGGGACTGAAACTCGGGCGAACGACCCACCCGTCGCTGCGTAGCGCGCTCACGAGATTACGGCGGCGTCTCGCGTAATTCGTGCCGCGACCGCGGCCGCCTCAACGGTGCGCGCCAAGTCGTCGTCGCTGTGGGCGAGTGAGACGAAAAGGATCTCGTACGCTCCTGGCGCCAGCGCGATTCCTTGTTCGAGCATGGAGTGAAAGAACGGTCGATAGAGCCCGTTGTCACCGAGACGTCGCGCGTCGTCGAAGTTCTCGGGCTCGGAGAATTCCTCGCGCGACAGGTACACCCCGAGTAACGATCCGCGAACCGGTACTCGAGCGAAGAGGCCCGCGCCGCGCACGGCGTCATTGAGCTGGCGGGCAAATGTTGCGACGCGAGAAGTGAGGTGGTGGTAGTGCGCCGGAGTCACACGACCGAGGACCTCCGCTCCTGCCGCCGTCGCCAGCGGATTGCCCGACAGCGTGCCGGCCTGGTACACAGGACCCGCGGGGGCGAGGACACTCAGCACGTCGCGCGATCCACCGAATGCTCCCACGGGTAGTCCGCCACCAATGACTTTACCGAAGCAGTAGAGGTCCGGAGTCACGGAGAAGTACGACGCAGCGCCGGCGAAATCGAGCCGAAAACCCGTTATGACCTCGTCAAATATGAGTAAGGCACCCACTCTGTCGCATTCAGCGCGCAATTGTTCGAGGAACCCCTCGTGTGGCGCCACCATGTTCATGTTGGCGGCCACCGGTTCCACCAATACCGCCGCGATTGTGTCGTCCAGCGTCGGCACGACGTTGTACGGTGCGACCACGGTGTCAGCGACGGCACCGGCGGTCACACCCGCAGAACCGGGTAATCCGAGTTGCGCGACACCGCTACCACCCGCCACCAAGAGTGCGTCGGAATGTCCGTGGTAGCAACCATCGAATTTGACGATCCGGTCACGACCGGTGAAGCCACGAGCGACGCGCACCGCGCTCATGACGGCTTCGGTTCCCGACGAGACCAGTCGAACCTGCTCAAGTCCGGGCACCCGACTCGTCATAATCTCGGCCAACTCGACCTCACCCGGTGTTGGCGCACCGAAGGTGGTCCCGTTTCCTACCGCTTGGCGAAGACGCTCCACCACCGCCGGGTGCGCGTGACCGAGTAGCGAGGCTCCGTAGGACTGGACGTAGTCGAGGTACGTTCGTCCTTCGACGTCGGTGACGTACGCGCCCGCACCACTTACGACCGTGTACGGCGTCCCGCCCACGGAACGAAACGAACGTACCGGTGAGTCGACGCCACCGGGGATGACTGCGAGCGCCCGGTCGAACCATTCCTGGTTCGTGCTCATGACGATAGGGCCTCGGCCACCTCGCGGGCGAAGTAGGTGAGAATGAAATCGGCGCCGGCGCGTCGAATGGCAGTCAACTGCTCCAAGGCCACGGCGTCGCCGTCGATCCATCCGTTCGCGGCCGCAGCCTTGATCATTGCGTACTCGCCGCTGACGTGATATGCGCACAGGGGAACGTCGACCTCGCGACGCAGATCGCTCAGGACGTCGAGGTAGGTCATCGCGGGCTTGACCATCACGATGTCTGCACCTTCGTCGACGTCCAATCGTGCTTCTCGCCAGGATTCGCGACGGTTACGGTAGTCCTGCTGGTAACTTCGCCGGTCTCCCCCGTGAGCGATTTCGACACCTACCGCCTCACGGAAGGGTCCGTAGAGCGCCGATGCGAATTTCGCCGCGTAGGCCATGATCACAGTGTCGCCGTAGCCCTCAGAATCGAGCGCCTCGCGTATCGCGCCCACCTGGCCATCCATCATTCCTGAAGGTGCCACGACAGCGGCACCCGCTTTCGCTTGGGCGATGGCGGTTCGACCGTAGAGGTCGAGGGTCGCGTCGTTGTCCACTGTCCCGTCGGCACGCAACACCCCACAATGACCGTGGCTGGTGTATTCGTCGAGGCACAAATCAGCCATCACCACCATTTCGTCGCCAAAGACGTCGCGCAGTTGGTGAAGAGCGACCTGGACGATGCCGTCGTCGTCGAAGGCACCTGAACCGAGTTCATCCTTGGCCGTGGGCACGCCGAAAAGGATGACGCCACCCACGCCGGCCGCGTGCAGCGCTCGTACTTCGCTCGTCAGGCTTTCGAGCGTGTGCTGAAAGTGACCAGGCAACGACGCGATTGGGCGAGGTTCAGTACGGTCTTCTGCGACGAATAATGGCGCCACCAGGTCAGCGGGCGCGAGACTCGTCTCAGCGACGAGACGTCGCAGGGCGCTGGTGCGTCGAAGACGACGTGGTCGTTCGGTGGGAAACACAACCCCAGCCTACGACGCCGCACTCGGCGCGCGACAGCCCCCGCGCCGTCAGTCCTGATCACGGCCCAGCACGGACCGACACTCTATTCGAGGATGTCGGCGTCGATGAAGCTCTCTAGAGACCCCAACACGGTGCTCAACTCCTCGCTCGGTCGGTGCTCGTCACGCAGAGCAACGATCGTCGCAATCGATGCCGAGTCGACGCGCAGACTAGGGATTAGGCCGGTGGCGAGGTCTTTCACGCAACGCAGATGCTGGCGAGCTTCCTCACCGCTGAGGCCAACGAGCGACTGCACCGCGTTCACAACGTCGCCGTCACGTATGCCGGATAGCACGCTCGCGATCGTGTCGTCCAACGCGTCACGAAATCGGTTGTGCGCGTCCACCCGCTGGGTGTCAACGATCCGCATCGTGGCCAGAACCGTCCCGATGTAGGGGCCAATCTCACGCACCGGCGCAACTAAGGCGCACCCGCGCGCCTCGGCCACCAGGTCGTTTCCGGCGTTCAGGATCGTGTAGTCACATCGACCCTCGATAAGAGCGTGCACCCGGCGCGGCGTGGCGCCCAAAGTCTCGATCGTCAGGTCGCTCATCGTGATCCCTCGTCGGGCCAGAATCTCGTAGGCCAAGAACGCAAAACCTGACGTTGGTACGTCGACACCTAGCGACCCGGCGAAGGGAGTCTCTCCGACGTCGGGGCCGCGGTAGAGACCGAGTCCGAGACCACGATCGACTGCCCCGAGAATCCGAAGCGACATCTTCTCTCCCAGGGGATTATCTGAGAGAAATTGGTACGCGATCACGTTGTCGGGGTTGGTGAAGATCATGTCGTACTCGCCCGCGCCCAGTGACCGAAATTGCTGCGGCGACGATGTGACCGCCGTCTCAGTAACTCTCAACCCCGCGTCGGCGAAACGGCCGTCGCGCTGGGCGAGCTCAATCAGGAACGACGGCGTGAAGGTTCCGATCGTGATGTCGTCGATCACGCTCAGCCCCTGGGCGGCCAGGTCGGAACGTCACCGTGACCTGACGGGAATCGCACGTTCTTGGCACGAACGAACTCGTGCAACGTCTCGGCACTGTACTCACGCCCGTATCCCGAACCCTTGACACCCCCGAAGGGTGAACCGATGAACGTGCGACGGGTGTATTGATTGACAAAGACCATCCCGACTTCGAGTCGCGTCGCCAATTTTGCCGCGCGCGTCTCATCACGCGTACAAATGGCGGCGGTGAGTCCATAATCACTGTCATTGGTGATGCCCACCGCCTCATCGTCGCTCGTGAACCGCATCAGCGCCGCCACCGGGCCGAAGATCTCCTCCCTGGCGATGGTGTTCATCGGGGTAATGTCACCAAAAATTCGTGGCTTGACCCAAAATCCTTCTCGCCAGTCCGGATTGTCGGGAAGATTTCCCTCGAAGAGCAACGTCGCGCCTTCGGCGATGGTGGTGGCGACATACGCCTCCACGCGTTCTTGTTGGCGCCGATCCACCAGCGGCCCAATATCGGTCCCGGGGTCCAAGGGTTCACCGATCGTGAGTCTCGCCGCGGCAGCGACGAATCGTTGAGCGAACTCGTCGTACAGAGATTCGTGCACCAGAATCCGCGACGTGGACGTGCAGGCCATGCCGTTGTTGTAAAACATTCCCTCGATGGCCACGGTCACCGCAGCGTCGACGTCGGCGTCGTCGAGCACCATCAGCGCGTTCTTACCTCCGAGTTCGAGGGTCACGAAGGTGAGGTGCTCGCTGGCTGCTTGCATCACTCGACGACCCGTCGCGGTCGATCCCGTGAACGTCACGCGCTCAATGCGCGGATTCGCGATCAGTGCCGGGCCAGCGGCCATGCCGTTAACCGCATTAAGCACACCTGGCGGCAGTATCTCGTTGGCAAGTTCGATTAATCGCAAGATCGCAAGAGGGGCCTGCTCGCCGGGTTTGACGACGACGGTATTGCCGACGGCGAGCGCCGGCGCGCACTTCTTCGCGAGGTGCTGGACTGGCCAATTGAAGGGCAGAATCGCAGCGACGACGCCGTATGGCTCGTACGTAACCCTTGCTTCCACGGGACCTTGATGAATCAGTTCGCCGTGGATGGTATCAGCGATACCGGCGTAGTAGTCGAAATTCGTGTGACTCGAGACGACATCGACGCGTAACGCGTCACGCTTGGGCTTCCCCACTTCGCGTGCACACAACTCCCCAAGTTCGTCGGCGTGTTCACGAATCTTGGCCGCCACTTGTCGCATGAGTGCACCACGTTCGCGCGGCGACGTGTCACGCCATCCCTCTTCGTACGCACGCCTGGAATCTGTGACCGCACGATCGACCGTCGCGACGCTCGCGTTCGCGACGCGAGCCAAGGGACGACCCGTCGACGCTTCAAGTACCTCGAACGTGTCGTCCTCGCCCTCGACAAAGGATCCGCTGATGTACGAACCCCAAAGTGGGCGCCGGTTCAAGAGCACATCGGTTGCCGGTGGCGCGGTCCGATCGAAAGTCACGTCTGTCGTCATTACTTCATCCCCCAAAGTTGACTAGGGAATCGAAGTTAGTCAAGTTTCCATGTGTCGATGACCGAATCAGTAGTGAGAAAAATTCACCCGCGCTCGAAAATGGCTCGGTTCGCTGAGTACGCCGTCAAAAATTAATGACCAATGCACGTTTGGGGTGTGTAAGTACCAGAATTCGATCCCCCGGGGCAGGTCGTGTTATTCCAGATCGCTCCCGTGAAGTTGCCTCCCCCCAAGAAGGCATTCGTCAGATTGGCCCCCGTGAAATTGGCATTCGAGAAATTGGCGGTGTTGTACAGGTAGGCGTTGGTCAGAGTGGCACCGGTGAAATTGGCGTCAGAGAAGTTGGCGCCGTTATACAAGTAAGCGTTGGCGAGGTCCGCACCGCTAAAGTTCGCTCCAACCGCCGACGCATTCGACGTGTAAATGAAGGTACCAATGAGAGTCGCGTTCGACAGATTGGCTCCATCAAGATTGACAGTGGGTAGGTACTGTCCAGACAAGTTCGCATCACTGAAATCATCCCCAGTGAGAACTGATGAGGAAGGTGCCCCGTGTGAGAAATCGCACCTGGCAAAGTCAGCACCCGGGACTGGCGTCCCAGAGCAGTTGTACAAGGAAGGTGTTGTTCCAGCCGGTCCGGTCGCTCCCGCGGGTCCCGGTACTCCCGTCGCACCTGTCGGTCCTGACGGACCTTGAGCTCCGAGGGCGCCCGCCGGTCCTTGCGGCCCAGAGCCTCCACCCGGCCCAATGGCTCCAGCCGGTCCCGTCGCACCAATTGGGCCAGCCACCCCTGCCGCGCCCGCCGGACCTTGCGGTCCGATGGCACCGGCCTTGGCGCTGGAACCAGCGGGGCCGCGCTGGTTCCACCAGATGAGGTGGGCGCCACCACGGCAATTCGCGCGTTGCACGCCAACGTTGGTGAGCGTCCCGTTGTTGATACATGCGTAATACGTGGTGGTCTTCGTCGAAGCCCCACTCGTGAGCACCGAACTAGCCACGATCCCTGCGAGAGCGCCAACGCCGACCAGGACCGCCGCAGAAAGGTATCGAGAAATGTGCGACATCGTCATTGAAACGGCCCCCTGAAGGTATTTAGAACACCTCCCACGTTAATGACCACACAATGAAATGTAGGGATGACCCCGCGCGAATGCACGCAACGCGGGTCGTGTCATCTTGTTACTTACTCGTGCCACTTCATCAACTCGAGTCAAACCTCGGCGTACCTCGCAACCGTGAAAGCGATCGTCGTGGGCACGCTCACTCCGAAGATCACCAGCATCGCCGACACGATGATTAGCGACGAACCACTGGTGTGATTGCGAACGAAAGCGAATTCGATCATCGCCGCCTCGACGATATAGGCGAGTAATGCCCACTTGAAGACCTTGTTAAATGTCGCCCACGCAAAGTCCTTCACGTGGCTGAGGAGTCCGGCCGCAAGGCCGAGCAATATCACTGCCACCACCAGCAGCGCGGTGGCGACACCCAGGGGCGCCTTTCGGGGTGCGTACGACGCCATCAGGATTCCTCCGACGACGACCGACGCGAGTGACGACGTCGTGAGCCACGCGATCGGCGGCAAGGCACGCTCGCCGTTGGAGGTTGTGGTCGCGCTCATTGGGTGGCCACTCGCGTCATGATGACGAGTGTCGCCACTTGCATCACTCCCGTCAAGCCGGCGGTATAGATGAATCGCTTCATCAACCGTCCGATGCGTTCACCATTGGGGACGGGTTTGTTCATCTCGAACAAGACCGCCACGTTCGCGGGCTCGAGTACGCCCAAGGCGACGACTGCCATGACACCGACTACGCACATCGAAGCGATGAGCCAGGAATGGTTCGGGCTCGACGTGTTCAAATTACCGAGCTGACGAGCAATTTGGAAACCCGAGCCAAGGGTCATCGTCACGACCGTCGGCATGATTATCAGCATCATGGGCATGAACTTGGCGGAGAACTCCGCGCGCGCCGGAATCGACATCTTGCCCAGAATGGGTCCGATGACCAGGCCGACGAAAAGATCGATCCCGGTCCACAGTCCTCCGCCAACGACGTGGGAGAACATCAGCATCCATTTCCAATTGGTCCCGATGGCGACGAAAACGAAGATCACGGCAAGCGCCGCGACGGGCAGCCCCTTCAGCGGAACAATCTGAATCTTCGGCCTCGCCGGTGGTACGGGATGGTCAAAGTCAGCGGTGTTAAGAACTTCAGCCATTCACGCCTCCCATCGTCGCACGACGCACTGGTGCGAATAGTAGAGCGCAGAGTCCGTCATTGCAACGAACTCACGTCGAAGCGCCGACCTAGGAACCTGAACTACAGGATCGATTCCTCGATACGCGCCCACGCCGCATCGAAATCTCGGCCCCACCCAACCAGCGTGCGTTCGTGCGTGGCTCGGACCTCATTGAAGGTAGTGGTGCCGGGGACGAGTATCCAGGCGTTAGGCGCTACTAAGTTTTGCGCGCACCGCCACGCAGAAGGGGCGCCGATGAAGACGACATCAGCGCTTCGCAGGCGATCGACCGACTCATCTTCCAGTGCCGCGGGAAGGGTCTCGTAGCACTCGATCACAACCGAAATCAACTGGCGCCGCGACAATTCAATCGACAGTTCATCTCGGCCGTTCACGGCGCCCAAAAGAAGGACTGGTCCCGCTGAGATCTCAAGAGCCAACTCCACCGCCCTATCCATCGACTGGTGGGACACCACTAGGCCGTGATGAGCGAGAATCTGACTTGTCGCGACGCCTGTACTGAAGACCTCGAAGTCCTTCGCCATCGCGCTACGCGCAACGTCGAGGTAGCGATCGGCACGAGGACTCGAAACGACGAGGGAGTGAAATGATCCGAAGTGATGCGACGAATGAATCTCCGCGGACACGCCTTCGACGGTCCGGAAACGTGTCGTGGTGAGCGGTGTCTCTACGATGGTCGCCCGGTCACCGACTAGGTGACGAAGTTCCGTATTGTGACCACGCTCACGAGTCAGCGCGACCAGCACGTCAGTTCCGCCATCCTGGCAACGACGCACCGTCGAGGTCGTCGCGCAGCGTGCGAGCCAACTCACTGCCCAGTTGTTCACTGTTCCGACCGGTCAAACGATGTCGAACGCTACGGCTTCCGTCCACACCGATCATGACACCTGAGATGGTCAAATCACCTGATTCCCACGTGGCGAAGGCACCCGCTGGCACCGAACATCCGGCGCCGAGTTCTCGCAAGAAGGCGCGCTCCGCCGCGAGGGCTTCGAATGCGTCGAGATCATTGAACAACGCCAGCGTCGCCGTCGTGGCGTCGTCATCGTCACGTGCTTCCAAGGCGAGCGACCCCTGGCCCACTTGGGGTACGAACCACATTGGATCGAGCCGTTCAGCCACGCGCGACGTTTCGCCCAATCGCTCCAGCGCGGCGGCGGCGGCGACCACCGCGTCGATGCCGTCACGCTGTGGTGCCGCTAATCGTGTCGCCATGTTGCCGCGCAATTCGACGATGTTGAGGTCGGGTCGATGTTCCAATAGAAGAGCGCGGCGACGCGGAGAGCCGGTCGCTACCGTGGCGCCCGGTCCCAAGCCGGCGAGCGAACGACCCACCAAGACGTCAACGGGATCGCGACGTTCAGGGACGCACGTCAGCACGAGTCCTTCGGGAGTCGTGCTTGGCAAGTCCTTCGCCGAATGGACCGCCACGTCGGCTTCGCCCCGCAGTACTGCTCGCTGAACCTCAACCGCGAAGACGCCCTGACCGCCCATGCTCGACAAGGGTACGTCCAAGGTGGTGTCGCCACTGGTCTGAACCAATACCAATTCTGAACCCACGTCGATCCCCAGCAAACGCTCCTGGACGTAGCGAGCTTGGAGTAACGCGAGAGGCGATCGCCGCGTCGCGAGTCGAACGACCATCAGACGTCGAACAGGGTGCGAACAGCTTCGCTCAGTCTGGCGCCCTGATCAGTACCCGCCGACTCCTTGAGCGCGGTGGTCGGACGGTGGGCAATCTTGGCCACGACGGAACGAACCACGGATCGCAACAGTTCGGCGTCGGCGTCACCCAACGACTCGATCTCCGACGAGCGGCGCGCGAATTCCGCGGTGACGAGTGCGTCGAAGTGCGCGCGAAGGTCCGACACGATCGCAGCCGCGCCACGTGCGCGCTGGTCCTCTAAGTACTTCTCCACGTCGTCGGCGACGATCGCCTCAGCGGCGGACACCGCTTCACGACGATCGTCGAGTGCTTGGTCCACCCGACGTCGCAGAGCGCCTAGGTCAATGCGCGTGACACCACGTATGGTCTCGACGTCACGCGCGACCCCGTGCGGAACGGCGAGGTCCATGGCGAGAAGCGGAACATGACGCCCAGCCAACGTCGTGGTGGTGATCAACGGCTCTGGGACCTCGGCGGCGACGACGACAACGTGTGCCCGGGCGACGTGCTCCGTTAGTTCGTCCAAGTCCGCCACCACGAAGCGGTCGTCGGACACAGCGCGGCGCAGGTCCTCAGCACGCGAACGGGTTCGATTGCACACGACCACACGGCCAATGCGTCGCTCGGCCGCGAGGAGGCTACGAACAACACCCCCGGCGAGTTGGCCAGCCCCGACCACCACCACCGAGGCGCCTTGAAGATCGCCACTCAATGATTCGAGCGTCGCTTCGACAGCCGCGTGAGCGAAACTCGTCGTGCCGCGCGCGATGGACGTTTCATTGCGCACGCGCCGCCCAGAGGTCAGGGCCTTATGAAAGAGTTCGGTCAAGAGAGGTCCGGCCACGTGTTCGTCGCTCGCAAGCTCCAGCGCACGCCGCAACTGGCCTAGGACCTCGAACTCGCCGGGCACGACCGAGCGGAGACCCGCCGATACTGAAAAAAGGTGGCTGGCGACTCCTCGATCGAAGTGCACCGTGAGGTGCTCTTCGAATTCGCTCGGCGACAGACCAGTGGCCTCGGACAAGGTCGTGGTGATCTCCTCGATTGCACCGTGAAAGCGGTCGATAACTGCAACCACCTCGGTGCGCAGGCACGTGGAAACGAAGACCGCTTCATGAATGTTGCGATGGCTAACCAGAGTGCGCAGGACCTTGACCCACTCGTGCTCAAGGACCGTCGCGCGCTCGAGCAGGTCGAGGCTAGCGTGTTCGTGGTCGAGACCGACCGCAATCAGTGCCATGTGGCTCGCTTCACCCGTTCAATTCTACGGTGTTCGCAGTGGGTGGGTCGCGGCGATCCCCAAGGAATGCAGTAATCCCCCGCCTAAGGGACCGGTCCCGTTATTGAGGTGATACATGAGAATTTGTAGTTCGATCGAGAAGTCCACGTAGTGCACGGCGGTTCCTAGGGGCACGTTGAGAACCTCTGGCGCGAAGTTCAAGAGGGCGTGGACGTCGGCCGCAACGAGCCGGTCCGCGACGGCCTGCGCCGCTTCCGGCGGAACACAGATCACGCCGACGGTGGCCGACACCATGTCATCGTTGATCGAGCGAATGACGTGACCAGCGACTTCGGTCCCGATCAGGGCGGGGTCAGTGTCGTAGAGGGCCGCCAGATTCGCTCCACGGATAAGGAAGTTGGACGAGTTGACCAACGCCCGACCCAGATTGCCCAGTCCCACGACGACCACCTGATACGAACGATCGTGACCGAGGGCCTCACCGATTCGTTGTACCAGCACATCGACGTCGTAACCGGATCCGCGCGTACCGAGGGATCCAAGACCGGCGAGGTCGCGGCGGACGGTCGTGGCAGTGACCCCCGCCAGTTCACTGATCTGTCGCGAGTCGATGTTCGTGTCGCCTCGTCGCTGCCAACCTTCGACGATGCGTTGATAGACGGGAAGCCGAGAAATCGTTGGCTCAGAAAGCTTTCGAGGACGCAGACGGGGGGACGCCATCGCCCAACGCTAGCCAATGAAAGTAAGAATTGGTAGTTTTCTAGCGACCCAGTTGGCGCGAGCGCTCAGCCGCGGCGGCCACGGCTTCAAGGAACGCGGCTCGAACTGCTCGACCTTCAAGCATCCGCAATCCTGCAGCGGTGGTGCCCCCCGGACTCGTCACTTGTGAACGTAACTCCTCGGGGGTCTCACCCGACTTGGCCAACAGCGCGGCCGAACCTTCGAAGGTTCCAACGACTAATTGACGCGAGACGTCGCGCGATAGGCCCTGATGCACGCCCGCTTCAATCATGGCTTCCACCACTAGGTAGAAATACGCCGGTCCTGACCCCGAGAGTCCGGTGACCGCATCGAGATTCCGTTCCGTCACTCGCACGACGGTGCCGACCGCTCCAAGAATCGACTCCGCCCACTCGAGGTCCGCTGCAGTCACGTGAGCCCCGCCAGCTATGGCACTGACTCCTCGACCAATCAGTACAGGCGTATTGGGCATGGAGCGCACCACCGCGACCGGTCCGGGAAAAACAGCCTCGATACGACTTGTCGAGAGACCGGCCACGACCGACAGGACCCGGGGAACTCCACATGTAGCAACGAGACGCGCGACTCCTTCGGCAAAGTCGGGCTTCACACAGAGAACCACGCCAGTGGTAGGCCCCACGTGTTCGAGTTCGAGGGACGACAGAACGGCCACGCCATCGAGGCGCTCGCCCAGCACTTCTCGTTGTTGGACGGAGTTTTCCACCACCGCCAGCGCGCCCGGTGCACACCACTGCGCGCTCAATAGCCCTTCAGCGAGGGCCGAACCCATCCTCCCGCCACCAATGACAATCAGTTCAAACGACATGGACGTACGTTACAAGAGCCTGTTGATATCAAGAGGTGAGCAGTCGGTGGTCCGTCACCGTGATCGCGCGCCGCTCACGCCGTCTTTCCAGTGATGGTCGCCACATTCGATGATGTACTCGTCACTATGTTCACGCTCACTCGGGCTTTCACAAGTTGTTCCAGATCAGTTTTGACGTTCGTTGCACGGGCTTTAGCCAATGCCGAGTTGCCCCCGGCGGATCCAGTGATGGTAAGAGCCACCCCTGAAGGAAGCGACTTGGCGAGAGCGACGAGTGTCGCTTTCGCGGCCGGACTCAGATCGCTACGTGAGGCTTTGAAGGCGACGGTGACCGAGAAACGTAACGTCGGCACCACCTTGCCCGACATCATCACGACTGATCCAGTAGACATCACTAATGGATATTGTCCATGGGCCGGTGAGTACGCGACGACGACGCAGGTGCCACCAGTCGCTGAGCGAAGTGTGTCGCCAACGATCCGGCAATCGTGCGCCGTTCCATTCACGGTGACAAAACTCACGAGGCCACCGGGAGATTCACCCGATACTCTTAGCGTCGTTGGCGATCCTGCACTACCAGTTCGTGTCGTGATGTTCAATTTTGTTGGAGTGCTCACAGGAGCAGTAGGAACAACAGTGTTGGAAACCCCGGACGTGACGCCGGTACCTACGGCGTTCGTGGCGCTGACTGTGAAGGTATAACTGTCGCCATTCGTTAGTCCCTTGAAGGTACAGCTCGTCGTCGCCGGGGCCGCGATGCACGACTGTCCGCCACGCGCAGAATTCGAGGTATCAACCGCCGTGCCGTTGTAGCTGGTGATCGAGGATCCGCCGTCGGAGGTCGGTGCGTTCCACGTCATTGTCGCACTGGCGTTGCCAGCTGTCGCCGTACCGATCGATGGGGCGCCAGGGGGTAACGCGGAAGCGGTGGGAACAATTGAGTTGGTCGAATTCGATGCTGGACCAGTCCCCGCAATGTTGGTGGCCCTGACCGTGAAGGTATAACTGTCGCCATCGGTAAGTCCCGTGACGGTGCAACTCGTCGACTTCGCCACGCCAGCACACGTCTGCCCACCTCGAGAGACCATCGTCGCGTCCTCGGCCATGACGTTATAGCCGGTGATCGCAGCTCCGCCGTCTGAGACGGGTGCGCTCCAGGACACTGTCGCCTGAGCGTTACCCAGGGTCGCAGTACCAATGGTCGGCGCGCTAGGAGGCGACGAGAGCGCCACGGGAGGGGGCGCGATAGCAGTCACGCCGGTGCCTGTCATCGTCAACGTAGCGCTCTGCTGATCAGTACCATCATGACCGGTGACCGTCCACGTGTCGCTGGATAGTCCTGTCGCCGTCGGGGTGAATTGAACTGTCTCGTCGACTGTCGCGTTCGGCCCGATCACCGTTGGAGTCATCAATGCCGTCACGCTCAAACCCACGTTTGCGCTGGGCGGACTGGAAGTATCGATGGTGATGGGAACACCACCATTGTTTTCCACCACCACCGGAAGGTCAACACTCTGACCAACAGTCACGTTTCCGAAGGAGAGCGACGTTGGGGCGAAAGTGAGGACGGCTGGAGGCGCAGCGGTTCCCGACAATGGGACGCCGAAGTCCCCAGCGCTGGTTTCCAAGGTTACTACCGAGCCAAAAATATGAGAGTAATTGCCCGACGAGCCAGGAGGGAGAAAGTTGACGGTGAAATGGACGGACTGGTTGGAAGCGAGTACCCCTGGCACGGGCGCATTTGTCACCGAGAATGGGGTCGTCGCCACCGGTGCCATGAAACCGGTGATATTGATGGAACTATTCGACGTATTCGTCATCGTGACGGGTACGGAGATTGATCCCCCCGCAATGGGCTGAGCACCGAAGTCCACCGACGCCGGTGACGCGACCACCGTGGATGTCGAAGGAATACCCACTCCGCTCAAGTTGAGCGTCGTCGAACCGCTGGTAGTTCCCGTCAACGTGTTTGCCGTGATCGTCCCTTCGTTGTCTCCCAGGGCGTTGGGTGTGAAGGTAATAGGTACGGTGATGGACTGATTCGGTAATAGTGTCGACCCCGCCGCAAGGCTTGGACTACCCATGGTGAAAGCAGAACCCGACAGCGCGAGGGAGTCAACCGTGGTCGAAGTTGAAGAGGATAGGTTGGTGAACGTCGCCGTCAATGTTGCTGGCTGTGAAATCACCGTCGAGGAAAAATCCACGTTGTCGCCTGTCAACGCCGGCGTCGCGGATACAAATCCGTACCCCAACAGTTGTCCGTCTTGTGTGCCGACGTACATCACACCGTTGCCGACGCCGGGCGCGGTGTACTTCTCAGCCAGAAAGGCACCTGAGGTTGCCGAGGTCCACACGGGAGTCAGTGTCCCGCTGGTGCCAGGATTTCGTGGGATCGGATCGTACGCAACCAATTCGCCCCCCGCGCCGTTGACACCAGTCGCTTGGATGTCCCACACCAGTGACGAACCGGAAGCGGCGCCGTTGGACGTGACCACGGGAGCCCCTGTTCCGAAATCCAGAGTGGCCGCACCCGTGGATCCAGCTAGCTGAAACCCAACCGCGCCCGACGCACTGACGACCTCTTTGAACGCCTTGAGTGTTTCGGCCGACCCTGTCCCGAGGGATGCAGCGCTGCCGGTCGTTGGCAAGTAGATGTAGCCACCATCGCCCGGCCACGCCGCCGGCCGGGACCACACTTCCCCGCCCACGTTGAGTTCTGATGGAACGTTGTCACCACCACCCGGCCCATCCTGAAACCCTCCGAGATTGGCCATATTCATGCCGTACAGCACTCCCTCCTTGCCGACTGCCAACAGGACATTTGGTTCTTGAATGCTCCCCATAGGGCTCGGGAGCTCAATTGGTCCTCCCGAACTGAAGTCAAGGTCGCCCGCGTCTAGGGCCGCCGCATTGGCTGGCACAAACCAGTTCACCGGAGTCAGTTTTCCGGACGACGTACTCAACTTCACCACGGCCTCGCCATAGTCGCTCGCCACCCCAAATCCAGGCGAGCCCGGAGGCAATATATCGTTCGAAAAACTATTCCCAGTAACAACGTAGATATTGCCGCCGGAGTCAACCACGGGAGCCCCACCCGATTGCCAAATACCGGCCCCGATGTTTCCCCCAATTTCCGTCGCCCACATCGTGGTGACAGACTTCGTCACCGCAGAGATCCCGATGAGCCAACCCGAGTAGGTTCCGGTCGGAGGCAAGAAGTCACACTGCGAACTGAAAGCGGCGTACACCACTCCGTTCACCAAAACCAGCCCGGGGCGTTGCGTCTGGTAGTCACTTTGAAATGTCGTCCCGGGGTCGTTATCTGCCGTGCCAGAAATCAGTACGCCACCCGCTGGCCATCCGCCTGGGGCCACCCCGGTGGCCACGTTCGCGGCCTCCAAATAGTACTGGGTCGAAGGGCCCGCATTGACCGGCGGAGTCAGAGGACTTCCTCGACTGGGGCCAGTCGCGCGAGCATCAACGAAGTACGCAGTGTTGGTCGCTGAATCAATCACTGGCGTCCCAGTAATGCCGAGGCTCGGACCGATATCACCGCACTCGTTACCGCCAGGGTCATTGGTCGGAGTGGCAGCACCGTAGGACTCTGTCCAAATAATTTGCCCCGTTGTCGCATTGAGGCCGTAGGCGTCACCATTTTCGGTCACCGTGAGCACCACTCCTTGATCAACGAGGGGCTGGGCGTAAATCTTGCCACTGAGCGAGGTGTCAAAGATTTTTCCGAAGGTGCCGCCCGTCGCCGGCGACACCGCGGAGGGAGTCAACGTGGGTTCATTGGGGTACCAGCCATTGGACGAATTGTTGTTCGACGTCTGCAGCGAGTCCGCCCCTGCAGTGGAAACACTTACCAACGCCGGTAAGGTCACCACCAGCAACGACATGACCATTAGAACGCGTGTGGCGACCATTCCCCGATCGAAGCGTGGACTTGGTCGCGTACGTCGAGTGTTACGAAGTCGGTGTTGGCCAAAACGTAGCATGGCGCGACGGTACTACGAAACAACAAATCACCGAGAAAAATAGCCTTTTAAGTGGTTTTTTGCCCTGATCGACTCAGTAGTGCCAAAGATGCACCGTCACCAGCGACTCTGCGGTCGCACCATGTCGCACAAGTAGCCTGAGCGAGCTCCTAGCAGCGCACCAGACTGGCAGCAATCAAATGGCGTACGAGTGCTTCCAAGGACTCGCCCGCCGAGAGCCATGTATAGCGCTGGGCGAGTAAGACTGCAGAATTCGATATTCCACTATTAATATTGGCACTCACGATGTCGTCCACCGCATCAGCCCAGGCGATGGCGTCGCGGCAGGCGACGAGTTCTCCGTTGACTCCCGGATTCACCAAGGTCAACAGACCACCCACGGCGCTCGCGATCACCGGTGTGCCGCACGCCGAAGATTCCAAGGCCACGAGTCCGAAACTTTCCGACCGCGATGGTACCAACGTGACGTCGGCGGCGCGCATCCATGTTGAAAGTAATTGGTGACTTTGGGGTGCGACGAAACTCACGTGCCCGATAACACCAGCTTTGCGCACACGTTGGTGCAATTGAGCCAGAGTCTTGTTCCCGTCGGGGCCAGAGGGTCCTCCAATTATGGCGAGACTGGCATCACGACCTCGATGGCGAAGAGTAATCAACGTCTCGAGGGCAAGTTCGACACCTTTCAGTGCCTGTAGTCGTCCCACGAACAACAGCATCGTGTCCGTTTCATCACGTCCCAGAGCTTGACGCGCTGCGATCTGATCTCCCGGCGCGAAGAACGCGTGTTGCACCCCGAGCGGCACGACATGTACTCGCAAAGGATCCGCGTTGTAATACTTGACGAACTGCGCGGCCTCAACGTCACAACTGGCCAGTACGGCGTCGGCGCACGCGAATATCGCCGCTTCCTGGTGGGCGCGGTCCTCGGATTCGCCTTCGAAATGATCGGCCTTCACCCTTTCCAGTGTGTGGAAGGTCATGATGAGAGGAACGCCCAGTTCATGTTTCAGTCGGTGCCCGGCCAGTCCACTCAGCCAGTAGTTCGCGTGAATAACATCGGGACTACCTTGCACCTCAAAATAGGCCGAGACCCCGTCCGTGAATTCCTTCACGTAATCGGCGAGTTCGTGGCGTTCAAGAGCCCGCGCAGGTCCGGCCAGAACGTGATGAACCCGAAAACCCGGCTCGACGAGTTGAGTTGCGAGCAACGTGCTGGAGTCACGCCGAGTGAAGACGTCAACCTCGTGGCCGAGACGCGCGACCGCGCTCGCGAGTTCACGCACGTAGACGTTCATACCCCCTCCATCCCCGGTACCGGCCTGGGCCAGGGGAGACGTGTGATACGACAGAACGGCGAGACGAGCCACGACCAGAGCCTACCGGCAATTCCCGATAAACCTACTCAGGATTTAATCTCTTGTGCTTGGACCCAATAACGAGGTAGGCAACGCCGGAACTGGCGACGCGTCCGAAGACTCGCGAGTCCGTGCTGGCGTTTTCGTTGTCGCCGCGCAGATCCAGCAAGGAGCCCTGGCGATCGACGCACCTCTTTAATAGCCAGCGTGTCGACTCGCGCGGATCCTTAACCACCACCACATCGCCAACGCGAACGCGCCGCCATTTTCGAACCGCCGTCAAGAGTTCGCCGGGGACGTACGTGGGCATCATGGAGTACCCCTCGACTCGAATGCGGCGAACCAACCACTCAAGAAATCCGGTCACGACCGTGAACGCTAGACGAACCTTCTGACTAACCTGACCACAACAGAATCGGTCTGCGAGAGACCCCGTCTATCGAAAGGTGAAGCTATGGCGCTTCTTTCCCGCATTAACAACTTGTTGGACTCGGTCAGCACCCCACTTGGTGTGTCGGCCCACTGCGACTTGCCCTGCGGCGTATACGACCCCGCTCAGGCTCGCCTCGAAGCACAGGCGGTTAAGGCCTGCATGGAGAAGCACGCGGCCTCGGACGACGCCGACTTCAAAGTCCGCGCGACGCTGATCAAAGAGGAGCGCAGCGACCTGGTGAAGCACCACCTCTGGGTGCTGTGGACGGACTACTTCAAGCCAGCCCATCTAGAGGCGTACCCGAACCTTCACGAACTCTTTTGGACCGCGACCAAGACCGCCGGCGAAGCGAAGAAGACGAATGACGTGGCCGTCGCCGACAAACTCCTTGGCGAGATTGACGCCATTGCTGAGATCTTTTGGGCCACCAAGAAGTAACTCGTTGAAAAAATAAGAAAACCCCCGGTGGCGCGAACACCGGGGGTTTTTTACTCTCTGCGTCACCTCACAGTGTTTTCCACAATTGTTCTCAACGCCATCACCGAGTTCCCTTATTGAACTCTGGCAAACATTTGTCACCCAGTTCAGCCCATACATATGGTCCCTTCATCTGGCTTCGTTTAGATGGTGGTGAGGAGGAAAGTTGGTGTGACGGACACGCCGACGAAGGACACTATGAATATCTATCTGCTTACCATTCCATTCGCCATACTCGGTGTTGCCATCGCGGTCGTGCCGCTCATTATTGGGATGAGGCACGACGCACGCACCAGACCCGAGAAGATGGATCAGCAACCAGTCAATAACCCGTTTCATCATCACGAAAAGGAATACGAACACGCTGCATAGGGCAGTCGCACGGTCTTTCGTCATGTGACAAAGACGAAAGGGCGATCGAAACGCACAACGACGGCAGGAAATCCTGCCGTCGTTGTGCGCTATCTGTCGTTTGGCGCTACGCGAGTTCAGGGTGGGCGGGACAATTTGCCACGAGCGGCGTCGCAATCAACGTTTGCTCGTCAATCGGTGCCTGACATACTTGGCACAAACGGTACGAACCCACGCGAAGGCGTTCCAAAACCCGGTCCACGTCGTTAAGTGTGATCTCGATGGCGGCAACCGAATCGTTGTTGTACTCAGACATGGTCTTCACGATACTTGGGGGCCCCAAGTGTCTTGACGTGAGCCTCGATCGCCAGTAGGGGTCCCACGAACATCGAGACGAAATCACCTCAATCAAACGTGGGCGTGATCAGGAACTCCACCTGAGAGTTCGATTACAATGACAAATGCCGTGTGTGTCGAGGCAGCACACGTATCGTGAAAGTAGACGGGGCGACGAAATCGTCCCGAGTCATGACCAGATATTCATCGCTGGAGCGAGAGTTTGTCAGTGACTAGCGCAGAGAGGAGAGGCCGATGTTGATCAATCAATTCGGAGTCGAGGACGATTCGGTCGTCAATCTCGACACCCGCCGAGCGATAACAACACCCGATCCAAAGAATCGCGTCTCCTTGACGACGCTCCTGCAAATTGCGCTCAGTCCCGTACCTCGCTTTCCACTGGAGGTACCACCTGCGGCCGACGCGCCGATTACGACATTGTCCAACACGACGGACGCTTCGTCGACAGAAGAAGGTTCTTCGCGCAGCGACGTCGCGTAAGTGGTGTACCGACCACGTCGTTCTCACTCGGATGAGATTATTTGCATTTCACGCGACGCAATTGTCGACACAGTTTGGCGCTCAATAACTCTGCCTGCGTCATCGTCGTTTGCGTCGATCGACTTCGAGTAGATGTGCATTTCTTGACAGCGCCTGAGAGCGCGATGCTCCCGAACTGATTCGATACGCAACAGTCTCTAAGAATCGTTGGTGGTGGCCTCCATTCGATCGCGAACTGCGTTGTCCACGTCCGTCGAACCATAACCTTCTTCCATGAACTCCTTGGAGCGAGGGAGCCGGCGCAACTCTTCTAGCGGACCTACTTGCGCCCAATTGGTTCAAGATGTTCAACGGAGGACCGTACGATGAATCAGCAGTTGGAACTTGGTCTCGATACGTTCGGTGACGTGACCGATTCTCGCGACGGGAGTACGTCGCCATACGCCGAAGTCATTCGTGAAGTTGTCGAGCAAGGGGTCCTCGCCGACGAACTCGGCGTTGACTTCTTCGGTGTCGGCGAGCATCACCGCGACGACTTCGCGGTGTCGTCACCCGAGATGGTCTTAGCGACAATTGCCGGGCGAACGTCACGCATCCGCCTCGGATCAGCCGTGACGGTTATGAGTTCAGACGACCCCGTTCGCGTCTTCGAACGCTTTGCGACACTGGACGCAGTGTCGAATGGTCGCGCGGAAATCATCCTGGGTCGAGGTTCTTTCACTGAATCATTCCCACTGTTCGGATACGACCTCGCGGACTACGAGATCTTGTTCGAGGAAAAGGTCGGTCTCTTCGAGAAGTTACTTTCCGAGACGCCCGTCTCCTGGCACGGTACGACCAGATCCGCTCTGGAGAATCAACGGGTCTATCCCACCACCGAGTCAGGGAGACTCACCACTTGGATCGGCGTCGGAGGAAGTCCGCAATCAGTCGCTCGAGCCGCTCGTTTCGCCATGCCACTCATGTTGGCCATCATCGGCGGGCAACCCGTACGGTTCAAGCCGCTGATCGACCTCTATTACCGCGAGCTAGATCGATTGGGATCACCCCACCTCCCCGCGGGAATCCACTCTCCGGGTTACGTCGCCGACACCGATGAGGAAGCTCGTGATCAATTGTGGCCATATATGAAAGCGATGCGCGACCGAATTGGAACCGAACGAGGATGGGGGCCAATTTCTCGAACTGAATTCGAACGTGATGCGGGACCCGACGGTTCGTGGTATGTGGGATCTCCCGAAACGGTTGCCAAGAAGATTTCGTCCACCGCTCGCACCCTCGGCATTGCGAGATTCGACATGAAATACAGTTCGGGCCGACTTCCTCACGCTCTTCTTATCCGTAGCATCGAGTTGTACGGTGACCGCGTCATCCCACTGGTTCGCGACATGTTGAGTTAATGAGGTTTGGCTAAGGCGACCGTGCGATGACTTGAGGACAAAGCGTGGGACAACCAAACGACATTCGGCGTCAACTATCCTTAATTGTCCGGGGATCGAGCAACGTCTGACGCTGATCGTCGTCCAACGGGCCGCTAGCTCATCGGGAAGAGCAGGAGACTTTTAATCTCAAGGTGCCGGGATCGAGACCCGGGCGGCCCACTAGATCCTCTAAATCCCGCTAGAGGGCTTTGAACGTTCACGCTCGTGGTTCTCAACGGTCGCAACATTTGCGCGGTGGAGAGAATTCTCTCCACCGTTTCTAGTTCTTGATTGATTTGCTCACGCATCAGGTTCACTAAAGATGGAGTCCGAATCGGCCACCCAAGCACTGAAGAGAACATCGTTCAAGATCTCGATTAATCGACGAGTCCGAAGTCCACCGTCACGACAAGGTCTCTCGGATGGTGAGGGTGGGGCTCAACGTTCACTTCTTCATGCTGACTTCATGAACCCCCCGAAAGCACCCGGTGAGATCGTGTACCCCAATACGAATTGAACTTCCAATTGGAGTTTTAGCGCCATAGGGAAAGACGTGAAAGACGGTCGCTCATGTCGGCAACCGGCCCTTTCGTCCAGTCGCCGTGGCCGGGGAAAACATGGTCGAAGTGGTGTCCAGAATTTGCGAAGCGGATAAGGGAGCGTCGAGACTCTTGGCGAGAGTACCAAATTGTTTCAATGGCGCGAAGGTCTGAGGTCGTCATCGACCACGCCAACGCATCGCCTGAAAACAAATGTTGCTGACTGTGCAGGTAGAGGACGCTCCCTCGGGTGTGGCCTGGCACGGCGAATGCGACCATGCCGGGGAATATCGTTTCTTCGTCGTCGGTTGTGATGATGTCAGTGGCGAAGGGTGCCGCGTCACGGTCCGCATCGTGAATCCACACCCGCGCATCGAAGTGTTCCGCGTAGCGTTGGGCGTCAGCAATGTCATCACAGTGGGTGAGCAATACATGGTCGATCCCCCCGGAATCCTCCATCGCGTGAACGAGACTGCGGTTCCAGTGTGGCGAATCGACCATGAACGAATCGTGAGCTTGAGGAACGAACCATGAGTGAGCACCGAAGGAACGAAGGTCGTTGTAACCACAGAGATAGACACCCGGCGCAACTTGCATCGGAAAGACTCCAGGCGGAGCATGTTGTGTACTGACAGTTCCAATCGAACGAGTGGGACAAGCCAGCGCAGCTCGCCACAGGGTCATCTCCTCTTCGGGACTGGCAGGTTGCCGCGAGACGACGGACTTGCCGTTGTCAGTGGAAGTGATGAAGTCGGGCGCGTGTTGGCGAGCGACATCACAGGCAACACAACGGTCGTCCACGTACCAGTCTCCCGGCGCGTTGTCTGGACGTCTTTCAGTGAGACGAGCCACGAGGAGGATCCTCCAGTTTCAGTTTGTTCGTTACGGATCAAGCCCAACTTCGGTTTAAAGAACCAGAGTATACCGAAATGGAACATCATAATCCTGGAAGAGGCATTACAAGTGCTACGATGCCCGCGTGAGTTCAAATATAAAGTCGAGGTCCAGTGTTCGCGACCGCACCCGGGGCGCTATCTTGAATGCCGCCGCCTCGGTGCTCGCTCGAGACCGGACGGCGACCCTGCCCGACATCGCTGAAGCGGCGGGCGTCGGACGCACCACTCTGCACCGCTACTTCCCCGACCGCGAGGCACTGATCGCCGCTACGATCCAGGACTCGATCCAGGCAATCCATCACTCCATGGACGCTGCGGAGTTGGATCAGGGCTCGCCACTGGAAGCCATGCGCCGAGTTGTCGCCGCGATGGTCGCCGTTGGAGATCGCCTCATGTTCGTCTTCGGCGACCAGAGCGTACTTAAGGGTTACGAAGCGCCAGCGGAACCGGTACCCAATGATCCCGTCATCGACCTGATCATGCGAGGTCAAGCCCAGGGCATCTTTGATCCCGAGGTCAGCGCAAGTTGGATTCAACACGTGCTCTGGGTCCTTGTGTACCGCGGGTGTGAAGACGCCAACCGCGGCGAGTTGCCTCGACATGGGATCACTGCCGTCGTCATCCGAACTCTCGAAAAAGGCATCCATGTCCGGTGACGTCATTCAGCCACGTCCCAGCTCTCGAACGCGATTGGTGCATTGTTGGCCAGACCCGCCAAGCGACCTCGAGCCGTGAACTTGTGTCACGAGAAGCCGCCTTCACTCCCTCGACTAAGTGCGCAGTCGAGATGGAAACACCGATTGCGAACCAAGTGGAGGTGCAGTGATGGCGGTTGAAACGCGAGGTATCCGGCACGTCCATTTGCTGGTGCTTGATCACGCGCGCTCGGTTGCATTCTACGGAGAAGTCTTCGGCATGCAAGTGCGCTTTTGTCACGGCAACATCATGTTCTTGATGTCTCCAGGACAACATGATGACCTCGCGCTTCATCTCGCTGAGACCGAGGATGAGAAGGCTCGAGTCGGTCGTTCCGGAGGTTATGAGCACTTCGGGATCACCGTTTCGGATCGCGCCCGCCTCGACGAGGTGATCGCCGCCGCTCAGTCGGCAGGCGGTACTTTGATTGCAAATGGAGAGCATGCACCTGGAACTCCCTATGCCTACATCAGTGATCCCGACGGATACGTTATCGAGATCTAGCGCGACGCGACGAATCGTCGCCCATTGTCTTGGCCATATCGCAGCCACGATGTCAACGATCGTGAAAAATGGTAGAAGGCTATAGGTGCAAGCAACGGCCGATAATTCGACCATTAAATCGCGACGAGTCACTCGTCTACAAGATCGTTTGGTGGATCCACTATGTGTCTCCGATTCGCAAGGTGAACACCTCGCTGTCAGCCCCTCGAAATTGAATAGTGACTTGACCTTGAAACGAGCCCGGGTCTAGCCAATTGTCTAGCCACGACGTCAAACGTGAGTGGACGTCAGTGGACGTTGGCGGACACTGCCCTTCGTCCGGCCAAGAAATCTGGACGCTAATGGACGTCCCTGGACGTTCTGGAAACACTCTCAAGGTGCCGGGATCGAGACCCGGGCGGCCCACCAATCAAAATTTTATTAATGTTCGTTCCGTGTTCGCAGTTCACAACGGTCGCCCCTCCCCTAAAGGAATGTGAAGAGATCCGAAATTCTTCAATCTAAGACGTTATGACCCGGTCGATTTTGTTTTGAACTATTGCAAGCTATAGGGATAACGCGTGTGGAAGTCACTCATTTCCAGAATGTTCCCCGTCGGGAACATCGTTGTCTAGGTTTTCGAACTCTCGGCAATAAAGCGATCGACAATTCCACGCCGATCAAAAACCTCCGTCATCCTTGAATAAATGTCACCGACTCGCGAACCGGCCAGGAAGTGATCGGACCGACGCTCGAGAATCGCAACACCAATATTCGATAATGCCAATACTGCCGCCAGCGTCAACCCAGTTGGAAGGACTTTCGCAATCACCACCGCGTGTTTGGTCCTGCGTCACGTCATTTATTGAGTCAGTTGTTGTAGTTCAAGTCGGACATCGTGATACTTTCTTTGCTCTTGTTGCATGGACCTCGCCAATGCGAAATTGATGGTATCGACGTTCAACTCTCCTCACTGATGCCGACAATGTCTGCAGCCGAGAGTTTGCCTAGCGTTCGAATGCCGCTGAATCGTCTCATCGTCCGGAACGCCGCCGACGCGTTGGTGAAGTGACACTTACCTTGTGAGTATGACCGGTTCGATAATGCGGGTCAATTTGTACGGGTTCGCTATCACGTAGATCCGGTGAATCCGCTCCTCCTG
Source organism: uncultured Actinomycetota bacterium (assembly GCA_963794755.1). Classification (GTDB taxonomy): domain Bacteria; phylum Actinomycetota; class Acidimicrobiia; order Acidimicrobiales; family RAAP-2; genus RAAP-2. The sequence goes on from CAWCEX010000007.1 coordinate 151,875, forward strand.
AACGACGAAAGCGAGAGCGGCCCGTCGCCCATCGATCTCGAAAAGGCAACCAAGTGCGCCATTGAGCGACAGGGTCGTTGTTCTGAGTAACGCCACGTTCACCTGCGACAACAACTTCGCTACCGGTTCGGCCCCGAGGACCGGAGCGTGAACGGCGGGCACGTTCCCTCCGCCATCGGCGATCAGCACTACGTCCGGCGCCAAGAGCTCCACCAGCATCTGCGTCTCGCCAGTTCGCAACGCGACGAGGAACTGTTCGAGGACCGCTTGTTGTTCTGACTGGCTCACTTGCGAGCGCGGACGTCGCTTTTCTACATGTTCGCGCGCTCGCCGCGCAATTTGTCTGACAGTTGTCACCGACTTGGCGACGGTCTCGGCGATCTCGATATAGGGCATGTCGAAGACCTCGCGCAGGATGAACACCGCTCGCTCCATCGGCCTGAGCGTTTCTAACACTGTCAGCATGGCGATCGAGACGCTCTCTGCGAGCACGACGTCTTCGGCGACATCGGGGCTCGTTAGCAACGGCTCGGGCAGCCATTCTCCTACGTAGTCCTCTCGGCGCCGTGACACCGTCCGCAGACGATTCAGCGCTTGTCGCGTCGCGATCTGAACGAGGTACGCCCGTGGGTCAATCACTTGAGTGTGATCAACACCGACCCAACGTAGCCACGACTCTTGCAACACGTCCTCCGCGTCAACCGCGGATCCGAGAATCTCGTAGGCGACGGTGAACAAAAGGCCGCGATGCGTGATGAATGGATCTTCAGTCACGCTGATTTCGCCGCACCTAAATTCTCTGGACGGTTGGTCAACGGGACCTCGCAGGTGTCAGAGTATCCCTGCGAAGTAATCCCGTGCGCTGTGTTGTTCCTACTCGCCATGTTGGCGAAGGCGATGAACGAAGTGAGCTCGACCATGGCAGCGGGGCCGAGTTGCTCCAACAGGCGTGCGTACAGGTCGTCCGTAACAGTCGTCGGCGTATCCGTCATGGATTCGGCGTACTCCAGAACGTCGCGCTCTAACGGTATGAATACGTCTGATGTTCGCCAGCGCGGCACCTGGCTCGCTTTGGTCAACTCGAGATTCTGAAGCCCCGCCAGGAAGTAGTTAATGTCGAGACACCAACTACAGCCGACCTGTGCGGCGACGGCCATGTGCGCAAACGTCTTAAGACTCTTGTCGACCGCATCCCACATTCCAATCTTGGCCGCATACTCCTGTGTGGCCTCAGCAACCTTGGGGTTGTTCCAATTCACCTCGACGGGTTCCGGGATCGATCCAAGTTGCTTCAACATTGCTTCGCTCACTTCGGTGCTGAGCTCGGCTTTTGGAATTCTTAGCGCCACGATGTCCTCCTTCGGACGTTTGCTTATCAGACAATGAGACACCGCCAAGGTCGTGATTGTGACAGTCTGAATCGCGCCGGAAAAACTGGAAGGCATGAGATGCCTGGACCGATTCACGGTGCCACAAAGAGAATGTCTAGTTCCGCGTCGAGTTCGCCAGGCTCATTGAACAGATAGAACCCCAGCCCCTCTTTGCTCGTCTCGTCGAAAGCCACGAAGGCCGACTGTCTTGCGAACTGGTCCTCGCTGCCACGAACTCCCCACGACAACATTCCATGAACTCTGCGTTATAACCCCAGTGAGCTTTGGATTGGAATGTCAACAGCGTCAACGATTCGGCCTCGCCCCGTTTGGCCGGTCGAACCCTCACCGCTCAATCTTATTGACGTACTCGACTATCAAGGTGTTCGAGTGGCCGTCTTCGAAGAACTTGTAAGAACGCGTTGGCTGCTGGGCTCAGTTCATCGTTCGACTTATGCGCCAGATACAAGTTTCGCGCGACGCGAGGGCGTAGCGGCAATGCAATAATCCCTTCTCGATGAAAATCTATGGAAAGGGCAGGAACGATACTAACTCCAAGTCCTTCTCTCACCATTGATACTAAAGTCGCCATCTCCGCAATTCGGTGAGTCGGGTGAAGTGGGATCTCTTGCGATTCAAAGTACGTGCGAATAATGGGTTCACATCCTCCTGTTGACATCACGAATGAATCACCCGAAAGATCGGTGGCGTCGACGTCGATCCGACCGGTGAGCGAGTGCCCAAGAGGGAGAATCGCCAGCATCTCATCGTCGGCGAGATCAAGAGTCCCCAAGTCGGGACGTGGTCCCACAACTACGCCAATCTCTACGATTCGCTGATCAATCCAATCGTTGACCTCTTGGTCGTTACCTTCGAGGAGGATAACTGTTACCGAAGGATAGCGACGTGTGAAATCGGCAATTAGCGGTGGCAGCAGTTGACAGGCACTCGGAAATGCACCGATTCGAAGCCGACCCTCGTGCAACCCGACTTCGGCGGCGGCGATCTCGCCAAAACGATCGATTTGACGAAGTGCCTCGATGGCGGAAGGCATCACCTTTCGGCCTAATTCGGTGAGAGTGCAACCTGCGCGGTGGCGGACCACTAGGCGCACACCGAGCTCCTTTTCCAGCGAGGCCATTGCGTGGCTCACCGCCGATTGAGTTAGACCGAGTGTCAACGCTGCGTCAGTGACATTGCCCATTTCAACGACTGCGACGAGGGCTCGTAACTGCGAAAGATTCATGAATACCTCTCATGCACTTAATGATTAGATTTCATTTGATTCATATATCTAGCCCACCCTACAGTGAATTCTCAGTTCAACTCTTGAACGGAACTGACTGGCAAGGACCGAAAGGAAGTTTGCGTTGAATGCGTCGTCGAGGTCTGTTGCACCACAATTCATGGCACTGGCTTTCACCTGGGGTGCGAGCTTCCTCTTCATCAAAGTGGGACTTGAGGGATTATCACCACTTCAGCTAGTGCTCGGGCGATTAGTTACTGGGGCAGTTATCTTGGGTGTACTGAGCGTGATCACTCGTCAGCGATTGCCGCGCGATCCAATAGTTTGGGCGCATCTCGCGGTTGTAGCGGTCCTTCTGTGCGTCATTCCTTTCCTACTATTCTCGTGGGCCGAACTTCACATCGCGTCCGGCCTTGCCAGCGTTTACAATTCGACAACCCCCTTGATGGCTAGTGGCGCAACATTGCTGATGTTGCCAGAAGAGCGGCCAACAAAAGCCCGACTTGTGGGATTGTTCGCAGGTTTCGCCGGAATTGTCGTGGTGCTGGGACCATGGCACGGACTCGGTAATAGCCAACTGTTGCCCCAATTCGCCTGTCTGGGAGCGTGTTTGTCATACGGTCTCGGATTTGTCTACTTGCGAAGGTTCGTGTCAGTTCGTGGACTGACGGCAATATCCATCGCCACGGTTCAAGTTGGACTGGGCGCGATAATGATGCTCGTCCTGGTGCCCTGGATGACCACGAAGCCCGTTCACTTGACTCTCAGCGTTGCGATCTGCGTTCTCACTTTGGGCGCCTTCGGAACAGGAATCGCTTATATATGGAGTACCAATATCGTCGCCAGTTGGGGGGCCACGAACGCTGCCATGGTTACTTACGTAATTCCTTTGGTCGGCGTACTCTTGGGTTTGTTAGTGCTTTCCGAATCTGTGACGTGGAACGAACCGCTAGGGGCGGCGTTAGTTCTTTTCGGTATCGCCGTAAGCCAAAACAGAATCACCGGAGTTTTCCATTGGTTGGATGACCTTTTTCGACGACAGACGATGACGGAATGAGTGAAAGAGTCGCAATGATCGACTCACGCGGTCAAACCAATGGAAGTCGGACGAACAACTACCCCCAAGTCAAATATTCAAGGCGAGCGTCGCTGGATTGCAACCATGACATGTGGCAAGCCAGAGGGTGGAGCAAAAAATAATTGGGGTCCGATGCGCAATGTCTGCATCTATCCCTCACCATGTTCCGAGTGAGTGTGACTTCGAAGATCAGAATGCGATGATGTTCTTGCCATGCTCCGCAATTGCGTTGAGACTACAAGAGCCGCCTGTAATACACAGCAGATTCTTCGTATCCGATGGTTTTGTAAAATGGCGCCGCTCGACGCGTTGCAAGAGCAACCATTTTTGCGTCTCGTTCCCTCGCCCAAACTTCGAAGGCTCGCTCCAAGGCATGGCCAATCCCCTGAAGTCGCGCCACGTCGACAACAAACATTTCTTCGATCCACGCAACGGCGCCGTTCGCAAAAAACGCGTCATGCACAAATCCGAGCAAGTAACCGTTGATGATATGGCCGTCATCCGTCGAGACGAGAATCCGGGCGCTATCGTCGTGCCTGAGTCGATTGAAGATTTCATTGAATGAACCGTCGTCAAGTTCGAATGACGTTGCCAGTGACCGTGCTAGCTCTATGACCGAGGACGCATCGTCAACCTCGGCTTGACGAATGAAATTGCCGCTTTGGCTCATGGAAGAAATCTAGTAAAGCCCGATTGCAATCTTCCATGTATTTAATCCTGTGCCTCTTGGAAGCTATAAGACTCGGCCGTTTTGGAGTTGATCGATTGACCTGCACTAGTCCTGTTTCCCAATTCGAAACCCGACAGAATGATATGCACGATTCGCGATTAATCCACCAGTCACAAGATCATCCGCGAAGTTCACTTTGAATCGTGCCGGAAAAACTGGAGAAACCTCTGAGATTTTCTACTCTTCCCCCAGCCGCAAGTTGATCACCTCGCCGCCAGATCCTCGAAATTGAATAGTGACTTCACCCTAAAACGCACCTAGGTCTAGCCAACTGTCTAGCCACGAGAACAAACGTGAGAGGACCTCAGTGGACGTTGGTGGACACTGCGCTTCGTCCGGCCAGCAGATCTGGACGCTGATGGACGTCCCTGGACTTTCTGGAAACACTCTCAAGGTGCCGGGATCGAGACCCGGGCGGCCCACT
>CAWCEX010000008.1:0-10118 GCA_963794755.1 uncultured Actinomycetota bacterium
TCGAGCATCTCGGGCCACACAGCGGCGTGACGGGCCTTATAGGCGTCGGCCTTCGCGGGGTTGATTCGGAGTTGAAAACAGACGCGCTGCATCACAATGTCGCTTTCGATCGCCGACGTAACTGGGCCCGGATTCTCACGACACCCTCGCGCGCGTTCGGAATAAGGACGCTCACGAGGAGCAAACACCCGGTGACGATGCTCTGCGCCTGCGCCGATACGTTGATGGCGGTCAAGGAGGACTGCAGGCTGGCAAAGATGGCCACCGACAACACGACACCAAAGATGGTGCCCCGACCTCCAAAAATCGACACCCCTCCGAACAGGGCGATGGCCACCACGTTGAGTTCGAGACCAAGACCGGTGTCCGACGCGGAACTGGCTTGTTGAAAGGTGTAGAGAATGCCCGCGAAAGCGCACAAAATGCCCGAGAGTACGTAGAGCAGGAACTTGATTCGCTTGACGCGAATTCCGGAGAAGTACGCCGTTTCGGGCTGCAATCCAATCGCGTAAATCGATCGGCCCACCGACGTCATATGTAAGACCACCCCGAAGATGACGGCGAGCACGACGAAAATTGCGAAGTCGTACGCGATATGCGTATTGCCAATGGGCAGACTGATCTTGGTGAACGAGGCGGGGAAGCCGACAGCGGTATTGCTCCCGAGAACGATGAGCGCGATACCGCGATAGAGCGTCAAGGTGCCGATCGTTACGGCAATCGAAGGCAGACCCAGTTTGGTGACCAGTAGCCCGTTCAGCGCACCACCTAGAACGCCGACCACCAGACACACCACCATGGCGAGCCAAATATTCCACCCGTGCATGAACAGGTATCCGAGGATGCTTGCAGAGAGTCCGAGCATCGAGGCGACGGACAGGTCGATTTCGCCCGTAATGATGATCAATGTCATCGGCAGGGCCATGATGGCGATCTCGCCAAAGTTCAGGCCCGCGAAAAAGAACGTCTCACCACTGAAGAAGTAGCCCGAAACGGCCGAACCATAGATCAGGCTAATGATGAAGAGGACCACCAATCCCGATTCCCACCGAATGGCCGAACGCAAAACGGAATTGAGGGTCCGTGGTTCCTCGTGCACCACCGGCAATGTCGTGAGCTCAGTCGTCGCCATGGTGCGCTCCTTCGACCCGCAAGATCCTCTCGGCACGAACTGATACGTACCGGTCAAAGGCGATGGCCACTAAGAGCAGTGCACCCGCTACAGCTTGATTCCAAAAGGACGAGACGCGCGCGGCGACGAGCGCCTGGTCGATGGTGTTGAGGAGCAGCGCCCCGAGCCCGGCGCCCAACACAGTGCCGCTGCCTCCGAAGATCGCCACGCCACCCACGACGACCGCGGCCACAACATCGAGCTCGTACCCCGTCCCGGCGGTGGAGGCGACGGTCGCGAACTCGGCCAGCCACAACGCTCCACCGAGCCCGGCGAGGGCGCCACTGATGGCGAAGGCACTGAAGACCCGACGCTGCACCCGCACGCCGGCCAATACCGCCGCTTCGGGGTTGGATCCAATGGCGTAGAGGTCGCGTGCGGGTCGAAACGTGCGCATCACGTAGCCAACGAACACGACCACGACCACGGCGATGATGAACAGATACGGAATGCCCAGTACCGCGCCGGCGCCGAGATTGACGAACGACTGGGGGATGGAACTGGGTTGAATCTGAACGCCGTTGACAATGATGGCGTCAATACCTCGAATGATGTAGAGCATGCCCAAGGTAACGACCAGTGCTGGCACACGGGCGTAAGCCACAACAACACCGTTCACCACGCCGCACACGAGTCCGATGAGTAGTCCCATCAACAATGCCAGCGGTACCGGCATTCCCGGGAAGTGCACGAACAGATCGCCCACCAAGTACGCAGAAAGTCCCAATACCGAACCGACCGAAAGGTCAACGTTTCGCGTGATGATCACCAGGGTCTCGCCAACGGCCAGCAACATGATGATCGACGGCCCCGAGAGCATTTGTTGAATCGAAGCGGTACTAGCGAAGGACGAATTCTTGAAGTACGTCACGACGAAGACCAGGAGAATGGCCACGACGATCGCAAGTTCGCGGAAGCGCAATATTTTCGTGACCAGCGACGCTCCTGCCGGCGCCGTCGTCAGGGGTTGGTCGATAACGCTCAACTCACACCAACCTTCAATTGGCCGGCGGCGGCGCGCATGATGGACTCCTCATTGGCTTCGGCTCGACCGAACTCTGCCGCGAGTCGCCCCTCGTGTAGTACCAAAATGCGGTCGGCAACGCCGAGCACCTCTGGCATTTCCGAAGAAATCATCAGAATTGCGATCCCTTGCTCGACCAATTCACCCAAAAGACGGTGCACTTCGGCCTTCGTGCCGATATCGATTCCGCGCGTCGGTTCGTCGATGATGAGCAGACGAGGCTGGCGCGCCAGCCACTTGGCCAAAACCACCTTCTGCTGGTTGCCTCCCGACAGGGTCAAGACCGGGTTAGAGAATCGGCCGAACTTCAGCTGCAGACGCGCGGCCCATTCCGAAGCGAGTTTGCGCTCTGAGGATTTTCGGATGAGCCCGAAGCGACTCAATTGACGAATGGACGCCAGAGACGCATTTCGGTCAATAGCCATCTGCATGACGAGTCCCTGTTGACGACGGTCTTCAGGCACGAATCCAATACCGGCATTCATGGCCTGTAGTGGGGAGCCCGATTTAAGTTTGTGTCCCGAAATGACGACGGTTCCCGCATCCACTTTGTCAATGCCAAAGATGCCTCGCGCTACCTCGGTACGGCCGGCCCCCACAAGACCAGCGAGAGCCACGATCTCGCCCGCGCGTACGTCTAAGGACACGTCGGTGAAGACGCCTTCGCGAGTGAGATGACGTACCTCCAGAACGACCAAACCAGGGGTTCGTGTGTGGTCGCCGTAGATGGACACGATGTCGCGTCCGACCATCGAATAGATGACCTCATCAATGGAGATCTCACTGATGGGGGCCGTCTTCACGAAGGACCCGTCGCGCATAATCGTTACCCGCTGGCACATGGCGAAGACTTCCTCAAGACGGTGCGAAATAAACATCACTGCAGTTCCTGATGCTCGTAGGGTCGCGACCACGTCGAAGAGTCGGCGCACTTCTACTTCGGTCAATGCCGCCGTCGGCTCGTCCATAATGATGATTTTGGCGTTGAAGGAAATCGCCTTAGCAATCTCCACGATCTGCTGGTCGGCGACCGATAACCCACGAGCCAACCGTGTGGGAGACAAGGGAACGCCCAATCGCGCGAAGACCACTTTGGAACGCTGGATCATCTCGGTGCGGTCGATACGTCGGCCCGAACGAAGAGGATGTCGACCCATGAAGATATTCTCAGCCACCGTCAAGTCAGGAAAAAGTGTGGGCTCCTGGTAGATCACCGAGATGCCGGCTTCACGAGCGTCGATAGGGTTGGAGAATCTCACTGGTTCTCCGTCAAGAGTGATGTGACCACCGTCGGCCGTGTACACGCCAGCCAAGATTTTCACCAACGTGGACTTTCCCGCGCCGTTCTCACCTAGGAGCGCATGCGCTTCACCCGCGTAGAGAGTTATGGAACCGTTTGTGAGCGCCTGTACCGGACCAAAAAACTTCGTAGCGCCATCGACGACGAGGAGGGGAGCCGTGCTCGCAGTGGCACCGGCTGCCAATTCGTCGGCGGACGCGACCACTTCTGGCGTGTCCACACCCTCCATTCGCAATCCCCCTGGTACTCAGTGCTTCGTCCACGGCTGCCATGTTCACGATGCGCTCGGCCCGACGACACGGCAGCGCTCCACAAATTGAATGACGCGGGCAAACCTTATATGGATTTATTGAAACGTGTCAAGTACCGGGCGACTCACGTCGCTCTTGGGTGATTGTCCGGCGATCTCTGGGAGGAGGCGCGCACCATCAACTCCGGCTCAAATCGCACCTCACGGTGTCGATGATCAGGATTTCGAACCTCGTCGAGTAACAATTCTGCGGCGGCCACCCCAAGCTCAAGCGCGGGCTGGCGAACGGACGTGAGGGCGGGCGAGAGCATTGAACCAAAGATCAAATCGTCGTAACCCACGACGGCGAGGTCGTCTGGCACCTTGACCCCGCGAGCGGCAAGTCCTCGCAGCACGCCCAAGGCCAACAGGTCGTTCGCACACATCACCGCGGTAGGACGCGGTGACGACCTCAAGATTCTTTCGACTGCGTCCTCACCGTGGCGTACCGTGAGTGCCCCCACCGAGAGTTCGGTCACGTCGAAGTGTCGCGACTTAGTGACGGCGCGCACCGCCTTCCTCACGCCTTGGCGACGATCGCGACACTGGCGGATCGTCGTGGGTCCGTTGACGAAAACAACGTCCGCATGTCCCGTTTCGAAGAGGTGGCGCGCCGCGAGTTCGCCTCCGCGCACGTCGTCGACTGTCACCGAACAGAAATCATCGGCGGGCGCCTTACGGTCCAGGAGGACCGTCGGTACGCCACGTGTCTTGAGTCCCGACAGGCTGTCGAGGTTGGCACCCACCGGCGTGATCAAGACCCCCTCGACCCGATGTTCCTCCATCGTTCGAACGAAGTTGGCCTCACGCTCGAGGGAGTCGTCAGTGCTCGCGAGCATCAAGACGTACCCTTCGGCCTGTAACCGACCTTCGGCCCCTCGAAACATCTCAGTAAAGAACGGATTGGAGACGTCCAAAACAACCACGCCAACGGTGTGTGATCGGCCACCGCGAAGTTGGTACGCCTGAGTATTGCGGATGAAGCCAGTCGCCTCCACTGCGTCGAGCACTCGTTGGCGGGTGGTCTCGGCAACAATGTCGGGTCGGTTCAATACGTTCGACACCGTCCCCGTGGAGACGCCAGCCATCTTGGCGACGTCGCGAATTGTTACTGGCACCCACGCCTTCGGTTCGACCTGCGACGCGGCGCCACTGCGCTTTGGATTCATGGGTACGTCAGTCTCGCATCTCACCTGTGCCCATGCAACAACTGTCATCTCGTCGTCACCACGGTACGACTGAGTGTGAGTACGATCAGTCGCAGGGGCAACAAATGAAACGTTCCAGCAAAATTGTTGTGGGAGTACTTGACACGTTTCAATGGAAGGATATAAGGTTTGCGAAATTCGGCCAGTCCGAGACGCGACCGCTAGTGCGAACTGGCGAGCGTCGGATGGTTCGAAGCAGTAGGGAGCATTACGAGCGGTACCCGCAGTACAAGACACGTGATCAAAAGTCTGAAGTTCCGAGGACGCGAGCCAGACTCAATCACTCGGGGCGGGGGCGACATCTAGGGGGGAAGGGGGCTGTGCGACGACATCAGGTCGTCGTGTCATTTACGCGTTGCGCCGTGACCACCGTGGTCATTGGCCTTTGTTCGAGTTCACACTCGCAACACCCGAAAGGAAAACATTCATTATGAAAATCAAGAATCGCACCGCTACGGCGCTTGTCAGCTCTGCGCTGGCCACCGTTCTGGTCGTGGGCTTGGGCGGCTTCGGTCTCGCCTCAGCATCGGCCAGCGGGACGCTTAAGAAGGGTCAGACGTTTTACCTGATTCCCAAGGACACGTTGAATCCTTACGAAACTTTGGAAGATGGTGGAATCAAGGCTGCACTTCAGTCATTGGGCGACAAGGCCGTCATCAGCTCCGGCACCGTTGACACAGCTGCCGCGCAGATTCCGTCGATCCAGGCGGCAATTCAGGCACACGCTGCTGGCATCGTGATTGCCGGTAACGACCCATCGGCACTGTGCCCATCGCTAGCCCAGGCTCGCGCCGCGGGTCTTGTCGTGGTCTCGGCCGACTCGGATGTCACTTGCCCCAACCACCTGTTCATCAATCAGGCCAACACCCAGCAAATCGGTACCTCAGAAGTTGATCTTCTGGCAAACGAGATTGGCAAGAGCGGCGAAATCGCCATTCTGTCGGCCGCGGCGACCGCGACCAACCAAAACTCGTGGATCAAGTACATGAAGCAGGAACTAAAGAAGTACCCCAAGATGAAGTTGGTTACGACCGTCTACGGTAACGACGACCCCGCAACATCTTTGACTGTTCTTCAAGGATTGCTCTCGGCGTACCCGATGTTGCGCGGAATCATTTCGCCGACCACCGTGGGTATCTCCACAGCGGCGCAGTACCTCGACACTCACAAGTCACTGCTGAAGCACCTAACCCTCACGGGCCTGGGTCTGCCCTCGCAGATGAAGAAGTACGTGCTCGACGGTACCGTGAAGGAATTCGAACTCTGGAACCCGATCAACTTGGGCAAGCTCGCGGGATACGCCGTAGCGAACCTTGCGTCGGGCACCATCTCGATCAAGGCCGGTCAGACCTTCAGCGCTCCGGGATTGGGTAAGTACACCATCCTTCCCGCCGCTGCCGGCACTGGACCATCGATCGTCCTCGGACCGCCGTTCGTCTTCACCAAGGCCAACGTCGCTAAGTTCAACTTCTAGTCTTCGTTCCCACCTCCTCCGTTTCGGACACGAAACGGAGGAGGTGGGAACAGAAGTCGCTTCCGATGTAACCGTGCGGTGATCGCTTCCCCCAATCCACTGCACATCAAAATCTCCGCCGATACCCTCGGCGGAGATTTTGATGTCGACAGGGATTGCACTAGTCAGGTTCATCGCGCAGTCTCGCCTCCGACACGGCGAGACCATCAAAGGGTGGTCGACTCCTCACCCAATTGACGGACGTCGATTCGTGGAACTAGACCTGAACCACTTCAACGTCGAGCAATTCTGCGACGGCCACGAGCTCCTGGGCGCGATGACCAGTGCCTAGGGCCCAGTGATGAGCGACCGCCGTGGCGCTCCACTCGTCACACCATTCGCCGGGGTCACGGCCGAAGTTCACTCGAGACGTTGTGTTGCCGATCTGCAGCAGGTCTCCACCAACGACCTCGCCCTCAGATACAACGAAACGAAAGGATCCGTCGCGCAATTGAGTCAGTCCCAGTGCCGTCACCGGTCCGTGCTTGACGTCGAACTCCACTGAGATCCCCCATCCGCGCTTGCCGTGGAAGACTCCCAGTCCTCGCAACATCGGCTTGCGTTCACTGATCGCGAGGTGCGCGGGTCCGTCGTGGCCCATTTCGACGACACCATCGGTGAAGTTGAGTGCTTGAAGTTCGGTAAACGACCCGCCAGCGCCTAGTCGGTCAAGGACGAGCATTGCAAGTGAGGTGCGTAATTCATACTCCCCGCACACTGGCCTGTGGCTCGCGGTCAACAATGATGCGCCAAGAATCATGCCGGCGGCTAGACGCTCGTGCTGCTCGCCTTCGAGACCGCGATGGTAGTAGGCCATGGAATCCAGGTCGAAATCGGCGACCAGCCGTTCCATACCAATCGCCACGCGCAGCGACCAATCAAGATCGTCGAAGTCCACCGAATCGAGAAGTTCAAATGTGTCCTTCACTTCAACTAAGAGATTCGCAACCTCGCCATCGGACACCTCGGCGACGCGTACACGCAGGTCGTCGATCTCAAGGACCTCGACGTGCCCACCAAGGTGCGCGGGAATCAAAGTGAGGTCCGTTGCCACGTCGTACATGCCGGGGTAGAGATGCCCCAAAAGACCGTGTCGACCGCTGCGCAGAGCTCGCTTGACCGCGGCTGCGCGCACCCATCGTTCGATTCGCTTCCAGGCACGTTCATCTGACAAATATCCTGATACGGAGCGAAAACCAAGGCCACATCGCTCGAACGTGTTGGCCATCTCGGGTAGCGGGCACGCGCCGCAATACGCCAACCACGCTCCCGTATCGAAATGTGCGTGATCCATTTTTTCGGTGGGTTGAAGATTGATGAACAACACGTCAGCCTTCGAACGTTGCGCGATTGGCACAACCATCGTGGCTGTCATATACGTGGTGAGGAACATCACGATAAGGTCGCATCCCGCCAACCGCAAAGTCTCTGCGGCGGCGTCGGCCTCCTTCGCATCTGAAATGAAGCCGACGTCAACGACATCGGCGTCGAAGTCGGAGATCCTCCGCGACACTTCGGCGGCTGACCGTTGCAATTGCGGAAGGAGGTCGGGGAATTGTGGCCAATACGCTCCGAGCCCTCCGGCGACGAGCCCTACCTTGGGCCGGGCGTTTCGCACGGCCGAGCGTCGAAGCGCTCCTACGTTGACGTCACTCATTGCGGTCCTGTCCCCCGATCCCGTCGCGGTCGACGAAGTCATATCTAAAACTATTGCACCACTTGTTGACACGTTTCAAAAAATCGTAGTGAATTCTCCAGCGACTACATTTCTTCCATGGTTCTTGACCCCGAACTCCTCCCATTTTTAGGTGGCCCCGATACCGCCAACATGGACGACGTGGCCGGCTCGCGTCGCATTGCGGACGATCTGGCCCGTGATGAGATCGCTTCGCGATCGGTGCCGCCTGAAGGCATCACCATCTACGACGACGTGGCCACTGACGGGTTGAGGACCGTGCCCGTGCGCATCTATCGACAAGACGACCAAGCGTCACAGCACGGAGCGCTCTTGTTCTTGCACGGCGGCGCCTTCGTCTTTGGCGACCTCGAATCTGAGCATGATCGCTGTCTTTTCTACGCAGTCAACACGAACTGTGTCGTGATCGCAGTCGATTATCGTTTAGCACCCGAATTTCCCTACCCTGCCGGACTCGACGATGCCGTACTGGCCCTGGACTGGCTCGTGACCCATAGCGATGAACTCGGGATCGACCCACAGCGCATCTGCGTCGGCGGCGCGAGTGCGGGTGGTTCCCTCGCGGCCGGATTGGTACTCCGGTCGCACGAAAACGGGGCCGACGTCGCGGCGCAAATGTTGATCTACCCGGTTCTTGACGACCGTGGCACGACGATTTCCATGGCCACCTACGACGTATACGACCCGTGGGACGGGCAACGATCGCGAAAAATGTGGCCCCTGTACCTGGGTCACGACGGGGCCGCACCGCCCTACGCCGCGGCCGCACGCGCTTCCGATCTGCACGGACTGCCGACGACATTTCTCATGAGTTGTGAAGAGGACCCACTGCGCGACGAAGAACTCGCTTTTGCCCAACGACTCCTCTACGCCGGAGTGAGTGTTGAACTTCACCACTATGCCGGTACGTACCACGCTTTTGACGTAATCGCGATGAACACCACCGTGAGTCAGCGTGCTCTCCACGAGCAAGCGGACTTCGTGCAGCGCACGGTGGGCACTCCTTCGTCGTAGCTCCCTGACGGCGCTCCATTCGTCGCGTCTGGAGTAGAAACAACACCACCGCGCGTGTTCCACACCTGGGCGTCCACCACGGCACCGGCGGAGAGCCGTAGTCATTATTCGACGCTGGCGAGGGAGAAAGTTTTAGTGCCAGAGCACCACAGTAGGGATATGAGCCACGGATGGGCACGAGAATTATGTGACTCGCGACTCGTCGACGTGGTTCGTGTCACTCTCACATCGTGCGCTGTCCGTGCGCGCTTAACGTTGACGTCTGTGCAGCTCGTTGACTCCCACCGCGACGCCAGCCTGTCGTGACCGACACTTCGAGTCCCCCCGAGGCGTCGCCACCTCGACCAGCGACTCGCGTACTGAATCGGCTAGCGCACGGTATGCGCGCCATGCTCAAGCGCGGTAGTTCTGCGTGCGAAGCTCTCGTACCACCAACGAGTGACCAAAATGACGGACCGTCACGAGCAGGCCTACGCCCACTGCACGCGTTGGTAGCGCTGGCAGTGATCTTCAATTTATGGTCGTTGCGATTCGAACGACTCTCCGTCGCGTACCCCAACGACAGTGGCATGCACTTGCAAATGACGTCGCAAGCAATGAACCTTTTGCGCCACGGGCTCTCGCCCTTTGACCACTGGTACCCACTGCTTTCGTTGGGCTCGCCCTTCTTCGTGCAGTACCAGAGTCTGTCGGCAGTGATCACTGGCGCAATATCGCTCGTCTTCGGTCCCCAGGCCACCTATGCCTGGTCCTTGTATCTCCTTCTCAGCCTGTGGCCCTTATGCGTCTACTGGTCAAGTCGACTCTTAGCCTGGGGACGCTGGGAATCGGCTATCGCGGCCGCCCTTTCCCCGCTACTTTTCGCAGTCACTGGTAGAGGATTCGGGCATCAGAGCTATATCT
>CAWCEX010000009.1:0-127158 GCA_963794755.1 uncultured Actinomycetota bacterium
GTCCAGAGCCCCAGTGAGTGGGAATCCACGTGCCCAGTTCGACTTTCATACCATGACTTTGGTAGGCAGCAATGTCCGCCCGCAAGAGCCACGGATCGTTGGGCCAAGGGAAGAGACCGACGGCGGGACGAATTGGAAGTGATGTATACTTACATCATGCAAAGAACGCAAATTTCATTAACTGGCGAGGAACGCCGGGCACTCGACGCGGAGTCGGCACGCACGGGCAAGTCACTTTCGGCACTGATCCGAGAAGCCGTCGAGGCGATGTACGGAACACTACGATCAAGTTCCGACGACCTTGGTCTCATGCGCCAATCCTTTGGCTCGTGGACGGACCACAACGAAGACGGGGAAGCCTTCGTAGAGAATCTGCGCTCGGGGTCTCGCCTCACTCGTCACGAATAATGCCCGTCCTCGTCGACACGTCGGTTCTCATCGATTACCTTCGGGGCCACTCAGGCGCCGCAGAAATTCTCGAGGGTAAGAGAAAGGATGCGCCGCTGCACGCAAGTGAAATCACTCGACTTGAGGTTCTCGCGGGGATGAGAGGAAACGAGGAAGGTGCCACACGTTCGCTCCTGTCGACTTTCATCTGGCACAGCGTTGACTCGTCGATTGCCGAGCGCGCTGGCGAATTGGGTCGAATGTGGTTGCCAAGCCATCACTCAATTGACAGTGCTGACTTGGCAATCGCCGCCACGGCGATAGCCGTCGACTGCAAACTGCTCACCTGCAACGTCAAACATTTCCCGATGTTTGCGGACCTGAGACGTCCGTACTAACAACCTTGCCCGCGCCAGAGCGGTGTCGCTGACTCGCGTCCTGCGCCAGGTGGAGGCACGTCGACCGAGTTCTGCCCGCTCTCATCTCACGACGCAATCGAGATCTCGCGTTCGACGAGAAGTCTCTCTCATCAGTGCTGTCGATCGACATGAACAGTGCGCTCTTTCTTGGCGCGCGACTGTCATCACGCGTGTCAATTCTCCTTATGTCGTTAGCGGCGCCACTCACGCCGACCGTAACGGCAATTCAGCTCTCGACCTCGGTACGCGGGGGAGTGGGGCTATCTCGTAACCACACGAGGGCTTGTGCGACGTAGACGGTCGTTCCCGTCGCGCTGATCGTGGGTCCACCGTGGAGTTCGTAGCCGAGGTCGAGGGCCTCGCTGACCCGAGAACAAAACGTGTCGTCGTCTGGCCCAGTCAGAACGCGGTACCGGGGGAAGTGACTCGCTGACATGAAGAGATGTTAGCCATCGTTGAAATCTCACTCCCACGTCGAGCAACCTTCATTCAGTTGTCCGCGCCGGGAGTGGGGTTCAGCGCGCGTGAGAACGAAGGGCGCGGGCGTACCATTGCCACGAATCGATGATGTCGTCGGGCGCCTGACTCGGCGCCCAACCATTGATGACGCCCACGAGCGTCCAGTACCGGCCGACGCGCCGGTCCGTGAACGCCTCGATCCGATCGGCGACGCTTGCGCGATTCTCCCCAGGTGTCGAGCCGATCGCCTCGAGGCGTTCAACGATCGATAGTGCCTCGGGCGAATCGGTCTTGATTCCGGCGCGCATGGCGGGGCCGGCGAATTCTCCTACTGCCTTTCCGACCTCGAATTGGGCAACGTCTGGTTCGGGTCCTTCGCCGAGAGCTCGCTGTGCCATTCGCCGGCTGGATTCGACGAAGTCGCGGTCACGCAGCAGTTGGGCGAGCTCCACCCATGCCGCAATTTGATCGGGTGTTGGATCGTCGGGCAGCTCAGGTGTTCCCATGCGAAGTTTCTCGGCGACGGCGTGAGGATCGTCGCCGAAAACTGCGTCGAGGTAGTCGTCAACGATTCGTCGTCGCTCGTCGGCGGTCAAGGTGGTGAGGTCGGTCATCAGTTCAAGCTCCTGGTATTCGTTGGATTGGATGAAGACGCGCAACACCGCCTGTTGGAAACGAAGCAGTCGAATCTGTGCGTCGAGCGCGCGTGCGTGCTCGACGGCGACCTCAACCAACGACGCCTCCGCGTCGAGAACGCGCTTGATGTCGTCGAGCCCCACACCTAGCTCACGCAGCGATCGAATGAGCCGAGCGCGCACGACCGCGTCAGGCCCAAACACGCGGTAACCAGCGGACGTACGTCCCGTTTCGCGAAGTATGCCCGCGTCGGCGTAGAAGCGCAGAGTACGCACCGACAGTTTGGTGCGCGCCGCCAGTTCTCCGATCATCATGACGTCCATTATTGGGTCTCCACTATGTGGAGAGTCAAGGCGATGGCGGGCAATCGGTTCGAGACGACTTTTGGCTGCTCGTACGATCATCGTCGTCGACGCTCGTCTTCAGCTATCCGTTGGAATCGAGGAGAGGAAGGCCGGGGTCGAGGAGATCGAGAAGCTAGTGGTCGAAATCCGTTAATACCGCCGCCCCCGTGATCCGATCATGGGCGAGATCGCTCAAGGCTTGGGAGGCGTTGTCGAATGGATATGTGTGCACAGTTGACGTGATGCCAAACTTCAGGGCGGCGCGCAGGAAGTCACGGCCGTCGAGCCTGGTGTTGGCCGTGACGCTCAGTAAACTCTTCTCCTGGAAGAGGTGGCGCTCATAATTCAACGTCGGGATATCGGTCAGGTAGATTCCCGCCACCGCGAGTACGCCACCGCGATCGAGCGCGGCGAGAGCGGCGGGAACGACCTCACCCACCGGTGCGAAGATTATTGCCCCGTCAAGTGGTTCTGGCGGCGAGTCGTACGTGTCGCCCACACTCGCTGCGCCGAGCGACAGGGCGAGTGCGCGTGACTGGGGTGATCGAGTCATCACGTGAACGCGTGCGCCTTCAGCTATGGCGATTTGTGCGGTGAGGTGCGCGGAGCCGCCGAATCCATAGATTCCTAGTCGTCCTTCGGTCGGCAACTCGGTGCGACGCAGTGCCCGAAAGCCAATGATGCCCGCGCAGAGCAACGGTGCGGCGGCGACGTCGTCAAAACCATCTGGGAGGAGATAGACGTACCTCTCGTCCGCGACGACATAAGTGGCGTATCCACCGTCCACGTCCCAGCCGGTGAAGGTGGGCTCTAGGCAGAGGTTCTCGCGTTGCGAGAGACAGAAGCGACACTTACCACACGTCCGCGCGAGCCACGCGCCACCCACGCGGTCGCCCCTCTGGAAGAGCGACGAGTCGGGTCCGAGTTCGTCCACCACACCAATGATCTCGTGACCGGGCACGACGTTCTCGCGATGTACGGCGAGGTCTCCTTCGGTCACGTGGAGATCAGTGCGGCACACCCCGCACGCCACCACCCGCAGGCGCAACTGGCCGGATGCAGGAATGGGAATGTCACGCTCGCCAAGGACGAGGGGATCCGTATCAATTGGTCCGGGTGCCGGAACGGACCACGCTCGCATTGTTGGTGTCATAGTGGGCTACCTCGACTTCTAAGTTTGCGTCTTCATTCTTGATGGGAATGCCTATGGATCGCTAGGGACCCCGGCCCTTTTTTTCGGGCCAGCGAGATTGGGACTTTCGACTCCCACGATCCCAAAATTCGCGCGACATACTGCAAGTAAGTGGCAAATGTCACGGACAAATTTGGAGGTACGTATGACTGATCTACTGGAAAAGGACACCGCTTCGAACACTGACCCCGCCGACAACGTTTCGGTGTTCATCGCCCCGGGAGTGGAGGGGAGCATCGTGTCGCTCAAGCCCCGCTACGAGAACTTCATTGGAGGAGAATGGATTCCGCCGGTGAAGGGTGAGTACATGGATGACGTGTCGCCCGTCAATGGCAGAGTGTTTTGCCAGGTCGCGCGCTCGACCAAGGAGGACGTCGAACTGGCTCTGGACGCCGCCCATCGTGCGCGCCAAGCCTGGGGTGAGACGTCGCTCGCAGATCGCGCCAAGGTGCTGAACGCCATCGCCGACGCCCTCGAAGCGAATCTCACCATGTTGGCAGTTGCCGAGAGTTGGGAGAACGGCAAGCCGGTGCGCGAGACGCTCGCGGCGGACATCCCGTTGGCGATCGATCACTTCCGCTACTTTGCGGGCGCTACTCGTTCGCTCGAAGGTCGATCGACCGAGATCGACAAGGACACGGTGGCATTCCACTTCCACGAGCCCTTAGGCGTCGTCGGTCAAATCATCCCGTTCAACTTTCCGCTCCTCATGGCGGCGTGGAAGATCGCTCCGGCCCTCGCGGCGGGAAACTGCACCGTGGTGAAGCCCGCGTCGCCCACTCCGTGGTCGATTCTGAAATTGGCTGAGCTTCTCGACGGGGTCGTACCCCCGGGGGTCATCAACATCGTCACCGGTCCGGGCGCCGAGATTGGCAAGGCCCTGGCCACCAGCCCTCGTATTGCCAAGATCGGTTTCACGGGAGAGACCACCACTGGTCGGCTCATCATGCAATACGCCGCAGAGAACCTCATTCCGTCGACGGTCGAACTCGGTGGTAAATCGCCCAACATCTTCTTCGCCGACGTCATGAATGCCGACGATGATTTCTTGGACAAGGCCATCGAAGGTTTGGTTCTGTACGCCTTCAACAAGGGTGAGGTCTGCACGTGCCCCTCACGGGCACTGATTCATGAGTCGATCTACGACAAGTTCATGGAGCGCTGCCTGGCTCGGATCGCCAAGATCACCCAGGGCAATCCGCTGGACACGAAGACGATGATCGGACCACAAGTCTCGAGTCAACAATTGGACAAGATCGAGTCCTACGTCAAGATCGGTAAGGACGAGGGTGCGCAAGTACTCATCGGCGGAAAGGTCAAGGACGTCGGCGGAGATTTCGAGAACGGCTACTACTTCGAACCCACTGTTCTCAAGGGCGACAACAAGATGCGCGTGTTCCAAGAGGAGATCTTCGGTCCGGTGTTGGCGGTCACGACCTTTAAGGACGAAGCCGAAGCGCTCGAGCTAGCTAACGACACGCTCTATGGTCTGGGAGCTGGCGTGTGGACCCGTGACGGCAATTTGGCGTATCGCATGGGACGCGGAATCCAGGCGGGGCGCGTGTGGACGAATTGCTACCACTTGTACCCAGCTGGTGCGGCTTTTGGTGGCTACAAGATTTCGGGTATCGGTCGAGAGAACCACCAGATGATGTTGGAGCACTACTCACAGACGAAGAACCTGCTGGTGAGTTACAGCACCAAGCCAATGGGATTCTTCTAAATCGGAGTCGCAGATGGGCCCTATTGCGTCGCCAGGTGTCGACGTCACGCCGGCGGCACTCGAAGCCATCGCTCACGTGGTGAGCGATGGCGGGCCCGTCATGTTCTTTCAATCGGGAGGTTGCTGTGATGGCAGCCTCCCGATGTGTTTTCGCGTGGGAGAGTTCAAGATCGGTGACCACGACGTTCTGATGGGCGTCGTGGGCGACAGTGAGTTTTACATCGACCATCGTCAGTATGAAGTATGGAAGGCGACGCACCTCACCCTTGACGTTGCTGAAGGCGAGCCCGAGGGCTTCTCCCTGCCCGCTGGTCCCGGGCGACACTTCGTCACGCGGAGTCGAGCGTGTGTTCGTCCACCAATCGATTGAATGGCCGAACACACGCAACTGGTGTTTCAAATCCAGACGTGACAACGATCAGGAGAACCGGGTGGCGGACCTCACTGGAACCATGCGGGCGCGTACTTGACGTTCGTTCGTGAAGGTATGCCTCGTCTTTGAAATAGATTCGCGTCGCGGAGATCGTCGGTCCGCCGTGCGCTTCGAATCCGAGGGCGAACGCCTCGCTCACCAGGTAGCAAAACGTGTCGTCGCGGGACCAATCAGAACTCGACAACGAGGAAGGTGACTCGCTGTCATGACGAGATGTCGCCAGCATCGAGAACTCTTTTTAACGTGAATAGTCCGTTAGTGAGGTGTCTTCGTGACGGGGCGCGGCCCCCTTGACCCAGAGATAGGCCTTGCTTTCACCATTCGGGCGATTGTCTCCGTCAGTCGAGTGCTTTGATCAATTTCCACGGCGAAGCTGATCTTGCTTACATTCGCCATCAGTTTCCGGGTCCGAACGTCCAGCGGTGTCGCCTCTTCGCACATCACATCGTTGTGAACTCGCAGTGCCCTATATATAGGTATCGCTCGTGGATCGTGAGGGGCACACGAGCGAATTCGATGACTGTCATTCCAAACAGAGTGTCGGACTTGGATTTTCTGGCCCCAAGTAATTTAGTAATTGCAGAATTTCTAAATCCGTGGATATGATGGTCCCATGAGCGACCTTCACCTCGATCAACCGGTCTACGTGGCCAAGGCCCAATTGTTTCGATCATTGGGACATCCTGTGCGGATTCGCATACTGGAGTTATTGGTTGAGGGGGATTCGCCCGTCAGTGCCTTACGCGATGCGGTTGGCGTCGAGGCGTCATCGTTGTCACAACATCTCAACGTCTTGAAGCAAACGGGTTTGGTCGTCGCTCACCGGCGCGGTAATGGGGTGACGTACGCGATCACTGACAGCGCCGTGGCGGAGTTCTTGGCCGCGGCTCGTTTGGTGTTGGTCTCGACCATGGGGCGCACACGAATCGCGTTGGAACACCTCGAAGCGCAGAGCTGATGTTCACTCGAGCCGCACGCGGACCATCCGCGTTTCGCTGGTTGTTTCGTCACCCACTGAGTGAATCCGCGGGGGATCGACCGTCTCTCGTCACGGGAGTACGTCTCCGTGGATCCCTGCAACTTCGCCACGTCGACGTGGGCTCGTGTAATGGGTGCGAGGTGGAGATCACGTCAGCTCTGGCTCCTCACTACGACCTCGGGCAATACGGCGCACGCTTAGTGGCGTCGCCGCGCCACGCGGACGGACTGCTCGTCACCGGGGTGGTGACGCACAACATGGACGGTCCCCTTCGCCAGACTCTCGCCGCGCTCCCACGACCCTCAGTGGTCGTCGCTTGTGGGGATTGCGCGGTCAACGGAGGCATCTTCAAAGGCGCCCAGGGAGTGAGCGGCGTTCTGAGTGACGTCGTGACCCCAGACGTGTCGATTCCGGGATGCCCTCCGCATCCGCGCGACATCGTCAACGCACTGCGTAGCCTGAGCGGGCGCTAAGTCTGTGGATCTGTACTTATCGTCCCTGAGTACCTTGGGCTTAGCCGCGATCGCGGCTGCCTCAATGCCACGACGACTGCGAGTGGTGGTGTCGTCACTTCTGGGTTGCCTCGGTTGTCTCCTGGCGCTGGTGGCCTCGGTGAACATCGTCGTCACGGGAGCGACGCAGACGTTCTACAGCGCTCAGGTCCTGCCCGTCTCGGGTCTTTCACTGACGCTCGATCCGCTGGG
The DNA here is from genome assembly GCA_963794755.1 of uncultured Actinomycetota bacterium. Classification (GTDB taxonomy): domain Bacteria; phylum Actinomycetota; class Acidimicrobiia; order Acidimicrobiales; family RAAP-2; genus RAAP-2. The sequence continues at coordinate 7,277 of CAWCEX010000009.1, forward strand.
CGCGTGGTTCATCATGGCCACGTCGTTCGTGGGCATCGGCGTGTGTTTCTACAACATCGGGTACGCCCGCGCGACGCTGGCCGCACGGACATCGATGGCGTTATTCATGATCTTCGTTCTGTCCTTGATCGCGGTTCCCGCGGCCTCGAGCATCATGAGCCTGATGTTCTTCTGGGAGCTGATGGCCCTCAGTTCGCTGTTATTGATTCTGACCGATCAATCGCGTCACCCCGAGGCCCGTGGTGCCGCACTCTGGTACGGGGCCATGACCCAATTGGGCGCGGCGTCGATCCTGTTGGGATTGCTGTTGATGACTTCGGGCACGAGTGGTCAGACCTTCGTCGAACTGAGTGCTCACGCGACGTCGCTGTCACCGGTGACCCGGTCCTTCGCCTTCTTCCTCGTCTTGATGGGCTTTGCCTCCAAGGCTGGCGCCGTGCCCCTGCACGTGTGGCTACCCAAGGCGCACCCCGAAGCGCCGAGTCCAGTGTCGGCGCTGATGTCGAGCGCGATGGTGGCCATGGGTGTGTACGGCATCATTCGCGTCGGTGAAGGTCTGTTACACGGCGGGACCGTGTGGTGGTGGGTGGCGGTGGCGATGCTCGGGGTCGTGTCGGCGTTATACGGCGCCCTGCACGCCACGACGAGTACCGATCTCAAGAGGCTCCTAGCGTATTCGACGATTGACATCCTCGGCCTGGTGCTGATCGGCGTGGGTGCCGCGGGCGCGTTGAACGACAACGGCCAGCACGCTGTCGCGCACCTGGCGATGATGGCGGCCCTCATGCTCGTGGCCGCGCACGCCGGTTTCAAGGGAGCGCTCTTCCTCGTCGCGGGCGCGGTGCAACACGCGACGGGGACCCGCGACCTCGATCTCCTCGGCGGCCTGATTCACTCCATGCCGGTCACGACGATCGTTATGGTCGTCGGCGCCGGCTCGATCATGGCCGTGCCGACCCTGAGCGGGTTCTCGAGTGAGTGGTTGCTCCTGCAGGGCTTACTGCACGGCTTCAGCGTGACCTCGACACCCATCGTCATCGTGATGCTGCTGGGCGTCATCGCCCTCGCCTTGACCGGAGGGCTGACTGCGGTGGCCTTCGTGAAGGCCGTGGGCATTGGCTTCCTCGGACAGTCGCGATCTACGGGTGCGACGGAGGCGCGCGAGGTGTCGACGTCGATGAAGTTGGCGATGGGCTGGCTGTTACTACCCAGCGTGGCCATCGGCGTGGTTCCAGGGATCTTCGTCACGGTATTGAATCGTGCGGCTTCGACGGCCCTCGGCGCCGACGTGAGCGCCCCCCTTGATCGCGGCACGAACTTGGTGCTGAGCCAATTACGCGGAGCGATCACGCCGGCGGCGCTGCTCGTCGCCCTCGTGCTCGTCATGATTCTCATCGTCGCGGTCAATCGAGGTGTGGCTCAGCGTCGCGCACGCCGCGTTGAGGCGTGGAACTGTGGGCGCGACGTGCAGACCTCGAGGATGCAGTACACCGCAACGTCGTTCGCCGAGCCCCTGCAACGGGTCTTCGCCGACGTCCTTCGTCCCCAGTCCGACGTGGAGGTCACCCACGTCGCCGAATCGCGGTACTACGAACAGTCCCTGTTATACGAGAATCGTGTCGCTGACGTGCTGGAGTCGCGCGTGTATCGACCCATCATCGCGGTGGCCCTTCGTGCCGGACGATTCTCTCGTCGATTACACAATGGCAGTATCCATCGATATTTGGCATTCGGCTTCGTCGCCTTGTTGGTCATCTTGGTGGTGTTGGCGTGATGATGGGGACGTCCACGATCTACGCAGGAACCGCGACGCTGATTCAAGTGGTCGTGATCGCTTTAGGTGGCCCACTGTTGCTCGGACTCATGGCCAAGATCAAGGCCCGCGCCGAGGGTCGCGTGGGTGCACCGATCGTCCAACCACTGCGCGACATCAGGAAGCTGCTCACCAAGGAAAGACTTCACGCTCGTCACGCCAGCGTGGTCCTACCACTGGCGCCGATGATCATCATGGCCTCAACCGTGGTGGCCGTGGGGATCGCACCACTCGTCAGCACTCATCCTCTCCTGGGTTCGAGCGCGGACATCTTCGTCATCGTGTATTTGCTCTTGACGGGTTCCGTGGCGGCGGCGTTGGCGGGACTGGACGCGGGGACCGCCTTTGGTGGCATGGGATCGAGTCGGGCGATGACCATCGGCGCACTGGCCGAACCCGCTTTGTTGGTGGCGGTCATTGCCCTGTCCGTCCAGTCGGGGACGTCGAATCTTCCCGGCATCATGATCGGCACGCTGGCGCATCCGGAGTGGGTCTTTGGCCCCTCTCACTTGCTCGCTCTGGGCGCGCTCTTGATCGTGGTCATCGCCGAAACTGGCCGGATTCCCGTGGACAACCCCTCGACACATCTAGAACTCACGATGGTCCACGAGGCGATGATTCTGGAATACGCGGGACCAGAACTAGCGCTGTTCAACCTCGCCGAGGCCATGCGTCTGGGACTCCTGTTCTCTCTCGTGGCGACACTCTTTCTTCCCTGGGGCATCGCCACGCATCCAACGCTGGCCTCGCTCGCTCTGGGCGCGACGTTCCTCGTCCTAAAGACCAGCGCGGTGGCGTTGGTGGTGGCCTTGATCGAGGTGCGTAGCGCCAAGTTGCGGCTGTTTCGTCTCCCTGAACTACTGGCGGGCGGTTTCGTCTTGTCGGTGCTGGCCGTCGTCACGGGTCTGGTGACGCGGTGAACTCGGCGTACGTGGGCGCGCTGGAACTCGCGGCGGGCGTCGTGCTGCTCGCCGCAGTGATGACGTTGTGGCGGCGAAACGTGCACGCCATCGTCTCGATGCTACGGCTGCAGGGTGTGGCACTGGCGTGCGCGGCGGTCATCCTCGGGCTGCACGAGCATGAGACGGCGCTTTTGGTGACCGGGGGACTGGTCCTCATCGTGAAGGGCGTCGTCGTTCCCGCTCTCTTGGGACGCGTGTCGCGTGGCGATCCGCAACTTCGCGAGTCGCGACCTCTCGTGAACGTCCCGGCGTCCTTGGTGTTCGCCGCGGTGCTCATCGTGCTCGCCTACGTCGCGGGAACGCGAGTCATCACCCTCTCGCCCACCAGCGCCACCCACCTGGCGCCGTTGGGACTCGCGACGGTGCTGGTGGGCTACTTCATGCTGGTGACCCGACGCCGCGCGGTCTCCAAGATCGTTGGTCTGATCCTCGTCGACAACGGCATCGCGCTCATCACGTTCACGTTGACCTCGGGTGTGCCGCTGATCGTCGAGTTGGGTTCGTCGCTCGACGTCCTATTAGTCGTGGTGGTGCTGCAGTTCTTGATGACGTCGATGCGCCATCATTCCGATTCCGGGGACCTGACCGAGAAGAAAGCGCTGCACGACTGATGCTGCTCATCGCAATCTTGGTAATTCCTTTCCTTACGGCGTTGTTGGCGGCGGCTCTGACCTGGCGACCGTGGATCGGCTGGGCGACGGCCGTCTCCAGCGCACTGATTCTGGGGCTGGGGATCTGGTTGAGCGTCGAGACGCTCTCGACGCCCCAGTGGTCGCTGCACCATTCGCTGCGTGCTGACTCTCTCAGTGCCTTCATGGTCGTGGTGATCGGAACCGTTGCGCTTCTCGCCACGTCCTTCACACCTCGCACCATGCGCCAAGAGATGCAGTCCGGTGTCATCACACCGCGCTACGCGCGCCACTACGTGGTCCTCATGCAGGTCTTCATCACGTGCATGTTGGGAGCGGTACTGACCGCCAACTTGGGCGTGATGTGGATCTCGATCGAGGCGACCACCATCGCCACCACGTTTCTCGTAAGCCATCGGCGCACGGACGAGGCGTTCGAGGCGTCGTGGAAGTATGTCATCTTGTGCTCGGTGGGAATCGCCCTGGCGTTCCTCGGTACGGTACTGATCTACTTCGCGCAGCTGCACGTGGGCACCGGCGTTCGGCACTCTTCGCTCGATTGGACTTCGGTGATGTCGGTGGCGCACCATCTCGACCCCAGTGTCGTGCGCCTGGCGTTCGCCCTCCTGATCGTGGGTTATGGCACCAAAGTGGGCCTCGTTCCCATGCACAGCTGGCTGGCGGACGCGCACAGCCAGGCTCCCGCTCCCGTCTCGGCGCTGATGTCGGGGGTCTTGCTCACGGTCGCCTTCTACGCACTCCTGCGCTTTCGCGTGATCGCCGTGGCGGCACTCGGTCCGACCTTTCCGCGCGTGCTCTTGCTGGTGGTCGGTCTCTCGTCGCTGCTGGTCGCCACTGCAATGTTGATCGCCCAACGTGACCTCAAGCGGATGCTCGCGTACTCCAGTATCGAACACATGGGCCTGATCGCCCTGGGTGCGGCGGTCGGCACACCGCTCGCCATCGCGGCGGTGCTGTTTCACATCCTGGGTCACGGCATCACCAAGGCGGTGCTGTTCCTGTCGTCAGGAGAGATATACCACCTGGAAGGCACCACCGAAATCGCCAAGATCTCGGGTCTCGTGGCGCGCCGACCAACGCTGGCGGGCATTTTCGGTTTCGCACTCTTGTCGCTCGTGGCCCTTCCGCCGTTCAGTCTTTTCGTCAGTGAGCTCACCATGGCTCGCGCTGAGGTCGACGCGGGACTGTGGTGGGTGGTAGCGATCTCGCTGGTGTGTCTGAGTGTCATCTTCGCCGCGCTCACTCGTCACGCGCGCCAGATGTTGCTGGGCGCGCCCAGCGCCCCTGGATCATCACCCGCGACGTTGGCGCCGTCGGTCGCGGTACCACTGGTCACGGCCTTGGTGGCGTGCGTCGCCCTGGGCGTGTTGTCGTGGCCCCTGCAATCCTTATTGACCCACGCGGCCCAGGGGTTGGTTCCGTGAGCGCGCTCGGTCGGGTCAGTGACGAGGTCGCCGTGAGCGACCTGCACGAGCGCGCCGGCGCACACTTCGCCCTGGGTCACCGGCTGGCCCTGGTCGCAGGGCACGATGACGGCGAGTTCCTGCGCGTCGTCTATTTGTTCACCAGTGGTCCACCCGATGAGCGCCACGAACTCGTCGTTCGACTTGCCAAGGACGCTCTGGTGGTGCCGACGCTCAGTGACCTCTCCTTCAGCGCCAGTCGGTTCGAGCGCGAACTACACGACGACTTCGGCATCGAGCCCCGGGGTCATCCGTTCTTGCGGCCCCTGGTTCGACACCAACACTGGCCGGCTCACTGGCATCCACTACGGATTGGCGCCGGCCCGATGCCCGCTCACGTACCCGACGCGCCGCCCTATCCCTTCATCGAGGTCGCGGGGTCGGGAGTGTACGAGATTCCGGTCGGACCGGTGCACGCGGGGCTCATCGAACCAGGTCATTTTCGTTTTTCGGTGGTGGGTGAGACGATCCTCAAGATGACTGCTCGGCTCTGGTACGTGCATCGAGGCGTGGAACGAATGTTCCAAGGTCTCGAACCAGAGGACGGCGTAGCGATCGCCCAGCGCGTCTCGGGTGACAGCGCGCTGGCGCACTCACTGGCCTATTGCATGGCGGTCGAGGAAGCCGAAGGTCTCGCGGTCTCTGAGGAAGCTCGGCGTCTACGCTCGCTGCTCCTCGAGATGGAACGACTTTACAATCACGTCGGTGACGTGGGCGCAATGTGCAACGACGTTAGTTTCGCCGTGGCCAATGCCCGGGCGCTGGTGGTGCGCGAGCAGCTCCTGCGAATGAACGAGGCGCTGACTGGTCATCGTCTGCTTCGTGGCGGCGTCGGTGTCGGTTCGACTCGTGTACTGGAACTCCCGGCGGACGACGGTCTCGCTCGCGTGGGTGAGGCCTTCGACGACGTCGTCGACCTCGCCCTGTCCAATTCGGTGGTCGTCGACCGTTTCGAAGGCACCGCGCGATTGTCGAGCACCGATGCTGGCGCGATCGGCACGTTGGGAATCGTCGCGCGCGCCTCCGGACTCGTGGTGGACGCGCGTTCGGCCCATCCCTTCGTCGCCGAACCATTCACCCCTGTCGTGCAGAGCGCCGGCGACGTCATGGCGCGATTTCTTCAGCGATGCGACGAATTTCGAGCCTCGCTCGCCATGGTCCGCCGTCTTTGTCTCGAGACGACGACCCTCGATGCTGGTTCCGTCCCGACCGGGGTGGCATTGACCTCGGGCGTGGGGATCGTTGAGGGATGGCGTGGCATCGTGGCCCACCGAGTGGAACTCGACGCGACCCGACGTATTTCTCGCGCGCGTATCGTCGATCCCTCGTTTTTCAACTGGCCCGCCCTCTCGATCGCCCTCGGCGACACGATCGTGCCGGACTTTCCGCTCGCGAACAAAAGCTTCAACCTCTCCTACGCCGGTAACGATCTCTAACGCTCCACGCAGAGTTCGCCACGGTCTGGTCGTTTCGGTCGCGTCGCCTCGACGCAATACTCACATCAAGCACGTCGGTCTGGATTTTCGTCCGGACAGCTAAGGAGATTCGAACTCCTGCCTCCACAGTTAGCCATGCGACGCATTCCTCTGGTAGGGCGACGTCACTGTCGTGCTGGACGTTTTCGGCGCGCAACATCTTAAGATTGCTGACGTGAGTGTGAAAAGTGCGACGGGGTCGATCACCGAGTTTCGCGGGCCGCACATCGCGCGGCAACCCTCATTCTGGATGGCTGTTTCGGAGTTTGTGGGTCGCCGTTCGTCACTGGTGGGCTCATCGAAATATATTGCGCGAGGGTATTGCCTGGGACGTGTCCATTGACGAGTGCCACCACGAATAAAGGAGCAACGCCGGCTCCCGAACCCCATCACCGCGATGTCTCCGGAGGCAGATTACGCCCCGCGGTTTTCGGGGCAATGGATGGTCTTGTCACCAACGTCTCCCTGATCGCGGGCGTGGGTGGTGGCGGGGCCGTTCAGCACACGGTCATACTTTCGGGTCTCGCCGGTCTCGTCGCGGGATCCTTCTCGATGGCCACAGGTGAGTTCACCTCGGTCAAATCTCAGAACGAGTTGGTCGACGCTGAAGTTGAAATTGAGCGAAGCGCTCTTGCCAACCATCCCGAAGAAGAGCTAGAAGAACTCGCCACCTTCTTCGTCGACATGGGAGTGACCAAAGACCTGGCCGACCAGGTGGCGATGCAGATTTCTCAGAAGCCCGAAGAGGCTTTGAAGGTTCACACGAGCCAGGAACTGGGAGTGGATTCCTCGGAGCTTCCTTCACCTATCCAGGCGGCGCTGCTGTCGTTCATCTCCTTCGCGATTGGTGCGCTCATCCCGCTTCTGCCCTACCTTTTCGGCGCCACGGTTCTCTGGCTGAGCCTCGCGGTGACCGCCGTCGCTCTCGCGATCACCGGTGGCGCGGTCGCGCGCCTCACTGGACGACCCATTGCGCTCGGCGCACTTCGACAGGTGGGTCTTGCTGTCCTCGCCGCAGGCGTCACCTACGCCGTGGGTCGAGGCATTGGTGCCAGCATCTCCTAAAGGGAGCCGACTATTTTGCTCCGACATACCGAGAGGTCCGTTCTTTCGTCGATTTGCGACGGTCCAGGGTTTCCTTCCGTAGCAGCGCTCGCACTGGGCACGCCCATCGCCTCGCGCCTGCCTGGTTAGACGAACGACGTTCGAAGGGCGTGATGCCCCTAAACGACTAGAGGCTCGCCGGGAGCAATTCGTCCACGGAGTACGAGGGCGCGAGCTGGTCCATGGGACCGGGGCGACCGAAGTACCAACCTTGGGCGTAGTCGACCCCCGCTGTGCGCAGCACGGTGGCGTCGTCCATAGTCTCGACGCCCTCAGCGACGACGGCGGCACCAGCACCGTGGCCGAAGCTGGTCAGAGCGTGCACCAGCGTCAGGAGGAGTTTGTCGGTGCCGACCCCGGCGACGATGCTCCGGTCAAGTTTGATGACGTCGGGAGTGGTCAACATGATGTGACGAAGTGACGAGAATCCTGCGCCCACGTCGTCGATCGCCAGGCGCAGACCCTGCTCACGCAGGGGTGCCAACACGCGGGCAAGGTGGTCGTAGTCCTTGACGGGGTCGTGCTCGGAGAGCTCGAGGACGAGGCGATCGATGGGGAGTGCACTCAGCAACTCCATGCAGCGCTCATCCAGCAGGGTTTCGGGCGAGAAGTTGATAGCGAGGTACCCCGAGATATCGGAGAGGTGCGAGACCGCGCAGTGCACGGCGAGGAGCTCTAGTTCAACACCCACCCCGATCGACGTCGCTTCGGCGAAGGTCACGTCGGGTGGAGTACCCCATTCGGCCGGGAACCGACTGAGTGCTTCGGCACCCACGCGACGTCCGTCGTCGAGGGCCACGATGGGTTGAAAGACGATGGTCGGTCCACCCGCCGCGAAAACGGGGTCCAGGCGCTCGCGGATCGCTGACGTGCGACGTCGTTCCTGGACGCCCGGCTCGATGATGGTCGCAGCGGCGCTCGCCAGCACTTCCATCAGGGCGCGGTCGCGCTTGGAGAGTTCCTTGTCCGCGGTGAAGCCCGCGGCGCAGAACGTACCGTAGAGGGTGCCGTCACTCAGTGACACGGGTACCGAGACATAACTGCGGATGCGGGGGAATCGCGCCGCGGGTAACCGCTTGGCCTCGGGCAGTTTGGCCACGTTGGGGATGACGCTCGGCAACTTGCCCTCGAGGATCGCCTGACAGAGCGAGGTGGCCTGGGGTTGGCTCTGTCCATCGTGGAACAGTGGGATGGAGGATTCGACGACTTCGAGGTGCTGGGTCACGCCGTCCATGCGTGTCAAGAACGTCAAACTGAGGCCGAGGGAGCTCTTCGCGGTGCGAAGGAGCTCGGCGACCTTCTCTTCGGTGTCGGAGCGCTCACGACGCGACGGTGCCATAACTCGACACTAGGACATCAAGAAAAATATCAGCGTGATTCTCGGCCTCGTTCGTCGCGGGTACCGACGTAACCCCGCGTTGATCGGTTCAGTGCGCCATCTGGAGCGCAGCGTGGGCGAGCCTCTCGGTGAGTTGTCGGTGAAGTTCCTCGTCGTTCGCAGCGTGAATCTCGCTTCCGCTACTACCACCTGAGGTCCCCATGACGTATCGGACGTGAAATCCCCACCGTCGCCTTCGCCAGGAACGTGACAGTTCCGCACTCAAGGTGCCGAGAGTTGTCGTGAACTCACAGACCTCATGGGTGATGAGGTCGCGGGCGGCCGCGTCGGCCAGTTGGAGTAGCCACGGTTCGGGGAGTGCGTAGACGGTGTCGGTGACCGCGACCTCCTGGACCTCGATCCGAGGGTCGCGCGTAAGGTGATCGATCAAGGCGCGTGTCCCTGCGACGTAGGTCGATTGTGAATCGATCTCGGTCGCGACGAACCACGAGTGGTCCTCGGGCCACCAGAGATTGGGCGTGTGGCGTTCGCGGGTCAGCAGCGTCGTGGTGACGGCGTCGTCGACGGACCCCGAAAACAAGTAATAGGAACGACTGTCTAACGCCAACTCGGGTCCGTAACATCCGCGTTGGAATCCATATCCCGACCACAGACCGAACCAGCACCGCTGCGGCGAAGGTGTGACGTCACGCAGGGCGTCTGCGAGGACGCGGGCGTCGGCGATGGCGAGGCGACCTTCCTCGGGGCCCTGGCCCCGCCACGGTCGGTCATTGCGAGGTGCGCCCGGGCCCATGGCGATCGATTCGAACTGTGACCTCGACGTGAGTTCGCGTCCGCTCCACTGGGCCACGTCTCGCCAGCGGATCAGCCGGTCGTGGCGGTCAGGGGTGTCCACCGGGTGCAGTAAGCGCGCGTAGGTCTCGTAGTCAGAGGGGACGAAGGACGCCAACGTGAGATCACGAAAAGGGGCGAGACGCTCGCGGAGCCAGAGTCCCGCGTCGACCGACGAACTCCAGAACGGCTCTCTCGACTCCATATCCATGGCGACACCTTGCCACAATCGCTCGCCAGTGTTGGTGGTGCAGCCCTACGTGTCGCGCATGTCAACGAGCCATCGTGATCGGTCGAACTACGTCGTGTGTGGCGTGCCTCGTAGCGAATTACGACGGTGGTCGAGCTTTCCCATTGGGGAGAAGTCGCTGCAGAAGTGGTTCTTCGAGTAACGATGCGATCGCGCTCTGTCCCGCATTGTTGGGATGGAGGATCCCCGATGGGTTCGTATTCTTTAAGAGGTCACTGATGGTGTTGAACCAGTTGTCCTTGCTGCAGTAGCCGTGGGTCAAGAACGCTTCCTGGGTGGAGATGTAGTTCCAGCCGCTGGCAAAATATTGCGTGGCTCGCTCAAGGGGAGAGAGGAAGGAGTTCTGCGCCCACGTCACCTCACCTTCGCCATGGGCATTTTGAAACGCATTGGTGTCGCTATTTCCGATGAAGACAGGACACAGGGTCCCCGCTTCGTCGTGCAGCGGGTCGGGGTAGCCAACGACGTAGACATCGCTCGGGGACAGTTGGCTGCGAGGGAATATCTCGGAGATGACGCCGTGGAGGTCTGACAACAGGGACCTGAGATCGCTTAAGTCTGCCGGCACCGTTTGGCTGAGGTCCGAACCCGCTGAGATCTCCTGACCGAGGACCTTGATCTTCTCGGGTGGGTCCTGACAGCGAACTCGAACGACGCATAACGCCACGATCGAGCCGAAGTCGAGGTTGTTGATCCCGATACTGATCGTCAACGCGTCGATATGGCGTCCATCGGCGAGTTCGCCCGCTCGCACCAGTTGATTCGAGATCGAGTTCGTTCCCTCCTGTTCCAGGCGCACCATGGTCGCTGACCCCTTGCCGGAGAAGACGCCCGTGGAGCCCAGCGCCTTGAGGGCCGCTGGCAATGCGGCGATGCTCTTATCGATCTTGGCCCCACTGCACGCCAATTGGAGAAACGTCACCGAAGAACGAGCATCAGCGGCTTCAAGTTTCGCCGCGGCCTGCGACCCGTAGGCCATCCGAGAGTCATCACAGCCCAGCGCGTGGACGTAGGGCGGATTGCCCTCACCCGAGGCCAGTGAGTCACCGACCGATATGACGAGGAAATCCTGCACGACGACTTTGCCGATATAGGAGGTCTTCTCGTTGGACGTACCGTTTAGTTGTTGGTCGACTCTGACGTTGTAGGTCCCGAGTTTGTCAAAGTCGATCTTGAACTCACACGCCTCGGTGCCCGGGTGGTCCACGACTTGCTTGCCCGAGACGAACCACGAGTACGTCGCCGTCTTGTCGCACGCGCCGTTTCGCACGGTGAAGGTGACTGAATACTTGGTGGGATTGGCGTAGTCCTTCGTCAGTGCTGAGTCTGCGACGCGCGGCGCCATGGTGTAGTCAAATACCGGCGAACAACCGTCGGGAACGTTGGGCGCGGGGTGTTCGTCACAGACGTTGAAGTCGACGCCGCTCTGGTCGGCGGCGACCTCACCGAAGGTCACCGTGCGCGCCCTGGGCAAGGAAACCTTTGTGCCCTCGAGACTTGGACCGACGCGCCACGTGCCGGACTTGAGCGCGTCGATCTTGTAATTGCCGTCAGAGTCAGTGGTGGCGGAGGAGATGTCGCTCCCTGAACTCGCGACCACCGTGACCGAACCCAGAGGCGGAGCGTGATGGCACTCGGTCTCTGAGCAGACCAAGCGATACACGGTGCCAGAAATGCTGTTGTCGGGCGTCGCCACTCGCACCGCAGTGACGTACCCGGAGGTGCCGTTGGAGTCCTTATCGGGACCCCGATAGCTCTTGCCATCCTCGGCGAGCGTGAGCACTTCGGTGAACGTGTAGGAGCCATCGGCGCCGTGCAACGTGAGCGTTCGCCCGCTCACCGTGCCGACCAAGCCTCCCGTGCCGTTCGTGACGGTCGAAGACCCCTGGGCTTGCACGAGGACAACCCCGTTGGAGGGAAAGTTTTGACCCTTGCACCATCCGCCCGTGCAGTGATACACCGTGTTCCAGGTTCCCGTGAAGTTCGCGGGCGAGGCTCCCGCGGGAAGCGACTGCACGCCAACGATCAGGCCCAACACGGTGACGAAGGCGAGCAGGGCATTCTTCACTGCTCGCGATGATAACGACAACTCTGGTCGGTTGCAAACAGTTAGTTCGGGGTGTGGTGGGTGGTTGTGTGGCTGCTTACAAGGTCAAACGTGGGCCTTCGTCGCCGGTCACGTTGGGTAGGTCCCGAATGAATGACTCACGTCGTCACCACGAACGGACGTCGAAATCGAAATTGTCCGTACGTTGGAGTCACTTCAGATGCCTTCCTCACTCCGACGTCAGCGCGAGAGGAGACTGCCGTGCAAATCTGGAGGACGAAAGATAGGAGCGACAATGCGTAGTACGACAGGTGGCGGTGAGGTTGCGACGGTGCGGGTGGGCTTCGCCGGGCTTGGCACAATGGGGTCGCACATGGCGGCCAACATTGCCCGCTCGGGCATCCCACTCTCGTTCTGGAATCGAACCCCCGGGCGAGGTAGCGACCTCGTGGAACTTGGCGCGACGCCGGTCGTCACTCCCGCGGAACTCGCGCGCTCGAGCGACATTGTCGTCACGTGTCTTCCGGATTCGCCACAAGTGGAAGCGGTCCTCTTTGGCCCCGACGGGCTCGTCCAAGGGTTTCGACCGGGTGCTCTTTTCATCGATTGTTCGACACTGAGCCCCCTGAAAGCGCGAGAGTTCGCTGATCGCCTGACCGCATATGACGTGGCGATGCTCGACGCGCCGGTATCGGGCGGGTCCGAAGGGGCGCAGAAGGGGACGCTCACCATCATGGTGGGAGGCGATGAAGCGGATTTCGCTCGGGCTGATCGTGTACTTCAAGCGATGGGCCACAGCATTACTTTGCTCGGTCCGGTCGGGACCGGGCAGTGGGTCAAAGCGATCAATCAAGTGATTTTGGCGGGGGTGTATTTGGGCGTGGCAGAGGGCGTCACCCTGGGGCTCAAGGCAGGCCTCGACGTCGAAAGTGCCGTCGCCGCACTGACGGGGGGCGCCGCCGGGTCGTGGGTCCTAGAAAATCGTAGTGGGCGCATGATCAACGACGACTATCCACTCGGATTCAAGATCGCGCTTCACCGCAAGGACCTGCGCATCGGACTCGAGTTGGCCCAGAGTGTGGGTGCGGTGCTCCCCGTCGCGGCGCTAGCCGCCGCTTTCGAGGACGGACTGATCTCACAGGGTTTCGGTGACGACGACAATTCGGCGCTGGCGCGAACCATTCGAAAGCTTTCCGGTCTCTAATCAGTTCCTATTGCTTTGACAATGTAGGACGACGTTATAGCATGCTGTCTTGGACTGTCGCCGCGGCGACGAACAAGGAGAGCCGATGCGACGAGGCCCGAAGTTCATTACACGTCTGATGAGCGCGTCACTGATTGCGACAGCACTGGTGACGGTGGGTTCGGCGACAGTGGCGCTCGCCCAAACCCAACTAAAGATTCCCGGTAACTTCGTGTACGTCAGCCGCGTTGCCGCGGACCGCTGTTTGTGGGGCGTGGGGGTGGAGTTCCCGAGTGTGCCGGGCGCCAACGGTTACGCCATTCGCTACTTCGACGGCTACTACAACGCCTTCGAGGAAGGGTCCGTCCCGGTACCGATCCCCGCGTCGGACCGGCAGGGTTCGCTCAACTACTTCGGCATAACGGGCGGCGGCGGTCCTGCTCCGTGCGTCGCGAGCGTCACACAAGGCGGCCGATTCGTTAAGCCACCCGTGGTCTACGCGTTGTTCCCGGGCAAAGCACCGGACACGGGCGCCATCAGTGGAATCGTCACTGACAAGGACGGGAACCCCGTCGCTGGGGTGGAGGTGACCTCGAGCGGACCAACGCACGCGTCGGCGGTGTCGGGGCCAGGCGGTCTCTATTTCATGTCGGTGAAGAAAGGCTCGTACCACGTCGTGGGCGACGCGACTGCGCTCAAGGCGACTGCGGTGACTCCGAGTAGTAGGTCAGTCAGCGTGGCGCCACACTCGACGGCGACCGCCAATTTCGTGGTCGACGGTGGTGTGAGCGTGGACCTCAGTTTCTCGAGTTCCACCGCGCCAGCTAATGGCACCACCATAATCAAAGCGACGCTCAAGACGACGCTCTTCGGCAAACCAGATCCGGGCACGAACGTGGAACTCACGGTCAACCCGACGGACATCGCGTCCTCTCTGACAACTGCGCCGAAGGTGACCGTGTGCGGGACCAGCGGGCGAATATGGCCCACGGGGCCAAATATCACTGACCTGAGCGATGTGCCGGTGACCGTGACGACCGATGCCAATGGCGTGTACGACTTCACGCTGACCGTGGGAACCCGCCCCGGTTCGTGGGAGCTCGACGCCTGGGCCAAGAATCAGGATGGATTGCTCTCCTCCAACGTCTTGCAGGCGTCGCAAACCAAGACACTTACTGTGACGGCCCTTACACCACCGTTGGCGTTGAACCAGTTCGTCACCGAGCTAAATGACCTGGCGACGACCAACCTTTCGAGTCAGATCAACGCGGGTAACCCCGGGGCGATGCAGTCGCTGTTGTCAACGCTCGCCAATGCGCCGGCGTCGGGCGTGCATTTCGGGGGGCTCGCGTATTACGTCGCCATCGGTTCTGGGGGATACAACCTCGTCATCGCGCCGACGTCGACGCAATTCACGATCGAGTCCAGCGGTGAAGTGAAGCTGACCGGTCCAGTGCTGTCGTCCTTGATCATCGATCCGAGCGAATGGACCGGGAGTTCGTTGCCAACGAGTTTTGGCAACGTCGGACAGCTCAACGCCATGGCTCAAGGTGGACATCTGCCCGACCTACCAACGCTCGCCCAGTGGTATCACGGATCGAGCGTGTCAAACTGGAAGCTCGCACCCCAGACGAGTCTGAAGATTGCAACGAATTCCTTGGTCGACTTTGGATGGGCGTACCAACCGCCGGGTTCGTGGCCCGCGGGATATTGCAACTGATCACAACGTAGTACCGAGGGAGAAGACGGACCGTCATGACGAGCAGCCGGTCCCGCTGACGTTCTCACCCTGACGAGCGCCCTGGTTCGTTGTGCGCCGACGAAAGTCATTACCTCGGAAAGTTGGATGGATTTGAGTTTTACCTTGGCGTCGGATGCTCAATCAAATTGTTTTGGTGGAAGTTGTGGGGAGAACTTTCGGGGACCCAACTAGAACTTGGTGGAGGTAACGCGACTTTGTTCGAACCCTTTCCGTTGATGCTCATCAACTAGGACATATTGTCATTTTCCCTCACCCACAATGTACCGAGACCCAAATGATGCCCCCTACGCACCTTTCTCGAACCCCGAAAGTTCGCTGACATCTTTGATCCACGCCTCAGAGTGAGTCGGGTAATCGGGCTCACGCCGAGAGGAGAGGTTTGATGGCGTCAAGGGAAGATCCGAGGTGGTCGCGCTCAAGCTCGAGATCGTATCGGGCCTGAAGGTTGATCCAGAAGCGCTCGCTCGTGCCGAAGAATCGTGCAAGACGCAGCGCCGTATCAGCGCTGATCCGACGCTTGCCGTGAACGATTTCGTTAATTCGACGTGGCGGGACGTCAATCAATATCGCGAGGCGGTGCTGCGTTACGCCAAGCGGCTCAAGAAAGTCCAAAAGCAGGACTTCGCCAGGATGTATCGGTGCAACTGTGCTCGACATTTCAGCTCCTTTTAGTGATAGTCGGTAATCGTTACGTCTTCAGGTCCCGCCTTCGTCCAGCGGAAGCAGATTCTCCACTGGTCGTTTATCCGGATGCTGTGCTGTCCGGCACGATCACCGCTCAATTTCTCTAGACGATTCCCAGGTGGTACTCGAAGGTCACCAAGAGTTTCGGCTGCATCAAGAATCACCAGTTTGCGCAAGGCAACCCGTTGTATTTCGAGGTGAAACTTTCGGACCGCCCCGCGACGCCACACTCGTTCGGAGTCTTTATCACCAAACGATTGCAACATAAATCGAGTATATCCCATTGCGTTATGAACGCAACACGTTATGCCACAACATTTCGTAGTGCGAGTCCTACGGGTAAGGCAGGGAAAGATGTTGTGGAAGTGACCTCGAGTGGAGATAACGCGACTGTGTTCGAACCCCCTGCAGCAGGTTCTCGCCAGGTCGCAGGGCAGTTTCTCGATGGCTGCCGGGTTCTGCGACGGCCCTGCAGAACCCGGCAATTCGGAGCAAGATTGTGAGATGGCAGCAGATTCGATGGACTATGTCACGCGTCCTCTGACCCCCAAGACCTGGAATGACTTCGCGAAGTTAGTCGAGGCGAACAATGGCGTTTGGGGTGGTTGCTGGTGCATTGGCTTTCATCCGGAAGGACTTCCCAAAGGATGCACCGTGGAGCGCAATAGATTGCTCAAACAGCGACACGTGGACAGCGGTACCGTGCATCAGATCCTCGTCTATGACGGAGACGAGTGTGTCGGCTGGTGCCAGTACGGCTCCCCTTCGGAACTTCCAAACATCAAGAACCCGGGGTCCTACGCCAAGGATCTCGCTGAGCTGCCGGACTGGAGGATCGGCTGCATCTTCACTGGAGTCCTTCATCGTGGCAAAGGTGTGGCCCGGGCCGCGGTCGCGGCGGCGTTGGATGCCATCCGCGTCGCAGGTGGCGGGATAGTTGAGGCCTACCCGGAGCAGGTTGAGAACCGCTCGCCGCAGCGCGGCGCGTACTTGCACACGGGACCCGAATCGCTGTTCGCGGATTTCGGCTTCGTCCGGGACCGGAAGGTCGCGAAGTGGCGTTGGGTAATGCGCCTAGACGTGCCCGCCGATTAGCGGTACTTCGCAATTCAAAGTGGAGTAACCGAAAGGCATTCAACCATGGTGATTGATTCGTCCTCCGAAGTCCCGACTGATCAGACGGATCGTTGTGATTTCGACCAGAGCGGACCTTGGCGGACAACTTTCAAAACCTTTATAGCGCTATCGGAACCGGGCCGGAAAGTGAGACAGACGTCCCGAACTTATACAAATGGGACAGAACAACCGAGGCCACCGGGACATGACTACCGAAGCCGGGCCGAGTAGTGGGACACAACTGCCGAGGCCAAAGTGAGACAGAAGAACCGAGACTTTACAAGGCCACCGGGACAGAACTACCGAGGCCGGGCCGGAAAGTGAGACAGATGTCCCGAGGCCAAAGTGAGACAGAACAGCCGAGTTACTACAGAACTCGACTCATCACATCTTCGGATTCTGGCGGGGTCTGATGCATCAGCGAACCACGATCGATCCGAGAACTCGCCAGTTGGGTTTGCCGGCGTAGAGCAGGACCCGGATGCGGTAGTTAGCGAAGTTGCGAAAGCCAAATCCCACCCGCTTGACGCGCTTGATCAGATTGTTGAGGGCCTCAGTGGGACCGTTGGAGACTCGCGCGACGTGGAAGTTGCAGATTTTGTCGAACCAGGTCTCGATGGTCTTTCCGAGCTTCTGGATCTCGGGTGGCATCGCGCGTGACATGCAGTGCTCAAGTAGTTCCTTCAGCATTGTTCTGGCCTCGTATGCATCACGGGTCGCGTAGAAATCGCGCAGGCGCTCCTTGATCCGGTAGGAGATGGCGACTTCACCCTCGGGGTCGCCGAGTTCGAGCAAGGAGCGCAGGCGTGCCGCCGCGTGCTCGCTCAACTTCTCCTCACCCATCAACAACACGCGCCGCACCCGGTAGAGCGGGTCGTCACGGTGTCCGCGGTGTCCGAGTTGGTCTCGCTGCACCCGGCGCCGCACTGCGTCAAGGGCGCGGTTCGCCAGGGACACGACGTGAAAGGGATCGACCACTTGGGCCGCCTTGGGTAGCGCCACCGAATAGACGGCGGCGTAGGCGGGGGACATGTCAAGGGCCCCGTAGGTGATGCGCTCCTTCCAGGAATCGGGCTGGGAGTGGACCCATTTAGCCACGTCCACGTAGTTGCGCGAGGGCAGGATCTCAATGATCTGGTGGTTCTGGACGTCCGCGACGGTGGTGGCGTAGTTCGAGTGCGCCTGGTCGTGGGGTTTGACGAAGGACGTCTCGTCGAGGCCAATGGCCGTGGTGATGTTGAGTCGTTTGCGATCCGCCGCGAGCAAGGCCTCACCGTAGGTGAGAACGGCGTCGTTGACGGTGTGCCAGTCACAGTTGAGTTCGACGGCCACCTCAGAGACCGTTCGCCCCTCGCCGACCTGGCGCGTCGCCCACTTGGCGGCACGAGTGGTGAGGAGGCAGTTCTTGGCGGCGATGCGGTGGTCGTCGAGGACCCAAGAACCAACCGAGCACGCCGGGTTGACGCAGCAATAACGGTGCTTCTTCCAGCTCAGGGTCATCGGTAGTCCGTAGACGGGCAGGTCAACGTAGGTGACGACGGGACGTTCCTTGACGTGAGCGCGTACCCCACACGAGGAGCACACCACCTCGCCGGGAGTGTGCTCGATCACCAGGGTGATTTCGGGGCCGCGGCGCTCGTAGGCGAGGACCTGGACATCTTTGAGCCCGACGAGGGCTTCCAGAATCTCGGTAGGGTTGACGAGGACGAAGGTGTTTTCAGTTTTAAGTCTCACAACTCAATCTTGGAGCACCTTCGTCTACTTCAAGTTGATGGCCGGATGGCAAATCCCCCGCTGAAATCCGAAGAGCCGGTTAAGGCTAATCGGTGGAGGTAAGGGGATTCGAACCCCTGACCCCTTGCATGCCATGCAAGTGCTCTACCAGCTGAGCTATACCCCCGAAGGAACAACGATGCTAGCAGGCGGACCTCCCACGGCAAAAACGTGACGCCCAAAACGACGTTGTCGCTGTCATGACACGTAATCGTGGCGTCGCATGAAAAAATGAGCGTCGTACTAGGTTTCGTCTATGAAGGTGCGGACGTTTCTCCTCAGGTTGGTCTCAATACTGAATACCTTGTTTCCGATGTCTACCGCGTTGTTCATTCTGACTCATATCCCACTGAGAGCGGCGACAATTCCACAGACGTCACAGATTTGCGCAACCACGTCAACGCGAGGAACCAGCCGTGTCAAAGGTTCCTTTGACACCTTCATGGAGGCGATCATGCCGATCCTTCAGAGCGAGCAATTACAGACTGCCGTCGCACCATGAGTTCTTACGGTAGTGACGACAACCTGTCCGGCCAGGAGCGACTGATGCGGAGGTGCTCGCTACTCGCGGGTGCTGAACTCACCTATCCCTTTGGCGAGAGCGCTGCAGTTTTCAAGGTGGGTGACAAGATGTTCGCGGTGCTGAGTGAGGACGAAGCGCCTGGCCGTCTCACCGTGAAATGTGAGCCGGATCATGGCGCATATCTCACTCAGCACTACGACGACATCGTTCCCGGTTATCACATGAACAAACGCCACTGGATCACCATCACATTGACGCCTTTAATGTCGCGCGACGTCGTGGAGGAACTGATTGTCGATTCCTACGAGTTGGTCGTCGCGACCTTGACCGCACGGGTCAGGAATACGTTGGCGCCGCCCGTGCGTTAAGCCCTGCGCCAGTGGTATAACCGTCTGATCAGGAATGAGATGGAACCTGGGACACCCTTTGCATTCAGTATTCTCTCAGTGTATTCTCTGAGAGATGAGTGTTCCCTTTGCCCTATTAGGTCTGCTCGAACGAGAGCCGAGTCATGGTTACGACTTGAAGCGTGAGTACGACTCGCTCTTTGGACGAGACAAGCCCGTCCCCTTCGGTCAGGTCTACGCCACCCTCGCACGACTCGCTCGCGATGGCAACGTCGTGCCAGGGGAGTCAGAACCCGGAAGCGGGCCTGAGCGTCGCCAGTTCACTATCACGCCGTCGGGTCGCGAGAACTTTGACCGGTGGCTCAACGAGCCGATCGAACCCGAGCCTCACCTTCAGACGGTTCTGTTCATCAAGGTCGTGCTTTCGCTGATGCTCGGTCGATCGGCACAGAACTACCTCGACATCCAGCGCGCGGCGCACTTGCAGCGAATGCGTCAGCTCACCGAGCGAAAGCGCCACGACGGTCTCGTGGACGCCTTACTGGCCGACCACGGCCTCTTCCATCTCGAAGCAGACCTGCGTTGGATCGACGTGACAGCAGCGCGCTTGTCGCAATTGGCACTCGAGGTGGGCTCGTGAGCACCCCCAGCGAAGCGGTGACCATCATCCAGGCCACCGACGTCATATACCAGTTCGGCGAGACTCCCGCCTTACGCGGGGCCAATCTCTCGATCATCGATGGTGAGATTCTCGCCGTGATGGGCCCGAGCGGGTCGGGAAAGTCGACGTTACTGCACTGTCTGGCCGGAATCCTTGTTCCCCGCAGTGGCGAGATCTTCTTCCGCGGCGATCGCTTGGACACGTTGAACGACGACGAACGTAGCGAGTTGCGACGAGAGGCCTTCGGTTTCGTTTTTCAATTTGGCCAACTCGTCCCGGAGTTGACGGCACAAGAGAACGTGGCACTGCCGTTGTTACTCGGTGGGATGAAACGGCACGAAGCCCTCGACCGCGCTCGCAGCTGGTTCGAACGTCTACAACTGTCGGGTATGGAACAGCGACGCTCGGGAGAACTTTCGGGCGGTCAAGCTCAGCGCGTCGCGCTGGCTCGTGGTCTGGTCACTCGTCCGCGTGTGCTCTTCGCGGACGAACCCACCGGTTCTCTCGACTCACTCACCGGGGAACTCGTCATGGAACTCATGGTCGCAGCCGCCCGCGAGGACGGCACTACCGTCGTGCTCGTGACACACGAGCCGCGCGTAGCGGCGTACGCCGATCGAGAAGTCATCGTGAGGGACGGGTTGGTGACGACATTGCTGTCGGGGGCGACGACGTCGTGATCCGTTTAGGACTGCGACTCACGCTGGGTGGTGGGCGCGAATCCGTCATTCGATTCGTGGCGACCGGACTGGCCGTGGCGATCGGGGTAGCGATGTTGCTCGCGACGCTCGCCAGCGTGAACGCTATTGGAGCTCAAAATTCGCGTGGTGCGTGGCTTACGTCGGCAACGACAGCCCCATTTGGTCACCGCAACGGCAATGCCGGTGGACCTGGAGGAACGGGCGGACCCGTCGGACTCGGTGAGAACGGAACTTCGGGAACGCTCGACCAGAGTGCGAGCACGGCCGCGCCTCTGTGGTGGCTCGTCAATACCGAGTTGTACGGCAGTCAGTTGATCCTTCGTGTGGACGTCGCGGCAACGGGTTCGACGTCACCGGTCGCACCGGGGATGACGAGAGTTCCCGGACCGGGTCAGTACTACGTGTCACCCGCGCTCGCGAGTCTCATGAAGCGTGTGCCGGCGAATGAACTCGCTGAACGATTCTCCGGCCAGGAGATCGGAGTGATCGGCGCGTCGGCGATTCCCTCGCCGGGTGATCTCATCATTGTCGAAGGTCATGAACCGAGTCAGCTGGCTCATGTGGCCGGCGCGATCGAAATCACGAGTTACGCGACGACGTCGAGCCACGGAGGGCCCGAGACTTTGGGATCGACCGGCGAAGAGTTCGTGCTCGCTCTCCTTGCCCTCGTGCTCTTGTTCCCGGTACTGGTCTTCATTGCGACGGCGACTCGGCTGTCGGCGGCGCGCCGCGAGCAGCGATTCGCCGCGATTCGTCTCGTTGGTGCAACTAATCACCAGTTGAACGCCATCGCGGCAATCGAGGCGGTGGTGGCCGCAGTCATGGGCGTCGTCATTGGTCTCCTGCTCTACGTCCCGTTGCGTCCGGTGATGACGTATTTCTCCTTGACGGGCCAGTCCTTCGCCAACGGAGACGTGTCACTGCGACTTGGCGATCTCATCGCCGTCGTCCTAGGGGTGCCGATCGCTGCGCTGATCGCAGCTCGAATGGCGCTGCGGCGAACGATGATCTCGCCGCTGGGGGTGTCGCGTCGCGTTACACCACCCGCGCCTCGAGCTATTCGCTTGCTTCCCCTGATCGCGGGTCTCTCTGAACTGGGATACTTCGTCAGCGTGGGACACCCGCACTCGGCCAGCGGACAGACGAATGCTTACTTCACCAGTTTTCTCCTCATCATGGGGGGCATCGTCGTGGCCGGACCATGGTTGACCAAGGTCGGCGCGACATTCATGGCGCGACGCTCGACTGGCGCGTCGGTACTGGTGGCCGGTCGCCGGCTGGCGGACAATCCCCGGGGTTCCTTTCGCACCATTAGCGGGCTGATTCTGGCCCTGTTCGTCACCAGCGTGTCGTTCGGGGTCATCACGACCTTGTTGAGTGATCACACCGCATCAAGCCCAGGCTCCGTCGCCAGCAACACCGTGATCGACCAGTTCAATAACTTCGCCACGGGATCGATTCAGTCGATACCTGCCTCGCTGGTCACGGACATCCACGCAATCTCTGGTGTGACGGGAGTGACCGTCGTGTACCAGGCTCCGGGCAACGTCCGTATCGACGGGACCGTGCCCTATCTCAATGGCATCGGGGGTGATGTCACCGACGGCGTCGTTGCGTGCTCTCAATTCAGGTTCACGCCAGCCCTGGGTCGGTGCCAACCGGGTGCGACATACGCCGCGGTCGAACAGTACATCGGTTTCTTACCCGTGACCAAGTCCGTTTCACTCACGTCGTCAACGATCTGGCCAACCGCTCACCTGAGTGAGGGGACCTCGCGATTGCCGGTGCAGTTAGTCGCGGTCGCGACCAACGGTTCGACATCGACGATCGCTCGGGTCGAAACCGTACTCGAGTCGGCGTTCCCTCTCACGAGTTCCACGACGCAGTTCGGCAATATTGACTCACCCAAGGCGTTGCTCCTGAGTGAAATGCGCTCCACCAGCGAAGTCGTCATCCTCGCGAGTCTGCTCATCGCCGGATGCAGTCTCGCCGTCGCAATGGCCGTGAGCGTGGTGGAACGCAAGCGCCCGTTCAGTCTCCTGCGACTGAGTGGGGTCCCGATCAAAGTGTTGCGCAAGATCGTGGCGTTAGAGACGGCGCTACCCCTCGTCGTGATCTCGATATTGTCGGCCGTCCTCGGACTCGTGGCGTCGGACATGTTTCTACGCTCACAGTTCGGAGAGAACTTGCGCGCGCCCGGTGCCGCGTATTTCGCAATCATCGGGGGAGGACTCGTGGCGTCGCTCGCCATCATTGGATCGTCGTTGGCACTGCTGGAACCGCTGACTCGGGCGGAGAATTCTCGAATCGAGTAACCGACTCACGGCACTGCTTGACGCTCCTTCGATATTTTTCCGCAGCACCTTTGTGCGCGACGCGTAGGTTCTTAGGTCTCGCCTTGGGCAGCGACTGGCGAAATCTCAGTCCTTCGAGCGCAACCACGCCCCGTTGTTCTGGCCGATCTCTCGTCGTCCACCCAAGGGTGAACTCGACACCAGGACAGAATCGTCGTCGCCCAAAGACCACGGTGCGCCAGAGAAATTCACGACGCAGCGAAAGTGTGGTCCACGACGCAAGATGAGGACGCCCTCGGGAGCGGGCTCCCACGTGATGTCCCATTCACTGGTGTCAAAGGCCGTTGAACGAATCTTGAGCACTGACTGGAAGAACCGCAACGTCGACGATTCGTCGATGCGCTGTCGGGCAACGCTGAGGTCGGACCAACTCTCTGGTTGAGGGAGCCACGATTCCTGGCTCGAACTAAATCCGAATGTGCTGCCCTGGGAGTCCCACGGCAGCGGTACACGACACCCGTCGCGACCCAGTGATTGTTGGCCCGTTCGAAAGTAGACGGGATCTTGCAAGAGGTCCGTCGGGATGTCCAGGACCTCACTGAGCCCTAATTCCTCACCCTGATAGATGCACGCTGAACCAGGCAACGCTAATGCCATGAGATACGCCGCGCGTGCTCGCTGATCGCCCAGGGAGACGTCGCTGGACGAGTCGTCGCTCGCTTCGTCGTCTGACGAGTAGCGCGTGACCGTGCGTTTCTCATCGTGACTCGACAACGTCCACGTCTTCCACGAATGGTCCTGGAACGTGGCCCCGTGCAGCGTGTCAGCCATGTTGCGAAAGGCTTGCGCCCCCCAGCCGATCTTGGACATCTCGAACGACAACGTCGAATGCAGTTCGTCGCTGCGTAGATAATTGGCGAGTCTGTCGACGTCACGAACGGGAACTTCACCAACCAAAAACTTCTCGGAGGGATACTCCCGCGCGATGGCGCGCCAGCGTCGTAAGACGGAGTGGACGCCATCGGCGTCAAAGAAAGGAACGGGACCCCAGATGTCGGGGCGGTAGAGGTCACCGGGCGCAAAGCCCATGTCGCGGTAGTCGTCATCCTTGCCGATAGCCGCGACCGCGTCGAGTCGGAATCCGTCGACGCCTCGATCGAACCAGTAGCGCAAGATGGTGTCGAATTGAGCCAACACCTCTTCGTTCTTCCAGTTGAGGTCGGGCTGGCTGGAGTCGAAGAGGTTCAAGTACCACTGGCCGCCAGACCCGTCCGCGTTCAGCGTTTGAGTCCAGGCGGGTCCACCGAAGATGCTCTTCCAGTCATTAGGAGGTTCGTTGCCGTCATCGCCTCGACCATCCTTGAAGTAGAACCAGTCGCGTTCCTTCGAATTCGCGGGGGACGCGAGGGCCGATTGGAACCACGGGTGCTGATCGGAACAGTGATTCGCGACCATGTCCAAGATCACGCGCAGACCCAGTTCGTGACAGCGGTCGATCAGCGCCTGCGCGTCGTCTAGAGAACCGAAGAGTGGGTCGATGTCGAAATAGTCCTTGACGTCGTATCCTCCGTCGACCATCGGCGAGACGAACCACGGCGAGATCCACAGCGCGTCCACTCCGAGCTCTTTGATGTATTCCAACCGGCCGATCAGGCCCGCGACATCACCGACGCCGTCGCCGTTGGCGTCGGCGAAACTCTTCAGGTACACCTGGTACAAGACCGCGTGATGCCACCATTTCATCGATGCGTCGCTCGGGTTGCCGCTGTTCAGGACCAGATTTGGCAGGTGGATCGACTCGCGGATTCTTTCGCGAGCGAGCTCATCGACGATCATAAATATCCATTCCGTTCTTTAGTTTTGGAGCGTTTCAGATTAACAACATTTTCTAAGGCAATTGTGAGGTTGTTCCCAAGTGGAGCGCGCCTCACTATTCGTGCCTTCTATTTTGTTGGAAGTTCCCGGCGCTTAATGCGATATTTCGTTACCTTCGCGTGACACTTTTGTGGTTCGTCCCGCTATTCACGTCAACGCCACTTGACACGAAAACGTGGCTGTCTATAGTGTTGCTTGGAACCGGTTCCATATTGGGTGATCATCGTCGGTTTCTTTGGGGGAGTCGCGTTGAAAAAACCTTCCATCAACATCGCCCGCGTTGCGGCGGAGGCCGGGGTGGGCGTCGGGACGGTATCGCGCGTGCTCAACGACAGCGAACAAGTCAGCGACGAGACCCGAGAGCGCGTGCTGGCCACGGTGGCTCGCCTGAACTATCGACCGTTACGAAGCGCCTCATCGCTCTCGAGGGGGCGTACTGGTGCGGTGGGACTACTCGTCTCGGACATCACTCGTCCCTCCGTGGTGGAGCGCCTGGTCGGCGTCATGGACGTGTTGAACGCGACGGGCCTGGACACAGTTGTGATGAACGCGCAGAACCGGACACAACTCGATCACCATCTTTCCTCCCTGACCGACGAGCGTCGGGTGGACGGCATCATTGTCATCTCAATTGGGATCGCACCCGAGCGCGTGGCGCGCATCAGGGAACTCGACGTTCCTCTGGTGCTCATTGACAGTGATCTCGACGCATTGCCCCGGGTCTGTATCGATGACGTCGGGGGTGGACAGATGGCGGCCGAGCATCTCGTCTCCCTGGGTCACCGGCGTATTGGCTTCCTCGGCGAGAACAGCGATATCGCCATGGGCATGCCGTCGTCGGAGAAGCGGTACCAGGGCTATCTCCGAGCCCTGGAAGCGGCGGGCATCGAGCCCGACTTTGATCTCGTAGTGCGTGGACCGCATTCATCGGACGCCGCCGCGGCCCTCACCACTGTTCTACTGGGTGTGGGAAAGGACCGACCCACGGCTATCTGCGCCAGTTCGGACACGATCGCGGTGGGGGTCATTAAGGCGTTGCACCAACTCGGTCGCCACGTGCCCGGCGATTGTGCCGTCATTGGATTTGACGACATAGAGATCGCCTCTCTTCTCGATCTCTCGACCATTCGCCAACCTCTGCGCGAATCCGGAGCGAGGGGAGCGTCCATGATGGTCGCGCTCTTGGGCGGCCAGAGAGTGGAGCCTCTGCGAGAGGAACTCGCCCTCGAGGTCGTCCCTCGCTCTAGTTCGATGGGGCCGCTGGCCACCCTCGCGGGCGCACCTCGTGACTTCGACGGTCGTCGCGACTTACACATTCTTCAACGAGGTGCAGGAACGGTCTCTTGGGGGAGAGCATTTAACTAGGGGGGAACCATAATGAAATTATTTACGAGGTCGACGACGACTCGAAAGGCGTTGATAACCACCGTCGCTGTGGCGACTATGGCGGCTCTGTCGGTGGTCGTGTCGAACGGACCAGCCGTCGCGGTGACGTCGCACAAGATTGGCGGTTCGGTGACGCTCTGGGCTGAATGGACCAGTACCGAGCAACAGGACTTCAAGGCGGTGTTGGCACCCTTTGAGGACTCGACCGGCATCAAGGTCCAATACACCGGTAAGGGCTCCAACATGGATACCGCGCTCGACGCCGCCGTTGCCGGTGGTGCGCCACCCGCGGTGGCCCTCGTACCCGACCCGGGTACCTTGGACAGTCTCGCTGCCAAGCACGCCATCCAACCGATCGCGTCGGTGATCGGCACCGAGGCGAAGAATTACGGACCGGCCTGGAGCACCTTGGCCTCCTACAACAACAAGTTGTACGGCGTCTGGTTCAAGGCGGCCAACAAGAACACCGTGTACTACAACCCGGCCGTGTTCGCGGCCGCGGGCATCAAGTCGACGCCGAGCACCTGGTCCCAGCTGATCGCTGACGAGGCGATAATTGCCCACGGCGGCACGTACGCGCCGGTGTCGCTGTGCACCGACATCGGTTGGCCCGTGGCTGACTTGTTCCAGAACCTGTTCTTGAAGTTGAACGGAGCGGTCGCCTACAACCAGCTCGCGACGCACACGATGAAGTGGTCGAGCCCCGACGTGACCAAGACGTTCGCCGAGTTGGCCCAGTTGGTCGGCAGCGGCGGATCGAACCTCTTGGGCGGGATGAAGGGCGCGCTGGCTGACGGTGCGTATCCGAACTGCACCGTTTCGGTGTTCCCGGCGAAGGGCTCGCCGACGGCCGCAATGGTGTTTGAGGCTGACTTCGTCACGAGCAGCATCCCCACCAATTACACGCCGGGCAACGCGAAGTCCTGCACGCTCAGTGCGACGTCCAAGCCATGCTTCGACACCTTCAACTTCCCAGCGCCGAGTGGAAGTGCCTTTAAGAACGAGATCCAGGGATCGGGCGACGTGGCGATGTTGCTCAAGTCCAACGCCCAGTCACGGGCGCTGATCAAGTACTTGGCGTCATCGAGCGCGGCCGACATCTGGGCCAATCTGGGCGGCTTCGCCTCATCCAACAAGAGTGTGCCACTGTCGTCGTACCCGGACCCCGTGTCCCAGGCCGATGCCAAGGCGCTGATCTCGGCCAAGGCGTTCGTCTTCAGTCTCGACGACTTGCAGGTCGGTTGGGAGCCGAAGTTGTGGGCGGACATGCTCAACGTCTTGCAAAACCCGTCGGCGTCCAACGTCACCTCGGTGGAAGCGCTAATGGATACGCAAGCGACGACGGCACTCGGCCACTAGTTGCTGTGTAAGTACGCCACAATGAACCCCAGCGCGATCGAAAGTTTCGAGCGCGGCGTGACGAGCCGGACTGCCCTTGAACCTCAAACGAGGTGCAGCGGTTCGTCACGCCGGGGTTGACGGCGTGACGACCGCGACGAAGTCGCCTCCTCTGACATCGACCACGATGTCACGCCAACGCGGATGGTGGCGTCGCAACGGGATCTCACTCGTGTTCCTGGCGCCCGGGGTGATCTGGCTCGCGGCGATCGTGGTGTATCCAACTATCGCGACGGTCAGGTTCAGTCTCTACGACGAGACCGCGACGAAGTTCGTCGGTCTTCACAACTACGCGTCGGTATTTTCGACGAGCGAGATATTGACCGCGTTCAAGAACAACATCATCTGGGTGTTGGTCTTCCCGTTCTTCGTGACTTTCATCGGCCTGATGGTGGCGGTACTCACGGAACGTATTCGCTGGGCGACCGCCTTCAAGGCCATCATCGTGATGCCCATCGTCTTCAGTACAACGGCCTCAGCACTGGTGTGGCGCACCATCTTCGACCTCGACCCTCACGTCGGTGTCGTGAACGCAATCGAACAGACCGTCAGTGACTGGTTCCGCACGCCCGGCGCATATCCCCTCAATCCCTCCACTGGAGAAACTGCCGCGTCCCTGGCAACCTTCAACACGAAGGCCGGACCAGGTGGCTCGCTGGTCAGTCGTGGCGCCGTTCATCCGGGGGGCACGGTGATGATGGGCCTGACCAGAATCAGCTCGGTCACTCTACAAACGCTCGGAGCGAAGGAACCGGTGGCCCCCACGACGACCGCGGGTGCGGTCACCGGTGTTGTGTGGAACGATTTCTCGACATCCCAGCCCAACAACACCTCGACCATCGTGTCGGGCGAGAATGGATTGCCGAATCTACGTGTCTCACTGGTGAGTTCGACTGGCGCCAACGTCGCTTCGACGACCACGGACACGAGTGGGGCCTTCTCCTTCACTCACGTCACTCCCGGGACCTATCACGTGGCGATCGAGAGTTCGAACTTCCAGACGTCCTTCGTGGGCACGTTTTGGCTCGGCTCCCAGTCACTGACTCCCGTGAGTGGACTTGATCAGACCGCTCAGTCGCTCCTCAGCGTCCCCTTGATCGACCTGGCGATGATCATCTCCTACATCTGGATCTGGGCCGGTTTCGCCATGGTGTTGATCGGCGCCGGTCTAGCGGCGCTCAACCGCGAAGTCCTCGAGGCCGCCGAGATCGATGGCGCCAACGAGTGGCAACTACTCAGAAAAGTGACGATCCCGATGCTCGCGCCCGTGCTGACCGTGGTGTTCGTCACGATGGTCATCAACGTGTTGAAGGTGTTCGACATCATATTGAACATGGCGCCGGGGTCCTCTCAGGGTCCCGCCACCACCCTGGCACTGACGATCTACAACGACGGCTTCACCGGTGGCGTGCACTCGGGACTGGCGAGCGCGGTCGCCGTGATCTTGTTCCTCCTGGTCGTCCCGGCCATGCTGTGGAACTTGAAGAAGATCAAGGGGTGAGGTCGTGACCCAGGTCCGCCAAGTCCAAGAGAGGAAACGCGTCGGAATCTTCAAGCGCCTCGGGCTCTCGCGGGCCGTGGTGAACGTGATCCTCGGGGTGGTCGCCATCTTCTGGTTGGTCCCGACGATCTCGTTGCTCATCATCTCGCTGCGTCCCGAATCCCAATTCGGTACGTCCGGTTGGTGGAGCGTCTTCACCGCACCGTCGCAACTCACGTGGGGCAACTACACGACCATTTTCTCCCAAGGTTTCGCCGCGGGCGGCGTGCTGGACTCGCTCGTGACTTCCCTCGAGATCACCATTCCCGTGACGATCCTCGTCGCGCTGATCTCGAGTCTGGCGGCCTACAGCCTCGTGTTCGGGACGTGGCGCGGTCGGGACTGGATCTTCTTGGTGATCGTGGGTCTGATGGTGGTGCCCCTGCAGGTGGCGCTGATCCCCGTCGTTCAGTTCTATCGGGAGCTGGGCAACATCTTCGGCCTGAACCCGTACGGGACGATTCCCGGGGTCATCATCTTTCACGTCGCCTTCGGACTGCCCTTTGGCATCTTTCTCATGCGCAACTTTCTGACGGGTATTCCCCGTGATCTCTTGGAGGCGGGGCGCATCGAGGGCGCGGGCGAGTGGAAGATCTTCTACCAGATCGTCCTCCCCCTGGCGCTGCCAGCGATCGCGTCGTTGGCGATCTTCCAATTCATCTGGGTCTGGAACGACCTGTTGGTCGCGTTGGTGTTCCTCGGGGGCAACGTGCACACACCACTCACGATCTTCCTCTACGACCAGACGCGGTCACTGGCGGCGAATTACTGGATCATCTCCACGGGCGCCGTGGTGTCGATCTTCGTGCCACTGATCGTCTTCTTCTCCTTCCAGCGATACTTCGTCCGGGGCGTCCTCGCGGGTGCCGTCAAGTGAGTGAGGTTCAATGTCCAGTGTCACCTTGAGAGAGCTCACCAAGCAGTACGCCGGTAACGCCGCGCTCTCACTGGACGCGGTGAGTCTGGAGGTGGCGCACGGCGAGTTCATGTGCCTCGTTGGTCCTTCGGGTTGTGGCAAGACGACCGCGCTGCGCATGATCGCCGGTCTCGAATCGGTGAGCAGCGGCGAGATCGAGATCGGCGAGCGCGTCGTCAATGATCTGGCACCGCGCGACCGCGACATCGCCCTCGTCTTTCAGAGCTACGCGCTCTATCCTCACATGACGGTCTTTGACAATATGAGTTTTGGCCTGCGACTGCGCAAGGTCTCCAAGGACGACATCAAGGTCGCGGTCACCGACGCCGCGCGCATCCTCGACCTGGAGCAGTACCTCGATCGCAAGCCGTCTCAGTTGTCGGGTGGACAGCGTCAACGCGTCGCCCTCGGTCGGGCCATCGTTCGAAATCCGGCGGCATTTCTGATGGACGAGCCCCTGTCGAATCTCGACGCCAAACTGCGAGTACAGACCCGCGCCGAGATCGCTCGGTTACACCAGCGACTGGGCGCGACGATGATCTACGTGACCCACGACCAGGTCGAAGCGATGACGATGGCCAATCGCATCGCCGTTCTCAACCTGGGCAAGTTGGAGCAGGTGGGCTCACCGCGTGAGCTTTATGACCGGCCAGCGAATCAATTCGTCGCCGGCTTCATCGGCTCACCGTCGATGAACTTCGTGACCATGCACGTCGAGACGAGCGACGAGGGCATTCGACTCGTTCGTGAACAGGGTGACATGGACGTCATCTTGAGCGACCACGAATCGGCCGAGATCCGTCGAGTGGGTGTCGAGAACGTCATCCTGGGCGTGCGCCCCGAGCACATCGATCATCGTTCGCGAGAGGGTCGCGGACTGGAGTTCCGTGCCTCGGTCGACGTCATTGAGTTCCTGGGCAATGACGAGCACGTCCACCTCTCGTCGGGAGGGGAGAACCTGGTGGCCATCGTCGACGCTCGCGCACCACTCACCGTCGGTGACACCTTGACGCTGAGCGCGGCGAGCGAGGCGGTCCATCTTTTTCACCCAGAGTCGGGGGTGGCCCTCACGTAGAGCGACGCTCCACGACGTCGTGTCCGTTCTGATGGCCACCTAGGCCCGAATATGCATCGATTCCAGGAGATCGGCCAACTCATGGGGGTGAGAGAGAAAGGGCGAATGGTCCGAGTCGATCTCGACGATGTCGTCACAGCGCAGGGCCACCTGACGCTGTACCTCGGGCGAAAGCGCTTGGTCACGTTGGCACACCACGTAGGTGGTGGCGACCGCGATGTTCTCTGAGGTGCGCGGCGTGCGAAAGCTCGCCAGGGTCTGAGTCGAGACCTTCGTGATCGCCCACTTCTGCAGGCTCTCATCGCAGTCGCCATAGAGCGCCGGCGCGGCGAGTTCGGGCTCAAGACTGAGTATCCGGTCGTCGCGACGGATCGCCTCGTCGAGTGGTGAGCGCAGACCGTATTCGCGCGTGACGTC
Source organism: uncultured Actinomycetota bacterium (assembly GCA_963794755.1). GTDB lineage: Bacteria > Actinomycetota > Acidimicrobiia > Acidimicrobiales > RAAP-2 > RAAP-2. Next base: position 38,862 of record CAWCEX010000009.1, read on the forward strand.
CGAGGGACTCTGGCCGAGGCGCGGCACCAACCCGGCGAGGTACACGATGCCACGCAAGTCGGCGATCTTGGGTGCCGCCTCGGCGACGACCGCGGCACCGTAGGAGTGAGCGACGAGGACGAGGGGACCCTTCTCGCGACAGAAGCGACGTAACTCTAAGACGTCGGACAACAGGTCGATGGACGGATTCACCGTTGCGCTCGAAGCGAGGTCGAGGGCACACCAGTTGATGTTGCGCTCATCGAGAACGTCACCGAAGGGCTCCCAGCACCAGGCGCCGTGCCAGGCTCCGTGTACGAGAACGAAGGTCGGTGTCTCGCGTACCTCGCGCGGACGCGCGCCGAGGTCGGTGTCGCTGTGGCGGCGGTTCTGTCGTAGGTCACGTACACCCATATCCAGACTCTAGAAACAACGAGGTTGCGATGACGTGACATTTGAACGTTGGAGTCTCTCTGCCAAGTAAGCAATGAAAGACTTATGAGAATCTTCGAAACAATTCATCGTTGGAACGCTCGATGGCCCGGCGGCCACGTGCGAGTCGCGACTCGCCATCGTTGTGCGCACGAGGTTCGGTACCTAATTGCGGCACGCGTCGGGGCGACGGGGTCGCCGCCGCACCTCGCTGAGCGGTCGCGACGTCACTTCACGGTTGCTGCGACGAATGACGAGGTCGCTGAGGAGAAGGCTGAGTGGCGAGCACCAGCGTCGTCGATGCTCACAATGTGACCTTTGGCCCGAGGCCGCTAGCTTTTGCCGGTTCTAGGTTGAGTCGTGACGTCAGGTTGACGACGATTCGTCGAGAGTCGTCGATACGAAAGTTGAGACATGGCCACGCTCGCATCACGCATTCGTCGGCCGACAATTTTGAATCGCGGTACGCGACGCATGATGGTCGTCGTTGGTATCGCTGGGTTGATGTTCACCACTGTCGCCGTAGTGACGTCGTCCGCTTCGTCGCCAACGTCGCTAGCGCAATCGTGCCCGTGGATCCAACAGAGCCAAAGTCACCTCAAGGCTCCAAACGTCTTGGCCGGCGAAGTGGCGACCAGGATGACACCTTCGGAACTCGCGAACTTCGTCGTCGTCAGTCAAAAAGGACCCACGGAGAACATAAATGTCGGTGTACCTCGCCTGTGCGTTCCAGCGCTGACCTTGACCGATGGACCCAACGGTGTCGCAGGAAACCTAACGGGAGTGACCCAGTTTCCCAGTGAGATCTCCGTTGCCTCCACATTCAATCCGACGTTGGCACAGACGGTCGGGCGTGCCATGGGCCAAGAGGCGCTCGCTAAGGGGTACGACGTCTTGCAAGGGCCCGACTTGAACTTGGTGCGTTCGCCGCTCAGTGGACGGGCATTCGAGACCTATGGCGAAGACCCTTACCTCGCGAGCGTGATGGGAGTATCCACGATTCGCGGGATCCAATCGATGGGCGTTATGGCCCAGGCCAAACACTTCGGCGCCTACACCCAAGAAAACGCCCGGGCACGACTGGACCAGGTGGTGAGTACGCGCGCCATGACTGAGATCTATAACGCACCCTTCTATGCGGCGGTCACCCAGGGTCACGTCGCTTCTCTCATGTGTGCGATGGGTTTGGTCAACGGTGTTAATACGTGTTCGACACCGTCGCTGTACACCACTCTCGCCAAATGGGGGTTCCCAGGTTTCGTACGTAGCGACTACGCCGCGGTGACGTCGCCCGCACCGGCGTTTCAAGCTGGGATGAGTGTCATAAAGCCGGCGACCCCTGCGCAGATCTCCACATTGGTAGCCCACGGAACATTGAGCGTTTCGACGTTGCGTACTGCGGTGCAGCGAGTCTTGACCGAGATGTTCGCCTACGGCATGATCAGCGCGCACCCTCGCACGTTGAACCTGAGCGCGCTTGCCACCACACCGGCGCACCAGAACGTGGCGTTATCTGCTGCGCGCCAGAGCATCGTCTTACTCCAAAACGCCAACAACGTTTTGCCCCTAAGTTCGTCCCTACCTTCGCTCGCGGTCATCGGTGTCGACGCGCGCGACAGTGTGACGACGCGCGGGGGCGGCTCGTCGGGGGTGCACGCGTCACATCTCGCGACACCACTGATGACCTTGCGTAGCGCGTTGCCCCACACCGCGATTAGTTATTCGCCTGGTGGTCTCGCGGGCCTCGAATTCGATCCCTTGAATGCGTCGGACGTCACTGCAGGTAAGGCGCCCCCTTCCGAGATTCCAATCGTGTCTACCGGCGAAGCGGGAACGGGTGACATCGCCATCGACTTCGCCAAATCAGTAACGGCTAAGGCGTTGACCGCAACCACTCCGGGCACTGGCGAGGGCTGGAGTAGCTGGGACGTGACCTTTACAGCGAAGGCGACTGGAACATACGTGATCGGTCTCGAAGACGTCGGCGATACGTGGGTAACCCTGAATGGGCGAAATATTTTGGCTGATCGTGGCCTTCACGGACCTTACCCCGAGTCCACGTCAGTGCAATTGGTCGCGGGAGCCAGTTACACGGTGCGGGCGCGTTGGTTCACTGTGAGTGCGAGCGATACCCCGAGATTCGGCATCGACTTCGTCCAGCCCGAAATCAACACGGCGGTCGCGGCTGCCAAAAAGGCGCGCGTCGCCGTTGTCTTTGCGAGCACTCTCTTGACCGAGGGGGCGGACATGCCATCATTATCGTTGCAGGGAGATCTCGACGTACTTATAGCTGCCGTAGCTTCGGTGAACCCCCGAACCATCGTGGTGCTCAACACCGGAGGACCCGTCCTCACGCCGTGGCGCTCGAAAGTTTCGGGAATCGTCGAGGCGTGGTACCCGGGGGAGCAGGGTGCTCAGGCGATTGCTCAGGTGTTGACCGGTGCTGTTGACGCAACCGGTCGATTGCCGCTCTCTATGCCGTCCTCGGACTCTGCGACACCGACGTCGGACGTGGCGAGGTTCCCGGGACAAGGGGGAGTGGTCAACTTTGGGGGGCTTGACGCCATTGGCTATCGCTGGTATCAGGTGAACAAGGACGCGCCCGCCTTCGCTTTTGGTTTTGGACTTAGTTACGCCACCTTCGCATGGTCCAAGATCTCGATCGTCCGCGCGGGAACCGGAGTCGTTGTTTCGCTCGACGTTGCCAATACCAGCCACCGGGATGGATCCGATGTGGTGCAGGTCTACGTCAGCTACCCGAGCGCCGCTGGTGAACCTCCTGAACAATTACGGGGCTTTCAACGAGTGGACGTGGCCCCGGGCATGATTCGTCACGTCGTGGTCACGCTGGCGCGCTCGTCCTTCACCTACGACCATGGCGGCACAGCAGTGCTCGCAAGTGGGAACTACGGCGTCGCGGTGGCCACGTCATCAGCTGGCATTGTGACCAGTCAGTCACTGCGACTCAAGTAGTTAATAGTTCATCCGCGAGAACGCGACGGGTGGAGTGTGACACGAAAGACTTCCGGGCGAGGCGCGCCGTGCAACGATGCGACTCCTTCGACGTCATCACGAGATTCTTATAAATTACTGTGAATCTTCTTGCTTAGGCGAAAGATACTGAGAGTGCGTCGCGAAGCTCCCGAGTCGAGAGATCTGTATCGGACGTACCGGATAGGGGAGACACTCAGTGGTAGGCGCTCGAGGTAGTCACGCGTTGAAACTGTGCCTCACACCACCCAGGCTGCGCACTGCCTTCATTGTCCTGGCGACAATCGTCCTGATCAGTGCACTCGTACCGTCTACGAGTTTCGCGGCTCGCCGAGGCGAAATTACGACTCGACCCGTCGTTGCTTGTCCTTGGATTGCGGAAAGTCTCAATGGCCACCACAGTGCCTCACAGTTGGCCGCCGAAGTGGTGGCTCGCATGACGAGCACAGACCTGGCGCGCTTCGTCGTGTTGCGTGCGGTGGCGGGGGTGGAAAACATCAACGTTGGCGACCCGCAACTTTGCATTCCCGCGCTCACGTTGGTCGACGGCCCCGGGGGGGTCGCGAGCGGGGCCACGGGCGTGACGCAATTCCCCAGTGAGCTCGCGGTCGCAGCGAGCTTCAACACCGATACTGCGCGCCAGGTCGGGTACGCCATGGGCCTCGAGGCACTCACCAAGGGTTTCGATGTACTGCAGGCGCCAGATCTCAACCTCATTCGATCGCCGCTCGACGGTCGCGCCTTCGAGACATACGGCGAGGATCCCTTCCTCGCCAGTGTCATGGGTGTCGCCGCGATCGAGGGTATCCAGTCGACGGGGGTGATGGCCCAGGCTAAGCATTTGGGTGCCTACACCCAAGAGAACGCTCGGGCACGACTCAACCAAGTCGTGTCGGCTCGTCCCCTCGTGGAGGTCTACGACGCTCCCTTTCGTGCCGCGGTCACCCAAGCCCACGTCGCCTCGATCATGTGCGCCATGGGCGCGATCAATGGCCACAACACGTGCTCGAGCCCGTGGCTGTACGCGACGTTGCGCAGTTGGGGCTTTCACGGTTTCGTTCGAAGTGACTACGCCGCGGTGGCCAATCCGGCGGTGGCTTTTCGCGCGGGAATGAGCATCGCCAAGCCGGCCACGTCGCGCGAAGTCATGGCGGCCCTCGCGAGCGGAACGCTGAGCACGTCGGTGTTGCGTCGAGCGGTGACCTCGATCGTGTCCGAGATGTTCGCCTACGGTCTCATCACGCACCCGCGCAGTCTCGCCAACGCCGCACGCGCGACGACGTCTGAGCACGTGCAGGTTGCACTGCGCGCGGCGCGCCAGGGGATCGTGCTCCTCAAGAACACCAATAATGTCCTGCCACTCGCGGGGACCGGTTCGGTGGCCGTCATCGGTGTGGACGCCCGAGAAGGAGTCCTCACTCGCGGTGGTGGGAGCTCGGGAGTGCACGCCTCGTCCCTCGAGACGCCCTTAAGCGCGCTGAGAAAGATACTGCGTCGCGTGCACTTCACCTATGCCCCGGGGGGGCTCAATGGCTTGGAGTTCGATCCGCTCAAGACGAGTGACGTGACGGCGGGCACGACGCCACCCGCGGAGCTACCCATCTCGTCGATCGGCGTCGCGGGAACCGGTGATGTCGCGGTGGATAACGCGAAGAACGTCACCTCGGCAGCCTTGACGGCGACCTCGCCGGGCACGGGCGAGGGCTGGAGCAGTTGGCACGTCTCGTTCTCGCCTGAGCGGACCGGCACCTACGTCATGGGGCTCCAGGACACCGGCGACACCTGGCTCACTCTCAATGACAAGGTGCTCCTGGCCGACCGCGGGCTGCACGGCCCGAACCCCCAGTCGACCTCGGTCGAGTTGATCAAGGGGCGCCGCTACACGCTCACGGCGCGCTGGTTCTCGGTAGGACCTCAAAGCACCCCGCGCTTTGGTATCGACGACATTCAGAGCGAGATCAATCGCGCCGTTGCGATTGCTAAGAAGGCCCACACCGCGGTCGTCTTCGCCGGCAACCTCTTAAGCGAGGGGGCGGACCTCACGTCACTGTTGTTGCCGGGGGACCTCAACGCCTTGATCAGTGCAGTGGCCGCGGTGAATCCGCGCACGGTTGTGGTGCTCACGACGGGCGGACCAATCGTGATGCCCTGGAGGAATGAAGTCGCCGGTATCGTCGAAGCCTGGTACGGCGGCCAAGAGACCGGCCCGGCGATCGCTCAAGTGCTCGCCGGCGTCGTCGATCCCTCAGGCCGACTTCCGGTCACGATGCCCTCTTCGACGTCGCAGACTCCCGCCTCGACGCTCGCCCAGTTCCCGGGTCGACACGGGGTCGTGGATTTTGCGGGGCTGAGCGCCCTGGGGTACCGCTGGTACCAGGCCAACGCGGTGACACCGGCCTACCCCTTCGGGTACGGGCTGAGTTATACGTCCTTCGCTCTCACCCACGCGCACGTCGCGAGTTCTCCCACTGGCGCCGAGGTGTCGCTCAACGTCGCCAACACCGGGCGGCGTTCGGGTGTCGAGGTGGTCCAGGTTTACGTGACGTACCCGACGGGGCTGGGGGAGCCGCCCATGCAATTACGAGGGATCGGTCGCGTTGACCTGGCCGCGGGCGCGGCCAAGAACCTCTCGATTACGTTGCCGCGCGACGCCTTCACGTATTTCAATGGTCGCGCCCTCGTCGTTTCTCGCGGTGCCTACGTCGTCAACGTGGCGACGTCGTCGCAGACGGTCGTGGCGTCTCAAACCATCTCCCTCTAGTGGTGAAGTAGGCAGCGACCGGGACGTTTGACGGGGTTCTCTAAACTAGGACGATGCCCCGCCCCTTTGACGTCCGTGCCGTAGAGAAGAAGTGGCAATCGCGCTGGGCCGACGAGGGCACCTACGAGGTCGACAACGACGACCCCCGCGAGCGCTACTACGCCTTGTGCATGTATCCCTATCCCTCGGGGTCGGCGCACCAGGGCCACGTGCGTAATTACACCTTCGGTGATTTAGTGGTGCGCTATCAGACGATGCTCGGCAAAGCCGTCTTGTCGCCCTACGGCTTCGACTCCTTCGGACTGCCGGCCGAGAACGCCGCCATCAAGGCCGGGAGCCACCCGCGTCCCTACACCGAGGCGCGCATGGCTGAGCTCAAGTCATCGGTACTGCGACTGGGCGCCGTCTACGACTGGCGTCGCGAGGTCTACTCCCACGATCCGAAGTTCATGAGGTGGTCCCAGGCCATCTTCTTGGCGTTCTTCGAGGCGGGCCTCGCCTATCGCGCCGAGGCACCGGTGAACTGGTGTCCCGGGTGTGGGACGGTGCTCGCGAACGAGCAGGTCCTGGCCGACGGGACGTGCGAGCGTTCGGGTGACCTCGTCGAACGGCGCAACCTCGAACAGTGGTTCTTCAAGATCACCGACTACGCCGAAGAACTGCTCAACGACGTCGACCCCCTCGAGTGGCCCGAACGGGTCAAGACCATGCAACGCAATTGGATTGGCCGCAGTGAGGGCGTCGAATTCGACCTGCCCCTCGAGATGGACCGCACGCGCGCGCTGCGGGTATTCACCACGCGTCCCGACACGGGCTTTGGCGTCACCTACGCGGTGGTGGCCCCCGAACACCCGATGCTGTCGATCTTGGTGACCGACGACGAGCGCGCGAGCGTCGAACGACTCGTCGAGCGCGCCGCCAAAGCGAGCGATCTGGAGCGCACCGCGTCCTCCGACGCGGGAGCGGGACTCGAGAAACGAGGGGCCTTCACCGGGAGTTTCGTGGTGAATCCCTTCACCAAAGAGTCCGTCCCGGTCTACGTCGCCGACTACGTCCTTGGCACCTACGGCACGGGCGCCATCATGGCGGTGCCCGCCGAGGACGAGCGCGACTTCGCCTTCGCCACGGTCCACGGCCTGCCCATCGTGCGCACCACCGAGCCGCCGGAGGGTCACGGCGACGGTCCCTATTCGGGCGAAGGCCGACACATCAACTCGGGCTTCATGGACGGATTGGACGTCGCCAGTGCCAAGCTCGCCGCGACGGCGTTCCTCGAAAAGAACGCCAACGGCATCACCAAGGTCAATTACCGCCTGCGTGACTGGTTGGTGTCTCGTCAGCGCTTCTGGGGGTGTCCCATTCCCATCGTGTACTGCGACACCCACGGCACCGTGCCGGTGCCGCTCGACCAGTTGCCGATCGTCGCACCCGACGACGTCGTGATGGACAAGACCGGCCAGTCACCCCTCGCGACGCACGAGGAGTTTCGTAACACGACGTGTCCTATATGCGGCGAACCAGCGGTACGCGAGACCGACACGATGGACACCTTCACCGACTCCTCGTGGTACTTCTTGCGCTACGCCGACCCCTTCACACCCGACGTGGCGTTCGACCCCGTGCAGGTGGCGAAGTGGATGCCCGTGGACCAGTACATCGGTGGCATCGAACACGCCATCTTGCACCTGCTCTACGCGCGCTTTTATGTCAAGGCGCTCATCGACATCGGCCTCGCGCCGGGGATCGCGCGCGAGCCCTTCCAGCGTCTGTTCACCCAGGGCATGATTCGTCTCGACGGCTCCAAGATGTCCAAGTCCAAGGGCAACCTGATCGCTCCCGAGCGCTACTACGACACGGTGGGCGCGGACGGACTGCGCCTCTTTCACCTCTTCGTCGGACCACCCGCCGACGACGTCGACTGGACGACCCAGACCGACGAAGTGATTGACGGGTGTGCGAGGTTCCTCGACCGGATCTATCGCCTCAGTCACCACGACGAGTGCTTCTTTCACGACGAGAAGAACGACGACGACGAGGAAGTCCTGCGCGAGGTGCACCGCACCATCGCCAAGGTCACCGACGGCTTCGAGCGCTGGAGTTACAACACCGCTGTGGCCTCGGTGATGGAACTGCTCAACACGTTGTCCAAGTGGGCGCGTCGCCCCGAGGGGGCGCACCGCGCGACGCTCGACGAGTCGCTCGATCTGCTCCTTCGACTGCTCGCTCCGATGGCGCCGCACATCTCGGCCGAGATGTGGGAGGAACGTCACCCCGGTGAACCCAGCGTGCACGCACAGGCCTGGCCCGAGGCCGACGAACGCCTGGTCGCTCACGCCAAAGTCGTCATGGTCGTGCAAGTCAACGGTAAGGTGCGCGCTCGCGTCAACGTGAGCCCCGACGTCACCGAGGCCGACGCCACCGAACTGTCGTTGCGTGATGCGGACATCGTGGCGTTCGTCAATGGTGCCGAGATTCAGCGCGTGGTGGCCCGTCCGCCGCGACTCGTCAACATCATCGTCTGATGGCGCACAGTTCTTCGGTGAACGTGGAGCCGCCACGTTTCGATCGCCCCGAGATCGAAGTGCGCGCGTCGGCCAAGCGCAAGAAGACCGGCACGGCGCACTGGTCGGGCAGTCGCATCGTGGTGCAGATTCCCGCGCGTCTGCGCGGCAAGGAGCGCGTCAAGTTCGTTGACGAGTTGGTGGAGCGCCTGCTCACCCAGCGTCCCCAGAACGCGGCGGGCGACGCGTCCTTGGAAGAACGCGCACGCGTGCTCGCCGAACTGTACCTCGACGGCGTTAGTGCCTCGTCAGTGCGCTGGGTGACCAACCAGCGTCGACGTTGGGCGTCGTGCTCACCCGCGTCGCGCGAGATTCGCGTATCGAGTCGCCTGCGACAGTGTCCCGAGTGGGTCATCGACGCCGTGCTGGTGCACGAACTCGCGCACTTGCGAGAAGCGGATCATTCGTCGGCCTTCTACGAGTTGGCCAATCGCCACCCACGTCAGGACGACTGCGCGATGTATCTCGATGGTTTCGCCCTCGGACTCGGTCTACGCATCGAGGACGCCGACGTGGACGTTGAGGGCGCCGAGGTCTGAGGACGACGTCGGGCTTAGTCGAGCCTCGCGATCGCCCGTCGTAGTTCCTCAAGGGCCTCGTGAGCGAGATCACTGAAGTGTCGCTGGTTCGCGCGGTCGGCCCACAAGCCATGAGCGCGTGAAAAGGCGAGGACCCCGAGTTCACCGGCGAGACTGGCCACAGCCCCGTCGACGCCTCGTTGCTGCAGCGCTTCGGCCATGACAGTGGCAAGACTCGTGCGCTTGAGAGCGTCGCGATCTTGGAGCTCGCGATTCGCGGCGACGACCGCACGCAGTTGGGGTCCCAGTTCTCGCACGTCGGGCGTGAGCACCGCCGCCGCCGCGTCCAGGGCGCAGGCGACTGCCTCGAGGGGTGTCGCAGTGGTTGGCGCACTGGCGATGCCCTCAGCGAAGCACCGACTGAGGGCGTCCCGGCCCGCCACCAGTACGTCGCGTTTATCGGGAAAATATCGAAAAAAGGTGCTCTTGGTGAGGCCGGCGCGCTCGGCGATCTGCACGACGGTGGTGTCGTCGTAGCCCTGTTCGGTGAAGAGGTCGAGTGCTGCACGAACGAGTCGCAGTCGAGCGTCGGGTTCCCATCGAGCCATGTGCCCATGGTAGTTGGTGATGGGATGATGGTCTCATCGCCGTGCTAGTGTGATGGGATAATAGTCCCATGACTTCGAGCAAGGCCGTTCGAGGTCACTAAGCACAGGAGAGTTTTGTATGCGCGTTTTCGTCACTGGAGCATCCGGTTGGATTGGCTCGGCGGTACTTCCCGAACTCATCAGCGCGGGACACCAGGTCCTCGGGCTTGCTCGCTCCGAGGCCTCGGCCGAAGCGATCACCGCCGCGGGAGCCGAGGTGCTGCGCGGTGACCTCGGGGACGTAGAGAGCCTTCGACGTGGTGCCGCGAGTTGCGACGGCGTCATCCATCTCGCGTACGTTCACGACTTCACGCGGATGAAGGAGTCGGCCCAGACCGACGCCCTAGCCATCGAGACGATGGGTGCGGCACTCGCGGGTTCGAACAAGCCGATGGTCGTCGCCTCGGGTACTCCCGTCGTGGCGGGACGTGCGTCCACCGAACGTGACGACCCTCCTTCGGGTGGCCCGGCCGCGGGTCGCAGCGAGAACGCGCAGGCGGCTCTGGCGTTGGCCGCGCGCGAAGTGCGGTCCTCGGTCGTTCGGTTACCTCGTTCGGTGCACGGAGAGGGTGACCACCACGGTCTGATCGCGCGCCTCATCGGTGTCGCTCGCGCCACCGGCGTCTCGGGCTACGTCGGCGACGGATCGAATCGGTGGCCGGCAGTCCACGTCCTGGACGCCGCGCGCCTCTTTCGTTTGGCGTTGGAACAGGCGCCGGCGGGCTCGGTACTGCACGCGATCGGTGACGAGGGCGTGGCCGAGCGTGACTTCGCTGGAGTGATCGGCCGACACCTCGAGGTGCCGACAAACAGCGTGGCGGCCGAGGACTTCGGTTTCCTCGGAATGATTCTTGCGCTCGACCAACCGTCGTCAGCCGAACTGACCCGCGAGCTCCTGGGGTGGAGTCCGGACAACTCCGGGCTGATCGAGGACCTCGACCAGGGTCACTACTTCAGCTGAGGTCGACTCGATGAGAACGCTCGTCGGCCGTCACGTTCAATTCTCGCCGCGCAGGAACTTCTCGAGTTCGGCGGCTAACTCGTCGCCACTGGGCACGTCGTCACCCAGGGAATTGCCCTCGTTCTCGTCGGCCACTTCTTCGAGTTGTTCGACCATGGAGGAATGTTCGGGATTGTTGGTGACGAGATCATCAACACGCAGACGCGCCTCATCGGCCGAGGAGCGCAACGAACTCGCGTCCAAGGTCAGTCCCGCGATGCGCGCGAGACCTTCGATCAGTGACGCGGCGGCTTGGGGGTAGGGCATGGACGCGACGTAGTGCGGCACGCGCGCCCACAGCGTCAAGACGTCCACGTCGACGTCGGCGAAGCCGAGTTCGAGGGCCGAGGAGATACCCGCGGGCACTTCGAGTTCCCCCGAGACCGTACCGACGAGGGGCAACAAGTTGGCGCTCGCCTCGGGTGCGGTCCCGATCACGCGCACCGGGCGCGTGTGGGGGGTCGGGCGCAGGAAAAGCGCCCAGTCCGATCACCAGTCGCACGTCGAATCGCGACGCCGCGTCGGTGACCGCCTCGACGAAGTCGCTCCAGTGGAAATCCGGCTCCGGACCCACGAGGAAGATCATGTCGGCCCCGTCGCCATCACGACCGAAGCGCATCTGGATCTCGGGCCAGGTGAGCTCGGACGTCACGCCGTCGATGATGCGTGCGAGGGGACGTCGCGCGCGTTGGTCGATGAAGTATTCGGTGTCGAAGGTGGCGAGCGTCTCGGTGGGGATCGTGGTGAGCAGCGTTGACATGGCCGTACTCGCTCCGAGTCCCGCGTCGATCCACCCCTCGAGCGCGTACACCAGGACGGGTTCTGAGAGTTCGGGATCAGCGAGGAAAATAATGCGCTCGTAGTTGTCGTCGTCCATCAGTTCCCCCGGCGCGTCAGCGCCACCTCCTCGCGAGTCAAGACAGCGACCTTAGAGGAAAATTGCGCCACGCACTTCATAGGCCTTCAGGCTAACAGCGCCTCGAGAGTGCTCCCGTAGCGCCAATTAGGCTGTGGCGCGTGATCCGGCCCACCCACTTCACGGCGCGTGGCCGATGAGGCGCTTCGTGTCACCAAGTCCACTTTCCCTCTCGTTGGGCACCACGTCGTACGACGTGACGCACCGCGCCCTGGTGATGGGCATTTTGAATCGCACGAGGGACTCCTTCTTCGCTCCCGCTGCGACCTTCGATATCGACGTGTTCTTATCGCGCGCCGAACAACTCGTCGCTGAGGGTGCTGACCTCCTCGACGTCGGAGGAGTGAAGGCCGGGCCCGGTGACGAAGTGAGCGAGGCGGAGGAACTCGACCGCGTGGTGCCCGCCATTGAGTTGCTGCGCCAACGCTTTGACGTGCCAGTGAGTGTCGACACGTGGCGCGCGAGCGTCGCCGAAGCGAGTTTCGCCGTTGGGGCCTGCGTCGGCAACGACATCAGCGGTTTCGCCGATCCGAAGTACCTGAGCGTCGCCGCCGCAGCCAACGCGAGCGTCGTGGCAACGCACATCCGGCTGCGTCCGCGGGTCGCCGACCCCGACCCGCACTACGACGACGTCACCAAGACGGTGGTCGAATTCCTCATCGATCGTCGTCAACGGGCCCTTGAGGCCGGTGTGGCGCCCGAACGCGTCATTCTCGACGCGGGGCTCGACCTGGGAAAGACTGCGGCGCAGTCCGTGCAACTACTGCGCGACAGCGACCAACTGGCCTCATTGGGACCGCTCCTCCTGTCGGCGTCGAACAAGACTTTTCTCGGCGTGATGTTCGACCTCGACGTCTTGACTCGGCGCGAGGCGTCGCTATCGGCCACGGCGCTCGGAGTCGTCGCAGGATGTCGCGTCCTGCGCGTGCACGACGTCCGGGGCACCGTGCGGGTGCGCGACGCGCTCGAGCGCGTCATGGCGCGGGCCTGATGGACGCCACCACCGTCGTCGTGGGCAGTGACGCCACCATGGTCTATGACGCCCTGCACAACGTGATCGCCACGGCGCTGGGCGACCTCGACCCGTCCTTCGCGTTGCAGGACTTCACGGTGAAGGACGTGACGAACTCCGGTGAGTCGGTTGTCTCGGCGATTCTCGAGGCACTCAACACGCCGCCGTTCCTCGTGAGCCGTCGCGTGGTCGTGGTGCGTGACGCCCAGGCACTTCTCGCCGACGAGACAACGCCGTTGCTGGCCTGGATGGCCAATCCGGCGCCGGACATCGTCCTGGCGCTCGCGGTGGTGGGAGCGAAGTCGAACAAACTCGTCAAGGCGGCGCGCGTGGTGGTCGACGTCAACGTCGCCACCGGCGCGAAGAACCGGGTCGCGTTCGTGAACGACAAGATGGCGGAGTACCGCGTGGTCATCGACCCCGGCGCGGCCGCGCGCATCAGTGACCGCGTCGGCGACGACGTGGCGCGCGTGGACTCGCTCGCGCGACTTCTCGCCTCGATCTACGGTTCGGCTCCACTCAACGTCAGTCACGTTGAGCCCTACCTGGGCGACGCCGGTGGCGCACCCGAGTGGGACCTGACTGACGCCCTCGAGAGTGGTAACGCCACCAGGGCCATCACCGTCGCTCGACGCATGCTCGACTCCCGGGGCCGCGCCGGCGTGCAGATCATCTTCTTGCTCCAGCGCTATTACTTGCGCATGGCTCGCCTCGAGGGCGCCGACGTGACCAGTGCCGACGAGGCCGCGCAGTTGCTCGGCATGAACGCCTTTGGCGCCAAGAAGCTCCTCGCGATGGCCAGTCGCATGGGCGCCGAGCGCATTGGCGACGCGATCCACCTCATCGCCAACGCCGACGTCGACCTCAAGGGTGGTGTGAGCTACGGCGGCAAGGACCTCGACACCGATCAGGACATGACGGACTTGACGGTCATTGAGGTTCTCGTCGCGCGACTGGCGCGACTCACCAGCAGCGCGCGTCGTTCGTAAGGACGGAACCTCACCTCTGCACGACTCGTCACCTTCGGACAACAAAAAAAGCGCCCCGTGGGGCGCTTCTTTGATGTGAGACGGTGGCGGGCTAGGCGCTTACTTCCTCGCCCAACTTCGCGATGCGCTTCATCAGTCCGCTCTTCTTGTTGGCGGCCTGGTTCTTGTGGATGACACCCTTGGCGGCGGCCTTGTCGATGCGCTTGACCGCGAGACGCAAGGTGGCCTCTTCGTTCTCGGTGCCCACCGCGGCGACGGCGTTCTTCGCTCGGGTACGGATCTCGGACTTCACGGCGCGGTTGCGCTCGCGGGCCTTCTCGTTCGTCTTGTTACGCTTGATCTGGCTCTTGATATTTGCCACAAAAAACCTCGTTCTCGTTCGCCGAAACTCTCCGGCGGGCTAGACAAGGCTAGCAGAAGGCGCGCGGTGGCCCCCAAAATCGCCATCGTGGTGCGTCCGTCGTGCGCTCGCGTGACGTGAAATACCAGGAATTCTCGTTACTCATTGGTAGCCTTCGCACAGCGCACGGGGACTGCGTCGCCACTCGTCAGGAGACATCACCGCATGATTCATCACGCACCTTTTCCCATCCTTCGACGCGCAGGTCTCGTCGCAGTGGTCGTCGCGACACTCGCGGGTGGACTCGCCGTTGCTCCCTTTGGCGAAACGCTCGCCCAGGCGAACCCGCTCACCATCCTCTACGCCAGCCCCTCGGGCTTCGACTCGACGGGTGCGTCTGGCTGTACCACTACCCCGGACCGTTGCACGTTGCAGGGCGCCCTCAATGCCGCCGGGGCGCTCTCCAGCGGTCCCGTCGCCGTCTATCTGGAAAGTGACGTCACCTCGAACGCCTACGTGGGAGAGCTGAACTCGCTCTATACCTTTGCCGACCCGGGCCTCGCGGTCACTATCGAACCCGATCCTGGTCTGAGTGCGGGCACCCCGTCAGTCTTTAACGCGCGGTCCCTTCCCGACACGTCCATCTTCACGGTGAGCGGTAGTGGCACGCTGACGTTCAATAACGTCCTGATGGAAAACGGTGACTCACACGCGAGTGGTGGCGCTATCAATATCGGCGCGAACATGACGGTCAATGTGACGGGCTCACAGTTCCTCAACAACCAGACCATCTCCAATTCCAATGGCGGAGCCATCGAAGTCACCTCTGGTGCCACTTTGACGGTGACCAATTCATCGTTCACCGACAATTTCGCCGTGGGCGTGGGAGGAGCGATCGATGGCGGGCTCGGTGGTGGTTCGACGATAACGGTGACGAACTCCACCTTCACGGGCAATCACGGCGAATACGGTGGAGCAATCGGTAACGGAACGCTCTTTGGCGCGGGAACGTTGACCGTGACGGGGTCCACGTTCGTTGATAACAGTGCCACCGATGGCGGTGCCATCGACAATGGGGACATTGCCGGCTCGGGGACGACGCGCGTGGGGCTTTCCACGTTTGTCGGGAACACCGCCGCCGACGGTGGCGCTATCGACAACGGCGATGGCGGTGGTACCGGTACCGTCTCGCTGACGCGTTCGACCGTCGACAATGCGGGCGGTTCGGTGTCGGCTCTCAATAATGCCGCGGGTACCTTCGCCGTGGCGGGTTCGATCGTCGCGGGCAGTGGTGGCACATTGTGCACGGGCACCATCGTCGACGACGGGTACAACATGGAATCCGACAGCGCGCGGACGTGTCACTTCGGCGCCGTGACCGATGCGCTCCCCGGGTCCAGTCCGGGACTCGCGACGTTGGCCAGCAATGGTGGACCCACCCAGACCGAAGAGTCCTCCGCCGCCGCGCCCGCGCACACGATCCCTGCGGTCCCCTCGACGATCGTCTCGGTCAACGCGGTCCCGGTGACACTGTGCACTGTTAGCGACGTGGACCAGACGGGCACGGCCCAGTTGACACCGAACAGGTGCACGATGGGAGCCCTTGACGCGACCTACCAGGCCACCCAGACGACCCCGGTAGTCCTCGCGCCCAGCACCAGCGCGTCGGCGACGCAGACCTTTGCTCTCACCGCCGCGGGTGGGTCGGGTAGTGCGGAGTACGCCTTCTCGACGTCGACGAGCGGGTGCCACATCTCGGGCACGACGCTCAGCTTCACGGGGACGTCGTTACCACTCGCCTGCAGTGTCACGGTCGTGAACGAAGCCAACAGTGGCTACCTCGCGTCGAGTCCCTCGCTAGCGCAGCTCTTCGTCTTCGTCGCCGGGCCGGTGACGTCGCCGCTCATCGTGACGTCGGTTCTGGGGACTTTCGCGACGCCCCTGACCTTGACGACCTCGGGCGGGACAGGGGGGGCGACTACTTACGTCGTGTCCAACGGCACGGCCAGCGGGTGCGCCGTGAGCACGACGCTGCCCTACACGCTCACCTCAACGTCACCGGGGACGTGCCTCGTCGTGGCGACCACCGCCGCGAATGGACCGTATCCCTCAAGCACGTCCTCACTGACCACGGTCACCTTGTCGACGACGCTAACGTCCACGCTCGTGGTGACGTCGCGCCACGGGAAGTTCTCTACGCCCCTCGTCTTGAATGCCTCCGGAGGTACGGGCACCGGTGCGACGACCTATCGCGTCGTGAACGGCAGCGCCCGCGGGTGCGCGGTGAGTGAGGTAACGCCCTTCGTGTTGCGCACGACCTCAGCGGGCACGTGCGTGGTCGTCGCCACCAAGGCGGCGAGTGGGTCCGTCGCGGCGACGACCTCGGCGCTGACCGTTGTAGTGATCGCCCCCGTGGGACCGACGACGCCGACCCTTCGCCTGGTCGCGCGAGGTTCCACGTCGGCCACGTTCGTCGTCACGGTCAAGAGCTTCGGTGGTCTGACAGAGACCGCGTTGCAGTACTCGCTCAATGGTGGGCGCTGGACGAGCGCCAAACTCGAGCGCGCGGGACGTCTTGTCGTGGGGGGACTGGGTCATGCTTCGAAGAACTCAGTGCGCGTACGGGTCTTCACGTCGTCGCGACACTCCGCACCTTCAGCGAGAGTGCGCTTCACGACTCGCTGAGGTGACGAGGTCCATCAGGCCGGCAATAGTCAGCGGTTCGGGGGTGAGGTCGTAGCCCAGTAGCCTTGAACGCACCGTGGCCAGCACTCTTCTCCCCGTCGAAACGGCGAAAATCCGTAATTTCTCCATCATCGCTCACGTCGATCACGGCAAGTCGACGTTGTCGGACCGAATTTTGGAGATCACCGGGGCCGTGGACCCGCGCCTCATGCGTGCGCAGTACCTCGATTCAATGGATATCGAGCGTGAACGCGGCATCACCATCAAGGCCCAGAACGTCCGGGTGTTCTTCGAGGACCAC
This sequence comes from uncultured Actinomycetota bacterium, assembly GCA_963794755.1. Lineage (GTDB taxonomy): Bacteria > Actinomycetota > Acidimicrobiia > Acidimicrobiales > RAAP-2 > RAAP-2. Next base: position 55,994 of record CAWCEX010000009.1, read on the forward strand.
GTCCTACAGCTCATCGACACCCCCGGCCACGTGGACTTCGGGTACGAGGTCTCGCGCTCGCTCGCCGCTTGTGAGGGAGCCGTGCTGCTGGTGGACGCCAGCCAGGGCATCCAGGCTCAGACGCTCGCGAATTGTTACCAAGCGATTGAGAACAATCTGGAGATCGTGGCGGTCCTCAACAAGATCGACCTACCCGCGGCCGACCCCGAGCGCTGCAAGGAGGAGCTCGACCGCGTACTCGGTCTGCCCGCGGACCAGATCCTGTCCATCTCGGCCAAGACCGGCGAAGGCGTCCCCGAACTACTGCGCGCGATCATCGAGCGTATCCCCGCTCCGGGCGGGAATCCCGACGACCCATTGCGCGCGCTCATCTTCGATTCGTACTACGACCAGTACCGCGGCGTGATCTCCTCGATTCGCATCATCGAGGGGTCGCTACGCGACGACGTCAAGATCCGCATGATGCAGGCTGGTGAGAACCACGAGATCGAAGAGATCGGCGTTCGCACTCCCGACATGATCGCAGTGTCGCGACTGGGGCCCGGTGAAGTGGGCTACATCGTGGCGGGCATCAAGGACGTCGGGGGAGCGCGCTCGGGCGAGACCATCACCGAGGCCGCTCGTCCCGCCGTGACGGCCCTCGACGGCTACATGGACCCTAAGCCCATGGTCTACTGCGGGATCTACCCGATCGACGGCGACGACTTGGGCGACCTGCGCGACGCGCTGGACAAGCTAAAACTCAACGACGCCTCCATCACCTACGAGCCCGAGTCCAGCCACGCACTGGGATTTGGATTTCGTTGCGGTTTCTTGGGTCTGTTGCACATGGAGATCGTGCGCGAACGTTTGGAGCGCGAGTTCAACCTCGACATCATCGCCACCGCGCCGTCAGTCGTCTACCGGGCGTACCTCACCGACGGAAGCGAAGTGAAGATCGACAATCCGACGGACCTACCCGACGCATCGCGACTCGATCACATCGACGAACCGATGTTGCACATCTCGATCCTCACGCCCGCAGAGTACCTGGGTACCGTGATGGACCTGTGCCAGTCGCGACGCGCCGAGATGATCAAGATGGACTACCTCTCAGCCGAGCGCGTGGAACTGCGCTATTCGATTCCCTTGGCCGAGGTGGTCATCGACTTCTTCGACGCACTGAAATCGCGCACCAAGGGCTACGCCAGTCTCGACTACGAACAGAGTGGCTACATCACGTCCAACCTGGTGCGCGTGGACCTGCTCATCAATCACGAACCGGTCGACGCCTTTTCGACGATCGTGCATCGTTCCAACGCAGACTTCTACGGTCGAAAGATGGCCGAACGACTCAAGGAGCTCATCCCGCGTCAGATGTTCGACGTGCCGATCCAAGCGGCCGTCGGGGGACGCGTCATCGCACGTGAGACGGTCAAGGCGCGACGCAAGGACGTGCTCGCCAAGTGTTACGGCGGTGACATTACCCGTAAGCGCAAGCTCCTCGAGAAGCAAAAAGAGGGCAAGAAGCGGATGAAGAACTTGGGGCGCGTCGAAGTTCCCCAAGAGGCGTTCGTCGCGGCCCTCAAGCTCGAAGACTGATCAGACGCCCGTCGAACCGTCGATCACCTCGCGCAACAAGTCGGCGTGACCGTTGTGGCGGGCGTATTCCTCGATCATGTGCAGGTAAATCCATCGCAGGTCGACGGGTCCGTCACGCCGCATCTTCTTGGCGAGGTCGTCGAGTGACACGTCGGCCGCGAGTTCGCGCGAGCGTGTACAGACGTCGATGAAGGTCGCGGCGATCTCTTCGGTCGTGGCGAAGGTGAAGTCGTTGAACTCGGCGTCGCGGTCACGCTGCCCGTCATCGATATGGGTGTAGGGAAATGGGGTGGTGCTGTCGTGCAGGACGACGTCGAACCACGCCACCTCGACGAGTGTCATGTGTTGTAACAGACCCAGCAACGTCAAGGTCGACGGCGCGACGGCGCGACGCGTGAGGTCGTCGGTCTCTAGACCAGCGCACTTCATCAACAAGGTGGCCCGGTGATAGTCCAACCACCCCTCGAGTTGGACGCGCTCGGGGCCGGCGAGCGGTTCGGGCGGTCGGATTGGCATCTCAATGGGCATCGTCATCCTCCTGGCCGGTTGGAGCGTGGTCCTCGTACCGTACCGCGAGGTCACACCACGGGTGGACGCTCGAAGGCTGGCACTCGGTACAATTGAGTGCTAACAAGGAGGAAACATGGTTCGTCGTGCGACTGCACCCGCAGTGAATGACCTCGACGCCCGTAAGGCCTCCATCTTGGAAGCCGTCGTGTCCGAGCACATCGACACGGCTCAGCCGGTCGGATCCTCCTCGGTGGCCTCGAGTTCTGAGATCGCCGTCTCGCCCGCCACCGTGCGCACCGAGATGGTCTCGCTCGAGCGCGAGGGCTACCTCGCCCAGCCCCACACCTCGGCCGGGCGCATACCCACCGATAAGGGCTATCGCTACTTCGTGGACCACCTCAAATCCGGGGTCCTGGGCGACGTCCAACAGCACCAGATCAGCGACTTCTTCGCCAACGTCCGCGGTGAGGTCGAAGACGTGCTCGAACAGACCTCGACGCTCCTGAGCCAGATGACCAGCTACACGTCAGTCGTGGTGGGGGCGTCGCTCACGCACTCAGCGATCCTCTCGGCGCAACTGGTCAGCATTGACGCCCACCACCAGTTGCTCGTGACGGTGTTCTCCGACGGCTCGGTGATCAAGCACTCACTCACGCCGAACTTCGACGTGGACTACGAGACCTGTGCCGAGGCCTCGCGCCAACTCAACGCGCTCCTTATCGGCACCACGCTCGAGTCCGTGGTCCAAGTCCCTTCGCGCGCCGACCACGTGGCAGTGCTCGTTCGAGAATCCGTCGCCGCGCTGCACGCCGAGGCGCCCACCAGCGACGGCGACAAGGTGTTCATTGGCGGGTCCTCGCGCGTCGCGGATTCCTTTGACGGCGTCGAGACGGTGCGCAAGGTGCTATCGATCCTGGAGCAAGAACTCCTGGTCGTTTCGCTCGTCGAGGATATGTTGCGTCGGGGGCTCTCGGTGGCTATCGGCACTGAGAACGGTTTCGAACCGCTCTCGACGTGCGCGGTCATCGTCGCACCCGTCACCATCGACGGGGCGCCCGCGGGTGCCGTGGGTCTACTTGGCCCCACTCGCATGAAGTATCGAGAGGCCATGGCCGCCGCCGCGGCGGTCTCCCAGCATCTAGCACGCCACTTCGGTGGGGATGAGGAATATGCCGACCACTGATCTGTACGAGATTCTCGAGGTCGATCACAACGTCTCGCCGGAGGACTTGAAGAAGTCCTACCGTCGTCTCGCTCGTCAACTGCACCCCGACGCCAACCCCGGCGACGCGTCGGCCGAGGCGCGCTTCAAGGAGGTCTCCCAGGCCTACGAGATCTTGTCGGACCCCGAGCGACGCGCCAACTACGACCGCTTCGGCCAAGACGTGGGCGCTGGCGGCAACCCCTTCGGCGGCGGCTCGGTCCAGGACATCTTCGACATGTTCTTTGGCGGCATGGGTGCACGTCCCACCCAGCGACGTGGTCCCCAGCCCGGACCTGACGCCGAGGTCGGCGTCGAGATCACCTTGGACGAGGCGGCCTTCGGGGCCAATCGCGAGATCACCGTCACCTTGCCCCAGCGCTGTACGACGTGTGACGGGAGCGGGTGTGCCGCGGGCACCACGCCGGTGACCTGCGTGGAGTGCGCGGGCCTGGGCGAGGTTCGTCGGGTGCGTAATTCGATCCTCGGCCAGATGATGACGAGTTCAGTCTGTACTCGTTGTCAGGGCATGGGAACTCGTATCGAATCGCCCTGCCCCGACTGCCGTGGTGAGGGCCGTCAGAACGTCGCGACGACCATGACGATCCAGATCCCCGCTGGTGTCGAGGACGGTTCCACGATGCGCCTGAGCGACCGGGGACCGGCGGGTCCGCGCGGTGGGCCCAACGGACGCCTCTTCGTTCACCTGCGTGTGGCACCCGATGAGCGCTTCGAGCGAAACGGCGACGACCTGCACCACGAGGCGCATGTCTCCTTCGCCCAGGCCGCGTTGGGCACCTCGATCGACGTACCTACTTTGCGGGCCTCGACCACCATCGATGTCGAGGCCGGTAGCGCGTCGGGCACGGTGCATCGCGTGCGCCACGAGGGCGTGGAGCACTTGCACGGACGCGGTCGCGGCGATCTCTATGTCCATCTCATTGTCGACGTCCCCACCGAACTCGACGACGTCGAACGTGACTTGCTACGTCAACTCGCTCAGCACCGCGGGGAGTCCATCGCCGAACACCACGGCGCTGGATTGTTTCGCAAACGAGCCAAACGATGATCGACGCGTGGTCGCGCCGCGTGGCGGCGTTGACGCAGCTACGCGTCGCCGATATCGCCGCGCCAGTGCTGTCGCGCGAGGACGACCATCACCTTCGCCGCGTACTGCGCGCGCGTGACGGTGAGGAGTTCGTCGTGAGTGACGGCCGCGGGTCGTGGCGCATGGCCGCGGTGTCGAGCTCGGGCCTTGACGTGCTGAGTGACGTCAGTCTCGATCCGGCGCCGGTTGCGACCACGTTGTACCTGGCGCCGCTCAAGGGCGAGCGCGGGGAGTGGGCGATCGCTAAGGCCACCGAGGTCGGAGTGGCGCGCGTCGTGCCCCTCGTGAGTGAACGTCTCAGCCAAAAGTTCCGCGGTGAAGCACGTGACAAGGTCCTCGGGCGTTGGCGCCGCATCGCTGACGAGACCTGCTCACAGTGTCGGCGCACGTACGACCTCGAGATCGCCGAGCCCCTGACGCCCGCCGACGTGCCCGCACAGGTGGCCGTCGCGGACTTCGCCGGCAGTGGTGACTGGTCGGGTGTGACGGCGGTCGCCGTCGGCCCCGAAGGCGGCTGGGCACCGGGAGAATGGGCCGAGGACCGGCGCCGGTTGTCACTGGGACCCACGGTCCTACGAGGGGAAACGGCCGCCGTCGTGGCTGCTGCTCTCGTGGCGTTCACGAATGGTTCATGGGGATTCGCGGCCGCGGGTGCCAAGAATGAGTAATGATGAGAGCAACACATGAGTGAGTGCCTCTTTTGCAAAATCGTCGCTGGCGAGATCCCCTCGACGCCCGTGGCGCAGAGTGAGACTGCTCTGGCCATCCGTGACATCGAGCCCCAAGCGCCGGTGCACGTGTTGGTGATTCCCAAAGCCCACGTCACGAGCGCCGACCACGTGACTCTCGAGCACGAGGGCGTCGTCGACCAATTGGTGCTGCTCGCCCAGCGCGTGGCCGAGATCGAGGGCGTACGCGAAAGCGGATACCGACTCGTCATGAACGTGGGCGAGGACGCTCAGATGAGCGTGGCGCACCTGCACCTGCACGTGATGGGCGGACGAAAGATGGAGTGGCCTCCCGGATGACCTTTGATGCCACGGCCGATGAGGCCCTCAAGGCGACCACCTACGTTCCTAACACCCACTTGATGTCGGGCCTGCTGGGACCTCGCGACGAGCACCTGCGCGTCATCGAGCGTTCCTTCCCGCACTCCAAGATCCGCGTCCAGGGTAATCAGATCAGTGTCGCCGGTCCCGACGCCGCCACCGTATTGCGCCTCTTCGACGAACTAGTGCTGGTGCTCGAAAGTGGCCAGACGCTCGACCCCACGAAGATCTCGCGCACCATCGACATGGTCGCCGACGACCTTCGACCGAGCGAAGTACTTCGTCACGAGGTCGTGCGCGGAGCCAAGGGTAAAGCGATCCGACCATCGACCGCCGGCCAGAAGCGCTACACCGACGCCATCGACACCTCGACCATCACCTTTGGCATCGGCCCCGCCGGTACGGGCAAAAGCTATCTGGCGGTCGCCGCCGCCGTGCAGGCCCTGCACCGTCGCCAAGTGCACCGTATTGTCTTGACCCGCCCGGCGGTCGAGGCGGGAGAACACCTCGGTTTCTTGCCCGGAGACCTCATGGCCAAGGTCGATCCCTACCTGCGACCGCTCTACGACGCTCTTTACGACATGGTCGGCCCCGACGGCGCCCAACGCCTCATCGCCAACGGCACGATCGAAGTGGCGCCGCTCGCCTTCATGCGTGGTCGCACGCTCAACGACTCCTTCATCATCTTGGACGAGGCCCAGAACACGACGCCCGAACAGATGAAGATGTTCCTCACCCGCATTGGCTTCAACGCCAAGGCCGTGGTGACCGGAGACGTCACCCAAGTGGACCTCAACGGCAAGCCCTCGGGCCTAGCGAACATCGAGAACATCCTGGGTCGCGTTGACGACATCTCCTTTATCCACCTGGGCGCCAAGGACGTCGTGCGTCACCGCATCGTGGCCGACATCGTCGCCGCCTACGACCGTTACACCAACTGATGCCGATCGATATCTACGCCGCGGACGAGCAGACCGACCACGTCATCGCACTCGAGCGCTGGGTCGAGTTGTGTCGCCACGCCCTCGAGGACGAGGGCGTGCGCGGGCTGGCCGAAGTGTCGCTCATCTTCTCGGGCGAATCCACGATGGCTGATCTCAACGAGCAGTTCATGGGCAAGAAGGGGGCGACGGACGTCTTGTCGTTTCCCATCGACGCCGAACCCGACCCTACGGGTCGCGTGCCCGATGCTGGTGGCACGGGACCCGGTGAGCCTCCCGTCCCCGAGATTCCCCAATTAGTGGGCGACATCGTGATCTGTCCGGCAGTCGCCGCACGTAACGCCGTCGAGCACGAGTGCACCTTCGATGACGAGATCGCGTTGTTGGTCGTGCACGGGGTGTTGCACCTGCGTGGTTGGGACCACGTGATCGACGACGAGGCCGAGAAGATGGAGGCGCGTGAGCGCGACCTGCTGGCGCGTCACTATCGAACGGGTGTCGAGTGATCGGGACCGTCTGGAGCGGGTCGGACACCGCACTCGTCGTCACCGTCGCAATCTTGCTGGTCCTGTCGGGTTTCTTCGCGATGGCCGAAACGTCGCTGGTGCGGATGAACAAATCGCGCGCGCGTTCCTTGAAGGAACAAGGCCATCGTGGTGCGAAGTCCTTGGCGCGCCTCGCCGAGGCGCCCGAGAAATTCTTGAACCCGCTGCTGTTACTTGTCCTCATTTGCCAATTGGTCTCGGCGACGATGGTCGGCGTGCTCGCGTCACGGCTCTTCGGCGCGGCAGGGCTGTTCATTTCGACGGTCGGCGAAGTCGTGGTGATCTTCGTCATCTTCGAGGCCATCCCGAAGAACTTCGCCGTCCAGCATCCGGACTCGGCCGCCCTGACGACCGCTCCAGTAGTGGAGGCGTTGCTCAATTTCTGGCCCATCAAGTGGATCTCGCGTTTGTTGCTCGCCATCGCCCAGGGAGTCATCAGTCTCTTCGGTGGGGGGAGCGAGGGGTCGAAGATGACCGAGGACGAGGTCCTCGCCATGGCCGACGTCGCGCACGAGGACCAGGCGATCGAGCGCGACGAACGCAACTTCATTCGCAGCGTCATCGAGTTCGGTGACACCATCGTGCGTGAGGTCATGGTGCCGCGCATCGACATGGTCGACGTCTCGGCCGAGGCCACTATTCGCACTGCGCTCGACACCGCTATCGCGACGGGGCGATCTCGTCTGCCGGTGCTCGGCGAAGGTGTGGACGACGTGGTGGGCATCGTGAACCTGCGTCACTTGGCCGGCCTCGTCGCCGAGGGCAAGGGCGAGGACGTCGTGAAGGACCACATGGGCGAGGCGTCCTTCGTGCCCGAGACCAAGCGCGTGGCCGCACTGTTGACACAAATCCGTCAGGGCCAGAGTCACTTGTTCGTGGTCGTGGACGAATACGGCGGCACCGCCGGTCTCGTCACCCTCGAGGACATCCTCGAAGAGCTCGTCGGCGAGATCACCGACGAGTCGGACCCGGCCCAAGACGATGAGGTGGAGATGATTCCGGGCACCGGGCTCGTGGTGAGCGGACGACTCAACATCGACGACGTGAACAACGAATACGACCTCGACCTGCCTAAGGACGGGTGGGACACCGTCGGGGGACTGGTGCTCGACCTGGCGGGCGGCGTCCCGACCAAGGGTGACGTCTTCGAGGTCGCACCGTACGTCTTGACGGTCGTGCGCATGGACGGACGGCGCATCGAAGAGGTCCTGATCGAACGCGTGGGTGACCGATGACGCGTTCGGGCTTCGCGGCCATTATCGGACGACCCAACGTGGGTAAGTCCACTCTGGTCAACCAAGTGGTGGGGACGAAGGTGACAATCACCTCGGCGAGTCCCAACACCACCCGCAACGCGATCCGCGGCATCTTGACCGAGGACGGCGTGCAGGTGATCTTCGTCGACACGCCAGGGATTCACCGACCCAAGACCGGTCTGGGGAATCGACTCAACGAGACCGCGCGCGCGTCGGTCGACGGTGTGGACGTCATCTTGGCCGTCGTCGAATCAGGCAAGGCGATCGGTCCGGGGGACCGCAACGTGATCGCGACGATGCTCGACAAGTGTCGTCACCCTGACGGACCTCAAGGGTGCGTCATCGTCAACAAGATGGACAAGACCGGGCGCGACGCGATCGCCGCGCAACTCATGGCCGCGCACGAGGCCGTCACGCAGATCGCCGAGGAAAAGGGCATCGCCGAGGCGGCGCTGCGCATCGAATACTTCCCGGTGTCGGCCAAGACCGGCGCGGGCACCGAGGAGCTCATCGCCTTCGTGCGAGCCCAGATGCCCGAGGGCGAGTTCCTCTTTCCCGAGGACGAGGTCTCTGACGTTCCCGAGGCGATGTGGGTGGCCGAACTGGTGCGAGAACAACTGGTGCGAAAGACCAAACAAGAACTGCCCCACTCCATCCACTGTCGTGTCATCGAGTTCGAGTGGCCCCACATCTTGGTGGAGATCCTCGTGGAGCGCGAGAGCCAAAAGGGTATGGTCATCGGCAAGGGCGGCCAACTCTTGAAAGACGTCGGCATCGCCGCGCGTCGTCAGCTTCCCGAGGGGTGCTTCTTGGAGTTGAAGGTCTCAGTCGAGCCGGGCTGGCAAAAGCGCGACGACGTGATGGACCGTTTCGGCCTCTAACGCTCGAGCGCCGGTTCGACGAGGATCGCCGGAGCGTCGAAGGTGGGCACTCGCGCCGAACGCACCGCGATGACCGTGGCGATCACCAGAATGATTCCCGCCGCGACGCCCAGGGCGTCGATGGGTGTGCCGACATATTTCAGCCCACTGATCAGTGCGACGCCACCCAGATAGGGACGCAGCGTGTGGGTGAAGGCGCGTGAGGAGAGGAAGGAGCCCGCCACCACTGCGGGCACTGAGCCCACGATGATCGAGGCGGTCACCGCGAGTTGCACGTGACCGAACAGCAAAGTTCCGAGTGTCGCCGCCGCGGTGAGTGGGATGGATTGGGCGAGGTCGGTTCCGACGAGTTGGTCGGTGCGGATGTGCGGGAAGATCAAGAGCAACATCACGATGATGAGCGAACCCGCACCCACCGACGTGAGTCCGACCATGAATCCACCGATCACGCCGACGACGATGATGAGCGGTCGGTTGATCCGCAAGGGGCCCTCGACAACTTTGCGCGTCGGGAAGAAGGCCCGACCGACCATGGCGGCCGCCCCGACGATGAGGGCAGCGCCCAAGATAAGTTCGAGGTGCTTCTCGGCCGACTTCGTCGAACCGAGACGGTGCATCACGTAGGTGCCAAGAATCGCGGCGGGGACGGATCCGTAACACAGGTACCGCACGAGCTTGGGCTGGATGGTCTTGCGGTGCCAGTGCACAGCGACACCCAGGGGCTTCATGAAGAGCGCTGCAATGAGGTCCGAGGAGATGGCGGCCGACGGCGTGACGCCAAAGACGAGGACGAGCATCGGGGTCATCAGCGCGCCGCCGCCCATACCGGTGAGACCGACGAGGAAACCAACGACGACGCTGCCGAGGACGAGGGCGAAGTTGAGATGCACGAAGGACCTATCTGAGAGCGGTGAACCGGACGGACTTACCTAGATTTACTAGTGAAATTATAGTTTAAGCCGGGGTTGGTACGTCGGACTCGGAGCTCGCCACTCGCAATTCGCGTAGGAACGCAGTAACTTCCGCCTGATCACGAGTGCGTTTCATGGGCGGCAATTTCTTAAAGAGCTGTGACTTGTAGCGCGCTTCGGCCAGGCGCGTGTCGAGGACGGCCACCACGCCGCGGTCGGTTCGGTTGCGAATCAGTCGTCCGACGCCTTGGGCGAGCAACATCGTGGCGCGCGGCAGGTCCACCTCGAAGAAGGGATTGGACGACAACTCCTGGCGCGCCTTGAGCAACGGATCGTTGGGAACCGAGAATGGCAACCGGTCGATGGTCACCAGCGAGAGAGAGTGTCCGGGCACGTCGATGCCCTGCCAGAAACTCGTCACCGCGAAGAGACTCGCCTCGGCCGACGCCCGAAAGAGCTCGATGATGCGTTGACGCGACAAGGTGCCTTGCACCAGTACTTGCGTCGAGATCCGGTCTTCGACGGCTTCGGCGACGCGGTTCATGACTGCGCGATTGGTGAAGAGCGCGAGCGTGCGCCCGCCCGCGGCTTCAATGAGCGTGACGAGTTCGTCGATGATCGCCGCTTCGGCGCCGGTCTCGTTGCGCCCCGGAAAACCCGCCGGGACGTAGAGAAGCGAGTGGTGGGGGTAGTCAAAGGGACTGGCGAAGGTCTCGATCCTCACGTCGCCCAGACCCAGTTGAGCGGGGAGGCTGTCGGGAATGGTGGCACTGGTCAACACGGCGGTGACGTTGCCCCACAGGTCGTCGTGCAGACGCGGTCCGACGTCCACCAGGTTCACCTCGAGGTCGATCTCGCGGTCCCGTCGCGAGAGATAGAGCAGCTCGCCCTTTTGGGGGTGCGCGACGCGCGCTAGGTCGTTGGACAGGTGCACGCCCGGACCCAAGGTGCGGATCTTGCGCGCTTCGTCCTCGGCGCCCGAAGTCTCCGTGGTCCGCAGCACCTCGATGAGGCGCGTCGTGAGGGTGGTGGCGGTTTCGATCTCGCGCTGGGCATCAGGTCCCAGTCCCGTTAGGTCCTGGGCGTCGTACTGGATCTCCAAGATGGTGGCCAAGCGGTCGGCGCTCGCGACGAGGTCGCTTGCGGTCTCGGCGAATGACGGGCCGACGAGGGGCTTGGCGACCGTGGCGAAAGCGCGGATTCGCGAGGCGTTGAGCGAGGTCCCGAGCAATGAGGCGAAAATGTCTTGCACCTCGTGGGCCTCGTCAAAGACCACGTACTCGTGCGCCGGCAATAGCATCGAACCCGACGCGAGGTGCGCGGCGTAGAGGTGGGTGTTGACGATGACGATCGAGCTCTCGGCGGCACGGTCCTTGGCGAGCTCGTGAAAACAGTTATGCCCCTGGGGGCACTGGGCTCGACCTAGGCACTCCTGGGGAGTCACCGAGAGGCCTCGCCACGCGCGCGGGTCGATCTCGAAGGACAGTTCGTCGCGGTCGCCGGTCTCGGTCTCCTCGGCCCACGCCAGGACTCGTCGCATCTGGTCGGCCACGCCTTTGGGCACGCTCGACCCGTCGTCGAAGCTCAGTTGCGAACCACCACCCGTCGCCAGGGCCCGATTGCGACAGAGGTAGTTGTTCTTGCCCTTGAGGACGGCGACCTTGGTGCGCGTCGCCACCTCGGCGACGGTGGGCGCGTCCTTGGTCGCGAGTTGATCCTGGAGGTTCTTGGTGGCCGTCGCGACCACGACGCGTCGTCCGCTCATGGCTGCGGGCACGAGATACGCCAGCGACTTACCCACTCCGGTCCCCGCTTCGATGATCGCGTGCTCTTTGCGCGAGAACGCCGCGGCGACGGCGGCGACCATTTGGCGTTGACCATCGCGGCTCTCGCCGCCGCCGGGCAGGTGGGCGGTGATGCGGTCAAGCAGGCCGAGGGCGCGATCGACGTCGATCTCGACCAAGTCGGCGTCGAGTTGGACGCCGGGTGCGTCGTCGACGTCGACCTCGGGCGTCTCGTCGTCGGGGTCAAAGGAATGCACTAGAGAACCCTAACGTTCAGCCTCGTGACGTCGAGTGCCCTCACGTCGTCGCAGTCGCGTCGACGGGGCCCCTCGGTTGGGACCAACTAAGTTTTGTCTATGCCAGACCCTCGCCCCACCCCGATTCCCGAGAGTTTGGACCGACGTTCCATCCCGCGCCACATCGGCATCGTGATGGATGGGAATGGGCGTTGGGCCACGCGACGAGGACTGGCGCGTACTGAGGGGCACCGTGCGGGTGAAGAAGCCCTGGTCGACGCCACCTACGGCGCTCTGTCGCTGGGTCTGAGCGCACTCACGGTCTACGCGTTCTCCACCGAGAACTGGCGTCGACCGATCGACGAGGTGCGCTACTTGATGAACTTCAATCGCGGGCTGTTGGAGCGACGCCAGCACGAACTGCACGACGCGGGCGTGCGCATCACCTTCTCCGGCCGTCGTGACTGGCGCGTACCCAAGGGAGTGCTCTCGCGCATGGACGAAGCGATCGAACTCACCAAGAACAACAAGGTGATGACGCTCAACATCGCGTTCAACTACGGCGGGCGCGCCGAGATCGTCGACGCGGTCAAGCGATTGGTCGAGGACGGTGTGGCCGCTTCGAAGGTTGACGAGAAGGCGATCCACGAGCGGCTCTATCACCCCGAAATACCCGACCCCGATCTCATCGTGCGCACGTCGGGGGAGTATCGCACGTCGAACTTCTTGCTGTGGGAGATGGCCTATTCCGAGTTGATCTTCACCGACGTGCTCTGGCCTGATTTTCGCCGTGAGGACCTCTTTTTGGCTATCGAGCAGTACCAACAACGCAATCGTCGATTCGGGGGTGTCGACTCGTGAAGGTCACCCGCGCTACCGCGGTCGTCGTCTTCCTCTTCTATATCTTCTTGTGGGTATTGGCACTCAATGGAGTATCGAGCCTCGTGCCGGTTTTAGCTATTCCCCTCATCCTGGCGATCCTCGTCGCCTTCGGCGTATGGCTGAATCGTTTCCTCGGCATCACGCCGCGCAAGCAACATTTTCAGGACGTTGAGGAAGCCGAAGTCTCCATAGATAACCAGACGAGCTATGAGACCACTGGCGACGGCGACCTGTCACATGATGTCGCACCACCCAACACTGGATCGCACGAGCGCACCGATCCGCCGCGATTGGGCGGACCACAGGACAACCCTGAGACTTGATACTCGCTAGGAACGACGGCGGGACCGCGCACTATTGTGGCCGATGCCCCGTGAGGACACCATCCAGCCGGTACAGCAGGTCGGACCAATCCCATCGATGAACACTGGCGTATCGAGATACTTCCTCCTTCGACCAGTTCTTCGGAAAGGTGCCGTTTTCGGTCACTCGTATGTACGTCCGTTCCCCACCGTCGGATATGAGAGTGATCTCGACGAGGACTGAGTCTCCAACAACTGGTTCACTACCTGAGAAATTCCAGCGAAACGCGACGCATTTCGGTGGTTCAACCTTCTCAACCACGACCGGCACATCGTGGTCTCCCATGACGAGGGAGCCGCGGGCGCCGGAAACGAACTTCAGGTCAACCCGGTCGCAGAGCCAGAGGGTCAATTGATCGGGCTCGGTGATGGTGCGCCAGACATCGACGATCGGTGCCTCGATCCAATACCCGCGCTCGGTCACTAATTTGTGCATAAAGATCGGCCCTTCACGTTGAGTCACGATACGAAAAAGAAGGTAGCCCAAGTGCGTGACCGCCGGAGCCAAGACCCCTAGTACCTTGTCGCCCCAGAAAGGGGAGCAGACACCTTCACCGAGTTGCGGGTCAACTTCATGAGTCCACTGTTCGGCGCTGTACGGTCCGGTCGAGATGGTCCATTCAATTGACTCCCGGCAGTCTTCCAACGCCCCGCTAAGGTGCGCGTGATGACGGTGGCGAAGTGAAAGAGATCCAGGACGAAGCTGTCGTCCTGCGTACCTACAAGTCCGGAGAATCTGACCGCGTTTGCGTCCTGTGGACTCGTCACCACGGAAAACTTCGGGTCCTCGCCAAGGGGGTTCGCAAGACCTCGAGTCGCATGGGTGGCTCACTCGAACCCATGGGACACGTGCGAGTCGACCTGGTCAAGGGGCGCGGCGACCTGTGGATCACCAAGCACGTCAGTCACCTCGAACGTATGGCCACTCTACGCGGCGACTACGAACGCATCGCGGCGGGCCTGGCGGTGGTGGAGGTGGTCCACGCCATTCCGACCGACGAGGCCGCCGACGAAGGGATCTTTGAGATGGTGGTGCGCGTGCTCACAACTCTTGACGACGTCCAGTACCACCCCGAGTTGGTGGCCGCGTCGTTCTTCTTTCGCCTCCTCTCCTACGACGGTTCGGAGCCGGTAGTGGATTCCTGCGTGAACTGCGCGTCGCCGGGACCGCTCGTCGCCTTTAACGCGGAGGTCGGCGGGACTCTCTGTGTCAATTGCCGCTCGGGGACCGCCGTCAGTCCCGACGCCTTGGAGCTCATTCGACGTATTTTGGGCGGGGACCTCGGGGGTGTCCTGCGTGAGGACAATCCGCCGGGTTCGGGCGAGGTGATGGCGCTCGCGCACGAGGCCATCGAGATCCACTTCGGTAAACGGCTCAAGGTCTCTCGCTCGACGGCGCCATTGGCGCCGCCCGTCGACCCCGCCATTCCCTAACGCGTTCTGTCTGCGATGGTGACCCAATCTGGGACCTACGTCGTGAGAGACTGAATGACTATGCGACGACTGATTCCTCATTTCCTCTTGTCGGTGATGACCCTCCTTGCGGCTGGTGCGGTCGTGGTGAGCGTGCACGGCGGCGAACGCGTTTCGTATTTCGCATCCCCGCCGAGCGGGAATCCTCGAGTGGTCTCGATCTTTCACACCGTCATTCGTCGAACGCTCGCCGAGCCGAGTTTCAGAATCGATAACGCAATCGACTACCAGTCTCCGGATCGGTATCGAGTGCGGATCGCTGGTCCAACGCCACTCAGCCTGATCGAAATAGGCCACGAACTCTATTATCCGCTGCAGCCGCCCACGTCGAAGTGGGGAGAAGTGGCATTGACTTCGAACGTGGCTTCGAACCTGCGACTAAACGTCACCACCGCGGTCCTCACCACTCTGTTGCACGCCAACAGCGTCGTGCGCGACGGCGACAATAACTTCACCGTGACGACAGTGCGCAATGCCAGTTCTATCGATCCGTTGGACCCCGGTCAGGTCGAAGCCACCATGACCGTGTACGTGAGCGACGACCTCGTCACTTCAATCGTCACTTCGTTACGGGGATGGATGACGATTGCCGTCACGTCGGGTTCGCCGCCGCGCACCCGATCGACCAGGGTCTCGTCGTTCCGTCCCGCAGTGATCTCCTACGGCGACTTCGGTCAGGTCGCCCCCATCAGTGCGCCTCCCGCATCACAGACGGCGCAGGTCATGGTCTGCGACAATGGCAGGGGCTACAAGGTCCAGGCCCAAGCGCCCTGCCTCGCCTTCTAGTCAAGGGAGACGACGTCGTCCGATGACGCGATGGCGTTCGTTCTACGCGGTGCTGGCGCGACGGGTGCGTACCTGATAGAAACTCGGTGTGCCGCCACGTTCGTGGGGGCGCCACTCGGGAGTCGCCAGTCGAAGTCGAGGTCGGCGATTCCCCCGGGAAGGAGTTGCCATGACCCGCCACCAGTCACTGACGTCGCGCGTTCGGATGTTCGTCGCGGGCTCCGTCGCCACCGCCGCTTTGCTCGTCTCGGTGGGCGTCGCGGTGCCCGAGGCGTCGGCGGCCAAGAGTCCGTTCTGCAACGCCGTCTTCAGTTGGGCGTATCACCCGGTGAAGGCCCCGACGGGGTTGACGCTCGCCAGCTACCACCAGTGGGTGAAGTTACTGCTGCCGTACTACGAGAAGATGGACGCCACGGCACCCAACGCCCAAACAAAGGAAGTCCTGGGGTACATCGTGACGGTGCTCAAGACGTACTCGAGCACTCACTCGCTCGCCACACTCGTCGCTTACGAAAAGGCTCATGCCGCGACGTTCGCCGCTGACGAGAAGGCTCTGGCCAAGGCCATCGTGTCGTGCGCCACG
Organism: uncultured Actinomycetota bacterium; assembly: GCA_963794755.1. Lineage (GTDB taxonomy): Bacteria > Actinomycetota > Acidimicrobiia > Acidimicrobiales > RAAP-2 > RAAP-2. The sequence continues at coordinate 72,083 of CAWCEX010000009.1, forward strand.
TCGGGGGCCATCACGCTGCCCTAAGGCGGGGTTATGACGTCGTCACCGCACGACGTGAGTGATGAGACGGTGCGCGGTGCGTGCGGCCCGGGGGCGGCGCGAGGCGTCTCTTCGTGAACGATTAGTTTGCACTGGTGATCGACGCGAACTCTCCCGGACCCGCAACGGCTCGAGCGCAAGGTGCACCAACCTTCGGCGTCTACGTTCACGTCCCTTTTTGCGCCCACCGATGTGACTACTGCGCCTTTGCCACCTACGCCGACCGCGATCACCTGCGCGACGACTACGTGGAGGCCGTTCTCGTCGAGATCGCGGGAGAAGTCGCCGCGGGAATGGAGCCGGCGACGTCGGTGTTCTTCGGGGGTGGGACGCCCTCGCGACTGACGCCCGAACAACTCGTGCGCGTCCTGGCGGCCATTCCGCGCACTGTTGACGCCGAAGTGACGGTGGAGTGCAATCCCGAAGACGCCTCACTGGAGCGGCTCCTCGTCTACAAGGCGGGTGGGGTGAATCGCATGAGCTACGGCGTGCAGTCGACCCAGCCCGCCGTGCTGGCCGACCTCGGTCGTCGACATGGCACCATGGCGCACGAGGAGGTCTCTCGTGTCACCCACGAGGCCGGGTTCGCCACGTGGAACATGGACCTCATCGTCGGATCGCGTGCGGAGTCCCTCGACGACGTTCGCGCCACGTTGTCCGACCTACTGGCGCTTGAGTATCCGCCGCCGCACATCAGTTGCTACGCCCTCACGCCCGAACCCTCGACTCCGCTGGGACGGGATCCGGCGCGTCACCCCGACGAGGACGAGACCGCCGACGCCTACGACCTCGTCGGCGAGACGCTCGAGGCTAATGGATATGAGTGGGAGGAGATCTCCAACTGGGCCAAACCCGGCCACGAATGTCGCCATAATCACGTCTACTGGGACCATGACGACTACGTGGGGTTCGGCTCGGCGGCGCACTCGCATCGCCACGGTCGCCGCTACTGGAACGTGCGCACACCTGATCGATATATCGCCATGGTGCAACGCGGCGAGCGACCCATTGGGGGCGAAGAGATCCTCGACGAGGCGACCCAGGCCTTCGAGCGCGATTCGTTGGCCCTTCGCACGCGTCGCGGTGTGCCCGTAGAAGCCTTTGAGTCACTCGACGAGATCGCGCATCTAGTGAACGTAGAGCGCGATACCGTGACGCTGACGCCCAAGGCGCGCCTCGTCGCCAATCAAGTCATCTTGCGGTTGAAGTCATCCCCGTAAGTAAGCACGCAACCGTTAAAAGTTCTGCGTCCGGTAGCCTTGGCGGATGGATTCTGCCTTCGCGACCGACCCCGAACTGCTGGAAAAGGTAATCAACCTCGCCAAACGTCGCGGATTCATCTTCCCCTCCGCCGAGATCTACGGCGGATTCCGTTCCACCTACGACTACGGCCCCCTGGGCGTCAACATGTTGCGCAACGTGAAGGCGGCGTGGTGGCGCGACATGGTTCAGATGCGTCTGGACGTGGTCGGACTCGACGCAGCGATCCTCGGTCCGCCGGCCGTTTGGGCGGCCTCGGGCCACCTCGAGACCTTCACCGATCCGCTGGTGGACTGTCGAAAATGCAAGGAGCGCTGGCGCGAGGACAAGATCAACGGCGTGTGCCCCAACTGCGGCTCCACGGAGTTCACCGAGGCGCGCGCGTTCAATCTCATGTTCAAGACCCAGGCCGGACCCGTCGAGGGGGAGGGTGCGACGGCCTACCTGCGACCCGAGACCGCTCAGGGGATGTTCACGAACTTCAACAACGTGCTCGCCACGACGCGAAAGAAGCCACCCTTTGGCATCGCCCAGATCGGTAAGTCGTTTCGTAACGAGATCACACCTCAGAATTTCGTCTTCCGTACTCGCGAGTTCGAACAGATGGAGATGGAGTTCTTCGTGCCGCCCGCCGAGGCGGAGCAGTGGTATCGCTACTGGATCGACCAGCGCTTCAATTGGTACCTGGACTTAGGTATTCCGCCGGACCAACTCCGCCTGCACGAGCACGCCCCGGCGGACCTGTCGCACTACTCACGTGGTACCACCGACGTCGAGTTCGCCTACCCCTGGGGCTGGGACGAACTCGAGGGCATCGCCAATCGCGGTGACTACGATCTGACCCAGCACTCCAACGCCTCGGGAGCCAAGTTGGAGTATTTCGATCAAGCAGCCAACGAGCGCTACACGCCCTACGTCATCGAGCCGGCCGCTGGCGCGACGCGCGCAATGATGGCGTTCCTCCTCGCGGCCTACCACGAGGACACCGTCGAAGGTGAGACCCGTACGGTGTTGCGCCTCGATTGGCGACTGGCGCCGTACCAAGTGGCGGTGCTGCCGCTATCGAAGAAGCCCGAACTTGAGGGAGTCTCCAAAGAGGTACTCGCGATCCTCCAACCACACTTCGCCTGCGACTACGACGTCACGCAGTCCATTGGGCGCCGCTACCGGCGCCAGGATGAAGTGGGAACGCCGTGGTGCATCACCGTTGACTTCGATTCACTGGAGGACCGTGCGGTGACCGTGCGCGATCGCGACACCACCGAACAGGTGCGCGTGCCGATCGAAGAACTTCTCGCAACGCTTCGTTCACGCACGAGTTCGAGCACCTCTCTCTAGTCGTTTCGTCGACCTGGGTCTCGCTCGCTCGCCGTCGGAACGAGTCAAAGGTGCCCACGTAGTGGCGATGACCGTTGCGCAACATCACCGAGCGACTTTCATTGCGCGTTCTCGTTGTGTCGGTGTACTCATTTTTGCGTATAGACACCGCTCTAGGCGCACCGTATTCTCCTCCTGGGTCGAGAGCGACCTGTTCGAGACAGGAGATAAAAGTGAGACGATTCCTACGGTTGGTACCGGCCCTGTGTGGGGCACTGCTCGCACTGGGTCCCACGAGCGTGGCGAACGCGGCTCCCGGGACGCCCGCGGCCGGTGAGGTGTACGTTTTTTCAACTCCTAATAACGGCGTTCGCGGCGCGATAACTCTGACGGGCGCCATTGGAGACTACGGCACGGCCATCACGATGACCGGTGCCGGCGTGGCGAACGCCTCGGGAAATTTCGTCGAAATGCAGCTGCACAAAGGCACGTTCAAAATCAACAAGACCAAATTGGATCAGATATCCAATAGGACCAACCCCGCATTCAATCAAGCGACCTGTTCGGCGAATCTTAAGGTCACGGGGCCAGTAACAGCGTTCGACGGCAAGGGGCTTTACACGGGCATCTCAGGGTCCGTTGAAATCACGGTGTCGTTCGGTTTTGTCTTGCCGAGATTCACGAGCGGAGCGCACAAGGGTCAGTGCAACGTCAGTAACAGTGCTCAACCGCTTTCGCAGTGGGGCTCCATCACCGGCGTCGGACATGTCCAGTTCTCGTGAGACGTCACGACTACTAGCAAAATACGGCGATAGAAGAACCGTTAGGTGTGGCTGTAGAGAGCGTCGGACCCGGCCGCTATCGCCGCCGTTCGATTCGACACTCCGAGTTTTCGATAGATGTGTTGGAGGTGTTTATTGATCGTCCCGGTAGATATCTCTAAGCGCTGAGACATGACGAATGTCGAAAGACCCTGGATCAATAGGTACAGCAACTCGGCCTCACGCTCAGTGAGGCCGAGCGGGGTGAGGTCCGCGGCACCGCGAACGAGCGCTCGTTCGTCGACGACAATCATGTCGGGCCGACTTGCCGAGCCGGCAATGAATCGAGCGACCGCCTCGCGACCATCGAGGACGCTCACGAGGGGCAGATGAAGGCGCGGTCGGCCATCGTCGAGGCATCGGACGCGTTGATCAAGCACCCAGGCATTCACGACGTCGGGCAGGCCGCTCGGACTGCGAGGTGCGCCGAAGTACCTCGTGAGTACGGCGAGTGTCGCCACCGAGCACTCGCTTCGGGATCCGGCGGAGTCGAGGACCACTTCTCCTCGGCTGCCGTTGGACATCGACACTGCCGGGCCCGTCGGTTGACCCAACGCTTGGACGTTGCGGTAGATCTCGACGAGGTAGGGGCGCAGCGCGTTCAACAGTATGACCTCGTTGTCGTCAAAGTCGCGCTCACTTCGACTCAGGGCGATCGCGACGACCAGCGGCTCTTTCGTGGCGAGGCCGAAGGCAACCTGGTACTCAACGCCTATGTGTCGATAGACCTTTTGATACAACTCGAGTTGGTGGAGTTCGCTGCGAGTCATAAAGTCTGAGATTCGCTGGGCGCTGGCGTCTCCGGTGTCGCGTTGAAAACGCAGTATCGGATTTTGAAGAACTAGTCGCGGGAACGCCTCGAGGTCTGCGTCTGGCGGGATCTGCATGTCTTCACCTGGATGCACGAGATAGATGGCGCGCTCGGCCACCGGATCGATTTCGTTGTAAGAACCAATGTCGCAGTCGACGACGGCATTTAGCGATTCGAGCACGCGTTGTCCGAACAAGGCCGAACTATCCACATCTGACACCGCGTCGAGGACTTCAAATGCCTGCCCCCAATTGAAACGGGCGCTAGCGTCCAAGGTTGCTCCTCTCGACACCACCCACGTCAGTGGCCGTCATACTAACCCTTGGCGACCATCTGGGTGGAGGTCTCTTCGCCGGGGTTGTCAACCAACGTCGCGACACACTGACGATCGATGCACAGTCTTTGATTGCGGTTCCTGAAGCCTCAGCGGAGGGTGGACGAATGCCGCAGAATTGCTGGAAGGCCACACGTCGATAGTGCTTCGGCTGACAAGAATGCCGTCTCTCAGGTCGTCGCCGAGACCGTGACGTCCTGGCGTGAGTTTCGCCACAACAGCGCCGGAACAATCGTCGCGAGCCCGAATAGTCCACCGACTGCACAGGTACCGTTCCAGCCGTAGTGCGCGTAGGCGAAACCAGAGGCGAGGGAGCCGACAGAGGCGCCCGTGAAGAAGCACACCATATAGATGCTGTTGATGGTGCTGCGCTGACTCGGGGCGATCGCGTAGATGATCGACTGATTCGACACGTGTATTCCCTGGGCGCCAGCGTCGAGGATCACCACGCCCGCGGCGATCAGCCACACATTGTGGTGACCGACGAACAGCACCGCAAAGCCCACGGCAATGAGGATCGCCGCGCCGGTGGTGGCCAGCGCGGTGCGTCCTTGGTCGGCGAGTCGCCCCGTGACGTTCGCCGCCGTGATGCCCGCGAGTCCGAAGAGTCCGAAGAGTCCGATCACGCCACTGGAGTAGTGAAAGGGAGCACCCGAAAGTTGGAACGCCAAGGTTGACCACAACACGCTGAAGGCGCCGAATGCGGTCCCACCGAACCAGCCCCGCCGACGTAATTGGGACGACTCGCGCATCATCGTGATACCACTGGTCGCGAGGTGGCGGTATTCGAAACGGTCGCGCGAGCGTTCCTGGGGCAGCGTCACGTACATGACAACCGCCATTATCACCAACATTCCCGCCGAGACTCGGTAGACGCCGCGCCACCCGATCGCTTCGGAGACGAACCCCGAGAGGGAGCGCGACAAGAGGATGCCGCCGAGGAGTCCGGTCATCAGGCGACCCACCACTCGACCGCGCTGGTCGTCGGGGGCTAAGTCGGCGCCGAAGGGGATGATGATCTGTCCGGCTACTGAGGAGAGTCCGATGACGACGGTGATCGTCGCAAAGAAGACGAAGGAGTGCACGTAGCTCGCGCCCGCCATCGCCACAGCCGCAACCAAGAAGATGGTGACGATGAGGTTGCGTCGTACGAACATGTCACCGAGGGGAAGGATGAAGAAGAGTCCGATGACGTAGCCGACCTGGACCAATGTGATGAGCAGCGATGTCGAAGAGGTCGAGACGTGAAAACCGCTGCGAACCTGGTGCAAGAGCGGTTGTAGGTAGTACAGGTTGGCGACGATGACGCCGATGGCCACGGCCATCAAGACGACCAGAGTCGAGGGGAGCCGTTGTTGTTTCGTCGTCATCGAAGGCTTAGGCGACTTTTTTGTACTTTGCTGTGGCGAGGGGTCCCAGAATCGCGATCGCCCCGATCGCCCACGCGAGTGATACCCACACGGAGTTTCCCGGACTAACTCCGAGCATGAGGCTGCGCACCGCCTTGGTGACTTCGCTAACGGGCTGATTCGTCGCGAAGGGCTTGAGCCAACCGGGCATCCCACTGATCGGAACGAAGATCGACGACGCGAAGGTCAGCGGGAAGATCAACGGAAAAGTCATCGCCTGGGCCGCCTCGGAGGTCGGCGCGGCCAGCCCGATGAAAGCGAAACCCCACGACAGGCAGTAGGCGAAGAGCAGGGTGATCAAGCAGGCGTAGACGTAGTGCAGCACATTGCCGTGGGGCCGAAATCCCACCAGAAGTCCTACTGCAGTGATGATCACCAGAACCAGCACGTTACGCCCGAGGTCCGAGACCGTTCGTCCGGCCAGCACCGCCATGCGAGCCATCGGCAACGCGCGGAAGCGCTCGATCAACCCGCGGTGTAGGTCCTCGGCTAGACCGATCGCCGTACCCACCGCGCCGAAGATCGTCGTCTGAACGATGATCCCCGGCATGAGGTAGTTGACGTAGCCGCCCGGGACGTTGACCGGAATCGCGCCCGAAAAGACGTAGCGGAACAACAAGACGAACATGATCGGCTGGATGATGGAGAACACCAGGGCGGTGGGAATTCGGATGAGCGCCAAGAGATTGCGTCGCGCCAAGGTCAATACGTCGCTGATGGCCCAACTGAGGGCGCTCTTGTTGTCGTGGATATCTTCGTCGTAAAAGACGTTCTCCTGGGCGACCGTCGTCATGTGCGGACCTTTCGCTTAGCGGTAGCGTCGCCATCGTCGACGCCAGTTTCGTCTTCGGTCTTGTGTCCGGTGAGGCTGAGGAATACGTCGTCCAAGCTGGGTTCACGCAGGGTGAGACCTGCGAGCGTCACTCCCGCATCGTCGAGACGACGGAGCGCATCGGCTGCCGACGCCGGTCCGCCCTCGACCGTCAATTCGACGACGGTTCCTTCGACGTTGGCCGGCTTCGTGGACAGGTAGCGGATGAGTTCGACCCCGCGCGTGGCGTCGCTGGTCGAAGCGAACGTCAGTGACAGCACCGTCGCTCCGAGCTGGGTCTTCAGCTCTTGGCTGGTGCCTTCGGCGATGATCGAGCCCTTGTCGAGGACGACGAGTTGTTTGCAGAGTCGATCGGCTTCCTCGAGATACTGCGTCGTCAAGAGCACCGTCGTGCCTCCTTCGACGAGTCCTTCGATGATGGTCCACAGGTCTTGGCGACTTTGGGGGTCAAGACCGGTGGTGGGCTCATCCAGGAAAAGTATCGGTGGCCGGGCCACCAGCGCGGCGCCAAGGTCGAGACGACGACGCATCCCACCCGAGTACGTCTTGACATTGCGATTTGCCGCGTCGCTGAGGCCGAATTCTTCGAGCAGTTCCTTCGCCCGGTGCATCACGTAGGACTTCTTCAGGTGGTTCAGAGAACCGATCATCCGGAGGTTCTCTATTCCCGTGAGGTTCTCGTCCACCGTCGCGTACTGTCCCGCCAGGCCAATGCGTCGGCGCACGTCGTCGGGGCGTTTTACGACGTCATAGCCGTCCACCGTCGCGCTGCCCGACGTGGGAGCCAAAATAGTGGAGAGAATGCGCACCATCGTGGTCTTTCCTGAACCGTTGGGACCTAAGAGGCCGAACACCTCCCCGCGCGGGACCTGGAGCGAAACGCCTTTGAGGGCTTGGACGTCACCGTCGTTGAACGTGCGAACGACGGTGTCAGCTACGACGGCAAAGTCAGACATGGTGCGAAGTCTAGGAGTTGACTGTGTCACCACAGCGCAAAAAAATCCCGCGGCAGCCTGTACGTTCTTCCTATGACAATTTCCGAGGCCGAGATCGCGCAAGTGCGCTCCGCCACGGACATCGTCGCTCTAATCACCGAGTACGTGGCTCTCAAGAAGGCGGGCCGCCGCTGGCAAGGGCTCTGCCCGTTCCACGCGGAGAAATCGCCGTCGTTCTCGGTGAACGCCGAAGAGGGTCGTTATTACTGTTTCGGGTGTCGTGTGTCGGGCGATCAGATCACTTTCGTCCGTGAGATGCAACACTTGGACTTCGTGGAGGCCGTTCGTGCCTTGGCCGACCGTGCGGGTATCCAACTGCACGAGGACGACGCTTCGGCGCCCGCGCGCAAGGAGCGTCAGGAATTCTTGGCCGCCATGGAAAAGGCGGTCAACTGGTACCACGACCGGCTCTTGAATTCGCCCGACGCACGCCCCGCACGTGACTATTTGCGTAGCCGCGGGATCTCGGGTGACCTGGCACGTCAGTTCAAACTCGGCTGGGCGCCCGACGAGTGGGACGCGCTCTCACGGTCTCTCGATCTTTCGGCCAAAGTCCTCGAGGGGACGGGCCTCGGCTTCGTCAACCGTCGCGATCGTCGACAAGACGCCCTGCGAGCGCGCCTGATCTTTCCCATCTTCGACTCCGCGAACAAGGCGATCGCGGTGGGTGGACGAATTCTCCCTGGGGCACCGGAGAACCCCGACGGGTATCGCGAGGCCAAGTACAAGAACTCGCCCGAGACGCCGATCTACTCCAAGCGGCGAACCCTCTACGGTCTCAATTGGGCCAAGGACGACATCATCAAGTCCGAAGAGATCATCGTCTGCGAGGGCTACACCGATGTCATCGCCTGTTTCGAGGCCGGTTTGCCGCGCGCGGTGGCCACGTGTGGCACGGCGCTCGGCGAGGAACACTTTCGAACGATGCGTAATTTCGCCAAGCGCATCGTCCTCGCCTACGACGCGGACGCGGCCGGTCAGAGCGCAGCGGCGAGCGTCTATCAATGGGAGAGCAAACACGAGGTCGACGTCTTCGTCGCGAAATTGCCCAAGGGTTCGGACCCGGCTGAATTGGCTCAGGACGGTGGCACCGCACTCGTTGACGCCGTCGCGACGGCTGTGCCGTATCTGCAATTTCGACTTGATCGGGTTCTCGACGAGGCAAAATTGTCGACCGCCGAAGGTCGAGCCCGCGCCGCTGAGGCTGCGTTGCGCGTGCTCGCCGAGCACCCGAGCGACTTCGTGCGCGATCAATACCTGGTGAAGGTGGCCGACACTCTTCGACTGGATCTCTCGGTCATTCGGCCGCGGGTTGCTGAACTCGTTCGTCACCCCCAAGCGAAGGCGCCGATCTATAACGAAGTTCGTGAGCGACCCCAACGCCTTCCTCGCCTTCGCCCCGGTCTTGAGGCACTGCGTTTGACCCTGCACTTCCCGCACGACGTGAAGGACCGGTTCATCGCTGAATATTTCGTGGACAAGACGGAACGCGACATCTTCGTGGAGTTGGGCACCGATCAGAGCGTGTCACAGGTCATCGACCACCTGCGCCGTCAAGGCGAAGACGCGGCTGCGGACGTGTTGAGTGAACTTGCCGTGGACGAGCTCGAACGTGAATATACGGTCGATGACGTGTCCGCCGTGGTCGCACAATTACTGCGTGCGGCCGTCACGGCGGAACTTCGGGACGTGAACTACGAGTTGCGTAACTCGAAAATAAGCCCCGACGTGGCCAGCACGACGATTCGGGACGTGAAGGAGCGACTCGACATGCTCGGCACATCGCGCGGCGGCGAAGCTGAAGCCGACCTACGCGAATGGTTACTCGCGCGATCGAGCCGTGGTGAGTAAAGAGCTACGCACCGTTGGCGGCCTTCGCATGCTCAAGCCCCTCGCCGCCGACGAGGAACGTGCGCTCCTTCCAGTGATCACGCGAGGCCGCGACGCCGCGCGACGCTTGGAGGAAGGTGATCTCGACGCCGTCACGACACGGTCATTACGACGCGAACGTGAAGAGGGCCAGCGAGCCGAATCGACGTTGCTGCGCGCAACGTGTGGGCTCGTGCGACTGCGCGTGGTGGAGCGCGGGTACCGTTTCGGTGACGAGGAGCTCGAAGCCGCAGGCGTTGAGGGTCTCGTCAACGCCCTGCACCGTTTTGATCCCGAAAAGGGCAACCGATTCTCGACCTACGCGAACTACTGGATCACCAAACTGGTGAACCAAGCGATTCGCCAGCAAGCCGGACTCAGCGAGTCCGAGATGGAATACGTCCTTCAACTTCAAAAGCTGTTGCGTACCGATCTCGTCAAGCGCTTCTCCGCTAAAGAGATCGCCACGGCTCTCGGGGTGTCGCTCGCCAAGGCCCGCGACATCGTCCAGATGAATCACGATCTCGTGAATCGTCGCTTCGAATCCTCGAACTTTGATCGCGGGATCGAAGCGCGTCCATCGCACGACGTCAACGAAGCGCCGCAGTGGGTAATCGAAGAACTGCAGCGCTTGTGCGGTGACGATTTCGACGCCTTCTGGCAGTATGCCTTTCGCACGATGTCGATCGAGGAGATCGCCAAGACGAAGGGGATGTCTCGTCAAGCGATGAGCAAGCGACTCGAGAAGTGTCGGCGCGCGGTGAGAGACAGCGCTGAAGCGACCCGACTTCAGGAGTGGTTTGCGAAGCAATAGGCCTGGCCAGCCCGAGACGGTGCGGTGCTAGTGTTGCGTTGCCCTCGGGTGCATTCCCAGATAGCTCAATTGGCAGAGCAAGCGACTGTTAATCGCTAGGTTGCAGGTTCGAGTCCTGCTCTGGGAGCCATATTTCCTGACAAACACCGGTTTATTTCGAGGCTCGAGGCGTGTCGCTCGTCACTGGATCGCCACCATTTCCCTTACGACGTTCCCTGAGGCGCTGGCGAACCCAGTGACGTCGCGGTGATCATTGGCCGTCGTGGGGATACTGAGTGACAATTCAGTTCGCATCAGCCATTTTTCGACGATGATGGTGGCCGGGACGGGGAGGGTCGATGGCTTTTTGTACGCAGTGCGGTACGGAGGCAGCAGCAGGTCAGCGATTTTGCACGGTGTGTGGCACCGCACTCGCGACAGGTGCGGCGTCAGGCGATCCATCAGGGACCCCGTCAGCTGCCTCGCTTTCTGGGGCGATGCCCGCTTGGACACCTGCACCGCCCCTGTCGGGCGATGAGCGAGGGGTCTCCCTGAAAGACGTCATCTTTGAGATTGCTTCAGATCCGGTTCGACAGTCGCGGTGGTCGGTGCTCTTTCGAATTTTCTTGTCGATCCCCCTTCTCATTTGGGCGGCCATCCTTACCGTGGCGGCCGAGTTCGTGGTGTTCGTGAGCTGGTTCGTAGCGTTGTTTACTGGACGGGTACCCGACGGGAATCAACGTTTCCTCACGAACGTCGTGAGGTACGTCGCTGAAGTCACCGCTTACGCGTCGGTACTCGTGCCGCGATGGCCTGGTTTCAGTTTGCACCCTGGTGACAAGGCTCAGGTCAACGTGCGCATCGAACACGTCCGCCTCAATCGGGCCGCAGTCTTCTTTCGCATCTTGCTCAGCGTTCCCGCGGTCATCGTTTCGTATCTCGTCAGTTACGGCGGATACTTGTTGTCGATCGTGGTATGGATCAGTGCACTGATTCTCGGGCGACCCGCGCGACCACTGTACGGAGCGCGCGCCCTTTCGCTACGTTTCAGTACCCGATTCGTCGCCTACGTGTTCTTGCTCACCCCTACTCAGCCATTCTCTGGATTCTTTGGCGATCACGCCGTGGCGACCACCGCACCGGTCACGGACGGCATCGAGGCGCCGGTCGCGGTAGCCCCGAAGATGTCGAGTCGATTGATCCTTTCGACGTCGGCGCGCGTTCTCTTCATCTTGTCTCTCGTTCTCGGCGGTGTCGTCGGAGTGGCGTACCAGAGGACCCTTCTGAATTTCAACAAATTGATCGTGTTACCGGTGGTGAACGGGACCCAAACCAGAGTCGTGAACGATCTCACGGTCTTTAAGTCGACGGTTACGACCTGTGTTGCACAATCGAGTGTCCCGTGCGTCGACGGTGCTGCTAACTCCGCGAGAAGTTCGATCAGTGGCGAGGTCGCAGCTCTCAACGTCGTGTCAGGGCTGGCTTCTCGTGAGCGAGTCCAATTCAACAACTACATCGCTGGTTTGAACAAGATTGACGCCGACATGGTGTCGCTCACTCTCTCAACGGACCTGACTCAGCAAGAGAGCTTCATCCTCGATACTCTGAACCCGGATATCTTGGCGGTCGGGAGCGAGTACACGCAGTTGCGCGCTCGTCTCTAAAGACGTGGCGGTGACGACGCGCCCTCGACGGCTCGAATTAAATCGAGAAGTCGTCGCCCGACCAGATACCCGATTGCGAGGGACGAATCTCGTGAGCATGGCCGCGTGAACCGATTCGTTCCTCAATCTCGTGCAGTCGCTCAAAGAGGGATTCCAGACTGAGCCCTACGGGGTCGGCTTGGAGTTCGCCGTTGTCCTGGGAGTCGGGAAGCGTCAAGTCGCGAGTACGCGTGATCACCCGTCCAGGTATTCCCACGACCACAGAATTCTCTGGTACCGAATGGGTCACGACCGAGTTCGCGCCGATCCGGCTATCGTCGCCAATCGTGATGTCGCCGAGGATTTTGGCACCGGCGCCGATCGTGACTCGATTGCCAATGGTCGGGTGACGCTTCTCGTGCGCGAGGCTTGTACCCCCAAGGGTCACTCCCTGATAGATCGTGACATCGTCGCCGACCACCGCCGTCTCGCCAATTACCACTCCCGTCGCGTGGTCGATGACGGCGCGTTCGCCGATGACGGCCGCAGGGTGGATATCGACGCCGGTGAGGAGGTGGGCACATGACGAAGCGACGCGCGCGAGGAACTTCAGGCGATGTACCCAGAGCCAGTGCGCACCGCGGTAGATCCACAGAGCGTGAAGTCCGGGGTACGTGAGGGCGGTCTCTAGTCGCGATCTCGCCGCGGGGTCACGTGAGATCACCGCGGTGAGGTCGCTGCGAATATGTCCGGCCACTAATCGGTGAGACCTTCAAAGAGTGGAGTGGACAGATATCTCTCACCGTAGGAGGGAATAATGACCACAATCTGCTTGCCGGCGTTCTCGGGTCGGCGCGCGACCTCGAGTGCGGCCCACAGCGCAGCACCCGAGGAGATGCCCACGAGGAGACCCTCTTCGTGGGCGGCACGGTGCGCGGTCGCGAAGGCATCAGCGTTGGTCACGGTGATCACTTCGTCGTAGATGTGGGTATTGAGAATGTCGGGGACGAAGCCCGCGCCGATTCCCTGGATCGGGTGGGGCCCCTTGGCTCCTCCCGAGAGGACCGGGGACGCGGCGGGCTCGACGGCGATCACCTGCACCGACGGCTTGCGTTCCTTCAAGACTTCACCAACGCCGGTGATCGTGCCACCGGTTCCCACTCCCGCGATGAAGATGTCGACGCCGCCATCCGTGTCGTTCCAGATCTCCTCGGCCGTGGTCACGCGATGGACCTGAGGGTTGGCCGGATTCTCAAATTGCTGAGGGATGAAGTATCGGTCGTCGGCGGCAGCGAGTTCGTTGGCCTTGGCGATAGCTCCGGCCATTCCGTCCGCGGCGGGGGTGAGGAACAATTCGGCACCGTAGCCGCGCAAGAGAGCTCGGCGTTCCTTACTCATGGACTCGGGCATCGTGAATGCGCAGCGGTACCCCTTAGCGGCCGCGACCATCGCTAACGCGATACCGGTGTTGCCGCTGGTGGGTTCCAAGATGATGGTGTCGGGTCCGATGAGCCCGGCCTCTTCGGCGGCAGTGATCATGGCGAGCCCGATGCGGTCTTTCACGGAGTTCGCAGGGTTGAAGAATTCGAGTTTGGCAAGAATCTCGACGTCCGTCGCCGCACTGAGGCGATTGATGCGAACGAGGGGCGTGCCGCCAATGAGTTCTGTGATGTCGTGAGCGATTTTTGTCATACGAATCCTCCACTGTCGAGATGCCTACGAGCCTAAGAGTAATCCTGATGAAACAAGTCGACAATGGACTTTTGACCACACGACCGAGGAATGCTCACCAGCTAGCCAGTGACGACAGCGATGTCGTGTCAATTAGAAGTGACCATCGATCGGCCAGCGACGATCCGTGCGCCGGGAGCGCGTGGATCGCTTCGTGGGGAAGAGGAATATCGTGAGTCGGCGTCGCGACGACGTCACGCGGTCTCTTCGCCATCGGATATTGCACCGATATGCTACGAATCTTGGAGGGGTGAGACGTCGGGTGGCTCGCCTTGGCAATGCCTTTGAGGAGGTAACAGTGTCGGAGAGTCGGTCAGTCATCATGACGACCCCGGCAATCGCGACGTACGAGGACCTGCTCGAAGTGGCCACCAACTTGCGCTGGACGTGGAAAATCGACGCCCGTCGACTCTTCGCTTTGTTGGACCCGACGGCTAGCCCCGGTGCACTTGAGTGGCCACAACAGCTCCTACTTGGTCTCGGCCGCGATCAGGTCACGGCGCTGATGAACGCCGATCCGGCCATCGCCGAACTCGCGGCGTCAGTGGTTCAGAATTTCCGCTCGTACTTCGCCCAGAGCTCCAAGACCTGGTTCCAGACGCACCACCGTGGCGAAAAGGATCAGGTCATCGCCTTTTTCGCTGCGGAGTTCTCCCTCACCGACTCTTTACCGATCTTCGCCGGAGGACTCGGTACGGTCGCCGCCGAGCAACTCAAAGCCTCGAGCGCACTCGGTCTTCCCCTGGTGGGTGTCGGACTGCTCTATCGCGGGACGTCGCATCAATGGTTGGACCGCGAAGGCCGCCAGCACGAGTCCTGGGACATGATGTCGCCCGACAAGATGCCCATCGAGCGAGCGCGTGACGAACAGGGTCGCACCGTTCAGGTCACCGTCTCGCTCCCCGGTCGCGACATCCAAGTCGCGGTGTACCGGGCGCGGGTGGGGCGAAACGAACTCCTACTTCTCGACGCGTCGGTCGCCAATAACGACGAGGCTGATCGCATCGTCACCACGCGCTTGTACGACTCGGACATCGAGACGCGGTTCTCCCAAGAACTCATCTTGGGCGTCGGCGGCGTGCGCGCCTTGGCGGCGTTGCACATCGAGCCGTCGATGTTGCACCTCAATGAGGGGCATTCGGTCTTCGCCATCCTCGAGCGCATTCGTCGGGTGATGGCCCACGAGGGCTTAAGTTTCGAAGAGGCGCAGTGCGCGGTGCGGCCCGGATTACTCTTCACGACGCACACGCCGGTCGCTGCGGGTCACGATTACTTTCCCGACGCCGTGGCGCGCCGGTACCTCGCTCCCTACGCCCGCCAACTGGCGACGTCCCTCGACACGCTCGTCGCCCTGGGACGGGTCACGCCGAGTTGGGACGGCGATACCTTTTGCCCCACGGTGTTCGCGATGCGTATGGTCGGACATCGCAATGGTGTCTCGCGCCTGCACGGGCGAGTCACGCGTGAGCAGTGGTCGGCCTTGTGGCCTCGGGTACCGCTGGACGAGGTACCGGTGGGGCACATCACCAACGGCGTGCATCTGGAGTCGTGGACGACCGGAGCGTTCTCCGAGGCATTGACCTCCTCGGTTGGTGCGCAGTGGCAGACGACGCCGGGCGACCCGGTCATGTGGTCCAAGATCGTCGACGCCCCCGACGCCGAACTGTGGCGCGTGAAGAACGAAGCGCGAAGCGAACTCGTGGAATTCGCCCGTCGGCGCGCTCGAAAGGACCTGGCGCGTCGTCATTCGCCCTCCGAGCGCGTCGCCGCAGTGTCGGTGCTCGATCCCGAGCGTCTCACGATTGGCTTCATCGGTCGATTCGTCGCTTATAAGCGCCCAACGTTGTTGCTGCGCGACCCGCAGCGGTTGGCGGCCATATTGACGAACCCGGGCCGCTCGGTGCAGATCGTCTTCGCGGGCAAGGCTCACCCCAACGACGAAGCCGGTAAGCAACTCCTCCAGGACATGATCGAGTTCGCCGCCCGCTACGGCGTGTCCGATCGCGTCGTCTTCATCGTCGATTTCGACACCACGTTGGACCGGCACCTGGCCCAGGGTGCCGATATCTGGCTCAATACGCCGCGTCGCCCCCTTGAGGCCTGCGGCGTGGGCGGAATGAAGGCCGGCATGAACGGGGCGCTTAATTTCTCCACCATCGACGGGTGGTGGGACGAAGCGACTCACGACGCCGACGCTGGCGCGGCGCCGATCGGCTTTTCGATCGGTACCGACGTCGACTACGGCGACGACGAACTGCAGGACGAGCTCGACGCGGCGTCCATCTACGACGTCTTGGAAAACGAGATCGTGCCGCGCTTCTACGACCGAGACGAGAATGACGTGCCGCGCGCGTGGCTCGCCTCAGTGAAGCAGTCGATGTCCACCCTCGCCCCGACGTGGGACTCGCTGCGAATGACGCGCGACTACACCGAGACGTATTACTTGCCCGGTATTGCCAAGGCCGCTCAGTTGCGCGCCGGGGGAGCACGGTCCGCACGCGACCGCGCGCGCGATCTACGGCGCCTACGCGCGAGCTGGGATCAGCTCGCTGTCGAAGTGGGTGCGGTTTCAGAGCGCAAGAAGGGCCACCGAATCTATCTCCAGGTCGACTTGGGTGACCTCGAGCCGGCGGACGTACGGGTGCAACTGTGGGTGGATGACGGAATTTCTCCTACGGCGATCGACGCCAAACTCGTGGATCGCGTGGGGTCACGCGCGCGTTACGACGCGCGAGTCGAGCTGACGACGCGCCTCGAGGACGCGGAGCTCGCGGCGCGCATCGTCCCGTCGAGTCTGCACACTGACGGTGAAGTGTTGCCCGGTTTGATGACGTGGTCCTCGTGAGCGACACGGCGATCCCTCTGTCGTTGCTCGACCTCGCGCAGGCGCGCGGCGTCGAGACGAACTACGTGGATGGTCGCCACCAGAGCCGTTCTGCGTCGGTCGAGTCCTTGATGACGGTGCTCAATTCGTTGGACGACATGACTCCTCTGGTGACACCGGCCAATGCACGCGGTGTCTTGCGCGAGTTCCAACAGGCTCGAGTTGATCGCGTCCTGGAGCCGGTGTACGTGCTCGACGAAGGAGTCGGCGCAATAGTGGCGCTGCGCATGGCACGCAAGTTCAGTTCCTTCGAGTGTCGCATCGAGTTCGAGTTTGGCGGCGAGGCGTCGTGGAGAGTGCGCACCGACGACTTACGAGTGGTCGAGGCCACCGTCGAAGAACCGCGCGCCTGGGGACTGACGTTGCCAGCGATGCGCGTGGGCTATCACCAGTTATGCGTCATCTTGGGCAAACGCATCATCTGGTCGACATTGCTCGTGCGCCCACTTCGCGGTACGCCGCATCGCTTCTCTCGCGACTGGCGCGCCTACTCGGTGCAGGCGCCGATCTTCTCGCTGCACTCGGAACGTTCGTGGGGGTGTGGTGACGTTGGTGACCTCGACGAGTTCGCGCGGCTGGTGGCCAACCAAGGCGCGACGGTGGTCTCGACGCTGCCGCTGCTGTCGTCGTTCGGTCCCCACGATTTCGAAGCCAGCCCCTATCGGCCAGTGAGTCGGCGATTCTGGAACGAGCGGTGGATCGCGCTCGACCAGGTGGAGTTCTTGTCGCGTTCCTACGCCGCACAATCACTGATGAACGAGACGTATTCGCCGGGACATCGTACGACGTGGTCCAAGGACGGGCACGTCGACGGCGCGGCGGCCTTTCGCGCCAAGCGCAACGTGATCCAGGCGTGGGCGGCCACCCAATCGGAATTCATGGCCCTCTACGAGAACGGGCTGCGTAGCTACGTCACCGAACATCCCGAGGTGAATGACTTCGCGCGTTTTCGCGCCGCGGGCGAACGCTTCGGGCGTGACTTTCGCCAGTGGCCCTCGACGGCGCGTTCGGGCCTGTTGCGCTGGAACGACGTGGACCCGACGCTCGTTCGCTACCACCTCTTCGCCCAGTGGATCATCGACGGACAAATGACCGAGTTGTCCCAGCGACTCGCCCAACGCGGTCAGACGCTCGGACTCGACATACCCATCGGCGTTCACCCGGAGGGCTACGACGTTTGGAAGAATCAGGGCGAGTACGTGTCGTCGATGACGATCGGCGCACCCGCCGATGACTTGACGACCGACGGCCAGATCTGGAGTGCGCCGCCGCTGCACCCGGCGCGGATCCGCGAGAACGCGCACCAGCAGTTCCGTGACGCGCTGCGCTGTCACATGCGCGTGGCGGGCGTGGTGCGCATCGACCACGTGATGGGTCTACAACGACTCTTTTGGGTCCCTCTCGGCGCGAGTCCGCGCGACGGACTCTACGTCAAGATGCCCTTCCACGAACTCTTGGCCATCGTGGCGATCGAGGCGCAACGATACGGATGTGACGTCGTGGGCGAGGACCTCGGAACGGTCGACGGCGACCTTCGTGACGCCATGGCTCACGAAGGTCTTCGTCGCACGTACGTCACACAGTTCGCGATCGGAAACGACTCCCTCGAGCCCGTCCCGGCTGGCGCGGTGGCTTCCTTCGGCACGCACGACACTGCGACATTCTTCGGGTGGTGGGGTGAGGGTGACATCGACGAACGAGTCGATGTCGGTCACCTGAGTGAAGAGGCAGCCCACGATGCCCGCGTGCACCGCCGTCGCGACCGCGAACGTTTGGTGTACGCGTTGGGACTGGCTCCTGACGTCGACCCCGATACCGTGCTCGATGCGGTGCACGCCTCGCTCGCCGACTCCGACGCGGGATTGGTCATGGTCCAGATCGAGGACGTGCTCAAGATGACGTCGGGAGTGAACTTGCCCGGGACACATACTGAACGCTCGAACTGGAGCCAACAGACGCCCCTCAGCCTCGAAGAGATGGCCTCAACGACGGTGCTGGCCGAAGCGTTGGCGCCGTTGCGCGATCGGCGGGTGTTCGCCGCGGGTGGTCAGGTTGTACCCCAGGTCTCGAACGTGTCCCTCTTTTCCTCCGAGGACCTGCATCTGTTCAACGAGGGTCGACACTTTCGTCTGCACCATCACCTTGGGTGTCACCCCATGATCGCCGAGGGGGTCGCGGGGTGTTACTTCGCGGTGTGGGCGCCGAACGCCGATCGCGTGGCAGTAGTGGGGGACTTCAACGGATGGGACGGTTCAGCCAACGTCTTGTTCCCGCGTGAGAGTTCGGGGGTGTGGGAAGGCTTCGTGGCGGGGGCCGAGGAAGGTCATACGTATAAATATCGTTTACGTTCGCGTCTCGGTGGGGGAGAGTTCGACAAGTCCGACCCGGTGGGGCGATTCTTTGAGGTGCCCGCCAAGACCGCCACGCGGGTGTGGCGTTCGACGTACGAATGGCGCGACGAGGCGTGGTTGGAAGAGCGTGCGAGTTACGTCGCGCGCAGCCGCCCGGTGTCGGTCTACGAGGTGCACCTCGGCTCGTGGCGCCGTGTGCCCGAAGAGGACAACCGTTCCCTCACCTACCGCGAAATAGCACAGTACCTACCTGACTACTGCGTCGAGATGGGTTTCACCCACGTCCAATTGCTCCCAGTGATGGAGCACCCCTTCTACGGCTCGTGGGGGTATCAGACGACGGGATACTTCGCTCCGACGTCGCGCAACGGGACACCCGACGACTTCAAGTTCCTCGTTGACGAACTGCACGCGCACGGCATCGGCGTCTTGCTCGACTGGGTGCCGTCGCACTTTCCTTCCGATACGCACGCCCTCGGACTCTTTGACGGGACCCACCTCTACGAGCATTCCGACGTTCGCCAGCGCGTGCATCCCGATTGGCAGAGTTGGACCTTCAACTACAGTCGCAACGAAGTCCGGAGCTTTCTCATCTCGAGCGCATGCTTTTGGCTCGAGGAGTATCACGTCGACGGACTGCGCCTCGACGCGGTGGCCTCGATGCTCTACCTGGACTACTCGCGCCAACCGGGACAGTGGGTGCCCAATCGTTTCGGTGGACGCGACGACGTCGACGCGGTCTCGTTCTTGCAGCAATGCAATGACGCGGTGACCTCTTCGTTTCCCGGCGCCATCATGGTGGCCGAAGAGTCCACGTCGTGGCCCAAGGTCACCCACGCCACGAACGACGGCGGCTTGGGATTCACCTTCAAGTGGGACCTGGGGTGGATGCACGACACGCTCGACTACCTCGAGCGCGACGCGGTCCACCGTCAGTACCACCAAGGTCAACTCACGTTTCGAGCGGTGTACGCGGCCCACGAACACTTCATGTTGCCGCTCTCACACGACGAGGTCGTGCACGGCAAGGGATCGCTCTTGGAGAAGATGCCCGGCGATGATTGGCAGTCCTTCGCGAACCTGCGGCTACTTCTCGGGTACCAGTACGCACTGCCGGGTAAGAAGTTGCTCTTCATGGGCGACGAGTTCGCCCAGCGCAGCGAATGGGATCACGAGAGGTCCCTCGATTGGCACGTGCGCGCCTATCCAGCGCACGAAGGGGTATGGCGCTGGGTGCGGCGCTGCAATGAGATCTACTCGGCCGAGCCCGCCATGCACCGTGATGATGCGCGAGGACAGGACTTCGCGTGGCTCTCGTGTGACGACGCGCTGCAGAGCATCCTTATATGGCGTCGGGGTGAGGGCAGCGAGGAACTCGTGGTGGTGGCCAATTTCACGCCGGTGCCGCGCGAGGACTACGAGATTCCCGTCTCGCCGTCGAGCGCGTGGCGGGTGTTGGCCAACTCTGACGACCCCGAGTTCGGGGGCAGTGGATACCGGACCGAGGTGGTGACGGTGGACCGAGGTGATGAGTCCGGGGCTACGGTGGTATCGATGTCGTTACCGCCTCTCGCGCTCGTGGTTCTGGCGCGGAGAATCTAAATGTCTCCCCTCGCCGGCTTCCATTACCACTTCTACCAACCGCCGCGCGAGGACCCCTGGACCGGCATGTTCAGTCACGAGTGGAGTGCGTGGCCCTACCACGACTGGAACGAACGGATCGCCGCCGAGTGCTACCGGGCCATGGTCGCGGTGGCGCTGCCCGACGAGGACGGCACGACGTCGTTGTTTGAACCCCTCGCCCAGAGCAGCTTTGACCTTGGGCCCACCTTGCACCACTGGGTGAGGACGTATGCCCCCGACGTGGACAAGGCTTTGCAACACGAGGTGCGAGGTGCGGATCACGGGGCCAGTCGCGTGGTGGTCGCGGCGCCACTCGTGCACGCCATCATGCCCCTTGCCACGCCCGTCGATCAGGATCGCCTCGTGGCTTGGGGGATCGACGACTTTCGCGCGCGTTACGGTGATGAACCGGTCGGGATGTGGCTGCCCGAGACCGGCGTCGACGTGGCGACATTAGAAGTCCTCGCCCGACACGGCATCACCTACACGGTCTTGATGCCCACCCAGGCGGCACGCGTTCGCGTCGAGCGCGACAAGTGGATAACGGTCGCTCCCGACACTCTCGACACGTCCACGGCCTACTTCGTCTCGCTCCCCAGTGGCGCGCGCATGACCGTCGTCTTCGGGCACTACGACCTTTCTCAGCGCGTGGCCTTCGGTGATCTCGTCACCGATGGTGACGCGTTGGCCGAGACGATGGCCGAGGTGTTGGGTGAGAGTGACGGAGTCGTGTTGTTGGTCGCCGACGGAGAGACCTACGGGCACCACCACCGCTTCGGTGATATCGGTGTCGCCTGGGCGACGCGCGCGCTCCAAGAGAAGTATCACTTGACGACGACCTTGGGGGAGTGGCTCGCGACGACCGAGGTGAACCAAGAAGTGGAACTGCACGACGTATCCGCGTGGAGTTGTGCGCACGGGGTAGAGCGCTGGCGCAGCGCCTGTGGATGTGTGACCGGCGAACGTGAAGGTTTTGATCTCGAGTGGCGCGCCCCACTGCGCGATGCGCTCGACTGGCTCCGCGCCAACGCGGGAGCCGCGCTCGACTGGGAGTTGGGCCACCACGTGGGATCGAC
Organism: uncultured Actinomycetota bacterium; assembly: GCA_963794755.1. Lineage (GTDB taxonomy): Bacteria > Actinomycetota > Acidimicrobiia > Acidimicrobiales > RAAP-2 > RAAP-2. Next base: position 93,871 of record CAWCEX010000009.1, read on the forward strand.
CGACGCGGCGCTGCTCGACTACGGCAAGGTGATCGCGGGCGAGTGGTCCGCCGTCGACTTCGTCGGGCGCCACCAGAGCCGGGACCTCAGTGAGGACGAACGTTGTCGCGTTCTCGAGATCTGTGAAGCGCACCGCAACCTCATGTACAGCTTCACGAGCTGCGCATGGTTCTTCGCCGACCCGGCCGAGATCGAGACGTCGATCGTCTTGCGCTACGCCGCACTCGCGCTCGAATTGACGCGCCGCACGACCGGACGCGACTTTGAGGCGCCTTTCGTCGAGCGCCTGAGCGACGTGCGCTCAGCGCATTACCACGTCGCCGGTGAGTCATTGTGGCGTCGCGCGTGCGAGGGCTATCGTACCGACGAGGTCCAGATCGCCGCAGGTGCCGGAGCCGAATACGCGACGTGCGGTCCCTACGCTCGCACGACGCGCGGTACGTGGGCGATCGAGTACTCATCCACGGACGACGTCGAAGTGCGTGTCACCCTCACCAACACGCTCACCCGAAGAAAATTCACCTTCCTGACACACACCTCCCTGGACGAGAATTTGAATCTCCACGTCGACATTTCCGATACGACGATGTGGCGTCGCGTCGACCTCGAGCACCTGGGCTCTGACGTCGTTGCTCGAGTGGGCGTCGCGCGCCTGCTCGGCACGGGGTCCAGCGATTTCGAGGGGGCACTGACCCTTCTCGCCTCTGACCTGCTACGTCGAGACGCGTCGCGTGACGACGAAGTGACCTTGACCGCTCTCGCGAGCGTGCCGCGCTACGTCACGCCAGTCGGTGAGGCAGCAATTCGTCGTGCCCTTTTCGCCATCGCCGCGCGCGACGCGTTAGGGACCGACCGCTCGGCACTGGTGGCCTTGGCGACCGCCACGGGTGTGGCAGATACCTTCAATCTGCCCGAGGTATCGAAGGCCAGCAACTAGATTCTCTGTAATGACGAAGAGATTCGATGGTTCGCGGGACCTGCGTCGCGCCGTCGACAGGTTGGCCCGTCGTATGCCGGAACCGCTCGAAGACCTGGCGTGGATCTCCTATAACTATCTCTGGAGTTGGACACCGGGAGGGGCGGAGTTGTTCACGACGATTGACGATCACCGGTTCAAATTGGCCGGCGAGAACCCGGTGCGCTTCTTGCTCAACTTGCCCGAGCGCGACCTTTTGCGCGCCGCAACCAACACCACGTACCTCGAACTCTTGGCCGAGGTGTCCCAGCGCATGGAAGCAGATCTCGCTAGGCCGACGACGCGGGTGCTGTCGACGGGGCCGGTGGCCTTCTTCTGTGCGGAGTTCGCGGTGCACTCGTCCCTACCGGTGTACTCGGGCGGCCTGGGTGTCCTCGCGGGTGACTATCTCAAAGAGACGTCGGACCAAGCACTTGACGTGGTGGGCGTTGGTCTGCTCTACCGGCGCGGTTACTTGCACCAGCGCATGGACCTGGCGGGTTGGCAACACGAGTACTGGATCGAGGCCAACACTGGTCAACTACCCATCGTGCGAGTACGCGGCGCGGACGGCCAGGCAGTGAAGGTCAAGGTCCCGGTGTGGGACTCAGAATTGTCGGCCCAGGTGTGGCGGGTCAACGTGGGTCGCACAACGCTCTACCTTCTCGACACCGAACTCCAGGAGAACACTCCTCTCGAACGGTGGGTGACGTCGCGCCTCTACGAAGGAAGTCACGACATCCGTCTCGCCCAGTACGCGTTGCTCGGCATCGGCGGCGTGCGCGCTCTGGACGCGATGGGAATCAACCCGGGGCTCTTTCACATGAACGAGGGTCACCCGGCCCTCGCGACCCTCGAGGTCGCCTCCCAGACGGCGGCGCAACTCTCGGGAGACCGTCAAGACCTCAAGGAACTCCTTGACGTGGGACGTGATCGCTTCGTCTTCACCACCCATACCCCGGTGCCGGCGGGTAACGAGACGTACTCCTCTGAAGAGTTCTTTCGCGTGCTCGGACACTCGATCGACGCGATGGGAATCGACCGCGATGAACTCGCGGCGCTCACTCGAATCGACGAGGACTCGACGAGTGAACCCATGGGCTTTTCGCCCCTGGCCATCAAGTGTTCACGGTCCACCAATGGCGTCTCGCGCCGACACGGAGAAGTGGCGCGGGGCATGTGGAATCCCCTCTTTCATGACACGCCCGAGGCCGATGTGCCCATCACCTACGTCACCAATGGGGTGCATTTGCCGACGTGGATGGCGCCGACGATGCGTAACTTGTTGTCGCGGTTCCTCGGTCACGACTGGGAACGTCACGCGAACGACGCGAATATGTGGAACCACGTCGACGACATCGCCGACATCGACCTGTGGGACGCGCGCTGCCAGATGCGTCTACATCTGGTCGAGATGATCCGCGGTCGCATCGTCGTCGATCGGCTTGGCCGCGGCGAGGACGTTGGTCACGCAGTGTCGGGACTCGACGCCTTCGACCCGGCGAACCTGACTCTGGGTTTTGCCCGTCGTTTGGCTACGTACAAACGTCTCGACCTTCTCTTCTATGACGTGAACCGTCTGCGTAACATCATCGATCACGAGCACGGCGCTCAGTTCATCATCGCTGGTAAGGCTCACCCGCTGGACAACGACGCCAAGAACGTGGCCAAGAACATGTTCAGCGTCAAGCGAACGATGGAGTTGCCCAACCGTGTGATCTTCCTCGAGGACTACGACATGCGCGTGGCGCCCGCGCTCGTCGCGGGCTGTGACGTCTGGCTCAACTTGCCGCGCCCCCCCATGGAGGCGAGCGGCACCAGTGGTATGAAGGCCGCTCTCAACGGCTCGCTCAACTTGAGCGTCCTCGACGGCTGGTGGAGCGAGGGGTACAACGGGCAGAACGGGTGGGCCATCGACGGTTCCACCTTGGACGACCCTCAGGCCCAGGACGAGCGTGACGCTAACGCCCTGTACGAACTCCTCGAGAACGAGGTGAAGCCCATGTTCTTCGCGCGTGACTCCAATGGCATCCCCGTGGTCTGGCTGACTCGCATCCGTGCCTCGCTGCGTAGTCTGGCCCCGATGTACTCGACGGCACGGATGCTCGAGGACTACAAGGAACGCATCTACCAACAGCGGGTCTGATCCTCAAGACGTTCGCGAAAGTGGTGGACGTCCTTTCTTGTCAGCGAATCATTCGGTAGTAGCCGTGACGTACTTCAACGAAGACCACGCCGTCCTGGGCCGGGTCATCCTCACGTTGAAGCATGGTCATCATCGTGGAGCGCAAGACGGTATCGGGGTACGTGCTACCGAAACGACGGGCGGTCGCGAGGATGTCGGCGAGCGAGAAGGCCGTACCCCCTTGATCACGCAGGGAATTCGCCGCAGTGACGAGATCGTCGTGCGCACTCATCGTGGTACAACATGCACGAGACCAAACATAGGTCTACGTTAATTCGTACGGCGCTCACTCGCTGGTCCCCGTGACGCCGACGTCCGAACCGATCGAGGACGACCCTGGCGACCCACGGCCGGCGCTGCGAGCGTGGCGCCATCAACTCCTACGATGGATTCACGAGCCTCACGCGACGCATGGTGTCGCTGTCACGAAGGAGTGGACGATGAGCATTCTCGACGAGTTGGTGCACGAGACGCGCGAGTTCGCTCGCCACCGCGACTGGTTTCAACATCACACCCCGAAGAACCTCGCCATGGCCATCGCTGGCGAGGCGGGAGAATTGGCGTCGGAGTTTCGCTGGCTCACGGTTGAAGAGTCGTCGCGCGAAGAGCTCAGCGAGGCGCAATTGACCGCGATCCGGCACGAAATGGCCGACGTTTTCATCTTTATGTTGCGCCTGAGCGACGTTTTGGGCGTCAATTTGGCCACCGCCGTGCGAGAAAAACTGGCGGTCAACGAGGTTCGCTTCCCTGTAGGAGAGAAAGACTGGGAAAAATAAGGGAAAATCGGCTCTTGGAGACTTAGATTTTTGATTTGGAGTTGTGCCTACATCGTCATTTTTAACCCGTACCTATGCAAAACTCCACTCACTAGGCGCTTTCGGACAGAAGACTCCACAACCGAAATGAGGGGTGTCGATGTTTACCAGCTCGATTGATCCAGATTTTCTCCAGTTGCGCAATCGGATGCGATTGATCTTCGCCATCGCGGGGGTCCTGGTCATCTCCTTTCTGATTTCCCTGATGGTTCGCCCGGTTGGTTCATACAACACCTTCGTGGACGGTTGGGGCGTCGATGTCTTCGAACTCGGGATGGGTGTCTTTTGCATCGCGCGCTTCTACGATCCGAGGTGGCGGGGGGCTTCCACGTCGATGCGAGTGTTGCCCCTGGTCATCGGCGTGGCGTGCATCTCGTGGGCCCTGGGCGACGTCACTTTGACGATCGAGTCCCTCGGCGGGGCCACTCCCTCGACGCCCTCGTTCGCCGACATTTTCTACGTGGGCTTCTTCCCCTTGTGTTACATGGGCTTCATGGCGCCGATTCGACGCGGCAGTCGCGGGTCATTCCTGACCACGGCGATTGATGGGGTCATCGCGGCCTTCGCCGCTTCGGCGCTGTCAGCGGCGTACTTGTTCCACGCCATCTTGCACGCCACCGGGGGTGGCGACATGTCGACCATTACCTCGATGGCCTACCCAGTGGGCGACTTCTTGCTACTGACGCTCGCGGTCGGAGCGTTGGCGGTGCTACCCAAGACGTACCGCCCCTTCTTCGCCATTGCCAGCGTCGCCATGGTCTTTAACGTCATCGGTGACATGTTCAACCTCTTGCAGAGTTCCTCGCGCATCGGCTACGTCGCCAATGCCGTCGTGTGGCCAATCTCTCTGCTGCTCCTCGCCGTCGCTATCTGGGCTCAGCCGGTCCTGGTAGAGAAGCTCTCGACCATGAAGGCGGTCAATGCCGAGCACGCGGTGGCCGGCAAGAGGGCCGGGTACGCGATTCCGGCCCTGGGAGCCATTGCCGGAGTTGCAATCATGGTCTCGGCGACGCTCACCCACATCGACCGGTCAGCAGTCGCCCTGGCCACCGCGCTCATGATCTTTGCGGGTGTGCGCCTAGCCCTGACGGTGCGAGAGGACCAGGTACTTTCGACGGTGCGGTTTCGCTCCTTGATCGAGAATGCCGCCGACGTGATCGTCATCGCTGAGGACAACTTCACGATCGCCTACATCACCCCCTCCTCGGAACGGATCTTGGGTATCATGCCCGAGCAATTGATCGGCACTTTGGTGACCTCCAATGTCCACCCCGACGACGCTGACATCGTGATCGACAAACTGCGTGAGTTGTCTCTCGGCCTCGACGCGACGTCGATGGTCTCCTTCGAGTGCCGGATGCGCAATGCCCACGGGTCGTGGCGCACTATTGCGTGGACGGCGTCGGACCTGCGTGGGGACCCCGCCGTGCGCGGCTACGTACTCAATGGTGGTGACGTGACCGACGAGCGTCGAGCCGCCGTCGATCTCGTCACTGCGCGCGACACGGCGCTTTCGGCGTCACGGGCCAAGTCTGAGTTCCTCTCGACGATGAGCCACGAGATCCGTACGCCCATGAACGGAGTGATTGGACTTACCGAGTTGTTACTGGGCACGGCGCTCGACAGCGACCAGTTGGAATTGGCCTCGGGGATCAAGGTGTCGGCCGAGAATCTCCTCGCGATCATCAACGACATCTTGGACTTCTCCAAGATCGAAGCGGGTCGCCTCGAGGTGGAGGAGATTGCCTTTGACGTCGAAGGAGTCGCCGACGACGTGGGTCGAATCTTGGCCGCGGCTGCCGCCAATAAGAATCTTGAGTTACTCGTCGACGTGCACCCCGACGTACCCGATTCCCTCATGGGTGACGCGGTGCGCATTCAACAGGTTCTCCTCAATCTCGCGGCCAACGCGGTCAAGTTCACCGACCGAGGCGAGGTCGTCGTGCGGGTCAGTGTCGTGGGCGAGTACCGCGACCGCGCGGACGTGAGATTTGAAGTCATCGACACCGGAATCGGCATCGCACCCGAGGACCAGCAGCGCCTTTTCGCGGCCTTCGCTCAAGCGGACTCCTCGACCACGCGTAAGTTCGGTGGCACCGGTCTCGGACTGGCGATTAGTCGCCAGTTGGTGGAACTCATGGGCGGTGAGGTGAGCCTCGATTCGATACCCGGAGAGGGCTCGCGATTCTGGTTTGACCTGTCTTTTCGCGTGGCCGACCGCAATGGTGACGGTTCGGGCGTCGACGACCGAACACTCGACGGACGACGCGCCCTGGTGGTCGACGACAATGCGACGAACCGCATGATCCTGCGCCGTCAGTTGCGCTCGTGGGGTGTGGAGGCGGTCGAGGCCTCCAGCGGTGCTGAAGCGATCCTTCTGGCCGCTGGTGCGGCTCGCGAGGGACGTGAGTTCGACATCGGAGTGCTCGACCTCAACATGCCCGAGATGGACGGCATCGAACTGGCCCGTCACCTCAAGGGCGATCCCTCGACGACCAACACGATGCTGTTCCTTCTGAGTTCGTCGGGCGAACGCCTCGGCGTGAAGGAGAGCAAGCTCAAGGGCTTCGCTGCGTCGCTGACCAAGCCGGTACGCCAATCCGAACTCTACGACTGCCTCATTACCTCGCTCAACGACGGGGACATCAGCACTCTCGAAGCCATCGCGGAAGTGCACGCTCAAGTGGGCGCGAATCGCGGTACCATTCTGCTCGTCGAGGACAACAAGATGAACCAATTGGTGGGCTCTAAAGTCCTGAGCAAACTCGGCTATCAATTCCACATCGCCAATCACGGTGGCGAAGCGGTGCAGGCCGTCATGCTCAATACCTACGACGCCATTCTTATGGACTGTCAGATGCCCGAAATGGATGGATACGAGGCGACCGTGCACATCCGTCGGATGGAGGGCACCTCGCGCCACACCCCCATCATCGCAATGACCGCCGCCGCAATGGAAGGCGATCGTGAGAAGTGCATAGCGGTCGGGATGGACGACTACATCTCCAAGCCCGTGCGACCCGAGACCATGGCCGCGGTGATCGAGCGCTGGGTAAAGGATTCGCACGCGACGCCCGACGTCCCTTCTGTCATCGACGCGTCCGAAGTGGCGTCAGAACAACTTGAGGCGTCGGTCGACCTTGAAGTCGACGTACCGCTCGAGAGCAACGTTCTCGAGGCCCTCGACCTAGGTCAGATCGGACTACTGCGAAGTCTCGACGACGGTGAGGGAGTGGTGCTCGCCGAAGTGATCGGTCAATATCTTGACCAGGCTCAGGGTCAGCGTGATGCACTCGTCGCGGCTCTGAGCGACAATGATGCACACGCTGCTGAACGAGCCGCTCATTCGCTGCGCGGGGCGAGCGGCAACGTCGGTGGAGCGCGGTTGGTGCCCATTTGTGCAGAAATCGAAGGGCTTGCTCGGGCCAATAATGTGGCCGCTGGAGTCGCACTCCTCGAAATGTTCGACGCCGAGTTCACCCGCGTACTTACCGCTCTCAATCACCTCATCGTGAGGGCCTAACGTGCGAATACTCGTTGCGGATGACGACGCCACGAGTCGCGTGCTCCTCAAGGCGATGGCGTCGAAATTGGGTCACGACTGTCTCGTGGCGAGTGACGGTTCGAGCGCGTGGGAACTTCTCCAGGGTGGCGACATCGACGTGTTGCTGACCGACTGGATGATGCCTGGAGTTGACGGAACCGAGTTGTGTCGACGGGTGCGACACGATGTGCGCGACCACTACACCTATATCGTCATCGTGACCGGCCTCGCCGACCCCGAACAGATCCTCGAGGGCATGAGTGCCGGCGCGGACGACTACATGATCAAGCCCGTCAACCCTCTGGACGTACAGACCTGTCTCGTGGCGGCCGAGCGCGTGACGAACCTGCATCGCCAACTCAGTCAAGTGCGCGCGCAACTAGAAGAAGCCAATCTCGAACTACTCGGTCGATCGTTGACGGACTCGTTGACGAATCTGGGGAATCGTCGGCGCATGGAGGAGGACCTCCTCAAGATTCACGCGCGCGCGTTACGCTCGCAGAACTCGTACTGCGTGACGATGTTCGATATCGACTACTTCAAGTTCTACAACGACCACTATGGTCACCCCGCCGGTGACGAAGCATTGCGCCAGGTGGCTCGTTGCCTGAGTCGCGTGGTGCGAGCTGGCGAGGCCGTCTACCGCTACGGCGGCGAAGAGTTCCTCTTGGTGATGCCTAATTGTGAAGAGGACGCCGCCATCGCCGCCGCCGAGCGCGTGCTGCACAACGTCAACCTGGTCGCTATTCCTCACGAGGCGCGCCCCACGTCACCGCCGGTGATTACTTTGAGCGCAGGTGTTGCTTGTCATACTCCTGAATCTGACTTCACGATTCACGACCTCATCGAGCGTGCCGATCAAGCGCTCTATTCAGCCAAATTGTCCGGTCGAAATCGAGTGCGCGCGTCGGTGCCCGCACTCTCAGACATCACCTCGGAGCCCCAGGCACAGGTGTAGGTCAACCACGTTCCCCACTGTCGTGTGACCGCGGTGTCGGACTTAGGCTGGCGAGAATAATGTGGCCCCGACGTCGACGGACGGCGTCACGGGCGTGGAGGGATAATCCAATGAAGGTGCTCTTTGTGGGGGGAACGGGGCTCATCTCGAGAGCCTGCGTTCTCGAGGCGCTCGCGAATGGCCACGACGTGTGGGTGCTCAACCGCGGTACGTCACGCCTCGAGAATCACGTCGGCGCTGATCGTACGCTGATCGCAGACGCAACCGAGGAAGCTCAGGTACGCGCCGCGTTGGGTGGCCATCACTTCGACGTGATTATCCAATGGACGGCGTACGTTCCTTCGCACGTCGAAATGGACCTGCGACTCTTCTCTGATGTCGGACAGTACGTGTTCATTAGTTCTGCGTCGGCGTATCAGAAGCCTCCCGCAAGTTGGCTCATTACAGAATCGACGCCACTCGAGAACCCTTTTTGGCAGTACTCGAGGGACAAGATCGCTTGCGAAGAAGTGTTGATGAGCGCGCACGCTACGACGAGTTTCCCGGTCACGATTATTCGCCCGTCGTTAACCTACGGTGCGTCACAGATCCCTGTCGCGATCGGGAGTTGGGCCAAGCCGTACACGATTATCGATCGAATGCGCCGTGGGGCCAAGATCCTCGTGCCTGGCGACGGAACGAGCATCTGGACCTTGACCCATAACACCGACTTCGCGCGCGGTCTCATACCGCTACTGGGGCTCGCGCAGGCCATCGGTGAGGCTATCCATATCACCTCGGACGAAGCTCTGACGTGGAACCAGATCTACAACCTGGTTGGAGCGGCGGCGGGTGTGCAGCCCGACCTCCTGCACGTTCCTACCGACGCGCTCGTCGCCGCGGACCCGGAACTTCTGGGCAGTCTCTGGGGTGACAAGGTGAACTCAGCAGTCTTTGACAACGCCAAGTTACGTCGGCTCGTGCCGAATTTTCATTGCGACGTTCCCTTCGCGCACGGAATCCGTGAGACGGTGGAGTGGTTCGACAACGACGCGACGCGACGCGACATCGATTCGCAGGCCAATCTCTTGTGGGACCGGCTCGCCAGCATCTATCTCGACGCGTTGGAGAAGGCGGCTCAGAGTGACTAGACCTTCGTCGTCCCGGCGGACTTCTTTATCTCCGCCAGGCTGATGAGTTGTCTTCTGGTCTCCACCCACGATGGGACCGCATTTTCCAAGAAGGACCGTCGCAAGGGTTCGGCGAATTGGTTGAAGTCAATCTGATCGGTGGCTTTTGTGACCGTGGACAAGAACGCCACTCCGAGGGTGAGGAAGACGATGACGCGAATCATGCACGTCATTTGTCTGCGTTCGTCCTTGCTCAGACCATCAATGAGTGGTACTACTGCTTCAAGTCGACGTACTTGTGACCGAACTGCGGTGCGAAGCTTGTCGCTCTGAGCCGAGGCCATAGCGACCTCCAAAGCGAAACTCTTGCGAATCATGTTCTCGTCACTCGCCGCTGAATAGAGCAGTTGCGCCAAATTTCCCGGCTCCAGTACGTCAGCGAGGCTCGACGTCGCGATCCACGGCGCTTCCATCAAGCTGCTCATCGCGCCAATGACGAGGTCCTCTTTAGAGGGATATAACTTGTAAATGGCACCCGGAGAACAGTCGGCGCGCCGCGAGATTCGAGAGATGGTGGCGCGCGCGTAGCCACTTTTGCCGACCGCCAAGAACGTGTGATAGGCGAGTTGCGCGCGGAGGTCGTTGTGAGGCAGGGGGAATCGATCATTACCTCCGTCCACTGCGTCGATCGGTGGTACCGAATGAGGCGCGAACTTCAGGGCCTCCAGGACCGTTATCTCTAGACACTCGAAGTCGTCTGCATCCAATCCTCCTTGTGACGCGGAGAGTATTCCTACGATTGTGAGAGCAAACAATGTCAACGAACGAGCGTGCACCGGGCCCGTGGACTCGGTGGAGGCCATTTCGAGATAGTCATGGATGAATGCTTCGACTTCTTCGTGCAAAATGACGAATCGGCGCGACGTCAACAGGACTTGCACCATCGTGACGTCTTCGGGAGTGCTGTGACGAAGGCGTTTGACGAGAGCGTCGACATTCTTCTTGGTGGGAGTCGAGGCGGCGAGTCTGACCTGTTCAAAAAGGCTGATCGCTCGATCGACGAGGACGTGATCCCACAGGTCCACTAGCAACTCTTCAACGTCTTCGAATCGTGCGTATAGGGCGCCGTGGGACAGCTTGGCGGCACGACCCACGTCGCGAAAAGATATTGCGTCAATTCCTACCTTGAGGACGAGATCCACTGCGGCGCCGCGGATGGCCGCATCGTTATGAAGTGCCCGATTACTTCGATGCCTCGCCATTTCTCAGGGATTCCTTCCAAATCGCTTAGCTTCCCGCCGTGTGGTCTTCTCCGCTGACCAGGACTCTCATTGGGGCGAGCGTAACATTTCTTGACATTGAATACAATCGCGATTCACTCGAAACTAAGGGAATACATTGGCCTAAATGTCATGGCCGCGGCGAACACGTACGCTCAAGAGTTGTTGCTCGGTAATCGCTGATTACAACCATGAAAAACGAGAAAATTCCAACTCAATCCACGGTGAATTACTTCGATCGGTCGTGATGACGCTGTCGTTCCAGCGCAGAGAGCGCACCTACCAACGACGACTGTCGAATCCGTGGTCAATGCTGAGTGGCTGTGCGAACTTATGTCACGCACGTCCAACACGTGGGCCAGCAAGCGACAATTGGACCGCAACGTGGCTTATTCCTGGTCGACGGCCTTCTCGAGTGCCTTCTTGTTCATGCGTGAACGCCCCTTGATCTTCTTTCGACGTGCTTCCTCGTACAGCTGTTTGAAAGTGCGTCCGCCTGGACCCTGGTGGGACCGTAGGCCTCCCCGTCGCCCTGAAGAGATGTCGTCTAGGGATGTACGACTTTTCGTCCGCGACTCACCACTTCTCGCTCGTTCCTTATTGACTGTTCGCGCGGCAATTTCTTCGGCGACGTCCTCGGAGCGGCCCTGTTGCAACTCGCCCTCTTTGATGTGCTCGTATTGGCGCTCACGTTTATCACTCCAAGAATTCTGTGGCACGTGCCCTCCATTTCTTCAAGCCAGATCGATGCTCTGTCGATGTTCAGTGGTGCTACGCCAACCAAGGTGAAGAATCGCCTAATTCCATGTTCGGGCGTGTATCAATGCGCGTCCCAACTCTTGGGCATCGACGGTGCCGTGATGTTGGGATAAGTAGACGAACAAATCGGCGGCTCGTCGCGACTGGTCTTCGTCGTGGCACAATGGCCGGGCGCCTCCTGCGGACGCCACACGGTTGAGAACTTCTAGGGCAGCGTTTCGTACGACGTGTCGGACAACCATGGTGCGATATTGCGCTCGTCGACCCAGGTCATAGGGATCTTGATCGATGTCATCGGCTACACCCTTCAGGGTGTATCGCATCGTCTCGAGTTCACTCACCGCCACGCCCAGATCAACAAGGCTCGACTCCGTTGGTTCCGAATTGATCCACGGGACTAAACCGTTGATCAACCCGGCTGCTCCGCCAAACCAACACGCAGCGACGCCAGCGCCACCGAACCAAAAACCCGGCCGCTGCAGGTAGAAATCGGCCGGGCCAATTACTTGAGAGTCCGAAACGATGGGGCCGCCAAATTCCAGAGTTTCGCTCATCGAGTTGGCCATACCAACGGCTGGCCACGAGCCTGGGACCAAAGAACTCACTTGCTGGGCGACGTCGATATCGAAAAGTAAGTATCCCTCGCTGGTCGCCGCCGACACGAGCGCCCGGTCGAGGATGCGGCCACCCGAACAGAACTCCTTGCTTCCCGTCAAGCGCCATCCCCGATCAACCCTCTCGGCGAACGTGGTCGCTCGTCCGCTTCGCGCGGTCCATACGCCGTACGATGCTCCGGAGACGGGACTTGCTCCCGCTTCGGCGATGATTGCCAACGCGTCAGCATGACCTTCACACAGCCGGCCCACCGAAAGGTCTCGCGACGCCCAGTCCGCGAGCGTTGTGAACCTGCGCCATGTCGCACCTGATCCCGGCAGTGGGAGATCAGCGGACTGGGTCGCCACGAATTCACTGAAGAGCGCGAGGACGTCGCCTGTCGGCTCGACACCTGATGGAAAATCGCCCTCGGGCAACTTCGCGTTCCTTATTTCGTCCAGCGATTGAAATTGGGCCACCATCTTGGATCGCGATCTAGTAATTCACGACGGTGAGTAGATCAAGCATGTCGTCGGCATGCTCTTCTTCCACCGCCAGGATTTGTTCGAGCATTCGTCGAGTCGTCGGGTCGCCGTCACCCAGCCACAAGATGATCTCGGCGTACGAGTCGATTGCGACCCGCTCCGCAACGAGATCCTCGCGAATCATGGCCTTGAGTTCCTCAGACGAGTCGTATTCTGTTTGGCTGCGCCCGATAAGGGTTTCGGGATTGAAATCGGGGTCACCGCCGAGTTGTTGAATACGAGCGGCGATCATGTCGGCGTGATCAGACTCTTCGGCGGCGTGCTGCAGGAACTCTGCGGCAGCCGATTGCGCATTGAGGCCTTGCGCGGTGAAGTAGTGGCGCTTGTAGCGCAATACGCATACGAGTTCGGTCGCCAGCGCCTGATTGAGGACAAAGATCACCCTTTCCAGATCGGCCCCGTATGCATCTGTCACCGGTCCTTGCTCGATGTTCTTACGAGCTCGCTCGCGCAACGTCTTCACGTCGGTGAGAAATTCCTCCATTTGCTTTCCTCTTTCAGTGTGGTAATTGAATGAATGTCTTGTGGTTCCGCTGCGATGACGGCGTGCGTATGTGTGTCGCGAATTGCGTCGACTACCTATTCCGTCGAGTCATCCTCGTCGTCATCGTCCTCGTCGTCATCATCGTCCTCATCGTCGTCCGGGTGCTCATCCCCGTTCCCGTAGTCGGGAGTCATCGTTTGCGCGTCGATGAAGCCGATAAGGACGCAATTGCCGTCCATATCAACGTCAAGTACTTCGATCAAGCAGTGGCCCTCCGCGTGAGGCTGAACGTTGTTGCAACGCTCCTCACAAAAGGCACAAGTTCCGACGCATTGCAGTGCGAGGCTCCCGTCGAAGTCAAACATGTTGGATAGCCGGGCGTGAGTCGAAAACTCTACCCTGCCCCGTCTCGTCGTGATCACATTGGTGTCTGTCATGATTTTCCTCCGCTCTATTTTCAACTCGCTGATTGAGGAACAGTGAACCGCAATCGAGGTCAGTCTTCAATGCGCCCGCCGACGGGTCAAGTACCAATTCGTATCACTCGTATTCTTTTCGTAACATAATGAACGAGCTTGAGAACCTGAGAATTGAAGGCCTGAATGCGTTTTGGAGTCCTACTTCACGGTAGGAACTGCACCACATGATTCGCACCGTTCACAAGGTTTCAGAGTCCTCTAAGGTGCGGACGCGCGCGACGAAATAAGTACGCCGTACATCATTCAAGTTGCTCACGAAGTCTCCGACGTTTCTCAGGGTAACGCCGTCGCTTGAGGCGAGGAGTCGTTTGCGTGTTGATCACACGCAGTCGCTTTTCCAGGACTCTTCACGAAATAGAAGCAATATTTTACCTGATCGACATCGGTAAAATACGTCAAGGCATAGCTCCGCAGTCCTCATAACAGGGTGAGAAGAATCGCCAGTCCTAGCTGGCGCGCAGGCAAACTGATCGCTCGATCGACTTCGTCGCGAAGTCCCTCAACGTGATCATGACATCTATGTGTGAATCGTTGTGACGTCATGGTTTGACTGGTGTTGCAGTTGTTCTTGTCTCTCGTAGCGAGACCAAGAACTGCGCCGCATTTCTCAGGTCGTGCTGGAAGCAGTCTCGGAACTCCAGAAATATGCTCAGTCCAGTCGCCACGATTTGGCGATAACGAGGGAACTCGTTCATACAAGATGCTGATTGGAGAGATGATGATTTCGTTAGGCATCGTTCTGTTGTTGATTGGTTTCATTTTGGGAATTCACTTCATCTGGATTCTGGGAGTTTTGTTGGTCGTCGTGGGCATCGCCCTTTGGATCTTGGGTGCCATGGGACGCGAGATCGGTGGTCGTCGGCATTACTTCTAAGGGCCGTGAGCGGTGGGCGCTAGATCACTAGATCACTGGTGTTGATGCTTGACATGAGGAGTTCTCGAGGCGCTGCTCGGTCGTAGAAGAGATTCATGACCAGGGGAGAGTCGTACAACATTCCAAGGAAAGAGATGGACCAATGGCAGAAAAGAAAGAGACAAGGAAGGCAGCGAGCAACGCTGTGGCCCGGGCAAAGAACGCTACGCAAGTGGCAAAAGGGCGGGCCAAAGCAACTGCTGGTAAGGCAACTGGCAATCGCCGTCAGGAGTTATCGGGCGAGGTCGAGCAACTGACGGGAAGGGCTAAGAAGTTAGGCCAGAAGATCAAAGAATCGTTGGATCGCGAGTGACGATGCCGATCGACGACGTGAGCGCGAGTAACACCAACGTGGCAATTTTCAACACCGCACACGAAACCTTGAATGACGAAGCTCAATATCGCCACGCAATGCGAGGAGGTGTCGGGAGGTGCTGGTATTACGGCATCCCCCGCACCGTCGCATCGCCGTCAAAGGCTGCGCAATCGAATATCTCGGTGTTGAGGTCTCCATGTGACGCGTCGGTGAATGTTGTGCAACACGCTTGCTACTGCGCATCTTGGTCGCTTCTCGCCGTCATGGCGAAGTAGGGCGTCGACTAACCGCGATGGTTGATCTGGTCGCCAAATCGAAGTCCCCTCGAAAGAGTTCGCCCAATGGAAAAAGCGTATGGCTTGACTACGTGCGCGCCATGGGACCAGGTCTCATCACTGGGGCGTCGGATGACGATCCATCGGGCATAGCAACCTATGCACAGGCCGGTGCGAAGTTCGGCACAGCATTCCTTTGGGTAGCGCTGGTGAGTTTTCCCCTTATGGCTGCCGTGCAAGAAATATGCGACCGCTCGGCTCTCGCGACGGGCATGGATCTGGGGGAATTAGTTACGAAACGATTCACCAACGTGGGTCGATCGGTGGTGAGTGTGATGTTGAGCGTTCTCATTGTCGCCAACATGCTCAATATTGCCGCCGATCTGGTGGCAATTGGTTCGGGCATGACTCTCCTTCACGCCGGACCAACGTGGTTGTGGGCCTTGGTGGCGGGACTTCTCATCACGATGGCTGTGATCATCGGTTCTTACGCCCGTATCAGTCAAATCTTCAAATTTCTCTGTATGGCGTTGCTCGGGTACATCATCGTCGTTGTGACGGTGACTCACAATTGGGCTTCGTTGCTCCGAGACACCGTGGTGCCCCGTGTCGAGTTCAACTCGGGATACATTGCGTTGTTCGTAGCGATTCTCGGTACGACCATTTCTCCCTACCTTTTCTTCTGGCAGAGTGCCAATCGTCTAGAAGAGATGCGCGGAGAACGTGAGGGTGGTCCACTCGCCGCTCCACTCGCCACCCGCCGCGCCAGTAGCGCCGTGAAGAAGCAGCGCACCAGCCGAGTCGACGTCTTCAGCGGCATGGCGTTTTCAAACATTGTCATGTTTTCGATCATCGCTTCGACTGCCGCCACGCTGCACGCCCATCACAAACTCAACATAACGAGCGCGGCGCAGGCGGCACAGTCGTTGCAACCCTTCGCCGGAAGATTTTCGAGCGCAATCTTCGCCTTGGGCTTTATTGGCAGCGGTCTACTGGCAGTGCCGGTCCTCGCCGGATCGGGTTCGGTGGGATTGTCGGGCCTGATGGGCAAGAAGTGGGGCTTTTCGCGCTCCGTCCGTGAGGCCCCATTATTTTACGCTTTGGTCGCTTTGGGCACAGTTGGTGGAACCGCGCTCAGCCTGGTCCACGTCGACCCCATCAAACTTCTCGTGTTCGTTGCGGTAATCGACGGAGTGATTGCGACGCCATTGTTGATCGTGGTCATGAGAGTGGCAGGTGATCGAGAAATTATGGGGGAGTACGCCAACGGGAGACTGGCCAAAGCGATGGGCTGGCTCACCGTGACGATTATGGGTGTGGCGTCGGTGGCGCTATTTGCTACCGGTGGAATCACGTTCTAGTGAATACCTCGAAGGAGAAGGAGGAGCGACGTGGCATTGATTGTCGACAACGAGCATTTGGGAACCTCTGAGAGCGAGTGGATGTCATCGGCGCAACTCGACGCCCTGCCCCTCGTCGGACCGCTTACGGCCAAGCGAATTGTCATTGTGTCACCGCATCCCGACGACGAGGTGTTCGGTGTGGGGGGCATCCTTCAACACGCTCTTTCGTGCGGCATCCCAGTAAAGGTTTTTGCTGTTACCGACGGGGAAGGGTCGCATCGATTCAAGGACGTCTCGCTCTCCCAGGAGCTCGCACGACGTCGTGCTCGCGAGTCGTCCGAAGCCCTTCGTCGGTTGGGCTGGGAAAAGCCATTCGTGAAACGCCTTCACATACCCGACACGGACGTCACTTCCCATCGACGAGAGTTGCAAGGTGCGTTGTCGGCAGCATTGCGACCGGGGGACTGGTGCCTCGCCCCGTGGCAACATGACGGGCACCCTGATCACGACGCATGTGGCGAGGTTGCGCGCATCGCAGCGAATGCCGCCGGTAGTCGATTGTTGAGTTATCTCGTCTGGACCTGGCATTGGGCGTCACCTCACGATTCGGCTTTCCCTTGGAGTTCATGTTGCCGTGTGCAGTTGTCACGCCGTGAGCGTGCACGTAAGCGGTGGGCGTCAATGGCGTTCGAATCTCAGATATCAGCTCGTGACGACCCTTTGGAGCAGGCGGCCGTTCTGCCAGCTCCGATCCTGCGCCGATTCTGGCGGTCCTCCGAGGTCTACGTTGAGTCAGCGGGAACGACAAATGTCGTCCACTGAGTATCAGTATTTCCACGACATGTATGAATCCGATCCTGATCCGTGGGACTTTTCGACGAGCGAATACGAACAGCGCAAGTACGCGTTGACCCTTGCCGCACTGCCGCGACAGCGGTATCGCAACGCGTTCGAACCTGGTTGTTCAGTCGGCGTTCTGAGCCAGCAGCTAGCGACACGATGCGACCAGCTCCTCGTGACCGATGTTGTGCCGAGCGCGGTAGAACAAGCGATTTCGCGACTGCGCTCGGTGAAGAACGTTACCGTCGCACTTTTGGCCATCCCCACACAGTGGCCCCAGGGCACCTTTGACTTAGTCGTCCTAAGTGAGGTGGGCTACTACTTCGATGCTCCTTCGCTTGACTCGGTCGTTCGGTCCATTGTGGGATCGTTGAGCGTTGGTGGCAATCTCGTCGCGGTTCACTGGCGTGGCGACACGGACTACCCCCTGACCGCCGAAGAGGTTCACCACCAGATCGACGACTACGCGCAACTTCGTCGCGTCGCAACGTATCGCGAGGAACAGTTCATGCTCGATGTCTGGGAGAGGGACGAATGAAACGTACCAAATCTGACGGGACCAGGACTCGGGCAATCGGTGTCGTCGTGCCGGTGCATAATGAAGAGGCATTACTTGGTCCAGCGCTGGAGTCATTGGAAAACGCGTTCGCCGTACTTTGCACGAAGAACATCTCTCTCGGTGTCGCGGTGGTTCTGGATGCGTGCAGCGATAGAAGCGCACAGGTGGTTAAAAAGTGGATCAGTCATTTACGAAGTCAGAACAGTCGACTGCATGTGAGCACTCCGACGTGCGACGTACGCAACGTGGGAAGCGCGCGTGCCCTCGGCTGTTCGAACCTACTCAACAATTGGGATGAGATCCGTGCCGGCGAGATCTGGCTAGCCACTACCGACGCCGACTCGCGAGTACCTCCTCACTGGTTGGCCGCTCAGGTCCTCGCGCACGAAGGAGGCGCGGACCTCTGGACAGGGCGCGTCGAAGTCTCCGAGTGGGGGGACCATGACGAGGAGACGATTTCGACGTGGACGGCCTTATACGACGCCGAAGAGTATCCAGTGCACGGCGCGAGTATGGGTTTCAATGCGTGGCACTACATGAAAGTGGGCGGCTTTCCTCCATGGAAGTGCGGTGAGGATCGGGAGATTTTTCGCCAACTGGTCGATAGTGGAGCTCACTGGAGTCACAATTCTTCCATTCGAGTGGTAACGAGTTCGCGTCGATTCGCTCGCGCACCAGGTGGCTTCGCCCACGTTCTCGAACTGATTGAATCCAAGACCGACCGGAGTGAGGTGAGCGACACGAGGTGAACGTTCGCTAAATGTGACAGTCGCCCACCGCAATTTTAGATTCGATGGTGACCTTTCTCAGGGCCTCTAGATCGCAAGTGTCGACCTTCTTCGAGACGTCTAGATCGAATGAGCGTTAAAGATTTCGCGGTCGACCATTCGTAACGAAAGGCTAGGAAGTTGACCTAACGAGTTGAATGAACCTGAATCCGAAATCTTGTCACGGCGTGACTCTAAAAACCTGGGAAGGCCTTCATCAGAATGTCTAATGGTGAGGCACTCGGATCCATGGGAGAGTTTTCCGCGTCAAGACGTCCGTAGACGAGTCGCACGAAAGCATCGGCGGGTAACTCGAGGTCGACGTCACCGGAGTGTGAGGCATCGACAAGACTCACCGAATCACCAGAGAATTCCATCGTGAAGTCGCGCGAAGGGTCCGTCGTGCGAACGCGTACCTGTTTCGTTTGACCGTTGGCCTTACCGCTGAAGCCGACAATTCTGCCGAGTCCGTCCAGGATCGCTCCCGCGACGTCACTCGACAACGTGGCTGTGGGATCAATCGCCACCTCCACGTCCCATGTGTGCAGCGCCTGCTCACTGAGACGTATGCCGACGAAACCGTCGAAATCGAGATTGAACGGTCCCATCACGAAGTGAAACGCGGTGCGTTGCGCGTCGGACACGTTCTCGAGCGCGACGAGCAGCGCTTCGTCGGCTACGAGAGCGTCGCTGATTTGATCAACCGGCGCCTTCGCGTTCCACTCGTCCCACACCGACTGATTGAATCCGGCGTCAGCCTCCCGGTCAGCGACGACATCCTCGAAACGCCGCTTCAAAATCACCGCGCCCGAGCCAATGTGCGACATGGTGTCGGCGATCGTCCACTCACTCGGGTAGGCGGACGTCTCGGGCACCAGGACCTCGACCCCGTCGATGACGGAATGTAGGTGCTGCACTGATGTACGTAGGACGGGAAGTCGATCGGTCACAGTTTCTCTCTTCTCAAAGTTCGATATTGGTAGTTCGATTAGTCGTGTGCGACGCTGGGGAAGCTCTCACTGGCCCACGTGCTGAGGGCGTGCATTGCCGGGATCAACGCAGTGCCAGTTTCGGTGAGTTCATACGAGACCGATACCGGTGGGCCGGGTTCCACTGAACGCACGATGAGACCAGCTTCTTGAAGTTCGCTCAAGCGCTCTGACAACACCGAGTCACTGATGCCTATGACGTTGCGCCTCAGTTCGGCGAAGCCCGACGGACCGTTGGTGAGGGTGCCGAGGAGGACGCCGTTCCAGCGTTTTCCCAGAAATTTGAAGGCCTGGGCCAAGGCACCGTCACAGGATTTGGATGTCTCTGCACAGACGGAGCGCTCAAGGGAGGAGGGCGTCCCGATCTCAGCCTCGAGAGCTATCGATCGTTCAGATTCCACGTATTTCATCGTACCAGTGGCTTGTCAAGAACGAGGCGCTTCGTTTTTAATAGTTACCTATATATTGAGAGTGCACAGTGCAATCAACTACTTAGGAGCAAAGATGTCCCTCTTTCGACTTGACGCCAGTATCCGTAGCGAAGGTTCCGTGAGCCGCGCCATCGCCGACATCGCGGAGGAGTCCTGGCGCAAGGGCAATCCTGAGGCCGAAGTGACGCGTCGGAGCGTCGGAATCGATCCGATCCCTTCGACGTCGTGGGCTCTATCAGTATTCGCTGACCGCAGCGAAGGAGCGACGCTGAGCGCTGAGCAAAAGGCCGCGGTCGACCTCGCGGCAACCTTGACCGACGAGTTGCTGGCGGCCGACGCCCTGCTCTTTGCCGTGCCGCTATATAACTTCGGTGTCTCGGAGCACTTCAAGACCTGGGTCGACATGGTGATCTCCGACCCTCGATCGAGCGGGCAGCCCCTCAAGGATCGACCGGCGGTTCTCGTCGTCGTACGCGGTGGAGCGTATGGCGCTGGTACTCCGCGTGAGGGTTGGGACCACGCGTCGGGATGGATTCGACGCATCCTCGAAGACGTCTGGGGACTCGACCTGCGCGTCGTAGAGACCGAGTTCACCCTCGTGGGTGTCAACCCGGCTCTCGATGAGTTCAAGGAACTCGCTTCGCAGATGCGAAAAGAATCCGAGCGTCTCGCCGCCGATCACGGTCACCACCTGTCCAAGGCCCTGACTCACTAGCCCAGGTCGTCGCACGGTCCATCTCTCACCATAAACGAAGGATTTCAATGAAGATCGCAATGACCATTTGTTCGCTGGTGCTGGCACTGATGGTGCTGGTTTCGGGTGCCGCCAAATTGAAGAAGTCGCCTCAAATCGTCGAAGGTATGGCCCACGTGGGCGTTCGCGAGTCCCAACTTCCCATACTCGCGACATTGGAGATCTTGGGCGGTGTGGGTTTGGCAGTGGGATTTGGTCTCAAACTCGTGGGTCAGCTCGCGGCGGTCGGGGTGGCGTTGTACTTCGTGGGTGCCCTCATCGCTCACCTTCGAAAGAGGGATGGCCTCGCGTTGTTCGCTCCCGCCTTCTTCCTCTTCGTACTGGCAGTTGTGACCGTTGGACTACAGATCGGTCGCTCATGAGAAAGGCCGCCAACGAATATCAGGAGCTTCCAGTATTTCTCTCCTTGATCGATACGGGTACCTCGACGATTCGGATGCTGTTCAAAGTCTGGGAAGCGGTGAGCCAGGAGGACCGCGCCGCCTCGCGCTCACTTGTTCCTGGTGGCCACACGGCCGATCCCAACAAGGGAATCGCCGCGTAGAGACCCGACTCGTGTCGCGCAATAATAGGTGCACGACATGGTTCACGGAAAGTCTTCGTGCCGGCAATGAGAGACGGTCAATGACCACGATCCTGGAGAGTTTGGGCCGCGGGCCTCGTGACGACCTCTCCGGGGCGAACGACGGCGTCGTAGGGCGCGTCGTCATCGTGCACGGAGCCAGTGCCGACGTGATCTGGCAAGAACCGGACGGGTCAGAAGGTTCGGGCCTGTGCTCACTGTCGAGGAGTCTGGACGTGACGCCGGTGGCCGGTGACTGGGTGTGCGTGAGTGACGATCGCATCACCAGGGTCTTGGCTCGGCGCAGTGAGTTACGTCGTCCCGACGCGTACGGGCGAGGACCACAAGTGATGGCCGCCAACGTGGATCTCGTAATGATCGTGGTGGCGCTCAGCGTGGAGCTCAACCAGCGCGTGCTGGAACGCCTTTCAATGATGGCTGCAGACAGTGGGGCTACCCCTGTGGTCGTCGTGACGAAGGTGGATGACGGTGACGACGTAGAAGAATTCCAATTATTGGTGACCCAGCACGTGCCGAACGTGTCCGTCGTCGTGACGAGTTCACTTACGGGTGAGGGGATCGAGGACGTTCGGGCACTCCTCCCAGCGGGAGTTACTGGCGTCATGCTCGGTGCGTCGGGAGTGGGTAAGACGTCGCTGCTGAACGCGCTGGAAGGAACCGCCGAGATGACCAGAACCGTCGGTCGAAGTGGCGAAGGTCGTCACGCCACGACGACGCGCAAACTCTATCGGTTGTCATCTGGCGGCGTGTTATTGGACATCCCGGGAATTCGATTGCTTGAAGTCGTGGCCGATCAGCGTGGCCTCGACCACGTGTTCACCGATATAGAGGAGTTGTCGTTAGAGTGTCGATTCCGCAATTGCCGCCACGCCGGTGACGACGGCTGTGCGGTTCGCGCCGCCGTCGAGTCAGGAGAGTTGGCGTCTTCTCGACGAGACTTGTGGCTCGAGATGCAAAGCGCCGCTCATGAAGCAGAGAATCGGCGCGGTCCGTCAGACGAGTCGCGTGAACGTCGGGACCTGAGGCGCAGCCCACTGGAGTGACGCGAGCCGTTGACTGGCGTCAGCGTAATTCGTCGCTCGCCTCGTCGACCGTGAGTTCTGCCGCGGGGTCGGCGTCGAGACGTTCGTCGGAGATCGCTTGGCCGCTGCGCACGGATACTCCGTACGTACCGGCTTCGAGACGATCCAGCGCTCGGTGAAGTTGCCCCAGGCGAACTCGTAACCCGGCAGTGACGGCGTCATCTTGTTCTTGCGCGGTGAGCCCCTCCTCGGCGTCGCTCCAATCGCCCGGTTCGTTGGCGGCGTCGCGGTCGTCGAGTCCGTGAACGGCGGAACTCAGGAGAAGGTCGTGCAAGGTGACGTGCTCTTCTTCGAGTCGTTGCTTGGCGATTTCCAGATCCATGGCATTCTCCGATGAACGAGTTGTTCTTCTTTCGAGATTACTCACCATCGAACATTGCGATATCGCGCCTCGGTGGTCAACGCGAACTGTGTTGAGGCACGTCAAAGCGCAGCGCGCTAGCAAAGACCCCCAAATTCAACAGCGCGTAGATCGCGATGACGACGGGCACCGCGTGGATACCGGCGAGGGACACCATCACGCTCTCAATGGCCGGACCGATGATGCCCCCGGCCATCATGAACAAGATGAGCGTCGCCAATCCGTCACCGTCGCCGGGACAGAGTGTCGTGTACCAGATGAGTCCCATCGGATAGACCGAGGCGAAGACGAGGCCCAACACCGGATAGGCGTAAGGCGCCGCCACGTTGAAGAACGCGGCGAAGCTCAGGATAACGGCCGCGGCCAACCCACCTAGCACGAGGATCTTGCCCGACCAGCGGTGCGCGAGCGGACCGCCAACCATGCGACCGATGGCGAGCCCACCCCAAAATCCGGCGGTCACGACACTAGCCACCGTCTGGGAGTACCCCACGCGATGCAATTGGGGCGCGATCCACCCGGCGGTGCTCGTCTCGGATGCCACGTACAAGATGTACGCGGTGATGAAGGTGAGCAGGATGGATCGACGCCGACCCCTGGTGATCAGCGATCCGTGAGATTGTGAAGTCGTGGCCAGGGGGGGAGCGACGATTCCTCGGTTGAAGGTCGAAAGGACCACTGCGACAAAGGCAACCACTGAGAACAAGATGGGAAAGTTGCCCGGTCGTACGAGGATGATGAGCAATGGGCCGACGACCGCTCCGACGCCGTACCCCGCATTGGCCAAGCTGAGACGATGTCCGCGGTGTTGGGGCTCGGTACGCACGAGCAACGTGTTGAGTGAGAAGTCAACCCCACCAAAGGAGAGGCCCATCACGAAAACGCCCACGAGGAACTCCGACCAATTCTTCGATAGTGCGGCGGCCACCGCGCCGAGGCCCATCAACACCATCAACACCGAGAGCACGGTGTTGCCCCGCCAGCGCTTCACACTCACGTAGCCCGCGGGTACGCCGAGAAGTGCGCCGACGAAGAAGATGCTCAGTACAGTTCCCGCTGTGGGAAGCGAGAGATTGAATCGATGCGAGAAACTGATGAGGAGTGGACCGAACATTGACGACGTAGCGCCAAAGAGCACGAACGTCCCCGTTGCGTTGGTGAAGGCTACGGAGCTGAAGAAGACGTCGCTCGAAGGGTCGGTCCCCGAGGGTGGCGTGAATGACACGAGTTCACGACGCGGGTTCGTCGTCAAGTCGAGTGGGTCGAATGTACGTTCGCTGGATCTGTCGGTCGCCTTCGTACCGTGTGCGTGCGTCCCGAGTCGACACGCGGGTCGAGACCTCGGCTACAGGGACGTCCCACCATGACGTCGAGTCCGGTGTGGCGACACTCGGGTCGTTTTCGATGTGCACGACGGACGTCGTTGAACTGGCGCGTGCTTGTGCGAGGGCGGCCTTGAGTTCCGCGACGCTGGTGGCACGCAGCACGGTAACTCCGAGACTTGCCGCATTCGCGGCGAGGTCGAGGGGCAACGTCGCACCCGCCAGGTGACCTTGGTCGTCGCGATAGCGATACTGAGTGCCGAAGCGCTCCACACCGACGGACTCTGACAGTGCTCCGATCGATTGAAATCCATGATTGACGACGAGTACGACGATGATCTTGACGCCCTCTTGGACTGCGGTGACGATTTCGGAACTCATCATGAGATACGAACCGTCGCCGACCATGACGTACACCTCACGCGAAGGATCAGCCATCTTGACGCCGATACCGGCAGCGATCTCGTAGCCCATGCATCGAGTAGGCGTATTCGACGTGATACCCCTTGGGGTCACGCGTGCGCCACAATTTGTGCAGATCACCCGGCAGACTCCCGGCAGCCGCGACAACGACGTCGCGGTCACGACTCGAAGCTTCGACCGCGCCGATGATCTCGCTTTGGGCCGGCAAGGGGTGGTGATCGAGACCGTAGGCCGCTTCGACAGCGTCATTCCACGCCGTCGCCCCCGCACGGTACCGCTGCTCGAAGGTAGCGTCAACGCGCCATCCGACGAGTTGGCGAGTGAGCCCACTGATTGCTTCGCGGGCGTCGGCCACGATGGGTGCAGCACTCAGTTTGTGGGCGTCCCAAGTGGCCACGTTGACGTTGACGAACTTGACGTCGGGATTCTGGAACACCGAGTACGACGCGGTAGTGAAGTCACTCCAGCGCGTACCGACGCCGATCACCACGTCCGCGTCGCGGGCGACGTCGTTGGCCGCCGCACTACCGGTTGCCCCGAGCGCTCCGAGACTCGCGCGATGATCGAAACGAAGAGAACCTTTACCGGCCTGGGTTTCGGCGACGGGAATGCCGGTGGCCTGACATAGTGCGGCCAGCGCTTCGGTGGCCTCGGAGTAGATGACGCCCCCGCCAGCGACCAGCAGTGGACGCTGGGCGTGTCGTACGAGATCGGCCAAGGCCCGTATTTGTCCTCGATCGGGTCGCGGGCGGCGCACGGTCCAGACACGCTCGTCGAAGAACTCGTCGGGAAAATCGAAGGCCTCGGTCTGTACGTCCTCGGGCAAGGCCAAAGTGACCGCACCCGTTTCGGCTGGATCGGTGAGAACGCGCATCGTGTGTAGTAGCGCCGAGGGAAGTTGCTCGGCTCGCCATATTCGGTCGAAGTATTTTGAGACCGGCCGTAATGTGTCGTTGACTGAGAGGGCGAGGGACGTGGGATCCTCGAGTTCCTGCAGTACTGGATTGGCGCGTCGAGTAGCGAAGACGTCGCCCGGTAACAGCAAGACGGGGATTCGGTTGGTGGTCGCCACTGCAGCCCCGGTCACCAAGTTGGTGGCGCCCGGACCCACCGACGTGGTGCACGCGAAAGCTTGGAGGCGATTGGCCATGCGCGCGTAACCCACCGCCGTGTGCACCATGGCTTGCTCGTTTCGCACGAGGGTGTAGCGAAAGTCGTCCTGGGCTTCCAGAAGTGCTTGACCGATTCCCGCCACGTTGCCGTGCCCGAAGATGCCTAGGCACCCCGCGAAGAACCGTTGCCGATGACCATCGCGTTCGACGTGCTGCACCGTAAGAAAACGCACGAGGGCTTGGGCGACGGTCAGTCTCACGACCTACCTCGGTGCGACGTCATCGGTAGACGCGGATCAACCGATTGTCCTTCCCACGAACGCCGGATCCACGCGTGCGTCGGGTCGTCACAGAACTCCATGGTGCGTACGTCCGCTTCTCCGGCCAGTACGTTGAGGAAATAGAGATCGTAACCCGGGGCGGCCATAGAAGGTCCGTGGTATCCGTAGGGAATCGTGATGCTGTCGCCAGTCGACACCTCGGCCAGTACGTCGATCTGGCGATCTTTGCCCGAGGAGTAGACGCGTTGGTATCCACCTGGGCCAGGGCGGTCGACGTCAGAACCTCCATCGACCTCGAAGTAGTAGATCTCTTCGAGTCGTGCTTCGCCGGGGCGTACTTCGTCGTGCTTGTGGGGTGGGTACGACGACCAGTTCCCACCGGGCGTCAACACTTCGACCGCGATCAACCGGTCGGTCTCAAAACCCTCGGGGGAGGCGAAATTGTTGCACTGGCGACTCGCGCTCCCGGCCCCGCGCATCTCGACGGGCACATCCTCGGCACGCCCGTAGCGTGCGGGCAATCGTCGTCGCGCGCGCGCTCCGGCCAAGGCAATACGTCCGCCTCCAGTGCTCACGATATCGACGTGCCCGTCGCGCGGCACGTAGGCGAAGTCGCTAACGCGCGAAAACACACTCTGTCGTCCTTCTAGTTCAAAGACGTCGTCATCGCACGTAACACGGCAACTTCCCGCGAGGGGAAGAATTATCCATTCCGACTCACCGGTGTCGACAGAGTACTGAGAGTTCGCTTCGAGTTCCACGACCCTGAGCGACGAGAATCGCCACTGCGCGTTCTCTGGAGTGATGTCGACGACGGTCCCACCTGAACCGCCACGCTGGGCGGGTCGATAGAACGGCGAATTCATAGCAGGCTAGCGGCGGTCTTCACGGCACCCGCGACGTCGTCGTCGCGGGGGTAGAGCAAATTGCGCCCAACTGTCAGGCCGCGTACTCCGGGTAATTTGAGCGCCTCTTCCCACGATCGGTACATCTCGTCAGGCTTATCACTCTGGTCACCCCCCAGCAGCACGATGGGCAACGTCGACGCTTCGGCGACGCGGGCCATATCGGTAACCACGGGGACCTTGAGCCAACTGTACGCCGAGGTGGCGCCCAGGGCCGAGCCGATCGTCATGGACTGGATCACGGCGTCGGCGGTCAAGGAATTGCGTGGCCCCTTGTCCGTGGTGACGTTGATGAAAGGTTCGACCATCGCCACCTTCTTGGCGGCCGCGAGTTTGGTCACCGCGTCCGCAGAAGCGGCCAGAGTATTGACGGTGCCCGGGTCACCGAAGTTGATACGAATCAGCATCTTGCCCCCGTCGAGCCCGCCGTCGACGATCGACTGAGGAGTGTAGCCAGTAAAACGGTCGTCGAACTCAAAGACCGAGCCCGGTAATCCACCGCGGTTCATCGACCCGAACACCAACTTGTTCTCAAGGGCGCCGAGAAGAAGGAGATCTTCAATGATGTCGGGGGTGCCCAGAACCCCGTCGACGCCGGGTTCCGCGAGAGCGATGCACAACCGGTCAAGGAGGTCGTATCGATTGTCCATCGCCATGGGCTCGTTACCCACACCGATCATGCCGCGTGCTGTGTGGTCGGCCGCCACGATCAGAATTTGGTCGGTCTCACTTACTGAAGTTCGTCGTTGGCGTGCGGCGCCCGCGAGTGCTACGGCCTCGGGGCGGGCGTACCGCGTTTCGATGAGTAGGGTCCGACGCTGTTCGTTCACGAGTACTTCCCTTCGAGTAAATCCTCAATTTCGGTCATGGTGGGCATGGCGGCAGAGCAGGCGAGGCGCGAGGCGACGATGGCGCCAGCGGCGTTAGCGATCTCGATGATTTTCTCGAGAGGCCACTGCGACAGCACACCGTGACATAGCGCCCCGCCAAAACCGTCGCCCGCTCCGAGGCCGTTGACGACCTTCACGGCGACGGGCGCTCCAAGGACGCGTTGCTCACGCGTCTTGGCGAGTACGCCTCCGGGACCGAGTTTCACTACCGCCATCGTGCAGCCGAGCTCCAGCAAGCGATCAGCGGCTTCGTCTGGTTCGCGACTGTCAACACAAACTTCGACCTCGTCGAGGTTGCCTACCGCGATCGTCGCGTGCACGACTGCGGCGCGTACGCAGGCGCGAGCCTCATCGTAGGACGACCAGAAACTAGGGCGATAGTCGAGGTCGAGCACGGTGGGATGGGAGCGATGACGTGTGGCCAATGCGGTCATGGTGGCGTCGCGGCTCGGTTCAACCGATAGTCCGCTCACGGTGGCCCAGAACAATCGAGCGTCACGAATCGATCCGAGGTCGAGATCCTGGGAATAGATCTCGAGGTCTGGTGCTTTGGGGCGCCGATAGAAGTAGATGGGGAAGTCGTCGGGAGGGAAAGTCTCACAGAACGTCACTGGTGTTTGGAAGTCAGGGACCTCACTGACGAATCGATCGTCGACGCCAAAGCCCTGCAGTGCCGCGTGTACGTACGCGCCGAAGGGGTCGGGACCGGTCCGAGAGATGAGCGCCGATCGCTGACCTAAGCGCGCTGCAGCGACCGCCACGTTCGCGGGACTTCCTCCCAGAAACTTCTCAAAGTGTGAGACGTCAACCAGACTTCCGTGTTGGCTCGGGTAGAAATCGACGCCGCAGCGTCCCATGGTGATGACATCGAACGCCGACGTGGTCGCCTCGGTGCCAGCGTGGGTCACAAGGTCCTCGCGTGAGTGAGATTGCTTGCGTCGCGTGCAAAGGCGCTCTCACGACACGTCGCGAACGACGTCACAAGATTCTCTTGACCTGACGGGTCGACAAGGTAAGAATCGAGACGACACATATGTCCTAACAATAGCACTATGTAGATTGGATGGGACTAGACTTTTCTCGCCGTATGTCACCAAGGAATGAAATGACCCGATCGACCATACCGTCGTACGACCCCCTGTCCTCGATCCTGTTGGACCGGGGATCACCGGTGCCGCTGTACTTCCAACTCGCCCAACAGATCGAGACCGAGATACATTCAGGTGGGTTGCGTACTGGAGACAGACTCGCGAACGAAGTCAAGATCGCCGAAGACCTCGGCTTGTCGCGCCCGACGGTGCGCGCCGCATTCGCCTACCTCGTTGATAAGGGACTCGTCGAACGTCGACGTGGACAAGGCACGACGGTGACCAAAGAGAAGGTCAGTCGCAACGTGAAATTGACCAGCCTCTTCGACGACTTGGCGGTGGCTGGCAAGAAGCCCACCACCAAGGTCATTCATAATGAAGTTATTAGGCCCTCTGACCTCGTAAAAGAGGTACTCGGACTTGCTGACGGCCAGTTGGTGATCTACCTTGAGCGCCTACGCTACGGCGACGACGAACCAATCGCTCTCCTACACAATTACATTCCGACGTCTCTGGTCACCTTGAGTAGCGAGATGCTTGAGGAGCACGGGTTCTACGAACTATTGAAGGTCGCCGGGATCTACCCCGACCACGCTGACCAACGGATATCGGCAAAGAACTCGACGGCGGTCGAAGCTCGATTCTTCGACGAACCCAAGGGCACTGCATTGTTGACCATGGAGCGCACCACCTACGACGAACGAGGTCGCGCCATCGAATTCGCCCAACACGTCTATCGTGCCTCGCGCTACGCCCTCGTCAGCACCGTCACCGCGGAAGGCGTTCTCCAAAGTCACCCTTTGTAATGTCTAATGATAGTAGTTATTGACATTGCTTCTTATAGCGGTTACTGTGTCTCGAAGTGCAGCCGGACCGTCGAGAGACGTCGCTCCGGCGTATCGACAGCGCAATGGCTTGGTTGGAGTGGTAGTCCAAAAACTGGGAGTTGTAGTGGGGACACGACGCATTGACGATACGTTTACTCGGCTCAGTTCTCGCCGCGGGGACGCCCCAGCGGGTGACGCGGAGGTGTCTCGCGCGTGAACGAAATTCGTTTCGATCATGTTTGGAAGCTCTTCGAAGGCAACGTCGTCGTCTCCGACTTGAGTCTCGATATTCACGAAGGTGAGTTCCTCGTTCTTGTCGGACCCTCGGGGTGCGGCAAGACCACCTCGCTACGCATGCTCGCTGGACTCGAACGTCCGAGCCATGGACGTATCTGGATGGGTGACAAGGACGTTACCGACGTCGCGACGGGACAACGAGACATTTCAATGGTCTTTCAGAGCTACGCGCTCTATCCGAACATGACGGTGAAGAAGAACCTGGCCTTTGGACCGAAGGTCCGAAAGGAGTCGCGTCAGAATCTCGACCAGCGCATCAATGACGTCGCTGACCTCCTCGGTATCCGCCACCTCCTGGATCGAGCCCCTTCGGCACTCTCGGGCGGCCAACGTCAACGCGTCGCGCTGGGTCGAGCCCTCATTCGCGAACCCCAAGTCTTCTTGATGGACGAGCCCTTATCGAATCTCGATGCCGCTCTGCGCGTGCAAATGCGCGCAGAACTCATTCGACTTCACAACCGCCTCGAGAGCACCACGACGGTATATGTCACGCATGACCAAGTGGAGGCCCTCACCATGGGCAATCGCGTCGCGGTGCTAAAAGACGGTGTCTTGTTGCAGGTGGACAGCGCCAACGATTTGTACGAATATCCCGAGACGGTCTTTGTGGGTGAGTTCATCGGATCGCCCAAGATGAACGTCGTACCCGGAGAACTATCGGTGAACGGGGGAGTGGCCTGCGTCTCGTGCCTTGGAATATCAGTGACCTTGTCGGCCCATACGGCAGGACGCCTGGGGTCTGGCGCCGCGAATGGTCCGGTGCTGGTGGGCGTGCGACCGCACGATTTGCACTTGGCGGGAGAGCGCGTCGACGAAAGCGCTCCCGTCGACGGCTTGATCGACATCACAGAACACACTGGGACCGAAGTCTTTGCCACCATCGATGTCCGTGATTTGAAACTCATTGCACGACTACCCCGCACTCCGCTACCTCAACACGGCCAGCCGGTTCGACTGGCCTTTGATCCTGACCGGATCCTGTTGTTCGATGTTGAGTCAAAGAAAAGTCTGTTTGGTCGGAATTCAGAGCGAGAAAAAGTCAGCATCGGGTAGAGGAAGGCTGCTCGCGGTAGTGGTCGTTGTGCGCTTTTTAATCATTCACATAGGAGAGAGTATGAAGATAACTGGATTCATAAAGAAATCAACACTCAACAAGTTGATCGCGAGCTCGACCATTATGGCGATGGCGGCTGCGTCAACTGTGGTGATCGATGGGACGAACGCCGTAGCTTCGAGCAACGTGACGATCTCGGTCGCCTACGCGGCGGACACCACGTTTGACACGACGCCACTCGGGCTCACGTGGTGGACGCAGGTGAAGAAGGAATTCGAGGCGAAGTACCCCAACGTCACGGTCAACCTGGTGGCGATCCACGGAGGCGAACCGGACTTCCTCACGAAGATCGCCTTGCTCTATCACAACTCCTCGACGGCACCAACGTTGACGCAGTTCCCATCGACCGAGATTGCCTTGTATCAGTCGTCGGGTTACCTGTTGTCGATGAGCAACTTATTGAAGGGCTCGACGTGGTTTGCGCAGTACCCCAAGGTGATCCAGAACGAGGGCAACATCGGCGGCAAGATCTACGCGGTCAGCGCCGGAGAGAACAACAACGGTATTTACTACGACAAGGCGATTCTGCAAAAAGCGGGAATCAAGTTGCCCTGGCAACCCAAGACGTGGAACGACATCATCACCGCGGCTCAGGCGATTAAGAAGGCCGAACCAAAGGTGATCCCGCTCTGGCTCAATGCTGGAACCGCAGCTGGTCCCAATGGCGCGGGTTATGGCATTTTGAACCTCTTGGCGGGTTCGTCGAACCCGACGATCCAGACAGCGGCGGGCAAAATGGTGGTCGGATCCGGTGGCCTGTTGCAGGCGTTGAACTTCTATCACACAGCATTTAGTGATGGCCTGGGAGCACCCACGGCTCAGTTGTTCAGCCCGAACAACGCGCCGAACATCCCGTCGACCGACTTCTTCAAGGGGACGCTGGGTATCGCAATCAGCGCTAACTTCATCGGCGGCAACTGGACCAAGCAAGTCAGCTTCCCGTACTGGAAGCAAGCTTCGAGCGCGATGGGAGTCGCGGGTCTTCCGACCGCCAGTGGTAAGGGTTACGCCTCGACGTTGAGTGGTTGGGACTACGGCATCTCGAGCCACGCCACCACAGCGCAGACCACGGCGACCATGGAGTTCCTCAACATCGCTCAAGACTCCACCAACCTCATCGACGCGGCCAACTGGGCCGGGTGGGTGCCGCCGGTGCAGTCAGACTGGACGGTACCGCTGTACACCAATTTCGCCGCCCCCTTCAACGAGGAGTTCGGTAAGTTGCTGCCCTACAGTTCGGAGTTACCGTCAAGCCCGAATTACTCAGTGTGGGTACAGGGAATCGAGCAGGCGTCCGGGGCGATCGCTCAGAAGCCGAGCACTACTGGCGCCCAAGCGATGGCTCAGATGAAGAGCTTCGTGACTAACCAACTCGGACCAAGTGGCGTCACGACACTGCCCTAGCGCGGTGGAGACGACCACGAAGTAATTCAAACTGCAAGTGGAGGGCCGGTGATGATGTCAACAGTGTTATCTGACACCACCGCCGGCCCTTCCGTCGCTGAACTGTGGAAGACGCGCCAGGACAAGGTCCGGATGCAGTGGTCGAGTTTGCTTCTATTGACTCCCGCATTGGGGCTCTTGGCGGTGCTCTTCTTGGTTCCCATGGCCTTTGCGGTCTATCTGGGCCTAACGAATTTGACCCTTGTCGGTCCGACCTCGGTCCACTGGGGCTACACCGGCATGCAGAACCTCATTCGATTGAAGGGCGACACTGAGTTCTGGAGCTCGCTATGGACAACGGGCTTCTTCATCGCAGGATCGATCGTGGGAGTCGTCGCACTGGGATACGGTCTCGCTTCGTTGTTGAGGCGTGCGACCCCGTGGCTGCGCGTCGTCGTGGGCGGGATCGTGGTGGTGGCGTGGATGATGCCCGCGGTGACTGCTGGCATGACGTGGTACGCCTCCACCACCGGCGACGGAACGTTCGCCCACCTCATTGGATCGCCGAACTCGAACTTTTTGGACGCACAGCCTTTGTTGATCGTCACACTGGCCAATATTTGGTCGATGACCGGCTTTTGCATGCTGGTCATGGGGGCGGCCCTACGAAACATCCCCTCCGAAGCCATCGAGGCGGCGATGGTGGAAAACGCCTCGACGTGGAAC
>CAWCEX010000010.1:0-842011 GCA_963794755.1 uncultured Actinomycetota bacterium
AAATGTCTGACATTGTCGCGTTGGTGCGCTAGCGGTGAACCTTCGCCGGCGAGACAAATCAAATCCCCGAGCGTCATTCGCGGGGGCGGGGATTGATTCTTTCGAACGGCGCCTGACGATTTTGAACACCTTGCTCGTGCACGCACCGGTCGGCATTGCGTTTCTCGATCCTTCACTGCGGTACTTGAGGATCAACGACGCCTTCGCCCCGGTTCACGGACTGACACCGGGTGATCACGTCGGTCACTCGTTACCGGAACTAAATCCGGACCTGTCCCAAGAGCTCCAGGGAACCTTCGCAGCCGTACTGGCTGGTGAGACCACGGCTCAACGAACCGTGACCCGTGACGACGTCGACGGTGAGCGGGTGTGGCAAGTGAGTTATTTCCCGGTGCGCGTTGAGACAGCGGTTGCGGGTATCGGCTGCATCGCGGTTGACGTGGCGAACCTGACCGAGGCCGAACGGGCCCTCGAGATTCGAAACTGTCTGTATTCGATGTTGTCGCGTGTTAACTCCGCGGTCAATCGGTGTCGCAGTCCTGACCAACTGTTCAACGAGACGTGTTCAATCGCCCTCGAGGCAGGTAGATTCTCGTTCGCGTGGATCGGCGTGCCCAGAGGAAACGAGGTAGTCATGTCGTCCTCGGCTGGCGTGGACAACGGCTACATCTCCAGTCTGAAGATCTCACTCGACCCGTCGAACGACCTCGCCAAGGGACCCACCGGACAGGCATTCTTGAAGGGTACCCACTTCGTCATCAACGACGCTCTAGCATCACCGATGACCGAACATTGGCACGACGTGTACCAACAGGTGGATTTCGCCGCGAGCGCCTCGTTCCCCATTCGTCAGGGTGGTCAGGTTGTAGCGGTCTGCTCGTTGTACTCCAAGATGCCCGGATTCTTCTCCGCTGAAAGTGTCGCGACGTTGGACGAGATCATGTTGGTCGTGGGAGGGGCGCTCGACCGATTGGCCCTCGAAGACGAACACGCGAAATCGTTTCGCGAACTGCAGATGCACGACCGCGCCCTCAACGCCATTTCTCAGGGCATCGTCATCACGGACGCGCTCAACGCGAACAACCCCATCGTGTACGCGAGTGCGAGTTTTAGTCGTCTGACCGGCTACGACCACGATGAGTTGATAGGACAGAACACTCGGCTCCTCCAAGGTCCGGATTCGAGCCCCCTCGCGGTCGAGTCGATGCGTCACGCGGTAAGGAACCACCAGGACTGCGTCGTAGAGGTGCTGAATTATCGCAAGGACGGATCAACGTTTTGGAACCAGGTGGCAATATCGCCAGTGCGAAACGAGAGCGGTGACGTGGTGAACTTCATTGGCGTGCAAACCGATGTCTCAGAACGACGAGAACTCGAACGCCAACTGATGCACTCACAGAAGATGGAGTCGCTCGGTGTCATGGCCAGTGGCATCGCACACGACGTGAACAACGTCTTGCTGGTGATTCGCGGCTATAGCGCCGTTCTCGCACATCGTACGACGGACGCCGAAACTCGCGACGTGGTCGAACAGATCGATTCCGCGGTTCAACACGCCGCCGATTTCACTCGCCAGTTGCTCTCTCTGACGAAGGGCCAGATCGTGCACTCCCAGATCAGCGACCTGAACGAAGTGGTGCGTGAGACGCTCAAGATCCTCGAACACATGATCGGTACCGACGTCGTCATCGAGGCCAAGCTCGCTGAAGGATCGCTCTGGGTCGACGTGGACCGAGGTCTCGTCGAGCAGGCGGTGCTGAATCTCGTGGCCAACGCGCGCGACGCCATGCCCTCGGGTGGCGTGCTGGGCGTTGAAACGGCGTCGGTCGAACTCGGCGACCGCTACTCCGAGATGTACTCCAACGTCAAGCCCGGTCGCTACATCATGTTGCAGGTCGCTGATAGTGGGGAAGGAATGGACGAAAACACTCAGAATCATGCCTTCGACCCGTTCTTCACCACTAAACCGAGGGGCACCGGCTTGGGATTGTCAACCGTCTATGGCGTGGTCACCCAAAATGGCGGCCACCTTCGCCTGCACAGTGAACCCGGCAAGGGAGCCGTTTTCAAGTTATATTTTCCCGCGATGCTCGACGAAGCAGTCAGTCGAGAAACTCCTCGAGCCGGTCGCGACACCGCCGGAGCCGCGACGCTGCTCGTCGTTGAGAACAATGACAACCTGCGTCATCGCCTGATGGACGAACTGGTGCACTCGGGTTTCGTGGTGATCGATGCCGTCAGCGGAGCCGACGCTCGTCGCTTACTGGCTGATTCGCGAGCGACGATCGATCTCGCGGTCGTCGACGTCGACAACGGTTCGGTTGACGAGTTCGACCTCATCGGCGAGATATTGGCCGAGAATCCTGCGACACGTGTGGTCGTGATCACGACGCGACATTTAGATGCCTCGCTCCGAGATCGCTTCGATACGTCGCGTTCCGCAGTCGTGCATAAGCCACTTGACGTCGACCATGTCGCCACGGTCGTCCACGAGATGCTCCGCGAGGTGCCTGCCGGCTCGAGCAGCACCTCTGAGGCAGCCAACTCGCTGTCGAGGGGAGGTTTCTCGTGAGTGCTCCGTCACTTTTGGATGACGACGCCGCGGCACGCCACATTCGGGTGGCGATCGTTGACGATCACTGGATGGTGGCTGACAGCCTGTCGCGAGTGCTCTCTGAACAACCCGACCTCGAAGTGGTCGGATCCGCCAAGTCGGTGGAAGAAGCCATGATCCTCGTACAAGAGCACCGCCCGGACGTCATATTGATGGATTACCGACTGCCCGACGGTGACGGCGCGAGCGCGACGACTGCCATCCTCGAGCATTGGCCTGACGTGCGGATCGTGATGCTCTCGGGTGTTGCCGACGGCGTGGTACTCGCGCGCTCCATCGAGGCAGGATGCGTTGGTTTGATCTCGAAGGATCGATCGATTCCCGAGGTCGTCACCGCTATTCGCTCGGCGGCCCGGGGAGAAAGTGTGGTCCGGGCCGACGAATTGTCGAGTCTGTTTCAACAGATGAGACGCACGGCCTCCTCCTCGACGTTCCTGAGTGAACGTGAGATGACCGTCCTACAACTCCTCGCCAAGGCCATGTCGGTCGATGAGATCGCCGCGCAACTCTTCATCTCTCCAAATACCGTGCGAAATCACATCAGCGCCGTCTTGACCAAGACCGGTACTCACTCGCGCCTCGAAGCGGTAGCACTCGCGATTAGAGAGGGCGTCATCCGGCCAGTTGACGTGGGTTGATCGCAGAGCCCGAGTTGGACTAGTTCCGTTGGACTACTACGGGTAGTACGGCCGTCGGTCCATAACGGTGAGTCTGTATCTGGTCGCGCGACCTCTCAAGTGATTCGATAGATGTCGTGCTTAGCCACGCTCGGGCGGTGCCGCGGCACCGCACGGCTCTCATTGACCATCTCGCCTCTTCGGGTTTGGGCCCGCTGCCGTGGCGCCGCGACCTCCAGTGCAGAAAAACACCGTAACGATGTCGCCACCCGATTCCCTCTTTGACCGATTCTGCGACCCCGAGTACGTAGCGGGCGACGTCATTCGTGTTCTGATTTGCGATGACGATCCACTCGTCTTGCGGGCAATCGCCAATCTCATGGTGTCTGACGCCACGCTCGAAGTTGTCGGACTCGCTGCGACACCCGCCGAAGGCCTTTCTTTGGCTGTGGAGACCCAACCCGACGTCGCCATCGTGGACGTCAACATGCCCGGTGGCGGCGGGGCACAGTTGGCCCGGGACTTAAAGGAGCATTCGCCGAACACTCGCGTTATCGCTCTGTCGGGTTCGGGAGGTCACGACATCGTTCTGACCATGTTCGAGGCTGGAGCCATCTCCTTTCTCATCAAGGGGGACTCACCCTCGGCCATTCTGGCCGCGGTGCACACGGCGAGGAGTGGTCACTCGACTCTCTCGGAGAGTTTGACGCACGACTTGATTGACGACCTCGTGAACGCGCGCGAGAAGAGTCGTCGAGCAACAGAGGCCCTGCAACGTCGGCGCGAAGCGGTCGAGAACCTATTTAGCGACAAGGAAGCCGTGCAGATCGCCGTTCAACCGATTCGCCAGCTCTCCGACCGGCGAATTGTCGGACACGAGGCCCTGGCCCGCTTTCACACGTCACCTCAACGAGGTCCTGATCGTTGGTTCAAGGCCGCGCGTCAGGTCGGAATGTTGCAGCGTCTCGAATTACTGGCCGTTCGACGTGCGCTCGCTCGCATCAACGAGGCGCCGGACTCGACGTACCTGTCCATCAACGCGTCACCTTCGACCGTCACTTCCGCAGAGTTCATGCGGCTCCTCGTGTGCGCCCCGGCGGCACGCGTTGTGGTCGAGATCACCGAGCACGCCGAGATTGGAAACTACCGACGTTTTCGCGATCGTTTCGATCAACTTCGTCAACTTGGCGTTCGCCTCGCCGTGGACGACGCCGGGGCGGGATACGCGAGTCTGCGTCATATTCTCGAGCTGCGGCCCGAGATCATAAAGCTCGATATCACCCTGATCTCAGGCATCCACCGCAATCATGGTCAACAAGCGCTGGCGCGAGGTCTTATTTCTTTTGCCGAAGGCACGGGGGCGACGATCGTTGCCGAAGGCATCGAGACACCCGAGGAACTAGCGATGCTCCAGGATCTCGGTGTCACGCTTGGACAGGGGTACTATCTCGGACGTCCGTCGCCGACGTATCGCGTGGACGATTCACCTCTGTGACATGACTCGCCGACTCACGTTGGCGACAACGCCTCGACGTGAGTCCCGGTAGATTATTCATTCATGTGGCCTCGAACCCCCTACGGTATTTTCGGTGCTGTTGACGCGCCACGAGCGCACCGACGCCGAAACGCAGTACGCGCGACAATGGCGCTGTTCACCGCCGCCATTGGTCTGAGTGCGTGCAATAGCGGCTCACCCGCTGCGTCACCATTCGTGAAATCCACGAATTGTCACGTCACGCCGACCAACCTCAACTACGCGGGGTGCAATTTCGCGGGACGACACTTCGTTGGTGTGGACTTCCAATCTGACGACTTGCGTCGTGCCAATTTTTCCAGGGCCGACTTAGACGGTGCCGATCTTCAAGGGGCGAAGACCGCCGGGATCATGACCGTGGGAACCATCACGAATTCAGCCACCATCTGCGTGAACGCCACGTTGGGTCCGTGCGACAAGCCAGGTTTGCGCTCGGGACGGCCAGCGCAGTCGGGGACATAGTCTGCGTTTTTCGTTCCGCGACGACACCAGAGTGCGCCGTATCAAGTGAAGGAAGGTTTCCTCGTCGTCAACTCGTTGAGAAAGACGATTTACTCGAACACGCTCGTGTGGCGCTCATTTCGACTCCCACGCGGAGCACGAACCCGCGAACGCGCTTACTAGTAGAATTGTCCGATGCCTTCTTCCAAGCCCACTCCTCGTCGCGCCTCAGGGGCGGGGCGTCCCGCCACGGGAGGCTCAGGTCGAGGGCCCGCTCGCGGTAGTTCGACGGGTCGACGCTCAAATTCTTCGACGTCGCGAGGTGCGGGGGAGCGTGGTCGCGCGGGAGCGCCAGCTCCTCGCGGTGCTGCACGAGGTCCCCGTGACGGCGCTGAACGCCGTATTGATCGCTCCAGTGCGCCGGGACGTCCGTCGTCGTCCGCACGAGGTTCCTCCGGTGGTTCGCGCTCGACCTCAGGTTCAACACGGGGGCGCGCCGAGCACGAACGCGACGATCGCAATGACCGC
The DNA here is from genome assembly GCA_963794755.1 of uncultured Actinomycetota bacterium. GTDB lineage: Bacteria > Actinomycetota > Acidimicrobiia > Acidimicrobiales > RAAP-2 > RAAP-2. The sequence continues at coordinate 5,735 of CAWCEX010000010.1, forward strand.
GCAGCGAGAACCGATCGCGCACCTCGACGTTATGAACGAGCTGAACGTGAAGATCGTGACGATCATCGGGGTCGCCCCGCCTCAGGGGGTCGCAATCCTCGACCCAGCGCGCGGCCCGATGCTCGACCGAACGCTCGGCCCAGTGGGCGACCGATCGACCGACCAAGTGGGCGACCGAGCAGTCGACCTGGCGGCCGCCCTGACGCACGCGTCGAGCGCGCAGAGTCACGTTCGGACTCACGCTTCGACAGCCGCGACTCACGATCTGGTGCTCGCGGTGCAGTACGCGGATCTCGACCAGATACGCGCGGTCCGCGATTCGAGAATCGTGATCGACCTGAACGCGCGTCGGGCCGACCCCTCGCACCCAGCAAGAGTCGCAACCCGGGCGCTCGCACGGGTCGCGCACCGCGAGACGTAAGTCCCGAGGAGCTCGAGAAGCGCCGTGCCGACGCGTACGGTCGCGACAAGGGTTGGGGGGGTGTCGCACGTAAGGGCGGCATGAACATCAAGTCCACGGGACAAGCGATGGAAGTGACGCCGAGCACGGGCAAGACGCCGGACCCGTTGTCACAGTGGGTCGAAGAGGTACGTCCCACTCGTACGCCCGCCAATGCCAAGGTCAAAGCAAAGGTGAAGTACGCGCTGCCCGGCGACGTCGCCGCTGACGTGCGTAAGGCGTACATCGGAACCGCGTACATGCGCGAGAAGATGGTGATCACTCTGACCAAGGCGGCCGAGGGCTACGACCGCAAACGCTATGAAGAGGCGTTGCGATTGGGACGTATCGTGTCCGACGCCGTTCCGGGGGTCGCCCCGGTGCGCGAGCTCACGGGCCTCGCGGCCTATCGCGCCGAGCGATGGAACATGGCAAAGATTCACTTGCGGGCGCACTTCGCTATTACCGGGGACCCCGAGCACTTGCCCCTGGTGATGGACTGCGACCGCGCCAACCGTCGTTTTCGTGCGGTCGAAAAGACCTACGAGGAAGTAGAGGCTAACGAGCCGACCGCCGACGTCATCGCCGAGGCGCGTATCGTCATGGCGTCGTCGCTGGCCGATCAGCAGCGCTACGTCGAGGCCATTGACTTGCTCGTGCGCGCGGGGGGCACGAAGATCCTTCGCAACCCCGCGTACCGTCACGTACGTATGTGGTACGCGTTAGGCGACATCTTTGACCGGTCGGGCGATCAGGTCTCGGCTCGCGAACTCTTCTCGCGCGTCGTGGTCGCTGACCCCGACGCCTATGACGCGCAGTCTCGCCTCGGCGAATTGGGTGCAGGACCCGTCAAGAAGAATCGCAAGCGACGCACCACCCCAGTGTCCAAGAAGAAGGTTGACTGAGATAGCGCGCGAGTAGATACGTTGTATCGCTCGTCACAGGGAGTTGGAACGGTTCAGTCGTCGACGGAGGGAAATAACTCGGGTCGAGGTCCAGTAGACTTTTTTTATGGATATTGCCGCACTCTTGGGCGACGACGCGTCGCTCCTCCTTGACCACACCGCCACTGCGTTTCCCAAGGAATGGTTGACCGTTCCCGGTCCGAGTTTCTTGCAGGACATCTTCACCCAGAGCGATCGCACGCCGACGGTCTTGCGCAACCTCGGTACGCTCTACAACCACGGACGCCTCGGTGGAACGGGCTACGTGTCGATCCTGCCCGTTGACCAGGGTATTGAGCACTCCGCCGCGGCCAACTTCTCGCCGAACCCCGAGTACTTCGACCCGGCGCGGTTGTGCGACCTGGCAATCGCGGCCGACTGCAACGCCATCGCAACCACCCTGGGTACCCTCGGTATCGTGTCGCGCCGCTACGTGCACCGCATCCCCTTCATCGTGAAGATCAATCACAACGACCTCTTTCGTTACCCCAATACTTTTGACCAACGCCTCTTCGCGTCGGTCCAGCAGGCGTCGGACCTCGGTGCCGTAGGAGTGGGCGCGACGATCTACTTCGGATCCGAAGGATCAATCCGTCAGATCGAAGAGATCTCCAAGGCCTTCGCCGAGGCTCATCGCCTCGGTCTGTTCACCGTCTTGTGGTGCTACACGCGCAATGACGCGTTCAAGACCCCCGAGGTGGACTACCACGTTGCCGCCGACCTCACTGGCCAGGCCAATCACCTGGGCGTGACGATTGAGGCCGACATCATCAAGCAAAAGCAGCCCGAGAACAATGGTGGCTTCAATGCGTTGAAGTTCTCCAAGACCAATCCCAAGGTCTACTCCGAGCTCACCACTGACAACCCGATTGACCTGACGCGTTGGCAGGTCGTGAACTGCTACGCCGGGCGCATCGGTCTGATCAACTCCGGGGGCGAGTCCAAGGGCACCGATGACCTGTCGGGCGCCGTGCGCACTGCGGTCATCAACAAGCGCGCCGGTGGCCAGGGCCTCATCATGGGCCGTAAGGCCTTCCAGCGCCCCATCGACGACGGTGCCGCGTTGGTGCACGCCGTGCAGGACGTCTACCTCGACGCCAGCGTTACCGTCGCCTAGTACTCTCCAGCCAGTGGAGAGCGACGGGACCGACGCGGGGTGGCGCACGTGGCCCAATCTGGTCACCTTGATCCGCCTCGCCTTCATTCCCGTTTTCGTGTGGCTGTTGTTCACGACGAATCATCGTGCGATTTCGGCGTGGCTGCTGGCAACCCTCGGTGCCACTGACTGGATTGATGGGTGGCTCGCGCGCCGCCTGCACCAGACCTCCAACGTGGGAAAGATCTTTGACCCCACGGTGGACCGCATTTTGGTCATGACGGGTCTCATCGCAGTCGCCGTGGCTGGCGGCGTCCCGTGGTGGTTCGCGGGCGTGACACTGGCGCGCGAAGTTCTGGTGTCAGTCCTCACCCTGGTCTTGGCGGCCCTGGGAGCAGCACGCATCGACGTGCTCTGGTGGGGCAAGGTCTCGACCTTCATGTTGATGGTGACCTACCCCTTGTTCCTGCTCACGACCAACCCGCACCACGGTGCCCTCACCGGCTGGCAGCACGACGTGCGTGACATTACGTGGGGTTACGGGATCGCGGGACTGACTCTCGCGTGGATCGTGTTCTTTGGTTACATTCGGCCCGCGTCGCGAGCCCTGGCGGCCGGGCGCGCTGCTCGAGAGTTGAAGTAGATTCGGGCCATGCAGATACCTTCTGAACTTCGATACTCCAGCGACCACGAGTGGGCCAGCGTGTCCGAAACAGTGGTGCGCGTCGGGATCACCGACTACGCACAAGACGCGTTGGGCGACGTGGTCTTCGTGGACCTACCCAAGGTCGGTGCCACCGTCACGGTGGGGGGGACTCTGGGCGAAGTCGAGTCGACGAAGTCGGTCTCGGAGATTTACGCTCCGGTCGCGGGCACCGTGCTGAGTGTCAACGATGCGTTGGTGGCGTCGCCGGAATTGGTGAACTCCGACCCCTACGGGGCGGGGTGGCTCTGTGAAATTTCGACTGCCGACAGGTCGGACTACGACACCCTTCTTGACGCTGAGGCCTACCGCGCGCTCACCAATAACTAGCCCTGACGTCCGGGCGAAAACGTAAGTAGTGTGAAGCGAATGAACTGCCGACGCTGTGGAGAAATTCTCAACGCCAACGCTAACTTCTGTTGGTCCTGCGGAGCGCCTCAACACGCCGCGACGTCGGCCGAAACCATCGCGATGCCGGTCTTGGCCGCGGTGGAGAATCCAGTCGCGAACGTCGACCGAGGTCCCCTGGGTGCGCACGTCGACGAGTTGGTCATCATCACCGGTGACGCCGCGGGAAGTCGCTTCGAACTCGTCAACGAAGTCACCACCGTGGGTCGTCACGAGAACAGTGACCTCCTGCTCGACGACGTGTCGGTCTCGCGTCACCACGCATTGTTCACCCGCACCGCAAGCGGGCGGGTGACTTTGCGTGACCTCAATTCGCTCAACGGCACCTACGTCAACGGAGCGCGCGTCGAGGAGACGGCACTTCATTCGGCCGACGAGGTCCAGGTCGGGAAGTTCAAGTTGGTCTTTTGGGAGGCGACGGCGTGAACGCCCCGGTTTCACCGCTCAAGATCGGTCAGGTCCACGCACTCTTGCGCCAGGAGCACCCCAACCTCGAGCTCTCCAAGATCCGTTATTACGAGGAGATGGGCTTGGTTGCTCCAGCGCGCAGCCGAAAAGGGTATCGCCTCTACTCGGACAAGGACGTCGATTGTCTGCGAGAGGCGATTCGCTTGGCCGACGAGGAGTTCGTTCCCCTGCGCGTCATCCGGGTGCGACTCATGGAGCAGGGCCTCCTCAAAGACGACCATCGCTCGGTGCCGGCAGTGCGTCAAGTGGCACGCTCCACCCAGGCCAAAGTGGTGTCGATGCCGGTCCCCCCAGTCAGTTCCAACGGGGCCGTGCTGCATGCGGTGAGTGACGACGCAGAGCGCGCGTCCGCTACTGACTCCACTGCGAGTTCGATGAGCGTGAACCAGTTGCTCGAGGCCAGTGCCGTCGAGCCGGATCTGTTGAACAAGATCCTGTCGCTGGGTCTGGTGACTCCGGTGACGCGAGGCAGCGAGACGACCTTCAGCGCCATCGACGTTCGCGTCGTGCAGGCGGCGGCCTCGTTGTTGCGAAGCGGCGCCGAACCACGAATGCTCGGCTCGCTACGTCGCGTCGTCGAACGTGAGGTCGGAATCATCGATGACCTCACCGCGGATCTGCGCGGTGGACCGAGTACCGATCAGGAGATAATCGCCGTCAAGCTCGACGTGGCACGCGAGATTGAGGTGTTGCGCGCCGAACTCTTTGAACGCGCTTTGAACGAATACTTGGGCATCTAAACCCGAACAGTCTTCGCGGACGAGGTCTAGGCTGGGTCCATGGTCGAAGTCGTGTTGCGTGCGGTTCGCGTCGACGTAGGGTCCTCGACGCCCTTGTTGTTACTCGAAGAAGTGGGTGGAGACCGCGTCCTACCGATCTTCGTCGGTGCTCCCGAAGCCACGGCGATCGCGTACGCTCTCCAGCACATTGAGACCCCTCGGCCGATGTCGCACGACTTGCTGGGCAACGTCATTACCGCGCTGGGGGCTCGATTGTTCGCGGTCGAGATCACCCATCTGATTGACAACACGTTCTTCGCCAATCTTCGACTTCTGCGCGAGGGGCGAGAGGTACTCGTGTCTGCTCGTCCGAGCGATGCGGTAGCGCTCGCGCTACGCGTAGGTGCCCCGTTGTTGGTGAGCGACGAACTCATGAACGACGAAGGCCAGATCCTTGAGGTGGGCGACGACGACGAAGAGTCCGAAGAGTCCGAAGCAACGTTGCTCGCGGAATTACGCGATTTTCTCAACAACGTGCGCCCCGAGGACTTCGATCAGTGAATCGGGCGGTTCGAGCGATTCTCATCGTGGTCGTGCTCGTCGTCTTAGTGACGATCGGACGTCACTTCATTCACGTGAACAGCCCCACCACCACGACGACGTCCACCTCGACGTCGACGACGACCTCGACCCCCTCATCGACCTCGAGCACGACGACCTCCACCACGACGCGAGCCTCACTGACGACCTGTCGTGGCTCGCAGTTCACTGGGGTCAACGTGGGTTCCGAAGGTGCCGCCGGCACCGGCTACGACACGATGACCCTCACCAAGGTGTCGTCGGGCTCGTGCGTGGTGGACAGCTATCCCCTGGTGACGCTCCAAGGAGCCAAGGGCGTCGTCGAATCCAACTACACGACCACCGACTCGACGGATTTCCCGGCGCCGGCCAACGCGGGCCTTATCGCCCGCACGGTCACGGTGGGCCAGAAGATCTCCATTCAGATCCGCTACTCCGACGTTCCCGTGGGGACCGAGGCGTGTCCCGAAGTCGTTCAAGTCAACCTTCAATTCGTCCCGGGTGACACGTCGGTGCCCGTCGCCTTTCCTTTTCCCATCTCACCGTGCGTCGGTGAGGGGATTTCCGTCAGCCCCTTTTACGCCTCCTAGGTCAACACCGTGACGGCACTGGTAAACATGAGCCGGTGACAACGATCAAGATCCTCGGACACCCCACGTGGGTGAAGATCCCCAAGCGAGGTGCACCGGCCGTGATCTTGTTGCACGGTGGGATGAGTTCGAGTGCGTCGTTACTACGCACGATCGGGCCTGGACTGTCCAAGCGATTTCGCGTGGGCGCCTTCGATCGTCGTGGCCATGGGCGAACGGCCGACACCGACGCGCCCTTCACGTACGAGTCGATGGCCGATGAGACCATCGCCTTCGTCGAGTCGCTCGATCGGCGCGTGCATCTCGTCGGACACAGTGACGGCGCCAACGTCGCGTTGCTGGTGGGTCTACGCCGACCCGATCTGGTCAAACGCATGGTCGTGGTCGGAGCGAACTTTCACTACGAGGGACTCGTCGGCTTCAACTTCCTCCTACCGGGAGGACCGGGGTATGACGAGTGGGCCCAAAAGTACGCGCGCCACGCGCCCGATGGGATCGACCACGCGGCACAAGTGCTCGCCAAGACGAACCAGATGTTCGCTACCGGCCCGACGATGACCCCTGACGACCTACGTCAGATCGTTGCTCCCACCCTCGTCATGGCGGGCGACGACGACATTGCGACGCTCGAGCACACCGCAACGCTCTACGAGTCGCTTCCCTCGGCTCAACTGGCTATCTTGCCGGGAACGTCGCACGCCGTCTTGAAGGAGCGAACAGAGGACAGCGTGCGCATCATCCGGCGATTCTTGACTCAGAAACTACCGGTGCAGACGTACTCGCCCATTCGACGCGCGACGACGAGTGAGTTCCCCGGTGACTAGGCGCCACGGCGGCCCACTTTCTTACTCGCCCATAATCCCAAAAGTGACGGGGTGAGCCTAGAATGGCCGACGTGTCTGAGCGACTGATACGTCGGGGCAACGAAATGCGCCACTGGTGGACGTCGCTTCCCGGACTCTCCACCGACGCAGTTCTGTACGCGCTCGCCGCGATCTTCTCATTGGGTATTGGCCTGTACTCCACGGCCAACGCGCAGTGGCACTGGGGATTCATGGCCCTGGGTCCCTACGCACTCGCCGCCGTGCTCGCTGGCGCGTTCGCGCGTGTCATGGTCCAACGCGAGACGGTGATTCGTCTCGCGCTGCTCGGTTTGGTTCTAGTCGGTTCGGTGGTGGTGCCCTTGGTGATGGAGGTCCACTGGCGCACTGAAGAGCCCACGCGTGGTTTCGCCCAGCCCGAAGTTTCGGTTATCGAGCGCTCGGCCGTCGATCTGGTCGAGGGTAAGACGCCCTACCAGTCGTACTGGCACGACGGCCACTTGGTGGACCCGGTCTCGCACCAGCCAGCGTACGAGTCCTTCTTCCCGTACTTTCCTTCCATGAGTATCTTCGGGCTGGCCGCGGCCGAAGAGGGGAAATCCTCACCACTGTCGGACGCGCGTATCTGGATCACGCTGATGACCCTGATGACCGGGGGAGCGGCGCTGGCGATGATGCGCGCCACCGCGCGTCAGAAGATTCGTGTCGCCCAGTTCTTGATCGCGCTGCCCACCGGCGCCCTCTTTCTCGCGACGGGAGGAGACGACATGCCGATCCTGGCCCTGTCTCTCTTGGGCGTCGTGGCGCTGCAACGCCGCAACAACAACCTGGCAGGTATCTCGTTGGGTCTCGCGGCCGCTATGAAGTTGACCGCGTGGCCCCTCGCTATCGGCGCGCTACTCGTTGCGCACGACAAGAAGGACCAGCGGGCGTGGTTTCGCATTGCCCTGTGGTGCGTAGCGATCGTCGGGGTGACGGTGTTGCCCTTCGCTATCTCGGCGCCCTTCGCATTCGTGTCTAACGTCGTGGCTTTCCCACTCGGACTCGCGCACGTGGCCTCACCCGCGGCCAGTCCACTGCCGGGCCACCTGTTGACCGACTGGTGGGCACCGCTCGGTCACTTGCTGACGCCGCTCACCTTCATGGTCGGTGGCTACTTCGCGTCGCGATACGCCCGGCATCACTGGCCTCTCACCTTGTCGCAACTACTTGGGATCATGAGTGTGTTCAGCGCCGTCCTGATTTGCGCGGCATCGGCCACTCGCGTTGGTTACGTCATCTATCCACTGAACTTCGCCTTGTGGGCGTGCGTGTGTGCGGAGGTGCGAGTGCCGGAGCGTGAACTCGCGAGCGTCTAGATCGACTCCGAGTTTTGGTAGATCCGGTAGGTCCACGACGTCGTGGTGCTGGACGAGGAATTCACGGTGACCCCGATCACCCAGTAGAAGGTGTCGCTGCCCGCCTTTTGGAAGAGATACTGGGGAGAACCGTTGGACGCGCCGCTTGAGAAGAGGGCCCAACCACGAGCCTCGAGTTGGGTCTTATAGAAGCTCAAGACGTTGGCCGGACTCGCTGACGTGCGCAGGGGTCGATAACAATCGAAATCACCCGCGCCTGCGTTGGGCATGTCAAAGGGACCCGTGGCACTGGTGCTTTGGGGCACCATGACACCCGTCACGATATTGCTCGGTGGTGTACCGGGCGTGATGCAATTGTTGAGCAACGTGCTGGCGCGATCGATACTGAGACCACCCACGACCACGGGGATGGTCGTGGTCGTGGTGACTCCCTGGTCGGTGACGAAGTTGATCACCATGAAAACGACGAGCATCAGCACCGCTAGGCCGAGCACCGCGGCCGCGGGCAAGATGCTGGTCGTGGTGGTGAGGGGAGGGCGAGGAGTGGGGGGAGTCACTTCGTCCAGCCTAAGTGGTCGAGGGGACCGCGTCCGTTGCCCAAGTGCCACGAGGCTGCACCCTGCAGGGCGGACAAGACGAAGGCTTTCGCGTCGCGAGTGGCGTCACTGACGCTTCGACCCAGCCCGAGTCCCGCGCACAGCGCTGCCGAGAGGCTGCACCCGGTGCCGTGATCGTTATTGGTGTCAACTCGCGGCGACTCGAACACGATGAGCTCATCGGTGCTCATCAAGACGTCGGGAACGGGAGCGTCGACCCCGGAGGCAGCGAAGTGTCCGCCCTTGACCAAGACGTAGCGTGGTCCGAGCGCGAGGAGTTCACGACCGAGGGCGTGCATGTCCTGCAGCGATGAGATATCGCGAACGTCCACGCCACACAGCACCGCGGCCTCGCGCAGATTGGGAGTCACCACTGTCGCTAAGGGAAAGAGGGCCTCGCGATACGCCGACACGCCCCCGTCGCGCATGAGGAGGTGGTGGGTCGAGGAGATCAACACCGGGTCGACCACGAGGTGGGGGAGCAGTCCCTCGCGCGCGAGGGTGGCGACGGCTTCGACGACGTGTGCGTCGCCCAACATACCGGTCTTGACCGCGAGGACGTCGAAGTCGTCGACGACGGCGCGGACTTGAGACACTACGAGGGATGGGGCCATAACGGCCACGTCGCTCACACCCAGCGTGTTTTGTGCCGTGACGGCGGTGAGCGACGTGGTCCCGTGGACGCCGAAGGCCGCGAAGGTCCGCAGGTCCGCTTGGATACCCGCACCACCACCTGAATCTGATCCCGCTATGGACAAAACGGTGATCGGTTGCACTGCATCCACCTTAATGAAGGACGCCGGTACTGACTACGCTAAAGAGGGTGTCTGAACTCTTAATCGCTGGATCGTTGACGTCTGAGTCACGCCTGATCATGGGAACGGGAGGATTTCGTTCCCTCGACATCTTGTCGGACTCATTGGTGGCCTCGGGCTCGTCGATCGCGACCGTGGCACTGCGCCGCGTGGATCCGAGCGTCGAAGGGTCGATCTACGACCTCCTCGCCGAGCTCAAGTTCCAGTTACTGCCCAATACGGCTGGTTGCTACAGCGCCGCCGAGGCGGTGAAGGTGGCGGAGTTGGCGCGCGAAGCCTTCGAGACTGACGCGGTGAAACTCGAGGTCATCGGCGACGACGTGACACTGTTGCCCGACACGACCGAAACGTTGCGTGCGGCCGAGGAACTCGTGGCGCGGGGATTTGAGGTCTGGGCGTACACGTCGGACGACTTCATCGCCGCCCAGCGCCTCGAGCAGGTGGGCTGCGTGGCGGTGATGCCACTCGGTTCGCCGATCGGTTCGGGACTGGGTATTCGCAATCCCCACGCCATCAGTCTCATCGCCGAACGTCTGAGCGTGCCGGTGTTGCTCGACGCGGGGGTCGGTACTGCGTCGGACGCCGCTTTGGCCATGGAACTGGGCTGTGACGCCGTTCTTGCTGCTTCGGCGATCAATCGGGCTCTCAACCCGGTCCTCATGGCCGAAGCCATCCGCGACGGGGTGCGGGCCGGGTACGCCGCGCGCCACGCCGGACGCATTCCCGCACGCCTGCACGCCGAGGCGTCGTCACCGACGCTGGGCCGTCCAGATTTATTTGCCGATTCGTCCGAGCTATAACTACACTGGTGTAGTACCTCGGGGCGCGGCTCCGGTCGGGAGGACGCTCATGAGTGATGTCACGGTGATGGGATTCAGTGGACCAACGGTGTGCCGCTTGACCAGCGTCACGTACCGTCAACTCGATTACTGGGCGAGAACCGACCTCGTGACACCGTCGATCACCCCCGCTCACGGTAGTGGCTCCAAGCGCACCTACTCGTACCGTGACGTTCTTGAGGTCAAGGTCATCAAGTCACTGCTGGATTCAGGCGTCTCGCTCTCGCGAGCGCGTCAAGCGGTCGAATGTCTTCGTGATTCGTTGGGCGCCGACTTGTCGTCGTCCACTTTGGTCTTGAGCGATAACGGATCGGTCCTTGCCGACTACGACGGTCTGGTAGACCTGTTACGTGGTGGTCAAGGAGTTTTTAACGTGGTATCAATGGCGAACGTGGTTGCCGAGCTTACGACCATGATGAATGGCATTGAGGAGAAGTCGGAGAAGGTGACTCGTTCGGCGTGAGTCTGTTTCCTGACGAGGTCAGTCCTCGTCACCCCAGTTTCAATTGCGCATCCGACGAGCGATTCGCCAACCTCTCCGAAGAGATCTTCGCGGGTCTGCTGACGCTCTACGGTGTCGCGTGGATGTACGAGCCATTGGAATTCCCACTCGCGTGGAACGAAAATGGTGAACCCACGCGAGCGTTTCGACCGGACTTCTACTTACCCGAATCGGGCACCTTCATCGAACTGACCGTCCTCGAACAGCGACTGGTCACCAAGAAGAATCGCAAGGTGCGTGAGTTTCGTACTCTTTATCCCGAAGTACCCATTGAGGTCGTCTATCGCGGCGACTTCTTGGCGTTGGCCAAGCGCCACGGGGTCAGCGTCACCTCGATCTTCCACCAGGCTGCCTAAAGTAATCGCCATGGAGAACCGACGTCCCTACCTCTACGACGCCCACGTGGCGCTGGGAGCCAAGATGGTCCCCTTCGGAGGCTGGGAGATGCCCTTGTCGTACCAGGACGGTACGGTCACCGAACATCTCGCGTGTCGCGGTGACGCCGTCGTGTTTGACGTCTCGCACTTGGGGACCGTGCGCTGTGATGGACCCCGGATGTTCGACGCGTTACAAAACACTCTGACGAACGATCTGCGCAAGATCGCACCAGGAAAGGCGCAGTACACGCACCTGTTGAACGACGAGGGATTCGTCGTCGACGACATCATCGTGTGGTGGTACAGCGACCACGAATTCGATGTCATGCCCAACGCTTCCAATACGTCGGGCGTCACCGCCGCACTACCGGGTCGCGACGTCACGTCCGAGCGTTGCGTCCTGGCCGTCCAGGGTCCCAACGCTCGTGAGAAAGTCGCGACATTCGCCGCGGAGTTCACTGACGTGGCGCGCTTTGGCGTACGGCGTGTCGATTTTCACGGGGTCGAGGTCCGCGTCGCGGGCACGGGCTACACCGGGGAGGATGGTCTGGAGATCGCCGCACCCAACGAGGTCGCCGAGGAGATTCTCGCGGGTCTGGTCGCGGCGCAAGTGACCCCCGCGGGCCTCGGTGCGCGCGACACCCTGCGACTGGAATCAGCGTTGCCCCTCTACGGGCACGAGTTGTCACTCACCTCGACGACGCTCGAGGCGCGACTCGGTTGGGTGCTCGGCTGGGAGAAGGATACCTTCCGTGGCCGCCAAGCGGTCCAGGCCGAACGTGAACGTGGAGTGAGTCGACACCTGACCGGCGTCGTCGCCGACGGACGTCAGCCCCTGCGCGATGGCGGTGAGGTGGTGGTTGACGGTGAGGTCGTCGGTGTCTTGACCTCGGGAAACTTCTCGCCGGTGCTCGGGCGCGGCATCGGGTTGGGTCTCTTGAGCGGTGACGTGGCGGTCGACACCACCGCTGTCGTGTCGCTGCGGGGGCGCGAGATCCCCGTGACGGTGACGTCTCTGCCCTTCGTGAAGAAGGCGTCCGCCCGTGGCTGATTACCTGCCGCACACTCCCGAGGAGACGGCCCAGATGCTGTCGTTCCTCGGCATGACCTCGCTGGAACAACTCTTCATGCACATTCCCGCGTCGGTACGACTCTCCCAGGGCCTGGACGTGGCTCCGGGCATGAGCGAACCCGACGTCGCGGCGCTCTTCGCGACGTACAGCTCGGCGAATACCGGGCAACTCTCACAGCTCACGTGTTACGCGGGTGCGGGAGCCTACGACCACGAAGTACCCGCCGTCGTGAAGGCGCTGGGTTCACGTTCGGAGTTCGTCACGGCGTATACGCCCTACCAACCCGAGGTCGCCCAGGGCGTCTTGCAGGCGATCTTCGAATTCCAGACCATGGTCTCGCGCTTGAGTGGCCTCCCCATCGCCAACGCCTCGTTGTACGACGGCGCCACCGCTCTGGTGGAAGCGGTGAACATGGCCGCGGGAGCGACGAAGCGACAGACGTTAGTCATCTCGGCGGGCGTGCATCCGCACTGGCGCGCGGTCGTTCGGACCTTCGCCCGCGGGACCGGTCACGAGGTCGTTGAAGTCGCGCTGAAGAACGGGGTGACCGATTGGTCGAGCGTGGAGGGCATCGAATGTGCCGCCGTGGTCGCGGCGTACCCGAACTACTTGGGCGTTCTCGAGGACATGGTGGGCGCCAAGTCCCTCGCGACCTCGACGGGTGGACTCTTCGTGGTGTGTGGTGACCCGCTCGCCGCGGGCGTACTCAAGACCGCCGGCGACTGGGGCGCTGACGTCTTCGTCGGTGAGGGTCAGCCCCTCGGCACGGCGCTGTCATTCGGCGGTCCCTACCTTGGCCTGTTCGCATGCACGCACGAGCAGATCCGTCGCCTACCGGGACGCATCGTGGGTGAGACCGTCGACTCCAACGACCGTCGGGCCTTCGTGACGACGCTACGGGCTCGCGAACAAGACATCCGTCGCGAGAAGGCGACGTCGAACGTGTGCACCAATCAGACCTTGATGGCGGTGACTGCCGCGATCCAACTGGGGTGGCTCGGCACGCAGGGCTACGCCGAAGTGGCGACGCGCTGCGCCCAAGGGGCGCACTATCTGTATGACCACTTGACGCGGATCGACGGCGTGCGACCCGTCTCGACCAATCCCTTCTTTCGCGAATTCGCGTTGCGCTTGCCGCGCGAGGCGAGCGGTGTGCTCGACGATCTCGTGGGCGAGGGGATCCTCGGAGGATTGTCGGTCTCGTCTCTCGCTGGCGAAAGAGACCTGTCCATCGAAGGCCAGACTTCTGATGTCGTACTCGTCGCGGTCACCGAAAAGCGCACGCGCGAGGAGTTGGATCACTACTGCGACGTGCTGCGAAAGGTGCTGTCATGAGCTTGCCCGGAGGACGCGCCGCCTCAGCGCCGCTGCTCGGTCACGAGACTGAGCCCACCATCTTCGAACTCTCCGTGAACGGGCGTCACGCTTTTCAGTTGCGTACGACTGACGTTCCGGCGACGCCGTTGAGCGACTTCATTCCGAGCGATCACCTGAAGACGTCGCCAGTCGCGCTGGCCGAAGTATCCGAGCGAGACTTGGTGGGGCACTTCACGCGGTTGTCGCATCGCCAGTTCTCCGTCGACCTCGGGGCGTATCCGTTGGGGTCGTGCACCATGAAGTACAACCCGAAGTTCTGTGACGCCGTGGCCGCGGACCCCGGACTCAATTCGGTTCACCCTGGTGTGCCCGCCGCGCTCAGTCAAGGGTGGCTCGAACTGCTCGTGATCCTCGAAGAGAAGCTGTGCGCGATCACCGGGATGGCGGCAGCCACGCTGCAGCCGGCGGCCGGCGCGGCCGGCGAGCTCACGGGTCTGTTGTTGATGCGCGCGTATCACGAGGCCAACGGCGACGTGCGTACTCGTATTTTGATTCCAGATTCGGCGCACGGGACCAACCCGGCGTCGGTCACCCTCGGCGGCTACGAAGTGACGACGATCCCCTCGAATGACCGAGGACTGGTGGACCTGGCCGCACTCAAGGCGGCGCTCGGGCCTGACGTGGCCGGGATCATGTTGACCAACCCCAACACTCTGGGACTCTTCGAGGAAGAAATCGTCGAGATCGCCGCCGCCGTGCACGGGGTGGGCGGATTGTTGTACTACGACGGGGCGAATCTCAACGCGATTCTCGGTGTCATTCGACCCGGCGACATGGGCTTTGACATCGTGCATATGAACCTGCACAAGACCTTCGCGACCCCTCACGGGGGAGGTGGACCAGGGGCTGGACCGGTGGCGGTATCACCGCGCTTGGTCGAGTTCTTGCCGGGTCCTCGCGCTACGCGCCGAGACGACGGAACCTACGACTGGACGACACCGGCCCGCTCGATCGGCCGCGTGCACGGATGGCACGGCAACGCGATGGTGCTCGCGCGAGCGCTCGCCTACATCGACGTGCACGGGGGAGACGGTTTGACTCGCGTGGCCCAGCACGCGGTGCTCAATGCGAACTGGTTGCGCGAACGACTCCGTTCGACGTTGCCCGCCGCGTACGACCGCGTATGCATGCACGAGTGCGTGCTCACGGCCACGGGACTCAAGACCGCCTACGGCGTGCGGGGGCTGGACGTGGCGAAGGGTCTCCTCGAAGAGGGATTTCACTCACCGACCGTTTATTTTCCACTCATCGTGGACGAGGCGCTCATGTTCGAGCCGACCGAGACCGAAAGTTGGCAAACGCTCGAGTCCCTCGCCGCATCGATCGAGCGAATTGCGAGGCGAGCCGAAGTCGACCCCGAGGGACTGCATCACGCACCCCAATCCACGCCAGTATCCAGAGTGGACGAGGCGCGTGCCGCTCGACAATTGATCGCGACCGAGGACGCCGCTCAACGCTGACGTTGAGATTCCATAAGGCATCAACCCAATGTGAGTATCAAGTTGGGCGGCACATCAGGGGAGTTAGCTTCGCCTTCGTCCTTCGTGCTTCGGTCCCAATGGCGAAAAAACCGCGGTGTCGGAGGCTATGCGCGGGCGTCCGCGCGGGGAGTTTTGGGTAACACACTGCAACTCGACACATCCCGTGACCCGATGAAAATCTCTGACGCCTCTTGAAGGTGCGCCGCCCTGGGTGAGGCGCTCAAACCGAATGATTCACCCTTGGCATGGAAATTTGCGGACGGTGGAATCGGCGCACGATGTTCAGCGTTCGCTCATTTTGACGAGAACTTCTGGTCGCAATAAACGTGGCGTGAGCGTGCACCGCGGCGACACTCGGCCTCAAACTTTCTTTGTTGTGACGTGCTCAGCGCGGTGGTAAAGCGCATCGTGAGTTCTGTTGTTCGTGTGCACGACGTCGACATTCTGGTCGACACAAATCTGTTCGCCCATGCATTTTCAACATGCAAACGCGACGTCACGCGAACTCTTAGACGCTGACTCGAGCTCATTCCTGTGAGGGTATTCAGATACACAACATTGGTAGTTATTTTCAGGGCTTTGGCCCTCCCAACCTCCGGTGGAGCGAGTTGATTCGGCCCCGATAGGACATAAACCCTGATAAAGGTCACAGCAATTGACTCACAACAAATTGACAACATTTCCACAACGCGATAGGCATGGTCGGCTTTCCAACGTCAAGAGGGGTGCGTATGGCGGATTCGACAGGTGCGGAACGAAAGAGTGCGCGAAATGAAAGTCGCGTTGTCTCGTTCGTAGTCACCGGACGCTGCAGTTTCTCTTGCCTCAAGGAGTGGGGGAACGCGATGACAGCTAACTGATCGGTTTTCTCCAGAGCAATTTCGCATGTGAGATCCAAAGTTCAAACGAAGTAGTGAGTACAAAAACCAAAACAAATCAATCAAGGAGAAGGAAATGAGTATTTCAATCAAGAAGTTGTTTGTGAACAAGAAGGTTGTGGCTATCGCCGCCGCTGGCGCTTTGACCCTCGGTATCGGTGGCGCGGCGTTCGCGTACTTCACGTCAACGGGAAGTGCCACTGGCACTGGCTCGGTTGGCACGGACACGAGCATGGGGCGTTGTGGCCGGCTCTGCGACCGGCACGATGTACCCAGGTACTGGAATGGCCATCATTCCCGTTCACGCATTACCAGCAACGGTGGTGGCAACTTCAGGCCGTACACCTCCCTGACTGCAACGCTAGCTGCGAAGAATGGCGACATCACGTCCGGTGGCGTCCGCGGTTGTCGGTTGCTTGGCGAGTTGGTTCACGTACCCCCGTCGTCGCTACGCATGGTCGCTGGTTCGACGGTACGGCACCGAGTCACCAACGGGTGCCATCTAACGGTCACGGTGACGTTGACGATGGACTGACTCGACTGACGATATCAGGACACGTGCATGGCTTGCATACGCCGGACGTCACGCTGGCCGTCAGCTAGCATCACGAGTCGGTGAGAGCGGTGGGCTTCGACTCACTGTTCCACCAGCTCAACTCGGTCGGAAGGCCGGGCCGCGGAGTCATTACTCCGCGGCCCGGCTAACCGGCCAGAGTGAAGCAAGAGGCAAGAGTGAGATCAGCGACGAGCCCCAGAGTGTTTCTGAGGTTGGTCAGTGATTTCACCAAGTAACGAGAATCGGGAGTTGATGAAGTGAAGAGGTTCGAGGCAGACGAGGACAGTGGTTCAGACCAGCGCAGTCGCGCTGGTCGTTGCCGCACTCGTCTTCGCGGGGACCTCTCTCCTCTCCGGGAAGCAAGTCCGGCGCGCTTAACGCTCACCTCCAGCTCATGCGGCGGGCCGAGTTTCTGCATCACGAGTCCTTCGCCCGGCCCCGTGCTCTACCCACTCGCCACCACGCCGCCGAACCTCCCCCTCACCTTCTCCAACCCGCTCAGCGTGCCCATTCGCGTTTACAGCCTCACCGTGAGTTTCACGAATACCTTCCCGACCGGATGCCCATTCACGGAGTTGACGCTGAACGGCAACGCGGTGTCTCTCCTCCCTTCCCCGGTGTCAGCACCCGGCGTGACGTTCAGTTTCACGGGCACTTCGATCGCTGTTCCCAAGTGCAGTGGGTTCCACGCCCGGGACCGCGACCGACGACCTCACCCTGGCCCTGCCCGACAACCATCAGAACCAGGACAAGTGCGGGGGCCTGTCGCTGGCTCTCAAGTACACCGCGTCGGCCTACTACACCAACTCGACCTCCTCAGCGCTCGGCTCCAGCCCCAGTCCTTCAATCGCCGGCCAGTCGATCACTTTGACGGACACCGTCACCTCGGTCAGCGACAGCAACGTCCCGGTGGGCAGCGTCCTGTTCTACTCGTGCACCAGCACCACCGCGGCCAGTTGCTCAACGACGGCCTTGGGTGCCGCCGTGCCGCTCAACGGTTCGGGGATCGCCACCACGACGACCACTCCGTCTTCGGGGGGCACTTTCTACTACGAAGCGGTCTACACCCCAACTGACGCAACGAACTTCACCGCCAGCACCTCCAACATCCTTACGCAGGTGGTGAGTGCCACTGCGGGCTCGAAGGTCTTCTTGCGCACGACCGACGATGAGACGACCGTTGGATCCCCGGTTCTCTATGTGGCCGACGTGCTCGGTAATTCCTCGCTGCCTGACCCGACCGCGATGGGCACCATGACCTTCAGGGATAACGGGGTCGCGATCCCCTCATGTGTCAACGTCCCGACCTTCCTCGGATTCGCCATCTGCACTGCCGTGTATCAAACGACTTCGGGTTCGCCGCACGTCATCACCGCCATCTACAGCGGTGACACCCACCACGGTGCGGGCACGTCGAACACAGTGAACGAGACAGTCAACCGGGCCGCTCCGTCCAACAAGGTCACGAACACTGCTCCGACGACGCTCGGCGCCATGCTGAAGTTCTCGGCCACCATCTCGGGACCTGGGGCCACGCCTACCGGCACCGTCACCTGGAAGGTCTCGACACCCTCGGGCGTCAGCACCTGCGCTACGACGGCAAATCTAGTGAGCGGCGTGGCGACTTGCACCATCACCGCCGTCAAGGCCGGTAGCTACTCGGTGTCGGATTCCTACGGCGGTGACGCGAACTACACCGCGGCGGGGAGCAACACCGACACTGTGGCTGTTGCCAGGGCCACTCCGACCAACGTGGTGACTAACTCGGCCCCGCCGTTGATCGGTGGGAAGGTCACCTTCAGCGCCACCGTTACCGGAATCAGCGGCATTGCTCCGACCGGCGCCGTCACCTGGAATGTTTCGGGGAGTGCCGGGGCGAACTCGTGCGGTACCACGACGGTGCTCACCGCCGGGGTGGCCACCTGCGTGATCACCGCCACTAAGGCTGGTAGTTACGTCGTCTCGGACAACTACGGCGGCGACACGAACTACACCTCAGTCGCGAGCAACGCCGACACGGTGAGCGTCGCCAAGGCCACGGCAAGCGACACGTTGAAGTCATCGCTCAACCCGACCTCCGTCGCCAGTGCGGTCACCTACACCGCAACGGTCACCGGACCTGCCGGGGCGATCCCGACCGGCACCGTGACCTTCGAGGATGGTGGAATTGCCATCACCTCCTGTGGCACGAAGGGCGTCGTCAACCTCGTCGGCGGTGTGGCGACCTGTACTGTCACCTACTCTTTGACGACTGGTTCGCCGCATCAGGTCACCGCGCCCTACGGCGGTGACGGAAACTACGCGTCGGTCAGCTCGAACACAGTGAGTGAAGCGGTTTCCAGGGCCAACCCGACCAACAAGATCACGAACTCCTCGTTGACGACGCTGGGGAGTAAGGTCACTTTCACCGCCGCGGTCTCGGGCTCCGGGGTTTCCCCGACTGGGTCGGTCACCTGGAATGTTTCGGTGCCTTCAGGTGTGACCTCATGTGCATCCACGGCGACTCTCGTCAGTGGTTTGGCAACTTGTGTGATCACTGCTAGCAAGGCAGGGACTTACTCGGCTTACGACACCTACCTCGGCGACGCGAACTACAACTCGATTTCGAGCGCCACGGACTCCGTGACGGTGAACGCCGAAAGGACCAACCACCTCAGCGTCACTGGGGGCGGCGAATCATGAAGCGCATGAAGCTCCTGGTCTTCGTCATCGCAGCTTTGGCTGCTGTTGGATTCGGAACTGGCGCTTGGGCGTTCTTCACAAGCCATGGCTCGAGCACTGCCAGTGGAAGGGTCGGTTCGTTGAACGCACCGACCGGCGTTAGTGCTGGACCAGTGAGCGCAACCAGCGTTTCGGTGAATTGGACAGCGTCAATTTCTAGTGGTGGAGCGGTTGCGCCGCAGGGTTACTACGTGACTCGGACAAACATTTCGACGCAGGTCACAAGTGCTGCGTGCGGCACCAGCAGTTTGGCCCTAACGACCTCGGTTTCTTGCACCGATAATTCGGTTACACCGGGGACGTACCAATACGCCGTTATTGCGGTGTATCAGTCGTGGACGGCGAGCGCTAATGCGACGACGACGGTAACGGTCCTGAAGTCCACTACGAGCGCAGTGAACTCGTCGTCCAACCCGTCAGTGTCGGGCCAAAGTGTGACTTTCACGGACACGGTCACGGGGTCGGGCGGTACCCCCACCGGCACAGCTACCTTTGAAGTTACCGACAAGAACAACGTCACTTACACTTGCCAGGGCGGTAACAACACACTGACTCTGTCCGGCGGTGCGGTTGGTTGCACTTTGGTCGCCAGTCAGCTCTTGGTTGCTGATTCCCCATACACCATCATCGCGGTCTATAGCGGCGATTCCAACTTCTACGGTTCGACGTCGTCGGCATTTTCCCAAACGGTCTCTCTGGCCTCGCCGACACTGAGCGTTTCGGCACCCGCGACGGACACCGCGGGCACCGCGATCACCGCCGCCAACATCACCGCGACGCTGGCTGCGAGCTCGGGCTCGAACGACGCCAACGTCATCACCTTCAAGGTCTTTGGCCCGCAGACAACGGCGCCGACGTCCTGCACCACTGGTGGCACGACGGTGGGGACGGCCACGCCAGCGGGGAACAACACCTACCCCGCGAGCGCCGGCTTCACTCCGAGCGCGGCCGGCACCTACTGGTGGTTCGTGTCGTCGGGCGCTGACTCCAACAACAACGCCGCGAGCAGCCTCTGCAACAGCGGGAGCATGACCAAGACCACGGTCTCTCTGGCCTCGCCGACACTGAGCGTTTCGGCACCCGCGACGGACACCGCGGGCACCGCGATCACCGCCGCCAACATCACCGCGACGCTGGCTGCGAGCTCGGGCTCGAACGACGCCAACGTCATCACCTTCAAGGTCTTTGGCCCGCAGACAACGGCGCCGACGTCCTGCACCACTGGTGGCACGACGGTGGGGACGGCCACGCCAGCGGGGAACAACACCTACCCCGCGAGCGCCGGCTTCACCCCGAGCGCGGCCGGCACCTACTGGTGGTTCGTGTCGTCGGGCGCTGACTCCAACAACAACGCCGCGAGCAGCCTCTGCAACAGCGGGAGCATGACCAAGACCACGGTCTCTCTGGCCTCGCCGACACTGAGCGTTTCGGCACCCGCGACGGACACCGCGGGCACCGCGATCACCGCCGCCAACATCACCGCGACGCTGGCTGCGAGCTCGGGCTCGAACGACGCCAACGTCATCACCTTCAAGGTCTTTGGCCCGCAGACAACGGCGCCGACGTCCTGCACCACTGGTGGCACGACGGTGGGGACGGCCACGCCAGCGGGGAACAACACCTACCCCGCGAGCGCCGGCTTCACTCCGAGCGCGGCCGGCACCTACTGGTGGTTCGTGTCGTCGGGCGCTGACTCCAACAACAACGCCGCGAGCAGCCTCTGCAACAGCGGGAGCATGACCAAGACCACGGTCTCTCTGGCCTCGCCGACACTGAGCGTTTCGGCACCCGCGACGGACACCGCGGGCACCGCGATCACCGCCGCCAACATCACCGCGACGCTGGCTGCGAGCTCGGGCTCGAACGACGCCAACGTCATCACCTTCAAGGTCTTTGGCCCGCTGACAACGGCGCCGACCTCCTGCACCACTGGTGGCACGACGGTGGGGACGGCCACGCCAGCGGGGAACAACACCTACCCCGCGAGCGCCGGCTTCACTCCGAGCGCGGCCGGCACCTACTGGTGGTTCGTGTCGTCGGGCGCTGACTCCAACAACAACGCCGCGAGCAGCCTCTGCAACAGCGGGAGCATGACCAAGACCACGGTCTCTCTGGCCTCGCCGACACTGAGCGTTTCGGCACCCGCGACGGACACCGCGGGCACCGCGATCACCGCCGCCAACATCACCGCGACGCTGGCTGCGAGCTCGGGCTCGAACGACGCCAACGTCATCACCTTCAAGGTCTTTGGCCCGCAGACAACGGCGCCGACGTCCTGCACCACTGGTGGCACGACGGTGGGGACGGCCACGCCAGCGGGGAACAACACCTACCCCGCGAGCGCCGGCTTCACCCCGAGCGCGGCCGGCACCTACTGGTGGTTCGTGTCGTCGGGCGCTGACTCCAACAACAACGCCGCGAGCAGCCTCTGCAACAGCGGGAGCATGACCAAGACCACGGTCTCTCTGGCCTCGCCGACACTGAGCGTTTCGGCACCCGCGACGGACACCGCGGGCACCGCGATCACCGCCGCCAACATCACCGCGACGCTGGCTGCGAGCTCGGGCTCGAACGACGCCAACGTCATCACCTTCAAGGTCTTTGGCCCGCAGACAACGGCGCCGACGTCCTGCACCACTGGTGGCACGACGGTGGGGACGGCCACGCCAGCGGGGAACAACACCTACCCCGCGAGCGCCGGCTTCACCCCGAGCGCGGCCGGCACCTACTGGTGGTTCGTGTCGTCGGGCGCTGACTCCAACAACAACGCCGCGAGCAGCCTCTGCAACAGCGGGAGCATGACCAAGACCACGGTCTCTCTGGCCTCGCCGACACTGAGCGTTTCGGCACCCGCGACGGACACCGCGGGCACCGCGATCACCGCCGCCAACATCACCGCGACGCTGGCTGCGAGCTCGGGCTCGAACGACGCCAACGTCATCACCTTCAAGGTCTTTGGCCCGCAGACAACGGCGCCGACGTCCTGCACCACTGGTGGCACGACGGTGGGGACGGCCACGCCAGCGGGGAACAACACCTACCCCGCGAGCGCCGGCTTCACCCCGAGCGCGGCCGGCACCTACTGGTGGTTCGTGTCGTCGGGCGCTGACTCCAACAACAACGCCGCGAGCAGCCTCTGCAACAGCGGGAGCATGACCAAGACCACGGTCTCTCTGGCCTCGCCGACACTCACCACGACCCTATCGGCGAATTCGATCACTGCGGGTGGCACGGCATACGACACATCCACCTTGAGCGGGGGGACAGCGTCGGCCGGTGGGACCGTGACGTATAGCTACTGGTCCAACAACACTTGCACGATCGGACAGGTGGTCGTGGGCAGCGCCGTCACGGTTACGAGCGGCGTGGTGCCTAACTCCAGTGCGGCCACTTTCAACAGCGCAGGTACCTACTACTGGCAGGCCGTCTACAGCGGTGACGCCAATAACAACGGCACCTCCAGCACCTGCACGGCGATTACAAACGAGCAACTGACGGTCACCTCCCCTGCAACCGCATCGGTATTAGTGCAAGGGACTAGTTCTCCGACCACCAACATCACCGCCTCCAGTGCTTCGACCCAACTTATTGCCGTCTACGTCCATGGGAATAGTGGAAGCCCCTCAGCTTCCGTGGCGACTGGAAGCGGCACGCCGTTCGCCACCGAGAGCACGATATTTACTCAAGGAATCGTTACGTCAGGATCGACTAAGGAATACCTCGTATTGATCGAGGCTACCGGCAGAGACGTCTCCACACCCCGTGACGGTGACCACCAATGAAACTCTTGATTTCGTGGATGTCTTGCAGTTGTCTAGTGGTGCGACTGTCCAGGCGACAAATGGGAACCCGGCCTCGGGGTCGGACGTCAGCTCTACGACGGCCACGGCTTTGCTCACCTCGCCGAACTTCTCCGAGATTGCATTCGTGGGTCTCGCCGGCCACTCGGGAATCGACACGATTACTCCGCCGAGTGGTATGAGCATCCAGGGGACATATCAGTCCGACACCACTGGTGATCTCGGTATGTATTACGACCCGGCTGCCCAAGGAACCTCGAACTTCACACTGAACTCAACAGCCGTGAACTGGGGCACCGTCGCCGTGGAGTTCGGTTGAGTCAGGCATCGGGGAGATCGGCGTCGCTGGAGACTCCGTCACCAAGGCGGAGAACAGGTCGCTAAGAGCCGCCCATTCATTGAGATGAATGGGCGGCTCGCTTTCGCGGAACCGAACTAGTCGAGAGGAACCGAAGAGATATGGTGCGTCACCTTACGCAACAATCGTGCCAACTCGTGTTGCTCGCTAAGCGTTAGTGCACTAACCGCGGCGACCTCGTGTTCATTGAAGGTGGGGAAGAGTTCGCTAATCACCCTTTGACCTTTGGCGCTCAGGGAGATCGAGACGCGCCGCTTGTCGTCGCGGTGTGGTTTGCGCTTGATCAACTGCTGGTTCTGCAAGGTCTTAATGACTCCCGTGAGTGTGCCCTTGGTCACTCCCGCCTCTTCGGCGACGTGACCCGTCTCTTGGGGGCCCCAGATCCATAGGATCCACAACACGGTGAAGGCGACCCAGCTCAGGTCGTAGTCAGCTAACACCGTTCGTTCCATATGGTTGCGCACGGCGGTGCCCGCCCGGTAGACATTGGAAATCGCGCTCATGGCGACAAAGTTGAATTCTCGATCTTCCAAGCGAGTCCGGATATCTGCTTCGGCTTGGAGAACGACTTCGGGCGTCGAGGAGGCGATACGGCGACTCATGATGTGTGAAGTGTACGCCCTCCAGCGAATGTGGTTCCCACGCTGCGGAAGTAGCCCCCGATTATCTCTCGTGGCGCGAGCAGCATTAATTCCTCGGTGGGCGAGTCGAAGAGGTCGAGCGTGGCATCGCCGGCGTAGACGGGTCCGAGTTCGACGTTGACTCCCGACATGGTGACGACTTCGACCAGGGAATCACTCCCGTCGAGTTCGATCCGAGGCGACCACCGGTGATGCAACATCGGATGCGCGTTGACGAAGCCACCCGTTTCGACTTCGCCACGTAGGGTTAGTGTCGCGGTGGCCAGGCGGCGGTCCGCTGCTGCGAGGGTCATGCCGAAACGGCCGCCAGCTTCGAGTCGAGGCCCCGCTGCTCCCACCGCGACCGGACGTGTCTGGTGGATCGAACCGAGCTTCTTGGGGTATCCCTGGAGATAGCCGCGTACCAGGGCGAAATCCTTGTCGACCCAGATAAAGAGACAGCGACTATATATATTGGCCTCGTAACGACAACGCACCACCACGAACGCCTCTTTGTACTGGGAACGGACGGGATCGAGTAGTTCACTGCCGTCATCACCGCAACTTTGCCAGTCGGCCCAGATAAAGGCCACCGCTCCGGGGTCCTCGTCGTCATTCACCAACTGCACGTCCGGTGGTAGCAGCGCGCGGACGTTCTCGGGGTCGGTGCGGTACTCCACGGTCAAGAGATCGCCCGAGTAGTGCCATGGCGTTGGCGGCAGGAGTGACGCCCGCCCTGAAAGGGTGCGCGGAAAGGGCAAGCCGGTCAACTCCATTATTTCTCTCCCGTCCACCCAGCGTCGGGCCGCTCGAACCAGATGTGGACCTGACCGGTGCCGATCGCGTTCTCGTACTGTGAGAACAATCGCCCGGGGGCGGTGCAAGCAGAGCCTCCCAACGCGGCGGCCATGAGTTGGTAGTGACCGAAATGTCCCTCGGGTCGGACGCTAAGGAAGTCGTCCATCTCCGAGAGAACCTGGGCGTGGTTGCCCGCCACTAGTGCGTCGATAACACGGTGGTCCCAGCGCCGCGCCGCGTCAGAGAAGATGTGTTCTTCTCCGGCGGCCTCGTGGTCGCGCAGGTCGCGCAAGTTGTGAAAGGTGTGGCTGAGTGCTCCTGACGCGATGAGCACGACACGTAAGTCGCTCTGGGCAATGGCCTCGCCGATGACGCGACCGACCGTGGCGAAGTCGTGCTGATCGGCGGTCTGGCAGACGCTCACGGACATCCAGGATTCTTCGCCCTGGAGAAAAGGTAGGAAGTTCAAGGTGGCGTACGCGATTGGCAGGTGTTCGTTGTCAATCGGAGTGATCCAGCACTCAGGGGTGTCGTTGGCGATTTTGCCGATGAGGTGCGCGAGTTCGGGACATCCGGGGAAGTCGTAGGGGACGCTCGACATGCCGCGAGGCAATTCGTCACTCGTGTAGAAGCCCAGACGGCGTTCGTGCGAGGTCACCACGAACTCAACAGTGGTGAACCAATGGCTGTCAAACACCATCACCACGTCTGGTTTGAGGTCGTTGAAGACGTCGCGGCGCAAGTCGTGCAGTCCCGTCCACAGGGTGCTCTCTTTACCGTGGTTGAGTTCACGACGTAGTTCGTCTGGAAGAACGATGGTGGGCACGTGGGCCAGCAGGCCCGCCCCGACGATGTCACCCATGGGTGGTCCCCTCCTTGATCTGTAGCGTGGTTAGGTCCGAATAGAAATCGAGTGCGTAGTCGCCGCCTTCGCGACCGATGCCACTGATACCGATGCCGCCAAATGGAGCGGTGAGATCGCGTATCAAGAAGCAATTCACCCAGACGGTACCGGCTCGAACGCCGGTGCCGACGCGAGTCGCGCGCTCGTGGCTCGAAGTGTAGATGATTGCGGAGAGACCGTATGGGGTGGAATTGGCCAGGGCCACCGCTTCGTCTTCGTTCGCGAAGCGCTGGAGAGTCAAGACGGGTCCAAAGACTTCTCGCTGAACGATCTCGGAGTCATTGGTGAGCGGTTCGATCACCGTTGGCTGAAACCACAAACCTTGATGGCTGACCTCGTCGCCCCCGAAGAGCACGGTGTCGCCGTGGGCACGAGCCCGATCGATGAAGCCCTTGACGCGAGCGAAGTGTTCGGGGTGGATCAGGGGCGAGATCGTCGTCGCGGCGTCGCGCGAGTCACCGAGGACGTGCAGTGACGTCTGTTCGCGAAAACGTTCGACGAATTCGTCGGCGATACTCGCCTCCACCAGTAAGCGGGTGCCGGCCAGGCACACCTGGCCAGCGTCATCAAACATGACGGCGGCCATGCGAGCGGCCGCATCGAGATCGGCGTCAGCAAAGACGATGAAGGGCCCCTTACCGCCGAGCTCGGCCGTGAAGGGCACGAGGTTCGTGGCCGCCGCCTCGCCGATGATTCTTCCGGTCTCGGGTGAACCGGTAAAGGAAATACGCCGTACGCGCGGGTCCGTGACGAGGGCGGCACCAGCCTCTTCGCCAAAGCCCTGAACGAGGTTGAAGACGCCCGGGGGAAAGTCGGCTTCTTCGACGAGGTCCATGAGGAGAGAACACGACAGCGGTGACCACTCGGCGGGCTTTAACACCACCGTGTTGCCCGCGGCGAGCGCCGGGGCGCATTTCCACGTCGAGAGCATGAAGGGAGCATTCCACGGGGTGATGACGACGGTCGGACCCGCCGGGTGGCGTAGGACAACGTTGTCCGTACCCATCGAACTCCACCGACGCGCCTGGTAGTCGCGCGCTAATTGGGCGTAGGCGCGGAAGTTGCGTGCCCCACGTGAAATCACTCGCCGGCGCAGGCTGTCCTCGAGCATCGCCATGTCCAGGCACTCCACGTGGGCAATGCGGTCCACGTGAGTGTCGATGAGATCTGCGAGCCGCTCAAGGTAGGGGCCGCGACCTTCAACACCAAGCGCCGCCCAGGCGGGAAAGGCTCGCTGGGCCGCACTTAGAGCTCGCGAGACTTCCAGGGCGGTCCCTCGCGCGACGTCCGCGAGTTTCCAGGACCAGTCCAGTGGCGAACGGTCCTCGAAGGTGTGTATTGAAGAGACTCGCTCACCGTCGATGAAGTGATCTGGTGACACGGCCACGCCGTCGACGTCGACTCGATCGCTCTTCACGACTGGTACTTCGGGTGAATGCGCGGATAGGGCAATGCGTCTCTCGGAGTGGACGACGGTCGACGCTGACCACGAAACTCCCAGTCGCCCCCGAGGGCCGTGGAAAGAACCTCTTCGCTTGCAGTAGGTTGCGCCCCCACCTCGTCGGACACGGGTAAAGGTCCTTCGACGACGTGATTGGTCAACGTCCCAAGTCCCTCGACTTCGACCGACACGACGTCACCTGGTTGCACGGGTCGAGATATGGCGGGCGTGCCCGACAAGATGACGTCACCGGGTTCGAGGGTAATGAGTCGCGCGAGGTCGGCGACGAGATAGTACATATCCCAAGCCATCTCCTCGGTGGAGCCGTCTTGGCGTACGACACCATTCACGCTCGTGCGCAGGGCCTTGTTTCGAAAGTCCCAGTCGGTGACGAGACCTGGTCCGATGGGACACAGCGTGTCGGCACCCTTCACGCGCAGCATGGACCCCGCGTCGGTATCGCGAAAGTCGTGCAGTCCGAAGTCGTTGGCGACGCTGTAGCCCAAGATGTGGTGCACGGCATCGGCCATCGTGATGTTGCGCGCCCGGTGACCAATGACGATTGCCACTTCACCTTCGTAATTGAGGTAGTGGCAGTTCGTTGGTCGTACGACCGCTGCGCCGTGGGCGTTGAGTGATGAAACGGGCTTGTGGAAGTACGTCGGTGCGGGGGGGAGCTGGATACCGAACTCGCGGACGCGCGACACGTGGTTCAAGTGACAACAGAGGATCTTGGTGGGCGTCACCGGCGAGAGGTGAGTGGCGGTGGCCGCTTCGACGCGGCGACCGTCGCGCGCAACGAGGGCGTCGCCGTCGACGACGACGTTCGTAACGTTTCCGTCGAGCAGTATCCGCCGGTACTCCACACGTCCCCCTAATAATCGTTTGTATCTAAATGATAATCTCACTCTACTGAAGCGCTACCGAAGAAGATCGAGAGCGTGTTACGTTTCGTTACGTCGCAGAGGGGGACACGTGAGCGAAGATTTTAATCGACTACGGGTGCTGTGGCCCGATCATTTGGGTCTGGCGCGAGGCAAGTACGTGCCCGCTGCACTCGCTGCCAACGGCGTGCGCCACTGTACGGGAACGTGGGCCCTCGGATACGACCGTCAGATGACCCCCGAGACACCCGGGTCGCACTGGAACGAGGGACTGCCCGACTTCGATGCCACTTACGACCTTGACGCCATTCGACCGGGTTGGGAGCCAGGCACGAGGGTGGTGGTCGCCGACTTGTCCGACCGCGAAGGACCGACGGCGGTCTCACCGCGCGGTGCTCTTCGTCGAGCCATAAGCGACTGGCAGGCGGAGGGTTTCTCTCCCTACGTCGGGATGGAGTTCGAGGCGTATCTGTTTACTCCCGACGACCAAGGCGGGTGGAAGCCACTGGAGACGCCGGGCGCGTACGTCTACGGAACCGGACCCTCCGTTGATCCCCACGGATTGATCGACGCCATCTGGCAGGCGTGTGACGGAGCCAATATTCCGCTCGAATCAGTCAACTCGGAGTACGACACCCCGCAGTTCGAGTTCACCCTTCGCTATAGCGACGCACTCACGGCCGCTGACGAAGGATTCTTGTTCAAGCTGCTCGCGCGCGAAGTGGCGCATTCCTTCGGACTCTTGTTGACCTTCATGGGTAAGCCGCTCTCCGATCGCGGGGGATCGGGACTGCACTTCAACATGTCGCTGCGCGACGAGGCGGACCACAACGTCATCAATGACACGTCCACGGACGACGGGATCTCGGATCTGGCGCGCCACATGGTGGCGGGGATGCTCGCGCATCATCAAGCCCTGGCGGGTGTTTGTGCCCCCACCGTCAACGCCTATAAGCGACTTCGGCCCGCGTCACTGTCGGGGTACTGGGCCAACTGGGGTCACGACCATCGCGGGGCGACCGTGCGAATTCCGCCCGAGCGCGGCGCCGGCGCCCGACTCGAGCATCGCCTGAGCGATGGGGGAGCCGTGGTACACACCTCGCTCGCGGCAGTGCTTCAAGCAGCGCGATTGGGCTACGTCGATCGACTGACTCTCGGCCCGGCCGAAGGCGGTAACGGCCTCGATACGATCGAGGCGACCGTCGGGGTACCGGCGTCGCTCGGTGCCGCTCTGGACGCGCTCGAAGCCGATGGCGCGCTGGTTCAGGCCCTGGGGTCAGAACTCGTCGGTCAACACCTTGCGGTGAAACGCACCGAATGGGAGCGTTTCCTCGCTGCGACGACCGACTGGGAACTGCGCGAGTACCTGCCCTTCCTCTAGCGTGAGGCGTCGGGAGTCTGCGGTCTCCCAATCACGACGACGGTTCTTGGGTGGTGCATTGCCTGGCGGTGCGGCACGTCGCGACAATTCTTCTCGTCACCTGTCGATGGCGATGACTGGACTATCGCCACGTCACCTTGACTGGAAGTCGTTTGGTGCCTGAGATGAAGTTGGAGCGCAGACGCTCGCTGTCTCCGGCCATTTCAATGGACGACCAGGCTCGAGCCATCTCCTCGAACATCACGCGTAGTTCGAGCCGTGCAAGGTGTGCGCCAAGACATAGGTGCGGGCTATGGAGTCCGAATGCAGTGTGGTCGTTGGGTGTGCGGTCCGCACGAAAACTGTAGGGATCGTCGAAGTGCGTCTCGTCGAAGTTGGCCGAGACGTACCACAGTACGACTTTGTCGCCCTTGGTGAGTTGCTTACCGTGCAGCAAAGTGTCTTCAGTGACCGTGCGGCGAAAGTGCATGGTCGTCGAAGACCAGCGAAGTACCTCGTCGACGAGAGACTTGACCTGCGCCTCGTCCATTGCTGGTATCGCCGAAAACAATTCTGGACGTTCGATGAATACTTGGGTTCCCGCGACCATCGTGTAGCGCGTCGTGTCATTGCCGGCGGCGACCATCAAGGTGAAGAAGTTCTTCAGTGCGACGTCGTCCAGGGTGTCGCCGTCATTGTTGGGTTGCAGTAGGGCGGTGATGACATCGTGGGTCGGACTGATCCGTCGTGCGTCGAGGGCGGCCTGAGCGTATTCGAAGAGCTCGATGGCCACCGGGCTGCGAAACGGGAGGAGGCGGTAGTCGCTCGTGTCGGTCTGGTCGACGACATAGTCGGTGAACTCGGGATCCGTGTTGCCGATCAGTGCGTCGCCGCGACTCACGAGCCAGTCAAGTTCGTCGTCGGGCAGACCCAGGAGTCGCCCCAAC
This sequence comes from uncultured Actinomycetota bacterium, assembly GCA_963794755.1. Lineage (GTDB taxonomy): Bacteria > Actinomycetota > Acidimicrobiia > Acidimicrobiales > RAAP-2 > RAAP-2. Next base: position 36,187 of record CAWCEX010000010.1, read on the forward strand.
ATCTTCATCGGAAGCTCGCGTGCGATCTGGGTGACGAAGTCGAACTCGGTGGCACCCCCCAGGTTCGACAAGACCTCGCGGGCCAAGTCGCGAATGGCGTCTTCGTAGTCGGCGACTTGGCGTGGGGTGAAAGGTCGTGCCACGAGGCGCCGCAGACGGGTGTGTTCGGGGGAGTCCATCTCCATAAGGGTGCGACGCGCCTCGGTCTCCTCTTCGTCCATGTCTTCCATGCGGATGCCGAAGCGACTGGAGAACAGTTCGGAGTGGCGACTGACGTAGAGGACGTCGTCGTAGTTGGCAATGCTCCAAAACCCGCGGCCGTCGGACTCCTCGGTCCACGCCACGGGGTCGTGCGCTCGAAGCTCACGGAAGACGTCGTGGGGGATTCCGGTGAGGTACGTGTCGTGACTTGTTAGCGTGGCGGCGAAGTTGTCCATGTGGCGTGTTCCCTCAACTATCTGCGATCATTGGTTGTTTGTAACCAAACGATTTGTATCACGTTTCTACGTACCTCATGCCTAGAATAAAGAAATGCGACCCTTGATTGGAATATCGGGACGACGTTGGCCGGCGACGCGATTGGGTTCCTTCTTGCCCCCGGCGATGTCGGAATTGAGCTTTGACTTGCACTTTGCCGACTACGGCTCCTCGGTGGCCCTCGCGGGCGGCGTCCCCGTCGAGTTGACGCGCGACGCGGACGTTGAAGAGATCATCGCTCACCTTGATGGCTTGGTCTTGAGCGGGGGAGCGGACGTCGAACCCCAACGATATGGTGCGTCTCCCCACGACGACCTCGGAGAGACTGAGGCCGATCGCGACGATTGGGAATTTGCGCTCTACGCCGCGGCGCGGGCCAAAGCGATTCCCATCCTGGCGATTTGTCGCGGCTTCCAACTGGTGAACGTGGCCCACGGGGGAACGTTGAATCAGCACGTCGAGCTGGAGGAGGGCGCGGGGCACCCGCAGTGGGAAATCGATGGGCGAAAGACGACGCACCACGTGAGTTGTGTGGCGTCGTCGCTGACCGCCGACGTCCTGGGTGGGTCTCTCGAGGTCAATTCCCTGCACCACCAGATTCTCTCGACGATGGGAGACGGACTCGTGGTGGGTGCGACGGCGCCTGACGGAGTGGTGGAATCGTTCTACACGCCCGACGCGACTGTGCTCGCCGTCCAGTGGCACCCCGAACTGCTTCCCGCGCCTGATCCGACATTCGTATGGCTGGTCGACGCGGCGACGGCCCGCGGTGCCTAAGCGCGTCCAGCGCTCGCCGACTCCGACTGTCCAGAACTAACGGACCTACACGACGATGACACAGTCGCTACGTGCGCTGATGGTGCTGTCAGAGAATTGGACATTGCGGCCGCTTCCTTCCTTGTCAGATCTCGTGGACTTAGCCGTAGCCGCGGAGGCCGAGGGCGTCGACGGCGTGATGATGAGTGATCACGTCGTTCTTGGGCCAGGGGCGAATTCGCGAGGTGTCCCGGTCAATTCACGTGACTACGCCATGCCCGGAAACCAAGACCCTGGTTCGTCGTGGCCCAGTCCGTACATGGTGTTGGCGGCGATCGCTGCGCGCACATCGACGCTCCGCCTGGTCGTGGGAGCGCTGATCTCTCCGCTACGACACCCACTCGTCACGGCGAAGGACTTGGCGACGCTGGATCAACTATGCGAAGGGCGCCTGGTCGTGTTACCAACGGTGAGTTGGCACAAGGACGAGTACCAAGCGTTAGGAGTTCCTTACGAACGGCGCGGGGCCATCTTGGACGAACAACTCGAAGTGTGGCGACGAGTCTGGAGTGGCTCACCAAGTGAGTTCCACGGCCAGTTCTACGATTTCAATCAAGTCTGGCTCGAACCTCGGGCCTATCGAACCGGGGGACCAGTGCTCTGGTTCGGCGGCTCGTCGTTGCACGCTGCGCTCATTCGTCGTCTCGTGCGCTACGGGTCTGGTTTCAATCCGTTGGGCCAACCCCTCGATGAAGAACTCCACTTGCTCGCGACAGCGATGGCCAAGGCTGGCCGATCGCTCGACGATATCGAGATGGTGGGGGGACTGCGTGGGATTTTTCGAGGGTCCGACGACGTGGCGAGTCTTCGCGTTGCCCTGGACGCGTTGCCCGAGCAAATTTCTTCCGGGTATCGAACTTTCTGCTTTAAGCCCTCGATGTTCACCGATTGTCGAGACGACATCGTCGCCGTTTGTCGCAGCGTGGTACAGGAGTTGGCCTCGTTGTAGATAGTGCTGGAAGGTCGTGCTTGACAAAAATCGTTTGCTACCGTACGGTTGCTGGATTGCCGAGCAGGCAATGCAGTCCTGTGGGGGGAACGAATGTCAGAGATGTCGTCAAAGCCGTCGTTGGGCGGAGTGAAAAAACTCACCTTGGTCGACGCCGTCGCTCAGTCGGTGGGATTCATGGGGCCGGTGTTCTCCATCGCCTTCTTAGTGCCGCTGGTCGTGGGTCTATCTTCCGCATCTAGTACAGGCGCGGGAAATGGGGCGGCCCTGTCTGTCGTGTTCGCGGCGATCGGAGTGATCGGACTGGGATGGATCATCGCGGAGTACACCAAGAAGATCCAGGCCGCGGGATCGCTGTACACCTACGTGAGCGATGGACTCGGTGGGCGAGTGGGGGCCGCCGTCGGCTGGTTGTACTACACCGGGATCTTGGCGTTGAGTGCCGGTATCTTGGTAATGATCGGTGGGACGATACACGACACGTTGAATTCGGAGTTCAATTTCCACGCGATTCCCTACGTGGATTGGGACATCTTGCTGTTCGTGTTGGTCGCAGTCGTGATGTACTTTGGGGTCGCCTTGTCGACCCGATTGCAGTTGGTCCTCGCGCTGATCTCGGTCACCGTGGTGTTCGTCTTTTCGCTGTACGTGATCATTAAGAGTGGCGGGCTCCACCACCTCGGTACGGGCTTTTCTCCCAACAGTTCGCCCACTCACTGGAAGGGCATCCTCTTTGGCATGCTCTATGGCGTACTGCTCTTCACCGGATTTGAATCCTCGGCCAATTTGGGAGAAGAGACCGATAAGCCCGCTCGGAACATCCCGCGCGCGGTGCTCTTTTCGGTGATCGCGATCACGGTCTTTTACGTCATCGGATCCTTCGCTCAGGTGGCCGGATTCCATTTCAATCTGTCGGCGCTCGGTAAAGCGAATTCTGGCGCTGGTCCACTCTTCACCCTGGCGAGTCCGTCGGCTCAGGGAGGTTTCGCGGGGACCGCAATTCGTCGCCTCGTCGAGCTGGTGGTCATTTTCGACATGATTGCGGTGCTGATCGGTACGGCCGTCGCCGCGTCGCGTGGCGTCTTCGCGCTCGCGCGAGATGAGCGCCTGCCCAAGCAATTGACCTCAATCTCCAAGCGCGGCACGCCGACCGGAGCGACCGGAGTGGTCCTGTTGGCGTACGTCGTGGTGGCGTCGCTCGCTCTATGGTCAACATCGTTCGCTATTCCCGGTCTACCGGAATACGTTTCGGTCTTCAGTTGGATGTCGACCTACGGGGGATTCGCAATCACCGTGATCTACCTCCTCATTGCCGTCGGTGCCCTGCGCGGGCTCAAGGACCATCCGTCAAAAGCCAAGCTCTATATCGCCAGTGCAGTCGCGATCATCGTGGCGGGAGCCGCCATCTTTGGTGGCGTATATAAGGTCACGGCGCCCACAGAATACGCACCGTGGGCGGCCGTCATCATCTTGATCGTGGGACTCATTGCCGCGTCGGTGATTCCCAAAGCGCCTGAAGGGATTGCTGATTACAGCGCGTTGAGTGAATCTGAACAGCGACCCCTCAAGCTCTAGTTGATTCGACGGGGGAGGGGAGTGTCGCCTCCCCCAGCATCCGCTCAATGTGCGATGGCCGCGCCCGCCGCGAAGAAGAGTCCGCACAAGACGGGTGTCGCCACCACGATCGTCGCCGAATATTTCCAGTGGTGTTCCTTCACCAGCAAAGCGGGAATCGCAAAAGCCGACGAGAACGTTGTGAGCCCTCCACAGAATCCCGTCACGACGATGGCGTGGACATGTACGTCCAATGAAGAACTGAGTCGATACGCGGCCCAACCGGCGATACCACAACCCACGACGTTGGCGCCGACTGTGGCCCACGGTCGCATGGTGGGATGAAAGCTGCGCAAGGCGTACTCGGCGAGGTAGCGGACGATACAACCCAGCGCCCCGGCCAACGTGATCAGAAGGAGGTTCATTGTGACGACCACTTCCGGGTGGCGCACCAGGCGGCAATGACCCCGCTCAGCACCGCCAGGAGGGCCGTAAGGAGTGCCCCTGGTACTGAGACATGCCAAATCGAACCCAGGGCCGTATAGAGGGAGGAGTACGACGTGAAACCGCCAAAGAACCCGGTTATCACGACGAGGCGAGTCAGATTATTCGGGTCGTGGCGCGCCAAGGGACCCTTCAGGGCGAGTGTCGCGAAATAGACGCCGATGACGTTGATAATGGCGAGAATCCACGGGACTCGACTGGCCCAGCCGGACGTGCCAACGAATTGGCCATACCAATGTGTCGTGTCAATGCGCAGGGCCAGATCGCGTAACAGTGTGCCCACGCCACCGCCTGCGGCGACCACAACGACGGCCAGCATCAACTGGCGGGGAGTGAGAGTGGTGTGTGGAGACATCGCTCCTGAAAACCTAGTGGAATGCCTTCCCGGAGCAATGTCATTGTCACTTTACATAACGTACATTATCGGCGGTCTACCTAACAGTTTGCACAAACGGAATCTGCCCTTCCTTCAAGTTGGAATAGGCCATGCACTTACTGAGGAGCGACATTGGGGCGATTTGCTTCGATCGATACGTTCTCGGGAATAGAGAAGCTGGCGTTACTCGTACGAAGATCGTGGTTGCGGCGCCCGCAATTATGAGGATGCGATCGTCTTCGTTTTCGGTTTAGTAGCCGCTCAACTTTGTAGCAAAGCGCCCGAAATGTATGGGTTTATGAGTGTGGAGAATGCCTGTGCGGCGGCGCTGGGTGCGCGATTGGCCGGCTTGGCCATGACGACGTGCCAACCCAAGGATGGCGTAATACTTCGTGCGAGGAGATCCGTTTCGTGAGGATCGAGCAGTGAAGGAGGGAGCAAGGCGACGCCGAGGCCAGCGCGAACAAGGCGGACGCAGGTCGCAACATCGGCAACTTCAATCGTGACGCGCCGATCGAGATTTTTGAGCGCGAACGCCCGATCAACGACGGATCGCACACCCCAACCAACAGGGAAATCTACGAAGTTGGCTTTACTCAAGTGCTTCAAAGGTATTGGCCCAGTCCCCGGCGGTGCCAGCTCATTGTTCGAGATGAGTAACAGTTTTTCGAAAGCCAGTGGCGTGACAGTAACTCCGGACGCGGAAGTATCGAGGAGCGAGAGAAAAGCCACGTCGAATCCCCCATTTCTCAGTTCTTCGAGTAGCGCGACAGAGCCACCGGCGGCTGGTCGTAATTGAATTTCAACGTCCGGATGCTCGTGGTGAAACTGGCCAAGGAGTTTTGGGACGTCAAGGAACGAGAAAGCTTGCATGATCCCAATACGCAGGGTCCCGCGTATCACTCCCTGTACAGCCGCGGCGGCGTCACGTGCTTCCTCAGCGGCTGCGAGCGTTCGTTGTGCCGGACCCAGCAGAGCCACGCCGGCGTCAGTCAGTACAACTCGGTGCGTGGTTCGTTCAAAGAGGCTCACTTTCAGATCTCGCTCGAGTGCCTTGATGGACACCGACAAAGCTGATTGGACGTAATTCAAGCGTTGGGCGGCCTTGGTAAAACTGTGCTCTTCGGCAATTGCCACGAAGTGTTCCAGTTGGCGTAGTTCCATGACTAACACTCTAGTTATTCTTTTAAGGCATGACAGTTCTGATTATTAGTCGTTGGACAGAATGACAGAGCGGTCGTACTTTTGATGTCATGACCCAGCCCACCCGGCGAGATTTCAATCCGACATCACAAGGAGAAACTGCAATGAAGACGACATTTGCATCCGCACCATTCGACGGCTCATCGACGCTGCCCGACGCGAATACCGCCTCGCCGCCCCCGGTGAAGTCGAGTGCACACCACCTCGCCTTCTGGCTGACGGCGACCGCTTTCTTGGTCAACATGGGATTTTCAGCCCTGCCGACTCCGCTCTACGTGATCTACCAGCAACGTGACCACCTGTCTAACTTCATGATCACGGTCGTGTACGCCGTCTACGCCGTCGGCGTGGTTGGAAGTTTGTTCCTGGCGGGCCACTTGTCAGACTGGATCGGCCGTAAGGCAATTCTTGTTCCAGCCATTCTCGTGAACGTGCTGAGCGCAGTGATCTTTATCTTCGAGCCGAGTACTGCAGGACTACTCGTCGCTCGAGTTGTCTCGGGGATCTCCGTTGGCCTCACAACGGCAACGGCGACGAGCTACCTGGCTGAGTTACACGCCAAGGCCCGCCCGTTGGCCACGAAACGCCGAGCCGAAGTGGTTGCAACTGCTTCGAATCTCGGTGGCATTGGAGTTGGCCCATTGGCCGGTGGACTGCTCGCAGAGTTTGCCCCTGCGCCCCTGCGACTCCCCTATCTGATATTTGGCGCCGTCTTATTTGTGTTGGCCATTGCGATTTTGCTCTCCCCCGAGACGGTGGGACGTGCTGTTCCGTTTCCCCGTTACCGCCCGCAGCGCATTAACGTTCCGGCAAGCGCTCGTACGACCTTCTACGCCGCAACGGCCGCGGGAATGGCCGCCTTCGCCGTGTTTGGCGTCTTTAACTCTCTCGCTCCGAGTTTCTTAGTCGGCACACTGCACCAGAGTTCTCACGTCATGGCAGGCGTTGTGGCATTCGCCGCCTTCGCCGCCGGCGCGGGTGCTCAGATTCTTCTGTCGCGATCTTCGAGCCTGTCGCTGCTACGTCAAGGTGTACCGACGATCGTCGTTGGACTAGCTCTACTTACTGGCGGTATGTGGGCTGGAAGTTTGATCATGTTCTTGATCGGCGGCATCATCACGGGAGCTGCCGGCGGCATGGTCTTCAAGGGCGCGCTGGTCACAGCAGCAGGCACCGCGCCCGCCGGTTCGCGAGCTGAGGTATTGGCCGGGTTCTTCCTCGGCGCGTACATCGGCCTTTCCATCCCCGTTGTGGGACTGGGTATCGCCACCATGTACGCTCCCGCTCGTGACGTGATGCTGGTGTTCGTCATCTTGGCCGCGGCAGCGATCTTCGCGTCGGTACGTGCCGTCACCAAGGGAGTGAACGCTCAGTAGTCATCAGCACTGATTCTTGGTCCTTCGTGCCCTCGTCGCTGCATCTGCGACGAGGGCACGAGTCAACTCATTCACCGTGACAAATTCTCGTACGAGTCGCGCCTTTTCTAAGGTTTTTTACCGTTACGAGCTCTGTGGTTCTTTTTCAAGGGTGACCGTGATGCAACGTCGCTAGCGAGTTGCTGGTGAAGGTTCATCATCTAGGACCCGAGGGTCACGATAGATTTACTAGCCCTTTGGTGCGGTACCCAACGTGACGTTCTTGGTGATCGTCTTTGTTCCGCGCACGATCTTCATTGTGATGACGTCACCGGGGTGAAGCGAGGAAATGACGCTCGTGACGTCTTGGGCGCTAGTGATCGTCGTCCCGTTGATACCTACGATGATGTCGCCTTGCTTGATGCCAGCTGACGAAGCGCCCGTGTCGGGCACGACGCTCATCACCACTGCGCCACTGGAGACGCTGAAACCGTATTCGGCCTGCAGCGTCGGGTCCATCGACGAGATATCGACGCCAATGAAGGCGCCGTGATTGACGACGCTCTGACCAGCCTCGAGAGATTTGATCAGCGACTCGATGGTGGCGACCGGTATGGCGAAACCGATGTTCTGCGCGTTCGTTCCATCGGGCAAGGTGCCCGCGACGGCGGTATTCATTCCCACGACGTCTCCTTGAGAATCAAGGAGTGGACCGCCGGAGTTCCCCGGGTTGATCGCGGCATCGGTCTGAATCATGTTGTTGAGGGTTTCGGTGCTCGAGGTTGACGACGCCGACACGGTGCGACCAAGGGCCGACACGATGCCGTTGGTCACTGTTGGAGTTCCGGCGGCCAGGCCGAGGGCATTTCCAATGGCGACGACCGCGTCACCGACAACGAGGGCATTGGAGTTGCCAAAAGTGACCGTCGGAAGATGTGACACATTATTTATGCGAATCAGCGCGACATCATCAACTGGATTCGTTCCGACCAATGTTGCTGGTAGCGCGGTTGTCGAACCAGTACGGGTCACGGTGATCGTTCCGCCCGGAACCGATGCTGCGATGACGTGGTTGTTGGTCACCACGAGTCCGGTACTAGAAATGATCATCCCGGTGCCTTGATCCTCGGTCCCCTGGCCCTTCACGTCGATGGATACGACTGACGGCTGGACTTTGACGACGAGATTGGGGATCGACAGTCCCCCGGCATCGGAGGACGATGCCGGTGTCGCCGGATTGGTGGTGACAGGAATGGTGGTATTGGACGACGAGTTGGACGACGCTGTGAAATGCCCAGCGAGTCCCCCGACGAGGGCAGCCACTAACAAGAGCGTGATGCGGCTCGTCCAGGGTGTCTTACCCGATCGCGCCGGTGATGAAGGTCCCGTCATAGCTGGAGGTGCGAACGCCATGGGCATCGGTGTCGGTGTCGGTGGCGTGACGGGTGCGGATGCAGGAGTGGGGCTCGTTGTGAATGGTCCACTCCCCTCGCTTGGGTGAGAGGTCACTGGTTCGTCGAGGTCGGAATTTTGTGCGTCATCAATTCCCGGAGCCGGATCGCCGACGTGCGCGGCCGGAGGTACGAGGTCGGAATTTTGTGCATCGTCGATACCGGGAGCGGCGTCGATCGTCTGATCCACCTCAAAGGGCATCGGCGCCGTGGGCGCGACATCGCGCTCCGGTTCTGGTGTGCCGTGCTCAGTGTTTTCGCTCATGAGACCATGCTAGAGAGTCCTCTTGCGCTCCAGTCTCGACGAGCGCGGAAAATTCGATGTGAGAAAACGAGTAGATTGTTTTCCTATGTCTCGTCGCATTGAGATCGAAATCACCAGTCTGAACGGAGACGTCGCTACGTGGCGCGCCGCGGGCGCGAAACTGCCCAAGGGCGTGCTTAACGCATCTTTGGTACCCGGAGGACCCGTCGTGGGCTCGGTGTATCGCGCCGACGTGGATCAAATGATGGAGGGCATGGAAGTGCTCTCGGTCATGGCACCCAAGACCGCATCCCCGCTCGATCCTCGCAAAGAACGGATCGAACTGATCGTGTCGGAGAAGGCTGTTCCCGACGTGACCGTGACGTACGCATCCAAGGGCCGAGGCCCGCGTCGCGACGGCGACGACCGCTCGGAAGCACGACGAGATGGCGCCAAGCGCGGTGCGCGTCCCGGCGCGAAAGAACGTTCTAACGACCGCGGTCCTCGTCCCGACCGACCCAGTGGCGACCGACCTGACCGACCTGCTCGTAGCGAACGTCCCGAGCACGCTGCCGGTGAGCGAGGACCTCGCACGGATCGTCCTCGCAGCGACCGACCGCGCAGCGATCGTCCCGGCTCCGACCGATCCGGTCGTCCGAGCCGCGAGCGCAGTGGACCTCCCGGTGCTCCCCCGGTCACGACTACCTTTCGCAACGCGTTCTTAGCGACGTTGTCGCCCGAGCAGCTCCCCGTCGCCGAACAGTTATTGCGCGGGGGGATGCCTTCAGTGCGCACTGCGGTGGCCGAGCAGAATAAGAATGCCGTCGCCCAGGGTCGTCCCACGATCGACCCGGGAACGATTGATCGCATCGCCGAGGACCTCCTTCCCAAGACCACACTGGCGATGTGGAAGGACCGTGCTGCGGGCGCCTTGGGCGCTGGCAAGGAGTTGCGCTTGCGCGACTTGCGTGCTGTGGTGACGTCGGCAAAGACCGCCAACCTCGATGATGAAGCGCGAGTTCAACTAAAGGAACTCCAGGGTGCCTTGACCGCTCGCGTCGAGATCTTGCGCACGCAGTGGAACGAGCGCTTAGACGCCGCCATGAAGTCAAACAACGTGGCCGAGGCCTTGCGACTCGTTGCTCGACCTCCGGACATGTCGACGCGCGTGTCCTCTGAGATTGCGACGGCTCTCGTCGCGCTCGTGTCGGCGGCGTTGACGGCTGATCAGAACGTCGCGACGTGGATTGAGCTCGTCAACTTGACCGTCGAGACGTCGATTCGTCGCAACGTGAAGCCTCAGGGCATCCCAGCGGACGAGGCGTGCAAGGCTCTAGCGATCAAGAACGCTGGCGCCATCCCCGAGTTCGCCAAACTACTCGGGATGAAGGTTCCGCCTCCGCCACCGCCGACGCGCGCGCCGCGCCGTCCGGCTACGCGCCGCGCATAGTCAACAGTCGAGCCTTCCAGCCCACTGATTCATAGAGCGATTTCGTCGCTCGGTCCCCCGGTAACGCCAACGCGTCAACCGGTGCTGCGTCACTTTCAAGGAGAGCGCTGAGAATCGTCGTCGCGACCCGTCGGCGTCGTCGAACCGGGACGACCCAGATCACCTGGACGCACGCGTCACGAACCACAGCGCCGGCGATGACCTCAGTCCCCTCTGTCGCGATCCATACGTGACCGTGCTCGATCTCAGCGGCGACCGAGCTCCGTAGCGACTCGAGGTCGATCGAGGATCCCCAGAGCTGCGTGAGGAGGGCGTGACCGCCTCGCGCAGTCGTCGCTCTGGTGAACGCACCTTCGATGAGGTGGTCGAGTGAATCTTCTGGCGTGGCGCGCCGGACTTCGGTGACGAAGCCGTTATCGGTCATCGCGCCGGGCGCCGCCTAGACGCAGTCGCGACAGAGAGTCTTGTCGGGATCGGCGAGTTGACTCATCTTCTTCAAGAGACGACACGACTTGCATCGGAACTCGTCGTCCTGCTTGGGCAGAATCGTCTCGAACGGGTCGACCAGTGGGTCGATCTCGATAGGACCATCGTCGTCGTCCTCTGGCGTGGTGGTGCGTCGAATCGTTTCGGCTAATACCTCGTCGAGAGCCAATTCCACGTCGGCGTCGTCGACCACGTCGTCATCGTCATCGGCTACGACCGCCAGGACCGGAGCCTCCTCATCCACTTCGTCGTCGTCAGCGTCGTCGTCCACGACGACAACATCATCGACCACGTCTTCCTCGTCGGCCACGACATCGACGTCGAGGTCATCAACATCGTCAATTATGTCGACGTCATCGCCCAAAACTTCTTCGTCGAAGCCCTCAGCGAGCTCTTCCTCGTCGAATACTTCGTCGTTTTCACCATCAATGCTCATAAACTTCCTTCTCAGTAGCGCAGGCAGTGTAGAGCCTTTTTTCAAGGAAATGAGTCATTTCCGCATTATTTTTGCTTAATAATCCTTTTTTGCTCGGTTTCGCTCGGCAGCCCGTTCCGCCTCGAGGCGCTCGAGATCGGTGTCGGAGAAATCCACGAAGGACATCGCATCAGCAATCATGCTGTGACCAGCCTTTTCACGAATAAGTCGTGCCATTTCGTGCGCGACCCGTCGGTAACTCGGATGCCCTTGGGGTCCGGAGCGCAATTCAATCAGGTGCATCGCTTCGCGAGCGTTCATTTGCATCACGTAGCGAATACGAAATGCTAGGGCGACAGTGTACTGCGCCTGATCGGGGTACTCGACATAGAGATCATGGAAGAAGTCGGCTGATCTGGCCAGAGATTCTTCGTATTCAGGCGCCAATCCGGCCTCGGTGATGACCTCAGGCACGTCGTAGCCGAGGTCCACCGTGAGAGGCTGCCACTCGATCGTGAGGAGACGGTGGCGCTGCAGGTCGCGAAACGCCCCATAATCGGTGACGAGTTCGAATCGGTAGTCGGTGCGCTCAAAAGCGCGACCGGGGCGATGGCGGCGATTCTTGCGCTCCCCCACGTACGCCGACATCAGCGCCGCACGATCACTGGAACTGAGGGCCGCGACGCGCGTCTGCGCCTCGGCGTGGCTCAGCGAAGAATTGGCAAAGATAATGGCTTCGAGCACGCGCTGTTCACCCTCAGGGTCAAAGGAGACGAGTCGCACGAGCTCCTCGGGCTCAGTGGTCGTGAGGTCAGGGACGAGTGACTCGAGCACCGAACGCGTGTTGTCACGAGATTCGCCAAGATACCTAGTCCAGGCCACCCCACGCTCGGGAACGTCGATGCGCTTGAGAAAACTCGGGATGACCTTGCGAAGTTCATCGATCATCAGCTGGGAGTATTGGCGCACTTCGGGCAGTGGGTGCGCCCTCATTCGAAGCAACAGCGACTCGTAGGCCTGTCCCGAGGCGTAAATCCCCAGATTGGACAGGGAACTCGCCGGAAGAAGCCCGCGCACCGCGTCGAGGGCCTTGGCGCGAATGGCCTGACGATAGACGAAATCGGTATCAGCGGGGGTCTTTGGGAACTTCTTGGCCACGAAGTCGGTCACGCGCGGTAGGAGTGTGGCGTAGGTATCGAACATTCGGTCCATCTCACCGACGTAGCGAGCCCCGAAGCGCGACTCCAGGACGTCGTGGTCTCGGTAGTAGCGATATAGGCCGTTCTCCAAGCGTCGGTCGTATCCGAGGTAGCGCGTGGATTGTTCCAGGTAGCTCATCAGGCGGCCGCGTTCGAGCACCTTGGTCAAGATGTTGCTCGCTTGCTCGCAAGCGAGGTGCACTCCCCCGAGTTGGGCGACTGAGTCGTCGCCGTATTCGTAGAAGATCCGTTGATAGAGGTCGTCGGCCCGGTCCAGACCAACCGTGGCGTCGACACCGGCGTCACCGGTCAGGTCCAGGTCACCGACGAATTCGTCGAGGAAAAGGCGTCGTAGGCTCTTCGAGGAGCGCGAGTATCGCGCAAAAAGGGCACCCTTGACCACTTCAGGCAGGTTGACCAGGGCGAAGACCGGCCCCTCAAGATTCGTGAAGTACCGGCGAAGCACCACAACTTCCGCGTCGGAGAACTGTTCGACTACGTAGGGGTGCATGGAACAAAAAGACTAGGGGGCAATTCAGCCGCGCGGGTGGACGGTCGACGCACCCGCGACCACTGATCGAAGGACGGCCTCGCGGGCCTCGTACGCGGTCTGGGAGACCTCACCGAGGTGCGTGAGACGCGAGAGCTGTTCGCACAAGTCCGCCACTTGCTTGGCGTTTCGAACGAAATCGCCCGGCGACGTCTGACCGATCTCCACGTCGGCGAGGTCGAGGACCGTTCCCAGGCTCACCCCACGCGCCCAAGCCGCGATGACGGGAGCGAACTTCCCGTCAGGTTCCTTGGGGTGCGGTACACGGTACCGGTCCTCCACCTCACGCACCGTGGCCGACATCACTTGGATCTCGTGCATTCGCTCGTTCAAGTTCAGACGCCGCTCGGGACCAAGACGGTCGTGCAGGCTCTTCTTGCGCTTAATGGGGGTCGGGGCGTGCTTGCCCGAGCGAGCGCCGCGTTTGGCCTCGAACACGAAGCTCGACAGCAGACCCGCCAATTGAGCAGGCTCGAGGTCATCAAAGATTCCCCCGGTCACGCACTCGGCGATCAGAAGGTCGCACTCGTGGTAGATCGAACGCAGTAACTGCCCCTGCTCGTTGAGAGTCCACCCATCGGCGTAGCCCAGCTCTTCCAAGACGTGGTGTCGCGCCCGCATCTGGTCACCCAGGGAGCGACGCGAGCCGGCGGGACGGTGGTCGGTCTCGAACTGGGCGAAGGAGCGCTGCACGACCTCCAGGGCCGTCTCGATATCGAAATGATTGATCAGGTTGGCAGTGAAGTTGTACGTCGGTCGAAACGACGAATGCAACTCAGAGGGGTGCGAGATCGCGACGCGTCCCACGTCGACCAACGAGACTTCCGTGGCGAAACAGACGATGGCGTGACCCTCGTCGTCGAGGCCGCGCCGACCAGCGCGACCGGTCATTTGTGCGTATTCGCCGCTGGTGAGAAACCGGCGACCAGCGTCGGAGTACTTGGAGAACTTCTCCAGGGCGACCGAGCGCGCGGGCATATTGACACCGAGTGCCAACGTCTCGGTGGCGAAAACGACCGCCAGGAGATTCTGGACGAAACATGTCTCGACAATCTCGCGAAAGGCCGGGACCATTCCGGCGTGGTGCATCGACAGACCGCGACGCAACGAGTCGATGAAGTCGGCGTACTCGAGGGCCTGCAAATCGTCGTCGGAAAAATCAAGGAGGCGCGCCTCGGCGATGCGTTCGATTTCTCGACGTTGTTCCGGGGTCGTGAACAAGAGACCGTCACGTCGACATTGGCGTACCGCATCGTCGCACGCCGAACGAGAGAAGATGAAGACGATGACGGGCAAGAGGTCCTCACGCTCGAGCGCCTGGAGTAACTCGCTGCGTCGGGGCGCGCGAAAGGGTGCGGGCGGGGCGGTGGATTTGGGGCCCTGCCAGCGCGGCCCGGGTCGAAATCGTCGCGTCGCCTTCATGGTGTTGTCGATGCGTCGTGCGTCATCTGAGAGTCGCTCGCCGTCCAGCAGCTCGAGTACCTCAACGGCGGGTTGCCCTCGTCGCACGACCGCCACGTGCTGGTGCAAGGTGATGGGCCGGGTGGTCTCGGTGATCACGGCGGTCTCACCGCGAACTTCGCCGAACCACTTACCAACGAACGCCGCGTTCCCGATGGTGGCCGAGAGGGCGACCATGCGCACCGCCGAGGGAGTGAGGATGAGAACCTCCTCCCACACTCCCCCTCGGAAGGGGTCTTGTAAGTAGTGCACCTCGTCGAGGACGACCAGCCCGAGTCGCGGGAGTTGGTCGGAGTCGGTGAGCAACATGTTGCGAAGGACCTCGGTCGTCATGACAACCACGTCGGCGAGGCGATTGACCGAGGTGTCGCCGGTGAGCAGCCCCACTCGGTCCTCGCCCCACAGGTCGCAAAGCTCTGCGTACTTCTGATTCGATAGTGCCTTGAGCGGAGTGGTGTAGAACGCACGCTGTCCTTGATCGAGACATCGACCAATGGCGTAATTCGCGATAAGTGTCTTTCCCGAACCGGTCGGCGCACTCACCAGCACGTTGACGTCGGCGTCGACGGCGTCAAGGGCCTCGTCTTGAAAGCGGTCGAGACCGAAACCCTGGGCTTCGATAAAGCGGCGACGGTACTCGGCGCTCATCGGCCCAGCAACTTCCCGAGCGCGATGGCGAGAAAATAGAAGACGATAAGCGGGATCATAAGGGCAAACATTGAGAATGGATCGCTCGACGGTGTGATCACTCCCGAGAAGATCACGATGGCGATGGTCGAATAGCGCCACGCTCGTAGGAGTTGCATGGGTGATACCACGTGAGCCAATTCAAGTGCCACGAGGACGACTGGGAACTCGAAGGTGAGGCCAAAGAGCAACATCATCAAGATGAAGAGAGTGAGGTACTGGTTCGGATTGTAGAAGTTGGTCAACGAGGTTCCGCCGATGGCGACGAGAAATTGAATGGTTCGGCGAAACACTACGTACGCCGTGACCACGCCACCGAAGAAGAAGATGAGTGAACCCAGGACGAAAGGAAGTGCGTATTGACGTTCACGAGCCTTGAGGCCGGGTGTGATGTATCGCCAGACATGCCAGAGCCAAAAGGGGGTGGCGAAGAGGAACCCACCGAAGAGTGAGATCTTGAACCGCAGCGTGATCCCGTCGAGTGGGTTCGTGGCGAGGAACTTACAATTCTTCGGATCGGCTTGGCAGTACGGATGCTGCAGGATCGAGAGCAGGTTGGGGTAGATGACGAAGGAGAAGATGGCCAGCACGATGGTGATGCCAAAGCAGATCAAGAAGCGCCGACGCGCCTCTTGAAAGTGTTGCGCCAGGGTCATCCCCGTGGCCGCCTTGCGGAACTTGGACACGACTAGTTCAGCGACGGGTCGGCACTGGTGGCGTCAGTGGCACTAGGTGGGGGTGCAGCGGGTGGATTCACCACGTTGGTCAAGAAGGTACTCGCCGAGGCCGCGGAGGTGGGGTCGGCAACGACGTCGGGTGTCGTCGGGTTCTCGAGGCGGTCCGCGAGTGTGTTGAGGACGTTGATCGGACTTCGCGCCATACGCGCGATATCGCTGGAACTCGGTAGGTCCGGTATGGCACCACGGACCTCCGTCTCGACGCGTTGTTGGAAACGTCGTACTGCCTGCCAGGTCGTGCCGAGCTTGCGCGCGACCTCGGGAAGCTTGTCGGGGCCGAGGAGCAGCACCACCACCGCCACGATGATGAGCAACTTCACCGGGCTGAGACTAAGCATGTTCCTAGTGTACGGCCCGAAATTGGGGGATTCTTACAGGGAGCCGATTCGTGAAATCGGCCATATTCGTACGAAGGCCTTGCCAATGATGTCCGAGCGAGGAATGGTTCCCCAGTAGCGACTGTCGCAGGAGTCCGGATGATTGTCACCCATCATGAAGTAATGGTTCGGCGCGACGACGATCGGGTTGTTGGCAGTGGCGATGGCCGTCCCGAGTGGCTCGATGTGGGGCCACGCTTCGTTCAACTTCGTTCCGTTGACGTAGATCGTGTTGCCCACCGAGTAGAGGTGGTCACCGGGGATACCGATGACGCGCTTGACGAGGTCGGTGACGGGTGCCCCACCACAATCCTCAGCGGGCGGAGCCTTGAAGACCACCACGTCGCCGCGATTGATCGTGCCAAAGCGGACCGCCAACTTGTCCACGACGATCCGGTCCCCGATCTGCAGGGTCGGTTGCATCGACACCGAAGGGATGAAGAACGTCTGGAACGCGACGGCGCGCAGTCCCATTGACACCACGAGGGCGACCACCAAGATGATGCCCCACTCGATGAGATGGTGGCGAAGTGACTTTGGCTTGTGTGTCGTGCTGGTGCCAGCGGCCGGATCCTCCTCGGTCGCATCCGGCGCAATCTCAGTCACCGTGCAAGGTTAGTCGTCACCGGTGAAGCAGAAATTCACCGCGATCTCCTCAGTTGTTCAGCGTCAGTGGAGCGATCTAGAGGAACCCAAAACGACTGAGTGGCCAGATGCGAAAGAACGCCTTGCCGATGATTGCCGAATGGGTGATCGTCCCCCAGTAGCGGCTGTCGCACGAGTCCGAATGATTGTCGCCCACCATGAAATAGTGATTGGCCGCGACGACCACTGGATGTGCGGGCGACGCGATGGCCGGTGGTCCGAGCGGCTCGGTGTGCGTCCAGGCTTCGTTGAGTTTCTTGCCATCGACATAGATGGTGTTGCCGACCGAATACAGGGAGTCACCAGGTAAGCCAATGACGCGCTTGACCAAGATGGGGTCGTGAATCCCGCCGCAGTTCTCGTTCGGTGGTGACTTGAACACGATGATGTCACCTCTATTGATCGTGCCCCAGTCGGCGGCCAATTTATCGACGAGGATGCGATCGCCGATTTGCAGAGTCGGCTCCATCGATCCCGAGGGAATGAAGTAGGTCTGAAAGACGTAGGTGCGAAGGCCGAAGGTGACCACCACGACGACGACCAGCAGAATCATCCATTCGATCAGGTGGCGGCGTAATCGTCGAGCAGTCGGCTGCGAAGCGTCAGGTGCCGACGCTGGCACGTCGCTCGAATCATTGGGGGTGGTTACATCGCTCACGTGGTACTGCTACTCGCCCTTAGGGCGCCGTTCGAGTGACGTCAGGAGCTTCTGGAAGCGCTCATCGTTACTACGAAAGGGATCTTTGAGCAAGACGGTGCGTTGCATCTCGTCGTTCAACTTGAGGTGGACCCAGTCCACGGTGTAATCGCGGTGCCACTTCTTGGCTTCGCGGATGAAGGTGCCGCGCATGTGCGCGCGGGTCGTCGCGGGCGCCGTTTCGGAGGCCCGACTCACTTCGTCGTTCGTCACGATGCGTTGGTAGTGACCGCGCGCTTGGCGACGGTAGTACAGTCCGCGGTCCACGTTCGTGTCGTGGTAGAGCAAATCGATGAGCGCGACCTTCGGGTCGCTCAAGGCGACGCCTGAGCGCTCACGCTCGCGTTCGATGATCTGCAACTTCGCGATCCAATCCACCCGGTCGGCTAAGCCCATCGGATCCGATCGGTACTGCTCGATGCATTCGCGCCACATCTTGACCGCGAGGGCCTGGTCGGCGGGAATCTCTCGGTTGAGGACGAATTGTTCGGCGCGCTCGCACAGGTCTTCCTGAAGTTCCAGAGCGGTCATGTCGCGTCCCGAGACCAGGCGGATCGGCTCCTTGCTCCAGAGATCGTAGGACACGTCGCGCAGCGCGTTGATGGGCGAGACCATGTTGTAGTCGCGCAGCACGGTCGTGCGGTCTTCGATCATCGCGAGCACCACGGATGCGGTGCCCACTTTCATGAACGTGGCGTACTCGCTCATATTGGAGTCACCCACGATCACGTGGAGACGACGGTACTTCTCAGGGTCCGCGTGCGGTTCGTCGCGGGTGTTGATGATGGGCCGTGAGCGTGTCGTCGCCGAAGAAATGGCCTCCCACATGTGTTCGGCTCGCTGGCTCATCGCGTAATTGGTGCCCTTGGCGTTGGTAACTACCTTGCCGGCGCCAGCGAATATCTGACGCGTCACTAGGAAGGGGATGAAGACTTGTTCGAGGCGTGTGAGGTCCTCGATCCGTTCGATGCAGTAGTTCTCGTGACAGCCGTAGGAGTTTCCCGAGGAATCGGTGTTGTTCTTGAACAAGAAGATGTCACCGCGCACGCCTTCTTCGTCGAGTTGTTGCTGGGCGTGGGTCACCAACTCGCGCAGGATCGCTTCACCGGCCTTATCCTGGGCCACGACGTCCTTGAGAGTGTCACATTCCGCGGTGGCGTATTCGGGGTGCGATCCAACATCGAGGTACAGGCGACTGCCGTTTTCCAGGAACACGTTGCTCGAACGACCCCAGGCGACCACCTTGCGGAACAAGAAGCGTGACACCTCATCGGGACTGAGCCGTCGCTGGCCACGTAACGAATACGTCACACCGTATTCTGTTTCGATGCCGTAGATTCGACGCAACATGGCCTAGACCCTAGTTCCGCTTCAAGTCAGCAGACGAGTAATCTGCGCATCGTCAAGTCGCGCGAACGTCCGCCGGTTGCCGTGGTCTTCGAGGATCCCCACTTCCAGATCGGTGACCGGGAGTTCGCGATCGGGCCCCGCGAGGGCCGTCACGGCGTTCTTCAGCGTGTCGCTGAGCGAAATGTGGGCGACCTCGAGAGCGGCGAACCGTTCCTTGATGGTTTCGGCGTCACCGCCCAAGACGGCGAACTGCTCCTCGTCGGAAATGGTGCCCTCGTAGGCGATGCGATAGAGCTTGGTGGGACGAAACGTCGTGCCGAGTTGTGCGACGAGGATCTCGACTTCGAGGGGCTTTTGTCCCTCGGTGAACATGTCACCGAGGTGTTGGGCGTAGTAGTTCGCTAGCGCCCGTGCGTCGACGTCCTCTCGCGAGTAGGTGTAACCCGTGCCGTCGGCCCAACGAATGCCGGCCTCACGAAGACGGTCGAACTCGTTGTACTTCCCTACTCCTGCGAAGGCGATGCGGTCGTAGATCTCGGAGATCTTGTAGAGCGAGGCGGACGGGTTCTCGGCCACGAGGACGACTCCGACGTCGTAGATGGCGGCCACGATGGAACGACCTCGTGCGATGCCCTTCTGGGCGAACTCCGCGCGGTCCTTGATGAGTTGTTCGGGGGCGACGTAGAAATAGTTGCTCATCGCAACGTCCCTCCGGCCACGCCACCCGATTCAGACCGGCGGTCGTTGATCGAACGAAAGATGTTCGACGATACGTCGGGGTCGAGTTCGCGAAAGCCGTCGGACGTCAGCGTCACGATCATAGGAAAGATGTTGCGTACGAAGTCGGGTCCACCGGTGCTCGGGTCATTGTCGGCGGCTTCGTAGATCGCCAACGCCGCGAGGGCGAGGGCGTCGTCACTGGACATGTCGGGCCGATACCCGAGGCGCAACGTCGAGTCCGCGAAGGGCGAACCAGATCCGATAACCGCGAAGTCCTGACGCTCGTAGCACCCTCCGGCTCCGTCGTACTCAAAGACCCGACCGCGCTGGTGGGCCAGGTCCCATCCCGCTAGCAGCGGCAGCACCACGAGAGTCGAAGTGAGGTTGTTGCGTTGAATCAACGGCGAGAGGTAGTTCGCCTTGCCCTCGAGACTGAGCGCCGAATCGCTCATCTTCTCGTAGTGCTCGAAGGAGAGTTGGGCCAGGCGGATGAATTCGAGTCCGCGCGCCGCGGACCCCGAGATCGCCAGCGCGGTGTATCGATCGGCCATCTCAATCTTGCGCACGTCGCGCGTGGCGACGTAGTACGAGGTCGCCTGCCGGTCAGCGACCATGACCACACCATCGGCGTAGCGAACGGCGACAACGGTAGTGGCGTGGGCGGAGAGGTCCGAGGCGACCGGAGGGAGCGAGAGTCCCGCCATCTCGGCGTACCGCACGAACGACGGCCCGGGGTCACTGTGGGCGTCGAACAGCGGTAGACCCATTACTGGCCGCCCTTTTGGACGTAGTTGCGGACGAACTCCTCCGCGTTCTCTTCGAGAACGCCGTCGATCTCGTCCAGCAAGTCGTCGAGCTCAGCCTTGAGTTGCTCACCCTTTTTGGTGACGACCGAGACGTCCTCGCTCTCTTCGCGGGTCCGCTCGGTTCGCTGCTTTTGAATTCGTTCTTGTTCAGTCACGTATTAGTTCTACCCGTTGAGCGCACTGACGAGTGCTACTGCCGTCAAATTCTGCTCAAACAGCGGTCCGACGAGTGCTTGAGTCCCCCGAGTGGGGTCCATCATGGGGATCCGCTGAAGGGGTCCGTGTCCGACGTCAAAGACGATGGAGTCCCAATTTGCCGAGATGATGTCGTCGGGAAATCTCGTGACGCATTCCCCGCGAAAATAGGCGCGAGTACTACGTGGCGCGCGTTGAACGGCGTCGCGAATCTCGTCGTCGGTCGCAAGTTCGGCGAGACCCACGCGTGCGGCGAGGGACTTATCGCGTCGCACGTCGTGGTACTGCAAGTCGATGGCGCGCAACTTGGCGTCGCGAGCACGCAAATTGTAACGAGATTGAAATCCTTCGACGATGCGACGCTTGGCCACCCAGTCAACTCGGTCGGCCACGGTGAGCGGCTCGTCGCGCACGCCGTCGAGCATCTCGCGCCAGTGTCGCATGACGAGTGCCACCTCGTCCTCAGAGCCCACCGCCTCTCCCCCGTGGCGCTCGATGTAGCGACGCGCGAGGTGCCACAGCTCGTCTTGGTAGTCCCAGGCGGTACGGGTTCGCCCCCTCTCGTCAGGGAGGGCCAGGGTGAGCGTCGGGTCAAAGGAGTACTCGCGAATGGCGTGCACGGGTCGTTCGGGAGGTGAGGGAAATCCCGAGACGCCATCGTCCTCGAGCGCGGCCAGCAGCAGCGCCGTTGAGCCGAGTTTGACCATCGTGGCCAAAGGACTCATATTGGCGTCACCACAGATCACGTGCAGTCGCCGGAACCGCTCCGCGTCGGAGTGCGGTTCGTCACGGGTGTTGATGATCGGTCGTTTGAGGGTGGTCTCGAGTCCGACGACCTCTTCAAAGAATTCCGAGCGAGCACTGAGTTGAAACGCCGGGTCGGCGGCCAGTCCGATGTCGGTTTCGGCCCCGACTTTGCCCGCGCCGACGACCACCTGTCGGGAGACGAAGTGCGGCACCATGGCGCGCACGACGTCCGAGAAGTCGACCTCGCGCGCGACGAGGTAGTTCTCGTGGGTTCCGTAGGAGTTGCCCTTTCCATCGGAATTATTTTTGTAGAGCGAGATCGCCAGCTCCGTTGGCAGCGTCTCGTTGGCGGCTTGGAGCGCGCGGCGCATGACCTCCTCACCCGCTTGGTCGTAGAGCGTGGCCTCGCGTGGGGTTCGACACTCGGGCGAGGAGTACTCGGGGTGAGCGTGATCAACGTAGAGGCGAGCTCCATTGGTGAGCACCGTGTTGGCTAAGTGCGTCTCGATCATCGGGGCGAGCGATCCCACTCCCAAGATGCCCCGGGCGTCGGTGCCAGGTGATTCGTCGTTGAAGTCCCAAGAGATGCGGGTGCGACCTTGTTGCGCGTAGGCGTTGACGATGATGCTCGATGCCGTAGTGGGATCGAAGTCGGGCCCTCCGGCGACGCCATACTCCGTCTCGATGCCGAGAATCTTGGCGACGGCCATGCTTAGAGGTATTGGCCGGTACCGACGTGCTGGATGGACCGTCCGCCGGTGACGTCCGCCTTCTCTCGGTTGATGAGGGTGCGGATGAACACGATGCGCTCACCCTTCTTGCCCGATATCCGCGCCCAGTCATCGGGGTTAGTCGTGTTAGGCAAGTCCTCGTTCTCGTGGTACTCCTCGCGAATCGACGCGAGGAGGTCATCGGTGCGCAGACCTCGACCCTTGCCCGCGATCTCGCGTTTGACGGCGAGTTTCTTCGCTCGACGCACGATGTTCTCGATCATGGCCCCCGAGGCGAAGTCCTTGAAGTACAAGATCTCCTTGTCACCACCTTGGTACGTGACTTCGAGGAAGCGATTGTCGTCGTCGATGCGGTACATGTTCGTCACCGTCGTCTCAATCATGATGCGCAGCGCCTTGTCGCGGTCTCCCCCACCGTTGGAGCGAATCTCGTCCTGGTCAAGGGGTAGGTCACGGTGCAGGTACCGCTCGAAGATCTGCGAGGCGCCCTCGACGTCGGGGCGCTCGATCTTGATCTTGACGTCGAGGCGACCGGGGCGCAGGATCGCGGGGTCGATCAGGTCTTCGCGGTTGGTCGCGCCGATCACGATGACGTCGCGTAGTGATTCGACGCCGTCGATTTCGGCGAGCAGTTGGGGAACGATCGTCGACTCCATGTCCGAGGAGATGCCGGTACCACGGGTACGAAACAGCGAGTCCATCTCGTCAAAGAAGACGATGACCGGGACGCCCTCCTCGGCCTTCTCCCGCGCGCGTTGAAAGACCACGCGGATCTGTCGCTCGGTCTCACCGACGTACTTATTGAGTAACTCGGGACCCTTGATGTTGAGGAAGTAGGAACGCACGTTGCGATTCCCCGTCATCTCGGCCACCTTCTGGCTGAGCGAGTTGGCCACCGCCTTGGCGATCAGCGTCTTGCCACACCCTGGGGGTCCGTAGAGCAAGATGCCCTTGGGCGCCGGGAGTTCGTAATCATTGAAGAGTGCGCGGTGCAGGTAGGGCAGTTCCACGGCGTCGGTGATGGACTCGATCTGTGAGTCCAGTCCCCCGACGTCGGCGTAACTCACGTCGGGCACCTCTTCGAGGATCAACTCCTCGGCCTCTTGGCGTACGAGCTTCTCCACGAGCAGTCCTGAGCGCGGGTCGAGCAGGACCGCGTCGCCACTGCGCAACTTGACGTCGCGCAAGACGTCGGCCATTTCGACCACGCGCTCCTCGTCGGCGCGGCCGTAGACGAGAACACGGCGCTCATCGAGCACCTCTTTGACGCTCACCACCTCACCTTGACCATCGGGGTTTCTAATGCCGATAATGGCGAAGGACTCGTTGAGAACGACTTCGTGCCCGCGCTCGACCTGTCCGGGGTCAAGTCCTGGGTGTACCGACACACGCATCTTTCGTCCCGAGGCGAAGATGTCGGCCGTCCCGTCGGGGTTGAATTCGATGAACGTCCCGTAGACGGCCGGTGGTTGGGTCAACTTCTCGACCTCGTCACGCAGCGCAGCGATTTGGTCACGCGTCTGTTGAATGGTGATCGCGAGTTTCTCGTTATTCGAACGGGACTGGGTCAGTTGCAGGCGTGACTCGACGAGCTTTTGTTCGAGTAAATCGATGCGGTGCAGCGCCTGGTCCAGGCTCTCAATGTTGAAGGTAGGAGTGTCCAAGTCGTCACGCGACGCACCGTGATCACGGTATTGGCCGAAAGCGTCCGATTGCTCCATGACGCCACCCTAGGTGAGCGCGACGCGTTTGTCACAGTCTTCGCGCTTGGTCTTTCCGCTAAAGTGGCAGCAGACCAAACGGTAACGAAAGGCCGAAAAGATGAAGGTATGGATTGACCAGGACTTGTGCACCGGCGACGGTTTGTGCGAGGAGATCTGCCCTTCGGTCTTTACGTTGCTCGACGACGGACTCGCCTACGTCAAGCAAGACGGTGCTGCACTGTCGACTCCCGGTGGTTCGGCCGCCGTCGCCACCGTGGCTCCCGACCTTGAGGACGCCGTGGTCGAGGCCGCCGAAGAATGCCCCGGCGAGTGCATCTTCATCGAACGCGACTAGGGCGTCGTCGTTCGGACCAAGCGGCGCGCTGACGTCAAGAATCCGGTGTGAGCGACCATTCGGTGGTCCGGTCGCACACTTCGACCGTCAATGTGCCACGTTCGACGCAGAATCTCGACGGTCTCCTCCACGCCGAAGCAATGGGTCTTTAGTGCTTCGCGCACCAACTGCGTCTGGTTGATCGTCGGCAGGTAGGCCAAGAAGATCCCGCCCGGACGTAACGCCTCGGCCGCGTGGGGCACCACCGCCCAGGGCTCGGGCATGTCCAAGATGACGCGGTCCAAGTCGCGTTCGTCAATACCGAGCGTGACGTCACGGATGTGGATGTCGTAGGCAATGTCCTCGCCGAGCATGTCGACCACATTCTTGCGCGCCTGTTGGGCGAAGTCCTCGCGGATTTCGTAGGCCGTGATGAGGGCCCCGGCCCGCAACAAGGTCATCGAGAGTGCGCCTGATCCCACACCAGCTTCGAGGACCCGCATTCCCGGGCCGATATCTGCTTGCATCAAGATGGTTCCCAAGTCTTTGGGGTAGATGACTTGAGCACCGCGCGGCATCTTGAGCACGACGTCAGAGAGCGTGGGGCGTAACACCAAGAACCCGCGATCGGTGCTTCCACGAACCACGGAGCCCTCTAGGGCCCCAATGATGTCGTCGTGCTGGACGATGCCGGTGTGGGTGTGAAAGGCCGAACCGGGCTTGAGGGTGATGAGATACTGTCGATCCTTCGCGTCGGTCAACATGACGCGTTCGCCCACTCGCAGCACTGCCGCTGAACTCATCATTCTCCTATGGTCGATGTTGCGATCGTCGACGCGAGACCGCGTCGACGCGCCGCAGCAACACTAGGCCCGCCGCGAGGACCAACCAGACGACCGAGCGCTGCGCCCATGATCGTCGCAGGGCCGCAAAGATTATTCGGCGCCAAAGGAAGACGAACATTACCGGCGGCGCGAACGGCGGCCGCGAATTCTGCCCCAGAGGTATCCGGTGACCAGACCACCCAGTCCCGCGCCGGCGGTTGAGGATTTGGCATTGAGCACGCGCTCAGGGATGCCCGTAGTGCGCGGCAGGAGCGCCCGAACGGAGTCCTCGAGCTGTCGGCGCGTGACGTCGTTCGTGCTCACGATGCGTCCTTGGAACGACGCGAGGCCCCGGCGAAGATGCGCTGGACGAACAGTGCGCCAATGATGACGCCCAGCACCACCACGATGAGATAGGGGATGAACGACAGGCTGCCGTCAAGGACCGGGAAGAGCGCCTGGAACATACGCAGCAGACCGATGAGCCCAATCACGAGGCCAAAGGCCACGAAGACGCTCCCGAGCGCTCCGAAGGCGACGAAGCGGCCGAGATCCTTCAAGGGCTGGACGGTCTGCTCCTTCAGGTAGCGCACGAACAAGTCGCGGACCTCGTTGAGGTCACGCTGGACGGATGCACCTTTGAACAACTTGCGCCACGAGGGAGTCCTCACGGACCCAGACTACTCACTGACCTCGGCGCTCGGCGTCCTCGTCGCCAGCGTGGCGCCGCCTTTGCGGTCGATGTCACTAACCTTCAAGACATGGTTGACGAGATATTTCACGGGGCCGATGAGCTCGAGGGACGCACGATCCGTAACGTCTCCGCGGCGGCGATGGACGCGCCCGCGGCGGCGCACTCGGGCCATAGCGGAACCGCCATGGCGCTCGCGCCGTTGGCGACGATGTTGTTCACGCGCGTCCTGCGTCATGACCCCAGTGATCCGACGTGGCCCGACCG
Source organism: uncultured Actinomycetota bacterium (assembly GCA_963794755.1). GTDB lineage: Bacteria > Actinomycetota > Acidimicrobiia > Acidimicrobiales > RAAP-2 > RAAP-2. Next base: position 62,188 of record CAWCEX010000010.1, read on the forward strand.
CGACCGTTTCATCTTGAGTTGCGGTCACGCCTCGATCTTGCAGTACTCCCTCGCCCACTTCTTCGGCTACGACCTCAGCGTGGATGACTTGCGCGAGTTTCGCCAAGCCCACTCGCGCACCCCTGGTCACCCCGAGGTCGGCCTGGCGCCGACCGTTGAGGTCACGACTGGTCCCTTGGGTCAAGGGATTGCCAATGGAGTGGGCATGGCGATCGCCGAGCGACTCTTGCGAGCGACCTACGGCGAGGACCTCGTCAGCCACCGGACCTGGGTTATTGCCGGCGATGGATGTCTCGAAGAGGGAATTAGCCACGAGGCGGCCTCACTCGCCGGTTCTCTCGGCCTGGGCCGCCTCACGGTCATGTACGACGACAATCACATCACCATCGACGGCAAAACCGAACTCGCGATGCACGATGACCCCGCCGAACGATTCGCCGCCTACGGATGGCAGGTCATCAACGTAGGTGATCGGGCTAACGACCTTGACGCGCTGGAGGGAGCCGTTCGCGAGGCGATGGCCGACACCGACCGTCCCACGCTGATCATCGTTCGTTCGCATATCGGATTCCCCTCGCCCACGATGATGGACAATCGCGAGGCCCACGGGTCACCGTTCTCGCCCGAAGCCATCGCCGTGGTCAAAGAGATCTTGGGCATGCCGAACGTCCCCTTCGATCTGGATGACGAACTTCCGTCACTCAATCGCGCGCGCGTCCTCGCCAAGGACGATCTGTCGGGCCCGTGGCGCGAGCGCGTGCACGCCGCGAAGGAGCGCGGTGAACGTTTCCTGGCTCAATTGTCCGACGCGGGCGCGTTACGAGAAGAAGTGACGTTCGAGACCTACGAAGGCGGCACCAAGGTCGCGACCCGCAAAGCGATGCAGCGTGCCATGGACACCTTCGCCGCCCATACGCCGGGTCTGACGACGGGATCGGCCGATCTCACCGATAACACTGGGGTCACCTTGAAGGCCTCGACGATCCAGAACCGCGAGGACCACGCTGGTCGACAGTTCCACTACGGCATACGCGAACACGCCATGGGGGCGGTCATGGTGGGCCAAGCCCTCCATGGCGGGATTCGTCCCGCGGGATCGACGTTCTTCGTCTTTTCGGACTACGAACGGCCCGCCATTCGACTGGCGTCGCTCAGTGACGCGGGCGTGCTCTTCGTCTTCACTCACGACTCGGTGGGCGTCGGCGAGGACGGACCGACGCACCAGCCCGTCGAGCACTTGATGGCGCTGCGTGCGATGCCGCGACTACACGTTCTGCGTCCAAGTGACGCCAACGAAGCGGTGCGTCTGATCGAGGGGTACCTGCGCGACCCGTCACCGGCGACGACGGCGCTCATTCTGACCCGCCAAGACGTCCCCGTGATGTCGGGAACCGACGCTGCTGCGTCGCAGGCGAACGCGCATCGTGGGGGCTACGTGGTGCGCGAGGACGCCGCGGCGCGTTACAGCCTGGTGGGCACCGGTTCAGAGGTTGCGCTGTGTCTGGCGGCGAGTGACGAACTCGCGAGTCGCGGTATCGCCACCCGCGTGGTGGCCCTACCGTGTTGGCGATGTTTCGACGCCCAGGACGACGCGTATCGCGCCGGCGTATTGCGTCGCGACGTGCCCTCGGTCTCCTTTGAAGCCGGGGCGACCCTGGGGTGGTACCGCTACGTCGATGATGCGCTGGGCATCGACGACTTCGGTATGTCGGCACCGGGTCCAGCCGTCTTCGAGCACTTTCACATCAACCCCGAGACGTTGGTCAACTTCGTCTCTCGCCGACTGGAGGCATCCTCGTGAGCCGACTCAACGTCCTCTATGACGACTTCGGTCAGAGTCCTTGGATCGACAACATCCGTCGTGACTGGTTGGACGACGGCACCTTGGCCGGTCTGGTGGCCAAAGGGACGCGAGGCGTCACCTCGAATCCTGCGATATTCGCCAAGGCGTTCGCCACCTCGACGGCCTACGACGAGCGTCTCGCTGCAGCCTCGTCGACCGATCCCGAGACCGTCTTTGAATTCCTCGCGAGCGCAGACGTGCGCGACGCGTGCGACGTACTCGATGAGGTGCACCAGCGCAGTCGCGCCGAGTTCTCGCGAGGCTTGCGCCGGTACGCCGACGGGTTCGTGTCTCTTGAGGTATCGCCGCGACTCGCGCGCGACTCCGAGGCCACAGTGGCCGCGGCAAAGAAGCTCTGGGAGCAGGTCGGGCGCTCCAACGTGATGATCAAGATCCCGGCCACGAAAGAGGGACTGCCCGCCATCACGCGAGTGCTGGCCGAGGGCATCAACGTCAACGTGACCCTCATCTTCTCTCTCGAGCGATACGACGAGGTGCTCCGCGCTTGGTGCGCGGGACTGGAGTCGGCACTCGCACAGGGCCGCGACCTGAGCTCGATTGCGAGCGTGGCGTCGTTTTTCGTCTCGCGCGTGGACGCCGCGGTGGACAAGTTATTACCAGAGGGGGACGCACTGCGTGGTCACGTTGCCAACGCCCAAGTAGCGGCGGCCTACGCGCTCTACCAGCGGTGGATGCTGAATGATCGAGTTCTCTCGCTCCTGGCCCGTCACGCTCAGGTCCAGCGTCCCCTGTGGGCGTCGACGTCGCCGAAGAATCCGAGCTACGACCCCTTGCTCTATGTCAACAACATCGTGGCCGCCGAGACGGTCAACACGATGCCTGACGCGACCTTGGAGGCGACGCTCGAACACGGCGATTTTTCGTGGTCCCTCCTCTCGACGCCCGCGACGGTGGCGAGCAGTGCCGCGGTGCTGAGTGAACTCCCCGATTCGATCTCGCTCTCGACCGTGACCGAACAACTCGAGCGTGACGGCGTCGATTCCTTCGTCGCTTCCTACGAAGAGGTTTTGGGTATCGTCGCCTCAAAATTGAGTTCCTCGACGGTGTGACCATCGGCGTGCGACCTTCGTTCGAAGGTTCGCGCGCTTGATAGAGGCGGCTCCATTTGACGACCTTGCCTCGTAGTATCGAGAACATGAAGAACCCCACCTCTGTGACCAGTGTTGACGAAGTGATGCAGTCGTCCCTCGAGGAGTTGGCTTCGGCGGCCTTCGCCCGCGCCCGCGCGGCACACGGAAACGTCGTGACGTATTCGCCCAAGGTCTTCATCCCCTTGACGCACCTCTGTAGGGATCGCTGCGGGTACTGTACGTTCGCCCAAGCTCCCGCACGCGTGACGGCGCCGTACATGAGTCTGGACGAAGTCATGGCCGTCGCCCTGGCTGGTCGCGACGCCGGCGTGACCGAGGCCCTTTTCACCTTGGGCGAGCGTCCCGAACTGCGCTATGACGAAGCCGCTCGTTGGCTCGCCGCGCGCGGCTATCGGTCCACCGTGGATTACGTGGCCAACGCTGCGCAGATGGTGCTCGAATCCACAGGACTGTTACCTCACGTGAACGCCGGTGCCCTCTACGAGTTCGAACTGCGCCAATTACGTTCCGTGTCGGCCTCCCAAGGCATGATGCTCGAGAGTCTGTCGAACTTGCCAGCACATCGCCTGGCGCCGGACAAGGATCCGGAACGACGTCTCGCCACGCTCGAGTGGGCCGGCGAACTCAGGATTCCCTTCACCACGGGGCTTCTCGTGGGGATCGGTGAAACCCGTGGCGAACGGGTGGCGACCCTCGAAGCCATTGCCCAGAGTCATGAGCGCCACCACCACGTTCAAGAAGTCATCATTCAGAACTTCCTACCCAAACCCCGTACAGCGATGGCGAATTCTCCCGCGGCCAGCGACGAGGAGTTCTTTTGGACCATCGCGGTCGCGCGCCTCTTGCTACCTGACGACATCCATTTACAGGCCCCCCCGAACTTGAGTGACGATCCGACAAAGCTGCTCGCCTACGGCATTGACGATTTCGGCGGAATCTCGCCGGTCACCAAGGACCACGTCAACCCCGAACGGGCGTGGCCCGCCATCGAAACCCTGAGCCGCGAGTGCGACGAACTGGGCTTCGTCCTCGCACCTCGACTCACCGTATATCCGGCCCACCTGGTTGCGGCGGACTTTCTCGACGACGCCGTACGTCCGTACGTGCTCGCCCAGAGTGACGCGAGCGGTCTGGGCCGACACGACGATTGGCACTCCGGCGCCGAGACGACTCCCCCACCGGCGCCGCGCACGACGGCACGCACCAGTGAGGTCGTAGCTCTTTTGGCGCGCTACCAACCGGGGTACCGATTCGAACACCGCGAGCTCGTCACGCTCTTTGAAGCGCGCGGCGGAGACTTCAACGCCATCGTCGAAGCGGCTGACCACGTCCGTCGCGAATTGGTCGGTGAACCGGTCAGTTTCGTGATCAATCGAAATATCAATTACACCAACGTCTGTACGTTCAAGTGTCGGTTCTGTGCATTCTCCAAGGGCCCCCTCTCGCTCAATCTGCGCGGCGATCCCTACTTGTTGACCCTTGACGAGATCACCGAGCGTGTGCGTGAGGCCCACGACCGCGGCGCGACTGAAGTGTGCCTCCAGGGGGGCATTCACCCGAACTTTGACGGTGAGTACTACATCGACGTGGTCGCGGCGGTAAAAGCGGGAGCTCCCTCGATCCACATCCACGCATTTAGCGCTCTCGAGGTGTTCGAAGGCGCGCGTCGAAGCGACCAGGATCTCACCACGTATCTTTCACGGCTCAAGACAGCGGGACTTCGAACACTGCCGGGTACGGCCGCGGAGATCTTGGACGACTCGATTCGCACGATTCTCTGCCCCGACAAACTCTCATCGGATCAGTGGCTCGACGTGCACCGCGCGGCGCACTCGGTGGGACTCAATTCAAATATCACCATCATGTTCGGGGCGGTCGAGAGTTCACATTCGTGGGCGACGCACTTGATACGTACCTTGGAACTCCAGGAAGAGACCGGCGGCTTCACCGAGTTCGTCCCGCTGCCCTTCGTGCACATGGCCACACCACTCTTCCTGCGGGGCAAATCGCGCAAGGGACCCACCTTCCGTGAGGCCGTGTTGATGCACGCGGTGGCGCGACTGCACTACGCCACGAAGATAAACAACATTCAAGTGAGTTGGGTGAAGATGGGTGTCGAGGGTTCGCGACGCATCCTCCAAGCCGGCGCCAACGATCTCGGCGGCACGTTGATGGATGAGAACATCTCGCGCGCTGCGGGAGCGGTCCACGGCCAACTCATGGACGCCGAGATGCTCCACGACCTGGTGGAACCGCTGGGTCGACCCCTGCACCAACGCACCACGTTGTACCAGGCCCTCGCGTGACCCCCGACGCCATCGATCGATTCGTCGACGAGTCCACGTCGGGCATGGTGACTTCCCCCGAACGCGTCGCCGCCATTCGTTCTCTGGTGACCCAGGCGTTGTCACTGGCGCAGTACGAGAGCAACCTGAGCGACCTGAAGGGGGCGGTGACCGCCCTGGGAGAATTACTCGACGGTTCGCGACTCTTTCAGCCGTGGCGCGACACCCCCAAGGCGACCGTCTTCGGTTCGGCGCGCACCAAGCCAGACTCCGAGCTCTACCTCCTCGCCTCGGCCTTCAGCGCGGAGCTCGCCTCGAGAGGCTGGCTGACCGTGACGGGCGCCGGCCCGGGGATCATGGAGGCATCGTCTCGGGGTGCCGGACGCGAGGCCACGATCGGCGTCAATATCGAATTGCCCTTTGAACACGGTACCAACGCCTACGTCGACGTCGAAAGCCGTCACATCGCGACGTCGTACTTCTTCACGCGCAAGGTCATCATGACGCGTTCGTCGCAGGCGTTCGTCGCCTTTCCGGGCGGAGTGGGGACGATGGACGAACTCTTTGAGATCCTGACGCTCTTGCACACGGGTAAGACCGACCCCGTTCCAGTCGTCCTGATCGACCGACCAGGTGGCACGTTCTGGTCGTCGTGGTCCGATTTCATGGCGACCCAAGTCATTGGCGAGGGCTACCTCAACTCGGGCGACGAGGCGTCGTACTTGGTGTGCGACAACGTCGCTGACGCGATCGAGGAGGTCACGCGCTTCTACCGCAACTACGTGGGGTGCGAGACCGGAAAAGGTCAGGCCATCGTGACCCTTCGTCACGGGCCGAGCGCCGACGAGTTGGCGGCCATGTCCGCTGCCTTCGACGACGTCGTCTTCACTTTGGGTTCGGAGGAACCACTGATCACCCTGTCCTTCGACTTCAATGGACGAAGTTATGCGATGCTGCGTCGCGTCATCGATACGGTGAACACCTGGACCGATCAGTCTCGGTCGTAGCCGCGAAGTAGCCCCTCAGCCTTGTGCAGGCTGCGTCGAACCTTCGCCAGTCGCTTCTCGAGCTCGTGCGCTTCTTCGGCGGATTCCTTACGCAATTGGGCGCGCACCGTGTCGAAGATCACGTCCGAGACGCGTTGTTCGAGCGCGTTGACGGCCTCGGCCAAGTCTGACAGCGATTCGCTCATAAGGTACTCACCGTGAGCTGATCCTCGGCGTAGAGACGCCGCAGGGTGCGTTTGTCGAACTTTCCGACACTGGTCTTGGGCAAACTCTCGACGAAACTCCAGTGTTCGGGGAGCCACCACTTGACCACGAGGTCTCCTAGATATTCGCAAAGTTGCTCGGGACTCACGTCAGAACCGGGCGCGCGTACCACCACGCACAACGGGCGCTCCTGCCATTTCTCGTCGGGCACCGCGATCACCGCCGCCTCGTACACGCCGTCATGACCCATCACCATCGACTCGAGGAGGACCGAACTGATCCACTCGCCTCCCGACTTGATCATGTCCTTGGAACGGTCCGTGATGACCATGAAGCCATGTGGATCCAGTGTCCCGATGTCGCCAGAGCGCAACCACCCGTCGCGGAACAACTCGGGCGCCTCGACGCCGTAATACGCCGCGGCGATCCAGGGTCCGCGCAGTTCGAATTCCCCCACGCTCACCCCATCACGCTCAAGAACCTCACCGGCGTCGTTGGTGAGTCGCACGTCGACTCCGGCCATGACTCGACCGGCTTTTACTCGGTAGTCCACTTCGGATTCGCCGCTAACTCCGTGTGGGGGGTTCGAGACGGCGACCAGTGGGCTCGTCTCGGTCATGCCCCACCCTTGGAGGACGTCGACCCCGTGGCGATCGCGAAAGGCCTCGATCATGAATCGCGGCACGGCGGACCCCCCGGCCAAGATTCGGGTGATGCTCGACATGTCGGGTGCTGGGTGTTCGCTCGCCGCACGTAACAGATCGTTCCAGATCGTGGGTACGCCCAACGCCACGGTAGGTCGTAACTCCATGATCATCTTGAGGAGCGGTTCACCCTGAAGGAACATCTGGGGCATGATCAATTCCGTACCGGCCATGAAAGCGGTGTAGACCGCGCCCCAGGCATTGACGTGGAACATCGGAACCACGAGTAGGCAACGGTCACGGTCGCTCAGCGCGATGGAGTTCGAACTCGTTGAGGCCAACGAGTGCAGCCAGGTCGAGCGGTGTGAGTACACGACGCCTTTGGGGTCGCCTGTGGTGCCCGAGGTGTAACACAACACCGCGGCATCACTCTCGTCGAGGTCCGGCCACTCAAAACCCGGTTCGTGGGCATCGATCAACTCGTCGTAGTCGAGCACCGCGAAGGGTGCGTCACTGATCGGCCCGTGCACGACGATGTGTCGCACGCCAGTGATCTCATCTTTGATACGCGCCAACAGGGGCACGAGGCTGGCGTCGACGATGATGACCGTATCAGCGGCGTGATTGATGATGTAGGAGAGTTGATCAGGGAAGAGACGGACGTTAAGAGTGTGGAGAATCGCACCCATACTCGGAACCGCGAGATACACCTCCGTGTGCGTTTGGTTGTTCCACATCAACGTGGCGACGCGATCATCGCGCTGGACCCCCAGTGCCGTCAACGCCGCCGCGAGCTGCTCCGCTCGTCGTGCGACCTCGGCGAAGGTGGCTCGGGTCACTCCGTCGGGAGTTGCGGTGAAGATCTCTTTGTCGGCGTACATCCACTGACCGTGACGAACGATGTCGCGAATCAGTAGTGGTGCATCTTGCATCGTGCTGCGCATCACTCCCCCTCGGTGTTCACCTCGATGATACCGAGCCGGAGATGAAAAAATGGTCGGTTTGAGACGTCAACCCGTCACACGATGGTGACCGATTGATGAATCTTCGCGTAACGAGACGCCACCTTGGAAGCGTCGTGTCGCCTGGCCGCAGTGAAGTTTCGCGATCGTCGTAGTGCTGGAAGTCATGTCGATCCATGACGTGACGAGCACGACGTCGTGCCTGGTGGCTACCAACACCTCAAATCGTTGGCTAACCCCTCTCCGTCCGCCAGAATCCAAAGGGGTCGAGTTCGACTGCTCTGATGTTGAAGATGGTTCCGAATTCCTCGCTCGGGGCCCGAACAAGGTTGTCGAGTGAGAGGTGCGCGTCGGCAGGTGACTGCGCGAATCATCGCGCCTTCGTGGACCTCGTCGGGCACCGGTTCGGTAAATGTTCGCAGCACATCTCGGCTCGCGAGTTTTGGTGAGCCGCGGATCAACATCGCCGACGGCGTCGCGGTTTCCTAAACAAGATTTAGAATTTTACATTATGTCTATTTTAGTATGATGATGAGGTGCCCAACAGTCAAGAATCGCCGCATAAACGTGAATACCTTTCCTCGGAGTCACGTCGCGTGTCGATTCTGCGTGTCGCGGACGAAGTGTTATCCAAGGAGGGCGTGGCCCACTTGAGCATCGTGGAAGTTGCTCAGCGCGCTGGGATTTCGCGTCAACTTGTCTACCAGCATTTCGCTGACCTCAACACGCTATTGATCGAAGTTATCCGTATGCGATTGGTGGAATTGCAATCGTCTCTCGACTCCCCCGACGGATCGCGTCGTGGCGAAATTCGTGAATTAGTGGAACTGCAGTTGCGAAAGATCTTGAACTTACCAACGCGTGACCGCCAACTCATGCGCAACGTCTTTGGCGACATCACCGCCCTACCCAAGGACCTGTGGCCGACCATCGCGGAGCTCCGCCAAGAGGTCGTCGCTCGCTGGGCGCGGCTCATTGACCCCGAAGCGAAACCGACGTCGCTGGCCTACGCCAAGATGGGTCTTATTCTCCACGCTGTCTTAGGGGCGTGGGACCTCCTGCTAGAAGGTTCAATCACTGATGATGAGGCAGTGAGCCTCTTATTGCGAGTGGTCGAGAGCCTCTTCGTCCTGCCCTGGTAACCAACCCCTACCAGGACAAACTGTAGGGTTCCACTGGCGCCGGCAGCGCCGACGTCGTTCCCGTTAGATGCGCGTCGACGGCCGACGCCGCGCTGCGTCCCTCGGCGATGGCCCAGACGATCAGGCTTTGACCGCGTACTGCGTCACCACAGGCGAACACGGGTGTCTCTCCCGGGTACGTCGCCAGTCGCCAGTCACTGGTGACTGAGATCGTGGCGCGCGGAGTCATCATCTGGGGGACGTTGAGACCAAGGGCGTCGAGTTCGGGACCGACGAAGCCCGCGGCGATGAGCACGAGTTCAGCGGGCGCGCGCTGAACGTCGCCAGCGTGCGTATCACGGAGAACGATCTCGGTCACGACGCCATCATCGTCACCGTGGAATTCGAGGGTCTCGGTAGCGAAGACTCGTTCGCCACCCTCTTCGTGGGCCGACGTGACCTTGTAGAGGCGCGCCATCGTGGGCCACGGCTGATCGGCGGGGCGTTCGCGCGGCGGCTCGTCCAAGATCTCGACCTGGGTCACCGAAGCTGCACCGTGGCGGTGCGCGGTGCCCAGACAGTCAGCGCCGGTGTCTCCCCCACCCAGGATGATCACGTGTTTGTTCCGAGCGTCGATGTTCGAGGCACGATTTTCCACGACTCCGCGATTGGCGGCCTCGAGATACGTCATCGCGGGATACACCCCCGTGAGGTTCGCGCCGGGGACCTCGATGAGCCGCGGTCGCGTCGATCCAATGGCCAAGACGACCGCATCGAAGTCATCTTGCAGGTGAGAGAGCGACACACCCTCGTCGCCGATGGGAACCGACGTGTGAAAGACAATGCCGGCGTCACTCATCGCTTCGAGTCGTCGATCGAGAACGGCTTTCTCGAGCTTGAATTCGGGAATGCCGTAACGTAGGAGCCCGCCAATGGCGTCGGCTCGTTCATAGATTTCAACGTGGTGCCCGGCCGCGCGCAGCTGTGCGGCCGCGGCCAGTCCCGCGGGGCCCGAGCCAACGACTGCGACACGATGGCCACTGTCGACCGAGGCGGTGCGCTGGACCGTGACACCGCGCGCGAAGGCGTGTTCGATGACTTCGTATTCGAGTCGTTCGATCGTGACGGGATCAGCCCCGATCCCTAGTACACACGACGACTCACACGGCGCCGGGCAGAGTCGACCGGTGAATTCGGGAAAGTTGTTGGTGTCAAGGAGTTGCTCGGCGGCCTCCTCCCACTGTCCGCGGTACACCAAGTCGTTGAAGACCGGAATACGGTTACCAAGGGGGCAGCCCTGCATGCAAAAGGGGATGCCGCAGTCCATGCATCGTGCCCCCTGGACCTGGACGGCGTCGTCGGTCTGGGGTTCGTAGACCTCACGCCAGTCGCGTAGTCGTATCGCCACGGGCCGCGGGGTCGGACCACGACGTTCGTACTCGAGGAAACCGGTGGTCTTACCCATTGCGCATCTCGTCTCGGATCCTCTGGTACTCCGAGGTCTCGATGCGAATGAAGTTCATCCGTTCGCTACGCCAGTTCGCCAAAATGCCAGCCGCGACGACCGAACGCGTCTCGGAGGCGTAGCGCTCGAGCACGGGGTGCAGAACGTCCTCGTCGGGGTACTCGAGGGGGTCGATCTCGTACACGCCGGCCGACAGGTGATTGTGCACGTCGTTCGTCGGGTCGTAGAGGTACAAGGTCCCTCCGGACATGCCCGCTGCGAGGTTGCGTCCGACATTGCCCAAGATGACAACCACGCCGCCGGTCATGTACTCGCACGCGTGGTCACCGGTGCCCTCGACGACGATGGTGGCGCCTGAGTTCCTCACGCCACATCGTTCACCGACCACGCCACTAATGAAAATCTCGCCGCCCGTGGCACCGTACCCGATCACGTTTCCCGCGATGATGTTCTCATTGCTCTTGAACGTGGCGCTCGGCGGTGGTGCGATGACGATGCGGCCGCCCGAGAGACCCTTGCCGGCATAGTCATTGGTGTCACCCGTCAGGCGCAGGGTCAGTCCCGCGGGCATGAACGCACCGAGGCTCTGACCTGAGGATCCTTCGAGGTTGACAGTCACGTGATCGTTCGCCAGCGTGGTGGCACCCAGGGTGCGAGTGATTGCGCTGCCGGTCAATGTGCCCACCGCGCGATTGACGTTACGAACGGCCAGGGACACGCTCACCGGGGTCCCCGAGGTCGCTGACTGCAGGGCTTCGTTCATGAAGCGCCAGTCCAGGGCTTCATCAAGTCCGTGTTCTTGCTTGACGCTCTGGTGTCGCTGTTCGATATCAGTCGTGACGAGTAGTGCCTGCAGGTCCAAGGTATTGGCCTCGTCCGCCAACGTCGTCACTTCGAGGCGCGAGACGTCGCCGACCAGTTCGTCAATGGTGCGCACGCCCAAGAGCGCCATGTACTCACGTACCTCTTCGGCGATGAATTCGAAGAAGTTCTCCACGAATTCGGGTCGTCCCGTGAAGCGCTCACGCAAGACGGGGTTTTGAGTCGCGATACCCACTGGACACGTGTCGAGGTGGCAGACGCGCATCATGACGCAACCCGAGACGACCAGCGGGGCGGTGGCGAAACCGAACTCCTCGGCGCCGAGCATCGCGGCGATCACCACGTCGCGACCAGTTTTGAGTTGGCCGTCCACCTGGACCACCACTCGGCTACGCAAGCCATTGGCGGCCAGGGTCTGGTGCGCTTCGGCGAGGCCGAGTTCCCAAGGAGTGCCAGCGTGCTTGAGCGAGGTCAAGGGGGCCGCACCGGTACCGCCATCGTGACCCGAGATCAGAATCACGTCGGCGTGCGCCTTGGCGACTCCCGCGGCAATGGTACCCACGCCTTGTTCGGCGACCAGTTTGACGTGAATGCGGGCCTGATCGTTGGCGTTCTTCAAGTCGTAGATGAGTTGAGCGAGGTCCTCGATCGAATAGATGTCGTGATGCGGTGGCGGCGAGATGAGTCCGACCCCCGGCGTAGAGTGACGCGTCTTGGCGATCCATGGGTAGACCTTGGAGCCGGGTAACTGGCCGCCCTCCCCCGGCTTGGCGCCCTGAGCCATCTTGATCTGCAAGTCGTCGGCGTTCACCAGGTAACGACTCGTCACGCCAAAACGACCCGAAGCGACTTGTTTGATGGCGGAGCGACGGTTGCCCTGGGGATCGTTGACGTCAAAGCGATCCTCGTCCTCACCACCCTCTCCCGTGTTGGACTTGGCGCCGAGGCGGTTCATCGCGATCGCCAGGGTCGTGTGGGCCTCCTCAGAAATCGACCCGTAGGACATCGCTCCGGTGGAGAACCGGCGCAAGATGGAGGCCACGCTCTCGACGTCGTCGATGGGCAGGGGCTCGAGGGCTGGGCGCAGACGTAAGAGACTGCGCAAAGTCACCGCCGCGTCGGCCTGTTCGTCCACGAGCGTCGTGTATTCCTTGAAGATGTCGTAGCGCTTCTCTCGCGTCGCGTGCTGAAGCTTCTGTACGGTACGTGGGTTGAACAAGTGGACTTCGCCGTCGCGGCGCCACTGGTATTCGCCACGATTACGGATCTCCACGCGCTCGGCGGGTGCGGGACGGTACCCGCTGGCGTGCAGTCGCAGGGTGGAGCGGGCGATGTGCTCCAGGGTGACACCGCCGATCCGCGAGCGAAAGCCCGGGAAGTAGGTGGTGAGGACCTCCTGGTCGACGCCGACGGCCTCAAAGAGTTGACTGCCGACGTAACTCGCTACGGTACTGACGCCCATCTTGGACATCACCTTGACCACGCCCTTGGTCAAGGCCTTGGCGTAGAGGTAACGCGCCTCACTGGCCTCGACCGAGGTGATCTCTCCGGTCGCCACCAATGAGTCGATTGATTCGTACGCCAAGTACGGACAGACGGCGGACGCGCCAAAGCCCAACAGCAGCGACACGTGGTGCACCTCACGTACGTCACCGGCCTCGACAACGAGAGCCGCGCTCGTGCGCAGGTGCTCGTCCACCAAGCGATGGTGCACCGCCGAGGTGAGGAGCAAGCTCGGGATGGGCGCGAGATCGTTGGAGGTGTTGCGGTCCGACAGGATGACGATGTTGACACCGGAGCGCACGAGCGCGACGGCCTCATCGCAGACTCGGGTGATGGCCTCGGCCAGCCGATCGGCTCCTGTACCCGGGCCCTCGACGCTAAAGAGTCCGTCGACGACCTCGGAGCGGAAGGACCAGTCGGCCTGAGCTTCGTGGATGTAACGGATCTTGGCCAACTCGTCGATGCTGAGGATCGGTGAGGCCAGCACGATCTGGTGGCAGTGCTTGGGCGTTTCGTTGAGGAGATTGTCTTCCCCACCCATGGTGACGCGCGTCGAGGTCACGAGTTCCTCGCGGATGGCGTCCAGTGGCGGGTTGGTGACCTGGGCGAACAATTGGCTGAAGAAGTCAAAGAGTGAGCGCGACTGGCTCGAAAGCACCGGGAGAGCTGCGTCCGAGCCCATCGAGCCGATGGGTTCTTCGCCCACTTGGGCCATGTGGCGTACGATCATGCGCAAGTCCTCTTCGGAGTACCCGAAGACCTTTTGATGCATGACGACCGAGGCGTAACTGGGCGTCAACATCGTACGCGGCTCGAGTTCATCAAGTGAGACCTGCTCGTCGTCGAGCCACTGTCCGTATGGAGCTCGGGCGGCGAGATCGGCCTTCAATTCCTCGTCATCGATGATGCGACCTTGCTGGATATCGACGAGAAACACTCGCCCTGGCTGGAGGCGACCTTTCCGTTCGATGTTGGCGGGGTCGATAGGTAAGACACCCACCTCCGACGCGAAGATCACGCGTTGGTCCTTGGTCACCCAGTAACGCGCGGGGCGAAGTCCATTACGGTCGAGCACCGCGCCCACGACGCGACCATCGCAGAAGGTGACCGACGCTGGGCCGTCCCAGGGCTCCATGAGAGCCGCGTGGTAGCGGTAGAAATCGCGACGCGCCGGGTCCATAGCCGTCGAACGCTCCCACGCCTCGGGGATCATCATGAGCACCGCGTGCGGTAGGGAACGACCGGACTGAACGAGCAGCTCGACGACCTCGTCGAAGCTCGCTGAATCGCTCATGTCGGGGGTGATGATGGGGGTCAGGTCAGAAATAGGGCGAGGAAGGACCTCACTCGAGAGGGTGGTCTCGCGGGCGGTCATCCAGTTGCGGTTGCCACGTACGGTGTTGATCTCGCCATTGTGGGCGATGTAGCGAAAGGGTTGGGCCAGGTCCCAGCGCGGCAGGACGTTGGTGGAGAATCGGCTGTGCACGACCGCGATCGCCGAGGCGAGTCGTTCGTCGCGTAAGTCACTGAAGTACGCACGAAGTTGGGGCGACGAGAGCATGCCCTTATAGATCAGGACGTGCGGGGAGCACGACGCCGCATAGACATCGAGTTCGTGTTCGACTATCTTTCGCGCGGCGTACATGGAGCGTTCCAGGTTCTCGGCACCGTCGAGCACTACGAGTTGTTGGACGAACCAGGGCTCGGAGGCCGCGGACGTCGCACCGAGGAGACTGGACGTCACCGGGACGTCGCGCCAGGCCAGCGTGGTCATTCCCAGAGCCTCGAAGCGTCCGGCGATCTCTGAGGTGACCGCCTCACGGCTGGCGTCGCGCGGGATCATCCAGAATCCCACGCCGTAGTTCCCGGCGTCGGGCACTACGTCACCGAATATCGAGCGAATGAACGAATCGGGCATTTGCAACAAGATGCCCGCACCGTCACCCGAGTCCACGTCGGCTCCAGTTGCACCACGGTGTTCGAGGTTCTCCAAAATGGTCAGAGCGTCCGCGACCGTGGCGTGACTGGGCTGTGCCGTCAGATCGGCGATCATCCCGACGCCACACGCGTCGTGCTCAAAAGCGGGGTCGTAGAGAGAGGGGGTCTTGGTCATGTGCGTTGCCTTCCGGGGCAACGCTGACCCGACGACCATTATAGCCAAAATCGATTCTGGTAGTTAGGACGTACTGTGGAGTCGTGAGTACGTCAACGAAATCCACGATTGTGGTGGGTGGGGGAATCGTGGGACTCACCTCAGCGTGGCGACTCGCGCGCGCTGGGTATCAAGTGACGCTGCTCGACCCGACGCCGGGTCGCGGAGCAACGTGGGCGGCGGCTGGCATGATCGCACCTCACGCCGAGGTGGCTCCCGGAGAGCGCGACAATTTCAACTTGCAACGCCAGGCGTTGAGCGGGTGGCAACGACTCTCTCACGAGTTGTCCGACGTCGCGGGTCGCGCCGTGGACATTACCGTGACCGGTACGTTGATGACTGGGTGGGACGCGGGTGATCGACGTTTGGTCGAACAATTCCGCCAGGTTGCGACAGACTATGGCGTCACCTCGCGCCTGTTGCGACGTGACGAGGATCCCGTAGCGTTCACGGGAGTCTCGGACCGGATCTCGAGTGGCGTCGTACTGGAGGGTGACGCCTGGATCGACCCCGATCAGGCCGTCGACGTCTTGCGAAACGCGCTGGCGTCGCTCGGCGTGACTATCATCACCGAGCACGTGCACACCATCGAGGGCGGCCCGTGGGGTGTGAGAGTTCACCATGGCATTGATACGTTGAGCGGCGACGCAGGCATTTTGGCGACGGGCGCCTTTGGTCTACCCGAGGGGGCGACCCCCACCGGAACGCACGCGGTGCGTCCGGTACGCGGGATGACGGTGCGCATCGATGGCATCGACCGCGCGAACGCACCGACGTTGCGCTGCTTCGTCCGGGGACGTCCGTTCTACGTGGTCTCGCGTCCGGGCGGCTATTGCGTCATCGGCGCCTCGAGTGAGGAGCGTTCGGGTCCGCTGATTGAAGTTGGCGAACTGCAGCGTCTCTTGCGCGACGCGCTCGACGTCGTCCCCGCGCTCGAGACCTGTTCGCTCTACGAGACGCGCGTCGGACTTCGACCCGCCTCGACCAATCTCGAGCCTTTCTTCGAGGCGTGGGACGATCGCCGTTGGGCGTGGTCGTCGGGCCACTTTCGCCACGGCGTCACCCTCGCCCCACTCAGTGCACGATCTGCCGTCGAGTTCGTGGACCGCGTGACGAAGTGATCGTCAACGGCGTGATCCACGAGTCGACGTCGTCGACCAGTGTGGGGGACTTGCTCCGACTGCTCGGCATCGAACCACGCGGGATCGCCGTGGCCATCAACGGCGAGATCGCGCGGCGCTCCCAGTGGGAGACGACGGTGGTCAACGCCAATGACTCTGTAGAAATCGTGACAGCGGTCGCCGGCGGCTAATCCGGTTGCAGGTCCGTTCCACGGGTCCCCAGGGGTGGAGCGACTAACATTGTTTGTTCGCGGGCTGTGGCTTAGTTTGGTCTAGAGCGCTCGGCTGGGGGCCGAGAGATCGGGAGTTCAAATCTCCCCAGCCCGACCACTGGCGGTCCGCTTTCTTTGGTGAGCAACCGCTCACGGAGGATTATTTGCCCGCTACGACCGTTACGTACGACGTCGGGGAGTGGTGATATACCCCATATCCCGTGTAACTTGCCGACATGGCGACTCGCCCGATTGAGGGGTGAGCGACGTCGATCAGACACTCGCCGAAGGGGCTCGGTACGCAGTAAAAAACGCGGGCACCGAAATGGACGGTTACCGGGTTCTGGGGGTAGATGCCCGCGGCGTTGGCCAAGATGCCGGTGACTTGGATGACGACGGGCTTGGTCGAGGGTACGACCGGAAGTGCGCTCGTCGCCTGCAGGGCCCACGTCGCCACAGGAATCACCTGTTCGGGATCAGTCGGCGCTGAATAGCCGAACCGATTATGAACCTGCGTGGTGACGTCGTACACCTGTCGATTGGTCAGACCCTTAATGATGCAATTGGGCTCGTAGTACACCGGCGCGTGGCAGGTCCAACTGCGGGTACCGTTGGACACAGTCACCAAGTAGCCGTCGATCGGCGCGCCTCCCTCACTGACGGGAGGGTGCTGATACGTCCAGACCTGGCCACTTTCGATGTTGCCCGACACGTCCTTGGGAGGGGTGGCAACCGTGGGGCCGCAGTACCCCGGGACGTGCAGCGTCGCAATGGCTCCGGCGGTGTTCACCGCGACAAAATGATTCGCGCCATAGGCCACGGCTGTCCAGTTTGCCGTTACGTCGGTGGGTACGGGCAACGCGCTCCAGGAGGTTCCCAAGTGCGACGTCAGAATGTTATTGACCGAACCCGTCGCCTGGCCCGTAGCGACGAAGGTATTGCACCCAAAGGTCGATCCGTTGATCTGTTGGGCGGCCGAGGATTGATGGGTGACCCAGCTGTAGCCGAGCACCGAGGTCGCCTCGACCCCCGAGGGATTGAAGGCACTGAAGACACCGTTGCCGTAGGAGACGGCGTACCACGGTGTGCCAGGAGAACTGATGGGATAAAAACTCCAGTTGAACCCGTTGAGTGAGATCAGGGCATCACCGTCGGCGCTGTCGACCGCGACGAATCGTCCGTTGCCGTACGTCACGGAGTTGAGCAAGAACTGAGACCGTGACCACGTCACCGTCCAGTGCACGCCATCGGTCGAGGTGAGGAGTTGGCCGAAGGCGCTGACCGCGAGAAAACGACCATCCCCGTAGGTGAGCCCCGTCCATTCGCCGACCGGACCACTTTGAGCGGACCAGTGCGCGCCGTCGGTCGACGTCATCTCGCGAAGTCTGGTGTTACTCGCCGACAGCGCGACGAACTTTCCGGCCCCGTAGGCCACCGATTGCCATGACCCCGCGGGCGCAGGATGATTCGTCCACGTGACGCCGTTGGTGGACGTCGCGACGACGGCGCCGTGCCCGACGACGACGAATCGACCCGCGGCGTACGTGGCACCGTACCAACTCGCGGTCGTAGGTGCTGTGGGTGCGACTCGCCACACGCGAGCCGAGGGAGCACCCATCGCTCCCTGGGCCGGAATGACGGCGAGACTCACCACGCTCACCAATGAGGTGGCGAACATGAGGGATCGAAAAACTGAGTTAGGGCGCACGCTCTACCTTCCGCCTGTCGTCACCTTCGCAGGACGACCTCACGCAATCCCCTACGGATTCCCAACGCCGCATCAATTCGTCCGTCGACTGACCTCTGGACGTCAACATCTCAGTTGTTTCACATACTCGGGCGTAATTCGCGCCATCGAAATGGAGCGTGCTCGGTACCATGTGCTCCAGGGCTGGCGGTAGTCGTCCTCGCCACTCGCTACGTCGAACTCTCGTCGAAGGGTGGCACAGGTAGGTGGACGCACTGAGGAGAATCGATGTCCCAAAGAAGTCGTCTCATATCGATGGTGTTGGCAGTAGCGATGGTGGTACTCGTCGTTCCAGTTAGCGCCGACGCCAGTTCCACCACGACGTCGACGACCGTGGCCAAATCCGACCAGGTGATCGTCTCGGGCTTCTCTGAGAAGGGTGACGGTATCGATAACGGCGTCTCGTCGGTGTACGTGGATCATTGGGTCAAGGTCACCGCGACGACGACCGGCATCTCCCTCTCGTACGACAACCCGTCAACCAAGTCCTTCGCTACTTTTTCCTTCGCCCCGGTGGCGGGTCAGAATTTTGCGGTCGGTACCTACGACAACGTCCAACGCGCGGCTTACCGTAGCGCTGGCTTTCCCGGACTCGAGATCACCGGTCCCGGTCGGCCGACGGGCTGTCCTCGGATCACGGGTAGTTTTCGGATCTGGGACATTGCTTCAGATGCCAGTGGCGATATTTCTCGGCTCGATCTGACCTACGTCGATCACTGTGGAGCGGGGCGCCCTTCGAATTTCGGTGAGGTCCTCATCAACTCTGCACCTCACCTCGGAGAGCTCGAGGCATCGGCTGTGCGGATCATGTTCCCGGACCAAACACCCACACTGCCGTATGAGCTGATGAATCCGACCTCTCAGCCCCAACCTGTCACCTTGTGGCAGAGCGCGACGACGGTGAGCCATTTCACGATCGCTCCGGTGAAGCCATCATGCGCGGTGAAGGTTCCGGCCAAGTCCACGTGCACGTACCTCATCCGACTCGTCCCTCCTAAGCCGGGCAATTACACGGCCACGGTGCTCGCGGTCTCGGGGACGTCACTCCTTCACCTTGCCCTCAGCGGACCAGCCGGCGGCGCGTAGTCGAATCTCGAGAGAAGACGCCGAAACCATCAATGAATTGACCGAAGTCATCACAATTCGTGGTCTCGAGTGCTCGTGGATATCAAGTCTGACAGCACCTATGGTGTGCGACAGGGTGCTCACAGAAGGAGAACGGATCAATGATCAAAGGGTTCAAGAGTTTTTTGTTGCAGGGCGAGCTCATCGTCATCGCGGTGGGTCTGGTTGTCGCGCTCGCGTTCAGCACGTTGATCAAAGCCTTCACCGATTCCATCATCACTCCCCTCGTCAACGCGGCTGAGGGCTCGAACGCGAGCGCCGCTGGCCTCGGCTGGACGATCAATGGTCAGCGTATCGAAGTTGGAACTTTCATTTCGGCGATCGTGTACTTCGTCATCTTCATGGTGGTCATCTACGCCGCGTTGGTCGTCCCCTATCGCGTCTACATGGCAAAGAAGGGCACGGCAGTCTTTGGTCCTCCCGCCTCCACCAAGAATTGCCCCTTCTGTCTCTCGGACGACCTACCGGTGGCGGCAACGAAATGTCGTCACTGCACTAGCAACGTCGAGTAGATAGGTACTTCGCTAGCTGTGATGAACTCGTCGACGTGCTCATGGTGAAGATTCTTCTAGGTGATCGACACGGGTGCCCAGGTCTCTCCCCCATTGCCGGTCGTCAGTAGCTGTGTGGTCGTGGGCGTTCGTTGGATGATCGCGTATCCGCGAGAAGTTGAGATGAACGTGAGATCCGTCACTGAACCATTAAAGACAACGCGCCAGGAGTGACCCCCGTCGAACGACCGGAGTAGCTGTGGTCTGTTGGGGTTATTGCGGGACAAGATGATGATGTTGGGTTCGGGTGCCGCGATGGGTGCGCCCAAGAAGGTGTCGTACGCACCCAATTCGGGACCTGCTCGGAACGTTCGACCACCGTTGCGCGACACGTACAGCCACGTCGAGCCTACTGTTGCGCCACGGGGTGCTGATGGTGGAAGGGGGTAGGCAAAACCCCCCATGACACACGCGGTGACGAGGTGATTCGGATCATACGCCGCCATCGCCGACAGGCTACGACCTAGCGACGCGCACGGAGCTGACCACGTTCTCCACGTGCCCGCCGCATTGAGCTCGGCACTGACGATGACTCCTCGATCATTGCCCTCGAGCATCCAGCCATGGTTACCGTTGAGGAGCATCGCTCCCTGGACCTGTGTCCCTCCGGCGGGCATTCCGTTGTTCGACTGGTACGAGACGTGCCAGGCGTCACGTGCTACTGGTGCGTCTTCGATTCTGACTCCCCCTGTCGTGTTGAGCGCCAACTCGTACACGGTGTGCGCCGTCGTCTCAAGGTCCAAGACCGACACCTGCGGGGACACCCAGGCTTGAGATTGTTGGTGCCACCTTCGTCCACCGTCGTGCGTGGACCATAGCGTCGAGTGAAAGACGATGGCGGGTGAATCGCCCATGGTGGTGGTCACGGGAAGTGCGCCGTATATCCAGCCGTCGGAAGAATCGGCGAATCTCACGTACAACTCACCTGGAGTGCCCGACGGCGGGTCCGAATACATGATGGCCGGTCGTCCAGTGACGAATCTGTTCGCCGCATCGAGGAGCGCCTGTGGCAGTGCCACGTCCGTCCAGGACCGTCCGGCGTCAGAGGTGCTACGTAGCGCCAAGCAACGTGTCGGCGCCACGCAGCCCAGTGTTCCCAAGGCCCATCCCTGACGTGACGAGCTGAAGTCCACGGAGATCGGATGAAATGTATCGCTCGAAGTCGCGTGCGTCGTGGGCGACGCCGAAGCGGATGAGTTGGCGGTCGCACCCACCACTCCGACGAATCCACAAATGAGTAGCGATGTGGTGACGCGTGTCAAGAGACGAAAAGGGCGCACAAGACGCAACCTAGTGAGGAATCCATATTTTTTCAAGGCGACCGCGAGACGGTGACGAGATCGCGGCATCATTACGTAGACCCGCGGCGACCTCTCGACGCGCGACATTAGGAGAGAAGCGACTGGAGGGGTGCCACGAATTTTTTTGCCGCGCGCAGGTACGACCCGCGGATTATTGTCCAGGCGCGAATCTTGTACTCGTCCAGTCCTACTGCCACGAAAGCCTTGATGCGTTCCTCGATGAGGTGGCGATCAGCCATTACGTTGTCCATTGGATTCCATAGGAACGACGGGACGTCGTATTCACGATCAGCGAGGTATGGCTTGGGGTCAATAGCAAGGAATCCTCGAGCGGAACTCAATATGTTGTGATGATGAAAGTCCCCGTGAACCACCCAATCGGCCCCGCCTCCGATGTCATCGAAGAGTGCGCGGGCCACCGGGGCGAGCGTATTACCACCGGCCAGTGCGATATCCACCCACGTGGACACCGCAGGACCCACGGGCCGAAAGGGTTCGGTTGCCGGTCGCCACAGACGGGTCCCGAGCTCAACGGCGATATTCGTGGCCTGTTGCTCGTCGAGCAACGAGAGATCGGTGCCAGGCAGCGCTCGCTCCTCGAGCAGAGCGTGTTCGTCTCGACGTATCAGCCGTACCGCCCCGTTACCGTTCCATAGCTCGAGCGCGTCAGCTTCGTGCAAGGATTCGTCGTCGCCACGCCACGCCACCTTGAGAACGTTGCCATCGGACGACGCCGCGACGTACGAGACGGCGGACATGGCAAAGGGCGTGGCGAGTTCGATCCCCCACGTGGCGGCACTCCGTAGTGCGACCTCACGTTCGCGCGCGAGGTCGCGCAGTGGCGAGGGTTCGTCAGACATTCGTTCAGCCTACGAAGGTGCGCGATCGCACTCGCACGTGCCTGTCACTGAGACGTATTAAGGCCAAGCAGTGGTCGTGACGACGAGTCCATTTCGTCGAAGAATTCTCGTCGGGTGTCGGGCTCAGACGACGTCGACTGCAGCGAGGAGGCGCCGTAAGTGGTCCTCGATCTGGTTCCAACGCCTGCGGGCCCGTTTCGTCGAGATATCGATGATGACGAAGGAGACGACGATGATCACCGCTGATCCGAGCACGAGCGAAAGGTTCGCCGCCCCGCGACCGCTCGCCAGGCTCGCACCCATACTTACGAGACCGCTCGCCAAGAAGAGGGTAACGAGACTCAGCCACAGCGCGGTACGAACCTGAGTGGCCGAACTGGGCCCGACGCTGGCGCGAAGCCAGGTATCAGTTTCATCCGTCGAGAGTGCGCCCTTGAGTGTGAACCTCCATGGATTTGGCGACCGATTCGCAGACAACGTCACCAGCGTCTCGGCTCGGCGATGGAGGCCAACGAGTCCTTCGCTCAATCCTACGGAAAAGACACCGTCCACGCTCTCGAGACGTAAGGTCGCCTCCGCCAATGACAACGCGATGGGCAGTGTGAAATCTTGGCGCTTGAAATGGGACATGAACCAAGGTCCCACGTGGCGCGACGCACCTGGCGACGCCGCCGCGCTACTCAAAGCCTTGCGTCCGCGCAGCGGTACGTCGAACCAATTCTCTGCGCGGCACGTGGTCATGTCTATCACTTTTGCCCCGGTGAGCGTCTGAGATTGACGTCGCGAGAACGCCGTCGTGCGCCGCTCGTACTCCATGTTTTGTCGATCTGGCGACGACGTGGTCCTTCAGTGCGCCGGTGAGTCAACCACCTTGTCGGGGCCGACGGTCCAGGGAGGTGATTGACCGTACGAGAAAGAGTGGCGTCATCGACAGGATCACGACCACGACACTGGGGATGATAATGGTGGCTCGAATCCCGATCGTGCCCGAGACGACGCCCGCGACCGCGACGCCCACGGGGGAAAGTCCGAGCGAAACCATATAGTCGACCGACGACACTCGTCCCAGGATGTCCTTAGGAACCTCAGACTGCATGAGGGTCTGCCACAAGATGTTGCCCACCATCAAGAACGCCCCGATGACGAAGACGAGCACTGTCGCCAACCAGGCCGAGGGTGAGAGACCGAAGAATATGGCGAGAGCTGGTGCCAACCCCCACGCCAGCCACATGGTGCGGATTCGCGTCCGTGGTTGAGGAACGGCCATCATTACCAGAGCGCCCACCAGTCCACCGAGACCAATCGCTGCGAAGCCGACCCCGACCATCCAGTTCGTTGTGTGCAATACCCGCTTAAAGAGCAACGGTAAGAGGATCGCTGACGGCGAAAAGACGAGGGCATTGGCCAGGCCCGCGACGCCGATCGACCAGAAGATCCACGGCGTCCGTCGACAATACGAAAGTCCCTCGCCTATCTCCTTTCTCATCGATTGACCCGACGGGACCGGTCGAGGTGTCGGGCGCATCGCCAGCAAACACGCGGCTGACACCAGAAACGTGCTGGAGTCAATGATCAGTGGCCACGCCGTTCCAATTGTCGACGCGACGACGCCACCCACGATGGGTCCCAATAGGCCACCGGCAAAGGAGGTAGAGAATTTGTCGAGTGAATTGCTCGACGTCAGAAGCTCCGCTTCCACGATCTCGGGCTGGAGGGCGGTCGAGGCGGGATAAAAGAGAGCGTCGAAGACGCCGAACAAGATGGAGCCAGCTAGTAATTCGCTCAAATCCAGGCTGTGAGATAGGGCGAGTACTCCGAGGCATACGGTGATGATCGCACGACACCCGTCAGACGTGAGCATCGCCAATCGTCGAGAGATGCGGTCGGTCACCGCTCCCCCGAGCAACAAGAACACGACGGTGGGCACCAGTCGCGCCGCGACGACGATGCCTAGATCGGTAGCGTTGTCCGTGATCGAGAGTACGAGGAGTGGCAAGGCGACCGACAAGATGCCGTCACCGAATTGCGAGACCGTCTGGCCACCCCAGAGCAGCGCGAACTGTCGATTGGACAAGACCTTTCGCGCCGACCTCAGTGATGACACGTCACGTTCTTTGGACAAGGACTTAGAGTTCGCCCGGATCTGACGGGACGTCGACGGCGTGTTCGCGAAGAGCGTCCAGTGGCACGATCTCGAGGGCACGTTCGTTCGTCGAGGCGAGGACCACGTACGCGGCGGCCCCGTCACGGTGCGCGCGTAGCCAGTTGACCGCGGTGACGCACCAACGATCACCGGGTGTGAGGCCCGGGAATCCGTACTGAGGAAGTGCGGTGCTGAGGTCGTTGCCGATTGAACGTTGATGTTGGAGGAATTCTGCCGTCACGACCGCACAAATCGTGTGACTTCCTAGGTCCTCTGGACCCGACGTGCAGCACCCATCACGGAAGAAACCCGTGATGGGGTCGCTTCCACAGGGCTCGAGTGGCCCACCAAGAACGTTCCGTTCAGTCATGGACTCATTATCGTCGATGATCCACACTCGTGATGAAAGGGGGTATCGACAACGAGTCACGGCGTTCTCTCGTCACGATAATGGGCGCTTCACACCGCCGGCGCGACAGTCCGGCGACAGATGCGCCCGACAATAGCAATGCGGTATTGAAAGATCTACAACGTGTCCACAACGTGGTTGACGATGGTTCCCAGACCTTCGATGGTGGTTGAGACCTCGTCGCCCGTTCGCAAGAATCGTGGGGGCTGCTGTCCCTTGCCAGTGCCATCCGGGGATCCAGTGAAGAACACGTCGCCGGGTCGCAGTTCGCAGATTGACGAAACGTACGCGACGACGTCACGCACCGAGAAGATCATGTTCGAGGTGTTGGAGTCCTGAAACAGTTCCCCGTTGACTCGGCACTGGATATCAAGATTGTTGGGGTTGGCGATCTCGTCTGCCGACGTGACCCACGGTCCAATTGGCCCGAAGTTCTGATACGACTTGCCCATCGAGAATTGCGCGTTCGCACCCTTCATCTGGAGGTCGCGGTCAGAAACGTCTTGGCCGACGCAGTACCCGGCCACGTAGTCGAGGGCGTCCTCCGGCGCGATGTTACGACCACGTCGACCGATGACCACAACGAGTTCGGCCTCCCAGTCAGTCATGTCGGACACCCGCGGGATCGATGCGAAGGGACCCGCCAGGCACGAGGCGAATTTGGAGAACACCAGCGGGACATCCGGCAAGACGAGGCCCATCTCCCCGGCGTGAGCGTGATAGTTGAGTCCAATCGCGAAGACTTGCGAGGGCGCGTTGACCACCGGTCCCAACTCGCGGAACATGGATGTGTCAAAGGCGTCCACCGGCGCGCCGATTGCCGCCGAATGCCACCAGTCACGCAGGTCATCCATTTGGGCGATGATGTCATCAATGGATGACGAGAAGTGGTCGTGCGACGCTTTCGCGACGTCAACCGTGCCATTTTCCACGAGCACGACGGCGCGGCCCAAGCGATTTCCTACGCGCACGGCGTTCCTCGTTTCAATTCATGTAACCCTTCCACTCTAGGTCCGAAGCGCACGTCCTCCCGACGAGCGAGCGGTCACGAGACGGTGGCGGCGCCCTTACATTGGTCGGGTTCTGAAGAAAGGTTTTCCATGACCAAGCTGTTCGAACCCCTCTCGATTCGGTCGACGACATTCGCCAACCGCGCTTGGGTCAGCCCCATGTGCCAATATTCGGCCGCCGACGGTGTGGTGGGTCCCTGGCACCTCGTTCACCTCGGCAGTTTCGCCACCGGAGGTGCGGGCCTCGTCATGGCCGAGGCGTCGGCAGTGAGTGCCGAAGGTCGCATCTCGGTGGCGTGTCCGGGATTATGGAACGAGGAGCAGGTCGCTGCCTGGCGGGTGGTCACCGACTTCATTCATTCCCAGTCGACGCTGACAGGGATCCAGTTGGCGCACGCGGGTCGCAAGGCGTCGACCATGCGACCCTGGGACGACCACCTGATGGCCACCACGGCCGAAGGTGGTTGGGAGGCCGTTGCGCCGAGCGCGTTGGCCTTCGCGGGCTACCCGGTTCCGCGAGCCCTCTCGCTCGAAGAGATCGACCTCGTTGTCGAGCAATTTGCTGACGCGGCGCAACGCGCCCTGCGCGCCGGCTTCGATTTGGTGGAGATCCACGCCGCGCACGGCTATCTCTTGCACGAGTTCTTGTCACCGCTTTCGAATCAGCGCACCGACGAATACGGTGGTTCTCTGGAGAATCGCGCGCGTCTGTTGTTGCGCGTCGTCGGTGCGGTGCGTGAGCGTATCGGTGATGACGTCGCACTCTTCGTACGAATTTCGGCGACCGACTACACCGAAGGTGGTTGGGATATTGCCCAATCCGTCGAACTCGCCAAGTGGTTGCGTGACGCCAGTGTCGACCTGATCGACGTGTCGTCGGGGGGCAACGTGGCGACCGCCACGATTCCGTTGGGACCGGGATACCAAGTGCCGTTCGCCCGAGAGATCCGTGAGCGCGCTGAGATATTGACGTCGTCGGTCGGACTCATCACTGAGGCGCTCCAGGCTGAGCAGATACTGAGTGACGGTGATGCCGACGCGGTGATGATGGCTCGCGCCTTCTTGCGAAATCCACGCTGGGCGCTCAACGCCGCCGAGGCCCTAGGAGTCGTCGTACCGTGGCCGGTGCAAATGGATCGCGCACGCACCCTGCGCTAGTCCTTATTTTCGCCAACCCCCTCGGTAGACTTCACCAGAGATGAAGTGCGGGCCGCGAGGCCCTTCGAACGTGAGTGCGAGAGAAGGTGAACCGGCCGCGCGCTGGCTCTATGGATGAAGAGAACGCATTCGTTCTACGCCATTTGAGTGACCTGCACCCCGACCTGTGGTGGCTCGACTCCGATCCCCTCGAACCAGAGGCGCGTTCGTCGTTGATTGGCGACGCGAGTGCGGACCTGTGCGTCGTCGGTGCGGGCTACACCGGGCTCTGGACAGCGTTACTCGCGAAAGAGCGTGACCCTGCTCGAGGTGTCGTGGTGGTCGAGCAGTACGAGACCGGCGCGGGCGCCTCGGGTCGAAACGGTGGATTCTGCTCGGCGTCACTCACTCACGGCTTCGCCAATGGCATGCGTCGCTTCCCTAGGGAGATAGCCCGCATCGAGGCGATGGGTCGCGAGAATCTTGATGAGATTGAAGAGACGGTGAAGCGCTACGGCATCGAGTGTGATTTCGAACGCACCGGAGAGCTTCGAGTCGCCATTGAGACGTGGCAACTTCACGACATGATCGAAGAAGCACGCCTGCGCAATGAGATGGGCGACCACGTGCAGGTCCTGAGCCGCGAGGAGGTGCGGGCGCGAATCCACTCCCCCTTGTACGAAGGCGGCATTTTCGATCCAGACGGAACCGCACTAGTCGACCCCGCTCGACTGGTGTGGGGACTCGAACGCGCGTGCCTCTCACTGGGTGTGTCGATCTACGAGAACTCGAAGGTGCGCCGTCTCGAGGACGTCAATGGGGGCGTACGAGTTCACACCCCCTACGGCACCGTGACGGCGACGAAGGTTGCTCTGGCGACCAACGTCTTTCCCTCGCTGGTGCGTTCGGCGCGAAAGTACGTGGTGCCCGTGTTCGATTATCAATTGGTGACCGAGCCGCTGACCCATCAGCAGCGCGAGAGCATTGGCTGGGCCGGCCGTGAGGGTGTGGCCGATGCGGGTAATCAATTCCACTATTACCGCTTGACCCAAGACGGCAGCATCCTCTGGGGTGGTTACGATGCGATTTACAACTTCCGCGGAAAGGTCCAGCGTGACTACGACTTCAATGCCGAAACCTACGCCACCCTCGCCGCACACTTTCTCAAGACGTTCCCCCAGCTCGCCGGTATCAAGTTCACCCACGGTTGGGGAGGCGCTATCGACACCTGCACTCGGTTCTCCCCCTTTTGGGGAACGGCCCACCGAGGACGAGTGGCCTACGTGATGGGCTTCACCGGGCTGGGCGTGGGGGCCACGCGCTTCGGTGCTCAGACAATGCTCGACCTGCTGGACGGAGTCGATTCGGCCCGCACGCACTTGGCGATGGTGCGCCGAAAGCCGTTGCCGTTCCCGCCCGAACCGTTGCGCTGGATCTTCATTCGCTTGACGCAGTGGTCGATCCGTCAAGCCGACGCCAATCAAGGGCGACGCAACTCCTGGTTGAAACTGCTTGACCGCCTCGGACTGGGCTTTGACTCGTAACTGCGTAGTTCCTTAGCCGTCGCTCGCGGCGTGGGTGTCCATGAGGCCCGCGATCATATTCACGACCGTCGGGTCCGTCAAGGTGGTGACGTCACCGAGTGACCGGTTCTCGGCCACGTCGCGCAAGAGGCGTCGCATGATCTTGCCGCTACGGGTCTTGGGCAGTTCTGGCGTCAAGATGATCTGGCGTGGCTTGGCGATCGGACTGATGGTCTTGGCGACGTGTTCGCGAAGTTCCTCGATGACGTCGGCGTGGTCCTTGTCGGCGTCGTCGGCCGAGAGTTTCAAGGTCACAAAGGCGACGATCGCCTGCCCGGTGGTGTCATCAGACGCTCCCACGACGGCCGCTTCGGCGACCGCGGGGTGTCCCACGAGCGCGTGCTCGACCTCTGTCGTGGAGAGGCGGTGACCCGAGATGTTCATCACGTCGTCCACGCGTCCGAGCAGCCACAGGTCGCCGTTGGCGTCGAGTTTGGCGCCGTCTCCGGCGAAGTACTTGCCCGCGAAACGCGCCCAGTAGGTCTCGAAGAACCGTGCCGGGTCGCCCCAGATCCCTCGGGTCATCGAAGGCCAAGGTTGAGTCACCACGAGGTACCCGCCCTCTCCGTTGCCCACTTCGTTGCCCGCGTCGTCCACCACCGCGACGCTGATGCCTGGCAAGGCGCGCATCGCCGCCCCGGGCTTGGTGGCGGTGATACCGGGCAGCGGCGAGCAGAGGATGGCGCCCGTCTCGGTCTGCCACCAGGTGTCGACGATGGGACAGCGCTCAGCGCCGACGTGCTTGCGATACCACATCCAGGCTTCGGGGTTGATGGGCTCGCCCACCGAACCGAGCAGGCGAAGAGAGCTGAGGTCGAAGGCCTCGGGCAGTTGGTGACCCCACTTCATCAGAGTGCGAATGGTCGTGGGAGCCGTGTAGAGGATGCTGACGCGGTTCTCGGAGATGATCTTCCACCAGCGGTCGCGACCCCCTGAGTCGGGCAGTCCTTCGTACATGATCTGAGTGACGCCGTTCACCAGGGGTCCATAGACGATGTAACTGTGCCCGGTGATCCAGCCAATGTCGGCCGCCGTCCAGCAGACGTCGGTGTCGGCTTTGACGTCAAAGACGTTGTAGTAGGTGGTAGCGGCCTGGGTGAGGTACCCCCCGGTGGTGTGAAAGATGCCCTTGGGCTTGGCCGTCGTGCCCGAGGTGTACATGATGAACAGGGGCGTCTCGGCGGGGAACGCCTCGGGTTCGTGCTCGTCGCTCTGACGGTCCACGATCTCGTGCCACCAGTGGTCGCGACCTTGGGTCCACTCGACGTCACCGCTAGTGCGCTTGACCACGAGCACCGCCGACACGTCGGGACAGGACTTCAGAGCCTCGTCAACGGCGGGCTTGAGTGGTGAGGCCGCACCGCGGCGAAAGGCGCCGTCGGCCGTCACGACGTACCGGCAATCAGAATCGAGGATGCGCGAGGAGAGCGCCTCGGCGGAGAACCCGCCAAAGACCACTGAGTGGATGGCGCCCAGTCGCACGATGGCGAGCATCGTGATGACTGCCTCGGGGATCATGGGCATGTAGACGGCGATACGGTCGCCTTGTTTCACGCCGAGTTCGATCAAGGCGTTCGTCGCCTTACAGACCTCGCGGTGCAGCTGCGCGTAGGTGATGGTGCGCGACTCGCCCTCGGCGTCGCCCACCCAGTGAAAGGCCACGCGCTCTCCGCGACCTTCGCGTACGTGTACGTCGAGGCAACTCACCGACGCGTTGAGCATCCCGTCGGCGAACCATTTCGCATTTGGCAGTTCCCACTCTAGGGTCGTCGTTGGTTCTTTCTCCCAGGTCAGACGGTTCGCCTGTTCGCGCCACCAGGCGACGGGGTCGGCACTGGCGTCGTCGTAGATCGAGGGTTGGGCGTTGGCCTGGGCCGCGAACGCCGCACTAGGCGCAAACTCGCGGCTCTCGTCGAGCCATGCTTCAATCTTTGCTTCGGTCATGATGCCCCCACTTCGTTCGATTGCGCTCCGTCCGGCCCGGACGGCGACGATGTTCCACATACAGTTCTACCAAGTCACCACGGCGCCCGAGTCACGAGACTCGGGCGCCGTGGTGCGTAGAGGTGCGGTCCTAGTGCGCCGGACCGACTGGCAGTATGACCTTGCCGTGCGTGTTGTTGATGACGCCAGCCGCAGATGCATACCACGCTGCCGCGGCAGTCGCGAGGCCTGTCCATCCACCGATCTTGACGACCGTGGCGTGAGCACCGAAGGCGTTCCAGTTACCGATGGTCAAGAAGATGAAGGTGACGAACAACAAGACGAAGACCGTCAGCACCGCCATGTTGACCTTCACTGATGCAATCATCATGTAAAAGGTGAAGATCGCCCAGCCCAGTAGAAAGATGCCCACGGAATTGTTGGCGCCCAGGGCCTTCTGCCAGTTCACCAAGGCGTAGAACCCGAGCCAGAACGCGCCATAGGAAGTGAAGGCCACCGCCGCGAAGGTGTTCTTACGCACGAATTCCCACATTCCAGCGAGCAACTGTCCGAGGCCCCCGTAAAAGAACGCCAGCGACAAGGCAGCGGATACACCCGCGCCCTTCCACAGCCCCGCATTCGCACTGCTGAGGCAGAACGTGGTCATCGCGAAACCCGCAAGCCCGAGCGGACCCGGATCCGCTACCTTTTCATCGACCATAATTTCCCCCAATGGATTGTGTCGGTGCGACGAGTTGTCGACCCATGAATTTCTTAGTCCAGGGACGATATGAAAATCGTTCATTTGGTCGTAATAAACTTGTGAAATGTGTCACAAGCGGACGGTGTTTTAGGGGTCGATCAGTGTTTATTCGTCAATGGCTGCGCGAAACGTCGTGATGAAGGCCTCCGTGTCAGCGGGTGACGCCCCCTTCAAGATGGTGTCAACCAGCGCCGAACCCACGATGACGCCATCGGAGTGCTCCGAAGCTTCACGCGCCTGCTCGGGGGTGGAGATACCAATTCCCACCAATGTCGGCACGTCGGATGTCGCTCGAACCGCGTCGACCACCCGTGCCGCATCGCTCGTTCCGAGGGCGCGTCCCGTGACCGCCATGCGCGCCGAGGCGTAACAAAAACCCTGTGTCGCTTTCGCTAATCGAGAGAATCGTTCCGGCGTTGTCGACGGTGCGACGAGGAAGATGGTCGCGATGTCGGATTCGTCGCACACCGCGCGCCACTCGTCAGATTCCTCGAGGGTGAGGTCGGGCACGATGGCGCCCACAACTCTGCCTTCGCCCAGACGGCCCGCAGCACGACGCAGGCCGTAGTGATGAAACAGGTTGTAGTAGGTCATGGCGATCAGCGGCACCGCCAAGTCACTCGCACCAAGTTCCGCGCAGATCGAGTCGAGCGTCGTTCCACGCTCGAGTGATCGCTCGCCGGCTCGTTGGATGACGACTCCGTCGATCATCGGGTCCGAGAACGGGATTCCGATTTCAACGGCGTCGGCTCCCCCGTGCACGGCGGCCGCCACGTGTTGGACCCAGTCCTCGGTGACGCCGGCCATGAAGTAGGGCACGAGCGCCTTACGCCCCGAATCTCGCACGGCGCGCAGGGTGATTTCGAGACTCTTCATTCTCGACCTCGCAGAATCTCGCGGACTTGGGCGACGTCCTTGTCACCGCGACCCGACAAATTGAGTAGCACCGTAGAACCTTTGGGGATCGATCGACCAGCTTCTTGCATAATCCAGGCGACGGCGTGGGCAGATTCGAGCGCGGGAATAATCCCCTCAAGTTGTGACAAGGTCTGCAAGGCGACGAGGACGTCCTCGTCGCCAATGCCGACGTATTGTGCTCGGCCGCTCGCCGCGAGGTGGGCGTGCTCGGGACCGATGCCCGGATAGTCGAGTCCAGCCGAAATCGAATGAGCCTCTTCGATTTGACCGTGCTCGCTCTGCATGATCATTGACTTCATGCCGTGCAGCACCCCGGGAGAGCCGTTGGTCACCGCCGCTCCCCCGGCGGCTTCGACGCCGACGAGTTGCGAAGTGGTGTTGGCGAATCCCGCGAAGATGCCCGCCGCGTTCGAGCCACCGCCGACGCACGCGACCACTAGATCGGGGACGCCGACACCGCGTTGCGCCAGCTGGTCGAAGGCCTCGCGACCAATGATGCTTTGAAACTCGCGCACCATCCAGGGAAAAGGGTGGGGCCCCATCACTGAGCCCAAGCAGTAGTGGGTGTCGTCGACGCACGCGACCCACTCACGCATGGCCTCGTTGACGGCGTCCTTGAGCGTCCGTGATCCCGAGGTGACGGCCACGACCTTGGAGCCCAGGAGTTCCATGCGAAACACGTTGAGTATTTGTCGCTCGGTGTCGAGCTCGCCCATGTAGACCGTGCAGTCGAGCCCGAGACGCGCCGCGGCCGTCGCGGTGGCGACGCCGTGTTGTCCGGCTCCGGTCTCGGCGATGACACGCGACTTGCCCATACGACGGGTCAGCAACGTTTGGCCCACGACGTTGTTGATCTTGTGCGACCCGGTATGAGCGAGGTCCTCACGCTTGGCGAAGACGTCGACGCCGAACTGCGCCGAAAAACGCGCTAGGTACGTCACCGGTGTCGGACGTCCACCAAACTCGTGCAGTACGGACCGATATTCGTCGACGAAAGCCGGGTCCGACCACGCGTCGATGAAGGCGGCTTCGAGCTCGAGGCAGGCCGGCATCAAAGCCTCGGGTACGAAGCGCCCTCCGAAGTCGCCGAATCGTCCGCTGGATGACGGGGCGCCCATGTACTCGGGTTCGTGATTCACGGCTGGCCTTTCTGAGAGAAGGCATCACGGGCTCGCGAGACAAAAGCCGTGACCTTCGCTCGATCCTTGACGCCGTGGGAGAACTCCACGCCCGAGGAGACGTCAACACCCCATGGCTTCGTTGCTTCAATCACGTCCCCGACGGTATCGGCACTGAGCCCACCAGCGACCAGCATGGGAACGTTGAAGCGTAGCGTCGCGACGAGCGCCCAGTCGTTGGCGACACCACTTCCGGGATTCTTGCCGTCAACGATCACCGCGACAACTGCCGCAGCCTCGTGATCGCTCAAGTGCGGTGATGAGGCCACCAGCGCGCGAATCACTCGCACGTCACGGGCGGCCAAGGCGTCAAGGAGGTCATCACTCGCCGGGTCGTGTAATTGGACGACGGGCACCGAATCGCGTTCGACGATGCGCATGATCTCCTGGTCGCTCTGGTGGCGAAATACCCCGACGCACCAGAGTCGAGAGGAGAAGCGCTCCACGATGTCGCCAGCGACGTTGCCCACGACTTGACGTACTGAGGTGGCGTAGACCAAGCCAAGTGCGTCGGCCCCGGCGTTGGCGACGAGATGGGCGTCGCCGAGTGTCGTTACGCCGCAGATCTTGATCTGCGGCACTGAATCAATGTTCACGACGCTCCCGCGGTACGGTCGCGAAGTCGCGTACGACGTCGCGTGGCGACGGCGCGGTGACGAAGACCTCGCCGACCAAGACTGCGTCAAAGCCCGCCGCCGCGGCGCGCTCCACGTCGGCCAAAGTGCGAAAGCCCGACTCGGCGACACGAATGATGTCGTCGGGCAACTCCGCGATGACCGCCGCAGCGTGGTCGGGATCGACGTGAAACGTGTGGAGATCGCGTTGGTTGACGCCGATGAGGCGCGCCCCGCTCTCCAGTGCGACCACGGCTTCTGACGCGTCATGTACTTCCACCAGAGGGCTGAGTCCGATCTCGAGCGCCAGTCCCACGAAGCGCGCGAGTTCCTCGGCATCGAGCAGTGCGGCAATGAGTAACACTGCACCCGCACCCATCTCCGCCGCGTCCAACACGTCGTTCTCACTCACCGTGAAGTCCTTGCGCAGTATCGGTAGCGTGACAGCTCGCCGTACGGTCTCGAGGTCCGAGCGAGAACCGCCGAAGTGGGGTTCGTCGGTCAGCACCGAGACTGCCACCGCGCCAGCCATCTCGTAGTCGCGAGCCAGGGCTGTCACGTCCAAGTGTTCGCCGAGCCACCCCTTGGAGGGTGAGCGCCGCTTGATCTCGGCGATCACCTTTATGTAACCATCGCCGTCCTTCGCCAAGGCCGATGCGAAATGAGGTCCGAGGTAGTGGACCGTGTCCATTCGCGTCTGCCAATCGCGGGTGTCCTTTGCCGCTCGATCTCGATGGAAGACCTCGATCGCATCCAAATAGGTCTCGGCCATGTCTAAATCGTAGTGCTCCAAGATGTCTCGTCGATGCCGACTAATTTGTGCTGGAACATCTACGAGAGGTCTCGCGTGTCGAACACATTCGCCCATGACGTGCTTCAGCCGCTCATTCGCGGGACTGACCTTGAGCGCGCCGCTGCTCGCGACGCGTTAGCGCAGATCCTCGCCGGTGACGTCGACGGTGTACTCATCGCGAGCTTTCTCACTGCCCTCACGTGTAAAGGCGAGACTGCCGCAGAGATGACGGGCTTCGTCGACGCCATGCTCGATGCGGCCACGAGACTGAGCGTCACGTCCGAGGCGATCGACATCGTGGGGACTGGTGGCGATCAATTGCATACGGTCAACGTGTCGACCATGGCCTCGTTGGCCGTGGCTGGTTGCGGTGTGCCCGTGGCCAAGCACGGTAACCGGGCCGCGTCGTCGTCGGTGGGTTCGGCGGACGTTCTCGAGGCCCTCGGGGTGCGCCTCGACGCGTCGCCCGAGATCATCTCGGCGTGTCTGAAGGAGGCGCGCATCGCGTTCTTGTTCGCCCCGACGTATCACCCCGGACTCGGATACCTCACGCCAATTCGTCGAGCACTGGGCTTTCGAACGATCTTCAACGTGCTCGGACCCCTAGCGAACCCAGCGCGCGTTCAGCGCTCTCTCATCGGCGTGGCCCAGGCACACCTGCTCGAAGCGATGTCCGAGGTTCTTCACGCGCACAACGTCACTCGCGCAATCCTGGTTCACGGCGACGACGGTCTCGACGAGCTCTCACTGGGCACGACGTCGACGTTGCACACGATCACCTCCGAGGGCGTCCAGATCTCGCGGGTCGACGCGGGCGACGTGTTAGGTCTGCGCCATGACGTCGACGCTATCCGCGGAGGGGATACCGCCACGAACGTGGCGGTCGTGCGAAAATTTCTCGAGGGGACACCCGGACCAGTCATGGACGTCGTGTGTGCCAACGCGGGGCTTGCCCTCATGGTGGCAGGACGGGCAACGTCCCTCGAAGAAGGTTTCACCCAGGCCTTCGAGAGCGTCGTCAGTGGTCACGCCGCGACGGCACTCGAGTGCCTGGTGAACGTCTCGAACTCTTAGAGGAGGCGAAGGTCTCGCTTGTAGCGCGCGGCGTTTTCGACGTACATCGCCGCGTTGGCCACAATGGTCGCCTCAGAACTGGCGTCGAGTCGGATCTCACCTGGAACCCCGACGACCAAGGAATTCGCAGGTACGTGTGTGCGATTGCGCACGACCGCTCCCGCCGCGACGGTGGAGCCACTTTCGACGACGGCCTCGTGCAATACCACCGATCCGCTTCCGATGAGGGAGCGATCGTGCACGACACATCCTTCGAGGTGCGCGATATGCCCAACGACGCAGTCGTCGCCGATGACGGTCGGAAAGTCCGCGATGGCGTGCACCACCGCACCATCTTGGATGGAGGTCCGTTCGCCGATGATGACGGTGCCGTAATCACCGCGCAACACCGCGCCGGGCCACACCGAGGAGTGAGCCCCGATGCGCACGTCCCCGATCACCACGGCGTCGGGGTGGATAAACGCGTCGGCGTGGATAGCGGGGATCCGCTCCCCCAGTGCATAGATCGCCATTTCAACCCCCTTAGTGGCTCAACCACGAAATTAACTGATAGACCCGCCAGATGAGATAGATGATCGTAATGACGATGAAAAATCGCCAGCGCCACGGGATGGGTTCGTGCGCGGGCTCCTCGACCGATTGGCCACAGACCTCGCAGGTCTCGCCCTCCACCGGGCGATCACAGGTAGTGCACCACTTGGCCACTATTCGACTCGAACGCGCACTCTCACCGGTGTCGAACCCAGTTCGAATCGTTCTCGCAGTGAGCGCTCCACGTATCGCAGATACGTCGAAGGGAGCTTGCCGGCCACGAACAACGTGAACGTCGGAGGTTCCGTGGCCCCTTGGACGGCGTAGCGGATCTTTCCGGTGGGTGCGGGTTGCTTGACCTGGAGGTCGCGGATCGCGCGATTGAGTGCCCCGGTCGGTACCCGTTTTACGTAGTCGGCGGCCGCGATCGACAGGGCCGGCAGAATGCGGTGTACGCCCTTACCCGAGATCGCCGTCGTCTTCATGACCGGTGCATCGCCGAGGAACGCGAGTTTGTCGCCCACCGTCGCGAGCACCTGGTCACGATCTTCGGTGGCCACCAATTCCCATTTGTTGAGCACCACCAGCGACGGACAGCCCGCAGCCGAGATCCGCTCGGCGAGACGTTGGTCCTGGCCAGTCGCCCCCACCGTGGCGTCAATCACGAGGACCGCGATATCGGCACGGTCCAGGGCGTCGAGGCTTCGTAGCACCGCGTAGGTCTCTAAGCCTGCCTCGGTCTTGGCGCGTCGACGCATCCCCGCCGTGTCGATGAAGCGGATCAGTCCCATGTCGGTCTCGATCAAGGTGTCGATGGCGTCGCGCGTGGTGCCGGGCATGTCGTGCACCACGGAACGTTCTTCGCCGATGAGCTGGTTGAACAACGTCGATTTGCCGACATTGGGTCGACCCACGATCGCGACGCGTAGCGCGCCGTCCTCTTCGATGTTGTCCATCAGGTCCTCTGACGCCAAGTCACCCAGGCGCGCCACGATCTCGTCCAGTAAGTCGCCAGCGCCACGACCGTGCAGGGCACTGACGCAACGTGGGTCTCCCGCTCCCAGGCTCAAGAATTCCCAACTACTGGCCTCGTGCAGGGTGTCGTCCACCTTGTTGACCACGAGTAGAACAGGACGACCCGATCGCAGAGCCCACCGCGCGGCGTGGGTGTCCTCGTCCACCATTCCCGTGAGGACGTCGACGACCAAGAGGACGAGGTCTGCGCTGGCAAGGGCGTTGGTGGCTTGTTGGGAGACCTTCTCTTCGAGGGCGTCGCCCGCCTCGAGCCATCCCCCGGTGTCCACGACGTCAAAGGCCACGCCGCACCACTCGACCTCGACGGCCTTGCGGTCGCGTGTGACACCACGGTGCTCCTCGACGACGGCAACGCGCTTGGCGGCGAGCCGATTGACGAGTGCGCTCTTGCCCACGTTGGGACGTCCCACGATGACGACTTGGGGTTTTTTCATGAATGCACTAGTCCTTTGGCGCGAGCACGTTCGAGAACGTTGCGCAGGTCTTGACCGGTCGTACGAACGATGTTCACCGGGTGGGGTAGGTCCTCGATACCGAGGCCGTCAATAAAACGACCCTCGGAGAGACAGACGTCGGGCAACAAACACGTCGTGGTGGCCGGGACGTCGGCGAGAACTCGCTGCAGGTCCGCTCCCGTCATCAGACCCGCCACCTTGATGTTGCCGCCGAAGTACTTGTTGTGAACCGTCACGACGTCGACGTCGGAGAAATTGTGACGATCGAGCAGTTCACGCAGGATGGGTGCAGCGTACTCGCCTGTCAAGAGGGCGACGTCACCGTCGACGTCACCGTCGGACGTCGTGGCGCGCGGTGCGCGATACCCGAGGGCCGGCGCTCCGTCGACGGATTGGAAGAAACCGGTCCCGAGCTTGTCCATCTCGGTGTGACCCTCGAAACTCTCGAGGAACGCGGCCACGAGGCCGATCCCGTTCTCGGCCTGGTCGAGCGATTCGAAGCTGCCCGCGGGCTGGGGGTCGCGATCGGCAACGAGGTAGAACTCGTCGGAGGCGTAGACGCTCACGCGCCCGAAGAGCTCGCGCGTGAGGCGCTGGTACTTATCAGCCAGGTCGATGACGCGCCGTGCTTCGTCGCGAGTGTGTGAGCGCATCGTCTCTTCGAGGGTGAAGTCACTCACCCCGACCGGCACGAGGGCCACGGTCTCGAGCTCGGGATACAGGGTGAGGACGTCTTGGAGGGTGCGCTCGAGTTCAGCACCGTCGTTGACACCCGGACAGACCACGACCTGGGCGTGCACTTCGATGCCCGCCTTCAAGAGCTCGCGCAGCCAGCGCAGACTGGTGGCTCCGCGAGGATTACGCAGCATCTCGGCGCGTAATTCGGGGTTGGTCGAGTGGATGGAGACGTAGAGCGGCGAAAGTTTCTCGTCGATGACCCTTTCGAGGTCGAATTCAGTGAAACGCGTGAGAGTGGTGTAGTTCCCGTACAGGAACGACAGTCGAAAGTCGTCGTCCTTGACGTAGAGCGACCGTCGAAGACCCTTGGGGAGCTGGTAGATGAAGCAGAAGGTGCAGTGATTGTCGCACGTGCGAATGCGGTCAAACACCGCCGAATCGATCGAAAGTCCGAGCGGTTGTCCGACGTCCTTGGTGATGGTGACCTTGTGACGTAGTGGTCGGCCCTCGCGCTGGAGTACCAGGGCGACGACGTCGCCGTCGATGAGCTGCTGGTACTCGATGATGTCGGTGGGTTCGCGTCCGTTGATGGACACCAACTCGTCACCGACCTCGATATCGGTCCCGGAGGCGGGCGACACGGCAGAAATTGAAGAAATACGGACACCCGACACGGATACAGCCTAGGTCCGGACCACTGGGGACCAAACTAGACTGAGGCCCGTGAGCGTCGAACGAGTGGTTCTCGCGTCGCCGCGAGGCTTCTGCGCGGGGGTCGAAAAAGCCATCAAGGCCCTCGACTGGATGACCCGAATCTTCGATTCGCCGGTCTATTGCTACCACGAGATCGTCCACAATCAGGTGGTCGTCGAGCATTTTCGCTCGATGGGCGTCGTATTCGTCGACGACCTCAGTGACGTCGCACGCGGTTCGGCGTTGATGTTGAGCGCCCACGGCTCTCCGCCCGACGTCGCCGAAGCGGCGCGCACGTTGGGGGGCGCTGTCGTGGACGCCGTCTGTCCGCTCGTGACCAAGGTGCACCACGAACTCAAGGTTCGTGCTCGAAAGGGCTACACGGTGCTTTACGTGGGCCACGAAGGTCACGAGGAGGCCGTGGGCACCATGGCAGTCGCGCCCGACTCCGTTGTGCTCATCGAGTCCATCGAGGACGTCGACCGTGCGGCACGACGATCCGGACCCTTCGCCCTGCTGTCTCAAACGACACTGAGTGAGGGCGAATGGAGCCATCTGCGTGAATACGCCCTAGCGACGATCCCCGACATCTGGATGCCCAGTCGGGGCGACCTATGTTTCGCCACGACGAACCGCCAGGGCGCCTTGCGCGCTGTCGCGTCCTCGGCCGACACCGTCGTCGTGATCGGTTCTGCCAACTCCTCCAACACCATGGCCTTGACCGACGTCGCGCGGTCCATGGGCAGTCCGCGCGTCCTGCGTGTTGACGGGGTGGGTGAGCTCCCAGACGACCTCGACGGCGTGGTGGCGCTCACCGCGGGAGCCTCGGCCCCCGAGTCGCTAGTGTCAGAGATCGTCGAGTTCCTCGACGCACGCCAGGGACCCGAGACCGTTGAATTCACGACTGAGGACGAGTATTTCCCGCCTCCGCCCGAACTTCGCGAGATCCTTCGCGCATTGTGCGCGGTGATCGACGTGGGACTGGGCGTGGCGAGTTCGAGTGCATTTGACGCACAAGCTGATCGAGAGTTCACCGCCGCGCAGGTTCTTTTGCACGATGACACGGCGTCCTCGGGCGCGTCGGAAGTCGCGTGACGAGTCCACGAGGCCGGTTTTGCTAGAATTTCACGGTGAATTCAAACGTCTGTGTGCCGCACGTTACGCGTGCGTTGCACGGAGATGTCCCCTCATTTCTCACTAACTTGGCCGCTCCGCGGTTGTCGTGGGTGTTCAACTAAAGGAACTCGATGCCGAACGTGGATTTAGAGAAGATTCGAATCGCCAATTTACGCAAGTTTGCCATCAAGGAGTCCCTCGAACGTCTCGACGCCGAACGTCCCGGATTCGAGCCAGAAGAGATCGTCGCCTCGATCTGCGCCTACGAGGAAGAGCTCAACATCGGTGGCGTGCTCGAGAAGATGCCAGCCACCATTGACGGGCGGCCCTACACCACACTGGTGGTCGTCGACGGCGGCACTGACCGTACCGCCGAAGTTGCGCGGTCCTTTCCGGGCGTCGTGGTCATTGAGTTCCCCGTCAACCTCGGCCACGGGGTCGCGTTGCAGGTGACGTATCGCTACTGCATCGATCACAACGTCAAGTACGTCGTCACCCTCGACGCCGATGGTCAGAACGACCCCGGCGAAATGCCCAATCTCCTCGCACCCCTGGTGAACGACACCGCGGACTTCGTGCTGACGAGTCGGGTCCTGGGAGAGGACAAGACCTCCGACGCCATGCGAAAGACCGGCGTGCGCTTCTTCTCGTTCATCATGAACCGTATGGTCGGAGCACATCTCACGGACACCTCGACGGGGTATCGGGGACTTCGCGTCACGATGTTGGCCGACGCCATCGACCGCCTTCAGCAGAGCCAGTACCAGACCGCGGAGCTACTCATCGTATGCCTCAAGCGCGGATGGCGACCGGCCGAAGTACCCACGGTGTGGTATCCCCGCGCTTCGGGTACCACGAAGAAGGGCAAGAACTGGTTGTTCGGTTTTCGCTACGCCCGCGTGGTATTTGGGACCTACTGGCGAGAGCGCTAGGTACGGCTTCGACGTTGCGTCGCCTCGTGACGCGACTAGATCCCCAGGCTCTGGTGATAGGTCGCCTCAAGGGCGCTGCGTAGCTCCTCGGTCTTCTTGGAGATCGCCGATCTCGTTGGACGCCCGTCATGTTCTGGGGGCGCGATCGGCGCGCCGACGACGATACGGACTTTGGCCGGGTGAGGAATCTTGGAGCCCTTGGTGAGCACGTGGTCGGTCCCCGCGATTCCCACGGGAACCACCGTTGCCCCGGTTCGCGCGGCGATGAACATCGCTCCATCGTGGAGTGGCTCGACGTTGGGACCGAAGTTCCGGGTACCTTCGGGGAACAAGATCAGGGCGTGTCCGGCGTTGAGGACCTCTTCCGCCGATCGCATCGACTCACGGTCGGCGCTGCCGCGCCGGACCGGGAATGCTCCGAGTTGAATGAGCGCCGTGCCCAGCAGGGGAATCTTGAACAGCGAGTCCTTGGCCATGAAGAAGACCTTGCGGCGCGACATGAACAAAGTGAAAGCGAAGTCGAGGTTGGAACGATGAATCGGCGCGATCAGCACCGGTCCACTGAGCGGGATGTTCTCGCGACCGCGGATGCTGGGGCGAAAGATGATTCGCGCCAGGGCCCCGATGATGGTGGTGACGATCCAGTAGAGGACGGTCTTCCTTGGGTTCAGCTTGAGGTGGTGTTCTTGAGACATCGAACAATCTCCTCCACTACCTCGTCCACACTGAGTCCCGTGGTATCTAACGCTATGGCGTCCTCCGCCTGGCGCAGCGGTGAGGTGACGCGCGAGGAGTCGGCGTGGTCGCGTCGAGCGACCGATTCACTCCCCTCCTCCCCTCGACGGCGCGCCCGTTCGTCAAGTGACGCCGTCAAGTAGACCTTGACGCGCGCGTGCGGAAAGACGACCGTCGTGATGTCGCGACCTTCGACCACGAGACCTCCCGCCTCCTCCAGGGCCAGGGCGCGCTGTCGTTCGACCATCGCCGCCCGCACCGCGGGATTGGCGGCGACGATAGACACCGCGACGTTGACCACGTCGGTGCGGATCTCGTCGGTCACGTCGCGTCCGTTGATCGTGACTCGAGGTCGGGTAGCGATCACGGCGCCTTGAGCGATGTTGGCAACTTCATCGGCGTTCGCGGGATCGATGCCCCGGTGCAGTGCCTCGCACGTCACCGCGCGATACATCGCGCCAGTATCGAGGACGTTCCAGCCGAGGCGCTGGGCCAACGCGCGCGCGACGGTGGATTTTCCTGAACCCGCCGGTCCGTCGATGGCAATGATCTCGGTCGTCACCGTAGACGTCCCAGATCGTCGAAGAAGCCCGGATAACTCGAGGACACCGTGTCGGACCCGTCGATATCGCACCCGTGACCGGCGGCCCCGGCGACGGCGCTCGACATCACGATGCGGTGGTCGAGTCCGGCGTTGATCGTGAAGGGGACAAAAGCATCGGCGCTGCCGAGGCCCTCGATGAAGAAGTCGTCACCTTCACTCCACGCCCGACACCCCAGCAGGCGCGCGAGTCCCATCGCACCGTCGAAACGGTCGGACTCCTTCAGGCGCAGCTCGCCCATGTCGCGAAAGGCGCTCACTCCGGTGGCCGCCGCGGCGGCCACCGTGAGGATGGGTGCTTCGTCCACCGAGGGAATCTCAGAGGAGTGGACCTCGGTTGCCTGCAGGCTCGACGAGCGTGCGCGCAAGGTGACCCCCGAGGCACCGGGTCGCTGGACCAGGTCGGCGCACATGCGCTCGAGCACGTGGACGAACCCAATGCGTTCAGGGGAATCCTCAACGTCGACGATCTCGATATCGGCGTGGGGATGGACGAGACCCAGGACGCAAAAGAACGCCGCTTGCGAGGGATCGGTGGGTACGTTCCAGGCGTGAGCTCTCGGGCGACCGGGCTCCACAGTGACGCGCCGGCCCGCGTCAACGCTTTCGCTGCTCACGCCCACGCCGGCTGCACGCAACATGTCCTCGGTGGTGGTTCGCGTGCGCACCGCTTCGTGCACCGTCGTGGATCCACTCGCGAAAAGTCCCGCGAGCAAGATGGCCGACTTCACCTGGGCGCTCGCCGTCGGGACGTGGTAGTCAATTGCGTGCAGGGACGACGTTCCCTCGATCTCGAGGGGGGGCGTGATTCGAGAGCCCTCGCCCATGACACGCGCACCCATGAGGCCCAGGGGTATCGCGATGCGGTCCATTGGTCGTCGCGACAGGGACGGATCACCCACGAGTCGGTGGCGACCAGGTAGCGAACTCACCACTCCGCTCAGTAGTCGCATCGTGGTGCCAGAATTACCGCACTGAAGTGCATTCTCACTGGCGCGCAAGCCGGTATCGGGACCAGTGATGAGGACCCGCGCCCCCTCGTCACGGCGTTGGGCGCCCAGCTGCACCATGATCTGGGAGGTCGAGGCGACATCGAGTCCTGGTGAGAGTCCCTCGATCGAACTCTCCCCCGCGGCGAGGGCGCTCAACATGACGGCGCGGTGTGACGCGCTCTTGTCGCCCGGCACCCGAACGGTTCCCGAGAGTGTGGTGCTGGTCTCGACGCGGCGCATCATGTCTCGCGTACCACACCAAAGTCCAGGACCCGCAGAGCCTCCATGAAACGATCCGCCTCACGTTCGTCAACCGCGAGCAACAAGGTGCCCTTGGTGCCTTCGATGGCGTGAGCGATCTCGATGT
Source organism: uncultured Actinomycetota bacterium (assembly GCA_963794755.1). GTDB lineage: Bacteria > Actinomycetota > Acidimicrobiia > Acidimicrobiales > RAAP-2 > RAAP-2. Next base: position 105,905 of record CAWCEX010000010.1, read on the forward strand.
CGTAGATGTTGACCAGCATCTCCGAGGCGGTGACGGTGACACTCGCGAGGGACCCCGGTCGGTCAGCCAGCATGATGCGTAGGTACGCCATCTGGTCCGAATCGAGCGCTCGACCCGGGAGTTGACGTCGTGCGACCGCGGCGCTGGTCAGGCTGTCCTCGAGCGAGGAGCGGTCTCGAGATTCGAGGGCCCGACGTAACGTCGCCAGCCGATCTTCGAGGGCGACCAGAGCACTGGAGACCGCTTCATGGTTCTCAAAGAGGATGTCGGGCCAGATCGCGGGGTCCCCCGCAGCGATGCGCGTCATGTCGCGAAAACCTCCCGCCGCCAATTGCAATAAGACGGCGTCTTCGCGTGCGGCGTCGGCAGCCTGGTTCATCAGCGCCCCCGCGAGGAGGTGGGGAACATGACTAGCGAGAGCGACGAGCCGGTCATGGTCCGCGGGCGATACCGCGACGACGTTGGCGCCGATCTCGCGAAAATAACTGTGCAGTCGCGTGTAGACGTCGGCGCGTGTGGTGTCGGTGGGGGTCAGCACCCACGTGCTGCCCTGGAACAGGTCCCCGCGTGCTCCCGCGAGACCTCGTAGTTCCGAACCAGCCATCGGGTGGCCGCCCAAGAATCGCGGGTCGGTGACGTCGCGCACTATAGCGCCCTTGACGCCGGCGACGTCGGTCACGATCACCGCGTCGTTGTCGCTTCGTTCGAGAAAGTCGTTGGCCACTTGCGCCACGACACCCGCGGGCGTCGCGATCGCCACGAGGTCGACGTCCCCGTGTGCACGATCACCAGAAATCATGTCGGCGCGCAGCGCCTCGTCGAGCAGTTCGCGACGCAGGTCCTCTCCCGTGACCGACCACCCCGAGTCACGAAGAGCCAGGGCGAGCGACGCCCCGATGAGACCCAGACCCACGACGTGGGCGCGCTTAGCGGAGGTCATCTCGAAGGTTCTGGGCGTCGCGCAGGTACACGTGGCGGATCTCATCACGGGTACGCAACGTGTAGGCGTGCATCATCACGCGAATGCAGTGACTCTTGGCTCCGGGCACGGCGATCTCGCTGGCGCATATGAGCGGCACCGTCTGGAATCCGATCCCGCGCGCCGCGGCCGCCGGAAAGGCGGCAGTGAGGTCGGGACTGGTCGTGAACAACACGCTGATGATGTTGTCGATGTCGATGTCGTTGTCGCGCAGCATCGTGGTGAGGAGTTCACGGGTGACCACCTCGATCTCTTCGACGTCGTCACGCTCGCACGTGGTGGCGCCTCGTACCGCGCGGACCAGCAAATTTGTCATGACGGCATCGTAGAGGCGATGTCGTCGGTCATACCAACCGCCTCCATAACGCGACGTACTTCCCCCAGACTCAACTGACGTGAGGAGCCCGGACTCAGGGTCGGATCCTGGATCGGTCCGATTCGCGTGCGCACCAGACGCGTGACTTCGTGGCCGACGGCGGCGCACATGCGTCGCACTTGACGGTTGCGACCCTCATGAATGACGATACGCAACAACCCCTCCGACACACGACTGACCTGGGCCGGTGACGTACGACCATCGTCGAGTTCCACCCCGTCGCGCAGTCGGCGAATGGCGCCCGGCGAGGGGTCACCTTCGACGCGCACCAAGTATTCCTTGGCGATACCCGAACTCGGGTGCGTGAGGAGGTGCGCCAGACGACCGTCGTTGGTCAAGATGATCAGACCCTCGGTGTTCATGTCCAAACGCCCCACGGGAAAGATTCGCGCGCTCGACACGACGAGGGACAAGACCGTGGGTCGCCCCTGAGGGTCTGAGGCGGTGGTGACGATGCCGGTGGGCTTGTTGAGCAGGTAGTACACCTTGCTCTGGGCGACCGGCGCCATCGAACCGTCGACACAGATCATCTGCGTCTCGGGATCGACCCGGTTGCCGAGTTCGGCGACCCGGCCGTCCACCGTGACTCGGCCCTCGCTGATCAAGATCTCGCAGGCGCGTCGCGACCCGTATCCCGCTCGCGCCAAGGTCTTTTGTAGGCGCTCGCCCTCTTCCATCTACGCTCCGTCGAGGTCGTCGCCCACCGAGGACATCTCGGCCACGAGTGCTTCAGCAGTCTCTAAGGGGACCAGGAAATCTTCAATGGCCGGCAGGTCGGCCAAGGATGCGAGACCGAGACGGTCCAAGAACAACTCGGTCGTACCGTAGAGGATCGACTGGCCGGGACCCGGAGCTCGTCCGACTTCTTGGATATAGCCGCGTTGTTCGAGCAGACGGACCACGCCGTCCACGTTGACCCCTCGAAGGGCGGTGATTTGAGCGCGAGAGATCGGTTGGCGGTAGGCGATGATGGCGAGCGTCTCCAAGGCCGCCGAGGAGAGTCGGTGCGAGACGTCGCGATTCGCGAAACGCGTGACCCACTGGGCCACGTCCGGTGAGGACTGCATCACCCAACCACTCGCTAATTCGGCGAGCTGAAAGCCACGCTTGTCCTCTGCGTACTGTGCTCGAAGGTCCCTCAGCACCGTGGTCACCTCCGCGGCGTCGGCGTCAGCGACGTCGGCGAGTTCCTCAACCGAGATGGGCTCCAGCGCCACGGTCAACATGGCCTCGAGTCGTTGTTCGAGTGAGGCGTCATCCCTCATAGGCGTCAATCCTTTCGAGGTCGAGGCGGGTGTTGTCGTCAATCCACTCGATCTCAACGTCGCCGAACGTGCCGCCTTGACCTAATTCGATGTGCCCGAGTTTGCACAGCTCGAGCACGGCTAAGAAGTGCACGATGATTTCGATGCGAGAACCTAGCCCGGCGGTGAGATCGCGAAATGAGATACGACCCATCGCGGGAAGGCGTTGGGCCAGGACGACGACCGTCTCGGCCACGGTGACGGCGTCGACCGTGACGTGGTTGAGTCGTACGACCGGAACCGGCTTCTCCTCGATCCCTCGTAAGTACGCGGCGGCCAGGTGCGCCGGGGTGACCCCCGCCAAAAGGTCGGGGGGCTGGACGATAAAGCCATCGTCGATGCCACGAAGCCGCGAGAAGGATCGGGCCGCCCGTTCGAAGAGTCCGACGAAGGAGTCGGCCAGATTCGCGTAGGTCCTCAGTTCGAGGAGTCGAGCCAGCAAGACGTCGCGCTCTTCCCAGCCGACGAATTCCTCGTCGGGTTCGGTGGCGTCACGTCCCGGAAGGAGACGATGACTCTTGAGTTCCAACAAGATCGCGGCGATGAGCAAGAACTCCGACAACTCGTCCACGTCGAGAACGACGGTGTTGTCACGCAGGGTGGCGACGAAGGCATCGACGACGGGCGCCAGAGGCACGTCCAGGATGTCGACGTCGTGGCTGCTGATCAACTGCAGGAGTACTTCGATAGGTCCGCTGAAAGACGGCGTCGTCACGACGTAGGTCACGCGCTAACTCTAGTAAATCTGGCGTTGGCCCCCACCTCACCTACGATGGACGGATGCGCATTCTCTCGGGAATACAGCCCTCGGGCTCCATGCACATCGGGAACTACCTCGGCGCGGTGCGCCAATGGGTGAGTTCGCAAAATCCCGACGCGTTCTACTGCATCGTTGATTTGCACGCACTCACCTTGCAAATCGAGCCCGAAAAGTTGCGTGAACAGACGGTGGACTACTTAGCGTCCCTGGTGGCCGCGGGGCTGGACCCCGACGTGTGCACCTTGTTCGTTCAGAGTCACGTCCCCTATCACGCGCAGATGAACTGGCTTTTGGAGTGCGTCGCTACCTACGGCGAACTCTCACGGATGACCCAATTCAAGGAGAAATCCTCTCGTCAGGAGGGGTATCGCGTCGGTCTTTTGACCTACCCGGTCCTCATGGCCGGTGACATCTTGCTGTATTCGGCCCAGGAGGTTCCCGTGGGCGATGACCAGCGTCAACATCTGGAGCTGACCCGCGTGGTGGCCGAACGTTTCAACAATCGTTACGGTGAGATCTTCACGGTGCCCGTCGCGGTGCAGCCTGCGGCCTCGGCACGCGTCATGGACTTACAAGACCCCACGCGAAAGATGTCCAAGTCACTGGCGAGCCCCATGGGTCTCATCTACTTGAACGACGCACCCGAGGAGATCGACAAGAAGGTCAAGCGGGCAGTCACCGACACCGACAACGAGGTGCGCTACGACGTCGACCAGAAGCCTGGACTGTCGAATCTGCTCGAGATGTACGCCAGTTTCTCTGGCGAGACACCTCAAGAAGTGGCTCTGCGTTACGAGCGATACGGCGATCTGAAGAAGGATCTGTCCGAGGTGATCATCACATCACTCGAGCCCATGCAACGGCGCTACCGCGAACTGCGCGCCGACGAGGGTGCCCTGCGAACTCTGGCCGCTCACGGAGCGCAGAAGGCCGCCGACGTGGCTGGCCCCTTGTATCGTCGAGCCGCCGCGGCCATGGGGCTCTAGTTCTGCGCGAGGTTGATCCACCACGTTTGGAGGTCACCTAGCCACGACTCACCCACGTGCAGAGTGATGGCATTGAGGATCAACAGCACCATCACGATGGGCAGGGCGCGGGCGCGGAACTCGTAGTACTTCGGGAGATGACGTTGGGGGACGAAACGCTCGATGACGGCCGACCCATCGAGCGGCGGGATGGGAAGCATATTGAAGACCGCCAGCGTCAAATTCACCAGGCCGAAGTCGAGCACGAAGATGAAGAATGTGTAGCCACTGATGAGGTTCGCCACGTTGGCGTGGTGAAGCTCGTAGCGGCAATAGAAGAAGGCGACACCCGACAAGATGACGTTGGTCAAGGGTCCAGCTAGCGAGACGTACACGGACTGGTTGCGTGGTTTGCGCAGTCGACCGATATTGACCGGCACGGGCTTGGCGTAGCCGATCGCTGGGATATGACTCACGATAAGTAAGAACGGCAAGAGCAATGTGCCAAAGGGGTCCACGTGTCGTAACGGATTGAGCGTGAGTCGCTTGGCGTTCTTTGCTGTGGGGTCGCCACAGAGATAGGCGACGTAGCCGTGGCTCACTTCGTGAAGGATGATCGACGGAATGATGGCCAAGAGGAAGAAAACAGTATTCATAGTGTCACGACGTCAATCATGGGCTCGGGGGTGGGCGTTGGAATAGGCACGTTGCATCGAGGTTATCGAGACGGCGGTGTAGATCTGTGTCGTTGAGATCGACGCGTGGCCGAGTAACTCCTGCACAACGCGGATATCAGCACCGTGCGACAGCATGTGCGTGGCGCAGCTGTGGCGAAAGACGTGGGCGCTGATCGTTGATCGACTGATTCCCGCCGCCAGTGCCCGCGAGGCGATGACCAGGTCAATGCCCTGGCGCGACAACGCTCCCCCACGGACGTTGACGAAGACGTGAGCGTGGGCGCGGGGGCGTGGGAACTCGGATCGTCCACCCGGTCCGAGATACTCGCGCAGCGCCACGTTGAGACTGCGTCCCATGGGAACGAGTCGTTGTTTCGATCCTTTTCCGGTGACGCGGATGAGCTCCTCGTCGAAATCGAGGTCCTGGACCTCGAGGCCAACCACTTCTGAGACGCGTGCACCCGTACCGTAGAGGAGTTCCAGCAATGCACGATCACGTCGGTCCACGGGTGTCTGTCGCGGCATCGTGTCCAGAAGCAGGGCAACGGTCTCTTCGGGTAGAGGCTTGGGTAGGCTACGCCCGCGTCGCGACGGCGTCACGTGGGCGCTGGGGTCGACACTGAGTCGACCCTCTTCGATCAAAAAACCCCACCAACCACGAAGCGAGGACAGAGCACGAGCAACCGAACTCGCCGCACGGGCGTCGCGCAGTTCGTTCAAGTAGTTCTCGAGGTCACCACTGGTGACCTCAGCGAGAGCGCGATCAGGACCCCACCACGTCAAGAAAGCCGTGATGTCGCGCTCGTAGGCCTCGATCGTTGCCCGGCTCCGACCCTTTTCCACGGTGAGCCACTGTACGTACTCACCCACCAAGGATTCAGGAGTGGTCATCGACTCCGAGATAGTGGTGCAGACCAATAGTCATGGTCGCATCGTGAATCTCATCCGTGTCGAGTAGAGCGCGCACTTCCGCCGGCGTGAGCCACACCACCTGAGCGGAGGTCTCCTCAGGCCCGTCAGGCAAGCGGCCGACGTCCTCTAAGTCGCGGGCCTCAAAGATGTGCATGATTTGTGTGGTCCAACCCGGCGACACGTAGACCTCGGCGACCTTCTTCCAATCACGCGCCGACACGCCGAGCTCTTCGCGGAGTTCGCGTTTCGCCGTCGCCAGCGGGTCAACATCGGTCGCATCGATGGTTCCGGCGGGAATCTCCCAAAGGACCTTGTCCACCGTGGCGCGATATTGGCGCACCATGCCGACTTGGCCCAAGTGGTCGATCGCCACCATCGCCACGGCGCCGGGGTGCACGGCGACGTCGCGTTGGTACTGATCGCCGTGATGGGCAATCGTTCGTCGTTCGATCGAAAAGATGTGCGACGTCAGGAGAGTCTCGCGCTCGACAATCGAGAACGAATCACTCACAAGGTGGCGTCAACGGTGGTGGGATCGAGAATGTGTGGCTCGCGACCTTCGGCGCGAACGCTGGCGGCGACGATCAATCCATGAAAGAGCGGGTGGGGGCGGTCCGGCCGCGATTTGAATTCGGGGTGCGCCTGAGTCCCCACGAAGAAGGGGTGGCTCGGCATCTCAACGAACTCAACCAGGCGACCATCCGGTGACGTACCCGAACAGCGCATTCCAGCGGACTCGTATTGTTCGACGAATCGTGAATTGAACTCGAAGCGGTGACGGTGACGTTCCGAGACCACGGTCGCGCCATAGAGTTCGGCGACCTGGGAACCCTCAGCCAACATGGCCGGGCATGCTCCCAGACGCATCGTTCCCCCGAGGTCGGTAACGTCCATCTGCTCTTCCATCAGGGCGATCACGGGCGAGGACGTCGTAAGAGAGAACTCCGTGGAATGTGCGTCCGCCAAACCAAGTACGTGACGAGCGAATTCGATGACCATCACCTGCATGCCGAGGCAGATTCCCAGTAGCGGGACGTGGTGCTCACGAGCGATACGAGCGGTGGCAACCATTCCTTCGATGCCACGTTCGCCAAAACCGCCGGGCACGATGATGCCGTCGAGTTGGCGCAGACGTCGAGCGTCGATCTCAGAGGGGACGCGTTCAGCCTCGAGCCATTCGATCTCGGTGGTGGCACCTTCGGCGAAACCGGCGTGGCGAATGGCTTCGGCCACCGACAAGTACGCGTCGGGCATCGTCACGTACTTGCCGACGATGCCGATGCGAAGGGTCTTTGACGTGTGGTGGACGCGACGCACCACGTTCTCCCACGCTGACAGATCGATGGGGTGTTCGTCCAAACTCACATTCAAGATGTCGCACACGATACGGTCGAGGCCCTCGTGGTGCATGTTGAGGGGAATATCGTAGATGCTCGACGCGTCAACCGCCGAGATCACGGCGTTGTTGGGGACGTCACACAGCAGTGAGATCTTGCGCTTGAGGCCGTCGGAAATGGGTTGGTCGCTGCGACAGACGATGACGTCAGGCTGGATACCGTGTGAGCGAAGTTCGGTGACCGAGTGCTGGGTGGGCTTGGTCTTTTGCTCGCCAGAGGGGGCCAGGTAGGGCACCAAGGTGAGGTGGACGTAACATACGTTGCCCCGACCAGCGTCACGTCGGAATTGTCGGATCGCTTCGAGGAATGGAATGATCTCCATGTCGCCGACAGTGCCACCGATTTCAACGATGGCGACGTCGGCTCCCAGAGTGCTGAGGCGGCGCAAGCGGTCCTTGATCTCGTCGGTGATGTGGGGAATGACTTGGACCGTCTTGCCGAGATAGTCACCGCGTCGTTCCTTGGCGATCACCTTGGAATAGATCGATCCCGTTGTCGTATTGGACATGCGTGACAGAGACTCATCGATGAATCGTTCGTAATGACCGAGGTCGAGGTCGGTCTCTCCCCCGTCGTCGGTCACGAAGACCTCGCCGTGCTCTCCCGGATTCATCGTGCCAGGGTCGACGTTGAGGTAGGGATCGAGTTTGCACATGGTGACCTTGAGGCCACGAGACTTGAGAAGGCGCCCCAGCGACGACGCTGTTAGGCCCTTGCCGAGGGAGCTAGAGACTCCTCCGGTGACGAATACGTATTTCGTCATTCGGTGTCGAGTTCCTTCACGGAACTACATACTAGCCCGAGGCTGTCACGCGTTGACGAACTACGAAACCGATTCGAGCAATCTCCTCGCGAGGGCGTCGGCCTCATCAGTAATTTCGTCTCCGGCGAGCATTCGCGCTATCTCGCGGACTCGGTCGTCACCGGTGACGCCACGAACCACGGTGCTCGTCACCCCCGCACGCACCGACTTCTCGATCACGAAGTGGTGTGACGCCTTGGCCGCCACCGATGCCAAGTGCGTCACAGCGACGACTTGTTGGGTCTCGCCTACTTCACGCAGACACTCACCGATCTGTTGGGCGACTTGACCTCCCACCCCAGCGTCCACTTCATCAAAGACGGCCACGATGTCAGTGTGTGCCGTCTCAAGGGAAAGGGCGAGCAGCACCCGACTGAGTTCGCCACCGCTCGCAAGGGACTGCAGCGGACCCTCGGGTTGTCCCGGATTGGGGGTGAAATAGATGTGGGCGTCAGAGCCGTCGTCTCCGTCGACGGCGAAACGTAGCGACGCGTTCGGCAGGGCGACCCGAGGAAGTTGTCGTTGAACGTTCTCAGTGAGTCGAAGGGCCGCTTCTTCACGATCTCGCCGCGCCCGGGCTGCTAACAGGCCCTCTCGTTGGGTGAGCTCGTAGACCAGCACGTCAAGGGCCGCGAGACGCTGATGGGCGCCGTCCAACTCGTCGATGCGTTCGCGCATCTGCTCACCCTGGGCGATGGCGCTAGCGAGCGACCCCCCGTATTTGCGTGCAATCTGTTGGAGAAACGCGACGCGCGCCTCGAGTTCTTCGACGAACGCCGGATCGTGCAGATCAGGCTCGGAGCGCGCGGCGAGTTCGTGGACCTGGGCACGCGCCGCGTCAAGGGTGGCGGTCAATTCGACGTGGATATCGTCGACGCCGATGTCCTTGGGAATCTGAGCGATGACGCGAGCGAATTGGGTCAGCACCGCGGCGTCAAAATCACCGTCAAGTTCTTCCACGACGCGAAGAAGTTCGCCCTGGACGTCGCGAAAGCGAAGAAGCCGAGTGAGTTCCTCAATCCGGGACTCGAGTTCATTGGGATCCTCTAGACGGGCGCTTGACAGCTCTTGATACTGAAAGTCCAAGTAGTCGCGTTCGCGTTCTCGACTGGCTTCGTCACCGCCCAACGCGTCGCGTTCGCGGTCGATCACCGATAGCTCACGTCGGACGTCATCGAGTTGCGTCGTAGAAATCTCGCCGGCGGTGTCGATGATGCGAAGAATCTCGGCGCGAGAACGAAGAGCGAGCGAATCGTGTTGCCCGTGAATGACGACGACCTGCGCGGCCGCATGGCGGAGTAATTCTGCACTCGAGGGAGTCCCGCCCAGGCTGGCGCGCAAGCGACCGGTCGGTGAGGACTCGCGAGCAAAGAGAAGCTCCTCCTCGTCGTCACGCGTGAAGATCGCTACCGCTTTCGTCTCAGCCGTCAGCGCATAGCGCGACGACGATGCTTCACCCCCGAGGCATAGTTCCAGCGCGCCCAGCAAGAGCGTCTTACCTGCACCGGTCTCGCCGGTGAGTACGTTGAAACCTGGCCCGAACTCGATGCGAGCTTCATCGATGACCCCGAGCCCGCGCGCGTACAGTTCAACGAGCTGGGCCTTAGGCATGACCCTCTTGAAGACTCTGACGTAGCCGCACGCCGAGTTCAAAGGCTCCCGATGACACCACTCGTACGGGTGTGGGACTTTGAGAGACCCACACGGATTGTCCGGGTTCGAGGGCGCCGATCTGGTCACCGTCGGCGACAACGACCGCTGGTTTGTCGTCGGCCACCAATCGGATGGTCGTCGTGGAATCGACCACGATGCTGCGGTCGATGGTGAAGTGCGGGGCGATAGGTGTGATGACGACGACGTTGAGACCCGCGTCCACCACGGGGCCTCCCGCAGAAAAGTTGTAGCCCGTGCTCCCGGTCGGCGTCGCGACGAGGACACCGTCGGCGGAGTACGTGAGGTATTCCTCCTCTCCGACGAAGGTCCGCACGCGCACCATGTGGCCCACTTGCGCGCGTCCGAGGACGACTTCATTGAGGGCGAAGTCACTGGTGGACTGACCTTCGATGGAGATGGCCAGGGCTAGTCGCTCCACGACGCGCGGGTTGCCCAGGGCGGCGCGTACCGAGGCCACGATCTGGTCCGACGGCACGTCGAGGAGAAAACCGATGCGACCCAGATTGACGGGCAGGACCCTCGCCCCGTGGGCGTGGGCCAAACGAGCTGAGCGCAAGAACGTTCCGTCACCTCCAAGGCTGATGACCAGGGAATCTGCTGAGAGTTCCGGTGCCGTGTCGTCATCGAGGCAGTAGGTGGAGGAGTCGATGTCGAGGTCTCGCAATCCACGCACCGCTTCGCTCGCCAATTCGAGGGCGTCGGAGCGGTTGCTAAAGGCCGTAAAAAGGATGGTGGTCACGTATTACCTCGTGGCTAATGGTAGCGACTGGGGGTCCATCATGGTCAGTCGACCTGGTAATCGGACCAACGGTGAATCTTCGCAATTCAGTGACGTCCTCTCGACCGGAGTCGCTGTGCGCCTCTTCGCAACCGTCGCCGCGGTGACATCGCATCGATCGTGGCGATATTCATGACCCACATCATCATTGGTTGCTATACGTACTGGTGAAGGTCACTAATTGATCACAATCTCGAGCCTTCTATGCCTCTACACAGAAAAACCTTAGGTAATCACTAGTTTTTCGTCATCCATTCTTAACCATTCTGCTTAGTGTGCGGATGTACCTCGAGTGCCGAGCTATCAGGTAGGAGGAGCGCCCATGAGAATTGGACTCTTTGGTTTTGGAAAAACTGGCCGTTCAGTCGCCCGCTCGGTCCTGAGTGATAGCGACTGCTCCCTCGAATGGGTGGTCCGAAAGTCGAACCACGTGGCGCGAGGCTCACTGGCCGATCAGATCGAGCGCAGCAATTTGGGAAAGAACCGAATCTTTTGCAGTGCGACGACACCAATTGACGTGCTGCTCGACCTGTACCCCGTCGACGCGATCATTGATTTCTCGAGTGTCGAGGGAATTGATTATTACGGCGACGCCGCGGCGCAACGGGGCATTCGCATCGTGACCGCGATCTCCAGTTATCCGTGCGAGCAGCAAGAGAAACTTCGAGATCTCAGTACTCAAACTGCAGTGTTATGGTCGCCCAACATCACTCTGGGCGTGAATTTGTTGATACTGGCCGCGAATCTTCTCCAAATGATTGCGCCATTGGCGGACGTGGAGATTGTCGAAGAACACTTTCGTATGAAGAAGGGCGTTTCGAGCACGGCCAAGATCATCGCCCGTTCTTTGGGCGTCACTGAGAGCGACATCAAGTCTCTGCGTGCGGGCGGCATCGTCGGAACCCACGAAGTGGTCTTCGGCTTCCCGTCTCAAACAGTGCGTCTGCGCCACGAATCGGTGAGTCCTGAAGCTTTCGGTGAGGGAGCTCTCTTCGCAGCCGAGAGTATGGAGTTCCTCTCCCCGGGTCTGTACACCATGGAAGATCTGCTGATCCCCTCATTCATCGAGAGCGCCCGAAAACTGCAACCGCGGATGCTGGCAGTCAACTCTTAATCCATCGTGCTACGTACGCTGTCATTGGCCTGGTGGTGTCACGACGACGATCTCTGACTCCTCGATGAGGTTCGCCGGAACGCTCTCAAGAGTTCTCAGAATCGACTCTGCCAAATCACGCGCGGAGCGTGCGTCGAGCTCGAGCGCCACTCGCACCGAAGGGTCAGCATCCCTGTTACGGATGTCGATCAAGAGCGCGTGACCCGCCGAGAAGTGGACGGGGTGATCGAAGTACACCGTCGCCGAATTCATGGACTTCCAGCCGCCCGGGGTTTTTCCACTCGCCCGCAGATCGATGGTCTCGGTTTCGTAGGTACACATCACGCCACCGTCTCGCCGAGGAACTGGAACACTTCGCGCCAACCCTCCGCCGCGGATTCTGGTCGGTAGCTCGGACGATCGACGTTAAAGAACGCGTGGCCCGCACCCTCGTACGTGTGAAAATCGAACTTCTTATCGGCGGCGGTCAAGGCCTTAGCCAATACGTCGTTTTGCTCCGGTGATGGGTACTGATCGTCGGCTCCGAAGAGGCCCAGTACTGGTCCACTCAGATTTCCGACTTCACCGATGACCGCGGTCACGCGGACTGGCGATTCCTCTGGTGAGTCAATCACTGCGAAGGCGCCGTAGCAGTCGATGACGGCGTCGAGTGGCAATCGACAACCGGCGAGCAGCGACTGACGCCCACCCGAGCAGTAACCGATGACCGCGACTTTGCCATTGGTGAATGGCAAGGATTTGAGGTAGGCCATCGCTGCGCCAACGTCACCAACGAGGCGTTCATCGGGTACGCCTCCACTCGCACGAGCGACGGCCGCCGCATCGTCTGGCTCGGCGCCCGGGGCTTCACGGTGATAGAGATTGGGCATGAGGGCGGCGAATCCGTTCGCGGCGAACTTGCGGGCGATTTCCTTTGTGGCCTCGTCGTATCCGGGCATGTGGTGAATCACGACAATGGACCCGCAGTGCTCGACATCTGTCGGTACGGCCAAGTACGCCTCGATTTGGTCACCGCCGTGACCTTCGATTGTTATTGTCTCGGCCTTCAAATTGTGCGTCATACGTTCTCCATCTCTGTTTTTGACAATTGGACAAGATCAAGAACCCGATGCCCCACTCCTTGCAATTCGAGAGTGCGACCGATGCGTGGTTCTCCGCGACCAAACCGCACAAGAGCATAAGCGCCGCGATTCAGGAAACGTCACAACCACCTATCGACCCAATCGAAAGGAAGCATCGATATCAACCTGCCGTGTTGACTCGTTTGCCGCAGTCGACCAAGGATCAATCGTGCTGCACGGTACGCCGATTGGGGTGTCGTCAAAGCACGACGGTGGTGCTGGGACTCTCTGAATTATCTGTAAAGCAAACGCGACATCCCAGTCGAGGAGTTCGAAGATTCTTCGACCAAGAAGGGAATTTCGCGTGGTTCAACTCAACACGGTGATCTGAGGCGACATGCGTCTTTCGGGTCAAACATATCCGCGTCGCGTATGACCGCGCGTCCTACGACCGTGCTCACTCATGACTTCGTTCTGGATGCGGACTTCGAAAGTGTTTATACGGTTCCGGAAGCGTCGATTGAATCGAACACCGAGATCTCAGGAGTCCCGGTCATTCCGACCGATTCCGTGTCCTGGGCGACCTTAGGATTTCCCTCGAAGAAACTGTGAAATTGATCCGCCGTTTCCCATTCGTCGATGACGACAAGTTCACCGTTCCCGGCAAGGAATCGGTGGTGGAGCATGCCGGCGCCTTTGGTCGACGCTGTTATCTCTTCTAGGAAACTTGCATTGCTTCTGAGACCCTCAATCGCCTTGGAGACGTCGGCAACCGGGAAGTGGATGGTAACAACGACACTCATATCAGTGCCCCCATTTAGCCGACCAGTCGTTCTGACCGCGGGGGCAAGGGCAGGCTAGTGCAATCAACTTGAGATTTCCCGTTCGATTCACGTTGGCGGTCGGCGTAACGAAGGAGGTCCACCACGTTCTCGACTACTTCTCGATATAGACGTTCAGTGGTGGAAGAACGCCGTGTCTTTCCATAGCGTCTTGAAGCTCCGGCGGCGGCGAGGCCAGCACGGCTGACAGGTCTTCCGCAGTCAACGTAATCGCGACGGCGTTACTCCCGTCTTGAGCGACGTGATCGACGACATCGAAGCCACCCATGGCGCCGATGCTTTCAATTCTCTCCTGTTTGAAACTCAACCACCGGTCGACATCGACGACATTGTGCGTGATGATCATTCTTGGCATCCTTGCTCCCCCAGGCGGCGCGTTCGGAATATCGGCGCAGCGATGCCCGTCTTATCACAGTTGATCCGTAACGTGCGAACAGTTCGTGACTGCTGGAGAACAAGCGACCGGGAGGTGAGAGAGAGGGTGGCAGTACCAAAACCGGGCGGCGATCGTCTCAGCGCAATCTCGAAATTGAAAGTTCACCCCGGGGGGACGTGGACCAACCGTAAGTTCGTCGTGGCGTAAATCTGAGGCGTTACAAGCGTCCATCGTCCAAGGCGAAATTCCTTTGAGTTCTAACACCAGTCCTGGATGGCTCGTCCGAGCGTCTCACTTACTTCTTTACTCAGCAAAGGGGCGAGCGTCGCCGCATCTACTTCTCCAGAGCGGTGATGATTCGTTGCGTGAAAGCAGTGCCACAAACGCACCAATGCGTCCTCGCCGTCGACTTCGAACATCGCTGCCACTAAGCGTTGCCATCGATATTGGTACCAGACGTAGTTGAGCGGGCTCATTGGGTTGTCACCGCCCGTGTAATGAGCTTCGAGTTCTTCGAGCGTGGTGTACCCATGTGATCGCATGCGTATGTCTAAGTTCGTACTGCGAGCCCCAACCGTGGCAAGCGTTTCAAGCGTTCTCAAATCCTGCGGCCTCTTATTGCCGACGAACGCGTGCAGGGCAAGGTTGGCGAATATCTCACTCAGCCAATAAGTCGGCAGTCGGAGATTCCCGAGCACTTCGAAGGCGTGACCGAGTTCGTGGATTGTTATTAGGTCAAAAAACGGTTGCAGGTCCAATCCACCGGCGCCATCGGGATACGCCTCGAGGAGTAACGAATAGTCGTGCGGCGATGCTTCTCGCAGGTCCTCTCCCATGGCACCCCAGAAATCTCCGCTGTTGGCGGGCATGACGACGATGCCGGTACAGATCTGGCCGGGATCGTCGTTGAAGAATGGCAGACCGTAGGGTTGGCGACTCTCCCAGTCGGCCTTATTCGCCACGATGACCGCTATCTCGGGTTCGACACCTGACAGTAGAGAACTGAGATAGGCGTAAGCCTCTGCGGTGTTGTCGGCCGCGGCTCGAGCGCGAGCCACAGACCCATCGCTGTATCGAACCTCAAAGGGGTAGCCATGAAGGCGCTTAAGTGCAGAACCAATCGCCACGCAATAAAACCTAGTGGTCCACTCACACCTCGATAGTCCGCAAAATTGGCACCAAAGTTGCCAAATCTTGACGCCAGTGATTTGGAAGGTCGCGCAATTTCAGGATCAGCAATTCATCGGCGCTTTGGGGTGTTCAATGGCCAGAAGCATCTGTATGTTCGAACGTCTGAGTCCGGGGTCTTATTTACGGATTTCTAGCAAGGTTCTCCGAGTGGACGGGTCGTCACCACGAATCCGATTGAACTCGCTGCACTAGCGAGGCTCATCGCTGGCTCTCTTGCGCGGGCGATTGTGAGGAGGACTCTTCTTGGTGTCGAAGGCGGGACTTGAACCCGCACGCCCCTAAGGGCACCAGCCCCTCAAGCTGGCGCGTCTGCCATTTCGCCACTTCGACGTGGGTAAAGCAGTCTAGCCGACCGTTGAAGTAGTGGGCAGGACGGTAGTCGTTGTCGATGGAGGCGAGATACCCCAGTTCGTTGTCTGGTCGACAAGTCCGCTCACCGATAACGCAGACACGACATTCGCTACTGGTCCCGACCATTCCGTAAGGGACGGAACGGTGTAAAGAGGCCGGACCCAGAACTCCGACAGGATGTCGTGATCAATTTTCAGCCACGTCAACGCGGCTGTGGCCGGATTGAACGTCCCTTGAGCGAGGACGAACAATTTATTGATGGCTGATGATCGCACCCCCGATGGATACGAATCGACGAACGGCGTGAGGTCCCAGGAACGTGCGCTCATCCACGGGGTCGTCGAGGTCGGGCGATCAAAGAGCGCTGCGTCGACGGCGCCAGTGGACGACCAGAGTGCGGCCTCCGCGTCCGTTTGTGCGGACATCAACTGCACACCGATGCCCAAAGCGCGCCACTGTTGAGCGACCAACTGAGCGCTGAGGTGATCGAGTGGTGACGGCCCCTGCGCCAGGGTGATGTGAAGGAGATCGCCAGCGGCGTCGCGCCAACCCGCCGACTCGTGGACGTAACCCAGACGCATCAGGATCGTCTCCGCGCACGAGCGACAATCGCGTGAGGGGTCCACCAACGTCGCGTTCGCGGCGGTCGGCACGATCGTGGTGTTGGCGAGCGGATAGTTGACTTGTCCCTGGGAAAACAACGCCGATGTCGGTACCGAGGGCATAAAGGTGATCGATCCGAAGAGATCCGCCAGCAGCGTCTTGCGGTCGATCAACCATGAGAGGGCGGTGCGCAGTGACGAGTCGCTCGTTAGAGCATCGTGAGGGCTGTAGGTCAGTTCTTCGATGTCACTCGAATCGCCGAGTTGGCCCACGAAATGTGGATGGGCCACCAGGTCCTGCACCAGTAACAGCGACGCCACCGGGGAGTACTTCACGAAGTACCGGGGGGCGTGGGCCGGAATGGACTCCGCCGAAGTGATGATGACCTTGTGGAACCGGTTGTAGTTGATCGTCCACTGGGGGTTCGCGATCAGCACGATTCGGGTCGGGGAGGCGCTCTGGACCCGGTAGGGACCGAGCGACGGCTGCAGGGCGAGTTGATCGATAGCGCACGACGACGTGCTCCCGGCGGCCTCCACGTCACGAAACAGGAGATTCCAATCGGCGAAATCAGTCGAGAACGTCGCGGTGACCGCGGTCGCCTTCTTGTTGACCACCATCGAGGAGATGGCGCGATAGCCATCACCGTTGATGCTGGCCACGGTGCGCGCCGAACGCCACCATGCGACCAGGTCGCTCACGCGAAAGAGCTGACCGTTGCTCCATCTCATCTTTGGCGCGACGCTGTAGACGACCGTTTCGGGGTGTAGCGAGACCAGTTCGGCGGAGGTGATCGCTCCACCCTCACCATCGAGCACGTTCGTGGGACCGGTGAGGAACGCCGACGGGCGAATGAGGTCCAATACTGCCGACGTGGTCGCGGTCGCGTCAGGACTGAGCACGCTGCAGCCGTTGAATGGTCCCGGCAGGGCCAGAGTGAGGGTGGAGGTGGCGGGATTGGCCGGACCCTTGGCGGGCACTGGACTGCGGTAGACGAGCAGCGTGACGGCGACGACGAGGATACCGGCGATAACGATAATCAGGGCGACGCGACGACCTGACCCGTACGGGACCACCGTCGTTACTGCAGACGAAGGTCGAGAGTCAGCGTGGCGAAGGTGAAGATGAGGGCGACAGCAACGGTGATGCGGTCCAAGTTGCGCTCGACGACCGTCGAACCGGCCGCCACGGAGCCCATGGAACCTCCCATGAGGTCAGAAATACCCCCACCACGACCCGAGTGCAACAAGACCAGGAAGATCAAAGCGATCGCCGAGGCAGCCTCAATAACTATGAATGACCACGTGAACATCACGACCTCCGATTAGCGCTTGCCATCGTAGCAGTCGTTCGCCGCTTGCCCGATCGCCAAGAACGATTCCGCCTTGAGCGACGCTCCACCGACCAGAAATCCGTCGACGCGACCCTCACTCATCAGCGCCGCGGCATTGTCAGCGTTGACCGATCCCCCGTAGAGGATCCGTGACTCGCCCAGCGACAACGATGCCGCGACGGTGCGAATGTGCTCGGCCATGTCGCGTACCTGTTCGTTCGCGGCCGTTAAACCCGTGCCGATGGCCCAGACCGGCTCGTAAGCGATGGTGACCTGGGAGCGCGACTTCTCGTCGAGCCCCTGGAGGGCGGCGTGCAACTGTGCCGTGACGAAGTCGTTGTGCTCCCCGGCTTCTCGCACCGCGAGCTCCTCGCCCACGCACAACACGGCGTTGAGGCCTTGTCGCAGCACCGTGCGCAAGGTCTGAGCGACCACTTCGTCGGTCATGTCGTACATCGCGCGACGTTCCGAGTGACCCACGAGGACCCAGGTGACGTTCAGTCGTTGCAGCATGGACACCGAGACCTCGCCCGTGTGCGCCCCCGCGTCGTGGAGACTGACGTGCTGGGCTCCGACTTCAACGGCGACGCGCTCGGATTCGACCACCGAGGTGACGCTACGAATATCGACGAAGGGCGGCACCACCACGAGGTCGACGTGATCGAGCGGCTTGTTCCTCAGTACCACGCCGAGTTGCTGCACCAGGTGCACCGCTTCGACGTAGTCGAGGTTCATCTTCCAGTTGCCAATGACGAGGGGTCGATTCATGACTGGTTCCACGGACTCTCTCGCAACGCAGCGAGACCCGGGAGGTCCCCGAGTTCGACGAACTCGAGGGACGCGCCCCCGCCGGTCGAGACGAAACTCACCTGGTCCTCGAGACCGTAGCCCTGGATGGCCGCGACCGAATCGCCGCCCCCGATGATCGAGACCGCGTTCGATGCAGCGACGGCGCGCGCCACGGCCTCGGTGCCGGCGCTGAGTCGCTCGTCCTCGAACACGCCCATGGGCCCGTTCCACAGAATCGTGGCGGCGTTGGCGATGATGGCACAAAAGGCCGCCGTCGACGCCGGGCCGATATCGAGACCCTGGAAACCGTCGGGGATGTTCTCGCCCCAGTCGAGGACCTCGTCGTCGCCGCCGTTGCCAAAGGGTGCCCCCACGGGCAGTCCGCGAGCGTCGGAGGGAATAACGATCTTTCCGCCAGCTAGTAGTTCCGCGCAGACGTCGAGGTACGACGCGTCAAAGAGCGAGTCACCGATCGTACGGCCCTGAGTGACCTCGAAGGTGTAGGCCATGCCGCCTCCGACGATCACCTGGTCGGCCTTCTCGGAGAGGACCTTGACGATGCCTAGCTTGTCCTTGACCTTGGCACCGCCCACGATCGCTACGAAGGGGCGCGCGGGATCCTCGAGAATGGACGTCAGGGTCGCCACCTCGCGCAACAGATTGGGTCCAGCTGCGCTGGGCACGAGCGTCGGAGGGACCATGATCGACGCGTGTGCGCGGTGTGAGGCCGAAAAGGCCTCATTGATGTAGTAATCGAAGCCCTCGACCAAGGACGCCCCAAAGGCGGGGTCGTTACTCTCCTCGCCCGGGTTGAAGCGCAAATTCTCGAGTAGTTCGACGTCGGGACATAGTTGCGACAATCGACGACGCACCGGGGCGACAGAATACTCCTCGACCACTTTTCCTTTGGGTCGCCCGAAGTGGGTACACGCCACGACCGTCGCACCGCGCGCGAGCAAGTCCTCGAAGAGGGGTAACGTCGCGCGGATCCGAAAATCGTCGGTGACCTCGAGTTGACCGTTGACCTCGGCCACGGGGGTGTTGAAATCGACGCGGACGAGCACTCGCTTACCAGCGAGGCTCCCCCAACGTTCGTCGTTGGGCAGGGGGGCCGACACGGACTAGCGGCCGACGACGGTGGTGAGGTCCACGAGGCGGTTCGAGTAACCCCACTCGTTGTCGTACCATCCGAAGATCTTGACGAGGCTCTGCTCGTCGTTGATGCGCTGGACCATGGTCATCCGGGAGTCGAAGGTGCACGAGGCGGGACTGCCCACGATGTCGGTCGAAACAATCGGGTCGTCGGTGTAGACGAGCACGTCCTTCAAGGAACCGTCGGCCGCCGCCTGGAACGCCGCGTTGATCTCTTCCACGGTGGTGGAGCGAACGATTGCGGTGAAGTCGGTGATGGAACCCACCGGGACCGGCACGCGCAGTGACGTACCGTCGAGACGTCCCTTCATCGATTCCAGGACCAAGCTGGTGGCACGCGCCGCGCCAGTCGTGCACGGCACGATGTTGATCGCCGCCGCGCGCGCTCGACGCAGGTCCGCGTGGGGCAAGTCCAGCAGGTTCTGGTCGTTGGTGTAGGCGTGCACCGTCGTCATCAGACCGGTCTGGACACCGAAGGCGTCGTCGAGGACTTTGACCATGGGAACGAAGCAGTTCGTCGTGCACGAGGCGTTCGAGACCACGTGTTGGGTGGCGGGGTCGTAGGACTCGTGGTTCACTCCGTACACGAAGGTACCGTCGACGTCAGACGCGGGGGCCGAGATGATGACCTTCTTGGCGCCGGCACTCAGGTGCACGGCGGCCGCGTCACGTGAGGTGAAACGACCGGTGGATTCGATGACGACGTCGATGTCGAGGTCGGCCCAGGGCAAATTGGCCGGATCGCGCTCGGCGAAGACTTTGATGAAGTGCTCGCCGACGGTCATCCCGTCGTCGGAGACGGTGACGGGCAGGCCCAAGCGGCCTTGGGTGGAGTCGTACTTGAGAAGGTCCGCGTTCGTCTTCGCCGACGTGAGGTCGTTCACGGCGACCACGATGACGTCGGGACGCTGCAGGCACGCCCGCAAATATCCTCGACCAATTCGACCAAATCCATTAATCGCTACTCGGGTTGCCACTGGTGTCTCCTATACGTCTCTCGGGGGGATTTCGGCACAGGCGTCGTTGACTGCTTGGGTCAATTTTGGCACATCGTGGACCAGGGGATTTCGCGCGGTGAGTGACGTGACGATGGTGTGCACATCACACGACTGTTGTGCGAACGACGACGATGCGTCCACCAGGACGTCGGTGGGCGTCACGCCGTGCGCTTTCAACGCGTCCAGGTGGTCCTGGAGGCTGAATCCCAGGGTTTCGGGGTCTTCGGGACGAAGGTTCGCCACGTAGATCTGGCGCGCCGAACTGCGGGCCAGGGCTTGATTGATCTCGGGGACGATACACGCCGCGAGCACACTGGTGAAAAGCGATCCGGGGCCGATGACGATGACGTCGGCGTCGGCGATGGCCCTGAGAGCGCGCGCCGGGGCGGCCGGTGATGGCGGATCAAGACTCAACGACCGCGTCCCGGTGGTCCGTGCGACCGCGGTCTGACCCCGAGTGATCCCTTGGTCGTGACTCGCCACGAGAACCACCCCTTCACGACTCGCCGGCAGAATCGTCCCTCTCACTCCCAGGGCCTCGGCAGCGGCGTCAATGGACTCCTCAAGGTTGCCGGTGGCGTCGATGAGGCCCACCAAGAAGAGATTGCCGACGGTGTGACCGTCGAGCTCTCCGACGTGGAACCGATGTTCGAAGGCCGCGGCGAGCGAATTGTTGGGGTCGGCGAGAGCTCCGAGGCATTTTCGAAGGTCGCCGACGGCCGCCACGTTCAACAAAGCACGGAGGCGTCCGGTCGAGCCTCCGTCGTCGGCCACCGAGACGATGCCGGTCACGTCCGACGAGAGAGCGCGCAGAGCCCGTAGGGTGACTGCGGTCCCGTGGCCGCCTCCGACGGCGACGACCTTCATCGAGTGATGTCGCGGTGAAACACTGAATTACGAAGACCCAATCGCCGACGGATCTCCTCGGCGATCGCTACGGAACGATGCCGACCGCCGGTGCAGCCGATAGCGATGGTCAGGTACGACTTGCCCTCTTTGGCGAACGCGGGAATCTGCCACTCGAGCATGGACACCACGTCGTGCAAGAAGTGCTGGGCCTCTTCTTGCTCCAAGACGTACTGGGCTACCGGTTCGTCCAGGCCCGTCAGGGGGCGAAGTTCGTCGATCCAGTGTGGATTGGGTAGGAACCGACAGTCAAAGACGAGGTCCACGTCGCGCGGCAGACCATTGGAGAACCCGAAGGAGACCATCGACACGCGAAGGCCGTCGGCGTCGCTGGGCATGAAGATCTCTGAGATACGTGATCGCAACTGGTTGGTGTTGATGGTGCCGGTGTCGATGATGATGTCCGCAGAGTCGCGAATGCTCTGCAATAGTTCGCGTTCTTGGGCGATGGAATCGGCGAGGGTGGCTGCCTCGTGGGGGTGGCGTCGGCGCGTCCCCTCGTATCGGTGGATCAAGACGTCGTCGGGGGCGTCGAGGAAGAGCAGTTTGGCGCTCTCGTGCATCGCCTCGAGTTCGTTCTTGACGCTCAAGAGGGCTTCGGGTTGGGCGCGACCCGAGCGTCCGACGATGAAGGCGACTCCCGCAGCGTCGCGCGACCCGGTCGAGGCGAGTTCACCCACGCGCACCATGAGCTCCAGGGGCAGGTTGTCGATGATGAACCAGCCCAGGTCGTCCAGGGCCGTCGAGACGGTGGAGCGACCAGCGCCCGACATGCCCGTCACCAACAAGACATCAGTCATCGTTCCTGGCTCCCTTCGCGAGTCGCGGCGCACTGGGGGCGCGTAGTCGATCGTAGATGTTCTGGGCGACGACATCGGGTAGCCACTCGAGTGATGTCAATTCCTCCAGCGTCGCGCCCCGAAGATTCTCGAGTGACCCCATCTGGAGCATTAGACGTTCGCGCCGCTTGGGGCCGAGTCCCTCGACGCCGTCGAGCAAGGTGGCGACCATGGACTTGGCCCGCTTGGAGCGGTGAAACGTGATCGCGAAACGGTGGGCCTCGTCGCGAATGCGTTGGACGAGGTACAAACTCTCCGAGCCACGGTCCAGCGCGATTGGCACACTCGAGCCCGGGCGGTAGAGCAACTCTTCACGTTTGGCCAACGCCACGAACTCCACCGCACCCTTCAGTCCCACGTCAGCCGCCGCTCGTTCGGCCGCGTGCAGTTGTGGCAGCCCTCCGTCGATGATGATCAAATTCGCGCGGCGGAACTTGCTCTGGGACTGTTCCTCGTTCCAGTAGCTCAAGCGGCGACGAACGACTTCGTGCATCGCTCCGGCGTCATCGTTGCCGAGTATCTCCTTCACGTTGAAGTGGCGATAGTCCGACTTCTTGGCCAGGGCGTCCTCGAAGACCACCATCGATCCGACGTAGTTCGTCCCCTGGAGGTGGCTCATGTCAAAACACTCGATCCGAAATGGTGGTTGGTCGAGTCCGAGAGCGCTGCCCAGCTCCTGAAGGGCGCGCGAGCGGACGTTATGGTCGCTTTGGCGCCGTAGGGAGTCTCGGTCGATCACGGCGTGCGCGTCGTGCAGCGCAAGTTCCTGCACGCGGCGACGGCGTCCGCGTTGGGGAGACACCACCACGACGTCTCGCCCGCGGCGCTCGCTCAGGAAGCGCTCGGCAAACTCTGATGCCGCGATGATCTCATTGGCCACGATGACGGGAGGAACGAGAGTCGGATCCTCGTACAAATCGGGCAGTGCCGCCTCGAAGATCTCGGCGTCGTTTTCGTCCATCGAGCGGTCGATGAGGTGAACGGTACGGCCAAGGATACGACCGTGGCGTACCCGGAATCGCACAAGCGCCGCGCGACCGCCCTGGGTGGCGATCGCGATGGCGTCGAGGTTGGAGTGGTCGTCGAGCACGATGCTCTGGTCGCTCGCCGCCCTCTCGAGGGCCGCGAGGCTGTCGCGCGCCTTGCCCGCGGCTTCGTAGTGCTGTTTGGCGGCCGCGTCACGCATCTGTCCTTGGAGGAGCGTCCGTAGTTCACGCACGTCGCCGTCAAAGAACCGGGCCCACGACGACACCAACTCGGCGTACCCCTCAGCGTCGATGTTCCCCACGCACGGACCTGAGCACTTGCCGATGTCGTAGAGCAGGCAGGGCCGTCCTAGGCGCTGGTGATACTCGTACTTGTGCTTGGTGCACGAGCGCAGCGGGAAGCTCTGGAGCAATTCGTCCATGGTGTGACGAAGCGCACCCACGTCGGTGAAGGGCCCGAAGTAGCGAACACCGCGTTGATGTTTCGAGCGCGTGATGTAGGGAACCGGGAACTCGCTTCGCCCATCGATCGCGACATAGGGAAAACTCTTGTCATCCTTCAGGCGCATGTTGTAACGCGGTTGATTCTCCTTGATCAACTCGTTCTCGAGAATCAGCGCGTCGACCTCACCCGGAGTGACGATCCACTCGACCGATGCGGCCTCCTCCATCAGCGCCTGGGTCTTGGGTGTCAACGCGTCGTACTTTTGAAAGTAGCTCGAGAGTCGCGAAGCGAGGGACCGTGCCTTGCCCACGTAGATGATGGTGTCAGAAGCGTTCTTGAACAGGTAGCAACCACTCTCGCGAGGAATTCCCGAGGGCCGAGGGAACACTAGAGTCTCCCGTGCTGAGCCAACACCTCGTTAAGAACCTGTCCGGTTGCGGTGGGGAGTTCGGCGATCTGCTCGGGTGTCCCCTCACCCACGACCAGGCCACCGCGACGACCGCCGTCGGGCCCGAGGTCGATGACCCAGTCCGCGGTCTTCACGACGTCGAGATTGTGTTCGATGGTGAGCACGGTATTGCCTTGGTCGACCAAGCGATGCAGTACCGTCAGCAGGCGATTGACGTCTTCGAAGTGCAGTCCCGTGGTGGGTTCGTCGAGCACGTACAAAGTGTGACCCGTGGGTCGACGTGCCAACTCCGTCGCCAATTTGACGCGTTGGGCCTCACCCCCCGACAGGGTCGGTGCTGGTTGACCGAGGCGAACGTACCCGAGTCCGACATCCACCAAGGCTTGGATGATGCGCAGGATCGAGGGCTGTCGATCGAAGAAGTGCAACGCCTCGGCGATCGGCATGTCCAGGACGTCGGCGATGGACTTATCGCGGTACTTGATCTCGAGCGTCTCGCGGTTGTAGCGCGCGCCGTCGCAGGTCTCGCAGTTGACGTAGACGTCGGGAAGAAAGTGCATCTCGATCTTGATGGTGCCGTCGCCCGCGCACGTCTCGCAGCGCCCACCCTTGACGTTGAAGGAGAAGCGACCTTGTTGGTAGCCACGCACCTTGGCCTCTGATACCTCGGAGAAGAGCTTACGGATCTTGTCGAAGACTCCCGTGTACGTGGCGGGGTTCGATCGCGGGGTGCGCCCGATGGGCTGTTGGTCGACCGCCACCACCTTGTCGAGGTACTTGACGCCAGTGATGGTGTCATGCTCGGCGGCAGTCGTCTTGGCGCGATTGATCTGGCGCTCGAGCGACGCGAGGAGGATCCCGTTAATAAGCGTCGATTTACCCGAACCCGAGACACCGGTGATCGCGACGAACTGCCCTAACGGAATCGAGACCGTGACGTCGCGCAGATTGTTGGCGCGCGCCCCCTTGATGACCAGACTCTTCCCGTCGCCGACGCGTCGCTCCGAGGGGACCGCAATGGAACGCACTCCCGAGAGATATTGGCCGGTGAGCGACGCCGTGTTCTCGAGGAGCTCCTTATAGGTGCCCGCGTGGACGACTTCCCCACCGAATTCCCCGGCCCCGGGACCGATGTCGACGATGAAGTCGGCCAGACGAATGGTCTCCTCGTCGTGTTCGACCACGATGACCGAATTCCCCAGGTCCCGCAGCCGCTCCAGTGTCGCAATGAGGCGACGATTGTCGCGTTGGTGCAAACCGATCGAGGGTTCGTCCAAGACGTAGAGCACGCCCACCAAGTAGCTCCCAATCTGACTCGCCAGTCGGATGCGTTGCGCTTCGCCCCCCGAAAGGGTGGCTGACGCCCGACTGAGCGTCAAGTAGTCGAGCCCCACGTCCATCAAGAACGTGAGGCGCGCGACGATCTCTTTGACCACTTGGCGGCCGATGGCCACTTCTCGCTCAGTGAGTTCGAGGGTCGTGAACAACGCGATGGCCTCGTCAATGGTCATCGAATTCACGTCCGCGATGTTGTGCTCGTGGATCGTGACCGCGAGAACCTCGGGCTTGAGTCGTTGTCCGTGGCAGGTGGTGCACTCGACCTCTCGCATGTACTGTTCGGCTTGTTCGCGCGACCAATCACCGTCAGCGTCATTGCGCTTTCGTTCGAGCCACTCCACGATGCCGTTGAACGTCGTCTCGTAGGTGCGTACGCGCCCGTAGCGATTGCGGAACTTGACGGGCACGGACTTCTTGTCGACGCCGTACATGATGAGCTTGCGGTCCTTGGCCTTGAGCTTGGACCAGGGCGTGTCGACGTCAAATCCCCCCAAGTCGGCGATACCCGCGATCAGGCGCTCGAAGTACTTGAATCGTGCCCCCGCCCACGGCGCGAGAGCTCCCTGAGCGAGCGAGAGTGCGGGGTCGGGCACGACGAGTGCGGGGTCGACCTCGAAACGAGTACCGAGACCCGTGCAGGTCGGACAGGCTCCATAGGGTGAGTTGAAGGAGAAATCGCGAGGTGCGAGCTCACTGAAACTGATGCCGCAGTTGGTGCACGCCATCTTCTCCGAGAATTGCACCAGTTCATCGGTGTCGATGAACAAGAACGAGACGAGGCCCTTGGTCAATTTGAGGGCGGCCTCGACCGATTCGGTGAGGCGCTGGCGATTGGCGCCCTTGACGGTCAATCGGTCGAGGACGACGTCGATCGTGTGCTGTTCGTAACGCGCGAGAGTTATCTCCTCGCGATTGGCGAGTTCGTGAACCACGCCGTCGACGCGAACGCGAGAAAATCCCTGGCCTGCGAGTTCGTTCAACAAGGTGGAGTACTCCCCCTTGCGTCCCTCAACGACCGTGGCCAACACGTAGAAGCGGCCAGCCTCGGGACGCTCCAGTACCAGGTCGACGATCTGTTGGGGGGTCTGGCGCGTGACGAGTCGGCCACACACGTGACAGTGGGGCACGCCGATGCGTGCGAACAACAGTCGAAGGTAGTCGTGGATCTCAGTGATCGTCCCCACCGTCGAGCGGGGATTGCGCGAGGCCGTCTTCTGATCGATCGAGATCGCCGGTGAGAGTCCCTCGATGAACTCCACGTCGGGCTTATCCATCTGTCCGAGGAATTGACGGGCGTACGCCGAGAGGCTCTCGACGTATCGACGCTGACCTTCGGCGTAGATCGTGTCGAAGGCCAGAGATGATTTCCCTGATCCGGACAGCCCCGTGAAGACCACGAGTTGGTCGCGAGGTATCTCCACCGAGAGGTTTTTGAGGTTGTGAACGCGAGCGCCCTGTACGCGAATCGTCGACGCCATGGAGAGAATCTAATCCCTAGGCGTCGAGCTCTAGGCGGCGCAAATCTTCGCCCAGACCCTGGATCTGCAGAGTGTGCAAGTAGTCGCGCAACGCCGCCGCCTCCTCGAAACGTAGTTCTCGCGCCGCCGTCAGCATTGCGTCCTCCACCCGCGCGATCTCGAGGTTGAGGTCGTCGGAATTGATGGTCTCGAGCGACGAGATGCCGTGCACCTTATTCGTGGGCTCGGGCGCGCTCTCAGAACGAAGTCGACCGAGGATGTCGGCGACGTTTTTGGTGATGGTGATGGGCGTGATGCCGTTCTCCTCGTTGTACTGAATCTGCATGAGTCGGCGCCGTTCGGTCGTCGAAATGGCGGCGCGCATCGAGTCCGTGACGCGATCGGCGTACAGGACCGCTTCACCGTGCGCGTTTCGCGCCGCACGACCAATCGTCTGGATCAACGCTGATCGCGACCGGAGGAATCCCTCCTTGTCGGCGTCAAGGATCGCTACGAGCGACACCTCAGGTAAGTCTAATCCCTCACGCAATAAGTTGATCCCCACCAGAACGTCGAACTCCCCTAGGCGTAGTGACCGCAGGATCTCGATGCGCTGCACGGTGTCGATGTCACTGTGTAAGTACTGGACCCGGTATCCCCCCTTGACGAGAAAGTTCGTGAGGTCCTCGGCCATTCGCTTCGTGAGCGTCGTGATCAACACCCGTTCCGAACGGGCGATGACGACGTCGAGTCGTGCACGAAGATCGTCGATCTGGTTCTTGGTGGGCACCACTGAAATCACCGGATCGAGCAATCCGGTGGGACGGATCACCTGTTCGGCGATCTGGTCGGAGACCTCGATTTCGTAGGGTCCGGGCGTGGCCGACACGAAGACCATCTGGGGAACGATCCCCATGAACTCGTCGAAGTTGAGGGGTCGGTTGTCCAGTGCGCTCGGTAGGCGAAACCCGTGTTCGACCAACGTCTCCTTACGAGACCTGTCCCCAGCGTACTGACCCCGGATTTGGGGAACGGCCACGTGCGATTCGTCGATGACGACCAACATGTCGTCGGGGAAGTAGTCGAGCAGGGTGTAGGGCCGTTCACCGCGACTGCGCCCGTCCAAGTGGGCTGAATAGTTCTCGACGCCCGCGCACACGCCCGTCTGTTCGAGCATCTCGAGGTCGTGTTCGGTGCGCGAACGAAGTCGTTGGGCTTCGAGCAATTTCCCCTCACGCTCGAAGATCTGCAACTGTTCGCCAAGTTCTTTTTCGATACTGCGACAGGCGCGATGCAGCGTTTCAGAACTGGTCGCGTAGTGCGACGCGGCGAACAAGGTCACGTCGTCGACGGTACCGCGGGTCTCTTGAGTGACGGGGTTGAAGAACGTGATCTCGTCGATCTCGTCACCGAAGAAAGAAACGCGAACGGCTTCATTGGAGTAGGCCGGTTGAAGTTCGAGAGTGTCACCCTTGAGACGGAATGATCCGCGGTCGACGATCAGATCGTTACGGTCGTACTGCATCTCCACGAGGCGTCGAAGCAGAGCACGTTGGTCGTAGGTGGCTCCTACCTCCAGTCGCAGCATCCGGTCGCGATATTCCAGGGGTGAGCCGAGTCCGTAGATGCACGATACCGAGGCCACGACGATGGTGTCACGATGGGTCAAGAGTGAAGACGTCGCGGAGTGACGGAGTCGGTCGATCTCCTCGTTCACGGCGCTGTCCTTCTCAATGAAGGTGTCGGTACGCGGAATATACGCCTCGGGCTGGTAGTAGTCGTAATACGAGACGAAGAACTCGACACGATTGCTCGGCAGCATCTCTTTGAGCTCTGAGGCGAGTTGCGCCGCCAGGGACTTGTTGGGTTCAAGAATCAATGTCGGCCGCTGCACTTGTTCGACCAGCCACGCGATCGTCGCGGTCTTACCGCTCCCGGTGATGCCCTCGAGGGTCTGATATCGCAGCCCGTCGCGCACGCCCGCGGCCAACGTCGCGATCGCCGTTGGTTGGTCGCCCGAGGGGCGAAAGGGTGATTCGACCAAGAACTCAGTTGCCACTCAGACCCCGCTCTCGCAGCAGTTCGTCGACACGCTCGAAGAGTGCCTCACGGTCGTTGTTGTTCCAGATGACTTCGTCGGCCATCTTCTCGCGATCCTCGTTACTCATTTGAGCAGCGATGCGCGCTCGTGCGCCGTCTGTGGACATCGCTCGCTGGTTCACCAAGCGGTCCAGGGCGATGTCGGGGTCCACTTGCACCGACCACATCTCGTCCAGGGACAACTGAGTACGGTGCTCGGGCCGAAAGAGAGGGATCGCCACGAAGGCGACGGTGCCGGCGGCGGCATCGAGCTGGCGACGTATCTCCACGCCAATCGGGCCGTGAGTGATGGCGTTGAGGCGCCGGAGCGCAGTCGGATCGGCGAAGACGATCGAGGCGAGGAAACCACGGTCCAATTGGGCGTCGGACGTCAATATTGCCGTGCCGAAGGCGTCAACCAGTGTGTTCAGTAAGGGTTCACCGCGGCCCGTCAGGTCGCGGTACACCTCGTCCGCGTCAACTGCGACGAGGTCGAGCCCACGCAGGTAGTCGACCACGGTCGACTTCCCAGCACCAATGCCCCCCGCGAGGGCGATACGTTTCACCACTCCACGGTACTGAGTGGCCTGTGACATCACTACGGAGCTACGAGGCCACATACGACGAAACCCGCCAAATCACAGGGGACTCGGCGGGTTTCGTCGCTGGATCGTGACTTACGCCTCCGGAGTGTCCTCGTTCTCGACCGCCGGCGTCTCCTCGACGGACTCAACCGCTCCATCGCTGACCTCACCGTCGGGCGCCTTACCACCCGCTTCGGTGGCGTACTCCGCCCAGGCGGCCTGTGCTTCGGTCTCGGGCGTAAATTCGCCGTACTCGAAGCCACCGATGTAGTTGCCCTCGGTGTCGTACGCGTGACTGCCAAAGGCCTCACGGTACTCCTCGGAAACTTCGCCACCTTCGGCGGCCTGCTTGATCGATAGCGAGATACGACGACGAGCGGTGTCCAGTTCGATGATCTTGACCCAGAGTTCCTCGCCCGCCGTTACCACCTGGTCGGGAGATTCGACGTGGTGCGCCGCCATCTCCGAAATGTGCACGAGTCCTTCGATGCCGTCGCCCACTTGGACGAAAGCCCCGAAGGGCACCATCTTGGTGACGCGGCCGTAGACCAGTTGGTCCACGGCGTGACTGTCGGCGAAGACCTGCCAGGGGTCCGACTGGGTCGCCTTGAGGGAGAGGGAGATGCGCTCTT
This sequence comes from uncultured Actinomycetota bacterium, assembly GCA_963794755.1. Lineage (GTDB taxonomy): Bacteria > Actinomycetota > Acidimicrobiia > Acidimicrobiales > RAAP-2 > RAAP-2. The sequence continues at coordinate 136,014 of CAWCEX010000010.1, forward strand.
TGGAGAAGTCCACGTCCAGGACCTCGACGTCGACCTCGTCGCCAACGGCCACGACCTGGCTGGGGTGGTCAATGTGCTTCCAGCTGAGTTCAGAGACGTGGATAAGTCCGTCCATGCCGCCCAGGTCCACGAAGGCACCGAAATTGACCACCGACGAGATGACGCCGTGACGACGCTCGCCCGGCTTGAGGTTGTTGAGGAAGTCGCCTCGCTGTTCCTTCTGGGTCTCTTCGAGCCAGGCACGACGCGACAGCACGACGTTGTTGCGATTGCGGTCGAGCTCGATGATCTTGGCTTCGACGGTCTTGCCGATGTAGGGCTGCAACTCGCGCACTCGGCGCAGTTCCACCAGCGACGCCGGCAAGAAACCGCGCAGGCCGATGTCGACGATGAGGCCACCCTTGACCACTTCGATGACGACACCCTTAACCATCTCGTCACGGTTCTTGAGCTCTTCGATGTTGGCCCAAGCCTTCTCATACTGCGCGCGCTTCTTGGACAGGACCAGACGGCCCTCCTTGTCCTCTTTTTGCAGCACGAGGCACTCGACGCGCTCACCCATGGAGACGATCTCCGAGGGATCGACGTCGTTACGGATCGATAGTTCACGAGCCGGGATCACTCCCTCGGACTTGAAACCGATGTCGAGAAGGACTTCGTCGTGGTCGATCTTGACCACGGTGCCGGTGACCAGATCACCGTCTTCGAATTCCAGGACCGAGTTACCCACCAAGTCGGTGAGGTCGGTGCCGACCATGTTGTCTTCGGTGATGACGCGGGGAATGTAATTTCCCTCGGCGTCGAAGGTACCCATTTCAATGGGAGAGAGGAGGCTAGCGCCGTCCGACATACGAACTTCTTTCAAGCGACCGCATCGGGGCCAAATAGGCGAACAGGGCTGGGTCTCCGGTGCAAACCCAGGTTTCCACTGTACCAGAGGGGCATCAGCCCTTCGCGGCCGCCCACGAATCGCCCCAGTTGAGCGACACTTCGAGAGGCACGCTCAAGTGGGCCACGTCGATCAGAGCTTCGCGAATGGCAGTCTCGACGCGCGAAGTCTCCTCGGGCGGGGCCTCGACCAGGACCTCGTCGTGGACCTGGAGAATGAGGCGGGCCTGAAGGGCTTCGTCGGTGAGTCGGTGGTCGAGTCGCACCAGCGCGGACTTGAAGATATCGGCGGCCAGCCCTTGAATCCCTGAGTTCATGGCTTGACGCTCAGCGGCCTGGCGTTGGGGACCCACCGCGGTGGCCAGGTCGGGGAAGGGACGGATCCGACCGAATTCGGTACGTGAATACCCCTTGGTGCGCACGTCCTTAATGGTCTCGTCCATGTAGCGCCGCAGCGTCGGAAAACCGTCGAAGTACTTGTCCATGATCTCCTTGGCGGCGCTCACGGGAACCCCAAGTCGCTGGGAGAGCCCGAACGCCTCCATTCCGTAGGCCAGCCCGTAGGAGACCGCCTTCGCCTGTTCGCGTTGTTGGTAGGTCACTTCTTCGGGCGTCACGCCAAAGACCGAGGCCGCGATGGTACGGTGAACGTCCTCGTGACTGGCGAAGGCCGCGAGGAGGCCCGAATCCTGAGAGAGGTGGGCCAAGATGCGCAATTCGATCTGGTTGTAGTCGGCCACGGCGAGGTTCCACCCCACCGATGGGACGAACGCGAAGCGCAGTCGTCGACCTTCGCTACTGCGCACCGGAATGTTGTGCAGGTTCGGGTTCTCTGAGGAGAGACGACCCGTGCGCGCCACGGTCTGGTGGAACTCGGCGTGGATGCGCCCGTCGGGTCCCACTGAGTCGATGAGGGGCGCACCATAGGTGCTGCGCAACTTCTCGACCTCACGAAATCGCAGGATGAGGGGAACGATGGGGTGTTCATTGACGATCGACTCGAGGGTGGACGCGTCAGTGGAGAACCCTGTCTTGATCTTCTTGCCCGGTGTCAGTCCGAGCTCGTTGAACAAGACAGTTTGCAATTGTTGAGGCGAATTGACCTTGAACTCGTGTCCGGCCACTTCTTGGATCTCGCGGTCCAGTCGCTGCGCCTCACCGGTGAACTCGGCCGCGATGGTACGAAGCATGTCGATATCGACGCGAATCCCGCGCGCCTCCATCCGACCGAGCACCGCCACGAGGGGCAACTCGATCGTGATGTAGACGAAGGCCAACTCCCATCGCTCGATCTCCTCTCGCAGGGTCGCGCGTAGTCGTGCCACCACGCCTACTTGGTTGAAGAGAGCGTCGTCATCGGCGTTCTCGTCGAACAACGACGGCGTGGCGCTCCCGAGTTCTTCGCCCAAGAACCGCTGAGCGACGTCGGTGAGGTCGTAGCGGCCACTGGTGGCGTCTATTAAGAACGCCATGATCGCCGTATCGTCGGCGGGCGGAGCCAGCGTGATGTCGCGTTCGAAACCCGCGCGATAGAGACCCTTAATGTCGTGCCCCGAGAGCGGTCGGTGTCCCACCGTGGCGAAGAAATCGTCGAGGTCGCCCACGGCCCCCACGCCACGCGCTTCGTCGAGGACGGCCATTCGCGACCCTCGTCGTACGACCGTCAGGGCCGTCGCCTCGGCGACGACTTCCACCAACGACGCCGAGCGCTTGAACGCGTCCGCAGGTGCGCTCGACGTCGAAGTAAGACTCGTTGGTGTCGCGGTGCCGGATTCGCCCAGGAGGCCATCGGTCATCAATTTGTCGAATCGCGTACGCATCGAGTTCATCTCGAAGCGGTCGAAGAACGTACCGACCGCCGCGCGGTCCCAGCCACCGAGTGTGAGGCTCTCGAGACTGAAATCAAGGGGTACGTCGCGCACGAGACGCATCACGCGTTCGTTTTGACGAGCCCGCTCCTCGTAGGTGGCCAGGTTCTCGCGCAACTTAGGGGTCAGGTCGCCCAGGTGCGCGTAGAGCTCGTCAAAGTCACGGTACGACGTCAGGAGCTTGGCCGCGGTCTTCTCGCCCACCCCAGGAACTCCCGGCAAGTTGTCTGACGCGTCACCACGCAGGGCGGCCAAGAGCGCGTACCGCGCGGGCTCGACGCCGCATCGCTCGAAAATGCCCGCCTCGTCGTAGAGCGAGTAGTCCGACACGCCGCGACGGTTGTAGAGGACGCGAATGTAGGGGTCCTCGACCAACTGGAAGGAATCGCGGTCCCCCGTGACCACGACCACGGGAATGTGGGCCTCGCGCCCCCACGTCGCCAACGTCGCCAAGACGTCGTCGGCTTCGAACTGCGGTACGCCCAGGACGGGTATGTGCAAGACGTCGCACATCGTTCTGATGAGGTCGAATTGGTGTTCGATCTCGGGCGGTGTATCTGCGCGACCACCCTTATAGTCCTCGCACATCGCGTCGCGAAACGTTCCGCCGGGCAAGTCAAAAGCCACGGCCACCGCGCGAGGCGCTTGGCTGCGCACGAGCGAGTGCAGCATGGACGCGAAGCCATGAAGGGCGTTGGTTACAAGTCCAGACGATGTGGCGATGTCCGTGGAGAGGGCGAAGAAGGCGCGAAAGGCCAAGGACATGCCGTCCAACAGCACGAGAGGCCGCTGGTCGGTCTGGTTATCCAACGAAATCACCCTTCAGGATCTGTTGGGCGATGTCACGCATCCGCGTGCGCCCGCGCATCGCGGACTGTTGGATGATCTCGAAGGCGGCTGGCTCATCGAGACCACGTTCGCGCATCAACGTCTCCTTGGCCCGCTGCACGATCTCACGCGTCTCGATCTTGTCGTCGACGCTCGGGACGTCCGAGACGTCGTGCACGATCGCCGCGGGATTGACGATGGCCGCCAGTTTCGGCAGGATCTCACTGGAGCGAAAGGGCTTGACGAGGTACGCAACGACGCCGGCCTCACGGGCATTCTCGATGAGGGCGCGCTGGGAAAAGGCGGTGAGCAGTACGACCTGGGTGGGACCACCCTGGACGGCGCGCGCCACCTCGATGCCGTCGATACCGGGCATCTTCACGTCCAACAAGGCGAGGTCTGGTTCGAGGGAACGGATGAGCTCGAGCGCATCGTCTCCGGTGGCGGCTTCACCCACCACGAGGTAGCCGTCCCCCTCCAGGATCTCCTTGAGGTCCAGACGGATGATCGACTCATCGTCGGCTATGACTACGCGCTTATCCATTTTCTTCCTTTGGTACCCAGTCGCGCAGTAGTTCGTCACGCTCGGCCGTGAGGCTCTGCACTTCGTTCGAGCGCCGGATCATCTCGGCGTTCGCGGCCACTACGTGTTTTGACAGTTCGTTATATTCTGCCGTAAGCAAGGGAGTCTCTGAGACCAACGACCGGATTCGCGCTTCGTCCAGGGCCTCATTCCACACCTGAACCTGTTCTTCGAGGACGCGCAGACTCTCGCGAGCGGCCATCAGGCGGCGCTGGATGTCCTCGAGGTGTCGTTGCTGTGAACGTGGTCCCACGTCCTTGAGTGTAAAACCAGTTACCAGTGCCAGGTATTCAGCGGCGCAGCGTTCTCCAGCTCGGGACCAGGGAGATACCCACAGCCCCACGAATCGACCGCCAAAATGCCCTCGTCGCTTTCAAGACGAACCATGGCGACGTCGCTCGGTCGGTTGATCAGGTGGTGCGCCAGGGCGCGGTTGGCACCGCGCGCCAGCGGGGACTCGAAGAATCCCCCGAGGTAGGCACCCAGCCCGAGTGTGTTCGCTCGTTCGATCATGGTGCGTGCCTGGGCGTAGCCACCGACGCGAGCGGGCTTGATGCACACCAGTTTGGCTGCGTGGTAGCGGGCGATCTGGTCGAGGTCTCGGCGGTGTCGCACGCCTTCGTCGATGCTGAGGGACACGTCGACGAGAGCGGCGAGACGCGCGTGCTCCACCACATTGCCCGCGGCGAAGGGTTGTTCTACCGCACTCAACTCAATGTAGGACTGCGCGTGCGTGATAACACGTGCGGCGTCCTCGACACCCGAGGCCGAGCAATTGAAGTCCAGCAGAACCGGACGCGACAACTTCGCCAGCCTTTCCCACCGTTCTGTGGGCACCTCGACCCCTGAGACCTTGGCCCGTACGTGAACCGCGTCCTCGGGAACCGACCACTCTTCGTCATCCAGTAGCGAAACCGTCGCCAGCAACGGGGTCTCGTACCGGGGGGGCCAGTGTTCGTCGATCCGTCGGCGTTGGGCACGAAGGTGCACGTCGAGCAGCGCGAGTTCCAGCAAGGCGCTGGCGGGGTAACTCGCCCGACGCGATCCGGCGAAATGAGTGACGCGCGCCCAGTTCGGGCTGGTCCCTTCGCGTTGACTCGCTTCAACGAATTGGCGCAACGTGAAGTGTTCGAGTTCCACCACCACGTCGTCGATGCTCGGGTCGCCGTGCAACTCCTCGGGCTGGGGCGATATCTCACCCATACCGAGGATTCCGTCGATCTCCAACTCGAGGAAGAGGTGAGGACGCGTCGCGTGGACCTGCGCTGCTGCGCTCACTGGGGTGCGTAATTGCATGTCGTGGCGCCACAGTCGGGCTCTCATCTCCTCCACCATACGGGCCCTGCTAGCGTTTCTCCCGCAGCCCGGGTGGCGGAATGGCAGACGCGGAGGACTCAAAATCCTTTGCTCGAGAGGGCGTGCGGGTTCGAGTCCCGCCCCGGGCACGCTGTTACTTTTGACGACATGACTCTTTCTCTTACTCTGCGTGACGACGTCGTGGCTCTTTTCCCCGGACAGGGATCGCTGAGCGGTGGTGCCGGTGCTCCGTGGCGCGACTCTCCACACTGGTCACTGGTCAAGGAGATCTCCGACGCGGCCGAGATGGACGTCGCTCAGTTGCTCCTTGAGGCGAGCGACGAGGACGTCGTGCGCACCGACCGGGCACAGATCGCGACGTTCGCGTTATCACTGGTGGGATACCACGAACTGCTCGACCTCGGGGTGCGTCCTCGTTTCCTACTCGGGCATTCCCTCGGGGAATTCTCCGCATTGGTGGCCTCGGGCCTGTTGAGCGTGGGTGACGGGGCGAGATTGATCTCTGTTCGCGGTGCCGCGATGGCTCAGGCCGCCCGAGACAACGAGGGTTCCATGATCGCGGTGATGGGTGGCGACGAGACCGCTCGCGACAATCTCAACAATCTCACGGACGCCTGGGTGGCCAACATCAATGGCACGGGCCAGATCGTGCTGAGCGGCACGCGCGAGGGACTGGACTACGTGCTGGCGAATCATCGTGAACTGGGGTGGCGTCGCGCCACACCCCTCGCGGTCGGAGGCGCCTTTCACTCCCCCTTGATGGCCAGCGCCCAACTCGCCCTCGACGACGCACTCGGCGACGTGTACTGGGGCCAGACCGATCACGTCGTCATCGCCAACGTGGACGGGATGGCGTATTCGAGCGCCGACGAGTGGCGCCCGCTGTTATCGCGTCAACTGACGTCACCGGTCCAGTTCCTGGACGCCACGCTGGCGCTACCCGCGTCGGTGACGACGAGTGTCGAAATGCCCCCCGCGGGCGTCTTGACGGGCCTCACCAAACGGATTCGCGCCTTCGAGCGACAGATCGCACCCGCTTCTCCCCTTGAGCTTCAGGAGGCTGCACTATGAGTCGACACGTACTAGTCACTGGATCGAGTCGAGGTATTGGTGCCGCGATCTGTGAACACTTCCTCACCCTGGGAGACACGGTGGTCGGACTCTCACGATCGGGCGTCTCGCCCGAGGGGTGTGCCATGTCGCTCGAGGTCGACGTCACCTCGTCGTCCTCGGTGAGCGACGCAGTCAAGACCGCGATCGCCGAGCACGGACCAGTCGACGTGTTGGTCGCAAACGCGGGAATCACTCGCGATGGCCTGGCCATGAGAATGGGCGACGAGCAGTGGCGCGACGTCCTCTCGACGAATCTCGACGGCGCCTTCTATTCCGCACGGGCCGTGCTCTCGTCCATGATTCGCCAACGTTCCGGCAGCATCATCTTCATGGGTTCGGTGAGTCCCTTCTACGGCGTGCCGGGTCAAGCGAACTACGCAGCCGCCAAGGCTGGACTCGTTGGTCTGGCGCGCTCTCTCGCCCGTGAGGTGGCGTCGCGAACAATCACCGTCAACGTCGTCGCGCCCGGCTTCATCATGACCGATATGACCGCCGAACTGGGCGCGTCGAGCGACGAGATGACCGCACTCATCCCGATGGGCCACATGGGTAGCACCGCCGATATCGCTGGAGTTGTCGGGTTCCTTGCCAGTAACCACGCTCGCTATCTCACCGGTCAAGTCATCGCCGTGGATGGCGGACTCGCGATGGGTCTGTAATCGTCGGAGACGCCACGCTTTTTAGTAGCATTGTTCGAGACATACATAAGGGGTACGACCATGGAACGTAGCGAAGCGCTCGCCAAATTCACAGAGAACGCAGTGGAGGTTTTGGCCGTCGAGCCATCGCAGGTGACCCTCGAGGCATCCTTCGCAGATGACCTTGGTGCCGACAGTCTCGACCTGGTCGAGCTCGTGATGGCACTGGAAGAGACTTTCGACATCGAGGTCGCCGAAGACGAACTCAAGGACATCACGACCGTCGGCCAGGCCTTCGAACTCGTCTACGCCAAGCTGTAGTGCAAGTCGCGGTTACTCCGTCGGGACCACTCCAGGGTCGTCGTGTCGCAGTCGTCGGACTGGGCGCGCTCTCGTGCGCCGGTGTCGGCGTCGAAGCCCTGTGGCAGGCACTACAGAAGGACTCCGCCCCGGAATCAAAACGCCTCGCGCCCTTTAGCACCGACCACATCGGTGGCCCGAAGGAAGTGCGTCGCCTCGACCCCTTCGCTCTGTACGGCGTCATCGCCGCTGACGAAGCGTGGCGCCAGAGTGGACTCGAGGGTCCGCTGCTAGACGCCGGATGCGTGGTCACCACCGGCATTGGCGGACTGCAGACCGTCATCGAGCAGTTGCGCATCTTGAACGACAAGGGACCCTCACGCGTGTCTCCCTTCATGGTGCCGATGATGATGCCCAACGCCGCGTCCGCCGCGGTGTCAATGCGTTTTGGACTCGGGGGTCCGTGCGAAACGGTGACCACCGCATGTGCGGCGGGAACTCACGCCATTGGTAACGCGGCACGGATGATCGCCTCGGGGCGTTCCACCGTCGCGGTCGCCGGCGGCGCCGAAGCCGTCATGGTGCCCATCGCCGAGTCGGGGTTTCGCAATATGACCGCGCTCTCCAACACCGAGTTCTCACGACCCTTTGATGTCTACCGTGACGGTTTCGTCATGGGAGAAGGGGCGGGTGTCTTGGTCCTCGAAGAATGGGACCACGCTCTGGCGCGTGGCGCCACCATTCTCGCCGAAGTGATCGGTGCTGCGTCGACCGCCGATGCCCACCACATCACTGCACCAGACCCCCTCGGTGCCGGCGCCATCCGTTGTATGGGTCTGGCACTGGCCGACGCCGACATCACGACCACCGACGTCTCGCACATCAACGCTCACGGTACCTCGACACCGCTCAACGACCTCGCCGAGGCGATAGCGATGCGCCGCGTCTTCGGTGATCAGACGCCACCGGTGACTTCGGTCAAGGGCCACCTCGGTCACTCATTGGCGGCGGCCGGAGCACTCGAGGGCGTGGTGTCGGTGCTGTCACTGCTGAACCAGACGATCCCTCCCACCGCCGGTACGACCGAGGTCGACCCGGAGATTGGGCTGGACGTCGTCATCGGTGAGCCGCGCAGCGCCAAGCTCGACGTCATCTTGTCGAACTCCTTTGGCTTCGGTGGGCACAACGGCAGCGTCTTGTTTCGCCGCGTTGGAGCCTGAGAGCCACCTCGCTTCGTGACGCTCGTATTGGCGTCACAGCCGCGGCTTAGACCTCTTGTTGGGGCCACAACCGCCGCGGCACCGCAGCATTCTCGTAGGCCCAGCGGGCTTGGGCGATGAACTCACCCATCTTGACCGGATCCTTAACCCCCGGTTCGCTTTCGATCCCGGAGAGGGCGTCGACGCCCCACACGTCGTAATTCTGGACCAGACCTATGACACTGGACGGGTCGAGTCCCGCGGCGATGACCGGTCGCAGCACGAGAGGGTCGTCGATGACGCCCAGACTCGCGATCATGTCGTCGTGGAGATCGGACTCGGGCATGAGGAGATAGTCAACGCCCAGGTCCGCCTCGTACTCGTACGCCTCCTCGGGTCGACGAACGGCGCGGATCACCGTGCTCACGCGTTCGGCGACGTAGCGTATCGACGCCTTGGACATCGCTCCTTCGATCTGCACCGCGCTCAACCCGAGGGTGTTGGTGATCTCGACGATTCGCTCGGGCATCTCGGAGTGAAAGACGCCCACCGAAGCGACTCCGGCCGGCAGGCGACGCACGATGTCGTGAGCGACCGTGGTCGAGATCTGTCGCGCAGTCGGACCGAAATCGAAGCCCACGGCGTTGGCCCCGAGGGCAACAGCAAACAAGGTGTCGGCCTCTGACGTCAGCCCCGACACTTTGATGAAAAGCCCTTCGGCGTCGAGCAGCATCCGCCACCTCCTGGGCATCAGGCTAACTTGCCGCGTCGGGCTCCTCGTTGAGCAATACGACGGTTACGTCATCCTCGCGCGCCGGGGAGTCGCCGAGCAAGGTCCGATGCACCAGCGCGAGCGCCGAGAACCCGTCGTCGTCCACGACAGTGGTCAACCCTTGCACGGCGCGGTCTCCCGATGGGCCGGCCGACATCACGACCTCGAGCATTCGCGCGACGTCCTCACCCGTTACGCGCGCTAGACGAAAAGGGACGTTGCCTCCTCGTGCGTCGAGGCGGCCGACTAGTTCTTGACCGGTGAAACAACCCTTGGAAAATGACACGTGACGCGCGACGAACTCGCGCCCGAAGGTGTGGGCCGACAGGTTTCGAGAGAATTCCGCGGGACCGGGTTCTCCGCGCTGGACCTGCTCACCGACCGTGGCGTAGGGTCCCGACGTCTCCCCCACGACCTCAAGCACGCACCTCGTGCGCATGAGGAACCTTCGTAGTGCGGTCAACGGCTGCGGTCGCGGATTCGGAACGCACCGTGAGGTCGGCCCCCCCGGTGACGACCTGACACACCAGCGACGTCACGACTTCCCCGCTCGGACTCAAAATGAGTGCGTCGGTGCTCTCACCGTCGTGCAGCGACGTGAGATCAGCGGACAACTGGCCCTGCAAAAACGTGATCACGTCCTCACCGCGGGCGGTGATCATGGTCCAGTGCACCGGCCCGCCTGCCGGGGTGATGGGGGGCGAGGTCATGGACTATTACAGTATTCGTCCACGAGGCCAATCGCGCCACCGGAAAGCGTGACGTCAATGTCAACTCAGACTGAGCTCAATACCATCACTTCGACTTTGGGGGAATTGGCCTCACGCATCACGACCTTGGTGGAGACCGACGGACCGCACATGGATAGTGACGTCTACAGCGAATTGGTCGCCGCCGAACGCACCATCGGTACGCTGCTTCGACGACTGAATCGCGCGGCGCGTCGTATCTAGCAGGGCGAACACTAACCTTCGGTCATGGATGTCTCGTGGCAACACACTCCCACGCTCAGCGCGGCCCAGCGCCTCGAGGTCCTCAATCTGATCAATCGCACGGAGTTCGTACTGGGCCGTGAGGCCCTCGACGAGACTCGACGTCGTACGGTGGTCCATGGTTGGCGAGGCGAACACTGGCTGATGCACGAGGATGGGCAAATTGTCCAATACGCCCTCGTCCAAGGCGAGGTGCACGCGACCCTCGAGATGTGCGGTGGTGGCTTCGACGAGGCTCTTTTGACCCTGGTCCTCGAGATTCACGACGTGGTGGATTGGTGGACGCGTGACAGTGACGGGTCGCTGAAGAACGTCGTACGCACCTTGCAGCTGTTACACGTGAATCTACCGGTACCCGACGTTCCAGTACCCGAAGGCGCTACGTTGCGCACCTTCGTCCCCGGGTTCGACGAGAGTGCGTGGCTCGAACAGAACAACGCCGCCTTCGCTGATCACCCCGAGCAGGGTGCGTGGCTGCTCGACGATCTCGAGGCGCGAATACACGAACCGTGGTTCGACCCATCGGGATTCTTGATCCTCGAGATTGACGATCGCATCGCCGCGTCGTGTTGGACCAAGGTCCACGAACTGCACCCCGATCGCTTTGGTGAGATCTACGTTATCTCGGTCGATCCGTCGTTCCAGGGCCGCGGACTCGGCCGCGTCATGCTCGCTCAGGGTTTGGCGTCACTGCGCCATAAGGGAGTGCACCGCGCGGTGCTCTTCGTCGATGCCGACAACGCGAGCGCGCAGCATCTGTACCGTAGTTTCGGTTTTGCGTTGGAGCGCGAGGATCAGTTGCTTCGCTTCACGCGCGATGCCAACGTTTAATGGGTGCCAATCAGTTTTCCGACACCGAAGGTCACCACCGACGCGAGGCCGGTCACCACGAGCTGACGGATGGCCCAGCGCACCGTGCCGCGTCGCGTGAAGACGCCGATGGCCCCGCCCACGCCCGCTGATCCGACCGCCGCGAAACCCACCGACCACCAGATCTGATCCCCTGACGACGACCAGATCCAGGGCAGCAGCGGCACTAAGGCCCCGAGAGAGAATGTCAGGAGCGACGAACTCGCCGCGGCCCACGGGTTTCCGGTCGCGGAGGGGTCGACGCCCAACTCCTCTCGCGCGTGCGTCGCCAGGGCCAGATTCGGGTCACGCATCAAGTCGATGGACAGGCGTGCGGCGAGATCGGGATCGATCCCACGATTGACGAACATCTCGAGAAGCTCCTGCTGCTCCTCATCGGGGTTGTCGGCGATCGACTTTCGTTCAACTTCGATCTCGTACTCGAGCAATTCTTTGGTCGCGCGCATGGAGAGATACTCTCCTGTGGCCATGGAAAACCCTCCGGCGATGAGTGCCGCCACGCCGGCCAATCTGACGAAGTTGTGGCCCGCCGATGCTCCCGCGATGCCGAGCAAGATGGACGTGTTGGTGACAAGACCGTCGCTGATCCCAAAGATGCCAGCACGAATCCAACCGTCGGAAATCTGCCGGTGGCGCTCATTAACCTTGTGGTCGGACATGGATGCAAGTTTAGGTCGAGTCCCTCACCCACCTTTCGTACGACTCCCGGTAGGGTTAAGGGGGAGGTCGTGGTGTCACCAAAAATTCACTCAATAGATGACGTACGTGACCTTGCGGCCGTTCACTTGGGGTACTCGCAGTACCGTTTCGTCAGCCAAGACATGATTTCGCTCTTCGCCGAGGCCACGGGTGACCATCAGTGGATTCACGTCGACGAGGTGCGCGCCGCGACGGGTCCCTTCGGTCGTACCATCGCCCACGGATACCTGATCGTGTCGTTGATCCCCGCACTTCTCAACGAGGTTCTCGAGGTCGAGGAGTTCGGTACGCGAATCAATTACGGCCTCAATCGAGTGAGGTTCATCACTCCCGTGCCCTCTGGCAGCGAGGTTCGTCTCGGCGCAGTCGTCGCCAGCGTCGAGCCCGTCGCCGACGCCTGGCAGATCATTCTCGACGTCACCGTGGATCTGCGCGGTGTCGAACGACCCGCCTGCGTCGCTCAAGTGATGTATCGGTGGTACCCGTGAAGAACACTCCCCTGCCCACTGGTGACGACAAGACGCGTGCGGTGCGCACGATGTTCGACGCCATCGCTGGACGCTACGAAATGGTCAACAAGATGATGACGTTGGGACTCGACACGCGGTGGCGCCGTCGTGCGGTGACGGATCTTCGGCTCCCCGAGCACAGTTTGGTGCTCGACGTCGCGGCGGGCACCGGGGACTTCACACGTGAACTCACGCGCCAACATCATCACGCCGTCGCGACTGACTTGAGTTTTGGGATGTTACACGCGGGTCGAGAGATGCCCGAACGTGTGCAGGCTGATGCGTCGGCGATGCCGTTTTCGTCGGGCAGTTTCGACGGAGTGACGTGTGGGTACGCTCTGCGCAACTTCACCGACCTCGCCGCGACTTTCGACGAGATGGCCCGAGTACTTCGGCCCGGTGGTCGGCTCTCAGTGCTCGAAGTTGCCGAACCGACGCAAGGGATCTTACGTACGGGGTTTCGCCTATGGTTTCGCGGCGTGGTGCCCTTCATGGGGTCTCTCGTCTCGGACCGTGCCGCTTATCACTATCTGCCGCGATCGACGGCGTACTTACCTGAGACTGACGAGATCGTCGCGATGCTGAACACGTCGGGCTTTTCCGCCGTGAACCATCGACGCGTGATGGGTGGACTCAGTCAACAATTCATCGCCACGCGGAGTTCGTAATGTTCCACCGTCGCGCCATCGCGCCCCTGTCTGCATCGCAACTGCGTACCCTCGGAGCCCGAACTGGATGGCTCTTGGACACGCCTCACGTCCTGCGCGTGGGCTTTGGTGGTTCGGCTCGAACACTCACCCTACCGCGAGGGCTCGGCGAGAGCGACGACGTACGACGAGAACTCGCGGCGTTGGAACTACACGGTGACGACGGTCCATCGGGAACGGGCGTCGTCGCTATGGGCTCGTTGCCCTTCAATCGCGACGCGCCAAGTCGTCTTGACGTCCCACGACACCTGATCACTCAGAACGCGGAAGGGACGTGGCTTACCAGCACCGGTGAGGACGACTGGCGTCACTTCATCGACGACGAGGCTGTGCCCTTGCAAGAGGTCCAGATGACGCGCAGCGTCACCTATCGGCCATCACCCGAAGAGTACGCCCACCACGTGGCTGCGGCGGTGGAGCTTCTACGTCGCAAGGAGATCGACAAGGTAGTCCTCGCGCGGGCGATCGTCGGGACCGTCGAGCACCCCATCGACTGCGGCGCGGTGGCCCAGCGCCTGCGCGTGCGCGAACCCTCGTGCACCATCTACGGCTTGCCCACCGGCGACCACCGACGTTACGTGGGTGCGAGTCCTGAGTTGCTCGTTCGTCGCCGAGGCGGCCACGTGACGTGTCACCCGCTCGCTGGCACCATCGCGATTCCGCCGGACGCCGATCCCGAGGACTATCACGCGTGGTTGCTCGGAAGCGTCAAGAATCTCCATGAACACGGACTTCTCGTCGACGACGTCGTGACCACTCTGGGGCGCTACTACGACGACATCTCGGCCGACGCGACGCCCTCGATCGTGACACTGCGCACGGTCGCCCACCTCGGAACCTGGATTCGTGGACACCACAATGAATCCTCGCGTGCCCCTGACGCCCTCGAACTCCTCAATCTCTTACACCCCACGGCCGCCGTGGGCGGCCTACCACGGGTGCCGGCGTATGAGCTCTTGCAGCGATTGGAACCCTTCGACCGCGGCCATTACGCCGGACCGGTCGGCTGGATCGATCAGAACGGTGACGGCGAGTTCTGGATCGGTATTCGCGGAGTCCTCGTCGATGGTGCTGACTTCGAAGCCTGGGCGGGCGCGGGAATCGTCTCAGAGTCCGATCCGATCGCCGAACGAGAAGAGACGCGCGACAAACTAGCGAGCGTCCTGTCTTCGGTGTTACTTGACCGGATTTAGTCGGCGCACCGGGCGTTGCAGCGCCCACTTGGTGACGAGCCAGAGTGCTTCGTACACGATCGACGAACTCATCTTGGACTCCCCGAACTGACGGTCGCTGAAGGAAATCGGTACTTCAATGATGCTCGCACCACTTCGACGAGCGCGATACGTCATCTCGATCTGAAATCCGTAGCCATCGGCGCGAACTGACTGATAGTCGATCTTGTGTAGCGCCGAGCTCGAATACACGCGATATCCCGCCGTGGCGTCAGCCACGCGCAAGCCCAACATCTTCGAAGCGTACTGATTGCCGCCGCGAGAAAGAAGCCGCCGCGAGAGTTTCCAACGCGGAATGTGACCGCCGGGTACGTAACGTGATCCGATAACGACCTCGTGACTCTCCGCGGCAGCGAGAAGCGCAGGCAGCGCGTGCGGGTCGTGAGAGAAGTCACAGTCGATCTCCACGAAGTGATCAAAATCGCGTTCGATCCCCCACGAGAAGCCGTCGCGGTAAGCGCCACCCAGGCCCCCCTTGCGTCGACGACGCAGAACTTCGACCTGACCCAACTGCGCAGCGGTGGCTTCAGCGACGTCGGCGGTTCCGTCAGGACTCGCGTCATCGACGACGAGCACGCAGGCGTCGGGCACCACAATTCGTAGAGTGCGTAGCATCGAATCCACGTTCATTACTTCGTTGTACGTGGGAAGTACCACGAGCAGACGCATCACTGGATTCTACTGTGGTGCCGTAGACTGGCCAGGTACGTGCCGCCCGTAGCGCCCGATCCGACTCGTTGAGAGATTCTTATGACCGAAGCCACAAAACGGCGGTTCTCCATGCCGCGAGAGATTCGCATCATCTTGAGCGCGGGGTGCTTGGTCTTCGTCTTCGAATATTTGGTTTTGCCCCAGTTCTCTTCCGCCCGTCATTCCCTACACTTGCTCGCACTCCTTAACCCCTTCAAAGTCGTGTTAGCGGTCGCCCTTGAAATGGCCGCTATCTACGCCTACGTGGAATTGACGCGCGCGGTCCTCTACCCCTACGCGCCCAGTCGCTTCAACATCATGCGCGTGAATCTCGCGGGGCTCGCCATCGGTCACATCGTCCCGGGTGGCGCGGCACCTTCGGGTGCCCTCGCGTATCGAATCTTCTCGGAACTCGATGTCCCCAAGGAGACCAGTGCTTTCGGACTCGCCGCCCAAGGGGCGGGCTCTGCGGTGGTGCTCAACATCATCTTTTGGATCGCCTTGGTCATCTCCATCCCCCTGAACGGCATCAACCCGGGATACGGCTTCGCGGCCCTCGCCGGAGTCTTTCTCTTGATGGCCTTCTTTGGGACCATCTACTTGATCACGCGGGGTCAAAAACGTGCCGACGCGTGGCTACGCGTCGCTGCACGACACATCCCCAAGCTGAACCCGGACAAGATCTCGAAGCTTCTGGTCAAGATCGCCGAGCGCATCACGTTGCTCATCAGCTCGCGACGGACACTCTGGACCGCCTTCACGTGGGCGGGCCTCAACTGGGTCCTCGACGCAGCGTGCCTGTGGGTGTTCATCTGGTCCTTTGGCACCATCATCTCGCCCATCGATCTGCTCGTCGCCTACGGTCTGGCCAACGTGCTCGCCGCTATTCCCGTCACGCCGGCCGGTTTGGGTGTAGTCGAGGGAGTCCTCATCCCCACGCTGGTGGGTTTTGGCGTGCCCCACAGCCAAGCGATTCTCGCCGTGTTGGCGTATCGTCTGGTCAATTTCTGGATACCCATTCCCATTGGCGGCGCGGCGTACGCGAGCCTGCAATTTCGACGGGGACCCCTTAA
Source organism: uncultured Actinomycetota bacterium (assembly GCA_963794755.1). Lineage (GTDB taxonomy): Bacteria > Actinomycetota > Acidimicrobiia > Acidimicrobiales > RAAP-2 > RAAP-2. The sequence goes on from CAWCEX010000010.1 coordinate 152,292, forward strand.
GAACGCAGGGCCAACGAACGGGAACGCTGCGTTGCCAGACGCTTGAACTCCGACTGCGCCGAGAAGTCATTCACCGACTGGAGGCGACGCCAGCGGCGATCGGTACCCAGCACCCACGTGAAGCGATCGTCGCGCCACGTGACATCGAAGGCTTCGAGAACGTCACTCTGCAGCGCGGGCGTCTCGATAGGTACCAGGACTTCCACGCGACGGTCGAGGTTTCGTTCCATGACGTCGGCCGAACCCATGTAGATGGAGAAACTCTCTTCGTCGGGACGACCGAAAATGAACAGTCGCGAGTGCTCCAAGAATTCACCCACCAGGCTGTGCACGGTGATGTTCTCCGATAAACCAACGACCCCGGGACGCAAACAGCACAGGGTTCGAACCTCAAGACGGATTTCTACACCGGCGCACGATGCCTCGTAGAGCGCATCGATCACCGTCGGATCGGTCAAACCGTTGGTCTTCATCAAGATACGTCCAGCACTACCGCGCTCGCGCTGACGATGAATGAGTTCGACCAGGCGCTCGCGCACGTAGAAGGGACTGACCACGATCTTTTCGTAGTGCCCGTTCTTAGAGAATCCCGTGAGAAAATTAAAGAGCTCGCCGACGTCGCGGGTGATCTCCGGATTGCAGGTCAACAACCCGAAGTCTTCGTAGTTACGGGCCGTCTTGGAGTTGTAGTTGCCACTGGCGATATGAACGTAGCGCGACGTGGTCCCACCCTCATTGCGGACCACGAGCGCCGTCTTGCAGTGCGTCTTGAGACCTACGATGCCGTAGACGACGTGCACTCCCGAATCTTCGAGAGCCTTGGCCCATTCGATGTTGGCCGCTTCGTCGAAGCGAGCTTTCAATTCCACCAACGCCACCACCTGCTTACCCAGTTCCGCCGCGCGAATGAGCGACGCCACGATGGGCGAATCACCCGACGTGCGATAGAGCGTCTGTTTGATGGCCACGACGTCGGGATCGCGTGCGGCCTGGTCGATGAAGATCTCGACCGAGTCACTGAAGGATTCGTACGGATGGTGCAACAAGATGTCGCCGTCTCGCACCGCCGCAAAGACGTCACCCACGTGGTCCCCATCGAGAAGTCGGCGTGGCGTGAGTGGTGACCACCCTTCACCCTTGAGTTCGGGACGGTCGATACCGTAGAGACTCCAGAAATCGTGCAGCCCCAGCGGAGCGTCGGTGATGTAGACGTTGGAACGTTCGATATCGAGTTGTGAGACGAGCAATTCGAGAAAGTCTGGCGCCATGCCACTTTGAATCTCCACACGCAATGCTTCTCCGAAACGTCGGCGGCGAAGCTCCACTTCGAGCGCGACCAAGAGGTCGTCGGCCTCGTCCTCTTCGAGCGACAGGTCCGCATTACGCGTCACGCGAAACAGGTCGGCGCGACCTACGTCCATTCCCGGGAACAGGTGTTCCAGGTTCGACATGATGAGGTCCTCGAGCAACACCCAACGACTTCGTCCGACGCGTAAAAAGCGCGGCAGGGAATTGGGAACCTTGATTCGGGCGTTTCGTTCTTCGCCCGTGAGTGCGTCCGACACCGCGACGGCGATATTGAGCGACAGGTTCGAAATCATTGGAAATGGGTGCCCCGGGTCCACCGCCAGGGGTGTCAGGACCGGGTACACGTGATTCTCGAAGTACGAGATGAGCTCTTCGCGCTCGTCCGTCGCGACGTCGGCGTACTTGACAATGGCGATATCGGCGGCACCGAGCTCGGGCATCAGGACATCGAGCACCAAGCGATCTTGACGCTCGACGAGCGAAAGGACGCGCTCACGAATATCGGCCAGTTGTTGACGCGGCCGGACGCCGTCGACCGAGGGAGTCTGAACGCCCGCGGCGACCTTGTCTTCGAGGCTGACGACACGAACTTGGAAGAATTCGTCGATCATGTCGGCGAAGATGGCGATGAACTTGCAGCGCTCGAGGATGGGCAGACTCTTGTCTTCGGCCAAGTCGAGCAACCGCGCTCCAAACTCCAGACGCGACAATTCGCGGCTCGAGAATCGCTCTGGACCGAACGACTGGAGATCGATTGACACGTAGGGCACTTTCTCGTTAGGAACCACGACATCATCAATGCTACGACTACTCTGGCAGCGTGGCGAGACATGCGCGTAGCGAGACGATGAACGTCCCGACACCAATCACTCCCAAACCGTCACGTTCTCGTTCCACTGAGCTCGGACTCATGGTGATCGCCTGGATCATCGTCACGGCCTTCTATATCCTTATGTCTCTAGCCACCAAGGGTGCACTACCCAAGCGTCTCGATTTCTTCCTTGGCGTGCTCATCGTCGTATCGCTGGCGATGCACTTCGCCATTCGTCGCTATACGCCATTCGCTTCACAAGTCCTGTTGCCCATAGCGACGCTGCTCAACGGAATTGGTTACGTCGAGATCGCTCGATGGAATCCGGCGCGAGCGGGATATCAGGCACTGTGGTTCGTCATCAGCGGCGCCATCGTGGTCTTGACACTCAAATTCATCAAGTCCGTCCGCGACCTCGACCGGTACCGGTACGTGACCCTTACCGTGGCGATGATCCTGATGGTGCTGCCCCTCACGCCACACTTCGGCGAGAACATCAACGGGGCGCGCCTCTGGGTGGCGATCGGACCCTTATCGTTCCAGCCGATCGAGATCGCGAAGATCTTGTTGGTCTTCTTCTTCGCCTCGTACTTCGCCGCCAATCGCGAGTTGCTCTCGACCCCCACCCAACGCCTGGGTCGGATCCTGATCGTGCCACCCAAGATCCTCTTTCCGATACTCGTGGCGTGGGGTGTGGCGCTCCTGATCCTGGCCGGCGAGAACGACATCGGCTTCGCCATCTTGCTCTTCATTCTCTTCTTCGCTCTCTTGTGGGTGACGACGGGACTCAAGAGTTACTTGTTCCTGGGACTGGCCATGCTGGGTGGTGGTGCGTACGTGGCCGCGAGTCTCTTCACTCAAGTGCACGCCCGCGTCTCGATCTGGCTCAACCCGTGGGCGCTGTGCGCCAAGGGCGGGAGTTGTCAGATCGCCTACGGCTGGTTCTCGCTCGCGGCCGGGGGCGTCACCGGTACTGGACTCGGCCTGGGACAGTCCGGCAACATTCCTGAGATCACTTCCGACATGATCTTCACCGCTCTCGGCGAGGAGTTGGGCTTCATCGGGATCATCTTGATCCTCAGTCTCTTCGCGTGCTTCGTTGGCGAAGGATTTCGCATCGCTCAACGTTCGCACTCCGACTTCATTCGACTCACCGCCACCGGGCTCACCGCCACACTCGGGCTCCAAGCGTTCATCATCATGGCCGGAGCGCTGCGGATCTTGCCCTTCACGGGAATCACGCTGCCCTTCATGGCCTACGGAGGCAGTTCGCTCTTCGCCAACTACCTCATTGTCGCGCTGCTACTGCGGATCTCTCACGAGAACGCGGAGGAACGTAAAGGTGGCGACATCGTCGCCATCACCTTCGATTAACTTGACGCCAGAATGTCTTCGGCAATGAGCAGCGGCGCCTGCACGGTCTGACGTAGCGCGATGGCGATGGCGTCACTCGGGCGAGCGTCAAAGACCTTACGACCGCGCGGAGTCATTAAATCGAGTTCGGCGTAGTACACACCCGATTCCACCTTGACGATTCGCGTGGCGATAACGTCGGCGTGGACTTCTTCGAGGATGTGTCCAGTGAGTTCACTGCTGGTGGGTCGACGGCCCACTTCGTGTTTCCACGCCTGAAAGATCGTGGTGGCGTCGTTGAGCGCAATCGGGATCGTTACTTCACGACGCGCTCCTTCAGCCTCACGTAACACGAGTTTCGCCGTCACCGCGGCGAAGTCAAAGACGACGTCAGCTACTTGGACGACGCGAAACGTGACGACACTCGCCTGGGCCGCGGTCTCTTCGGGGACGTCGCTCACTCAGTTCCCCAACCGACGCGAGACCGATAAGACGAGACCCCCGGCACTGTAGAACACCAGCGCGGCCGAGCCTCCGTAACTCAACAGCGGAAGGGGAATACCAGTGACGGGCATGATGCCCATCGTCATTCCGATGTTCTCGAAGCAACTGAATGAGAAGAAGATAAAGACACCGATGCACAAGAGACGACCCATCACGTCCTTCGCACGCCGACCAATCACCCACATGCGCCACGCGATGAAGGCCAACAAGATAATGACCGACGCGGAACCGATGAAGCCCAATTGTTCACCAATGGCGGTAAAAATAAAGTCGGTGCGCTGCTCGGGCACGAAGCCGAGCACCGTCTGTAACCCCTTGAAGAGTCCCGAGCCCCACAGCCCGCCAGCTCCAATAGCACTCTTGGCGTTGTGCACTTCGTAGAGCAACGGGGCGATCGCGGAGTTGGTGGAGTTTTGATTGAAGAACGAAAGGAACCGATCGACCTGGTACTTCTTGAGTAGGTCAAAGTACACCGCGGCGACGAGTCCCGCCGAGCCAGCGATCGTCAGGAACGTCATGAATCGTGGGGGAACGCCAGCGACCACCATCATGCCCGCCACCACGAGCACGATGACGATCGACGTCCCAAGGTCGGGTTGCAGCAAAATGAGACCCAAGGGAGCCCCGGCCATCACGAGTAGTCGCACGACGTCGTACATGCGAAGACCCTCGCTGCGACGCCCACAGAAGGTGGCCACGGCCAAGATGATGAAGAGCACCGTGAATTCAGAGGGCTGAATCTGCACGAAACCGAAGTTGTACCACCGTTGCGCACCCAGCGCGCTCTGACCGATCACGAAGACGCCCGCCAGGGCGAAGAACGAGCAGACGTATAAGGGAGTCGCTAAGACCTCGAGGCGGCGGTAATCGATGCGCGCAACGATCGCCATGGCCACGATGCCGAGCATGACGAAGAATCCCTGTCGTTCGAGGTAATAGTGAGGGTTCTCCCCCGCGTCGACCAGAGCCTGGCGTGACGCACTGTAGGTCATGAACGTCCCGAAGAAACCCAGGATGATAAGCCCGAGCGCCAGACTGTAGTCAACGTGGGTGCTGGGTCGATGCAACGAGATGGCGCGAGCGTTGAGGGTGTCGGTCATCGTAGGACCTCGAGCAGCTGTGATCCGCGCAGGGTGCTCCCCCACCACCAATTCATCTGGCGCGCCGCCTGATAGGCCAACATCGCCAGTCCGTTGGTAGTGCGGCACCCCAAATCCGCGTGGAGCGCCAACCAGGGCGACGTGCGGGGCTCGTACGTGATGTCAACGGCGATGGTGTCGCGCGAGACGCCCTGCAGAACGGCGGCGACGTCTTGTCGTCCTGGCGCAGGCGTCGTGTTCACCACGAGATCGACCGGTCGATACAGAACCATGTGGTCCACGACGTTAGCGTGGCGTTGCACGATACGTCGAACGCGTTCCTCGTTGCGAGCGTGGACGACGACGGTCTGAACACCTTCGCCGACGAGCGAGTCAATGATGGCGGTCGCCGCACCGCCGGCACCGATGACCACGACATGCATATTCTCCGGGTCCACCGAGAATTCGCCACGCAAAGAGTCGGTGAACCCCGGACCGTCGGTAGCCGCGCCGAGTAGTCGACCGTCTCGCCACAGCAGTGAGTTCACCACGCCCAGGTCGCGCGCGCGATCGTCGACGTCGTCACACAGTGTGGCGGCAGCACTCTTGAGCGGCATCGTCACCGAGAGGGCGTCAAAGTCCGTCCCCATCATCTCGCGCAGTACGCCAGCGTGTTCTTCGTCGAGCTCGTAGCGAGTCGTCGTCCCGTCCAGACCCGCCAATTGAAGTCCGCGCGCGTGCAGTTCAGGCGAGAGCGAGTGAGCAATGGGTGAACCCACCACGCCCAGTCGCCAGTCCATCACACCCCGGCTCGCGCAGCCTTGGCTTCGTTGACCAATTGCTGGGCGAACGTCGTCGAGAATGCCATATCGCCATTCTTATCGACCAGCACGAAATAGAGCCACGAACCAACTGGCGGGTGCAGTATCGCCGCGAGCGCCTGCGGGGACACAACACAAATTGGGGTGGGCGTCAACCCGTGGTTCAAGTAGGAGTTGTAGGGCGATTGAGTTTGGAGCATCTGTGGTGTCACGGTGCCCCCGTCAAGGCCCAGTGCGTAGAGCACCGTCGAATCCATCTGCAACGGCATGTTGGCGGCGAGGCGGTTCAAGATTACCCGCGCGACCTTGGGCATGTTCTTGGGGTAGTACCCCTCCTTCTCGACGATCGACGCGGCGATGACGAGTTGGTAGGCGCTCAGACCTTCAAGATCGCTGGTCGGAGTCAGTCCAACACTCGTCGCCTCCTTGGTGAATCCGGTCTGCATCGCTCCGAGGAGTTGCGCCGGCGTCTCACCGGGCGTGATGAGATAATTCCCAGGCCCAATTAAACCTTCAAGTGAAGCTTGAGGGTTGTAGGCGTTCGTGGCAACTGCCTGCTTCGTATCATTCAAGAACGTCGTGGCGAAGGTCGTTCCGACCTCGCCTGCCAGAGTGTCGGTGATCTCGTGAATCGTCAGTCCCGGGGTCACGTCGATCTGAGGAACGTTGGGCCCCCCTGACAATATCGAGACGATTGAGGGAAAGTCGTCCCCTTGGTGGAATTCATAGACCCCGGGCTGCACCAAGGGTGAGCCCTGCAACAAGGCGTCGATGCGAAAGGCGAACGAGGAGCTCAAGACGCCCGCTTGATGCAACTCCCCCGCGATCTCGGACATCGAATCACCCGAGTGCACGGTGACCAGCACGACGCGTCCAGAGCCACCGATGGGAAACACCTGCAGGGCGAACCACACGATGACGACGATCACCACGGCCACCAAGCCCGCGATGATCCGGCGCAGCGGGCTAGCGAACACGTCGCGCGTCCGCGTAGTGCTGGAGCATCACGACGGCGGCGGCGGAATCGATGCGCGCGCGATGGTCCTTGGTCTTGACCCCCGCGTCCGACAGCGATCGTTGCGCAGCGGTGGTCGTAAGTCGCTCGTCGTGTTGAACAACGGGAACCTCTGACACGGCGTTCAGGCGCACGTACAACTCGTCGGCGAACTCGGTGCTCGCCGTCGCTCGCCCGGTGAGCGCCACGGGTCGACCGATCACGATCAATTCGACGTTCTCCTCGCTCGCCAGAGCCATCACGCGCGCCACGAACTGGTCGTCATTGATGAGCGCTTCACGCGGGAACGCCATGGTCTCACTGGAGTCAGTAATAGCGATGCCGCATCGTTTGGTACCGGGGTCGATTCCGAGAATGCGCGCCATTGCGACCTAGAGCGCCTGCGCCGCGATCAACACCCGGCCGATGCCCTCGAGGTCACGTCCGCCCGCGAGGGCCAAGCGTGGCGAACCGCCACCGCCGCCGCCCACGAGAGCGGCGAGTTGCTTGACGGTGCTCTGGGCGTCCAAGCTCTGGTCGCTCGCCACCGCGATGGCCACCTTGCCGTCGGTGGCGCCCGCGAGGACGACCGCGCGTCGACCACGACGTTGCAGGTCCTGGGCGAGTGTGCGTAATTGCTCGCCCTGATATCCATCGACGCGCGCCACGAGAATCGGAGCGTCACTCTCGGAGTGCAATTGTTCGGCGAAGATCGACAACTGGGACTGACGAAGGGCCGCAACTTCCTTCTCGAGGTCACGCTGGCGGTCGATGACACGCTCGAGGGAGGGCACCACGTCTTCTAGGGACGTCTTGAGCAACGTCGCCACCGCTCCGAGGGAACTCTCCATCTCCGCACTACGACGGTGAGCACCCATCGCACTCACGGCTTCGATACGGCGTGTGTTTGAACCGATGGACGCCTCTGAGACGACTTGGATCTGGCCAATGTCACCGAGGCGGTCGACGTGAGTACCCCCGCAGAATTCCAGACTGTGGCGCCCGGCGCGCACCACACGAACGTGGTCGCCATACTTGTCGCCGAAGAACGCGACGGCGCCCATCTTCTCGGCGTCACTCTTGGATGTCTCAATCGTTTCGACGGGCTCATTCGCTACGACGTCGGCGTTCACGAGGGTGAGGATCTCGTCGAGTTCCTCGGGACGCACGCCAGCGCCGTGGGCGAAGTCAAAACGTAGCCGTTCCGGTCCCACGTACGAGCCTTGTTGACGGACGTGGTCACCCAAGATGGTGCGCAGTCCCGAGTGAAGCAAGTGGGTCGCCGTGTGATTGCGTCGCGTTGCTTCGCGACGCGCCGGCTCAATCGTCGCGATCGCCAACTGTCCGGGGAGGACCTCGCCGATGACGCGGCCCCGGTGCGCGAAGAGTCCCCCGGCGACGTTCTGGGTATCCATCACTTCGAAGCGACCCGACTCGGTCACGACCGTACCGACGTCGCCGACCTGGCCGCCTGACTCGGCGTAAAAAGGTGTGGACTCCAAGAACAACTCACTGGTACCGTCTTCTCCCACGAGAATGGCCAACACCGTCGTCTCAAGGCTGTATCGACCCACGTCACGTCCGAGGAACGCCGTGGTGCCGTGTCGTTCGAGCAGTTCGCGGTACTGGGCGTCGTCGGCGAGATTGAGGGCCTTTGACGAACTGCGAGCCCGGGCACGTTGCTCGGCCATGGCCTCGTCAAAAGCGTTCCGATCGACCTCGAGTCCCGACTCCCCCACGATCTCGCTAGTCAATTCGATGGGAAAGCCGTGGGTGTCGTGGAGGCGAAACGCGACGTCGCCCGGAAAGACGTGGGCTCCCGACGCGACGACTTGGCCCCGAGCCTCATCGAGCAACGTCAGACCGGTACGTAGCGTTCGCGCGAAACCAGCCTCCTCGCGTTCGAGGATCGAGATAATGAGGTCGCGGTCCTTGACGAGGACCGGATAGGCATCACCCATCTTCTCGATGGTCGCATCGACGAGCGCCCCCACGAGAGAGTTCTCGGAACCAGAACGCCGTGCGGCCAAGATGGCGCGACGGATGATCCGACGCAACACGTAGCCGCGTCCTTCATTCGATGGCAACACGCCGTCGGACACGAGCATGGTCATCGCGCGACCGTGCTCGGCGATGCGCCGGATGGCGATGTCGGTGACGTCGTCGCGCCCGTACGGGGCATCGAGGGCCTGGGACGCGGTCTCGAGTAACGGCGTGAACAGGTCGGTCGCGAAAACGGACTCGACGCCATTGAGGATCGACAGCACTCGCTCGAAACCAGCGCCGGTGTCGATGTTTTGCTTGGGCAACTCCACCATTGAGCCGCCGGGGCCTTTTTCGAACTGCATGAACACGAGATTCCAGAACTCGATGAATCGGTCCTCCCCGCCCTCGGCCGGACCACCGTCGCCACCAAAGGCCGGGCCCTTGTCAAAGAAGATCTCCGAACACGGTCCACACGGGCCGGTCTCTCCCATGTCCCAGAAATTGTCCTCGCCCAGTCGCTGGATCCGCTCCGGAGCGACGCCGATGAGGTCACGCCAGAGTTCTTCGGCCTGATCGTCAGAGTGATGGACCGTCACCCACAGACGATCAGGGTCCAGACCGAAACCCTCGGTGATCAGACCCCAGGCGTAGCGGATCGCACCTTCCTTGAAGTAATCGCCGAAGGAGAAGTTCCCCATCATCTCAAAGAAGGTGAGGTGACGCTGAGTGGTGCCGATGATGTCGATGTCGGGGGCCCGGAAGCATTTTTGAATGCTGACCGCCCGAGGTGACGGTGGCGTCTCTTCGAGCAGGAAGTAAGGCTTGAACGGGACCATTCCCGCCACGGTGAACAACAGGCTGGGGTCGTGGGGAATGAGGCTCGCCGACGGCACGATCAGGTGTCCGTTTTCGGCAAAATAATTGAGAAATGTTGAACGTAGTTCGGCGGCTTCCACGGGCTTCACTCTACCGGCGACGCGCCCGCGACCCCGGAGCCACCACGACGCCGGCGCCATTGCTGCACGAGCGCCTTCTCCTCGCCGTAGCTCGACGGATCGAAGAACGCCGCGTCACCGAGGGCGTCGGGTAGGTAGCGTTGGTCCACCCAGGCGCCCTCGACGTCGTGCGGGTAGACGTAGTCGGCGCCGAAACCCATGTCTCTGGCCCCGGCGTAATGTGCGTCGCGCAGGTGCGTGGGCACCTCGGCTCCCCCGGCACGCACCGCGGCGGTCACCTCCCCGAGCGCTCTCGTCACCGAGTTGCTCTTAGGGGCTAGGGACAAATAGATCGCCGCGTGGGCCAAGGTCAGACGTGCCTCGGGCAGTCCGACGAATTCCACCGCGCGCGCGGCGGCTTCGGCGACGACCAACGCGTGTGAGTCGGCCAGGCCCACGTCCTCTGACGCCAAGATCACCAGGCGTCGCGCGAGGAATCGAGCGCTCTCTCCCGCCTCGAGCAAAGCCACCAGCCAGTACAAAGCGGCGTCGGGGTCCGAACCGCGCACGGACTTGATCAGAGCTGAGACCTGGTCGTAGTGCGTATCACGGGACTGGTGCACCAATCGACCGTCGCGCGCCATAGCGACGTGGTCACGAGTCACGGTGATCGGCGCGGTGGACTCGGCCGACGCCAAGATGAGCGCCGTATCGAGAGTGGTCAACATCGAACGCGCGTCACCGTCAGCGCTCGCCACGAGAGCCTCGATCGACTCTTCGCTCAACTGCACGTCGCGCAGCGACGAAGCGCGCGCCAACAGCACTCGTAGGGAATCCTCGTCAAGCGGGTGCAACCTCCAGAGTGTCGTGCGACTCATCAAGGCGGCATTGACCTCGAAATAGGGATTCTCCGTCGTGGCACCGATCAAGACGATCTCGCCCGACTCGGTTGCCGGCAACAAGAGGTCCTGTTGGGACTTGTTGAAGCGATGCACCTCGTCGATGAACAAAACCGTGGACTGACCCCGCTCACCCAGTCGTTGTCGCGCTCGCTCGAGGGACTCACGAACATCCTTGACCCCGCTCGAGACGGCCGAGACGCTCTCGGCGGCGTAGCCGGCCGACGCCGCGACGATTCTGGCCAGAGTCGTCTTTCCCGTGCCGGCGGGTCCCCAAAAGATCATCGACGCGAGACGTTGGGCCTCGACCATGCGCCGCAGTGGTGCGTTGGGACCCACTAAGTGGTCTTGACCCACGATGTCGTCGAGCGTCCGGGGACGCAACAACTCCGCCAGGGGCGCCGTGGCGCGCAGGCGCTCGGCCCTGGCGTCGTCAAAGAGTGACGTCGCTACACCTTGGGGGCGAACCTGAGCCGCAGGTCGCGGAGCTGACGTTCGGTGATGTTCTTGGGCGCCGACGTCATCAGGTCGGTCCCGGACTGAGTCTTAGGAAAGGCGATGACCTCACGAATGTTGTCCTCACCCGCGAAGATGGCCACCAGGCGGTCGATGCCGACGGCAAAACCAGCGTGCGGAGGCGCGCCGTATTTAAAGGCGCCGAGGAGGAACCCGAAACGGCTCGCGGCCTCGTCTTCGCTGATTCCTAGCGCCGAGAAGACGCGCGACTGGATATCGGCGCGATGGATACGTACTGATCCGCTTCCGAGTTCCCAGCCGTTCAGTACCAAGTCGTAGGACTGGGAACGAACCTTGAGCGGTTCGGTGTCGATGAGATCAAGGTCGTCGAGGTGCGGCATGGTAAAGGGATGGTGCGCGGCCTGGAGGTGGCCGTCCTCGTCCACGCCCTCAAAGAGAGGAAACTCCGTGATCCAAACGTAGTGATGCGGACCCTCACTAACGGGCGGTGCGCCGATCACTAGGCGCAGCGCACCCAGCACCTTGCACGCCTTCTCGTACTCGTCGGCCACGATGAGAACCAAGTCACCGACCTGCGCGTCGTCGGTCGCCGCAATGGCGGCCGTCTCGGCGTCGTCGAGGAAGCGCGCTAGCGGAGAATCGAGTCCCTCGGAGGTCACGCGGAACCACGCGAGACCCTTAGCACCGAGAGTCTTGGCCTGGTCGGTGAGCGCATCAAGACGCGAACGGGTGAACTCCGCCCCGCCAGGCACGCGCAGCGCTTTCACCGTGGGGGCAGCGAACGCCTTCACTTGCGTGTTCGCAAAGACTGCAGAGAGGTCCTGCAGGGTCATTGCGAAGCGCAGGTCGGGTTTGTCCGTGCCGTAGTTCTTTAGCGCGTCGGACCAGGTCATAGTGTTGATCGGACCAGGTCGTTCTCCGGTAGCCGCCTCGGCGGCGTCGAGCACCGCCTCGGACACGAAGGAGAAGATGTCCTCTTGGGTGACGAAACTCGCTTCCACGTCGAGTTGAGTGAACTCGAATTGGCGGTCGGCGCGAAGGTCCTCATCTCGCAGACAACGAGCGATTTGGAAGTAGCGGTCGAATCCACCCACCATTAACAACTGTTTGGCGATCTGGGGACTCTGGGGTAGGACGTAGAACTCACCGGGATGCAGTCGCGACGGAACGACGAACTCACGCGCACCTTCGGGTGTCGGTGCCCAGAGCAAGGGAGTCTCCACTTCACAGAATCCTTGACGTTCCATGGCTCGACGCAAGGTGGCGTTGACCACCGCACGAAGGCGAAGGTTCCGTTGCATCTTTTCGCGACGAAGGTCGATGTAGCGATACTTGAGACGCACTTGCTCGTCGACGTCGGCTCGCTCGTCGATCTGAAAGGGTGGCGACTCCGCACTCGATAGAAGTTCCACCTCGCACTCCGTGAGTTCGACCTCGCCGGTCGAGAGACGATCGTTCACCGTTCCCTCGGGCCGACGCGACACCGTACCGGTGACGCGCACGACGTACTCACTACGAACGTCCACCGATCCATCGACCACCGCCTGCACCAGACCGGAGTAGTCACGAAGGTCCAGAAATGCCAGGTGCTCGCCGTGTTCGCGCCGTTTGGCCACCCAGCCACACACGCTCACCGTCGTGCCGATCATCGAGGCATCGACCGACCCGCAGAGGAGGTCGCGCAAACTGGTGGCTTCAAAGTTCTTGGTCATGGTCTCTTTACTTGTTTACGAGGGCGAACAACGCCGCGATCAGATCCTCGCGGGCCACGCTCAGTTGGGCCTGTTCGAAGTCATCGCTTCTCAGGTCTCTAATGGTAATCTGACCCGCCGCAAGTTCCTGGGGACCAATGACGAGCGCCACGCGAGCCCCCGAACGATCGGCCAGTTTCATCTGAGACCTCATGGACCGCCCATCGAAGGCGCGCTCGACGGCCAGCCCCTCATTTCGCAAGAGATCGGCCAGGGGTGTCGCGGCGTCAGTACCCGTCGTGTCCACGATGAACACGTCCGTCATGCGATTGATCAGGGGAGACGTCACTCCCTCGGCCTCGCGGGCCAACAGTAATCGCTCGATACCCGATCCGAATCCAATGCCACTGGCGGGTTTGCCTCCGAGCTGCTCGGCCAGTCCGTCGTAGCGCCCACCGCCACCAATGGCGTTCTGCGCCGAACCCAGGGCTTCGGCGACGAACTCAAAGGTGGTGCGTGTGTAGTAATCGAAACCTCGGACGAGACGTGGATCGAGCGTCGTGTCAATGTTCAGGTCGCTCAGTCCGCGACGCACGGACTCGAAATGACTGGCGCAGTCCACGCACAGAAAGTCAGGCAGCATCGGTCCGTCGTCGGTCACCGCTAGGCACTCGGGCTTCTTGCAGTCGAGCACCCGCAGGGGGTTCTGGGACCACGATTCCTGGTGCTCGTCACACAGCTGCTCGCGGTACTCCTCAAGGTGTCCGCGCAATACGTCGACGTAGCGGCCGCGACATTCCTCGTGACCCATGGAATTGACGAGTAGTCGCACTTGGGTGAGGCCGAGGGCTTGATAGAAGCGCCACGCCAGGGCGATCACTTCGACGTCGACCGCAGGATCGTCACTGCCCAACACTTCCACGCCGAGTTGGTGGTGCTGGCGATAGCGTCCCGCCTGGGGCCGCTCATAGCGAAACGCCGGAGTCACGTACCACGCCTTGTAGGGAACAGTCGGTTGGTGCTGGACGAACGCGCGCACCACCGACGCTGTGCCTTCGGGTCGCAGAGCGTAGGTCCGCTCACCACGATCTTGGAAGACGTACATCTCCTTGGTCGCCACGTCGCTGTTCTCGCCGATGCCGCGATTGAAGACCCCGATCTCCTCGAACATCGGGGTGAGTATCAACGTGAACCCGTAGCGATAGGCGAACTCGGCGAACGTCGCGACGACGCCTTCCCACAGGGCGGACTGCGGAGCCAGCACGTCGTGGGTCCCGATGGGAGCTTGGAAGGAAGGGGGGCTCACGAGGACTTGTGATGCCCGGGTATCTGGCGAAAGGCGTCAAAAACTCCGTCCACGGATTTGAGCGACGAGATCAAGCTGGAGAGGTGGCTCGGGTCAACGAGCTCGACGTCAAAGAGCATGCGCACGATGCGTGAACCCGAGGTCGCCGTCGAACTCGAGATGATGCTGAGGTGGTATTCCGCGACGACCTTGGAGACGTCAAGGAGCAATCGCGCGCGATCGAACGCCATGACTTCGAGTGCGACACGATACTGCCCATGGGTAGCGCCGTCCCACTCCACGTCGATGATCCGCTCGCCCAGACGGTGCGCCAGAGCCACCGCGTTGGAACAGTCGTCGCGGTGCACCGACACTCCTCGTCCCTGGGTGATGAATCCCATGATGGAGTCCCCGGGCACCGGAGAGCAACAACGAGCCAAGTGGATCATGACGTCATCGAGGCCCTCGACGTAGACCCCCGCACTACGACGCGTCGTTCGATTGTTGCGCGGAACGCGCGTGACGGTGGTCGGAAGTTGTTCGGCCTCTCCACCGTGCAGCTCACGGTCGAGTCGCTGTACGACGGCCAACGCGGAGATCTGGTGTGAATCGATCGCCATGAAGAGCGCTTCGAGGTTCTCCAGATTGAGCGATTCGATGACCGCTTCGAGGGCGCTCGACGTCATGGACGTCGCGATCGGCAGCCCCTCTCGGCGCAGCGCCTTGGTGAGTTCCTCTCGTCCGCCCTCGATAGCGTCGTCGCGCCGTTCACGCTGGAACCATTGACGAATCTTGGACTTGGCGCGTGACGACTGCGCGATCGTCAGCCAGTCGCGCGAGGGACCGGCCGACTCGTTCTTGCTCGTGACCACCTCGACGACGTCCGCGGAGTGCAGTACCGTCTCCAGGGGCACGAGCCGACCATTGACCTTGGCCCCCACGCAGTGGTGTCCCACTTCGGTGTGCACCGCGTAGGCGAAGTCGATGGTCGTCGCACCCTCGACGAGCGCGATGACCCGCCCCTTGGGCGTGAAGACGTAGACCTCGTCCTGGCCGAGGTCGAGCTTGAGCGCCTCGAGGAAGGCGATCGGATCAGGTTCGTCCTCGTGGACGTCCGCGAGACGCTGCATCCACTGGATCTCTTGGGGTGTCGCACCCTCCTTGTAGCTCCAGTGCGCCGCGACACCGAATTCGGCACGGCGGTGCATCTCGTTGGTCCGAACCTGAACCTCGACGGACTTCCCCTTGGGTCCTATGACCGTCGTGTGTAGCGACTGGTAGAGGTTGAATTTGGGTGAGTTGATGTAGTCCTTGAAACGACCCGGTACCGGCGACCAGAGGGCGTGAATCGCACCGAGGACGGCCCAGCAATCACGATCTTCCTCGACAATCACGCGCAGACCCACCAAGTCATAGATATCGTCGAATTCCTTGCCGCCAACAACCATCTTCTCGTAGATACTCCAGAGGTGTTTCGGTCGACCGTGTACCTCGGCCACGATGCCAAAGCCCTGGAGCTTCTCGCTCAAGACGCCCATGACCTCACTCAAGTACGCCTCTCGCTCGGGCTGACGCGCCGCCACCATCTGTTCGATCTCGGCGTAACGCTTAGGGTGCAGGGTCGCAAAACTCAAGTCCTCGAGCTGCCATTTGACTTGTTGCACCCCGAGTCGGTGCGCCAGCGGTGCGTAGACGTCGAGGGTCTCTTGGGCAATGGCTCGCTGCCGGTGCATCGGCATCACCGAGATGGTGCGCATGTTGTGCAGTCGGTCGGCGAGTTTGATCATCAACACCCGCCAGTCCTGGGCCATGGCGATGAACATCTTGCGGATGGTGGCGGCCTGTTGGGCCTCTTTCGAATCGAATTCGAGACGGTCTAGTTTGGTGACCCCGTCCACGACCGCGGCGACCTTGTCACCAAATTCCCCGATGAGCCACTCGTTCGTCACTCCCGTGTCCTCGACGGCGTCGTGCAACAACGCCGCCGCGATGGTCATCTCGTCCAGTCCGAGATCGGCCGTGATGTCGGCGACGGCGATGGGGTGAGTGACGTAGGGTTCACCAGTGCGGCGCAGCTGGCCCTCGTGGGCGTTGATCGCCACGATGCCGGCGCGACGAATGAGGGCCGTGTCACCCCCCTCGTGGTGTTCGAGGTAGCGCGCGACGAGTCGGTCGACCGAGCCCTCAAGGGCCGGATCGACCGTCGATCGCGATGTCAGGCTGACCATCAACTCAGCCTAGGTGTCAACGGCGCTTTTGTTTGCGAGCTCGCGGGATTACCAACGTCGTAGGGCGCCGCGACGAACCGGCGATTCGCTGAGTCGAGTCGGTGCCCAGCAGCGCGGCCGCCCGCGGTGAGAGCACTGCATGCTCGGAGCGATTCACCCGTGCTGCCAACTCGCGGTAACGCGGTTCGCGCTCCTTCATCCACGCCAGGAGCGGGCTCGCGATGAAGATCGACGAGTAGGCCCCGCTCATCAGACCGACGAAGAGGGCCAGGCCGTAGTTCTGCAGCGTGGTGGCGCCCAAGATGTCGGCACCCACTAACAACACGGCCAGCACCGGCAAGATCGCGACGAGTGAGGTGTTGATCGAGCGCGCCAGTGTCTGGTTCATCGATAGGTTCACCATCTCGCCGTAGGTGACCGAACCGCTCTTCAAGATCGCATTGGGACTATTGGAATTATCGCGCACGCGGTCAAAGACCACGACGGTGTCGTAGAGGGAATAACCAAGAATCGTCAAGATGGCGATCACGGTGTCCGGGGTGATCTGAAATCCGAAGAGTGAGAATATTCCCACCGTGACGAGCAGGTCGTGGAGCATCGCGATGAAGGCCGCCACAGCCATCTTTGGCTCGAATCGGATCGAGATGTAGAGCACCACCGCCAAGAAGAAGATGATCAAGGCCTCGAGGGCCCGATTGGTCACTTGACCGCCCCAGGTCGGACCGACGCTGGAGGTCGAGACTTGATCGTTGGCGACACCCGCCTCCTTGGCCATAGCCGACACCACATTGTTGGTGATGCTGAGTTGCTTGGCGGCGGAGTCGCTATTGAGGTCAGCGGTAATCTGGTAGGTCTCAGAACCGAGTTTCTCAACGGTCGGGTTGGGCAAGCCAGCACCTTCGACCGCGGTTGTCATCGCTGAAATCGACGAATGCGGTGCCAGAACCGTCCAGGAGCTGCCCCCCTTGAAGTCGATACCGAGGTTGAACCCACGGATACCGAGAGAACCGAGACCGATCACGATGACCACCAGGGACGCGGTGAACCAGATCTTGCGACGACCCACGAAGTCAATCGTGGTCAATCCCTGATAGAGACGACCGAAGCGTCCTGGGGACTTTTCCGTCGTGGTCGACTCACTCATGGACCGCTCCCGCATTCATGCCCGCGGCCATCGAGAGCGCCGACGTGCTTTGACCACTTCGACGACCGAGCAAGATCACCAGAGGACGAGTGAAGTACCACGTGATGAAGACGTCCATCAGTGTCGAGAGTCCGAGGAAGAATGCGAAACCTCGCACGTCTCCCACGGCGATGAGGTACAACAACACCGCGGCGAGCAGGCTCACCGTGTCAGCGGCCAATACAGTGCGCCACGCGGATCTAAAGCCACGGTCGACTGAACTACGCACGGAGCGACCGGCTCTCGCCTCGTCCTTTAATCGTTCGAAGTAAACGATATAACTGTCCACCGTGATACCAATGGACACGATTAGTCCGGTCACGCCGGCCAGGTTGAAGCTCGGGGCGTAGGCCGTATGACCCAACGCGGAGATGATCGCCCACAACAACGCCGCGGTGACGCCCAGACCCAGCAAGATCACCAGTCCCAAGGCCCGGTAATACAAGATCACGTACAACATGACCAGAGCGAGGCCCGCGAGTCCGGCCCCCAGACCGGCCACCAGGGCGCTGTGGCCGAGGGTGGGAGACACCGTCTCTGTGGTGAGGGCCTGTAGGCGCACGGGTAACGCACCAAACTCCATAGCGAGCGCGAGGTTCTGTGCGGAACTCTGGGTAAAGTTCCCCGAGATCTGTCCCTGACCGTCAAAACTGGTGAAGGAGCTCTGGCCCGGCAGAATCAGTGGTGCCGACTGGATGACCCCGTCGAGTTCGATCGCGACTTGTTGGTGGAAGTTCTCCTTGGCCACGGCGTCCCACGCCGGGCTCCCCGAACCCGTCAAGGTGTAACTGACGACCCACGCGCCGAGAGTGTCCTGGGTCGCGAAGGCCTTGCCGATCGCTTGACCGGTCAGTTGGGCGGGACCTAACAAGTATCGAACGGTCTTTGGTTGCCCCAATGTCGGCAGGATCACGGGCTTGTTTTCCGCGTCCTGTGCGGGCAACGTCGTGGCGATGTTGGCGAAGCTCGGGTCGATACCGGGCGTATTGGCGGTGTAGCCGGCCGCGGTCGCCGTGTCGGGGGTCACGGCGAGATTGGCTTGAGTCATCGCATACGCGGCCCCGCACGATGGCATGGTGGCGTTGCCAATGGGCTTGGCGGTCTTTGACGCGGCGGCAACCTCACACAGAACCGGTCGGAAGAATAGCTGGGCGGTCTCACCGACACGAGCGAGGACCTGTCGGGCGTTGGTCACGCCCGGCACCGACACGACGACGTTCTTGCCCTGCAGATTAACGGTGGCTCCGGAGACGCCCAGGCCATTGACGCGGTTGCTCAGAATCGTCACGACTTCGTTCATGTCAGCGTTCGACACGGTGGCCGTTGGCTTGTAGACCACCGAGAGTCCGCCCGCGAGGTCGAGTCCGAGCTTAGGACCCCAGCCGAGTGACAGCGTGGTCGCGAGAGAGCCAAAACCGATCACGATGGTCAGAATCAGACTGACAATGAGTGACTTGCGTGAGGCGGCGGGACTCGCCATTACTTGTCATCACCCTCGTGCGAGTGTCCCTCGTCTTCGTGGTCGTGACCCTCGTCGTGCTCGGAGGCGTCCTCGTCCACCGTGGGCACCGGATCGATACGACCCGCGATCGCCGAAGGGATGAAGTCGAGTTCCACGCCGCTGGCGGTGCGCAAGGTCACCGACTCGTCATTACGGCTCACGATGGTCCCGATGAGGCCGCCAATAGTACGGGCGCGCTCGCCCACCTCGACCTGCTTGGCCTGGGTACGCGCGGCCTTAGCCTTACGTGAACGCGGACGGATGAACGCGAAGTACGCCACCGCGTACACGACGATGATGATGAAAAAGAAAGCGCTACTACTCGAACTCTTTGCAGCTGCTGCGAACAACATGGAATATTCCTCCGTCAATAGACCAAAGAAACCCTAGTCGCTCGTCACGGGGGGCCTAGATCAATCCCCCACCCGGTCGTCGAAGGTCAAGGTGGGCGAATGCTTTGTCGGTGGCCACTCGACCGCGGGGAGTGCGAATGAGAAAACCCTCGCGCAACAGGTACGGCTCGTACGCGTCTTCGATCGTCGCGGGCTCCTCGCCGCAGGCGTGCGACAACGTGGTGAGTCCCACGGGCAATTGGGCGAATTGATCGCACAGCAGGCCAAGAATCCGTCGGTCGATCTTGTCCAGTCCGTACACGTCGACACCAAAGAGCGTGAGCGCATCGGCGGCCAGAACGTCGCTGACCACGTCGTGGCCGCCCACCGACGCCACGTCGCGCACCCGACGCAGTAGTCGATTGGCGATTCTCGGTGTTCCACGGGCGCGTTGGGCGATGACCCCGGCGGCGTCGCCCGAGAGCCTCACGCCCAACAGTCCAGCCGAACGAGTCACTATTTGGCGAAGCTCGTCGGCTTCGTAGAGGTCCAACTGTCCCACGAAACCGAACCGGTCACGTAGGGGCGCCGCGACGAGACCCGTCCTCGTGGTCGCGCCAACCAGGGTGAAATTGGGAAGGTCTAGGCGAATCGACCTCGCCGATGGTCCGCGGCCAATCATCACGTCGAGACGTCGGTCCTCCATCGCTGGATAGAGCACCTCCTCGACGGCTCGAGAGAGACGATGGATCTCGTCGATGAAGAGGACCTCGCCCTCTTGAAGGTCCGTCAAGAGCGCCACCAGGTCACCGGGTCGGGCGAGGACCGGACCCGAGGTCACGCGAAGTCCCGAACCCATTTCATGAGCGACAATGCTGGCCAGAGACGTCTTGCCCAAACCGGGCGGTCCCGCAAAAAGAAGGTGATCAGACACCTGGCCGCGCGTACGTGCCGAGCCCAGGACGATCCGTAGATGCCCCACCAATTCGCGTTGTCCGACGAAGTCAGCCAGCGTCGTTGGACGCAACGTGACTTCAACGCTGCGGTCTCCTTCCGAGGCAAGTGGTGTCACCACGTTGTCAAGCGCCTCCACCAGTGATGCCACGTCCGCGTCACGACGCGTCATCGCCGGCCCAATCGCTGCAGGGCGGTACGTAGGGCGGCCGATTCGTCGTCGGGCAACGTCACGCCTTCGAGGGCATCGCGGATCTCACTGGGTACGTAGCCCAATGATCGCAGAGCCTCTTCGATGTCGCTCGCGCGCGGCGTACTGTTCGCCGTCTCAGTCGGCGCCACGACGACGAGTTTGCCCTTGAGCTCGAGAACGATACGACTGGCGGTCTTGTTACCGATTCCTGGTATTTGCGCCACCTTCTTGACGTCGCCGTTCTCGATGGCGACGCGTAGTTCCTCCGTGGGCATGGTGCGTAGGGCGGCCAGTGCCGTAGATGGACCCACTCCCGGCGTCACGAGAAGCGTCGAGAAGAACTCACGGTCGTCGAGGGATTCGAATCCATACAAGACAATGGCGTCAGCGCGAACGACGGTGTGAATAAAGAGCTCGATATCGTCACCGCGCCCAACGGTCCCACCCGACGCGAGATGGACCTCGTAGCCGACGCCGTTCACGTTCAGTACCAAAGAACCCGACGAGTGTACGCTCACCACGCGCCCCTGCAGCCAACCGATCACGTGGCGACCGCCGAATATCGCCGTTCCACTCGTTCGGTCATGAAATAGGTGATGGCCAGACCGAGGGCGTCGGCCGCGTCGGGAGGTTCGGGGACGAACCGTAGCCCACAGAGTTTGGCCACCATCGACTGCACCTGAGACTTTTCGGCTGCGCCATAACCAGTGACCGCAAGTTTCACCTGCTGGGCGGTGAACTGACGCACGCGCAAGCCGCGCGCGCCCGCGAGCCCCACCGCGACGCCGCTGGCTTGAGCGACGGGTATCGCGGTCTTGGCGTTGCGTTGGAAGAACACCCTCTCCACCACGACCGCATCGGGCGTGAACTCGGTCAGCAACGACTCGAGATCGAGGTGGATCTGTGCCAAGCGACCTTCGACGTCGCACGCCACGTCAGTCTCGAGGACGCCGGCACGCACGGCTCGAAACGATTCCGCACCGTCCAAGGTTCCCTCGACGAGGCCGAACCCACATCGGGTCAGGCCGGGGTCGATACCGAGTACGAACATGTGTTCGATTGTAATGCGCCCGCGAGACGGGTCAAGGGATTACTCCTCGAAGTTCGCGAGGATCTCGTCGGAGATGTCAAAGTTCGCGTACACGTTCTGGACATCGTCGTGGTCGTCAATCGCGTCCATGAGACGAAGAACTTTCTTGGCTTCGCCTTCGTCGTCGACCGGAATGAGATTCTGGGGCACGAGGGTCAAGTCCGCGCCAACAATCGTCACTCCAGCCTCTTCCAAAGCGTCGCGCACCATCGCGACCTCGGTCGCTTCGGTGGTGACGACAAAATTGTCACCCTGGGCCGAGAAATTCTCGCCGCCGGCATCGAGCACCCACTCGAGGAGCTGGTCCTCGTCGAGGGGTCCCTTCACTTCGATCACTCCCTTACGGTCGAACTGCCACGAGACGGCGCCAGGCTCGGCGATATTGCCGCCATTCTTTGACAGCAGGTGCTTGATCTCAGCGCTGGTGCGATTGCGGTTGTCCGTCAGGGTCTCGATGATGATCGCGACGCCACCGGGCGCGTAGCCCTCGTAGGAGATAGCTTCGTAGCGCACACCTTCGAGTTCGCCCGTTCCGCGTTTAATGGCGCGCTCAATGGTGTCGATCGGTACTGAGGCCTCACGCGCCTTTTGGAACATCGTGCGCAAGCTCGCGTTCGTGGCCGGGTCTCCCCCGCCCTCACGCGCGGCGACTTCCACTTGACGAATCAACTTGGCGAAGACCTTGGCGCGCGCGCTGTCTTTGGCACCCTTACGGTGCTTGGTGGTCGCCCACTTCGAATGGCCGGACATGTTTCCTCCTGCCCGCTATAGGGCGTAGTTATCGTAACGCTTCTTGTAACGCGTCCAAGAACAGCCCGTGCACGAGTACGTCGCTCGTCAACTCTGGGTGAAACGAACATCCCCACGCCGACCCCTGGCGCACCAGCACCGGGTGCTCGCCATCGCCATGATCAAGCGACGCAATCACTTCCACGTCCTCACCCCAGCGTTCGATGCGCGGTGCACGAATGAAGACGCCGGGCACCGTTCCTCGCTCGCCTACGACGATGGGGGTCTCGAAACTCGCGATCTGACGACCGTACCCGTTGCGACGAACCGATACGTCCAGCGCCGAAAAACTCCACTGGTCCACGCGGCCGTCCAAAACCTCGTCGGCCAACATGATCAGCCCGGCACACGTTCCAAAAACAGGAAAATTCTCGCCAATCAGGGACTCAAGGGGTTTGCGTAACTCCGAGGTGACCAAGAGATGACTGATCGTCGTCGACTCGCCGCCAGGAATGATGAGACCGTCAAGACCGTCGAGGTCCTCGCAACGGCGCACCTTGACGGCACTGGCGCCGAGGTTCTCGAGTGTGGCGACGTGCTCGCGCACGTCGCCCTGAAGTGCCAGAACGCCGACGCGACGCACTACCAACCGCGTTCCGCCAGGCGCTGTTCCAACGACGCGGTCTCAGCGCCGATCATCGCCGCGCCGAGTCCCGTCGAGACTTTGGCGACGATACTGGCGTCTTCGAAGTGAGTCGTCGCCTCCACAATCGCCTTAGCCATGCGCTCGGGATCTTCACTCTTGAAGATCCCCGAACCAACGAAGACAGCTTCAGCACCCAGTTGAAGGACGAGGGCCGCGTCAGCTGGCGTCGAGATGCCACCCGCGCAGAACAGGGGAACCGGCAGTGAGCCCGTCGCCGCGACCTCTTGGACGAGGGCCATGGGGGCTTGCAAGTCCTTGGCCAAAGCGTAGAGTTCCGAAGCGTCAGCACTCGCCAGGCGGCGCATCTGCGCATTGATTGTGCGCAAGTGTCGTACGGCTTCGACGACGTTGCCGGTGCCGGCTTCGCCCTTGGAGCGGATGAGACACGCACCTTCAGCGATTCGACGTAATGCTTCACCCAGGTTCGTCGCCCCACAAACGAAGGGAACAGTGAAGTCCCACTTATCAATATGGTTCTCTTCGTCGGCGGGCGTCAGCACTTCCGACTCGTCGATGTAGTCGACGTCGAGCGCCTGAAGAATCTGTGCTTCGGCAAAGTGCCCGATGCGGGCCTTGGCCATCACTGGAATGGTCACCGCCGCCTGGATCTCTTGAATCATCTGGGGGTCACTCATCCGAGCGACGCCGCCGTCACGTCGAATGTCGGACGGAACGCGCTCCAACGCCATCACGGCCACGGCTCCCGCGTCCTCGGCGATGCGCGCCTGCTCGGGATTGACGACGTCCATGATGACGCCGCCACGCAACATGTCCGCGAGTCCTCGCTTCACGAGGGCGGTTCCGACCGTCGAAGGTGTCAGTGGTGAATTCATAGCACCAGCCTAATAGAGCGCTGTGGCTACCATTCTTCGAGCGCGAGCGCCCGCAACTCGACGTCGTCGAGGTCCGAGAGGTCCGCACTCACGCGATCACTCCACACGTCGAACCAGACAAAACGCCACTGTGCGTAATTCGACGACGAAAAGAACGAGGACGCCGGGACGACTTGACGAGCACACTTACGCAGAGCACCAGCCAGACCCAGCGGATAGCGGATCGCTGCGGCGGCGACCTCGTCGGCGCGATAGGTCAGTCCGGGACCGGCGAGTTCACGACGTGACTGCACCGGAGCGTTGATGAGTGCCGACGCGCTCTCGCGACCAAGGATTCCCAAACGCTGGCGCGCGAGACAATGGGCGACGACACCTTCGAGCTCGATGAGTTCGAAGTCACGCATCAACGAGCTCGTCACGAACAACGAATAGCTCGGCCCGTTGGGTACCAGCGCCGCGTTATAACCGGTGTCATCAATGACGAAGGCGCTGACACCATCCACCCCGAACGTCGCGGTGAGACGGTCGAGGACCGTGATGAGTCGTTGGCGGTCCTTGGCGGTACCACCGACACTGAATTCGGACAACATCGTGGCACCCAGGTTCAACGCGCGTCGCTCGAAGGTCGCGAGAAAGCGTCGAACCTCCCACACGCCAAGACCAGCCACCACCACGGCCAAAATCGCCAACCAGGGTGACACCACCGTCGCGACGAGTAACGCGATGACGACCACCGTGAAGAGGGCAATCTGGGGCCGTTGTCGGCGCAGGGCGAAGCGACGTAGGGCGTCAGTATGAGCTTCACGTTCCTGAACCGAGGGCGAATAGGGGTTCTGCCAGGTCGGATCGAGTACCGCCTCGACGTGTCGCGGACCCCGGTGGCGAGCCGACGACGGCCGCCGAGAACGCGATCGTTGTTGGGTGGCCATACCTTCAGGCTACCCCAGTGCGACGAAATGCTCGCGCGCCCGCTCGTACAGCGAAAGGTAGTCATCCACCAGACGGCGCATCGACCAGTGCTCGGCGTGTTGACGTGCGAGCGCCAAGGTCGAGGAGTCGCGGCTGGCGAGCGCTCGGCCGATGGCGCGTTCGAGATCGTTGCTCTGACCTGGTTCGAACATCACGGCGTGGGCTCCCGCGGCGTCGCGATACCCCGGTATGTCGCTCGCCACGACGCGGGTCTCACTGGCCATTGCCTCGAGGAGGATGAGTCCAAAGGACTCACCGTGAGTGGCGGGCGCAATGAGGACGTCAGCTCGTCGATACCAGCGGCGCTTCTCATCGTCGGACACCGCCCCGACAAACTTGATGAATTCGTCAGTTCCCGCCGCGCGACGAAGCGAGGCTCGCTCGGGACCATTGCCGACGACCACCAGTCGCCAGGGCTCCTCGCGACGCTCATTGTGCGCTCGCACCGCGTCGATCGCCGTCACCACGCCCTTGCGAGATTCGAGTCGTCCCACCACGACGAGAGTGGCCTGCGACTGTGGTTCGCGCGGAAACGCTACGAATCGATCGATCTCAAAACCGTTGAACAACACTTCGGGCACAACGCCGTACATCGCTCGCGCCGTGATCGCCGCCATCTCGGACACGGCGGCCGATGCATCGAGTCGCGTCGCTGCTCGCCGCAGCAGTGGTGCCGCCAACAGAAGGGTCCGGCCGTGGCCACTTCGATGAAACGTGCCCACCGACGGTGCCGATCGCTCGCGCAGGGTGCGCCACCCCACCCGGGGCGCGAAGGGCTCGTGAAAGTGAACGACGTCGGGACTGAAGTCACGCACTCTCTCCCACGCCTTTCGAGAAGCTTGCGCTGAGAGCGTGAGTGGAGCCCGGGACCCGTTGGCCGCGACGTTGACCAGACGACCCAGACGGTCGAGGCGAGCGGGTGTGTCGTACGTCGCGGTGTCCGCCTCGTCGGGCGCAATCACTTGGACGTCGTGACCTCGACGTGAGAGTTCACGGCTCATCGAGAGCACCTGCTCCTGCACGCCGCCAAAGACACTCAGGGCGTACGGCGAGACCAGCGTGACGCGTGCCAGGTCGCGCCGTATCGTCACGGTACCTCGAAGCGCGCTTCGAGGACGTGCCACTGCTCGGGAGCGCGACGTATCAGACCCTCGAGTTCGTGCGCCACCAACTGGGTCACTCGCGTCACGTCCTCTCGTAGTCGGCCCTCGCGGTGCACCGTGATCGGCGGCGTGATCACCGCGAAGTGATCACGACCCGGCCCCGTGTAGCACGCCGCCGCGACCAGAACGGCTCCGGTGCGCAGGGCCAACGTTGCGGGGCCACCGGGCAAAGTGACGCGCGCCCCAAAGAAGTCGACTTCGATGCCACCACCTTGGATGTCGCGGTCGCAGAGAAGTCCGACCACTCCTCCGGCCTTGAGTATGCCGAGTAACTTCGAACTCGCCGCGGCGTTGAGACCCTCAATATGGATACCCACCGCTTCACGCTTGGACTTGAACCACGCAAAGAGTTCGGGGGGCTCGAGTTCCTCGGCGATCGAGGTCATCGGCATACCCAGGGACGCGATGAAGGCGCCTCCCCACTCCCACGATCCAATGTGGGGCAGTGCGATGACCACTCCGCGGCCCTGGGCGAACGCGTCGTCAAGGTACTGTCGACCTTCACCGATGGTGAAGCGGGTCGTGATCGTCCGCTGAGACAGCGCGGGTAGTTTGGCGCCCTCCGCCCAGTACTGGCCGTAATTGGCAAATCCGCGCCGGAGGTAGCGTTGCACCAACTCAGGAGTCGCAGGACGCGATGGACCCGATAGGACGCGCTCCAGATTCCGTTCGAGGTTGACCCGTCCACTCGAACGCAGGCCCAACCGGACGCCGAGGTACCGTGCGAGACCCACGTCGACTCGTTCCGGCAACCATTCCAGGACCGCCCCGGCCCCCTTGAAGAGAGCCACGCGGGTGCGAGGTTTCACGGTCTAGTGGCGCGAAGATCGACTGAGGCGTCGCGGGCGACGCACGTGGGAGCGCGGCGTTCGCTCGATCACGGTACGAGGAGCGGGTCGCGCGGCGATCTGCCACACCCTCCAAAAGCGGCCCAGCGCAGTGAGCGTGGTGAGTCCGAGCATCAACCACAGGACGGGCACGAAGATCACCGGTGACACCAGTGCAACGCCCAAAAGGACGAGCCGTTCCGCACGCTCCATGAGTCCTCCCTTGGCCGCGAGGCCGAGGCTCTCGGCTTTGGAGCGTTGGTAGGAGATCAAGAAGAACGTCGTCAGCAGTGCGAAGGGTAACAAGACGAGTTCACCGGGGTGGTGTCGTTCGAGGTAGAAGGCGACGCCGCCCAGGAGCGCGGCGTCCGACACGCGGTCGACCACCGAGTCAAAGAAACTGCCCCGCTGACTGGCGCGCTGCGACGCCTTAGCGACCGCACCATCGAGGAGGTCGTGGACCCCCGTCAGCGTCAAGAGCACGATGGCGACTATGAAGTATCCCTCGGCGATGCACCACGCCGTGACGCAAGCGAAGAGGAGTCCCGACGCGGTCAAGACGTCGGCTGAAAAACCGGCGCGCACCAACGACCGACCCACGGGGGCGGTGGCGGCGTCAACTGATTGGCGGAATTTTCCGTCGAACATCGATCTCCCAAGGTCCTTACGCGAAGTCTACTGAGGGTGTTTGAGGTATCTAGTCTCCAAAGTGAATCACGACTTTTTGCCACGTCGAAGCCAGAGATTCGGGCAGAACCCGCGTTTCGCTGATCGTGGTCATGAAGTTGGTGTCGCCGTTCCAACGTGGCAAGGCGTGTCCGTGGAGATGTTGAGGGATGCCCGCTCCCCCGGCCTGGCCCAAATTCATGCCCACGTTCATTCCGTCGGCGTGATAGGTGGACTCGAGCGCTTTGACCGTTCGTCGCACGGCCCAAAAGAAACTGACGTACTCCTCGTCACTGAGTTCTTGAAGGTCCCCGACGTGTCGGCGCGGGACGACCAGTAGGTGCCCCGAACCGTAGGGAAAGGCGTTGAGCGTCACGAAACTCAACTCATCGCGCCACAGAACTCCCGATTCCTCGGACGGTTCGAGTTCCGCGAGGTCGCAAAAGACGCACGTGCCTCCACCGCGGGCATTCGTCGCCGCCTCTGGACTCGTGACGTACGCTTCGCGCCACGACGCCGCGAAGCGCTCAAGTGGCACGGGCCAGCTCCGGTGATCCGTGGTCGTCGATCTCGTGACGTAGTCGCGAGCAGAAGTCCTCGACGCTTACCCCACGTTCGGGGTCGTTGGCACCCCGCGCGTTCACGCCTACCGTGCCCGACGCCACGTCGTCATCGCCCACCACCAGGATGTAGGGGACCTTTTCCATCTTGGCGCGTCGAATGCGCGCGCCCAGCGGCTCGTTCGCCGGCTCGACGCTGACGCGCACACCGTCGCGACGCAGGGTCGCCGCCACCTCGAAAGCGTAGGCGTCATGGTCGTCACGTACTCCAAGCACCTTCACCTGCTCGGGACTCATCCACGTCGGCATGTTGCCCGCGTAGTGCTCGATCAAGATTGCCATGAAGCGTTCCACCGAACCAAAGAGGGCGCGGTGAATCATGATCGGGCGATGGCGCGCGTTGTCGGAGGCGATGTAACTCGCCTCGAAGCGCTGGGGGGTTTGAAAGTCCAATTGAATGGTGGAGAGTTGGTGCGTACGCCCGATGGCGTCACGCGCCTGCACTGAGATCTTTGGTCCGTAAAAGGCACCGCCGCCCTCGTCGAGAACGAGTTCAAGACCAGCGCCACGCGCAACGTCGGCCAACGTCGCTTCGGCCTCATTCCATTCCTCGTCGCTACCCACTGATTTGATGTCGGGGCGTGTGGAGAGTTCCAAATAGAACTCGTTGAGCCCGAAGTCGCGCAGGAGCCCGAGGACGAAACTCAACAGTTCGGCGAGCTCTTGACCCATTTGCTCGCGGGTACAAAAAATGTGCGCGTCGTCCTGGGTCATACCTCGCACGCGCGTCAGTCCGTGAACTGCTCCCGACTTCTCGTAGCGATAAACGGTCCCGAACTCGAACATTCGCAACGGCAGTTCGCGGTACGAACGCTGGCGGGCCTTGAAGATCAGCACGTGAAAAGGACAATTCATTGGCTTGAGGTAGTACTGCTGACCATCATCGAGATCCATGGGTGGATACATGCTGTCCGCGTACCAGTCCAGGTGTCCCGACGTCTCGAACAACTCGGCCTTGGTGATGTGCGGGGAATTGACGAATTCATAGCCACCCGCGACGTGGCGAGCGCGCGAGTACTCTTCCATAACGCGACGCACCGTTCCACCGCGGGGATGAAACACCGCGAGACCCGGACCCAATTCGGAGGGAAATGAGAACAAATCCATCTCTTGACCCAGACGACGGTGGTCGCGCTTCTCAGCTTCCTCGAGTTGGATCAGGTGAGCGGCGAGCGCATCCTTGGTCTCCCAGGCGGTGCCGTAGATGCGTTGAAGCTGCGGACGCTTCTCGTCGCCACGCCAATACGCCCCGGCGACTCGCATCAATTTGAAGTGCCCCAATCGCTTCGTCGACGGCACGTGGGGACCGCGACACAGGTCTTGAAAGGTCTCAGAGTTGGCGTACGTCGACACGACGGATCCACCGACCTCGTTGGCGTCTTCGGGATTGGCCCCCTCACGGACACCCGAAATGATCTCGACCTTGAATGGCTGATCCTTGAACAGGGCCAGACCTTCATCGATGGAGTACTCCGAACGGACAAACGGTTGGTCCTCAGCGACGATGGCACGCATCTCTGCCTCGATGCGCGCGAGGTCCTCGTCACGAAAGTGCTCCCCGCCGGGTAATTCGAAGTCGTAGTAGAAGCCGTCGCGAATCGCGGGACCGATCGCGTAGTGCGCACCCGGCCAGATGCGCAGGACAGCCTGAGCGAGCACGTGTGCACTCGAGTGCCTCAAAACATCTCGTCCCACATCGCTCGCGGGCGTGACCAGAGCGACCACGTCTCCATCCGCGAGTACTCGCGTCAGGTCGGTGAGCTCACCGTTGACCGTTGCGGCCAATGCGTCCTTCGCCAAACGCGCGCCGATGGCGCTGGCTAAGTCGAGGGCAGTGGAACCTTCCGCGAGCGAACGGGCACTACCGTCTGGAAGTTGAACTTCGATCACCGACATCACGCCTTTCCTTCTTCACAGCGTAACGCCGAGCAACGCCGCCGCCAGGGCGACCGTGGCGCCCGCGTGCGCTGCGGCGTCAATGGCGGCGAGAGCCGAGGGCGTGTCCAGGTCATCGTCGAGCGCGTCGCGCACGTCACTCAGCACCGTTGACCCACGACCGTTGAGCGTTGAGCGCCACGTCGCCAGGCGTGACTGCGCGTCACCCAGGAGTTCGTCGCGCCACTCCCAGTCGCTGCGGTAATGCTGGTCGAGCATGGCCAGGCGCACCGCTGCGGGTTCGGCTCGCTGGGCGAGTTCTGATACGAAGACGAGGTTGCCGAGGGACTTGGACATCTTGATTCCGTCGAGCCCCACCAGTCCCACGTGCAACCAGTGTCGCACGAAGGGAACGTGGGTCACACTCTCGCTCTGGGCGGCCTCGCATTCGTGGTGGGGGAACGCCAGGTCGCGTCCTCCCCCGTGGACGTCGAGGGTATCGCCAAGTTCTCGCCGCGCGAGGGCCGAACACTCGATGTGCCACCCCGGACGTCCCGCCCCCCAGCGCGACTGCCATCCCGGCTCGTCCTCGAGCGAAGGTTGCCACAAGACGAAGTCGAGGGGATCGCGCTTACGCGGATCGTCGGGATTGCCACCGTGCAGCGCGGCCAAGGTCAACATCATGGTTCGATCCTCGTGACTCACCTGGCCAAATCTCGCGAAGGTGGACGCTTCAAAATAGATCCAACCATCCACCTGATAAGCGTGGCCCGATTCGCACAGGTCTCCGATCATCGTCAAGATCTCGGGGATCGCTCCCGTGGCGCGCGGCTCGGCGTAGACCGGCAAGAGGTTGATCAAACGCATGTCGTGTTCGAATTTCGCCATCTCGCGCGCGGCGAGGTCGAGGTAGTTCACGCCGAGTTGGCGTGCCTTGCGCAAAATGTCGTCATCCACGTCGGTGACGTTGCGTACGCAGCGAGTCTCGTATCCCTGGTCCCGTAAGCGACGTTGCAAGACGTCAAAGGTCAGGTACACGAAGGCGTGGCCCATGTGGGCCGCGTCGTAGGGAGTGATTCCGCAGCTATAGAGCGAGACCACCGGTCCCGGATCCATGGGAAACACCCCACGGCGAGCGGTGTCGTAGAGCTGCATCAGTGGCGAAGTCCGGCCAACTTGACGTAACTGTGAGCCTTGTGGCGTATGTTGATCGAGATACACACCGCGGTGAAGGCTTCGGTGGCGCTCGCGAGCGACATCGTCCCGGCCACGACGGCGTGCAATCCCGGCATGGCGTCCACCATCTCGGCGACCACGTCACGTGATTCGGCGTGATCGCCAAAAATCACCACG
The DNA here is from genome assembly GCA_963794755.1 of uncultured Actinomycetota bacterium. Classification (GTDB taxonomy): domain Bacteria; phylum Actinomycetota; class Acidimicrobiia; order Acidimicrobiales; family RAAP-2; genus RAAP-2. The sequence goes on from CAWCEX010000010.1 coordinate 183,657, forward strand.
TCGGCATCAAGGTCACCGTCGAGATTCACCATTTCCGATGCCGGCAGGTGATGGAACGCGCCCACGACCTCGGAGTCAGGTAGCGCGAAGGCGATCTGGGCCGCCATGGATCCGCGCGGCGGGTAGAGGGGAACGAGTTCACGACCCTCACGCACCAGCGCGTTCACCATCGATACGACGACTTTGTTAGCGAGCGGTCCTTTGAGAGCGGTGACGGTGGCAACGGCAGAGTCCCAGGGCGTCGCGACCACGACCACGTCGCACTGTGCGGCGGCATCATTGGCGCCACCCCTCAGTGAGCCCGTTCCACGCGCCACCAGTTCCGTGGCGACGTGAACAGCCCTGTCCGCGTCCCGTGAACCCAGTACGACGTCGTACCCTCCGGCAGCTAGACGTACTGCGACCCCTTGCCCCGCGGGACCAGTTCCCCCCAAAATGCCTACGGTACTCATGAACGAACCCTTTCGATTGCGCAACTTCAGTACGCTAACAAGATGCCAATACTGACCAATCACCGTATCTTGATTACGGGTGTGCTCACCGACGATTCACTGGCCTTTGGCATTGCCAAGCGCGCACTCGAAGAGGGAGCCACGATCGCTCTCACCGGAGCCGGGCGCGGACTCTCCCTCACGCGACGCACCGCGCGCAAACTCAGTGAGGTGGGCGAAGTCATCGAGCTCGACGTGACCGACCCAACGCAGGTGGGTGAAGCGGTCAGTGAGGTCGAGAGTCGCTTCGGACGTCTGGACGGGCTCGTGCACGCCATTGGTTACGCCCCCCAGAGTTGTCTCGGCGCTGGGATGTTCGTCGCGCCCTTTGAGGACGTCGCCACGGCAATGCACATCTCCACGTACTCCTTGAGTGCCCTCGTTGGCGCCTTTCGACCACTGCTCCAACGGAGCGAGGCACTGGGCGGGGCTTCGGTGATCGCCCTCGACTTCGACGGAACGCGGGCGTACCCGATGTACGACTGGATGGGCGTGATGAAGGCCGGACTCGAGTCCCTGGGCCGCTACCTGGCACGCGAGGTCGGACCCGACAAGATCCGCGTGAACATGCTCGCCGCTGGGCCGATTCGTACGATGGCCGCCAAGTCGATTCCCGGCTTTTCGATCTTCGAAGACACGTGGGCCGAACGCGCGCCCCTCGGCTGGGACGTCAATGACGCGAGCGCCGTCGCCGACACCGCCGTCGCGATGCTCTCACCCTTCCTGCGCGCCACCACCGCTTCGGTGATCCACGTCGATGGGGGCGCTCACGCGATGGGTTGAGGCCTGGGACGCGAACTGCGTCTCGTAGAGCGAGCGGTACAGTCCGCCCATCTCGAGTAGCTCCTCGTGCGTACCGCGTTGGACGATTCGTCCGTCGTCGATCACGAGAATTTGATCAGCGTTGCGAATCGTCGAAAGCCGGTGGGCGATCACCAACGACGTGCGGTCGGTCATTGTCTCGTCGAGCGCGCGCTGCACCGCCGCTTCGCTCTCGTTGTCGAGGTGCGCAGTCGCTTCGTCGAGGACCACCAGGTGCGGCGCCTTGAGCAACAATCGCGCGAGAGCCACACGCTGCTTTTCGCCACCGCTCAGTCGATAGCCCCGCTCGCCCACCACCGTGTCGAGGCCCAACGGCAGACTCTGCACCAGGGTCGCGATCTGCGCTGCGACGAGGGCGCTGTGGACCTCTTCGTCAGTGGCGTCAGGTCGGGCGAATAACAGGTTCGCTCGAATCGTGTCGTGAAAGAGATGCGGATCTTGAGTCACGACACCCACCATGGCCTTGAGCGACTCGTTCGTCGATTCGCGCAAATCGACACCGTTGATCCTCACCGATCCACTGTTGACGTCGTAGAGGCGCGACACGAGAAGCGACATCGTCGTCTTGCCGGCCCCCGACGGACCCACGAGGGCCGTCATCGTGCCCGGCTCCACCACGAAACTCACGTCGTGCAGCACCGGTGTGCGCTGGACGCGCTCAAGAACCGCGACGGCTTCGAGCGACGCCAAGGACACCTCTTCGGCTCCGGGGTACTCGAAGTTCACGTGGTCGAAAACCAACGTCGCGGGCCCCTGGGGGATGGTGCGCGCGTCCGGTGCATCTTTAATCATCGGCTCGAGATCGAGCACCTCGAAGAGCCTCTCAAAACTCACCATGGCCGACATGTAATCGATGTTGAGATTGGAAAGCTGTGTCAACGGACCGTAGACCCTCGCCAAGTAGAGCGTCAGAGCGAACAACGTGCCTACCGCCAGCGCACCGTGCAACACGGCCACCCCACCAAAGCCGTAGGCGAAGGCCGTCGCGAGTGACGCGGTCAACGACAAGGCCACGAAGAAGAAACGCTGATACGTGGCCTGGCGAATTCCGATGTCGCGAACCTGGCCCGCCCGAGATTCGAAGTACTGCAATTCGTCTCGGGGACGCCCAAAGAGCTTGACGACCATGGCGCCCGCGACATTGAACCGCTCGCTCATCACCATGTTCATCTCGGCGTTGAGTTCCATACCGCGTTGAAACAGTGTGCCGAGTCGTCGACCGACCCGACGCGCGGGCAGCAGGAACACGGGCAACAAGACCAGTGCGACCAGCGTGATCTGCCAACTCAGGAAGAACATCACGCCCAAGATGATCGCTAACAACACCGCGTTTCCCACGACGTTGGAGAACAGGTCGGTGAAGGCCTGTTGGGCGCCGACCACGTCATTGTTGAGTCGACTGATCAACGCGCCGGTCTGAGTACGTGAGAAGAAGGCAATCGGCATGTCTTGAATGTGGCCGTATACCTTGGCTCGAAGGTCGTAGATCAGACTCTCGCCGATCACCGCCGACGCCCGACGTTCAAACAACGAGAGTCCGGCGTCAAAGAGTGCCAGACCTGCGGTGAGAAGCGACAAGCCAATGACCAGACCCTCACGCTTTTCGGGGATTCCCGTGTCAATTATGGAGCGCAACACCAGTGGAGACACCGTACTGACGACCGAATCTAAGACCACGGCAATTAAGAAGACCGTGATCATCGGCCGATAGACACGGGCGTAGGTCAGCATCCGCGGCAACGTACCCGGCTTGATGCGATGTTCGAGGATGTCACGATTTCGGCGCATCGAGGCCATGCCCCCACGACCACCACGGCCGCCGCCTCCTCCATGCATACTCATTGCGTCTCCCTCGTCCACTGCAGTGTAGGAAGTATCACGTGAATGTCCGTGCGTCGACTACGACGCAAGGGCCGACACCACGATGAGGACTCCCAGTCCGCACATGACGCAGCCCCCAACGGAACGCAACACCACTAAACGCTCCGGCGAGTCAGAGAGCCATTGACGCGCCGTGCCGGCGATCAACCCCCACGTACCGTCACTGCAAAAAGCCATCACGCTAAAGATCAAACCAAAAATAACGAGCTGAGCAGTGATGTGACCGCGAGTGCGATTAACGAAATGAGGAAAGACGGCGGCGAAGAAGATAAGCGACTTCGGGTTCAAAATGCCTACGACGAAACCTTGCTGTACGATTCGCCCAGGGGGCGGGCGCACCTCTTCGCGCTTCGTCATCGCCTGCGCATGTTCGCGGCGATGACGAAGCGCGTCGAACCCTAAATACCCCAAGTACGCGCCGCCGCACAACTGAAGGACGATGGAAAACGTCCGCGAGTGCGACAGCAATGGTCCCAGGCCAAAGGCGACGACCATTGACAGTACAAGGGTTCCCAAACTGTTTCCCAGTACCGACAGGACCGCCACCGTGCGCCCCCACGCAACACCACGAGCGAGGGTGAAGAGCACGCTAGGGCCCGGCACCATGATGATCAAGATGGACGCTACGAAGAATTGTGTCAGGTGGGCGGCGTCAATCACGCCTTTCCTCTCGATGCCACGCGATCGACCACGTGAAGACTCGCGCCAATACTGAATCCAATAGTCGTGGCGAAGAACGCGGTACCAATGCCCACCACACCGCCTAGGAGCCAGCCAATGATGAGCACCACCACCTCAATACATAGGCGCACGTACACCACGCTCACGTCGAGGCGTCGATGAAGACTCGTCATGACCCCGTCACGCGGGCCCGGTCCTAAGGCGGTCGTCAGGTAGAGGGCGCTCCCCACACCGATCGAAACAACGCCCGACACCATCAACACCGCCCGTAACCAATTGCTCGTAGGCGTCGCCACATTTGCGGCAGTCAAGTCCAACGTGTAGGCAATGATCGCGATGTTGGCGATCGTGCCGAAACCGGGTTTCTCACGTAACGGCCACCACGCCGCCAACACCACGGTCGAGATGACAAGGGTGGCCCAACCGATGGAGATCCCCAATCGTTGACCGAGGCCCTGGGCGAATACGGTCCAGGGAGTGGCACCCCAGTGTGAGGCAACGAGGAGTCCCTCCCCCAGTCCAAAAAGACTGAGACCCACCACAAGCGGTGCGATCATCCGCGGGCGAAGTGCCCAGGGCGACGTCGCGCTCCAGGGGGTAACGGGTATCCGGTGACTAAGACTTGGCACCGGACAAGGCTATCGGGCAACCTTGCGGTTGCCCGATAGCCGTCCTACATTCCGCCGTGCGCCCGCTTAGCGGTGGTGACGCTTTCCCCAGAACTGGTGCTGGATCCATGCGTAGTGATAGATCGGGTTGTCTCGCGTTCCGATCCAAACGTTACTGGCGGTCACCGAATTGGTGACACCCGCCGTAGCCGGCCCTTGGGCGACGATCAAGTCGCCGACGAGCACCGAACTCAGGCTCGAGGTATGGCCGGACAAGGTGTAGACGGTCGTGGGTGTGACGTTGGCGGTCAACGGAGCACCATAGAAACCCCGTACCGAGATCACGGTACCGACGACGCTGGTCACGCGACCAATGATGGCCGTGTTGCGCACCGTGACAGATACCGCCGTCGTGGCCGCCGAGGCGAAGTCCGACACGCTGACGATGTCACCGACGTTCACCGCAGTGATGTCCGACGCGTCACGTCCCGAGTAGTACTTCGTCGCACTGGTCAAGGTGAAGACGATCGGAGTGGAACCCGTTGCCTGTGGTTGGACCGTCAAGGATGTGCTCGAAACCGACGTCACATCACCGACTGTGTAGTGCGGTACCGGAGCAGCGATGTGCACCTTTGTCGCCGTTAAGGGATTGCCACTGGCCGACAACTCGACGCGCGATCCGACGAACAATGACGACACCGAACTAACGACACCGGACTGGTAGTACACCGTGCTCGCGCCGAGCGCCACCGTAAGGGGACTCTTGAAGTAGCCGTTGGGTTGGATGGTCACCGAGGTCGGCGTGCCGGTCGAGGGTGTCAACGCCGTAACGACGCCGTTCACGTAGACCGGCTTGGGTACGGCGATGCGCACCGCGGTAGCCGTCTCAGGATTTCCACTGGCCAACACATCCACGTGTGAGCCAACCAAGAGGTCAGCCACCGTTACGAATGCTCCCGCCTGTTGGTACACCGTTGACGAACCTAGGCCGACGCTCACCGCCACGGCGTGGTGGTCAGGGGGCATGATGGTCACCGAGGTCGGCGTGCCGGTCGAGGGAGTCAACGCCGTAACGACGCCGCTGATTTCGATGGGCTTGGGCATGACAATTTCAACGACCGTGGCGGTCACCGGGTTGCCGGTCGCCTCAAGGACCACTTGTGAGCCCACCACCAACGACGACAACAAGGAGGATTTTCCACCCAAGTAGTACAGGGTGCTCGAGCCCAAAGCCACGTTCACCGTAGGCTTTTTCGCGTCACGAGGCTGAATCGTCACTGATGTCGGCGTGCCGGTGGATGGAGTCAACGCCGTCACGGTGCCGTCAATGTAAATGGGCTCAGGAGACTGAATCTCCACGAGTGCCGCGGTGGCCGGGCTGCCGGTCAGGCCGATCTTCACTGGTTCGCCGATGCTGAGGGCGGACGCGGTGACTACTGCACCTGACTGGTGATAGATCGTGCTCGCACTCAGCAAAATATTCTCAGTGGGAGCGGCAGGGTTACGCGGTTGGATGGTGAGCGACGTGGGCGTGCCAGTGGTCGGCGACAGTACGGTCACCGTACCTTGCACGAAGAAATCGGCCTTGACGCCAACGTGCGCGACAGGGCTAGCCATCGCAACAGCGGAGGTGGCGAATACACTCGCCAGACTTAACGCGGCGATTGCACCGTACCGAAATGCTCTATTGGTATGTGTCAACATCATTCCTCGATTCGCTTGTATTGCGGTTTAATACCAGGCTACGGAACGAGTTTCGGAAACACCTGTGCAATGAGTTACAACTAGTGTCACACTCTGAGAGTTGTGTGGCGGTTCTCTGTGTTTGCCTTTAGACCGACGTGAGGCGTCGTCGAGTGCTGTGAGCGAGTGACCTCAGTGCCGATATGAGAACTGCGGCAACATCGCCCCCACCACCCGCCTCACCCTGACCTGGTGACGCGGCGCAACACCATGCAACATCACCCCAGCAACGAAACGCCATGGCCCGACATAGGGCACGACGGCCGTACTTCACCCGAGTCAGCTCTCGAGCTCAACATTCAACGTTGCACACGAGTGGATCAATGATGCTCTCGTGAGCGTCACGCACTGCATTGTCGACTACTGGTCGCCGATTTGTGCGGACCAGCGGTTGCTCGGGCGACACTGCGGTGATGGCGTGACTAACTTGTTGTCGATGACCTTCGTGCACCGACGATTCGAGTTCAAGTGATACCCCTCGTTTCGTCACGGATGATGCGTGAATGCGACGCTCGTGCCGTCGCCGATCGTGGTGAGGCGGCACTCGTTGAGGCCGCCGGTACCGCCGTTGCGGTGACGGCTCGCCAGCTGTTGGGCTCGAGTTACGGGCGTCGAATCGCGGTTCTGGTGGGACCGGGACTCAATGGTGAAGACGGTCGTGTCGCCGCGCGGCAGTTGCGTAAATTTGGTGCAAAAGTCGAGACCATCTCCGTCGCAGACCAACCTCGCGAACTTCGTGGCTTCGATCTCGTCATCGACGCCGCCTTCGGACTCGGTTGTTCTCGACCCTACAACGCTCCCCTAGTCGGTTCATCGACGATCGTCCTTGCGGTAGACCTTCCCTCAGGTGTTGATGCCGACACTGGCATGGTATTGGGGCGTCCACTTCGCGCTGACGTCACACTCGCACTCGGTGCACTCAAGTACGCCCACGTCGATGGAGAGTCGACCAATTTCGTCGGACGACTGTTGTTCTCACACCTCGATATCGTCGCACCGACCGATGAGGCATTGATCGAGGACTCCGACCTTGGCGACTTCGTACGTCGCGGAGACAACGATCACAAGTGGAATCACGCGGTGAGCGTGCTCGCCGGATCACCATTGATGCCTGGCGCGGCAGTTCTCGTGTGCGAAGGAGCCTTGAGCGCCGGCGCGTCGATGGTGCACCTCGAGAGTCACGGCAAGATTGCCAAGTTGGTTCAATTACCTCCCGAGATCGTCCGATTCAGTGGTCCCTCGATCGACTCCCGCAGTCGCTGCGTCATAGCCGGACCGGGACTCGGCGAGAACTCATCGCTGTGGCTGCAAGAACGCATCAGTGACCTCACCATGGGAGTGGTTCTCGACGCCGACGCCCTTGTACCCGAAACACTCGCCCTGGCGAATGGTCGACAATGGATAGCAACGCCCCATCAGAAAGAATTCGAGCGATTGAGTGGGACATCTCTGGGTCTAGAACGCCTCGAAGCCGTCCGATCACTTTCTCGGTCCACGGGTTGCGTCATTTTGTTGAAGGGCCCGACGACTATCGTCGCGTCGCCGGCGGGACAGGTGCGCGTGGTGATCTCGGGAACGAGCGCACTCGCCACCGCGGGTTCTGGTGACGTCTTGTCTGGCATCATCGGTGCGTCCGTGGCACGCGGGCACGACCAAATTACTGCAGCCGCATTGGGTGCCCATCTCCACGGACTTGCCGGGACACGGTTGTCCGTCTACGAGTCGGCGTCGCACCTCGCGACGAACGTCTCAAAGGTATTGGAGCGATTCGTCGTGCCGCCGTCAAAGCACCTCGACGCGCACTGAGCTTTTCGCCGACGTCGTGTCACGCAATAAGAATTTCGGTGCAGAGAACGCCCTATTGGTTTTCCCCACGTTTCGCATTAGGATTCGCAATTGTCATGACCGTGAGAACAAGCGGCGTTCGCCAACAGAGCATTTGGGCCAGCGTCGTCAGCGACGACGCGCCAAGGTTGCGTGGATGGTTGATGGCGCTTGGATTCACCGAAGACCTGCTGATTCCGGGAGAGCGACGAGAGACAATCCACCACTGCCAATTGGATTGGCCAGAAGGTGGTCGTGTACTCCTCTCTAGTACAGACGAACGTCTCACACCATGCCGACCGGGGACGAACTCGCTCCATGTCGTCACCACTGATCCGGACGCCGTAATAGAGCGCGCACGCACGATCCACGCGACGATCATCAATCCAATCGTGGATCAAAGCGACTATCCATCGCGCGACTTCACTGTGGAGGACCCGGACGGGAATCACTGGACCTTCGCCACCTTCGCCGGATAGCGCGGACTCATCGATCGGAACTCCTCGTAGCGACCACCCCCAGGGCTCGAGCGCTCGGCACGACCTTCCGCAGGCTAACCAACGAATCTCAACGGAGATCTACAGGGGTACTGAACCTCACTTCGGCCGAAAAGTTCACGACTGGCACCTCGCGGCGAGGAACCTGTCCCGGGCAATCAGCAAGGGCAATCGGCGAATCGGCGAATCCGCGAAAACCAGTGGGCGCTGGGGGACTCGAACCCTCGACCTCAGCCGTGTGAAGGCTGCGCTCTAACCAACTGAGCTAAGCGCCCGAAGGTCATAGCCTACCTTCTTCACGACGATGAGGTTTTGTCTCGAGTTGTAGCCTGGACATCGTGCCCGACAACGACACCAGTCCCTCCGACGCCAAACCACGACGTTTCTTTCGCGAAAGTCGAACCGCGTCGGTATCACGAGAACTGGTGATGGGCATGGATACCCTGGAGCGGAGGTTCGGCTTCGGTGGAGCGGGCATCGCCCTCGTCCTCGCGCTCTTCTTCATTCCCCACCTCATCAAGAACACGACGATAACGGTCACCGCGAAGCCCTCGAAAGCCAACGTGTGCGCGAAGGGCTATCACTTGGTGGGGACGGTCTGTAACAAGCTCGAAGTCACGCACCCCTCGTACTGGCTACCCCAGTTCTTCGTGTTCGTCATCGTTGGTGGGGCCATCGCAATTTTCAGTTACTACCGCAAGCGCGTCGGCGTTATCGTCGGGGCGTTTCTGCTGGGACTAGCGACGGGAACGGCCGGGATCTTCTTCCTCGCCCTAGGTGGCTGGCTCGCGGTGCGAGCGTTTCGTCTCAACAAGTACGGCGACGCAACGTTTCGCGGTTCCAACGTGATTGCCCGCCAGCGCGCCCAGGAACGGCGCGCGAGTCGCGGCCCGAGAGCCCCACGCGGTGAGAGGGCCCCACGCGGCGCACGATCATCGAAGTCGGCCAAATCGACCACGGCCGCAACGTCACGGACCCCCGTGGCGTCCAAGCGGTACACGCCCAAGAAGACGAACCGGCGTTAAACCGTGGCACAGTTGGGTCTGGACTTTCCCACGAAATGGGGACGCGGGTACGTCGCCAAATTCATTCGCAATCTGTACTGGACCTACGTCATCACTCGTTTGATCCATCGAATGTCGTCGTTGACGGTGCACGGTCTCGAGCACCTCAACGAAGGCGGTCCGTATATCTTCGTCGCGAATCACACCAGTCACCTCGACACACCCCTCTTGTTGACCGCCCTTCCCGCGCGAATGCGTCGGCGAACCATCGTTGCGGCCGCGATGGACAACTTCTTCATGACCACCTTCAAGGCGTTTCGTACCGTTTTGGTCTTTAACGCGATCCCCATCGATCGCCACAAGATCAATCGACGAAGTTCACAATTGGCTCTTGAGCTCGTTGAAGACAAATGGAACTTGCTCCTCTATCCCGAAGGCGGTCGCAGTCCCGACGGCAATCTCCAAGAGTTCAAGGGCGGCGCGGCCTACCTCGCGGATCGCTCTAAGGCCGCGATCATCCCCACGTACATTCACGACGCGGGCTTCCTTCGCGGGCCGAAATACGCAAAAGCACCGATCTACACCCGTGGTCGTTCACAACGACGTCATCCGGTGAGCGTTACCTTTGGCCTCCCACTACGCGTGCAGGTTGATGAGAACATTCGACGATTCGGGCTGCGCATTGAGGAATCCGTGGCCGAACTCGGTCGACTCGTGGGTGGGGACCCTGACTACGGGAAACGCCCTAGCGACGACTACTGATCGTGGCACATCGCTCGGCGTAGAGTCGATCGGCGACGCTCGGCCATGGAGCCAGCGGCGCACCACTGATCTGCATGAGAATCTCATCGGCCAACCACGGATTCTGCGCCAGCACCGGGCCGTGCGCGTAGGTCGCCCATAACCGCTCCGCCCGGTACCCGTCGACGTGACCGTCGTTTCCCCGTCCCGCCAGCACCTCGCCCAAGGGACGCACCTTCGGCCCCAAGACGGTGACGCCCCCGTGATTCTCGAATCCGACCATGGTATTTTCGCCCACTCGCGTCGCAATATCACCCACCGAACGAGATGAGCCACGCGTCGTGGTGGCGTCCACGAGACCCAGTCCAGGGTACGACGCGTCACCCTCGACGGCGAACGTCGTTCCCAATATTTGTAGGCCGGCGCACACCGCCAAAACGTGCGCACCGCCGTGAAAACGCGCGACGAAGTCGCCCTCGCTCAAAAGGTCACACGCCAGGCGTTGTGGGCCATCCTCTCCCCCCCGAGAAGATAGAGGGACGCCGCGGGAATGCTCTGTCCAATGGTGACATCGTGGACGCGCACCTCCAGGCCTCGCGCTGCCGCGCGTGTCGCAAGCACTTGTGCGTTACCACCATCACCGTACGTACCGAGCAGGTCCGGGTAGAGAACCACGATGCTCAGCACGGTGTTGTCCTATCCATCCACTCGCGAAACGCGGTGTAATTCGCCATGAGCGTCACCTCGGTGTCGCCGTTACTCAGTGTCGCCAGGTCGTCGACCACCTCGCACGAGACGTCCGCGTAGGTGAGTCGCGTCGCCAGATCGAGGCGGCGCTCTCCCAAACACATCACATTCGAACCGCGCAAAATCTCGAAAGGAACGTCGTAGAGCCATGAAGGATCTCTCCCGTCGGCAATTTGGGCATTGATGGCGACCCAGACTTCGCGAGCACCGGTGAGAGAGTCGAGTAGCGCTGTCGCCCCGGCCGGGTTCTTCGCCAACAGGAGGCGCACCGTGCGGCCCCGGTACCGGCGCCGACCGTAGCGCCCCTGCACCGTTGTCAGGGTACGGATCCTTTCCAGTGAGGTTTCTGCGGCGACGCCTAATTGCGCCAGAGCGGTGACCGCAAGTGCTGCGTTGACATCGTTGAACTTCCCGGGAAGCCCCAGGTCCAGGTCGTACGCTCGACCGTCAATCTCAAGGGTATCCGTCAATCGAGCGGCCACCGTGGTGGGTTGAGCGAAGCCGCACGGACACGACCATGATGTCGACGTGAAGACGATCGGGCGGGTGCAGTGCGGGCACGACGCAGCGTCACCTCGCCACGCGGTCGGTACGTCCACCCAGCGAACATCTCGAGCAGTTTCTGCCGCGTAGACGACGAGAGGGTCAGAGGCGTTGGCAACCACCACACCCGCATAGATCTCCCTCGCTAAACACTCGCGCCAACGTTGGGCCATTTGACGAACCTCGTTGGCCCGGTCCAATTGATCGCGCGACAGATTCAAGACGACCACGACCTCTGGCGTCGTCGCCGCGACGACGGTGGCGAGCCACGCCTCGTCGGTTTCTAACACCACCCGCGATGCTGGCGACGCCACGAGGGCCGCGACGTGACCCGGGGGCATATTGGCCCCCGTCTCGTTCCCCGCCACGTCACCGCCCCAGCCCGTACGGAGCATGGCTGACGTGGTGGTCTTGCCGTTCGTACCGGATACCGCAACGATGTGGCGACCCCTCGACAGATGCTCCAAGAGTGATGGGTCAAGACGCAGACCGACTCGGCCGCCCGCCACGGTGCCCGATCCGCGTTTGAGGTACTTCGAGAGCGCATTGACGACTCGTACGCCCGCGACGGCCACGCCAGTACGCCACGTGAGTCGGGGGTTCATTGCTTCCACGCTAACAACCCCTCGTCGACGTGAAAGGAGTCCAGACAGCACAAAAGGGCCATCCGGGGGGGTGGATGGCCCTTTTGCAAAACTTCTGCCTCACCCTGGGGGGATTGGGTAAAGCAGGCTGATACCAGTATGCCGGGACGATGTGTATCAATCAAGCGCATACATTGAATAGTTCTCATCTGTATACTTGATACATGGAGATACGACAGCTCGAAGCCCTGGTCGGAATTGCCGAACACGGAACATTCTCGAGCGCCGCTGAGGCCCTCGGGACGGTGCAGTCCAACATCTCGAATCGCATTGCACGCCTCGAATCGGAACTCGGATCGGAGCTCATCGATCGAGCGTCGGGCGAGTTGACCGAGTCAGGCGGCGTGGTCGTCGAGCGAGCCCGGCGGATTCTCAGCGAGGTCGGTGCCATCGCCGCCGACGTTTCGGAACTCACCGCAGACATCCGGGGCCGGGTTTCCCTCGGCATGATCGGTACCGCGGGGCGCTGGGTCGTTCCCCTCCTGTTGGCCGCACAACGAGAGTTGTATCCGCATATCTCACTTCGTATCACCGAAGGGACGAATTCGGTCATTGAGCCACAACTGGTGTCGGGTGTGCTCGATTTAGCCGTACTCGCGTGGCCGGTGGGCGCACCAGAACTGTCCGAAATCGATCTCTACAGCGAGGATCTCGTGCTGATCGCTGAGAAGACCCACCCACTCGCCGAGCGATCTTCGGTCACGTTCGCCGACATTGAGCCCTTCGAGATCCTTCTGCCCTTTCCCGGGACTCCGATCCGTCGCGAGATTGACGAAGCATCGCACGCCCAGGGCATCAATTTGCGTCCGTTGATCGAGCTCGACGGATTGCGAACGATTGCTTCACTGACCTTCGACGGTCATGGACCGTCCATTCTCCCTTCGACGATGCTCTCAACCCACTTGCGCGCTAACTTTCGCGCGGTACCGATCGAAGGGATCGCCCAACGACGCGTCTGCCTGGTGCGACGTCGCTTTGGTTTTCCTGCTGCCCCGGTACGTGCCACGTACGCTTTGTTGCAGACCGTCGTCGCTGAGGCACAACACCCGCCCCAAGGTGTTCTCATTCCCGAGAGTCACCCCCGTCTGTCATAGTTCTACGGTGACCCTGCGCTCTGACATTGCAGCCGATATTGTCCGTCGTGACCGCGCCTTTCATGACGTGGTCGCCTTGGCAGGACCGGTGCCCCATCGACGCCCCACTCCGGTGTCCTCGCGCTTTCCCACGTTGATTAGCTCCATCACCTCCCAATTGCTCGCGACCTCCACGGCCGCTACCATCCACGCCCGAGTGGTCGCAGCGTGCGGTGGCGAGGTCAGCGTGGAGTCGGTCCTTGACACCGGCCCTGCGGCGTTGCGGGCGGCGGGCCTCTCGGGCACGAAGGCGGCGGCGATGATCGACTTGGCGCTGCACGCGCGCGACGGACGTGTGCGTTTCGATCGACACGGTCGAATGACCGACGGTGAGATCATCGAGCAGGTCACTGCCGTGCACGGGATCGGACCGTGGACGACCCAGATGTACCTCATGCACACCTTGGGCCGCCGCGACGTGTGGCCCATCGGCGACCTCGGCGTGCGCCATGGTTGGAGCTTGCTGCATCGCCTTGACGAGACGATCACCGAGAAGCAACTGAAAAGTCATGGTGATACCTTCTCGGGCGTTCGCTCCGACGTCGCGTGGTATTGCTGGCAAGCCGTGCACTTCGATCGGGCGAACCGGTAACCTCGCGGAGTGCCTCTCTCACTCGAAGACTTCGAACGCGATGCCCTCGCGACCCTGACCACGTACGCCACCTTGGAATGCCTGTCACCAATGTTCGATGCTCAGTGGACGGCCAACAGTCAGATTGAGGCAGCGATCACCTTGTTGGCCGAATGGGCGAAGAAGCGACAACTCGGAGATTTCAACGTCGAGATTGTTCGCCTCGAAGGTCGTACACCTGTGCTGGTGGTCACGGTGGGAGCCACCAATGACGATGAGGCGACCGTTGTGCTCTATGGGCACCTCGACAAGCAGCCTCCGCTCGGTGACTGGTCCAAGGGACTGGGACCCTATGACCCAGTGCGTCGCGGCGACCGACTCTTCGCTCGTGGCGTCGCCGACGATGGGTACTCCACGTTCTCGGCGCTCCTCGCCATCGAACAACTCGTGCAGTCTGGCGTCGACCACAGCCGCTTCGTGGTGTTGATCGAGGCAAGCGAAGAAAGTGGCAGTCCCGACCTCGAGGCGTACCTGGACCACTTGGTCGATCACCTTGGTCGCGTTGAGCTCATGATTTGCCTGGACTCCGGAGCTCTGACGTACGACCGACTCTGGGTCACCACGTCGCTACGGGGCCAGTTCAACGTGGAAGTCACCGTCGGGGTCCTCACGCGGGGCCAACACAGCGGAACGGCCAGCGGCGTCGTACCCTCGTCGTTTCGAATACTCCGTCAACTCCTCGACCGCATCGAAGACTCGGCGACGGGGCGCATCGTCCTTGAGGAACTCTACGCACCGATTCCCGAAGCGGTGCTCCTCGCGGCTGACGACGTCGCGGCAGAATTTGGCGACGTCAGTGCTGCGGAGATGCCGACGGTCGAGGGACTGCAGTTGATGGGTGAGAGCGCCGCCGACCGAATCATCAGTCGTACGTGGATGCCGACGTTGTCAGTCACTGGTATGGGAGGCATACCGGCCCCGGACATCGCGGGAAACGTCCTTCGACCCTCCACGACCGCTACTTTGTCCTTTCGCGTTCCTCCCAACGTCGACGCCGCTCGTGCGTGTGAGGCAGTGGAACGGGCTTTGACGGATAACGTACCGTCGAACGCCCACGTCAGTGTCCGCTCGCACTTCGCCGACGGGTGGTTCACCCCTCCCCTGCACCCGTGGCTCTCAGAGGCTTTAGATCGTGCATCCCTTGATGCCTTCGGTCGACCGGCGAGCTACACCGGCGAAGGTGGGACGATTCCCTTCCTCGCCTCTCTCGGACGGCGCTATCCCGGTGTGCAATTCGTCGCGACCGGAGTATTGGGCCCCGACTCGAACGCGCACGGCATCGACGAGATGCTCGACCTCCCTACTGCAGTCGCGGTAACGAATGCCGTGAGTGTCGTACTGAGTGCATTTGGTGAAAGGAACAAACCGTCATGAGTCAGCAAGTCGACCTTTGGGTGGATCCCATATGCCCGTGGGCGTGGATTACCTCACGCTGGCTCCTTGAGACGAAAATGGTTCGTGACGTCGAGGTACGTTTTCACACCATGAGCCTCGCCGTGCTCAATGATGGGCGTGAATTGCCCGACGAATACGTTGAGGCGATGAAGCAAGCCTGGGGTCCGGTGCGCATCATGATTGCGATCGAACAGAAGAACGACAGCGAACAGCTCCAAGCCTTCTACAACGCGTTCGGTCAGCGCTATCACGTTGGCCAGCAGCGCGACGATCTCATGGAGACCGCCGCCGCGGCCCTCCAGGACGTCGGACTGGACGCATCTCTCATCGACGCCGCGTCCAATAACGACTTGGACGAGGACCTTCGAAAGAGTCACTTCGCCGGCATGGATCCGGTGGGGTTTGACGTGGGGACACCCGTCATTCACGTCGGCGATATCGCCTTCTTCGGTCCAGTCGTGACACCGGCACCAAAGGGTGAAGCTGCGGGCACGCTATTTGACGGCGTCATCGCCGTCGCGAGCATCCCTGGATTCTATGAACTCAAGCGCACCCGAAACGAGGGGCCCTCGTTCCAATGATCTCCGGGAACGTCATTCACTGCTCTCGCTTCGATCTCGCCGGTAATGGACCAGAAACCTCACGAGAGACCATCGATCGTCGCCGCACTCAAACAGCGTTTCGGTCATGACGCGCGTTCGGTGGCGCTCGAACCAGTGGCCACGGTCGACGTGATCGAGCGATCGCTCAATATCTTAGCGAAGCACCTAAAGGACGGATGATCCGTGGCGACCCAAAGGATATTGGCCACATCGGGAGGATTCGTCGCGGGTCCGGTACAAGGAAACGTACGGCTCGGCGACATGCTCCTCGAAGCGCTCGCTCTGACGGGGGCCACTCGTCCGCGAGTGTGCCTCGTTCTCACCGCATCGGGAGACGACGCGGCGTACTACGCCCGGTCGTACGAGGCATTTAACGCCGCCGGATGTGACGTCACCGAATTGAAGCTCTTTCCCCAACCCTCCGCGGCACCCGCCGAACGGCTTTTGAGCAGTGACCTCGTGTGGGTCGGTGGCGGCTCAGTGGCGAATCTCCTCGCCCTCTGGCGTCTCCACGGAGTCGATGAGGCAATGCGAGAAGCCTGGGAGTCGGGAATTATTCTCGGCGGAGTGTCGGCAGGCAGTTTGTGTTGGCACGTCGGGGGCACGACCGATTCGTACGGACCGACGTTACGAGCAGTGACCAACGCACTCGCCCTCTTGCCCTACGCCAATGGCGTGCACTACGACTCCGAAGCCCAGCGACGTCCGCTACTTCACCAGCTCGTGGCCGACCAGTCGCTACCCGCAGTGGCGTACGCCACCGACGACCACGTCGGCGTCTGGTACGAGGGTATCGTCGCCACGCGTGTGGTTGCCGATAGCGCCGTTTCACCATCCGAAGGTCCCGCCGCGTACGTGATTACTCGTGAGGGCAACGACGTCATCGAAGAGCGCGTCGGGGTGGGTCAGAACTTCTAACGAACGGCTGCGGGTTCTGGAAGCGACCGGCGAATGGATTCACTGACCGCTACGAGCTCTTCGGCGCGCTCAACGGCCGATGTCGACCCACAGGTTGTCAACCAGTTGGCCAGTAACCGGTATCCGTGCTGGGTGAGGACCGATTCGGGGTGGAACTGCACGCCCTCCAAGGCCATAGTGACGTGGCGCATTCCCATGATCAAGTCACCACTGGTCGCAGTCACTTCAAAGCACTCGGGTAACGTCGTCGACTCCACCACCAACGAGTGGTATCTCCCAGCAACCATGGGTGAGGGCAGACCCGCGAAGACACCGGTCGAACTGTGCTCAACGACACTCGATCGACCATGAAGCAATTCCGGAGCCGACACGACGTTGGCGCCAAAGGCTTCACCCAGTGCTTGATGGCCAAGGCAGATGCCCAACATCGGTACGTTCGCTTCGCCACAGAAACGAATAATGTCCAGACAATTTCCGGCGTTGCGCGGGTGTCCCGGTCCGGGCGAGACGAGGACGCCGTCGTAATCACTCGGCGAAAGGTCGACAGCGTCGATCTTGTCGTTTCTCACGACGTCGACGGTCGCCCCCAATTCACCGACGTACTGCACCAGGTTGTAGACAAACGAATCGTAGTTATCTATCACCAACAAATGCGGAGCACGCGACATAGCCACATTGTACGTGGTGAGCCTTACTAACCTAACAACGTGGCGTTGACATTACCCGAGTTCAAATCTCTGGCCCGCGAGGGATACAACACGATTGCGTTGACCCAAACCCTCCAGCTCGACCGCGACACGCCCGTCTCGATATACCAGCGCTTCGCTGACGGACGCGCCTTCTGCCTGCTCGAAAGCGCAGCCCTCGGCGACGATACGGGGCGTTATTCCTTCATCGGACTCGATCGCCTGTGGCGCCTTCACGCCTACGCCGAAATCGTCACACTCGAAGGACGCGACGACCTTGTCAATCCCCGAGGTGCGATGGCAACTCTGCGCGACATACTCGCCACGTACCGCACGCACGCCCCCGCTGACCTTCCAGCGTTCTTCGGTGGGGCCGTGGGATTCGTGACGTACGATTACGTCCGACGTTTGGAGAATCTCCCCCGGCCCGACGAGGCGACGTCATGGCCCGACGTGGACTTCTCGTTTCCTGGCAGCGTCCTGATCTGCGACCACTTGAGACATTCCACGACTGCGGTCGTGCTAACGGCAGTCGGAGATGACGCCGGCGTGGCATTCGAAGAGGGTACGGCGCGGCTCGACTCCATCGTGGCCACTCTTCTCGCTCCGGCTCCCCCTGGTGATCCACGAATCGAACGACTGGTGGCGACCGCACCGAGCGAACGCGAACGAATCGACGTCCGTGCCCTCGCGGCGAGTCTGTCCAACTTCACCCTCGAGGCGTACGCCGACATCGTCGCGCGAGCTCGCGACTACATCTACGCCGGAGACATCTTCCAAGTCGTACCGTCCCAGCAATTCTCCCGTCCGACAGACGTCAACCCGCTCACGCTCTACCGGGTTTTACGTGCGCTCAATCCGTCGCCCTACATGTATTTGGTCGACACTGGCGAGAGTCAAATCGTCGGTGCCTCTCCAGAAATGCTCGTTCGTGTCGACGGCGACGAGGTCACCACTCGACCCATCGCCGGGACTCGCCCGCGTGGAGCGACGGCCGCAGATGATGCGGCCCTCGAAGCTGAGATATTGAGCGACGAGAAGGAGATCGCCGAACACGTGATGCTGGTGGACCTCGGGCGCAACGACGTTGGCCGTGTCTCGCGGCCCGGCACGGTGCGCGTCGAGCGTCTGGCACACGTGGAGCGCTTCAGTCACCTGATGCATCTTGTATCTCAGGTGACGGGTCGACTTCGAGAGGGACTCGACGCCTTTGACGCCTTTGACGCCCTCTTTCCGGCTGGCACGTTGAGCGGTGCTCCCAAAGTGCGAGCGATGCAGATTATTGACGAATTCGAGCCTGTTCGTCGCGGTCCTTATGGGGGTGCGCTTGGTTACTTCTCCTTGCGAGGAGATGCTGATTTCGCGATCACGATTCGAACCGTCTCGCTTCGCGGCGGACTAGCGACCATCCAAGCCGGTGGTGGCGTGGTCGCTGACTCCAAACCGGAGTTCGAATACCAAGAATGCATTTCGAAGGCGTCGGCACCCCTTTTGGCCCTGGAGATCGTCGACCCCATCGCACGACACGATACGACACCCTCCAGCGCCGAGGCGTGACACACGGCGTGATGCGCAACGCAGCTTGCCTCACGCCGACGAAGGACCACGGTGGGTAACACGCGCGAGGCGATCACCGGTGCTTTTCGCATCAATGTACGTTCCATCGCGCCGGTGACCGGTCTCGTCACGGCCATCCCAGTAATCGTCGTGTTCGCGATAGGTCTCGCCCTTCACAACCCGCGTAGTGCCATCACCATGGCGATCGGAGCGAACCTCGTTGCCGTCGTGTCTCTCGTGGGGGCGCCAAAACTACCACTGCGCATCGCTCTGCTCGATGCTGCTGCGCTCGGTCTGTCGGTCGTCGTCGGCACGATGACGGGCTCCCAGCCGTGGTTGCATACGGCGCTGTTGATCCCGTGGTGCTTCATTGCCGGCATGG
This sequence comes from uncultured Actinomycetota bacterium, assembly GCA_963794755.1. Lineage (GTDB taxonomy): Bacteria > Actinomycetota > Acidimicrobiia > Acidimicrobiales > RAAP-2 > RAAP-2. The sequence continues at coordinate 203,187 of CAWCEX010000010.1, forward strand.
CAGTGCTCTTCGGCCAGACTCAAGCGGTTCTCGGGTCCCAAGCAATCGTCGCATACGTCGTCCTTGGCCGCTTCTCGGGTTCCGCTCTCACCGCCGTGCACCTCGGCCTCCTCGTCACGCTGGGAGCGGTCGTGGAGATCGGGGCGCTGCTGGTTCTTCGACTTCCACCCTCGCTGCGCTATCAGCGCTCGACGGTGGCGACCGCGCTCGACAACCTGGCACATTACGCGACGGCGCCAGCTCAAGAATCAGCATTCAGCGTTCTGGCGAGTATCGACGCCGCCCAGCGGGTCCTCTCCCCCGCGTCACTCTTTGGTCGTACTGACAACCGCGACCTGCGTTCCATCGTGGACCAGACGCGTCGAGCGCGGCTTGACTTCACGACTCTCGCCGGACTTCGCGCACGACTCGCGCAAATTGATACCAGGCTGCTCGACGAAGTCGCCGACGCGCTCGCGCACGTCGCGCTCGGATTGAGCGAATTATCGCTGGCGGTACGTCACCCTGGAGACACCAACCACTGGCGGGAGCATTCAACACGATTGCGCCAAGTCATCGATCACTTGGAAACACTCGTGTCCACGGGCCAATTCACCTCTGACGTCAAAACACTCATGTCTCAGATCGTCGCCCACCTGGAGGCACTGGGTGGGCAACTTCGTGCCATTGGCCAACTCGTCGAACGCGAAAACTCCGATGCGCTTCGTGGAGCGTGGCGCCTGGACGTGCGCTGGGGTGGCCTCGATCCATCTCGCTTTCGCGACAACGTCGCACTCTTTCGCGATAATCTGCGTCGCGACTCCACCGCGTTTCGTCACGCGATACGCCTGGTCGTGGCGGTCCTGCTAGCGACTGCGGTGGCACAGCTGTTGGATCTGCCGCGCGGATATTGGGTGGCGTTCTCAGTCGCGGTCATTCTTAAGCCCGATTACAGCACTCTGTTGCGCCGTGGGGTCGGTCGCGTCATCGGCACCGCACTTGGCGCATCGCTCGCCGCTATCACGGTCAGTGAACTACATCCCTCGTACGCAGTAACGACCGTGATGATTGCCATCGTGGCGATTGCCGCATATTCGACGTGGTCAGCGAGTTTCTCGGTGGCCATTGGTCTCGTCACTTCACTCGTCTTGTTCATGCTGTCGGTGAACTCGACGAACTCGGTAGGTACCGCACTCGACCGATTGATCGACGTCGCACTGGGGGCGGCGATCGCGATTGCCACGTACTTGGTGTGGCCCTCGTCACCCGTTCACGACGTTCGCGACGCCGAGGCCTCTATGTTTGCCGCTCTGGCACGTTACGTCGACGACGTCATCAAAGTGTGCTTTGGCGAAGCAGTCGACCCGACGACTGTCGCGAGCCACTCGCGCGACGCCCACTTTCGTTACGCCAATGCCGAAGCGGCGGTGGGACGATCGCTGGGCGAACCCTCGTCAACCAGGGCGAATCCCGAAGTCGAGCGTGGTCTACTCGTGAGCGGACTTCGGATACTGCGAGCCACGCACGCCCTTCGTTTCGAAGCCGAACGCGGAACGACGTCCGTCGCGTCCACGACCATCGACGACTTACGTCACAACTTGGTGGAAGCGCTCGAACACTTAGGCGACTCACACACGACTCTTGACCCCAGGTCGACGCGTACAGCGTTTCGAGCGGCGTCGAGCGACCTCTCACGCTCAGCCGCCCCCGCGTCACTCGCGCTCAATCTCGACGAACTCGTCAACGCGATCAACACTGCGTCTCACCTGATCACCGCCTAACTGATATGAACGATTACGCGCGAGGTTCGACCACGGGCGAAGGAGCCCGCCGAGCCCAGAACGAGAGTAAGAATATGAGGAAGGACGTGCGGCAAGGGCGACACATCCTTCGCGGACTCGGAGGTACGCGTGGTTGATCGCAGTGGTCGTTCACAGTGGCACGACGCTTACTCCAAGTCACCCGCGGCGCATTCTCGTGGCGCCACCCAATCGGGCATCGAGCTCGACCCCGTCTACGGAACCGACGACGCGGAGTACCCAGGCGTATACCCCTACACCCGAGGTATCCACCCGGCCATGTATCGATCGAGGCTCTGGACAATGCGCATGTTCGCAGGCTTTGGCACCGCCCCCGAGACCAACGAGCGTTTTCGCGACATCATCGCTTCGGGGGGCACGGGCATCTCCACCGCTTACGACATGCCCACGTTGCTCGGCCTTGACTCTGACGATCCTCGCGCCCTAGGAGAGGTCGGACGTTGTGGCGTAGCGATCGACACGATCGACGACGTCCACGACCTCTACGACAGAATCGACCTGAGTGCGATCACGACATCAATGACCATCAACGCACCAGCGGCACCGATCTTCGCCATGTTCGTCGCCAACGCCGAAGCACTCGGGGTCACGCGAGACCGCCTTGGTGGCACCTTGCAGAACGACATCTTGAAGGAGTACCAGGCCCAACACGAATACGTCTTTCCCCCGCGCCCGTCCCTGCGCCTCGTGCGCGACACGATGGTCTTCGCCACCTACGAAATGCCCCGTTGGCACCCGCTGTCGGTGTCGGGTTACCACATCCGAGAAGCCGGCTCCACCGCAGCCCAGGAGGTCGCCTTCACCCTGGCCAACGGATTCGCTTACGTCGAATTGGCGAGACGCGCCGGACTGGCGATCGACAGTTTCGCTCCAAAATTGTCGTTCTTCTTCAACGCGCACATCGATTTCTTCGAGGAGGTCGCAAAGTACCGCTGCGCGCGACGGCTGTGGGCCACGTGGATGCGCGATTTCTACGGCGCCCTCGACGAGCGGTCGTGGCAATTGCGCTTTCACGCACAGACCGCGGGTGTCTCGCTCACGGCCCAACAACCCGACAACAATCACGCCCGGACCGCGATCGAGGCTCTGGCCGCGGTGATGGGCGGAGCGCAGTCGCTGCATACCAATTCATTCGATGAGGCCTGGACGCTGCCCTCGGCGGACGCTGCGCGGGTCGCCCTACGGACCCAACAAGTCATCGCCTTCGAAACCAACGTCACGCAAGTGGCCGATCCCCTGGGGGGAAGTTGGTACGTGGAGAGTCTCACCGATGATTTACAACGCGAAGTGGGTGCGTTGCTCGAAGAGATCCTCGAAATCGGAGGTGGTTCCATGCTCGAGGGCTGTCTGATCGCCATCGACAACGGCTGGTTCGAGGGTCACATCGCAAATTCAGCGTACGATCACGAGCGCGCGGTGCAAACGGGCGAACGCATCATCGTCGGCGTCAACTCGTTCATCGAAGCCGAGGGTTCGACGCCCCTTAACCAGGCTGAGGGTGACGGCGAGTCGCGTCAACGTGAACGACTCGCGCGAGTGCGAGGTTCTCGAAGCGACGAGTCAGTACGCCAGGCTCTCGCCACGCTACGTACCGATGCGCTCGATTGCGATACGAATCTCATGGCTCCCTTGATGGGCGCGGCGCGGGCGCGGGCCACGTTGGGCGAAATCATGAATACGTTGGCCGACGTCTTCGGGCGATACCAGGCCACCACCCGATGACCCTGCGAGTCCTCGTCGCCAAGGTCGGTCTCGACGGGCACGACCGCGGTGTGAACGTGATTACGAGGTTGTTGCGTGACGCTGGCGTAGAGGTCATCTACACCGGCTTATTCCAATCCCCCGACGCCGTCGCGCGCTCAGCGGTGGACGAGGACGTGGACGTCGTCGGACTGTCCATCCTTTCCGGCGCCCACCAAACGTTGGCACCGCTCGTCGTCGCCGCCCTGCGCGGCCTCGGATCCGACATCCCGGTGGTCGTCGGTGGCATCATCCCCACCAATGACGTGGCACCCCTCCTGGCCAGTGGAGTGGCCGCCACGTTTGGTCCAGGTTCCTCCATTGAGGAGATCATCGCCACACTCGAACGGCTGCACGCGTCCACACCACGCTGAACCTCACGGCGAGCGATATTCCAATCGCCACTGTTGCTGGACTACTTCGAGGTGGAACTCATTCGACTGAGTCCATAGGCGATCTCCGCCGCGATGTCCTCGAGCACTGTCAGAACCTCTGGAGTGAACGCCCGCGGTTCCATTGCGTAAACCTGCCAGATTCCGTCTAATTCTCCATCGATGACAACCGGTATGGCCGCGGTTGATCGAAACCCATGTTGTCGCGCCCGCTCTCGCCACGGCGACATCGAGCTGTCAGTATCGATGTCCGATGAGGTGCACGTCTCTCCCGAGCGCGCCGCCTTTCCGGAGGGACCCTGACCGAGATCGTCGTCGCGCCAATGCACCTCTAGACCTTCGACGTAACTCTCGTGACTGGTACTCGCCGCCACGACCACGATGCTTCTCTTTTCGTCGTGCACCTTTCGTCCGTACCAGGACAAGAGGTAGCCACCCTCCTCGACAGCTATCTGGCACATCTGATGCAAGAGGTCGGCGCCGTCCGTGGCGCTAATCAACATCCGACTGACCGCAGAAATGGTGCGCAACGCTCGCGCGGTAGCCACCTCAACCTCACAATTGTGCAGTGAGGCCACGACGCCAATAACTCGACCGGCATCGTCGCGGCGTGGCTTGGCCCGCAGCTTCATCCATACGAAGTCACCGGCGGCGTTGCGCACTCGAATCGTCAACTGGTCGAGTACCTCGCCGAAGTGCAGCAACTGGCGCCAGGCAAGAACGCGAGCGTGATCTTCGGGAAAAACCATGTCCAGGATGCTGTGACCGACCACGTCACCCGACTGCCACCCCAGCTGTCCGACGCTCGAGGGTGACACCCACTGCAATTCTCCGTCCAGATTCACCGTATAGATCACGTCGGTGACGTTGTCTGCCAACAAATTGAAATTCTCTTCGGTCTGTCCCATTGCGGCACGAAGTCGGACCGTGTCGTCGATGTCACGAAGACTGATTACGACAGTATCGGCTTCGCCGGAGAACCCTCGAATCTGACGCATGTGTTGATTCATCCACTTCACGTTTCCCGTGGGTGTCAGGTATCTCACTTCGATGCCCGTCGATGAGTGATTCGCCGCGATCTCGTAGCGCTGTTCGGCCACCCGGGTCAAATCACCAGGGAAGACGTAATCGTCAATCCGCGTCGCCACCACCTTCTCGCACCTCCACCCCAAGGTTGCCTGCGACGACGGGCTCACCCACCGAATTCTTCCGAGTTCGTCGCACTCAATGACGACGTCAGTGGCGTTATCGGCGAGAATTCGAAAACGATTCTCCGAAGCGATGAGCGCGCGCTGCCCATCAACATCACCCTGAGCATCACGCCATGACGACACGCGTACCTTCTCGGCCGTGTCCTCATCGACGGCCTCACGCGATCGTAGGGAGACCCACCGATACGCCGAATCGGCCATTCGCATTCGTAAAGTGAGCGTCAGTGCGTCCGAAGTGTGCGCACCGCGGTAAAAGGACTGCAACGAAGTTCGGTCGTCGGGATGGACAAGGTCCTCCAATGAATGACCCACGACGTCGGCGCTCGAGAGGTTCAATAGCTGGGCGACGTATGGCGATACCCACTCAATGGTCCCACGACGTTCCAGAGCAATGACGTCGGTACCGTACTGGGCCATCAAGCGATATAACTCATCGGACTTGTGTGCGGCCTCGCGCGCAGCCATCTCCGCGTCATTGAGATGCAAACCGGCGATAAAGCCTGTGGGCATTTCGCGATCGTCGAGTACCCGATGAACCAGAGCGCTGAAATGATGGAAGGTGCCCTCCAAGTCACGCAAGCGAACAGCGAATCGTACCGTCAGTTCCTTCTCGAGGCGTTTACGAATCGCTTCTCGCGACGACGCGTCCTCGGGGTGCATCACCGTGACGAGAAGTTCTCCCGTTAGTTCCTTGGGTGAATAGCCGAGAACGGTCGACACCGCGTCAGAGACCCACTCGATCCGACCGTCCATGTCGGTTCTCACGACGACATCCGAGGAGTTCTCCAGTAGGAGTCGATACCGATCGACGAGTTCTCGCACCTCGCTCAGGTCTCGAAAGGAGTAACTAACCAGATCACCGTCGCTAACCGCGCGAACATCAAATCGTCCGATCGCCCCACGACCGAGGTTGTAGAACGCGACGTCGAAGCTTTCTATGGGTCCACTCTTTTCGACGACAGCAGACAGCCATGACACCAATTGGTTGGCGTACTCTTCAGGAAAGAGCGAACGCACGGTGGCAGCCAGCATCGTCTCACGGCTGAAACCAGTGAACGTACACGCGTGGTCATTTACCGCAACGTAAGCAAAGTCAATGATTCTTCCTCGCTCATCGCGCCGAGCGACAGCGCTGATGTGAGGATCGAGGGACGCCTCGAGCCCCAGGCGGGCAACTTTGTCACTTTCCGACACGTCAGGATGGGCCGACACGTCCCCCCTTTCAGCATTCCTCTCAACGGAATGAATGCACCTACAACACCCTACGACCGTGACGGGGCCATTTTCCTAATGATCCCGCACGCATTTACTCAAAACGTCGAATCGGTGTCCGTCTCACCCAAATCGCCTCGTCGATGCACCACTTCCACTCACCAGCGTTAGTGAAGTGACGCTGGCAAAGCCAAATACTCATCGACTTCCTCAGAAGTCTTCGGTCGAGCGATGTAGTACCCCTGGGCGATATCGGCACCCAGGGAACGAAGCATTTCGTGATTAGAGAATGTCTCGATGCCCTCAGCTACCACCGTGACATTGAGAGCCCGACCAAGTTCAATGGTGGAACTTATCACCGCGCGTGCGCGCACATCACTCTCGAGCGCGAATACGAAGGTCTTGTCGATCTTCAGTTCATCGATGGGAAGCTCCAATAATTGCGACATCGACGAATATCCCACGCCGAAATCGTCAATAGAGATACGTACGCCCAAAGCGCGTAGCTGCTCGATGCTGCGCCGTGTCCTTAACGAGTCCTCACCCAGACTCGATTCGGTCACTTCAAGTGTCAGTCGTTCGGACTCGACGCCGAACTCCATGAGCAGCATCGTGATGTAATTGGGGAGCTTCTCGTCGACGAGGTCCAAGTGCGAAATGTTGACGCTCATGTTCAGCCGGTGACCATTACGATCCAAGCGCACCATTTCGCTAAGTGCCTTTCGCAGCACCACTCGCGTCAACGGGACGATCAGGCCAACGCGCTCAGCGGTGGGAATAAAGTCGTCAGGGTAGACGAGTCCTCTCGTCGGGTGTTGCCAGCGCACCAACGCTTCCACGCCATGAATCTCGCCAGAGTGAAAGTCTTGCGTGAATTGAAAGTGCAGAACCAACTGATCCAGTTCTATCGCTGCACGCAAATCACCGATCATTGCCAGGCGCTCGCGGCTATTGAAGTCAAAATCCGCGTGATAAAGGCAGATAGACGAGTGATGACGTTTCGCCTCATACATGGCCACGTCAGCACTTCTCATAAGTTCAACCTGGGTCATACCATGCTCGGGGTAAATCGCGATACCGATCGAAACTCTGACGCGCACGAGGACGCCATCAAGGGAAATCGGATCCGCTAGCGCCGCTTCAAGTCCGTTACTCAACTCGACTAAATCATCAAAGTGGTCAAAGACCATCGCGCACGCGAACTCGTCGCCACCGATGCGTGCAATCGAGGCGCGCGTCCCCACCTTGCGTGAGAATCTGCGTCCCACCACTCGCAAGAGATCATCGCCACAGGCGTGACCGAGGGAATCATTTACCTCTTTAAATCCGTCCAGGTCGATAAGGATCAACCCCATTTGACGTGAGGTGGGCAGCGAAGCGAGAAGTTCACCCGTCGACTCAATGAAGGATCGTCGATTCGCCAGACCAGTCAACTCGTCGACGCGCGACACCAAGTATGTCGCTTGCTCCACACTCTTGACGTCACGCAGAGTCAAGGCCATCCGCAGGACGACGACACACAGGGCTCCAATGGCAAAGAACGCGGCCGTCCGCGATGATCGCTCCACCACGGCGACCCCCAACGTCGCTACGGCGAGCAAAGCAAAGACGATCGGTACTGCGGCGAAACTGTCAGGAAGGGCACTTGTCGACGAGCGATGTGCGGCGCGTCGATCCTCGGGCACGCTCGCCGCCAGTCCGATCAACCACAAGGCGATGACCCAGGTACCGTCGAGCAGTGTTCCGGGTCGATACGTATTGGATACCTGCTGATTCAGATAGATGATGTCGCCAACGACGAAGAACATGAAACCTGACATCATCAACGCCGTTGCGAAATTGGGGCGATACCGTGAAGAGGCGATCCCTGACACCAACACGACCAACAACACGAGGTCAAAAAGGGGATAGGACATGCGCACCAGTAGTTGAAGAGGTTGGCCCGCGGCGATCAAGACGTGATTGAACCAGAAGAGTGCCGCGAGCGCCGCGAGGGAGAGTCCCGCGACGGCTCCATCAAGCTGCAGGCTGTGAATAGTCCGCCCGTAGCGGTGTTGCGTCATCAATACGACGGCGCCCACGAAGGCCACGTACGAGAGGAGGTAGGGAACGTCACTCGGCGCCGGGCTCGGAATTGGAGTCAGATTCTGATCATGAAGTAAATAGATCAAGTCCGCCGCGTTGTAGAGAATGATGCCCGCGGCCATGGTGATCCACGCCCCGCGCAACTTCGTTGAACGCCGCACCCGAAGGAGGACTGGAACGAGGGGCAGAGAACTAACGATATTGCCCATCCAGCCGTCCCAGAACGAGTTATATCCCGAGATCGGACGGTGCATCAGGATCAGTGAAGCGATATAGGTAGTCACAAGGAGGGTCGCAATCACTTGGAACCAAAAGACGTCGCGTTTCGCCACGAACAATCGCCAAGTACGTCGCCAAGGTGCCACGTCATCGCCCATCTCACTCGCATTGAAAATTAACGGAGATTCCTTAGGGTCTTGAGAATCCTGTCGCCCATGATCAGGAATGACGGTGGGCGCGTCGAGACGTGGGAGGTGCACGTAGGGCGTCTGAGCGTCCGCAGTCATCGCTACCTCCTTTGATGGCGAAGTGCCTCATACGGACGCCAGAAAAAGTGCGCAACTGACCCGACACAACGACACTGGTGTCACTCTTCCAGAGGGCGAGGAGGTCGCGCATCAACAGGTACCCACATTCATCCCAACTCTGTCTCAATTGCCGTGATGAGAGGTGGTGACGATGGCGCGGGAACGGTACGTTGTCGTCCAACTTTTTGACACGACATTCAGCAAGAATCGTTTCACTCTTTAGGTTGATGTGAGAACAATTAGACACTGGCCAGACGAAGCGGGAACTGCCACGTCGAGCTCGAACCGGTCGTGCGCTCTCGGCCTACGCACGGCGTTGGAGTGGGGGCGGAACAGCGAACCCGAGTCACAAGGACGAAATTTCTTCGGTGTCGTCATCACTGCTTCCCTTTGTGGACATCAATCTTCTCAGGAAATCAGGCGAGAATCTAGACAATCATCACCATGGTGCCTGCATCTCAAAGACGCGATACCGTCTCACCCATGGGTGATCAATCGTTCTCGACATGGGGCCCTCGCCAACCTCGAGGTACTACTGGTAATGTCGCCACGTCGCAACCACGCGTGAAGCGCCACTACGAGGCATTCGCGGAGTTCAGTCGATGAAGCTGGGACCTCACGTCATCCGCACGTATCGTCAATCACCTAATGATTTTGCACAAGAACTATTCGTGGGTCTACCCAGGCGTTACAACCTCCTCGCCGAGATTCTCTCCTTTGGACAGGACCTTCGCTGGCGATCAGCCATGATTGGTCGAGTCGTGGGCATCGAACCGCAACTCGTCTTGGATGTGGCCTGCGGGCCGTGCGCCGTCACCAAGAAATTGTCGCGCGTCGTACCGGGACGAATCGTGTCCTTGGACCTCAGCGAAGCGATGCTGGAAGAAGGCCGTCGCACAATCCATAAGGCGTCACTCGATCAACGTGTGTCGCTGGTCCGAGGGCGCGCAGAAGAACTGCCCTTCGCTGACGCCACCTTCGACGCGCTCACCTTCACCTACCTCTTGCGTTACGTGAGTGAACCCGACCAGACACTGCGCGAACTCGCACGAGTGGTCAAGCCCGGAGGTGCGATCTCGTCGCTGGAGTTCGCCGTACCAGAACAACGAGGTTGGCGTATCGCCTGGTGGTTCTACACACGCGCCGTCTTGCCGCTCGCTGGGGGTCTGACTGGTGGGCGGGCGTGGTTCGACGCCGGGCGTTTCCTCGGTCCGTCAATCTCTCGTCATTACCGTCTTTTCCCACTGGCGTGGACGCGCGATGCATGGCAGCGTGCTGGGATCGAGCACGTCGAGGTGAGGAGGATGAGTCTCGGTGGCGGAGTGGTGATCTCGGGCTACCGACGGGAATAGAGATGAGCGAGGACGACCTCTCGACGAGTCCAACGGGTCCCGCCTATTACGCCCAACCCAAGTTTCTTCACCGCCCTCGTTGGCGCGAATGGTGGACCGTTCTGCATCCGCCCTACACCTTGTTGCACCTATCCCTCGTCACGATCGGCGCTTGTTTGTCGTCTCCTGTTTCGCTCTCGCGACTACTTTTCACCGTCGCCGCATTCTTCCTCGCAGTGGGCGTGGGAGCACACTGCCTCGATGAGCTGACGGGCCGACCTTTGCGTACGACGATCCCTTCTTGGCAACTCGTCAGCGCTGCGACCGCCGGCTTGACGGGCGCGGTCGTCCTGGGCGTCGTCGGAATATTTCTCGTGAGCGCATACCTGGCGATCTTCATCGCGGTGGGTGTCACGATTGCCGTTGGATACAACCTCGAACTCTTTGATGGACGGCTACACAACACCACCGTCGTCGTGGTCGGGTGGGGAGGCTTCCCAGTTCTGACCGCGTACTTCGCCCAACACGACGCGCTCTCCGTGGCCGCGGTTGCGGCGGCCGTGTTCGGCACTCTGGTGACGTTATTACAACAACAGCTCTCGACCCCTTCACGTGAACTACGCCGTCGAACCGATTCAGTCACTGGCGTCGTCGTTCGCGTCGATGGAACGTCGTACCCGCTCAACAAACAAATGATGCTCGCGCCGCTGGAACGATCCCTCAAGACTCTGTGCTGGGCTGGTCCTTTGCTCGCCCTGTCGCTACTTCTTGCACGCTTCGTGCACTGAGAACCCACGGTGAGAAGCATCACGATGCGTGCCGTCCTTGAACCGGGAACGTACTTGTGCGGATCTTCGTGAGAGATGCCATTTATTCCAACGGCCTCGCGACTCACGATGAGCGAGTCTGATCTTGAAGCAGGGTCTGGTCCAAACATTAGTTAGTTGACACTTACGTAAGGACTGACTAACATATGGATGTGAATACACTCTTGCGGGCCATCGCTGAACCAAAGCGACGTGACATCATTCGTTTGGTGTGGGCGCGCGAGTTGGCTGCCGCAGAGATCGCCGAATACTTCCCCGAGGTCACACGCTCAGCAATCTCGCAACATCTCACCGTTTTGAGGACCAACGGTGTCCTGCACGAGCGGCGAGATGGGACTCGTCGGCTCTATAGCGTGAACCGCGGAGAGATCATAAAACTGCGGGCGTTTCTCGATAGTTTCTGGAGTGACAGTCTCGAGCGCCTTCGCGACGTCGCCGAATCCGACCAACAACAGATGGGAACACCATGACCGACGCCGTAAAGGAAGTGCTCATCAAGGCAAGTCCTTCGACGATTTTTCCCTACCTCACGGATCCCTCAAAATTCGTGCAATGGATGGGCACCGATGTCCATCTTGTTGCCCATCCGGGTGGTGAGTTTCGCGTCCTGTGCGGCGCAGAACACCCCAGTGCCGGAACGTTTCTCGAGGTCGTCACCGACGAGAAGGTCGTCTTCAGTTTCGGCTGGGACCTGCCAAATCACCCGATCCCAGCGGGCTCGACCACGGTTGAGATCACCCTCATTCCCGAAGGTGACGCAACACGCGTTCGCCTCGTTCATAGCGGCCTACCTGAGGATGCCGTCGGGGATCACTCCAAGGGATGGACGTACTATCTCACACGTCTCGAAACAGTCCTAAACGGCGAGGACCCGGGTCCTGACGATCCCGGGTCCCCGAACCGGTAGTCGGCCAGAAAGCAGAAGAGTCCAGTCATGAAATCTCAAGAGGTCTGGAGATACATCCACCAAGAGCGAGCTGACTTGGTCGATACGTTGTCTGCACTGACACCCGAGCAGTGGACCGCGCTGTCGTGGTGTGACGGCTGGTCGGTCAAGAAGGTTGTCGGCCACGTGGTCGCCGCCGCAGAACAGACATTTCCGAATTTCTACAAGGAATTCATCTCCGCCGGTATGAAGTTCAATGTCTTCGCAGAACGGGGCGCTGACGCCGTGGCCGCCGCTGCGAACGAACAGATCGTTGCTCGCCTTCACGCGCGCATCACGACCACCAATCATCCCCCCGCGCCCGTGATGGCGATGCTCGGCGAGATCGTCGTCCACGGTGACGACATTCGTCGTCCCTTGAACCTGGTACACCACTCCCCCGAGGAAGCCCTTATCGCCGTGGCTGACAGTTGGAAGAACTCGAACCTCCTGATTGGCGCGAAACGACGAATCAACGGTGTCCGAATGGTGGCGAGCGATGCGACGTGGCAGCACGGTGATGGACCCCGCGTCGATGGTCCCCTGCAATCGTTGATCCTGGCAATGACGGGGCGCAAGACCTCTCACGCTGACCTGACCGGCGAGGGCATCGCGGTACTCGCGTCACGGCCGTAGATCAATAATCTGCAGCGTTAGATTGAAGGAACGATGGCCCCAAGGATTGTGGTGGAATTGGGCCAACACACCCCTGCACACGGGTAAAATTTGCCGATGAAGCCCGGGAATCGTCCGCAGTGGCCACTGGCTTGTGGGGTCATTGCCACGTCGTTGGCCCTGGTGATTTGCGCTGCGCCGGTGAGCGCCTCTTCGGCCCACGTCGCGACAAGTGAATTCGATGGTCCATCGGGGCTCGCCGTCGCGGACGGCCACTTATGGGTGACCAACCTGTCCAATTCATCTCTCACTGAGATCGATCCGTCGTCGGGCACGTGGCTCGCTACTTTTCGATCCACCGGGTACGGTTTTGATCGGCCGAGCGCCATCGTGAGTACTGGCAACGACCTCTTCATCGCCAATGCCAGTGGATCAGTCACTGAAGTTCGTGCTGACACCGGCGCACTGGTTCGGCGGATCACGGGCGCACGCTATCGATTCTCCTCTCCCGCGGCAATTACCGTGGTGGGAAACGATGTGCTGGTCCTCAATTCAGGCGTGTCGGGTTCAATCACCGAGTTATCGGCCAACACTGGGGATCTCCATCGCGTCATCCGCGGTCCGACCTACGCCTTCGCGAGCCCCTCCGCGTTCGCCGCGACGGGTGTGGACCTCTTCGTCGCTGATGAGGCCAACGACTCAGTCACCGAGGTCGACGTCACGACGGGAAAGTTGTTGCGCGTCATTTCCCGACAAGGACTTCGTAGCCCCGACGGCGTCGCCATTGGTTCGGGGTACGTGTGGGTCGCCGACCACGCCAGCAGCGCCGTGACTCGCATCGCGGTGGCGACCGGGGTCGCTGTCAACACGTACTCCGATAAGAACGCGAGTTACGGGTTCTGGAGACCGACGGCGATGATCAGTACCGGCGACAACATCTACGTCATGACGCCCCTGGGGACAAGTCCGATGGTGACCAAGGTGTCAGCCACCACGGCCAAGCCCTACTGGTTCATGTGCAACACCAACGGTCCGTATTACTTCAGTCTTCTCTCCGCATTCGCAATCTCCAATGGCGACCTATGGGTAGCCAGTCGCTCGGGTGCGAACTCCAAGACCGCTGCCGCCGCGACCGGCTCGTTGACTGAGCTTTCTCTGGGCAGCGGCTCACTTATCAGGACTCTTCCCTCCCCGTAAGTCCAATGAGTCGCTTTATCGCCGGTTGTAATTAAGACGTGCAACACGCACGGGTTGGCACAATTGTGTTCGATCAAGAAAGTTCTGGCGTCGCACGAAGAGTCTGGACTTGCTCCAGAACTTGATATTGTCAATTGCGTGACCCAGGGCTTCGCGGACGTTCTTCGACAACGCGGCGTGTTGGCCACCGCTCAACGACTTGCCGTACTGCGAGCCGTCTCGGAGCACCCACACATCACCGCCGAAGGCGTCACTGACATCGCCCGGATGGAGATCGGGGCCATTTCTCGCCAAGCCGTTTACGACGCCTTGGCCATCCTTTTGGACAGAGGTCTCATCCGTCGTATCCAACCCGTCGGCTCCGCTGCTCGTTACGAGGACCGTGTCAATGACAATCACCACCATTTAATCTGTCGACAATGTGGACAAGTCGTCGACGTCGATTGCGCAGTGGGTTTGGCGCCGTGCCTGACCGCCTCTGACGACATGGGGTATCGAATCGACGAAGCCGAGGTCGCGTACTGGGGACGATGCCCCCAGTGCCTCCTTGGCGACGAATCAGCTGATTTCGATTCTCTGACACCTCCCCGTCAAAGTCCGCACACGACCACGCGCCAAAATGGCGACGCCACCATCGTCAAAAATGAGGAGACTTCCAGTGTCAGACAGTAACGATTCAACTCAAGGAGAGATCATGGAAAACGAAGCAACGTGCCCATTCGCCAGTGGGGCTAATACTCGGGCCTCAATGACCCAGGCCAATGCTCAGTGGTGGCCTAATCAGTTGAACGTGAAACTGTTGCACGAGAATTCACCCGTCGCCAATCCCTTGGATGACGACTTCGACTACGCCCAGGAATTCCTTTCCCTCGACCTCGAAGCAGTCAAGAGGGACATCTACGACGTGATGACTACCTCTCAGTCGTGGTGGCCCGCAGACTTCGGCCACTACGGCCCCTTCTTCATCCGCATGGCGTGGCACAGCGCAGGCACGTATCGCATCGGTGATGGTCGAGGCGGCGCGGGATCGGGAGCCCAACGATTCGCTCCTCTCAACAGCTGGCCCGACAACGTCAGTCTCGACAAGGCGCGACGACTGCTCTGGACGGTCAAGCAGAAGTACGGCCAAAAGATCTCTTGGGCGGACCTATTGATCCTCGCTGGTAATTGTGCCTTGGAATCAATGGGTTTCACTACGTTCGGATACGCCGGTGGCCGCATCGACATCTGGGAGCCCGAGGACGGCACCAGTTGGGGTACCGAAACAACGTGGCTCGGCGACGAGCGCTACACCGGAGACCGTGAACTCGACAATCCGCTCGGCGCGGTACAGATGGGCCTCATCTACGTCAATCCTGAAGGTCCCAATGGCAACCCCGATCCGTTGCTGGCGGCCAAGGACATTCGTGAGACGTTCCGTCGCATGGCGATGGACGACGTGGAGACGGTGGCACTCATTGCGGGTGGTCATACTTTCGGTAAAACTCACGGAGCGGCCGACCCCGGTCCCTACGTCGGACGCGAGCCCGAGGCGGCCCCGATCGAAGACCAAGGACTTGGCTGGAAAAGCACGTATGGTACGGGAAGTGGTGCCGATACCATCGGCAGCGGTCTTGAAGGAACGTGGACGTCGACCCCGGTGCAGTGGGGCAACGGATTCTTCGCGAACCTCTTCGGTTATGAGTGGGAGTTGTCAACGAGTCCGGCGGGGGCACACCAATGGAAGCCCAAGGACGGGGCCGGATCTGGCACCGTGCCTGACGCGCACGACGCGAGCAAGACCCATGCTCCCACCATGCTCACAACGGACCTCGCTCTGCGATTCGACCCGCAGTACGCTCTCATCTCTCAGCGCTTTCACGAGAACCCTCAGGAGTTCGCCGACGCCTTCGCCAAGGCGTGGTACAAGTTGACGCACCGCGACTTGGGGCCCCATGTTCGCAGCCTCGGTGCACTCGTTCCCTCGGAGCCACAGATTTGGCAGGACCCCGTCCCAGCGGTGGACCACGAACTCATTGGAGCCAAGAAGACAGCGGAACTCAAGGCGATGATCCTCTCGTCGGGCCTGACGAACTCGCAGTTAATCACTACCGCGTGGTCCGCCGCTTCGTCGTTCCGTGGCACCGACAAGCGAGGGGGTGCCAACGGCGCTCGATTGCGTTTGGCGCCGCAAAAGGATTGGGCCGCCAATGAACCCGGAGAGCTCGCGACGATTCTCTCCACCTTGGAGTCGATCCAGCACGACTTCAACTCAGCCCAGACCGGTGACAAGCGAGTGTCGCTCGCTGACTTGATCGTCTTGGGAGGTTGTGCGGCCGTGGAGAAGGCCGCCAAGGATGCTGGATACGAGGTGGACGTGCCCTTCGAGCCCGGCCGCACCGACGCGACTCAGGAGCAAACGGACGTTGAGTCCTTCTCCGTTCTCGAGCCACCCGCCGACGGTTTTCGCAATTACCTCGGTCACGTGCACCATCGAACGGCCGAAGAGTTGCTGTTAGAGCGAGCGCGCCTGCTGACCCTCTCGGCGCCCGAGATGACCGTCCTGGTGGGAGGATTACGAGTGCTCGACGCCAATTTTGGTCACTCAGAGTTGGGTGTCTTCACCAAGCGACCGGGAACCCTCACCAATGATTTCTTCGTGAATCTGTTGGACATGGACACCAAGTGGGAGCCAACGACTGACGCGGGCGACACGTTCGAAGGGCGCGATCGCGCGTCCGGTGAGTTGAAGTGGACAGCGACGCGAACGGACCTGATCTTTGGTTCCAATGCCCAACTGCGCGCCATCGCCGAGGTCTACGCCAGTGACGACGCACGTTCCAAGTTCGTTCGTGACTTCGTCACCGCTTGGGACAAAGTGATGATGCTCGACCGGTTCGACCTCGACTAATCAGTTGACGGCGCGTCGCGGAAACACCATCGGAAGAGCCGCGGCGCGCCGATTCAACGTCCGAGATCCATCGGACACCTCACGGCATATCGGGGCGTGCAGTCGCACACCTCTGGTGACGGCACTACGAATGACCAGGTTTCATCATCGATCACGTCTTTCGCCGTGCGAAAACGCTATCCCTGGTGCGACCAGCACGATTGCTTGGACCGTTCACCGACGGCGATCCTTTACCCCGTGTATACATTTCACAAAATAATGAAGTGTTATGTTTTGCCTATACGGCAACACAGCGAGGTCTTTTGACCAAAAACACGCCCACCGACAGCGTTATACGAAAACCTCTGTTGTCCTTGCTCGGCACGGAGCCGATTTTTCGTTCCATGCCGATGGGTATCATCCTGCGGGACTCCCGCGGCGAGGTGATCGATTGCAACGATCAGGCCGCCACCATTTTGAATGTCCCCCGCAACCAGCTCCTGCACCGGACCCTGCATGACGAGGTGTGGGACTTCAAGAAGGAGGATTGGACCGCCTTCCCCCCCGGTGAGCAACCATCAGAGGTGACGCTTCGAACGGGAGAGCCATGTTCGGACGTCGTCATGGGCGTCTCCTACCTGGGTCGAAGCCACCGCTGGATCATGACCAGTTCGGCCCGTGCCGACCTCAATGACGATTCCTACGGCGTCGTCTCGGCGTTCTTCGAAATCACACCGCGCATCAAGAGTCGTCGTATTCTCAAACTCCTCGCCGAAGCCAATCGAATTGTCATCACCTCCAAGGATGAGAGGCAGTGTCTGGGGCAACTCTGCGACATGCTCGTGGGCTTGGGTGGCTACCGTCTCGCGGCCATCAGGCCGCGGTACATCGACGACATTGACGATCGCGACCTCGTATTCGCTGCCGGAGCGACCGACTTCCTCCAAGCAGTGAGTGCCAACTGGTGGGAGGCGAGAGATGAAGGACTAACCGGATCGATCACCTCGAGTGAAGAGGCCCGCGTCGCCGACGATCTCGCGCGTCAGCCACGCAATGAAGCTGATCAAGATCTCGCCCGTAACTTTCACATCGGATCATCGGTTGCCGTTCCTCTTAGTATCAATGGTCGCGAGGCCGTCATCGTGGCGTACGACGAGTTCACGTACGGCTTTGACGACACGACGGTAGTGGGACTGCAGCAGATCGCCAAAGAGATCGAGTTCGGACTCATTCACATACGCTCGATTCGTCACACCGAGCGAACATTGCACGAACTGACCGTGGCGAACGACGCGCTTCAGGTAGCCGAGCAGACGCTCGCCAATTCTGAGAATTGGTTCCGTGAATTGCTGGCCAGTTCTCGCGACCTCATTGTCGTCTTGGACAGCCGCGCGCGCGTGCTCTACGCCAATCCCGCCAACGCGTCGACGAGCGGGTACGACGCAACCACGCGTCTCGGCGGCGACGGTTTTGCTCATATTCACCCCGATGATTACGCACTGGCGCTAAAGACGTTCAACGATACGCTCGATCGAACCTCTGAGGGTGAACCGGTCGTCTTGCGCTTCCTCAAGGCGAATGGCGAATGGCAGTTCTTGGAATGCGTTCTTGCGAACTGCATGAACGACCCGGCCATTCGAGGAATCGTGGTCAACGCTCGCGACGTCACAGAACGGATCCACCTGACTCGAGCACTGCGAACGCTGACGAATGGAAGTCAGGTCCTCGTGAGCGCTTCCGAAGAAGAGAACCTCATTCGAGAGACGTGTCAGACCATCGTCACCAGTGGTGAATTTCTCCTCGCGTGGGTCGGATTCATCAACGACGATGACATGAGAGTCATGCCGGCGGGTTCCGCAGGGCGCACCTCATACCTCGAAGATGTGTACGTCACCTGGGACGAATCGAATACTGGACTCGGCCCCACGGGATCGGCGATTCGCACGGGTACGGCCCAGGTACTGGAAGACATTCAAAACTCGAGTTGGCCACAGGCGGGAAAGACAAAGACCGCCGAGTTCGGTTTCAAGACGGCGTGTGCTTTTCCATTAAGAATTGGTGATCGCATCATTGGAGCCTTGACTATTTTCTCTGCTGAGGTCGACGTTTTCGGCACCGCCGAATTGTCCCTCTTGGGAGAATTAGCCAGTTACTTGGGTTACGGTATCGGACGAATTAGGGACGCTAAGCGGTTGGAGGGCAACGCCGAGCTCTTACGCGAGTCAGAGCTTCGCTTTCGACTCGCCTTCGAAAGCAATATGGCACCCATGGTATTCAGCGATCTCAACGACATCGCTCTCTCGGCGAACGAAGCATTCTGTCGAATGGTCGGATACTCCCAGGAAGAGATCATCGGACGTGACTCAGTCCACTTCACCTACCCTCCAGACATCGGCGTCACTGAGCACACGATTGCCCGCCTCAATGCCAATGAGATGGACCAATTGCGCTATACCAAGCGCTACCTGCGCAAAGACGGGCGTCTCATCATCTCAGAGGTATCCCGGTCCGCGGCGCGTGACGCCTCGGGTCAGACGCTCTACTTCGTCTCCTCCGAGCGCGAGGTCACCGAGGAGCGCGCACTCGCTGAGCAGTTGACCCACCAGGCGCTCCACGATCCCTTGACGGGATTGGCGAATCGAGTTCTGTTCGAAGATCGACTCGTGCAGGCTCACTCGAGGGTGGTCCGCCACGGAGGCTTCGCGGCAGTCTTGTTGCTCGACCTCGATGATTTCAGTCACGTCAATGATTCTCACGGCCACTTGGTCGGCGATCAGTTACTCGTCCAGATGGCACGGCGCTTCCAGTCCGTCACCCGCTCCTCGGACACGCTCGGTCGCTTTGGTGGGGACGAATTCCTCTACCTGGCTGAGGGGCTGGAGACCCGTGCCGAGGCGGAGGAGGTGGCCATTCGTCTCCTGGACGTCTTGAGCAGCCCCTTCACGGTCGACGAGTTGAACTTTGAGCAACACGCCAGCGTTGGTGTCGCCATCTGGGACGCCACCAGCGAGGGAACCAAGGAACTCATCCAGAATGCCGATGTCGCTCTCTACGAGGCTAAGCACGGTGGCAAAGGTCGATTCATGATCTTCACGCCACGAATGCACAACGAAGTCGTCGGTCGATTCACCCTGGTCCAGGAGCTCCGTCTCGCTCTTCACACCGGCCAACTCGCGATGCACTACCAACCAGTGGTCGATCTCACGACGACCGAGATCGTCGGATTTGAAGCGCTCATGCGTTGGCCCCACCCTGAACGCGGTTGGGTACCGCCCAATGTCTTCATCCCTTTGGCAGAACAGAGCGATCTCATCTTCGACTTGGGCACCTTCGCGCTCAGCGAAGCAATTGCGGCGGCCTCTACGTGGCAACCGGTGCGGCCCGGTGTTAGCGCACCCTACGTCACCGTCAACCTTTCGGCACGCCAGTTCCAAGATCCGCATCTCTTCACCAAGATCGAAGGAATCCTGCGAGCGAACGAATTCGCGCCTGAACGACTCATTATTGAGATCACTGAAAGCGTGACACTCTTTGACACCGCCGAAACGATGAGTATCGTCAATCAGCTCAACGAACACGGCGTAGCGATCGCATTGGACGATTTTGGCACCGGATACTCATCACTTTCGTACCTCGTGCGACTTCGCCCTCGACTTATCAAAATCGATCAGTACTTCGTC
The DNA here is from genome assembly GCA_963794755.1 of uncultured Actinomycetota bacterium. Lineage (GTDB taxonomy): Bacteria > Actinomycetota > Acidimicrobiia > Acidimicrobiales > RAAP-2 > RAAP-2. The sequence goes on from CAWCEX010000010.1 coordinate 223,597, forward strand.
AGTCCTCATAGCGATAGTTCGTACGACGACGTTCTACTCGAAGCAATCGTCTCGCTGGGCAACAAACTCGATATGACGATGTTGGCAGAAGGTATCGAAGAACGAGAACAATTGCAACGACTGCGAGCGATGAACTGCAAACTAGGCCAGGGTTACTTCTTTTCTCCCGCAGTTCCCGCGGCAGAGGTGCCCGCAATGATCGAACGAGGCTTCTCGTTGGAGGAGTTCACTACTCCCCCATTTCATTGACTGCGTCCTCGACCCTTGAAAGACAGTGCAGTTCCGAGTCCGGCGAGCCGGGGACCTCGCGACGCGTCACACCGCAGGGGTTCGTCACCGACCAGCGGGTAGCGTAAAGCACGTAACGATCCTCGTCGTGGTCGTCAGCGCTGAGTCCGGCGAGCCGGTCATGATCAATCGCCACAGCGGCGTCGACTTGGTGGACGCCGTCGCCGCCAGTTGGACCAATGGCTTTGGTGTCGCACCCTATCGAGCCGGCTCCCACCAAGGATTGTCCCCGGGCGCCCAGTTTTCGGACTTCTGGCGCAGAGCCCACTGAACCTCCGACTCCCCAATACGACACTCAAGCGACGTACGTGACGTCGCGGCTCCGCCACAAATCAAAGGGTGAGGGGGCGTCGGTGGTCACATATTGATGACGGTTCGTCCCGATAACCCCCCTATAGGAGGTCATCCATCTGAGACATCGCGCCCATCAATCCCTCTTCCATCCTCCGGGCGAGAATGTTTGCCATCGCCTCCGGCGAAGGGAACGACGTTTCAACCGACATGCGAGTACCGTCCTCAGACAGTCGAGCGAGCAGCACTCGCATCGTCATGAAGGGCTGGTCATCATCGACGCTTCCGTCGTCTCTGGCGAAGCCATTTTCGAATTCCAACTGGTGCGGCTCGTCGGCGACGAGGACTCGCCACCAACCGCGGGGCTTATCACCGGAGGGACCGGTCATGAAGTACGAAGCGTGACCCCCGCTCGATAGATCGAGGTCCACGAACGTCGCCGGATACGTCGGTGGACCCCACCATCGCTCCAGTTGACGAGGATCTTGCCATAGTTGCCAGACTCTTTCGACTGGTGCCGTGAACTCCGCGGTCATCGTCATCGTGAGGGCCCGATAATCCTTGATCACATTCACTACTGTCATTGCTCTTCTCCTTCATCTCGTCCCTCTGCCAGAATCTGGTCAATTTTCACAAGTCGATGACGCCACACTGATTCGAACTCGTCCAAGAGCGTGACAACGCTCGCGACAACGTCCACGTTGCCTCGCACGAGTTGTTCACGCCCGTGGCGTTGCTTGGTGATCAGTCGAGCCCGTTCGAGCACGGCTACATGTTTTTGTACTGCGGCAAAACTCATTGGATATCGCCGAGCCAAGGTTGAGACCGACAATTCCGATTCCAACGAGTGCTTCAAAATGTCGCGGCGAGTGCTATCCGCAAGGGCGCGAAACACTCCATCGACATTCGTCTGATCCTGATAATCTACAACCATATGGTTGTAGATTATCAACCTCGGTCCCGTCTCGCAAGTGGCGACACCTCCTTTTTCGAAACCGCGTCACGGTGAATAGCATCAATATTCACCGACATGGACGAACTGACGACTACTCGAGAATGGCGACGCTTCAGCGCACCGCGACGGCAACGCCGCAAGGAAGGACACGATCGCCGTCGGTACGATTGATGCATAGGGGGCGATTGCACGGGTCGTTCCAGACAGCGAGGAAGAGCACGATATGGCGATAAGCGAGTCGAACAGCGCCAAGACTCCTTCTCAATTGATCGACGAGCGAATCGTCGAACTTGGAGATTGGCGTGGTGAGACTCTCAGCCGCCTCCGAAGCCTTATTAAGACCAGCGTTCCCGACGTGGTCGAGGAATGGAAATGGCGTGGGGTTCCAACGTGGTACTGCGACGGGATGATCTGCACCGGTGAGACGTACAAGGCGATCGTCAAGATGACTTTCGCCAAGGGTGCCGTACTCGGGGATCCCGATCGACTCTTCAACTCCAGTCTCGACGGGAACGTTCGACGAGCGATCGACTTTCACGAGGGAGAGGCAGTAAACGAGAGGGCGCTGACGACTCTCATTCGTGCCGCCGTCGCATTGAACAAGTCCACCACTAAGAAATAGACCTTCAATCGTCGCCGCCGCGTGGTACGGCGTCCGCGACCGCGACGTGGTCAACCTCGAGAAGTCAGGGATCTATCGGAGCGATGATCAATCGTCGACGAGCGCCGCGAAGTCGCGCTTAGTCTTCTTGTACCATCCCATTCCCGCGATGGGATTCTTCCAGCGACCTTTCATGTCCTTAAGAGCAGCGGCGTGAGATTCATCTCCCCCGCAACAACGTCTCTCAAATGTCGATCCAGCACCTTGATCACTTCGTCGGCGGTCTCGCCGCGAAGTTCAAGGTCACACGGGCCCCCCAATTGCTGGCACGTCACGGTCTTCATCTACTTCTTTTTCTCTCACTACCTCGCCCGCCGAACGGAAACTCCGTCGACGCGATCACACGAAACTTGCGCGTCGCCCGGTGTGCGCCCGCACAGACCGCCGATGAGAAGCTCAGCGCCGCTCCTGGATTCGCACGAGGTTGCCCGACGGGTCACGAAAGGCACAATCGCGGACACCCCATGGCCGTGACGCTGGCTCTTGGAGCACCTCAGCTCCAGACGAACGTACCCGCTCGAAGGTCGCATCAAGATCCTCACAATGGAATATCGCCGCCTGCAGGGAACCCTGGGTCACTAATGCGAGCAGGGCGTCGCCCTCAGTTTGTGATCGACCGCCGTGGGGCTGGGATAACACGATATCGACGTCTTGACCCGGCGAACCAACGGTGACCCAGCGAAAGCCCTCGGAAGCGACATCGGCACGCACCTCGAGACCAAGGGCGTCACGGTAGAAGCCCAATGCCGCCTCAGGGTCGTGAACAGAGATGAACATGGCGGAAAGAAAGACTGTCATGGGACGATAATAGGAGCAGCGAACGGGCGGACGTTTCTTCAATTCTGCTCATTATTGGCCCGAAATCTCCAACGCGCCACGCCCTCGAGACCCCGCCGACGAGGGGTGAAAAGCGAGTTCGACAAACTATTTGAGTGCCGCGTGACGACGAGGTCGCGTCGCGAACATACTGACGCACGGCGGAACCAACTCGAGTGCTCGATGATCGCGTCGACGATACTGCGACGGGGTGACGCCGACGACCTCCGTGAAACGTGAGCTAAAGGAACCCAGTGACGTGCAACCGACGGCGGAGCATGCTTCAGACACCGATACACCCTGACGCAAAAGGGCTTTCGCGCGTTCGAGGCGTCTTGTCATCAGGTAGCCGTAGGGTGTCTCGCCGTAGGCCGCGCGGAACTTACGCGAGAAGTGCGCCGCAGACATGAGGGCGGTACGCGCCATCGCCGGAACGTCGAGTGGTTGCGCGTAGTTGCGATCCATGAGATCGCGAGCTCGGCGCAGACATACGAGATCCGTCATCTCTTGGGGCGTCATATATTCGACGATACCCGAGTGTAATGGGAGACGTAGGGCGATCCACGTGAGGACAACCGGCTAGCGTTCGATCAAATAACGACACGACAATAGATGTTCCAGCGTGAGTAAGAAATATCACTCTCGTGGAAGATTGCCGGTCTCGTCGGCGACGCACCACTCACATTCGCCGACCAGACGCGACCGGCTCCTACGAGAGGCAAAGAGAATTAGATAACGCGAACGTTCTGCGCTTCTTCGCCCTTTTTGCCGGGAGCCGCGTCGAACTCAACGCGCTGGCCTTCTTCGAGGCTCTTGTAGCCGTCGCCCTGGATGTTGGAGAAATGGACGAAAACGTCATCACCCTGCTCACGCGAGATGAAACCGAATCCCTTTTCTGCATTGAAAAACTTCACTGTTCCTTGTGCCACGGATACTCAATTCTTAAAGCGACAGACCGACCAATTCGGTCCGTTCGCTACCAGAGACTGTACTCGCCCGCGTCGCTGGTGACCACTTTGAACACAGAAGTTCATTCGCAGCCCTTTATTTGTCGGTTCACGAGGTGCGCCGAGGTCTCCTGGTTTTACCAATCGGTCACGAGGCGAGACCATATCCGTGACCGGTCCGAAGATCCAAAGCTCTCTCTGTGACTAGGGGATCGACTCCACGCACAATTTCGAAGAAGTGATCCAAAAACGCGATATTCAAGCACTGAAGCGAAAGGCAGTGGTGCTCCGCGTTTTGGAAAAGAGCTGGAAATGGCTACATTTGCAAGTAGCGGACGGAGAGGATCCCACGTGGTCGAATCGCCGACACCTTGGTCGAAGCAGGGGCCAACATCGTACTTTCCTTCAATCGAGAAGGCCTATGGGCGTTCCATCACGCAGTGGCAAGAGATAATCACCCAGTCTGGACTCGAAAAACACATGGCGATCGTCAATCATCTCAAGGTTGAATACGCGATGGGCCACGGTCACGCCAATGCGCTAGTTGGATGGACCCTCGCAGGAAACGTAGCAATACCCTGACGCTCGCGAAGACGCGAAACACAAGCCTCTCCACAATGCCGCTCGTCACATAAAACGAAGAGCGTCACGCCATCGTCGTCGGAAGAGGTGGATTCCAGCCAACCAAAGCCGAGCGTTTGGCGCTGACGTACCCGTTGGCGAAGAACCAGCGTGCTGAGTCGTAGAGGGCGTCTGCCGCGGGACGTGAGACGTACCCGAGCTCCTCGCGCGCTCGTGAGTCATCAAACGTCATCGTCGTCGAAGCCATCTGAGCGGCCTCGAGGGGTATGTGGGGCTCGCGACGCAGGAGTCGGCCCTCAATCAATTGCGACGCCAGTCCCGCGGCCATTGGGAAAGCCGAGGGAAAGTGGCGTTGTGCTTTGGGCAGCCCCGTCACTCGTGCCAACATCGTGAGCATCTCCGACATCGTCATGTTCTCGCCGCCACAGATGTAGCTACGACCCTGTCGCCCTCGTTCGAGGGCCAGTAAGTGACCTTCGGCGAGATCATCGACGTGCGCGATGTTCATCGCGGTGTCGACGAAGCCCGGCATCCGACCATTGAGGTAGTCGAGTACGACCTTGCCCGAAGGAGTCGGTCGGTGATCGAAGGGTCCGTGCGGCATGGTGGGCAGTACCAGAACAACAGGAGCCCCTTGGGCCGCCAAACGCAGCACCTCGTGCTCGGCGACGTACTTCGTACGTTTGTAGTCACCGTAGAGATGCGCAAGATCTGCGACGTCGTCCTCGGTAGCCGGGCGACCTCGTTTGGTGGATCCGAGACCCAGAGTCGCGACCGTCGAGGTGTACACGATGCGTTCCACACCCGCCTCGGCGGCTCCACGGACCACGTGGCGAGTACCTTCGACGTTCACCGTGTGAAAGATGGTGGGGTCCTTGGCCCAGAAACCGAACTTGGCCGCCAAGTGCAGACAAAAGCGCGCGCCCTCAAAGACCCCGTCGAGTTGTCGCGCATCGCGTACGTCAACCTCGCGGCGCTCGACGTCGAGGCCTTTGAGGTTCGATGTGACGGCGCCCGGTTCGATCAACGCCACGACGTCGGCACCTCGTCGCAGGAGTGCCCTCGTGACCGCGGAGCCAATGAAGCCCGAGGCACCGGTGACAACCACGCGGTCGCCCCGGTTCACCTCATGGTTCACGGCGAGACACGTCCGCTACTCGCGCTGCGTCGAGTTGGGCGTAGTGCCCCTCGCGCCATGGTCATCCCGAACTCTCGAAGCCACGCACTCGAGCGTTCGGCGTCGGTGAGTAATTCATCGAGGGCATCGACGAAGAAGTCGATCTCGGTTTCGTTAGCCACGAGAGGTGGCAAGAGCTTGATGATATTCACATTGTCTGCGGCGACCTGCGTCAGGATTCCGTAACGATGAAAGAGTGGCACGACGATCGTTTGAGAGAACATCGCCGGCCGAGCAGCCTCAACAGCGCGCCAACGGAGTCGAGCACCCCGAGAAGATGGTGCGCCGAACTCAACACCGATCATCTGGCCGCGTCCTCGCACCTCGTGCAGAAACTCATGACGTTCAGCGAGCGAGCCGAGTTTGAGGTGCCAGAGGTCTCCCATCGTCGCAGAATGCTCGACGATGTGCTCGTCGTCAATAACGCTCAACGTGGCGAGCCCCGCCACCATCGCGAGCTGGTTCCCCTTAAAGGTCGTCGAGTGCACCATGGCTTGGTCCATTGAGCCATAGACACTTCGCATAATCTTGTCGCTCGTCAGCATCGCTCCCACCGGCACGTATCCGCCGGAGATCGCCTTAGAGACCGTGATGATGTCAGGAGTGAGACCGTAGTGCTCGAATGCGAAGAACGCTCCAGTACGTCCGATGCCGGTCTGAACCTCGTCGCAGATCAGCAGGGCTCCAGCGTTATGTATCGCTGCCTCAATCTCGCGCCATTGTTGAGTCTCGAGTTCATACACACCCTTGCCTTGGATGGGCTCGACGATGAATGCCGCGACGTCGCCCTTGCGAAGTTCTTGCTGAAGGGCGTCGAGGTCCCCAAAGGGCACCTCCGTCGTCCCGGGGAGCAATGCGCCGAAACCCTTTCGAAACTCGGAGGAACCGTTAAGGGCGAGTGCCCCGGTGGTGAGACCATGGAAGGCGTGTGACGCGAAGATAATTCGCTCGCGTTTCGTGCTCGCGCGCGCGAACTTAATGGCGGCTTCCACTGCTTCGGCCCCGGAGTTGCCAAAGACGACGCGCTCGATACGGTCGTGGCTACGGGCCACCAACTGCTCTCCCATGAGACCGGGTAACAACGCGCAATCCATTTGCACCATGTTGGGTAAGTCTGCGTCGATGGCCTGGCGAAGAGCATCCTTGATGACTGGGTGCGAACGCCCGAGGGCAAACACCCCAAAACCGCTCAGCAGATCCAGGTATCGGCGACCTTCATCGTCAAACAAATAGCAACCCTCGCCGCGTACATAGAAGCGATCAAAACCCAACGTCTTGACCACCTTGGCCAATTGGGGATTGAGGTATTGCTCGTGCAACGTGAAATTCTCGCCCTGGCGATCACGGAGCAATGATTGGAGATCGAAGGCCATATTTTTCCTTTCGTCGCTGCGTCCAATCTAGAGCGGCGCGAGAGCGTGGCGCACCGCTGCGCGCCCCGTAGGCTCAAACGGTGGTCATCTTCTTGGCGCTGAGTGCGGCCCTCGCTAATGCCGTGGCGAGCATTTGTCAACGCCTTGGGGTCGAAGACGCGCCAGCGGCCCGGGGTCCCTCGTTGGGTCTCATTAGCCACATGATCCGTCGCCGCGTCTGGCTCCTCGGCTTTGTCGTCATGGCCCTGGGTTACGGTGCCCAGAGCGTAGCGTTGCACTTAGGATCGCTCAACGAAGTCCAGCCCCTCATGGTTAGTGAGCTGGTACTCCTAGTCTTTCTCCTGTGGCTCTGGTACACCACCCCTTTGCGGGTACGTGACGCGGTCGCGGCGGTAGCTACTGCGGCAGGCTTGGGTGCCTTCTTGGCGTTCGCGTCGCCGACGACGGGACCCGCGATTCCCAATGGGCACCGGTGGTTCGCCGTCGGAGCCGTCGTCGTCGCGGTCGTTGTCGTGTTCGTCGTTCTTGGAACTCGCGGTCCATCCTGGTGGCGGGCAATATCATTGGGCGCGGGCGCATCCACCGGATTCGCGCTTCTCGCAGCCATCACGAAGTCAATGACCAATATCTTGGTCAAGGGCTGGGGACCGCTCTTTAGTTCGTGGCAGTTGTATGCATTGTGCATGATTGGCTTGTCATCATTCGTCATCATGCAGAGCGCGTTTCAAGTCGGCCCCTTCGCGGCATCACAGTCCGCGTTGATTCTCTTGAACCCACTGGTGTCACTCGCACTAGGACACGTGCTGTTCGACGAACAACTACGTAGTGGAACTCTCTTCGTGTCGGCACAAGTCGCAGCGCTATGTGTCATGTTCCTTGGCGCACTGGGTCTCTCGACGTCGTCACTAGTGACGGGGCTTCACGACGATGCGTCCGACGCACATCTCCTGAGGGGCCGTGGACGCTACGCGCGCTGGCGTACGACTCGTCGACACTCGCTCCCCCATACGGCGACTCGCTGACTCGAAGGCGCCGACTTCATCGTTACTATTCGGTATGCCCGATAGTTCACCTCCCGCTGCGTCTGCGTCGGGCCATCGTATTCGCGTCGCCTTCATTGGACTCGGGCGAATCTACGAGCTCAACAAGCTCGCTTACGTTGACGACCCCGACGTGGAGGTGGTCGCTCTGGTCGACCCCGACGAGGCACGTCGAGAACAACGTAACCACGATTGGCCCGGAGCGCGGACTTTCGCCACCGTCACCGAATTAGTGGACGATGACCTAAGCATCGACGCGGTGGAAGTGCTCGTACCAATCGCGGAGCACGAAACTTGCGTCGTGCAGTGCCTGCGCGCCGGTTGGCACGTCAATGTCCAAAAACCGATCGCCGCTGACCTTGACGGCGCCCAACGCATGATCACCGCGGCCAGCGTGGCGGGGCGCCACTTACGTATTATGGAGAACTATCTCTTCTATGAGCCCTTACAACGGCTCAAGGCCATTGTTGACTCCAACGAGCTTGGTGAGATCAGTAGCTATCACATGAAGATGGTGGCGAGCGGACGAGGTGGCTGGGATGTACCGGGAGCCACGTACGAGCGTCAATTCGAATTAGCCCGGAACGGGCGCGGTCCCCTGTTCTTCGACGACGGATGGCACAAGCTTTCGACGGCATTGTGGCTCTTTGGTCCCGTCCGCGAAGTTCGTTCCTGGATCGGATCAACTGAAGTGTTCCCGGGAATTGAGATCGACGCTCCCACGACCGTGACGTGGGAACACGTCAGCGGCGTCCGCGGGGTTTGGGACATATCACTGGCCGTCGACATGTTCTTGCGTTCGGACTATTACACCAATGACGAGCGTTGGGAGGTTACGGGACGGCGAGGATTCGCGCGAGTGAATCGATGCACTAGTCGCGGCATTCAACAGCCCAGCCTGGAGGTCTATCTCGACGGTGAGATGCGCAGCTATCACGCACTCGACGACGATTGGGCGAACAGCTTTCGTAAGTCCGGCGAGCATTGGCTGCAGTATCTTCGTCACGACCGGACCACGCTTTGCTGGGGTACCAGCGAATCCTTGGAAGTGCTGCGTTTCGCCCTTGCCGCCTACGAGAGTAGTTCTCTCAGTGGAGTGGGTATCGACCCTCGGCCAATCGCCTAAAGCAATGACCGCCGAATTCACAACCACTTTCTCCATGAAGGGCTTCGTCGCCTCCAGCGTCCCCACTCTTCACGTAAAGGCGAGCCCCGCGCGAGCGGCCGACGCCTAATCACATCACTCCCGCTGGAACTGTCAACTTCTGTTCATTCGCCTCTGCGACGCCCATTTGGCGCAGTGGCAGATGACTACTCAGCGCGATTCCTCGGAGTAGTGAGATTGTGATCGCTTCGTGTGAAGGTCTCCGCGAAGTAGACGGATGAGCCCATCATCAAGATCACGCCCAAAATCCCGAGAAGGACCGAGTACGTGAATCCTATGACCAAAATGGCCAACCCAACTACGAAACCGACAATGCTATACACGCGTATCTTGTGTCGGCGAGCGGGCATGTTCATCGCATCGACGCTCTGAACGAAGCGGGCATCACTCTCCAGCGACTCCTCCAATCCGGAAAGAATCCTTTGTTCGTGCTCAGACAATGGCATGGCATCCCCCTTCACTCGACCGCGAGTTGTTTCGCCTTCGCGACTCACTCGGCCGCATCATCGCATCAACGTCGCGTCACCCCTTGACGCCGTGACTCTGACACGATTCTTCTCCCGCTCGGCACGACCCATCGTAAATCCGCCGAAGGCCACAAGCAAGACTCCAGGTCCCACCGCGAGTCCCAGCCAGTACGCCAGCGTTAGCGACGGTGACGCTGCGTGAAAATAACTGCCGACGAGAACGGGCCAGACTGCTGGAACGACCGCCAGCCACGCACCGCACAGGAATAGTAGGAATCCCGATGTGCCGAGTATTCCCGGCGCCAAGAATCCCGTGGGACGACGCGCGTTCACGATAATGAACAAGCACGCCGCGACCCCCACCGCTCCCGGGACGGCCGCGCCCAGCGCGTGGACTTCATCCCACGTCCACGAACCGGTGGCGTCGGGCGAGAACCCGAACGTTGGACCGATATAGGGAACTATCCCGGCCCACGCGGAGATCAACAACGTGAGGAACCCCCCAATTATCAGACTCAAGGGCGCTCCTCGTAGCGTGTTCTCCAGCGTCGAGGTCTGCAACATTTGGTCGCTAGGGACTTGCGCGCTCGTTTCGTCGTGCGAAACGTCAGGTGAACGATGATGCCGTAAAAGGTTGGTCATAGGCACCTCCTTCGTAGCACCTCCATTTTACCTTCCCTCGCGCAATTTGGTTCCTTATTAGCCACTGAGTTTCCTTCACGAGCAAGCTACGAGATGCCCTGATCCGGTCCGTTTTGTTCGTCGATCCTCGGCGACTCGAGCGGACGACTCGAAAGAAATTTGATCTATCCACCAAGGGAGGTTTCGAGTGCGCCATAGTCGAAGATCCGGTCAATGCGCGTGCTCAACTCCGACGTCGTCGGCGCACCAATGCGAAAGGGAAAGGCGTTTGAATGGCATCCAATGTGAGCGTCCGGACTGAGACGTCCGCTCAACCGTGGTGAGCCGAGGGTAGTTCTGTGCGAATGCGCTGGAGGTTGCCCTCGCCCGATGGATTCACGAACGCTTCACTCTGCCGCGAATGGCCGCGAATCTCGTCGTCGTGAAGTTTCGTACCGACCACCTTGTGCCACGAACCAGGGGCCGCTACTTGACCAAGTACTTCACCTTGCACGAATGTCCATTGGCCACGATGATGGTGAAGACGTGCCATCCCCGAGCCGATCCGCGTGGCACCTTGACACGTACGACAAGTTGAATGCCAAGGTCGTGAACGACCACTGCGCTGGTTCCCGCTTCGCTACTTCTAATGGAGGGCTTGTTGTAGAAGCCAGTTCCAATGATCGCGACGTTGACGGTTTGACCAACCCGGGCGAATCCGTTCACTCGGCTGGCGGTCAGTCCCGCCGTGACGAAGTACTTTACGCTGCACGAATGTCCATTGGCCACGATGATGGTGAAGACGTGCCATCCCCGAGCCGATCCGAGCGGTACCCTGACTCGCACCACGAGCTCGTGTCGGTAGTCATGGATAACGACCGCGCTCGTCCCCGCTTCGTTGCTTCTAATGGTGGGCTTGTTGTAGAAGCCAGTTCCAATGATCGCGACGTTGACGGTCTGACCAACCCGGGCGAATCCGTCCACCTTGCTCGCTGTCAACCTCACGGGAATGATCTTGGCCCTAAACGTCACGACCGTTGCCGGAGAGCTCGTGGCCATATAGGTGGCGTCTGCCGCCTTGGTCACCGTGACCGTGCAGGTGCCCGCGCGCGCTCCGTTCAATTTGGTGCCGGTGATTCCACAACCTGCGGTGCCGAAACTCGTAACCGCGTACGTGACCGCACCGGTTCCCGAGCCGCCACTCGAGGTCAACGTTATGGCCGTGCCTACTGTTCCACGAATGGACGTGAGCGTAAGAGCAGCCTGCACCGCAGGCGCAAACGTCACCGTCGTGGCTGGAGAGTGAGTGGCCAGGTACGTGGCGTCCGCAGCTTTCGTTACTTCGACTCCGCAGGTACCCGCGCGAGCGGCGCTTAATTTACCGCTAGAAATCGTACAACCAGCCGTGCCGAAACTCGTGACCGCGTAGGTAACGGCCCCGGTTCCCGAGCCGCCACTCGAGGTCAGCGTGAGCGCCACACCCACCGTGTCGGTGGTGGACGTCAGCGTGAGGGGCGCCTGATACTTCAGACTCACTGGTGCGAACGTCACTCTCGTTGCAGCCGAGTGAGCGACCAGGTACGTGGCGTCCGCGGCCTTCGTTACTTCGACTCCGCAGGTACCCGCGCGAGCGGCATACAACTTGGCGCTGTAGATTTTGCAACCCGCTGAACCCGAGCTGGTGACACCATAGGTGACGGCGCCAGTGCCCGAGCCGCCGCTCGACGTGAGCGTGAGCGCCGTGCCCACCGTGCCATATCTACTGGCGAGCGAGAGGGTGGCCTGGGCCTTCAGCACGAACGTGACCGTCGTAGCCGCAGAGTGACCGACCAAGTACGCGGTGTCCGCAGCCTTCGTTACCTCGACTCCACAGGTACCCGCGCGAGCGGCGTACAACTTGGCGCTGTAGATGGTGCAGCCCGCCGATCCGGAACTCGTGACGGCGTAGGTGACGGCGCCAGTGCCCGAGCCGCCACTCGACGTGAGCGTGAGCGCCGTCTCCGCAGTGCCACTAGTGGACGTGAGTATCAGTGCGGTCTGGGCCTTCAACACGAAGGTAACTGTCGTGGCCGCAGAGCTTGCCGCTAAGTACGTAGAGTCGGCCGCTTTGGTCACCGTCACCGCGCAGGTGCCGGCGTGAGATGCGTACAACGTGGCGCTGTAGATGGTGCAGCCCGCCGATCCGGAACTCGTGACGGCGTAGGTGACGGCGCCAGTGCCCGAGCCGCCACTCGACGTGAGCGTGAGCGCCGTCTCCGCAGTGCCACTAGTGGACGTGAGTATCAGTGCGGTCTGGGCGACAGGCGCCGCAGAAGCAGCGGAACTATCGACGAACGTCATGCCGGTCATCAACAACGCTGACGCCGTCGCGAGGGCAAATATCGTGCGCAGAACCGTAGGAACTTTCGGTTGTGAGGTGGAACTGCTGACCATGTGCTTCATTTCTTACCTACCTTCGTTCATATACCTGGAATTGGTACTACGAAGGGCGCACGTCCAGACCTACCTAACCAAATTGTATGGCGTTGTGAGTGGTGTTTACACAAACGTCAAAAAACTCTCTCGAACGATAGGTTGTCAATTGGCTGTGAGCATGCTTGCTCAAACGCTGCAGTGGCAATGGTGCCAATCACCGGCGATGGCTGACCTAAAACGGGTGACATGAGGTCGAGGATTTGCTCGAAACTCAGCGGTCCGCGCCAAGATGGAAACCATACCAATCGCTCTCGTGTTGCCGTGATGCTCTGGTCCAATTCTTCGCACTCCCGAGCGCGCGCACGACAGCACCGCGTTGGAGAGAAAGATTCTGAGAAAGGTAAACGAGTAGACCATAAAAGGCGTCACTGTCTTATTGACTCAACCGTCCCGGTGTGAGAGATTTTCTCTGTTTCCATTCGTTCAAGGGAAGGCGTTGGTAGAGCGACTTTCTTCAGATGTTCGTGGCTCCACTCTCACCCTGCGAAACTATCTCGACGCCCCTTCACACGACACGAAGGTCGAGAACGGACTCCCCTTCTCGATGGTCAACGACGACCAACCGACTGAATCCCTTCGACCGTGACGTTTTGTTCTCCTTCTTGCCAACTTCGGCTCCTCAAGTGAAGGAGTCCAGATATTTGGAAAGGACGAAAGATGACAACTCCAGCCAATGAAGACTCTGACGCCGAACAGCGGATGCTCGGTGCAGTATCAAACGAGCCAGCACTCGGACGTGGACCGACGCCAACTGGAAAATATTCGCGGCACGAATACGACCACCCCGCAGCGGGATGGGGCGCAGCACGCAGTGTGGCTCGAGTGCTGGAGCGGTCCGGAGAGCCAGTGCACGGTGTTCGCGCGCTGTTCGTGATGAATCAAGAGGACGGCGGCTTTGACTGTCCGGGCTGCGCGTGGCCCGACGATCCAAGTGGCCTGCGACTCGACATTTGCGAGAACGGCATCAAGCACGTCACCTGGGAACTCACCCCCGCCCGAGCAGACGGCGCGTTCTTTGCTCAGCACACCGTCAGCGAACTGAGTGAATGGAATGATCACGACTTGGAGATGGTTGGTCGCTTGGCCGAACCGCTCGTCTACAACTCAACGACTGACAAATACGAGCCCATCTCGTGGGACGACGCGTACGCACTGGTTGGCAATGCGCTAAGAAACCTGCAGAGCCCGAACCAGGCTGCGTTCTACACCTCGGGGAGGCTCAGCAACGAGGCAACCTTCCTCTACCAACTACTTATTCGTGAGTTCGGCACGAACAACATGCCCGATTGCTCGAACATGTGCCATGAAGCGTCCGGGCGTGCACTCACTGCCGCGATTGGCACGGGAAAAGGCACCGTCGACCTGAGCGACTGGGAAGCCGCGGACGCAATTTGGTTATTCGGAGAAAACGCCGCGACGAACGCTCCACGGATGCTCACGTGGCTCGCCGAGGCGGAGCGACGCGGCGCGCAACTCATTCACATCAACCCGCTGATTGAGGCGGCATCGAGGCGGACCATCGTCCCACACGAGTTCGTCGACATGGCCACCTTCCGCGCCACGCGGATCGGTACCATGAACGTGCAGGTGCGCATCGGTGGAGACCTGGCCCTGTTGCGCGGCGTCGCCAAGGCACTCTTCGAGGCAGCGCAGACCGACCCCACCGTGCTCGACCGCGAGTTCCTCAAGCGCAGTACGACTGGTGTCGATGACTATCGTGCACTCGTCGAGTCCACTCCGTGGCCCGAACTCGTCGCGGGGTCGGGCATCTCCGAGGTCGATATTCGCACTTTGGCTGACAGCTACATGAAGTCGGAGCGAGTGATCATCGCCTGGTGTCTCGGCCTGACGCAACACGAGCACGGCGTCGACACGATCCGAGAAATCGTCAACGTACTGTTGTTACGAGGAAACATAGGCCGCGAAGGGGCTGGCCCTTGCCCCGTGCGCGGTCACAGCAACGTGCAGGGTAATCGCACGTGTGGAATCAACCATCACCCGGATGAGGACTTTCTTGACCGACTCGCCGACGTCTGCGGTATCGAGCCGCCTCGCGATCGCGGACTTGGAACTGTCGCGACCATCGAAGCGATGCACCACGGCGACGTTACGGTCTTCGTGGCGCTCGGCGGCAACTTCGCGCTGGCCACCCCCGACCAGCCCTACACATTCGAGGCACTGCGCAACTGCGACCTGACCGTTCAGGTCAGTACCAAGCTCAACCGCAGCCACCTCGTGCACGGGAGCCACGCTCTCATACTCCCGTGTCTCGCTCGCAGCGACCGAGATCGCCAAGCCAGCGGAGAACAGGGCATCACCGTTGAGGATTCCATGTCGATCGTGCATATTTCTTTTGGAATGAAAGAGCCCGACTCACCTGAGATGCGCTCGGAATGCGCAATTATCGCGGGACTCGCCCAGGCCACGCTGCCCACGAGCGCGACGCCGTGGCAGGACTACGCCGACAACTATGACCGCATCCGCGACACGATGTCCCAGGTGCTACCCGGGTTTGAAGACTTCAATCGGCGAGCTCGTCACCCTCACGGCTTTCGCATTGCTCAGCCCGCGCGCGACCGGGTGTTCCAAACTTCCACCGGTCTCGCCGAATTCTCGCTCGCCGCGCTACCCGACGACGTCGACCCGGGAATGGGGCGCCTCACGTTGACGACGGTCCGATCCCATGACCAGTTCAACACGACCATCTACTCGAACAACGATCGCTATCGAGGCCTCGAAGGCCTACGAACCGTGATCTTCATGAACGAACACGACATGCGCGAGCGCGACCTTGAAGAGTTCGACTTGATCGACGTCACGAGTTTCTCCAGAGATGGATCGGAGCGAACTGTGTTCGGCTATCGGGCCGTCGCGTACGACATTCCACCTGGTTGTGCTGCGGGTTACATGCCCGAGCTCAATGTACTCTGTGGCATCGCCGACGTCAGTTCCCAAAGCGAGCAACCAGTGACCAAACATCTCGTGGTCGCGGTCGCTCGCTCGAAGTCCGAGCCAGCGACATAACTGACTGGTATCTGCCTGGACCAAGACGCAGCGACGGTCCTCGCTCGCCTGGTACGCCTGGTACGCCCCATCGCCGTAGGTATAAAAACCTGCATCACCCACACGTCGTCATTGGAACGTCGGCTGGATCTGCCGCGATCGATATGCCTCGACGCGCTCGACAAGGTCGTTGCTTTCGTCACCGACGAGGACGAAAACGGCCTATTTGGCGAGGCTGACTAGCTTCCGCTGCGGCGGCGAAACTCTAATGAGGAATCCACAGGTTCAGCTGTTCACGATGACGTGACAGATTTCAACCGTGGGCCGTACAGGACTTGAACCTGTGACCCCTTCCATGTCAAGGAAGTGCGCTACCAGACTGCGCCAACGGCCCCTAAGGGTTCAACCTTACCACTTTGGTCGAAATTCAAAAACCGCGTATCGACTGCCGAGGCTCGTCAAAAGTCAACGGCAAGGCGATTTGTGGTGACGCGGCGCGACGCTCCTCGTCATTTCTCGCGACTTGTGCGAGAAAGACTTCGACCGACGCTCGTGCATCACTCAAAGCGTTATGACCACCGGGAACAACACCGTAGTGCTGGCACAAATTGGTCAGACTCCGTCGTCTCCGTGATGCAGCTCGCGACTCGATGACCTCATCGTGTTGGATGACATCGATCACCTGCAGCCGTTTCACGTGCAAGTCGTCCAATAGATTCTTCGCGAGAACTGAGGAATAGCTACGACGCAACATCTCGAGATCGAAGAAGCTCACGTTGGCCCCGACGATACTTGCGCCGCGTTCTACGTACTCACGCAAGATCGCCACAGCACGGATGAGACCCATCGGCACCGACAAAGCTTCGCGGGCCTGGTATTTACGTTCTAACTCCTCCATCGACACACCGTGGACACGCTGCGCTCCCGGCGATATCGCCCGGTCGGGACGGACGAAGAAATGCTCGCTCCACACGGGGCGACCACGCTCGTACGCGCAAAAACCATAGGAGATCGCTCGCTCGCACCCGACGTCGAGCCCCGTCGTTTCGGTGTCGAAACCAAGTAGGACCTCGGGGATGGCGAAGTATTTCTTATGCACGTACCAACCTTTGTCGACTGATGTTACATCGACCCTCTGACATCACCGACGCGCGTCCTACGACGCGGCGTAGTGCGCTTCGAGCTCGATCGCCAAGACGTCCACTGAACTCACGATGCGCGAGGGTCGATACGGAAAGAGCTGAGCGTCGTCTTCCCCCGAGACGCCCGAAAGCACGAGGACGGTGTGAAGGCCCGCCTCCAGCCCGGCGACCATGTCAGTGTCCATCCGGTCTCCAACCATGGCGGTGCTCTCAGAATGTGCTGAGAGTTCGCGCAAGGCGGACCGGATCATCAAGGGGTTTGGCTTGCCCACGAAATAAGGTTCCTTGCCTGTCGCTCGACTAATGAGGGCAGTCAAGGCACCCGTTGCGGGCATAGAGCCGTCGAGACTCGGTCCGGTCGGATCGGGATTGGTCGCGATGAAGCGAGTCCCGTTCTCAATGAGTCGTACCGCTTTTGTGATGCGCTCGAAGCTGTAGTTTCGCGTCTCACCGATCACGACGTAGTCGGGGTCGTTTTCTGACTGCGTGTAGCCAACCTCGTGTAAGGCGGTGGTGAGGCCTACTTCGCCGATCACGAACGCCGAACCGCCTGGTCGCTGCGCCGCAAGAAAACCAGCGGTCGCGAGCGCCGAAGTCCAAATACGGTCCTCGGGAACGTTCAACCCCCCGAAGTTCAGTCGAGCGCTCAGGTCGCGACGGGTGTACATCGAGTTGTTCGTCAAGACCAGAAAGGGAGTCTCGGTCTCACGCAAGATATCGAGGAAGCGATTGGCGCCTTCGATCGGGTGTTCTTCGCGCACCAGGACACCGTCCATGTCTAGGAGCCACGATCCGATCTCGGACGCGTTACGCACATTGGGCCAGGTCGACGGTCTCTTCTGAGCCATTGAGCACTTCTCCTTCATCGAATCGGTCGACCGTGGGCGACTACGTCGGACGCGATCGAGACGGCGGTGGTCACCACAACTTCCTCATCATTGTACGCGAGGCATAGATGTTGGTTGTGGCCAGGACTTACGTCAAGTGGGCGCGACGGGCCATCAGTCGGCACTCGCGGGTCGACACCCTAGGTAGCCACCCCTGAGAACTGGCTGTTGTAAAGGTTGAAGTAGGCGCCAGCCGCCAACATCAACTCGTCATGCGAACCCTGTTCGACGATTTGACCACGATCCATGACGATGATGGTGTCAGCATCGCGAATCGTGGAAAGGCGGTGGGCGATGACGAAGCTCGTTCGACCTCGCCGCAGTAGTGCCATTGCCTCTTGAATGAGGACTTCGGTACGCGTATCGACGTTGCTCGTGGCCTCGTCGAGAATCAAAATACTCTGGTCGGCCAGGAACGCGCGCGCAATGGTGAGTAATTGCTTTTGCCCCGCCGAAAGATTGGAAGCGTCCTCATCGAGCAGCGTGTCGTATCCGTCGGGCAGCATGCGGACAAACGCGTCGACGTGCGCTTCTTGCGCTGCGGCAACGACCTCGGCATCACTCGCATCGGGTCGCCCGTAGCGGATGTTGTCGCGAATGGTGCCCGAAAACATCCAGGTGTCCTGCAACACCATTCCGTAAGTCCGGCGCACCTGATCACGGGTGAGGTCGCGATAGTCAACGCCGTTGAGCACAATGTGCCCCGATTTAATCTCGTAGAAACGGACCAACAGGTTCACCAGCGTGGTCTTGCCCGCCCCGGTCGGGCCAACGATGGCGACCGTGGCACCCGGCGCCACGTCCAAGGTGAAGTCCTCGATCAACGGCTCATCGGCCTCGTAGCGAAAGTTTACGTGTTCGAGTCGTATGCTCGCTCCCTGTGAGTCGAGCGGACCGAGCGCCAATGCATTCGTCACTTCGGGGGTCTCTTCGTCGGCGTCAAGGAACTCGAACACGCGCTCGGCGGAGGCGACGCCGGATTGGAGCATGTTCATCTGACTGGCGATCTGTGTGATGGGCATGGTGAACTGTCGCGAGTACTGGATGAATGCCGTCACCGCCCCCAACGACAGCAGACCCGTGGCCACCCGGTACCCACCCAAGACCGCGATGGCGACGTAGTTGATGTTGGCGATGAATTGCATGGACGGCTGGATGATTCCCGAGAGGAATTGCGCTTTGAAACTCGCGCGATACAACGAGCTGTTGTGGACCTTGAATTGCTCCACGGTGGCGGGACCTCGCCCGAAGACCTGCACGAGCTCGTGCCCGGTGTGAGATTCTTCGACCAGACCGTTCAGGCTCCCCGTGCTTCGCCACTGATCGGTGAAATGGTGTTGGGACCGCTTTGCGATCAGGGCCGTGACCACGAGTGCGAGGGGAATCGTCACGAGACTGACCAACGCCAGAAGCGGTGAGATCCAAAACATCATGCCCAACACACCCACGATGGTGAGTGCCGAGGTGAGCAGTTGACTTAGGCCCTGTTGGATGGTGGTCGTGATGTTGTCGATGTCGTTGGTGACTCGACTGAGAACGTCACCGTGGGAGTGTGAATCGAAGTAGCGAAGTGGCAGTCGCGACATCTTCGCTTCGACGTCACGACGCATGTGAAAGATCACCCGCTGAGTAACGCCGGCCATGGTATAGCCCTGGAGGTAGTTGAAGAGCGACCCGACGAGGTAGATGATGGCTGCGATGCCCAGGATCTGGCCCATTCGGTCGATGTCGACACCGGCACCCGGCGTCAACCTCATCCCCGCGATCATGGTCGCCAGTTGACCGTGACCGTGAGCGCGCAGGGCGGCGATCGCTTGAGTTTTCGTCGTGCCCGCCGGAAGGGACTTGGAGATCAAACCGTCGAACAGAACGTTGGTCGCACTGCCCAAAATCTGTGGTCCCGACACCATGAACCCGACCGACGCGACGCCTAAGAAAAGCGCGAGCGTCAGTTTGAGGCGTTCGGGCGCCAGTCGCATCGCGAGACGTCGTGTCGTACCGCGGACGTCCTTACTCTTTCGCGTCGGACCAGTTGGCCCGCGCATCTGTCCCATCATGCTCATTGGGTCGCCGCCTCCCCCAGCTGTGACACGACGATCTCGCGATACGTCGCGCACGACGCCACGAGATGCGAGTGACTTCCCACTCCTACGACTCGTCCCTCATCGAGAACGATGATCTGGTCGGCATCGATGATCGTCGAGACTCGTTGGGCCACGATCACCACGGCCGCGTTGGCGACTCCGATCTTGAGCGCCAAGCGCAGCCGCGCGTCCGTCGCGGCGTCAAGTGCCGAAAAACAGTCGTCGAACAAGTACGCATCGGCGCGTTTGACCAAGGCACGAGCAATGCAGAGCCGCTGGCGTTGACCCCCGGACACGTTGGTGCCCCCTTGGTCAATCGACGCTTCCAGGGCCCCCGGCATGGCCAACACAAAGTCGGCGGCCTGCGCCACCTCCAGCGCGTGCCAGAGGTCCTCGTCGCTCGCGTCTTCGCGCCCGAAACGAAGATTGGACGCGACCGTTCCCCTGAAGAGGTAGGCGCCCTGAGGAACGATCCCGAGCGAAGCCCATAGGTCGTCCAGGTTTTGTTCACGAACGTCGACGCCATTGACGAGAACGCGACCTTCGCTCGCCTCGAAGAAACGTGGTATCAGATTGACCAGTGTTGTTTTACCGCTTCCCGTGCCCCCGATAATGGCACTGGTGGTTCTCGGCGACAACGTGAAGCTCAGATCTTCGAGGACTGGCCGCTCCGAGCCCGGATACGAGAAGGACACGCTCTCAAAGCGGATCTCACCATCACGGGTGCTGATGTGATGGGGGTTCGTCGGGTTGGTAATGACGGGCGCGGTGTTGAGGACCTGGCTCACCCGCTCGGCGCTGGCGGCGGCGCGTGGCAACAAGATCGCCACCATCACCGCCATCATCACCGACATCAGGATCTGCATGATGTAGGTCAAGAACGCCGTCAGGTTGCCGATCGGCATCGAGCCTTCGCTCACCAGACGACCGCCGAACCACACCACAGCCACCGATGAGAGATTTAAAATGATCATCATCATCGGAAGCATGACGGCGAACGTCCGGTTCACACTGAGGGCGGTCGAGGTCAAGGCACCACTGGCGTCGTCAAAGCGCTCGGCCTCGTAGTCGCTACGCACGAAGGCTCGAATCACGCGCACCCCCGTGATCTGTTCACGCAGGACTTCATTCAGGCGGTCGATCTTGACCTGCATGGAACGAAACTTGGGAATGACTTTGACCATCACGACGGTGAGAAACGCTCCCATAACCGGAACCGACACGAGGAGCAGTGTCGAAAGCTGCGCACCCTCATGCAGCGCCATCGCGATACCGCCAAAGCACATGATCGGAGCGACCACCATCATGGTCAGGGCCATTTGAATGAAGAGTTGTATCTGTTGAACGTCGTTGGTGTTGCGCGTGATCAACGACGCCGTACCGAAGACGTTCATGTCCCGTGACGAAAAGCCTTGTACTCGCTCAAAGACACTGGCGCGTATGTCGGCCCCAGCGCCCATGGCCACGCGCGACGCCCAGTAGATCCCCACCACCGAAAACAGCCCAATAATCAGCGTCAAGAACAGCATCCACTCACCGGTGTGGATGATGTAATGCAGATGTCCAGTAACGACCCCGTTATTAATGATGTCGCCATTTAGGTTCGGTAAATAAAGGTTTCCGGCCGTTTGCAATACCAGCAGCACCACCAGGACCAGAATCTGGCGGAGATACGGACGAAGGAACCGGCCGAGGAGTCGCGAAAGAATCATGTCCCAACAAACTACCTTCGCCCGCCCCGAGGGGTTCGATGAGACAATAGGCCCGGCGACTTCTTGGGCCGATTGACGTGGCCCCCGAGTTGTAACGCAGGACCGACAAGCGAGACGAAACACCAGCGAAACCGAAAGCAGGCCTCATGTCCCTCCAGCCCAACATGCTCACCGTCATTGGCGCGAGCTGGTGCCCTGACTGTCGGCGTACCAAGTCGTTCTTGGGCGAACAGCGCATTAAGTATGACTGGATTGACCTGGATACTCACCCTGAGGCGACGGCGTTGGTGGAGGAGCTCAACAACGGGAACCGAATTATCCCCACGGTGGTCTTCGCCGATGGCACCCACCTCGCTGAACCGGGAAACGACGAACTCGCCGACAAGCTCGGGCTGACGCGAGTGGCGGCGTCGCGCATGTATGACCTCATCGTCGTTGGTGGTGGTCCCACGGGTATCACGACGTCGATCTACGCCGCACGGGAGAACTCGTCAGTGCTGATCATTGAGAAATCCGCCCTCGGTGGCCAGGCGGGTATCACCGAGCGACTCGACAACTACCCCGGTTTCCCCGACGGTGTCGCCGGGCACGATCTCGCTGAACGTATGACGCGCCAGGCTCAGCGTTACGGAGTGGAGATGCTCCAGGCCGTCGCCGTCACGAACGTTCGCCGAGAGGACGACGTCCTTGTGGTGGAAACGTCGACGGGTGACTCGTATCGTTCTCGCGCTGTTCTCATCGCCACGGGTTCAACGTATCGTCGAACTTCGGCCGAAGGTGAAGCCGAGCTCATCGGTGCGGGGATCCACTTTTGCGCAACTTGTGACGGTCCGTTCTACCGTGATGCTGCGGAGGTCGTGGTGATCGGTGGGGGTAACAGTGGCCTCGAAGAAGGCCTGTTCCTCACCCAATTCGCCCAGCACGTCACCGTCGTCGAGTACTCGCAAAACCTCGCCGGTAGTCGACTTCTCCAAGACAAGGTGCGCGCCCATCCTCAAATGAGCGTGCTCGTCAGCACGCGCGTCATCGCCTTTGACGCCGACGATCAGGGAAAGTTATCCGCAGTGGTCTTGGAAGACCTCAGTAGCGGTGCAATTGAACGTCACGAAGCGACTGGGGCGTTCGTCTTCATCGGTCTCGACCCTAACTCCGGGTTCCTTCCGCCCGCCTTGGAGCGCGACCCACGCGGATTCATCGTGAGCGACCAACAATTTCGCACGAACCTCGAGGGGGTCTTCGTCGCTGGCGACGTTCGCGGAGGATCCACGAAACAACTCGCCAGTGCGGTGGGCGAAGGTGCGGCTGCGGCCATCCAGATTCGCTACTTCCTCGACGCGACGGCCAAATGACGAGCCGGTGGTTCTCGCCAACGTGAAGTATCGATACGCCTACGGGGCCGGCTTTCGCGTCCTGACAAAGAATTGTTGACGAATTGTGTTAGATGCCTTAGGAGCGATTTTCAAGCGGTCGTGATCGAGCGGGCAACTATATAGTGACTACCAAGCTGACTACCTAATTGCGTAACCAGCTTGGTAGCCACGACAAACTTCCTGAGCCTCACCCCCTAATGCGAGGCGGCGTCCGGATTCGAACCGGAGTACGGGGCTTTGCAGGCCCCTGCCTAACCGCTCGGCCACGCCGCCAGAATGACCATCCTACTCGGCGTCACTACTGCTTTTTCCTCATCAGCACGCGGGCAATCAGATAGATGGCTCCCACCACGATGGCTAATTCGATAATCGTTCGAATCACGCTCGTCAGCAGCGTCACCAAAATAAGTGCCACCACCGCGGCCATAATTACCCCGACGATGGTTCCCTTGGTCCTGTCCACAATCCTCCTCGTGCTACGCGTCTCCTAAAGCGTACGGGCCGAGCGTCAAGTGCCGCGTATTAGGCTACGGCCCATGAGAAAGTTGGTCACGCGCGCGGTGATGATTGCGCTGGTGTCCGCAGGTACCGTCGTGCCGTTCGCAACAATCGCCCAGGCCCAGTCCTCTCTCTACGTCGCGATCTCAAGCCAAATCACGGCCCGAATCAGTTCATCCATGCCCGTGGTGCGCCTGCACTTCACTCACGCGGTGAGTGCGCAAAAATTACCCGCCCTCAGAATCACGCCGACCCTCGCGACGAAGTGGCAACAAATCAGTCCCCTCGACGTCCAGGCCGTCGCCGTTGGCGCCGTGGCACCGTCACATTCCTACACGATCACCCTCCCAACCTCATTTCGTTGCGCCACGACGTGCTCGGTGGCCGGCTCGAGGGTGGTCCAAACCACACTGAACGTCAACGTCACCTGGGAACAACAATTGCTGGCGCAACTCAACTACCTCCCGGTGTCCTTCAGCCCGCTGGTGACGGGACTGACTCCAGCGACGCAAGTACCTGGCATCTTCGCCTGGCGCTTTCCTCTCTTGCCGACCACCTTGTCGTCACAGTGGCAGCTCGGCGTTGACAACGTCGTCGTGACGGGTGCGGTCATGAACTTTCAAAACGTCCACGGACTCCCCACCACCGGTGTGCTCGATCCAGTGACGTGGAACACTCTGGTGAGCGCCGCTGACGCACACCAAGTCAATCCGTCGACATATAACTACGTGGACGTGACCGAGTCATCGCCCGAGGTGCTCACGCTGTACGAGAATGGTGTCGGAAAGTTCAAGTCGTTCGTCAACACCGGAATCTCTGTAGCACCCACCGCAGTTGGTACCTACCCCGTCTACTTGCGCTACACGACACAAACGATGTCGGGCACCAATCCCAATGGTACCCACTACTCCGATCCGGGAATTCCGTGGGTGTCATACTTCAACGGTGGCGATGCACTTCACGGTTTCATCCGCTCCGGGTACGGGTATCCCCAGAGTCTGGGGTGTGTCGAGATGCCCTTCGCTTCGGCGGCGACCGTCTGGCCCCACACTCCCATCGGGACCCTGGTCACCGTACGGTCCTAATTGCGATGCCCTTGGACATCATCATCGCGGTTTGAGCCTGAACAGGCCGTCGAGCGACCACTGAACCTCGACGGCCTGATTCCTCAGAGGACGTGGGCGCTAAGGGCGATCTCGAAGCCGGCGCCGCTTCGTGCCAGGCCCACCAGGAGGATGCCCGCCCACTCAAGGGCGTGAACCATTTCGAGCCCTCCGGCGTCGAGGGGCCTCATATCTAAACTGGCGAGGAACTCCGCGACGCGTGCCTTCGCCTCGACGTCGTCGCCGGCGAAGAATACGTCCATGGGCTGGTCTTGAGCAATGACGCCGCCAAAGATCGAATTGAAGGCCTTCACCACGTGTGAATCTTCGGGTGCGGCGGCGGCAATCTGGTGCGACGCCGAGTTTCCCGCGCTCGTCACGAGTCCGGTGGCGTCGGCATTGAACGGGTTGGTGATGTCGACGAGGATCTTGCCAGAGAGCGAATCTCCGAAGTGCGCCACCGCGTCAACTGCGCCGGCGTATAAGACAGCGACGATGACGATGTCTCCCGCTGGCCGTTGGCCGAACGTGCCCACGGTGGCTCCGTTGCCGATCTGGTCGGCAAGGGCCTGAGACTTAGCGCTATTGCGGCTCAAGATTTCGATGGTGTGGCCGTGCTTTGCCGCTCGAGTGCCGATGGCGGTCGCCATGTTGCCCGAACCAATGATGCTGATAGTGGTCATGATGTGTGCTCCTTTGTGGTGATTGGAAAAGTCGAACGTGATGTTCGCGCTCGTCGTTACGGACTGGCTCGTCGCCACCGGTGCCGCGCTTATATGACTGTGGTGCCGCCGTCGACAACCAGTTCCATGCCGTTGACGTAACTCGAGTCGTTCGAGGCGAGAAATAAGGCGACCGAGGCGATCTCCTCAGGGTGGCCCATCTCTCGTCGCGGTATCACGGACTCGAACTGCGCTTTCATCTCGGCGTCCATCACTGCCTCCAGCATCGGCGAGGCCACTTGGCCGGGGGTCAGCACGTTCACCCGGATCTTCCGGTCTCTCAGTTCCGACACCCACACCCGAGCGTAGGCGGCTAACACGGCCTTGCTCGCTGCGTACACACTCCAACCGGGGTACCCCCTGAGTGAAGCGTTCGATCCAGTCATGAAGATCGAGCCACCATCGTTGAACAGCGGCAGCGCCTTTTGGACCGTGAACAGCGTGCCGCGTGCGTTCAACGAAAAGGCGGTGTCAAAGTGCTCCACGGTGATGTCGCCGAGCGCGCTCTGCGCACCCACCCCGGCACTGGCCCACAGCACGTCGACCGCGCCCTTCTCTTGCTTGACCGTCTCGAACAAGCGGTCGAGATCGTCGAGGTCGGCCGAATCGGCCTGCACGGCGGTCACGTTTCGCCCGATCAGCGCGACGGCTTCATCCAGCGCGTCCTTGCGTCGGCCCGAAATGAAGACATGGGCTCCCTCATCAACGAACAACTTGGCACCGGCGAGCGCCATGCCGCTCGTTGCGCCCGTGATTACCGCAATTTTGCCATCTAGCTTTCCCACGACAACTCCTTCTGATTACGAACACAATGTTATGTACACCGTTACGGATACTTAACATACTCGCCCGTCCCACGGAATGCAAGTTATGCACACCGAACGGTACCCAATCGGACTACGCTAGGCCTGTGACGGAATTGGAAAAGGGACCACGAGGCCTGCGACGTGGCAGAGGTGCGCGTGAGCGCATCCTCAGCGCTTCACAACAACTGTTTCGCGATCAAGGCATCAATGGCACGGGCATGGACCGACTCTGCGCGGTTGCCGAAGTGTCCAAACGCACGCTGTATCAGCATTTCAGCGACAAGGACGAACTGGTCGCCGAAAGCCTCCGCCGATTCGATCCCGACATTCTGCCCGAAGTGTTCGACCGCACCGACCTAACACCCCGCGAACGCCTTCTTGCCGCGTTTGACGTGCACGCACCCCTGTGCCCCTTCATCGCAGCCGCCGTAGAAATCCCTGACCCGGGCCACTCGGCACGTGTATACGCCCGCGACTACAAAAAAGCCTTTGCCGCCCGACTCACCGAAACTGCTCGCGAGGCTGGCGCCCCTTACCCCGAACAACTCGGCGAGCAACTGGCGCTGCTGCTCGATGGCGCCTCGGCCCGCAGCCGAGTGCTCAACACCGATACTCTCGCCACCGCTGCCGCCATCGCTGTTATTCTCGTCGACAATGCCATCGAATCTAACGTCAGGCCCGAGCGCGACCAGGACATAGAACGCGCCGAGAACGAATCGTGATCATCGAGGCATCTACTGCACGTCGGTGAGGCACGCCCGATTCGACGCTCACCGCTCCTGAAGCCGTCGTGCTGGCGCGATCGTGACGCCGCATTTCGGCGTCTGACGCCGCCCACGTTTTCGAAGTTGTTCGGGCATCGGGCAGCCATCATCACGGCAGATATTTGAATTCCTCAGAGAAGCTCTCCAGACGTCAGTCCATGCTGCGTTACCGAGCAGCCACGTCATTTCCCTCGAGCGGCGCTGGAAATAGGGGGCCCGAGCCAACGACTTCGAACCACTCGTCGTGCGACGTGTTTCAGACTTCGCACGACGTCTGAAGTGGCGACCGCTGATTTCAAGTGGTGTCTACAGCCTCACGACCTACAACACCTCGTTCGGACCGTCAGGCCCGAACGCGTGACTCCCGCGTTGGCGCTCAATGTTCAGCCCTTGCGACGATAGATCAGACGCCACACCAACCGAGCTCGCTCCGTAGCGCTGGCGAATGTCGTCGAGAGCGTCACGTAGGGACGCCGACGACACCTGCTGCTCGCGCGAGCGGGCGATCGCCGATTCGCGGCTCTCGTCGTGAGTACTCACGTCGAACGAAAGTTGAACGTGGTTGTCCGTTCGCTCCAGAAACGACGACGTGTACAGACCGAGCAAGCGAACCGGTCGGCTCAGGTCAACACTGCGTACGAGTGCTTGGGCGATGGAGGTCAAGGCCGACTCATCGTCCACGCCGAAAGGTAGCGTCTGTGATCGTGACAGCGACTCCAAATCGTCGAACCGGATGACCACGCTCACCGTTCGCGCGACTCGATTCTGAGCGCGAAGAGCGCGCGCCACGACCCCTGCGTGGTGTCGGCACTTATCGAGTATGTCGTCCACGTCGGTGAGCGAAGTCGAAAAAGTCTGATCGTGGCCCAACGACTTGAGCTCACGATTGGTCACTACCGTGCGTTCATCCTCGCCCTGCGCGTACGTCACAAGTGTTGCGGCCATGGCCGAACCAACGTGACGTGCCAACGTCGTCTCGTCAACCTTGACCAGATCGCGCACCCAGCGAAGGCCCAACTGGTGGAGCTTCTTTGCGGTCGCCGGACCAACTCCCCACAGGGCTCGCACCGGTAACTCGTTAAGCCACTGCTGCTCGAGTTCGGGACTGACCCACAGCACGCCCGCTCCCTCGATGAGCCCGTGATCGACAACTCGTGGTTTGGACTGCTTAGAGGCAAGTTTGGCGAACAGCTTGTTTCGCCCGAGTCCGACGCCACATTCAAGGACCAGTTCCTCACTGATTCGTCGGCGCAGCTCCCTCGCGGCCTCCAGCGGACGAATCCTCATCCGACGCAAACTGCGTAGATCGGCGAAGACCTCATCCAAGCCCAAGGGCTCGTACTCGGGAGTGAGGTCATTGATGATCGAATGGAAACGGTGCGAATACTCTTCGTAACGATCAAAACGACCGGGAAGGATTATGAGTTCCGGACACAAGCGGCGTGCCACGACCGACGGCATCGCACTCCTGACGCCGTGACGACGCGCCTCATAACTAGCGCTCGCGATGACACCTCGTTGGGCCGCTCCCCCAACGCACACCGGCCGACCACGTAACGACGGGTCGTCCAAAATCTCCACCGAGGCGAAGAACGCGTCCAGATCGACGTGAAGTATCGGTGCTTCGTCGAGAGTGGGATCCTCAGTTGGCGAGTTCGACACTGCGAAACGCCTCAGCGAACGAGAGACCGAGAGGTCGACCGGCTTGGGAGGCGCGTCCACGCACGACGTCGCTGATGCTCGCAGTGTCGTCACCAGTTTGAGAATGATGCGCTAGAACGGCCTTCACCTTGACGTCGATTGTGGAGGAGACGTCGATCGCCACATCGGGTTCGTGGGTGCCGCTCAGTAGTAACCACGAGACCTGGTGTGCTGGACCCTGATCCGGAAAGTACAGGGGCATCGCTGCGGCCGGGGCCGCCGCGTCCAAGAGCGCCCAACCCGTCTCTCGATGATCTCGATGGTTCACGTACACCCCTCCGAAAAAGGTGGCGGTCGGGTCAGGGCCGAGGACCACCTCGGGCCGTACGCCCCGTATTAGTCCGACGAGTGTAGAGCGCAACTCCTCGGAGTTCGTCACGTCGCCGTCGGGAACTTCCAGACTGTGCACCTGAGCGACACCCAACATGTCCGCGGCCAGCTGCGACTCATCGCGCCGGACATCGCGCAGACTCTCGGGTTTGGTCTTCGATCCGTGCGCTCCCTTGGAACCGTCGCAAATGACCACGAGGTGTACCGAACAACCCTGCGCGGCCCACTGCGCCATCACTCCGCCGGCGGCGACGTCAGCGTCATCCGGGTGGGCGTAGATCGCCATAGCGATCCTGGGGTGCAGCGACAGACTCCTCACGCCTTACGCCCGAAGTTTTGGAGCGGTGGTCTTGACGAGCATGCCGACCTCGCGAGCGAAGTCGTCGGCGTCTTCAAATCCCTTGTAGACCGAGGCAAACCGCACGTAGGCCACGTCATCGACATCGCGAAGTGCGTCGAGCGTCGCCATTCCTACCTCTTCACTGGTGACGTCACGATTGAGCAGGCGCATCGCCTCTTCCACCGATTCCGCTACTGAGTCCTGTCGCGCCTCATCCACCGGTCGGTTCTTGCATGCCGCGCGGATTCCCGAGAGAATTTTCGCCCTCTCAAAGGGTTCTCGTTCTCCTGAGCGTTTGGTCACGTACAACACCACTTCCTCGATCCTCTCGAAGGTGGTGTAGCGATGATTGCACGCGGAGCATTCCCGGCGGCGGCGAATGGCCACGCCGTCTTCCGCGAGACGAGAATCGACCACCCGATCGTCGTCTGCAGAACAAAATGGACAACGCACGGCATCAGGTTACACCGAAATCCTTGAAATATTAGGGAATTAGGACGTGTTCGCCGGTGACGACGGCGTTCGAGTCCAACTCGTGAGCGAGTGCCTGGTACGCCACTGACGGGCTCACCGGGTTCACCGTTCGGGCAATCGACTCGAGAGTGTCACCCGGTTGCACCACGTAGACCATCCCCGATGAGAGGGTCGAACTCGTGGCCAAGTCTGTCGACAAACCAACGCCGTTGGTGCCACCAAATGCGTGTCCCGGCCACGCCAACAGAACGAAACTGGCGACCAGTAACGCCGCGATTGCACTACGTCGGCGGCGTTGCTTCATGCGCGCGCGAGCGGCCCGTCGATTCGCGACCAGCGGCCCTCGACGATAAGTCGGCACGGGGGAAGCTTCAGGGAGGACTCGAAGGCTGGGACGAACCGATTCCTCGACTTCGAACTCACTGGGGAACAACTCCACTGCCGCCATTTGCCTCTCCCTCTCCTCGATGTGCGAACACTTGTTCGTAAGTATAAACGAACAAGTGTTCGTTTGCAATCCCTATCCGGTATCCATCGAAAAGCGCTGAATTACAGTAAGTTCTCGCCCAACTCGCCCGAAAGCACCCCTCGCGACCTTTCGGCCTCGCAGGGCCCCTGCGACCTCATTCACGTTGCGAACCATGCGTATTCGATGCCGTTGGACCAACAACGCACACTGTAGGGACAGGGTGTGACACGGTTGGTCGTGCGAGTCAGTGACTTGACCATCGGTGACCCAAATGACTGGCCCACCGTGGTGACGTTGGCGTACGGCCCACTGCAACACCGGACCGTCGACTCCGTTGCCAACGTTCCCAGCGCGCGCTTGTAGTGCGACGCGACCCGACTTGGCGAGAATCCACGCGTTCGCCGTCGTTCCCGAGTCACCCGGAAGGTGGCTGTAGCCGACAATCAACGCGTCGGGGGCGTTGGACAGCAGGTCTTCGAGTTCTTCGACCGTCACGTCCATCGAACCCGATTGATCGATCACGATCACCCCACCTGCTCCAGGAGTCTTTCGTACGAAGGCTCGTTGTAATGGATCGGTCAACAGCCGACTGGGATAGCGCATCGCCGTCCCGCTGTTGGTGGGGCGGCCTCGACGATATCCCGAACGGCGAGGACGAACGACGTACAGCATCGATTCGTCAAAGATCAACGGAGCGAAAGCGCCGCTGGGAGCACGCCGCGAACCCGGTTCCAAGGAACGACGAAAAACACGAAGGGCGTCGGAGTCATCGGGCGCGGCGGCCGCGACGGATCGACTGATCAATCTAGCGATTGGCACAGTGATCGTGGAATAACCGAGTGGACGACCCGCTTCATCGAGCGTCGTGTCGCCCAAGGTGAGCGTGTCGAGGTCGCCCACCAGAGCGTTGACCTTCTTCTTGAGCGATCGCAGGCCCGCTACCCAATTCGGTTGAACCGAACGTACGCCTCGAAGGAACTCCTTCTCGGCTCCGGTTCCCAGGACCGCCAAGAAGAAACTGACGATCTCACCCCACGCGCCGTCGTTCGCGAGTCGCTTACCCCCGGGTCGTTCTGAGCCGTCGCAGAGCAGCGTCACGTCAAACCCCAAACGGGCCAGTATCAGGTTCACGCGAAATTCTTCTGCACACTCCAATGCACGTTCGGTGACCTCGCCATCACGAAGCGTATGTTCTCGCAAATAGGGGCTGACGCGAATATGGACGAGCTCGTGAGCACGTACGACGCGCGACATGGGATCGTTTCCGCAAGGAACCGTGAGAACGCGATCACTCAGATTGCAGCGCGCTCCCCCGCGAAAGACCGTGCCCGACTCAAGAATCCACGCACCTTGTTCGAACCCGTCGAGACGGCCGTGGACCAATTCTGGAAATACCGAACTCTTCAATCGAGAGTTCCGATCGCAAGAGCGTCCAAAATCGCCTGCCCGGTGACCTCACCGAACAAGAGTCGTGCGGCACGCGGCGCACCGAGTTTCGTCCGAAGTTGATCAAAGGCGTAAAAGCTTCGCAACGATACACGGCGATCGGCAGCACCAATTGATCCGTGTAGCGCAGGACCCTTAAGGTCATCGCTGAGAATCGCCACGGCGTGTGGGTGGGGACGATCTATGCGTATGGCGACCGGAAACCGGTCGCGCAGCGCGAGTGGGATGTCATCGAGATCTTCCGCATTCGTCGTCATGACGACCGAGAAGTCGGGGCCGGGTTTCTCCCACTGACCAGTCTCGGGATGTCGCCAACGCGCCGATTCTTGTGAGTCCGTCATGGCGAGCAGGGTGCTGAGGGCGTCACCCGAAGCTCGGTCCACCTCATCGACCACTAATCGCCCGCCGCGACCCGAGTTGTTCTTCCACGAACGAATCGCCGGACCTTCGCGCCACTCCCACTTGCCCGCGCCGGTCGGCATCCAGGTGCCAGTGATCTCACCCGATGTCAGATCCTCGGTGCAGACGAGACGCTCTGAGATTCCCTTGACGAGGCCGAGTTTCAACGCCGCGTAGGTTTTGCCCGTTCCGGGAGGACCGTACAACAAGACTCGACCCACGCCCGCGGACAGGACGTCTATCACGTCACTCCAGCACTGCCCAACTTCCAGTTCGCTCATCACCACTTCGCCTCCTCGAGCGACCCAACTGTCGCACTGAGGAATCACCCACGGTCACTTTGAGCTCACGCCTTTCGCGCTACGCTGCGACGAAGCCGCTCACTCCTCGGACTCACCCAGGTACACCGCACGAACTCGAGGATCATGCAAAAGTTTCGCCGCCGTATCGGCGAAGGCGATCACGCCGTTCTCCATGACGTAGCCCCGGTCAGCCAGACGCAAGGCTTGGGCGGCATTCTGTTCGACGACGAGGACCGTCGTACCACTGTCGCGGATGTCGCCAATGATGCGAAATATTTGCTCGATGATCATCGGGGCCAGACCCATCGACGGCTCGTCCAGGAGCAGAAGACGAGGCCTCGACATCAATGCGCGCCCGATCGCGAGCATTTGTTGCTCGCCACCCGAGAGGTTGCCCCCTAATTGCTTACGCCGCTCCTTGAGGATCGGAAACAACACGAACATCTTTTCCATGTCCTCGCCGTAATCGTCCTTACGCCCGAAGGCGCCCATCTCGAGATTCTCTTGCACCGTCATCTGGGGAAAAATACGTCGACCCTCGGGAACGTGGCTGATTCCCATCGAGGAGAACATGTGCGCCTTGACATTGGTGATGTCAGTGCCTTC
Source organism: uncultured Actinomycetota bacterium (assembly GCA_963794755.1). Classification (GTDB taxonomy): domain Bacteria; phylum Actinomycetota; class Acidimicrobiia; order Acidimicrobiales; family RAAP-2; genus RAAP-2. The sequence continues at coordinate 256,613 of CAWCEX010000010.1, forward strand.
GAAGATTATGGTCCCCGACGACGGCGCGTGAAGACCCGACAGCATGCGTAGAGTGGTGGATTTGCCCGCGCCGTTGGCGCCGAGCAAGGTGACCACTTCACCCTCGTTGACGTCAAATGAGATTCCGTGCAGTGCGGTGATGGCTCCGTAGCGCACGACAGCGCCCTTGACACTGAGCATTACTTGGTTCCCTCCGCGACGCCCGTGTCCACCGACCCGAGGTAGGCCTCGATCACTGCGGGGTTGGCCCGAATCTCTTCTGGTGAACCCTCTGCAATGACCGAACCGAAATTGAGCACGTAGAGGCGTTCTGCGAGCGCCATCACCAACTTCATGTCGTGCTCGATCAAGAGGATCGACACCCCCATCTCGTCACGAACCTTGCGAATCAACCTCACCAATTCCAATTTCTCGGTGGGGTTGGTACCCGCTGCAGGTTCGTCGAGCAAGAGTACTTGGGGGCCTGTGGCTAATCCTCTAGCGATCTCGAGACGTCGTCGAGCGCCGTAGTTCAGTGAGGCGGCGATTGTATTGGCTTGACCGGTGAGGCCCACAAAATCGAGCAACTCCTCGGTTCGAGCGTCCGACTGGTGCTCATCGTGCCGGGTGCGCGGACCCTTCAACATCGCTCCCACGGCACCCAATCCGCGGTGTGATTCCGCGCCAATCTTTATGTTCTCAAATGTCGTCATCGCCCCAAACATCCTGGATGCTTGGAACGTTCGTGCCACGCCCGCGGCACTCACCCGAAAGGGTTTCTTACCAATCACCGACATTGATTTTCCTTGGTCGTTCGTGAAAGTTATCGACCCCTCCTGGGGCGCGTAGACGCCGGTCAGCGAATTGAACAACGACGTCTTTCCAGCTCCGTTTGGTCCGATGATCGCGAGGATTTCGCCACGATTCTGGTGCAGACTCACGTCGTTGAGTGACACTACTCCGCCGAATCGCAGAGTCACGTCCTTAACATCGAACAGGACCGAGCTCACATCTCCTCCTGCACTCTGCTGTGGGCACCGATGTTGGTGAGGAGTACGTCGGGCGCCGTACCCGCTTCGATTTGGCTGACCTCACGTCGACGGCGACGAGAAGGGAAGAGACCGGCAGGACGAAAGATCATCATGACGACAAGAAGGGCGCCCAAATACATATAGAGGTCCTGGCTGTTGTAACCCGAGGGTGGGGAATGCTCGAGGTAGACCACGAAGATCTGGATGAAGAGACCTCCGAGCACTACCCCCAGAATCGAACCCATGCCGCCGAAGATCACGAGTACCAAAATATTGATCGAGAATTGGAGTGTAAAGGTTGGAGGACTGACGAAGAGGGTCTGCGAAGCAGTGATCACTCCCGCGAACCCCGCGCTCGCCGCACCGATGGAGAAGGCCATGACCTTGTATTTGAGCGGATTGATCCCCAGGGATTCCGCAGCCACTTCGTCCTCGCGAATCGCCACCCACGCCCGACCGACTCGCGAATGCTCCAAGCTGGAGAAAATGATGAGGAATAAGACGACGAATCCCAGAGTGAGATAATAATACGGCACCGGATTCAATCCCCATAGGTACTTCAACGCGCCCAAGTGAATCGACAGAAAAGGTATCTGGTTCGTGCCGGTCGCCCCACCGGTAATTCCGAAGAGATTGTTGGCGAACAAGTAGATGATCTCCCCGAATCCCAAGGTCACGATGGCCAGGTAGTCACCGCGCAGCCGCAAGGTCGGCAGGCCGATCAGAACGCCGCACAACATCGCGAGTGCAATAGCGAAGGGGATCGCGAAGAATGTATTGAGGTGCGTATGAAAAGGTGGCGCGGTCGGCAATGCGCCAGTGACCCACGCCGTCGTATACGCGCCGATCGCGTAGAAGGCCACGAAACCAAGGTCGAGAAGACCGGCAAAGCCCGTCACGACATTAAGGCCAATGGCCAAGAGTATGTACACGAGAATCTGTTGGACTATTTGGGTTTGCCACGAATTGTCAGTGATCACGTGGGGCAACCCAATGGCGAGTACCAGAGCCACGAGGTAGAGGACGTACCGGGTCGACTTGAGTTTCGATCGCTGCTTCGAACCCTGAATCGTCGTGCTCAACGTCTGAGCGACGCGTCCGCGAAAGTCCGTTCGGTGTGGCCACGAGCGATTCACGTGGCGAATCGTCCACGTCAGCGCCACCACGATGAGGGTCATCAACAAGAAAACAATCCACCGTTCGGCGGTGAAGAGGCCAAAAAACGTGACGTGCGACGCGAACGAGCCGGTGAAGCCGGCCGTGGGTTCAGCCCCGTTGCCTTCGGGCCCCGTCATGATGGTCACGGCAACGGCGATCAACGCAATGGTGCCGACGCGCTTTACGCGTGGATTCTGCCAGAGCTCCTTCATCAGGCTGATCTCCCCAGGCGCTCGCCGAGAATACCGGTTGGTCGAAACATCAAGACCAGCACGAGGACCACGAACGCCACGACGTCGATGTAGGCGCCGTTAACGAACGCCACCGAGAAGCTCTCGACGACGCCCAATAACAAGCCACCGAGCACCGCCCCGCGTAGGTTGCCGATACCGCCGAGAACTGCGGCGGAGAACGCCTTCAGGGCGGGGGTGAATCCCATGGTGTACACGACGCCAACGGGGATGGAGTACAAGAATCCCGCAACGCCGCCGAGGAAGCCTCCGAGCATGAAGGTGACGGCGATCGTTCGGTCGATGTTGACACCCATCAACGACGCAGTTTCCGCGTCCTGAGCCACCGCTCGGATTCCTCGCCCCAATTTGCTGGTGGCCACGAGGCGCTCCAAGGAGACCAGCATGATCAGACCGACAACGAAGATCACGATGTAATAGGTCTGAACCGACGCGCCAAAGATTGTGAACACAGTGTTGTTCGTAAAGGGCGCGTCGATCGAAAGGTTGATTCGACCGAATTCCTTGCCGACAAAGTTGTAAATGAAATACGATGCGCCAATTGCACTGATCAGGTACGCCAACTTCGGTGCGTGGCGTCGGCGCAAGGGTCGATACGCAACACGTTCGAGACCGAGTGCGACCACAGCGCCGACCACGCCGCCAGCCAAGATACCGGCAATGAGATAGACAATGGATTCGAATGCGGTCGGTGTCGAGTTACCTACGAGAACCTTCATGAGAAAGAAACTCGCGAAGGCCCCGCTCATAAAGATCTCGGAGTGAGCGAAGTTGATCAATCGCAGGACGCCGTACACCATGGTGTAGCCAATAGCCACCATCGCGTAGATGAAACCGTTCGCGATGCCTCCGACGAGGAGTCCCCAAAACTCGTGACCCAGGGTTGCGAAGTGTGACGAAAAATATGACACCGACGCTCACACCCCTCTCTTCCAATTTCCAGCGACAGGGAAGTCTAAACCAACGACACTGCCGGGGGCATGACGCCCCCGGCAGTGTCGTTGTTCAGATGATTAACGGTTAATTGTGACCGAACTGGACAATCTTGCCACCCTGGACCTGGTAGTAGTCAATCTGACCCTTACCACTTCCGAGGAGGTTTCCGTCCGACTGGAACGCAACCGTGCCCGTGATTCCCTTGAGGGAAACCTTGTGCAGTTCCGGAATCAGGCTCGCACGAATCTTGCTCACCGAGCCCGTGGTCGAAATTCGAGCCAAAGCGTCAATGATGATGCTTGTAGCGTCGTAGGCCTGAGGCGCGTACAGCGCCTTCGCCGAAGTGACTCCACCCGAGATCTTCAAGAACTGCGTCTCGAGCTTGCCGGTGAAGTTACCGCCTGAGCTACCGCCAGCGGCGCTCAAGAAGACACCGTTCGCTGCGCTCGCCGGCGAGGTGCCGCTGATGAGCGAAGTGGACTCCGAGCCGTCACCGGACATGATCACGCCCTTGTAACCGGCACTGTGCAATGCGCCGACGATCAGGCCGAAGTCACAGTAGTAACCACCGTAGAAGACGCCCGCAGGGTTTGAAGTCTTGATCTGGGTAGCCATCGCGCTGTACTGCGACGTCGGCGCGGTGCCTGGAGGGCACGACGAGGACTGCGGGTACGAAGCCGAAGTCACCTTTGCACCAAGAGTCTTGGCATCGGTGGCAACCACCTGGGCCAGACCAGCACCGTAGAAAGAACCGTCGTTGAGCACTTCGAGTGTCTTCGCCGACTTCTTCGTCACGAGGAACGTCGCGTCTGCCTGGCCCTGGACATCGTCACCGTAGACAACGCGCATGAAGTTGTTCATGACCTTTCCAGTCGTCAAACCAGCCGCGGTAGCCGAAGGGCTCACCGTGGCGATCTTCGCGTTGACGTAGAAGGGCTCGGCCGACTTGGTCGCACCCGAGAACGCCGGTCCCACTACTGCCACGAGGCTCTTGTTGGCAATCGCTTGCTGAGCAGCGGCAGGTGACAAGGTTGACGAACCCTGGTCGTCGTAGAACGCGTCCTTCAGCGTGAACGGCAACAAACCTGTTGCGTTAGCGTTCTGGATCGCGAGCTCAACGCCCCACTTCATGTTGATCCCCAATACCGCATTTCCACCGGAAAGCGGCCCCTCGTAGCCAATGGTAAACACTGGCTTCGACGCAGCGCTCGATGCTGTAGCGGCGCCGATGACCGGCACTGCCATCAGTAACAAGGCGCTCGACGAGACCGCGGCCACCGTCTTATTCAAACGAAACTTCATCAGTTCGTCTCCCTTATTTGATGTCAATCTGCATTTCTATGCGCCTACCCGATACTCCCCAAAGAACAGCAAAACAGGCACATTTCATACACGGACCATTTTGGTCACTTAGGCACAGTAGCAGCGGGGTAAAGGAATTTCCGATTCGCACGTGTTAACAGTTATGACAATTCTTACGAGCGAACAGGTGTTTGATTTGCGCGATGGCGTGCTCTAGGCTACGAACAACTGTTCGTGTACGGAGGAACCAATGGCCGAAGTTCTCACACCAATGAGGCGCAAGATTCTTGAGTTCATCGTGACGTGTCAACGCGAGCGAAATTTCCCGCCCACGATTCGTGAAATTGCCGCCCATGTCGGCCTCAACGCGCCCGCCACGGTAGCCAATCACATCGAGGTACTCAAAAAGGCTGGCTACATCGAGAAGAACCCTAAACAGCCCAGGACACTCACCGTGCGACTCGACACCGATGCGCCCAAGGCTGCGTCGCCAGCTCACCAGATCCCCTTCGTTGGCGATGTCGCGGCGGGAACAGGTGTACTTGCCGCGGAGTACGACCACGAGTTGATGTCGGTGCCCGAACAGTTCGCCGGACGCGGCGAGAGTTTCGTGCTGCAGGTTCGAGGGGACTCGATGATCGATGCGGGAATCCTCTCCGGAGATTTCCTCGTTGTGCAGCGCCAACCCACCGCCAAAACGGGTGAGATCGTCGTCGCCGGAATACCTGGGGACGAGGCGACCGTCAAGCGTTATTTTCCCCAAGGATCTCACGTTGTCCTCAAGCCAGAGAACGCCACGCTCGAGCCCATGGAATTTGACGCGAATGACATCGTTATCTTCGGTCGAGTGATCTCGGTCTTACGCCACTACTAGGGCGCGAACACCTACGGACGCGGAACTGTGTTCAGCCAATCGTGTAACACGTTCTCGAAAGTGGTCACCTCATGCAGCGTCACTCGTTCGTCGGAGTGGTGCGCCAAAATGGGATCACCCGCACCGTAGTTCGTTGCGGGAATGCCGAGTTCGAAGAACGTGGCGACGTCAGTCCAACCAACTTTTGCGCGCGCAGGTGTCGCCGACAATTCGACGAGGCGCGCCAGGTGAACGTTGTCCAGAACGGGACGAGCCGGCGGAGACCAATCAAGTACCTCTAGCTGGTCCTCCTCTTGCAGCAACTCTCCCAAGTACCGTCGAAGCCACTCAACAGCTTCATCGCGACCACGATCAGGCGCCACTCGATGATTCAGTACGCACGTCGCCGCGTCGGGCACCACATTGGGTGCCACTCCCCCTTCGACGCTCACCGCTTGAAGTTGCTCAGTGAATACGACACTGTCAATCTCGACGTCGCGGGGCACGTAGAGCGCGACGAAACTCAACAGATCACCCATGCGGTGAATCGCGTTGCGTCCCATAAAGGGGCGCGCAGTATGGGCGCGCGCGCCGCGCAACGTAACCTTCGCACGTAACGTCCCCTGGCAGCCTGCTTCGACCCGACCGCCGGTCGGTTCGGCTAGCACGGCCGCGTCGGCCACCAAGAGATCGGGCCGCAATTCCTCAATTTCCAGGAGCCCTGATTCGACACGTGTGATCTCCTCTCGGGCGTAAAAGACCCACGTCACCTCGACCGCGCGTGGTGTCGGATCCATAGCTAAGTCCAGCATCACTGCAACGGACGCCTTCATGTCGCACGACCCGAGTCCGCGCAAGACGTCTCCCTCGATACGCGCCAGCGAAACGTCCCCGGGGACCGTGTCCAGATGACCGGCTACCAACAGACGCGTGATGTGGTGTCCCGTCGTGCGAGCGACGACGTTGTCGCCAATCCGCTCGACGTCCAATGTTTGATTGGTCACCAGTCGTTCGTAGATAGCTGATGCCAACTCACTTTCGTTTCGACTCACCGAGTCGATCGCCACCAGAGCAAGGACGTCGGCCAGCGACGTCATGTGGCGATTCCGCTCTCGCGGAGAATCTCGTTGAGAGCCACCTTGGAGTGACGCTCATCCTCGTCCAAGCGTTTGATTATCAAGACGCACGGCAGGAAGAACTCGCCCCCGGGGTACTCACGACGGCGCTGGGCCGACACCGCTACGCAATAATCGGGCACGTAACCTCTCGACACTTCTTCGCCGGTCTGGGCATCGATCACCGGAATCGACGGGCTAAGGATCGTACCGGCGCCCAACACCGCACCTTTTCCCACCCGTGCACCCTCGACCACCATGCAACGACTTCCGATGAAGGCACCGTCTTCGATCACAACCGGAACGGCGTTCGCCGGTTCGAGAACACCCCCGATTCCCACGCCTCCAGCCAGGTGCACATTCGCACCGATCTGTGCGCAACTACCCACCGTGGCCCACGTGTCCACCATCGAGCCCGGTCCCACCCATGCGCCGATGTTGACGTAGCTCGGCATCAAGATGACTCCGGGACTTATGAAACTTCCTCGACGCGCCGACGCGCCGGGCACGACGCGTACACCCCGGCGGGCGTAATCGGTCTTGAGGTCGAGCTTGTCGTGATATTCGAACGGCCCCACTTCACTGACCTCCATCGCGCGAAGGCGAAAAAGGAGCAGTATTGCTTGCTTCACCCACTCGTGCACCACCACGTCATTCGCGTCGTTGACCTCGGCCACGCGAATTTGTCCATCGTCGAGTTTGGTAATGACCAGTTCCACGTCACGACGCGCTTCGGCGTGCGAAGGCGTCATCTCGGCGAGGTTCTCGTACCAATGTCGAATGCGTGTCTCGAGGTCGCTCATGTCCCAATCGTAGTTGGGGCTACGCCGATTCTCGAAGTCGCGACGCGGCAAGCGCGAGTCGATCGTCCGGTTGCACCATGGCGACCCGGGCGAAACGAGACCCAGCAGGACCATAGAGGTCACCGGGACTCACGATGAGACCCGCGACCTCAGCCATCCACGCCGCCAGTTCCCAACCATCCATTCCGTCGCGACTACACCACAAATAGAAAGCACCCTCGGGAGCGGGACACTCCACCCCCGCATCACGCAAGGCCGCCCCCACGAGGCTCAATCGGCGCGCATACACCTCGCGCTGGGCGTTGACGTGATCGTCGTCCCCGTACGCGAGGGCGACCGCTGATTGCACCGGAGCGGGAACCATGAGGCCCGCGTGCTGACGTACCAGACGTAAGTAGGCGACAAGGTCCACGTCGCCCGCGTAAAAGCCAGCGCGCGCGCCAGCGAGATTGGACCGCTTGGAGATCGAGTGCACCGCGAGGACGTTGTCGAGTCCGTGTTCGAGGATCGTGCGCGGGCGACCTGTCCACGTGTAGTCGGCATAACACTCATCACTGGCTACGACGACGTCGTGTACGCGTCCCCACTGCGCGGCCGCCTCGAGATCGTCGAGATGACCCGACGGGTTGGAAGGTGAGTTCGACCACAGCACCAGTGCCCGCGCCACGTCACTGGGTTCGATTACCGATAGGTCGAGCGCGCCATCGCGCAGCGGGACCTCCACCGCACGTAGACCGGCCAACGTAGCGCCCATGGCGTAGGTCGGATAGGAGATCGACGGGTAGAGCACGGTGTCGCGATCGGGTCGACGAAGGTGCAGGTACGACGCCAACGACGCGACGAATTCCTTGGTTCCCACACAGGCGGCGAGCTCGGTGGGCGATACGTCCACCGAGAAACGCCGAGTCATCCACGCCGCCGCGGCCTCGCGATACTGCGGCGTTCCCGCCGAGGGCGGGTACCCTCGCACTCCGGTGGCTCGGGCCAATTCGGCGACGACGAAGTCCGGGGGCGCGTCCACGGGGGTACCAATCGAACAATCGATTGCGCCTCCTTCGTGACGGTCGGCCGCTTTCTTCAGTCCCTCAAGTCGTTCGTAGGGGTACGGCGGAGGTGTGAAACTCACGACACACTTCGCCAGTCAGCGAATCGCGCGACACCGACCTCGTCCAGAACCACTCGCAACGTCACGTATTCGTCATCGACCGTCGTTTGGACGACGTCACCCTCCCGGTGTGCCGCCGCCACGAGATCGCCCCGATCGATCGGAAGACGTAAGGTCACCACCCGGTCGTTGGTACGTAGACGCTCTCCCACGGTGGCAATCACGTCATCAAGATTCTCAGTCGTCAGCGCGGACACCCAGACGCTGCCCTCGTAGAGTTTGGCCAGATCTCGCGAGCGCGACCCCGGCACGTCGGATTTGTTGAACACCAACAACTCGGGCACGTTGTCCGCGCCGATCTCACGTAGCACTTCGCGCACCGCGCCGATCTGTAGTTCCGCGTCGTCGCTGGCTCCGTCAACCACGTGAACCAAGAGGTCCGCCAATTGCACGGACTTGAGTGTGCTCATGAAGGCCTCGACCAGCTCGTGGGGCAAGTTCGAGATGAAACCGACCGTGTCGGTCACCAGGATCGTCTCACCCCCGGGCAACTGACGCTGGCGCGTGCGCGGATCGAGCGTGACGAAGAGTCGGTCTTCGGCCGCGACATCCGCGTCGGTGAGTGCGTTGAGGATCGAGGACTTACCCGCGTTGGTGTACCCCACGAGGGTGACTTCGCGGTGGCGACCCCGGTCACGACCCTGTCGCTGTACGTCACGGGTCCGGTCGATCTGCTTGAGTTCTTGACGGATGTGATGGATGCGATTCACCAGTCGGCGTCGGTCAACCTCGAGTTGTGTCTCGCCCGGTCCGCGAGTACCGATTCCTCCGGCCTGTTGTGACAATGACCCGCCGGCGCGGCGAAGCCGGGGTAATCGGTACTGGAGAAGTGCCAGCTCGACCTGGGCCTTGCCTTCGGGGGTCCGCGCGTTCTGAGCGAAGATATCCAAGATCACCGCCGTACGATCGATGGCGGTTCGACCCAGGATCTTCTCGAGATTTCGCTGTTGCGCAGGCGACAAATTCTGCTCGAAGACCACCGTGTCGGAATCAACCGCGAGACATATCTCCTTGAGCTCGCTCACCTTGCCCGAACCGAGGAACGTCGCAGGATCCGGAGCGTCACGACGCTGGACGACGCGTGCGACGACGTCGGCTCCCGCGGTATCAACGAGTAACGCCAATTCGTCGAGTTGATGATCGAGTTCCTCGGACGTCATTCCTGGAAACTGGACGCCCACCAAGACAATCTTTTCGCGAAACGAGCGGTCGATCAGCGTGGTGGGGACGTTGGTCACCCCCCGAGCCACTCCACGTTCGCGACGAATTTAACCGGACCCTCGAGACGGGCGCCGCCTTCGCTCAAGGTCACGCGCAACGCGCCACCCGGGTTGTCGACGGTAACGTCGGAACCAGTGAGACCACGTTGATGACATACCGCTGCGGTCGCCACCGACCCAGTGCCACACGCCATCGTCCAGCCCACACCTCGCTCGATCACGCGAATCGCTACGTGCGCCTCATCGATGATCTCGACGAACTCGACATTGGCGCCGCCGAGTTGGAAGGCGAGTTTGGCGGCCATCTCTTCGCGATTGATGTCGTCCCAGTCCGGGTTATCCACGACGACCACGTGCGGGTTCCCGACGTTCGCTACACCCAGGGCACCCTCGAGAGTCGAACCCAGCGTCACCGGGCCCATGTCGACGCTGCCGACACCACAGTCGTCGCGCAAGTCCAACGTCACCAGGCGCTCGCCCGCCAACGTGTTCACACGCATCTCACGATCGCTACGACCCGTCGCGCGACGCACGGCAGCGACGAGGCAGCGAATACCGTTGCCCGACATCTCGGCGATGGTGCCGTCGGAGTTGTAGAGGGTCATCGAGATCGACGGACCAACGGAGGCGACGAGCAAACCGTCCGCGCCCACTCCCACGTGGCGATCACACGCGGCACGAGCGCGTTGTGCGTTCCACCACGGGGTCGAACCCTGTTCGACGACGTCAACCAAGAAGTCGTTGCCCGCTCCCTGCCACTTTTGCAATGATCGAAGTGCCATATTTTTAGTCTCGCACGAACCCATCGGGACTTTTCAGAACTTCATCGATGCGTAAAACCGCGGCAGAGGGATCATCAAACCACTCCACGCGCGGATCGCGCTGAAACCATGAACGCTGTCGTCGAGCGAGTCGTCGACTCTGGGTCACCGCGTCTTCGACGCATTGTTCCAGAGACACTCCCTCTTCGAGATGACGAAGCAGTTCGCGGTATCCCACAGCCTGGCGGGCCGTGCGACTCATTCCGATGTCCTTCAGGTGTACGACCTCCTCTAATAGTCCTTCATCCATCCAAGCCTCGAAACGTCTCCGGATTCGCACATCAAGAACATCAAATTCACAATTCAGCCCCACCTGCACCACTCGTGACGGTCCGTAATGGCGAAGTCCTGCGCCGTACGAGGAAAAGGGGCGACCACTGCCCAGGGTAACTTCGAGCGCACGCACCAAGCGTCGAGTGTTCGTGGGCTCCATTTTCGCCGCCGCAGCGGGGTCCAGTTGGGTCAATTGCTCGTACAATCCCACGGTATCGTGCGCGCGTGCTTCCAGTTGCGCGCGAATGTCTGGGAATTGACCCGGGATATCGAAGTTGTCCAGTACTGCGCGACCGTACAAACCAGTACCCCCGACGTAGAGCACCGAACCACCCAGCGCCCATACCTGATCAGCGGCGCTGCGAGCCGCCTCCTGGAACTGCGAGACCGTGAACTCGTCGCTCGCATCGATGAGGTCCAGCAAGTGATAGGACACTTCCTCGCGCTGGGCGACGGTGGCTTTGGCGGTACCAATGTCCATGCCGCGATACACCGTCATCGAGTCGACACTCAAGATCTCGACATTGCCGCGACTGGCCAGGGCCACCTCGTGAGCCAGGGCCGACTTGCCCGAAGCAGTTGGGCCTACGAGGGCGACGGCCATGCCGCCGTGATTCCTCACGAGGACACGAGAGGCAGACGAACCTTGTGGCGCGGACCGCGTTCGAAGGACACTACGTCACCGAGTAAGTGATAGGGAGCACCGTGCGTGACGTCGACGTGGACGAGCGCACCAGGTCGAAGTGCGCGGTCGAGGGGTGCGAAGTGGATCAGTTTGCCCTGCCGTGTACGACCAGACAGCATCTGGTCATTGCGCTTGGAGGGTCCCTCCACGAGGACTTCTTCACGACGACCCTCGCGGGCGGCGTGGTGACGTAGGGCCGAGCGATCGAGCACTTCCTTGAGGCGGGTGAACCGATCAGCAATCACCTCAGGGGCCACGAAGTCTTCGACCATGTCGGCCGCGCGAGTTCCCTCACGCGGCGAGAAGATGAATGTGTACGCCGAGTCGAAGTCGGCCTGGGCAACGACTGCCAAGGACTCCTCGAAGTCGGCCTCGGTCTCGCCGGGAAACCCCACGATCAAGTCAGTCGTGACCGCGAGATCTTCGATACCCGCCCGAGCGGCGGCCAGGCGTTCGAGGTAGCGCTCAGCGCTGTAACCGCGTCGCATGTCGCGCAACACTTTGTTCGAGCCCGACTGCAACGGAAGGTGTAGCTGCGGACACACCGCTGGCGTCTCGGCCATCGCGGCAATGGTCTCGGGGCGTAGGTCCTTGGGGTGGGGACTGGTGAATCGGATCCTCTCGATTCCCTCGATCTCCCCGAGTGCCCGCAGGAGGTCCGCGAACAAGGGGCCGCGCTTAGTTATGTCTCGACCGTAGGAATTGACGTTCTGGCCCAAGACGGTGATCTCACTCACGCCTGATCGCGCGAGCATCACCCCCTCGCGCACGAGGTCCTCGAAGGGCCGACTGATCTCCTCTCCGCGCACTGACGGAACGATGCAATAGGCGCAGGTGTTGTCACAGCCCGTTTGGATCGTTATCCACGCCGCCCACGGGAGTTCGCGCACCGCGTAGAGAGCCGGAGCCATGTCGCGCGCGGCCTCCGGATCGGGCGCGTCCCATACTTCGACGAGGGGGCCCTCGAGCGCCGCGCGACGCAGTAGCTCAGGAGCTGACGCCAAATTATGCGTACCGAAAACAACGTCGACCCAGCCAGCCCGTTCCAGGATCTGCCCACGATCCTTCTGGGCCATGCAGCCACCCACGGCGATCTGCATCTCGGGTCGACGCTCCTTCTCGGCCTTGAGGTGACCCAGGGCGCTATAAAGCTTCAAGTCAGCGTTCTCGCGAATGGTGCACGTGTTGAATATGACGACATCAGCACTGGTGTCATCGTTCGCGGCGACCATTCCCTCACTCACCAGGAGTCCGGCGAGGCGTTCGGAATCGTGCTCGTTCATTTGGCACCCGAAGGTCCGAATGGCGAAAGTCTTGGCGTGCGACACCCCGCCAGCCTAATCTTTGGGTCCGAAATGGCCCTCCGACGCTACTGGGGCACGACCTCCTCAGGTGCGGTGCGCCCGAGCGTCACACCCACTCCGGCGGCTACGACGCACGCGAGACCCATCAATACCCACGTCGTCGCGCGTTCGTGCAAGACGATGGCGCCGACGACGAAGGCGATGGCCGGGTCGAGACTCATCAACACCCCCGCCGCCGAGGGACTCAATCGACGCAGGGCTTGCATTTCTGCCGCGAATCCCACCACGATGGACAACAGTCCCACGATCGCCACCCGACCACCCAACGCCGGCGAGTGCGCGACGACGCCAAACTTCGACATCGCCCAGGGCAATGTCACCAGTGCCGAGACACTCATCGACACCGCCAGTCCACTGAAACCCGTTGTGGCTCCGCCCACTCTCGCCGCGGCGAAGATGTACCCGGCCCAGCCCAGTCCACTACCCAATCCAAAGAGCACACCGGCAATCGTCACGCCCCCACCCGGGTGCGCAATCAGGACGACCCCGATCGCGGCGAGCAGTGCCAGCACGTAGTGGCGCCACGAACGTTGTCCAATGACGGCCACGCACAGCGGACCGAGGAATTCGATGGTCACGGCGCTGCCCAGTGGAATACGCGCGATCGATTGGTAGAAACAGACATTCATGAACGCGACCGTCACGCCCAAGATCACCGCGGCGCGCCATTGCTTCTTGCGCCAGGCTCGCAGTCGTGGCCGAGTGACGCACAGCAAGATCACGGCACCGAAGAGGAACCGCCACGAACTGGTGGCCACCGGCCCGAGTCGTGAGAAGGCGGGTTGCACGAGCGCAGCCGACCACTGGATCGACGACGCTCCCACGATGAGGAAACCTGCTCCCGCGAGTGACACTCGCGACGTCGACGTCGCCACGGTTCAGGACAACTGCAGACCGTGGTGGTCAGCGTCGAGTTCCCAGACCACACCCGGCACCGAATGTTCCACGAGGAATTGCCGCGCCGCCGACGCCACGACCGCGACGTGGTCGTGGTCGCACAGGGCCAGCATCGCTGAGCCCGCGCCCGACCAACACGAGCCCGCCGCTCCCGCATCACGAAGTCGCCCGAGCAACGGCTGGGCAAAAGGCAAGAGCGCCATGCGATAGGGCTGATGCAAGAAGTCGTCCATCGCACCTGGCGTGAATTCCTCTCGGTGGGCGAGACCCGCCATAAGTAACGCCAGAGCACTGAGGTTGTGCACCGCGTCAGAAAAAGGTACGTGCGAGGGCAGAACACCGCGGGCGTCGGCCGTCGCCAGCTCCGCCTCGGGAACGACCACGACGAATCTCCACGTGGGATCCAAAGGCAGAGAGCGCACCACGACGGCGCCCCCTTCATTCACGCCCGCCGCGACGAGACCTCCACGAAGTGATGCGGCGGCGTTCTCCGCATGGCCGTCGATTTCGGTGGCGAGTTCGAGAGCGCGTGGTGAGCCCGCAGCGGCGGCGGCCGCGAGCGCCAGCGCGGCCGAGGAGCCGAGACCCCGCGACAAAGGGATCTCTGAGCGAACGTGCAGAGAGAAGTGGTGGTGACCAAGTACTCGCGCCGCCACGCGCGCGCCCAGGTGTCGTTCATCGTCGAAGAGTCCTGCGCCACACCCCTCACTGGTGATCGAGAACTCATCAGCCGGTTCGACAGAGACTTCGATGTAGCGCGTCAGTGCCAAAGCCAAAACGTCGAAACCTGGGCCAAGATTGGCGCAGCTGGCGGGAACGCGTGCGAGCATGGCAGTCAGCGTAGGCGTTGGCCAAGGCTGATCGGAGTGATCGCGTTCGCTACCGTGAGTGGCACCTGATGTATCGCTCCCTCTTGGACGCTGAGCGTCCCCACCACTTCGCCCGGGGTCACCGAATGGGTCTCGGTATCGATGTGCATCGTCACGTTGGCCGAATGTAGTGACGTGAACCAGCTGAGCTTCAGGTGTTGCTTGACGACGACGTTGACCCGTTGATTGTCCCATCCAATTGTGCCCACCACCGTTCCGGCGGGAATCCATAACGTTCGCTGACTCAATATCACCGATTGCTCCAGAGCGAGCGCCTCGTCGCCGGCCGGACCCAATAGGTCACCGCCCTGTGCGCCCAAGACGACCGCGTACGCGAGTTCGGTCTGACCGTTGAGCGTGAAGGTCATGGCCATCACGTCACAACCACCCGCCGCCTGCGTGCGGCCCGACTTCACACCCACCACGTTGTTGGTGCCGATGAAGGGAGTGAAGGAGCCCAGCGTCCCCGCGACGGGCAACGTGACCGTCGACTGGGCAACGATCTCGCGCATCTCGGGGATGTTCATCAGACGCGTCGTTAGTTCACCAACGTCCAGGGCCGTCGACACTGATGCCGGATCGACTCCCGACACGTCGGCGTAGTGGGTCCCCGTGAGACCGAGCGCCTGCGCCTCGGCGTTCATGTGTCTGACGAACGCAGTAGTCCCACCCCACGTGAGGTTCGCCAACATCGTCGCGAAGTTGCCCGCCGAGTGCACCATGAGACCGGCCAGTAATTGATTTTCACACAGCGTCTCGCCCAGAGCGACCGCGGCACTCGATTCACCGTCGTCCCTCTCCGCGTCGTAGTTAGCGACGTCACCAGGGTTCACTCGCACACACGGACCGACCGCGCCCAACTGAAGAGGTAACTTCTGAAGCGTCACGTACGCCGTCATTAATTTGGTGAGACTGGCGATCGGTACGACCTTATTGTTGTACGAACGCTCGTACCCAAGGGCCGGGATCACCAGCGCGGCACTCCCAACGCTAGGCCACGCGATGGAAGTGGCTTCGGGCACCTGGAGGTTCGAGAGCAGCCGTGTCGACGTCGATGATTGATGCAAGAGAGGTAACTGCATCATGAATATCATTCCCGAGGCCATGGTGGCGCCAAGAGTCATTGATATCGCTCGCGCTATCAGGCCTCGTTGAACGCGAGGGCGAGACGACGTACGGGGCACCCGAAAACGTTACAGGGTGTCGTCGAAGTCGTCGGGCGAGATGAGGACCTTGCGCGCTTTGGAACCATCGCCGGGGCCGACGACGCCCTCGATTTCGAGCTGGTCCATGATGCGTCCAGCGCGCGCGAAGCCCACGCGGAGCTTGCGCTGGAGCATCGAGGTCGAGCCCGACTGGTTCTTAATGACGATCTCACGAGCTTGGCGTAATATCTCGTCATCGTCATCACCGTTCCCTGATGAAGCCTCCAGGCGGCCGACGGGCACGTCAAGAGCGACGACCGTCTCACGTTGGCCGCCCTGGGCGCGCCAATTCTCCACGACGCGTCGGACCTCGTCTTCTGAGACCCAAGGGGACTGCAGACGCCGGGCGATGTTGCTCGATGCAGTGACGAGCAACATGTCACCCTTTCCGATCAGGCGCTCGGCTCCCGCCTGGTCCAAGATGACACGACTGTCAGCGAGCGACGATACGGCAAAGGCCATCCGCGAAGGTACGTTCGCCTTGATTACGCCGGTGATGACGTCCACGCTCGGGCGTTGCGTGGCCAGTACGAGGTGGATTCCGACCGCGCGAGCCATCTGAGCGATGCGCACCACGGATTCCTCGACGTCGCGCGCGGCCACCATCATCAGGTCGTTGAGCTCGTCAACCACAATCACGATGTAGGGAAGCACCTCGGGTTCGCGCGTCACTACGCCCGCGTCGAAGGAGGTCGTCCGCTCCATCACCTCTGCCACCATCTCTTCAGTCGTCGCTTCGACCTCCACGTCGCCACGAGCGAGCATCAATTGATAGCTCGTGATGTCGCGTGCACCGCTCTCGGCCAAGATGTCGTAGCGCCGCTCCATCTCCTTGACGGCCCACGCGAGGGCCCCCGCGGCCTTCTTGGAATCGACGACGACCGGCGCGAGCAGGTGCGGTAAATCGTTGTACTGACCCATCTCCACGCGCTTGGGGTCGATGAGGAGCAGCTTCACCTGGTCCGGAGTCGATCGCATGACGAGCGACGTGATGAGAGAGTTGATGCACGAACTCTTTCCCGCGCCGGTGGCTCCCGAGATCAAGACGTGAGGCATCTCGCCGAGGTTGACCACCACTGTCTTTCCCGATATGTCTCGACCGATCGGCACGTCCAACGGGTGCGTCGCC
Source organism: uncultured Actinomycetota bacterium (assembly GCA_963794755.1). Taxonomy (GTDB): domain Bacteria; phylum Actinomycetota; class Acidimicrobiia; order Acidimicrobiales; family RAAP-2; genus RAAP-2. The sequence goes on from CAWCEX010000010.1 coordinate 273,669, forward strand.
GCGACGGCGTCGTCCGACGCCAAGAGGTCGCCGAGCGCGACCAGCGCTCGTTGACGATTCGGCACTTCGACGCCAATGGCCGAACGACCGGGGATCGGCGCAAGTATCCGCACGTCGGGGCTAGCCATGGCGTACGCAATGTCCTTATTGAGCGACGTCACTCGCGACACCTTGACGCCCGGACCGAGTTCGAGTTCGAATCGTGTGACGGTCGGACCCATCGTGAACCCGACCAATATGGTGTCGACCCCGTGGGCGGCGAGAGCTTCGACCAGTTCCGCACCCGCCGCAGCGATCGCGTCGCGGTCCTGTCGTAGCTCGCGCGTTCGCGACAACAACGACATCGGCGGGAGCTCCCAGTGTGATTCCGCCGGAACGAAGTGCACCACCTTGGCCTTGACCGGCGGTACCTCGTCCTCGAATTCTTCGGGTTCGTCGTACTCGTAGTCGTATTCGTAGGGATCCTCGTCCACCGCCTCGGGCATTTCCTCGACGTCGGGCGCTTCGAGGTGTCGCGGATCATTCTTTCGACGTCGCGGCGCGGGAGCGTCGAGTTCCTCGAGGGGCTCTGCGTCTTCGTACTCGTCATCGCGACCATCGTCGTACGTCGAGGTTGGTCGCGCAGCCCACCACGAGACGAAACGCTGACCGCAAAACTTGAGGACCGCTCCCGTGGTGCGCAGCAACGTGAAGAGCCCGACGGACGCGCCGATCATGACGGCGATGACCAGCACCGCCAACAATGCCGCCACGGTGCCACCCTCTCCGATCACCTTCGAGAGTTCGCCACCGGTCACGACGCCCAACCATCCCCCGGCTCGTCCGAGCTGCGCCGACGTTTCGCCCAGATGTGGCCGGCCCCCGGCGATGTCACCCAACCCGGAGATGCTCACCAAAGCGAGTGAGATCCCCCAGGTGAAACGTGCTCGCTCCACTTCGACGCGTCCCATCACCAAAATGAGTCCGATGCCGATGAGGAGAGCTGGAATCGCTACGCGTCCCACGCCAAAGAGTTCCTCTAGTCCTCGCGACAAGGCCCGACCCGCGGGTCCGAGGGCGTCGATCTCGGCGAGCGTGATCAACACTCCGGCCAGGATCATCAACACGATCCAGATGTCGCGCTGGTGGCGACTCCACAAACTCTCCGGTGCCGTTCGGGCGTGTCGCGCTCGCGCCGCAGTCCCTCGCTTCGCGGGTGTGGGCTTTCGCCGGGTGGTAGCCATCACCATCCAAGTTACCGAACAAGTATTCGCCATTGTGACCACTTCCTCTAATCTGGTGCTATGCCTGTCGCCCAACACACCAGTTCCGTCGATCTCGCCCAGCGGCTCGGGGTCCTCGCTCGGAGTTGCACGGTCGTCAACCAACGTCGTTTGTCGCCCTCGCTGATCGAAGTGGTCTTGGGAGGGGACGCTGTGGCCTTGGCGGGCGTCGCCGGCAACGACGTCATGGTTCTGGTCGACGACGGAGAAGGTTCGCGAATTCGCCGTCGCTACAGCGTTCGCTCCGTCGACGCCGACGCCGACACTTTCTCCTTGTGGATCACCACGACCCACCAGGGGCCCGCGACCCACTTCGCCCAGAACCTCTCGAGCGGGGACGAACTCGACGTCGTAGGCCCCCGAGGCAAGATCCCCCTCGACGAGGGCGCTGATTGGCACCTGTTCATTGGCGACGTCTCAGGACTGGGCGCTTTCTATCGCATGGCCGAGAGCATCGAGACCCCCGGCCGTGCGATCTTCATTGTCGAGATCGACGTGCCCGACGACGCTCTGACCGCGTCGTTCGACGAAGCTCTAGGTGTAACCGTCATTTTCGTCGATCGCCAAGGGCGCGCTCACGACGATCCCGAAGGACTGCTCAAAGGACTCGCGGCCCTCGCACTCCCCCCTGACGATGGTCACGCGTATCTCTTCGGTGAGTTTCACGTGGTGCGCGCGCTGCGCAGTGCACTGGTCGATCGCGGTCTGAACGCCGAGCACATCAGCCTCAAGGCCTTCTATCGCGTGGGTCGAGCCAACGGCGCCAACGGCGAACCCGACAAGGACCTCTAAAGCACCACGATTGCCGCGAGCAGCACCGGCTGACGGCGATACTTCTGACCAAGAAGTCGTCCGGCCGCGCGTTGGGCCACCTTGGTCAACGACTCGTCATCACGGTTGCCATCCTTGAGCGCCGAGTCGAGAGCGTCACGCACCGTAGCGGTCACTGCGTCGATGACGCCGCGATCGTTGTCGCCCTCGAACCAGCCACGAACCGTGACTCGAACCGGCTGAACGATGACCCCGCGCTCAGCATCGACGCCAGCCGAGATCTGTAGCACGCCATATTCGGCGAGCATTCGACGCTCTTCGAGGGGGCGTTCGTCAAGATCACCGGCACTGCCGTCGATGTAGTGAAACCCTGCGGGCACCTGGCCGGCTCGCTTGATCCCCTCGCGGGTCACATCGATCTGGTCACCGTCCTCACAGATCAATATGTGATCATCGGCGAGACCCATGGTCGCCGCCAAATCGGCGTGGTGACGCAGGTGGCGGTATTCACCGTGGACTGGTACGAAGTTCTTGGGACGAAGCAACTGGTGATACGTCCGTAACTCGCCCTGACGCGCGTGGCCCGAGGCGTGCACGGGCTCCTGACCCGAGTGGATGACCTCGGTTCCGGCGCGGTGCAGGTCATCGATGACGCGACCCACTGACCACTCGTTACCCGGGATCGGGTGCGAGGAGAGGATGATGGTGTCGTTCTGGCCCACCGAGAAGTTGCGCGCGTCACCACGCGAGAGCTTGGAGAGCGCCGCCAGCGGTTCACCCTGGCTGCCGGTGCAAATGACGCAGATCTCACCGGGTTGGTAGCGATCGACGTTCTCGATGTCCACGAAGTCCGCGGTGTCGACGTGTAACAGGTGCAGCTTGCGCGCCAGTTTGACGTTGGCCTCCATCGAACGGCCCATGAGTGCGATCTTGCGATTCTGTTCACGGGCCACATCGATGATCTGTTGCACCCGGTGAATGTGACTGGCGAAGCACGCCACTACCAGACGTCGCTCTGGACGTTCCAGGAAGAGTCGACGAAGGGCGCCGCCAACCGAACGCTCCGATGCCGTGAAGCCGGGCTCCTCGGCGTTGGTCGAATCGCACAGCAAGAGCGCCACGCCCTCGTCGCCTAGCGCAGCGAGACGAGCAACGTCGGTACGTCGATTGTCAATGGGCGTGAGATCGAGCTTGAAGTCCCCCGAGTGCACGATCACGCCCACCTTGGTGTGAAACGCAAGGGCGTGTGCGCTCGGTACAGAGTGCGTGACGGGTACGAATTCGACGTCAAAAGGACCAATGCGTCGTCGCTCGCCATCGGCGACCTCAATGAAGTCCAGATCGTGCGCAACACGCGCTTCGGTGAGACGATGACGCGCGAAACCCAACGTCAAGGGGGAACCGTAGATCGGGACATTCACGTCCTTCACCAAGTAGCGCAACGCCCCGGTGTGGTCCTCGTGGCCGTGGGTGAGCACGATGGCGTCAACTCGATCACGCCGTTCAATGAGCCAGCGAAAATCGGGCAGGATGAGATCGACGCCGTACATCGTTGGCTCGGGGAACATGAGTCCCGCGTCGACGACCACGATGCGCCCATCTTGTTCAATGGCTGCACAATTACGACCAATCTCACCGAGTCCGCCGAGAAAGGTAACGCGAACGCTGTCTTTAGCCACGCGCCGCCGCCAGCGCTGACACGACGTCATTGGCCGACTGGTCGAGGGCGTCGTCGCTCAGGCCGAGCGGCAGTCGGCACTGGCCGACGGGCCAGCCCAATGCGCGTAGTACGGCCTTGGTGGGAAGAGGGTTGGGATACATGTCACTCGTTTCGAACGTACAACTAGGGGCGAGACGCGCGTTGATGAGCCGGGCGGCGTCCCAATCTCCGGCGTGTGCGCTTCGAATCAGGGCAGCGAACTCCGGCGCTGCCCAGTGCGCCGCCACCGACACCAGGCCGACTGCACCGACGGCAAGGAACGGTAACACCAACGCGTCGTCCCCACTGTAAAGGTCGAGGTTCTCTCCGAGTACGGACTTGGTCGCCGCTGCGCTCACCACGTCCGCGGAAGCATCTTTGAGAGCCACCACGTTGGTGTGCGCGCGAACGATCTCCACGGTCGTACTCGAGGCGATCTTTCGACCCGTGCGAACGGGAATGTCGTAGAGCATGAGAGGCAGTGGTGTCGCCTCAGCGATCGCGCCGAAGTGCGCGGCGATACCACGTTGGCTCGGTCGCGCGTACGCCGGAGTGGTGGCGAGGATTCCCGATACTCCGGTGGCCGCCACTTGGGCCGTCAACGAAACCGATTGCGCGGTGTCTGAGGACGACGTGCCCGCCACGACTGGTACGCGCACTGACTCAACTACGGCCGCAAAGAGGTCGAGTTTCTCGGCCTCCGAAAGTGCGGAGCCTTCACCAGTGGAACCACCAACGACAATCCCGTCGTTGCCCTGCTCCACGAGGTAGCGCGCGAGATCGCGCGCGACGTCCAAGGCTACTTTGCCACTTTCGTCAAAGGGGGTGACCATCGCGGTCAACAAGTATCCAAAACGGGGCGTGGCCATCACACGAAGTTACCAGTCATTGCAAGGACTCTCGGGTCGCCTCAGGCGATGAAGTCGTCGATTCCCCAGGTGAAACGCGGTGTCGCATCAACGTGCGCGATCGCGATCGCCACACCCTGCACGAAGCTCACACGGTCGTAGGAGTCGTGACGGATCGTCAGCCCCTCGCCCGCTGCACCGAAGAGAACCTCTTGATGGGCGACGAGACCGGGCAGACGCACCGAGTGAATCCGCACGCCCTCGCCCGCGTCGGCGCCGCGAGCCCCTTCGAGCGTGTGACGTTGCGTCGGCTCGTCGGGGGTGGCGCATCCCGCCGCAGTACGCGCGTCGCGAATGCGCGACGCCGTGGCGATCGACGTCCCCGAGGGAGCGTCGACCTTGCGGTCATGGTGCAACTCGATGATCTCGACGCGTTCGAAATATGGTGCCGCCATGGCTGCGAAGCGCTCCGTGAGGACTGCTCCCAGCGAGAAATTCGACGCCATGATGATCCCCGTTGCCTCGGCCGCCTCGTGCACGAGCGCTCGCTGTTCATCATCGAGACCGGTCGTGCCGATCACTAGACCAATACCGTGCGTGGCACACCAGCGTGCGGTCGTGACCACCGACTCGGGTTGGGAGAAATCAACGACGACGTCGATATTGGCTGCATCGACTTCAGCCAAGGTCGTCGAGTAATTGGCGCCGAAGAGGTGTCGCGGTTCGTGCGGGTCGACGACGGTACTCACGACCAGGCCATCGATGAGGTTCAAATTCTCGGTCAACGCTTGGCCCATACGACCTGCGCCACCGACCATGGCGATTCTTTTCACGGCTTCACCCTACCGGGACCGTCACCAGGAATTTGTTCGAGCGTCCGCCCGTGCCCCGACACCACCACGGGTGACGGGGCACGTGACGCTCAGACTTAGCGACGACGCGGACGTGGTCCGCGACGGTTTCCGCCGTCGTTGTCAGTGAACAAGGGACCGCTGGGTCCCAGGTCACCGATCTCGTCGGCCAATTCCGCTTCGAACGCGGCTTCAAAACTTGACGTGGGCGTCGTCGATGCGGCGGGACGCGGGGTCCGCTCGCCACGGTCGGGGCGCTCAGAGCGCTCGCCTCGGTCGGATCGCTCACGACCTCCACGGTCACCACGGTCACCACGGTCGCTTCGCTCGCGCGGCGCGTCGTCGATCACGGCGTCGGCGTACTCACCAGCGAGGGACAGTGACACCTTGCCCTGCGGGTCGATGTCGTCCACCTTGACCTCGATAGCCTGTCCCAATTCGACGACGTCTTCCACTTGGCCGATGCGCTTGCCGCCATTGAGCGGAGACATCTTGGAGATGTGAAGGAGTCCGTCGCGACCGGGCAGGATACTGACGAACGCACCGAATTTGGCGATGTTCACGATACGACCTTGGTAGATCGCTCCCACTTCGGCGGTGGGCGGATCAAGGATCAAGGAGATGCGACGCTTGGCCTCTTCGACCGCACGGCCATCCTTGGCTCCGATGGTCACGGTCCCCACGACACCGTCGTCGTCGACGGTGATGTCAGCCCCGGTCTCTTGCTGGAGCGTGTTGATGACCTTGCCCTTGGGTCCGATGACCTCGCCGATCTTGTCGATCGGAATCTCGATCGACACGATCTTGGGGGCCACGGCGGCCACTTCGGCTCGCGGCTCAGGGATCGTCGCGGTGATCACGTCGAGGATAGCGAGACGTGCCTCCTTGGCCTGGTGCAGCGCCTTAGCCAAAACGTCGGCGGGAAGTCCGTCGATCTTGGTATCGAGCTGCAGTGCGGTGACGGCGTCGGCGGTACCGGCGACCTTGAAGTCCATGTCACCGAACGCGTCTTCGGCACCGAGGATGTCGGTGAGCGTCGAGTAGACACCGTCTTCGTACACCAGACCCATCGCGATTCCCGCGACGGGAGCCTTGATCGGGACGCCGGCTGCCATGAGAGACAACGTGGAACCACACACCGACGCCATCGACGTCGAACCGTTGGACTGCAGAACGTCAGACACCACGCGCAGCGTGTAGGAGAACTCCTGCTCACTCGGCAGCACTGGCACCAGTGCGCGCTCGGCCAACATGCCGTGCCCGACCTCGCGGCGCTTGGGAGCACCCACGCGGCCGGTTTCACCGACTGAGTAGGGAGGGAAGTTGTAGTGGTGCATGTAGCGACGGAACTCATCGGGGGTGATCGAGTCGATCTGCTGCTTCATGCGCGGCATACCCAGAGTCGTCACGTTGACGACCTGCGTCTCGCCACGCTGGAAGAGCGCCGAACCATGGGTCATCGGGAACAAGTCGACTTGCGCCGACAGCGGGCGAATCTCGGACGCTGAACGTCCGTCGATACGGATGCCCTCGGCCGTGATGCGCTTACGCACGATCTTCTTGGTCACCGACTTGACGGCAGCCTTCACTTCACCCAGACGCTCGGCGAACTCGGGCAGCTGTTCGATGATCGACTTGGTGGCCGCGTCGAGCGCCTCGTTGCGTGCGGTCTTGGTGGTGAACTTGTTGGCCTCGGCCAGCGCAGTTTCGCCCACTTCGTTCACTCGCGCCAGGACGTCGTCTTGGTAGTCCGCCATTGCCTTGTAGTCGATGGTCTTGATCTCGCCGTGACGCGCGACGTAGTCACGCACCAATTGACGTTGCAAGTTGATGGATTCGCGGATCCAGAGCTTGGAGGCCTCGAGGCCCGCCGCGAGAACTTCCTCGGTCACCTTGGGAGCACCATCTGCGTACTTCACGAAGGAACCTTCGGTGCCACCGGCTTCGACCATCATGATGGCGATGTCGGACTCGACCGAGTCCTCGAGGGCGCGACCGGCGACCACGAGTTCGAACGTGGCCTCGTCACCCTCAACGAACGTGGGGTGTGGTGCCCACTGTCCGTCGGTGGTGAAGGCCATGCGCACGGCACCAATGGGGCCGTCAAAGGGGATGCCCGAGATCATCAACGCGGCCGAGGCGGCGTTGATGGCCAAAATGTCATGCGGATTTTCCTGGTCGGCACTGAAGACGGTGCCAACGACTTGGACCTCGTTGCGAAAGCCCTTGGGGAAGGACGGACGCAGGGGACGGTCGATCAATCGACAAATCAGGACCGCCTGGTCCGAGATCTTTCCCTCGCGACGGAAGAACGAACCGGGGATCTTGCCGGCCGCGTAGGCCCGCTCCTCGATGTCCACCGTGAGGGGGAAGAAGTCGATGCCTTCGCGCACCGATCGCGCGGCGGCGACGGTGGCGAGCAAGATGGTGTCGCCGATACGCGCGAGAACCGCGCCGTCGGCGAGTTGGGCGAGGTGACCGGCTTCAAAACTCAAGGTCTTGTCGGTGCCCGTGATGGGACTACTTACGCTGATTGCGTCAGTCATGGATGTGCTCCTTATGCGGTTAGCAACACTCCGCCCGGATCCCAGTGAGCAACCGTCGCCCTGCGCGACTGTTCTCCACTGGCCTCCGAGGGCTCGGAAGTGTTGAACACGTCGACGGCGTCGACGTGGACCGGTTAGCGACGAATGCCGAGACGACCGATCAACTCGCGATAACGCTCCACGTTGCCGCGCTGCACGTAATCGAGCAGACGGCGACGTTGACCGATGAGCTTCATGAGTCCACGGCGGGTGTGGTGATCACCCTTGTGAACCTTGAGGTGCTCGGTGAGGTGCGAGATCCGGTCCGTCAGAATCGCGACTTGGACCTCGGGTGAGCCGGTGTCCGTGGCGTGAGCCTGGTAGTCCTTAATGATCTGCTGCTTCTCAGCCATAACGTTTGTGCCTTATGAGTCGGGGGTCCCGTTGCGAGTCGCCAACGTGACGACCCACACGATCAGCGTCGCTGACCGAAGTTTCATCCTAGCAGGACCGACGCCTCGGACGAAAACAATGCGAAATGTTCGCGACTGGTCTGAACGTCGTGACCAATCTGGTCACGCAGATCATCCACGGTCGTAAACGTCGTTTCGCCGCGCAACCGCTCCAAAAAGGCCACGTCCAGTACCTGGTCGTAGAGGTCAGCGTCGAAATCGATGACGTGGACCTCGACCAGTACTCCCCCGTTGTCGTAGAACTGGGGGCGAGTGCCTACCGAGACCGCCGCCGCGCGCCACTCGCCGTTCGCCAAGTGCACCGCCGCGGAGTAGATCCCTATTGCCGGCAGCACCTGTCGCTCCCCGAGGTGTAGGTTCGCGGTCGCATAGCCCAATTCTCGTCCCCGAGCGTCGCCGTGCTCCACGGTCCCGCGCAGCACGAAGGGACGTCCCAAGATCTTCGCCGCAGCCTGAACGTCTCCCGCCAGAAGTCGCTCGCGCACCGCCGTCGAACTGAAACGTTGATCACCGCCATAGGTGGGTGACACGTGGACACGAAAACCAAGTCGACTGCCTTCTCGCACGAGTAACTCAACGTCACCCGCGCGGTCGCGTCCAAAGTGCACGTCGTCACCCACCACGAGGTCGACGACGCCGAGGTAGCCAACTAGGACGCGTTGGACGAATCCCGCGGCGCTCTCGAGTGCGGAGGTCTCGTCAAATTCGAGCACACCCACCTGATCGACTCCCAGATGCGCCAGACCCTCGAGTCGCTGTTCGAGGGTGCCGATCAACAAGGGAGCCGTTTCGTTCGCCACGACGAGAGCCGGATGAGGATCGAAGGTGATGACCGTGGCGATCGCCCCGGGCGACGACAACTCGACCAGGTGTGCCACCAGTGCCTGGTGCCCCAGATGCAGTCCGTCGAACACACCGAAAGCAACCACACTCGGACGTTGCATGTCGACGTTGACACGAGAAACCCTCACGATGAGCCCCCCGCTCCGGATACGACGATCTCGGGTTTCCACAGGTCGCCTCGTCGCGTCAAGACCCCAACCAACTCGCCCGACGAGTCCACCGCGGCAACCTCGTTCGACAAGAACGTCTCGTCGAGTTCCACGCGTTGGCCGAGGCGCATCTTCGCCGCTCGCTCGGCGTCGAGCGTCACCATCTCGAGCCCGCTCACCATCTCGAGCGGCGCGGCCAAGACACTCGTCGCGTCGGCGAGTGCGACGACCTCATCGAGGGTGTGGGCGTTGGCCACGTCATGACGACCGCTCGATATGCGTCGCAACCTCGTCAGGTGCCCGACCGTGCCGATACGCTCGGCCAAGTCACTGAGCAGCACGCGCACGTAGGTCCCCGTCGAGCAGGTGACGTCAAAATCCCACCGGTCGCTCTCTTCGTTCGACGAGATGCCAAAGGCGTCGATCACCACCTCTCGCGGAGAGCGTTCCACCTCGATACCCGCGCGGGCCATCTCGTGGAGTCGTCGCCCCTTGACCTTGAGGGCAGAGACCATCGGGGGGATCTGGCTCTGGCGTCCGATCATCGAACGAGCGACGGCGATGAGTTCCTCGAGCGTCACGTCGGGTACGGGTCGCCTCTGCGTCACGACTCCGTCTGCGTCGAGTGAATCGGTCGCCACGCCCAACTGCACGGTGCCGACGTAGCGCTTGGTCTCGGCCTGGGCGAAGCGCAAGAGTCGCGTTGATGCCCCGACCGCAATGATGAGCAGTCCCGTGGCCATGGGATCGAGGGTGCCGGCGTGGCCAATACGACGTTCGTCGAGCACGGCGCGAAGTCGAGCGACCACGTCGTGACTGGTCAGCCCGGCGGGCTTGTCAATCAGTAACAGGCCACTACTCGTCGTCATGGTGCTGTCGACGCAAGACGTTCTCGACCGCGTTGCCGCTCGCAATGGCCGGATCGGCCATGAAGGACAGTTTCGGGGTGCGCTTGAGTCGGGTTTGGGCGTTCACCGAACCCTGAATCTGAGCGCGACGCTCTTCGAGAGCTTCGGCGACGCGGGGATCGAGCGAGTCGAAGTAGACCATGGCCTGGCGCATATCGGGTGACGTAGCGACCCCCGTCACGGTCAACAATCCCAGCCGCTCATCGATGTCACTGAGTCGCACCAGTTCCTCCGAGATGACCTCGCGCAGGATCTGGTTGACCCGTGCTGATCGCGGGTAGGGATGGTGACTCGAAGAATGTGCCATGGGCTAAGCCGTGCGCGGAATCTCGCGCTCTTCGAAGGTCTCGATGATGTCGCCCTCCTTGAGGTCCTGGTAGTCCGAGAGTCCGATACCGCACTCGAATCCCGATTGGACCTCACGCGCGTCGTCCTTGAAGCGTCGCAGCGAGGTGATCGATCCCTTCCAGATGATCGTGCCCTCGCGCAAGAAACGCACTTTGGACCCGCGGGTGATCACGCCTTCGCGCACGAAGCAACCAGCGATCGCGCCGATACGCGGAACACGGAAGACCTCGCGGACCTCCGCCTCTCCCGTGACGACCTCCTCGAAGACCGGCGAGAGCAGGCCGAGCATGGCGGCTTCGATCTCTTCGATCAACTTGTAGATGATCTCGTAGGTACGAATCTCGACGCCCTCGGACTCTGCCAAATCACGGCTACGCCGATCGGGACGAACATTGAATCCAATGATCGTCGCGGTCGAGGCCTTGGCGAACTGCACGTCGTTCTCGGTGATCCCACCGACGCCGCGGTGCACGATCACTAGTTTGACGTCGTCGCGCTCAAGCTTGCGCAACGACTCGGTACACGCCTCGAGCGATCCCTGCACGTCGGCCTTGAGCACGATGTTGAGCGTCGCGGTCTCGCCACGTTGAATCTGTTCGAAGAGGTCCTCCAGGCGAGCACCCGACGCTGACGCGACGGGCTGGTGTCCCACCAGACGAACGCGCTGAGCGCGAGCCTCGGCCAGGGACCGAGCGTTGCCCAAGTCCTGGGCCACGCGAACTTCATCACCGGCGAAGGGCGGCTCGGAGAAACCGAGGATCTGCACCGGCGTCGATGGCCCCGCCGACTTGATCTGCTTGCCCTGGTCGTTGATGAGGGCCTTGACCTTACCGAATGCGGCGCCTGCGACGACGGGGTCTCCCACACGCAGCAGACCCGACTGGACCATGACGGTCGCCACGGGTCCGCGCCCGATTTCGAGGTTCGCTTCGAGAACGGTTCCCGTCGCTCGTCCACTGGGACGCGCCGTGAGTTCGGCCAATTCTGCCACGAGCAGCACTTGTTCGAGCAGGTCGTCGATACCCAGACCCTGGAGGGCCGAGATCTCGACCGCGATGGTGTCGCCTCCCCACTTCTCTGGTACGAGGCCGTGGTCGCTCAACTGTTGCAGCACGCGGTCGGGGTTGGCGTCTTCCTTATCGATCTTGTTGATGGCCACGATGATCGGCACTTCGGCCAACTTGGCGTGGTTGATCGCTTCCACCGTCTGGGGCATGACGCCGTCGTCGGCAGCGACCACCAAGATGACGATGTCGGTAACTTTGGCGCCGCGCGCTCGCATGGCGGTGAAGGCCTCGTGTCCCGGGGTGTCGATGAAGGCGATGGGCTTACCGTGCCACTGGACTTGATAGGCGCCGATGTGCTGGGTGATCCCACCCGCTTCGCCGGCGACGACGTTGGTCTTGCGAATGCGGTCCAACAATTTCGTCTTGCCGTGGTCGACGTGACCCATGACGGTGACGACGGGCGGGCGAGGCTCAGGCTCGATCTCCTCGTCCATCTCCTCTTCGTCAAAGAAGCGCGCCAACAACGCCGCCTCTTGCTGTTCGCCGGGGTCGACCATCTTGACCGACGCGCCCACTTCAGCGGCGTAGAGCTCGATCATGTCATCGGTCAGACCTTGCACCGCGGTGACGATCTCACCTTGGAGGAACAAGAAGCGAATGATGTCGGCGGCCGAGCGGTTGAGCTTGGGGCCGACGTCCTTAGCGGTCGAACCGCGCTCGATGATGATGTCGCCATCGGGAACCGGCGCCGAACTCGGCTGCCACGTAGTCATCTGGGTCGGCTCGAGCTCTTCGACGTTACGTCGACGTCGGCGCGTGGTCTTTCGCTGCGATCCTCGTGGGCCACCAGTACCGCGGTTCGCGGGCCCGCGGCCGGGTCCGGGGGATGCTCCACCCGCTGGGGCTCCCGGACGTGCGCCAAATCCTGCGCCACCACCGGGTCGCGGTGGACCACCGGGTCGAGCGGGTCCACCCGTCGAGGGTCGCGTGCTCATCGGACGAGCGCCGCCGGGACCCGAAGGCCGACCGGTCGACGGTCCGCCGGGTCCGGAGGGACGGCGAACCCCGGGTGGGGGCGGGATGGGGCGCCCGGTGGGACTAATGGGTCGACCCGGGGGCGGAGGAATCGGACGACCGGTGGCGCTGAGCGGCGGGCGCGTGGAACTCGGCGCCTCGGCGGCCTCGCCACTCGTAGAACGCTGGGTGGGTCGAATCGTTGTGGGACCCTCGCTCGGCACTACGCGCGGCGGGGCGGGTTTCGGCGGTGCGACGACGCGACTTCGCACGACGCGCGGCGCTTCAGCAGCGACGTCGTCGGTACTTGGAGCAACGACTGCCACCGGCGCATCGCTCGACGCCGTGCTCGCACTCGCACTGGTCGTCGTACTCGGTGCGTCAGCGGCAACAACCGTCGGCGCCTCGTCACTCGCCGAAGGCTTTGACGTACGCGTGGTCTTCGCCTTCGACTTCGCCGGCTCCTCGGGAGCGACGTGGCGACGCAGTCCTTCGGCGTCGGCCTTTCGACGAATACGGTCGGCCTGGGCATCCTCAATCGAGGCGGAGGGGCTCGACGCGCCGATGCCCAATGTCTGGGCGAGCGCGAGCAACTCCTTGCTCGTTAGACCGAGCTCCTTGGAGAGCTCGTGTACCCGGATCTTCTTCTGAGCCAAAACATTCCCTTGAATCGTGTGCTCGCAGTTCGCAAGCACAGTTCTCTATTCTTCCACAACTACAACCGTTTTCGAGCGGCGCGTGAGCTCACGCAACGCTTCGACGTCTTCGTCAGCCACCGAGCACCGCAAAGCACGCGACGCCCGCACCTGATCAACTCCCGACGCGCACTCCCCCTCGCGGCACCACCAGAGCCCTCGTCCGGTGCCCCGACCGAGGTACCAGACCCCGCTCGAGGACCGCCCCGCTCGCTGCAGGGCACTCTCCTCACGGCGCTGGCGACAGACCACGCACGTGCGTTCCGGGCTTATGCTTCGTCCTCCGTGACGTCGATTTCGATGAGATCGCCCTCGACACCGCTCTCGTCCATGACGACGACGTCCTCGATCTGGGCGTGATGTCCCGCACCGTCGGACACGACGTCGGAAGTCTCCTCAAGCACCGTGACACCGTCGGTGACGACTTCGACTGCGGGCTTGTCGTGCGCGTGCTCGTCGGGCACCAGAGCGACAACTTCGTCGACGACGACGCCGCCCTCTTCCCACACTTCTTCGACCACTTCGTCCACGCCCTCGTTCTCCGAACGGATGTCGATTCGCCACCCGGTTAGTCGCGCGGCGAGCCGAGCGTTCTGACCCTCTTTGCCGATCGCGAGCGACAGCTGCTGATCGTGCACGATGACCGTGGCGATGCCTTCTTCCTCGTTGAGCTGCACTTCGCGCACTCGCGCCGGAGCCAAGGCCGCCTGGATGAATTCGATCGGGTCGTCACTGTAGGGCACGACGTCGATTCGTTCGCTGCGAAGTTCGTTCGTGATGTTGCGCACGCGTGACCCGCGGGCACCGACACAGGCACCCACCGGGTCGACCATGTTGTCATTTGACGCAACGGCGATCTTCGAACGATGTCCCGGCTCGCGCGCGAGCGCCTTGATCTCAACGATGCCGTTGGCGATCTCGGGTACTTCGATCTCAAAGAGCTTGGCCACTAGGGCGGGGTGCGTGCGACTCACGACGATTTGGGGACCCTTGTTGGTCTTTCGCACTTCGACGATGTAGACCTTGACACGCGCGCCGTGCTCGTAACGTTCGAAGGCGATCTGTTCAGCTTGGGGCAACAATGCCTCCACCCGGCCGAGGTCGAGCAACGTGTAGCGGTTGTCGTTCTGCTGGACGGTGCCCGAGACGATGTCGCCTTCGCGATTGGCGAACTCCTCGTACATCTGACGACGCTGGATGTCGCGGATCAGTTGCATCAATACTTGCTTGGCGGTCTGGGCGGCGATACGACCGAAGTCCTCGGGCGTCGCGTCCCATTCGCGCGTCACGTTACCTTCGAGGTCCAGTTCGAGTCCCCAGACCTTGATCTCACCGGTTTCGGGGTTGATTTCCACTTCGGCGTCTTCAGCGGAGTCGGGTCGACGCTTGTACGCTGCCAATAGAGCGTTCGCCAGGGCGATCAGCAATTCCCCTTCGTCGATGTTCTGATCACGCGCAATCTGTCCGAGGGCTTCTAAAAATTCGAAATTTGCCATGTCTTTAGCCTTTCTTGCTCGTCGTTGTCGAAGGCGTACCTCTGGAGGGCGACGGCTTCGCCTCTCCGCCCCACTGAAAGACTGTGCGCGCGCGCTCCACTGAGGCCAGCGCGACCTCAACTTCACCCTCACCCTTATCGTGAAGGATCACCGACGTATCGCTCACGCGTACCAAGGGGCCTTCCAAACGACGAGTGGGTTGACCTTCACGTTGCTCGCGCAGGGTCACAACTTCACCCACGGCGGAGCGAAAGTGCTCAATCGTGCGCAGGCGTCGCTCGAGGCCGGGACTCGACACGTCGAGAGTGAAGCGTCCCGGAATCGGATCGTTCAAGTCCAGCCACTCCGAGATCGCCCTATTCGCCTTGGTCAGAGCCTCTAAATCAACCCCACCGGGCTTGTTCACGGTGACGTTGAGGGTCCCCTTAGCGAGTTCCAGGTCGTATAAATCGAGCCCAAGGCTAGATAGGAGCGAGCGCAATGGGGTCTCTAGTTCCATGCCTCTCCTCTCTATGCCACCAGCGTTCGGACAATGAAAAAGCGCGGGCCCGAGGCCCGCGCTTAAACGAGTCCAAACGTCCTG
The DNA here is from genome assembly GCA_963794755.1 of uncultured Actinomycetota bacterium. Classification (GTDB taxonomy): domain Bacteria; phylum Actinomycetota; class Acidimicrobiia; order Acidimicrobiales; family RAAP-2; genus RAAP-2. The sequence continues at coordinate 289,141 of CAWCEX010000010.1, forward strand.
AGCGGACTGTCGGCTTCAATTGTAGCAGTTAGGCACAATGGTGACAACCGAACGAATGGTCGCTTTCGCTCGCGCGTGCGCACCCCGTGATGAGGAGAATCAGCTAGTACGACTTGGCCACGATGGCGATCAAACCCTCTTCGAGGTCGCTGGCGGGAATCGCGCCGTCGGGTCGCTGCAGGCAGCGCACCGTCATGGCCTCAGCCTTGAGACGCACCTCGCCGGATTCACCGATCTGGTTCCACGCCAATCGGGCGAATCCACCGTCGGCCGCGGCGATGGCGTCGTCCAGTGTGGACACGTCGATGGTCTTGGCATCGCGAAAGGCGAGTGCCGTCTGGTACATGTCGCGCTGGATGTCCTCGGCGAGTTGGCGCACTCGTGCACGGACCTCACCCAGGGCGACCGGTAACTTCTCGCCCGTATCACGGCGCACGATGGTCACGAGTCCTGCGGCTAAGTCGCGTGGTCCGACCTCGATCCGTAGCGGCACACCCTTGATCTCCCAATCGGTCAGCCGACGTCCGAAACTCCCGCGACCTCGGTCGATCACCGAGCGCAGATCGTCTCCAAGTAACTCACCATTAAGGGACTGACACGCGGTGACGACCTCCTCGTCGTCACGTACCGGAATGATGACCGCGAGTGTCGGTGCGATAGCGGGAGGCAGAACGAGACCTTGGTCGTCGCCGTGGGCCATGATGAGTCCACCCACCAGTCTCGTGGAGGCTCCCCAAGACGTCGTGAAACACAGCGCCGCCTGCCCTTCTTCGTTTTGGTAATAGATATCGAAGGCCCGCGCAAAGTTCTGACCCAACTCGTGCGAGGTGGCCATCTGCAGGGCCTTACCGTCGCGCATCATCGCTTCACACGTCATGGTGTTGGTCGCGCCGGCGAAACGCTCGCTGGGTGGCTTGATGCCGAGGAACGTCGGCACGGCGAGTTGGGACTCCAGAAAGTCGTTGTAGACCTCGAGGTGGATCCGCGTGGCGTACTGCGACGCGTCGTGCGCACTGGCGTGGGCGGTGTGGCCCTCTTGCCAGAGGAACTCCGAGGAACGCAAGAACAAACGAGGGCGAAGTTCCCAGCGCACGACGTTGGCCCACTGGTTGAGCAGCAGGGGAAGATCACGGTAACTCTGGATCCACTTGGCCATGAACTCGCCGATCACCGTCTCAGAGGTGGGACGCACGACGATGGGTTCGGCGAGTTCTTCGCCCCCGGCGTGTGTCACCACCGCGAGTTCGGGACTGAACCCCTCGACGTGTTCGGCCTCCTTATGGAGGTAGCTTTCGGGGATGAACAAGGGGAAATAAGCGTTCTGGGCGCCGGTGGCCTTGATCCGTGAGTCGATGGCCGCCTGCATCCGCTCCCAGATGGCGTAACCGTAGGGACGAATTACCATCGTCCCGCGGACGGGACCGTTGTCGGCCATCTCCGCTTTGGCCACCACGTCTTGGTACCACTTGGGGAAGTCTTCGTTCTGAGGGGTCAAGACACTCTGGCCGGCCACAATTCTCCTTATCGACGTGGACCGAGCCTAGTGAATCTCGCCAATACGACCCGACTAGTGTTCCTCGCGTCGACGAATCCGTTCGATGACCTGTGTGGTGTTGTTGGCATCGACACCCTTGGCGTCGAGCAGTTCCGCACGATCGGCGGCGGCTTCAGCCTCGGCCGACTCGTCACGGGCGGCTAATCGGGCCTCGATGCCCTCGTTGGCGATCTTCTGCGCTTCTTCGACCAACGCTGCGACCATCTCGTCCTCGGGCACGACACGAATGATCTGTCCACGAATGAAGAGGTGCCCGCGATGCTTTCCGGCCGCGATCCCGAGGTCCGCGTGACGGGCCTCGCCCGGTCCGTTGACCACGCAGCCCATGACCGCCACCTGAATGGGAATGTCGAGCGCCGCCAGGGCCGTCTGAGCCTCGGTGGCCACCTTGATGACGTCCACTTCTGCGCGACCGCAACTCGGACAGGCAATAAGGTCAAGACCGGTTCGCTCGCGCAGTCCGAGCACTTCGAGTAGTTGGCGTCCGGCCTTCGCTTCCTCCACGGGATCAGCGGTGAGCGAGTAGCGCAGGGTGTCGCCGATACCCTCGGCCAGCAACGTGCCGATGCCTGCAGTGCCCTTGAGCAGTCCCCCGGGCAACGGTCCCGCCTCGGTGACACCTAAGTGCAGTGGGTGATCAAACGTCTCCGACGCCAGACGATACGCGGCGATCATCGTGGCGACCGACGAAGCCTTCACCGAGATCTTGACGTCGTCAAAACCCACTTCTTCGAAGTACGCCAGTTCGATTCGTGCCGACTCGACCAGGGCCTCGGGCGTGGCGCCACCGAAACGCTCGTAGATATCGGGGTGCAGACTTCCGGCGTTGACACCGATGCGAATGGGTACGCCACGGTCCTTGGCTTCGCTGGCCACGAGCTTGATCTCCTCGGGCTTGCGCAGGTTCCCAGGGTTCAAGCGCAAACCGTGCACGCCGGCCTCGAGTGCGGCCAGGGCCATCTCGACGTGGAAGTGAATGTCGGCGACGATCGGCACCGGAGACCGTGGCACGATCTGGGCGAGGCCTTCGGCCGCGGCACGTTCATTGCACGTGCAGCGCACGATATCGGCTCCGGCGCCCGCGAGCGCGTAGACCTGTTGGAGGGTGGCCTCGACGTCGGCGGTCTTGGTCGTGGTCATCGACTGGATCGAGATCGGGGCGTCGCCGCCGACCTTTACCGAACCGACCGAGATCTGCCGGGTGACGCGACGAGGGCTGAGGGAACTTGCAGTGACATCCACTCCCCCATTCTGCCGCGTCGCGCCGCGCCAGCGAGCACTTAATGGAAGGGATTGGCGATCGGGTACGCGATGTCGAGATACAGCGTGCAGGCGAACAAGATCAGTAGCACGCTCACGAAGGCGTAAATCACTGGTGCGAGCTTGTTGACGTCCGCGTGATAGAGCTCGGATCCGCGACGGCGAACCCGTTCGTAGGTGGCGATCGCCACGTAGCCCCCGTCGAGGGGCAACATGGGCAACATATTCATGAGCCCCACGAAGATGTTGAGGGTGATCAAAATCGAGAAGAACGCCGGAAGGTTGGACTGGGCGGCCTGATCGGCCAGTCGCACCGCGCCGAATATCGATACCGGGCGCGTCGTCTGAGACACCGTCGACTTGGCCGCGGCGGGCGTAGCGACTTGGTGGAAGAGGTTGGAGAACTCGCCGGGGGAAAAGACGTGCACCAGAGCGTGAGCCCCTTCGTTGATCGTCGTCACCACCGTGGTGAAGGAATGGGGTATGGCCGCGAGCCACGACGTGTGCACCGTCGGATTCACCAGAGCGATACCGAGCTTGCCGACGGGTTTGGAGCCCTTCACCTCGGGTTGTCCGCCGACTAGGACCGTACGCCCGTCAACCGGCGTCGCACGAAGCACGACGCGGTGGCCCGCACGAAGCACCGTCAAGGTGATGGGGTGACCTGGGTTCGCGCTGATGATCGAGGCAGCCACATTGTCGCCGGTGACCGCGTGGCCATCGATGGACAGCAGTTCGTCACCGACCTTGAGGCCCGCCACCTGCGCGGCGTTGAGCGAGTGTCCCTGCCACGTCGTGAATCCCCCGATGTCGACACGTTGGTTATCGGCGTGTCCCACGAAGACCAGCGCCGCGTAGGCGATGAGTAGGGCCATCACCACGTGCATGATCGAACCGGCCGAGGCGAAGACGACCTTGCGCGGATACGACGCTGATCGATACGTCCGCGCCTCGTCGTCGGGCTTGATGGTCTCGTACCACGTCATTCCCGGGACCTTGACGTACCCGCCTAGCGGGAGCGCACGAATTCCGTAGCGAGTCTCACCTCGCGTCGTAGACCACAGAACCGGACCGAATCCGACGAAGAAATCCGTCACCTTCATACCCGAGCGCTTCGCGGTGATGAAGTGTCCGAACTCGTGACCCATGACCATGGCGATGACCAAGAACAGCACGAGCGGCAGAGCCCAACCCCATAGCCACGTGAGCGCGGCAATCACCAGGATTGACCCGACGAGCAGCGATAGCACGGAAGTTCGCGACGACGTCCGACTTTGCATCACTGAGGCAGGTTACCGTGCGTGATTCGTCGTGCCCGCGCGTCATTGGCCACGACTGCGTCGAGGTTCTCCAAGGGGTCGTCCTCATACTCGTCCAAGGTTCGCGCCACGAGGGGCACGATATCCGTCCAACGAATGCGGTCCGCTAAGAAGGCCTCCACGCACACCTCATTGGCGGCCGAGAGCCACGCCGGCGCCGCGCCGGCGCGCCGCGCCGCTTCGTAGGCCAGTTCCAGTGCCGGGAACGCGTCGCGGTCGGGCGCTTCGAAATCCAGACGTAAGGATTTCGTAAAATCCAGTTGACCCCAGTGGTGAGCGAGACGGACGGGCGAACCGAGACAGTACGCGATCGGAAGTCGCATGTCAGGGGCCGAGAGTTGTGCGAGCACCGAACCGTCCACGTACTCCACCATTGAGTGCACGATTGACTGCGGGTGCACCACAACGTCGATCCGATCGACGCCGACGCCAAAGAGGGCCGACGCCTCGAGGACTTCGAGACCTTTGTTCATCAGCGTCGAGGAGTCGACGGTGATCTTGGGACCCATCGACCACGTCGGGTGCACCAACGCGTCCGACTTCGTCGCGTCAACCAACCGCTCTCGGGTCCAGCCACGAAATGGACCACCCGAAGCCGTGAGCAGGAGGCGCGCGACATCGGGATGACCCGCCTCGGTGGAATCGGCCAGACACTGGTGAATCGCACAATGCTCGGAGTCCACGGGCAAGATCTGCGCCCCGGGGGTCGAACGTACACGCGCCACGACTGGCGCTGCGGCAATGAGCGATTCCTTGTTGGCTAGGGCCAAACGCGCACCGTTCTCGAGGGTGGCGAGGGTCACGGGAAGGCCAGCGAATCCCATGACGGCGTTGACGACGACGTCGGCGGACGTGCACAACTCGCGCAATCCCTTTTCACCGACGACGATGTCCACGTCGTTTCCCAGGAGTTCGCTCGCGCGGTGACGGTCGTTCTCGTCGCCGACCCCGACGCGCATGACGCCGAACTCCTTGGCCAGTGCGACGAGCTCGTCGATCCGACGTCCACCAGCAATTGCGACGAGTTCAAAACGTTCGGGTTCGCGGCGCAGTACCTCAACCGTCTGGATACCGATGGAGCCCGTTGCCCCCATCAGCGCTACGCGAGTGCGCGAGGCCGTCATCGCTAACTCAGTGACAGAAAGTGGATCATGACGTACATGGTGGGCAGGGCAAAGAGCAGACCGTCCACCCGGTCGAGCATGCCGCCGTGTCCCGGCAACAGATGTCCCAAGTCCTTCACGCCGAGCGTGCGCTTGACCATTGATTCGAAGAGGTCGCCCATGGGAACGACCACCGACAGAGCCACTGCGCACTCCAGGCCGTGCGACATCGTCCACGGGTGCAAGAGGGGCAAGATAATGGCGCCCACCAATAGGGTAAAGATCGTGCCGCCGATGGTGCCCTCGATGGTCTTGTTCGGCGAGAGTCGTGCGTTAAGCGGTCGCTTGCCCGCCCAACGACCGATGAACAGCGCTCCTGAATCGTTGGCGACGGTCAACCACATCGCTCCCAGGACGTAGGCCAGTCCGTGCTTGTGCGCCAAGGTGTGGGGTGAGACGAGCAACAACGCGAAGGAACCGAGCACGCCCACCCAGGCGTACACGAAGATCGTCGCGCCCAGCCCATCGACGACGTCGATCATGCGATCAGCCGCGAGGTACCAGACGAAGGAGAACATCACGAGAAGTGCGGTGACGACCGCAACGGCGCCAATGCCCTTCTCGTATACCGCGACACTCAAGGTGACCACCGCGGTGAGACCCAGGATCGTCGCCGGGTGCGCACCTACCGAACGGAATCCGGCGAAGGCTTCGCCGGCGGCCATAACGAGCGCAGCGGTGACCATGACCGCTACCGGTATCGCCCCGAAGTGGAACACACCGAACACGACGATCGCCAGGGCGATGCCGGTCATAGTCGCTACCGAGACACTGCGTGACGGACCTTGGCGCACCGCACGCCCCGCCAACACGTCGTCGCGGTGAGTGCGTCGCGTCCGATGGGCGCGTGTCTGTTCCGGGCGCGGAGATTCGTCAAGGATGTCGTCGTCGAAGTCCAGCGCGGCAGCGTTGAATTCCCAGGGTCGAAGATCCTCGTCGTTCTTTTCCACCGCCAGGAGTGACGCGTCGAATTGCTCCTCGTGGGCGACCCAGTCGGCCTCACCCTCGCGCCAGGCCGGGGCGGGAATCGCGGCCCACGGATCGACCCCGTCGGCCGCCTCGCGAGCGACGACGATAGGTACTTGGCCGGTGGGCGCATCAGTCCAGTGCGGCAACAATGTGTCAGGGTCAACCTGGACGACATCGTCGGTAACGAATCCGGCGACGTCGGCCCCGGTGATGGTGACACGAGGGTCGCTCGAACTCACCACCGGATTAACACTGGTGGGTTCGTCAAACCGGTCGTCGTCGTCAGACCTCAAGAAGCTCCTGCTCCTTGTGCGAGAGGAGGACGTCCACCACGGCCACCTCGTCCTGGGTCATCTTGTCGAGTACCTTCTCCAAGCGCTCGATCTCGTCCTTGGACAGCCCCTGTTCTTTCTCCAGGGTCTCGAGCTCTTGTCGGGCGTGTCGACGCACCCCGCGCAGGGCGACTTTGCCCTCTTCGGCCTTGGTCTTGACGATCTTGACAAAGGACTTACGACGCTCTTCGGTGAGGGTCGGAAACGAGAGGCGGATGACCACGCCGTCGTTCGACGGGTTAAGACCGAGGTCGGCGTTGGAGATGGCCTTCTCGATGGCGGCCATCGCTCCCTTGTCGAAGGGTGAGACCACCAACATGCGCGGCTCAGGAACCGAGAAGTTGGCCAGCTGCTTGAGCGGCGTCTCCGCGCCGTAGTAGTCGACCAAGATATTTTCGATCAATGCCGGCGACGCCCGACCAGTTCGAACGTTGGCGAACTCGACCTTGAGGTGATCGATTGCGCGCGCCATGCGTTCGCGCGTGTCGTCCATGACCAGGTCCACGAGTTCGTTATCCATCAGTTCACCAGCGTACCGACGGCGTCACCGTTGAGGGCGCGATCGAGGTTGCCGTCGGCCATGAGGTCAAAAACTCTTATGGGGATCGAATTGTCCTTACAGAAAGTGATGGCGGTCATGTCCATGACGCGTAAGTTGCGCGCGATGACGTCGTCAAAGGAGATGAGGTCGTACTTCAGTGCCGATGCGTTCTTGCGCGGATCCTCGCTGTACACGCCGTCCACCCCCCCGTGTGTCCCTTTAAGAACCATATCGGCTTCGATCTCGGCGGCTCGTTGCACGCCCGCGGTATCGGTGGTGAAGTACGGGTTTCCCATGCCTGCGGCGAAGATCACGACGCGACCCTTTTCCAGGTGACGAACTGCGCGCCGACGAATGTAGGGTTCAGCGACCTGGTCCATGCCGATGGCCGACATCACGCGCGTGGCACGTCCGTGGGACTCGATGGCGTCCTGTAGGGCGAGAGCGTTGATGACCGTGCCGAGCATGCCCATGATGTCGGAGTTAGCACGATTCATCCCCGCCATGGCACCGGTGGCACCACGCCAGATATTGCCGCCACCGACGACGACGGCCAGTTCGAGTCCCTCGCGGGTCATCGCGTTGGCGATCACCGTTGCCAGAAAATCCACGGTACTAGCGTCGATCGTCTCATCGCTGGCCGAGGAGGCGAGCGCCTCACCGGAGAGCTTTAAGACAACACGACGCACCGACTATCCGCCGATGACCACTTGGGCGTACGCCGTGATGGTGGCGTCGCCAAGGAACTGGCTGATGGACTGCTTCTCGTCCTTGATGTAGTTCTGTTCGAGCAGGACGCGCTCCTTGAACCAACCGTTGAGACGTCCCTCGATGATCTTGGGCAGAGCCGCGGCCGGCTTGCCTTCGTTAATCGAGATCTCCTCGACCGTGCGGCGCTCGGCATCAACCTCGTCAGCGGGAACGTCCTCGCGCGCTAAGTACGAGGGCTTAGCGAACGCGATGTGTACCGCGATCTCGTGAGCCAACTGCTCGTCACCGCCCTTGAGAACCACGATCACCGCGTTACGACCGGCGTGCTGGTGGTTGTAGGTATCGACCACTTCGCCATCGCCCGCGACGAAGCGATACACGCGACCCACCGAGATGTTCTCCTTCAACGTGGTCAGCATGGTCTCGACATTCTCTTGGAAGTGCGCGACGGCATCTTCGCCTTCGGCGCACACGCGCGCGGCCATCTCGTCCACCAGCGAGGTGAACTCGTCGGACTTGGCGGCGAAGTCCGTCTCGCAGCGTAATTCGACCATTGCCGCAACGTTGCCGTCACGCACCACGGCGACCGCACCCTCACCGGCCTCGCGGCCGGCGCGCTTGGCTGCCGAGGCGAGTCCCTGAACTCGCAACCACTGGGTCGCGGCCTCCTGGTCGCCGTTGTTGGCCTCGAGGGCCTTCTTCGCGTCCATCATTCCCACACCAGTGGCCTGGCGCAGCGACATTACGTCCTTAGCGGTGATTGACACCTTGACATCTCCTCTTGTGTTCTGGATTACTTCTTACGCGGTGGCGACAGCCGCCGCAACGGGTGCGACTACGGGGGCAGTGGCGGGCGCGGCGCCCTTGGTGATCACGGGACGGTTAGCGCGGATGAAACGTCCTTCGGTCACCGCATCGGCGATCAAACGGCACAACAGCGCACCGGAACGAATCGCGTCGTCGTTGCCCGGGATCACGTAGTCGATCACGTCAGGGTCACAGTTGGTGTCCACCACGGCCACCACTGGCAGGCCCAGCTTGCGGGCCTCGGTGACGGCGATGTGCTCTTTCTTCGTGTCAATAACGAAGATAGCGTCCGGGACACGGTCGAGATTGGCGATACCGCTCAAGTTACGGTCGAGCTTCTCGAGTTCGCGGCTGTGGCGCAGCGCTTCGCGCTTGGGCATTCCCTCAAAGTCTCCCGCGCGCTGCATGCCGCGCAGTTCCATCATGCGCTTGACGCGCCCAGCGACGGTCGAGAAATTCGTCAGCATGCCACCCAACCAGCGCTGGTTCACGAAGGGCATGCCGCAGGCGTTGGCGTAGTCGGCGATGGGTCCCTGGGTCTGCTTCTTGGTGCCGACGAAGAGGATGATGCCACCCTCGGCGACCAGATCGCGAACATACGTGTAACTCTGCTCAATCCCCGCGAGGGTCTTGCGCAAGTCGATCAGGTAGATGCCGTTTCGCTCACCGAGGATGAAACGACGCATTTTGGGATTCCAACGTCGGGTCTGGTGCCCGAAGTGGACACCGGAGTCGAGAAGTTCTTGCAAAGTGACGAGAGCCACGAATTTTCCTTCCGTTCGGTTAATCAACCCCGTGGTGCACCCTGACGGGCGACCGTACGAAACCACGCGGTGTATCTGCACTCACCCACCCTGGGAGAGCCAAACCAGTGTAGTCGAATCGGGCGACGCGACGATTAAGTCCCGATTCATCCTCGCGGGTGTGTCTCGCGATGAATATTCTGCAAACGCGCCTTAGAAACGTGGGTGTACAGCTGGGTCGTGGTCAGACTCTCGTGGCCCAACAGCTCCTGGACGACTCGCAGGTCGGCCCCGCCCTCGAGGAGATGCGTGGCGTAGGTGTGACGCAGGGCGTGAGGGTGCACGTGACCCATGGAGAGGCGCTTATCGAGGATCCGGCGCACATCGCGCGGCCCCAGTCGCGCGCCGCGACGATTCACGAAGAGCGCCTCGCGAGGAGACTGCGCGGTCAGCACCGAACCGCGCGCGTCACTCCAACGCTCCAGCGCGTGCCAGCCAGCTCGGTGCAGCGGGACGATGCGCTCCTTGCGGCCTTTGCCGAGGACCCGAAGAAGGCCCTGGCGCTCGTCGAGGCTGTCACGGTTGAGTCCGCACAATTCGCTGACGCGTAGTCCCGCCCCGTAGAGAACCTCGCACACTGCGCGGTCGCGACGGGACCACGGGTCCTCCCCCCAGTCGGTGTCGAGCAGTTCTTCGAGTTGGTGACGACCCACGATCTCGGGCAACTGCGAATTTGGCCGAGGTGCAGATATTCGCGCCGCTGGGCTCACCGACACGTAGCCGCGTTCGAGAGCCCACGAGAAGTACCGGACCAACGAGGCGCGCCGGCGCGCGATCGATGAACGTTCGTCGCCCTCACGGTTCATCTGTGCGAGATACTCGCGCAACGTCTTGCGTGTTACGTCGCGTGGAGCGTGAACGCCGTGGTCGATGCCCCAGCGCGCGAATCGTACGACGTCCCCACGATAGGCACGCAAGGTGGCCGGAGACCGATCACGAGCACGCAGCGACGCGGCGAATTCGTCAAGTCCCCATTCGCGCGACTCGTCGCTCGCGACCGCGTTCGTACCCACCTCCTTAGGCTAGTGAGAGCGGCAACAAAATGCCGACCTCTCAGTAGTGTGGAGTTCGAGGCAAGGGGGCCCCATGTCACGCATCTTGATTGTCGAAGACGACGAACACATCCGCACCGCGCTGCGATTGATGTTCCGGGGCGAAGGTTACGACGTCGATGACGCTTCCAACGGCGAAGACGGCGTCGCGTTATTCGACCGGCGTAACGCCGACGTCGCCATCGTGGACATCATGTTGCCGGGCATGTCGGGTTTTGACACGTGCGTGGCCATCCGCTCACGCAGCGACATACCTATTGTCATCGTCTCGGCGCGCGACGACACGTCCGACGTAGTGCACGGTCTCGAATCGGGCGCCGACGACTACGTCACCAAGCCCTTCGTACCCCTGGAGCTACTGGCGCGGGTGCGCGCGCACCTTCGCCGCCGGCCCGACGCGGCGGCGCGAGCATTCCACATCGGTGAACTCCACGTCATCCCTGACGAGGGCGTCGTGCGCCAGGCCGATGGTTCGGAGCTTCATCTGACCTCGACCGAATTTCGCCTGCTGGTCGATTTGGCCAAAGTCAACGGGAAAGTGCTCTCGCGAGAAGACCTCCTCGAACGCGTCTGGGGATATGACTATTTCGGTGACAGCCGGTTGGTCGACGTCCACGTGCGACGCCTGCGGATGAAGATTGAGCCCGATCCCGCAGTTCCGGTGCACCTGTTGACCGTACGGGGTGCGGGGTACAAGTTGGTGCTCTAGTGCGGCGTCGAAGCCTCCGCCTGCGCTTCGTGCTGATCTTCGGGCTAGGGACCTTACTGCTGAGCTCCCTGTTGGGTACGCTTACGTACTTCGGGGTGCGCGACGTCCTCATCACGCAAGAACAACAGACTGATCTCCAACAGAGCTACGTCAACGCGGCGCTGATTCGCAACACCCTCTATACCGCGCCGCTCACCTTGACCAACGAGGTGAGCTCGATCCAGCAGTCGGCGGACTCCACGTTGCTGCTCAACATTCACGGTCAATGGCAGACGCTCAACCCACAAATGCCCTTCGTCGATATCTCCGCCGCCGCCATGGACGCGACGCGTCGCGGTCACGTCAGCACCCAAACGCGCCGAGTCCAATCGGACTTGGTGTACGTGGTGGGCATCCCCATGCCCTCGGTGCAGACCGAGGTTTTTGAGGTCTGGCAACTCGACGGACTTGAGAACGACCTACGCACCTTGTTGCTCATCATTGGGTCGGCCGCACTGTTCACCACGGTGCTCGGCGCGTCGGGGGGCGTGTGGGTGTCGCGCCGGACGCTTCGCCCCCTCGTGGTGGTATCCGATGCGGCCGCCAAGATCGCTGGTGGTGACTTCGCTACTCGTCTACCGACGACGCACGCCGGAAGTGAGGTGGAACAGCTCACCGAGTCCTTCAATGAAATGGTGAACCAACTGGTCACCAAGCTCGAACGCGACGCACGCTTCGCGAGTGACGTGAGCCACGAGTTGCGCTCACCCCTAACGGCATTGGCGATGTCGGCGTCGATACTCGAGCAGCACCGAGAGGAACTAGCACCTGCGGCGCGTGAAAGCTTGACGCTGCTCAGCGCTGAGATCTTGGTGTTCCAAGGTCTTATTGAGGACCTCATCGAACTCTCGCGATCTGACGCGGGAGCCAATACCTTGACCCTCGAAGTACTGCCCATTGCCGAGCTGACCCGTCAAGCGGTGCGCTCGGTGATGCGACGACAAGGTGGTCGAGAACCCAAGGTCGAAGTCAGCGACGACGTCGAGGAAGCGCTCGTGCTGGTTGATCGTCGCCGTTTCGAGCGCATCATCGCCAACCTCATGGACAACGCTCAGCACTACGCCGGGGGCACCATCGCGGTGCGCCTCACTCGAACGGATGCCCACGTGACCCTCAACGTTGACGACGCCGGCCCGGGAATCGCCGAGTCCGAGCACGAACACGTCTTCGAACGCTTCTATCGCGGTCGGGCCGCACACGATCGCAGCGTTGTTCGTGGAACGGGGCTCGGTCTCGCGCTCGTGCGTGAGCATGTGAAGTCCCTCGAAGGAGAGATCCACGCCACTTCGAGTCCCGAGGGCGGCGCGCGGTTCCAGATCGAGTTGCCCCTGGTGGATGTGCCGTCGTGAGGAAACTACGCCACCTCGGTACAGTGGCCGCGTGCGCCCTGGTGCTGAGCGGTTGCAATCTCGTATCGACGTCGTCGTCACCCACGCTCGTCAACTCGAACAACGTCCCCCTGGGGTTGCTCGGACCAACCATCCCCTTCAGCGACTATGCGCGAGTGCTCTTCGTCACCCGCGACATCTACATGGTCAACAAGTCCGAGCTCGTCGTACCAGTCCCCCAACTCGTCACGTCACCGCCCAGTCTCTTCGATCTGCTTTACTACATCCCGGTCGGACCGACGACGACCGAACAGTTGAAGGGCATCTCCTCCCAGGTGCCACACTCCCTGGTGGTCAACCAGGCCACCATTCTTAACGGCGTCGCCCTCGTCGACGTCACGAATCAGCTCACGCAATTGCCGCCGGTAGCTCGCCGCATCGCGGTCGCACAATTCCTCTTCACCGCCGTGGCGATGGGCGCGACACAAGGAATCAGGATTTCGATCAATCAGACGCCTTTCTCGCTGGCTCTCGCCAACGGGACGAGCGCGTCGTTGATAACCCCATCAGATCTAGCGTATTTGAAGAAGACCTAGCGCTGGCGGGCGGGGCGAAACGCCGGGGCCGCACTCCAGAGGTGCTCCAAGTCGTAGTAGTCACGCGTCTCTTCATCAAAGACGTGAACGATAACGTCGCCGTAATCGAGCGCGATCCACTGGGCGCTGGTCCAACCCTCCACCCGCAGCGGTTTGAATCCCAGGGCAACGTCGATACGGCGCTCGACCTCTTCGGCAATAGCTCGCACTTGACGATCGTTGCGTCCCGCTGCGATCACGAGGGCGTCAAAAGAATCGACGAACTCGCGAAGGTCGAGCACCACGGTGTCGACACTCAACTTCTCGTCAGCCCCTTCGATCGCCGCGTCCACGAGGGTGGCGACAAATCGATCGTGCGGGCCCCGCAGGTCACCGCCGCTAGTCACGATCTCGCTCAGTGGCCCACTCCCACTACGACGAGCGCCACCACGAAGGGAACGGTCAAACTGATGAGGCCGACGACGGCGTGCCGCTGACGAACGCGTCGGGCGTCGCGGCGAGTGCGAGGACGCTCAAGGACTGTCACTGAAGCTGTGGACACGTCTGTGGTGTCGAACGCGCGAACGGCCATTACGCCCAACGTTAGTCCGTGGCGCCCTGATAAATGGCAATTACTTCGTCGGGCATAAACAATTTTAGGCCCGCCGCGTCGAGCGACGCTTCACGCAAGAACGTGCTGGACAAGTCCACGGGGGTCATGGCGATCTCGTAACAATTCCACCCCTCGGGCACGATCAAAGGGGTGCCCGGTCGAGGGATGATGCCCACCGCCACCAATCGAGCCAATTCGTCCGCTTCGTGCCACGTCGACAATTGCGAGGCTAGGTCGGCACCAATGAGGACGTCGACGCGGTCCACCTCTTCGAGTAATTCGCGCACGGTGTCGATCGTGTACGAGGGACCTGGTCGGTGAATCTCTCGGTCACTGACGCGCACCCCGTTCAAGTGACCGAAGGCCGCTTGTGCCATCGCCAGTCGTAGGGCGGCCGGGTGTACTTGGCTGACGGCACTCTTTCGATAAGGGTCGCCGGCAACGGTAACTTCGATGACGTCAAAGCGTCCTGTCCGCGACGCCGCGCTCAGTGCCGCCACGTGTCCATTGTGCGGTGGATCGAACGTACCTCCAAAGAGGCCGAGACGACGGAGGGACACGTCAGTAGCCTACCGGGACAATTGCTGAGCCTCAGACGAAACCTCTAGCCTTGTGTCATGTCTCACACCCCATCGTGGAACCCCGACAGTTGGAGAGAGCGTGTCGCCGCCCAGAGTCCGATCTGGCCCGACGCTCAACACCTCGCGCGCGTGGAGGCCACATTGGGGGCCAAACCGCCCCTGGTCTTCGCTGGCGAAGCGCGACGACTCATGAGCCAACTGGGAAAGGCCGCCCACGGCAAGGCGTTCTTGTTACAGGCGGGCGACTGCGCTGAGTCCTTCACCGACTCGGCGGCCGACTCGATTCGCGACAAGCTCAAGATCATCTTGCAGATGTCTGTCGCCCTGACCTACGCCTCGGGCGTGCCGGTCATCAAGGTCGGGCGCATCGCCGGACAATTCGCCAAGCCCCGGTCCGAACACTACGAAGAGCGCGACGGAGTACGCCTCGATGCTTTTCGAGGCCACATCGTCAACGACGAAGCCTTCACTGCGGAGTCGCGTCGCCCCAACCCCGATCGTCTTCTCGAGGCGTACCACCAGAGCGTGGCGACGTTGAATCTGCTGCGCGCATTCACGACTGGTGGATTCGCCGCGCTGACGCGCGTGCACGCGTGGAACCAGCAGTTCGTGACCAACTCGCCCGAGGGAAAGCGCTACGAGGTTCTGGCAGACGACATCGACCGGGCCCTCGCCTTCATGCGCGCCTGTGGGGTGAATCTTGACGAGGACCACGAGTTATCGAGCGTCGACTTCTACACCAGCCACGAGGCACTGATCCTGCCCTACGAACAAGCGCTGACGCGCCAGGACTCACTCACGGGCGACTGGTACGACTGCTCGGCCCACATGCTCTGGATCGGGGACCGGACCCGCCAGGTCGACGGCGCTCACGTCGAGTTCCTGCGCGGAGTCTCCAATCCGTTGGGCCTCAAAGTGGGGCCCAGCACTACCGTGGATGACCTGCGACAATTGGTGGCCACGCTCAACCCCGAGAACATTCCCGGGCGCCTCACCCTGATCTCACGAATGGGGCGCGACAAGGTTGCCGATCTGTTGACGCCACTGGTCCAAGCGCTCACCCGTGACGGCGCCGAGGTGCTGTGGACGTGCGACCCCATGCACGGCAATACCTTTAAGGCCCGGGATGGTCAAAAGACACGCCGCTTCGACGACGTCTTGACCGAAGTGGCTCAGTTCTTCGCGGTGCACCAAGCCTTGGGCACGTGGCCCTCGGGGCTGCATATCGAACTGACCGGCGACAACGTGACCGAGTGCCTTGGTGGCGGCGACCAGTTGGACGAGGACGACCTCCGCACGAACTACACCTCGATCTGCGACCCTCGACTCAATGCCTCACAGAGTCTCGACATGGCGTTTCACGTTTCGGAGTTCCTTCAGCGCGCGGTGACCTCACGCGGGGCCCGGTCGTTGTAGCGCAACAGACGAACGACGCCGTGATCGATCTCGATCTCGGTGAGCGAACAATGCACAGTACGCAGTCGAAGTCGCGCTGAGGCCGGAGCCCCGAGGGCCAGTTTCATCGCTTGTTCGATGACGCCACCGTGAACGAAGAGCAGGACGACTCCTTCGGGGTGACGCTCGGCGAGTCGAAAGAACGCGCCCACGCACCGCTCGTAGAATCCGGTCCACGATTCGCCTTCGGGAGCGAAAGGTTGCGAGGGATCGACGTCCCAGTCCGGACCGCCGAAGGCGCTCACCATCTGATCCCAATCCATCGCGTCGGCGAGGCCCGGGTGCAACTCACACAAGTCACAGTCCTCCACGAACGCACCAGTTGCCATGTCTGCTGTGACTAAGGCGGCCGTCTCCTTGGCGCGCCACAGGACCGAGGAATACGTGGCCACGGCGTCATCGAACTCTCGGGTACGTCGGAGTCGATCTCCCAGCGCACGAGCCTGCTCGCGACCTAGATCGGTCAATCCGGTGCAGCCCCGTGGTCCACCCACGATGCCCGCGACGTTGCACTCGGCCTCGCCGTGGCGAATCAAGACCAGTCGTGTCCCGTGGGGCTCGTCGCCGCTGGTGCGAAAACCTTGGGGTGGCTCGACCGCCATCAGTTCAATCCGCCGACGAAGGTCTCGAGTTGGCGTAGCGTCCGGCATTCGAGGACCTCGTCGCAGTGCGGTGCGTACAACGACAAGATCGAGTCCCCGCTGTTCCAGTAGCTACGCGGCTCGGGATTGAGCCAGTAAAGAGCCTTCACCCGTGAGCGGATGTCTTCGAGCACGTCGGCCTGCGCCGGGTGGTAGTTGTTGCGGGCGTCGCCCAGAATCAGTACGGTCGTGCGACGGGTGAGGTCCGGGGCGTAGTGCTGAGCGAAGTGACCTAGAGCACGTCCGTAGTCGCTGTGCCCGTCGTGAGCCACGACGTTGGCCTCGGCGGCGATGCGCTCGACCGCGTCGGCCGGATCGTCGCTCTCGGCGAACAAGTGCGTCACCTCGTCAAGACCATCGACGAAGACGAAACTGCGGACCTGGGAGAACTGGCTCGAGATGGCGTGCACGAGGTGCAGGGTGAAGCGCGCGAAGGATGCGACCGACCCCGACACGTCGGCGATCACGACGATCTCGGGCTTGGCCGGACGAGGTGGCTTAAAACGCACGTCGATCGGCACTCCCCCCGTCGAGAGCGAACTACGCATCGTATGGCGTAGGTCAATGGGGCCGCGATGGCGACGTCGGCGTCGACGCGCCAGTCTCACCGCGAGTTTGCGGCTAAGGGGCCGCAAGGCGCGCTCGAGCTGGGCCATCTCCTCGCGATTGGCGTGCATCACGTCGAGGTCCTCGGGCAACGTCTCGCGTACCGATTCGGCCATCGCCTCGGCACCCCGGTCGTCGACGAGTCGCTCGCGAATCTCCCCTTCCACCATGGCCTTGAAAGCCTCGATCCGCTGGTGCGCGTCGTCGCGGGCGAGCCGCTCATCGAGGTTGTCGGAGCCGTCACCAAGATTCAGTTGGGCCAGGCGACGTTCCATGTCGTCGAGATCCAACTGTCGGATCGTTCGATACAGGTAGTACGCGCCACCCACGGGTCGCCCAGGCTCGATGCCCGCATAGCGCGACACCGCGTCTGCGGCACTGGCACGCAGCGCGCTCAGGTTGTTGTCCCTAAGAGCGTCAAAGAGTTGTTCGGCGAGTTCCACGCTCGACCTCGGCGAGGACGATCCGTCGCGCGAACTCATCTCGGGTGTCTGAGCATCGGCGACCTCCAGGTCCCCGTGATCGAGTCGCGTCGCGAAGAACACGTCGAAAGCGGTGTCGAAGGCGCTGAGGTGATCGCCACTCTTGACGAGGGTCGAACACAACGCCGAGCGAAACAGCATCTGGTCCGACACGTCGATACTCTCCATGGCACGCGCCGCGTCGACCGTTTCGCTCATCGAAACCGGTAACCCGACGGTGCGCAACTCGGCGATGAAAGAACTCAGGAGATCGAGCACGCGCTATGAAGCGCGCCCGAGGATTTCGCGGGTCGCCTTTTCGATGTCGGACTGGTACTTGAGCAAGATGTGCAGGGTTTCAACGACCAAGTCTTCACCGAGCTCGTCGCGACCCAGTATCACTAACGTGCGCGCCCAGTCGAGAGTCTCGGAAACCGAGGGGGACTTCTTCAGGTCCACCAACCGCAGCGTCCGTACGACCTGGGCGATCTGCTCGGCCAAGGCCGTAGCGATTCCCGGGACCCGTGAGATGATGATGTCGCGCTCGCGTTCGACGTCGGGGTAACCGACGTGGAGGTACAAGCACCGACGCTTCAAGGCTTCGGAAAGCTCGCGGGTGTTGTTCGACGTCAAGAACACCATGGGGATCTGTCTCGCCCTCAGCGTGCCCATTTCAGGGATCGAGACCTGGTACTCCGAGAGGATCTCGAGCAGCAGCGCTTCGGTCTCGAGTTCGACGCGGTCCACCTCGTCGATGAGAAGTACCACCGGGTCGGTCGCGGTGATCGCCTCAAGCAGTGGACGGGTCAGGAGGAATTCCTCGGCGAAAATGTCCTCTTCGAGTTCGGACCATACCTCAGCGGACCCTTCGGGGCGTCCCGCTTGGATGCGTAGGAGCTGTTTGCGGTAGTTCCACTCGTACAGGGCCTTGGACTCGTCGAGTCCCTCATAACATTGCAGACGGATGAGCCGTGCGCCAAGGGCGTCGGCGACCGATCTCGCGAGCGCCGTCTTTCCCGTACCCGCCGGACCCTCGACGAGGACTGGTTTAGCCAAACGGTCAGCCAGGAACGTCACTGAGGAGATGGAGTCGGAACTGAGGTAGTCGTGCACGGCCAGACGAGTGCGCACGTCCTCGGGCGACGCGAAACGTGCTGCGGGGACCTCGTCCAGACCGAGCCGTTGGGCGAGTTCCTCGCGGGGGTCGAGCGCGCTCAACGGACTTGTCCGTCACCGCGCAGGACCCACTTCAAGCACGTCAACTCGCGCAGGCCCATGGGGCCACGCGCGTGGAGTTTCTGCGTGGAGATGCCGACCTCACCACCGAGACCGAGTTCACCACCGTCCACGAAGCGAGTCGAGGCGTTCACCAGCACCGCAGCGGCGTCCACCCGTCGAATCCACGCCTCGGCGTGCTCCTCACTGGTCGTGACGATCGCCTCAGAGTGGCCGGTGCCGTACTTTGCGACGTGGTCAATCGCCTCGTCGAGGGAAGACACGACCTTGACCGCCATGATGAGGGCGAGGAATTCTCGCTCGTAGTCGTCGTCGGACGCGGGCGTCGCCTCGAGAAGGATCTTCAACGTCTGCTCGTCGCCGCGAAACTCCACCTGAGGCATCGCGCGTGCCAGCATCGGGAGGAATTCGTCGGCGACCGACTCGTGAACGAGCACCGTCTCGGCGGCGTTACACACGCCTGGGCGTGACGTCTTAGCGTTGGTGACGATCCGTGTCGCGACGTCGAGGTCGGCGTCGGCGTCGACGTAGACGTGACAATTTCCGTCGCCGTCCAAGACGTAGGGGACGCGGGCGTGTTCGCGCATGGCGGCGATCAAACTGGGGCCGCCGCGAGGGATCAAGCAATCGAGCACGGTGGTGAGTTGCATGAAGGAAACCACCGCTTCGTGCGATGAATCAGCCACGAGAGTCACCGCATCGGCGGGTAGTCCTTCGGCCGTGAGAGCCTCGCGCCAGAGTCCGACGATGAACTCGTTGGAACGCTGCGCCGAAGACGATCCGCGCAGGTACGCCGCGTTGCCACTGCGCACGCACAGTCCCGCCACGTCACTGGTGACGTTGGGTCGGTTCTCGTACACGACTCCAATGACCCCGAGGGGAACGCGCAAGCGCTCCACGCGCAGACCGTTGGGTCGAACACTACGGTCAACTGATTCAAACAACGGATCGGCGGCCGCTGCGATATCTCGGAGGGCGTCGGCCATCGACGTGATGCGCTCTGAGGTCAGGGCGAGACGGTCGCGTCCTGCGCCCGATTCGTCGTAGGCCGCGACCTCCTCGGCGTTGATGGCGAGGAGGTCGTCCTCACGATTCTTGAGGGCGTCGGCCACACGCGTGAGCACGGCAACTCGCTGGTCGTTACTGGCTTGAGCCAGAGCGCGCGAAGCCCCACGAACTTTGAGGCCCTGAGCCTCGAGCGGATTCGTCATCACCCAATCGTACCGGAGGTACCTACGGACGTCGCAGGAGGACGAGGTCGTCACGGTGCACGACGACGTCCTCACCATCGTGAAAGCCCTCAGCGCTCACGCGTACGAGACCCTTGGCGATGACGTCACCGTGGGGACCATGAATCTCGACCGCGTCGCCTTCGCTGAAGTCCCCCGTGATGTTCTCGACGCCCACGCGCAACAGACTGCGCCCGTGATGCTCGAGCGCCTGAAGCGCTCCTTGGTTGACGGTGAGCACTCCCGACGACGCCACCGCGAACGCGATCCACGCCTTACGCGCCGAGAGCCTCTCGGTACGCGCCTCGAACGTGGTACCAAAATCATTTGTGCCGCTCACCGCTCGCTCGAGCGGTCGGGCCTCGCGCGCCGGCGCGATGACCGTCGTTACGCCCGACCACGTGGCCATGCGAGCCGCCGCCACCTTGGAGGCCATACCGCCGCTACCAACTCCTGAACGACTCCGTCCCGCGGCGCTCTCGTGGTTCGCGTCGATGGACGTGACCACGTCGATCAGTCGGGCTGAAGGGTCGAGTCGAGGATCAGCGGTCAGTAGTCCGGCAGTATCGGTCAAGAGAACGAGGTGACTTGCCGTCACGAGATTCGCCACCAGCGCCGCCAATCGGTCGTTGTCGCCGAAACGGATCTCCTCGTCGGCCACGGCGTCGTTTTCGTTGACTATCGCCACAACGTTGAGAGATCGCAGCGCCTCGAGTGTGGAGCGCGCGTGCAAGTACTGACCACGGTGCGAGAAGTCGAGGGGTGCGAGCAGTACCTGTCCGACGCGAACGTCGTGACGAGCGAAGGCTTGGTGCCACGCGTCCATCAAGAGCGGCTGACCCACCGCCGAGACGGCCTGGAGCGTGACCGAGTCGGTCGGTCGGGCTCGTCCCTGGCCGACTTTGGCCCAGCCCGCCGTGATGGCCCCGGAGGTCACCACGACGACTGACCATCCCTGGGCGCGTAGTGCCACAACGTCGGTAGCGACGGCGTCCAGGATCTCTTGGGCCACCCCGCCGCGGTCATTGGTGACTGACGTGGTCCCAATCTTGACGACGACGCTACGACTCGTCATCTTCGTCTTCCCCCACGCCGTCCAGTCGGCCGTGACGCGCGAGTCGCTCGCGACGCGTCGCTCGGTGGTGTTCCCCACGGTCCAGACCAGCTCCGACGTCGTCACGCCACCATTCGAATGTCAGCGGACCAATGGTTACGACGTCACCGTCGCGCGCGCCAGCACGATTCAAGACGCGGTCGACACCCAGGGCCTTGAGACGCTTGACGATCTCGGCCAGTGCCTGATCGTCGGTCAGGTCCTGGAACCGGACCGCTCGCTCAGCGGAGCGACCTCGAACGTGCCAACTCGCATCGCCGGATTTCTCCAGGACGACCTCGTCGGGAACTGGTCGATGGACGACCACCACGTGCTCGTTTTCTTCCGCTTCGTGAGAACGTACCTCGAGGACGAGTTGCGCCAGGCGGGCACTTAACGAGTCGATGCCGGTGCCCGTGACCGCTGAGATCGTGGGGACATCGGGCATCTCGTACGCCGCCACGTCACCCTTGGAGCCCACCACCACTCGCGGGCGATCCAAAAGGTCGGCCTGGTAGTCGCCCAGTTCGCGCAGCAAGATTCCTAGCTGCTCCTCGGGTTCGAGCGGGGCGAACTCCGATAGGTCGAGCATCACGCACAGGACTCGCGCTCGTTCTACGTGACGTAGGAAATCGTGCCCCAGACCTCGGCCCTCGGCGGCGCCCTCGATCAGTCCTGGGATGTCGGCCATCACGTACTCAGTGGCGTCCTGAGGCCGACCCGAGCGGGCGCCCACTCGCACCACCCCGAGGTTGGGCACCAGCGTGGTGAAAGGGTAATCGGCGATCTTGGGCCGTGCCGCTGATACGCGCGAGATGAGCGTTGACTTTCCGACGTTGGGAAACCCGATCAATGCGACGTCGGCCTGCAACTTGAGCTCGAGGTTGTACCAGCGCTCCTCACCCACTTCGCCTTGTTCGGCGAAGGCGGGAGCGCGTCGCTGGTTGGACAAGAAGCGGTTGTTTCCCTGGCCGCCCAAACCACCCTCCGCCGCGCGCCACCGGTCACCCGGTCCCGCCAGGTCCACGAGCAATTCACCGTCCTGGCTGAACACGAGGGTCCCCACGGGAACGGACACGACGATGTCCTTGCCGTTGGAGCCGTGCATCCTCTTGGATGTGCCGTGCTGACCGTCGGTCGCCCGACGAAAGGGGTGGTCGCGAAAACCCAGGAGTGAGGCCTGGTTGTGGTCGGCCTCGAGCCAGACGTCGCCGCCGTGACCGCCGTCGCCGCCGTCGGGGCCACCCTTGGCCACGTGGGCCTCACGACGGAAACTGACGCAACCTGCTCCGCCGTCGCCGGCCTTGGCGTGAAGTTGGGCCGAATCGACGAAGCTACTCACCGCACTATCCTACGGCCGCCAACTTGAGTGACTCGAAGGGTTTGCCCGGCCTAGCACCAAAGTTCATGACGCATCTCGTCGCGTGCGCGGACGAGGAAACCGACTTCGATCGAATATCGACCGACCGCGACCAACTGTTCATCACCGTGGCTATGTGAAAGTAACCACGTCGCGCACGTCACCACATTTCGCGCCAGGACGACGAACATCCAAAACGCACCACATACGCGCTGTCAACGGGGCGCGTTTCGCAAGACGCGAAGGGCGATCGTGGCGCAGCACTACGGGCAAGGTGACGCGTCGACACGGCGTACATTCGCGCCACCCTCGTCGAGTGAAATGCTTACAATTAAAGGGTTTCACAACCTTTTCTCCGCTCAAATGGGACAAAGCGACGTGATTATCCTTTGGTCTAAATAAGTGTTGGTCAGGTATTATGTATTTTCACAGGCGATTCAGAACCTAAATATCTGCCCGAAATCCCTAAATTGCAGTGTTTTAGCGGTAAAGATGGCTCCGGTTCAGGGAACTCTCCCAGTCCGAATTAACGAAGAGTAAGGAGTCGACCGGTGAACAAGGCCGAGTTGGTAGATGCAATTGTTGCCGAGAGTGGAGCGACGAAGGCCGCAGCGGCAGAGTTCCTGCGCGCATTCGAGGACGTCGTCGTAGAAAACGTCGCCAAGGGCGAGAAGATCGTGCTGTCGGGCTTTCTGTCCTTTGAGCGCGTTGAGCGCAAGGCTCGTACGGCCCGTAACCCCCAGACCGGCGAGGCGATTCAGGTCGCGGCGTCGCGTGCCCCCAAGGTGTCGATTGGTTCGACATTCAAAAAGGCCGTCAAGGGTTAGATTCCCTCGCAACAAAGAAGAAACCCCCGGGCCAAGGCCCGGGGGTTTCTTCTTTGGCGTAGCGCCAAGGAGTTCTAGCTCTCGGTCAAGATGTCCACGAGCTTGCGCCCGCGACGGTAACCAAACTTCACTTTGCCCTCGGCCAAGGCGAACAAGGTGTCGTCCTTGCCGATCCCCACGTTACGGCCGGGGTGAAAGAGAGTGCCGCGCTGGCGAATGATGATGCTGCCGGTCGTGACCAGCGTGCCGTCAAACGCCTTGACGCCCAGGCGCTGGGCGTTCGAATCGCGACCGTTGCGGGTAGAACCGCCACCTTTTGTCTTGGACATGGTTGCTCCTTACGCCTCGACGGCTTCAGTGGCCTTGGCCACCTTGGCAGCCTTCACGGCCTTGGGTGTGATCTTGTTGATTTCCACGGTGGTGTACCACTGACGATGTCCCCAGCGTCGACGCTGGATCGACTTAGACTTGTAGGTCAGTGCACGGATTTTCGGACCGCTCTCGACCCCCACGATCGTGCCGGTGACTTTGGCACCCTCTAGGGCCGGACCAGCGAGAACGCTATCTCCGTCCACTAACAAAACGGGCTCGAACTCAATAACAGCACCATTCTCTTCGACGCGCTTGTCTACGCGGACCAACTGGCCCTCGGTGACGCGCTCTTGAGATGTGCCTACTCGGATGACGGCGTACATAGGGTTTCCATAGTAGTCGAAATCATGGGGTCCTCGAGACTTACAGACCGGTCGCGACGACAAATCCGCGTCCATCGCAGACGGCGCAGACCTTCGAGACAGACTCGAGCAGCCCCTCATTGACGCGTTTACGGGTCATCTCTACCAGTCCCAGCTCGGAGATATCAAAGACCTGAGTGCGCGTCTTATCACGACTCAGGGCCTGGCGCAGGGCCGAGGCGACGGCCTCGCGATGCGCCTTGGTCTCCATGTCGATGAAGTCGATCACGATGATGCCGCCGATGTCGCGCAGGCGAAGCTGGCGCGCCACTTCCTCGGCGGCCTCGAGATTGTTGCGAAACACCGTCTCCTCAAGGTTGGTGGTTCCGACATTCTTCCCGGTATTGACGTCGATGACCGTCAGCGCTTCGGTGCGCTCAATGATGAGCGACCCGCCTGAGGGTAAGAAGACCTTTCGGTCCAGGGCTCGGTGCAGCTGCTCATGAACGAAGTACCGCTCAAATAACGGCAGTTCTTCGCTGGATCGGTCGTAGTACTCGATACGATCAGCCAACTCGGGATTGACCGCGAGGACGTATTCACGCACCTTGTTAAAGAGGTCAGCGTCGTCAATGATGACGCCGCGAAAATCGTCGTTGAGTTCTTCGCGCAGTACTCGGACAGCGAGGTCGAGGTCGCGATAGACCAGTCGCGGTTGGTTGGACTTGGCCACCTCGGCTTCAATCGCGTCCCACTTCTCACACAGTGACGTCACGTCGCGCGCCAGGTCGTCACTCGCCACCCCTTCGGCGGCCGTACGCACGATGATGCCGTGACGTTCGGGCTTGACGTCGTCGATGATCTTGCGCAGGCGGCGGCGTTCGCCGTCGGGCAATCGCTTGGAGATGCCAATGGTGCTCGAATTGGGCACCAGGACCGCGAAACGGCCGGGCAGTGACACTTCCTGGGTGAGTCGAGCCCCCTTGGCGCCGATGGCGTTCTTGGTGACTTGGCACACGATGGTCTGGCCCGACCTGATCATTTGTTCGATCCGCTTGTCGGTGGGTGTCGAACCCTCGATGTCGTCATCATTGAGAGAGATATCGCCACGGTAGAGGACGGCGTTCTTTGGAATGCCAATGTCCACAAAGGCCAATTCCATACCGGGCAGCACGTTTTGAATCCGACCAACGTAGATGTTGCCATCGATCTGGTTGGTCTCGTCAGCGGCCTTGGCCACGGTGTATTCCACCATGGTGCGGCCCTCGAGGGTAGCGATGTGGGTGGCGTCCTTCATCGTGTGCACGCACATTAGGTAGCGCCCCTGGGCCCGGGTGCGGCGCTCTCCCCCGCGACGGCGTCCTTTTCGTGAACGACCCGACTCGTCGCCGTCGTAATCAGGGGCCGAGGCCTCGACGGGCGCCTCATTGGCGCGCGTATTTTGGCGGTTCCCCGATCCATTCTGATTATTTGAGTTGCCCGAATTCCCGGCGACACGTTGGTTAGCGTTGCCCTGGCCGTTTTGGCCGTTTTGACCGCCTTGTCCACCGCGACCGCGTCCGCCACGACGTCGGCGACCGGTGCCGGGTGCGTTAGGGGTTGACGTGGACTGTTCTCGCGGCACCGGCGCACCCGGACGGGTGTCGCCGATTTGAGGAGCGGGGCGAGTGTCGCCGATTCGTGGATTAGCAGGTGATGAGGGGGTGGTGGTCTCGTCGCTCACGACGGGTACTCCTTGCGTTCTGATGGAAAGGGGCGCGCCCAGCAGCGCGTTTCCCCATGGAAAGGTCTTGGTGCGCGTCGCGCACGGATCGGACCGGACGACAAACAGCGAATTGGGCGGGTGAAAACGAGGTGCCAGAAACCCTTGTGAACTGGGCTTCGTCTCTGGCGTGTACCACGTTGCGTCCTTACTGCGGGCAACGACGGAATAGTGTCACTCGGTCGTCACTGCGATTTCATTGCGCCACCGTGTGGTGTACGGCCGCGCCCAACCCCACCAGGCTACTCGCCAACGGCCCTAGCCGACCTTCTTTACGGTGGTCGTGGTACTTGAAGCGGTCGTGGTCGTCGTCGCTAGGGCCGTAGTTGTCGTGGCCGGAGCCGTCGTGGTTGTTGTCGGGGCCTTGGTCGTGGTCGTAGTGGGAGGGGTCACTTGAGACTTGAGGGTGAGGTCCACCGGCTTGATCTCGTGCTTGTAGAGGTAGCTGAAGGCCTGGGCAACCACTGGGGCCGCGGCGTCGGCGCCGTAGCCACCCTGGGCGATGACGCACACCACCACGTATTTCGGGTCATTGGCGGGAGCGAAACCCACGAAGAGCGAGTTGGGCTCTTTGCCGGAGCTGTTCGAAGACGTCCCGGTCTTTCCAGCGACGGGGAACGCCGACTCAGAGAACGTCGCGTATTTTTGGAACGTTCCGTATGCCGTCCCGCTGGGATTCTGGACAACGCCCTCAAGTCCCGCGAGAATCGGTCCCCGCACCGACGCCGGAAGACTGACGTGACCCAGGACCCGGGGGCCGTAGTGCACGACGAGCTTGCCGGTGGCACTCACAATGGCTGCGGCGACCTCGGGCGCGTAACGGGTGCCGCCATTGGCGAACGTGGCGTAGGCGTCGGCGAGTCCGATGGGCGTGATCGCCGTCGAACCCTGGCCAAAAGCCATCTCCACGTTGTCACCGGTGTACCAAGTGTCATTTGGGAACGCCGCAGGCGCCGCCTTGTGCAACGCAATGCGCACCGTAGGCGAGTCCACACGACCCTCGACTTCGTTGGGGAGGTCGATGTTGGAGTACTGATCGAGGCCATACTCGTGGGCCACGTTCTGAATGGGCGTCTCGCCATACTTCGCCTGCTGCGCCCAAAAAAGGTACCCCAGGTTGTAGAAGTAGTAGTCCGAGGACACCGTGAGGGCCGTTGGCAAATCGACGGGTCCCGATGCCAAGCCCTGGTCATCGTGAAACACGCAACCCGCGCCACCTTGGAGACACCCGGGCACGGTGAAGGTGCCCGTGTCGTCCACGGTCTGGTAGGCCGGAAAGATCCCCGTCTGCAGTTCAGCAGTAGCGGTAACCATCTTGAAGGTACTGCCCGGCGTGTACTGACCCTGGATGGGGTAGTTGGTGAAGGCCCCCTCGTTGAGCAGGTTCTTGAACGTCGTCTCGGAGAGTCCATTCACGAACGAACTCAGATCGAATGAGGGGTAACTCGACATCGCAAGCACCGCACCGCTAGTGGACATGACGATCGCCGCGCCGTTCGGGGCCGGTGGGATCTTGCCGGTTGTCGGGTCGGGGGTGTGGCGCACCGTATTGATGTCGCTGGCCAGGTAACCGTCGAGCGCCTTCTGCAGTCCCGCGTCGACGTTCAAGATAACAGTGTCGCCTTGTTTGGGTGGCGTCTTTTCGACCGAGCCCATGATGTTGCCCAGGGCGCTCACTTCGATGGTACTGGTGCCTTGTGTACCGCGAAGGTACTGTTCGTAAAAATTCTCGATTCCAGTTTTTCCGAACGTCGAATTCGTCGTGTACCCCGCAGTCGGGTTCGCCGCTATCTCGGCGCCGGTGATCGGTCCGACGTACCCGAGGAGTTGGGACCCAGTCGACCCACCAAAGGGATACGAACGTTGCGCCACACCTTGAACGCTGACGCCGGGAAACTCTCCGGGGTGCAACTTGATGAACTGCACCATCGCCGTCGGCGCGTTATTCATAACGGGAGCTGGTTGATACGGGCTGTACTGCACGTTGGTCAAGTCACTTTGGATCGTCTTCACACTCTGTTTCGTGAGCGATGACAACGCGCCGATGACCGAGGGGTCGAGATCAGCCTGTTCCCGCGACAACAGGATCTCGGTGGTGGTGACGTTAGTGACCATAGCGGTGCCCGTGCGGTCAACGATGAGGCCGCGCGGAGCCGGGATCGTCGCAGTGTGCAGGGTATTGGAGTCCACGGTGGCGACCGACGCTTTGTACTCAAGAATTTGCAGCATGAACAGTCGCACGACCAAGAGGATGAGGAGGAGCGAGAAGAACCCACCAATAATGCGCCAGCGTCGCTCCGGGCGCGCTCGAACCTCTTCGGGTGAAGCGACCAGATTGCGGATCCCCACCGGGCGTGGTTCATTAATCTGACGTCCCCGACCGCGAAAGGGATTGAGCGACACCCACGGGCGCCACATCCGTTGGAACCACGAGGCGGTGGGGCGGTCGCGCCACGAACCCCTCATCGACGGACCCTCATCGCCGAGGAGCTGAGGGTGAAGGCCAAGCGCGTCACCGGACGAGCCATAATCAAGAACGCCACGGCGTTCACCAACATCGAGTCCACCAGACTCCCGCGCCACAATGAGAAGTTCAACGCGAAGACGCCACTAATGACAAAGAGCAATGGAGCGAGTAGACCACCGACCGCCGCCAGTGCTGGCGTCACCCAGAACGCTGCCGAGTCCAAGTCACCGACACCTTCTTTACCGAGTCTGGATGCGAAATAGGCGAGCGCCAGACCAACCAGTGCGCTCAGGCCGAAGGGGGTCGCACTCTGGGCATCGAAGAGGACTCCCGCAAGGACTCCGGCAAACAGCGCCAGGGAGGTCAGCCCCGTCAGTCCGACGGCTACCGGCCACAACCACACCAACATGACCACGGCCCCGGCGAAGCGCCACTGGGTGAACACGGCCAGCTGCACTCCGACGATCATCAAAGTGGCCAGCGTAATTAGCCCACGGGCTTGGGTCACGTGGACGGCTCCCACAAGACGACGTCCACGTAGGCGAGCACATTCAAATTGGCCGTCGGCGCCAGGCTCACCGCATAACTCGACGAGCCCGGATTGATAAGGAGTTTGGTGACCCGACCCACAGCGATCCCGGGAGGGAACAGTCCACCCTGTAGACCATTGGTGGACATCAGATCACCGACTTGCAGCGACGCCGTATCGGGAATCGACGAGACGTTCAATGGATTGTTCAGTCCCTCACCAGAAATCAGTACCGGCGTGGCGCCCGTGCCGAAAGTGGCGCCCACCACCGAGCCAGTGTCAGTGATCAGTCTCACCGTGGCGGAATTGGACGTCGTGGCGATGATACGACCGGCCAGTCCTCCGTCGGCCACAACGGGCATCCCGTCCATCACACCGCTGTTTTGACCCTTGTCGATTGTCACTGTCGCCGAGAAGTTCGTGGGTGAGATCACGGTCACTTGAGCGATGACGGTTCCGAGCGACGAGGCGATCGGCACATGTAAGGCCTGAGTCAACTGACGCAATTGTTGCGCGGCGACCGCGTTCTCGTCCTCACGCTTCGTGGCCTCGCCGAGCAGGTAGCGCAGTCGTTGATTCTGCGCTTCGATATCGGAATAGTTGGCGATGCCCGCGAAGACGTGACCAACGGGTCGAGCAACGAAGTCAGCGGCCCAACTAAAGGGATAGACCACGGCGTGCGCGACACTCCGTGCCCCCGCGACGACGCCACCCGTCACGTACACCGTGATAATGAGCAGCGTGCCGACCACCCCGGTGAGGAAGAGTCGGCGCCGTGAGCGGTCCGAGGCCACGGTTTAGCGCGATGGTGATGTCTTGAGCATGCGGGCGAAGACGTCGAGTTCTTCGAGGCACATGCCGCTGCCCAGCGCCACACAGTTCAGTGGGTCGTTGGCGACGATGATCGGCATGTTGGTCTCAACTTCGAGTCGCGTGGCCAGCCCGTTAAGGAGCGCGCCACCGCCGGTAAGGACAATTCCCTGTTCCATCAGGTCCGACGATAATTCCGGCGGTGTTCGGTCCAACGTCACCTTGACGGCGTCCACGATGGCCTGTACCGGCTCTTCGATAGCCTGGCGAACTTGTTCGGTCGAGATGACCACCGTCTTAGGAAGTCCGGTAACGAGGTCACGACCACGGATCTGAGCCTGCATCTCTTGTTGCAACGGGTAGGCCGATCCCATTTGGATCTTGATCTCCTCGGCTGTGCGCTCTCCCAGGGCCAACTGAAATTCCTTCTTCACGTACGCGACGATCGCGTCGTCAAGTTCGTCGCCACCGACTCGAATCGATTGACTCGTCACGATGCCACCGAGTGAGATAACCGCGACCTCGGTCGTGCCACCGCCGATGTCGACGACCATGTTTCCGGTTGGTTCATGAATCGGTAGACCGGCACCGATCGCGGCAGCCATCGGCTCTTCGATGATGTACGCCTTTCGCGCGCCAGCGAACTCCGCCGCCTCCATGACCGCGCGCTGTTCGACGCCGGTTATACCGGAGGGAACACAAATAACCATGCGCGGCTTCGCGAAGCGACGCTGGTGGACACGGTGGATGAAGTAGCGCAGCATCTTTTCGCAGATTTCGAAGTCCGCGATGACGCCATCCTTCAGGGGCCGAATGGCTTGAATATTGCTAGGAGTACGACCGATCATCAATTTTGCCTGGGCGCCAACTGCCAGCGGTTTGCCGTCTTTAATGTCGACGGCGACCACTGATGGTTCGTTAAGGACGATGCCGCGGCCACGTACGTAGACCAACGTGTTGGCGGTACCTAAGTCCACCGCCATGTCGCGGCCCAGTAGTGAAAATCGAGAATCAACCATATGAACCCTTAATGAGAGCCCGACAAGTACTCTCCTAGCCCCTTAAGGCTACGGCACAACGACGCCGGATACCAAAAAGGTTCCCTTAGCCTAGAGCGGGGAAGAAAATCGCAATCTCGCGTCGCGCCGAATCGGCCGAATCCGAGCCGTGGATCAGGTTTTGTTGCATGACCAGACCCAGATCACCACGAATGGTCCCTGGCGCGGCGCGTGTCGGGTCGGTGGCGCCCATCATCGTGCGAACCACTTGCCAGGTGTCCTCGGGTCCTTCGACGACCATGGCGAACAATGGTCCACGAGTGATGAACTCGACCAGTCCGTCATAGAACGCCTTACCCTCGTGTTCCTCGTAGTGTCGCGCCGCGGTCACTCGGTCGATGGTGCGAAGTTCTGCCGCCACGATGCGAAGGCCGCGACGTTCGAATCGACCAATGATTTCCCCGACGAGACCACGTTCAACGCCGTCGGGTTTGACCAGGACCAGGGTTCTTTCCACGACGAAGGAATCTATCAGTCGCTGTCGGCACGGTGAGACGCCAGGTGCAACACGTCGGCACGCACCTGGGCCACGAGATACAAGCTCCCCGCGGCGACGATCAAGTCATCGTCATGAGATCGCTCGCGCGCGTGCGCCAGCGCGGTCGAGACACTCGAGAACTCTTCGGCGACTCCCCCGGCCCGGCGCACCGCATCGGCGACAACCTCCGAACTCATCGCTCGCGGTGAGTTCGGAGAGCAACAGAGGAATTCGGTGAACCCCAGTGCTACCAGTGGCGCCACCATGTGATCGACATCGCGACCGGTCAACATACCCAGCACGCATCGTCGCTCTCCCGAGACGTGAAAGGCGCCGTCGAGCGCCGCACACAGTGCACGCACCCCCGCGGGATTGTGCGCACCGTCGATGACGATCGTCGGATGTCGACCGACGAGTTCCATGCGACCGGGCATCGCGGCCTTGGCCAACGTTGCGCGAACGACGTTCTCACCGAGCGCACGGCCGAGGAATGCCTCAGCCGCCACGATCGCTGTCGTCGCGTTGACGCCTTGATGAATGCCGTGCAACGTGACGAGGACGTCATCGTACGTGGCGTAGGGCGTGCGTACTGTTACGGCGCGCCCGCCCACCGCCAGGTCATTTCTCTCCAGCGAGAAACTATCTTCGATCAGCCATAACGTGGCACCGAGTTCATCGGCTTTGGCGGTCGCGATCTCAACGACGATGGCGTTGGTCGTCGACACGACCGCTACTGCGTCGGGACGAAATATTCCAACCTTGTCGCGCGCGATCTCACCGATACTCTCACCAAGCACCGCGGTGTGATCCAGGTCCACGTTCGTCAACACGGTGACGTCGCCGTTGACCACGTTGGTGGAGTCCCACGTACCACCCAAACCGACCTCGACGACCGCCGCGTCAACTCCCTCGTCGGAGAAGTGCAACAACGCCGCGACCGTCAACAGTTCAAATCGTGTGAGCACCACACCGCTGACACTCTCGACGTCGTAGAGGCGGGTGAGAAGGGACGCGAACGTATCATCATCAATGGCTTCGCCGTTCACCGCGATTCGCTCGTTGATGGAGTGCAGATCGGGCGACGTGAAAGTACCCACGCGCAGACCCGTCGCACTCAACAAGGCACTAATCAGCGTCGTCGTCGTCCCCTTACCATTGGTCCCGGTGACGTGCACGACACGGTAGTCACGATGGGGATCCGCGAAAAGTGCCAACGTATCGGCGACCCCTTCCAGAGAAGGATGTTCACGATGACCTGGCGCGAGGCGCTCGTAGTCGACGTGGGATTCGAGCCACGCCACCGCGGCGTCGTACGAGGTAGGCCGCACGACTAGCTGGCGCGACGAGTGCGCGTCTTCCTTATTTCGTAGATCGGTTCGGCCTCGTTACGCACCGCGGCCGCCGTGATCACGCAACGCTCCACGTCACCGCGCGACGGCACGTCGTACATCGGCTCCAAAAGGACGTTCTCCAAGATGGAGCGAAGACCCCGCGCGCCCGTTTGACGTTCAAGGGCGAGTTCAGCGATGGCGTCGAGGGCCTCGGATTCGATGACCAACTCGACACCGTCGAGCGCCAGGACCTGTTGGAACTGCTTCACGAGCGAGTTCTTGGGCTCAGTCAACACCCGAATCAACATGTCACGATCCAGTTGCTGAACGGCGCCCACGATGGGCAATCGTCCGATGAACTCGGGAATGAGGCCGAACTTGACGAGGTCCTCCGGCAAGGCGTGGCGAAAGAGTTCCATGTCGCCGCGGCGCTTCGCTTCCACGGGCTGGTTGAATCCCATCGACTTCTTCCCGAGACGACGTTCGATGATTTGCTCGAGTCCCGCGAAAGCTCCACCACAAATGAAGAGAATGTTTGCGGTGTCGATCGTGATGAACTCTTGGTGGGGGTGCTTGCGGCCGCCCTGAGGTGGCACGCTCGCGACTGTTCCTTCGAGAATCTTGAGCAGCGCCTGCTGTACGCCTTCGCCCGAGACGTCACGAGTGATCGACGGGTTCTCGGCCTTGCGGGCGATCTTGTCGATCTCGTCGATATAGATGATGCCGCGTTCGGCGCGCTTCACGTCAAAATCAGCGGCGGTGAGGAGTTTGAGCAGAATGTTCTCGACGTCTTCTCCG
Organism: uncultured Actinomycetota bacterium; assembly: GCA_963794755.1. GTDB lineage: Bacteria > Actinomycetota > Acidimicrobiia > Acidimicrobiales > RAAP-2 > RAAP-2. The sequence goes on from CAWCEX010000010.1 coordinate 322,313, forward strand.
ACGTACCCCGCTTCGGTCAACGCCGTCGCGTCGGCAATCGCAAAAGGAACGTTAAGCATTCGCGCGAGCGTTTGTGCGAGGAACGTCTTACCGCAACCGGTGGGTCCGAGCAGCAGGACGTTGGACTTGCCTACTTCGACGTCGTCATCGTGCAGGGGACCGGCCTGAATGCGTTTGTAGTGGTTGTACACCGCGACGGCGAGGATCTTCTTCGCCTCGAGTTGACCAATGACGAACTCATCGAGGAATGAGGTGATCTCGCGAGGCGTGGGCAGGTCCTCGAGGACGAACTCGGGACGGTCCCCGAACTCGTCGGCGATGATGTCATTACACAGGTCGATGCACTCATCACAGATGTAGACGCTCGGTCCCGCGATGAGCTTCTTGACCTGCTTTTGACCCTTAGCGCAGAAACTGCATTTAATCAGGTCGTTGGTTTCGCCGAACTTCGCCACTACTCACCTCCCTTGCTTGCACCATCCTACGGGGCGAGAACCCGTAAATTGGGTACCTTACGGTCGCGCTAAGAGAACTTCGTCGATCAGGCCGTATTGTACGGCTTCGTCAGCGCCAATGATGTAGTCACGATCGGTGTCTTTCGTGATGCGCTCAACGCTTTGGCCGGTGTCGGTGGCCAGCATCGAGTTCAACATGTCTTTCATCCGGAGAATCTCGCGCGCCTGGATCTCGATGTCGGACGCTTGACCCCCGACACCGCCCCATGGCTGGTGAAGCAAGACCCGAGCGTGCGGGAGAGCGAAGCGCTTGCCCTTGGTACCGGCGGCGAGCAATACCGCGGCAGCTGACGCCGCCTGACCGAAGCAGAACGTCGAAACGTCGGGCTTGATGTACTTGAGGGTGTCGTAGATCGCCAGAAGCCCCGTGATGTCGCCACCGGGGGAATTGATATACAGGTTGATGTCCTTATCGGGGTCCTCGGACTCCAAGAACAGCATCTGCGCGCAGATCAAGTTGGCGATGGTGTCATCGATGGGCGTGCCCAAGAAGATGATGCGCTCGCGCAATAGGCGACTGTAGAGGTCGTAGGCGCGCTCGCCACGGTTCGAGGACTCGACCACAGTGGGCACGAGGTAATTCTGGGCACGGAAAGAGTCGTTCACGCTGCTACCTTATTCGTCAATCTCTGCTGACTGATCCTCGCGCAACAGTTCTCGGTCGATCACGATACCCAGGTGATCAACGAAGGTCGCGTGTTCGCCGAGCCACTTGTTGGCCTTGATCTTGGCAACCTCTGACTCAAAGGCCACGACACGCCCGGTGTCAAACAGGTTCTTACGCAACGTCGGTGCGTCAATACTCATGGCTTCTGCGGTCTTCACCAGTTCTTCGTCGATCTCCTCGGGCGTGGCTTCAAGACCTTCAGCCTTCACCAGCGCGCGGAGTGCCAAGTCGATCTTCACCGCGCGCTCGGCGTCGCTGCGAACGGCGGCGAGAAGTTGATCGGGTGCCTGACCGGTCGCTTGGAGGAATTGCTCGAGATTCATCTTTTGTTGGGCCAAACGATGCCCAAGGTCGTGCATGCGGTCGTTGGCTTCGGCGTCTACGAGGACCGCCGGCACTACGTCGTCACCGACCAGGTCCCCCAGGGCGACCAGCATTGCGTCACGCTGGGACATTTGTGCTTCGACAACTTTCATCTTGCTCATCTGAGTCAAAACCGCGTCGCGCATCTCATCGGCGGTTGGCCACTCGGTGTTCTCTTCGACCCACTCATCGGTCAGCTCGGGAAGGATACGTTCCTTCACCTGTTTGAGTTGCATGGTGTAGGTAACGCTCTGCCCGGCCGAAGCGTTGGCGGTGACCACCAAATCCTCGCCAGCGCGAAGACCCAAAATTAAATCATCGACTTCGGGGGCAATCTGACCCGAACCGACGGTGTACATGAAGTCGCTCATCTCCAAGGGTTCGGCTTCGGAGTTGGCTTGCTCGGCGCGGATGTCCATGTTGACGAGGTCCCCGTTCACGATGGGGCGATCCACATCCTGCAAGATCGCGTCAGTCTCACGGAATCGGTTGATCTGGGCCTCAATCTCGTCGTCACCGACGACGGGCGAGGGGATCGTGACGCGCAGTGCGTCATATCCCACGATGGTGACCTCGGGGCGAATCTCGACGTCCGCTTCGAAGACGAGCAGCCCGTCCTCCTCGCCAGCGGTCACCGTAACGTCGGGCTGTCCAATCGGGTCGACCATGGTCTCAGAGATCGCGCGCGCGTAGAAGTCGGGCAAGGACTCACGGATCGCTTCGGCGCGCAGAACGCCAGGACCACCGATATTGGCGATCAGGACCTGCTTGGGAACCTTTCCCTTGCGAAATCCTTTGACATTGACTTGCTGCGCCAAGCTCGCGGCCGCCGCGTCGATCGCGCTGCTCATTTCGGCGTCGTCAACCTCGACGACCAACTTGATTCGGTTGTTATCCAGGGGGGAAGAGGTGGCACGCATAGGAAGTGACAGCCTACCGCTCCCCCATTCCCCCTTGATTCACCTAGGGGGTGACGTTGAGAGCTTCGGCGAGACGTACGGCCAATTGCCGGTCCCCACGTACGTCAGTGGCCGACGCCGCCAAAAAAGCCTCGGCGTTGATCCGACCAGCCGCTCGACGCCAAAAGAGGGCCACGGCGGTGGTCATTTCGAGGGTCGGGACTTCGTCACTCGACGCCACCGCAACACCACGTCCATCAGAAATGCGGACCTGAATACTTCGACCGAGGCGTCCCACCAAGTTAAAGCGCACCAGAGTCCCATCTGCGGCGCCGGCCCGTTTGGCCACGACGTAGGGCAGCGCGGATTCGAAGCGGTTGATGACGATCTCCTCGCCGGGTCCATGATCGTCGGTCGGTTCGAGAAAGGCGTCGCGGATGTCCTGGAGATGAATCCAACTGTCGAGCACCCGAGTTTCCTGGACGCGATAGAGCGGACGAGGACCCTCAGGACTCCACGACTCACTCTCCCACTCATGATCGCTCGTAGCGCGCAGTCGCAACAGCGTCGCGGAGGTCGCCGCATGAAAATCGAGACGAACTTCGTCGGCGCTGAGATGACGGCGATTGGCGACGAAAGCCTCGTTCGATTGACCGAGGGAATTCCTGACGTACGCGGGCCACGGCTCGGTAATGTCCGGAATCGCCGTACCCGCGTAGAAAAGTTCGGTACCGGTGATGTGGTTGACGACGTCGCGCACGCTCCAACCCGGACACGCAGTCAGTGCGTCAAAGTCACGTTCGGACCGCCCCGATATCGTACGACCGACGCTGGACCACGTTTCACCCAGCGCGTCGGTAATCCAATCGTAGGCCACGTCCCTCCAGTTCTCGTCATTCTCGACACTACGAGCCAATGTGTGAAGATGGTGGAACGGGAAGTAGCGCAGCTTGGTTAGCGCGCCTGGTTTGGGACCAGGAGGCCGCGGGTTCGAATCCCGCCTTCCCGACCATCGAGGTCCTGTGCCGAAGTATGTGTTCGAGCCAATTATCAAGGCGTCGCTTATCGAGGCGTCGCTCGTCGTGGTGACGTTCGCCGTCGGGTACGGCTTCCCGACGGGTTCGCGATCACCGCTGACTACATCGAAGCGCGTCGGTGCGCTCTGGTCCGCCCATCACCAGTGCCCCCGGCAGGAGTCGAACCCGCAACCTGACGGGTAGAAACCGTCTGCTCTATCCAGTTGAGCTACAGGGGCTCGTTGCAATCGTACTCAGGCGTGATACGTCGGCGACTGACCCAATACCTTTGCTCAAACGCAGACCGGTCTCGTTAAAGAACGTACCGTCACGGCGCCCACTGTTCGTGAATTGCTTCTCGGACGCCCCGAGTTGCGCTGTGCAATACTTGAGAGTCTTGGTGGGCGTAGCTCAGTTGGTTAGAGCGCCAGGTTGTGGTCCTGGAGGCCGCGGGTTCGACCCCCGTCGCTCACCCCAATATCGGTCCGGTCTTTCGTTGAGAGAGCGGACGAAATGTATTCCGTATCACTCAACGACTCCAAGGGACGCCTACGAGCCGTGTAGACTCTTTTCGCGCCGGTAGCTCAATTGGCAGAGCATTTGACTCTTAATCAACAGGTTCCGGGTTCAAGTCCCGGCCGGCGCACTAGGACGAAGTCGTGACCGGGTTGCTGTGTAGGAGTAGCAACGCAGGACCTACCATCCCGTGGCGAACGTGGACAATCTTTACAACGCCTCTCGCGATGCCTTGCCACATCTGACTTAGGTCGAGACCCCGCCGAGAGCACCGCGGGCAGGGTCGACCAAGGAAACCTCGAGCCGCCGCGCCGCGTCGAGATAGTCCTTCGTCCACACCACGCGCACTGCAGTCGCTGCCGCGTGCCGATCAGCACTTCGCAGGTCATCTCTGACGACTTCGAGAAGCCGTCGAAACGAGGGGGTCTCATCGACCGGCTCGGGAATGGGACGCTCTCCCCCAAGGCTTGACCCGAGTTCCCCATACCATTTGCGCACTCTTGTCACCTCGGGGACCAGTTCGGCCCGAGCATTTAGGAGTTGTCCGGCCGGTCGGGCGTCGTCGCCGGACCACAGATCGACCACCGCGTCAGCGGTTTGACGCAGACTCGCCACCCCTCGGACTAGTGCAGCAACCTCGGCCAGTGGGAGAGGCTTCGACCCTCGCTCACCGAGATACGCGCGCAGGGCGTCATCCAGACGGCGGGCCGCTGCGGCGGCGTTCACTCGCTCGCCGTCTGGCGACTGCGCCGACCGCTCGGACCGGTCACAACGATCGCTTCCGAATCCCACCGCTGCCGCAAGGTACTCCCCGCCCGCCTCGTACGCCTCACGAAGCGTCGCGCCCAATTCCTTCGCAGCCCCACGGGGCCAGAACACGAGCCCCACGCCGAAGCTGACCGCACACCCAATCGCGATGTCCTCGACGCGATATAGGCCGACGCGCCAACCGATTGGTTGCAAAATGTTGTACAGGATCACCAGCGTGAGAGTAAAACCGGCTTGGCCGGCGGCGAATGAGATGGCGCTCGGCGCGAAGCCGGCCACGAAGAGCGCCAACGGCAGGAGGAACCAGAGCAGCGTCGTGTTTGCGCCCACCAGTACTAGGAGTGCGGCTCCGATGACTACACCGACCGACGTACCCCATACTGAGCGCAATGCGTTTTGTCCGGTGTTCATCGCGTTAGAGCGCAAGACCGACAGGGCGCCCAATATCACCCAGAACGCGTGCTGGACTCCAGTTTTCTCAGCGATGAAGACCGCAACCGCCAGCGCGACTGCACCACGAAGACTGTTATGAAGCCACACCGACCGCCAATCAAGGTGGCCTTTCGCTCGTTCGCGAGCGGCGACAAAGGGGCCAGTAACGTCACCGGGTTGATGTCCAAATAATGCGGCGATCCATCCCCGGCGATCAGCCGCCGTCGCCAGATCGGCGTTGGCGCCCACGAGTGACACGACGTGGCCCAGCTCTTGAGCGCGAAACCCAGGCTCCAAAGAATCGACGAATTCGGTGACTTGTTCCTCACTGGTTTGATCCCAAGGTGGGGTGACGGGCATTGACGCGTCGCCAGGCTCGATATTCGTGGTCATCGGCGCGCGCATCGTCGCGTCGGTCAGCATTGCCTCGATTTCGACCCCGAGGAGTCGGCGCGCATCCGCAAGCTCCCCTGTTGACCCTGGTGGCCCAACCAAGGAATTGGCCGAGACCTCGAGGACATCAGCCGAAGCAGCGAAAATGAGGAAGGCGCGACGCGACAACGGTGACGACGTTTGTGAACTGGGAAAGGACGTAACGAGAGTATCGAGCCACAAGAGTTCGTCGACGAGGCGCACCGTCGCTCGCGACGCCACACCGAGCCCGGTGGGTCGCCACTGTGCCGCGAGGAAGCGCTGGTGGAGTGCTCGTGTCGCGTCATTCACGTCACCCGTCAGTTGAGTATCGGTTTGCAACATCGACGTCGGCCCACTCGAGAGCGCGACGTCGGCTCGAAGTCGTGCGGCGAGCGTGCGACACACCTTGGCCGCCGGCTCTCGCAACGGATCTTGATGACGAACCGGCCACATCAGCCATACCGCAAAGTATGCGACGACCGACGAGAGTCCCCACCCGGCGAGACGGTCAGGAATACTCGAGGCGGGTCCCACCACGGCGGTCGAAAGAATAAACACCAACAACAGTGACGTACTTGCGCTCGCGAGAACCGAGCTCACCACGCCTTCAAACAATATGAACGCGGCGACGACGACCATCGCCAGGACCGACAGCCACAGGGTCTGTGATACCAACGTGCCAAGACAAATCAGGAGTGCACCCGCGAACGACAGAGATATTTGCGCCTGCAATCGAACGCGCGTAGGGCCACTGAAGTCGACCAACAGCAACAAGGCAATAGAACCGAAGGCGGCGTACGTCGCGATCTCTAAGTTCCCAATGACTTCAACGCACAGAGCAAAGAGTCCCGGCATGACGATGGCGGTCCGAGAGGCACGACGAAGTGCCACGTAGTTGCTGTCATGCTGGCGAACCCATTTGACGATGGACGGCATTTGTAAAGATTATGAGGTCCTCTCCATTTCAACAATGGGAGCCTCGACTTATCAATCACGAGCGTGAATTACCCTTGCATCGACGTCAGACACTGGGTTCAAGTTGCCACCGAGGGACGACGTTGGAATCTCATCGCAAAGACAGTTGGTGCTGTGAATGGCGAACGCCGGTCGCCGCGGAGCTTTCAGCATCTTCTTCATTCGGCCGAGCGCAATCTCGTCGACTACTACACTCAAAATCGTGGACGTAGAAAGAGTCGTACTCGCCTCCCCGAGGGGTTTTTGCGCGGGTGTCGAGATGGCCATCAAGGCCCTTGATTGGATGACGCGCATCTTCGAGCCGCCCGTCTACTGCTACCACGAAATTGTCCATAACCGTTTCGTCGTGGAATACTTTCAGTCCGTCGGGGTGACCTTCGTCGATGACGTCGCGGACGTCCCGGCGGACGCACCCCTCATGTTGAGCGCGCACGGCTCGCCGCCCCAGGTCGTTGAGGCCGCTCGCGAAAAGGGGCGCACGGTTATCAATGCCGTCTGTCCCCTCGTGACGAAGGTCCACCACGAACTCAAAGTTCGAGCCAATAAGGGCTACACCGTTCTGTACGTGGGTCACGAATACCACGAGGAGGCGGTCGGCACCATGGCCGTGGCTCCAGAGGCTGTACACCTCATCGAGTCCCGTGATGACATCGACGCCGTCGCGTCCCATACGGGTCCCGTCGCCCTACTCAGTCAGACCACCCTCAGTTTGGACGAGTGGCAAGGACTACGTGAATACGCCCAAGAAGTGTTCCCTCATATCTGGATGCCCAATCGCAGCGACCTCTGCTTTGCGACGACCAACCGCCAAGCTGCGCTGCGCGAAGTTGCCGACGGGGCCGATGCCGTCGTAGTCATTGGTTCGGCGAACTCGTCCAACACCATGGCACTGACCAAAGTGGCCACGGCCGAGGGGTGCCCGAGAGTCCTACGCGTCAACAGTGCCTCGGAACTGCCAGATGACCTCGGCGGTACGATCGCGGTGACCGCTGGCGCTTCGGCGCCGGAGAGCCTCATCAGTGAGGTCTTGAGAGCCCTCAATCCGAGACAAGGTGTCACGGTGAAGTCGGTCATCATCGAAGATGAATACTTTCCCCCGCCACCAGAACTTCGCGAACTGTTGAAGGTCGTCTCGGTATTGATGGATCTCGTCTTTCAGACACCGGAGCGATCTACCTTCGATGGGCAGGCCGACCGCGACTACACGGCCGCCGAGGTACTCGCGGCTTTTGCCCGCTAGTACCGGACCCGGGCGGCAAGCCGCCAAGCGACTCGCCGAAGAATCTTGACTTGGACAGACCGATAAGTGGCGGAGTTCGTCCTGTGGGCGACACAGGGCAACGAATGTCACTCGTCGAGCCCTATGGCTTTGGCCCGCTCTTCACCGTCTTCGTCGCAAGGCCCTCAAGCTACCGGTCGGTAAAATTGACATGTGCGAGGACCATTTCATTATCGTTTGAGAGCAACGTTCGTCGTCGTGCACTGTTCGTTGCGAGGTCGTCACCTCACGTGAGGATCTCGTCTAAGCGCGGATTGAAAGGGTTAACGAGACTGATAGGTTAACGTCCGTTGGAAGAGAGCAAAGAGGTCATCCCTGGTGTCAAGTAAATTTGCGCACACGATAACTGGTTTGCTTCGGGCGCGAGATGACATCACGATGAAAGCAGCCAACGAGAATTTTCCCGTAGCGTCGCGGCTCCTACCACGCGATATCCGCTCGAATCTCATGGCGATCTACGCTTTTGCCCGCCTGACCGACGACATTGGAGATGAGGCCGAGGGCGACCGCCTCGCTCTACTCGACTGGCTCGATGACGAGCTCACTCTCGCGGGCGAGGGTCGCGCCATTCATCCGGTCTTTCAGCGTCTCACTCCAGTCCTACGCGACCTTGATTTGAGCCTTCAACCCTTTCGCAGCCTGATCGAGGCCAACCGAGTCGATCAAATGGTGTCGCGCTATGCGACCTTTGACGACCTGGTGAGGTACTGCATGTTATCCGCAGCGCCAGTCGGCCACCTAGTGCTCGCGGTGTTCAAGTCGTCGTCGCCAGAACGTATCGAGTGGTCCGACCAAGTATGCATTGCCCTACAACTCGTCGAGCACTTGCAGGATGTCGGCGAGGATGCCCGACGTGGTCGTATCTATCTTCCATTGGAGGATCTCGAAAAGTTTCAGTGCACCGAAGAAGAATTGTTGCAACCGTCGGCCTCTGACGCATTGCGATACGTGGTCGCGATGGAGTCGAGTCGAACCCGGGAACTTCTCAGTGCGGGGTCACCACTGGCCTCGTCACTCCCGGTTCGCGCGCGTCTCGCCGTCGCGGGATTCGTGGCCGGAGGTGTCGCTGCGGTCACGTCGATCGAACGCGCCAACTACGACGTTTTATCGGTGACGTGCCGACCTCGCAAACGTGACGTCGCCGGGGAAATGGTGCGTCGGTTGACCTCGGCAACCTTCCATAAGGTTGGCCCATGAACATCGACGACGCCTACGAATGGTGCGAGCGCGTCACGCGTCGAGAGGCGAAGAATTTCGCCTACGGCATTCGCCTGTTGCGAACCCCGGAGCGCCAGGCGATGTCAGCGGTCTACGCACTGGCACGGCGAATCGATGACATCGGTGACGGTAGCGACTCGCCCGAGGAGAAACTCGAGGGCTTGCAACTGGTGCGTAAGGAGATCGACAACCTCGATCCCAAGACCAACGACCCCGTTCTCGCCGCGATCGGCGACGCGCAACGCCGCTACGACCTACCTATGGGATGCTTCGGCGAGATCATTGACGGCTGTGTCATGGACGTGGTCGGAACGACCTACGACACCATCGACGACCTCGTGACGTACTGCCGCAACGTCGCGGGCTCGGTGGGGCGCCTATCACTGGCCATCTTCGGGACCGATCAGCCGAGCGTTGCGGCGCCGCTCGCGGACACCCTGGGACTGGCGCTGCAGTTGACGAATATATTGCGTGACATCGTTGAGGACCGCTCCCTTGGACGCGTCTACCTCCCCACGCAAGACGCCCTGCGCGTGAGTTGCGCGCCGGACCTGTCGGGTCCTGGACCGGAGGTCGCCCGACTCGTCGCTTTCGAATGCGGCCGGGCCGAACTGTGGTTCACCGAAGGGTTGCAACTATTGCCACTCCTCAATCCGAGGAGTCGAGCCTGTGTCGGGGCGATGTCGGGAATCTATCGGCGCCTACTGAAGCGCATCGAGGCCAACCCCCTTGCCGTGACCCAAGGACGGGTCTCGGTACCGACGCTGGAGAAGGTATCGGTCGCCATCGGCAGTCTGGTCGCCGCACGATCATGAAGAGCACGCGCGTGGCCGTGATCGGTGGAGGTCTGGCCGGAATAGCCGCGTCTCTCGCCCTCGTCGACGCGGATGTCTCGGTCTCACTCTTCGAACGGCGTCCTCATCTCGGAGGACTGACGTCGTCGATCGAACGCGAGGGACTTTCCTTTGACAACGGTCAACACGTGTTTCTCGGGTGCTGTTCGGCCTATCAGTCTTTCCTCGAGCGGCTCGGGGCGACCGGTCAGGTCCACTTGCAACCTCGCCTCGACATGCCCGTACTGTCACCCGGCGGAATTCGTAGTTCGATCACTCGAACGAAACTGCCCGCCCCCTTACATCTCGCGTCGTCGCTCGCGAGGTACCGACACTTGTCGATCAAGGATCGAATCGGCCTGGTCCGCGCGGTCGTCGCCATACAACGTCTCGACTTGAACGATCCCGTATTGGACACGCTGACCTTCGGGGCTTGGCTTCGACAACACGGCCAGACCCAGCGCTCGATCGATCGGCTCTGGAATCTCATCATCCAACCCACCCTCAACGTGACAGCCGATGAGTCCTCGCTCGCGGTGGCCGCCCAGGTGTTTCGAATAGGTTTCCTCGAACGGTCCAATGGCGCTGACGTTGGCTGGTCCGTGGTGCCGCTGGCGACGCTGCACGGGGAGAATGCGCAGAGAACCCTTGGCGACGCGGGGGTCGACGTCCGGCTGAACTCGTCAGTGACGTCGATCGTTCCTGGGTCCAACGGTGGGTTCAGCGTGCGCGCGGTGGAACAAGATCTTGCGTTCGATGCCGTAATCGTGTCCACTGCGCCTAGGGTGGCGGAGATGCTCGGTGCATTACCCCGTGAGCGAGACCTCGCAGAGCGGTTAGGTGCGTCACCAATTGTTAACATCCACTTCGTTCTTGATCGAAAGGTGAGTGATTTCGCAATGGCCGCATGCCTTGATTCACCAATCGAGTTCTTCTTCGATCGGACCGACGCCAGCGGAGTGGCGTCGGGGCAATGTATCGTCATATCGCTCTCGGCGGCCGACCAGTACATCGGGGTCGGCACCAGTGAACTCGTGCCGAAATTCTTTGATGCGCTCTGCGAGCTCCTGCCACGGGCTCGAGAGGCTGAGCTTCTTTCGGCGGTCGTTACCCGCGAACACGCCGCAACGTTTCGAGCGACGCCGGGGATCGAATCGCTGCGCCCATCATCAACGACCGACGTACCCGGACTCTTCCTCGCGGGAGCCTGGTGCAAGACGGGTTGGCCCGCCACGATGGAGGGTGCGGTGCGAAGTGGCAACGAAGCGGCGGCGAAGGTTATGAACTTCATTTCAAGCAGCAAGGACTCTTTCCATAGTGAGAAGGCGGCATCGTGACAATGCCATCGTCGCTCTCCACTCACGACAATGAACGCACCGCACTCGACATCCTGTCGAGAACCAAGACGTTGGTTCAACCCGCCCTCGAAGTGGCCGCGCAACGCCTTGGCGCCGAGCTTTTGCCCCTCGCGAACCACCAACTCGCCAGTGGGGGAAAATACATGCGTGCGTGCCTGGCCTTGCTCTCAGCGACGGCCGCAGGTGCCGAGGAGCAGGTGGGGCTGGTCGGTGCGCTGGCGATCGAACTCGTGCACAATTTTTCGCTCATCCATGACGACATCATTGATAATGACGTCACCCGACGCCACCAACCCACCATGTGGGCGAAGTTCGGGGTCGGTCCGGCGATCATCATCGGCGATGCCTTTTCCACCCTCGCGTTTCAACTACTTCTCGACGAAGCGACGGCGGAACGCGTTGCGGCCTCCCAATGCCTCGCCGACGCCGTTCAAGCAATGATCTTGGGACAAGCCCAGGACATCGCCTCGGAGGACCAGCCCTCCTTGACCGTCGAGGAATGTCTGCGCATGGAAGCCGGCAAGACTGGAGCGCTCCTGGCGTGCGCGGCGTCAATCGGAGCCATCCTCGCCGGTGCGCAGCCCGACGTCGTCACCGCACTCTCGGAGTACGGGGATCACCTCGGCGTCGCTTTTCAGGCGACCGACGACATGCTCGGCGTTTGGGGTGAGCCCAGTGTCACTGGTAAGCCCGTCGGAAATGATCTACGACTGCGCAAGAAGACCTTGCCCATTTCGATCGCGTACTCGAAGGGGTTTGACGTTTTCGCCGAGTCGGCTTCATCCGACGAAGATGAGCTCACTGACGCCGAGGTCGCCGAGGCAATGGTGCTACTGGACGATTGTGGCGCCCGCTACGAGACGCTGGAGATGGCCGAGAACGAGCTCCGTGCGGCGATCGCCGCGCTCGACCAGGCCCCTATTGCGAGAACCGCGCGGGCCGAACTCGCGGAAATCGCTCGCTACGTGACAGAGAGAGATAAGTGACCGACCTAGATCGCCATGACGCCTTTGACGAGCCCGACGCGCCAGACCACGAGGCCCCGTCGCCGTCGTTCGATCGCGACGTCAAGAACTCACTGAAGAACGCGGTGGACGCTCTGATCTCTCTCCAAGACGCGGAGGGTTGGTGGAAGGGCGAACTCGAAACCAACGTCTCAATCGACGCCGAGGACCTCTTGTTGCGTGAATTCTTGCAGATCCGCACGGAGGAACAGACCGAGGCCACCGCCAAGTGGATACGTTCGCGCCAACGTGAAGACGGTACGTGGGCGAATTTTTACGGTGGACCCGGCGATCTTTCCACCACCATCGAGGCGTACGTCGCACTACGCCTCGCTGGTGACGCAGCCAGCGACGACCACCTCCAACTGGCTCGGCGCTTCATCATTGCCGAGGGCGGTATCGAGAACAGTCGCGTCTTCACCAGAATTTGGCTCGCGACGTTCGACTTGTGGCCGTGGAGCGATCTGCCCGTCATGCCGCCAGAACTCATCTACCTCAGCCCCCACTTGCCGCTCAATATTTACAATTTCGCTTGCTGGGCTCGCCAGACGGTCGTGGCTCTCACCATCGTGGGGGCGCATCGACCCACGCACAACCTCAATTTCAAGGTCGACGAACTGAAGTCCGGCGTCGCTCCCGCGCCGCGACACTCGCTGCGGACATGGGCGGGTCGATTCGAGGCGCTCGACGTCCAACTGCATAAGTACGAACGTCACCCAGTCAAGTTCCTGCGTCGAATCGCACTTCGCCGGGCCGAACGCTGGATAGTGCAACGCCAAGAAGCCGACGGTTCGTGGGGTGGAATTCAGCCACCGTGGGTCTACTCACTTATCGCCTTGCGACTTCAGGGGTACGCCCTCGACCATCCCGTCATGAAAGCGGGTATCGCGGGCCTCGACAGTTTCACCATCGAAGATGAGCTGGGTCGCCGCCTCGAAGCCTGCCAGTCACCGGTCTGGGATACTGCCCTGGCAGTGACGGCACTCGCCGACGCAGGACTATCCCCCGAGGACCCCGTCTTACGAGCAGCTTCGCACTACCTGGTGGGTCAAGAAATCACCGTGCGAGGTGACTGGTCCGTTCGCCGTCCTAATCTTCAGCCGAGTGGTTGGGCCTTCGAGTTTCAAAACGACTCGTATCCCGATATCGATGACACCGCTGAGGTTGTCTTAGCTCTCACGCGAACGGCCGAGAGCACGTTGGAGGCGGAACGCCGCGGTCTGGCCTGGATTGAGGGAATGCAGTCGCGAGATGGTGGGTGGGCCGCCTTTGACGTCGACAACGTGCGCACGCTTTGTCGAGAATTGCCCTTCTGCGACTTCGGTGAATTGATTGACCCGCCAAGTGCCGACGTCACCGCTCACGTTCTTGAGGCCCTCGCCGGACGCGAAAGTGCCAAGGGATCCGTGGAACGCGGGATCGCGTGGCTCCTTCGAGCCCAGGAGGCGGACGGATCGTGGTTCGGTCGTTGGGGCGCGAACTACATCTACGGCACCGGTGCCGCAATCCCCGGACTCGTCGCGACGGGGGTTGCGACCAGTCACCCCGCCATCCGTCGAGCGGTGGCGTTCTTAGAACAACATCAGAACGACGACGGCGGCTGGGGTGAGGACCTTCGCTCCTATCGCGATCCCTCGTTCCGAGGGCGAGGGCCCTCAACCGCGTCACAGACCGGCTGGGCCCTCATAGGACTGCTGGCGGCCGGGGAATACTCTGAGGCCACCGATCGCGGTGTCGCGTACCTCGTCGAGACTCAGCGCGAAGATGGTTCGTGGGACGAACCATGGTTCACCGGGACGGGCTTTCCAGGTAACTTCTATATCAATTACCACTTATACCGGCTTGTCTTTCCGCTGATGGCCCTGGGCCGCTACATGAAGCGAGGTGATTCCAACGGCTAATCTCCAGGTCCTCTCGCCGCTGCGCATCGAGTCGATTGCCTACGGCGGCGCAGACACCATCATCGGTAGTGGGCGAAATCGTGCCCAGCAGGCTGGCGAGAAACTCGCCGCACGCCTCGACGAACTGACAGCGGTGGCGCTCGTTGGTGTCGCGGGAGCGCTCGCGTCGCAGCTCGTACCAGGCGATTTAATCATCGCCAGTGAGTTGCGCAGCACCGAATCGACCGCGACTCGGACGCTGCCGGGCGCCGCGATGCTCGGAGCGGAGTTCAAGCGATCCCGATTTGCGGTACACACTGGTCCCGTCGTGACGTCGCCTAAGTACGTGCCGGCACGCGAGCGTGAGAACCTTGCAGCATCGGGGGCGCTGGCCGTCGACATGGAGTCGTCGTGGGTCATGGACTACCTGCCGAACAATCCCTTGGCCGTCATCCGCTCGATCTCCGATACGGCCACTCGCGGACCAGTCTTTGGAGGACTACGGGCTCTCGGGTCGTTGTCGTCGGCCCGGGGACCACTGGAGCGATGGGCGCGCGCCTGCGGACAGCACGACGTCATTCTCGCCTCCCCACGATCCTTTTGTGCGGGAGTCGAGCGGGCGATCGAGACAGTGGAGCGCGCAATTGTTCAGTTCGGCGCGCCGGTGTACGTTCGTCGCCAAATCGTCCACAACCTCCACGTCGTGCGGGGCCTCGAGCGAAAGGGGGCCATCTTCGTGGAAGAAATTAGCGATGTCCCCGACGGAGCAGTCGTCGTGCTCGCAGCTCACGGGGTATCACCCGAAGTTCGTCGTCAAGCCAGCGAGCGCGTCGACCTCAACGTGATAGACGCGACGTGTCCCCTCGTGTCCAAGGTTCACGCCGAAGCGCGGCGATACGCTTCCCAGGACTACAACATCGTCTTGATCGGTCACGCCACTCACGAAGAGGTCGAAGGAACCTTTGGTGAGGCGCCCGATCGCATTCGAATCGTGGCTTCGCTGAGCGACGTGGACCGACTCGATCTCGATCGCAATCGACCCATTGCCTATCTCACCCAGACGACTCTCGCAACGGACGAGACGGCCGAAATCATCAGCTCCCTTCGTGTCAAGTATCCCGACATCGCGGGGCCTAGCTCCGACGACATCTGTTACGCCACCCAGAACCGCCAGGACGCCGTGCGTACGATTGCCCATCGATGCGATCTGTTGATCGTCGTGGGTTCGAAGAACTCCTCCAATACTGCACGGCTCGTCGAAGTCGCCCAGCGCGAAGGATGTCGCGTCGAGCTGATCGAGGACGCCTCCCAGTTGGAGTTGGGTTGGCTATCGTCAGTGAGGACGATCGGCATCACTTCGGGCGCCTCAGTGCCCGATGCGCTCGTCCACGACGTGATCGAAGCGATCTCGTCACTGGGTCCAGTCAATCTCAGCGAAGAAATCGTCGCACAAGAGACTGTTCGTTTTCCTCTTCCGGCTAGGGTGCGGTAATGGCTGTTCCCCTGCGTCAGAATCTGCGTATCGGTACTTACCTCATGAAGCACCGAATAAAGCGGACCAAGTACTATCCGTTCATCATTGAGATCGAGCCGCTGTTCGCGTGCAATCTCTCGTGTCCCGGCTGCGGAAAGATCCAGCATCCCACCGACGTGCTGCGTCAGCGACTTTCGGTCGAGGACGTTGTCAAGGCAGTGGAAGAGACCGGATCGCCAATGGTGTCCATCGCTGGAGGCGAGCCATTGTTGCACCCCCAGATCGCGGAGATGGTTGAAGCGCTGATCAAGCGCAAGGTCTACGTGTACCTCTGCACGAACGCCGTGCTTCTCGAACGCCGTTTGGAGAAATTTACGCCGTCACGCTACTTCTCCTGGGTCATTCACATGGACGGCCTGCAGGAACGTCATGACCTCGCCGTCAATCGCTTCGGCGTGTTCGACCAAGCGGTGTCGGCGATCAAGGCGGCCAAGGCAAAGGGCTTTCGCGTTACGACGAACTCGACGTTCTTCAACACTGACGCACCAAAGACGGTTCGCGATGTTCTGGACTTCTTGAACGACGACATCAAGGTGGATGCGATGATGATCTCGCCCGCATTCGCGTACGAGAAGGCACCCGATCAAGACGGATTCCTCGGCGTCGAGCAGACCCGCGAACTCTTCAAGGGCGCCTTCGCCGACGGTCGTCGAAAGAAGTGGCGCCTGAACCACTCCCCTCTCTTTCTCGACTTCCTCGAGGGCAAGCGTGACTTCCAGTGCACGGCCTGGGGCATCCCGAGTTTCTCGATCTTCGGCTGGCAGCGGCCCTGCTACTTGATGTCGGACGGTTACGCGACGAGCTACAAGGAGTTGGTCGAGACGACGGACTGGTCGGCGTATGGTCGTGGACGCGATGAACGCTGCGAGAACTGCATGGCCCACTGCGGATATGAGCCCACCGCAGTCATCGCCACGATGGGCTCACTGCGCGAATCTATCCGTGCGCTGATGAACCGTTGAGTGAGGGCGCACATCCGCTGATCCATGCGTTGAGTTGACGCGCTGAACGGCGTTGTTCGCTCTCGGCTGTTACCCGTCTCGTAAATGTTGGTCGACGACCAACAATGTCTCTATCCGGCGCGACCAAAGTAGACCATTGTCAATGCTCGCGGGTTAATAGCACCCATGTCCGAGTGAGCGAAAAACGAAACGCGCTGGTAACGTCCCGATAATGAGGGGCGCAAGTCTTGAGACGAATCTCACGTTTCGCACGGTCCCCGCTCCCAAGTCGTCTCTCACGGGCGAATTCCTCCGATTGTGGCACCTCGCGCGGCACCGATGGTCGAGTGGCGCACGGCCGTGGCTCGGCATCGCCATGGCCGTGTCGTCCGCAGTGGTCGCATCGTTTCTGCACTTCCATGTACTGCATCCCGAACTATGGCGATCGGGGGACGTGTACGCGGCCCTTCCTCTCACGAGCGAATTGGTGCGACTACCGATGTCGCTTTTCCTGCCGACCTCGTACTTGCCCCTGTGGGCGGCCTGCGCCCAGCTTCTCGTCGTGATCGGTCTTGGCGAATTAATACTCGGTCGTTGGCTGACGATCATCGTCGCGTCAATTGGTCACGTCGGCTCGACACTGTTGGCGCGACTCCTGTTGGAATCGGTGCACGGCCACATCTTTGGCATGACTCCCGCACTGGCCCACGTGCTCGACACCGGACCTTCTGCAGCGACCACAGCCGTGGGAGCCTGCTTGCTCGTCACCCTCAGGATGAACCGGTGCGCACTCCTCCTGAGCGTGGGTCTCGTCGCAGCTGCTCTGTTTGCGCCCGGCGTCGACGGCGTCGAGCACACGTCCGCTCTATTCTGGGGCCTGACAGTTGGCGTACTCAATTACGCGGTGTTGCCTCGATTCAGCGCAACCCGCCGCCTGTCCTGGACGAGGAGAAGTGCCCGACACGTCGCGTGGTTCGCTCATGGCGTCCGATCGCTACGGTTGATCTCGATGGGTCGGTATGAAAAGAATCGACGTCAGATCTCTTAAGACGGCGTAGTTGATACCACGGGGATCACGAGTCCTTCGCGCGTGACCCGCTGAGTCCTTATCTTGATGACTGACGGACGCGTCACGATGGTGACCCTGTCGTTCGTCGCACCCACATCACGTCCGTGGCCTTAAAACGCATCGTCTAGATTGGGAGAGTGAATCCGAGCGATCGCCTGCAGTTACCCTTCGTCGAAGCCGATCTCGTACGATTCAGGGAACTACTGGCCAAATCAGTGCTCGTCGACGACGAATTCCTCGACTCGGTCGCGACGCACCTCATAGATGCTGGCGGTAAGTACTTGCGTCCCTTATTAGCCATCTGTTCGGCGACGGGCGGAACGCGAGCGGCCACCGAGGAGGATCTCCTCGGCGCGGTCGCCCTCGAGTTGACGCATCTGGCATCGCTCTATCACGATGACGTATTGGATGAGGCGGAGGACCGGCGCCATGTGGACACCGTCAACGCCCGCTACGGCAACCTGATAGCAATCACGGCGGGTGACTACCTCATGGCTCGGGCCGCCGGGATCGCGGCCGACCTTGGAGCCGAGTTTGCGAGGCTCCTCGCGCACACCCTCATGCGCCTGACGCGCGCTCAAATCTCTGAAGTGAGCGCAGTCTTCTCGGTTGATCGAACGCCGGACGAACTACTTCGAGACGATCGAAGGCAAGACGGCCTCACTCATGTCCTCGAGTTGTCGTATGGGGGCGATGACGGCGGGATCCAGCCCCGAGCACACCGACGCGTTGAGCGAGTTCGGCAGGATCTTTGGCATGCTGTACCAACTTCGCGACGACATCCTGGACCTCACCGCCGTTGAGTACCAGCTGGGAAAGCCCGCGGGCCAAGACCTCGCCGTGGGTATCTACAACCTGCCAACCCTCTTCGCACTGCGCGATCCCGTCATCGGCGTCGAGCTTCGCGCCATCTTGGGAAAAGAATTGGACGATGATGAACGCGAACATGCCCGCAAACTAGTGATCGCCACTGACGGCATGGCGCAAACGACCGCCACTGCACACGAGTACCTTGCCCGTGGCCACGATGCTTTGGCGCTGGTGCCTGACGAGACATTACGCAGTGCTTTTGGCTCCCTCATCGACTCGCTCCTTGAGGACCTGCCGGCCTAGTGGCAACGCGGTTCGCCTCGTACGCAACCACGAATCGAGTTCAACCTGTCGACGAGGCGAGCTTCGCCAAATGCTCCTGTAGCCCGACACCATAGGCGGTCGGCGTACCGTTGTAGTCGACGATAAGTGCCGGACCACGCGAACAATCCCAACCTTTGTCCGTCGCGTCCCAGGTCCAACCGAGGTAGGACACACCGTGTTGATCCGCCCAAGGCATATACGAGAGATCGTACGTGTCAGTGCAGCCACCCTCGCCGAATTCGCCAGTGACGACGGGGGTAACCTTGGCGAGCGGCGCAATCTGAGAATTCCAGCACGAGACCTTAGAGCAATTGCCAAGACTGTATGTATGAAAACTCACCACGAGTTGATGGTCGGGGTCCTGAGGTTCGAATTGTCGCCAGCGTGAATTATCGGTCGAATACGCCAGACCACCGAGCATCAGAGGGGTCGTCGCTCCCGTCGACCGCACTGCGTCAACCAATTGCTGCATGCCCGCAGTCTGGTAGAGGACCTTCGATCCATTGAGAACATAAGACGTTTGACACCCGTCACGCCAACACGGCCAACTCTTGATGTAAGGCTCGTTATAGAGGTCAAAGAGCACGGCGTGGTCGGACTTGAACGCGTTGGCGACTGTGGCCCAGAACGTCGGCGAGTGATCAGCGTCGGCCATGGGCCACTGCGAGGCCGCCTGATACGCCGCCGGGGCTGCCCAATGCAAGTCGAGAATTGCGTACAGACCGAAGGACTCGAGCGTACGAACATATTGCTCTACCTGATTTTGGTAGACCGCCCCTCCGGTCACCGCGCCGTTGATTCCGAGCCAACAATCCTCATTGAGTGGAACCCTGACGGCATTGATGTGCCATGAGAGCATCGCCCTCACTGATGCCGCATCCGAGGGTCCATCGAACACTTTGTTACTTTTCAAGCACTCGTATTCCGCGCCCGAACGGTCGACGCCCAGCAGGCGCACGACCTGGCCGTTCTGGTTGACGAAGTGATTGCCTTGTACCTTTATGCTGAGGGTCGACGAGGCCTCGCCAGACGGTCCGAATGCAAAAATGCCCATCGAGACGCAGAAGATGGTTACGGCGAGCACGACCCGCGAAACGCCGACCGAGCAATGGCTCCGACGAACAGTTAGCCGCATTCCTTGAACTCCCCACTCGTTCGTCGTTACGCTCCAAAATCACGTCCGCGTCACGGCCGTAATCCATTCCCGTCGCGCTGGGGCATCTCCGAAAGCACCGCGTGATCGAAGATCAAGAGATCTCCATTTGATAACCATACAGACAGATCGGCTTTGAATATGTGCGCCGCTGTTCTCCCCGGATCAAATTCCGTCATCGCGCTGTGACAGGGCCACTCCCTTCGTTCTTACTACGATGGACCGGTGGCTTCCGCGTTGAAATCGTGGCTCGCGGCTCGACGCGCGTCCGACACCTTTCGATCAGTCACCCTGATCATCCTTGCCGTCATCGTGGCCAATAGCGCATTCATCTTTTTCGGCTATGAATCGAGCCCCATCTGGTGGACCACCTCCATTGCGTCGCGCGCGTGCTCGTGGACCTGTGGCATCCCGACCGTTGACCCCAATGTGGGATTCATCACCCAGCCCATGGGGCATCTCGCGGCGATGGACTGGCTGCACGGACACATCCCGTGGTGGAACTATTTCGAGGGCATGGGTCAACCCTTGGCCGGAGAGATGCAAGGCGCCGCGTTGTTCCCGCTCGTCGTGCTCTTCATCTTCCCCGCCGGCCTCTTGTTGTTTCACCTCGCACTGCAGATGATCACCGGAGTCTGCATGTATTTCCTCGTGCGGCGACTGGGCGTTGGACCCACGTTGGCCACCCTGGCCGGCGTCTTGTTCGCGCTCAATGGTACGTACGCGTGGATAGGCAACGCCGCGGTCAACCCAATCGCGTTCTTACCCATGTTGATCCTGGGCATCGAAATCGTCCTCGATCGCACGCGATTCGACCAACGAGCGGGTTGGACCGTCATGGCGATCGCCATTGCCCTATCGATCTACGCCGGATTTCCCGAAATGGCGTATCTGGACGGTCTGATCGCGGGAGGGTGGGCAATCACGCGAATCTTCTCACTTGAACGCCCCCGCCGTCTCCTCGCACTGGGCCGCCTGGGCCTCGGCGGTGTGGTGGGAATGTGCCTCTCTGCACCGATCCTCATTTCGTTCATTGACTTCGTCAAGGACGCCGACATCGGCGCCCACGCGGCACACGGTCTCAGCATCGCCACCACCCCACCACACACCTTGCCTATCCTCGTCGATCCCTACCTAGGTGGTGCCCTGTTCGGCGGGTCGAGCGCCACGCCCAGCAACCTCCTCGGCTATTTCACGGCGTCCGTCGCAATCTTCGCCGTGGTGGGCGTCGTCGGTCCGCGTCTTCGCCCCCTGCGTTGGTTTCTCGTCGGCTGGGTGGCGGCGGTGCTCGCCGGAGTGTTGAACTTTCTCGAAGTCCGCCACCTGTGGAACCTCATTCCCGAGATGGGCGCCGTCGGTTTCGCCCGCTACATCTGGCCGACGACCGAATTCGCGGTGATTATCCTCGCCGCTCTCGGTCTGAGTGACATCGTCGAGTACGCGGCCAAGCGAAACGTGGCGAAGTGGGCCGCCGCGGGAGTATTCGTCTTCGCGGGCGCCGGCGTGGTGCTGATCTCGCCTCTGGGGGGTCACGTTCGTGGCAGTCTCGTCGTCGCCGTCAGTGCGATGATCCTCGTACCATTTGTGGCCGTCGCCGTCGTGGGATACGCGCTCACCTACGTGACGGGCCGAACTTTTCTCATCGTTGCGGTGGCGGTCATGACCTGTGAATCCATGATCTTCTTCGCCCTGCCGTCTTTTCGAAGTCCTTCGTCGATAACGATCGCCACTGGTTCCATAAACTACCTGGAACAACATGAAGGACTCAACCGATTCGTGTCCCTCGGGGTCCTCACCCCTAACTGGGGGACCCAATATGGACTCAACGAAATCAACGCGGTCGACTTACCCCTGCCGACGAGTTTCACGAACTACATCAGCACTGGTCTCGCCCCATCGCTCGGAAACCCTCGTCTGTTCACCCTGCCCTTCACGGTCAATAGCGAGGACGAGCTCGCCGCGCACATCGGCAACTACGAATCCCTCGGGGTCGAGTACCTCTTGGTGCCTCGAAAGCCGTTAGCACCCGCCCTCCTCGAACTGGGTCTTACTCCCCTGGTCGCCGACGCGCACAGCGAACTCTTTCGAATCCCTCACGCGGCGAGCTTCTATACCACCGCCCTGACTTCCTGCGTCGTATCGAACGTGACCGTGGACCACGCCAGCGTGGATTGCCCGAGCGCCACGACACTGACGCGACTCGAACTGTTCATGCCGGGTTGGACGGCGCGGGTCAACGGCGTCGCGACCACGATCACTACCACCAATGGGCTCAACCAGACGATCAACGTCCCTGCGGGGCTGTCGACCGTCACGTACGACTTCTTGCCGCCCCACGAGGACGCCGCAGGCGCCCTGGCCGCGGTGGCCTTTGTGGCCATGGCCGCGACGTGGATACCCGTCTCTCGACGGCGACGCAAGCGCCCGCTCGTGGCCCACCCTGACGATGACGCCAGTGACGCCATGACTTCTGACGACGAGGAGCCACCGGACGCAACTCTGGCCACCGTTACCGAGTCGACAGTGCCGGCCTCGAACCCCGAGGATGTCGTCGCCGAAATAATCCCTCTCGTCGAGGACTGACTACATCGCGTCAGCGAGGCTGAACAAAAAGGTCTGGAGCGTGGTGATGTACTCAAGAGTCGTCTCGTCAGCCTCTTCGAGACGATCCTTAGTGAGCAAGCCCTTGGCGGTGATCGTCGCACGTAGCGCAATTTGCAACGTGCACAACCACGCCCAGGCTTCGGCGTCGTTAAGGAATTCCTCGTTCAGAGTCGCAACGGCCAGTTCCACGTTCGAAGTCACCTCGTGTTGACGATTGAACGTAGCGAGAGGGTCGTCTACGTCGTGACTCGGGTCGATCGGTGCGTTCAAACTCGCGTACCATTCGTGCGCCGGATCGATCTCGGCGGCGAAGACGTGAGCGAAGGCTTCACGCGCGATGGCGCGGGCATCATCGTTGAGACGCACCTCGATACGACCGTCTCTTCGACGCACGAAAAGTCGATTCGCCACTACGAATCCCTCTCGATCGTTGATAACAGACCAGCCACTTGGAGTTTCACGCAGTATCCCTGTGCTCGCTCGAGGGGTCCCGACCAGACAATGGCACGACCTTCGTGGTGTACCGTCAACATCAGTTGTGTCGCTTTGTTATTGGGGTAGCCAAAGATCTTGCGAAAAATAATGACGACCACCGACATGGGCGTGACCGGGTCGTCCCACACGACGACGTTCCAGGGTCGTTCGGTAATCGTCGCGACTGACGACTCGGTCTGGGTCTCGCCCGACACCCGAAGTGGTTTCACCGATGGCACAAAGACATTTTCCCAAATCTCGTCGTGAAAGCAACACCGCGGAACACGTTCACTCGTCCTAGGGCTCTCGGCGACGAAGGCGCCAGGATCCGGCCCAGTGCTGACCGGGTTCTAACACGATCACGTCCTTGCCCGAACGAAGGGCCTCGGGTGGGCAGGTCATGGGCTCCACCGCAATCGCGGTGCGTCGTCGACCTCGCGACAGGTCCTCGCCGGAGTAGAGCTGGATATAGGGGAAGGTGCGGTCCACCTCCAATTCGACCTGCCCACCCTGGCTGTCGCGGATCTTCACCGTCGCCAGTCCCGTGTCGTCGCGGACCAGTTCGGTGTAGGTCACGTCGAGGCGGTGCCCGTTCACTGATTTAGCGACCGTGAAGTCGAGGTCGTGACCCCTGACGGGCAAGATCTCTCCCGTCGGCAACAGACGCTCGTCCGTCGCGACGAAGGCGTTAGCCGGCACTTCGAGGTCGGTTCCCTCGATCGTCGAGGTCGTCACTGCCAAGTACGGGTGGAAGCCGACCCCCACCGGAATCGGCACATCGTCTCGATTGGTCACCGTCGTCGTGACCGTCAGTCCGAGTGAGCCCAGGTGATAGGCCACCGCGACCTCACTCAAGAACGGGTACTCCGGCGACGGGTGCAAGACCAGTGACAGGACGCAGCGGTTCTGGTTCACCTGATCGATCAAGAAGGGACGCCAGCGCACGAGGCCGTGAATGGCCGTTCCCGTGGAGTGCTCGTCTACCGAGGGCACCGCGATACGGCCCGAGAAGGACCACGGCTCGGGTGCCAATCGATTGGGCCAGGGGTAGAGCAGCTGACCTCGGGCCCCGTCAGGTATTTCGTCAGCGGTGAATCCCTCCACCACACTCACCCCGCCCTTGACGAAGGTCCGAAGCGTCGCACCGACTTCGGTGATCACCGCACGCTGGTCGCCGTGGGCAATCGCAATCTGTTCACCCGAGGGAAGCACTCTCACCCATCCTTTTCTTCACTGGTGAGTAACTTACGACAGATAGCGTGAACGGTATGAAAATACTGCTGACCAACGATGACGGCGTGATGGCTCCTGGGATCGCGGCGCTGGCGCGCGAACTCAACTCATGGATTGAGAACTGCCCCGCCGGCGAGGAGCGAGAAGCACTGATCGCGGCGCCCGATCGAAACTATTCAGGTATGTCCTCAGCCGTGGGTGACGTGTTCGACTTCCCCTCGGTGCGCTATGAACGGCGCCACATCCCCGGTGCCGACGCCATTCCCACCTTCGCGCTCGAGGCTCCGCCTGCCTTATGCGCCATCGTGGGATCATTAGGATCACTGGGTCTTCAACCCGACCTCATCATCTCGGGCGTCAACGCGGGAGCCAACGTCGGACGCAGCGTCCTGCACTCGGGCACGGTGGGCGCGATCCTCACCGGAGCCCAACTGGGGCTCTCGGGAATGGCCGTCTCAGTGCAGTGGGGTCAAGACGTGCATTACGACGTGGCCGCTCGCCTCGCCATAGAAGTCCTCGACGAGCTCTTTCGTGCGCCGTCACGAACGTTGCTCAATCTCAACGTCCCCAACGTGCCCCGCGAAAAGCTACTGGGCGTGCGCCGCGGTCGCATCTCCACCGCCGAAGTCGTGATGGCGGCTGGCCCCAGCGCGGGGGGCGAGGCCCTAGCGGACAAGGGAGAACTCCCCCTCACCCTAGGGGCGGCCTCGCCCAGCATTGGTGACGTCAGTGACGAAGACGCCAGTGACGACGGGGCGCTCCTGGTAGCGGGCTACGCGTCACTGACTCCGATCGTTGGACCTCACGAGAACACCGATTCCGCGCTGGACGCGGTCATCCACACCGCGCTCGGAGTCATTTCGCGACACCTCGCCCTCTAGTCATCCACCTGTCGTCGGGCGTCCTTCAGGCGAGAGCGCGCCTTCTTCTCGTCGACTCGGCGAACCTGGGACGCGCGCGTCGGACGAGTGGGGCGACGCGGGGGTTGGCGAAGTAACCCGAGAGAGATTTTTTGGGCCAGAGCATCGAGGGCCGCGGCCTTATTCGCCGCCTGGGAACGAAAGCGACTCGAACTCGCGCGCACCGAAGTGCCCACACGCGTCAGGAGTAAGTCACGATCCGCGTCGGACAGAACCACCGAGGTAACGACGTCGAACGTCGCGACGACCTTGGTCAAGGACCGATTGGCGTGTTGACCACCGGGTCCACCCGACGTCGTCACCCGCAGCTCGACTTCCGACGCGGGAATGGTGAGACGTCCACGCACCTGCAGCGAACCATCGTCGTTGGCTCGCGCGACGCTCACGACGCAAAGTTGGCGAAACGTACCATCGCCAATTGGCTCGCGCTGGCTACCAACTCACCGGTGTCGTCGAACAATTCGCAGCGCTCATCCACTAATCCATCGGCGACGACGACGCACCACTGTCGCGCTCGCAACCAATCACTCGCGGGAACACGACGAACGTAGGACGTCAATTGCAACGTCGGCACCCAACCCGTCGAGCCCAACGGCAACGTTGCCGGTGGAAGGGCGTCCGTCGCGAAGAGGGTGCTCCATGGGTTCCACGGGCCTCCCCCGTCAACCAGTTTGAGCCACGCCACCAGCTCACCGTTGCCCGGCTCCAGTTTCCACCACTCCCCGTGGGCGGGGTCGCCACGCAGTTCGAGTACGTGGTGAATCGACATGGCGTCAGGAGCGGGCAGGCGCACACAGTCCTCCACTGGCGCCAACGCCGGCGGCATCGAGGACTGGTGACGCAGTTTCGACGATTCACTCAAGGTCCCTACTGTCACCAGGGCTTCGGTAGTGACCACGCCCGCCTGAGACAACGCCACGTGCACGAAGGACGCCCCGCGACCCACCCGACGTACCGACGTCGTCAATAGAGCAGGCCCGATGGCGGGCGGTGTGATGAAACTCGTGCTCACGGCCGTCGCGTGCAAGTGTGCCGCCCCGGCGTCACTCGCCGCCGCGATGGCCCCGTTGGCGAGGACGCACTGAAGGTAGCCGCCGTGTGGATAGTCAAAGACCGTGAACTGTCGCGAAAGGTCCACGCGATAACGACCTTCTCCCTCTGGCTCAACCGCCGCCGCATCCGACAACAGGAGCGGCTCGAACAGTGTGCTCACGGCACCACCTTAACGAGGGCCCGACAACGAGGAGGGTCCTGTCGTGACCGATAGATTAGGTCCAACGAAGGAGAGCGTCCATGCGCACCATCCCCCACTACATCAATGGCGCCACAGTAAGCGCCCCGGGCGAACTGCCCGTCTTCAACCCCGCCACGGGCGAGACCACTGGCCGCGTCCCCCTCCCCTCGACCACCGTGGTCGACGAGGTCGTCGCTAGTGCGCGAGAAGCGTGGCACACCTGGCGCGAATCGAGCTTGTCGCAACGAACCAACATCCTCTTCACGCTTCGCCAGTTGCTCGTCGAGCACACTGAGGAGTTGGCTGCACTGATCACGTGCGAGCATGGCAAGACGATCGCCGACGCCAAGGGTGAAATCGCCCGCGGACTGGAGAACGTGGAGTACGCCTGCGGCGTGACCGAACACCTCAAGGGTGGTTTCTCCTCGCAAGTGGCCGGCGGCGTCGACGTACATTCCTTTCGCGAATCACTCGGTGTCGTTGCGGCCATCACCCCCTTCAACTTCCCGATCATGGTGCCCCTGTGGATGACGGCCAACGCACTGGCCACGGGCAACGTCGTCATCGTGAAGCCCTCGGAGCGCGACCCGTCAGTCTCGGTGCGACTGGGTGAGCTCTTAAGCGAGGCCGGTCTTCCGGACGGAGTCTTTAACGTCCTGCACGGCAATGCCGCGACGGTCAATCAACTCCTCGAACACCCCGGTGTCGATGCCGTCAGTTTCGTCGGTTCGACGCCGGTGGCGCGCCACGTCTATCGCGTCGCCACCGAGCACGGCAAGCGCGTCCAGGCCCTCGGCGGAGCGAAGAACCACATGGTCGTCCTGGCCGACGCGGATCTCGATGTCGCTGCCGACGCCGCGATCAATGCCGGGTACGGCGCGGCTGGCGAACGGTGCATGGCCATCAGTGTGGTGGTCGCGGTGGGTGACATCGCCGACGAACTCGTCGCGAAGATCGCCGAGCGTGTCGACCAACTAAAAGTCGGACCCGGTGACGATCCCTCCAGTGATTTCGGTCCCGTCATCACCGACGAGCATCGCCAGCGCGTCGTGAGCTACGTCACACAACCCGACCCGGGGGTCACGGTCGTTCGTGACGGAACCGCGCTATCGGACCGACCGGGCTTCTTCGTGGGACCTTGCCTCCTTGACGGTGTGAAGCCGGGTATGCGCGCATACGACGACGAGATCTTCGGGCCGGTGTTAAGTGTGACGCGCGTCGCAACCTACGCCGACGCGGTGGCGCTGATCAACGCCAACCCCTACGGCAACGGGACGGCCATCTTCACCCGCGACGGAAACGCTGCGCGCCTCTTCACTCGTCAGGTGACCGTGGGGATGATCGGGGTCAACGTGCCGATTCCGGTGCCCGTGTCGAGCTACTCCTTCGGCGGTTGGAAGAGTTCCCTTTTTGGACATTCTCACATCTACGGACCCGAAGGATTCGCTTTTTACTCGCGGGCCAAGGTTGTGACGACTCGTTGGCCTCAGGCGTCGGAGTCACAGATCGACCTCGGTTTCCCCCAGACGCGCTGAGACGAACTCGCCACTGCACCTAGACTCGCCAACGCGGCGTCAGCCATTCTCCACCAAAGTCGCGAGTACGAGGTCCCATGAGCAAGCAACACTCCAGCGTTCGCGCCTACGGCATCTTGGTCCACGACGGTTCCGTCGCGCTGGTGCGATCATCGAATCCGAACCACAAACCACCGTTGTGGTGGCTACCCGGCGGCGGAATCGACTTCGGCGAGAGCCCCGAGGAGACGCTGGTACGTGAATTCACCGAAGAGACCGGACTTATCGTGGGCGACCCCCAACTCTTCTCGGTCACCAGTGACGTTCGCTCGCGCGACAACGGAGACCGCATCCACACTGTACGGATCATCTACACCGTCACGTGGCAGGCGGGAGAGCTCACTCATGAAGTCCACGGCACCACCGATCACGCGGCGTGGTATCCGATTGACGAACTCGACGCGCTTAACGTGGCCGATTACGCGCGCGCGGCGATTCAGGCGGTCATTCGAAAATAGTGTCGCGCCAGGGTGGACTTGGCGATCTTGCCCGCTCCGTTACTCGGGAGCCGCTCATTGGTGAAGGCGATGCGCGTGGGAATCTTGTACGGCGCGAGGCGACTCGACAGGAACGTCGTGAGTTGCTCCTCACTCAGGTACGCGTCTTCTCGCAGTACCACCACCGCCGCGACCGATTCACCGAGACGCTCGTCCGGCAGTCCACACACCGCCGCCTCGAGCACCGCAGGATGTTCATAGATCACTGACTCGACTTCGGCGCAGTACACGTTGTCGCCACCGCGAATGATCATGTCCTTGAGTCGGTCCTCGACGTAGAGGAACCCCTCATCATCGATGTAACCAACGTCACCGGTTCGTAGCCAGCCATCCACCAACGCGGCGGCCGTCGCTTCGGGCTGGCGCCAGTATCGGTCGAACAGCGTCGGGCCCGACACCCAAATCTCGCCAACGACGCCTGACGTCACGACGACACCTTGGGCGTCGCGAATCTGCACGTCCATGACCACGGTGGGGGTTTGGCCCGTCGAACCGGGGTGGCGCTGGTAGTCGTCTCCGTAATTTTGGGGTCCGTAGGCGTTGGTCTCGGTCATTCCGAAGGCCAAATTCGGACGCGCGTGCACGAACGTCTCATCGACGCGTGACACGAGAGCGATGGGTGCTGGAGCTCCACCACCGCCCACGGTCACTAACGACGACGTGTCGAACTTCGACAAATTGGGAAAGTTGATGAGGTCCCACGACTGCGTCGGTACGCCCACCACGTTGGTGACCCGGTGTGTCTCGATGAGTCGAAGTGCGGCCTCGGGGTCCCAGCGGTGCATCATTATCAGTTTGAAGTGCCACGAAAAGCACGACAACATTACCGGGACGCAACCCGTCACGTGAAAGAGCGGAACGATCAAGATGAAGCACGTGGGGTCGCTCGCGACGTGGTCACGCGGACCACGTCGCGCGCCCTCCACGATCAGTCCCGTGGAAAACGCCATCAACGTTTGACAGATGGCGTCGTGCGTCGATACCGCGCCCTTGGGCTGACCCGTGGTACCCGAGGTGTACAAGATCGTGGCGACGTCGTCACTGCGCACGGCCACCTCGGGCATCGCGGCTCCCGCCACGACGATGTCGATCCAGTGCACCACACCGTCGGGCAAGGACGAAGTGACATCGCCGCGTGCGAGCACAATGGGGATACCCTGACGCTGACACGTGTCGAATATTCGCGTGCACCGGTCAGGGTCGGCCACCACCACGCTGACCTCAGCGTCGCGAATTGCGAAATCCAGTTCCTCACTGGTCCACCACGCATTCAGCGAGACGGCGATCGCGCCGATTGAGACTGTCGCGGCAAATGCGATGATCCACTCCGGGACGTTGCGCATGGCGATAGCAACCCGATCCCCGTGACGAATCCCGAAGTGGTTCACCAGAGCGTCGGCAAACTCATCCACCGAACGCATGACGGCATCGAAGGTCAACTCCTCGCCCTCATAGACCACAAAGGTCTCGTGTGCCCCGCGCGCGCCGTTGAAGATGTCCCCCAAGGTCGCTGGCGAGTTCGTGAAGACGCGCCGGGTCACGTCGTTCGTCGTGCGTGTGGTCAGTTCGAACAGCTGACCGGGCGCCGTCACTTGGTCAATCGCGTCACGTAAGCTCAGACTCACGCAGCTCCCTTCGTGCACCTCTCAGCCTAGGAGAACTACTCTCCTCACATGAACCACGGGGACTTCACTTTCCGCGTCCACGTACACCCCGGTGCGCGATACGAATCCGTCGGCGGGTCGCACGACGGTCGTCTCGTGGTGCGTGTGCGCGCCCGCGCGGTCGGGGGCGCGGCGAGCGACGAGGTCCTCACGTCTCTGGCGCGAGCCTTGGACGTCGCGCGCGATCGGATCGATTTCGTTCACGCGACACGCTCGCGCGAGAAACTCGTTCGGATAAGTGACGTCGCCAGCCACGACGTCGTAAGGGCCCGCCACGCGCAACTCCTCCTCACCGACGTGAAGTCGGCTCCGCGTGGTCGAGCGGCCCGTTGAAAAGGAGTCCCAGTAACTTGTTTGGGACCCATCGCGTCGCGGCGAAAAGCGATCACCGTCGCGCGACCATTCGCCAATCCTCGACCTATCACCAAAAGTTCAGGCGCCGCAGACGGAAAGACGCCTGTGTTCGCGTCAGCAATCGACACGGAATCTCACGTTGACGAACCCACCGCCGGGATTCAAAAGAGGCGTCGGGTGCCCGTATTAGGAGATTGCGGCACTAGCCGTAGCGGCGGCCTTCTGGGCCATCCGCTCCACGGTCTCAGTGATCTTGGCGACCACCGTGGCTAGCTCAATACGTGCCGTCTCGGCCTCCTTATTGAGTCCCGCCAGATGCCCGACATCCCACAGGTCAAGGACCGGTGTGACGACGTCCCTGAGGAATTGGGTCAAGCCGTAAATACCTTCACGCGCGATGCGAACCGCGTGGCGCGAGAAGCTCGGAATTCCTGTTCCGGGCATCGCGAAGTTCGTCACCTGCTTAGCCGCGGCGATCATCATGAGGGACGGGTCGAGGGCGAATGCGGACAAGGCCAAGTCACGATAGAAGAGGTAGTGCTTGGTCTCGTCCCCGGCGACAAGGGCGAGAACATTGCGACCGACCTTGTCGTCCTTTGGCAGGTGCGCGCCAGTATTGCGGTGGGCGATTTGCGTCGCGCGTTCCTGGAAGGAGACGTAACAAATCAGATCGGCGAAGGAATCGGGCTCGGGCACTTCTCCGCGCGACATTTGAACGCGACGACCGTCTTCGAGCAGAACCGGATCGATGCACCGAGAGATGTGTACCCAGTCGCGCATCACCATCGAGTGGCGGTTCTCCTCCATCGTCCACTGATAATTCCAATCACGAATGGGATGTCCCTTGGGTGCGTGAGAAAGAATTGAGTTGGTGTAATAGGGCAGATTGTCTTCGGTCAACAGATTGACGTAGATGGAACTACGAACACCATCAGCCACCGGATAATCTGACTCCGTCCACGGATGTTCGCCAAAATCCTCACCAGAACCCCAGTCGATCTGCTCGTGCGGGTACCATAGCCTCGGAGCCTCCATGTGGCGGTTGTAGAGGCGCTCGACGTCTGGAGCAATTTCCAAGAGAAGATTGCAGCGACTCTGTGGTAGACGCTTAGCTGACAAAATATTTCTTTCGCATTGGCGACCTATAGGCCACTCCCCTATGGTAACGCTGTCAACGCATAAATAATCTGAGCCTTGTGATTCTGCTCACAAGTGCCTCAAGTAGCCTGATGGTCTCGTGCATCTCCTTGAGTCCCTTGTTCCCGCTGATTTTCGACGCTCACTCGACGCGCGACTACGCCGATTCTTCGTCGCCGTCTTCATAAATTGCGTTGGTACTGGTCTCACGCTCTCGCTCTACGTCGTGTACTTGCACAACGTCCACGGGTTCTCCACGACGTTCTCCACCCTCCTCCTGGCTTCGGCAGCACTCGCTGGTCTTGTGACGAGTCCCCTCTGGGGCAGTGCGACCGATCACTTCGGTCCGGTGAAAGTCATCCTCGTCTCTCTCGTCACCAACGCTGTTGCCCTCTTGTATTGGGCCTATATCCACTCTGAAACCAGCGCGATCATCGGTGCAGTTCTCCTCGCCATCTTCGGCAACGCCGGATGGGGTCCCAGTAGCACCCTGCTCGTACGACTGGTCGCCCCCGAACACCGACAACGCGCCTACGGATTCAACTTCATGATGGTCAATCTCGGCATCGGCTTCGGAGGACTCATCTCGGCGAGCGTCGTCAACTTGCACGAACCTCTCAGTTTTCGCCGCCTCTACCTCGGCAACGTCGTCGTCACCCTTCTCGCGGGTTTCTTCTTCGCGACCCTGTGGAAATATGGACACCTACGTGACAAACACCAAGACGGGGACGACGCGACCACTAGTGAAGGCTGGCGCGTTGTTTTCCACGATCGCCGTCTGGTCTTGTACGTCAGCGCCTCCCTGGTGTTGCTCCTCGGGGGCTACGGCGCACTCGACTCGGGCTTCAGTCTGTTCGTCGTCAACAATTTACACATGTCAGTACACATCATCGGCGTCGTCTTGTTCGTCAACACCAGCACGATCGTCATCGCCCAACTCCTCGTGGTGAACATCGTGGAGAAGCGAAGTCGCACGAGGGTGCTCGCGCTCGTATCGGCCCTCTGGTCGGTCTTTTGGATCGCTCTCGCGATCTCGCTGCACCTCTCGCGAACGGTGGCCGTCGTTGCCATTTGTGGCGCCATGGTCGTCTTCGCCATCGGCGAGACCATGCTCTCTCCGGTCGGCCAAGCCCTCGTCAATGAGATCGCGCCCGAGCACCTACGCGGACGATACAACGCCGCCCAGGGTCTGACCTGGGGCGTCTCAGGATCGATCGCTCCCGCCATTACAGCCATTTTCTTCGACAATCAACTCGGCGACTGGTGGCCGGTGTGCGTAGGGATCGTGTCCCTCATTGGTGGAGCGATGATGTTAAATCTTCGGCGACACATCAGCGCGAGCGAAGACGGACGCCCGAGCGCCTGAGATTCCTCTCAGTAATTGTGATTTGAGTCCGGTCCGAACGGTGGGCCGTTACTAACCTGAGCGCCCGACGGCTCTTGTTGCGGTGATTGCACGACACCAGACAACTGATTCCTCAGAACCTACCATCAGGCCTTTCGCCGAATTGACTCGCCTCGAATCTTTGCCTGAGTGGTATTACAAATTGGACTATCTCAATTTTGCACGCTGTGTCTAACTTTCAAATTATTTTGCCTTTTTATCAGCAAAAACCTAAAAACAAATTGCGCGCAAATACCGGGATTTATGGACAACTACGGTTATCGTTTTCTGAACCTACTTGATGGGTGCCAAGAATTAATCGAAGTGTGCAGTCTCGACCGAACAAGAACCGCACGGTTCACGATGAAGGGAATACTCCAATGTTTAAATTCAAGTCCGCGTCCGCCCGCTTTGGGGCGCTCGCAACAGCGTCACTGGCGGTGGTGGCGCTCTCCACGACCGCGATGACCTCACTGGCCGGCTTCAGTGCCCAGATCGTCAACAACAGCAACACGTTCTCGGCGGGCACCATGCAGCTCGAAGAATCCCAAGGCGCCACGAACTGCTTCTCGACAGGCTCGGGAGCGGGCGGCACGGTGTCGGCGACCAACTCAGCGACGTGTGCCATTAACAAGTTGGTGGGCACTCTCGACCAGATACCAGCGGGTACCCCACTCACCACCACGGTCACGATGAAGAACACTGGTAACACCACGGCGAGTCTGGAAAGTCTGGTCTTTAGTGCCTGTACCGGCGCGGCGGCGTCTGACGCCGGTGGGTACGTCGGATCCGACACTGCAGGGTTCTGCGGAAAGGTCGACTTCAACGTAGGTATTACTGGCAAGTGCCTGTATCCGGCCAATGCCGCGGCCTCGTGCCCCGCGACGCCGACGAGCTCGGGCACATTGGCGGGCGCGGCAACCTTGGGAACGATCACCAATGCGTCCTCCCCGGGGATGGTGCTACTCGCACCCGGCGCCACGCAGGCCTACACCTTCACCGCGATGCTCGACACTTCGGCCACCAACATCGACCAAGGCCTCGCCGCAGCGATGACCATGACCTGGAACCAGTCCTAAACAATGACGCTCCGACTCCACCGCCCCGCAATCACTGAGCGCGGCGGTGGAGTCGACTGGACATCACTGACCACACCGCACCCGGCTACCAACGGATACCCAACCACCACACGTGCCACTCGACGAACCTGACAATCCACCCACCACCCGATCGCGGGTGCGTCGTCCCTTCCGCTTCGTCGCCCCTCTGGGAATCGGCTTCTTGTCACTCGTTCTGATTCCAGGAATCGCCGCAGCCACGATCTTCAAAGCGGTCCTCACCGATTCATCCAATACCTTTTCGAGCGGCAACCTAATATTGTCCGCGTCGACACCTGGCCCCGTTATCTGTACCTCGACCGGGGCGACGATCACGAGTGACGTAGCAACGTGCTCGGCCAATCCGCTCTCCACGACGACCTTGTCGACCACCGCCGTCTCGAGCTCCTCGACTCTTTCGAGTTCCGGTACCCTCGCCGCAACCGCGGGACTCGTCTCATCGACTGGCTGTGGCATCCAACAATTCGCCGACACCTCGACGAGCGGCACGAACACTGCCCTCCCGGACCTCGGAGTCACCTACGGCACGACCATGAGCAAACTCTCGAGCACGGCGGCCACCTTCGATGGATCGACGGGTTGGGCCGAGACACTCAAGTCCTTGGTCAACCCCGAAAATTTCACGATCGCCGGGTGGTTCAACTCCTCATTCGCCCAAGGATCCCTCGTCGGTTTCAGCGCCGCGCAAACGAACGCGGGGTCGACGAGCAACGACCGTGAACTATGGCTCGACTCAACTGGTCACCTAGTGTGGGCCACCACCACCTCGTCGACCGCGATCAGCGAACTAACGAGTCCCTCTACCTACAACAACGGTGCGTGGCACTTCGTCGTCGCCACGATTGGAACCACTTACAAGGACGAGCTCTACGTCGACGGGTCTCTGGTGGCGTCGGGTACGGCCACAGCCGCTTATAGCTACACCGGATACTGGACCCTTGGGTGGGGATCGGAAGCCTCGTCTACCCCGGCCTGGACGGACAAACCGACGTCGGCGTACTTCAAGGGTTCGCTCTCGGGTTTCGCGATCATCCCCACACAGCTTTCGAGCACGCAGGTCGCCACGCTCTACGCGGCCACGTCGATGAGCACCTATAATTCGGCGATCGGGGCCCTGGCGCCGACGAGTTACTGGGCCATGAACGATTCAGGACTTGTCGCCTACACCGGGGCTCTTCCCTCACAGAGCGCGATCTCGGTTAAGTTCCTCGACGCGTCGGGGCACGTCAATACCGGCTCGCCCGGTACCGGCACCGTCAGCACCGCAGCGGCCGGGCCGTTGAACGGCTCGGCCATCACTCTCAGCGGCGTGACCGGTTCCGCAGTCAATACGACCACCTCCTACACGAGTCCCCAGACGTTCACTGAGTCGATCTGGTTCAAGACGAGTACCAGCGGAGTCCTCATGAGTATGACGAATCAGGTTCTCGACACAACGGCCTCCACTGACCACGACCACATGCTCTGGATCGACGCGAGCGGTCACCTCGTCTACGGCATCGATTACGGATCCACCCCGACCAACACCGAGATGACCTCTTCGGGCGTCTTCAACAATTCGACGTGGCACTTTGCGACGGTCACCGGAAGTTCCACCGGTACGGTGATGTACGTCGACGGGGTGTCCGTCGCCTCGAACACCACTGGATCAACAGTCCAGAGCTACGCCGGATACTGGCACCTCGGGTACGGGTACGCAACCGGATGGACCGACGCACCGTCGGCGAACTATTTCGCCGGCGCACTCGCCCACGGCGCCTACTTCACCACCACATTGAGCGCGCCCCAGGTCGCCGGACTCTTTGCGGCCACCACGACGGCCACCGAGGAGTACGCCGTGCTCGCCCTTTCTCCGGCCGCGTACTGGCCGTTGAACGACGTGGTGACGTCGCCAGCGTGCGCGACCGTCGAAGTCACCATTGGCGCGGTCAGGGGCGCCGTGACGTCGTGCGTGGAGCCTTTCGTGGCCAGTAGCGCCTGCGCAGCCACAACAACATCGGTGGAGGCCAATACCTTATTACCGGTATCAATGCCGTCGCCGATCAACGGAACGTCGGTGACCCTTTCGATCACTCTCAAACTCACGGGAACCGAGCCCGTGGGAGTGGCCGGGCTCCACCTATTGATTCCACTCACGTTCACGACTCAAACGTCGTCATTCTCCAGTCAGCTTTCCTACGCCGCCAGTCAAGCAGTGTTATGAGCCACGACGTAGCGAAAGGGATCTCGCCGAGTCGGGTGACAACTTCATCGCCAGAGGAAGGGAGTCGGGCCCACGAGGTCACCAAACACCCCACCGCAGCGCCGTCGATGTGCTGGAGTCTGCGCCTGGCAACCATCGTCATCGTCGTGGCGATCCTCGCCTCCGCGGGCTGGCGTCTCGCGGGAGGTTCTGAGTACGTCATCACGAGCCCGTCCATGTGTCCGGCGGTCTGCGTAGGTTCACTAGTTCTCGACGAACCCGCGGGTCAACACGTTCACGCCGGTGAGATCGTGAGCTTCGTTCCGCCGGGTATGGCTCAGGTCTACACCCACCGCGTCCTCTACGTCTTCGCCA
Organism: uncultured Actinomycetota bacterium; assembly: GCA_963794755.1. GTDB lineage: Bacteria > Actinomycetota > Acidimicrobiia > Acidimicrobiales > RAAP-2 > RAAP-2. Next base: position 359,031 of record CAWCEX010000010.1, read on the forward strand.
ACGGATCCTTCGAGACGAAGGGGGACGCCGCGAACATCGTCGATCCCTGGCGCGTCTATCCCTCGATGTTGCGCGGACACGCCGTCGTGACGTTGCGCGGTGCGGGCTGGCTCGACTTGGCGTTACCGTTCCTCGCGCTCGCCTTGACCCTCATCTTGGTCGCGCGACGAGCCCTACCGCTTCGTAATCGACGCGAATGGGAGCGACTTTTCGTGTCGGTGATGGTGGTCGTGCCCATGTGGTTACTCAAACCACTGGTACGAGGCATCATCGTTGAGGTCGCTTCGCCTCGACCCGGCGTCAGCCAGATCACGGTGGTCAACACAGGTCTGCTCCCAGCCCAGTTTGGGGTCCCGAAGGGACAAGTTGTCTCATTCGTTGGCTCGGGACAACGAACCACGTTGACGGGAGTGGTCAAAGAGGGTCACCAACTCGGGCTCACCCAAGTGGCATCTTTTCACTGGTGGGGTTGGACGATCGTGGGCGTTGTCGTTTCGTCGCCACTGATTTGGTACGTCGTGCATCTTCTACGTCCCTCTTCGCGGGCCGAACGCGAGTTGGTTCTTCGGGGTCGTCACCTTCACGTCCCACCACCTGCCATGATTCCCGACGTGACGAGCTTCCTCGTTGACCACGAGACGGGTTCGCCATCGAGTGACGACGCGTTGACAACACCTCATTCTTGCTGATCGCATTGCAGCGGGGTCGGTTAAGATTGGACTGATTGACGTCAGTGGAGACCGGCCCGTCGGCGCCGGAATCGCGGGTGGCTACTTTCTTCTCGCATTGTTCTCGCCACGTCGGATGTCGCGAGCCATAGTCAACGAAGAGAGAAGTTACCGCACGATGAATCCCGCCCTCTCGGCCCACCACGATCGTTACAAATGGACAGCTTTATTCGTGGTCACGCTGGGAATGTTGATGGCGACCATCGATTCGTCCATTGTGCTGATCGCGATGCCGGCGATCTTTCGCGGCATTGGTCTGGACCCGCTGCAACCGGGAAATTCTTTCTACTTGCTGTGGATGATCCTGGGATTCCTCGTGGTCACGAGCGTCCTCGTGGTGAGTCTCGGTCGACTCGGCGACATGTACGGACGCGTGCGCATATACAACGCGGGTTTCGCCATCTTCACCTTCTTCTCCGCTCTCCTCTCGATCACCTGGATGCACGGCCACGCAGCAGGACTCTGGCTGATCATTATGCGCCTCTTCCAGGCCTTAGGGGCCGCGATGCTCATGGCCAACTCTTCGGCGATCCTGACCGACGCCTTCCCTCGACACCAACGTGGTTTGGCGATGGGTGTCAATCAGGCCGCGGCCTTCAGTGGGACTTTCATCGGACTGATCGTCGGAGGACTACTGGCACCATTTGACTGGCACCTCGTGTTCCTCGTCTCGGTACCGGTGGGACTACTGGGGACGGTGTGGGGCTACGTGGCGCTGCGCGAGCAGGGCGAACGCCACCGCGCGCACGTCGACTGGCTCGGCAACACCACCTTCGCTGTCGGCATGGTCCTGATCATGGTGGGAATCACCTACGGGATCGAGCCGTATCAAAGTCACACCATGGGATGGACCAGTCCCCTCGTCCTGGGCTGCATCATCGTCGGGATCGCGACGATGGTGGCCTTCGCGATGATCGAACGGCGCGTCGCGTCACCGATGTTTCGCATCCAGCTCTTTCGCATTCGTCCCTTCACCGCTGGCGTCAGCGCCAGTTTCCTCGCCGCCCTCAGCCGCGGGGGCCTCATGTTCATGTTGGTGATCTGGCTCCAGGGGATCTGGCTGCCGTTGCACGGGTTCAGTTTCGAGCGCACACCACTGTGGGCGGGGGTGGCCATGGTGCCCCTCACGGTCGGCATGCTCCTGGCCGGTCCGGTCAGTGGGTTCCTGTCGGACCGTTTCGGAGCGCGACCCTTCGCCTCGGGCGGCATGTTGGGCACCGCAGTGTGCTTCGTCCTCCTCGAGACCTTGCCGGTCAATTTCCACTACTGGGAGTTCGGTGTCTTGTTGTTCATCACTGGAATGTCGATGGCGGCTTTCGGATCGCCCAACCGTGCCGGCGTCATGAATTCTCTTCCCCCCGAACATCGCGGTGCGGGTTCGGGAATGAATACGACCTTTCAGAACTCCGCTCAGGTCTTTTCGATCGGATTGTTCTTCACGTTGTTGATCGTTGGCCTCTCCAGCTCGCTCTCCACCAACCTCTACCAGGGTCTGGTGGCACACGGCGTCTCGACGAGCGTCGCTAACCACGCCTCTCACCTGCCCCCTATCGCCACCCTGTTCGCAGCATTCTTGGGCGACAACCCGATCCAACACTTGCTCGGACCCACCGCCCTGGCCCAACTCAGTTCCGCGCAGCAGGCCACCCTGCTCGGACGCAGCTTCTTCCCGACGTTGATCGGTGCGTCCTTTCGATCGGGCCTGCACGCGGCACTCGACTTCGGAATCGTGGCGAGTCTCTTCGCCGCGGCGGCGTCGTGGGTGCGCGGAGCCAAGGTCGATGACGTCGTGACCGAGCCAGTCGCAGTCGACGTCGACGTTGACTAGAGCCCGCGGGTAAGTTGCTCCACGCGCTCGCTCCAGTCACGTTCAGTGCTCTCGCCCCGCGCGTGCAGAGCGGCTCGCTCATCGCGAAGGGTCTGGGCAACCTCCCCCAAGCCACTGGGTAGCAACTCTCGGATCCGTCCTCGGATCCACTGGGCGAGAGAGGGTGAAGCACCCGACGTGGAAACTGAAACGATCACGTCGCCGTCGCGGTGCACGGCGGTGAAGTAGAAACTACAGCGGGTCGGGTCGTCGACCACGTTCAGCAATACGTGGCGTTCCCCGGCTTCGGCCACGATCTCGTCGTTGACCGGATCGTTAGCGATCGCCGACACGACGAGGAAGTAACCCGCGAGGTCACCACACCGATACGGGCGTACCTGCAGTGACGCGACACCCTCGGGTACCTCCACGAGTACGTGCTCGCTGATGACGTGCACTCGTGCGCCCGCCTCGAGTAATTGACGAGTCTTGTGCGCACCCAGGCGCCCCATCCCCAACACCAGTACATCACGACCGGTGAGATCGAGTGCTAGCGGCAGCATCACGAAGTGGCGACCAGGTCACGCACGACGTCCTCGAGCCCCAAGTCCAGCGCGGCCACGGGTCCGACCACGATCACCGCGGGTGACGCGACGTCAAGGAGCGCCAATTGTTCGAGGCTCGCGCGCACGACGCGCTGTCGGGGCGTCGAGGCGCTCTCAATCACGGCGACCGGAGTCGCGGCGTCCAACCCACCGCGACGCAGCTCGTTGGATATCTGGGCCCGTCGCGCGATTCCCATCAGAACCACCAGAGTGATGTCGGGATGAGCGAGACGTTCGAAGTCCACGGCCGCACCCGACTCGGCGGTAGCGGTCACGACACACACCCCGTGTGACACGCCGCGATGGGTCACGGGGATTCCAGCGAGCAGTGGTCCCGCGAACGCCGAAGAAATTCCCGGCACCACGTGCACTTCGACACCGGCACGTGTGAGGGCGAGAGCTTCTTCTCCCCCGCGTCCAAACACGAAGGGGTCGCCGCCCTTGAGACGAACCACGTGATCGTAGCGGGTCGCCAACTCGAGTAACAGGTCGTTGATGTCGTCCTGGGAACTGGCACGACCCGGAATCTTTCCCACATCGATACGTCGGGTGCGCGATCCGATGAGATCGAGGACTCCTTCGCCAACGAGACGGTCGTACACCACCACGTCAGCCGTCGCGAGTAACTGAGCAGCGCGCAGGGTCAACAAATCGGCGTCGCCGGGACCAGCGCCGACGAGGTAGACGCTCACGGCGCAATAACCCGCACGTAGAAATCACCGAAGGCTTCGCCATCGAGCCCCTCGTCGCGCCAACGCTCGAGCAAGGGCTCGAGCACCGCGGGAATCTCGTCGAGCTTTAGCTTCTCGTGATGCAACGAGGCCAGTCGGTCACCGCGTAAGGTCCCGCCTAAATATAAGTCGTAGGAGTTCTTGGTGCGACCGACGACACCTACTTCGGCGACCGCCGGACGCGCGCACCCGTTAGGGCATCCCGTCATGCGCAACTGCAATCGACGCTTGCCCAGACCCTTCTGATTGAGCGCTCCTTGCAAGTCGTCAACCAATGACGGGAGACGACGTTCGGCCTCGGCCAACGCTTGGGAGCACGTCGGAAGAGCCGGGCACGCCAGGGCGGAGCGCTCGACCGAACCCAGGTCCTCCACCGCGCGCACGTCGTGCTGAGCTAAGACACTCGCGACGTAATCGCGGTCCTCGGGAGCGACCCCCGACACGACGATGTCTTGTTGGGGGGTGATCAAGAAATGAAGTTCACGCGCGAGAGCCAATTCGCGCAGGGCACTGCGCAGTCCCTTGCCCTCGGTGTCATCGCGCACACGTCCCGCACCCACGCGCACGCCCACTTCGAAATTGCCGTTACTCAACTCGCGCCAGCCGAGGTGGTCCTCCGCGTCGCGCAACTGCACGGGCAACGCCGGTCGCAGGGCCTGACCATAGCGCTCTTGGATCTCGCCGATGAACGCGTGCTCACCCATGTCGGCCGCCACGTACTTGAGTCGAGCGCGTCGGCGATTCGTCCGGTCGCCGAGGTCCCTGAACGTAGCCAACACCGCGCGAATGAGGTCGTCGAGTTCGTCGGGGGTCACAAAGGTGAGTGGCGTCGCCAGTCGCGCGAAGGTGTCGGGCTGGGCGTAGGAACGGCCCAATCCGCCTGCGACGACCACGTTGTAGCCACTACCCAACTCCGGATGCGTACAGGGGATGAGTCCCACGTCCTGGGCCAGAACGTCGACGCAGTTCTCGTCGGGGTGCGCGATGGCGATCTTGAACTTGCGGGGAAGGTACGTATCGCCGTAGAACTCGTGCTCAACGTCGGGCTCAATGGTGGCGGCACGTTCGCCGTTCACGAATATCTCCCAGTGAGCCTTCGTGGTCGGCTTGAACGTCGTCGCGATGTGATTGGCCAGTTCCGTCACGTGGGTGTGAACATCGTCAGACACCAGGCTCGAGCACATCACGGTATTTCGCACGACGTCACCGCAGGCAGCGAACGACGTCATCGCGTGCTGGTGCAGGCGCGCGCCCAGAGTTTGCAGCGAGAACTTGAGAACGCCGTGGAACTGGACCGCTTGACGAGTCGTCAGGCGGATCGAGCCATCGGCCAGGTCCTCGGCGATGTTGTCCAGCGCCAGCCACTGTGCGGAACTTAACTGGCCCCCCGGGATCGCGACGCGAATCATGAAGATGTACTCCAAGGGTTCGCCGGCCTGTGCACGTTCGCGGCGCACGTCGCGATTGTCCTGGGCGTAGATCCCGTGGAACTTGAGGAGGTGCTCGGAATGCCCCGACATGTTCGGGGCCGGCGAACTCAAGTCCTCCAAGAGATCACCGCGAAGGTGGCGACTGGAACGCTTGATCGACTCTTCCGCAACTTGCGAGGTCGTTTCCTCTGACACTATGAATGCTCCTCTTGCGACGGCCCGTGACGTCTAGTCCATAAATCTTACTTGTTTAGTCAGGAATCGGAAAGACACAATTTCGTATGTTCATTGTCACGTGTCAAGAACTCGTCCACCTCGGGCCGGGGATGCTCTGGTCAGCGTGAGGGCGGTATCGCCCGGGTGCGACGCATCGTCAAAATCGCCGCGACCGCGACGAGCAGCCCGACCGCGGCCACGGTGAAGCTGTTGTCCACCACGAGTGCCACGCCGTGCTCGTGCGTATCGAAGGCGGGTCCGTGTGCGAGGATCCACATCGGAGCGACGTAGAACAATGTCGCTACGACGACGGCCCAGATTCGCCCCGACCGTGGTCGGTCCACTCCCCACCACAGCCACGCGAGCACCGGGACGATCCAGACCATGTGGTGCGCCCAGGTGATGGGTGACGCCAGTAACCCGGCGTCACCCATCACCATGACCGCCAAGAATGTCGACGACACACGCCACGCCCACCACGCCACCGCTAGTCCCGCAAGCGCCGCGAGCAATTCGATCGCTTGGATCGAATGCGGGGTCCACACGTGGTGGGTGACGCGATCCAGCGCCCCTTCGAGACTCTGATTCGAAACGTACGTGACGGTGCCAATTCGAGACTGATCGTTGACGTACTTCGTCCAAAAGGCCGCCGAAGCTGACGGATTCGCCACGAACGCCAGCAACGTGCACACCCCGGCTGTCACGATTGTGGTGAGGGCCGCACGGAACTGTCGCGTCACGATCAAGAAGGGAACGAAGATGAATGGCACCAGTTTTATTGCCGCCGCTATACCGATCCCGATGCCGCGCGGCAGCGTTCGTCCCGCCACCTGCACGCGTGTCGTGGCGTCAACCAGGACGAGGGCGAGCAACACGAGATTGATCTGGCCAAAGCTCAAGTCCAACATCACCGGCTCGATCAGTACCGCCGGTCCGAGCAACAACAGGACCGTCGACCAGGGCACGTGTGGCTCGTTCGAACGAAGCTCGGGGTGCACGTGTAACAGCGTGACTGCGATCACGACGACGAGCGCCCCCAGATTCACGAGAGCCCACACAACGCCAGCGGCTCCGGTCGATAACAACGTCAGCGGCCAAAAGAAGAGCGTCGAGAATGGTGGGTAGGTGAAGGGCAGATGGACGCCCGGCAGGTACAGCGAATACAAATGGGGACTCCTGAGGTGACGTGCGCCCATCAGGTACACCTGGATATCGACCTGACGGCGGTGCCACGTCCAGCCGACCGAACCAACCAGTGCGACGATGCACGACACCACCACGGCGGCTACCTCGAACGGTGACGCGCGACGTGGCGCCGTCGGGGGTGAGGTACGGGGGTCGTCGCTTCGAACCCGAAGCGCGAGCGGCATTAGGGAGTCCAGGAAATGGTGGTCGACGCAACAGTGAGAGCGCACATCGCGATCGCCGAAACAATAACGATGACGACATACCTCTGTCGCGACACGCTGGCCGCAACCACGGCGAAGAGAGGAAATCCTCGCAGGAGCAATCGTGGGGATATTCCCACGATCGGAGACAGCAGGCCAAAGAGGAGAACCGAAGCGGCGTAGACGCTCCAGGTGAGGGGCGGACGGAGTCTGCGCCACAACACGACGATGCCGATCGTCGAGACGAACGCCGCCGTCTTGAGGACCGAGTTGAGATCACCAAATCCGTCCTCGAACACGCGGTACATCGCGTAGAAGACGCCCGTACCCATCGGGCCGGCCTGCCACCCTTGTCGTTGCGCCAAGTACCAACTGAAGGGTGAACCGGTGTGTGCCCACAAATATATAAAGAATGTGCCAATACCCAGCGGCGCCAGCGCCGGCGCCCACCAAGCCCTCGCGTCACGGTGACTGCGCCACGCTGCGTACGCGGCGACGACGCAGGGCAGGATGACCGCGCTCGCGACGGGGTCGCACGCGGTGGCCAGGGCCGCGGCCACGCCAGCCGCGATCCAACGATGCCGGCTCAGTGCGAGCAGCGTCAGCGAGACCAACATGATGACGATCCCCTCGGTGTACACCAGGGAGAACACCACGGCAGCCGGAGAGAAGAAGATGAGTGTCGTGGTCCGGGTGGCCACCATGTCGCCGTAACGGTCGCGAACCAACCACCACACCGCGACCGCAGCACCCGCCCCACAAATCGTCCCCACCGTTTCACCCGAAGTGGGGTAACTGAGCGACGTGGCCCAGTGCGTGAGACGAATCAACATGGGAAGGAGCGGGAAGAATCCGAGATTGACTTGGGCCGCGTTGCCGTGGCCACGTGGAATCCCCGCGGCGTAGCCCGATCGAGCGATTTGGATGTACCAGTGCGAGTCCCACCTCGTCAAGTAGTGGCCGAGCGCGTGGTGACGGACTTTGGCCACGAGGCCTAGGACCACCCACACCATCGCGCGCGAGGTCGCGTAGATCGCCACCGGCAACGCGGAGGCACGCACCACCGAGCGCACTGCCTGACGCCGAGACGAAACGACCAGTTGGGTCTTCGACCAGGTGACAGAGGGGTGCACGACCACTAACTCTAGTAAAACCTTTATTTCAAAAGGGTTACGCGTGCCGACGCAAGAACGAGACTAATCCTTCGAAATACGTCTCTTGATCGTCGTACATCGCCATATGAGACCCGTCAGGACAGTGCCAGTACTCCCCCGCCGAAAGCAGGGACGCCATGTGGCGAAGGTACTGAGGGTCCATGGTGTCGTGTTGAGCTCCGATGACCAGCGTGGGCACCGAAATGTCGTGTAGATCAGCGGTGCGGTCCCACTCCAATAAAACTCCGGAGATTCCAAGCTCGCTCGGACCCTGCATGGGAACGTAAATGTCCTTATTTATCAACGAGAACGAACGTACAACGGGTTCGGGCCATTGCTCGACGGGTAGTCGCAGGACGTGTTGTACGTAATGATGCTCCAACAGCAACTCCTCGTAGCGAGGGTTGTTCGTGTCGCCACGGGCCTCGAACTCCGTGATCTGTGCGAGGGCGGTCTGGTCCATCGGAGGCATCAGTACGTCGATGGCGTAGCGATTGTAAGCCGCTCCACTCGACATCATGTTGGAGATGATCACGCCTTTGAGGTGTTGTTGGTACTTGAGCGCGTATTCGATCGCCAAGACACCGCCCCAGGAATGACCGAGCAAGAAGAAATTCTCGGGGCCGAGTCCCAGGGTTTGGCGAACTTGTTCGACCTCGTCCACGAAACGCTCGATCGTCCAGAGTGACGGGTCCGAGGGGATACTCGACAATCCCGAGCCCAGCTGGTCGTAGTAGTAATACTCAATTCCGGCGGCCGGAAGATACGAGTCACAACTGAGGAAGTAGTCGTGCGTCGCGCCCGGCCCACCATGCAACAACAGCAACGCGACGTCGGGATTGTTGCCGGTGCGCTTGGTCCAGACACGAAACTCACCCACCGGTGTGTCAATGGGAACGACGCATACTCCCCCGCTGGTGACACCCTTCTTATCGGCACGATCGAAATACGCCTGATAGTCCACGGCCATGTGACCCTCCCCTCGACCTCACTCTATGACGTGCTTGTCATTATTCCGCTATTCGGTGGCTAACGTCACTAGGGGATTTGTATCCCCTCACCTGCAAGGAGTCCTCATGAACACCCGTGGCTACGTCGCTCACGCCGCCAGCACCGATCTGGTTCCCTTCGAATTCAACCGGCGCGACCTGCGCCCCGGTGACGTCGCCGTCGATGTGCTCTTCGCCGGTATCTGTCACTCCGATATCCATCAAGTGCGCGAAGAATGGGGACCCTCGCTCTTTCCCATGGTGCCGGGACATGAGATCATCGGCGTGGTGAGCGCGGTGGGATCCGGGGTGACCCGGTTCAGCGTGGGTGAAAGGATCGGCGTGGGCGTGTTCGTCGATTCGTGTCGCGAGTGCGAAAACTGCCTCGCGGGTTTGCAGCAATACTGCACGCAGGGAATGACGCCGACATATAACGGCCTCGAACGCGACAGGACCACCATCGCCTTTGGCGGATATTCGAACCACTTCGTCATCGACCAGGACTACGCGGTCCACGTCGCTGACTCCCTCGACCCTGCAGGGGCGGCACCGCTGTTGTGTGCAGGTATCACGCTGTACTCACCACTGCGACACTGGGGCGCCGGACCTGGCAAGCGCGTGGCCATCATCGGCCTCGGAGGACTAGGCCACATGGGACTGCAATTCGCCCACGCGATGGGTGCCGAGACGACGGTGTTCTCGCACTCGGCGTCCAAGGCGGAGGACGCGCGCGCCCTGGGTGCCGATCACTTCGTCGTCACGTCAGAACCCGACGCACTCACCAACCACTCGATGCGCTACGACATCATCATCAATTCCACGTCGGCCGATATCGACCTCAATGAGTACCTGAATCTATTGAAGCTCGACGGCACCCTCGTCATCGTCGGTCTGTCGGGAGTTCCGGTATCGATCGAACAGGGCATCTTGCTCAGTGCGCGTCGGTCGCTCGCGGGTTCCATGATCGGCGGGATGGGCGAACTGCAAGAGATGATGGACTTCAGCGCCGAACACTCCATCACGTCACTCGTCGAGGTCGTTACCGCTGACTACATCAACCAGGCCTACGACCGGACGGTCGCCAGTGACGTGAAGTACCGATTCGTGATTGACGCGTCGACCTTCTAATTTTCGGTAATTATTGACGAACACTGACAGGGATGAAGTAGCAATTCACTGAAAGGTTGTCATGAAATCACTGAGAATCCTCATGAGCGCCGGTCTCGTTTCCAGCGCATTCGTCCTCGCCTCGGAGTCGCTCTCCTTGAGTGCCTCAGCGACCACGATTAAGAACTGCGCCTCGCGACAGATCACCACGTCACTTGGCGCACCTCAAGGCACGGCTGGGACCATCTACTACCCCATCGTTTTCACCAACCACGGGGCCACCTGCGCAATTTGGGGAGTACCCGCGGTGCAACCAGTCGTGGGCGGAGCGTCGCACAGCCGGGTCCACGTGGGTCCGAGCGCGCGAAATAATTCCATGGGACAGATGCCGGTGCGCCACGTTCTCGCTCCGCGCCACCAGGTGAGCGCAGCTCTCGGCGTCACCGAGAGCGGGAACTACTCACCCAGCACGTGTGGACCCAAGAACGCGGGAGCGATCGTCGTCAGCCTCGGGACGTTCGTGCCCTCGACCAGTCTCACTTTGAAGATCTCGGTGTGTACCAAGCTCTCGAGTGTCAGCACGCGCCTGATCGTCAACGGAAACAGCGGCGCCTGAGTTCCACTGCGATCTTCGTAGGGATTGTCGAGGCGAAGGCGACCGTCGCTGCCAGGTGAGCTCGTGCTATTGCCGCGGTTCCCAGGTGAAGAAACGTGACGACACGACGAGTCCGCCGAGTCCCCACGCCGCGACGATGACGACGTGCATCCAGTCGAAGGGTGCGCCGAGGAAGCCCGCCTTCATCCCCCAGGCGAAGTGATACACCGGAAAGATCTTCGCGACCCAGATCAACCACGAAGGAGCGTTGGTCGACAGGGGGATGAAGATTCCCGATACGAACAGTAACGGCAGGATGCTGGCGTTCACCACGGCCGGCGCCGCGTCGGCGTTGGGTATCACGACGGTGATGGCAAAGCCCAGTGCGCAAAACGTCAACGAGCCGACGACCAGCATCACCAAGAATTTGAGCAACGAACTTCCGGTCGGTATCGAAGCGTGATAGAAGAACCTGCCGTACGCAGCGGTGATTGCGACCAGAATCACGGACACGAATACAGCGTGCGCCAGTCGACTCAAAATGTATATCCGGCTGGGAATCGGCGTTCCTCGCGTGCGCTTCAAGACGCCCGAATCACGTTGGATCGCTAAGCCGATGGCGATGTTGTTGTAGCACGCTGAGACCACGGCGTACGCGGCCATCGCGGCCACATAGTAGGTCGAGATATCTACGACGTGGTGAGGGGTGATCGCAATCGTGCTGTGACCCAACAACGACGTGAAGATGACGAGGAACATCAGCGGGAACGCAAAGGTGAAGAAGGCCGACGCCGGATTACGCCAAAACGCCTTATTGATGTACCTGATCTGATTTTGCAGCATGGCGGCTGAATTCATCGCTGTTCCTCACTGGACGCTATGGCGGCGCCTGACGTCAATTCCAAATAGACATCCTCTAAGGTCGGACGATCGATCCGCAGGTCTTCGAGTTCTAGCGACACGCTGCGCGCCCACGACGTGAGTTCGAACAAAATGGTCGTCACTTCGACTGTCCTGATCTCGAACGTGTTGGCCGAGGTAGTGTGCGCGTGAAAATGCTCGGGCGGTGCAATACCCGCGGGAAGGGTGAATCGAACTGCGGCGCGCATCTTGTCACGTCCCGCCAATGTCTCGGGTTCCCCCTCGGCAACGATGGCACCATCAGCGATGATCGCGAGTCGGTCGGCGAGGTACTGCGCTTCGTCCATGAAGTGAGTCGTCAACAACACGGTCTTGCCCAGAGTCTTCAGATTCTTGATTACCTCCCACACTTCGCGACGCGCGCTCGGGTCAAAACCAGTTGTCGGCTCGTCAAGGAACAAGAGGTCGGGGTCGCCCGCGAGAGCGATGGCGACGTCGAGGCGTCGTTGTTGGCCACCCGAGAGACGAAGGACTCGCTCGTCGCGCTTGGCTTCGAGACCGACCAGTCCCAGAATCTCGTCCACCGGGCGCGGGTGGGGATAGTAACTCGAATACATCGAGATTGTCTCGGCGACGTTCAAGTATCGATCAACCCCGGTGGATTGCAAGACGATGCCGATCTGGACTTTGAGGGCCATGGACTGGCGGTCGGGATCGATGCCCAGTACCGACACGTCACCCGCGTCGCGATGACGGAAGCCCTCGAGTATCTCCACGAGGGTGGTCTTTCCCGCACCGTTGGGGCCTAACAGCGCAAAGATCTCACCACGTCGGATCTCAAGATCGACCCCACGCAAAGCGGCGTTCGCGCCATAATTCTTCTTCAGGCCTCGCACTGATATTGCCGGGGAACGATCAGTATCCATAGTGGACAATGATACAGTGTCCATTGTGGATAGTCAAGTACCGCTCAATTCGACTGCCGCCGCGATGTTGGGATTGCTCGTCCAGCTCGGTCCCCTCAACGGCAACGCCCTGTCGCGCAGTGCCGACGTCCTGATCGGTGACTACTGGACGCTCACTCGTTCACAGGTGTATCGCGAGCTGCAAACGCTCGAAAAGATGTCGTACATTACGGCCGGACCGACTGGTCCTCGTTCGAGTCGCGACTTCTCAATCACCGAGATGGGCATTGACGCACTTCACGATTGGCTGAACTCGGGGCCCGCCGAAGAGGTGATTCGCATACCCATTCTCTTAAGCATTCGCTTCGGGGCGCGCCTGGAGCCCGAACGCCTGCGCTCCCTCCTCGGCGAGTTCCGACGTCGCCACGACGCCAAGCGGGAGTTCTACGCAGAGCTCGAGGACGACATGCGAAGTTCACGTCGCGACCCCTTCGAGATCGCGACGATCCGTTTTGGTCGCCTCTTCGAATCGGCGGTGAACCAGTGGCTGGACGAACTCCCGGCACTCTTGCCCTCCGTCTTCGATTCCTCGACTGACGAGTGAGGCGCGCGCCCACGATGTCGTCGCGGTGGCGCTCGAAGTAAGTGTCCCGCCATGACACGGTGCTCTCGAAACCTATGAATCACGCAACGAGTGACCCGACCCACCAGAGAGCGAACAAGCGAACGACCCAAGGACGGTGGCGGCGGCGGTGACCTTTCGTCTGGGCACCTCGGTGCCGACCTGACCCAACGGCGCAACGCGCGTGGACCCACGACGTACGGCGTCACCGGACCGTCACGTTGCCGTTTCGCAGATGGCGAAGAACTTTCACAGTTTCGAAAGGTCCCCGACCGAAAAAAGAGGTCTCACCTGGGGAATACCGACACTTCTCGCGGACCAGTCTCGAAGAGAGATATCAAGCATCGTAGAAAAGAAGTTGACCACTATAAAACCAGGTAACCACATATTTATGGGCCTCACGTCGCTCTAAAAATGCGGCTTTTTGGACACGGTGCACCTAAAGTAGTGGGGCAGTCATTACTGCTTTTGTTGTTTGCGCGCCCGTGTGCAGTGAAAACAACCAGACGACCCGCAACGGGTGACCATAAACGAGCCGCGCTTCGTTACGTACGTCTTCGCCCTAAGGCCGACGCATGTTTGAACACGTGGTTTCGAGAAGGAGAACAACATGCGACGTATCATGCTCACCCTGGCGGTCTCGCTCTTTAGCGTGGCGGCCCCGCTCGCCCCCGCGGCGGCGAACGCCGCGACCCACCGAGTTCACCGACCTCTCGTGCGCACCCCGAGTCGCGCCGCCCTCGCCATCGAAGCTCTGCAAGATCACCGTCAGCAGCTCGACCTCGAGGCCCACGTGTTTCTCGCGTCAGTGGCAACACGATTCCACGTCACACTCTCTGAACTGGTGCAGAAGTGGCAGCGCGTCGCGGTGTGCGAGGTCGACGGTAATTGGTCGATGACGGGACCGTACTACTCGGGCATCGGATTCTCCAATGCTACGTGGAACCAATATGGCGGTACTCGATACGCACCGCTGGCCGGTCAAGCGACTCCCCTGCAACAGATCGTCATCGGCATGAAGATCACCAGGAACTGGATTCCCGACCAGTACGGTTGCTCGCCCTTCGGTTGGTAGTGGAATGCCTAGCGAGGCGCGGGGTGCGCGAGCACCTCGCCGCTCGGCACGATGAAGACACCATCACCATCACGAGCCCAGCGACGAAAAGCCGCCGAGATCTCTTCGAGTTCGTTCACCGTCGCTAGTCCATAGTCGATCGCTTGACGCGCGAAGTCACTCTGTACCACACGGTCGGCCCACAGACCTCCCCACCAGTCGCGCTCCTCTTCGGACTCGTACGTCCAGTTCGACGAACTCACCACAACGTCGACCAGTCCCGCGTCGCGCACCCACTTCTTCAACTCTCGTCCCGCGTCGGCTTGGGCGCCATTGCGCGAGGTGATCTCGTGATACAAAGTGAGCCACCCATCGAGCACGGGGTCGGCCGGAGACCACATGAAGCCGCCGAAGTCGGCGTCGCGAGCGGCCAGTAGTCCACTCGGCTTTAACACTCGCGACATCTCGCGTAAGGCTCCCACTGGATCGCCCAAGTGTTGGAGCACTTGGTGAACGTAGACAACGTCAAAGGTCGCGTCGGCGAAGTCCAAGTGATAGACGTCGCCGACGCGAAAACTCAGGTTCGGGTGAGTTGTCGAAGGAAAGTCGCGCGAGGCGCGCGCGATCACGTCACTGGACTGGTCGATGCCGATGACGGTTCCAGAGACCACCCGCTGAGCCAGGTCCGCGGTGATGTTGCCCGGACCACATCCCACGTCGAGGAGGGACATGTCGTCGCGTAGATGCCCTAGAAGAAAACCAGCCGAGTTCTGCGCCGTCCTCCAGAGGTGGCTCCGTAGAACGGATTCGTGATGCCCGTGGGTATATTTCGTGTCTGACATCGTGCCAGATTAGGCACTGCGCCGTGTCCGTGCGGCACTGACTCCACAAACCCCTCATCCTCCGCCAATTCCCAAGCACAACACACGAGGCGGAAAGAGGGCTCCAGTACGATGGAGGAGTTATAACTCTTCGTACCGGGCGCACGGGGTTCCGAGAGCGAGCACTCGCCAGCGGCCGACACTGTGCCACGCGACATCCATAGGAGCAGAGGTATGGCGATTTTTTCCAATCAACGACGAATCAGCCGAGTTCTGCACGCGATCGGCGATCTCACGTCTAGGGCTGGCGCCGCTTTGATCGCCGCCATCGTCGTCATAGTTTTCGCCATCGTTCTCGCCTTGGATCGCTTCCCGCTGAACTGGGAGACCGCGTTCTGCGCGGTGACGTCGGGGGTCACCCTCGTCATGTTGTTCGTCGTCCAGCACACTCAGAGCCGACACCAGTTGGCCCTGCAGCTCAAGCTCGACGAGCTCATTCGCACGTCACCCGCGGCTGACGACCAACTGGTTCACATCGAGATAGCCGACGACGCGGAACTCGACGAACTCAAGAAGTCACAACAAGCGTTGCACGAGTCAATTCGCGACGGTGATAACTCCGAACACAGCGAGGTCGACTCGTGAGCCGACGACGCTCACTACACGTGGGGGCGTCGGGTGAACTCGCCTGAGGTCACTGCACTCGCAGCACCGCCTTTCCGATTTGGCGTCGTTCCTCGAGACTGGCGTGCGCGTCGCGAATCGAGTCGAATCCGTACTCCCCTCCGAGCGTTACTCGAAGATCTCCCGTGAGCAAGGCTCCAAAGACGTCGTGCGCGCGTCGTTGGAGGCTGTCGCGATCGCTGATGTAGTCCGCGAGTCGTGGGCGAGTCAACCACAGCGAGCCCGCCTCACCAAGTTCGACCGGGTCCAAGTCGACCACGCTTCCCGCCACCGAACCGTAATTGATCACGACGCCGCGAGTACGTGTGGCGCGAAAACTATCGCGAAGCGTCGTCTGTCCGAGGGCGTCGAAGGTGACGTCGACTCCTCGTCCGTCGGTCGCCGCGAGCACGTCATCCACGAAGCGGCCTGCACCGTAGGAGAAGACGTCATCGGCCCCACTGTCTCGTGCGGCTTGGGCCTTATAGGCAGAACTCGCCGTCGCGAGAACTCGCGCTCCGCGTTGGCGGGCCATCTGTACCAGGAGTGAACCAATCGCACCCGACGCCGCGTGGACGAGGCACGTCACTCCGGGCTCCAGTCTGGCGACATCCTTGACCAGATAGTGAGCGGTACAGCCCTGGAAGAGTGACGCCGCGGCGAGATCGAGGGTGAGCTCGTCGGGCACCGTCGCCAGACGCGACACTGGGACGAGTGCGTACTGCGCGTAGCTGCCCCAGGATAGACACCACGCCACTCGCTCTCCGGGCGCCACATTTACGACCCCGGGTCCCACGCTCCGCACGATCCCCGCACCCTCCATGCCGAGTGTTACGGGCAAGTGCACCGGATACGTCGTCGAGTTCGCGTATTTGCCCTGGCGGGTATGAATATCCATGAAATTGATTCCCGCGACGTGCACCTCGACGACCGCCTCCCCAATTGCGGCGGTGGGTACCTCTAGGTCCCAATCCTCCAGGACCGACTCGTCGCCGTAGCGGCTGATGCCAATGGCTCTCATATCGTTCTCCCCGCGCCACCTCATTTGTTCGAGCGTACGTCAGGCACTTGGTGCGGCGAGCGCTGCGTCACGGGGGCGACGACGAGTAAAGCAGAATGTACCGGGCACACGATGCAGATTTTCGAAAGGGACATGTCGATAATGCGAGAACACGAAGTACACGTCTATCCAAGTGCGGCGACACCCGAGCGACACCACCTCCTCGCCTGGCAGCTCGCCCTAGTTGCGGCCGACCCCGTCGCTCTTGACGACGAAGTCTGTGACATGATCATCAATCGCGTGATCGACAACACCGGCGTCGCTGTCGCTGGACTGCGTCGCCACCCCGTGGCTACCGCGCGAGCACAAGCGCTGGCGCATCCTCACGATGGAGGAGCCACCGTGATGGGCGTCGATTCGACACAACGCGTGTCGTGTGAATGGGCCGCCTGGGCCAACGCCACCGCGGTACGAGAACTCGACTTCCACGACACGTTCCTCGCAGCCGACATGAACCACCCTGGCGACATGATCTCGTCAATCGTGGCGGTCGGCCAACAATGCGGAGCGAGTGGGGCACAGCTTCTTCTCGGCGTGGCAGCTGCCTACGAGATCTCTGGGGCACTGACGTCGGGTATCGCGCTGCACACCCATCGCATTGACCATCTGCCCCACATCGCCGCCGGAATGGTGGGTGGCATCGGAGCCATGCTGGCGCTCCCCGTCGACGTCATCTACCAAGCGCTCAATCACGTCGTGCACGTGACGGTGACCACGCGCCAGTCCCGCAAGGGTGAGATCTCGACGTGGAAAGCACACGCCCCGGCGCACGCCTCGAAATTAGCGGTGGAGGCGGTAGACCGAGCCATGCGCGGCGAGACATCCCCCGCACCGATATACGAAGGTGACGACAGCATCATCGCGTGGCTCCTTGACGGTCCCGACGCTCACTACAGCGTGCCTTTGCCCGACGTCGGCGAAGCCAAGCGAGCAATCCTCGATACCTACACGAAGGCGTACTCGGCGGAGATTCAGGCCCAGGCGTGGATCGACGTGGCCTTTCGCCTGCGTCATCGACTCGGAGCCCTCGCCGACGTCGACCAGATCGTCATCCACACGTCGCACCACACGCATCGCATCATCGGCAGCGGTTCGGGAGACCCCCAGAAGATGGATCCGAACGCGAACCGCGAGACACTCGACCACAGCCTCATGTACATCTTCGCCGTCGCCCTCCAGGACGGTACCTGGCATCACGACGCCAGTTACGAGCCCGCGCGGGCACGTCGGGCAGACACCGTGCGCCTGTGGCATTGCATCTCCACGGTCGAAGACGACTACTGGGACGCGCGGTACCACGACCCCGATCCGCGTCAACGTGCGTTCGGCGGACGAGTGGTCGTCACGATGAAGGACGGGAGCGAGATATCCGACGAGATCGAAGTTGCCGACGCACATCCCCGTGGCGCACGTCCCTTCGGCCGTGACGACTACATCGACAAGTTCTCGGCGTTGTCGGCGGACTTCGCGCCGCTGGTCGAGCGCGAGCGATTCCTCGCCACCTGCGTCCAACTACGCGAACTGGGCGCCGGACGATTGGCTGAGCTCAATGTGGTCGTCCCCTCGGCGCTCCTCGATGTGGCGGACCTCTCACCTGGCATCTTCGAACGACGAGGTTTCTAGTTCACGCAGTCTCGTTAGACTCCGTGCGCAACGCGGACAGTAATCACAGAGGAGGTCGCGACGTGACGCAGCGTTCGATTCCCGCCGCCTTCATGCGCGGTGGTACGAGCAAGGGTCTGATGTTCCACTCCCGCGACCTTCCGGCAGATCGTGATGGGTGGGCGCCAGTGCTCTGCGCGGCGATGGGGTCGCCCGACGAGAACGGCCGTCAACTAAACGGCATGGGCGGAGGTATCTCGTCACTGTCGAAGGTCTGCGTCCTCGCGCCGGCGACGCGTCACGACGCCGATGTCGACTTCACCTTCGCCCAGGTCATGATCAAGGACGCACGCGTCGACTACCGCGCTAACTGCGGCAATATGAGCTCGGCGGTGGGCCCCTTCGCCTTCGACGAGGGCCTGGTCACTGGCGATGGCGATAGCCGCGTCGTACGGATTCACAACACCAATACCGACAAGATCATCCGTTCAACCTTTCACGTCGAGGGTCATTTCACTCGCTACGACGGCGATCTCGCGATCCCCGGAGTGAGTGGCACAGGCTCACCGATCCGTCTAGATTTTCTCGAGCCGGGAGGCGCGACAACGGGTCACCTCTTGCCGACGGGTCACGTGACTGACTGGATCGAACTGAAAGGACGTGAACCCGTCGAAGTGTCGCTCGTCGACGCAGCCAATGCGGCCGTCTTCGTGCGTGCACGCGACGTGGGCCTGCGGGGCGATGAATTACCCAACGAACTCGACACCCGCAATGAGGTGCTCGCCCTCCTCGAGGACCTACGTCGGGCCGCGTCAGTAAAAATGGGTATCAGCCCCGATGAAGCCACGGCGTCGCTGACGACGAGTGTCCCGTTCGTCTGCCTGGTGAGCGAAAGTCACGAGAGCACCACACTGTCGGGTGAGATCATCGGTGCGACGCACACCGACCTCCTAGCTCGCGTCATCTCCAACGGACAACCCCACCGCGCGCTACCTCTGACGATCGCACTGTGTACCGCGGTCGCCGCGGGCCTTGACGGATCCGTCGTGCACCAGTCGCGACGCGATGCCGGAGACGGTCCCTTACGTCTGGCCATGCCGTCTGGACTACTGAGCGTCGACGCCGACGTACAACGAATCGATGGCGAATGGACAGCGCGTTCGGGCACCTTCTATCGGACCGCCCGGCGCCTCTTCGATGGTCGCGTCTGGATTCCTTGAACGAGATTCGAATGATCGATCCGAAGGAAGATTCGAACGTTCAGTACTGATGATCCAGCAGGATTCGACGCCGTGCGGTCATGAACTCACCGAAGCGCCGACGTCGCTCGTTGCGCGATTGCTTTGCGGCGCGAACGTACCGACGACGTGGGACCTTATGACGCCTCTGTTGACACCTCGACCACCAACACCGAGGTGGCGGCGCGCGGATACAACACGGCGTGAATAACGGCCGCCGCTATTGCTCCGACCAGTGGGGCGACGAGGAACAACCACACCTGACTAAGTGCCGTACCGCCCACGACGAGCGCGGGACCGAGACTCCTCGCCGGGTTGACCGACGTTCCCGTCAAGGGAATACCAATTAAGTGCACCACCGTCAACGTGAGTCCGATGGAAAGTCCCGCCGTCGTCGCGTTGCCCGCTGGACCGGTGACCGAAAGGATGACGAAGACGAAGAGCGCCGTCAAGACAACCTCGGCAAGGAACGCGCCGCCAGCACTCAAGTGGATCAGGGATGACTGCCCGTACCCGTCAGTGCCGAGACCTTGAACCGACTTCGCGTACATCGGTGACTGTCGAAACATCGCCCACAGCACTAGGGCTCCGGCGTAACCACCAACGAATTGTGCGATCCAGTAGGACAGCGCCTCGGCGAAGGTAATGCGCCGCGCAAGGAGCGCTCCCATGGTCACCGCCGGATTTACGTGGCAGCCCGAAATCGGCCCGATCGCGTAGGCGAGGCCGAGCAAGACCAGTCCAAAGGCGAGCGCCGTCGCGACCACGCCCGCGGCGACACTGCCGCCGTCGAACTTAAAACCGAACATCAATGTCGCGACGCCGACCGCGAAGAACACCAGCACCGCCGTCCCGAACAACTCAGCCAAGAACCTGCGTCCCACGTCCACCCCTTTAGTCGATCACCCCTTTTATTATGGGGGAACCGACCTCGACAACCAGTGATACCGCGATGAAACGCACGAGACAACACTGACGCGTGCGGAGAGTTCACGACGGAGGAGGTGATCGTGCGCATCGACCTATATAAGTAGGTCGCAATGAGGTGCCTCGGGAGACCCAAACCACCGCCACGAAGTCCACGCGAAATTATTTCAGCATTGTCAACAGAATAGATAGACTCTCACTTTGTATCTCAAATATGATTAGCCAGTTAGCGCCTAATCTCAAAAACGAATTAGCGCCCTAACATCTCACCGTGACGTTGAAGGAACCCCCCATGACCGATAACGCGTTGACAAAGCGTAAAGCGCCGACGAGGAAACCCGCCGCGAAAAAGGTAGATGGAGGGCAACTCACGCAGTACTACCGCGACATGATGCTGATCCGTCGATTCGAAGAACGCGCGGCCCGCGCCTATACCGAAGCGCTCATCGGTGGCTACTGTCACCTCAACCTCGGCGAAGAAGCAGCGGTCGTGGGCCTGATGTCCGCACTGCGTGACGAGGACTACCTCTTCACGAACTATCGCGAGCACGGGTACGCCCTGTTGCGCGGCATTGACCCCAATCGCGTCATGGCCGAACTCTACGGTCGAGTCGACGGCGTGTCCAAGGGCTGGGGTGGCTCGATGCACATGTTCGACATGGCCCACCGACTCCTCGGTGGGTACGGAATCGTCGGTGGACAACTTCCCCTCGCGACGGGCGCGGCCCTCGCCATCAATTATCGCGGACTCGACGAGGTCGTCATGTGCACGATGGGCGACGGAACCGCCAACATCGGAGCGTTCCACGAATCACTGAATATCGCCGCACTCTGGGACCTGCCGATTGTCTTCGTGGTCATCAACAATGGCTTAGGCATGGGTACCACCGTCGCCAAGGCGTCGGCCGAGCCCGAGATTTACAAGCGCGCCAGCGCCTACGCCATGGCTTCGGAACGAGTGGACGGACTCGACCCGGTCCTCGTCGCCGAAGCCGCGACGCGCGCCGTCGCGTCGGCTCGCGCGGGCAAGCCCTTCCTCCTCGAAGTCGTGAGTGAACGACTACGAGGCCACTCCGTCGTGGACCCGGCGAAGTACCGAAGCGCCGAGGAGGTCGCCCACCTCGCACAGTTCGATCCGGTGCCCGCCCTCGCCGCGCGCTTGATAAAGGAGAAGATCCTCACGGCGGCTGAAGTGCACAAGATCGACGAGGAGGAGACCGCGCGCGCCGACGCCGCCGACGCCTTCGCCCAGTCGAGCGCCCAACCCGACGTCTCAACCCTCTTCGACTACAACTACGCGACCCCGGTCGCCAACGACTCTCGTCGCTTGCCCGGAGAGCCCCTCTTCGCCGCGGCGGCACGACCCTCGACCGAGGTCTCACGATGACAATAAAAACTTACCGCCAGGCATTGCACGACACCCTGCGCTCAGAGATGCTGCGCGACGACGACGTGTTCTTGATGGGTGAAGAGATAGGCGTCTTCGAGGGCTCGTACAAGATCACCGCGGGCCTGTTGGCCGAATTCGGTGACAAGAGAGTGCGAGACACGCCGATTGCTGAGGAGGGATTCACGGGTGCGGCCATTGGCGCCGCGATGCTGGGACTTCGTCCCGTCGTCGAGATCATGACCATCAATTTTTCGTTGTTGGCCCTCGACCAGATCGTGAACCACGCTGCGAAGATCTACGGCATGTTCGGCGGTCAGGCCAAGGTACCCCTGGTGATCCGCACCCCCGGCGGTGGGGGCCAGCAGCTCGGCGCCACTCACTCGCAAAACATCGAGCTCTACTACGCGTTCGTCCCGGGGATGAAGGTGGTCGCTCCGAGCACGCCAGCCGATGCCAAGGCACTGTTGCTGGCGGCGATCCGCGACGACGACCCGGTCTTGTTCCTCGAGAACCTGGCGCTCTACAACACCAAGGGTGACGTACCCGATCACGACACGCCAGCCGAGATTGGTCGGGCCAAGATCACCCGAGAAGGGCACGACCTGACGCTGATTGGCTACTCACGCATGGCGTACATTGCCTCGAACGTCGCGGACGCGCTGGCCGAGTCCGAGGGTCTCGATATCGAGGTCATCGACTTAATGAGCCTGCGTCCCTTGGACCGAGAGACCTTGATCACTTCAGTGAAGAAGACCCACGCGGCGGTCGTTCTCGAAGACGACTGGTTGACCTACGGCATCGGCGCGGAAATCGCGGCCACGATCTCCGACGGCGCCTTTGACTACCTTGACGCGCCAGTACGTCGCGTCGCCATGGCGGAGGTTCCGATGCCCTATTCGAAGGTCCTTGAGTCGGCGGCGTTCCCCACGAACGATGATGTAGTGAACGCAATATTCCAGACGCTCGAGGCGGTCGGACGACGCCTGAAGAAGGTTGGTCAAAGCCATGATTGAAATCAAGATGCCCCGCCTCTCGGACACGATGGAAGAGGGAGCGATCGCCTCGTGGCACAAACACCCCGGCGACCGTGTCGAGATCGGCGACGTCCTGGTTGAGATCGAAACCGACAAGGCCACCATGGACTACGAGGCCTACGAAGCGGGCACTCTCAGCGAGATCCTCGTTACCGAAGGCGACACCGTGACCATCGGTACACCGATAGCGTTACTCGACAACGGAAAGGCCAGTGCTCCGGCGGCGACCGACGCCAGCACCAGTGCACCTGTTGCGCCAGCGACGCCGCCCGCACCCGCAGCGTCGTCCGACGTGGCAGTGCCCGACGACGCGCCAGAGCCGGCCGCGGCACCCGTGGCCACGTTGGCTCCGGCGGCGAAAACGTCGATTCCGGCCCACGCACCCGTGGTGCGCTTGCCCGAACCTGCCCACAGTGGCGGTGATGGTCGTTTCGCTTCACCCCTCGTTCGTCGCCTGGCCCGCGAGCACAATCTCGACCTGACGAGAGTCAAGGGTTCGGGTCCCGGTGGTCGTATCATTCGTGCGGATCTCAGCGGACTGCTCGCTGAGGCGCCCGCTGCCGTACCGCATCGAAGCTCACCGCGACCACCAGTGAGTACCGGACCCATTGTCGACGAGAAGCGCGCGTCCCAGGAGATGACGATCTCCAAGGTTCGTCGCGTAATCGCACGACGCCTCAGTGAAAGCGCCCGCACGATTCCGCACTTCTACGTCACGTCAGTGGCCGACGCCCACGTGTTGATGGAGATGCGAGCGGACCTCAATGCGCAGTCCGCAGCGAAGGGTCTCGCCAAGGTCAGCGTCAACGACCTGATCATTCGCGCCACCGCGCTCGCGTTGCGCGAACATCCCGACGTCAATTCCTCGTACCTCGGTGACGAGAGCACCGTCACCCTGGTGCACAATCGAATC
Organism: uncultured Actinomycetota bacterium; assembly: GCA_963794755.1. Taxonomy (GTDB): domain Bacteria; phylum Actinomycetota; class Acidimicrobiia; order Acidimicrobiales; family RAAP-2; genus RAAP-2. Next base: position 382,871 of record CAWCEX010000010.1, read on the forward strand.
AACATCGGTGTCGCCGTCGCGTCCAAGCACGGCCTGGTCGTCCCCGTGATACTCGACGCTGACATGAAATCAGTGGGCGAGATCGGCGTGGAGGCCAAGGCTCTCGCCGAACAGGCCAATGGCAAGGGCCTGAGTATCGACCAGATGAGCGGAGGCACCTTCACCATTTCGAACCTCGGCATGTTCGGGGTTGAGGAGTTCACGGCGATAATCAATCCCCCTGAAGGGGCCATCCTCGCCGTCGGTGCTACCACGCTCGAACCAACGGTCGTGGGCGACGTCGTCGCACCGCGCTACCGCGTGCGTTTCACCCTTTCCGCGGACCACCGCATCATCGACGGTGCACTAGCCGCTCAGTTCTTGCGGACCTTGACCGGGTTGATCGAACATCCCTGGAGAATCGTCGCCGCCGAGGACTGAGTCGACGTCAGCGATAGTGAGCTAGCTCGCGACGCTCGCCACATCGCCAACACGAAGTAGCCCCGTACGCCTCACTCGAGCGCGCACCCCTACGTCATTGCCGTGGGCTCGACTGACGTGACGAAGGATGTCGAGTTCGCGCTCGACGCCACCTGGCTGAGGACGCGTGGTCATTACGCAGCGTGAACAACCATTACGAATCTCAATCTCCACGTCGCCCACCTCCACGCGCGTTCCGGGTGCTGCGAACACGGTTGATAGGGCGTCGGTGTCTAGGACGATATTGGGTCGAAATCGACGGACGTCCCAGTGCAGATCCGGTCGTTCAGAACGTAACAAGTCCAGATCGGCAACCGTTAAGAGGTGAAGTTCACTCTCGTCCACGAAGGAACCTTGGACGCCGGTCCAACGAACCCTCGGTGAGTCATCATTCTCGAAGTCCTCGGGACATTCGTAGGTTGCCGGGCCCATGTCCGTGGCGTCCACGAGTGCAACACGACGACCCAACCAACTCGTCAAGCACGTGTCCAATGCGGTGCCCGGGCTCATCGTGCGGCCATCGGGCATCGTGACGCGCAGTCCTTCTGCGGTCATCGAGGCCGCCGCATGAAGGAGACGTCCCTCGCGTTTTGCCGACAATACGGTCTGAGAATCGACATCGAAGACGCCGAAGCGGCGATCACCTCGCACACCGTTAGCGTCAAGGACCAATTCTCCACACTCGTCGCCCTGCATTGACTTCACCGGATATCGCCAGAGCGACCCGACGCGCATTGAGTGAGCCGTACCTCCCGTGATCATGGCCGAATCCTAGTAATTGGTGCTTGGACTCTCGCGTACCGACCTCACCTCGGCGCGCGTCTGACTGCAAACCCGAGAGATACGCGTGAAACGCGTGAAACGAAGTGCGCCTGGCACACAGGGTGAGGACTAGGCCCAGCCCAACTCGTGAAGCCGCGGGTCGCTGATACCAAAGTGGTGGGCCACCTCGTGGATCACCGTCCGGCGAATCTGTTCCTTCACCTCGTCTTCGTTGTGACACACCCGGCAGATCGTCTGTTGGTACAAGGTGATGCGGTCCGGGAGCACCGCGTTGTAGGTCATGGTTCCGCGCTTGGTCAGGGGGATTCCTTCGTAAAGGCCAAAGAGTGAACGTCCCTTGGCCTGGTCGTCGACCACGATGACCAGGTTTTCGATGTGCACGGCGAGTTCGGCCGGCAGTGAATCGAGGGCTTCGCTGGCCAACTGTTCGAATCGATCATTGGTGACCTCGAACATCACTGCAGCGTAGGGGTTGGCGCTCTCTCCCAGCGCAGCCTCGGCTGGGCCCCTCGAACCGAGAACCATCGAAATACCTTGCGACGTTTGAGGACACGCTGTACAAATTAAATGCTTGCCAGCAGGCAAGTGACTGGTATGCTGGATACCAGTGAGCAAGAAAATTGAGAACGATCCGGTGCGCGTCGATACCGACATGATCGACCGATTACGAACCGTCCTCACACGGGGCCAACGCCAACTTCGCCTTACATACACCGACGACACATTGTCCCCGACCCAGCTCGAGGTACTGGTGATGATCGTGCGGCGCGGTCCGATTCGACTGTCTGAGGTGGCCGACCTTGAAGGACTCAACCCAACGATGTTGTCGCGCATCGTGGGCAAACTCGAGGTGGCCGGGCTCGTCACGCGCAACGCCGACACCGTTGACGGACGAGTGATCCACCTGGCGGCGACCGACGACGGTCGCGCCCTGCACGAGATCATTCGCCGCCAGCGAAGTGAGGCTCTCGCTTACGCTCTCGATCAACTCTCGGCCACCGAGCGACGCATTCTCGCCCAGGCGATGCCGGTGCTGGAATCGGTTGTCGAGTCACTCAAGTTGCCTCGACGATGAGCATCCAAGAGACCGCGAAACGCACCTTCTCGTCACTCTCGAACGGCAACTATCGCAAGTTCTTCTTCGGCCAGACGACGTCGCTCGTGGGAACGTGGATGCAGACCACCGCCCAGTCGTGGCTCGTCCTCACCATCACGCACTCGCCCACCGATATCGGTTGGGTCGTCGCCCTTCAGACACTGCCCGTCTTGCTACTGGGACCCTACGGGGGCGTCGTCGCTGACCGCGTCGACAAACGCCGCCTGATGATCGTGTTGCAGTCTTTCATGGGTATCCAGGCGGCGATACTGGCGGTCCTCACGCTCTTACACGTGGTGACCTTCCTCGACGTCTGCATCCTCGCGGTCGTACTTGGTCTCAATAACAGTTTTGAAAACCCGTCGCGACAGGCATTCGTTCTCGAGATGGTCGGTTCCAAAGACTTACGCAACGCCGTCAGTTTGAATTCAACGATGAACAACGTGGCGCGCGCCGTCGGTCCCGCCGTCGCGGGCATACTGATCGCCACGGTCGGCGAGGGATGGTGTTTCGCAGCCAATGCGTTGAGTTTCGTCGCCGTTGTCGTCTCCCTCGTGGCTATGGACCGCAATTCACTGAGTCCGTCCATCCCGACCCAACGTTCCAAGGGTCAACTCGCCGAAGGCTTTCGCTACGTCACGCGCACACCCGAGTTGGGAGTACCGCTTCTCATGATGGCACTGGTGGGAATGCTCGCCTACGAGTTCCAAGTCACGCTGCCAGTATTCGCCGAACGAGTGTTCCACGGTAGCTCGGTCGCCTACGGAGGTATGACGGCGTCGATGGGAATCGGTGCGGTCTGCGGTGGCCTGGTGACCGCCACCCGTGGTCAAACGGGGATGAAGGCACTGATTCGAGCCGCCTTCGTCTTTGGCATCGTCGTCTCATTCGCCGTCTTCTCGCCCGTCCTCGCGGTGGCCTTTGCCGCGTTGGCACTCGTGGGATTTGCCAGCGTGTCCTTCCTGGCCATGGCCAACTCTACGTTGCAACTCAAGACGGATCCGCAGATGCGAGGTCGGGTGATGGCGTTATGGGCAGTGGCCTTCATGGGATCCACTCCCATTGGTGGCCCCGTGATCGGTTGGATCACGAGCCTGTTCGGTGCCCGTACGGGCCTGGCCGTGGGTGCGCTGTCGTGCTTCGCCGCGGGCCTCATCGGCATGTACGCCATTCGTCACCAACGCGCCAAGGGTCGCGTACTCGAGTAGAAACACCGTTGCCCATTGGGGCGCACGAGGTGAGCAGGCTCCTCATCTCGGAGGATCACCGCACGCTCGACGTAACGACCGCGACCCCCGTCGCGACCCTCACAATGGCCGGTCAGCGCCGAGAACCAACAGGCGTCTCGCGGGTCGTCCCATCACCATTTCCCCCTAAGGTCCTGGGAGGAGTGGCGCAGTGACGCGTGCCGCTGGCGCGTCCCGGTGGTGGTGCGCATACGCAGGCGATTGGAGGACGATGAAGGCGACTCAGGAGTTACACGACGCGGGTCAAAGTCTCTGGCTCGACAACATCACACGAGGAATGCTCAACGCGGGAACGATCCAGGAGTACATCGATTCGTACAGCGTCACCGGGCTCACCTCCAACCCGTCGATCTTTGATGCCGCGATCAAGACGGGCGCCTACGACGAGTCGATCTCCGGTCTCTCGCGCCAGGGGCTCACCAGCGAAGAGATCTTCTTCGAACTGGCCATCGCCGACCTCCAACGAGCCGCCGATCTCTTTCGTCCCATTCACCACGCCACCAACGGGGTCGACGGATGGGTGTCGCTCGAGGTCTCGCCACTGCTCGCCTATGACACCGATAAGACGGTCGCTGCCGCCATTGACATCCACCGTCGGGCCGATCGCCCAAACCTCTTCGTCAAGATCCCGGGCACCCCGGAGGGTCTGGGGGCGATCGAGGAATGCATCGCCGCCGGTGTACCGGTCAACGTCACGCTCCTTTTTGACGTCGATCAGTATCGGGCCGCCTCCGATGCGTATCTACGCGGCGTGGAACGACGCATCGCGGCGGGACTCAATCCGGCGGTGGCGAGTGTCGCCTCGCTATTCGTCTCGCGATGGGACGCCGCGGTCGCCCCTCGCGTACCCGCGGACCTCGCCAACCAACTGGGCCTCGCGATCGCTCGCGAGACCTACCTCGCGTACCGATCACTCATGGACTCCGCTCGATTCCAGCGCGCCGCCAACAGTGGTGCGCGAATCCAACGACTCCTGTGGGCGAGCACTAAGACGAAGGACCCGGCCGCCTCTGACACCCTGTACGTCCACGGCCTCGTCTCGCCCCTCACCATCAACACGATGCCCGACTCGACGCTGCTCGCCATGAACGAACACGGCACCGTTGCAGAGTCACTCGAGGCGAGTGACGATGGTCTGGCCGAACTCTTCGCACGCTTCGCGTCGGTTGGCATTGACAAGATGGACCTGGCCCTGCAACTGCAAAAGGAGGGCGCCGAGTCGTTCACCAACTCGTGGAACGAACTACTCTCTCACATCGAGAACCTGCTACCGACCACCGAGGACCCCACGTGACCCCACCCCCCCTCCGACAACGAAAAGCCTTTCAGGCCCTCGAACGTCACTACGCCGACATTGGTGAGCGCCACCTGCGCGAACTCTTCGCCGCCGACGCCTCCCGTGGCAGCCGCCTCAGTGAAGAGGTCGAGGGGATCTACTTCGATTACTCCAAGAATCGCGTCGACGACACGACGCTCGAACTCCTCATGGAACTCGCCACCGAGTCAGATCTTCTCCATCGTCGCGACGCGATGTTCGCCGGCGAGCACATCAACGTCTCCGAGGATCGTGCCGTCATGCACGTCGCCCTGCGAGCACCCCGGGGTTCGACGTTCGAGGTTGACGGCGTCGACGTGACCAGCGAGGTCCACGCGGTGCTCGATCGGATGACTGTCTTCGCTGATCGGGTTCGTTCGGGGTCGTGGCGTGGCCACACGGGCAAAGCGATCAAGAACGTCGTCAACGTCGGTATCGGAGGTAGTGATCTCGGACCCGTCATGGCCTACGAGGCCCTCCGCCATTATTCGCGCCGCGACATCACATTCCACTTCGTCTCGAACGTCGACTCGACCGATCTCGTCGAAGCACTCCATGGCCTCTCCGCCGACGAGACGCTCTTCGTCATCTCGTCCAAGACCTTTGGAACCCTCGAGACCCTCACCAACGCCCATTCGGCGCGTGACTGGCTCCTCGAACAACTCGGCGACGAGAAGGCCGTCGCACGGCACTTCGTCGCCGTGTCGACCAATGCCGAGAAGGTGGCGGCCTTTGGCATCGACACCGAGAACATGTTCGGCTTCTGGGACTGGGTGGGTGGGCGCTACTCAATGGACTCGGCCATCGGTCTCTCCACCATGCTGGCGATCGGACCCGAGAACTTCGCCGAACTGCTGAGCGGTTTTCACGCCATCGACGAACACTTCCGCACCGCGCCACTGGAGCACAACGTCCCGGTGCTCATGGGGATGATCGCGGTATGGAACCGAAACTTCCTTGGATGCGAATCCGTCGGCGTCATGCCCTACGAGCAATACCTCAAACGCTTCCCCGCCTACCTCCAACAGCTCACCATGGAATCCAACGGCAAGCACGTCGCACTCGATGGGACGACTCTCGATTTCGCGACCGGACCGGTCTACTGGGGAGAGCCCGGTACCAACGGTCAGCACAGTTTCTACCAGCTCCTCCACCAGGGTACGAGCATCATTCCCGTCGACCTCATCGGTTTCGCGAGGAGCCTCAACCCCCTTGGTCAACATCACGACATCTTGACCTCCAACGTCTTTGCCCAGGCCCAGGCGCTCGCCTTTGGTCGCTCCGAGGAAGAGGTGCGCGCTCAAGGTACGCCCGACCACGTCGTGGCGCACCGGGTGATGCTCGGGAATCGACCGACGAATGTATTCTTGGCCGACGTGCTCACGCCACGGGTGTTGGGTACCTTGATTGCCCTCTACGAACATTCGGTCTTCGTCCAGGGCGCCATTTGGGGAGTGGACTCCTTCGACCAGTGGGGCGTCGAGTTGGGTAAGGAACTCGCGGTCGCGATCTTCCCCGCACTTTCTTCACCCAGCGAGCCCGCCCTCGACTACGACTCGTCGACCAACGCCCTCGTATCGCGCTACCGCGCCCTCAAGAGAAAAGAGACGTCCGATGACGAGCACTAATCCCATGCAACTGGCCATGGTCGGACTCGGACGAATGGGCGCGAATCTCGTGCAGCGCCTGGTACGCGATGGTCACCGCTGCGTGGTCTACGACGTGAACGCGTCGACGGTGTCGAGTCTCGTAAGCGAGGGCATCTCCGGTGCCTCGTCTCTCGAGGACCTGGTCCACCAACTCGACACGCCACGCACGATCTGGCTCATGTTGCCCGCAGCCGTGACCCAAGGAGCGCTCGACGAACTGGTGCGTCACCTGTCGCCGGGCGACGTCGTCATCGACGGTGGGAACTCGTACTACAAGGACGACATCATTCGCGCCCGCCACCTCCAATCCCAGGGCATCCATTACGTCGACTGCGGCACTAGCGGCGGCGTGTGGGGCCTCGAGCGTGGTTACAGCTTGATGATCGGTGGCGAGACGGACGTCGTGGAGCGACTCGACCCCATCTTTCGCACGATCTCACCAGGCCCGGACCGCCGTTCGCCGACCCCCAATCGCGATCCATCGATCGGCACTGCCGCAGAGGGCTACTTGCACTGTGGTCCCAACGGGGCCGGACACTTCGTCAAGATGGTGCACAACGGCGTTGAGTACGGCATGATGGCCTCAATCGCCGAGGGCCTCAGTATTATTCGCCACGCCAACGTGGGCACCCTCGACCAAGTGGCCGATGCCGAGACGACTCCGCTGCGTGATCCTGAGAACTACTCCTTCGAGATCAACGTCGCCGAAGTCGCCGAAGTGTGGCGCCACGGGTCGGTGGTCAGTTCGTGGTTGATGGACCTGACCGCCGACGCTCTCGCACGCTCTCCCGAGCTCAGCGGCTTCTCGGGTCGCGTCTCGGATTCTGGCGAAGGTCGATGGACCGTGGAAGCCGCGATCGAGGAGTCGGTGCCGGCGCCGGTCATCAGTGCGGCGCTGTGGCAACGATACGAGTCACGGGGTCTGGGCGACTTCACGGCCAAGATCCTCTCGGCGATGCGCTCGGAGTTTGGCGGTCACGTCGAAAAGGAGTCGTGATGAATCACGACGTAACGCAAATTTCTGACGTCAATGAATTGGCTCAGGTGGGCGCTAACCTGATCGCCGAGCGAGCACGCCGCGCGGTCGCCGCACGAGGCCACTTCGCCATGGCGGTCAGCGGCGGACACAATCCTTGGACGATGTTTCGCGACCTCACCTCGTGTGACATGCCCTGGGAGCAATCGGTCTTCTTTCAGGTCGATGAGCGCGTGGCGCCCAGTGGCGACGAGGACCGCAACTTGACCCATTTGATGGAGAGTTTCAGCGGCGTTCCTGCGGTCGTCGTGGCCATGAACGTCGAAGCCGAGGACCTCGACGCGGCGGCGGCCGAGTACCAGAACCGCTTACCCGACAACTTCGACCTGATCCACCTCGGACTCGGCCCCGATGGTCACACCGCTTCGCTCGTCGCCAACGACCCGGTGCTCGAGGTCACCGATCGTCTGGTCGCGGTGACTCAGCCCTATCAAGGCCGCCAACGAATGACCTTGACCTACCCAGCCCTCGCGCGCTGTGACGAGATGCTGTGGCTGATCACCGGAGAAGGTGCGCGAGTGCCACTCACCTCGCTGCTCGCTGGCGATGACTCCATTCCCGCGGGACGAGTGCGGGCCCCGCATTCTCTCGTCCTGACCGACTTGATGATCAAGTAGTCGATGAGCGTCGACCACGAAAAACAGTTGGCCGCGTGCGCTAGCGCCGACCTGGTGCAGCCCGGGATGCGCGTCGGACTCGGTACGGGATCCACCGTTGCGTACCTCTTGACCGAACTCGCCCGTCGCCGAGTGGCGGCCACCTTCGTGGCGACCTCACCCCATACCGCGAGCGCCGCGGGGGCACTCGGCATTGACGTCGAGCCCCTCGAGGTGTTCGACCGACTCGACCTCGCGATCGACGGGGCCGACCAAGTCAGCGCCGACGGATGGCTGATCAAGGGGGGCGGGGGTGCCCATACCCGCGAGAAGATCGTGGCCGCCAGCGCTGATCGCTTCGTGGTCATCGTCGACTCTTCTAAGTTGGTGCCAAGCCTCTCGGCACCGGTCCCCCTCGAGCTCGTCGCCTTCGGTTTCGCGGCCACGCTGGGCCACCTCGGATCGACGGTTCTTCGCGACGCACCAGCGAGTCCCGACGGTGGCGTGATTGCCGATTACTTTGGCACCGTCGAGGAGCCCGAGGACCTCGCCGCGCGCCTCTCGAGCATCCCGGGCGTCATCGAACACGGTCTCTTTTCGCCGTCCCTGGTGAGTGAAGTCATCGTGGGGCGAGGCGACATTATCCAACGCATGACCTACGGAGGTAATCAGTGAGTTTCCCAGCCACCATCGACGAGTTCGACGTTCCGGACAACCACGTTTTCGTCCTCTTCGGCGCCACTGGCGACCTCGCAAAGCGAAAGATCCTTCCCGGACTCTTCCACCTGGCGTCGGTCGGCCTCATGCCCGAGCGCTACCGCATCGTCGGTTCGGCTCGAACCGCTTCGGCGATGTCTGACGAAGATTTCCGCGACTACACGAAGAAGGCGATCCTCGAGTTCGGCTCCAACGCACCAGAAGGTGACGTCTGGGAGAGCTTTCAGGCGTCACTCTCCTTCGCCGCCGCTGACGCTGCCGATCCCGACGCCTTCGCGCGCGCCATCCATCAAGTGGAGCGAGAGATCGGCGGGAGCGTTCGTCGGCTCTTTCACCTCGCCGTTCCTCCGGCCGCCGCCCTGGAGCTGATCGCTTTGTTGGATCACTCGGGACTCAATAAGGAGTCGCGCATCATCTTCGAGAAGCCCTTCGGTGTCGACCTCGCCTCGGCCCAGGAACTGAACCGGGTCATCAAGTCGGTCTTCGACGAGATCCAGGTGTTTCGCATCGACCACTTCCTCGGCAAGGAGTCGATCGACAACATCCTCGCGTTGCGTTTCGCGAATCGAATGTTCGAGCCACTGTGGAATCGTGATCACGTGTGCTTCGTGCAGATCGACGTACCCGAGACGCTGACCATCGAAGGACGTGGTTCGTTTTACGAGGAGACCGGCGCGTTTCGCGACATGGTGGTCAGCCACCTCTTCCAGGTACTGGGCTTCCTAGCGATGGAACAACCGACCTCCTTTGAAGCCGGTCCACTGCGTGACGAAGTGCACAAGGTCTTTCAGACCTTATGTCCTATCGATCCGGCCAACGCCGTGCGCGGACAGTACGAGGGGTACCTCCAAGAAGACGGCGTGGCACCAGGATCGACGACCGAGACGTTCGTGGCCCTACGTGCCGAAGTGGAGAACACCCGATGGAAGGGCGTCCCCTTCTATCTTCGTACCGGCAAAGCCATGGCCCAGAGCCGCCAGGTCATCACCATCGGTTTCGATGAGCCGGTCATGCGCCTGTTCCCCTCAGGACCCAAGACACCACGATGGCGCGGTAACAAACTGGTCGTCGACTTCAACGACCCCGGTTCGATCCACGCGCACTTCTTGACCAAGGAACCCGGACCGCGGATGCAGCTCGAGTCGGCCCAGATGCACTTTCACTACCGCGACTCGTACCACGAGACGAGTCACCTCGAGGCGTACGAGCACCTGATCCTCGAGGCGATGCTGGGGAATCGCTCACTCTTCACCCGGTCCGATGGGATCGAACGACTCTGGGAGGTCGCCACGCCGTTGCTCGACAATCCCCCGCCGATTGAGACGTACGCCAAGGGATCGTGGGGGCCCGAATCGATTCACACCCTGATTGCTCCCAATCAATGGTGCTTGCCCAGGTAGGGCTGAACGACCCGATGACTCTCGCGCCGATTGGCGTATCGGCCTCCGGTCACGGCAAGCAGCGACGTGACCGGAGGAAGTTCCTCAGCGCATCTCGGGCGATGGTCCCACGACGGGTGTGACGTCGCGCATTATGTCTTCGATCTTCGCCAGAACCTCGACGTCAAGCACCACGTCGGCGGCAGCCAACGACTCACGGACGTGCGCCTCACTTCGCGTGCCAACGATCGCGACGTCGACGGCCGGATTCGCGAGCGTCCACGCCACGGCCAACTGACCAATGGTGATACCGACGTCCTCACGCGCGTAGCGCGCCAACTCCTCGATGCGTTCCAGGTTGTGCTCGAACACCGCACCCTGGAAGTCCGGGCTCGTCGCGCGCCAGTCGCCCGGGGCGAATGTGGTGTCGCGACGCAGTCCCCCGCCTAACAAACCGTGCGCCAGCGGACCGTAGATCAACACGCCGATTCCATTGGCCGCGGTATAGGGGAGAATCGCCTCTTCGATGTGGCGATGCAGCAGGTGATAGGGCGGCTGGAGGGTCTCGACCGGGAAGGTGGCGCTAAAGGCGTCCATCTCGGCCGGATCAAAGTTCGAGACACCGACGTGGCGGATCTTGCCGGCACTTACCAATTTGGCCAGCGTCTCGGCGGTCTCTTCGAACGGGGTTCGTGAGTCTGGCCAGTGCACCTGGTAGAGATCGATGTAGTCGGTCTCGAGAGCCCGCAGACTGGACTCCACGCCTTCGGTGATCCACGCCGCGCTCGCGTCGCGAGCGACTCCTCCAGCGACCGGACGTAGTCCACCCTTGGTCGCGATAATTACTTCGGCGCGAGGACGACCTTTCAGGGCCGTCGCGAGCATCGCTTCGGACGCCCCGAAACCGTAAGCCTGGGCGGTGTCGAAGAACGTGACACCCTGGTCGGCGGCGTGACGAATCGCGCTCACGGCGGCGTCGGTGTCGGTCGCTCCCCAGTCGCCTCCGAGTTGCCAGGTGCCAAAGGCAATTCGTGAGACCGTCAGGTCAGACTTTCCCAATGTGACGTATTTCATTTGTTTCCTCCTTGATCAGGTAGTACGGGTATTGACGACGGGCGAATGGTTGGTTGAGATCACTGATGACGCCGAGGTGCGCCGAAGGGCCAGCATCACTGCGGGCGCGCCACTGAAGGCGACGACGCTCGTCACGAGCATCGCGAGGCGGTCGCCCCCGACGGTCGTCGTTCCCGACGCCGCGTGCGAACCTTCCGCGAGAGCCACCAGCACAGCAACACCGAGCGCTGCGCCGATTTGGCGCGTGGTGTTGATGACGCCTCCGACCAGACCCTGATCAGAATTCGCCATCCCCGTAGACCCCAGGATCGTCGAACCGACGACGCTACCCACCGTCCCGAAGCCTATGGGGAGGACGGCGAGAAGTGCGACGCCGTAGTGCCCCTGTGAGGGCAGCGCGGTCAAGAGGAGGTAACCAATGCCCGCGGCCAGCGAGGACGTGACGAGTAGTCGGCGCAGACCAATACGTCGCACGATTCGAGCGCCGAACATCCCAGTGACGAACCCCACCACGCCTTGAGGTGCGATCACCAGACCCGACACCAGGGGCGAATCGTGCAATGTCTGTTGGAGATAGAGGGAGAGCACGACGAGCTCACCGGCTGACCACGCGCCCAGGAGCAGTGAGAGGTAGCCCGACGTCACGAGATTGCGTCGACCCAGTAAGTGAAGATCGACCAGGGGGTGACTGTGCGTCCGTTCGACCACGACGAAACTGGCGAGACTCGCGATCATGAGGAGGAGGGCGCCCACGACCAAGGGGTGCGCCCAACCCAGCACCGTGCCCTGCGAGACCGCGTACACCAATGCGGCCACCGCAACGGTGATGAAGGCGGCACCCGCCAGGTCGAGATGAGCGAGTCGACCACTTTCGCGGTCATTGACGAACAGTCGGGTGGCCAAGATGGCGGCGATCACCCCGACGGGCACGTTCACCAGGAAGATTGACGCCCAACCCATGAATTCAACGAAGAACCCACCCAGCACTTGACCCGCGACGAAGCCGATCGACGCCGTGGCACCGTACAGACCGAGCGCGCGCGATCGGGCCGCTCCCTCGCCGATGTTCGAAGTGATGAGTGCGAGCGATGCAGGTGCCACGAGCGCCGCACCGACGCCTTGGATGGCCCGCGACATGATCAACATCGCCGCGTCGGTACTGAGTCCCGCCGCCAACGACGATATGGCAAAGAGCAGCAGGCCAGCGATGAACATGCGCCGGCGCCCGAACAAGTCGGCCAGACGTCCACCCAGGATCAGCAGTCCACTGAAGCTGATGGCGTAGGCCGTTACTACCCACTGCACGGAACTACCCGAGAAATTCAGAACCTGGTGGATAGTCGGCAATGCCACGTTCACGATGCTGAAGTCAAGAACCACCATGAACGAAGCCACCAAGACGAGGGCGAGGGCCCGTGGCGACAGCCCGTCGCTCGACCGTCGTGCGGTCGTGTCCGCCGCGACGACTGCAGAATTATTGCCTCTGACCAGGTTCGACGTGTCGTGGATAGACAGCGGCGACAATCGACGGTGTCGTCTGATCGACGATTGTTCAATTTTCAGATTACTCATGCTCGTCACCTCTAGAATTACGTTACGATACGTATCGTATCTGGAAATTGGAGTAACGTGACCGAGATGAATGACATTCATACGCCGCCCGTCCGCGGGCGCGGACGCCCCCGCAGCGACGAGTCCCAACGCGCCATCTTGGAGGCCACCCGGGCCCTGCTCGAAGAACGCGGCTTGGCCGATCTGACCATCGAAGACGTGGCCCAACGCGCCGGCGTGGGAAAGACCACCATCTATCGCCGGTGGCCGTCGAAGGGGACGCTCGCCTTCGAGGCGTTCGCCGGCGAGTTCCTCGCGCGACAACCTCTTCCCGACACCGGCAGTCTGCGCGGCGACTTCTACGCCGCGTTGATGTCGTGGATCCGCGCCGTGAAGGGCACCTCCACGGGACGCACCCTCGTGGGCCTCATCGCCGAGGTCCAACGCGACCCCGAGCTCGCCGAGATCTGGAAGGAGAAGTTCGTCATGCCCGTTCGCACGCAACATCACGTGATGATCGAACGCGCCGTCGAACGCGGTGAGGTGAACGAGGCGATCGACACCGACATCATCGTCGACCTCTTGTTCGCTCCCGCGTACCACCGACTCTTGCAAACGCATCTCACGCTGAACGCTCGTTTCGCGCGCGCTCTGGTGGACGCGATCCTTACGGGAGTCTCGTCGGGCTCGACCGAACCTTGAAGCACCACGCGGCAGTACCGACGGCTAGTGAGTACGGGCGACCTAAGGAGCCTTACTCCAGTGGCGACAGAGCGGGGAGGCGTTGTCGCATCGCGATCATCGAAATGGCCGCCAGACCAACGGTGACACCAATCACTTGGACGAAGGTCAGCCCTTGTCCGAGAACGGGAATCGCCACGACAGCCGCAACGAGCGGCGCGAGGCAACTGATGGCAGACGATATCGACGCGTCGACGTAGCGGTGCGCCCAGTTCATCGCCAAGTGGCCGCCCCCAGGCACTACGACCAGTAGCGAGATCCAGAACCAGTCGCCCAGCTCCACTCGAGCGAGCGACTGGCCCGACACGAGGACGATTGGGGTCACTGCGAGCGCGGCCATGATCGTCACTCCTGTCGTGTACTCGAGCGCACCGTGCTCTTGGCGCGCTCGCTTCGAAACCAGCCAGTAGGCGGAGAAACTCACCAGCGATCCCACCGCCAACAAATCACCCACCACTTCGTGGTGACTCGTCGTTCCCGGTCCAATCACCGCCACCGTGACACCGACCATGGCCAGAAGAATCCATCCGACGTCCCGACGCCCCAAACGCTCTCCGAAGATGCGCGGAGCGGCCAACATCACGAGTGCGGGCTGGAAGGCACCGATGACCGTCACGTCGATGATGCTGGTCAGTTTTACCGCGCTGTAGAACAAGGCCATATCGCCGGCCAGGAGGATGCCGCCCAACCACGTCGCGCCAAACAAGGACGTGGACAATCGTCGCCCAGTCGCGTAGACGAGAACGCAGAATAAGGCCGCACCCAGCCAGAGCCGGTAAAAGGTCAACACCAGTCCGGGGGCGAAGGTGAGAGCGACGAAGATACTTCCGAATCCCCATAACACTGCCGCCATCGCCGAGGCACCGAGTCCAATCGCCCGGTGATCATCGCCGGAAACAATCCCTCGCCGCCCCATACCCAACTCTCTCGTCAATTCACTTTCCAACATCCCAGTTAAGTTCACCAACCCCATCCGATGACAATCGAGGTCGCATCGCGACGGCCGTGCGTGAGGTCTATATGGGTGGCACTGGGGTTCCATCTCGCCAACCAGTCACCGCCATGGGTGTTGACGCCCCACTCAACGGGGACCACGTGCAGGCGCCGAGCGAACCGAGAATTTCGGGGAAGGAGGCCGGATCTCGTGCCGCGCTCAACTGCGTCCCGCGACGTCATCGCGGTCGTCAAGTTCTCGTTTCACTACCGACAACTGACGGCCATCTCGAACCCCTACGTTGAACTGGTGACTTTCTCGCATCGCTTCGTTCTGGTTGGCCCAGCGACGCCACATCGGTTTCGGCATTGTCATGACGTGGATCTCAAGTGAACCAATTGCCACCCTTTCCCGCCATTTGGCTGCGCGACAACTGCTCGTGCACGCAGTGTCGCGACCCTCGGACGCACCAAAAACTCCTCCACCTTTCTGACCTCCCCGAGGATCTCGCGGTGAGCGATGTTGAAGTGTGCGACGACGAGGTCACCGTCACCTTCGAGCCAGACGGTCACCGCGCGCGCTTCTCGCGCGAGTGGCTCGAGAGTCAGACTGCGCCCGAGAGTGGGGACCGGCACGCCGCCCGTGACCGGCACCTCTGGCGTGGCGCTGATCTCGAGGCGACCACCCAACACGCCCAGTGGTCGAGCTACATGAAGGAGGACAAGGTGCGCCTCGAGGTACTTCGCGGCATCAAGCGACTCGGCTTCGCGATACTGCACGCAACGCCAACGACCGAGCGCACCGTCTTGAGTGTGGCGCGGACATTCGGTTTCGTGCGAGAGACCAATTACGGTGCGCTCTTCGACGTGCGCGTGGAGGTGCGTCCGAACAATCTCGCCTTCACGAATTCGGCCATCTCGCCGCACACCGATAATCCCTACCGCGACCCGGTACCGACGATGCAACTTCTGCACTGCCTCTCCAACGACGTCAAGGGCGGTGAATCGGGTCTCGTCGACGGATTCCAAGCGGCGGCGATTCTTCGCGACGATTTTCCGCACCACTTCGACATCCTGACGCGCACGCCCGTGATTTTCGCCTGGAGCGACTCGCAGAACGACTTACGCGCCGAACGACCCATCATCGAAATCGATCCCCTGGGCGAAGTGCGCTGCGTACGCTTCAACAATCGATCGCGCCAAGCGATGAGGCAAGACGTCGAGACGATCGACGCGTTCTACGACGCGTACCGTTGCTTCGCTCGCATCATCGAACGACCGGAGCTCCTATTGACGTTCCGCCTCGAATCGGGCGACTGTCTCATCTTTGACAACACCCGACTCCTTCATGCTCGCACCGCTTTCCATGAGTCGGGCGCGGGCCAGCGTCATCTGCAGGGGTGCTACGCCGATCTCGACGGGCTCGCAAGCACGGTCGCCGTCCTCGAACGCGCCGACGCCACTTTCCAGGATTCTTGATTCACCTAGGTACCCCGGTTGAGTGCCTGCACTCACCGAGAGGTCTCGCCGCACTGGGGAACCAAAAGTTGCATTGACGACCGTCACCCACTTCGAGCGGTAATCTCGCGGCGCGCGGACGCCTTCGTGCCGACTAATACGGGTCCGCCCCGAGACAGCGAGTGATCTCAGCGGCGACACGAAGACACGCGAGGCTGTCGTCGTGGCTCTGCAACGGCGATTCGAGGAGTCCGCGGCCGATGTAATCAGCGAAGGCCGTTACCTGGTAGGCCAAACCAGCGTGACGGTTGATCCCTGATTCATCGATCCACCAGTGCATTGGCTCGTCGAGTCCCTTGCCGGCCAAGCCAACGCCAGTCGGGAAGATGTAGGGCGTACCGAATTCGATGACACCGTCTTCGCCCGAGATCACCGCGTGCAGCGGGGCGTCCACCAATCCCGAGACGGTGAACGTCGCACGAGCACCGGATTCGTACGTCAAGTACGCGGTGGTCTCGGCGTCCATTCCAGTATCCAAGACGATCCCGCGCGCCTCAATGGACGTTGGTTCGCCCAGGACCATGTGAGTGAGGGCAATCGGGTAGATCCCCATGTCCCACAACGGGCTCCCGTGGCCTTTTCGCCACATCCGCGGCACCGACCGACTGTCCTGGCAGAAATCCGACATCACGAGTCTCGGCTCACCGATGGCACCAGAGGCAATCAGTTGGCGAGCCACGTCCATCTGGGGTAGGTAGCGCGTCCACATCGCTTCCATCGCCAATAGTCCCAGTTCACCGGCGCGAACGAAGATCGAGCGTGCATCCTCGACGCTCTGGGTGAAAGGCTTCTCCACCAGGATCGGTTTGCCAGCCTCCAAGGCCAGCATCGAGGTGCTGAAGTGATCATTGGGTTGATTGGCGATGTAGACCGCGTCGATGTCGTCTCGTTCGACCAATTCCTCGTACATCGACAAGTAGGTGGGAATCGAAAACTTGTCGGCGAACGTCTGGGCACGTCCCGGCGTGCGTGACGCGGCGGCCACGATGCGTTGTCCGGTGTTAGCGAGGACTGTCGTGGCGAACGCTTCGGCTATCTGACCTGGACCGATAATTCCCCAGCGCAGCGAAGGGACAGATGACGGATCAAGGAGGCGTGGTGCGGGAAGTTTCACACTTTCGACTTTAGAGGCTACGAACTGTCGAGCGAGGGTAGGACGAACCACGAACCGTCTCTCTTCGCCGGTCGGTCAAGTCGTGCCAACCTGGCCTTCACGTTGCGTCCGCGAAGCCGTCAACAAGCGTCGAATTCAACAATGACGCCAACTTCGTACAGCAAAGCCCAGGTTCGTATTGGCAAAACAATGATGCTCGTCCCGCGTCGTCAGCAAGCGACGACGAGAGTCGTTGACCGTGACGTGTGAACAACTTGCACATCTTGCGATTGAATTCAGTGGCAACACTTTCTACGATTGACTTGCAATGGATGAGAGTTCATCGACCAAAACGACCGCCATTTTCGGCGCATCCGATGGGCTGGTCGCGACGATGGCTCTTATCTTGGCCACGATGGGTCACGGCAAGTCGGTGGTCGTTGCTGCCACCATCGGGCTGTTCATCGCGGAAGGGCTCGGAATGGCGGCGAGCCAATACCTGTCGGATCCGAATCGCGACCTGCGACTGGCGCTGATCATGGGAGCAGCGACGTCGGCAGCGATTTTGATCCCCGCGGTGCCGTGGCTATTCTCGAGAGGATCTCCCGCCGTCGTCGGTTCGTGCCTGATCGGACTCGTACTCGCCAGCATCATTGCCTACGCCCGCCCAGGTGGGTGGAAGTCGTGGGTGCAGACCTACGGCATCCTCATTGGCGTCGGGGCAATCGCGACGTTGGCAGGACGACTTACGTAATCGTTCCTGGGAGGGGACTTCTGAACGAATCAATCGACCGTGGCGCCAGGCTGCATGCGCCTCTTCACAACTCAATGCCAGCGCATCGATGCCCCCGACTGAAGCAACAATGCGCTGGCATTGAAAGGAAACGACGCCACTACTGAGGTAAACGTGGGCAAACCTCTGGAGGAGTGACGCGACGTGAGATTAACTGCAGCCGCTGGTCGAACCGCAACTCGAACAGACGTAGCACGATCCCGCGCGCTGCATCGCGTCCCCGCACTGGAAGCACATCGGAGCGTCGGACTGCTGACCGCGACTCACCACGTTCGGTTGCACGTTCGCCTTCTCACTCAAATCCACCAAGGTCGGCTGCTCGCTGACGCCCAACGTGGGAGTCGACTGTTCGACGACCTCGGGCAAGGTGGGCTGAATACGCTCGCTCGTCGAGAGCACGCCCAACTCCTCACGCTCGCTCAAGTCGAGGTATTCCAACGCCAAACGTCGGAAGATGTAGTCGACCAGTGACGTCGCGATGCGTAGCTCCGCGTCGTCGGTCATTCCCGAAGGCTCGAACTTCATGTTGACGTACTTGCGCACGTAGGTCGACAGCGGCACGCCGTGCTGCAGACCGAGGCTGAGGGAGATCGAGAAGGCGTCCATGATTCCCGCCAGGGTCGAGCCCTGCTTCGAGACCTTGATGAAGACCTCGCCCGGGCGCCCGTCCTCGTACTCTCCGACGGTCGCGTAGCCCTCGCAGTCGGCCACACGGAAGGCGAACGTCGTGGACACGCGTCGACGAGGGAGGCGCTCACGTACCGCACCCACCACCACGTGATTGCCCTCGGTCTTCGCGAGTTCCAGGGCGGCTTCGAGCTTGGCGATCTTGGTGAAGAGCTCGGCGGCCACCGAGTCGGTAGCGATGACCGACGAGGTCGACTCGCCGTCCTTCTTCGCCGTGGAGAGAGGTTGGCCGACCTTGCAGTTGTCACGGTAGATCGCCACGGCCTTGACACCCATGCGCCACGCGTCGAGGTGCAGGTTCGCCACGTCCTCGATGGAAACGTCCTCGGGCATGTTGACGGTCTTGGAGATCGCTCCCGAGATGAAGGGCTGGATCGCGCCCATCATCTTGACGTGACCCAAGTAGTGGATGGTGTTATCACCCATCGAGCACGCGAAGACATCGAGGTGCTCGGACTTAAGCGCCGGCGCACCGACGATCGACTTGTTCTCGTCGATGTAGTCGACGATCGCCTCAACTTCGTCGGGCGAGTAGCCAAGCTTGGCGAGCGCGCGCGGAACGGTCTGATTGACGATGGACATATTGCCACCGCCGACCAACTTCTTGAACTTCACCAGTCCGAGGTCGGGCTCAACACCCGTCGTGTCACAGTCCATCAAGAGGCCAATGGTTCCCGTGGGCGCCAACACCGACGCCTGTGCGTTGCGCACGCCGTGTCGCGTCCCGAGGTCGACGGCCTCTTCCCATGCGGCTTGAGCCGCACTCAAGATGTCGGCTGGCGCCAGTCGAGAGTCGATCTGATACGACGCGTCGCGGTGCTTGGCTAAGACCTTGAGCATGGGCGCGGCGTTCTCGGCGTACCCCTCGTGGGGTCCCATCCGTCCGGCGGTACGCGCACTGGTCGCGTAAGCGTGACCGGTCATCAACGCCGTGATGGCCGCCGCCCAGGCGCGACCCGCCTCAGAGTCGTAGGCCAGACCCGACGCCATCAACAACGCACCGAGGTTCGCGTATCCCAGGCCGAGTTGGCGGAACTTTCGCGAATTCTCGCCAATCTTCTCGGTCGGGTAGTCCGCCGCACCCACGATGATCTCTTGGGCGGTGAAGAGCACCTCGATCGCTGCCTTGAAGGCGTCGACGTCGAAGCGGCCATCGTCCTGGAGGAACTTCATGAGGTTGATGCTCGCCAGGTTGCACGCCGAGTTGTCGATGTGCATGTATTCCGAGCACGGGTTCGAACCATTGATGCGATCGGTATTGGGTGAGGTGTGCCAGGTGTTGATCGTGGTGTCGAATTGCAGCCCGGGGTCGGCACATTCCCACGCCGCACGAGCGATCTGGCGCCAGATGTCGCGGGCCTTAACGGTGCGTACCGTCGCTCCCCCGTCGCGCGCGGTCAGGTTCCAGTCGGCGTCGGCCAAGACCGCTTCCATGAAGTCGTCGGAAATGCGTACCGAGTTGTTGGCGTTCTGGTACTGGATCGAGTGGATGTCCTTGCCGTCAAGGTCCATATCGAAGCCGGCATCGCGCAAGACGCGCGCCTTCTTCTCTTCATTAGCCTTGCACCAGATGAACTCTTCGATATCGGGGTGGTCCGCGTCGAGGATGACCATCTTCGCGGCACGTCGAGTCTTGCCACCTGACTTGATCGTGCCGGCCGACGCGTCAGCGCCGCGCATGAATGACACCGGTCCCGACGCCGTACCGCCACCTTCGAGCAACTCGGCACTCGAACGGATCTTGGACAGGTTGACGCCCGCTCCCGATCCACCCTTGAAGATGATTCCCTCTTCGGTGTACCAGTTGAGGATCGAACGCATCGAGTCCTCCACCGCCAAGATGAAACAGGCGCTGCCCTGCTGGGGCACACCCTTGACACCGATGTTGAACCAGACGGGCGAGTTGAAGGCCGCCTTTTGAGTGATCAAGAGATGCTTGAGCTCGGCGCTGAAGGCCTCGGCCTCTTCAGTGTCGACGAAGTAGTCGCTGTCGACTCCCCAGGTCGTAATGGTGTCCACGATGCGGTCCACCACTTGCTTGAGGCTGGTCTCGCGCTCGGGCGTGCCGAGAGTACCGCGAAAGTACTTCTGGGCGAGGATGTTGGTGGCGTTAAAGGACCACGTGGCGGGAACTTCGACGTTCAGTTGTTCGAAGGCCACCGAACCATCGCGAAAGTTCGTGATGCGCGCGTCGCGGCGATCCCAGATGATCTCGTCGTACGGGTGTCGGTCGTCAACGGTGAAGTAGCGGCGAATTCCAATTCCAAGGCGCTGTGGTGCGATGGCCATGTTGTTATCTCTTTCTGCTGTAACGACTGAGTGTCCGGTTGCTCACGAAGACTGGGGTCGGAGAAGCGAGAACACTGGTTCACGACCCCCTAGCCACAATATGTAGTGGTTCTAACACTACGCGACGCAAGATGCTGTGTTATTACAGCACTGTAATTACAAATAGTCAACCCCAAATTTCGACAATTCCATTTTAATTCTCCCCCGTTCGGACGAAACCCAACAACGGTCGGGTTTTTGGTGAGGTGAGACCAAAAACTGGCGGTGCCGGAGCCTCGCGCCGGCGCCTGACGAAGCGCGACGCTCCCCCGGGGACGCCAAAAGACCCACCGTGGCGACGTTTCGGGGCCGATTCAGCCCGCGTCCTCACCGGGTTCTGACGAGGACGTCAGGTAGCGACGCACGGCAACGACCGACCAGACCGCTTCCACCACCCCAAAGGGCCACGCCCCCGACAAGAATCCGTAGACGCTCGACAGCACGCAACCCAGGGCGAAGCCCACGATATATCGCCGCGCGCGACGCTCCAGGGCGTACATCACCATCATGAAGCTCACCGCTACCACCCCGTAGAACGTGATCACGCCGTGCCTTGATTCTCCCAGGGCTTCGTCACGGTACGAGTGGGCACTAATTGAGTTTCGGCAGGGCGCGCTTCAGATTTCGAATTGCTTGTTGGGTGCGCAGTTCGTTCTCGATGAGGGCGAAACGCACGTGGCCGTCGCCTCCGTCGCCAAATCCCACTCCCGGACTCGTTGCCACTTCGGCCTCGGTGATGAGGAAAGTGGAGAACTCCAGTGACGACATCTCACGGTAGGGCTCGGGGATCGGCGCCCAAATGAACATCGATCCCTTGGGGGCCGCTACCGACCAACCAATGCGATTGAGTCCTCCAATGAGCGTGTCGCGTCGAACCTGATACACCTCACGCAACAAGTCGGGGTAGTGCGAGGCCTCGTTCATCGCGACGATCGCGGCGATCTGCACCGGTTGGAACGTGCCGTAGTCGAGATAGCTCTTGAGCTTGGTGAGGGCCGCCACGATCTCGGCGTTTCCCACCATGAACCCCACGCGCCACCCGGCCATCGAGAACGACTTGGTAAGTGTGTAGAGCTCGACGCAGCATTCCTTGGCGCGCGGTACTTGCAGGATGGAAGGCGGTTGGTAGCCATCAAAGCCCAAGTCGGCGTAGGCGAAGTCGTGACAGATGATAACCTCGCGCTCCAGGGCGAAATTCACTAAGCGCTCCATGAACGCCAAGTCCACGCTGGCACTCGTGGGATTGTGCGGGAACGAACAGATGATGACCCGCGGCTTGACGCTCGCGCTCTCCCACGCCGCGAGCAGACCCTCGAAGAAGTCGTCGCCGGGGTCGTTGGTACTCGCGCCCGGATCGACCATGGGCACGGTGATGACTTTCGCGCCGGCAAAACCCGGTCCCGCCAAGTGGATGGGATAACTCGGTGAGGGAACGATCGCGGTGTCACCGGGACCAAGGAGTACCCACATGAGGTGCGTCAAGCCCTCCTTGGCGCCAATGGTCGTCACCACTTCAGTGTCGGGGTCGAGATCGACGTTGAACACCTTCTTGTAACGCGTGGCCATGGCCAAGCGGAGGTTCGGGAGTCCGCGACTGGCGCTGTAGCGGTGGTTCTTGGGATTATGCGCCGCTTCGGCCAGCTTCTCCACGGCTAGGTCGGGACTGGGCAGGTCGGGATTCCCAAAACCGAAGTCGACGATGTCACGACCCTGGGAGCGCGCTGCAGCCTTCAGTCCGTTGATCGTCGCAAAGACATACGGGGGCAGGCCGTTGATGCGACGGAATTCCATCAACGAAATTTACCGACTCAGTGTCCGCGACGCCAATTCGCGAGTTCGTCCATGTCGACGTTGGGCGCGAATACTGCCCACTCGACACCCGCTTCCTGCAAATCGTCCAACCACCCCGCGAGGTCCTCGCGCGGCGGTCCGGCCCAGGTAACTGGCCCCGCACTCAAGTTTGAGATGACCGACTCGATGTCCACATCCCAGACGTTGAGAGCGACGTCGTGGCGACGCGCTAACTCGTTGGTGGCCGTGGCGCCCGCGCCGACCCACACCGCCATCTCGTCCTTGAGGGCGACGACGACGTCCTCGACCATCGCGCGACGCTCGTCGGCACTGGCAAAGACGAGACCGTACGCCGTAAGTTCGTCGCGCCCTTCGGAGTCACCCGTACCAACCGCGGCGATGACCCTCCCGGGAGCGAGCGATGCGAGAGTGCGGAACTGGTTCACGAGATGTGTCGTACTCACCATGCCCACGCGTGCGACCAATGGTCCTATGTAGAGCGACGGGCTGCGCTGGGCAACCGCGGCCAGAACCGCGAAGGGCGCCAGCGAGGGACGCGAGGGCGAACCCATTGGCCACAGATGGTCGTAGGCGAAGACCCCGTCGAGACCGAGCTCCTCACAATGCCTCGCCGCGTTCAGCGCGTCGTTCGCGTTATCTCGGAATACTGGAAGGAGGACGCCGATTCTCACGGCTGGCGATCGAAGGCGACCTTGGCGGCACCCAGGGCGCCGCCGTTCATCGTCAGGGCTGAAGGAACCACCACAATGGGCGGACGTACGTCGAAACCGAACGTGAGCTCGGTCAAGAAATCTCGGGCACTGGGCAGCAACAAGTCCGCCACCACGGAGAGTCCTCCGCCGATGACGAAGTGCCCCGTGTCGAGAATGGCGATGAGATTGGCCAGCCCGCGCGCGAGCCACCACGCCACGTCGTTCATCAGCGCGACGGCTTCGTCGAGTCCTTCAGCGGCGGCGCGGGTCACGTCCTCACCACTCACGTTCTCGGCACCCCCGCGGCGCGTCACCAGTTCCGCAAGACGACCGTCCGCGGCCCATTCCGAGGTGAGACGAGCGAGACCGCCGCCCGATGCGTATCGTTCCCAGCAGCCGTAGCCGCCACAGCCGCACAGCGCACCGCGAGCCTGCACCGCCATATGCCCGATCTCTCCGCCGAACCCGCTCTGTCCGCGCACCAGTTCACCGTTGGCGATGATGCCGCCGCCGATCCCGGTGCCCAAGGTCACCATGACGAAGTTGTCGACGCCGCGGCCGGCGCCCCAGGCGTACTCTCCCAGCGCGGCACAATTCCCGTCGTTCTCCATGAAGACGAGTTCCGCCCCGAGCGACTGGCGCAGGAGTTCGGGAAACGACGCCCCTGAGACCGTGCGTAGGTTGGGGGCGAAGGCGAGTCGACCATCGCGACGCACCATGCCTGGCATTCCAATACCGATGGGCAACGTCACTGGATTGAGTCCGTGACGTCGGGCGATGGTCGCAACCTGGTCGCACAACACCTTGGCTGTGGCCGCTCCAGCGCCGCCGTTGGAATCGTGAGGGGTCGACGTGCGCACTTGATCGAGGATCTCGCCCTCGCGGTTCACGAGCAGAGCGAGCGCCTTGGTGCCTCCCACGTCGAGTCCGACCGCGACATCGCTCACGTCCATTCCTCGACCCGGTGCTTGAGTTCGACGAGTGCCTGGCGTTGGATGCGGTAGGAGGCACGTGATTGGATGAACTGAGGAATCGGCACCGCGAGTTCGACCTCGAGGTCGTAGATCACCGTCGTGTACGCGTCGTCGTCGGCGAGGCGAAAAGAGTACGAGCCGTTCATCATCGACGTGACGTCGCCCGAGGTCTGGTGCCAACTCAGCACGCCCGGAGCGCGGCTGTAGTCGTAGCGAAGGGTGTACCTCGTGGAGCGACCGAAGGCGGCCGCCCGGAAAGCGACCTCGAGGGCGCGTCCGTCGACGTCTCGTTCCACCACCGTAATGTCCTTGAGCTCTGATACCCATTCGGGGTAGCGATCGAAGTCGACGACGACGGAATAGACCGCGGACGGCGCGGCCGCTACGACTATTGACTGCGTCGCATGCTGAACCACGACACCTCCTCGCTCACCACTTTAGACAGAGAGATGGTTGGCTCCGTGGTCGTAGGGCGCTAGCCCCGACGCCAGTTGATCTGCCAACACCCGCCAGTCGAAGTCCTCTATCGCTACCGTTCGCGCATTGTGCGCGAACTGTTCACGCAACAGTGGATCGTCCAAGAGACGTGACATGGCCGCAGCCAGCGCCCCGTCATGTGCCGGATCATCGACCACGAGCCCCGTGACGCCATGGCGCACCGCGTCGTGACTTCCACCCGAGCGACCGGCCACTTGAGCGACTCCCGAAGCCGCCGCCTCGACGAACACGATGCCAAAACCCTCTTGCTCGAGCCCCATCCACCGTTGACGACACGCCATGACCATCAGGTCACTCGCCCCGAGCCAGGGCGAGAGGTCCTCGTCGGGCACGCGACCGAGAAAGACCACCGGAGCGTGAAGTCTCGTGGCGAGTCGTTCCAGGCGGGTGCGGTCACGACCCGCGCCGCCGATGGCGACCTGCAACTGTGGGTACGTGGGTGCCAGCGATGCGGCGGCGCGAATGAGAGTATCCATACCTTTTCGCGGCACTAGCCGCGAATAGGAACTAACCAGAAGGCTCGACGGAGAAAGACCGAACTTCTCGCGTACCTCATCGCGGCGCGCGGGGTCGAGCGGCGTGAAGCGCTGGGGGTCGACGCCGGGTGGAATCTGGACCACTGACGGCATCCATTCCGCGGCCACACGTCGCGCTTCGGCTTCGGGATAGGAACCCGCGCACACCGCCACCTGGGCGTGTCGCAATACGTAGCGCAGTGATGACGCGACCAAGGGAAGCCGGCCCGGCACCCCCACCTCGGCGCCGTGCAACACCACTCCGTAGGGGCGCGACAAGCGTGGCCCGAGCAGTCCTAGGGGCCACGCCGGATCTATCAAGACCAAGTCAGGATCGTGACGTGAAATAGCCGCTTCGATGGCGGCATACGCGCGCGGCAACGGTAGGAAAAGGGTGGAAGAACTAATCCGTTCGACGACCACTCCACTGTGAGCATCAAAGGACGCAGACTCGGCGTGCGACGACGCGGTGACGACGACGGCGCGACCAGGTTCGAGGCGACGCCAGAGTTCGTAGAGGTAAACCTGAATCCCCCCGGTCTTGGGTGGGAAATCATTGGTCACCAGGAGGTGGCGGGCCATTCCTCCACGCTAGTGGCGACGCTCAGCCTTCAGTAGCCACCCGATGGAACTTGAGTCGTGGAATCATTCCTTGACTCGACAACAATCCCGCCGCATCGGCGAGTTCTGGGCTCAACGTCAACTCCTCGGGCTGGTCGCCCATCACGAACGTGACGAGACAGTCCTCACAGTCAGGGGTGGATCGCCGCACACAATCGGTGCAGCTGATGGATAACTCAATACCGGACACGATGCCCCTTTCACTCTTTAACAGTCTCCTTGGGACCTGTCACACGAGGTAGGGGGAGATTTCATCTCGAACTTGAGCGGGTCCAAATACCACGCCTTCACATAGCACTCCCGCGCTCCTTGGATCGATCAGTACGTAAAACGGAGGCCAGCGCACATCCAGTTCATCCAACAGTGTTGGCGAGATCAGTACCGGGTGTACCGACGTTTCCCACCACGGCTCACGCGAATCAGTCCGGGCGACGATGAGGACGGACACGTCACCGAAGGCGCCGCTCCCCGCTTCGAACACGCTGCGACAGCCGAGACAGTCCTCTTTGACCGCGAGAATGAGGCACCGCGAGGTGAATTCACTCTCAATGACCTCGCCCTCGAGAGTCTCAGCGCGAAAGCGACGCGGTACCGGCCTCTCGCGCGGAGCGTCAAAGGAGCGCACCCCTACTCGCCTTCGGCGAGTACCTCGACTCCGCGTCCATGACCGCACCAGCGACACGACACCGAGTCCACGACGCGCGACACGACCTCAGGTTCTTCGATCGTCAATTCACCACCCACGGTGTAGTGGTGAAACGAACGAACCGTGGTCGTCTCGACAACGTCGAAGCGCGTCAAGTTCCCACACGAGGTGCAGCGGTATTTTTCCATCCTCTTACGGTAATAGAACGTCGCGACCCATGGTCACTCCGGCGGCTCGTCCTGCCACGAATCCCCGGCGGGATCGTCGAACCACTGGTCCCACGACGGTGAACCATCTGACGTCGCATCTCGTCGGGTGCGGTCGATAAGGCGACGTAGAGCCGCCGGATACCGGACAGGTTCCAGCATGACGGTTCCCGACCGTGTCTCGAGAAGCACCACGCCGCGTCGTCGCAGTCGTTCACCCAGTGTCTGAGTCGCGTGCGTCGCGAACACTTCGTTCAGGTTGAGCTCGGTCGAATAGCGACCAAGCACTCCCCCAGTCATCACAATTCGTCGGGTGGTCAGCGTGATCTTGTGTGACCGCCAGCGCCACGACCGGCCAATGAGCACGAAAGCGGGAAGCACCCCCACTAGGAGAATGACGATCGCCTCGTAATGGTGAAGGGTCTTCCACTTAGGAGTACCCCAAATAACGGCCGCTTCCAGGAGTACCAACAACGTGAGGGGCGCGAATAAGCCCTGGGCCACGGGCGTCACGCTGATGACGAGCGCTTCACCGTTTTCTAGGCTCAGCCGTCGACTCACGTCACTACTCTAAGGAAGAGAGGGAGTGAACTGGCTGACTACTTCAGACATTTCGCATTTGATTCGCCGCCATCTCGAAGTAGGCCGACATCTCCTCGAACTGTTTGACTGTCAGGTCGGAACGAACACTCTCGAGCGCACTGTTCATCGCAGTTAGCCACGCGTCACGCGCCTTCTTCGTGATGCGAAATGAGGCGTGACGCATACGCAGTCGCGGATGTCCGCGCTCGGCCATATACGTGGGAGGGCCACCCCAGTACTGACATAAGAAGAGCACGAGATGGTGCTTAGATTCGGTGAGATCCTCGGGATACATCGGACGCAAGACCTCATCGGTGGCAACACCTTCGTAGAATTTCTCAACCAATCGCTCGAAAAAGTCTTGGCCGCCCACTTGGTCGTAGAGCGCGTCTTTCACTCCAACAGCCTAGGTGGGTGCTCTAGACTTGACGAAGTCTCATTGCAGACACGCGGGTGTAGCTCAATGGTAGAGCTCCAGCCTTCCAAGCTGGCCATGCGGGTTCGATCCCCGTCACCCGCTCCAAATGACCTGAACCCCTAAAAGCGGTCCACGGATATGAGAGTTTGGTCGTGAGCTACCAGGAGGCAGTCATGCCTAAGCGTGATCCAATAGAGCTTCGTCATGAGGTCTTCCCGCGAATGCCAGCATGAGTGAAGGGAGCCAGAGTGTGGGTCTCGTTCAACCCGTCTGCTTCGATGTGAACACCCATATATTGCGTTGATGGCCGTGTTACGGCGATAGCCCGATGTCGAGGTCAGGTCGTGGGGGCCCTTACCAACGTGCGGTGGGAGGTTGATATGAAGGTCGGAATCATTGGCGCCGGCTCCGTAGGGGCTGCGTGTGCGATGGCTCTTCTGCATCGCGAAGCGGCAACGGAAATCGTGCTCGTCAACCGCGACGAGCGACGTGCGACGGCCATTGCAACAGACATGCGTTACGGAGTACCTGTCCTTTCACCTGTCGAGATCCGCCAAGGTTCCTACGAGGATCTGACTGGCGCCGAACTCGTGATGATCACGGCCGGGGTCAACGAAAAAAGCGGAGGAGCGACGGACAAGAGTGACCCGGAAGGACGACTTCGGCTCCTTGACGCGAATGTTGATGTCTACCGCGAGGTCATCCCGAGAATCGTGCGTTCGGCACCCACGGCGGTATTAATGGTAGTGACTGACCCTCCAGATCCACTCGCGGACCTCACTCGCCAACTCGCAGGACACGACCGGATCTTCAGCACTGGAACCGTTATCGACACTCTCCGATTTCGTACACACATCGCGGAGCGCCTCGGCGTCAACCCTGATTCGGTGTACGCCATGGTCATCGGCGAACATGGCACGTCGGAGGTGTTCCTCTGGTCATCGATCCGCGTTGGCGGACTTTCTTTCGATCAGGCTTGCGCCGTGGTTGGACTTCAGGCCGCTGAGGTTCGACAAAGCATCGAGGACGACGTCCGTTACGCCAATATCACGATCATCGAGGGAAACAACGCGAGCCAATATGGAATCGGGATTGTGTGCGCCCGACTGGCCCAAGCGGTACTGCGCGACGAGCAGATCGTGTTCCCGATTGCCACTTTTCACCGCGACTACGGTCTCACGCTCTCGCTCCCGAGCGTTCTTGGACGCGACGGAGTGTCGCGCTCCTTCGTGCCGACGATGACAGAAACCGAGTACGTGCAGTTCCAGCACTGTGTCGAACAATTATTGACTGCGCGTCAGCGGATTGACGCGACACCTGAGCTGTGAGTTCTCCGTTGAAGCTGGACGAATACCCACCCCAATCAAGGGGTCGCTCGTGGTAGAGCCCATATCAGGGAACTAACCTCTGACCCATGCCAAACATTCGACTGGGATCAATATCATTGGATTGCGCCGACCCAGCAGCACTTGGAGCATTCTGGGCACGTCTTCTCGGCGGTGAGGTCGCCTTTTCCAGCGATGAGTTCGTTGCGGTGAAGACAGATCATGTCTGGTTAGCCGCAGTGCAGGTTGCCGACTATCAAGCGCCAACTTGGCCGCTTGGAGATCACGCCAAGCAGATTCATCTTGATCTGGCGGTCGATGATCTCAGTCAGGCCGAGTCCGAGGCTGTCAGTCTTGGCGCCGTACTGGCTGAAGTGCAACCAGCGCCAGAGCGGTACTTAGTATTGCTGGACCCTGCCGGTCATCCATTTTGCCTCACAACGCAAATCCCGGAGTAAGTAATCTGACACGATTCATTCGGCGCAGGTGCTGCACCGACTGCGACACGTGAACGGAAGGCGTCGCATGAATGCGCGACGACCAATCAGTCCGTGAGGATTCGCGCCTGAGGATAGACGGTCTCGCCGCGAGCCAACATGTCGACGAACTTCTCCACCCGCTTTGCTCGGGTCTCCGCCTTTTTCGCGTCGTTTATCCGATACAACACGGCGTACCGGTTCTGGCCCGAAAGAACTTCGAACATGGCCCGTGCTCTCGGCATGGCGTCAAGAGCGACCAAGAGATCATCAGGAACTTCCATGCTGGCCTGGCCGGCGTAGGCGGCGGCCCAGCGACCGCTTTCCTTCGCCTTTGCGATCTCTAAGGCGCCAGCCTCGTGCATTCTGCCAGAAGCGACGAGGCCGTCCGCGATGGCGACGTTCCTCTTGGACCACGGGCTTTGAGTCGTGCGAGGAGTGAACCGTCGGCGATACGTCGTCGAGTCACGACGTCCCAGCTGGCCATCGATCCAACCGAAGCAAATCGCTTCGTCGAGGGCATGTTCATAACTCAGCGTCGTCGGATCGGATGTTCCCTTTTTGGCCAGGACGAGCCACACCCCGATTGAATGTACGTGCTCTTCGACTAGCCATGCTCGCCATGCAGCGGCGTCAGCTACCACCAGTTCCGGTAGTTCCACGCCTCAACGATAACCCTCGACCCAAGATTGGGTCGGGTCAATCGTTAATTGCTAGCAATATCCAGACATAACGTCTGTTGTGCCGGCGCCCGACACATGTCCCTTCGATTCATGGTTCGAGGGACGGACCAATGGGTGTTCACTCTCCAGAAATAGACTTTTGTTCATTAGAAGTTTGGGGGTCGTGAAATGACGAAGTACCTGATCTCATTCGATGAAGGCGCGATGACGTTTCCCGAGACGGAGCTGGCCGACGTGACGGAAGCTGTGCTCGCCGTGGTTCGTGAGGCCCTAACCGCGGGAGTGTGGGTGTTCGGCGGCGGCCTGAGGAGTCGTGACGAGATGAGCGTTGTGAGTATCGATGGAACGATCACTGGCGGTCTGCACCTAAACACGAAACAATTTCTCGGCGGATTCGCGGTCGTCGACGTTTCCTCGCGTGACGAGGCGTTGCAGTGGGCCGCGAAGTTCGCAGTCACGTGCCGCTGTGCTCAGGACGTGCGCGAGTTCTTGCCCGAGCCAACTTTCTGATCAACGACCGATCAAAGCCAGTTCATGACGTCAGCTCTCGCAACGATTTTCGCTGCGCCAGACGAATCGAAGTCCTGTCCACGTCTCATCGATTGCGCATACTTTGTTGTCCACCAGCCCGAGGGCAAGGACTGCGTCTCTCACGACGTGTTCGGTCACGTCGGTCTCGACCATTGATGATTTCTTCGGCCACGCGATCCACAGACCGCCGCTGGGAAAGATCATCTGTCCGAGAATCTCCACGCGACGCCGAAGGTGCAGCGCGCGAGTGTGGAACGACACGATCACGTCCGCCCTACCGCTTGCACGACGTCGAAGGACGACGTCAGTAGGGAGCTCAATCGTTAGCTGTGAGGGTGCGCCCAGTATTACGAGCGACGAGCCGTAGCGTATTCCCAATTTCGTCGCCAACGGTGTCTCGGAGTAACCAGCCACGTCGCCAATTTCGCCACGATGAAATCGTCGAGAACTGGTTCCACAATTCGAACAGTCGTCCACCAGTGCCCCCAGGCATTACAGAGTCAGTTGAAACACGTATTCTTCGCCAACCGCCTCGCTGCCTTGGATTCCAGTTTGATGAAAACCAACCTTGGTGACGACGCCGATTGATGCCTCGTTATCCACCAATACCGACGCGAAGACCACGGTAGAACCTTGACTCTTCGCCCACTGCACGAGTCCGGTGACAGCTTCGACCGCGTAGCCCCGTCGTCGATATGGCTCAAATATGGTGTAGCCAATTTCGGCCCGACCCACGTCTTGGGGGGCGCCGTGGAATCCACAATGCCCGATTATTACGTCATCGTCGTTTCGAAGAATCGCTCGAACGGCCCAGCCCGGGGCTTCGGGACGCTTTCGAATTCCGTCGAGTTGACGCGTGAGGAATGCGTCGTTCACCGTGGCCAAAAATTCGGCGGAGAACTCGAAGCCTTGGGCCAAAGCGGCTTCCTCGTACTCGTGAGCGCGTAACAACTCGAGCGCCTCGGGCGATACGAGAACCAGTTGGAGGCGTGAGGTCTCGATTGCGGCATCATTGAACATGGGACCGAATGTATCGCCCTTTGTCCCTGTGTGTTGTCGTAGCAAGCAAATGGTATCGAATGAGTATCTTGGGGTCGTGAGCGACGAAACCTGGTCCAGTTCGAATCTTGCTGACAAATTTGTCAACGAGGCGTACGAATCTGTGAAGGGATACGTGCGAACCTACGTGATGCACCAGCACTTACTGGAACACCTCACCACTCTCCCGGCGACCGTCCTCGACGTTGGCGGCGGCGCAGGCCATCAATCGTTTCCCCTGGCCGAGGCGGGTTACGACGTAACGATCCTTGATCCGTCGTCGGCGATGTTGGACAAGGCCCGAGCGCGCCTGATAAAACTCCCGGCTGACGTTCAACAACGTGTGACTCTCGTACAAGGCAACGGCGAAAACGCGGTCGATGCTCTCGGGGGCCGACGCTTTGATGCCGTGTTGTCTCACGGCGTACTGGGATACCTCGACCGTCCCGAGCTAATGGTCAGCCAACTGTGCGCGTGTGCCAAAGAGGGTGGCGTCGTATCCATCATGACGGCGAACGCCAAGGTGATGGCCGTGCAAGCGGCCTTGGAGCGTCGTTGGGACGACGCGCTCGTCGCTTTTGACGTCGACACGGCGATCGGAGTACTGGGCGTGCGAGGACGGGCCGACACGGTGGAAGAGCTGAGCGAACTCTTGGCGAAAGGCGACGTCGAGCCAGTGCGCTGGTACGGGGTATGGCTCTTCATCGACTGGCTCGAATTCAGTGGCATAACGCTCGACCCCAATGATTCAGAGCAAGTGGCGGCAACGGCCGCGGTCGAACTCGAAGCCAGCCGACGTGACCCGTATCG
This sequence comes from uncultured Actinomycetota bacterium, assembly GCA_963794755.1. Lineage (GTDB taxonomy): Bacteria > Actinomycetota > Acidimicrobiia > Acidimicrobiales > RAAP-2 > RAAP-2. Next base: position 415,693 of record CAWCEX010000010.1, read on the forward strand.
CCAACTCAGTCGCGTCTTTCACCTCGTGGGAAGAAAGGTCTGAATTGACGCTACGACGAGCTCCGCAAGGCGGGAATGGGCTCAACAGTTCGAGGCCCTGCAATGAGTCGATCGAATCAGGGCCTCGTGTTCTCGCAACGACGCGGGAATGGCTCACCCTCTAGTGACGGGTGACGGAACTTGAAATCGTCTCAAACCAAGAGTTCTGCGACTGCCTCCGCGGACATCGGTCGAGCTAGAAGAAATCCCTGAACTTGGTCGCAGTCCAGTCCGACGAGCGTATTGAGTTGACGATCCGTTTCAACACCCTCGCCGACTACCGACATTCCAAGGGCGTGCGACATTGCCGTCACTGCGGCGACAATCTCGCGGTCACGGTCGCTTCTTCCAATGTTCTCGACGAAACTTCGGTCGATCTTTACCATGTCGACCTTCATTCGCTGCAGATGAACAAGTGATGAGTAGCCGGTTCCGAAGTCGTCGAGGGCAATGCGCACACCGAGCGACGACAACGCCGCCAGCGTCTCTTGGATCTCGCCCCACCCGCCGATGAACGCCGTCTCCGTGATCTCCAGGCAAATTCGTTGGGGCGCGATGCCGTGGCGATGGAGCGCCTCGGCGACGACACCGGCGAAACTCGGTTCCGACAGTTCGCGTCCCGAGACGTTCACCGCCATGGTGAAACTGAGGGGCCAACCCTCACGCTGAGTCCACTCCGCGAGTTGGCGACAAGCCTCATCGAGGACGAATCTATCGATTCGCCCGATCAACGCGTGCTTTTCAGCGAAGGGGATGAACTCGTCGGGAGCAACGACCCCTCGTTCGGGGTGACGCCAGCGAACGAGCGCTTCGACTCCAACCAGCGACTGATCCTCCAACGAGAAGAGCGGTTGGTACACCAGGAATAACTCGCAATTATCGATGGCGTGGATCAAGTCGACCTTGAGGCGATTCGAAGTGGATGCGATGTGGCGCGACGGGTCAAAGACGCGATGACGATCTCGTCCCGATGCCTTCGCGTCATACATGGCTTCATCAGCGAAGCGAATCAGTTCCTCGGGTTCGACCTGGGGATCATTGGTGACGACGAGTCCGACACTGCACGTGACGAACATCTCGTTACCGTCATTCACGATGGCGGCTCGAATGCCGTCGACGATCCGTTCGGCGATGAGCGATACGTCATCACCATCGCTCAATGACGCACACAGCACCACGAATTCGTCGCCGCCCAAGCGAGCGACCGTGTCAGCGCGCCGAGAGAATCGCGTCAGTCGGCGCCCAACTTCCACGAGTACTTGGTCGCCGGCGTCGTGGCCGAATGAGTCGTTCACTTCCTTGAAGTGATCGAGGTCGACGAAAAGCACCGCGAGTCGACCCGGTCGACGCTCCATCGCGAGCAACGCTTGTTTCATTCGGTCCATCAACGAAAATCTGTTCGCGAGACCGGTCACCGAGTCGTGTAGTACCTGATACGCCAGGTCAATTTCGGCCTTGATCTGCGCGGTGACATCGCGGGTGATCCCGAAGGTGCCAATGATGCGGCCGTGCTCATCACACAGGGGCATCTTGCTCGTCGATACCCAAGCGTCGGCTCGGCCGTCGAACGTTTCGCGCTCTAACTTCCCCTGCACTGGTTTGCCACTGCAGATGATGTCCTGCTCGTCCTTGAAGGCCGCCTCGGCGTGTTCCTTGCTGTAGAAGTCGAAGTCCGTCTTGCCAATAAGTTCGTCTGTCGCGTGACCCGTCGGTAGCGTTGCGTCACAACCCGCGCTCACCAACAGGAATCGGCTCTGCAGGTCCTTGAAATACATTCGTACTTCCGGTGTCGCAAGAAGATTGTCCATGCACGTGAGTTTCAATTCGCGCAACTCTTCGTTGACTGGTGACACCCGTGACGGCTGTCGATTGGTCTTAACCATCACACTCCCGTGCACGGGCGTCAACAAGCGCCATCGACCGTGTCTTTAGTCAAAGCATAGCCATCGAAGATTCGAGAAACCGTTGCATTACCTTCAAGAAAGTTGCGGGGATTTCGCATCGCTATTCGTTGCCAATGCGAGACGTCAATGTCCGTTATCTCGGGATGGTCTCAGGGTTTACCCTTATAGATGACGCGCGGTTGCTTCCCTAACATAGGTCCATCGCCCCGGGGCACGACCAGAAGGAAGTCACGATGACCGATGTGCTGAGCGTAGAAAGACCGAATTCGGCCTCCGAAAGTCCGTGGGCCGTCGAAACCCACGACCTCACCAAACGCTTCGGTGGGCGAACCGCGGTGAACGGCGTTGATCTTCTGGTACCTCGAGGTTGCGCCTTCGGCTACTTGGGACCGAACGGAGCGGGAAAGACCACCCTCATTCGGGTGTTGCTGGGTCTCACCCACGCCGATGCGGGATCGATGAAGTTGCTCGGTCACGAGGTACCTCGACACCGCGACGTCGCTCTCGCGCGAGTGGGCGCGATCGTCGACGAGCCGCGATTCCACCAACACTTGACCGGTCGCCAGAACCTCCAGATCCTTGCCGCGGCCCGTGAGCCGGCCGCGAAAGGTCGTATCGACGCGGCACTCGATCGAGTGGGCATTTTGCACCGCGCCAATGACAAAGTGGCGAAGTACTCAATGGGCATGCGCCAACGCCTCGGCGTCGCTGCGTGCCTCTTAGGCGATCCCGAGTTGTTGATCTTGGACGAACCCATGAACGGTCTCGACCCGGCGGGAATGGTGGACATGCGCGAGATGATCACTTCGCTCGTCGCCGAAGGCCGCACCGTCGTGCTCTCATCACACCTACTAGACGAAATAGAGCGAACGTGCGACGCCGTGGCCATCGTTGACCAGGGTCGCATCATCCGTCAGGGTCCCATAACCGAACTGCTCGCTGGTGCAACCCTCGAGGTGGAGATCGACTGCGACTCCCCCGAAAGGGCGAGTTCGCTCCTAGAACACAACACGTTGAGCGCTCAGGTCAGTGTGGTCGACGACTCGTTGCACGTGAGCCTGCCGGCGGGCACGACGCGCGACGTCGTCGCCGAAATCAACCGCCTTCTGGTAACCGAGGGCGTCTCGGTGTACAGACTCCAAGAGAACCACGCCTCACTCGAGAAGTGGTTCCTCGAAGTCACGAGCCGTCTAGGAGACAACCAATGAGCACGTCCACCGCCGACATTCGGTCCCCTCTCGAGCGACAATTCCCGCCAGACCATCGGGGAAGCGCTATGCCCACGTGGGGCATGATCAAGACGCGCATCATGGAGCTGCGTAAACGCCGCGGACTCATGATCGCCCTCATCGTCGTGGATATCGGCCTCCCGGTGATCTTCTTAGCGATTCGACTCATCTCACACGCCGTGTCGCCGAGGTCGTTCGGTCCCGCGGGTGGCTACGACATCTTTAGCAACCTCGTCGCGGGCGTCATGTTCATTTTCGGGTTCATCGTCGCGGCGACCCTCGGTTGCACCGCCGGATCGGTGGACTTAAGCGAAGGCGTCTTTCGCCACCTCGTGGTAACTGGTCGATCTCGTGTCGCGCTCTACTTCGCGCGAATTCCCGCCGGATTGGCCATTCTGGTCCCCATCGTGTTGGTTGGTTTTGCCATCGTGTGCGCCGTCTGCGTCTTCGCCGCTCCCACGAAGTTGAACTACGACGGACTCACAGTGCCGGCAGGTCTGTCCAAGCCAGCCTTGATCTCGTGGGCCGAGGAGAGTACCAACGCCGGCAACGTCGACTGTGCGTTCAACTACCGAGGACCGATCAATCTTCCCATCCCGTGCGGTCCCAATGGCGTGGTCATCCAAAAAATCGGACCCGGCCAGACTCCCCCGAGCGGCACGGCGACCAAGGCGCAAATTGCATCGTTGGCTGGCCAAATAGCGGCACAGGACTACGCCGACTATCACAATAACTTCCTATCGCCGCCATTCAAGTTGATGGTTCAGGCGCTCTTGTGGCTCGAACTGGAAACCGCCATCGGCTTTATCGTCGGGCTGGGACTGGCATCTCTCATGGGTCAACGAACGGTCCCGGTCGTCCTGATGATCATTCTCGAAATCGTCTTGACGCCCTTACTGGCGACCAACCACATTCCTCATCTCATCAACTTGCAGCGCGCCATCGTCGGTATCGCGACGGCCCACGTCGAGCCCAACGGCCTGCCCACCGTCTTCGCCAATAACCACGGCGGTGGCGGAAGCGGCCTGATCCCCGAGACCACCCTGGTCGCCTATCTGGTCATCGCGGCCTGGCTCGTGGGTTGGACCGCACTCGGCGCGTGGCGAATGTCGAAACGAGACGTCTAACTCGTCAGAGGCCGCGAGGCTAGAAACACGCTCCAGCAGTCGAGACCGGGTAGCCCCAACCAAGGAACTCGTAGTTCCCCGAGAAGAGAGTGACCTGGTCACCCTTGACCGTTTTCCATCCGGGGACGGACTGCCCGGCGTCGAATTGGGACAAGGTGGGCAAGCGCGTAAGCAGGCCCTTTGATACGACGGTCGTCAGCGACGCGACGTTAACATTGGCGGCCGCAGATATGCCTGCACCCGTCCACTCTGCCGGGTCATACACGAGGTCCGCGCTGTTACCAGGTCGACCAGGCATGATCTCACCCGCTTTGTTGAGTTTCGGCGGCTTATCCTCCGGGAAGATGATCATCGACTGACCATCCTTCGCGTTGACCAAGCTGTACGCCAGGCCACCGAAGTTGATGCCACCGGTGCCCGCCTTGGTCACCTGAGACAACAAAGTCCACAGGCCGTTGGCACTACCGGCGTCGTTCGCAAGGGACGTCGAGAATGTGGTGGACCTCGCTGCCGTGTCGAGTTCGGAGATGAAACCACCTAGCGAACTCGACCCATTCGTGGTGAAGTTGATGCTCTTGGTCTCAGAAGCTGCGGTGACGTCGCTCGAAAGTGTCCCCGTGGAGTTAAACGCCCACGCGTCGAGTGTCCAGGTCCCCGGGGTCGTACCAACGGTGACGGTGAAGTTATAGGTACCCGTGGCGTCGGTGGTGACGGTCACTGGATAGCCGTCAGGATCGTTCAACTGTCCCGTCGGCCACACCCGCGACCCATTCGAGCACACTGACGCGCGTGCGCCGGCCGTCACCGCCTGGTCGGCGCTCTGATTGGGCTGCACTTGGAGTTGAACGTTGACGTTGGGTAGAGGTTTCCCGAACTGGGTCGTGGTGATCGTGCCACTGACCACTTCGTACCCGTTGGCGACGACGGTGCTCTTGTCAAGTTTGAGCTTGAGCTCGAGGCTGGTGTCGAGTTGGAAATTCGCCGTCGACGTCTGGTGGTCGACGACATGCACCGGCGTCACTTTGGGCGTGTAACCCGGCGCCGACTTGCCCTGGGGCCCGCCAGATGGTTCTACCGTGTAGGCACCCCTATTCAATTGCATCGCGTAGAAACCATTGACGTCTGACGTCGTCGTCGCTCCGGGATGACCGTAGGCTTTTATCGTGGTACCCGCCACTGGACCGCCGTCCTTGTCGGTCACGGTCCCCTGGAGGATTCCCATGTTGTCGCCCACCACGCCGAAGTAGTCGCACGACGACCACGCACCTTGAACGTTGGCTCCGTCGATGCAGAAACTCTCGAGTTGCTGATTCGTCGACGCCGTCACCTTGAAGTCACAGAAGGTACCGTCCTCCTTGCATCCCTTGGTACCTGAACCTTGGGGCAACTGCCATTGCCACGTATTGTCCTTTCCCGTGACACCGCATATCCCACCGTGTGTCGACGCGTCAACGTATTGACCGACGAACACGATATGGTCCGAGATGGTCATGTTCTGGCAACGTGACTCAATGGGCAGTCCCGCCGGCAGCGGTCCGAAGCCACCCTGTGGCGACGTCGTCGCCGATGAGGGAACCGCCGAAATAAGCACAGTTGACGAACTCACCAGCAGCAATGACAGGATGGGCAAAATCCATCGACGCAATCGTGAGATCGGCGCACGTCGATTCGTTGTCAGGTGTGAGGAATTGCTCATGACGTAAATTCCTTTCGCCGGCGCGCGACGTGGGCCACGACGGCGACACCTAAATCGAGATGGTAGTGCACAGAGCGTTCGCCGGGACTGTGACTTTTCTCAACAAATTGGAAGGTCGTTGTTCGCACGCTTCACGCCACTGGCGGGTCAGCATCAGTTTGGTACGTCGAAGTTGAAGATATCGGCGTCGTACGCCTCGTACGAGGCGTAGTCGAGCAACTCGTACAAATCGGAACGATGCTGCATCTCGCCCAGCAGGGACGTGAGGTTGCCCCGCTCGCGCAAGGTATCGAGCGCTCGCGAGGCCGCACCCATGGCGACGCGCAAGAGTGACACTGGAAAGATCGCGATGTTCACCCCGACGTCAGACAATTGTGCCGTCGTGAAGAGATCACTCTTACCGAATTCGGTCATGTTCGCCAACATCGGCACGTCCAACGCGGCTCGCATCACCTCGAACTCGCCCAGGTCGAGCATCGCCTCAGGAAATATCGCGTCGGCCCCGGCGTCGACGAGAGCCTTGGCCCGGTCGACTGCAGCATCCAGACCCGAGATCGCTCGCACGTCCGTGCGGGCCATGATGAGTAGGTTTGGATCACGGCGAGCGCTCACGGCCGCGCGAATCCGCTGGATTGCCGTCGCCTCATCCACGACCTGCTTGCCATCGAGGTGGCCACAGCGCTTGGGGTTGACCTGGTCCTCGATGTGCAACGCAGCCACTCCCGCGTCCTCGAGCGTCTGCACGGTTCGCGCAACGTTCATCGGCTCGCCGAATCCGGTGTCGGCGTCGACCAGCGACGGAAGGTTCGTCACACGCGATATCTGCTCACTGCGTAGGGCCACCTCGCTCAACGTCGTCAACCCGATGTCGGGCAAGCCGAGATCAGCCGACATCACCGCTCCTGAGATGTAGACCCCGTCAAAGCCCTTGGCCTCGATCAACTTGGCGGACAAGGGGTTGAAGGCCCCTGGTAGGAGCAACATTCGTCCCGAAGCAAGACTGGCGCGTAGTACCTCGCGTTTGGCCGCGGCACTGAGTGAAGAATTCAACATCAGATCAACCCGACGGGTTCGGGGACGGATTCGAGATACCCGGGGCGAGCTTCGAAAGTAAGGCCATCCAACTGGGCCGCCGTCAAAGATTCCAGGTCCTGGGCGACACTCAGGAATCGCTCAATCTCCGCTGGCTCGACCGCATCCTCAGCAAGGCCGCGGAACTTGGCGAGATACTCGGCCCGAGCAAAGGGGCGAGCACCGCGCGGGTGCGCGTCGGGTACGACGATCGAATCCTCCACGACGGTGCCGTCACTCAAGGAAATGCGGATCCACCCTCCGAAGGCCTGGACGTTGGGATCACTCGAGAGATACCGTCGACTCCACTCGGGATCCTCTTGGGTCGTGATCTTGCGCCACAATGCCACGGTGTCGGGTCGCTGCGCTCGCTCGGGCGTATAGGACTTCTCGTGATGCCACGAACCGTCTTGGATCGCTACCGCAAAGATGTAGGGCAAACTATGGTCCAGGGTCTCGCGCGTCGCGGTGGGCTCGTACTTCTGTGGATCGTTCGCGCCCGAACCAATGACGAAATGCGTGTGGTACGACGAGTGGATCACGATCTGGTCGATGAGGTTCACGTCGAGTACCTCCGGGTGTTCTCGACGTAGCCGACGTGCGAGGTCGATCCACGCCTGGGCCTGGTACTCGGCGGAGTGTTCCTTGGTGAAGCTGTCAAGGATCGCTCGTTTCGCCTCACCCGGAGCCGGCAGCGACACCGTATAGTCGGCCGACGGACCGTCGAGCATCCAGGCGATGACCCCATCCTCGCCCTCGTAGATGGGAGCCGGCGACGTCTGACCACGCATTGCACGGTCCACCGCTTCGATCGCGGCCTTGCCCGCGAACGCGGGTGCGTACGCTTTCCACGTCGAGATCTCGCCCTTGCGCGACTGGCGAGTTGACGTCGTCGTGTGAAGGGCTTGACCGATCGACTGGTAGATCGTCACGTCGTCGAGTCCGAGGAGCGTCCCCAGTCCGGCCGCGACACTGGGGCCAAGGTGCGCGACGTGATCGATCTTGTGCTGGTGCAAGGACACTGTGCGAGCGAGGGAGATCTGAATCTCGTACGCCGTGGCGATTGCTCGCACCAGGTCTCGGCCACTCACGCCACGGTCGCGCGCGACGTGCTGGGCCACCGCGACCAACGGCGCGACGTTGTCGCCAGGGTGTGAATACTCGGCAGCGAGGAAGGTGTCGTGAAAGTCCAGCTCGCGCACCGCCACGGCGTTGGCCCACGCCGCCCACTCCGGCGACACGCGACGTTCAGGCGAGACGCCGAAAATAGTCGCCCCGGGGGCGAGGACGTGGCGGCGAGCCTGGGACCGTGCGGCCACGACGGGCGCGCGCGTCAGTGACGCCGCGGCGACAGCGGCGTTGTCGATCACTCGGTTGATGATCATTTCGACCACGTCGTCGCCGACGTCGACCGGGTCCGACGCCACGCGCGCGATCTTGAAGGCCAATTGGTCCTCTCGCGCTAGTTCCTCGTCACTGCGATGTACTCGCACGTGGTGATCGATCACGACACTGACTCCTTCGTTTGACGCCGTTTATGGCAGGCGTTTGGTTATGGAAGTGCTAGCGCGCTTGAGTTCTACGACGCACCACTCGGCTTTGGCCTCATCAAGATCCGCGGCGCGACCTGATACCTGAAGCGACGCGACGAGTTCCCCCTCTTGACTCAAGACAGGTACAGCCACGGATGCCGAACCGAGCTCTCGCTCCGAGACGCTATAGACATAGCCCTGATCGCGGATGACCTCGAGATTCTTCACGAACTCGCGACGCGTCACGACCTGACCACTGGCCAGGCGATATTCCGGGATCTCCTTCATCAGTTCCTTGATGTCCTCAACCGAAAGGGCCGCCGCGAGCACTCGTGCGCCCCCGAGGTGCAGGGGCGTCAACTCCCCCAGCGGTAACAGGTACCGCGCGGGTTCGTTACCCTCAACGCGCAAGATCATCACTTGGGCCATATCGACACGTACCGACAGCGATGACATGAACCCACTGGCGCCTGCCAATTCTTGCATCACGGGCAACGCGATCTGACTCAACGAATTGGTCATGTGAAAGGCGTAGGCATTGATCATCGACGTGACGCCGACGGTGTATCCGTAGCGCTCTTGACTCACGTAGCCGTAGTGCTGCATGACGCTCAAAATTCGTTGCGTGGTAGCCAAGTGGATGCCGGACTCGATCGAAATGTCGGTCAAACGCATCGGGACCCGGCTGCGACGCAGGATGTCGAGGATTTCAAAGGACCGTTCGAGCGACCGCATCGAGGTCGTGTTGGCGATATCTTTTACCGTCGCCATGGTCGCCTCTGGTCATAGCGCATCCCCAGTAACGCTAACCGAGGGGGTGTCGCGGACCATCGACTCACCTCAAACGTCGCCACCATCGGCGCCGCGTCGGCCAGGTTCGCCACTTCAATTGGCGTCGCTGGCGCGACGGGGATGCGGAGGTCATCATTCATGGTCGGTTCCCGCGTGATCGAGAAAGAGACGGTCCCTCGCCGGCGAGGTGATGGGTTCCCTCCAAGGAGAAGGTGCGCCGTCGTAGGCGCCCTTGCCGCGGCGAAAGTGCTGGGCCTGAGACTCGGTCTCGATAAAGGGCAGGTCCATCGCGAAGAGTTCACGTCCTCGAGGTCGCGGTCCCGCTTTGGAGACGTGTCCCCACAACGAGTGACCGACGACGTCTTCGGCCAGCAACGCGGCATCGATGAGTCGAGAAAGGTCGACGCCCGTCTCGATCCCAAGTTCGTGCAAGAGGTTCACCAGATCCTCGGTTGGGATCATGCGCGTCATCCGTCCGTGCCCGCCGTAGGGGCACCCCCCCATCCCACCCACCGAGGTGTCGAGGATCAACGTGTGCTGGGGTCCGAGTACCCGCAGCGCTTCGTACGCCGACAGCAGCGCGGTTCCGCGCGCGTCATGCAGGTGGAGGTGGAACGAAGTGATCTGGGGCCAGCGATCGATGATTGCGCGCAACTGGGCGCCCACCTGATCGGGCATATTCCACGCCATCGGATCACCGATCCAGACGCGGTCAATCGTCACTCCCGCATCGCTCCATAATTTGTGCTGTCGCTCGAGCATGTCCATGCGCTCGGACTGATCAAAGAGCCCCAGCCAGTTCGAACCCCACGCGGCGTTGATGGCGATGCCGGCAGATGTCGCACCCGACGCCACGGTCTGGGCAATGACCTGGGGCCACAGGGCGATCTCCTCGGCCTGGGACCGGTTGGTATTGCGTCGAACGAACACGTCACACAGATGCACGAAGGTGCGTGGGAATTCGATGGAGGTCACCAGGGGCGGCATGAAGTGGCTCATTCGCTCGCGACCACGCTCGTTGAGGGCGAGCGCGGTGTAACGAACCCCATCGACGGGAGTGAATCGCGTGACGATCTCATCGATCTGAGCCATCTGCGGCGTCCACTTGGGACTGACGAAGGACCCCACGACGATGGTGCCCAGGCCCGTTCGCGACAGCGCGTCGAGCAACTCGACCTTGGCGTCGACGCTGATATCGGCGCTCTCGATCTGCATCCCTTCGCGCATGCCCTCCTCGATGATGACAACCCGAGGGTACTGAGACGTCGTCATCGTCATCAGACAACCCCCTCACGACGCAACGTGGCGACCTCGTCGTGCGAGTAGCCCAGCTCGCTCAAGATCTCCTCGGTGTGCTGACCGAGCCGCGGTGGCGCGCACCGGGGCGCGAGAGTTTCGCCGTCGACGTGTACGGCGCTTCCGAGTACTGACACACTGGGACGCCCCGGGACGTCGACATCGATCTCGTGGACGAGACCGCGCACGCGGATCTGCTCTTGGTGCAACGCCTCATCAACGCTCAACAGCCGACCGGCGGGAACGCTCACGCGAGCAAGGATCTCCTCCCACTCGAGCGCGGTGCGCGTCTGTAGGGCGGAATCGAGCTCACGACTGAGCTCACGACGATGACGTTTGCGTTCGCTGCGACTCGCGAAGCGAGCGTCCACGATCAAGTCCTCACGTGAACAGGCGTGACAGAGCGTCTCGAATTGGCGCTGCGTGTTGGTGGCAATATTGATAGGCCCGTCGCTGGCGAAGAAGGTGCCCGAGGGTGACGAGGCCGCGTTGTCGTTTCCATGACGACCCGCCACACGACCACTGATGAGTTGTTCTGACACCACCCAGGTCATCGAGGTCAGCGCCGCCTCGAGCATCGAGACGTCGAGGTAGCAACCTTCGTCGGTCGCGGCGCGGTGTACGAGTGCCGCGCAAATCGCCATCGCGGCCACGTAACCACCGAGGGCGTCGCACAAAGGAAATCCCACGCGCACTGGCTCGCCGTCAGGCAGGCCGGTCACCGACGCCATTCCGGCAAAGCCCTGGATGATCTGGTCGTACGCGGTGCGCTTAGCCAAAGGTCCGTCTTGTCCGAACCCTGAAACCGCGCAGTAGACCAGGCGGGGGTTCAGTTCGGCCACGCGTTCAGGTGAAAAGCCCAGTCGCGTCAGCACGCCGGGTCGCATGTTTTCGATCAACACGTCCGCCCACGACAGCAGGCGTGCGAAGACCGCAGCGCCAGCCTCGGACTTCAAGTTCAGGGTCACCGAACGTTTCCCGGCGTTTTGCGCGAGGAACGATGGCCCCATCGCGAAGGATTTGAGAACCTCGTCCTCGCCGAATTCCCGGGCAAGATCACCGGTCTCGGGTACTTCAATTTTCACCACGTCGGCGCCCATCAAACCCAAGTGGTACGCCCCGAAGGGACCCGCCAGGACGGTCGTCACGTCGAGGACACGAACTCCACTGAGCAGTTGGGTCACAATGTCAATTCCTTACGATGGCCCCGGGGTCTAGCCACCGATCCTCCCAGGGGATGCGAGAATTCAAGCCCACCCTCACATTCACCTCGACCCTGAGATCGAGGTGAATGTGAGTACTGGGGATAGTCAGCGTCCGAGTTGCTGACTATCCCCAGTGCGGGAAACAAACTTCCTACTTTTCTCAGCCGCCCTTAGCGACGACCGCGGCCAACTGGGCCGGCGTGATGTACGCACGGGTGACGTTATTGAGGCTGGCATCGAAGCCCTGCATCTGGAACCCGGAGAAGACGTTGTGGTACTTGTTGAAGTCGTCGTTTCCAGCAGCTCCGTCGTAGTTGATCTTCTTGCCCTGCTTCAGCAATGCCACGCACTGCTCGTAGCGTCCACACGTCACGCCCGGCGGGTTCGAGACCTTGATGATGTCCTTGACCCACACCTTGGGGTCGGTGGACTTCGCCATGGTCATCGCCAGCGAGGCAATGACGATCGAGTCGTACTCGTTGAACGTCGTGGGCAAGATGGACGTCGTGTGCCACACCGACTGGTAGTCGACCAGGAAGTGGTTGTAGGCACCGTCAGCCGTGGTCGGTGTCGCGGGCAGTGCGGCAATCAGGTCCGTGGACGCGGTCGGGCCAAAGGCCTTGGCGTACACACCCTGAGGAGCTGACTGCAGGTCGTCACCGATCCAGTGCGTCGTCATGTCACCCAACTGCTGACCGTCGGCGAACAAGGTCGCGGCGGTCTGGGAGTCCATCGAGTCAAAGATGACCTGCGGGTGGCCCGCGAAGGCCGAGGTCAACTCCGAGCTGTAGTCCGACTGTCCCGGGGTCAGCGTGATGTTCTGCTGGATCGTGCCACCCAGGGCCTTGAAGGCCTTTATGAGCGGTGGGACGAAGCCCTGGGAGTTTGCCGAGTTGTCAAAGATCAACGACGCCGTCTTCCAACCCTGTGAGATCGCGTACTGCGCCATGGCGAGGGACTCGTTGGAGTCCGACGACGACGTGCGGAACACGAAGGGATTGTTGTTGGTGTCGAGTGTCGTCAAACCACCAACCATGAAGTCCACCACGTCATTGGGCTGGAACTGGTTGATCACGGCCTCGATCGTCGGCGAGAACGGCCCGATGATGACCGAAGGGTGACTCAGTTCCAACTTACGAAACGCCGGCAACGCGTCGACCGAGTCGGCCGCGTCGTCCACGTACTTCGCTGTCAGCTGGTGACCCAAAACGCCGCCGTGCTGGTTGACTTCGTAGACACCAACCGCGACACCGTGGGTTCCCCACGACGAGAGCAGCGCCTTCGAACCCGTGAACGGGAAGATGCCGCCGACGACGAGTGGCGCCAACTTCTTGGGCGCCGCGTTCGCGACGCCCGCGGAAACGCCCACGCCCGCCAACGCAGTCACCATGGCGAGAGACAGGACGACCCGGCCCCTCAGGCGACTCCTCATTTTTCCATTTGCTGTCATTCCGTAATTCCCCCTTTTTGCTTTTTTCCTTCGTGAACGTGGGAATCTCCCACCATTACGACTTTGTAGCCTCGGCTCGTCCCAAGAAGATGGCGGCGAGGTCGTGCTGCGCGATTTCAGCGGTCGGACCGTGAAGGTGGTTGGTGCCCGCGACGAAGATGTGAACGTAATCGGCGTGCTTGAGGGCGCGCTCGACATTTTGTTCGACCACCAGTACCGCCGTGCCGGTGTTTCGGATCGTCTCGATCTGGTTCCACACCACGTCGGTGTAGGCCGGCGACAGACCAGCGGTCGGCTCGTCGAGCACGATCACGGTCGGATCGACCATGAGCGAGCGCGCGATCGCCAGCAGGTTCTGCTGACCGCCCGACAAGAAGCCTGCACGCTTGCCCGTCGCCTTCTTGAGGTCCGGGAAGGCGTTAAGGATCTCAGCCATGCGAGCCGACGTATCGCCCTTGACCGCGAAACCACCGACTTCCAAATTCTCGCGGACCGTGAGGTTCACGAAGACGTTGTCGTTCTGTGGCACGTAGACCATTCCGTTGCGGGGGATGAGGTGACCGGGCATCTTGGTGATGTCCTGGTCGTTCACCTTGATAAAACCGGTCTGAGTGCGCAAGATTCCGACCAATGTCTTGGCGAAGGTGGACTTGCCCGCGCCGTTGGGACCGATGATCGTGGTGATGGTACCGACCTCAGCGTTAAGCGAGATGTTCGAGATGATCACGTTGCGGCCGTAGCCCGCCGTGATGTTCTCAGTGACTAGTGCTGGCATTGATGACCTCTCCTAGGTACGCGGTGACGACTTCCTTGTTCTCACGCAACTCGCTGAGCTTGCCCGTGGCGAGGGTCCTGCCCTCGGCCAGGACAATGACGTTGTCACAGATTCTCTCGACGACGTTGAGGTTGTGCTCGATCATCAGGACCGTGACCCCCTGAGCCTTCATGTCGAGGATGTAACCACCGATGCGCTCGATCAGGGCCGGGTTGACGCCGGCCATGGGCTCGTCGAGCAGGAACAAGGAGGGCGAGGCCATGACGCCGCGCGAGATCTCCAGTAGCTTCTTTTGACCACCCGATAACTCGCGCGCGCGATTGTCGCGCAAGTCGTACAGACCGTAGGTGCGAAGGATCTCGGTCGCTCGCTCGATATTTTGACGTTCTTCACGCTTCAAGAGACGAGGGCGGAAGAAGATGTTGAACAGTGACTCCCCCGCCTGCACCTTGGGAGCGACGAGCAAGTTCTCCAGGACGGTGAGTCCACCGAGCTCGCGCGACAACTGGAAGGTGCGCATGAGACCCAGGCGCGCGATCTTGTAGCGCTCCCAGTTGGTGACGTCGGTCGAACCCATTTGAACGCGACCCGAGTCACACTTCATGGCCCCCGACAGGATGTTGACGACGGTCGTCTTGCCCGCGCCGTTGGGACCGATAAGGGCGGTGATCATGTTGCGCGGAATGTCAAAACTCGCCCCGTTGACCGCGTTCACCCCTCCGAAGGCCTTGGTGATGCCTTCACAGCGCAGGATCGGACCGTCGCCGCCCGATGGCGACACCGGTGTCTCGTTATAGGTCATCATCAGGCATCAGTCCCTTCATGTGCGTCCGACGCTGGCGCGCTCCCGGTCGCGACGGCCTCGGTCAAAGTGGGGGCTACGACCGAGTGACCGTCACGATTCAAGAGCTCTCCCGCGGGCTGGGGAAAGCGTCGAATCCTCTCTGGCACCATCCCTTGCGGACGGAACCACAGCATGATCATCAAGACAATGCCGATCACCATTGCGTCGATGTATTCGATGAGACCCGGGTGACCGGGGATGTCGGGCAGGAATGCCGGAAGGTGGATCAGCAGTGTTTCCACCAGGAGTGCACCGACCAAGAGGCCGACGTTGTTTCCGACGCCTCCGACAATAATGACGGCGAACACGACGAACGTCTCGCCCGGCAACCACGCTGACGGGTTGAAGGAACCACCGAACTCGATGATGAGGCCGCCGCCGACGCCCGCGAAGAACGACCCGATCAGCATCGACATCAACTGGTAGCGAAAGACGCCCTTGCCCAGGGCGGCGGCGACGTCGGCGTCGTCACGGATGGCGCGAAACGTCCGGCCCAAGGGGGAACGAGTGATTCGACTCATCACGGCCCACAGGATCAGGGCGATGACTCCAGTCACGAGCGAGAAGAAGATCACGAAGGTGTTCGTGCTCATGTGGAAGACGCCGGTCATGGGCTGGGGAACGTTGTAGAGGCCGTCGGCACCGTTGAAGAGTCGCGGGTAGTTGTTGATGATGTCATAGAGCACCAACGACAGCGAGATCAGCACCATGGCCAAGTAGTCCGTGCGCAGCCGACGCAGGGCGATGAAGGCCACGATCACCGCGAGGATCATCGCCGCGATCCCCCCCATGATGAGGTTCAGGGGAAAGGGCATGTTCCAGCCAAAGATGTACTGCTGGCCGGTGCCCACTGAATTGGGCAAGCTCACCGCGCCGGTGACGTACGCACCCAAGGCCACGAAACCGATATAGGCGAAGTTCAAGACGCCGGTCTCGCCGTACTGGATATTGAGCCCCATCGCCAAGATGAAGTAGTCGAACAGGAAGAACACCAGAGTGAAGACGTAGTACCAAAACTGGGACATGGGTTAAGCCTTTCCGGGGCGCGCGAAGAGACCGCTGGGCCGAAACAAGAGGGTCAAAATCAAGATCACGAAGGCGACGTCGAGTTTGTAGGCAGCGTTGATGAAGGCTGCCGACACCTCGGTCGCCAGGCCGATCAGCACACCTCCGGCCATCGCGCCGTAGATGCTGCCGACTCCGCCCACGATCACCGCAGCGAAGATCACGAACAAGAACAACTCACCCGACGCCGGGGTCAGGTTGCCCTCGGTGATGCCCAGTACCGTTCCCGCGAGGCCGGCCATCGTTCCCGAAAGGAACCAGGTGATGGTCGTGATCCGCTTCGTGTCAATACCACTGGTCATAGCCAGTGTCGTGTTGTCCGACATTGCGCGCATCGACTTGCCGAGGCGCGTCGTCTTGAGCATCACGTGGATCAGAATCATGGTGACGACGGCGATGATCATGATGATGATCGCGTACAAGTTCAACTCGAAGGGGCCGATGTGCTTGTCGACCTCAATCTTCATGTTGTACGAACGTACGTTGGAGCCCCAGATCGAATACACCAGGTTTAACAAGATGAGCGACAAGCCGAAGGTGACGATCAAGACGTAGAACGTCTTATTGAACCGCCGAGCGAACGGGCTGAGGAGAAATCGATTCAGGGCCACCGCGATGAGGCCCATTAACAAGGATCCCACGACCATCGCTACCCAGATGTTCACGTGGAATATTTCGGCGTTGAAGGCGTAGGTGAGATACGCACCCAGGGCCATGAAGTCGCCGTAGGCAAAATTGATGTAGTTCGTGATGCCGAACTGCAAACTCAACCCGACGGCGGCTATTGCCAGGACCGATGCAGTCACCAGCCCAAATCCGAACGACAACCAGAACTGCGTCACTTTCCCCCCCGGGCTATTTATGCCGACCGCCGCCCCGAATGGGGTCGTTTGCGGTTGTGAGAGTTTCTATCGCAGTTTTTAAAAAATGTCAAGTATTGTGAGAATTGTTACCGAATTGAAATATTGTCGCCGCTCGACGAGCCGTCAAGATTGAACCGCCGATCCTGACGCCCGCCTGCGTCGTGCGCGCGAACACACCTCATCACTAGCACTCTTTCGCCAACCAATCAACGCACCATTGCCAACCAATTCAACACAACACGGTCACGTCGGCTCTTCGGTGAAGTGCCCGACGTCTAAGGACGACTCGCGAACCTAATTTGGCGGGTTGGGATCAGAGTCGTCATCGGGCGTCGAGTCCGGAATCCGTGCCTTGCCGGCATCGTTATCGTGAGACGCGGGCAACTTATTCTTGGGGATCGTCACGACTACGGCGGGTTTTAGATTCGCCGTCGTCGGAGGTGTACTCGCCTTACCCGATCCACATCCCGCCAAAGTCACTGCACTGATCACTAGCGAGATCACTACTAGTGTCCGGGTCCGGCTAGGGAGTTGTCGCGCCCACATTATGGCGTCTCCTCACGCGAGAGAGCTACTCTGCTACATCTTCGCCCGACCAGTCTAGAAGTACCGGTCCACCGCTCTGACGGTTTTCGACCGGCATGGCGACGTCGTACGGGCACGCCACGGGTGCCACCCTGCTGGCCGACACTGTCGCGCCACCATGGGCCGTTACTGGCCACAGAGAATCCAACGGCCAATAAGGAGTTGGAAGTGACGTCCACGCAGTGATGGATTCACCACCACAACACTGGGAGAAATAGCTTCCCTGATCGATGTTCGAACGCACACGCGAACGTGACATTGCGATACCTGCAACGCCACGTCGAGGTCGCGAAATGAGTACGTCGTGAGGCCCGCCTAGTCGAAATTATTCCGACGACCGTCGCGAACGTAGTCCACCGTGGAACGAATATGTTCGTCGCCATGAATCGATTTCTGCTTGGCGACGTGGCCGAACATTTGGATCCCGAATCCCCCGTCGAGATCGTCGGTGATTCGCTTCTTCCACGGTCGCCGAACGATCTGCGTGGTGAGCCGACGGGTAACACGCGGCTGGGACATGATGTGGTCAGCGATCTGGAATCCGCGCGCGATGAGTTGATCGCGAGGCAGGACCTCGTTCACCAGGCCATACTCCAGCGCCCTTTCAGCCGTAATGGCTTCACCGGTCAATAACGCGTATGCCGCTCGTTTGGTTCCTAGCAGTTCTTGGAACGCGTTATGAATTCCGTCGGCGGGCACCGATCCAATGTCGTAGTGCAGGTCGAAGATGACCGAGTCGGTTGCGGCCAACGTGATGTCACACATAAGGACGATCTCGGA
Organism: uncultured Actinomycetota bacterium; assembly: GCA_963794755.1. Lineage (GTDB taxonomy): Bacteria > Actinomycetota > Acidimicrobiia > Acidimicrobiales > RAAP-2 > RAAP-2. The sequence goes on from CAWCEX010000010.1 coordinate 433,946, forward strand.
GTGGAAACCCGAACCGTTGAAGAGTCCGATGGTGGGAACTTCGAGGTCGTTGATCAGCGAACTCACGTTGATCCGACCATCCTTGTAGGCGTACTCGTACGCCCAATACGGCATGTCCTCGGTCTCGAGTTCGAAACCATTGGGATCGGACTCCATCATGAACTCGTCGCCGGAGCCGGTCAGAATCAGTAGCTCATTCTCCGGGTCCGCTCCGATGACTTTCAGCATCTGACCAAGGGCTCGATGATTCTGGACGCTGAGTTGGATCGGACCGCCCAGCGTGTGGGCCTGGGCGAGCAGCACACCATCGGCGCGTCGCTCCAATTTGAAGAAGTCCTTGAAGACCTCGCGGTACTCGTCGAACTTTGGAGTCGGGATGAATTTTTGCAGTGACACAATTACCTTTCCGTTTCAGTTATGTAGCCAGACTCGTGCGCCGGTGGGTCACTGGGTCGAAGGGTCAGGCCAGCTGAATCTGCCTGCACCGCGAACAGTGAGAGGAAGTCGGCGTCGCGGTATCCGCGACCAATAGCACCTTGGAGTAATTGCAGCACGCTCGCCCCGAGCGGCATCGGTACTTCCGCCGATCGTGCGCAGTCCATTCCGAGCTCGAAATCCTTGCGCAACAACTCGGTCGTGAACGTGGGCGTCCAGTCCAATGCGAGAAGGTCCGGCGTGCGATTGGTCACCCAGGGCATCGCCAGTCCGGTCGAATTCAAGAAGCTCAAGAATTGCGATCGATCGACGCCTGATTTTTCCGCCAGCACCGTCACTTCGGCCACCGATTGCGCGATCATCCCGAGATAGAGGTTGTGACAAATCTTCACGATGATCGCTTCCTCGCCCTCGCCCACCCACACCGCAGCGCGCGCGATCGTGTTGAGGAGCGGCGAGACCTCCTCGAACCTGTCACGGTTCCCTGACACGACGAAGGTCGAACGACCATCGGCAACCACGTGGGGATTGCCGCTGATCGGAGCCGCGAGAAACGCGATGTTCTCGGCGGCGAGAGTCGCGCGCACTCGTGCCGACGTCACGGGGTCGACCGTGGCGCACGAGACGACCACGCGTGGCCGTTCGCTCGCCGCGAGAATTCCCCCCTCTCCCGTCACAACGTCGTCAAGGTCCTGGGGCCGCGCCACCATCACGAAGACGACGTCGCAGGTGCCCAGTTCTGAAATGGACGACGCCACCGCGGCGCCAGCCTCTGCAAGCTCGTCGACCTTTGAACTCGTCCGATTCCAAGCGGTCACGTCGACTCCCGCGTCAACGAGGCGACGTGCCATGGCCAGACCCATCCGACCCGTCCCGAGCCAGCCGACTCGCTCATTCGCCATAGTCATCCTCTCGTCGTTCCTCGAACGTCCTCACACCGGCGCATATTCGCCCAACGGGGTCACCACCACCGGGGTACTGGGGGCACTACCTTCACGACCCAGCACGCTCCATCCGGCGTCGACGACGTCTTGGGTGGAGAGCCCATATTTCTTGAAGAGCCACGCGGCACTCTGTGCGCCTTCGGCGAACGTGTCAGCAAGCCCCACGCGTCGTAGACGTCGTGCGAGACCCTCTTCGGCGAGGACTTCGGCCACCGCGGAGCCCAGTCCCCCGATGATGGAGTGATTCTCTGCGGTCACCACCGCACGCGCTCGTGAGGCAGTCTCGATAATGGTCGCGCGGTCCAACGGCTTGATGACCGGCACATTGACGACTCCGACGCTCACTCCAGCGTCCTCCAGAGTCGAAGCGGCGGCCAGGGCGGACGAGAGCATCATGCCACTGGCGTAGATCACAAGGTCCTCGCCATCGTGCACCACGTGAGCGCGCTCCAAGGAGAACTCGTGTCGCGCATCGAAGATGATGGGGATCTCACCGCGCTTGAGGCGCAGGTACACCGGCCCCGGGACGTCGGCAATGGCGATGACGGCCTGGCGAATCTCCGTGGCGTCGGCGACGTCGACCACCATCATGTTGGGCAGCGAGCGCATCAGGGCCACGTCGTCGATGGCCTGGTGGCTCGGTCCACCCGGACTCGAGACCCCCGGCATGAAGCCGACGATGCGTACGGGCAGGTTCGGATACGCCACCGAGTTGACGATCTGGTCGAGTGGCCGCCGCGTGGCGAATACTCCAAATGTGTGGACGAAGGGCAAGAAGCCCCGTCGGGCGAGCGCGCCGGCCATCGTGATCATGTTGGCCTCAGCCATGCCTGCGTGGATGAAACGATCGGGGAACTCCTCTTGGAACAGGTCGATTTCGGTCTGTCGCGTCAGGTCCCCCGACAGGCACAGGATCTCGTCACGGTGGCGCGCCAATTCAACGAAGGCGCGGCCGTAGGGCTTGAGGGCGGTGGGGTATGGAGGAAGATTAAGCACGTCGCGCCTCCAATTCGCCGACTGCGGCGTCGATCAGGTCGCCCGAGATCTTGATGAAGTGACCGTCGGCTCCCTCGGGTAGGCACGAGAGTCCCTGCGCCGTCGATGTACGCGCGATGACGATGGCGGGACGATCGTGGTCCATGGCGTCGTGAATCGCCGAGGAGAGCGCCGTGACGTCGTGACCGTCGACGTCGTAGGCCGCCCAGCCGAAACTCTCCCATTTTTGAGCGATCGGCTCGAGAGTCGTGATCGAAGTGACTGGTCCGTCGACTTGGGAATTGTTCGCGTCCAGCAGCACGATCAGATTCCCCAGGCCGCGGTGCGCCGCGAACATCGCCGCTTCCCAGACCTGACCTTCTTCCAACTCTCCATCACTCACGAGGGCAAAGACGCGACGCGCCTCGTTGCCTCGAAGTTGGGCCGCGAGCGCCAAGCCAACCGCGCTGGACAGTCCTTGACCAAGTGATCCGCAGGTGATGTCGGCGATGGGCGACGATTCAGTCCCGATCGCCTCGAGCGATGAGCCATCGAAGCCGTAGGTGGCGAGGTCGTCTTCGCTCAGGAGTCCGAGTTCGGGCCCCGCGGCGTAGGCCACGATGATGTAGTGACCGGGAGAGACCACCAATTCGTCGATGCCGGGGCGAAATCCTTCGGCGAACGTCACCGCCATCAACTCAGCACTCGAGAGGACTTGACCCAGGTAGCCGAAGCCGTGAGGCGCCACCATGCGCACTGCTCGTAACCGCAACAGGTCGGCGGCGCGCTCCAGTTCTCTTCTTCGGCTCAACTCCACAAGCGCCCCCGAGTCATAGTTGCTTAGCCACTATAACGCCGCTATCGACCCTCGACATGAGTTACGCGGTGCTGCGGTGGCTGGCCGCCAGGTGCTCTTGCATCGCGTGGTGATGCTCCAATACGGCGAGTTGACCTCCTCGAACATCGCGATCACGAACCGCAAAAAGGATGGGCTCGTGCAGCGCCGTGAGGGCACTCACGTGACGGCGACCGAGCCACGAAGGCACGGTGCCGCTGGCGATCCACGTGCGGTATTCGTAGTTCATTAGCGTCTTGTGCACACCTTCAAATATCGAAGACAAGAACGGATTATGTGACGCGCCGACGAGTGTCGCGTGAAACTGAGTATCGGCACTCAGCCACGCCGCCGTGGATCCCGTACTGCCACGCAGACGGTCCAGTGCGGCGTCGGCGAGTTGAACGTCGTCGTCGGTACGTTGATCCACCGCTTCGCGTATACCCGCGTCCTCGAGCCAGAGTCGAAGATTGGTGAGGTGCCCGACGGTGTCACGATTGACTCCTAACATGAGGTCCATTGACGTGAGAAGACTCGCTTCGGGTCGTCGAAGAACGTACGCGCCCGATCCTCGACGAGATTCCACCAATCCCCGAACGATGAGGATACGCATCGCTTGACTGACGGTGGGTCGACTCGTGGACATGATTTCGGCGAGATCACGTTCCGAAGGCAGGCGCAGACCCTCTGGCAAATCTTGGGTGACGATGACGTCTTGGATCTGTTGGGCGATCTCTTCGGCGGCCCGATACTCGACACCAACGTGAACGAGGGAATTGCTCCAGATCTCAAGATCGGATGTGGATTTCGATCGAGACATTCCTTCACCCTTGCCGGTCGTTCGCGCCAGACTAGCGCCACCCCCGTCGGGCCAGTAGGTCGACGACGAAATGCGAGACACGGCGCATGCGTGCGCTCGAAAACGATGACACCTGATTGGTAAGGTGAAGTACTCGTGTTCCGATAGCGCTTGTTGGGACACTCATGCACTCTTCGTACTCATCAACCGACAGATCATCAATAGAAAATGGAGACGCTTGTGCCCGTCGAAATCGTCGAACCCATCTTCGTCCAACCCATGCCGGGTTCGGACCGACCAGCGAGTTTCTACCTCGCCGAAACGCGCGATGGACTGTACGTACCCTACGCCTTGCGCACCCCCTCTGACGAGGGAGAATTCCCCTTCGTTCTGCTCGCGTACGCCAACGGTGGTGGTGGTATCGATTGGCTCAAGTCGCGACTCACGACGCACCCCTACATAATGGAGCGACTGCTCGCCGCCGGCTACGCGTGCGCATGGGTGCGCTACCGGACCGAGGTCGAACTCGGCTTTAACAGCGGCGGGCGCCTGGTCGTGGACCAGCGCACGGGAATGGATCTGATGAACCGTTCCCCACTCGAATACGAGGACGAGTTGTCGATTCTGCAACACGTGGCCCAGCATCCGAACATCGACGCCGACCGGCTCGGTCACGTCGGCGTGAGTCACGCTGGCGAGATGCTTCTCAAGCTCTCGTCGCAGTACGCGGGGGTCGTGCGCGCAGGGGTGGCCAGCGAACCAGCAAGCCACGAATTCTTGGACCTCTCCACCGCCGATGCGGCGGTCGTCAACCCCGATACGAATATGCGTCTCGTCGAAGAGATGCATATGCCCGACGTCGAGCGAGTGCGTGCGCGCAGCAACCTACCCCTGGCTCTGGATCGAATGTCCACCATCGATGTCCCGATACTGGTCATGGGCCGCGACTCGGACCACTTGCAGGGCATCTTTCGCCTCAGTTACGAGTTACTCGCGGAAAGTGGCAAGGACGCGACGTGGGTGTCGTGGGACCACCCGTTGCACGGCTACATCTTCCCCGTCACCGACGCCGACGGTCACGTCGACGTCAACGATGTGCAAGAGCGTGCTATCGATGGAGTCATCGCCTTCCTCGATCAGCACCTCAAGGGCGACCTGAGTTAACTGTCTCTGACGTGGCTCGCAAGCGAGCCACGTCAGAGAGTTAGGCGTTCATCGACTTCATGACGGTCGTCACGATTCGCTCCACTGAAGGGATCGCCATGTCTTCCAGGGCATCAGCCGCGGGCAGCGGGATGTGCGGCGTCGTGATGCGAACAATGGGTCCATCCAAGTCGTAGAAGATCTCCTCGGACGCGATGGAACTGAGTTCTCCACCCCACCCACAGAGTCGTGGGTTTTCCTCGACGGTGAACAGACGACCGGTTGCCACGACTTCGCGCAGAATCGTCGTGGTGTCAAGAGGCACCAGTGAGCGAACGTCCACCACGGTGCAGTCAATACCGGCACTCGCGAGCTCCTCGGCCGCCTTGAGAGTCTTGGGCACCATCGCACCGAGGGATACCAACGTCGCGTCGCTCCCTTGTCGTAGGACCTTGGCGCTGCCGAGAGTGTCGACAATGTCACCGTCAGGAACTTCCATCTTGGACGCATACAAGGCCTTGGCCTCGAGAAAGATAACGGGATCGGGGTCGCGAACGGCGGCCGCCATCAGGCCAATCACGTCGAGCGCGTTGGAGGGAACGACTACTTTTAGTCCGGGAACCATCATCGCCCAGTTCTCGACACTCTGTGAATGCTGGGCACCAAAACGAAGACCGCCACCGTTGCCCGAGCGAATCACTAAGGGAAACGTCAATTGCCCGTTCGTCATATACCGCGACTTGGCGATCTCGTTGACGACGATATCCCAGCACACGGCGAAGAAGTCCGAGAACATGATCTCGGCGATTGGCTTGAGGCCCGTCATCGCTGCGCCCATTGCCGCGCCCAGGATCGCCTGTTCGGAGATCGGTGTATCGCGTACGCGCACCGGACCGAACTCGTCCAAGAGCCCGACGGTCCCCTTGAAGACCCCACCGGCCGCGCCGATGTCCTCACCGATGGCGAGAACGCTCTCGTCTCGGCGCATCTCTTGGGCGATGCCGCGCGAGATCGCCTCACGGAAAGTTAATTGCGCCATGCGGAGCCTCCATCAGCCCAAACGTCCTTCATCAACAAGTCGACCCCGGGGATGGGACCGGCCTTCGCTTCCTCAGTCGCCTGCTCAACTTCAGCGGCGACTGAGTGCTCGATCTCAACTAGCTGCGCTTCGGTCGCCCCTTCGGCCAACAGTCGCGCGTGATACATCGGGATGGGGTCTTTGGCCATCCACTCCGCGACCTCTTCGTCGGGTCGGTACTTTCCCGGGTCGGCGCGCGAGTGACCCCCGTGGCGATACGTGAGCGCCTCGATCAAACTCGGTCCTTCACCGGCACGAGCGCGTGCCATGGCCATCGAGGCGACTTCGTAGACCGCGTCGACGTCGTTGCCGTCAACGATGATCGACTCGAGACCGTAGGCACTCGCGCGATCGGCCGCGGGGTTGGGGACCGCGGTGATCTCAGTGGTGCGGGTGTACTCCATCCACAAGTTGTTCTCGCACACGAAGACGACGGGGAGTTTCCAGATCGCGGCGAAATTGAGGGCCTCGTGAAACGCTCCGATGTTCGTCGATCCGTCACCGAAGAAGCACACGGCGACCTGCTCGGTCCCGCGGTACTGCGCGCTCCACGCGGCGCCACAGGCGATCGGCAAGTGAGCGCCAATGATTGCGTACGATCCCATGACGCCGTGTTCGACGCTCGTCAAGTGCATCGATCCGCCCTTGCCCGCCATCAGACCATTCGTGCGACCCATCAATTCGGCGAGCACCGGCGTCATCGGCACGCCGCGCGCCAGAGTGTGGGCGTGACCGCGATAGGTCGCGAAGGTGTAGTCGTCGGGTCGCATCGCCGCGGCAAAACCAGCGGCAATGGCTTCTTGGCCGAGCGATAGGTGACTCGTGCCCTTGACGTAGTTCTCTAAGAACAAGTCGTAGGCGCGCGTCTCGAACTGTCGCAAGGCAACTTGCACGCGGTAGAGCTCGAGTTTGGCGTTGAGATCCAGCGCGGGGGCTGTGGCGGGGGCTGTCATTCTCACTCCTAATACTTGTTGGCAATCATCAGTTCTTGAGCGGGGAACTTCGTCAAGATGGCCGGACCGGTCTCGGTCACGACGATCTCCTCTTCGATACGCGCCGCAGAGATACCGTCGGTCGCCGGACAGTACGTCTCGAGCGCGAACACCATGCCGACTTTGAGTTCAATGGGATCCTTGAGCGAGTTCAGGCGCGAGATGACTGGACGCTCGTGCAGCCCCAGTCCGAGACCGTGACCGAATTGCAGACCAAAGGCCGCCATCTCATCGGCGAAGCCGAACTCCGTCGCGGCCGGCCACGACTTCGCAATGACGTCGGTGCCGACCCCGGGCTTGACGAGGTCGATCGCCTTGTCCATCCATTCACGCGCCTGGGTGTACGCGTCTCGCTGCACGGCGGTCGAGCTACCGACCGACATTGTGCGGTAGTAACACGTACGGTACCCGTTGAAGGAGTGGATGATGTCAAAGAAGGCCTGGTCGCCTGGACGAATGATGCGGTCGGTGAAGTTGTGGGGATGCGGATTGCACCGTTCGCCCGACACCGCGTTGATGGCCTCGACCTGGTCCGATCCCATCTCGTACAGGCGCTTGTTCGCGAGCGCGACGATCTCATTCTCGCGCACACCGGGCTTGAGCGCTTCGAAGATGTCCTGATAGACGCCGTCCACCATGGCGGCCGCCTGACTGAGAAGCATCAGTTCATCTTGGTTCTTGATGACGCGCGCGTCGAGCATGGTCTGTTGCGCATCGCGCACGTCCACGCCAGCCTTTTGGAGTTCGAAGAGGAACGGCAATTCGACGATGTCCAGTCCGATGGGCTGGTCAAGGACTCCGGCGTCGCCAAGGAGTCCGACGATTTCCTTCACCGCTGACTCGAAGAGACCCGCGCGCGGAGCGATGGCGCCGCGAAGCCCCAGCATGCCGGCGCGACAGTTGTCCGGTTCGAGCCACGGAGCGAAGAGCTTGTGGTGGCGCGCGGCTGAACCGAAGTCCCAGACGATTGGTTCGCCGCCCCGGGTCAAGAGGCAGTACCGCGTCATCTTGTCACCCAGTGCTCCACCGACCCAGGTGCCCGAGACATAGCGGATGTTGTAGAAGTCAAAGAGCAACAACGCGCCGAATTCGCTGTTCTCGAGTACCTCACGCGCCCGTGCCAGGCGATAATTGCGGAGTCGATCGAAGTCGACGCGCATCTCGAAGTCCACGCCCATGTGCCCGGGCGTGTTCATCACTGGACCGAAGCCCTCCATGTTCAGCCTCCCAATCCGTCGTCGACGACGATGTTCTCGGGCACCATCTCGAGACCGGCCCCGCGAGCTGCTTCGAGTAGCAGCACCGCGAAGTCCTCCTTGGCGTAGCCGGCGCCCGCAGTGGTCTTGACCAGTTCGGTGCACAGCGCCGACAATGGCATCGGCACGTCATACTCGTACGCCGCGTGCATGCCCAGATCGAAGTCCTTACGAAGGAGCACCGGCGTGAACGTCGGTGTGAAGTCGAGATTGACGAACGCGGGCGTTTTGTAGCGAGTGAATCGAGAACCCATGACCGAGTCGTTGAGGAAGTTGAGCCAAGCCGAACGCTTGACGCCACCCTTTTCGGCGAGGACCGTGATCTCAGCCATTGCCTGGGTCACGATCCCGAGCATCATGTTGTGACAGATCTTGACCAGTCGGGCCACCTCGTCATCGCCGACGTACGTCACGCCCTTGCATATCTGGTTCATGTATGGCTCGACGACATCAAAGGCCTCGGTGGTCCCCGATACCGCCATGGTCAGTCCGCCCGACTTCACGACTTTGGGATTACCACTCACCGGAGCGGCCAAGAACTGCGTCCCTCGCGCTGTGGCGGCGGCGCGAACCGCGGCCGACGTCTCGGTCGACACCGTCGAGCAGTCGATCAGGATCTTGGGTGACGAGTCCGGATTCGACAAGACTCCGTGAGGTCCTGTTGTTACCTCGAGCAAGTCATCGTTCGCCGAGACCATCACGAACACGATGTCGCGGTCGGCCAAACCACTCGGGGTGTCGACGACCTTGGGGCAGAGGTCATCGGCCTTGGACCGCGTGCGATTGGTCATCGTCACGTCGTTGCCGGCCTTCATCAAACGCGTGACCATGGCGGCACCCATTCGCCCAGCGCCGATCCAGCCAATGGTGTGCTCGCTCATAGATTCTTCTCACTTTCGGGCCCCACCGGAGCGAACGTCGTTGCGGAGGTTTCCTCAATCGAACCACCGAGGTACAGGGCTCCGATCTCGGGATGATTCAAAACGTCGTGTCCCGAACCCGAAAGGCGGACGCGACCGTTCTCGAGCACGACCCCGTGGTGGCTCATCTTGAGAGCGCGTCGAGCATTCTGCTCGACCAGCAACACCGTTCTTCCAGCGTTGTTCATCATCTTGATGGTCGCGAACATGGACTTTAACGTCTTGGGGTCCAGTCCCATCGAGGGTTCGTCAAGCACCACGAGGTCGGGCTCGAGCATGAGGCAACGGGCAAACTCGACGAGCCGTTGTTGACCACCCGAGAGGCTCCCCGCTTTGTCGTTCGCGCGCTCCGAAACAATGGGGAACATTTCGCGAATGGCTTCGAGCCGAGACGCGATCACTTTCTTGTCCTTGACGAGAAACGCGCCGAGAACAACATTCTGCTCCACTGTCATCTCACGGAACAGGCTGTGGTTCTGAGGAACTTGCACGACGCCGAGGCGCAAGATCTCCTTAGGAGTCTTGCCCACGAGATTCTGGCCCTTGAAAATGATCTCGCCAACGCGGGGTTCGAGGATACCGCTGACCGTCTTCAAGAGGGTCGACTTGCCAGATCCATTTGGTCCGACGATGGTGGTCACTCCACCTTGTTGAACATCGAAGTTGATGTCCTTCAGCACGTCGGCCCCGCCGTAGCCGGCGAAGACTCCGCGGAAGGTGACGAAGGCGTTCTCAGACATTTACAGTGACCTCGTCATCTTCTTCGTCGTCGTCGCCACCACCGAGGTACGCGTCAAGGACCTGCGGGTTGGAACGAACATCGGCGGGCTTACCCGAGACCAAGTTGCTCCCCTGATTCATTACCGTGACCGAATCACACAGATTCATCACGAACTCCATATTGTGTTCAACGATCAAGAACGTCTTGCCTTGAGCATTGAGTTCACGGATCTTCTCGGCGATCTGATTGATGAGTGTCAGGTTCACGCCACCGGCGGGCTCATCGAGCAGAATCACGTCGGGATTTGCCACCAAGACGTACGCGAGCTCTAAGAGCTTGCGCTGACCATACGAGAGTAAACCGGCCTCTAGTTCAGCGAGGCGTGTGATGCCCACGAAATCAAGCCACTCAAATGCGTTGTCGACCTCCGCTTTCGAGGACTTGGAGCGAGTCATTCCCCGGAGCCAATTCTCTTCGTGCTGAATTGCGATGAGCATGTTCTCGAGCACCGTCATGCGCGCGAAGATGCGAGTTAATTGGAACGTCCTGCCGATCCCCCGCGCGAAGACCTTGTCGGGCTCTAAGCCAGTGATGTCGGCGCCGTCGAAGGTGACCGTACCGGTGTCGGCCTTGACGTAACCAGTGATCACATTGAACAAAGTGGTCTTCCCCGAACCGTTGGGGCCGATCAGGCCGGCGATGGACCCCTGTTGCACCTCGAGGTCGCACGATCTCAAGGCCTGGAGGCCGCCAAAGGAACGACTAATCCCTTGCGCCTTCAATAACACCGTCATAGGAGACTCCCAACGTTCGGTGTTTGTTGAATAGGTGATGACACGGGACTCGCCGCCGACGAGGCGGCGAGGGACCTGCGACGTCGATCGATGAAGTAGTTGACAATGCCTCGCGGCATGAACGTGATCACGACGAGGAACAGCGCTCCAAAGACGACCAGATAGAGCGAGCCGTTCGAATACGTAACCGTCAGATACTGCTGGGCTGACTCGAGCACCAATGCGCCGAGCAGTGGACCAGTCAATGTGCCCAGACCGCCGAAGAACGACATCAGTGCGACTGATACGTCGAAGGTGGGGTCGAAGACGAACTGCGGATAGATCTGACCCTGGAACATTGCGTAGACCGCACCAGCCATGCCGATCGCGAATGCCGACAGGGCAAATCCGGACAATTTGACGGCACCCACCTTCACTCCCAGGCCGAGGGCGCGATCCTCATCATCTCGAATCGCCAGCAGCTGCAAGCCAAAGCGTGAACGACGCACCAGGGCCGAAATGATGGTGGCGACAATCACGATTGCCAACGCCACGTAGTAGAAGGGTACGTTGTAGTACGAGGCGCCCCACTGGATGAAGGGCAAGGACAGTCCCGCCGTGCCGCCGGTGAAGGAGAAGTTGATGGCACCCAGCTGAAAGATGAAGAAGATCGCAATCGTGATGACCACAAAGGTGTGACGACGCACTCGCAGTGCAATCCAGCCAATGGGTACCGCAACGACAACCGCCACGACGCCGGCGAGTGGCACTAACCAGAACATCGCCGCCCCCGGTGCCATATGCAGATGAATCGACGCGAGTGCCATCGTGTATGCCCCGGTACCGTAGAACACCGACGAACCAAGCGCGATGTAACCGGAGTAGCCCGAGAACATGTTCCACGATGACGCGCAGGCCATGAACAGTAACGTGTAGACCCCGATGGTCGTGTACGTCGGGTTCGTTATTACGATCGGAAAGACTGCGAAAATCGCAACCGCGATCACCCACCAGACGTTCTTGAACTTCAACATCACGCAACCCTCGCAGACTGCTTACCGAAGAGGCCCTGCGGACGAATCAACAGGACCAGAGCCAAAACTATGAAGTAGGACATGCTTGACCACACGGGCGACCAGATGACACCCACCATGTCGCCCACGAACACCAGCATCACGCCCGCGAGCATCGCTCCACCGAGACTGCCCATACCGCCGAGGACGATGATGGTCAGGAGCCGAGAGATTAAGTCGTAACTCGTTGACGCATTGAAGGCATTGGTCGCTCCGTAGATCATCCCTCCTGCGGCGGTCACGGCCACGCCGATACCGAAGGTAATCGTCGATACGCGTTTGACGTCGATGCCGACCAGAGCCGCTGAGGTCTGATCGGCCACCGACGCCCGCACGCTCACCCCGAAACGGGTGCGGTACAGCATGAAATACAGCGAACTCAACAGCACCGCTGCCAACACGAAGCCAGCCACATATATGTATCCGAAGTGGACGCTGCCAATGGCGAAGGACCTGTTGACGTACCAACCCTGCAACTGCACGTCATTCACCGAGAAGATCATGTTGAGCGACCCCTCGATCAAGAGCGAAACAGCGTACGTGACCAAGATCGACATTCCTGTTTTCTCGGGCCCCGTGAGGCGCCGAAAGAACAGCCGCTCGATCACGATCCCGACGACGAACATCGTCGGGATCGTGATGAGCAAACCGACGAACAAGTCGATGTGCCAGTGAATTTGCAGCGCGTAACTCAGGTAGGCGCCAAGGATGACCAGGATGCCCTGGGCAATATTGATGATGTCCATTACCCCGAATATCAGGGTGAGTCCCGTCGCCATGAGGGCGTAGACCGAACCGGTAAGGATTCCATCCTTCGCGGCACTGAGGAGTGCTGTTGAGTTCAAGGTCTACTTACCCCAAGCCGGCTTCGGGAAGAGGACCTTGACCGAGTTAGGGTCTGACACCGGGTTCACCTGTACGAACTTCGAACCCTGCCACTGGAAGGTGAACGCCGTCGGCGTCACATTCTCACCGACCGAGTTGAACTTCACTGGTCCCTGCGCTGAGCTCAATACTGCTCCAGAGTGCAAGTACGAGATGATCTTCGCGTTGTCGAAGCCGCCCGTTGCCTTGACTGCCTGAGCCACCACTTCGCCGACCGAGTACGCCTCGACGACGTCGCTACTTACCCCTGCGGCAGTGCCACCGTACAACTTGATGTACTCGGCGACCATCTTCTTGCTCATTGGGTTCGCGGAACCGCCATACCAGGCGTTCGGCACCATCACGCCATCAGCGTTACCAGCTCCGACCGCCTTGATGAAGGTGGAACCTTGGTCAGGACCACCTGTGGCGATGAACACCTTGGGAGTGAAGCCCGACTGCTCGAACGCTTGCATGAAAGCGGAAACGGTAGGCACGTCGGTCGAACCGAGCACCACCACTTGGGGCTTCGCTGCGGCAACAGCATCAGCAATCGGCGTAAAGTCGGTCACTTCGGCCGGGAACACCTTGTTGTAGACCGACTTGATCCCCGCCTTGGAGAGCGTCCCTTCGATGGTGTCCACCTGTGGCTGGGTGAAGGGGTCGTTGGACGTCACGTAGGCCACAGTCTTGGGGCGACTACTCGCCGGGAGCGACGTGATCCACGTCGCGAACGGAATCAAGTTGTTCGCCACCGGCAATGACACGTCGAAGATGTTCTTCAGACCCGCCTGAAAGACCGAGGGACCGCCACCGGCGCCTTCAACCAGGGCGTATCCGTATCTCGACAACGTCTTGCCCGCGGGCAGCGACAACAATGACGAGAACGGTCCAAACGTCAAGTTGACCTTGTCGCTTGAGACCAACTTCTGGTAGTTCGTCACCACCTGCGTCGGACTCGAAGCGTCGGACACGATGTCAAGAGTCACCTTGTGGCCCAAAAGTCCACCGGTCTTGTTGACATCGGCCGCCCAGAGCTTGTATCCCTGCTGGAACGCCAGGCCGTCCGCCGAGAAGTCGCCTGACAGTGACAGGGAGATTCCGATCTTGACGGGCGCTCCCTTGGCGAGGCCGCCGGAGCTTGCGCCACTGGTCGTGACCATCGTCAGTGATATTGCACTGGCAACCGAGGCCACACCGAGCGTGCGGAAATACTTCCTAGATATTTTCATTAACTTCCCCCCACTACATGTAGTTCGCCACGCCGAGACCCCCCAAAAGGCTCGCGCGTCAGACGACCGTTCGATGAACGATGGGCTAACAGTAACGATGGCCCTCAGTAGCGTCAAGTTTCAATACGGTGAAATCTTTACAGTGTCGTTAAAAGAATTAACGATTCGTGCCCTAGTCAGGCTGAGGAATCGACCATTACGATTTCATAACTGCGGTACGAAACGAGGGGGGACCTCATGGCTGACGCCTTGCTTGAGACCGCTATTGCGAATTGGGAACCGCGCTTCACTGCGAACGGTGTCGACGCAAGTGACTACGAACGCATCACGTCGTCACTCGAATTCTGGGGTGACTGGTGCGCTGGATGGTCGCGCGGTGCCGAAGATCACTTGCAACTAGGAGAGGACGCTCTCGCCGATGGTCGGGGGCGTAGCGCCGGAGAATTCTTCGCGCGTGCTGCCACGTACTTCCATTTCGGCAAGTTCCTCTTCGTGCACGACCTCGAGCAAGCGCGTGCCACCCATGTGCGCGCGGTCGACGCGTTGACGAGGGCGCTGCCGCTTCTCGATCCCACTGGGCGTCGAGAAGAGATCGCTTTCGATGGTTCGACCCTGGTCGGGATACTTCGCGTTCCCGACGGTCCGGGCCCCCACCCCACCGTCATATTGATCCCGGGACTCGATTCGGCCAAGGAGGAGTTTCGCGAAGTTGAACGCACTTTCCTCGAGCGATCGATGGCGACGTTCTCTCTCGATGGTCCGGGCCAAGGCGAGGTCGAATGGACGCTCGCGCTCCGACCCGATTGGGACGTTGTCGGCGAAGCCGTGATATCGCACGTACTTCAACTACCCGAAGTGGACGCACTGCGCATCGGCGTGTGGGGGGTAAGCCTTGGGGGCCTCTACGCGGCGCGTCTAGCGGCGAGCGACCTACCGATCGTTGCGACGATCGCCCTCTCGGGACCCTACGATTTTGGGGCGGCGTGGACGAACCTCAATCCTTTGACGCGGCGCGCCTTCGAAGTACGCTCCTTCTCCTCGTCACCCGAAGAGGCCGAGCGTCGAGCGCAAGACTTCACGCTCGAAGGACACACCCATAAAATCGCACGACCTCTGCTCGTCGTGATGGGAATGCGCGACCGACTCTTCCCCTACACCGGCGCCCAGCGTCTCGTCGACGAAGTTTCGGGCCCGAGCGAACTCATGTTGCTCGAACACGGAAACCACGGTGGGGCAAACGTCATCCACCACCACCGCCCCTATAGCGCGGACTGGATGGCTCGACAACTCGATGCTCCCGGGTCGCGCCCGAGGAACCACTAGGAAAAGAGAGCCGCTATGGCCGATGTCTTCATGCCCCAACTCGGCGAAACCGTCGCCGAAGGTACCGTCACGAAATGGTTCAAGAATCTCGGCGACACCGTCACACGTGGCGAAGCACTCTTTGAAGTGTCGACTGACAAGGTCGACACCGAGATCCCTTCGCAGGCCGACGGTGTGCTCAGTGAGATCCTCGTCGCCCAGGGCACCACGGTTGACGTCGGAACCAAACTCGCCGTCATCACTGGAAGCGGCGAGACCACCCCTAGCTCTGCTACAACACCCGTCTCCACCGCGACGCAAGTCTCAAGCGGTGACGTCACCTCTTCACCAGCGCTCGCCAGCGCCGACGCCTCCGAGAAACTCTCACCGGTAGTTCGTCGACTCCTGGCAGAACATTCCCTCACGTCAGCCGACGTCACCGGAACTGGACCCGGCGGGCGAATCACCAAGGACGACGTCGCCGAAGCGGCGCGTGCAATGGAGGCAACTACCTCGTCGGTACGCTCCGCGACCGTCGCGCAACTCTCCCCCGTCGTACGACGCCTCCTCGAGGACCATGACCTCGACGCGTCGACGATCACCGGAACGGGTCCCGATGGGCGTATCACTCGTCGCGACGTCGAACTCGCCGCGAGCGCCAATACGCCGAACGCAGCGCCCGAAGGCGACGAGGTGATTCCCTTCACGAAGATCCGTCGACTGACTGCCGAGCACATGGTTCGCTCCAAGGCGACCTCGGCGCACACGTTGATGGTCAAGGAGATCGACTTCGAGGCCGTGGAGCGCGTGCGACGTCTCGTCGGCACCGAGTTCAAAACCACGGAAGGATTTTCACTCACGTATCTCCCCTTCATCGCGGTCGCGAGCATGCAAGCACTTCGTGAGTTCCCCCATCTCAACGCCTCGGTGGGTGAGGACGAACTGATCGTTCACCACACGCTCAACTTAGGCATCGCGGTCGATCTCGACGCCGAAGGACTGGTCGTTCCCGTCGTCAAGCACGCGGACTCCTTGAGTGTGGCTGACATGGCGCGAACGATTCGTGATGTGGCGACGCGCGCGCGGACCAAGGCGCTGGGCGTCGACGATATGAGTGGCGGCACGTTCACGATCACGAATCCTGGTCCCTACGGCACGTTGATGACCGGCGCGGTGATCAACCAACCCCAAGTCGCGATCTTGTCGACCGACGGTGTCACGCGCAAGCCCGTGGTCGTGACGAGTCCCGACGGCACCGAAGCGATAGCCATCCACTCGATCGGCCTCGCGGCCTTGACCTTCGACCACCGTGCCGTCGACGGTGCCTACGCCGCTCGCTTCCTCGCGCGCCTCGCCCAACTACTCCAAGAATCTGATTGGCTCACTCGCCTATGAGCATCGAAGAGGTTATCGATAGGCTTGAAGGCGTGACGACGCGGAGCCGTATTTTGGAGTCAGCCGCGCTCGAAATAGAGCGCAACGGTCTGACACTTTTTCGCGTCAAACGGGTCGCCTCGGAGGCGGACATCTCGGTCGCCCTCCTCTATAGCTATTTCACGGACCGTGAAGACCTGATCGCGGCCACTATTGTCTACCGATTCGAGCAGGTCCTGCTCGGTCAGGCCGAAATATTCACGACCCCTCTGCGCGACGTCAATACCGCCGCAGAACTCCGAGCGGCCCTCGACACCATGATCGCCGACGCACAGGACCCGGAGCGTGACGAGCAGCGATTGCTACGCATCGACGGGATCTCCTTCGCGCACCACAACACGACCGCATCAGCCGGTATTGCTCAAGCAAAGGCCGAAACGAGCGAGAAAATCGTCCAGATCGTCCAACCTCTAGAAGAAAAAGGCCTCCTGGTGGAGGGGATGACTGCGGTGGCGTTCGCGCGCCTCTGGTACGCCTTATTCTTCGGCCAAATCGCCCTGGACGGCGAGCACGCCCTATCCATCAACCCCGATGCCTGGCTCACGGCCCTGCACGTCTTGGCCAACGCGATCGTCGCGTAAGACGTACCCTTTCTCAGTGCGCTCTTGCGCCCAACGCAACCTAATAAATATGGTGTGCGACGTCCGTGACCGAGTCCCGGCGAAGTCGCCAGGGCACCGTGGTAGTACGCAGACGCTCGTCGTGGATTCAGCGGCGCAATTCCTCTGGATCTGGCGCCTCGAGCGGCCCCCGGGCAGTACTCTCAGCGAGGCAGATCGCCACCGTCAATCCTCCTCCTGGGGTATCTTCGAAACGAAGTTCACCACCTAACAACTTGATGAAGCCTGCCGCAACGCTGAGTGACAGGTCGTCATCGGCCACCTGCGGCGCGTTCTTCTCGTCAGCCCCACGAAGACGCCGGCGCGGGTCGCGAGTACCAGGCCCATGGTCGATCACCAAGATTTCGAGACCCGTGGCCGTCTCTCCGGCGGTCAAGCGCACCGGCTGATCCACGGGACTGAAGCGCAGTGCGTTGGATAAGACGTTCGTTATCACCCGCTCAAGCAGATCCGGATCGCTAACGACCGTGGGGAGATCACTCGCGACATCGACATCAATGGGGTGACCCTTGGCATCAATCGATCCCAGCGCGCTTCGAACCAGTTCGAAGATGGACACACGCCAATTACGCGGAGCGATCAACTTGGCCTCAAGGCGTCCCGAATCGAGCAGGTTCGTCACTAGGCGTGTGAGCGAATTGAGTTCGCGCGCGAGTGACGCGAGGGACGATCTGGTGGCGGGCGATTGGTCGGGCACTGAACGCAACAAAATCGACACGTCATGCTCCATTGTCGCCAGAGAAGGTCGAACGTCATGAGCGATCGACCGGAGAAGGCCAATTCGCAGAGCGTCGGTCTCGACACGCTCCTTCATCCCCTTCGCCTCACGCATCAAATTCTGGATCTGCACGGCGGCCGAAAGGCGCGCCGCAAAGGCGGCAATCAGTTGACGGTCCTGATTGTCGAGTTCAGGCTTGGCCAACCACAATACGTACTCGTCGTCAACCGGGAACTCCACCAACGAGTCGGAACGTTTGAGGGGTTCCCCGCTAGCGACTTCGGTGACGTCACCGTCACTAGAAACGCGCACCAGCGCTACGCCCTCAACCGCAAATACCGCCCGCAAAGTGTCGAGCAAAGGGCGCAAATCCTCGCGCGACGCAGTGACGGTCACCACCGCCTCGGAAAGGAGTTCCGCTTCGGCGCGCGCTCGCGCGGCGTCGGCCGAACGCAGAGTGAACTTGTTCATTGCTAGTGAGGCGCCGACAGCGAAGACAAAGAAGGCGATGATCGACACGAAGTCATCGGGACGTGCGACTTCGAGGGTGTGGAGGGGCGGAACGAAGTAGAAGTTCTCCAACACCGATGCCGCCAGCGCTGCCACGGCACCAATCACAACCCCGCCCCACGCAGAGAGTGCGAGAACCGCGACGAGATACAACAAGAAGACGGTTGACAACGAGGCTTCAGAACGAATCTGAGTCATGGCCACGGTCAACATTGGCATCACGATCGCCGTAAGCAACAAAGCCAGCAGCGTGCGCGACCAGGAGAACGTCGGTCGGCGCCGCCGCCGCGGAGCCCTGACACCGCTCTCGGACTGGACGGCGATGATGTGGACGTCCAAGTCACGAGCTTGACGAAGGACCTTCTCAACGACGCCTCCGGGCATCTTCCAAGACCGATTCTTCCGACTCGAACCGAGGATGATCTGTGTTCCGCGTTCCGCCCGAGCAAAGGCCACCAGGGCAGTTGCAATATCCTCGTCGATGATTTCCTGGAAGGTGCCCTCGAACTCGGTCACCAACTCGCGTGCGAGAGTCGTGTCGGAAGCTCGCTCGCGCATGGCGCTCGAGTCGATGACGTGCACCGCGGCGATCTCGGCGTGATTTCTGGAGGCGATTCGCGCAGCGCGGCGCAACAAGACCTCGTCTGAGGCCGTTCCGGTGACGGCCACGATTAAACGCTCGCGCGTCTCCCACGTCTCGTGAATATCGTGAGAATCCAGGTAGTCCTGAAGAGAATCCTCGACTCGGTCGGCCAACCACAGGAGCGAGAGCTCACGTAGCGCCGAAAGGTTGCCCGAACGAAAGAAGTTCGAGAGCGACGCGTCGATCTTGTCGGCCGGATAGATATTTCCGTGCGCCATTCGACGGCGCAACGCCTCCGGGGTGATGTCGACGAGTTCGATCTGTTCGGCGCGGCGCACGACGAAGTCGGGCACCGTCTCACGTTGGACGATCCCGGTGATCTTCTCGACAACGTCATTGACCGACTCCAGGTGTTGGATATTGACTGTGGTGATGACGTCGATGCCCGCGTCTAAGAGGACCTCCACGTCCTCCCACCTCTTCTCGTTCGTACAACCCGGAGCGTTGGTGTGAGCCAGCTCGTCCACCAGCACGACCTCAGGGTGCCGCTCCAGTATTGCCTCGAGGTCCATTTCCTCCAACGTCGTACCGCGATACTCGAGTTTCTTGCGCGGAACGATCTCGAGGTCACGAACCTGGCTGACCGTGTGTGGTCGTTGATGGGTCTCGATGTACCCGGCCACGACGTCGGCGCCGCGCTCACGACGACGCCATCCCTCGTCGAGCATCTTGTAGGTCTTGCCGACACCCGGGGCGAGCCCCAGGTACACCCTCAACTGGCCGCGTGCCATAGCGCCATCTTTCCCTCGCGACGCCTTGGGCGCCATCTCAATTCTCTCACCCGTCGCCGCGGAATCTGGCGTCGTGCCTCTGGGCGTGGATGAGACTCGCGACGACGTTCACCAACGAGACCGCCACGACGCGTTGCTCCCTGCTCACCGCGAGACCCGGCGTCGGGGTCAGGACGAAGCGACCGAGGTCCTCGTTGCGCCAGTGACAGGTGATCTGTGACTGGGGACCAGGTATGCCGAAGTCGTTGGCTGGCCAACGCATCCCGACGTGGATGACGCTACCGTCGTCGTGGATCTGGGCGTAGGGTGCCCCGTTTGTCTCAACTTCGAAGCGACAGGCTCGCAGGCTCAAGATCGAGATGAGCGTCGCACACGTATCGTCGACAATATTTGCTGGGTTCGTGCCCGAGACGACACGGGCGGCCGTCTGTGCGATCGTCGCCACGTAGGCGCTCTCGTCGCCCGCGACGCGTCGGTGACGCCGTGATCGCGCCGCGAGTTCTGTGACGATCACTCCGACAACAACGAGCGAGATCGTCGATTCGAGGTCGGGTCGGTGACTAATGGTGAAGCGCTCGTAGGGCGTGGTCAGAAAGAAATCGAACCACAACGCCGCCGAAACACTGGCGACCAGTCCACCCAGTCGCCGTCCGACGATGGCGATTCCCTCGATCAGAGCAACCAGCACGAGAGCCGCCCCGACGTTAGTGAAGGACGTGCGAAAGGGGACGAAACTGGCCGCCGCGCCGGGGGGGAGGAGCAGCGCGGCGGCCAGAGTCCACAGTGTGGGGTGGGTCCGAAAGTTCTCGAACAATTTCACCCCTACTCCATCTTCGCCAAAGCTTCGTTGAGTTGCAGTACGTCGATGTAACTCGCACCCAAGAAGCCGAACTGCGGACCATGAGTCTCACTGGTGATCAGGGCCGTCAATCGACTGGTGGAGATGCCGGTGGCTTTGGTCACCATCGGGATCTGGACGCGGGCGTCTTGCGGCGAGATGTCGGGGTCGTAACCCGATCCTGACGTGGTCACCAGATCCGGTGTCGGATTGACGCCCATCGAGTGCCAGTACTTGACGAGGGCCTCGGTGTCGGTAAGGAAGACCTGTGAGCGCGGACCAAGGTTGGTCGCACCCGACTCTCCGTTGACGCCGTTGTTGACCAGGGGATTGTCTCCGCCCGAGATGTTCTTCTTGGGGTTCGCCGCGTAGGGACCGAAGTCGTCAGGGCGTCCGTGGAAGAACTTCGGACTGGTCCAGTTCTGTCCGATCAAGGTCGAGCCATTGGCCGTGATCGATCCGTTGGCTTGGGACTTGAAGAGAACTTGGGCCACGCCGGTGCCCGCGAAGGCGTAGACGAAGCCGAAGAACACGAGGCAGATTATTGCCATGGTGAAGGAACGACGAAGGTGAACAATCATGATGTCTCTCTTTAGTAGGCGTGTAACGCGACGAGCACGAGGTCGATGAGCTTGATGAAAGCAAAGGGCACGATGACGCCACCGACTCCGTAGATCCATACGTTGCGTCGCAGGATGGCGGCCGAATTCGCGGCGCGGAACTTGACGCCGCGTAGGGCCAACGGGATCAACGCGATGATCACCAAGGCGTTGAAGATCACCGCGGACAACACGGCGCTCTCGGGACTGTGCAGGTGCATGACGTTAAGGGCGCCCAATTGCTTGTACTTGAGCGTGAAGAGCGCTGGAATGATGGCGAAATACTTGGCGATGTCGTTGGCGATTGAGAACGTCGTGAGCGAGCCGCGCGTGATCAAGAGCTGCTTACCGATCTCGACGATGTCGATCAACTTGGTCGGGTTCGAGTCGAGGTCGACCATGTTGCCGGCTTCTTTGGCCGCGGTGGTTCCGGTGTTCATCGCCACACCGACGTCGGCCTGGGCGAGCGCCGGCGCGTCGTTGGTGCCGTCACCGGTCATCGCCACGAGTTTGCCGCCCTCTTGCTCCTGCTTGATGAGGGCCATCTTCGCCTCGGGGGTGGCCTCGGCGAGGAAGTCGTCAACGCCGGCCTCCTGAGCGATGGCCGCAGCGGTCAACGGGTTGTCGCCGGTGATCATGACGGTGCGAATGCCCATCCTGCGCATCTCTTCGAACTTGACCTTGATGCCCTGCTTCACGACGTCCTTGAGCTCGATCACTCCCAGGATCACCGGTCCGTCAGTAACGGTCAGCGGCGTCGATCCAGCGCGTGACACCCGCTCGACGATGGCGTCCAAGTCGGCGGGCACTGTTCCGCCCTGTTCGGTGACCCAGCGCTTGACCGACTCTGAGGCGCCCTTGCGGATCTGTCGTTCGCCCATGTCCAGTCCCGACATGCGCGTCGTCGCGGTAAAGGGGACGAACACGTGGCTCTCGTCGAGTTGACGTTCACGAATACCGAAGTTCTCTTTGGCCAGCACCACGATCGAGCGTCCCTCGGGCGTTTCGTCAGCCAGAGACGCTAGTTGCGCGACGTCGGCCACCTCTTGCTCCGTGTGGCCCTGGACCGGGAAGAAATTAGCCGCCATGCGGTTCCCGAGAGTGATCGTGCCGGTCTTGTCCAGGAGCAACGTCTGGACGTCGCCGGCAGCTTCGACGGCGCGCCCACTCATGGCGAGCACATTGCGCTGTACGAGGCGGTCCATGCCGGCGATGCCGATGGCCGACAACAGGGCACCGATCGTGGTGGGGATCAGACAGACCAGCAGGGAGACCAGGACTACCACCGAGACCGTGGCGCCCGCGAATCCCGCGAAGGGTTGCAAGGTGACCACGACTGGTATGAAGACGATCGTCAACACGGCGAGCAGGATCGTCAGGGCAATCTCGTTGGGCGTCTTCTGTCGATTCGCGCCCTCCACGAGCGAGATCATGCGGTCGATGAAAGTGTGGCCGCGCTCGGCGGTGATGCGAACGACGATACGGTCCGACAGGACCTTGGTGCCGCCGGTGACCGCCGAGCGGTCACCACCGGACTCGCGAATGACGGGTGCCGATTCACCGGTGATCGCCGACTCGTCCACCGACGCGATACCTTCGATGATCTCGCCGTCACTCGGGATGACGTCGCCGGCTTCACATACGACCGTGTCACCCTTGGTCAGATTCGCCGCCGGGACGAGTTCTTCTCGCCCGTCGGGCAACAAGCGCCTCGCCTCGGTCTCCGAACGCATCTTGCGCAGGGTGTCGGCCTGGGCCTTTCCGCGACCTTCGGCCATGGCCTCGGCAAAATTGGCGAACAGCACCGTGAGGATCAGCCAGATCGTGATCGACCACGTGAAGGTGCTCGGGTGCGCTATGGCCTCGAGCAACGTGATGATCGAACCCACGAGGACCACGAACATCACCGGATTGCGGACCTGGACCCGAGGGTCCATCTTCTTGAACGCGTCGAAGAACGCTTGGCGCAAGATCGCTCGGTCGAACAGACCACGCGCTTGTGCCACGCCGTGCGCGTTGGACTCGCTGGTAGGAGGGGTGAGAACTTGAGACATTAGAAGAACCTTCCGTGGCTGAGCATTTCGACGATGGGGCCGAGGGAGATGGCCGGGAAGAACGTCAGGCCACCGATGATGAGGACAACACCGATGGTGAGTCCGACGAACATCCCGTTATCGGTGCGGAACGTCCCCAGTGATTCGGGAACCACGTTCTTGGCCGCGAGGGATCCACCGAGGGCCAGCGCCGGGATCATGATGGCGAAGCGACCGAGCAACATGTCGATTCCGCCGATGATGTTGTAGAAGGGCGTGTTACCCGTCAGTCCACCGAAGGCCGAGCCGTTGTTGTTGCCCTGGGAGGTGAGACCATAGAGGATCTCGGTGAAGCCGTGCGGACCTGCGTTGAGTGGCCCCGCTCGCCCGGCCGCTATCGATACCGCGATCGCGGTGAACAACAGGACAATGACGGGCATGACGAGGGACCCAAGTCCCGCGAGTTTCACCTCGCGGGCCTGGATCTTCTTACCCAGGTACTCCGGTGTTCGCCCGATCATCAGTCCCCCGATGAAGACCGCGATGATGGCGTAGATCAACAAGGTATAGAGACCACTGCCGGTGCCGCCGGGACTGACCTCACCAATCATCATGCCCGTCAGGAGTCCCAAGCCACCAGTCGGGGTGAATGAGTCGTACGCGGCGTCCGCCGATCCGGTGGAGGTCGACGTCGATGCGACGCCAAAGAGTGCCGAGGTTGTGTCGCCGAAGCGCACTTCCTTGCCCTCCATATTTCCGACGGTTGAGTGCACGCCCGCCGCCGCGACCACCGGATTGTTCTGGTGCTCGCCATAACTGGTGAAGCCCACCCACACACCAAAGAGCAGCACCATCACCGACAGCAACGCCACGCCGTGGCGCACGCTGCCGACCATCTTGCCAAAGGTGTAGGTCAGGGCGAAAGGAATCGAGAGGAGGAGGTAGATCGACAAGAAGTTGGTGAATCCCGTAGGGTTCTCGAAGGTCGTCGCCGAGTTCGCGTTCAAGAACCCACCACCGTTGGTACCGAGTTGTTTGATCGCCTCCATGAACGCGATCGGGCCGCGCGCGAGCGTCTGGGTGACTTGATTGAGGACGTCGTGGATGGTCGCCGTGCCGGCGAGTGTCTGAACAGCACCCTCACCCACGAAGATGATGCCAAAGACGAAGGCGATCGGTAAGAGGATGTAGAACATGCAACGCGTGATGTCAACCCAGAAGTTACCAATCGTGGCGGAGTTCTTACGAGCGAATCCGCGAACAACGACCATGGCGACGGCGATACCCACCGCCGGAGTGACGAACTGTTGGACGCTCAAGGCCCCGATCTGGCTGAAATACGACATGGTCGTCTCACCGCCGTAGTTCTGCCAGTTGGTGTTGGTGACGAAGGACGCCGAGGTGTTGAAACTCAGCGCCGAGCCGACTCCCCCGAGGTGTTCGGGGTTAAGGGGAAGGTGTCCCTGGATACGCAAAATAATGTAGGTGAACAGGATAGACACGGCAGAAAACACGATCATCGCCCCGGCGTAACGCTTCCATGTCTGTTCCTGCTCGGGACTGGTGCCGAGCATCCGGTAGATGGGCCGCTCGATGAACTTCAACCAGTGCACACGACCGTCGAAGACGGCGGCCATGTAGGAACCCAGGTACCGCCACGTGAGGCCCAACGTCACGACGAGGGCTAGGAGAGTGAAGAAAAAGGACATTTAGAACTTCTCCGGTTTGAACATGGCGTAGCCGATGTACAGGAACATGATGACCGCGACGGCCAGTAAGAGGTCTTGGGTGACGTTCATGTTCGATCCAGTGCCCAAATGAGTCCGAGCATCGCCGCCGCGAAGGCGACAATCCCCAGTAGTGAATAGATATCTGCCATGTACCGAGTTTCACGTGACGGGTCTGAACAGGTTCTTCAAAGTCTTCTCGAGGACTTAATAATTTCTTTATTTCTCCTTACCGCTCGTTAACTGGACTTTCGATGCGACAATGGAAACGTGCGACGGCGCCTCATTGGTTTGGCAGTCGGGATCTGCGCCACGGTGATCTTCGCCCTGGTGCTGCTCCCATTGCGCGCGCAAGTCAACGTCTCGACCGTGACGCTGATTTTCATCATCCCAGCGATCGCCGCCGAAGTCGCCGGAGGCATCGTGGCAGGCTTCACTACGGTTGGCGTGTGCGCCCTCGCCCTCGACTTCTACTTCATCCCGCCTTACGGCACCTTGTCCATTGGCTCCACCCAGAACTGGGTCGGCCTGGGGGTGTACCTCGTGGTCGTTGGTCTCGTCGGTGTGGTGGTAGCGCGTTACAAACGCGCACACCGTGATGTCCGGCGCAACGCGCTGAATTTGCGCCGCGTCTACGAACTCTCTGAACTGCTCGTCCAAGATCAATCCAGTGAGGACCTCCTCGTCTCGATTGTGAATGCGGTGCAGAATGTCTTTGACATCGAGGCGGCCGCGCTCTTCGTGCTCGAAAACGGTCGTCTGAGAATCGCTGCCTCCATCGGCCCCGAGCTGTCGCCGGACGAACTCTCTCAACTCGACCCCCAACCTGGTCACTCGGTGAGTATGTCCACAGCACTGGGGTCCTCGAGCGATCTACGCACCGTGTCACTGGCGGCATCAGGTCGACCCGTGGGCGTTCTCGTGCTCAAGGGTGCTCGCTTCAGCGACGAGGACCGCGACATGCTCGTCACGTTTGCCAACGACGCAGCCATTGCCATCGAACGCGCCCAACTGCGCGAGCAGGCACTCAGATCAAAGTTGCTCGAAGAAGTCGATCGCCTGCGTCACGCCCTCATGGGGGCCGTCTCGCACGACCTGCGTACGCCGCTCGCCACCATCAAGGTCGCGTCGTCGACGCTAGTGAATCGAGCACGGCAACTCTCGGAGGACGACGCTCACGAACTGCACGCCCTCATTGAGGTCGAGTCTGATCGCCTCACTCGCTTGGTGGCGAACCTGCTCGACATGACGCGCATCGAAGCGGGCGTCTTTGAGGTGCACCGTGCGCCCACTGGCGTCAAAGACCTGGTGGAGGCGGCCCTGGTGGTGCTGCGCACCAGCTTGGATCCCGACAAAGTTCTCGTCAACATTTCTGAGGACCTTCCACAGGTCGACGTCGACGAATTACTCATGACCCAAGTGCTGGTGAACCTTCTTGACAACGCGCGCCGTCACTCCCCTGTCGACGGCACGGTGAGCGTCTCAGCGACACGTCGAGAGCATCTGGTGACGATCTCGGTGACCGACGAGGGTCCGGGCGTCGCCCAGGAGGATCGCGAAGCGATTTTTGACCGATTTGTCCAGTTCGATACGGGGGGGCGGGCGGGTCTCGGACTGACCATCGCGCGCACGTTTGTCGAAGCTCACGGCGACCACCTATGGTACGAGGAGAGTCCCACGGGTGGTGCCCGGTTCGTCGTTTCGATGCACCCTGTCGTCACCTCGGCCTCAGCGTAATCATGGCAAAGATCCTCATCATCGACGACGACCGATCACTGTTGCGCGCACTTCGTCTAGGACTGCAGTCGGAGGGCCACGATGTCACGACGGTCGAAAACGGTGAAAGCGGTCTCACCCAGACGGCACTCTTACAACCCGACGTCGTGATCTTGGACATCGGTCTGCCCGACATGGATGGACTGGTCGTCTGCCGGCGCATTCGTGAATGGAGCGAGGTTCCCATCATCATCTTGTCGGCCACCGGCGCCGAGAATCGCAAGGTCGCGGCCCTGGACGGCGGGGCGAACGACTACGTCACCAAGCCATTCTCGATGGCGGAACTCGAAGCGCGCATCCGCGTCGTCTTGCGCCATCGCGCGAGCGAGTTCGACGCGGAGGGCGACGCGAGCGTCACCGTTGGTCCGCTCTTTCTTGACCTCGTCCACCACGAAGCAAGTATGTCGGGGAACGCGGTGCAGCTCACCACCAAGGAGTTCGAAGTTCTGTCCTTTTTGGCGCGCCACGCCGGGCGAACCTGTACGCACCAGATGATTCTGAGCGCGGTGTGGGGAATGGGTTACGGCGAAGAGGCGCAGTACGTCCACGCCTACGTTCATCGCCTTCGCCACAAACTCAATGATGAAAGCGGTGAGTTGATCCGCTCCGTGCCCGGGGTGGGTTATCTGCTCGTCACGCCGGACGAACCTCTCTAGAAGAGTGGTAACTGGGGGGCGCTAGCGAATGATTGGCCCTCGATGCGCCCGCCCTTCTTCGTGGCGATCGGGAAAATCAACTCGGGCCGAAACGACCTCCCCTTCATGTCCCCGTTTCGACCTCCGCGCACCTCGACCCATTCCTCATCGGTCTGGGCGTTGGTGACGTGAGCGACGAAGACCCACGATTGGCGTCGCTCCTTGGCGCCGTCTACCGCGACGACGTCCCCGGTGACCAGTCCGGCCCACTTGGTCGATCGCACCAGGTGGCCTTGACGAGTCACTACTGCGCGCTTCTTCACGCTTACTTTCTAGTCCAAACCCCCGACAGACTTGAAGCGAACCGAGCCCTTCAAACGAATCGTCACGGCGCAAAGATGGTGGGTCCCACGCGACCAGCGTGATCAGAGGCGTCCACGCGACGCTACGGGGCGAGCGTGAGGTCTCTCACCACCTGGTGGGTCACTGCGAGAGAACTCGCGGGGCTCGGTTGTCGCTCGATCCACGACGACACGAATCCGCCCACGAGCATTATCACGACGAGCACCAACGTTGTACGAACGAGCCATCGTCGCCCTTTCGATCGAGCGTCGCGCCCACCATCAGCGTCGGGGGGCAATTGGCGCACCACGGTTCCCGCAGCGACGTCGTGCAACGTTCGACGTTTCTTGTCAACCAGGGGGACCACGACGTAGTCGACCGCGAGCACTACGACTCCCCCCACGAACGGCCACATGCCGAGGAGTCCCGAGAACAGCAGCAGCGAGACGCCATAGAAGATGTAGCGAACAAAACTCTGCTGCCACGTGGGAGCGTCGCCGCACCTTTGGTCCACCACGACGAGTCGGGTCGAGGGTCGCGCCATCCCTATCGTTCGTCCATCCATCGTCACCAGGATCACCCAGTAGAGCAAGACGAAGACACTGGCCGCGCTCGCGCCGGGCGCTCCCAACGAGAAACTGAGTCCTGGACCGTCGTGAAAATGGGCGTGAACGGGCCAGAGCACGACATCGTTGACCAGGGTGATGACAAGCCAGTAGAACGCCACGACGACGAAGTCGATGATCCAACTCCAGGCACGAGTCGACCATCGCGCGTACTCCAACTCGACGTCGATCGTCTGGGTCACCAAGCCCCTTTCGCCTCGTTCCCGAGGTCACATAACCTGCGCGTACGACGCGTCGGCGCGACTTCAAGACGTGTGGCCACGCTAGACGACGAGCCACGCGTTCGCTACAGAATGTACTCCGGCTCCCGAAGTTCACGTGGTGTCAGAGGGGTCGCCTACGGTGAATCCATGGGCTTTGACCAACCGCTACCGAAATCTCTCTCACCGTCACGGCTGGCCGACTTCCAGTCCTGTCCTCGCCGTTACCAGCACGCCTCGGTCGAACGGATCCCCCAACCCGCGAGCTACGCCACCGCCAAGGGTCGATTTGTTCACTACATCTTCGAGCACCTCTTTTCGCTCGAAGCTTCGCAGCGCACCCCCGAGGCGGCGCAGCGTTTCGTCCAGCCCGCAATGGAAAGTGTTCTCACCACCGACGTGCGCAGTGAAATTGGTATGGATTCAGTCAGCGAGGCTCGTCTCCTCGCCGAGACGACAGTGATCATCGAGCGCTATTTCGCTATGGAGGACCCTCGCGACGTCACCACCGAAGGCGTCGAATTACGCGTAGGGGTGACGGTGGGCGACACCCCCCTCTTTGGCATATTGGACCGACTCGACCGCGACGAGGATGGCGAACTCGTCATCGTCGACTACAAGACCGGGTCATTGCCCAATCGCAATTACGACTCACAAACATTCGCCAACGCCGAGTTGTACGCAGTGTTGTGCGAAGAGAAGCTCGGGGAACGTCCGACGAAGATTCGACTTCTCTACGTCAGTCAGGGACAGACCCTGGAGCGTCAGGTCTCTGACGTGGTGATCAAGGCACGCGTCGCCGCCGCCAGCGCCGCCTGGACGAAGATCAATCGCTATTACAACGACGGTGACTTTCCCGCCACTCCCTCGAGGAACGCGTGTCGGTTCTG
Organism: uncultured Actinomycetota bacterium; assembly: GCA_963794755.1. GTDB lineage: Bacteria > Actinomycetota > Acidimicrobiia > Acidimicrobiales > RAAP-2 > RAAP-2. The sequence goes on from CAWCEX010000010.1 coordinate 463,610, forward strand.
CTCGTTTCGCGATCTGTGTCGCTCGCAAGGAGTGCCGGTCCCTCCGGGCTAATCAATAGGCTGTTCCAATGACTTCCTTCGGACTTTCTTACGACTATCGCTGTCCATTCGCGAAAAACATCCACTTGCACGTCGTGCGCGCCCTCGCCGCCGGCGCGGATTTCGACGTCGAATTCATCCCGTGGACGATGGGCCAGGGCTATCGCGTCGATGGCGCTCCCGACGTCTGGGACGACCCCGAGCACGACCCGAGTCATTTGTCCTTAGCGGTTAGCGTGTCGGTGCGAGACGAGCAACCCCAATTCTTCCTCGCCGCTCACGAGGCACTCTTTCGTGCACGGCACGAGCGGTCAATGCGCCTCGTCACCATCGACGAGATCGACGCAGTCCTCGCCCCGATCGGTGTCGACATGTCTAAGGTGATCTCCGACGTGGCTTCACGTCGCCCTCACCGCGTCCTTGGCGAAAGCTTTCGCTCAATGGAACGATTCGAGGCTTTCGGCGTGCCCACGTTCGTGGTGGGGACTGACGCAACGTTCGTTCGTTATATGGAGCCGCCCAGTGGCGATGATGCAGCCTCGATCACCATCATCGAATCCTTGGTGTCACTCATGAGTACCCAGCCAGAACTGAACGAGTTCAAGCACACGCGCGTCGCCAACTAGGACATCCTCACACCAGGCGAAAGATCAGCTCCGCCAGGCTCACCGCAGCAAGAATCAGCGCGGGTGTCGCACCCTTGAGCCCGTCGCCTCGGCGTACGTGCAGCAGCGTCGCCAACAGCATCATGACAAAGAGCCCCGCGGCCCCGGCCACGTTGATGTACGCCAGTGCGGAGCCCTTCTTGGCAGTCAGGCCGACCATCACGCCAATCGCACCGAGGATCTCGAGAAGTCCCACCCGCTGAAACGACGACTTCTTGAAACCCAAGTGCTCCGCGGTCTGGGAGGCCATTGTGTTAAAAATCAACTTCTGTGCGCCCGACGTCGCGAACGCTAGAAACAGGATGATCGTCAAAATACTGGCTACTGCTCTCATGTGTACTCCTTGTAGACCCGTCAACTGTACTGGAGCGACGTGACCACAAAGAACTCGTCATGGGTCGCGGTGAGGCGTTGCTAGCGTGAGTGGGTGCCCGCGACCGTACCAATTCGCCCGTGGCGCGTGGGGATCGTCGGAGCGGGTCAACTCGCCAAGATGATGGGTGAGGTCGCCACCGAGGTGGGCGTCGAGGTGACGGTGCTGGCGACGTCCACTGAGGATTCGGCCACTGCGAACGTCAGCCACGTCATCGTCGGGGCACCCGACAATGAAGATGCGCTGATCGCTCTCAGTCGCGTGACCGACGTCATCACCTTCGACCACGAGCTCGTCGACCTCGAGATCTTGCAACGCCTCGAAGAGCGTGGCGTCGTCATGCGGCCCAGTGCCGCGGCCTTACGGTTCTCTGTGGACAAAGCGGCACAACGCGATGAATTCGCCGACGCTGGCTATCCGTTACCGGCGTGCGTGACTCTTCACACGATGGCCGATCTGACCATTCTCGAAGACTGGATGAAGGAACGCGATGTGGCGTTCGTCGTCAAGGCGGCGCGCGGCGGGTACGACGGACGCGGCGTGCTTTTTCCTAATTCACCCGATGAGGTGCTGGCGTCGTCGCGCGATCTCCTTCGTCAAGGATCGGTGGTGGTCGAAGAACGCGTCTCGCTGACCAGTGAAGTGGCTCAGCTCGTCGTGCGTTCCCTGGCCGGCGACGTCGTGACCTATCCCCTGGTCACCACCGTCCAGTCCGAGGGAATGTGTGTTGAAGTGCGCTACCCCGCGACCATCGAGGAGAGCCTGCACGATGAGGCGCGTCGTCTCGGTGTCGCGATAGCGCACCACATCGGACTCGTCGGCGTCATGGCGGTCGAATTCTTCGTCACGCCACAGGGACTACTCATCAATGAATTGGCCCTACGACCCCACAACTCGGGACACTGGACCATCGAGGGCACGCAGACGAGTCAGTTCGCGAATCACCTGCGCGCGGTTACCGGTCAGTCGTTGGGAGATACCCACGCCACGAGTGGCGCCGCCGTCATGGTCAACGTCGTTGGCGCACAGCAACCCGGTTCTCTCGAGGCCGCGCGACAGGTTCCTGACGTCTACGTCCACGACTACGGCAAGGCGTGGCGACCGGGTCGCAAGCTCGGCCACGTCACCGCGGTCGGCGACGACGCCTCCGCGGCGCACGTGAGAGCATGGCAGAGTGCCCGTGCGTACGGGACGCTCACCCAGGAGGCGTGATGGAACCAGTCGTCGGCATCGTGATGGGCAGTTCCTCGGATCACGAGGTCATGGTCGCGGCCGCCGACGTACTACGTCGATTCGACGTCAGCTTCGAGATTCACGTCGTCTCGGCGCACCGCACCCCCGAAGCCATGATCGACTACGGACGTGACGCGGCTGCTCGCGGCCTCTCGGTGATCATCGCGGGTGCGGGCGGTGCGGCACACCTGCCCGGCATGTTGGCGGCAGTCACGACGTTGCCCGTCATCGGGGTCCCCGTCGCCCTGGCGCGCCTCGACGGTCTCGATTCACTCCTCTCCATCGTTCAGATGCCTCGCGGAGTCCCCGTGGCGACCGTGGCGATCAACGGCGCGGCCAACGCCGGTCTCCTCGCACTGCGGATATTGGCCGTGGCCGACCCCCACCTACGACAACGACTCAGTGATTACCGCGACGAACTCGCCGGCGACGCCAGCGAACAGGACCGGACCCTGCCGCGCGCGTGACCCTCGCGGGCGATTTCTTAGCGACCACCGCGGGTGCTCGGTGCGCCGGGCAGGACAAAACCAATAGTCTGAAGTAACACCAAGGAGGCCCCCGTGGGTATTGCCAAGCGTCTAACTTCCATCTTCCAGGCGAAGTCCAACGCCGCCCTCGACAAGCTCGAAGACCCGCGCCAGACCCTCGACCTGTCGTACGAACAGCAGCTCGAGAACCTGACCAAGGTGAAGCGCGCCGTCGCCGACGTCGCTACCGCACGCAAGCGCGTCGAGATTCAGGCCGAGCAGCTCAAGAGCCAGGGCGACAAACTCGCCGATCAGGCCAAGCAGGCGCTGGGCCAAGGTAACGAGGCCCTCGCACGCGAGGCGCTCACGCGACGCGAGGCCATTGCGAGCCAACTGAAGGACCTCGACACCCAGCACGCCCAGATCGTGGAACAAGAGGACAAGTTGACCGCCACCGCCCAGAAGCTCCAGACCGAGGTTGAAGCGTTTCGTACTCGTAAGGAGACCATCAAGGCGACCTACACCGCCGCCGAAGCGTCGGCGCACGTCTCAGAAGCGGTCAGTGGTATCTCCACGTCCATGAACGACGCGGGTGCCGCCATGCAGCGCGCCCAAGACAAAGTCGCTCAGATGCAGGCCCGTAGTGGTGCCCTCGACGAGCTTCTCGCATCGGGCGCCCTCACCGACTTGTCAGCCGCTCCGACCGACGACATTCAGGCGCAACTCGACGCGGCCGGTGGTGGATCCAATGTGGACGCTCAGTTGGCGGCCCTCAAGGCCCAGATGAACGCGGGCGACGCCCCCTCGAGCCTGTCGGCCGGGACTGTCGCCGACGCCACAACCCCTCACGACGAGAGCTGACATGGCGAAGTCGAAGATCGAGTCAGATCACGGCCTGAACGTGCGTATGTTCATCACCGGTTTGTTACTGGTGGTGTTGTACCTCATCATCACGACGGTGCTCATCTCCCTCGGGGTGGCCTACGGGTTGGTGATATTCATCGTCGTGGCGCTGATCTTCTCCCAGTACTACTTCTCGGACAAGATCGCGATGTTCTCAATGCACGCCGCCGAGGTGACCCCGGCCCAAGAGCCTAAATTGCACGAGATCGTCGACCGCTTGTGCCTACTCGCCAACATGCCCAAGCCGCGTGTTGGGGTGGCCGAGATCGACCTACCCAACGCCTTTGCCACTGGTCGCAGCCCAAGTCACGCGGTGATCTGCGCCACGCGCGGCATCATGAACCGACTCAGTGACGAGGAACTCGAGGCCGTCTTGGCCCACGAACTCTCACACGTCGCGCACCGCGACGTCGCCGTGATGACTATCGCGTCAGGAGTGGGCATGCTCGCGGGCCTGGTCTCGCGCGTCGCGATGTTCGGTGCGATGTTTGGTGGCGGCGGCCGCGGCGGACGTGGGAATCAAAATGCGGCGCTCGTCGAGATGGCCACCTGGCTGGTGTCCATCGTCATCTACATCGTCGCGTATCTTCTCACGATGGCGCTCTCGCGCTACCGCGAGCTCGCGGCCGACCGCTCGGGGGCCATCCTCATCGGCAAGCCCAGCGTCTTAGCGAGCGCGCTGGTTCACATCACCGGTGACATGGGCAAGATCCCGCGCACCGACCTGCGCAAGTCCGAGAGCATGAACGCCTTCTTCTTCGTTCCGGCTCTCGCGGGCGGTTCCGCGGCGTCGCTCTTCTCGACCCACCCGACCCTGGAAAAGCGACTGGATGCCCTGAACAAGCTCGAGCGCGAACTCAACGGCTAGTGGGCCTGCGCGACACGCTGTTCGGGCGGACCAAGCAGGTGGCGCCCCAACTCGACAATATCTTCGCCCTGCCCACCGCGGCCCTGACACTACAGAGTGAACTCGATCTCGTCACCTCGGGACAGGCGGGACTCTGCTTCAAGGCCGGCAGCGGCGAGTCGACGATCACCACCGACGCCGACATCGAGGAGTTGCTCAATTTCGACGAAGTGAAGAATTCGTTCACTCTGACGACCGACGACCTCGGCTTCAAGTGGCTCGTGGTCAACGACCCCACGATCGACGGTCTGGTCACCAAGATCCACGCCGCAAATACATCGATGGTCGAACATTCACTCGGCCCGCGATTGCTGTGCGCGGTGTTCGGTTTCGTGCCCATCACCCCCCCGGGCGAAGGTTCGGTGCGCCTGGTGTATCTCTTGAAGCAGGGTACGTTCTACCCCTTTGCGCCCACGGGTCCCAATCAGCGAGACAACGAACTCGAACTGCGCGTCAAGTCGTTCCTCGGTACCGACCTCGTTATCGAAAAGGACCTCTCGCGCTGGATGGCGCTGTGGAACCTGCCGGTGAAGTAATCCTCACCCGGCACTGGCGTGGTTCTCTACGGCGCGCGCCAACGCCTGAGCGTGGAACCAGATATCAAGACCACCCTCACTGCGCGGCGAACCCATCGCGTCGGTGAAGAGGACGATCGCCTGACTCGCGTGCGGCTGCGTCGGATCGACGAGAACCGTCGTGACGCGATTGAAGAGTAGGAACTCGCGCATTCGCACCACCAAGGCCTCATTGAGTGCCGGGAGGCGAGTGTGGGCTCCCGACCAGTACGAGAGGTATTGGGTGATCTGCAGTGGGCGCGTGGCCGCCGGCTGGCCAGTGACGTGATTGCGCGGAGTAGGGATGATGGCCTCGCCCGAGATCATCTTCCAACGAAAGTCGGTTCGAATCTGCCAGTACATCGACGTCGCGTTGGGTGACGCACTGAAGGGAAAGGGCAGGACGACCGAACCGGCAGGGATTTGCAGGTCGTCACTCGAGGTGAAGAATGTTGGCACGCTCGGGAGCGGTCGCGTGGTTATCGGCAGGCGAGGCGCGTATACCGCGATGGCGGCCACGAGGAGTACGCCGAGGGCGACGTTCGCCGCAAGCCGCGGGTCACGACGGTGGCGGTGACGTGGTGAGTGAGTGAGCGGTTCGCGGGACCACGCGATCCACTGCGCGACGCCGAGGGCGACCAGCACGGCGACGAAGAACGAGGCGAAGAGGGCGAAGCGATTGGGAAGGTCGCTCTGGAGGAACGAGATCTTGCCAATCGCCGCCCAGGGTAACGGAACGTGAATAGTGTGGTTGGCCACCATGAGCCAACGCCCCATGGTGAGGATATCCACCATGATGAGTACGCCACTGACGTACAGCACCCAGCGATTTCTTCGCATCCTCCAAATAATGAGCCCCAGTGCCGCCACGAGCGGAGCACCCAGGTAACTCCCGTTCTCGCCGAGGTCACCACCCATGAACTTATTGCCCAGTCGCGTGAGGAACGACGGGTGGATGGCCTGGAGCGTGTTGGGAACGATCGTGCCCAGGACGTCGAGTTTCAGCGGACTATGCACCGTGCCGTGGGTCGCGCCGTGGATCGCTTGGGTACCAAAGAGCTGGAAGTAGACGGGATAGGCGAGAACGATCAGAGCCGCACCGAGGGCGTACACACCAGCTGTCACCACGTAGTGGACGCGCTGATGGTCGATCTGATGGCGGTTGGCGAGCACCAGGAGGGCGAGGGCGAAGATCGCGACGATCACCGTATCGGCCGCGACCTCTTGAGAGATGAAGAATTGCCCGACCACCACCAGGGCCAGGACCAGTCCCCACCGGCGTGGCGAACCTTCCTGGACGACGACGATCCGATAGATCGCGTAGAAGATGAGTGGTGGCAGAGGCACGAAGATCAAGAAGACGTGCGCGACACCTTGACCCGCCATGTAGGGCGAGAAACCGTAGAGCGCGCCAGCGAGGAGAGCCGCGAGATTTGAGTGAGTGACTCGGCGCACGACGAAACAACACGCCAACGCCGACACGGGAAACGCCGCCCACATGAGAAGGTTGTAACTGGACACCGCACCGAAGAGCCACGTCACCGGAGCAACCACGACGGCCAACAGAGGCATGACCGTGTTCGTGGCGAGATTGGCGCCCGTGGGATAGTCCATCCAGTTGGTGAACATCGGGTTGTGCCCGTGCAACAGTGCCCACGGTGTCCACTTGAGGAACCACACTTCTTGCATCTCGTCGCCACAGGCGCACCCCACGATCGAGTGAGGACTACCGGGCCACTGCGGCCAGTAGAGCGCCACCGAGATCACGACGAAGACGCCCAGGGCGATGAGAAGAAACGTCCTGGGCGGTGTCGCTTCCACGCGATCCACCAATCGTCGCCACCGGCCCGGGGCGACCTCCACCGTCGAGACGACGCCGTCACGAACCTGGTCGCCTCGCATGTCCACCCTCAACTCTTACGCCCCTGTGGCTGACTCGCGCCCGACAACCTCGGTCGAGCGACAACCCCGGGCAACTGTAGCAACGGTGTCGAGGGTGCAAGGTAAACGATCGGTGAGCGTCTCAGTCCTCGCCAAGGCCGTCAGGGTGGGGAAAACGAGAAATACCACGGTGTAACCTGAGGTGGCGTCGTAAATCGTTTCGTGCGTCCACGTCGGTGTCCTCGCCGAGGAGACGTCGGTGGGAGCGGACTACTCGACGGCGCCACCGCGCGAGTACAGACCAACACGATGGAGGCGACAACATGGCCGTAGACGATTCACTCGCGGGAGTGAACCCATCCTTCGGATTTCCCATCACCGGACGCGGTCCTGGCTCGCTACTCAAGCGCTTCATCGCCAAGTTCATTTGGCCCTTCTTACGCCATCAAGTGGACGTGAATCACATGCTGGTCGCCGAGATCCGCGACCTCCAGGCCAACCAGGACGTGTTGTTGGCGGTCATCGACCAGCAACTCTCTGAGAATGGCCACACCACCGTGTCCCTGCGACGACTCGGCGAGCAAGTGGATTTCGTTGAGGACGGTCTGCACAACGTGGAGAACGCCCTGCACATCCTCGAAGGTCAGTACACCTTCGTCGTGGAACAGCGCGAGAGTCACCTGGCCGACGTCCAGACGCACATCACGGTGCGCACCCAGCAACTCGAGAACCAGATCGACCTCGGTCAGCGTCAACTGCTTGCTCGCTTCTACGACGGATTCGGTGCGCTGCAGCGAGACGTGACCCAGATCGCCAACGACCTCGTGGACATGGCGGGGCGTTTCACTGATTTTCGCAGTGATGCCACCGCGGAGATTCGCGGGTACCTCGAGACAATCGCGGGTCTGTTAGCACGCATGGCCGAGGTCGACCACTTCCTCACCGAAGTGAAGCGAACGTACCCCGAGCTGGTGAAGCCCACACAACTCGTCAAGCTCGCCACCGGTTTCGACGCGATCGAGCGCGCGCACGCCATGCGCTTTCGCGGGACGCGCGAAGTCATCATGGAGCGCGTCTCGGTGTACGTCCCCGAACTCAAGTCCATCACTGAGCTCGGACCGGTCCTCGACGTGGGCTGTGGCGGGGGCGAACTGCTCGAAGTCTTGAAGGACAATGACATCGATGCGTACGGCATCGAGATCGTGGAGTCCGCGGTCGAAGAGTGCCTGGCCGCCGGACTCGACGCTCGCCTCGACGACGCATTGCACCACCTCTCGACCGTGCCCAAGGGGACTTTGGGAGCGGTAACGGCGATCCACGTGGTCGAACACATCGGTATCGATGCGCTGATTGAGCTCATCGACCTCTCGCTCCAAGCACTTCGTCCTGGCGGCATGATCATCTTCGAGACGCCCAACCCGGGCAACGTGATGGTGGGGGCCGACAGCTTCTACATCGACCCGACACACGACCACCCCATCCCCAGTCCGCTCTTGGAGTTCCTGGTCTCCATTCGAGGATTCGCCGATGCGCGCATCGTTCCTTTCAAGCGTGCGCCCAACCTCTTCACCCCCGTAATGCCCGATCAGGGCGTGTGGGCTAATGACGTGTCACGTGTCGCTCAGCACGTATCGAACGTGTTGTTGGGAGCGGAGGACTACGCGGTGATCGCTCGACGAGCGATCTAACCGTGCGCATCGCCGTCTGGACGCCATTGCCGCCGGAACCGTCGGCCATCGCGGACTACAACGCCCCGCTACTGGCGATGATGGCACGTGACCCTCGCGTCGAGTTGACGGCCATCGTTCGTGACGACATCGCCCACACAGACGCGCCGTCGCGCGTTTCGGTCTGTCGCGTGAGTGACTACCGGCCTGAGGACTACGATCTCGACCTGTACCACGTCGGCAACAATCCGACCTTTCACGGCTATATGTTGCGAGCCGCCCTCTCACGGCCCGGCGTCGTCGTCTTGCACGACCCGGCCATTGTCGACTTCGTCGAGGTGATGCTCGGCGGGCGACACCGGCGCATCTTTGAAGTGGAAGTCGCCTACAACCTCGGCACCACGGAGCGCAACGAGGAATGGGTCAATTCGGCGATCGCCGCGTGGGACCGCACCGAACTACTGATGTCACGACGATTGGTCGAATCGAGCCTCACCACCCTGGTGCACAGTCAGTGGGCCGCCGATCACTTGCGCGAGCGCTTCGGTGTCACCAACGTGCACACCGTGCCCTTCGCCGTCAGTATCGAACCGTCGCGCACCGTGGCACGCCAGTCCCCGACCCTCACCTTCGGGGTCTTCGGCAGTATCAGCTTTCACAAGCGCGTACCCGAAGTGGTGGCTGCCTTCGCCGAGGCTCGCGAGCAGGGACTCGACGCGCACATGATCGTGGCCGGACGCCGCGACAGTCGCGACGCCGAGGACCGGGTCCATCGACTCATCGATGAACACGACCTGGCGCAGTGGGTCCACTTCGCCGTGGACGTCGACGCCAAGGAGTTTCGCGCCCTGCAGGAACGCTGTGACGTCCTGGTCGGACTGCGCTCACCCACCGCTGGTGAGACCAGCGCATCGTTACTGGAGTGCTTTGCCCTCGCCAAGGCCGCGATCGTCTCGGACGTGCCCCAAAACGCTGAATTCAGCGAGGACTACTGCTGGCGCGTGAGCGTGGACTCAAAGAGCGAGGGCGAAGAATTGGTGACTGCGATGTTGCGCGCGGCGAGCGACGTGGACGCGACGCGACGCGCGGGGCGCGAGGCGCACGCCTACGTGGCCGAGCATTGTCGCCTGGAGGACGTGGCGGCCCTCTACATCGACGAGTTGTTGCACGTCGCCTCGCTGGACGCCCCAGAGCCACCCAAGGAGGTCCTGGCACCCATCGGCATCAACGCGATCGCCTCGTGGGCCGGGGCCACGGGTCTCGCCGAGGCCGGTCGGCGCGCCGCTCTGGCCCTACTGAACGAAGGTGTGGCGATCGCCACTCAGGACGTCAACCTGTGGGCCAAGGTCGACCCGCGGCGCGTCCCCGCCGAAATCGCCGCGCTCCCCGAAGGTCACCCGTACCCCATCGGGGTCTCGTTCCTCAACATCAACGAGTTCCACGTCGTCAAGGGATGGCAACTTCGCGGTCATGGAACGCCCTATTTGATCGCGATGTGGTACTGGGAATTGCCCGCGTTACCCGCTGACATGGTCCCCGAGATCGACCGCGTCGACGAGATCTGGGTGGCGAGTGAATTCGTGCGCGACGTCTTCATGCGCTACACGACGAAGCCCATTGAGGTGATGCCCTGCGTCGTCGAGCCGGTGGCGGACCCGCTGGTGACCCGTGAGATGCTCGGCATACCTGACGAGGAGACGGTGATCTACCTCGTGACCTTCGACGCGAATTCGACCATCGCGCGAAAGAACCCCTACGGAGCCATCCGAGCATTCGAGGAGGCGTTCGGCGTCGGGCGTACTGACGTCGTGCTGGTCATCAAGGTGATCAACCTGGCCAACTACCCAGTCGTCCAAAACGACTTACGACGACACATGGAGCGCATTGGCGGCATCTTGATCGAGACCGACATGGCCGCCAGTGAGATTGCGGCCCTCATCAATTTTGCCGACGTCTACGTGTCGCTGCACCGTTCCGAGGGCTTTGGCCTCGGTCTCGCCGAGGCCATGTATTTCGGTCATCCGGTGATCGCGACAGCCAATTCGGGCAACATGGAGTTCATGAACGCGGCCAACAGCTGCCTGGTGGGGTATTCATCGATGGTCGTGCACCGCAACGAACTCAGTGACAATCCCACGGCCATCACGCTCTATCAACCGGGTAATCTCTGGGTCAACCCCGACGTCGCCCAGGCGGCGCGATTGATGAGATGGCTGTTTGAGAATCCTGAACAGCGCACCCGCATCGGTCAGCGCGCGTCAGCAGACATCCGATCGCGTTTTAGCTCGGCGGCCGCCGGACGAGCGATGCGAGAACGCCTCCAAGAGGTGAACTCTCACGTTCGCCGTTTGCAGAGCGTCGACCCTAAGGTGAATCGCTCCGCTTAGGGGTGGGTCATGTCCTCAGGGACGATCGCGGCGTCGAACTCCTCGTCGGTCAAGTACCCCAGTGCCAGCACCGACTCGCGCAGCGTGAGACGTTCCTTATGGGCCTTTTTGGCCACCTTTGCCGCCTTGTCGTAGCCGATCAAGGGATTGAGCGCCGTCACCAGCATGAGTGAGTTGGCGAGGTGGTGTGAGATCTGCTCATAGTCAGGCTCGAGTCCTTCGACGCAGTATTCACGGAAACGGTCACACGCGTCGGTGAGCAAGTCGATGGAATTACAAAAGTTATGGATGATGACGGGCTTGCACACGTTGAGCTCGAGATTGCCACGCGACCCCGCGATGGACACCGCAGTGTCGTTGCCGAACACCTGGATACTCACCATGATCATCGCCTCGCTCTGGGTCGGGTTCACCTTGCCGGGCATGATCGACGAACCCGGTTCGTTTTCGGGCAACTGCAATTCCCCCAAGCCCGAGCGCGGTCCTGATCCCAACCAGCGCAGGTCGTCGGCTATTTTGGCCAGACTCGCGGCCAACGTCTTTATCGCCCCGTGCGCGAAGACCAGGGCGTCGTGCGCCGCCAGAGCGGCGAACTTATTGGGTGCCGTCACGAAGGGCTTTGCAGTGAGTTCGGCGATCTTGTCGGCGACGCGCACGGCGTATTCGGGGTGGGTGTTAAGACCCGTTCCCACCGCCGAGCCCCCGGCCGCGAGCTCGCACAATCCCCCCAGGACCAGTTGCAAACGGTCGAGGTCCGCGTCGAGTTGCGAGACGTAACCCGAGAACTCTTGGCCCAGGGTGAGCGGCACCGCATCCATCAAGTGCGTGCGACCGATCTTGACGACCTCGGCGAACGCCTCGGCCTTGACGTGCAGAGCATCACGCAGACGAGTCACCGAGGGCACCAATCGCTCAGTGATCTCCACTACCGCCGCGATGTGCATCGCCGTGGGGAACGTGTCGTTGGAGGATTGGGACATGTTCACGTCGTCGTTGGGATGGATGGGGGACTTTGAACCCATGATCCCGCCGGCCATCTCAATGGCCCGGTTCGATATGACCTCGTTGACATTCATGTTCGACTGGGTACCCGAACCGGTCTGCCAGATCCGCAACGGGAACTCGTTCGCCAGGGTCCCATCGATCACTTCGCGCGCGGCGCGCTCGATGAGCTGCGCCTTGTCGATGTCGAGTTTGCCCAATTCGTGGTTCACCAGCGCCGAGGCCAACTTCAAGATCCCGAACGCCCTGATGAGTGCTACGGGCATTGTCTCGTCGCTGATCGCGAAGTGGTGCAGGCTGCGCTCGGTCTGAGCTCCCCAGTAGTGCTCGGCGGGGACTTCGACCTCCCCCATCGTGTCGGACTCAATACGCACGGCCATGACTTGTCGCCTTCTTCAGTACACCCGAGGTGTCCCGGTCGGACACTTCAACCAGTAACCACGTTAGCCAGTGACACCGTCGGCGCAGGATGGGGAAGAGAGGGACGTATTTCTCATTAAGGTACGCTCAGTTTGAAGACGCCGACCACGACCAGCCCAAGGAGCACCAATGTCTGATACGTTCACCCCCGCCGCTCGCGCGATATTCGACAAACAGGTTCTCGCTCACGTGGCGTGCCTGGACCTCAACGGTGCGCCGCACGTGACGCCGGTATGGGTCGGACTCGAGAACGACGACGTCATCATCAATACCGCGCTGGGACGAGCCAAGGCTCGCTTCCTCGCCAACGATTCGCGCGTCGCGGTCTCCTTGACCGATCCGGACAATCCCTACGTGTGCGTCGCATTTCGTGGATCGGTGACGGGCTTCACCACCGAGGGCGCCGATGACGTCATCGACGCATTCGCTAAGAAGTACCTAGGTGTCGATTCCTATCCCATGCGTCGCGAGGGTGAGGTGCGCGTGACCGTGCGCATCACTCCCGAACACATCAGCGTCCAACCCGACTAAGCGACGTCGATCAGGAGAAGTAGCCGAAGACGCTCTTCACCTCGAGGAACTCCCTCAGGCCAAAGATCCCGTACTCGCGCCCGTTGCCCGACTGCTTGTAGCCCCCAAAGGGCGACCGACCATCCAGACCCTTGCCGTTGACGTGCACCATCCCCGAGCGGATGCGTCGCGCGACTGATCTGGCTCGTTCCACGTCGCTCGACGAGACGGCACCCGATAAGCCGTAGGGCGAGTCGTTGGCGATGCGCACCGCGTCGTCCTCGTCGTCATAGGCCATGAGCACCACGACCGGACCAAAGACCTCGTCACGCGCAATTTCCATCTCGTTGGTGACGTTCGAGAGCACCGTCGGCCGGACGTAGTAGCCGCGGTCGAGTCCTGCGGGACGACCGAGTCCTCCCGCGACGAGGCGGGCCCCCTGGGCGAGAGCCTCACGAATCATTCCCTGGATCTTGTCGAATTGCGGGGCGGAGATGACCGGACCGATCATCGTCTCTGGCGCCTCGGGCGCACCGGCCACAACGGCATTGGCGACGCGCGCGGCAATCTCCGCCGCGGCGTCGAGTTGATCGCGTTGCACCAGGATCCGCGTGCGCGCATCGCAGGACTGACCGGAGTTCTCCATCGTCGCCATCACCGAGGTCGTGACGGTGCTCTCTAGGTCCACGTCTGGCAACAAGATGTCGGCCGATTTCCCTCCGAGTTCTTGATGAACGCGTTTGACCGTGTCGGCCGCATCCTTGGCGACTGACACGCCCGCGCGAGTGGAACCAGTGATCGAAACGAGGTCGACGTGCGGGTGACTCGCCAGCGCGGATCCGACCGTGACGCCGTCGCCGTTGACGAGGTTGAACACACCCGCAGGAACGCCCGCCTCGTGCATCACTTCGGCCACGATGAGTGCACTCAGGGGCGCGAGTTCCGATGGCTTGAGCACCATGGAGCATCCCGCGGCCAAGGCCGGAGCCACTTTGGAGGCGATCAGTAGTAGGGGCCAGTTCCAGGGCGTGATGAGGGCACACACGCCAGCGGGCTCGTAGAAGATCGCCGTCGAACCATCGCGGCCATCGAATTCGAAGGTTCGCAGTGCTTCGAAGGCCTGACGGAACTGACCGAGTCCGGCGGGTACCTGGTCCTCGCGAGACAACTTCGTTGGCGCCCCCATCTCGCGAGACACCACGTCGACAAGCTCGTCGGATCGCGAGCGATACACCGTCATGATGGTCTCGAGAAGTCCCAGCCGTTCGTCACGCGTTGTCGCGGCAAACGCGTCGAACGCCTCGCGCGCACTGGTCACCGCCGCGTCGACGTCACGGGTCGTCCCCATCGCGATGGTCGTCACCTCGAGTTCGGTCGCGGGATTGATGACGGGGCGAGTACCCCCTCCCAGTGGTTCCACCCACCGACCGCCTACGTAGAACTGTCGCGTGTGTTTCGTGTCCATCTCAGTGTCTCCCTCGTCCTGGACGCTCGAGCGTTACAGGACCTTCTCCAAGAAGGCGCGGGTGCGTTCTTCTCTAACGCCTTGGGCCGAGAGCTGACTCGACGGCCCTTCCTCGATGACGGCGCCACGTTCCATGAACACGAACCGGTGTGCCACCTCACGAGCGAAACCCACCTCGTGAGTCACGGCCACCATGGTCATGCCGTCGGCCACGAGGTCACTGAGCACGTTCAAGACCTCGTGCACCATCTCCGGGTCGAGTGCCGACGTCGGCTCGTCACACAACAACAGACGCGGCTCCATGGCGAGGGCTCGTGCGATGGCCACCCTTTGTTGCTGTCCGCCCGACAATTCGCGCGGGTAGCTCTGAGCCTTATGACTGAGTCCAACGCGGCTCAGAAGTTCCATACCCTTTTCGGTCGCGTCCTTGCGTCGAAGACCCAGGACCCCGCACGGGGCCTCGATGATGTTATCGATGGCGCTCATGTGTTCGAAGAGGTTGAACTGCTGAAAGACCATACCGACCTTTTGGCGTTGGTGCGACAACGTGCGTGCGCTCACTTCGTGGAAAGTGTCGCCCTCGCGTCGAAAACCAAGCGACTCACCGTCGATGAACACGTACCCTTCGTCGGGACGTTCGAGAAAGTTGAGGCAACGGATGAACGTGGATTTTCCCGCACCCGACGGGCCGAGGATGCACACCGCACTGCCGGCCTCGATGATCAGACTGACGTCGTCGACCGCCTTCTCGTCGCCGAAGTTCTTGGTCACGCGCCACGCTTCGAGGAGGGGGGCGCTCATAGAGCCTCCGCCGCGGGGACGCTGACCTTGGTGCCTCGACTCGAATTCTGCATCACGCGTTCCAACCAGAACTGAATGAGTGACAGGACCGACACGATCACCGTGTACCAGATCGTGGCCACGACGAGCAGTGGCATCACTTGGAAGGTCCGTGAGTAGATCTCCTGCACCGAGAACAGCAGGTCGGGTAGTGAGATGAAGGCGACGAGTGACGTCGACTTGCACAGATTAATGGTCTCGTTGGCGATCGGGGGAATGGCCAGGCGGGCGGCTTGGGGCAAGACGACACGCTGCATGATGCGCCACTGGGTCATGCCGAGCGCTTCGGCCGCCTCGGTCTGGCCCCGGGGTACCGACATGATGGCGGCACGGATCACCTCGGAGGTGTACGCCGCCTGCTGGAGACCGAAGGTCAAGACGGCCGCGGTCATTGCGGCGGTGAGGTCCTTGGTGGCGAAGGTCACGAAGGCGGGTCCGAAGGGAATACCTAACGAGAGGTTCTCGTACAGCAACGCGAAGTTATAAGCGAACAGGAGCAGGACCAGTAGCGGTACTGACCGGAAGAACCACACGTAGACACCGTTCACGACACGCAGCACCCGATTCTTCGAGAGGCGCATGTTCGCGAGCAGGGTGCCCAGAACGATGGCGATGGCGATGGCCACTACCGTCAAGAAGAGAGTTCGCTCGAGTCCCGCGAGGACGAGACTCGAGAACAAATACTGGCCGACCACTCGCCACTGCAGCGCACTATTGCGGGCGAGTCCCTGAACAATGAAGACCAGAATCCCCGCCGCCAGCACTCCCCCTACCTTGGAGCCGATCCGGGGGCGGAGGCGGCGAGTCGTCTGGTCCAGGTTGCGAGAGAATGAAGGGGCACCGTCGGGCGAAAGGCGGGGAGACGGCGCTTCGCCCGACGGTGCGGTCATCATGCTGGTGCGTTAGTGCTGCAAAGCAATGTCGTGACTACTTCGTGATATTGGGGTTCGGGTTGACAAGAGCCCTCGTCACCGCGTCAGCCTGCACGCCGTACTTGGCCAAAATGGCGTGGTACTTGCCGTCGGCGATCAAGACGTTGATGGCCTTGGCGATGGACGACGCAAGGCCGTTGCCCTTTTTGGTGGCGATGCCGATGTAGACGTAGTCGAAGCTCGGCCCGTCCAACTGGAACTTGCCATGACTCTGTACGTTCACGTAACCCAGGTTAGTAACCGTCGCCGTCGTAGCGTCAGCCTGGCCACTGGCCACGGCCAACACCGCGGAACCCTGGTCGGCGAAGGTGGTCACGGTGATCGCCTTGAGGCCCGACTTAGTGCAAGTCGATGAGTATCCCTGGAGGATTGGGATCGAACTGTCGGCCGCGACGGTCGAAATAGTGAGACCGCACAACGACTTGATCGTCTTGCCGATGGCTGGCTTGTTCGCGAGCGACATGAATTCGTAGTGGTCGGCCAGGTACGAGACCATGTCCAACGTCTTCTCACGCACTGCCGTCACGTCACTACCGGTCACCATGAAGTACGTACCGCTCTGGAGCCCGAGCAACGAGTTCTCGAACGACGCGACCTTCAAATTGACGGTGTGACCGAAGGGTCCGCCCAGGGCGGTACTCAGGTCCGGGTCGATGCCCACGATCTTGTTCGAACTCGACAAGTACGCGTACGGCGGGTAGCCAATGACGGCCGGTGACACTAACGTCGCGCCCTGGAACTTCTTTGGCAGCGTCACAGTGGAAGCCCCCGCCACCGTGGCTCCGATCAGGGTGGTGGCGCACACCGCAGCCGCGACTGCGCTGAGACCCCACTTCTTCGTATGAATGTTCATTGATTCCCTTTCTTATTCATTTGATATTTGATTGGTGGATACGTCGCTGCGTGCACGTCGGTGTCGCTCGACCGGTGCGGTCATTCCCCGCGTCGCAAGGTCAAGTTCCTCGCGCCGTGAAGACGGATATCGGCGCAGGCCTGGGCGAAGGGTTCCAACCCCTCGGTCACCGACGCGATGATGTTGACCGGCGTCCAACCGAGGGGGCCGAACACCCGACCTCCGCTGCCGTAGAACAGACCAATCTCCCATACCTCGTTGGTGAGTCCGGCCATCTGGCGAGGTGCCTGGTAGTACCAAATGACGTCGCCGGCGCTCGGGATCACTTGTTGATTCTCAGCGGGCACCTCCATTGGATTGAACGTGCGCACTTCGGGCGGCAGGTCCAGCATGATCTCGGGGCCCGCGAACATGGCGTGGGTCGCCAACATCGTGACGGGGGTCGACAGTGCATCCCAGATCATGCGCGAGCTCTCGGGGGCGTCGGTCTCTTTGAGGGCCGCGAACGCGGTCGGGCCTCCTTCGAACTCGAAATACAGGCCGTGTGTCATTGATTCGGTTTCCTTCGTGTTGAGAGAATCCAGTCAATCTACATACACTTAGCCATTTATGCAACAGTATTTATGTTAAATCGCCATTAACTGTCACTATATTTCCGGAATTGGCATCACCAGGGGGCCGCGGCGCAACGCGATCACGACGACCGCGACGTCGGCCACCCGACTCGCCCCGTGCGAGCCCAGGTACTCAGTCAAGAATTCGTACAAGGCGATCTCGTCAGGAAATAGGCAGTTCAGCAGCAACTGTGAGGGGCCTGTCGTCGCCGCACAAAATCGGACTGCGGGGTGCGTCGCGAGCGCCCGCCCGAGGGGCTCAACCTCACCGGGGGCCGCCTGGATCCAGACGAGGACCTCGACACTCAACCCGAAGAGACTCGGACTCACTTCGGTACGTATGTGGATCGCGCCCGACTCGAAGAGTCCGTTCATCCGACGCTGAACCGTCTGGGGCGAGAGTCCGACCGATTTGGACAACGTGGCGATCGACTCGCGCCCGTCGCGCGCGAGTTCATTGATCAGACTCCAGTCCTCGCGGTCGAGCACCACTGGGTCGGTGCGCGACGGATCCGAGACGGGCAGGTCGAGCAACGACGCGCGCGCCTCGTCCGAGAGCCCCCCGGCCGACCAGTCGTAGCCCGTGCGAAAGTAGCGCAGAACGGTCGAGACCGTCGTGTCCTTGAGGCCCTGGAGCGACGGGAGGTCGCGAAAGAGCAACTGGCGGCGAGAATTGTCGTTGGAGGGGATGAGCATGCAAACGAGGTGGTCCGTCCCCTCGAGCACTGACACCGAGGACGCGTCACGTCGCGCCGCGATCTGACTGGCGATCTCGAGTGATCGACCTGGCTCGGTGTAGGCCACCAGGATCAAGGGCCGCGCGCTGCCCACGCGCGTGGTATCCAGATAGGTGGAGACGCGAACGCTGCCGTTATCGAGCATCGCCTGACCCCGTCGCGCCACGGTTCGCTCGGGTGTCTCGAGGCAACGGGCAATCGAACGCCACGACGCTCGCCCGTTGACCTGTAGCGACACCGCGATCTGTCGGTCGAGTTCATCGAACTGGCCAATATCGCTCGTTAAGGACTCCTCCAGGGACATAGGACCGAAGGTACCATCCGGCGTCGTCACGACGAACGTCCAATGGCAATGCGCGCGTCGCGCGAGGTCATAGAACCACCAGACGTGACACGGATCCTACTGACGAAAGTACGTGACCGCTCCGCGCGTCTCAGCGCGGTGCAGGACGGTCGAGGCGTGTCGAACTTCATCGTCGTGGGCGCTCCAGACGGTGATCGGGCGCGGCGGCGCCGGTCGGTTGTAGGCACCGGTGATCGTAGCCACGGCGTTGTGCAGGGTGACCTCGTCGTCGGTGAGCAGAGCCGCCACCGCCTCGGCGTAGGCCGAGGCGTCGTGGTCGGCGTCAACGACGACGTGGTCGACCTCGAGAAGGTGTGAGAGGGTCTTGACGTCGCGTGCGATGAGCCCGGCGCTGTACTCCTCGCTGGCGTACAGCCAGACGCCCCACGAACCCGACCACTGGGCACTGACCCCCGCCACCTTGATCACGGTGTCGCGGTCGTTCACCCGGATCACCACCGGACGGTCATCCTCCGATACCAAGACGGGTAAGTCGCCCAGTTCCACGCCGGAAACGTCGAGTCGCGCCAGTTGCATATCGTTAGGGCTGCAGATCTTCCTTGGGCAGTTTCTCAACGTTCACGTCGCGAAACGTCAGCACTCGCACGTGAGGCACGAAGCGCGCTGATCGATACATGTCCCACACCCAGGCGTCGGTCAAGGTGACTTCGATCATCACCGGTGACGCGGCGGACTTCACGTCGAGTTCGACGGAGTTAGCGAGGTAGAAACGCCGGTCGGTCTCGACCGCGTAATCGAACATGCCGACCACGGCCTTGTACTCCTGTACGAGCGCCAGTTCGAGGGTCGACTCGTAGTCGTCGAGCTCTTCTTCGCCCACGGGCGACTACGGACGCTCGGTGACGCGGAGCTCCTTGATCTTGGCGGCCTTTCCACGCAGATCACGGAGGTAGTACAACTTGGCGCGCCGAACGTCACCGTAGGAGTCGACTTCGATCTTGGCGATCGTGGGAGCGTGCACCGGGAACGTACGTTCCACGCCGACGCCGAAACTGATCTTGCGTACGGTGAAGGTCTCCTGGAGTCCGGCACCCTGACGACGGATCACGGCGCCCTGAAAGACCTGGACGCGCTCGCGGGTACCTTCGACCACTCGCACGTGCACCTTGAGCGTGTCGCCGGTACGGAAATTGGGGATGTCGTCGCGCAACGAGTCGCGGTCAATGAGGTCAGTCGGGTTCATGAGAGCGGTCCCTTTCGGATCACTAGGGATTTACTACTTTAGCCGCTCTGGCCGGGTGCTTCCACCACGGGGAATTCTTGGAGCAATATAGCCTCCTCCGGGCTCACTCCCCCGCGGCGCGCCATCAGGTCAGGACGTCGCGCGATTGTTAGGTGCAGGGCCTGGGCGCGGCGCCATCGCGCGATCTTCTCGTGGTTCCCCGAACGCAGGATCTCAGGCACGTCCAGGCCCCGCCAGCTCGCGGGCTTGGTGTAGTGCGGGTATTCGAGCAGGCCCTCACCGAAGGACTCCTCACGGCTCGAGTCGTCGTTACCGAGTCCTCCGGGCAACAATCGCACCACCGCTTCGATGACGCAGAGTGCCGCGAGTTCTCCCCCGGCCAACACGAAGTCACCCAGGGAGACCTCGTCGTCCACCACGGTGTCCAGGACTCGCTGGTCGAACCCCTCGTAGCGTCCGCACAACAAGGTGAAACCCGAGAGTCCCGCCAGCTCGGCCGCCACCTCGTGACAAAATTGGCGCCCCGAGGGGGTGAGCGCGATCACCGGACGTGCCAGGTCGCGATCACCTTCGAGAGTGCGAGCGATGGGCTCGGGACCGAGCACCATCCCCGCTCCGCCGCCGTAGGGGGTGTCGTCAACGCTGCGGTGTGCATCCTCGGTGGCCTCGCGAAAATCGTGGACCACTAAGTTCCACACGCCGCGTTCGCGTGCGCGCCCCAGCACTGACGTGTCGGCGTACCCCGTGATGGCTTCGGGAAAAAGTGTCACGACGTCGACGCGCAACGTCATTCGAAGAGTCCTTCGGGCACGTCGATCTCGATGCGCGTGTGGGCCTCGACGGACGTGACGAAGGTCAGCGGTACCAGGGCACCCGTGTCCAACACCAGAAGATCGCTCGCGGGATTCGCCTCGACGTCAACGACGGTGCCACGAACGACGCCGTGGTCGACCACTTGAGCGCCGAACAAGTCGTCGATCCAGATGACGTCCTCGTCGTCGACCTCCAGTCGCGGAGCAGATAGTACGACCCCGCGCCAGGAATCCGACTCCTCGCGCGTGGTGATCTCCTCGAAACGCACCAAGAAGCGCTCCTGATGTGGTGCCGCGATAGTGACGGTGAGGGGGCCGCGCGCACTCAGGAGTTGCGCTCCGGGCGCGAGGCGTTCGGTACGGTCGGTCCACAGGTCGACGATGACTTGACCCTTGAGCCCGTGGGACTTAATGATCCGCCCGACTTCGAGCGTGGGGCGCTCAGTGGCGCTCACGATTAGTCGACGATGTCGACGGTGGCGGTGACGCCGTCTCGCGCGCCCGCGGCAGCGACGAGGGAACGAATCGCCTGCGCGGTGCGACCGCGTCGGCCGATCACTCGACCCATGTCTTCGGGACCCACCTGCAAGGAAAGAACGACCTTACCCTGACGCTCGTTGACTTCGACGGACACCGCCGACGGGTCGTCGGCGAGAGACGTCGCGATGAATTCCAGCGCGGCCTTGGCCGTCGTGGCCTGAGCTCCGGCGTCGGCATAGACGTCGTTCGTCTCGTCCGCGTCGTCAATGGTGTTGATATCGCCGTCGACGTAGTCGTCGTGCACGTCGCTCACTGCGCCGCCTTGGCGGCCTTGGCCGACGCGAACGCGTCGAGGGCACCACTGGCCTTGAGCAACTTGGCCACGCGCTCGGTGGGCTGGGCACCTTGACTCAACCAGGCGACGGCCCGGTCGTTGTCGATGGAGATGATGGTCTCGGGCTCAGCGACCGAGAGTCCGCGCGGCTGGTAGGTGCCGACGATCTCGAGGAAGGCACCCGAACGGGCACGACGGGCGTCAGTCGCCACGACACGGTACGTCGGTTGCTTCTTCTTACCCATCCGCACCAAACGAAGTTTCACAGCCACGTCGTATTTCCCTTCAAACCTTTTGTTCTCATTCAACAGAACTGGGCGATATACCCGAGCGCACTAGTTTAGCGCTGTTTGGGGGGGGTGACCCTCCCGCCCTTCTTCTTCTTGCCCTTCGTACCCGTCTGTGGGGCCGGCGGCGTGCCGCTCTTCATCCCCGAGGCGAGTGCTTCAAAGCCCGCCGGCAGCGACTCACCGCGCGCAGCCTGGGCGCGGGCGGCCATTTGGGCCATCTTGCCCATCCCCGCGGGCATCTGGGGCATCGCACCGCCGCTCATCTGCTTCATCATCTTCTTCATCTGGTCGAATTGCTTCAAGAGCTGGTTCACCGCCGTGACGCTCGACCCCGAACCCTTAGCGATGCGCTGTCGACGTGAGCCGTCGATGAGGTTGGGCTCGCGCCGTTCACGCAGCGTCATCGACTGAATGATCGCCTCGATCTTGTTGAGTTCACCGTCGTCGACGTTCTTGGCGGCGTCGCGCATGTCCTTGGTCATCCCGGGCATGAGACGCATGAGTCCCCCGAGCGAACCCATCTTGCGAATCTGGTTGAGTTGGCCCATGAAATCATCCAGAGTGAAGGCCCCACTCATCATGCGTTGCGCGCCTTCGGCCATCGCCGTCGGATCCATGGTGCGCTCAGCCTGTTCGATGAGGGACAAGATGTCGCCCATGCCCAAGATGCGCGACGCCATGCGATCTGGATGAAAGAGGTCGAAGTCGCCGAGCTTCTCACCGGTGGAAGCGAAGACCACCGGGCGACCCACCACGCCGCGCGCCGAGAGCACGGCCCCGCCGCGCGCGTCGTAGTCGAGCTTGGTCACGATGATTCCCGAGAGCTCGAGGGAATCGTGGAAGGCTCTCGCCGTGTGCACCGCGTCTTGACCGGTCACCGCGTCGATCACCAAGAAGGTGTAATGCGGCGACGTCTCGGCACTGATCGAACGCACCTCGGCCATGAGTTCTTCGTCGATGGCCAGGCGTCCCGCTGTGTCAATGATGACCACGTCGCGGCCGAGTCGTTGGGCCTCGGCCACGCCGGCCTTGGCGACCGCCACCGGATTAGTGGTGTCGGAGTAGACCTCGACGCCCAACGGTGCGGCCAACACCCGCAGTTGTTCGACGGCGGCCGGGCGTTGTAAGTCGGTACCGACCAGGTACGGTTGGCGACCTTGCTGTTTGAACCACGATGCGAGTTTGGCCGCCGTGGTCGTCTTTCCGGCGCCCTGCAGACCCGCCAGCAGGATCACCGTCGGCGGGCGTGACGCGTAGGTGACCTTGAGAGCGGTGCCACCCAAGACCTCGATCAATTGGTCGTGCACGGCCTTAATAACGTGTTGACCCGGGGTGAGGCTCTGGGCCACGTTCTCGCCGCGCACGCGTTCGCGCACCGCGTCGAGGAAGGCGCGCACCACCGAGAGTTCGACGTCGGCCTCGAGCAAGGCGGCGCGTACTTCGCCGAGGGCCTCTTCGAGATCGGCGTCGCTCAGGCGTCCGCGCGAACGCAGTGTCGAGCCGAGTCGCTCGAGACGTGAACTCAGAGAGTCAAACATGGAGAAAAGGCTACCGTCAGGCGCTGAGCAGCGAATCGACGAAAGCGACCGGCTCGAAGGCCAACAGGTCCTTGGCCCGTTCACCGACACCGACGAACTTGACGGGGATGCCCAACTCGCGCTCGATCGCCACGACGATTCCACCGCGCGCGGTGCCGTCGAGTTTGGTCAATACGATTCCGGTCACTTCGGCGGCGGCGAGGAATTCTTGAGCCTGGCTGAGCGCATTCTGGCCCGTCGTGGCGTCGAGCACCATGAACGTCTCGACGACCTGACCGGGTTCGCGGTCCGCCACGCGACGGATCTTGGAGAGCTCGTCGAGCAAATTCGTGTTGTTCGCGCGACGCCCGGCGGTATCGGCCAACACCAGATCGGCCCCCTTGGCCTGGGCCCGCCCGAGCGCGTCATGGATGACCGAACCCGGGTCGGCACCCTCGTCGGCGCGCACGATGTCAGCACCGGTACGGTCCGCCCACAGTTGCAACTGCTCGCTCGCGGCGGCGCGGAAGGTATCGCCCGCGGCCAACACCACCGACCTACCATCCTGAGTCTCACGCCACGCCAACTTGCCGATCGTCGTGGTCTTGCCGACGCCATTGACGCCAACGAACAGCCACACCGGGACGCGACCCTCGTCGGCGCTCGTACGCACCGAACGGTCCGCGCTCAGCGACGCCAACAGCGCGTGGCGGATGGCCGTCGCCACGCCGTCGGGTGCCCCGTTCGCGCGTAACTCCTCAAGTAGCGCGTTGGTAGTCACCACTCCCACGTCCGAACGCAACAAGACCTCTTCAACCACATCGAGTTGATCCGAAGACAGCGTGCCCACACTCGTGATTGAACGCACCCGATCGAAGATCGAACGAGATGAAGCCAGACGGCGATCGAGCCCAGGGCTGTCGTCGATCTCAGGTCGTGGGGCGACCGAGGTCACCAAGACGTCGGGCATCGCCGCACGCTCGGGTTCGAAGCTGACGCGCGTCAACTGGTGCCGGCGCCGGCGCACGATCAAGGCAAGCGCGGCCACCACGACGACGGCCACCGCCACAATGATCCAGAGAATCGTCACGCCGGTACCTCCTCAGGAGTCTTGCGCACGCGTTGGGTGACCACCTTGGAGGACGCGCCGGGAACCATGGTCACACCATAAAGCGCGTCCGCCGACTCCATCGTGCGCTTTTGGTGCGTGACGATGAGCAATTGTGCTTCGTCACGGAACTCGTCGACGAGACTGAGGAAGCGCTGCAAGTTGACGTCGTCGAGCGCGGCCTCGACCTCGTCCATCAAGTAGAAGGGCGAAGGTCGTGAACGAAAGACCGCGAAGAGGAAGGCCAAGGCGGCCATCGATCGTTCACCGCCCGACAGGAGCGAGATGCGCCGCACGTTACGACCCATGGGTCGAACTTCGATCTCGACACCGGTGTTCAAAGGATCGTCGGGTTCGGTGAGTATGAGTCGACCTTGGCCGCCCGGGAACAGCATCGAGATCAACGTGGAGAAGTGCTCGTTGACATCAGCGACCGCCAAAGAGAAGGTCTGCATGATCTCGTCGTCCAGAGCACGCACGACCTCTTGGAGTTCCCGGCGCGCGTGACGCACGTCGCTCACCTGCGCGTCGAGTTCTTGGTACCTCTCCTCCAACGCGGCGAGCTCGTCGAGAGCGAGTGGGTTGATCGGTCCCAGTGAGGTGATGCGCGCCTCGAGGTCACCCACGTGACTCTCGAGACTGACGCCCTCGGCCAGTTCCGGGGCTTGGACCGCTTCGAGTTGATGGGGTTCGACACCGAGGTCGCGGCGAATGGCCTCGTGCAAATTGGTGACCTTGACGGCCAGTTCCGCCAGTTCGATCTGGCCACGGTGGGCGCGATCAGCTACGTGCGCCAGGCGCTCGTCGGCGCTCTGGCGAGAGTGGCGCGCGGCCTCGAGCCGTTCGGCGCTCGCACGCGACGCCTCGAGTTGTTCGCGATAGGTCGAATCCATGGCCTCTTGAGACAGGCGAATGTCGTCGGACGCGTTGGTGACGATCTTGGTGAGACGGGCCAACACTTCGAGATCGAACTCCAGAGATTCGCGCCGTTGCGCGGCCTCGGCACGTTCCAGGGAGCGACCTTCGAGGCGCGATTCGATCTCAGCGCGACGCTGTTCGATGAGTCGACGACGTTCGGCAAACTCAGCCTCGCGTCGACCGAGCAGTGCGTTAGCGACCTGGGACTCCGCACGCAATGATTCAACGAAGTGGCGACTCTCGTCGACTTGGGCCTGACGTGCGGTGGCGTCCTTCACGGCTCGCTCAAGGACGGGAAGCTGCTCGCGAATCTCGCCGAGTTCAACCTCGAGCATCTGGCACTCGGCGCTCACCGTTTCAACTTCGCCACGCAACCGAGCGGTGAGTGACGTCGAGTCCGTGACTTGTTGTTCGAGTCGAAGGATCTCTCGCTCTCGACGTTCGAGTTCGGCTTCGGCCTTCGTACGCGTCGTCGTGGCAACGTTCACGCGCTGGCGCGCGGCGCTCGCGGCGGCCTCGGCGAGGCGACGGCTCTCGCGACACGGAGCCAATCGTTCGGCGGCCTCAACCGCGGCGCGCTGAGCATCTTCGACGGTGGCGCGCGTCACGACTGCGCGACCAGAGGCCACGCGCCATCCCGACGCGGCGAAGCGGTCCCCATCGCGAGTCACGATCACGAGGTCGGGGTGTGTCACCGCCACGTCGATGCCGGCTTGCCACGTCTCGGTCACGAAGGCGCGGGTGAACAGAGCGTCGAGCACCCGCGTCACGTGCGCCGGCGCACCGGCGCGGGCGCGCACGAGAGAGCGCAGCGCCACGCAGTTATCGGGCGCGGCGATCGGCGTGATGTGGTTCTCACCCACCGGCAAGATCAGTCCCGCTCCGCCTTCGCGTCGTAGGACCTCGAGGGCCGCCTGCGCGGAGCGTCGTCCGTCGACGACCATGGCGCCCACCGAAGCGCCGGCGGCGGATTCGACGGCGCGCTCCCAGCCCTCGTCGACTTCGATCAAATCGAGGAACGCACCCAGGACACCCTCGAGGTTTCCAATGATTGCTCGACCACCCGAACCCGAGAGCTCTTCGAGGGCGCGAGCCAGGGCCTCGGCGCGCGCCTGGGTCCGCGCGGCGACGTCGGCGGCCTGGGCGAGTGCTACGTCAGCAGTTTCTCGCTTCGCCTCTTCGGCGGCGACGTCAGCGGTGGCCTCACTCAGTGCCGTCGTGGCCGTCGTCACGGCGACACGCGCCGCGTCGCGGGCGGTGCGAACATCGTCAATGGATGACGTGGCCTCGTGCTCGGCGTCGAGAGCGTCAGCCAGTCGCTGGCTTGAACGACGTTCATTCTCTCTGGCTGCGCTCAGCGAGCGCTGAAGGAGCGTCGCGCGCTCTGAGACGGTTCGCCAGGCGGCTTCGTCGCTCTCGAGTGACACCGATCCCCAGGTCGCCTCGTGGACACTCTGCGCGTCGGCAAAACGTGCTTCGGCAATCTGCAACGCGTCACGCATCTCGCGCAATGTCGCCTCGTCCGATTCCACGTTCACCAGGTCAGCGACCAGTTTGGCGGCGTCGGCCTCCAAAGTGGCGATGACGTTCTCGTCGGCCGACGCGACGAGAGCGGCGCGCAGGCTGCGCTCGCGTTCGGCGATCACCGACAAGGTGCCACGCGCGCGTTCGGCCAGTCCCTGGAGCGTGCCGAGAGTCGAGGCGAGCATCTCCTCGCGGCGCGAGGCCATCTCCGCCGCCGCGGTCGTCGCCTGAGCGTCGAGCGTGAGAAGTTCGTTGCGCAGTTGGCGCTCGAGTTCGGCGGAACTCGAGATGACGTCTTCGACTTCACGTTTGCGATCATCGAAGGTGCGCTGGCGCTGATAAAAGAGCGACTGACGAGCGACACGTAGTTCGTGTTCAACCTCGGAGTAGTTTCGTGCCGATACTGCTTGACGTTCCAGGGGCCGCATTTGGCGACGCACCTCGCGCACCAAATCTCCCAAGCGCTCGAGATTCTCCTGGGTCGCGGCCAAGCGTCGTTCGGCGCGCTCCTTACGTCGTCGATGCTTCAAGACCCCCGCGGCTTCTTCGATGACCGCACGACGATTCTCCGAGGACGAGTTCAAGATGGAGTCGAGTTGGCCCTGACCGATGATCATGTGTTGTTGGCGCCCGACACCGGAGTCACCGAGCAATTCTTGGACGTCGAGGAGGCGACACGTCGTTCCGTTGATGGCGTACTCGGAGTCACCATTTCGAAAGAGTGTGCGTGAGATCGTCACCTCGGCGCCGTCGACGGGCAGTCGACCCGACGAGTTATCGAGGGTCAACGCCACTTCGGCCCGACCCAGTGCGGCACGGTGTGCGGTGCCGGCGAAGATGACGTCGTCCATCTTGGCGCTTCGCAGGGCACGCGTGCTCTGGGCACCCAACACCCAGGTCACGGCGTCGACGACATTGGATTTTCCTGAGCCGTTGGGGCCAACGACGGCGGTGACACCAGGTTCGAATTCGAGGATCGTGTTGTCGGCGAAGGACTTAAAGCCCTTCATGGTTAATCGCTTCAGAAACACGGGTAGACGCTAGCAACCTTCTCGGGTACTCCCCTGTCGCGGCGAGGGAGCCAACGTCGCGATGAGGCCGCGATCAACCCTGACACTTGACGCAGAAATACGTGGCGCGCTGATGAAAGACGACCTTGGACACCGGCGTGCGACACTGGTAGCAGGGCTGACCCTCGCGGGTGTGCACCTGGAGCAACTCCTGGTACCGGCCGGGTTCTCCGTCAGGGTTGAGGAACATCTCGTCGGCGAGCGTCGTTCCGCCGTGCTTGACCGCTTCGGCCAGGATCTCAGGAATCGTGCGGTGCAGTCGACGAATCTCAATGGTCGAGAGCGACTCGGATACCCGGTCGTACATGAGACCGGAGGCGAAGAGGATCTCGTCGGAGTAGATGTTGCCAATGCCCGCCATGATCTCCTGGTCGGTCAGCAAGGTCTTGAGGCCCAGCGTGCGCGAACGCAGCACGGCGGCGAAGCGGTCCCAACCCACCTGGTCCTCGAAGGGATCGATACCCAGGTGCGCCAACTCGGGCACCTGGCGGCGCACCGTGAGTCCGTCGCCGCCGATCGAGAGGCGAGCGAACTTCGAGATCTCGTGCTCTTCGCCCTCAGCCGGGGGCGTCGAGACGTAGAGTTCGCCGAAGGTGCGCTGGTCCACGTAGCGAAGTTCGTCGCCGGAGGTGAAGGAGATCACGACGTGGGTGTGCTTGGGTCGCTCTTCCTTGGCGTTCTTCGCGCGCAGGACCTGACCGGTCATGCCCAGGTGAATGACCAGGTGACTGCCGTTATCTAGTCCCACGACGATGTTCTTGCCGAGGCGCTCGACCGACTTGATGGAACGACCCTCGAGGAGGGCACGAAAGTCCTTGGCGGTCTTGTGACGACGCACCGCCCGTCCGTCGGTGACGTGCGCGAGCTTCACCTTCTTACCGATGACCTCGCGGGCCAAGATGGTGCGAACGGTTTCAACTTCGGGTAGCTCAGGCATCTGACAGTTCCTCCCACGCCGCCGAGGCGGCGTTGGCTTCGGCACGCTTCTTCGAGGGTCCCGAGGCGCTCGCGAGCACGCTGCCCACGCTCACGGTGGCGAGGAACGTCACGTCGTGCGAGGGTCCACTCGAGGTGACTTCGTACACTGGCGCGCCCAGACCCTTGGTCTCGGCCCACCGTCGAAGTCGCGTCTTGGCGTCGAGGGTGTCGCCGTGACTGGCCTCAACGATGGCGCTACGCAGGCGCGAGACGACGACGTCCTGGGCGGCCTCGAAGCCGAGCTCCAGATACACCGCGGCGACGACGGCCTCGAAGGCGTCGGCGAGCAGTGACGATCGCTCCTCGCCTTTTTCTTTCACCACGCCTCGACCCATGCGCAAGTAGTCACCCAGGGCGAGTTCTCGTGCGGCGATCGCGAGGGAGTCCTCGTTCACGACGCGACTGCGCAGGACCGACGACGCCCCCTCGTTGAAGTCGGGGTAGTTCACCACGATGAAGTCGGCGACGGCGAGATCCACCACGGCGTCACCCAAGAACTCGAGGCGTTCGTTGGACTCGCCCCCGTGTTCCGCGGCGTAACTCGAGTGCGTCAGGGCCTGGCGCAGAGCGAGAGAACCCGGTTCGAGACCGAGTTGTACAGCCAGAGCAGCCACGTCAGGCACCTCGGCCGACTCTCGCTAGGCCAGTTGCAGTTTGGCGACGACGTAGTCCACGGCGTCGCGAACGGAACCGAGACCCTCTAAATCCTCGTCGTCAATGTGAAATCCAGCCACTTCGCCCGCCAAAGATTCTTCGAGGGCCTCGACCAGTTCGATCAGCGCCAACGAATCGGCCCCGAGAACGTCGAAGGGGATGTCCTCGTCGATGTCGGCGGGGGTTACTTCGAGAATCTGTGCGAGTTGATCGCACACCAGAGCGAGAACTGCCGCCCGGTCCAGTGACGAGGTACTGCCCACGTCTGAGGTCATGCCAACTCCTTTATCGGACGAGTCAAGAGTACTCATCGCCAGCCATTAGGGTCGGAACTGTTAGTCCTGATCAGGTCGAATGGCCGTTCGCATCTTCTGTACCACTCCCGCAGCGTCCATTTCGGACGCGACACGAAGCGCGTTCATGATCGCAGTATCGTTCGAGGCCCCGTGACTGATCACGCAGATACCGTTGAGCCCAAGCAACATGGCCCCGCCCTGGTGCTCGGGCGTGAGCGTCGTCACCATCGGCATCAGGTGAGGAAAGAGGACCGCCCCCGCAGCGCGGGTCTCCTCGTTGGTATTGATCGTTTCGAGAACGGTGTTGAACACGAATTGCAACGACCCCTCGAGGGTCTTTAAGGCCACGTTGCCAGTGAATCCATCGGTCACGATCACGTCCACCGGCGACGGGATCAAGTCGCGTCCTTCGACGTTGCCGTAGAAGTTGATGGCTTCGTCCTTGGTGAGCAATTCGTGGGTCTCTTTCACGAGCGGGGTGCCCTTGGTGGGCTCTTCGCCAATCGACAGCAGCCCCACCGTCGGAGCGGCGATCGCGAAGCGGGCCGAGGCGAAGGCGGCGGCCAGTTTGGCGAATTGCACGAGCATCTCGGGCGAGCATTCCGCATTGGCGCCCGCGTCGACCATCGTCGTGGGCTGGCGTCCGGTGTTAGGGATCGGCGTCGCGATACAGGGGCGCAACACGCCGGGCAGACGTCCGATACGCAACAGGGCTGCGGCCATGGTGGCGCCAGTATTGCCGGCCGAGACGAAGGCCGACGCGTGACCGTCGCGCACGAGTTCGGCGGCGCGCACCAACGATGAATCCTTCTTCCTGCGCACACTCGAGCCAGGCTCGTCGTTCATCTCAATCACTTCGCTACAGGCCACGACCTCGAGTCCGAGTGGGTCGCCCATGCGATCGGGTACGCCGACGAGGGTGACCGACAGCCCCAATTCATCAACGGCGCGTCGAGCACCCTTGATGATTTCTTGAGGAGCGAAGTCACCACCCATCGCGTCTAAGGCGATGGGCAGGGTCAACTTACTTGACCTCGACCGCGACGCGACCCTTGTACCAACCACAGTTGGGGCACACGATGTGAGGCAACTTCGACGTCGCGCACTGGGGGCAGACGCTGCGTGAGGGACGGGCCAACTTCCAGTTCGCCGCACGGCGGCTACGGGTCTTGGCCTTACTGGTCTTGCGCTTTGGGACTGCCATCGATCTTCACTTTCGCCAGAACGGGTCTACCCGTCACGCTTCGTTGGATTCTGCGGACGTTCCATCCGCAAATCTAAGTCCGTCTAGTGTAGCCCAGCGCGGGTCCACCGGGGCCGCGCAGTCGCACGACGCCTCGTTACGGTCGATTCCGCAGTACGGGCACAGGCCCGCGCAATCCTCGCGACACAGCGGCGCCAAGGGCAAGTCCAGCAAAATCGCGTCGTGAACCATGGGGGCGAGGTCCACGAAGTCGTTCTCGATCACGTAGGCGTCCTCGTCGCCGGGTTCGGGGTGATCGACGAATCGTTCGTCGACCGCCACGTCACTCACGCCCAGCACCGCCACTGAACACCGGCGACAGACCCCGAACCACGGGGCCGACACCCGGCCCTTGGCGCGCAGTCCCCCGCTGAAACTCTGCAGCGTCAGCGCCACGTCGACGATGGCGTCCGCGTCGACGTCGGTCTCGGCGCGACCGCGCGGCGCGAACTCGTGACCCGCGTCAAAGGGCGCGCTGAAGACGAGTTGGGTCGTCGAGGGCACGTCGCGCATGAGTTGGGCCACCGGAACGAGGTAGGACGCGTCCATGTCTTACTGGGCGTCCTGGTCGAAGAAGAAGTCGCTAGCGCCCTCGCTCGTCGGCGCCTCCGCGCCGTAGTCGTCGACGGATACCGGCGCCTCGAGCAACGTCGGGGGCAGACTCTGGGAACTCAGACGTTCACGACCCGAGTGGGTCGTCTTAGTGAGTCGCTCGAGGACGATCTCAAAGCCAGCGAGCTTGCCGTCGATGAAGTCCTCGGACTGGTTGATGATCTGACGCGCCTTGGCTTGGGCCTCGGCGATGATCTGGTCCGCGCGCAGGTGCGACTGACGCACGATCTCGGTCTTGTCGACCATGCGCGCGGCTTCGGCGCGCACCTGGTCCATGAGTTGGATGGCCTTGATCTGCTCGGCCTCCATGAGGGCCTCGCGGTCGCGCAGCGCCCAGCGAGCTTCGCGGACCTCGTCAGGGACGTTATGCAAGGCCTGCTCGAGGAGTCCCAGCACTTCATCGCGTGGAATCAACGCCGACGCCGAGAGCGGCATCTGCTTGGCGTTCGAGACGATGTCCAAGAGGTCGCGCAGGTCCTGTTCGATATCGCGCCGGCCGTGACGACCCTGGGAGGCGTCTTCTTGGTAGGTGAACTCCTCGTCGGGGCTCTGGTTGGGATCAAAATCGTCGTAACCGTCAAACACACTCATGAGCCACCTCCGGGATACAGGGCCACCAGCCGCTTGGCGACGGGTGGGGGAACGAATTGCGTCACGTCGCCGCCAAAGCGCGCCACTTCACGTAACAGGCGCGAGGCAATGAAGGAGTGGTCCGAACTCGAAGGGATGAACAACGTCTCGACACCCGACAAGGAACGATTCATCTGGGCCATCTGTAATTCGTTCTCGAAATCCGACACCGCGCGCAGACCCTTGACGATCGCCGTTGCCTTCACGTCACGCGCCACGTTGACGAGCAACGTCGAGATGGACACGATGCGCACGTTCGAGATGTGCGAGCAACTTTCAGAGATCATGTCGCGTCGTTCATCGAGGTCGAAGAGGGCTTCAGATTTCTGAGGATTGCGAATAGCTGCGACCACGACTTCATCGAAGATGTGCGAAGCGCGCTCCACGACCTCGAGGTGACCATTGTGGAATGGGTCAAAGGATCCGGGGATAAGGCCGATGGTCACACATCCCCCTCGTCAGGTTCCAACATCGTTACGAGCGTAGTGCCGTATCGCTTGGTTTTCGTAACGGTCCAGCCAGCTGGCGCGTCCATGTGACGATCGTTCTCCACCACGACGCGCCCCGCCACCACGCCTTTTAACAACGAAGCCAGATCAAGGGGGCCGTAGGGCGGGTCGCACAAGACGAGGTCAATGTCGTGGGGAGGGCTCCACACCGGCAACGTCGCTCGCATGAAGACCGCCTCACCACGTAACTGCAGGGGGTCGAAATTGGATTTGGCCGCAGCCAGACACGCCGCATCGGAGTCAAAGAAGTACGCTTTGGCCGCACCCCGCGAGAGCGCTTCGATGCCCATGGCCCCCGACCCGCAGTATAAATCCGCTACCACCAGGTCAGATAGACCTCCGCGGCTCTCGAGCATCGAGAAGATCGCTTCGCGGGCGTAGTCAGTGGTGGGTCGCACCGTGGTGGGCAATTTGGCCTTGAGCGGTCGACCTCGGGCACTGCCACCAATAACTCGCACACCATAAGGGTAGGCGTTTCCACCGGTTCCGCGGTACTTATGGCGCGCTGAGTTCCGATTCTTATTCGCGTTTCACGCAGCGAACTCGGCGCAGGCCGCCAACGAGTCCACCGAATCTCGGCGCCACTGGTTTCCTCCGACGCGCGGGCTCCACGAGGTCGCGACCGCGGCGTGGCTCCTCAGGAGCGAAACAAGAACTCGGCCTCCTCGTCGTCAACGAAGAGCTTCAATTCATCGACGAGTTCGGCGTTCTCCTCGAGGCGCCCGTCGCGCACGAGCTCCAGAGCGACGTCGCGCGACTCGATTAAAATCTCCTCGTCACGACGCAGGCTGGCCAGTCGCAAGTCGCTACGCCCTCGCTGTCGTGCGCCCAGGAGCGTCCCCTCGCCACGAAGGTCGAGGTCCACCTCGGCGAGAGCGAAGCCGTCGTTGGACGACACGAGAGCCTCGAGGCGTCGGCGGCTCTCGTCGTTCGGGGCTTCGCCCAGTAGGTAGCAATAACTCTGCGCGTCGCCGCGACCCACTCGCCCGCGCAACTGGTGAAGTTGGGCTAAGCCAAAGCGCCACGCGTCCTCGATGACGATGACCGACGCCTCAGAAACGTCCACTCCGACTTCGATGACCACCGTGGCGACAAGCACCTGGATCTCGCCCGAACGGAACTGCTTCATCACCTCGTCCTTCTCCACACCCTTCATTTGTCCGTGCAAGAGCCCGACACTGAGACCTTTGAGTTCCTGGGTCGCCAGACGCGTGCGTTCGGCGACTGCACTGGTGGCCTCGACGCGTTCGGACTCCTCGACGAGCGGACAGATCACGTAGG
The DNA here is from genome assembly GCA_963794755.1 of uncultured Actinomycetota bacterium. GTDB lineage: Bacteria > Actinomycetota > Acidimicrobiia > Acidimicrobiales > RAAP-2 > RAAP-2. The sequence continues at coordinate 497,862 of CAWCEX010000010.1, forward strand.
CGCGACGTCCCGCGGCCACCTCATCACGTACTCGTTGCCACGCGCCGGTGACTTCGTGGGGCGTCGTGGCCCACGACGTCGCAATCTTGCGCCGACCAGCGGGCATCTCGTCCAAGACCGAGCGGTCGAGGTCGCCAAAGACCACCATGGCGGCGGTCCGGGGAATCGGAGTCGCGGTCATGACGAGAAGATCAGGGTCCAGGGCCTCGGCGGAATGGTCACGGCCCTTCTCGCGCAAGAGGGCGCGCTGTTCGACACCGAAGCGGTGTTGTTCGTCGATGATGACCGCGCCCAGCGAACGAAAACGTACGTCGTCGGTCAACAACGCGTGCGTGCCAACGACGATGTCCACGCCCCCATTAGCCAGTGCAGTGACGATCGCCTGGCGATCCTTGCCCTTCACTCGTCCCGTCAGGAGATGCACCACGAGGTCTCGCTGGCCACCCAGTACGGCATCATCGATCACCTTGAGTCCCGCGAGGTCGTCGCGCAGCGCCGCCGCGTGCTGTTCGGCGAGCACTTCGGTCGGGGCCATGAAGGCACCCTGGCGCCCTCCGTCTACGGCCATCAAAAGTGTCGCCAGGGCCACGACGGTCTTGCCCGAACCGACGTCCCCCTGGAGCAACCGGTGCATCGGCAAGGGCGAGGACATGTCACGTCCGATATCACCGAGCACGCGTCGCTGGGCCGCGGTCAGGGTGAATCGGTGTGCCGCGAGGAACTGTCGCACTAGGGAGGAGCCCTCATCGGCGAGGGACCCAGGCGAGACGTCGAGGTCGTGCTCGTCAAAGGGATGGTGCACTCCGGCCGACGTCTCCTCGAGTCGCCGACGCCTCAGCGCGAGCAAGAGTTGCAGACGCAAGAATTCATCAAAAATGAGACGTCGCTTGGCCGGAGCGATGTCGCTCATCTGTGTCGGGATATGGATCCCCCAATACGCCGCGGTCCGGTCCACCAGAGAGTGATCACGGCGCAGGTCGGCCCCGAGGGGATCGAGCAGCGGTCCGGCTCGACGCAGGGACTCCTCGACGAAGCCACCCATCTCCCAACTGGTGATTCCGGCCTTGCCCGACGCCGGATACAACGCGACGATGCCCCCGACTCGACTGGCGTCTCGTTCGTCGCCGGCGGCGCCCACGACGACGTCCACGACGGGATTGGTCATCTGTCGCGTTCCGCGAAAGTCACCCACCTTGCCAAAGAAGACCGCCTGCACGCCAGCGACCAATTGTCCCGCGCGCCAGGGTTGATTGAAGAAGGAGACCTTCATGGTCTCGCCATTGTCCACAATGGTCACGTCGACTAAAGACTTGCCCTGACGGGTGCGCCGCGAGGAGACCGAGGTCACTTCGGCGAAGACCGCCGCCTCGTCACCGACCACCAAGTCCGAGAGGTCCACGCGCCGGGTGCGGTCGATGTGACGACGTGGATACAGCGTCAACAGATCAAAGACGCTGTGAAGGCCCATCGACTCGAGCGCCGCAGTGCGCTTGGGTCCGATATGGCGTAACTGGCTGACCGGAATCTCGCCGAGCGCGCGCAGTGGTCGTGGCGCGAGGTCGCTCACTTGAGCTACTCGACTCCAAAGAGGTAGGGATAGAGCGGTTGGCCACCGTGGTGTACTTCGACACACATTTGAGGAAAGTTTTCGGCGACGAAGGCACGTACCGCACGCGTCGCTTCCTTGGACGATCCCTCGCCCTCGATAATGGTGAGGAGTTCGTGGTGATCGCGTACGAGCGCCGTCAATAGGGCCGCACTGACGTCCTCGACGTTGTCAGCCACCGCAACCACTCCCCCGGCACCCAGGCCGATCCAGTCGCCGACCTTGACGTCGCCGACGTCGGTGTGGGTATCTCGCACCGCGCGGGTGACTTCGCCGGCCAATACGTTCTGAGCGGACGTCGTCATCGTGCGTTGGTTCTCCTCGGCTCCCGCATCGGGGTCGTAACTCAACAAAGCGGCGAAGCCTTCGACGACCGAGTCCGTCGCCACGACACGCACCTCAACGTCGACCAATGCGTCGACGTTTTCGGCGACGGCGCGGATATTGCGATTGTTGGGCAAGATGATCACTTGGCGCGAACCGGTCTCGCGCACCGCCTCGACGAGTTCGGCGGTCGAGGGGTTCATCGACTGACCCCCTTTGACCAAAGCGCGCACCCCAAGAGTTTGAAAGATCCGTCCGACGCCCTCGCCCACGACGACCGCCACGACGGCGGTCGTAGGGGCGGGCGTGACCTCGACGTCGGGCAGGACGTGGGCCTCGCGCACCCAACGCTCTTCGATGACCTGTTCCGAGAGGTCCGTCACGCGGATCTGTCGTGGTCGTCCCACGTCGAGCGCCGCTTCGATCGACGCACCCACGTCATCGGAATGGATGTGGCAGTTGTATAACCCGTCGCCACCGACGATAACGATGGAGTCTCCCAAGAAGTTCCAGGCGTCGCGAAAGGCGGGCATCTTCTCGTCGTCGGCGTCGAGTAAGAACATCACCTCGTACTTGAGTTCACTCACGTTGGCCTCGTGGGCCTCGTGGAGGAGGGGCAGGTCGGCGAGCGCGTCGACGTCGGGCGTCTCGGGGAGCGGATCTCCGGCGACCACGTGACACAACGCGTCGAACCACAACACGAGCCCGGTGCCGCCAGAATCAACGACGCCGGCCTGCTTGAGGACCGGGAGTTGATCGGGTGTCCTGGCCAGCGCCTCGTGCGCCGCGTCACGCGCGCCGTGCACCACGGACTCGAGGGAGGAGGTGTCGCGCGCGCCAGCGGCTCCTTCAGCCGCCGCGCGCGCCACCGACAAGATTGTTCCTTCGACCGGTCGCGCCACCGCCTGACGCGCGAGGACGTCCGCGCGGACCAGTCCTGCCGCGAGTTGCGTGGCGTCGATGGGTTCATCGGAGAATCCTTGGATCAGACCGCGCAGCATCTGCGACAAGATCACCCCGGAGTTGCCTCGCGCGCCCATCAACGAACCCTGGGCGATCGCACGGCATAGTTCACTCATCGTGACCTCGGTGCCCAGTGCGGTGACGTCAGCGACGACCGATTCCAGGGTCAGGGTCATATTGGTGCCGGTATCCCCGTCAGGAACAGGGTAAACATTTAGTCGGTTGATGACGTCTCGCTGCGCCCGCAGCAGTTCGGCGTAGGTCGTCACGGCGCGCGTGAGGTCAGCGGGCGACAGAGAGGTAAGTGAGGTCATCGGTAGCGATGCTACAATGGTCCTTCGGTTTCTTGAGGCGTCACAGTGGGTGACGTCCCTGACGAAGGAGAACGTTCACCATGGCATCAGTCTGCGAAATTTGCGGCAAGAAGCCGTCTTTCGGCATGAACGTCTCGCACTCGCACCGTCGCACCAAGCGACGTTGGAATCCGAACATCCAGCGCGTGCGCGCCCTGGTCGGTGCTACCCCGGTTCGAATGAACGTCTGCACCGGTTGCCTTCGTTCGGGCAAGGTCACCAAGCCCGCCCGCCGCACCGGCACCACCGCCTAGAACTCTCGCGGCGACTCAGAGTTGGTGCTGCCACCCGCGGCGCTCGAAACTCTGACTATTTAATAGACGCTCACCAAGAGTTCGGACGGTCCAACCTATTTGAATGGGCTGGCGTAGTCCTCGATCGGCAAACACCATTCGAAGGCGCTCGACGTTGGGTGTCACGATCAAGAGCTCATAGTCCTCTCCCCCTTCGATCGCCTCGTCCATCGTCGCGCCGTCCGCCACGGGCACGTGGTCAAGGATGAAACCCACGCCCGACGCGTCGGCCAAGCGGTGCAAGTCCAGACCTAACCCGTCCGAGAGATCCATCATCGCGCTGGCGCCCGCACCGCGTGCGGCGATTCCTTCGGCAAGTCGTGGCCAGGGCCTGCGGTGAGCGACCACCAATTCGTCTTGTAGTGTCGCACCGGCCCGTCGTCGTCGCAGTCCGGCGGAGGACCGACCCAGGGGTCCGGTGACCAAAATCTTTTCACCCGGTCGCGCGCCGCTGCGCAGTACCGCACCTTTGCCCGGGCATTCACCGAATACCGTCACCGCCACCGATAGGTCGCGCGAGCGCGTCAAGTCACCGCCAACGATCGGGCAACCGGTGATGACCGCCGCGTCAGAAATTCCGCGATGCAATTCCTCTAGGTCCGTTCCGGGAGGCGACGACACTGCAATTACTGCACCTTTGGGTCGCCCGCCCATGGCCGCGAGATCCGAGACCGCTGCGGCGACGGCTTTGAAACCGAGGTCCTCGAGCGGGAACAAGGTTTCGTCCAAATGAACTCCGAGCACCGCGATGTCAGTCGATATCAGCGCCTGACCGACGAAGGGTGCGAGGACGGCCGCGTCGTCGCCGATGTGACGCTCGCCATCAGGAATCGGGCCACGTCCAAGGATTGCGGAGATACGCTTAATGATGTCGTCCTCACCACGGGTTGACTCTCCAGCCGAGGGGGAGTCAGCGACGGGGGACACGGTATTGAACAGATTGAACGTGACCGCTGCGTAGCGGCGCGGAAAGAGAGATGGGGTTCTTGGCCATGACGTACCCGACTTCGAATAAACAACTGATTGATTGGGTGGAAGAAGTAGCGCAACTCACTACCCCCGATCGTATCTATTGGTGCGACGGATCTGAGCGCGAATACGACGAACTGTGTCAACTGCTCGTCGATCAAGGAACGTTCGCGCGACTCTCCGACGAGAAACGACCCAACAGTTACTACGCGACGTCTGACCCGGGTGACGTTGCGCGCGTCGAAGACCGTACGTACATCTGCTCCCAGCGCGAGATCGACGCGGGCCCGACGAACAATTGGCGTGATCCCACCGAGATGCGCGCGACGCTCAATGGATTGTTCGCGGGCTCGATGAAGGGTCGCACGATGTACGTGGTCCCCTTCTCGATGGGCCCCCTCGGTTCGGATATCGCACACCTGGGCGTGGAGATCACCGACTCCGCCTACGTCGCCGTCTCGATGAAAGTGATGACCCGAATGGGTCAAGCAGTACTGGACCTCCTCGGTGAGGACGGCTACTTCGTTCCCGCCCTGCACTCCTTGGGCGCACCGCTCGTCGCGGGCCAGGCCGACGTGCCCTGGCCCTGCAACCCTGACCAGAAGTACATCGTGCACTTCCCCGAGACCAAGGAGATCATCTCCTTTGGTTCGGGTTACGGCGGTAACGCCTTGTTGGGCAAGAAGTGCTTCGCACTGCGCATCGCGAGCGTGATGGCGCGCGAGGGTGGCTGGCTGGCCGAACACATGTTGATCTTGAAGCTCACGAACCCAGAGGGAGTGGCGCGCTACATCGCCGCGGCGTTCCCCTCGGCCTGTGGAAAGACCAATCTCGCCATGTTGGTGCCGACCCTGCCGGGCTGGAGAGTCGAGACGGTGGGCGACGACATTTGTTGGATGAAGCCGGGACCCGACGGACGCCTCTACGCGATCAATCCCGAGGCCGGCTTCTTTGGCGTGGCTCCGGGGACCAACGACGAGACAAATCCCAATGCGATGGCCACGGTGACCAAGAACACCGTCTTTACCAACACCGCGCGCACCGTTGACGGCGACGTGTGGTGGGAAGGCATGGACCTGCCCGAGGCGCAGATCATCGACTGGCTCGGACAACCGTGGAGTCCCGGTTCCGACAAGCCCGCGGCGCACCCGAACTCACGCTTCACGGTGCCCGCGGGACAGGACCCGGCGATCGCCCCTGAGTGGGAGGACCCCGCGGGTGTGCCGATCAGCGCCATTCTCTTCGGTGGTCGGCGCGCCAGCGTCGTGCCCCTGGTCACGCAGTCGCGCGACTGGGCCCACGGCGTGTTCATGGGGTCAATCGTTGCCTCAGAGACGACCGCAGCAGCGACCGGAGCCGTGGGCAATCTTCGTCACGACCCCTTCGCGATGTTGCCCTTTTGCGGATACAACATGGCGGACTACTTCGCGCACTGGCTGAGTTTCGCCGAGAACCACGACGAAGAGAAGTTACCCAAGATCTTCTACGTCAACTGGTTCCGCAAGGGTGACGACGGTCGTTGGCTCTGGCCGGGATTCGGGGAGAACAGCCGCGTGCTCGAGTGGGTCTTCAACCGCGTCGAGGGCAACGCCCAAGCGGTCGAGACCCCCATTGGTCTTCTGCCGACGATGGACTCTCTCGACGTAGTGGGCGTCAACGTCACGCCAGCCGACATGGCGGAATTGTTGAACGTCAACGTGGATGAGTGGCGCGCCGAAGTGCCGGGCATTCGTGAGTACTACGCCAAGTTCGGTGAGCGCCTGCCGGACGCTTTACACGCCCAAGTGGACGAACTCGCACAACGACTGGGTTAAATAGTCGCCGTCACCGATCAACTGACCGGTGACGGCGACTATCAATCAACCTCTTGACCCTGATCGGGGTCGCTAATTGATCAGCACAGCACGAGGATCTGAGGCTTCTCGCAAGTCCCTCAGGAGCGTCGCCATACTGGTCTCTCGTTCGAGATGCACGAGGCGCTCGCGGTCGAAGGAATCCGCCACACGACTCGACGAGAGACACCTACGAACCTTCGCGAGTAATTGCGAGCCGGTCATGGGATTGAGCGGGTCGCCCGACGAAGCGTCTGACGCGAGGTGGCGCTCACCAAAGGACGTCACGAGCGTAACGCGCACCGCTCCGTCGCGCAGATCAGAATTTCGTACGACGCTGACCTTCTCGCGCGCGAAGGCGTCTAGTCGCTGGTCGCGTCGTTGTTGCTCGGCGAAGAGTTCGATCCAACACTGGCGCGTCAATAGGACGCCGGCCGCGATGAAACGCGCCGACTGCATCGCGCGCAGTTCGCTTTCCCAACCCGCCTCGGCGCCAAGCCGATAGGCCTCGTCGGGCAGTTCCACGCGCACTTCGCGAACGTCTGAAATCTGTACGGCGTCAAGAACCTCGGGGTCCATCAGAACATTGATGAGCGACTGCAAGGTGCTCGCGGCCGGGTAGGGCCGTAGGGCGATGTCGAGTAGCGACCACCGTGCACCCAGTCCGTCTGTCAACTGCGATGGATCGGGATCGTCGGAGAACGCTCGCAGGAGTCCACCATCGCTCGCGGTCAGGACGTTCGTCGCACCAGTTAATGAATGCTGGGCGTGCACCGCAGAGATCACGGCAGCTTGGGCACCACGCAGTTGGTGGAACTTGACCGCCATCGTTCCCATCGCCGCGAACGAGCCCGACGCCTGCGAACCGGCGAGACCCAAACAGCCCGCGAGGCCCGCAGGCGTGAGACCCGCGAGGAGACCCGTCGAGATCGATGCCCCCATGGCGCCAGATATGCCCGGACTGTGCCAACCGCGAGCGCGAAAGACCGGGTAGTTGAAAGCTCGACACAGGCGGGTGGTGACCTCGAACCCCGCCGCAACGGCCGCCAAGAAGCTCGGACCGTCGACGTTGTGTTGCTCGGCCACCGCGAGGGCCGCGGGGACGACTTCGGGGGTCACGTGACACAGGCCCGGCCGGTACACGTCGCACATCGTGTACGCGGTGGTCTGAAAGGCGTTGATGCCGGCCGCGGCGACCATGGACGACGTCGTTCCCGCGATGATGCTCGAGTCACCGTCGCCGTAGAGGGAGCGACTCGCGGCTTCGATGGCGGTGGTATCGGCCGCCCCGCGGCCCACGACGGCGTTGGCGATTGCGTCGCCCGTGAGTCGCGTGACGGCCTCGCGCACCTCAACGGGAAGTTCAGACCACGTCAGAGACTGGGCGAAATCGACGACGTCGCTCTCGACGCTCACGCACACTCCCCCTCGTGGGAGTCACGCGCCACTACTGACCCTGCGCCAAGCGTCGCTGGACCTCAATGACCACGTCCTTGTGGAAGCGACGCATGTCGCGCTCGAGTCCCTCGGGGTCGTGTGAATCGAACACCATGATGAGGTGCTCGACGCCGAGGTGCGCGAATTCGACCATGTCCGTCACCATATTCTCGGTGCCCCCGCACAAGGCGTAAGGCGGAGCGGTGTGGTCGTTGAACTTCACTCGGCAACGTACCGACAGCGTAGGGAGAGGACGTTGCAATTCTTCGGCGACTTCGATGATGTTGGGGATGCGAACGACCATGTCGGCGGGCCCCGTCTGGGCCCCGTGCCACCCGTTGGTCAGACCTACCGATCGACGGACGGCGCGCGCACTTCGACCACCGCACCAGATGGGCAGATCGACACCTTGAACGGGCAACGGCGCGAAACTGAAGTCGTCGAGTTGGTGGAAACGTCCATGAAAGGGTTCGGTCGAACCCGACCAGAGGTGACGCCACAAGGCGATCGCCTCGTCCAGGTACGCTCCGCGGTCGGCGAAGCGGTCGGCCTTGCCGAGGTTGGTGTATTCGGGGATGTCGTAGGAGTCGCTCACTCCCACGCCGATGATCAGTCGGCCCTTGGTGAGCACGTCGATGGTGGCGATCTGTTTCGCCAGGAGCGGCGCGTCACGCATCGCCGGCACCAGCACGCTCGTACCCAGGGTGAGCGTCTCGTAGCGCGCCCCGACCCAGGCCAGGGCCGTCGTCGCTTCGAGGATGCACCCGTACTCATCGGCCTCCGCACCGCGAGGCACCATCAAGTGATCAGTGACCCAGACACTCTTCCAACCGAGTTCAGCCGCTGTCGCACAGCCGGCGTCGAGGACCTCGGGTCCGGTGCCCACGCCTTTAGAGGGTAGGACGAGTCCAATCTGGAGTTCTTCGATTGGTTGATACGCGAGCGACATGACTAACTACCCTTCGTCAGTCGAAATTGTGGCAGAGCGGCGTTGGCGGACGTGAGTTCGTACACGACTTCGACGGCGTCGTCGACTATGACGTCAAGGGCACCTTCACCCACGACGTTCGAGATCATGACGGGACCTTCGTCGAGTTGGATCAGTGCCACCACGTAGGGCACACGGTCCTCCCACGACGGGTCGTAGGCGCGCTGGAAGCGGATGAAGGTTTGCACGGTGCCGCGACCACTCAGCGCCGCCCATTGGTACTGCGCTGACAAACAACGCGGACAGATGGGATCGAGCGGGAAGCGCACGTGGGCGCACGCGTCGCATTTCTGTAAGCGCAACGTCCCGTCGAGCCCCGCCGTCCAAAAGGGGGCACTGAGTTCGCTCGGTACGGGGATCGGCGTGAAATCGGTGCTCATGAGTCCCTCCCAAGGATCAGACAACTCGCGGTGTTGAGCGTCATGCCCCGACCCGTCACCAGACAGGTCTCGGCGTCGGCTACTTGGCGCACTCCCGCGGCGTGACGCATCTGGCGCACTCCTTCGACGACGTGTAACCAGCCCTGCATGTAGGACTCCGAGAGGTTTCCCCCGGCGGTATTGAGTGGCAGTTCACCGTCGAGGGCGATGCGCGTGCCGCCTTCGACGAAGGGACCCGATTCCCCCGGTGCGCAGAAACCCGCGTGCTCGAGCCAGAACAGGACCGAGATGGTGAAGTTGTCGTAGAGCTGCGCGACGTCGATGTCGGCGGGGCTGAGGCCAGCCATCCGGTACGCGCGAGAGATGCAGTCCTGTTGGTGGGGCAGGTACCACCAATCTTTCTTGGCCAAGGTCTCGAGCGTGTGGCCTTGACCCATGCCGAGCAGACTGACGGCGGGTTGACGCAGGTCCCGAGCGCGCTCGGGAGAGGTGACGAGAATCGCCACTCCCCCGTCAGTGATCAGACAACAGTCCAAGAGGTGAAGGGGTTCGACGATCCAACGCGACGCCTGGTGGTCCTCAATGGTGATGGGATCGCGCATGACGGCTTCGGGATTTAGTGACGCGTTGTAACGTCCATTCACCGCGACCCACCCCAATTGCTCGCTCGTCGTGCCGTAGAGCGCCATGTGGCGCGTCGCGCCCATCGCGCTATTGGCGGCGTTACCGAACATGCCCCAGTTCTTCCATGACGGGTCGCGACCGGGTGCGGCCGAGAAACGTGAGCCACCGGTCTTGGCCGCGTCGCCAAAGACGCACAGTACGGCCTCGGCCATGCCGGCCTCGATGTAGAGGGCGGCTTGTTGCACGAGGGCACCACAGGTCGCGCCGCCCATCTGCAACGAGCCTGCGACCTTGGGGTTGATCCCCAAGTGCTCACCAAGTTCCAAGTAGTGCTTCGTGGGGTCGTTGGAGGTCGTCCCGGGCATCGTCAAGAGCCCGTCGATGGCGTCCTTGTCAATTCCGCAGTCTTCGATCAGGGCCCGTACCGCTTCGGTCGCAAGAGAGAGGTCGGTCGAACCGGGGAACTTGCCCTGGCGACTCGCCCCGATGCCCGCGATAACGGCCTTGGGACCGTTTCCTTGGTGATTCACAACTCCTCCATTACTTTCCTTTGAATTCAGGAGGTCGTTTCTCGCGAAACGCGCTACGACCCTCGACGCGGTCCTCGCTCGTCGTGAGTTGACCCCAGAGACCACGCTCGACCGCGAGCCCGACGTCGAGCGGTGCGTTCGCGGCCACCTTGAGACATTGCTTGATCGCCGCCAGGGAGAGCGGGGCATTCGCGGCGATCTGTGTCGCCAACGCGAGGGCGCGCACTTCGAGCGCCTCGGGTTCGACGAGCTCAGTCACCAGTCCATACGCCAGGGCGCTGGCCGCGTCCATGGTGTCACCGGTGTAGAGCATGCGTGCCGCGACACCACGCGGTAACGCGCGCACCAAGCGTTGCGTGCCACCACCACCCGGTAACGAACCGATGCGTACTTCGGGCAGGAGGAACTTGGCGGTGGTGGAGGCGATCATGAAATCACACGCCAGAGCGATCTCGAGCCCGCCGCCAGCCGCAGCCCCGTTGACTGACGCAAAAAGAGGTTTAGTGAACGCGGCGAAGGGTGCGCTGACCGACACCGGGGCGTCCGCGAGCACGTGGCCCGCACTCGGCGCCGTCTCGCTCAGGTCCACCCCCGCACAAAACGACGGCGCAGCCCCTTGAAGGATCACTACGCGCACGCCAGTGTCCGAATCGAATTCGTTGAGGATCGCCGTGAGTCGCTCGCGCATCTCCATCGTGAGCGCGTTACGCCGCTCCGGTCGGTTGAGCGTGATCACGCCCACGTGGCCCTCGATCGATGTCAGTACCGAATCGCTCACCACAAGACCTCGGCCGCTTGCAACTCCTCGAACTCCTGCTCGCTGCGCTTCAACACGTTGGTCCACAGTTCAAACGTGTGTTCCCCGAGAAGGGGCGCCGGAGTGGTGGGGGCGGCGTCCTCGCCCGACCACGTGAAGGGCGGACTGGCGACGCGAACCTCACCGATGACCTCGTGAGGCAAGGCGCGCCAATACTCCCGGTCAGCGATGACCGGGTCACTGAAGACGTCGCGCGCTGTATTCACGACGCTCGCGGGCACACCCTCGCGCTGGAGTCGCGACATCAGCTCGGTGGCGTCCAAGTGCTCGGTGGCGCCCTCGATCAATACTTCGAGTTCGTCTTCGTGGGCCTTGCGCGACGCGAAGGTCGCGAAGCGTTCGTCATCACCAGCGCTGCTCAGTCCCAACACCGTTGCGCAGCGACGCCATTGCTCGTCGTCTCCCACCGACAGCGCCAACCACTCGTCGACGCCCGAACAGCGAAAGACTCCTTGGGGGCAACGCTCCACGGCTCGGTTCCCCATGGTGGTGGGCTCTTGCCCGGTGAGGGAATAGGCCAGGAGCGACGGCCCCATCATGTTGACGGTGGATTCGAGCTGCGACAATTCGATGCGTCCACCGCGACCGGTCCGCCGTCGTCGGTAGATGGCGGCGAGAAGTGCGACCAGTGCGTGCCCGGGATTGGGGATGTGGTCGGGGTAGTTGGTACCGGTCCCCACGGGACGGCGTCCGGGCAAGCCGCTCGGCGCGACCAGTCCAGAGAGCGCCGCGATAGTCGAGCCAAAACCAACGTATTCGCGAAAAGGACCCTCCTCACCCTGCATTGGCATCGAGAGGTAGATCAAGTCAGGTCGAGCCACGCGCAACGAGTCGTAGTCGAGAGCCCAACGCTCCATGATGCCGGGGCGAAAATTACTCGTGACGACCGAACAATGCTCCAACAGCTCGCGCACGATTGGCCCGGACCTCGGATCGGACATGTTGAGAGCGAATGACTTCTTGTTGGCGTTTCGAGAAGCGAAGTACCCCGAGGACTCCAACCCGGAAGTTCCGGGACGCGACGGTGGCGACAGACGGAGGTTGTCGGGACGACGGTGCGACTCGATCTTGATGACGTTCGCCCCATGCAGGGCCAACATTTGGGTCACCAAGGATCCGGCGCCGATCCAACAGAAATCGAGCACTGTGACGTCAGAGAGGACCTTGCGCACTTAGGACCGAACCTCGGCACTCGCCAACGCATCGTCGGACCAATCGTCGAGCGCGCTCTCGATGCTCATCTCGTGACACAATGACCACGAATCGAAATTCGCCATATCGTAGAGCCGGTAGGGCTTGCCCGGTACCGTCACCGCGGGATCGAACTGCTCAGAGCGCACCGTGCGAAAGAAATCACGATAGGTGAGCTGGGGATCGGCCAGCACCTCGCGCATCGTGTTCACCGGAGCGATAGCGATCGAGCGACTCTGACCTTCGCGATAGAGCCATTCGCTCGAACGCGTGACCGTGTAGGACTCGAAGATGGTCATGAAGACGTCGAGCGACCGCGGTTCGCGTCGCTTATCAAGCGTCGTCCATTCGCGACGCGTGAATTCCTCGGCGCCGTCGACACCTTCTTCGAGGAGCCAGTCGACGAGATTCAACCACGCTTGCGCGGTGCCGAGTTTGCCGGCAACGATTGCGATGTAGCCGTCGGCCGAACGAAAAATTCCCGTGCCGGCCTCCCGCGGTTGGTCGCCCGCGCGACGGCGCACCGTATTGCATAGGTCGTATTCGGCCGTGGCGTCTTCGAGGGCCCCCACCAGTGTCGCCTGCACCGATACGTCGGCACGTGATGCTTCGAGCGCGTCGTCACTGCCGAGCAGGGCGAGGACCGCGGCCACACCAGTCATGAGGCCGCCGCACAGGAACGCTTGATTGCCGTACACGGCGACCGGCGCCGTATCGGGGTAGCCTCCGAGAGACAACAGACCCCCCGCGGCCAGACCCACCAGGTCCGAACCGACCAAGTCGACTCCACGGCCGACGTGGCCGAAGATCGACGTCGCCACCACGGCCACGTCGTCGGGCACGACCAGGTCCTCGGGCAACACATCACAGATCACCAGGTCACTCACGTTGATCAAGACCTGCAACGCGGCGATTTGGGCCTGGTCGTCTAGGTCCACTGTCACTGCGCGCTTGTTGAGATTGGCGAAGGTGACAAAAGCACTCACCGTTCTCCCGTCGATGGTCGTGAGGTAGGGACCCGGTTCGACGCCGTCGTCCTCGAACTTGATGCGCACGACGTCGGCCCCGAGGTCGGCCAAGAGTCGTGCACCGTACATGCCCTCAAAGCCACTGAGGTCCACGACACGAATCCCCGACAACAACCCTTCGGCGGCGTGTTCAGGCATCTCGACCTTCTTCGCCCGTCACCGTGCGCAACGTGAAACGACCCGTGAGAAGACGCGCGGAAGAACCACGTACCCAACCGTCGACACTCTCTCGGACTTCTCGCCACGCCGTCTCTCGTCCCTACGCGTCGGGGTCGGTGAGGCTGAATGTCGAATACAGCGGATAACTCTTGGCCCACTGGTTGGGGTACGCCCGGTCGATACCCGTCGTGAAGTAGGTCGGGATCGTCAAGTCGATCGACACGTCGATCACCCACGGCTCGTTACTCGCCAACGCCTCGTCGAGCGCGGCGATGAGTTGGCCGGGACTGCTCACACTCACGCCACGCGCACCATTGGCCTCGGCCAACATGGGGTAGTCCGGGTTATAGGGTTCGCCGGTGTCCTTGCGTACGAATCTCGTCCACGGGTGTTGGCGACCGTAGGCCGTCACCGCTCCCTTGCGTTCGATACCGAACTCGTAGTTGTTCAAGATCACCCAGACCGCGGGTAGCTGATACTCCACCGCCGAGGCCAACACTTGGCTCGTCATGTTGAACGCACCGTCGCCGGTGAGCGCGAGCGCCGGGCGCGCCGGGTCAGCGGCGACCGCGCCTAGTACTCCAGAAGAGGCCCAACCCATCTCGGCCATTCCCGGCGAAATGTGCCACACGTCAGCACCCTCGACTTCCATGTAGGGCTCGGCGTACTGCACCACGTCGCCGATGTCGCAGAAGATTCGTCCGTGGTGACGCTTGACGGCCTCGCCCACTTCGTAGGCGAGACGTCCGGGGTGGATGGGGTCTGAGGGCGACGTGAGAATGGGTTGAATCTTCTCGCGCCACTCGCTCTTCCACGTCTGGGCCTGGGCGTTCCAGGCCGGCACGCCCTCGGGCTTCGCTCCGCGTCGCTCGATCTCGTCGGCCAAATCCGCGAGGAATGCTGCGGCGTCAGAGACGATGCCCACTTCGACCGGGTAGTTGCGACCGATCTCTTCGTCGTCGATGTTGACCTGAACAATTTTGGTGGCCGGTACTGAGAACACCAGGCCGTTGCGCCAGTTACTCGTGTTGTTGTCGGAAAAACGTGCGCCCACCGCGACGAGCACGTCGGCGTTGCGCGTAGCGAACGCCGCGGCGTCGGTACCCGAACGGCCGACCGGACCCAGGCTCAAGGGGTGTGACTCGGGACGATACCCTTGGCCGTTAGCGTCGTGACGAAGGGCATCGGTAGCAACGACAGCAGGCGCGCCAAAGCCGCGGGCGAATCCACGGATCGTTGACAGCCGCCGCCGGCCATCAAGACGGGAGCTCGGCCGCAAGCAATAGGTCCGCCGTTCGCTCGATGGCGCTGCGGTCGGCGCGACGCCGTGACGTCGAGATGCGCGTGAAGGGAGATTCGGCGTGACCGAAGATCTCGGCGAGCTGGATGTCGAAGGGTACTTGCACGAAGACTGGTCCCGGGCGCCCACTGATGGCGACCTTGTAAGCGTGGTTGATGATGTCGATGGCGGTGTCGGGACGCTGGATCAACCATGAACCCTTGGTGATGGGGCGCATGACGTTCACAGCGTCCTCGTGTCCCTTGTAGTACATCTCCTGCATGCCCCCCTTGCCATAGAGGTGCGTCGAACCGGCTCCAGCGATTAGCACGATCGCTGCCGGATCGTGCATGGCGGTGGCTACGGCGCCACAGGTGTTCATCAGTCCGGGACCCTTGGTGACGAAGACCGGTGCAATCTTGCCCGTCACGCGGTAGTAGATGTCGGCCATGTGCACGGCGTGTGACTCGTGCTTGGCTTGGATTCCTTCGATCTGGGGCGCTTCGATGAGCGCGTCCATCAAGGGCCACATCGCCCCACCGGCGTAGCCGAAGTAGTGATCGACGCCAGCCGCCTCCATCCAATCCACCATTGCGTCAACAACTCGCATCGCGTTCCCGTCCTTTCATATCCTTTTTCGCTTAGCTCGGCTGAGCGAAGACCAACAATCGAATTTCTGTCATCTCGTCCATCGCGTACCGAACGCCCTCGCGACCCAGCCCCGAGTCCTTCACGCCGCCGTAGGGCATGTGGTCCACGCGGTACGTCGGCGAGTCGTTGATGATGACCCCACCCACCTCGAGGGAATTGAAGGCGTCCAGAGCCTTGGTGACGTCGTTCGTGAACACGCCGGCCTGCAGGCCAAAGGTCGAGTCGTTGATCGCCGCCAATCCGCTTGCGAAGTCATCCACCTGTTCGACGACTGCGACGGGTCCGAACGCCTCGTCGCGACACACGGCCGAAGAAGGGCCAACACTGGTCAGGATCGTGGGAGAAAAGTAGTTCCCTTCTCCGAGACCTCCCGCGACGAGGGTGGCGCCCTCGTCGAGGGCCGAGGAGATCAAACTGCGCACTCGTGTCGCGGAGCGCTCGTCGATCACCGGACCGATGTCGGTGGACTCGCTCGCGGGATCGCCCACAACCAACTTGCTCGACGCGGCGACGAACTTGGCGAGGAACTCGTCGTAGACGTCACGGTGCACGAAGATCCGCTGAACACTGATGCAGGTCTGTCCGGCGTACTTAAAGGCACCCACCGCGCACCGCGTAGCTGCCCAGTCGAGGTCGACGCCAGCGTCCACCAGAACTCCGGCGTTGCCGCCCAACTCCAACAGGACGCGCTTCTTGCCAGCTCGTTCCTTCATTGACCAGCCCACGGCGGGACTGCCCGTGAAACTGAGGACCTTGAATCGCGCGTCGGTGACGAGTTGGTCCCCCACCGCGATCGACATGGCCATGATCGAGACCGCGCCCGCCGGAGCGCCGGCCTCCTCGATGATCTTGGCGACCTCGAGCATGGCCAAGGGTGCGTTCGAGGGGACTTTGAGAATTATGGGACAACCTGCCGCCATGGCCGGCGCCAACTTGTGCGCCGAGAGACTCACCGGCAGGTTGAAGGGAGTGATGCCGGCCACGAGTCCCGCCGGGAATCGACGAGTGAGCCCGAGGCGTCCGCGCGACGCCTTGTTGATACCGAGATCGAGCACGTCGCCACCTTGACGTTCGGCTTCCTCTGCCGCCACGCGAAACGTCAAAGCCGAACGTTCGATCTCAGTGCGTGCGTCGCGTATCGGCTTGCCGGCTTCGGCGCTCAAAAGGGTCGCCAGGAGTTCGAGTCGTTGCGTCATGAGCTCCGAGACACGGCGCAAGATCGCCGAGCGTTCGTAGGGGCTTGGGCGCGCAACGTCGCCTGGGCCGCGATCCCCCCTGAAATTGCTACTTCGAGCATCTCGCGTGTCGCTTCGTAGGTCTGACCCACAACGCGGCCGTCGCCGGGTGCGTGCACATCAATCACGTCGGTACTGGTCACCCACGTGCCGGCGACGAATAGCGGTGTGGGCGTGGTGTTCGCGCTCACCACGAGCCTCCCCTCGAAGCGAGGTACCCGCTCGGCACGGTCGATTGCCTGACGGCGACGACGCTCACACCGACGCCTCGGCCTTCTCGATCTCTTGGCGCAGAACGGCCCATGTCGTAGTGCGAAGTTCGGTGTATTCCGGTGTCGAGCGCCAGTCGTAGTCCGCACGTGGCTGCGGGAGGTGCACCGTGTGTTCTTCGATGACGCGCCCGGGCACTCCCATCACCACCATGCGGTCCGAAAGGAAGATCGCCTCGTCGATGGAGTGGGTGACAAAGACCACCGACAACTTCCGCTCCACGCAGATCTTCTGTAGCAGCGCCTGGAGGTGCTCGCGGGTCAAAGCGTCGAGCGCGCCAAAGGGCTCGTCCATCAGCATCAACTAGGGTTGGATCGCTAGAGCGCGAGCCAGTCCGACACGCTGGCACTGACCCCCGACAATGGTTGGGATAGTGGTTCGCGCGGTCCGAGAGTCCCACAGTTCCAAGTACTCCGCCGCGATCCCCATGCGCTCACGCTTGCCCATCCCCTGCATCTCGAGCCCGTAGCCACGTTGGCCTGCGCGTGCGCCAGGAAAGAGATTGAACTGTTGAAAGACCATCGCCTTGTCACGCGATGGGAGAAAGAGCGGACGCACCGTTAAAGCGCACGTCGCCTCCCGAGGGATCAGGCAATCCCGCGTATGATCCGCAGCGCCGCCGTCTTACCGCAGCCGCTAGGACCAATGAGACTGACGAACTCGCCGTCCGCGATCGTCAGGTCGAAGTCGGCCAGTGCGGGACTTTCGGAACCGGGATACGTCTTTTGAAGATGTTGGATTTCCAGCACGGTGGGCCCCCTTTAGGCGGTGCGGCAAGCATTGTCGAGCGAGATGCATTGAGAGAAACGACGAGTCAGCGAATCGACGACGTCGACAGGTGAAGTGCAAACTGCACCCGATTGAGCCACGCAGAGGTGTGCGCCGTGGCCACAAGGTGACCGCTTTGGCGGTTTTTCATGATTCCCCCAATACTCCCCACTTGAATTGCCGCGACGACAATGCAATAGCGACAAAATATCAGCAAAAAATATTGCAGTCAATTCAATACGGAGAAAATTTTCTGCAGAAGGACGATTCGCCTCCCCGACCGACACGTTTGCGGGGGCAATCGATCAATTCTCCCACGAACAACGTCACGCTAAAAGAAGACCAACTCTAATGTCGGGGAAACTCTGGTCCGTCAATCCTCGACCTCGCCAGCGTAACCTTACCGGTTTCGATGGTAAAAATTTCCTCCCATCAGGTTCAGGCAGTCTCAAAGAAGCAAGAATTGTTCGCGCAATCCTTCGCGAGGATGTGCAGAGTAAGTGGGCACAGCCGTGCACCGGGACAATGCGTCAACGTATTATTTACCCTCGAAGTCGAAGTGAACCACCGTCGCGATGTCGTGATCTCCTTCGACAAAATTTCTTGCAGCAATACTGTTAGAGTGAAATACTCGAGAGCACCGCTGGTTCATGACCGAGGTGATGGCGACGAAAAGGGATGGCCGAATGAGTGATATGTCACCACAGCAGGAGATCGTGACGGCGTGTCGGGTCCTCGAAGCCGCCGGCCAAGCCGACATGGTCTGGGGACACGTCTCGGTCCGCGACACAGATGGTCGCGGACTGTGGCTCAAAGGAAGCAATCTCGGTTTCGACGAGGTGCGTGAGAGCGATGTCATCCTATTGTCGTGGGAAGGCGACGTGCTCGAAGGTACCGCGGGTCGCCACATTGAGTACCCGATTCACACTGAAATTATGAGGGTGCGCCCCGACGTGAACGCGGTGGTTCACACGCACCCCTTGTACTCAGTGGCCTTCGCCGCGACGGGACGGCCACTCCTTGCCCTCTCGCACGAGGCCTGTCATTTCGTTCCACCAGACATCGCGCGCTTTCTCCAAACCGGTGACCTCATTCGAACGGCCGCATTGGGAGAGGACCTCGCGCGCTGTTGAGCGACCGCAACGCCGTCCTCATCCCCCACCACGGCATCGTCACCGTCGGTACTGACCTCGGTCGCGCGGTTGCCGCCGCCACACACCTCGAACGCGCTTGTCAGATCGCACTGCTCGCCGGCGAAGATGCCCAGCCCAGCTCCGATGAAGAGGCGTTGCAAAAACGCGAACGCTCCGAGCGTCACCTGACAATGGCGTGGAACTACCTGGCGCGAACGCTACCCGAGAACTCCTAAGCGAGTCCGAGTTGGCGCAACCAGTCGCCTGTCGTTCCCAACACCACCCGAGACGACGCCGAGAAGGTCCGACAGCCGGTGCGCCCCGGACAGGAACATCGCGCTACGTAACTGGAGTTCGTAGCCGTCCAACCACCAAGGACGCGTCTTCGCCCTCGGTGGCGCACACCAAGAGTGGGCGACCGACGCCGGCGGCGACTGCCCCCAGAGCGATCGCCTTCGCGGCGTCCACTCCCGAGCGCACACCCCCCACTGCGATCGTGGGCAGTACGTCGCTGACGCTCGAACGCCACCGCCGTAGGAATACCCCAGTCCGCAAGGGCCGCCCCGAGTTCACTTCGTCGTTCGTCGCCGCGGACCCGGCTTCGCTCAGCCTCGATCGCCGCGAAAGACGTGCCGCCGCGCCCACCAACGTCCAGTGCGGCCACACCGATGTCTTTGAGAACGCGAGCGACGTCGCCGGACAGTCCCGGCACCGGTCTCCTTGGCGACAATCGGGACGGGCGAGGCGTCGACAATGGCCGCCAGCGCGTTCAACGCTCCGCGAGCTCGGGTCTGCCCTTCGGGTTGAACAACCTCCTCGAGAAAATTCAGATGGACGGCGAGAGCGTTGGCGCCGACCATTTCGATCAAAGTCGCAACGTCAGCTTTCGATACGTCCCTCTCAAAATACGCGATCAGTTGGCTGATCCCAATATTGCCTAGGACAAAAGCGTTGGGCGCTTCTTCGCGAATAACGGTGTAGGACTCGGTGAGTTCCGGGTGCTCTAACGCCGCTCGTTGACTACCAACGCCCAGGGCCACCCCCACCTTCTCGGCCGCTCGCGCCAGGACCCGATTGATCTCGACTGCTCCGGGATGACCTCCGGTCATACCCGCGATGACGAGCGGGAGCGTAAGTCGGCGACCCAGGAGCACGGTGGAGGTATCCACCATATCGGCGTCGATGCTCGGTAGAGCCTGGTGGACGAGATGAATGTCGCTCCAACCAGCCGAACCGCTCATATCATCGGGCATTCGTTGCGCGAGATCGAGGTGTTCGGCCTTACGATCCAAATCGGATCACTCATCGTGCGAAGTCACTTCAGTGCTCGGTCGCGTCACAGTGGATACAAGGATTCGTCAACGACGTTCAATTGCTCACCCGTTGCGTGGTAGCGGCCAGCGAATCGAATGAGCGGACCCTGCCCGCGCGAACCGTCAGCGGCCTCTTCGACTCGACCGATGCACAAGACGTAGTCCCGACGGGACACTCTTGTTCGATGGAACACCACAGGACCGCACCGCAATCCTCGAGGGCCGGCACGTCAGACCTCTCTTGGATAGCGAGGCCGAGTTGGTGGAACTTGTCCGTGGTCGTTCCTCGTCGGGCGGCGAGAACCGCCACGTTCGCTTGGTCCTCACGTAAGAGCGAGATACTAAAGTTTCTCAATCGGTGCGCTGGCCTCGTAGGTCCTGCTCGTTCGCGACAGTGACGTCGCGATCATCGCCGGTCGTAGTGATACGTAGCTCAGCGTCCCGGTGGCGCAAGAACGATCGGATCCCGGGCGGCGCCCACGATGGCCACGGGCATCGTCAACCAGTGCAGCGTCGTGAGGATCCGCTGAGTGGCGTCAGATGCCTCGCCGTCAGGTCGACTCACGTCCTCACCTCAGTCAACGTCATCCCTCAAGAAATGAATTCCAGTCGTTCATCATGCGAAAGAGCTGATCGTAACGCGACGTCGATTCCGGCATTTGTTCGGCTAATGCATTGAGCAAGGCGTTGGCCACCGCCATAGGCGCGATGAGCGAGTTCTGCAGACCGATACCCGACACGTTTGTCGCCAACACCACGTCCACTTGCTGGGCGACAGGTGCGACCGGAGTGTCGGTGATCGCGACGATCGACGCTCCGCGGTCCTTGGCCGCCGAGACGATCTGCAGGGTCCGCGCGGCGTAAGGCGGGAAGCTAAAGGCAAGCAGTGCGTCGTCCTTGGTGATGTCGAGCAACATCGGTGCAGCGTTCAAGTCGCCACTTAAGATACTGACCCAACCGCTGAGTCGAGTGAGCTGTACCGACACGTATTTGGCGAGGGCCTCCGACGCGAAACCGCCAGTTACGTAAATCCATCTCGCTCGAGCAAGATGGCGACCGCATGTTCGAGGTCAGTGACTGAAAGACGCGCGATGGTGGCGCGCAAGTTCTCACTGTCATGAATGAGCGATTTCGCGATCGTTCCCTCGCCGAGGTGACCGGCATCCGAGCTGTGGTGACCGTCACCGTTGGGGCTCGGACGCATTTGGGTGCGCACAATGTCTCGAATTCGCTGTTGCAGGTCCGGATAACCACTGAGGCCAACACGGTATGCGAAACGCACGATGGTAGATGGGCTCACGCCGAGTCGCGCCGCGAGTTTCTCCACCGTCGCAAAGGCCACGAACTCCGGGTCCTCGACGATGAGTTCGGCGATGCGCTTTTGCGACAGGGTCAAGTCCTTATAACTCCGGCGTAAGTCCGTCAGAACGTTGGCGTCAGCCGTCATGAATCTTTCCCCACCTTCTCGAAGCGTGCTCGAGTTCGAATGAAACCGAATCGTAGAGCAAGGTGGACGCGTACAACAGGTAGCACGGAGGCCGTTTCGATCCACCAACTCTCTCGGGTGAGTAGCACCGCTCATTGTCCACCCCCCTCTTCGTTGGCCTCGGAAGTACTGCCCGACTTCCCAAGAATTCTCCCCTCATCTTACGGCAAATTTTCTTGCCTGCGAACTAAAAGAATGAAAGAGGCGTTGTCCCTGCTTCGTGCGACGACTGCGAACATCTCGCAAACCTTTGTCCTCGAGATGGGTCGATCGTTGTGTGGCTAATTAGTGAAGTGTCGCACCGAAAGGTGATGCGGACTCCTAGGTGGAAGGTGCAGTTGTCGGGGGTGTTACTCGTTTGAGATACTCCCAACTGATGCGAGGCCGTTTCGCTTGTCCTGATCGTTTCTCCATCACGGCGTTGTCGGAAACGGTGTGCACGTCTTCACCTGCGAGAAGCTGCAGTTGACACGCTTTTTCGAGGTAGACGGCGAGCGCGACAGCCTCGCCCAGTGAATCGCCCACGGTTACGAGGCCGTGACCCGCTAGGAGTATCGCGTTACGCTCACCGAGTATTGCTGCGAACGCGACCCCTTCGTCACCTGACGCTGCACCACGCAAGACAGGTTTGCGCACCACGTCGGGCGGCACGAGATGACAGCCTTCGTGCGAAATGGCCTCAAGAGGGCGTTGTGTCGCGGCGAACGCTGTCGCGTGCAACGAGTGGGAGTGGACGAGCGCGTTCACGTCAGGGCGAGAAGTCATCACTGCGAGCGCGAGAGCAAATTCTTCATTGGGTTCGCCCCGTCCCACCAAGATCTCTTCGGAGAAGGCGACGAGCACACAGTCCGCGACACTTATCTCTTCAAAACCCAGATCCCCCGTCGTCACCCAAATCCCTCGATCAGCGACGTCACGAAGTGCGACGAATCCCCACACCGTGTTGGAGAGTTTTGCCGCGTGCAACACGCGGCAGGCCTGTACGACATCATTTGACTCCGTTCCTTCGGCGACCTGGGAGGGGCGTCGCCGAAGGAACCCAGATCAGTTGCCGGCACCCGCGGTTGTCTCGTTCATTCCTTCGAGCAGGTAACCCCATCGCTTACGGGTCTCGGCCTTCGTCCTGGGTCGGGACCGATCGGAGTCGGGAAGCGGTCACGCCACTCGAACGGCCGGGTGGCATCGATGAGCAGCCGCGAGTTGTACACGCTTGTCGTCCGGGCCGACCGGCCGGATCGAGCGGCGACGAGCGTCGCCGCTTGACGATATCGACCGACCGTTCAGGATCCATCCGCGTGAAGATCGCCCAGAACACGTCGTTCATATCGGTCACGTTGATGTCGTCGTCGACGACCACGACGATCCGTCCGAAGTAGCCAGCCGAGGCGACCGACAGCTGCGCGTCAGCGTCTGACTCGCGTGTCCGGCGTACTTCTGGTCGATCGAGATTGCGTTGAACAGTCGACCACCGCCCTCGGCGAAGCAGTGCACGTCGGTGATCGCCGGGCACGCCCGCTCCGCGCAACTCCCGAAGCATGATGGCCGAACGCAGGTACTCGCGATAGTGATATGGGTCGTACGCTGGCGGACGGTTCGGTGGCACACCGAGCATGATCGGCTGATTGCGAAAGTACATGCCCTCGACGTCGAGTACCGGCTCGGCCGGCTGCCGGTCACCGTAGTAGCCGGTCCACTCACCAAAGGGACCCTCGGGGGCCATCTTGTCGTGGTGGATATAGCCTTCAATGACGATCTCCGAGGACGCCGGGACCGGTAGGCCCGTGACGGGCAGATTGACGACCGGATACGGTTCGCCGCGAATCGCCCCCGCCCACTCGTACTCGGAGACGCCGTAGGGAACCTCGATCGTCGATGCAGCGAAGATCAGGGGGTCCATCCCACACACGATGGCGATCGGGCAAGGCTCGCCCGGCTGAGAAGTAGGCGTCCCGAATGACCTTGCCGTGCTTGCCAGGTGAGATGTAGATGCCGACGTGGCGCTCGTCGTGAATCATCACCCGGTAGGTTCCGAGGTTGACCCAATCGCTGTCAGGATCCGTTCGGCACGACAGCACAGCCGGTGCCGATGATAGCGACCGCCGTCCTCCGGATGCCACTGGGGAGTCGGGAATTCGTAGACGTTTACTTCATTGCCTCGTCGAACATTTTCGAACACCGGAGCCGTCTTCGAGGACCTGCCGGTCTGGGACCTAGTCGACTCCGGTAAGCCGAAGGAACTCGTCCATGAGGGTTCGTCGATCGATGTCCATGGGGAGCCCGAGGGTCAGCGCCAAGCCGTGATCGGGTGGCGTTCGCGTTCACGAGGAGCCGATGTCCCGGCAGGATAGCCGGGGATATCGTCGAATACAACCGCCGGAGATCCGAAGGTGTGCTCCAGCATCTCGCTGACCTGCCCGATGTCGTTCTCCCAGCTCGCTGCCTGGTCACCACCCGGAACTCCCCTAATTTCTCTACCTGTTCGATCCAGGACCGTAGGTCGTTGTACTCCATCTTCAATATTCCTTTCACACTGTGGCGCGAACAATTTGTCGCCCATATTTCGCCGACTACTGCTGATCGTTGTTACCTTCGACCAGCCATGTTGTAACTCGATTCGCTCCCCTACTTACTGACATTGGCCCAGGGCGTGAGGCGCGGTGCGTAGCGATTGGCCAGGCCAACGAGGACCACCGAAATCGCGGCGATGTATAAGACGGGCACAACCATGTCTGCCAACAAATATTGCGTCTGATAGCTCGAGAATCTGGCCGCCCAGTCCTGTCTCGCTGGACACCACTTCCGACACGATGACGCCGATCCACGAGACAGAGAACGCCAGGCGGGCTCCCGCGATGACGAAGGGAATGGTGCTTGGGATCACGATGGTACGTAGTATCTTGCGCTCGGAGGCACAAAAGCTTCGTCCGGCGTCGATGAGTTCTTGGTTCACGCTGTGCACGCCCTGCATGGTGTTGATGATCACAATGAACACGGCCGACACGACGACGAAGGCGACACCGAAATTGAATCCAAAGCCCAGCCAGATCACCATGATGGGTACGAACACGACGATCGGCAGGGCGTAGAGGAATGAGACGTAGGGATCAAGCACGAGTTCGAAGCGACGATAGCGGCCCATCGCGAGTCCGATCGGGATGCCCAGGACGAGCGAGATAAGGAACCCAGTGCCAAAGAGCTCCAGGCTGTTGAACAGCGGAGCGAAGATGGCGTGGGTCTGAAAGGTCAGATTATAAAACGCTTTGGCGACGGCGTGGGGTGCCGGAAGCGAACCCTGATTGACGTGGTGATACTCATACTGCCAGAGTTCTATAATCCCCACGAAGATCGCGACGCGAAGGATCCACGCGGTAATGCGGCCAGTGAAGAAACGCGCGCACGTAGCGACTCCGCGATATGTGGCGCTGAAGAACGGGCGCGCTGGACGAAGGGCGAGTCGTAGTTTGCGATACCCGCCCACCACCAGATTGGCACCGGAGGCGCTAGCACTTCCGTGCGTCGGGGCCGGGTACGTCTTCGTACGTCGGTGCGTTCGCCCCCAGGGCATGGTGGCCCAGCTCTGGAGCCTCTTGAGAAGCACCGAGAAAGTGATGCTAAAGATACCCAGCACCAATACCACGATGAAGTACGGGGCCAGCTGCAAATTCTGAGAATAGCGCTGGAGTAGGGAGCCGACGCCGACGAGCGACGCCTCCAACTCGATGACCACCGCACCGATCATCGCGTGTCCAAATCCAATGCGCACGCCCGCGAAGATGTAGTCGAGACTGCCCGGAATGATGATCGTCGTCAGGCGCTTCCAGCCCGAGGCGACAAAGGAGCGCCCCACATCTTCCAACGTAACGTCGACGCGCGACGCACCAGTGAAAGTATTGACGATTACCGACCAGATTCCGAAGAGGACGCAGGCCGCCACGCGAATCTGGGTGTTGATGCCAAAGACCAGAATCAACAGTGGGAAAAGGGCCAGCATGGGCATCGAGTTCAACATCGTCACGTAGGGCTGAATCGCCACGCGAACGAATTTGATACGGGCCATCGCAAGGCCGATGGGGATGCCGAAAACGACACAAATGGCGAAGGCCAGACTGAACGTCTTGAGGCTTTCATAGGCCGCAGGCAGGACCTGAGGAACCAGGTAGTGCCGGACCGCGCGCACGACCCCAACGGGTGAGGACATCGAATACGGGTAGTGCGAACCAATTAGTTCCCAAATCAACAGACCCACGACGACCGAGAGAATTCGAACAAACCAGTCGTTGGACATGACTCGCTTCAGGGGACCGTGCGAGCCTCTGGGGCCCGGCGATGGTGTCGAAGTGAGAGGGTTGATCACTCGGTCAGCCAGGTTCACGGTCGCCACGTCACATACTCCCTTGAGTGACCACGGGCGGCCGCCCGAACTCGCGCCCGTTCAAGTTGAATCCACCGAAATTATACGAGCCGCCAAAAGGTCCGCGATTTCGAAGATCCTTAATTTGCTGCTTCGTCACTGCCGTCACCTCCGATGTCACATCATCTCTTTCACGAATCTCGATCAACACTTCTTCAAGCGAGAAAGCACGTGCGATTCACACTCGTCATCGCGATCTGTCACGACGACTCCGAACAGATTCGCGGTGATGTTCACCGCGATGATCCATTGGTCATACTCATGGAATCCCTGCCCATACTCACCCCACTACGCACTTCAACTTCGTACTTCCTACACCACACTTGAAACGAAACTGCCACAGCCCCGCGTAAGCGCGACACACCAGGTACCACCGTTCACAACGCGCCGAGCGCGAACGGTGGTACCCGGTGAAGGTCGCCAAGGTCAGCAGGAACTGGCGCTCTGGTGCTGTTGCGTCAAGTACTTCTTGACGAACGACGGGTCGACCCAGCTTGTGTACGACGGCGTGTTGGCCTTCGTCAAGGTGCCGCCCGCAGAGTAGGTGTAGCGCTCAGTCTGAAGGATCGCGTTCTCACAGACCGCGCCGTTGGTGGCATAGAAGCCACCGTTCTTCAGCTGCAACCACGACGCCTGCTCTTGGGCCTTGGTCAATGAACCCTGCAACTGATTCTGGTTAGCGACACTGATGAACTGCGCTTCGTTGGTCGCAGCCCAACGACTTGACGCCAAGAACGCGTCGACGACTTGCTGAACGATCGTTGGGTAGTTCTTCACGTAACTACCGCTCGTGATCAAGCCTTCTTGCAAGTAACTCCCGAGGACCTGACCAGCGTTCAACAGGATCTTGACCTTGCCGGTGGCCACTGCCGCAACGGCCGACGGTGCCAGCACGGGGGCCAGATCGACTTGGCCGGACAAGATTGCCGTTACTCGCGCGCTGGTACCTCCGACGGTGACAGCGTGCAGGCTCGAAGGCTTCACGCCGATCTTGGCCAATGCGGTGTCGGCGATGATGGCGCCGGCCGTTCCGGGGCCAGCGGTGGCCAACGTCGCACCGGCGATGTTCTTAAGGGTGTACTTCGGCAATGACAGGATCTCGTAGTCCGTCGTCTGCTCGACCGTGGCTACGTACTTGATGTTGGCGCCGCCGTTGGTAACCGCCACGGCTGCTTCCATGGGGTCACCGAGATAGATGTCGGACTTGCCCGACACGACGGCCTCCAGGGCCGACGCAGGGTCGGCGAGATTCGAAAGAGTGACGGAGATGCCCTCAGCTTCGAGGTGCGACACCGCGTAATAGAGCGACGCGTCTGAGAAGTCGGTGCCACCACCCAGGACGATACGCACGTGGTGCGTCGCCGTTGCGGCACTCGCGGCCGGCAGGCTGGCTCCGTAAGTAATAAGGCCCGCTGCAAGAGCAGCCCCGGTCAAGAAACGCGCCGAACGGTTAAATTTGGCAAAGCTGCGCTGGCGACCCTTGATTTCCCCCGAAAACTTCGCGCTCACGACCGAAAGTCGCTCAACGCCACTCATCTCTTTCATACAACTCCCCCTCTGCTTATTGCACTCAGCGACGCTGAACCTCAAGGGAGTCTGACAGTAAAAATTGCCAATGTCAAGTAAGCGTTGAAATTTTATTTCATTGCTCGGTGACCATTTCAGGGGGTCCATTCCAACGTGGGAACAGTGAGTGATCGCTGAGTCCAATCACGTCGAGCACCTTGCCGACAGTGTGATCTACGAGGTCGTCGATGCTCTGGGGCAACGTATAAAAGCCCGGCACTGGCGGCAGAATGATGGCGCCCGCCATCGTGACGTCGGTCATCAGACGCAGGTGTCCGAGGTGCAGCGGTGTCTCACGAACAACGAGTACTAGGCTTCGACGTTCCTTTAAGTGAACGTCGGCCGCACGAACCAAGAGATTGTCGTTCGCCGAGTTGGCTATGGCGGACAGAGTTCGAATGCTGCAGGGAGCGACCACCATCGCCGAGGTGAGAAACGTCCCACTAGCGATCGCAGCGGCGAGATTTCTTTCGTCGTGGACGACCTGGGCCAGCGCCGCCACGTCACTCGGCGTGCGACCAGTTTCGTAGGTGATCGTGGCTTCTGCCCCTTTGGACATCACGAGGTGAATCTCCACATCCTCCATCGTCGCCAGAGTTTCAATCAGTCGGATACCGTAGATCGCGCCCGATGCACCTGACATTCCGACGACGACTCGACGCGCACCAGTGGTCGATGACATCAGTTGCCCTCCATCTTTCTCGCCACCACTTTGGGGATGTGAAATATCAATCATGGTGTACATCGAGCCCATCTCGGGGCCATGACATCTTGGCACGTGACCTCAATGAGGACAACTCATCGGGCTGCACCGACGGGAGTTTGCAACGGTATCACCGGGAACTCGCACCTAGGAGGGCGAATCGTTCTCACGCTCGAGCATGAAACTGACCATCTGGTCGATCTCGCTTTGAAACGACGCCGTCAGCGCGGTGAGGTATCTCATGTCTTGACGAATCGCCGATGCGGCGAGGTCGCGCGTTCGCGCCAGTGAGCGCTTTTGTTCCTTCGCGCTCAGCGTCGCCAACTTCTCTAGATCACCGCGACACGACGCAAGGGTCGCACTGCTTCGATCGTCGAGTTCGATGGCCTCGGCCAACGTCGTCACGCTGCGCGATAGGCGGAAATCAACGTAGTGCTCGTCAGCGTCAGTATGCGCACCTCGTTCTCGCCAGCGCCGAAGCGCCCCGTCGCGTTGCGCCACGAAAGTATCTCGACGGGTGTTCTCCACGGTGCGTAGGTAGCTCCATCTCGCCAGTAAGTCCTCGACACTGCGCACCTCGTCACGTGACGTCACGACTCCTCCACTCGCGCCGTCGTGATTCGGCGCTCGAAGCTGAGTGGCGAGGCGCTCGTCACCACGCGAAGATCACTCAGCGGTCTCGGCGTCGGCCATTATGAGACGCGGTCCCGACGGCCAGTCGAAGTAACGCCACGTCCAGTTGATCATGACGCGCAATTTGTTTCGAAATCCCACCAAGTACCACAGGTGCAGACCCAACCACGCCAGCCAGCCCATCGTGCCCTTAACGGTCAGGCCGCGTGGCAGAGTCGCCACTGCGGCGTGACGTCCGATGGTAGCCATGATGCCCTTGTTGTGGAACTTGAAGGGCAGCGGCGGCTTGCCGTCGAGCTGGCGAAGGATCTGTTGGGCGACGTGACGACCCGACTGCATCGCGACGGGCGCGAGTTGTGGATAGAAGGTGTTGTCACCTCGGGGAATAGCCGCCGAGTCACCGACGGCCCAGGTGTTGACCTGTCCTTCCACCTGCAGCAATGACGTCACGCGCACGCGGCCGCCGGGACCAGACTTGTCCTGGATATCCGACGCCAGGGTCCCTGTGGCGGTCACGCCAGCGGCCCAGATCACTGCGGCCACTCGTAATCGCTCGCCGTCGGCGAATCGAATCGCGTGTTCTTCAACCTCCACGACGCTGCGACCGAACTCGACTTCCACACCCATGCGCTCGAGTTCTTTCAATGCGTAAGCGCTGGCCTTTTCAGGAAAGGGCGTGAGGAGTCGCGGGGCCATATCGACGAGGATCACGCGTACCCGTGTGCGATCGAGGTGCAGCCCGTCACGTTTGATCACGGTCTTGATGAGTTCAGACAGCGCGCCCGACGTCTCGACGCCCGTTGGACCGCCGCCGACGATGACGAAATTGAGTCCGACCGGTGCGGTTTCGGCCACGGAGTCCGCTTGTTCCAAGGCCGAAAGGAGCCGATTTCGAAGACGGCGCGCGTCCGCCAAGGAGTAGAGAGGAATCGCGTGTTGCGACGCGCCGGGAATACCAAAGAAAGCGGCCGTCGCCCCGGTCGCAATGACCAGATGGTCGTAAGGAATCTCGAAATCGTCACTCAGTACCACCACTTGGCGCTCATGGTCCACGTGACGGACCTGGCCATGACGGAAACGAACGTTCTGGGCTTTGCCAAAAACGGTGCGGATCGGGTACGCCACCTCGGCGGGCTCGAGCATCGCCGTCGCCACCTGGTACAAAAGGGGAAGGAACGTGTGGAAATTATGCTTGTCGATGATCGTCACGCGCACGTTTTTATTGGCGAGCCCCCGCGCGACTTCGAGGCCTCCGAAACCGCCACCCACGATCACCACGTGCACCAAGTGCCCGAGGTCGGGTGAGTTCGGCGCCGGTTTCAGGGAGATCGCCATATCTCGATTCATCATACTTGATGAGAATCAATTAAATTCAGTGATGGCTCACGCGGCGACCGATGACGTAGGCCACTCCCCCGACCAGCATGACGAGGGCGAGGAACTGGTCGCCCGCACCAAAACCCAAGTTGATGGCGACCGGGATGAGTGCGCCGACGACCCACATGAGTTGTTGACGCACGGCGAAGCGGGCGAATGTACGTCCCTGAGCGCCCGTGGGTACCAAACGTTGGGTGATCGCGTCGAAACTGGGTTGAGCGACCGCGGCACACAAGCCCAACCAACCCGCCAGCAGTGCCTGGGCAATCAACGTCGGATGGCGAGAGGCGACGCCAGCGCCGAGTCCGGTCACCAACACGGCCAGGGCGAGCAATGTCGATTCGGCCACCGCGTTACGTACTCGGGTGACCAGTCCGAGGCCAAGTAGGGAACCCACCGCGCTCGCCGAGAGCGCGTAAGCGAACCATTCGAGTCCCGCGTGATCTCGACGCAAGCCGAAAGCCAAGAGGAACGAACTGAATCCCACGCCGAATCGCATGAGTGACGCTGCGCTGAGACCCCAGGTGACCTCGCCCGCCCCGAGGGGACTCAAGCGCTGCAGGTCGCGGTCCTCGGGGCTCATCACGACGTCATCTCGAACTGTCTTGGCGGGACGCTGCAGGCGCAGACTCGCGACGGTCCCCACGATGAAGACGACTGAAGCCACGATCAAGACACTGGTAGCGCCGAGAGTCTTGAGGATCCCCGCGCCCAAGGACCCAGCGATGATGCCACTAAGAGTGCCCAGCAAAGTGAGCTGGGCGTTGAAACCCGCGAAGCCCCGACGTTGACCCACCCCCTCGCTCGGCCATCCGGCGCGTCCGACATCGCCGGAGTGCTCGTGGAACTGATCGGTCCGCGCCATCTCGGGCACTAGTGCACCGCGCGTGACACCGTAGAGCTTGGACGCGATGAGCACGAAGAACGCCTCGGGAAATAGCCACAGGGAATTGAGATGTTGACTCATCGACCAGCACAACAACACGCGCACGCTCGCCGAGAGCGCCACCAGGATGCGCCGACCATTCGCCGATCGGTCGATCAATGGTCCGAGAATCGGTGAGACCACGGCGAAAGGAGCGATGGTGAGCAACAAATACAAGAGCACCTTGGATTTCGCTTCGGTGGGCGACACCGAGAAGAACAACGACCCCGCGAGCGACACGGTGACCAGGGTGTCACCAGCCATCATCACAACGTGTACGAGAGCGAGTCGACCAAAGGCGGTGCTCTGGTCAAAAAGATCCTCAACCGAGGCCCACGCTAGGGAGGCAAGTCCGCGTCGACGCACGCCCACACCCTAGTGAAGTGCGCGACGCTCCACGCTGCGTTGCGACGTTGATCGACACGCGAAGACTCTCATTCGACCTGGTGCCTATGCTGAGCCGAATGAACGCGAGCGCGTCCGATCCGGTCATCATCACCGAGAAGCTCACGAAGCGATACCCCGGTGCCGATTTTCTCGCCGTCGATCAACTCGACCTCACGGTCCATAGGGGCGAGATCTTCGGGCTGCTCGGGCCCAACGGAGCCGGAAAGACAACGACGGCAGGGATGCTCACCACGCGCGTGGTCCCCACCTCGGGAAGCGCACACGTGGCCGGAGTCGACGTCATTGCACACCCTGCGCGAGCCAAGCAGTTCCTCGGCGTGGTCTCCCAGACCAACACCCTCGATCGCCAATTGAGCGTGTGGGAAAACCTCTACTTCCACGGCCGACTCTTCGGCATGGGCGCCGTCGCCTCCAAGACCACTGCCAGTGAGCTGCTCGAACAGTTCCAATTGACTAAGTGGGCCAAGGCTTCGGTCTACGCGCTCTCAGGTGGTATGGCTCAACGACTCATGGTTGCGCGCTCCATCTTTCACCGGCCCGCCGTATTGTTCATGGACGAACCAACCGCAGGTCTCGACCCACAGAGTCGGCTCTCCTTGTGGGAGATTCTCGAGGACCTGAACCGCGATGGGCAGACGATCCTGTTGACCACGCACTACATGGAAGAGGCGGAGCAATTGTGTGATCGCGTGGCGATTATGGATCACGGAAAGATCCTGGCACTCGATACTCCTGAGAATCTCAAGAGATCCACCGGCGTCGACACCATTGTGACGCTCAAAGCCAGTGGCGACCTCGCCAAACTGGCAGCCAACCTGCTCCAGCACGTCGACGGTGCCACCCATACTCGCCTCATCGATAACGGAGTCGAGTTGCACGTCGCTGGCGGCGAACAACTCCTCACGCGCGTCATCGGTGCCGCTGAGGCCAGCGGCTCGAGCGTCCAAGATCTCTCTATCGCTGAACCGTCTCTCGAGACGGTCTTCATCAATCTGACGGGCAAGGAGTTACGCGACGCGTGAGTACGAGCATTCACCCTTCCATCGGCGTCGCTGAACAACGTTCAACGATGGCGGCCAGTCGAGCTGCGCTCGGCGCACTACTACTTCGTGACGTGACGGTGCTGAGGAAAGACGTCAAACTCTTCGTGCTGCGCACCATCATCCAACCCTTCTTGTTGTGTTTCGTCTTCCTGTTCGTCTTTCCCAAGATCGGCCAGTCCGTGGGTGGCTCGTCCGGCTCGGCCGAGAGCACCTTCGCAACGGTGCTCGTGGCTGGCGTGGTGGGCATATCGATCATGTTCCAGGGCGTGCAGTCAGTCGCCTTGCAAATGTCTCAAGAGTTCGGCTTCACCCGCGAGATTGAGGATCGAGTCCAGGCCCCGTGTCCCATCTGGTTGGTGGCCACCGAAAAAGTCATCTCCGGAGCCATCCAGGGGATGATCTCGGCGGCAATCGTCTTGCCCATCGCGGCCCTGGTACACGCTCGCGGCGTTAACGCATCGATCCACATCCACTGGCTCATCCTTCTCACGATCGTGCCCTTGGCGTGCGTGGCTATGGGCTCGTTGGGTCTCATTTTGGGTACGAGTTTCGAGCCGCGCAACATTGGCCTCATGTTCGGGTTCATCATCTTGCCGATCACGTTCCTCGGCGGTACGTACTACCAATGGACGCGACTGGCACCGGTCAAACTGGGGCCGTGGCACTGGCTACAAACCGTGGTGCTCATCAATCCATTGCTGTACGTGAACGAGGGGATGCGCGCAGCCTTCACGAATGTGCCGCACATCCACCTCTACGTCATCTACCCCGTCTTGGTGGTGTTCTGCGGAGGATTCCTCGCGCTCGGACTACACAATTTCCGTCGCCGCGTCTTGTCCTAGGTCGACGGATTATTCGTCGGGCGTGTGACGCCAAACCCCGCGACCACTGGCGACGCTCACGCGGGGGATCTGGATGTTGAAGTTATACGAATTCAAGTGGTCGACACCGCGATCATATTTACCGGCCTTAATATCCTTGAGATACTGATGCTCTCCGGCCATGACCCGGCGCGTCAGCATCAACGCCGCGAAGACGAAGATCGCCCCCAGCAAGATCAGGACGAAACCCTCGGAGTACGGCCAGACGATATTTAGGCACTGGGAACTGATGCTCGTACCGTGTGTCGGATTTGCGACCTCAGCGTTGCAAGCGTTGTTCAGTGCCGTCTCGTGATGGACCAACCAGCCACCGTATACGGCGCATGCCAAACCCAGAACGAAAAGGACTCGTCGACCCATAAAGTCAGGTTAGGACACTAAATATTCAATTGAAAGTCCAAAGCAACGTCTTAATGACAACTCCTGACCAAATTCTTATCTACGACGGCGACTGTGGGCTGTGCACGTGGTGCGTTCGCTGGATTGAACGCCGCTGGAGTGGGTCTCCGCGACCCCGCGCTATTGCCTTTCAGCGCCTGCACATCGAAGTTCCGAGCCTCGTCGCCCCCAGTGTCACCCAGATGGAACAGTCCGTCTGGTGGATCGACGGCCACCGACGAGACAGTGGGGCTCACGCCGTGGCTCGAACACTTCTGGCGACCTCAAGAGTGTGGAGGGTGATCGGATACGCGATGTTGACTCCCCCGCTCACGTGGATCGCGCAACGGGTCTATTCTCTCATCGCTTCGAATCGACGTCGCTTTTCGAACCCGAACGCCTGTTCCGCGCCACGCACCAAGACCAACGAG
This sequence comes from uncultured Actinomycetota bacterium, assembly GCA_963794755.1. Classification (GTDB taxonomy): domain Bacteria; phylum Actinomycetota; class Acidimicrobiia; order Acidimicrobiales; family RAAP-2; genus RAAP-2. The sequence goes on from CAWCEX010000010.1 coordinate 532,247, forward strand.
TTTCAGTAGATCGTGAGGTAACGAGCGGCGAGTCCGTGACCCCTCACTTACGTCGCGCGAAAAGCGACGACCTGGGTCGCGTTCGTGACCAATAGCAATCCATCACCCACGCTCGGTGTCGGAAAGTGGTTGGCAGGTGCACCGACGTTCGCCTTCTGCAGAACTGCACCAGAGTTTGGATTCAGCCCGTACAGATTGCCCGACGTGTCGATCGTCCATAATCTTCCCCCCGCCAAGATGGGCGGTCCACCGCCGACCGATGCGCGCCAGAGGACTTTGATCGTCGCCGGTTGCGACGTCACGCGAACCGCCACTGGTCCACTCAGACACGGGAGGTACACCGTCGTCCCATGAATCGTCGATCCGCCGTCGAGGTCGTTCCCACAGCCCGAGGCGATCGTCGACTCCTGTCCATTGATTCCGCCGAGTCGCGCGGCGTTCAACAAGTAGACGTTGCCGGACTTACCCGTCGCCACGACTTGGCCATCGCTCAACAGCGCGGGCTCATCCGATAGGTCCGCGTCAGTCGCATTATCGTGTCGCCACGTCGAGGGAGCGAAGTACGACTTGAGGCGCATGGTGGGGGTGAGCTCCAAGACACCGTCACTGTCGTCGTAAGCGTTTCCCGTTGAGGTAACCGAGCCATTGCCTGATTCCACCCAGACGTCACCCCTGGTGTCCACCGCAGGTGCCGCACCACCCATCCAGATGGCGCCTTGGCTGTCTCCCTTCGCTGCGTCGACGACGAAGTACTTGACGGCACCCGCGCCCGTTTCGGCCACGGCGCCCACGACCCCGTGATAGGTCGGGCAGTCGCCGTAATTACCGCCCATCGTGAAGATAACGGAGCCGTCATCGAGGGCGAGACCGCTGCGTTGGAGATACGCCTTTGCGTCGCCCGAATACGACGACGGCAGGTCAATGGCCCGCCTCATCATCTCGTGACCAGTGTCCAAGTTCAGTCCATACATGAAGTGTCGTGGTGAACCGTTGACGAGTTGGGCATCAGCCACGAAGACCTCGTGGCGCGCCGGATCGATCACTGGCGTCCCGGTGATCCCCACGCTCGGCGAGATGTCGCCGCAAGGTAGGTCGCCCGATGGTACGGCGGTGGCCACGTGATGCGACCACACGACGCGACCCGAGGTCGCCGATAGCGCGTACACCGAGTCGTTCTCGGTCGCCACGATGATCTCGTGGTCATAAACGAGCGGCTCACCGTATATCTGGCCGTCCAAGGCGTGCGACGTCCACGACGGGCTTGCCACATCAACCGTGCGAATACCAACAGCGACACCCGTGCCCAACGGGTCACCGTGATATCCGTACCACTGCGTGGTGACCGAAGTGGTCGTCGCACCCGATGAAAGACCCGTCAATCCGATGACGACAGGCGTCACCAGAACGAGCACTCCGAGCACCGCAGCGACGCGATGCGAACGACGATCACCTCGAAGAAGTGCGCGAGGGGCGGGCGGCGTCACTTCTTGACACTAGCGACCAGATCGTCGGCGCCTCATCCAGGGCGACCGAGCAACCGAGAATCGACCAGGCGCCAGCCCACGAAAAACAGTGACAAGAAGGCGACGGCGACGATGATGAAGGCAATTGCGGTGCCCTGGCCCGAGAGGACGCGCAACAACATTCCCAGAGCGACGGTGATGAGGACGATGACAAAACCGTTGAGCGCCGTGCCTCCTTGGCGGTGGCGCCACGTCACGAGGAGCCATGCCACGGCGAGTCCCACGCCAAAGGGCCACGCGGTGGAGACCATGCCACCTACGTTCAGACCGTGATCATGAGTGTGGCGCCCAATGCCTACGAAGAGGAGAACAAAGAGTAGGTCAACGAGGGGCGCGTACCACCGAGCGCCGTGAGTTGAGGTGAGTTGCACCCGCTGTTCCTTCCCGTGGTGTGGATACCACCTGGCTACGTCCCTCAACACCCAGAAGAACCGACGTCACGACGCTACCCGGTGGAATCCACCAGGAGTTCACACCGTGGCGAGATGACGACTCACGATGCCGTCGAGTAGGAATTCGAGTCCGACCTTGAACTGCTGACCCGTCGTGAACGATGCCAGTTGGTCGCGCGGCGCGTCCGAAGATGTCACGAGATGGCCGATTGACTTCGAGCGAGATGCTTCGAGCGCGGCAAAGCCAATGGTGTAGGTATGGAGGGCGGCGTACGCCTTCATCGCCGCGGCCGGACGATACCCCGCTTCTTTTAGGCGCGCGACCATTGCCTCCATGCGCTCCATCGCGGCGGGACTATCAACCGGGTGGCTCAAGTACACGTACAGCACCGCAGGGTGCTCGACCAGAATCCACCGAAACCTCAATGTCGCCTCGACTAACCATCGACGCCAGTCCTCGATCTGTTTCGGACGCCAGTGCTTCGCCACGATTGCGTCGGCGACTTCATCAAGGAGATCGTCTCGACTCCCCACGTGGCGATAGATCGTCATTGGCGCAACTCCGAGGTCTTTGGCAAGGCTACGGATGGTCATGGTTTCGTAGCGACTTTCCGATACCGCCCGCACCGCCGCCTCGACCACGCGGTCGTGACTGACCGAACCACGAGGGGTCCGTCGGCGCGCTCGTCGCGACGCCGCGAGGGATGCGGCCGAGGGGACCGAATCAATCATGGCTCGATTGTACCGAGACCTTCGGCCGACGTCCTGGGATTATTAGGCGATACCACATATTTAGATTCGGCCCGACTGCGAGCCACTGCTTTCGAGCTCATGCCGACTCAATTTCATACGGGTGACGACCATCGTGACGCCGACTGGAACATCGCTGGCGGGACCGAAGGACCTGTGCGCGAATGATCACACTAGGGAATACCGCGACGTTGACGATCGTGAGGGCGATGAGAGCACGTCGTAACGATTTTCTCCCCATCAGGTCATTGATCAGGTAAATCAATGTTGACGTCGCGCTCACGAAGTCACTGCGCACGACGCGCCACTTCAGGTTCTCCCCGTATGACGGCATTGTCTTTGCGCTTTCTCCAGGTGCCTAGACCTTGGTGATGCCCCTCGAGCGAACTATGGCAATTGTCGATTGGGCGAGTCAAACGTTAGGGGAACACGTCAATGCAGGGGGGCGGGACGACCAAGGAAGAAGCCTTGGGCAAAGTCCACGTCGTATTCGCCGAGCAAGGCCAGGGTGTCCCCGTCTTCCACCCCTTCGGCGATTGTTTGGCACCCAAACCCTTTGGCCAGGTTGACGATGGCACGTACGACGTGCTGGTTCTCAATACTGTTTGCGAGACCTCGAACGAACTCGATGTCGATCTTGAGATATTTCACTGTCAGGCGCTTGACGTGCGTGAAGGTTCCAAATCCGGTCCCGAAGTCGTCAAGGGCAATACTGCATCCCAGGTCGGACACCCCCTTAGAGAAGGCGTATCCCCTCTCAATGTCACGCATGAAGGACGTCTCGGTGATCTCGAACATGAGATTCGTGGGGTCCGCACCACTGCTCGCCACCAGTCCCTCGATGTACGCGAGCATGTCGAGCGACATGATCGACTCAGCCGAGAGATTGACGCCCACGTGGCGACCCGACGCGGCCACGAGCACGGCTTGACTCACGACCCATCGATCGATCTCGTTGATGAGGCTGTATCTTTCCGCTACCCCAAGGAAGTCCAGGGGAGGGATCACGTCGCCACCCTTCCCCAACATTCGTAGTAGGAGCTCTTCGCTAGGTCGATCATCTTTCAACGGGACGATGGGCTGTGAATACAACACGAATCGGTCCTCGTCAAGGGCATCGCGAATTCGGCCCACCCAGGCGAGGGCGGCGAGTTCGCGCGACACGCGAAGGCGCTCCGCACTCTCCTCGGTGATATCGCGAAAGACGACAACGGCTCCCTCGATGGAACTTCCGTTGAGGAGCGGCGACGCCGACAAGGCCACGGCGATCTTCGTTCCATTCTTCCTCATATATTCGGTGTCGTTCAGACGAACGTGAACACCCTCTGCGCGAACGCGAAGCAACTGTTGCGCGGTCTCATCTAGGGAACCGTCGTCTCGCCGAGGAAGTATCACCTCACTGAGTACTTGACCCCGCAATTCCTCCTCGGTCCAACCCAGCATCTTGAAGGCTGACGCGTTCATTGATGTCATGCGCCCGTCACGGTCCACCGTGATAAGGCCCTCGTCCATATCGTTCATCACGTTGGAACGAAAACTCTCAGAACGCTGTCGCTCCGTTACGTCAAACAAAATGACGCCGACACCGATGACGTCTGCTTCGAGGTGAACTGGATAGAAGCTGGCCAGCCAGTGTCGCGTCACCCCCGGAGCGTTCGCGGTGTCGCGCGCGACCTCGACGTTCAACATCGCTTCATCGCGCGTAAGGACGGAATTGAAAATCGGCTCGATCGTGCTCCAATACTCGGGCACGATGTCGGCGACGGGTTTGCCAATCAGCGAATCGGTACTCGTTCCAATGACGCCCGCGAGTTCGCTGTTGACGTGCACCAGGTTTCCTTCACGATCGATGAAGCCCAGTCCCACCGGTGCGGAGCGGTGCAGTGTCTCGAGGGTACTGAGCGTCTCGTTCGCCATTCGGTGCGCGGCTCGAAGGTCCGCGATCTGTAGATTCAGGAGTGTTAGATCGTGGGCGATGACCGAGATGCCCAGTATCTCGCCGGCAGCGTCGGTGACCGGTGTCATACACACAGACACTGCGACGAACGACCCGTCCTTTCGCACCCGCTCGGTCTCGAAGTCGCGAATCACTTCTCCGCGCCGGACTCGTGCGAGGAGGTCAGGCAATTCTTGACGACGCTCGGGCGGAAAGAGAATCGAAATGTCTGTGCCGATCATCTCAGCCGCGCTGTAGCCGTAGAGTCTCTCGGCTGCGTCATTCCAAAACGCGACCTTTCCGTCGAGCGTCTTACCGATAATGGGGTCGCCCGACGTTTGTACGATGGCGGCAAGGAAATGCTCCGCCTGCAGGAGATTGGACCCGGTGTCCTCAGTATTCGAACTCCCCCGTCTGGCCATCAGGCTTCCTGGACCGAACAACTTGGAGTGGCGAAGGTCGCTACCCCACCATTCGGGGCCAAGTTTCGACAACGAACCTTCGGTGATCGTTGGGCCGACGACGGCGTCGAATATCTCGAACGCACTGGGAGGCACGTCCGCATTTTCCCCACGTCACTCTCCCGGTCTCTCCGGGGATGCCATTGCCCGCAACGCTGTCGTATTCCGCTCGGTGATATGTCATCCCCGTACAATGCTTAGTCTTAAATGTCGAAAATTGCACGCACGTTGCCACACTAGGCCTCGCCACCGCTCGAATTAGCCGTGTGACACCAATTTTCGCGCGAAAAGGGCCATTGGAGACGTAATAAGCCACGACGTCCCTCAAACGTTGCCGCTGCCCACCGGCGCCTTCACACACCGGCGCCTTCACCTCACGAACCCCTCTGCAGTCAGCACAAATTTCTATCAGTGAAAAACGTATTCGTTCATTTTGCTGACGGATGTCTCAATTGACTATCGCCCCCCGCGATACGGAGATGGTTTCGTGGCCCGGATGGTCACTCAAGCGAATTAACTCCCACCAGATGTCATACAACGCATGAGTGTCGTCGCGGGATCGAACCCTCGACCTGAGGATTAAGGGGCGAAGCGACCTGCGGGTACGGTCGAACTCCGTCACTTTCAAACAGGTATCGCTGCATCCAGTGAGCGCAGATGTTGGATCGTTTCGGTGGTGGTGGTTTTGTACGCGAGGCGTCACCTGAGATGTCTTGGCTCGTCAAACGTGACTCTGTACACTCTCTCGATGATCGATGAACGACTCACAGACCTCGACATAGTCCTTCCTCCCGTGTCTCTCCCGGCTGGTAATTACCTCGCCTGTGTCGTCATTGATGACATGGTTTACGTTGGCGGTCATGGGCCGATTGCGGGTTCGACGATCATTCGAGGAAAAGTCGGCGCCGACCTCACACTGGACGAGGCGCGAGAGGCTGCTCGGATGACCGCATTATCGATCCTCGCATCGCTAAAGGCGCATCTCGGCGACCTGGACCGAATAGAACGAATCGTCAAGGTCTTTGGGATGGTTAACGTCGCACCAGGGTTTAACCAAACTCCTTCGGTAATTGACGGCTGCTCGGATCTGCTCGTCGATGTCTTCGGCGACGCAGGTCGACATACGCGCAGCGCAGTCGGACTGGCTGAGTTGCCCTTCGACATTGCAGTCGAAATTGAGCTAATTGCCAAATTGAGACCTGCGGTATCGATGGATCGGTAGGGCTAATGAGGATTGAATTCGCGGCCGAGTGATTATGAAGCTGCGATTGCGATGTCGTCACTTTGCGACAGATTGATTTTGTGGGATGAAACGCGGTGCCCTCCAGCACCAACGAGAGATCTGAAAGCAAAGTGATACAAGCGACAAATATCAGTCTTGGAGACTACGGCATCGAATAAACGTTCAGTCCCTTACGCTCTCAGGTCTCTTTTTCTCGAAGCTCATCGACGCGCATTGTGCTCCGAGCAAGAAAGATACGTGACCTTCTAATAAACACCCCGACCACGGGGAATCCGAATATGAATCCGATGGATACCAAGGCCACACCGGACCACTGATCGAAAACCAAGAGCATGATTCCAACGGCAACCAGCACTAAGCAGATGAGCACCTGCTGCCAAGGTCTTGCCCCGATCATGTATAGGCGAAGCGCGGAAATTACCCCTGGATGCACCGCGACTCATTCATTCCGTTTGCCTCTTGCCCTGACATCGCCGACGAGGACGACGCTGCGAGACGAATCCAGATCCCACCAAGTGAATCTTAGAATTTTGACTCGTTGGGCTGGTGAGGATTGAATCTGTGGTCCAGCGATCATTAGTTGGAAGCAATCAGTCGAACCAGTCCGCTGAGGTTGAATTCCTCCGAATTTTGAAGAGAGATCGTTCAGCAGCGTCAGATGGTCCCGGTGATGTCGGTTTCGTAAGTGGGATGAGACGTCGGATTTCGCAAGACAACTCGCTGAGAACCAATGCCTACTCGAGACAAAATTCATTGCCCTCGGGATCTTGGAGTACTACCCAGCCACCGGGCACCTTCTGCCGCCGATCATCGAGGACTGTGGCACCTAGGCCGATGATCCGCGCAAGCTCCGCGTCGTAAGCGACATCGTCGTTGCCAATCGTCGCGATGTCGGGATGAACCCGATTCTTCGCCAATTTCGATTCTGAAGCAGCAACGAACACGAACCTCGGATAGGAGTCGTCGCGCTCGGCTACCAAGAAGTAGGGATTCCCCGGTGAATCCACAAAGGTGATTGGCCAGCCCAGCACGGCAGCCCAAAACTCCGATGTTCGCTCAACGTTGATGCAGTCGAAGGTCACGTTCAGCAGAGAAGACGCCACAATCGAATATTGTAGAAGGCGATCTTGTGAATGATCTGATTGAGCTACCTTCGCCTTGCGAGCGAATTCGCTCACGCTGCATCCATCTTTGATGACCATGTGCACGGCGTCGTAGCGTCGATCCAGCTTGCGCGACTCCCACAGCATTAGGCCACCTCCCGCTCATGAACGAACAATGGCCAATGGCGACTCTGGCGGCAAGCAACTCCCGAAACTGTGTCAAGCATCAGCCGGAGTTGTGTAAAGCAACACCCGGAACTGTTTCGACAAGGAACAGCCGAATGTTTACATTCAAACATAGGTCCGGTGGGGATCGAACCCACGACCAGGGAAGATCTGAATGAATCAAAAGAAGGGGGGAAGTAGGGCCGGTGGGGATCGAACCCACGACCCAGGGATTATGAGTCCCCTGCTCTAACCACTGAGCTACGGCCCCAGGTGTCCAGCCTAACTGAGGCCATCATCGAAATGATTTCACTTCCGGTGGATCAATTCGCCCGAAAAATACGGAACCTCCAGCGTAGTGTCGCAGCGGGGGGTGCCAATGAGTAGCGAATCAGACATCATTGTCGTCGGGGCTGGACACAACGCGTTGACGTGTGCAGCGTATTTAGCCGAGTCCGGACTCAGTGTCACCGTGCTCGAGGGTCGCGATGTGATCGGTGGAAACACGGTGACTGAAGAACTCACGTTACCCGGCTGGCACCACGACTCGTGTTCTAGTGCCCACGTCGTCATTCAATCCAATCCGATGATCGCCAATGACGAACTCGGATTGAAAGAAAAGTATGGACTGCGATATTTAGTGACTGACCCGGCAGTGGTCTTTCCCATCGAGAACGAGGATGCACTTATCATCCATTCCGACGTTGAACGCACGGCTATCAACTTCGAACGCTTCTCTCACCACGACGCCGACGCGCTCCGTCAAATGATGAGCGACTGGAACGCGGGACTCAAAGTCGCTCACGCTCACTTTCAGGCGGGACTCGACGCACTCGAGGGCGAATGGTCGTCACGATACAGCGAACTTCGTGTTCGCAGTGCCTGGGACGTCGTGATGGAAACGTTCGAACACCCGGTGATCCGTCGAGCTGTGTTGTGGATGGCTTTTGCGACCATTCAACCGCCCGAACGATCAGGAACGGGGGCGTTGCCCGCTGCCATCCTTGCCGGTCGACTGAAGTTCGGTTGGACCACTCCCGTCGGCGGTTCGGGTGCGCTGCCCAATGCCTTGGCCGATCACGTACGTGACCACGGGGGCCAAGTCTTGACGTCGTCGTGGGTCACCAAGTTCATAGTGGAAAAAGCACGGTGCGTGGGAGTGAGCACTTCGGATGGACGGATATTTCGCGCACGGCGAGGCGTGATCGCCGGTAATCACATAAAAACATTGCCCGCCGCTCTGGACGTTGCCGCACCGGCGCTCACCGTGGCAGCGAACCTGTGGCGACCGGGACTCTCGGTGTTCGCGGTGCACTTCGCTTGTTCGACCCACGTCACGTATCGCAGTGCCGAGGGACAAATCACCGCGGTCGCGGGAGCACTCGGGACTCCCGATGGGCTGCGGCGTCAGGTGAACGCAGCGCTCGAGGGGCGCGTCGAAGCTCACGACCCGTGGCTCCTCATGGTCGATTCGACCGCTGTCGACCCGAGTCGCGCTCCCGGCGCAGTCTTCAAGTTCCTGACCATCGCTCCCGAATTACGAGATGGAAGACCTTGGACCGAGGAACAGACAACCGATTTCGCACACGGACTCCTCAACTTCGCCAGGCGGTACGTGAACGGACTGGACGATGAGAATATTCTCGCGATGCGACCGGAGTCGCCCACGACAATCGCCCAGCACAATCGCGCGAACATCGGCGGTAGTTGTCACGGCGGAGAGTTTTGCCTCGACGACGGCTCCGTGATTCCGGGTTGGCCGGACTTCCGCACGGAGATCGAAGGACTCTACTTAACTGGTTCCACTTCGCACCCGGGTGGTTCAGTGTCAGGTCGACCGGGGCGTAACACGGCACGAGTCGTGCTTAACGATCTCCACATTGATTCCTCGAATCTGATGTCACGTCCATAAGACGAATCGCGTGATGTCGACGCCATCGCCAATGATGATGCGACATCACAAAATCATCTGCATTTATCCTTAGAGTTTTACTCTTCGACTTGACGGGCGTCATCAGGTTGATTACCTTGAGGGAATGAGCGGACCTTCTCTTGTCATCTTGGCTGCCGGGCGCGCTCGTCGCTACGGCGGACTCAAGCAACTCGCACCCATTGGACGTCACGGCGAAGGAGTCATCGATCTCATTGCGTCAGACGCGATGACGGCCGGCTTCGATGACGTCGTTATCGTCTTGAATCGCGAGACGGGCCCCACCATCCAAGAACACGTGGCGGAACATTGGCCCAAGAGCCACCGCGTCTCTTTTGCGTTCCAAGAGAAACTTCGCGGCACGGTCGACGCGGTGCTCGCGGCCGAGGAATTCGTCGACCACGACCGGCCATTCGGCGTTTCGAACGCCGACGACCTCTATGGTCTGGACGCAATGATGAAGTTGGGCGGACACCTTGCCACCAGTCCCGACTGCTGCATGGTCGCCTTTCAACTGGAGAACTCGCTCATCGGTGACCTGCCCGTCTCGCGCGGCACCTGTCAGGTATCCAACGGACGACTCACTCACGTGGAAGAGCGACGCAACGTTCACTTCACTCCCGATGGTCTCGAAGCCGACGACGGTTTGATGCCGCGATTCCTCGAACCCGACGCGTTGGTATCGATGAACTTGTGGGGCTTCCAGCCCGACATCTGGCCCTTGATGCACCGCGAGGTCGAGGAGCACGATTTCTCGGCCAGCGCCGAGGTGCTCCTCCCGACCTTCGTAGCGAGGATCATGGCGAGCGACGGAGTGGTGGTCTCAGCTCTGGAGACCAGTTCGCGTTGCATCGGAGTCACCCACGCCGAGGATCTACCACTCGCCCAGTTCTTGGTGCGCGAAGAAATTAAGTCCGGTCTACGCCCGGAATACGCATTTACCTGATCAGCAGCCTCAGTTTGAAGTTCGAGACTCCTTCGTTCGTGACGAATCCCAACAGAAGTCCTCGACGTTCAGGGCGATCGGAAGTAGACAGCGATCATGGTCTCGACGACAGTCCGCAGGACTTCCTTTAGAAGCCTGTTGACGCCGTCACTTCGGCGACCTCCACCCATCGATGCTGCGAGACACTTCGCTCCATTGCTTCGCACACTGCGACGACATCGGCACCCACTTCGAAGCCCGGCGTCCATGGTTCGTTAGGCCATGCGGCGGCCAGCGCCGCTACGAGATTAATAAAGGTCGCGTCGTAACCCACGCCTTGTCCGATCGGCCACCAACCCGTCGTCTCGGGGTGTGAAGGATGTTCGGTACGGATGCGGCGCATGCCGTACATACGCGGATCATCGTCCACTCGGGCGAACCACAACTCATTGAGTTGGGCGTAGGAGAACATTGCGGTCCCGAGAGATCCGTTCACTTCGACCACAAAGTCACACGGCCTTCGTGGTGCGGTACGCGCCACCTCCATCGTCCCGTGAGCGCCTGATTCGAAACGCAGTAGTGCCGAGGAGGCGTCATCGACTTCGACGTCGCGCGTACCGGTTCCCAAGGTTCGACTCCTCACGAACGTGCTCGACGTCGCCGAGACCTCCGCGACGGGTCCAATCATCCACGTTGCCAAATCAACAAGGTGACTACCGAGATCGGCGATCGTCGTTCCGCCCATGTTTGCCTCGAAGCGCCAGTCGAAAGCTACGTCAGGGTCCACGAACTCGTCGCTCAGCCACGTCCCGCGCCACAGGCGCACTTCACCGAGTTCGCCGTTGGCGATCATTTCCGCCAGCAGCGACACGGCAGGAAGACGTCGGTAATTGAAACCGACGGCGTGGTGCACTCCTGCGTTGCGTACGGCGTCGCGCGCGGCGACAGCGTCGGCGTAATTGGTGGCGAGAGGTTTTTCGCATATCACGGCGTGCCCCGCCTGCGCTGCGGCGATGGCGATCTCGGCGTGGGTCCCGGGCGGCGTGCAGATGTCAATGACGTCAATGTCGTCACGACCAATCAGTGTGCGCCAATCAGTCACCCATTCTCCAATACCCAATTCCTCAGCGACGCGCTCGACGGCGTCGAGATGACGCCCCGACATCACCACGGGAACGAAGTGCACCGAGGAGGGCCGAATCATTGGCGCTGCCCGGTAGGCGTACGTATGAAGGCGCCCCATCATCCCGTATCCAATGACGGCAACGCGAAGTTCAACCACCGGTTGCGGCACCCAATGCGACCTGCGTGGAGGAAGAACGCGCCGCCTCGAGCGCGGCAATAGCGTCGTCGACGCTCGCCCCGCGGCACGGAGCACCACGCGCAAATTCGGCAAAGGCCGTCGCCTGGCGCCGCAGAGCCTCGAGTTGCGCACGCTCACCATCTTTGGGGTCAAGAAAGACCTGGTACTCGTGCTTGCGCGTACCAAAGATCTCGACACTGGCCATATCGCCGCCTCTGAAGTGACGTCCCAGCGAAACGAACGCGGTGGCACCCCCCGTCAAGGCGCCCAAGACCTGGGCGCTGTCGGGATCGCCGTCACTTTGAGGGTCGGTCACCGTGGTGGAGGCGAACGCGGACAACGTGGTGAGGTCACCGCCGCTGAGCCACCGGGCTTGGTCGAACTCGTGGACCCCCATGTCCACGAAGATCCCCCCACTTCGTGAGCGAAAGGCCGCCGAAGGCGGCTCACCGTCCCACTGCAGGCACGAGAGCGTCAACAGGTCCCCGAAGTCACCGCCCGCGATGCCTTCACGAATGATCTGTAACTCAGGGACGAAGCGCCGCCAGTAGGCGACCTGGAGCGCGACTCCCGCGGAGGTCACTGCGTCACGAGCCCGCGCGGTGTCCTCGGACGAGACCCCACAGGGCTTCTCGCAGAGGATTGCGATACCGGCCTGAGCCACGCGACGGATCACGTCGACGTGACTGTCGCTGGGTGTGACGATGAGGACACCGTCGAGGTCTGCTGCCCCGAGGAGATCATCCAGCGACGAATAGCCGACGAGCCCGAAGGACGTCACCGCCTCCTCACGCAGTGAGTCGAGCGGCTCGGCGACGGCGACGACCTTCACGTCCGTCGACGATTCCATCGCGCGCAGATGGGTGCGACCCATACGGCCCGCGCCCACCAACCCAAGACGAAAGGTGGACACCACGGGACTAGAGACCATGACTCGTAAGGAACGTGCGATTGAGTCTCTGGTCCTCGATCGACTGAGCGAAGCGCGCGGCGGTCTGGGGGAAGATGTCTTGTTCCACCACGAGCCAACCACTGAAATCGATAGCCTCGAGCTCGTTGATGATGCCCACGCAGTCGACGTCCCCGTTGCCCAGCGCACAAAAGACCTCACGCGACCAGATCGCCGGCGTGGGCTCATTGTCGCGGATGACTCCGTCCATCTTGTCGCGCACGGCATCCTTCAAGTGCACGTGGTTAATGCGGCTCGACCACTCGCGCAATGCCGACACCGGGTCGCCTCCACCGATGAAGAAATGACCCGTGTCGAGGCAGAGTCCGACGTCAGAGACCTCGAGGACTTTGGCGACCTCCCACGGTGCTTCGATGTACGTGCCGGTCTCGTGGTGGAACGTTGGTTCGTAACCGCGGTCACGACAGCGCTTCACGATGATCGCCAAACCCTCGGCAAAGAGCGCCCATCCGGCGTCGTCGAGTCCCCATGACGGGTCGGCGTGACTGCGACCGGGATTCGCGCGGCGCTTCTCCGACCCCGCGTCGGCGATGGTGGGACGCGGAGCCGGGCCGGGAATGACACCTTTGACCGCATCAAAGGTATCGAGCATGGCATCGAGTTCGGGGTAGAGCTTCTCCAGGGCCTCGTGGTCCGAGAAGGGGAACTCCAGGTAGGCGCCGGCGAGTCCGAGGTTGCGCGCAGCGAGTCGCTCGGCCAGTTGTGGTCCGTCACCGAGGTAGCCCACTGGGCCGAGATCGATGCCGGCGTAACCCGCCGAGGTGACTTCGTCGAGGACGCCCTCGCCATCGGGAACACTGGGGTCGATCCCCACGGTCAGTTCGAACGCTCCATAACTAATTGGGGCATTGGCAACAGTGATCTTCATCTGGTATTCCTTTTCTTTGCTCATTACGTCGATGGGTGGCAGTTGTTAGTACTGCGTAGGGTGTGAGACGGGTGCGCCACTTCGGACGCACCGGATAATGGATTCGCACATCGCGATGTCGTGCACTGCGTCGGCTCCGCTGGTCGTCAGTGGCGAACCAACGGTGACGGCATTGAAGAAGGCCACGAGTTCCTCTTTGAATCCGCTCTCGTAGGACGTCACCTCATCGCGCTTCCAGGAAGACACTTCGCCCGCTTCGCCACCCTCGACACTCAGTGCTGTCGCGGCATTGCGCAAGTACGGCGAGGGGAACGACAAGGTGACCCGACCACTTGAGGCCATCATCGCGAATTCCATCGAGTATCGGGTCATCGCCGGCGTGTCCACCCAATGGATCGCGGCCGACACGTCACCGAAACTGAGATGCACATTGAGTGACCCCACACGCATGTCGACAAAATCGAGCGCGTCGGGCTCTCCCAAGACGCCGCGCACGGTATTGATCTCGTGCACAAGGGTGTCTAAGAGCACGTTGGCGTACTGCCCCACGAGGAACGGGTCGTCGGTACCGATAGCGGCGACGAGGCGACGATCCGAATCGGCAATGAGGGGCGCCAAGACTTCGGGACTGACGTCGTGGGCGCGCGCCATCGGGTAGTGGCTTACGTACGGCACGAACGGCGACTCGGTGGTCGTCACGCGTAGAAGTTTGGGCTCATTGAGCAACGCGACTTCCTCCTTGAAGCGCGCGAAGGCAGGGTCGTAGCGTTTTGGGTAGCCGACCATCAGCGTGACGCCCGCATCATCGGCCGCGGAGACCATCTCGAGGCCTTCGGCCACCGAAAAGCACATTGGCTTCTCGACGAAGACGTGCAGCCCCGCACGTGCCGCTTCCACTGCGATCGGGGCGTGACTCCCTGACGTCAGTACCAGCACCGCGTCAAGGGGCGCACGCAACATCTCACGCCAGTCAGTGAACACCGCGTCGACGCCATATTCCCGAGCGCATGCGGTCCCCGCGTTGACCGAGAGGTCGCAGATGGCAGCGATCTCGAAGCGATCGGAGAGCTCGCGCAAGAAGTGCAGGTGCATCACCTGACCGATCACTCCAGTACCGATAACGCCAACACGTAACTTCTGACTCACTGCAAAACCCCTGACTGATTCGATGATGCTCCGCGATCGCGGAACCTTGGCGTGAGACGCATTAACCCTTCACGCCTCCACCGAGCACGAAGCCCTCGCGGAAGAGTCGAGACGACGCCGCATAGAGGAGGAACACGGGAACACAAAAAACGAGAGAATATGCGGCCATATTCCCGAATTCCGGCGTCGGTAGGGTGAGGAACGTGTACAGGGCGATCGGAGCCGGCTGTTGATTGCCGTTCGATATCAAGATCAGCGGCACCACGAACGAACCCCACGCGTTGACGAAGCCAAAGATGGCCGCTGCGGCGATTCCGGGCATCGAGAGCGGGATAATCACGTGGCGCAATATCTGCAACGTGCTGGCCCTCTCCATGCGCGCGGCTTCTTCCAGTTCCTCGGGCACGGCGTCGATGAAGTTCTTCATCAGATAGACCTCAAAGGGAAGCGACGTCACCGACAAAAAGACGGCCGTCGGCAAGATCGTCAAAAAGTTGAAGTGCGCGAAGATCTCGTACACCGGTATCACCATGATGGTGAGCGGTACGCCCGAGGAGAACAAGATGAAGAGGAGCAAGGGTCCCTTGAGGGGAATCTTTCGACGCGAGAAAGAGTAGGCGGCAAAGACTCCCGCCACTGAAGCAATCAACGTGGACAGGAACGCGAGAATCACGGAGTTCCATAGCGAGTGCAGTAGTGATCCGGTCAACACCGCCTGAAAGTTCTTCAGGGAAAAATGAGGCCATTCGATGCCCCACGACGCGTTGGCGTCGATGGAGGCCAGTAACAACCAGAGCATGGGCGCCAGGAAGACCAGGCCAATGCCTGCGAGAATGGTGTTACCGGTGACCTTGCGCACCGTATTGCGTTGGGTATCGTGGTTCTCCGGTGGCAGCTCGATCACGGTCCCGTCGGACAACGTCATTGTGGGAGGGGGCGGCGTCGTGATGGTCGCACTCACGACTTACCCGCGATCCGAACGTAGAGCACGCCAAAGACGGTCGCGATAAGTACCATGACGTTGCCAATGAGCGCGCCGTACGCCAGATTGTTGTAACTGAACGCTTGTTGGTAGGAGTAAAGAGGCAGGATGTTTGTTGCAGTACCCGGCCCACCCTGGGTCATGATGTAGATCAATGAAAAGTTCGCGAGCGACAACAACGCCGTAAGCAACACCACCGCGATGATCGTCGAACGCATGAGGGGCAGCACGATGAGACGGAAACGTTGCCACGTCGAGGCGTTTTCCACCATCGCCGCCTCGATGGCTTCGGAGGGGATGTTTCGTAGGGCCGCCCCCATGACCAGCATGCAAAAGCCGGTCATCGACCAAATATTGGCCAGTGTGACGATCAACAAAGGCTGTGCGTCCAAAAAGTTCGAGTTCGGCGATCCAATGAGGTGGGCGAACGTTCCGTCGCCGGTGGTGGAGGCGTACCACGTCATGCCAGCAGTCACCGCGGGCATCATCCACGCCACCACCACGATCCCGCCCACGACGACGCGCAGCCACGGGGTCGCACGCCTCAACAACGAAGCGAGACCGTATCCCAGTGCGACGACTCCCACGATCGATCCTGCGATGAAGAAGCCCGTTGTCCATAGCGAGCTCCAGAACTCAGTGTCGCCCTTCAATCGAATGAGGTTCTGCATGCCGGTGTAGCCCCAGTGGACCGAGGTCGGACCGACAAGGGTCAAATTCGTTAGGCCCAGATAGACCGCAAAGGCCATGGGAACCAAGAAGAGCACCGCCAAGAGCCCCAATGCGGGAGTCAATAGAAGCAAACTCGACCACTGCATCCGGACCTTGTCCTGGCGCGTCTTCCACAGTTCAGCGACGGAAGGGCCGGCGGTGGTGTCAGATAACACTGTTGACATCATCACCGGCCCTCCACTTGCAGTTTGAATTACTTCGTGGTCGTCTCCACCGCGCTAGGGCAGTGTCGTGACGCCACTTGGTCCGAGTTGGTTAGTCACGAAGCTCTTCATCTGAGCCATCGCTTGGGCGCCAGTAGTGCTCGGCTTCTGAGCGATCGCCCCGGACGCCTGCTCGATTCCCTGTACCCACACTGAGTAATTCGGGCTTGACGGTAACTCCGAACTGTAGGGCAGCAACTTACCGAACTCCTCGTTGAAGGGAGCGGCGAAATTGGTGTACAGCGGTACCGTCCAGTCTGACTGCACCGGCGGCACCCACCCGGCCCAGTTGGCCGCGTCGATGAGGTTAGTGGAGTCTTGAGCGATGTTGAGGAACTCCATGGTCGCCGTGGTCTGCGCTGTGGTGGCGTGGCTCGAGATGCCGTAGTCCCAACCACAAAAGGCGCGGTATCCGGTCATCATCGCCCAGCCCGGAGATAAGTTGTACCATGTGCAGGTGGGTCCGTACGCTGATGTCAAGGAAGCTGAGGCCATTCGCTCCCGCCTGGTCGGCGCGGGGTACAACGCCTTCCTCAAACACTAGATCGACAAGTATCGATCCCGCAAATTTCCCTGTCTTATGATGAGTGCACGTTCATGAAAGCAGCGACTGATAAGCTGAGCTTGGCACTGCGCGCCGTGGGCGATCCAACCCGGCGCAAGATTCTGAGGCTGCTCCATCCCAACACACCGCGCAAGGCCGGCGCTCCCGATGGCTGGACCGCCTCCGACGTGGAGCAGCGAATCAAACTTGCCCAGCCTACGATTTCGCACCACATGAAGATTCTGAAGAACGCCGGGTTGGTTGAAGCACAGAAGCAAGGGACCTGGGTGCGCTACCGCCGCATTGAAAGCGCGATTCGCGCACTGCGCAAAGGATTGATCGACGAGCTTTAATTTGTATCAGGCACAAAAAAGAAGCGGCCCAACGGGCCGCCTTGTTTTGAATCCGCAGGTTCTTTCTAGTGCGACACTGCCTGAAATAAATCGCTCTTCAACAGCGCCTGAAATTTGCTGTCGTCGGCTTTGAACTTCACCACCAGGCGGCCGCTGTCAGAATCCACTTCCATGTTGTCCATCGCGCTCTTCTCAACCGCCGAACCGGCGGCCTTCTTGTACATGATGCCCGCCTTCATCAGGGCTGAGAGCGTGCCCGCAGTGAAGGTATCCGAGGTCTGCACGTTCAGACCGAAGTCCACGCCATGCTGCAAATCCAGGGTGTAGAGCGAACCAAGCAGGCGCTTTTTGACCGTGTCATAATCGGCCAGTGCGGAGGCTTCGCCCAAGGCCGAGCGCAGCATGTTCTGCGTGCCCTGCTGATCCAGCACACTCCAGACCGGACCCGACTCGGCTTCCGCGATCAACTGCATCATCTCCGGGGTGGAGGCGACGCCCTGCTGGTATCCGTCGCGAACATCCAGACCATCCTTCACCGAAGTTGGCTCACCAAACAACATGGTGTTGTCATCCAGAAAGGTCATGACGAAGCCGCTGCCGGTGGTCCACAGATCGGCGTCGCGGTACTTCTCACTCTTCTGCTTTTTCACCTTGAAGCGAGCCAGCACTTTCTTGGGCTCGAACTGCCCGTTTGCAACGCCGAAGGTACGCACTCCTTTCGGCGAACGGTAGGAGACAAAGGTCAGTTGCTCCATGTCCGTATCCGGATTGACGCCCATGCCGCGCAGCGAAGTCTCAAACGATTTCAGATTCTCCGGCAGCACGCGATTCTTCAGAGCCATGCCGCTCGACGAATTGCGCAACATGCGGTAATCCACCGAGATGATCTGCTGAATCTGCGCCGGGAGCACCGTGCGCGTATTGGTTCCCAGCGGGGCCGCCAGGACGTTGGTGCAAAGCGCACAAGCCAGTACTACGAATACGATCGAAAACTTCTTCATACCTGTAATTGTACCCCCGACGACCGGACCCACCACTCAGCGAAAAGTCGTAGTTCGCATCTTGCGTTCTCTAGTTTTGCTTAATTCCGCAGTTCAGCAATCTTTACGCGTGCTTCCGCGACGAAGGCGGTCTCCGTAACTAAGCTCTCCAGATTGATCTCCACATTTGCCAGTGCGCCTTCCACGGCAGCCCGCGCCAAGGCCGATGCAACGGTCAGATCGCTTGCCATCTTCGGATTTGTCTTCGTGCGCAATGCAGCAGCCAGCATGCTCACCTCGTCAGCCCACTCTGCTACACACAGGGGAACCTTGGCGGCTCCGGTAAGCGCTGCAGTCACGGCTTCGTTCGCCGCCTGGGACTGCTCAGGCGTGGCGTTCTTCTGCGCGCGGCAAGCAGCTACTACCGCCTGATATGATGCTGCATCCGCATCAATCGCCGCCTTCAATTCTTCCCGCAGCTTTTCGAGCTTTGCTATTGCCTTCGCCAGCTCTTCATCGAACTCGGCGTATGCCTTCTTGCCGTGCGACATTTTGGCGACCATCGCCGCCAACCCTGCGGCCATGGCTCCGGCGGCTGCCGAAGCGCTGCCGCCACCGGGTACGGCCGTCGGCGCAGCCAGTTGCTCGATAAATGGTTCCACGCCAGCGCGCAGACCACCGACGGCAGCTCTGCCGCTGGTTACCGCCGCGAGCCGGTTCTCCAGAATCATCGACGAATCGAAGTTCTCCACCTGCAGAAACCACTCCGCCGCGTCTTCGATGGCGCGCTTGGGCACCAGTCCCACGATTTCGCTGGACTGCACCTGTATGCCGTAGCGCGCCGCTTCCCGCTTCACAAACTCGAAGACTCGCGCCATGGGCGTCAGATCCGTGTCGGTCAGATTCATGGAAACCTGGGCCTGACCGCGCACCTCCACACCCATTCCCTTCACGGCGCGAAATCCGCCGCTGGAGAAGCGAACCGCTTTGGCGATCTTCTTCGCGACCTCCACGTCCTTGCTCTGGAGATAAATGTTGTAAGCCACCAGGAACTTACGCGCGCCGATCACCACCGCGCCCGCCGTCGGATGGCAGCGCGGATCGCCGATGTCCGGACGGCGCGACTCAAGGGTTGTGATCTCTTCGCGAATCACCTCGAACTGCCCGCGCCGGATGTTTTCCAGGTTCACCCGCTCCGGTCTGAGGGCGGCAGCTTCGTAGAAATACACCGGTACCTGGTAGTTTTCCCAGACCTGCTGACCCAAGTCGCGGGCCATTTGCACACAGTCTTCCAGTGTCGCTCCCTCGATAGGAATGAACGGCACCACGTCGGTCGCGCCGAGGCGCGGATGCGCACCGCGCTGCACTTTCAGGTCGATGAGTTCGGTTGCCTTGCCTATACCGGCCAGCACGGCGGCCAGCAATGGCTCGCGCTCGCCGACCAGGGTAATCACCGAGCGGTTGTGATCGGGATCCATCTCGCAATCCAGCAGATAGACGCCGTCGCGCTTCATGGCATTGACGATAGCGTCAATCCTTGACTTCTCGCGCCCTTCGGAAAAATTCGGTACACACTCAATCAGCGTCGCCATAGTGCGCCCCCTCGGCTACTGCTTCCACCAGTTGTATCCCACGGAAAACTGCAAGCTCGCATTGACTCCAGGATTGTGAGCGCCCAGCGATGCGTTGGAAAGATGCGTTGCGCGAATATCGCAATTCACCGAGCGGCGCGGCTTCAGAAAATAATTCATACCCACTCCGGGACCAGAGGTGAAATTGATCTTCGAGGTGTTGCCCGGAGGAATGTAGTCGGTGCTCCAGAGCATTCCGCCTTGCGCCAGGAAATACGGAATCACCTTCTGCCCACGGGTAAAGTTCCACTTCATCACCAGGGGATTCACGCCCAGGGCGTAGACGTTCCGGTAGCCGCCCCACAGCACATACTCCAGCGGCATGATCTCGGAATCCACTTCAAAAGTGCCACGGGCCCAGCCCGAACCGAGCTCTCCGGTCATCACCCGGCCTACTCGCACTCCCGCGCGCACGAAGTGCACGTTGCTGCGATCGAAGAGTCCGTTGCCGCCGCTGGCCAGCACACCGACATTCCAGTGTTCGCGCCGGATGGCCGCCGCGTCATCACTGTCCTGTGCCAAACTCGCCGTCACGTCAAAAATCAGTAGAACAAAAATTGCCAATCGAAATAATTTCATGACTGAAGGATGATCCTTGGACTTCTTTAGTATCTGTAAGATACAGATTCTAAATACTTGCCAAAACTTTCTGTGACAAGCAACAGGCTGAACGAAAGCCAGCACAGTGACCAGCATCCGGTCTGCAACCGCGATGATTTCAGATCTTAAGAAGAATATCAGGAACACGCAGAACTGCCATCCCTAACCCCGGACCAGAGCCAGCTTTCAATCGCAAAGGAATGATTTTTCCGGAGATGCGCAGGTGAGAAGTGCGTTGGGTGCGACGCAGGTTAGAGGATCGCCGCGGTTCAGGGAATGTTATTCACATCGCCACAAACTTGGGATATCCGCTGAAACGAATTAACAGATAAGGATGGCTGCGTCTGGGTACCTTCGCTCATGGCGCCGGGTATGTTCACAATAGGAGTGAGTACTCCCGTCACCCGTATGGTTTCGCCGACGTGGGACTTCAACGGTTCCGTGTTGCCGGTGAGCTGATAGGTGGCTCCCGATTGGTTCGTCAGAGTGTATTTTCCGATGGCTCCGTCGAGGCATCCCACAACCGTCATTTTGCTTGTATATGAGCTGCCTGCGTTGCCTGAGTTGTTGCCAGTCTGTGCCATCGCCCACATCGCTGAGAACAGAAGTATTGAGCTCAGCAGGAGAATTCTTTTCATGGCGATCCCTCCAAGTATGGAGTGGCGCGCCGGAGGGATAGGGTTGCACCACGCACCCTGGGAATTACAGGGATCTTAAAGCCAAACTAGCTGATCGCGCTGGTGATTACCGATCCAACCCTCGAGAACGACGTATTGATGCTGCTGGCCAGCGCACTCATGCTGGAGATGGAGCCAAACGCAATCAAAGCCGCTGCCATGGCGTACTCGACCAGATCCTGGCCCGATTCATCACTGTGCAGATTGCAAAGAATACTCAGGACTCTCGTCTTCATGATTCTCTCCTTGGGAGTAGCTCGGACGCCAAACTTCGTCCTTAGCTGCTTCGATGCAGAGTCTCTGACCTGCTGTTGTAAGCAGCACATTTATGTGAGTTTTGAGGGCTGTCACAGAAAAACGCGGTCAGGCGAAACTGAGATGGATTGAGCCCGGTCCGCAGGTCACTCAGGCTTCACCGGTGTTGTCCACCTCTACACGATCACGCCCGTTCTGCTTGGCTCGGAACATCGCGATATCGGCACGATGGAGCAAGTCATGGGGTTCCTGCCCGCATCGCCACTGGGAGACGCCAATGCTGACAGTAATTCTGACCTGCGAGGGGGAAATCACCATGGGTTTGTCACCGATATGCTGCCGCACCCGTTCGGCGATCTCGCGCGCTACGTCGACGGTGCAATCGGGCAGCACTACGAGGAACTCTTCGCCCCCATATCGGCCAACATGGTCGTATTCTCGCACCGCACCAGACATGACTTCTGCCGCGCTGCGGAGCACTTCATCCCCGACCAGATGGCCGTAGTTGTCATTGACGTTCTTAAAACGATCCAAATCAGCAAAGAATACGCTGAGTGGAGTCTGCAGCCGCTTCGAGCGGCTCAATTCCGTAGTCAGCAGGTCGAGGATGGCCCTGCGGTTCCAGATTCGCAGCAAGGGATCGTGCGAGGCCTCGAATTTCAAAGCTTCGCGCGCCTCGACTAGCTCCGCATGGCTGCGAATGATCCGTTCACCAACCTTGATCCGCGCTCTAAGTTCGAGTTCCTTGAACGGCTTGCTGAGATAATCGTCCGCGCCCAGTTCGAACCCCCTGAGGAGCTCGCTTTGGGCGTGTGAATTCCAGCTCGGGCAGGGTGCACACAGCAAAATCGTGTACACGTAACCTTGTTTGCGTTCACGGATAAGTTCGCAGAGTTCAAGCCCACCGAGCCCGGGCATCAGGCAGTCCAGGATCGCCAACCGGGGGGCGTCGTCGCTGTCGAGGATGCGTTGTGCCTCATAGCCATTTGCGGCGAGCACGACCTCGTAGCCCCAATTCTCTAGCAGGCGTTTCAACAACGTCCGGTACAGACTTGAGTCATCCGCGACGAGGAGTTTCATGGCAGCTTCATCAACTCACGAAGTTATCGGCAGTTGGCCATCCTGGTCAATGTACGTCGGTAACCACGGAATTGCACAAAGGGAACACCCGCCCGTCCGCGCAGGTTACTTCGGTTCAGCAAATTGCAGGACGTTCCCGTCCATCAGGCGCATGATGAGGAATCCGGCGAACTTATCCTCGGCCCCCGGTTCATCGATTTCGCGTGCATCGCAATACCGGAACTCATGCACTGAATGGAGCGGCAAGTGCAGAAATGCGGACTCGTCTCCGTTGTGCATGAGGATTGAGCCAGCCTCGATCCGCTCGATGGTTCCAGTGATCCGCACCCGTAAGCCCTTGCCCACGAAGGAGCAAGTGATTGGCGTACTCTCGCTCCACCACTTGTTGAAGAGCAGCAGTGCGTCATCGATAGTCATCCTGTCGCTCCAATCGAGTCACGCCAAAAACCAGGTATGGCACCAGTTCCTTTTTTTGAAGCCGAAGCCCATGAAAAATGCTCTCGCTTGCGCGAGAGCATTCTAAATACCTACTTACACCAGAGTCACAAAAAATTCTGACCAGCCCTATTCGAAATCGGGATGATCCCGGCCTTAACCGGCGACTTCTTCCAGATCTTTCTGGTCGATGTCGGCATTCGTGTACACGTTCTGTACGTCGTCGTAGTCTTCCATGGCTTCCATCAGGCGGAACATCGTGCGTGCCTGCTGACCTTCGAGCTTGACGTAGTTCTGCGGGATCATGCTGACTTCGCTGAGCTCCGGCGTGCATCCGGCAGCCTTCACCGCTTCCAGCACTGCCTCGTAGACCGCCGGATCGGTCAGAATCTCCCAGTTATCGCCATCGTCCTGCAGATCATCGGCCCCGAGTTCCAGAACTATGTTCATCAGATCGTCTTCTTTGGCCTGGGACTTTGGAATTACGATGTCGCCCTTTTTGCTGAACAGGTGCGCCACCGAACCCGCATTGCCCATGTTGCCGCCGTTCTTGCCGAAGATGTGGCGGATGTCGCTGACCGTGCGGTTGCGATTGTCCGTGGTTGTTTCAATCAGAATCGCCGCGCCGCCCGGACCGTAGCCTTCGAACGTGATCTCTTCGTAGGTCACGCCCGGCAACTCGCCCGTACCGCGCTGAATGGCGCGTTTGATGTTGTCCTGCGGCATGTTTTCAGCTTTTGCCGCAGCCACTGCCGTGCGCAATCTAGGATTCTTTTCCGGATCGCCGTTGCCTTTGGCGGCCATCGTGATTTCCTTGATCAGGCGGGTGAAAATTTTGCCGCGCTTTGCGTCCAGCGCGCCCTTTTTATGCTTAATTGTGGCCCATTTTGAGTGGCCAGACATGCCAACCTCGTAGATTGTGTGATTTCTGGAAAAATTGCTTCTCGGTTTTGCCCATGCATCCAACCAGGCATACCACTACCGCACAACGCTCGGTAACGCCTGAGTATATCACGCCATACGGCACACTCAAGGCCCCGTTCGCACCCGTTTTTCAGTCCCAATCTGCTGCAACCTACGTGCTGGTCAAGGTGTGTTCCGTCGGCGCTTCGCGCAGCCGCGCCGCCGCGTCCTCCGGCATCACCGCCGAGCGATAGGCTTCCTTGAATGAGTACGACTTCTGGCGCTCCTGGAGAATCGGCAGGATCTCGATGTGCCAGTGGTAATCCTCATCAATCGTGCGCCAATAGTTCAGCACCTTGGACTGGTGCTGGGTATTGGGCGCGGTGTGCACCACCAGGTGGAAGCTGTCGGTAATCGAGCGAATCCGGTTCAACATGCGGCGCAGCAATGAAGCGCAATCATGCAGCGCCCCCGGTCGCGAGGCCGCCGTATGCTGAAAGTGCGCATCGTGAGTCACCGGAATGATCCAGGTCTCAAACGGTGCGCGTGAGGCAAATGGGCAGCACGCAACGTAGTCGCCGCGAATCTCGACGATGCGATCCCGCTGGTGCAGTTCCTGAGTCAGAATGTCGCAAAAGACGCAGCGCTCTTTCTGCGCGTAATGCTCGCGCGCCGAGCGCAGTTCGTAAAGCACCCGCCGCGGCACGTAGGTGGTCGCCACAATCTGCGAGGTCGGATGGTCGAACTCCTGTCCGCTGAGCGTTCCAAAATCCTTGAAAATGCTCACGTACTTGAAGCGGTGATCGTTCTGCAAATCCTCCAGACGACGCGCACAGAGCAGTAGAAACTGCTCAATCTCGGCGTCGGAAGCGGTCCAGAGCTGCCGGTCATGGCGCGCGTTCTCCACGATCACCTCATGCGCGCCCACCGAGCGCATCACGTCGTAGAGTCCCACGCCGCGCCGTCCGGGGTCACCTTCCACGTGGTAAAGAGGTTGCGGATGCACTACCGCGCGCGCCGACCACGGTCCGTAGTTCACCGATGCCATCGACGAGATCACCTGCGGCTGCTGCGGAGACTCCGGACAGAATGGGCAGACCTGCAATAAATTCCGCCCCGGCGACGGTTGATCGCCAGTGACCACCCAGGAGCGCGTGATTGGATCCTTCCGAAGTTCCATTACGATAGCAAACCACTGCATAGCCCCGGAGTCAAATAGGAATCTTGTATAAATCCTCCTAACTATTCCGAAGGCTTTTCCGCCGGAAGCTTCGAACCCGGCTGCGAGTCGCTTCCGGCAGCCTTGGCTCTGCTATACTCGGCCTTTTGAGACCCCAATTTTTCCCTCATGAGTGAAGCCTCCACACCGCTGATGCGGCAGCACGCCGCCATCAAGAAAGAGCACCCCACCGCGCTGCTGTTTTTTCGCGTCGGGGATTTCTACGAGCTCTTCCTCGATGACGCTGTCACCGCCGCCCGCGAACTCCAGATCACGCTCACCTCGCGCCAGAAGGTGGACGGCGTCGCCATCCCCATGTGCGGAGTGCCCTACCACGCCGCCGAAGGCTATGTCGCGCAAGCTGATCCGCAAGGGATACAAGGTCGCCATCTGCGACCAGGTGGAGGACCCGAAGCTCACGAAGAAGCTGGTCCGCCGCGAGGTCACACGGGTCGTCACTCCCGGCACCGCCGCCGACTCGCAGCTTGGCTCGGAGGAGAACAACTTCCTCTGCGCCTGTCAGCACGCTGCACAGGGCAACAGCGTTGGCTTTGCAGCGCTCGACCTCTCTACCGGCGAGTTCCGCGCCACTGAATTTACGGGTCCCGACGCCGACGCGCCGCGCTGGCCGACGAGTTACAGACCCTGCGCCCTCGCGAGTTGCTCTTCGCCGCATCGCTGCCGCTGTTTGAATCCTCCGCACAGCCGAGCTTTGCCGCCGTGGCTGCGGCACGGGGGTGGCTGACCGCCCCGCGTATGGCATCCACCGAACTTGCGCCGTTCGCGCGCTGGAGCGAGACTCCGCTGGATGACTGGATATTTTGCGCCGGACTACGCCATTCCGCTGGTGGAAAATCATTTCGGCGTGCTCTCGCTCGAAGGCTTCGGCCTTGCGGACCACAACGCCGCAGCCTGCGCTGCCGGAGCCATTCTGCACTACGCGCGCAGACCAGACGCAGCGCGGATCGCTCGACCATGTGGACCGCATCAGCTATTACGAGCGCCAGAACTGCCTGATCCTCGACGCCGTCACCGTGCGCAACCTTGAGTTGATTGAACCGCTCTTTGCCGGCGCGGCGAAGTCGAATCACGCTCTTTCGCGCGCTCGACTGCACGCTTACACCGATGGGCAAGCGGCTGCTGCGCGCCTGGATGCTGCGCCCCTCGATCGACATCGCCGAGATCAACCAGCGGCTCGATGCCGTGGCCTCTGCGCTCGCGGCTGCATAATTCATCGCGAGGAACTTCGCCGCTCGCTCGATGGCATACTGGACATCGAACGCCTGCTCAGCCGCATCACGCTGGAGACGGCGAATCCGCGCGACATGCTGGCGCTGGCCGCATCACTCGCGAGACTGCCGCAGGTGCGCAGCGCGCTGGAGCAACTTCCCTGCCGCCGCGTTCTTCTGCCCGCTTCGCGAGCTACTCGACGAACTCAGAGACGTTCGCGAGCGCATCGAGCGCACCATCGTCGCCCGAGCCGCCGGTCACGCTCAACGATGGCGGCGTGATCGCAAAGCGGACGTCGATGCCGCAGCTCGACGAACTGCGCGACATCAGCCGCAACAGCAAGCACTAGATCGCGCAGATCGAGCAGCGCGAGCGCGAGCGCACCGGCATCAACTCGCTCAAGGTAAAGTTCAACAACGTCTTCGGCTTCTACATCGAGATCAGCAAGTCGAACCTGCATACACGCGCCCGCCGACTACGAGCGCAAGCAGACTCTGGTCGGCGCCGAGCGCTTCACTACTCCCGAGCTGAAGGAGTACGAGACCAAGGTCCTCGACGCGGAGGAAAAGATCGTCGAGATCGAGCGCCGCCTCT
Organism: uncultured Actinomycetota bacterium; assembly: GCA_963794755.1. Taxonomy (GTDB): domain Bacteria; phylum Actinomycetota; class Acidimicrobiia; order Acidimicrobiales; family RAAP-2; genus RAAP-2. Next base: position 559,380 of record CAWCEX010000010.1, read on the forward strand.
TTGCCGAGCTGCGGCTGGCCATTGCTGCCGAGGCGCGCCGCATCCGCCAAACCGCGCTGGCGCTGGCGGAGATCGACGTGCTGCTCGACTTCGCGCACTTGCGTCGCTGCGCAACTACTGCCGTCCGGAGTTTGACGACGAAGCGCAGTTGCTGGAGATTCTCGAAGGCCGCCATCCGGTTATCGAGCAGCCTGAGCTTACCGGGTCGAACGACCGCTTTGTCCCCAACGATCTCTATCTCGACGCGGCGGGACAATCGATCCTGCTCATCACCGGCCCCAACATGGGAGGCAAATCCACCTACCTGCGGCAGACCGCACTGATCGTGCTGATGGCGCAGATGGGTTCGTTCGTGCCGGCCACCCGCGCGCGACTGGCATACGGTGGATCGCATCTTCACCCGCATCGGAGCCTCTGACAATCTTGCACGCGGACGCTCGACCTTCATGGTGGAGATGACTGAGACCGCCGCGATCCTCAACACGGCGACCGCGCGCTCACTCATCCTGCTCGACGAGATCGGACGCGGCACCGCGACCTACGACGGGCTGGCCATCGCCTGGGCGGTGGTCGAATTCATCCACCAGAGCGCCGCGCCAAGACGCTCTTCGCCACCCATTACCACGAACTCACCGAGTTGGAAGAGCTGCTCGATTCGGTGAAGAACTACCACGTCAGCGTAAAGGAAACCGGCGGCAGCATCGTCTTTCTGCGCAAGGTCTCACCCGGCGCCGCCGACAAGAGCTACGGCATCGAGGTCGCCAAACTCGCCGGACTCCCCGCTGAGGTGATCTCCGCGCGCCCGCGAGGTGCTGCACGAGCACGAGAACGCCGAACACACCGCGACGACCCAGCTTGCGCCCAAGCCGGAGAAATCTGGCCCGGTGCAGTTGACCATCTTCACCCCTGTCTCGCAACACGGTGCTCGACCGCCTTCGCGAAGCCGACCTCGACTCGCTCAGCCCACGAGAGGCAATGAATCTGTTGTATGAATTGAAGAAGCAGGTGGACTAATGCAAAAGCGGAGCACGCCATCTTTCGATCGGCAGCTTCCATTTGCAGCAACAACTTCTAGTGCCTGCTGAGCATCCCACCAGCGTTAAATATTCACCCTGAATCGTTAGGAAAAAGGAGAAGTGACCATGGCTACCTCACGCCCTCGAGCTGAAGTGGAACGGGACATGAAAGCTACTCTCGGCATCGTGCCCAGCTTTTTTCAACGCATTCCCGAGGAGTTTCTCGACTTTGAGTGGGAACTGTTCAAGCGAATGGAGTTGGGGCAAACGTTGATTCCCAACAAGTACAAGGAATTGATGGGTGTGGCCCTGCACTCGGAAACCAAGTGCACCTACTGCACCTTATTCCATACCGAAACGGCGAAGCTCTTCGGCGCCTCTGACGAGGAAATCGAAGAGGCTGTTCACTATGCAAAGATGTCGCTGGGCTGGAGCGCCTACCTGAATGGAATCCGGCAAGATTATGACCAATTCAGTCAGGAGCTGCAGCAGATCGGAAGCTTCCTTTCCAAGCAGAAGGTGGCAGCTTAGCGAAAATGCGAATAGATCGAATTCGTCCGACGATATTCCAGGTAACGCTGCACGCCTACGAGCTGGCGACCCTTGTGGCGGCGGCTCGCATCGTCGTGCAAGGAGCTGAAGGCGGGTTGACGGATGAAGCTCGCCTTCAGCTCAAGAGCGTCCTGGATGATTACGATGAGGCGTTTCGCCGGGACCGATCTCAAGGCGAGGCAGGTGCTCCGCGTTAGTCTGTTTTCGGCTAACGCGGGATAGCTGACCTTGTTTCTATTGTTGCTCTTGCCGTTGTCAATTCTTCACTTGTCTCATATACTTCTACTTCGTCACGGTCACGTAGCGATACCCATTCGCCTTCAGCGCCGTAATCAGCTCCGGCAACTGCGTGGTCGTGGACGGCCAGCACGTCCGGGGTCGCACCGGAGACATCGCTGCTGTTTCCCTGTAGCATCAAACTGGCATCGACGGAATCGAGAAGTATGAGTTTTCGCTATAGGATTCTTGTGGTTGACGACGAGAAGAACCTGCGCACGGTGGCCAAGACGATTCTCGAATCGCAAGGCTATGAAGTGTTGTGCGCCGTTGACGGATTCGATGGTCTCACGAAGTTGAAGCAATCGCTGCCCGATGTTGTCATATCCGATTTGCGAATGCCCAACATGAGCGGATTTGAGTTTCTGTCCGTGGTGCGCAAGCGCTTCCCCCAGATCGCCGTCATCGCAATCAGTGGCGAATTCTCTGGCATTGATGTGCCCGAAAGCGTCTTAGCTGACGCTTTTTTTGAGAAAGGCCAGTATTCCTCGGAAAGTCTTTTCCAGAAGATCATCGCCTTGCTTGAAGAAATTCCCCAACGCCCGAGCGTCGCCCGCCTGCCCAAAGCAGCCGTCTGGATTCCAGTCAAAGGCGATGCGGATTACATTGCGGTGACCTGTTCTTCTTGTCTGAGGACCTTCCCGGTCCCGGCGCCGCTCCCTAACGGCGTGCACACCGCCGAATGCGATTTTTGTGGGACGGCGGTTACGTTCCGGATCACGGAGGCCTCAGGTGCAACTGGGGAAAAAATCGCGTAGCTTGCACTGCACATCCGCTGATTCCGGACCAGCTCCATGCTTCACCTTTCTTCAAGACTGAGGGCGAGTTCAGGGGCAGCTCTGCTCCAGGCCACTGCCCAGGCATCCAAACCGCAGGGCCACAGGCTTGCGAATGATCGAACAAACCGCAACTCCCACGGGGGAGCAATCAGTTCTGGATGTTCTCTTCGGACGACCGCTGTCTTCCGAGGAGGACCAGAAAGAACGAATTGGGCCTGCGGCGGGCATTCCGGTTTTTGGCCTCGATGCATTGAGCTCGGCAGCGTACGGGCCAGAAGCTGCGCTTACCATTCTGATTCCACTTGGCATTGCGGGCATGGCCTACATTATCCCGATCAGCCTCACCATCATTGTTCTGCTCACAATTGTTTACTTCTCCTACCGTCAGACGATTGCGGCCTATCCCAACGGAGGCGGATCTTACACCGTCGCATCGGAAAACCTGGGCGCGCGGGCGGGGCTGCTGGCTGGCGCGTCGCTGATGCTGGACTACATTCTGAACGTGGCCGTAGGGATATCCGCCGGAGTGGGCGCATTGGTTTCTGCGGTGCCTTCACTCCAGTCGCATACGCTCGTGCTCTGCCTCGCGATCCTGGTGATGCTCACGCTGGTAAATTTGCGTGGGGTTCGCGAAGCAGGATTGGCATTCATGATTCCGACCTACGTGTTTGTCGCCTGTCTTGGCGGCGTCCTCATAGCAGGGCTCTTCAAGACCATTCTCCACGGCGGACATCCCATGCCTGCGGCGGCGCTGCCGAACCCGGCACCAGCTGTGGGCGCCGTCAGCCTATGGTTGCTGGTGAAAGCGTTCTCCAGCGGATGTACAGCGATGACGGGCGTGGAAGCTGTGAGCAACGGCGTGCAGGCGTTCAGCGAACCGAGAGTCAAGAACGCTCGCGCGACATTGACCACCATTATCGCCATTCTGATTCTCCTGCTGGCCGGCATTGCTTATCTCTGCCGCGTGTACGGGATCACTGCCACGCCTCCGGGCGAGCATGGTTATCAGAGCGTCTTGTCACAACTTACGGCAGCGGTGGCCGGCAGGGGCGTTTTCTATTTTGTCACCATGACTGCAGTACTGATGGTGCTGGCGCTCTCGGCCAATACGTCGTTTGCCGACTTTCCGCGCCTCTGCCGGGCGATTGCGGAAAACGGCTACCTGCCATTTCCGTTTACGATTCGGGGACGCAGGCTGATTTTTTCTTTCGGCGTGTACGTACTGGCAATTCTTTCGGGCCTGCTGCTGATCCTGTTCAACGGCGTAACTGACCGGCTGATTCCACTGTTTGCCGTCGGCGCATTCATGGCGTTCACGCTCTCGCAGGCAGGCATGGTGATGCATTGGAAGCGGAACGCAGGCCGCGCCGCGCACGTCAGCATGATGGTGAATGGCGTGGGCGGGTTAGCCACAGGATTGACGACGTGCGTTGTGGTTGTAGCAAAGTTCATGGAAGGCGCATGGATCACGGTGCTGGCGATTCCCGGTCTCATTCTGCTGATGTCCGCGGTGCACCGGCATTACGAGACGATCCGCCGCGAAACCGAGTGTCCTGCGCCCGCCCGCCTGATGGGTCTCGCGCCTCCGATTGTGGTGCTGCCGCTGCAACGCTGGAGCAGGGTTGCGGAAAAAGCGTTGCGCTTTGCCTACACAGTCTCGCAAGACGTGTTGGTGCTGCACATTGTGCCGGAAGAAGAACAGGGGCAGCACGACGAAGATGACTTGACGAGCGTGTGGGCTGAGTACATCGAAAAACCGGCGCTGCGGGCTGGATTCACGAAGCCGGAACTAGTCTTGCTGCGCTCTCCTTTCCGGCTGGTGCTAACTCCGATCGTCGACTACATCCTGCAGCTTGAGCACACGCACCCAAAGCGGCTGATCTCTGTTCTTGTTCCGGAGTTGGTGGAGCGGCAATGGTACTACTACCTGCTACATAATCAGCGCGCCACCGCGCTGAAACTGATCCTCTACGTCCGGGGCAATGGCCGGATCGTCGTCATCAGTGTGCCCTGGTATCTGGGATCGTAGGATGCTGCCCCGAGCACGCGGATAAAGCTCCCGCGAAATTAATGATTTGCGGGGCAACGGCTGTCAGGTTCGGGGTGTCCTACCTGTTATCCGATCCGACTCCAAGACGTTCAAAGATATCGGAGCCCGATCTCCGCAAGAAGCGACGATTCCGCAAGGGGAGATGATTCCTTATCTCTTCAGTCGGCATCGAAATCTCCAGTCATTCCGGCAAAGTAATTGCGCGGTTAGATGCGGCTGAAATCTACAAACGGTCGAAGGAGGGAGTCTTGCCGGGACCGGTGAAGGCGATTCTAGCAAGAGGTGTTTTTTGTGGTTTGTCGAATTGTTACAACGATTCTTCTCACCTCCATTTTCGCTGCTGTTTCATTCTGCCAGGCATCGGGCTCACCGGAGAGTGCGCCGACAGTTCAGCAGAAGCAGAATCATGGAGAGCCAACACCTCCGCCCACCATGTCATCGCCCTCAGCGCCACGAACCCAGCCGCTCCCAAATTCGCCGCAGGCGCAGAGTGGAAATATGATCGGCACCGTAACCGATGTGACCGGTAGCACCGTTTCTGGCGCCACCGTTGTACTCCAAGGCCCGCACGGAGATCGTCGCGTTGTCCTGACCAACGACAACGGATTTTTTGAATTCAAAGTTCTCCCCCCGGGAACCTATCGCGCCATTGTCAGCGCGAAGGGATTTGCAAATTGGACCTCACCTACTGTCGTCCTCCATCCCGGCCAAGCGGTGATTCTGACAGGTGCCAAGCTCAAGGTTGCCGAGGCGAAGACTTCGATCAGTGTGGGTTATTCTTCTGAGCAGATCGCCACCCAGCAGGTCAAGAAACAGGAAGAGCAGCGCGTTTTCGGCATCATTCCCAATTTCTATGTCACCTACGAGCACAACCCCGAGCCGCTCACGCCGAAGCTGAAGTTCAAACTCGCCCTCAGAACTTCTGTCGATCCTGTCACCATTGTCGCAGTAGCAATGGTTGCCGGCTTCAACCAGGCGGCAGACCGCCCCGACTACGTTCAGGGTGCGAAGGGCTACGCTCAGCGCTTTGGCGCTGTCTATGCCGACGCCTTTAGCGACATCCTGATTGGGGGCGCCGTTCTGCCCTCGCTACTGCGCCAGGACCCGCGCTACTTCTACCAGGGCACGGGCACAAAGAAATCTCGTGCTCTCCACGCCATGTCCAGCCCATTCGTCTGCAAGGGAGACAACGGACATTTGCAGCCAAACTATTCGAGCATAGGTGGCGATCTGGCTGCGTCTGCCCTCGCCAACACCTACTATCCGCCACAGAATCGCGGCGTTGGGACTGTGTTCACGAATTTCCTTATAGACACCGGTGAGCGCGTGGGCGCCAGCCTTGCGCAGGAGTTCCTCTTGCGCAAGCTCACGCCCAAGGCCAAAAAACAAAAGTAGCGTTACGGTCGAGCTAAAATTGGACTATGAAAGCGTTTCGAATCGCACTCGCTAACATCCGCTTCCCGGCAACGCCCGAGGAGTCGGTTCAGTTAGCCCAACAAGCCATCGCACAAGCGGCCAGCGAGCGCGCCAGCCTGGTCTGCTTTCCGGAATGCTTCGTTCCCGGCTATCGAGGACTGGGGAAATCAATTCCGCCTCCCGACGCTGCATTTCTCGAGCGCGCCTGGTCTGCCATTTCCGCGACCGCCGCAAAGGGTAATATCGCTGTTGTACTCGGCACGGAACGCCTCGTCGACGATGCCCTGCTGGCCACCGCATTGGTCATCAATCGAGACGGAATCAGCGCAGGGTTCCAGGACAAAGTGCAGTTGGACCCCTCGGAAGACGGGATCTATTCGCCCGGTTCCGCAAGGCGGGTTTTCCAGACAGGTCCGCTGAAATTTGGCGTCGTGATCTGCCATGAGGGCTGGCGCTATCCGGAGACGGTCCGCTGGGCCGCTCGGCACGGCGCACACATTGTCTTTCACCCTCATCTCCACGAAGCCGAGCCGGGTGATTACGCGCCCAAGAGTTTTGCCGATCCCGCGAACTCGTTCCATGAGAAGGCAGCTTTGTGCCGCGCTGCCGAGAACACCTGTTACTTTGCAACCGTGAACTATGCAAGCGCTGGGTCGGCAACCACTTCGGCAGTGGTGCGTCCTGATGGAACGTTGCTCAGTTATCAACCATACGGCGAAGAAGGGTTGCTCATCGCAGACATCGACATCGCTGCCGCTACTGGCCTCCTCGCGGCGCGCTGCAAACCTGTCTCTGCTTTTTGACGTCCTCTGCCTACGGGTGAATTCTGTAATCCGCAAAACAGCGCGACCCACGGGCCGCGCTGCTTTATGCCGGAATGTTTTCCTCTACTCTGCAATATCTCCCTGATCCGGTTTGTGCAGTTCTTTCTTGAGCAGCGCGAGAATTTCCGGCCGCTGCGGACCTTGCAGACGCTCTTCTAGACGCTCCAAGGCCATGCCAATGACGTGGTAGTGATGGATTGAGGCTAGCTCGGGGTCCTCGCTAACATCCAGCCAGATTTTGTGAAGCCGTTCAAGATCCTGCTCACGCAATCGTCGGCGTGTGCGGGCCCAGGAAGTACTCCTCCACGCTGTGATCGGGAGAGTGAATTTCGAGCGCCATGTTGGGGCGCGGCTCTGGCAAGCGCTCCCAGGCGTCGCCGGTCAGTTTGCCCTGCTCATCGAGGGTAAGGCGGTTGGAGAGGCCGCAGACGATACGGGATGATTCCAGGCGAGCTCCCGTCTGCACAATCGCGTCAAAAACGTTGGCTGAGGGCACCACCATCAGTTCAACGTGCTTACCCTCCTTTTCGGCCAGCTCCACGACCTTGGTAAACAAGTGCTTTTCGTATTCTTCGAACAGGTCTCCACTGTCCATGCTCGTGCTGCCGCTGAAGGTGTCATCATGGCGGTATATGCGTGCGGTCATCACCACAATGTCCTGCCTGGTAGTGTCGGTGCTCTTCAGCAGCTCCCTGAGGTAATAAAGATTGCGCGGGTCGCGAATGGCGACCAGCACATTGCCCGGCCGCACCTTCATCTCTTCGCGGTCGATCAGCGGCTGCTCGGTGACGCGGAACTCCTCGCGCATCTCATGGTTGTTGCCGCGCTTCCGGTGCGTGATCTTTTCGGAAACAGTGAAGACGCCAAACAAGAAGAGGGAGAAACTGACGCCGGCCATCGTTGCCAGCGGCTTGGTCATCAGGTTGACGAGCGCGGTAGCAAATAGCAGCAGCGTGATCAGCGCGAGTCCTACTGGAATTTCTAATGAACCGATGTGGAAGTTGCCCGGCACACGGAAGTCGCGATGGCCCGGCTCCTTAAAGCGAAGCACGAACACCGCCAGCGCCTTGAAGGCGAAGCTCCAGATGACGCCGAAGGCGTAGAGCGCCGCCAGCAGATACACATTGCCGTGGCTGAGAACGATGGTCAGGCATTGCAGCAAGGCAATCGTGTTGATCAACCGGTGCGAGGTTCCGTAGGTGCCGTGTGGCTTACGGAACCACGGCGTCAGCACGCCATCTTCACTGATCCGGTTGAGTACTCCGTTCGCGCCGACGATCGCCGTGTTCACCGCGCCCGAGAGAATCAGCACACCGACGAGCACCACAAAGCCCTGGAAGATGAGCTTGAGGTTGTAGGGCCCGGCCATGTACATGGCCAAGCCGCTGATCAGGTTCGCAAAATATTCCGGACGCTTGTGGTCCGGGATGATCATCACCGCAAAGAACGAAACAAGGGACGTGAACAGCAGGCTGTAGAGAAAGATGACAGCTCCAGCCTTCTCCAGGTTTTTCAGCTTCGGATGTTCAATCTCGCGATTGACCTGCGCCAGCGACTCCTCGCCGCTCATGGCCAGCACCGAGTGGCCGAAGCCTACCAGCAGCAGCACCCAGGGCAGCATGGTGAGCAGCGGCATGTGGGAGAGCCAGCCAAAGGTATCGCCATGGGATGCTTCGTTTGCGGCAAAGATCGCCTGATGGGTTGGCAGCGGCGGCAGATGCCGCGTCTCCGGGTGAAGCAGCAGCGTCAATGAGCACCAGAGGATGAGCATCACCACCATCACGGTGGTGATCTGCATGATGCGCATGGCCTTTTCACTGGATTCGTGCATACCCTGGATGTTCTTCCACCAGAAATAGACAGTGACCACAATGCCGAAGGCAGCAGCGAAATAGTCACCGCGCCAGCCCGCCAGATTAACCGGGTGGCCAATGCGCGCGGAAAGATCCACGACGAATCCCGCCAGGTACTGTCCGGCGGAGACGGCGCTGATTGGTCCGGTCAGCACATAGTCAAACAGCAGCGCCGATACCGAAAGCTTGGCCAGCGAGCCGCCCATCGCTTCCTTCACGACGCGATAGACGCCGCCGCGCACAAACATGCTGCTGGACTCGATGTAGATCGAACGCACGGCATAGCTGAATAACATGACAGCGAGCACGAACCAGGGAGCGCTTTTGCCAATCACGTTCTCGGCATCGCCGCCCACGTAGTAGGCGGAAGACGCCAAATCGCTGAGCACAATCGCCGCCGCCCGCCAGAAGCTGATGAAGCTCAGCATCACCGTGGTGGCTACAAAAACCTTGATCGCCGGCCGTGTGCCGTGATTCGCTATCGCGGAGTTCACATTTCCAGAAATGGTTCCCATGTTTTTAAAGCCTGATTCAGTCAGGAGCACTGAAGGCAGATCACTCTCTCTTTTTGATTCAAATTTAAGCTCGTCGAGGGGTGACGCTCTTACACCCGCGCTATTCGAGAATTCGTTTGGTGCAATGCAAGCGAAACGCGGTTGCCGGTGGACGCCTGCACACCTTGCCATGCTGCATTCGAGTGAACCAGGATGAGCTTTGGAGCTGACTTGTGGACTCGTGCCCTGACCCAACGCATGGAGATCCGCTCGACCCGCCCCACCGCGGGAGTTGTATCAGAGCAAATCGTGACAAGGAATCGGATCAGGAAAAACGACCGCAACGCAAATCGTAAGAAACGCTACCTAAACCAATATGCCACCCTCCCAAATGAGCGGGCCAAGAACTCTGTCCTACTTTGGTTTCATTTAGCTTTTATTGGACAACACCGCGCCTAAAGCGCACATAAAGATTGCCTAAAAAGTTCCTAAACGTGAGATCCAGATCCGGCAGCATGGAGCCGAGAAAAGCACTTATTTACAGGCTTTGCCAGCGAGCGAGTCCATAAATTCCGGAGCTGCATGGGCGCATATCGCACCTAAAGCAACGCTAAAGATTCTCTAAACGTTCGTGAACCAGGAAAGTTCGCGGCCTAGGTTCCGGGCGAAGGCTGCTTATCAGCGGTGCTGCCTCCAGACTTCGCTCGCTGCGCGGACGGAGCCAATCCTTCTTTGAATTCCAATGCAGCGTTGATCAGCGAGATATGCGAGAGGGCCTGAGGAAAGTTGCCCAACTGGCGCTTCTGCCGCGGATCATACTCTTCCGCCAGAAGTCCAACGTCGTTGCACAGGGTCAGCAGCTCCTCAAACTTGCGCTTCGCTTCGTCGCGCCTTCCCATCAGGCAAAGCACGTTGACCAGCCAGAAGCTGCACGCGATGAATGCGCCTTCTCCGGGCGGCAGGCCATCATCCTCGGTTGCAGTGTTGTATCGAAGTAACAGGCCATCTTGCATCAGGTGTTTCTGGATTGCATTCACGGTGCTCAAAATACGCGGGTCGTGCGGGGGCAGAAATCCGACCAGCGGCAGCAGCAGCAGAGAAGCGTCGAGTTGTTTGTCGCCGTAGCTTTGAGTAAAGCTGCCGAGTTCCGGATTCCATGCTTCGCGACAAACCTCGGCGTGAATCTTGGCACGCATTTCACGCCATTTGGCGATGGGACCCTTCAGCCCAAAACGCACCTGGTTCTGAATGGTGCGGTCGAAAGCCACCCACGCCATGACTTTGGAATATGTGAAGTGTTTTCTGCCACCTCGCATTTCCCAAATTCCTTCATCTGGATTTTGCCAGATGCCGGCGAGATGATTCGTCATCGTCGCAAGAAGATTCCAATCACCTTCGCCTGTTTCAATGCCGCCCAGGTGTGCGTGCAGCAGTGCGTCGGCAACCTCGCCGTAGACATCAAGTTGCAGTTGATTCGCTGCAGCGTTCCCCACCCTTACCGGCCTGGAATTCTCGTATCCCGCCAGCCAATCGACCTCCCATTCGCGAAGATTCCGCTCCCCATGGATGCCATACATGATCTGGATCTGATCCGGACTACCAGCTGCTGCCCGGAGCAACCAGTCTCGCCACGCTCGAGCTTCGTCATAGAATCCGCTGTTCATCAAGACCAGCAGAGTGAACGTCGCATCGCGTAGCCAGCAGTGCCGGTAATCCCAATTGCGAGCTCCGCCTATCCATTCAGGCAGCGATGTCGTTGCCGCGGCAACAATGCCTCCGGTGGGGCGATACGTGAGCGCCTTCAGAGTGATCAGCGAACGTTCAACCTGGGGACGGTACTCCTCATGACACTTGGCGCCGCGAACCCATCGTCTCCAGAACTGCTCCGTCTGGTGCAGTGCCTCCTCACAATCGATACGCCGGGGAATCGGTTTGTAGGATTCACCATAAGTCAGCGCAAAACTCACGGTCTCTCCTGCGCTCACCGCGAACTCGCCGAAGGTCCTCATGTTCTCGCCCTGCAACGGTACGCTGGTTCGCAAAATTGTTAAATCGGGCCCAGCTACCGCGTGAATACCTTCGTCATCCAGACGAGTGACCCAGGGAATTGAACGTCCGTTGTCGAAGCGCAACACAAGCTCCATTGACATGCGAACGCGACCGCGCACACCTTTGGCGATACGAACCACGTCGGAATTCTTGCTGCGAATAGGCATGAAGTCGATGAGAGTGACTGCTCCTTCTTCATTTTCGAAAGTGGTTTCGAGGATGAGCGTCTGCTCCCGATATCTGCGGCTGCTTGTAAACGGCGCGGCGGGAGCAATGATCCATCGACCGTTCTCGGCATTGCCGAGTAATGCCGCAAAGCAGGCGTTGGAAGCGAAGTTCGGCCAGCAGAGCCAGTCGATACTGCAATCACGGCCGACCAGCGCCACGGTCTCACAGTCCCCGATGAGTGCGTAATCTTCTATGCGAGATGGCATTTCAAAGCTGCCTGACTCCTCCCGCACTACGATTCCGAATGACCTTGGAAGGTTTGGCCGGTGCTTCGCCGTCTGCGAGTGCCACGACCAAAGCGCGGCTTTTTTCCCTTAGTTGACGAATCCGCTTGCCAGAGTTCCCCGCAAGAGATACCGTTATCGTAGGCGGGGTAACTCTTCTTGCCGCCTTACACGTTATTCAGGCGGTTCGTTCGCCTTTTATAAATCGCAATTATTCAGGCCTCAAGCAGTTCGTATTGGAGACGGATATGAGTGACAAAATGCATACGGAGTGGTGCTTATCAAACAGCGTCGATCCACACACAGAGGAGTCGTACGTATGTAACTGTGGGGCAGAGTCAGCATCTTTGGAAGAAATACAGCAGGCAATAGAGTGGCTGGATGAGCATACGCGTCTACGGGGCGACTCCACGGCTGAGTTGCTGGCTAAGTACACCGCCGAGAAGAACGCTGAGATCGAACGGTTACGCGAGGTATTGCAGGGAATCTCCGCATAGAGAAGATGCCCGCGCAGTAAGAAGTCCTAAGAACTTCGGGCATAAGATTGTTCTTTCAAAGCACCCCTGCGGGGTGCTTTCCTTTGTCCGAAAAATACATTCCATAGAACTGTCCGTAATTCCCTCCTTAGCTCTCACTCGGGAGAAACGCCTATTGCGGCGCAGCTAGTATCGTTTCTATAATCCAGAATACGTATATGTTCACGTCTTTGCACCCTCACTCGAATTTGAAGCAGCCTGTGACATTTGTCGCGTCCCTCTGCCTGCAAATCGTGGTGCTCGTAATTCTTTGCGGTATCTCGTCGCGACAGATCTCTGGCCCCTCTTTGCGCTCCGGCGCAACGCATTCGATCGCCCTCACGCCGATTTATTTCCACCCACCCGCGTCCGCCGCTCCCAGCACTCCGGAGCCTGCGCCCGCTGCATCGCATCTCACTCCGGAAACTCCCCGGGAAACAACGCCAGCCACGGAGCAGGAAGTGGATACCCAGGCCGCAAGCGCGGATAGCAGTTCTGGCACAGGTGAGGAACAGGGCGTAGTACCGTTCCCCAGCTGGAGAATGAATGCCGCGCCCAGTATTTTTATGGGCATGCACCATCAGTTCAAGGCTGCTCTGCCGGTCTTCACGCCAGACCCGCCGATTCTGCACAGCGAGTTTCCAGAACTTGCTCGCGGAAAAGATGTCGTCATGGAAGTGGTGATCGACGATCAGGGGTCGATAGTTCAGGCGCAGGTTCTGCAAGGGGTGGGGCACGGAGTGGAGGAGTCGATTGTGCAGACTCTTCGCCGGTGGATCTTCGTTCCAGCCAAAATCAATGGAGTTGCAATCGTCTCGCATCAGCAACTGCATTTCCATTTCCCGGCCTAACTAAGGCACGCAAATCCAGACGCGGTGACCGCAACTCTCTCCCTCACTTTGTGTTTTACTGGTAGGAAGCTCCGTGGCGGCGAGGACCTTCCAACTCAAAGCGATGCGAAATCGATTATGGGCTCTCATTTTCGTTTTGGCGGCACTTGCGCAAGCACACGCTAATGTTGCATTCCTTCTGGAAGAGCCGTACGGGACGTTAGGCGGTCTGGACCCGACAGGCCATGCGGCGGTTTATCTCACGGGGGTCTGCGCGGCGTCGCCTACGCAGCTACGCCTTTGCGCGCCAGGTGAGGCAGGTGTCGTCATCAGCCGATACCACCGGATTGCTGGTTACGATTGGCTCGCCATTCCCCTACTTCCATATCTGTACGCAGTCAATAACGTTGAGGACATTCCTCAATCGGCGGATGCGCGGCTGGTTGCGGAGCTCAGAGACGGCTATCGCCGCGCCCACCTGCTTGCGATTGCACCGGATGCCGCCGATGGGCGCGCGCCGCAAGGAGACTGGACTCAACTGGTCGGCTCTGCCTACGACCGGAGGCTCTACGGCTTCGAAATAGAGAGTACTCAGAAGCAGGACGAGGCGTTCATTCAGCAGTTCAACGAACGCACCAATCGTAGCCATTACAATATTTTCTTCTCCAACTGTGCAGACTTCGCGCGCACGGTTCTGAATTTCTACGCACCTCATGCAGTTCACCGCAACTTTTTCGCTGATGCGGGAATTACCACCCCGAAGCAAGTTGCCAAATCGCTTGCCAGCTATGCCCGTCACCATCCGATTGTGGAGCTTTCTTCGTTCCAAATTCCGCAGGTACCGGGCAATATCCGGCGCAGTAGATCTGTGGACGGCGTCGCAGAGGCATTGTTGAAGACCAAGAAATACGTGGTGCCACTCGCCATCCTCAGCCCGGTTGTCACCGGCAGCATCGCCGTAGTGTACTTCACCGAAGGACGCTTCAATCCAAAGCGGAATTCCGAGGTCTTTGATATCACCCGCGCAGCGCAGCCACAGCCGACAAGAGCCGTGCCATCCGCGGCGGCTGACACACATCCGGCGAGTCGAACCACCTCAGCGACTCCCTTGAAGGGAACGGGATTGATCTACTGAATGGCCGCTAAAGCCGCCGCAGGTGATAAGAATAGAGCATGAGAACTCTGAGCATCGCTCTTGACCCCGACCCAGCGTGGCAGCAGAATCCCTATGCTTGGGAAATTCAAGGCACGGACCTTTGCGGCCGGGCTGAGTCTCCCGAACTGGCGTTTCGTGATGCGCTCGCGGAGTACGCCAAGTTCCTGAGTCGACAGGCTGGGTGGGCTGGATACATCTGAAGAGTTGAAATCACGCCGGGAGGTTAGTCCATTGCACGCCGTTCCGTTTCCGCGCACACCCGGCGTCTGGCGTGATCCGAGCGGAGCAACGGAATGACAATCGAGGAAGTCCTTCTGCTGTTTGACAAGTGGTGGAGCGAGCGTACTCGCATCACCTGCACGTATCTGGGCGGAGGATTGCGCGTGCGCCTCACCGGAACCATCGACCGCATCGACGCTGACTCAGTCCTGATGCACACCGGAGATGAATCTGCGGTTCTTCAACTGCCGCTGCACTCGGTGCATATGTGCCGGTATTGTGATCCACGAGAACTCAACGTACCGGAGGCGGAGGAACAATTTGCCGGCTTCCTGATCATTCGCTTGCAAGACGGAGGCGTCCTGCAATTTGCCGAGCCGAAGTGACCCTGTTCTAAGAAGTCGCCTTGATTCGTTCCAGCAATTCCTGTGACATTGCCGTGAATTCCTGAGACGCCTGTTCGTCGCCCATCTCGAAGATCGACTTCTGGAGCGAAACCGATTCAGGTACAGCCACGCGCTCCCGCAACTCCGTCTGCAGCACCAGATCTTGAAACCGTTCCCGCAGATTCGCCAACAAGTTATCGCGGTGGCTGGCTTTGCGTCCCACACGAGACACAATGATTCCTGCGTTGGTGATTTTGTGGTCGAGGTTTTCGCACAACTCTTCCACTCGCGTGTTCAGCAACGCAACCCCGATAATGGACAGGTAATCCGGGGGAACCGGCACCACGTAATGCGTGCTCATCGCGAGCGCATTCTGGGTTGGTATGGTCAGGTTCGGCGGACAATCGCAAACCACCATGTCGTACTGATCGAGTACGGGCTTGAGAGCTTTTCTCAGCCTCAATTCCCGACCGACTGCACTACCCAGATCCAAATCCACGGAGAAAAGGCTGATGTGCGAGGGCACCAGGTCCACATTCTCGAAGACGCCGCGTTTGATAATGGTCGCCAGATCATGATGGTTGGTCTCATCTGCGATGCTCTTCACACCCAGCAAAGAGGCAATCGTGCCGTACTGTCTCGCGTGTTCTGCCCAGTCCTCGCCCCGAATGCAGGAGAAGGTCGCGTTGGTTTGCGGGTCACAATCCACCAGCAGCGTACGCATTCCTTTCCGGCCACAGTAGGCCGCAAAGTTCACCGCGATAGCGGTCTTACCGACACCGCCTTTTAGATTGACACACGCAAGTATGGTTGGCATTTGCACCCCAGTGCTGGAGTCATAGATGGCATTCAGTCTAGCAGAGGAGTTCCTGTCCTGGAACACTGGTCGACAAAGCGATACGTGAATTTTTCCTATGTTGCCTGCCAGAGCTTCTTAGGCTGCGGCGTGATGCTTGTGGTCGGTCGGATCACTAAGCAGCTGCGATATCCTTGCCAGAAGCTCAGGTGGCGGGACTGGCTTTTGCAGAATCTCGAAATTATAACCTTTCGCCTTCACGCTTTTCAGAGGATCTCCGTATCCAGCGACACCTGATACCAACAAAACTTTGCAGCGCGGAAGAGTATGTAAAATCTCAACCGCGGCCTCAATGCCGTTCATCGCCCCCATCGACACGTCGCTTACAATGCAGTCCGGCTGAAACGAAGAAGCCCTTTGAACAGCTTCTTCTCCGCTGCCCGCGATGGCCGTCTGGTAGCCCTGCTGTTCGAGAATTGCCGCCAGCGTCAGGCTTACTCCGCGCTCATCATCCACCACTAGAATTTTCGGATTCATGTTACACACGAATATTCCTGTTCTGTTTTTAAGACCTCTCCACACCAGTCCTGAGCAGGTCCATCAAAATCAAATTTCCAGAACTTATGCAGCTCTCTTCGTTATCGACTTCACTACGCGAGCTCGTTCTGAGCACTTGTGTGCCTTTTCCGCAATGACAAGCGCGTCCAAGTTGGGACTGTAGGCAATCGTGTGGAAGCAGGAGCTGCAAATCGACTGCATGACAGTAGACAGCTGAAACCGGTAAGCGCCTTGGGTCTGAGGAGTCGGATTTGGATAGTCGTATGTCATAGCAAGCCTCGTTTAAGAATGCTGGTCACTTTTACGTAACGGTTTGAATCAATGCCTGCACTCTAGCACGCAAACAGTGAAAATGGGGTGATTTTACAGAAACTTGCGCCGACTCCGAAGCACTCAGCTCAAACAGCGTTGAACATACTCACTCACCGGAGTTAAGCTGTGCCCCAACATCACGGGGTGAGCCATGGCCAGGGATCCGGAACGAATTGATTGCCGCTTGTTTCTAGCCGACGAGCCTAGCGACATCGCAATTCTGGGCGAAGAAGAGTTGCTGAATATCGCCGTACAGCACGCAGTGCAGGACCACGGACACCGGGACACGCCGGCGCTCCGCGAAGAATTGCGCTCCATGTTGCGCGAAGAGCGCTGGAAGGTGAAGGCCGCTTAGCAGGAGCTATCGTCCGTAGGTGCCCATCAGCTCGGTCTGCGACAGCACGCGCCCTTTCATCGCGTGTTCCAGTTCACTTCTGCTAACTCCGGCCTTTACGTCGAGCTTGGCATCGAGGGCGTACAACCTGAAAAAGTAGCGATGTGGCTTACCCGCAGGCGGACATGGCCCGCCATAACCAATGTGCTTGAAATCGTTCCGGCCTTGACGTGCGCCATCGGCGGACTCTCCCACCTTCGGTACGTCTTCCGGCAATGCCGTGGCGCTGGCTGGAATGTTCCAGATGATCCAATGTGTCCACGTCCCCACGGGGGCATCGGGATCGTCGGCGATGAGGGTGAAAGATTGTGTCCCGGCTGGCGCGTCATTCCAGTTCAACGCGGGTGAGACGTCAGCGCCGTCACACGTAAACTTCTTGGGAATCACTCCTGCAAATGCATCGGTCTTCAGTGCAAAGGACATCGCGCGTCCTCCTTGTGATTTGCTTTGAGCAGGCTTTACCGGAACAGCACTGCTGAACTGGCCGGAAGAGTCCGCCCGCATGCAGGCGAATGAGATCAGCAGCACTGCGCCCGCGAATATCACTGACCTGCGTGGATGCCTGTTCATGGTTCACCTGGAAGTTCGCGCTCGCAGTTTCGCTGCACGACCTTACACAATCCATCCGCCGCCCACTACCTCGTCGCCGCAATACATCACCACGGCCTGCCCCGGAGTCACCGACCGCTGCGCCTCATCGAACGTGACCAGCACCTCGTCCTCGCTCACCGCTTCCACGGTCGCCGCCGCCGCCGGATGCCGATGACGAATCTTCGCCTCCACCCGCATTGGCCCGTCGAGCCGTGCAATCGAAATCCAATTGCAGTCCTTCGCCCGCAGGGTCTTCGACAACAGCGACTCCGCGCCGCCCACCACTACTTCCTTGCGGTCGCCGCGAATCTCCACCACGTAGAGCGGCGAGCCCGTGGCCACGCCAAGCCCCTTACGCTGCCCAATCGTGAAGTTGTGAATCCCCTCGTGACGCCCAATCACTTCGCCGTCCACCGTCACCAGTTCGCCGGAAAGATCGGGCAGACGCTCACCCTGCTCCTCCATGTAAGCGTCGAGAAACGCCTTATAATTGCCGCCCGGCACAAAGCATATCTCCTGCGAGTCAGGCTTCTCGGCCAGCACCGTCAGGCCCTGCTGCCGCGCCTCTTCGCGCACCGCCGGCTTGCACATCTCGCCAATCGGAAACAGCGTCCGGCTCAACTGCTCCTGCGTCAGGCCAAACAAAAAGTAAGTCTGATCCTTGGCCCTATCCGCCGGGCGCTTCAGTATCCACCGCCCTCGCGAGGCGTCCCACTCGTTGCGCGCATAGTGTCCAGTGGCTATCACGTCCGCGCCCACCGAGCGCGCCGTCCGCAGCAGTTGATCGAACTTCAAATGATTGTTGCAGAGTGAGCACGGAATTGGTGTTCTGCCGGAGAGATAGTCGTCCACAAACGGACGCACCACATCGCGCTCGAAGCGTTCTTCCTGGTTCACCACATAGTAAGGAATCCCTAGCCGCTGCGCCACTGCTCGCGCGTCATACACATCGTCGAGCGAACAGCAACGTCCCGCCTGCGGTTCGCCAGTTGGATTCGCCTGCGGCAGCCGCCGCTGGTTCCACAACTGCATCGTCAGTCCGATGACCTTGTATCCATCGCGAACCATGATCGCTGCAACCGTCGACGAATCCACTCCGCCGCTCATCGCCACCGCAACCGTCTTCTGCTCTTCCAACTTCTCTCGCAACCGATTCTCTTCCAACGAATGCCCCGCCTGTTCCATCGCGCTACTGCTTCCCCGCCCACGCCGGACTCAGCTCCCTCAGCTTTGCTACCACCTCCGGAACCAGCGCCAGCACGTACTCCACTTCCTCTTCCGTATTCTGTTTTCCCAGGCTAAAGCGAACCGAGCCACGAGCCAGCTCCGGACCGAGCCCCATGGCGGTCAGTACGTGCGAAGGCTCAATCGCACCTGAGGAGCAGGCCGCCCCGGTCGAAACCGAAATTCCCTTCAGGTCCATCGCAATGACAAATCCTTCGCCCTCGATTCCGTCGAACAGAATGTTAGATGTATTCGGAACGCGCTCCGCCGCGGCGCTATTCACCCGGGTTCCTTCCACTGCGGCGCAGATGCTCTGCTCCAGCCGGTCACGCAGCGTACTCATCCTCTCAGGCCCGCCGTTCGCCAGCCATTCCCTCGCGAGCTCCGCTGCTTTGCCCATGCCCACAATGCCCGCCAGATTTTCCGTCCCTGCGCGCCGTCCGCGCTCGTGTCCTCCGCCGATCTGCATCGAACGCAGCAAGGTCCCACGGCGCACGAACAGCGCACCCACGCCTTGCGGCCCGTGCATTTTGTGCGACGCAATGCTCAGCAGATCGCAGCCAATCCGCTCCACGTCGATGGCAATTTTTCCCGCAGCCTGCACCGCATCGGTGTGGAAGTACACGTCCGCCTCACGCGCAATCGCTCCGATCTCCTCCACCGGTTGCAGCACGCCGGTCTCGTTGTTCGACATCATCACGGAGATCAGCTTTGTCTCCGGCCTTAAAGCTGCACGCACATCCTCGGGATGCACCACGCCGTTCGCATCGCACGCCACGTAAGTTACGGCAACACCCATCTCTTCCAGACGCTTGCAGGAGTTCAGCACTGCATGGTGTTCGATGGTCGAGCTGATGACGTGATCGCCTGCCGCCACCAGTCCAAAGAGCGCGAGATTATCTCCCTCCGTACCGCCGCTGGTAAACACAATTTCGCTCGGCCTTGCGCCCAGCAGCTCAGCCACGTGTTCGCGTGCGCCTTCCACCGCAGCGCGCGCCTGCTGTCCCTGCTGATGGATCGAGCTCGCGTTTCCAAAGCTCTCCAGCAGAAAAGGCTGTATCGCCTCATAGACCTTCGGAAGCAGCGGAGTTGTCGCATTATTGTCCAAATAGATTCGCCGCATAACCACCCTTATTCTATCTCCGCTTCTGGTCAAACCATTTTTCCGGACGCGCATCCAATGGGTATGCCGGGCCAGACGCCACTCCCGCCCCCGCAACTCCCTCCTCGTCCGCAGTGCCGTCCTTGTCCGCCGCGTGCAGCCACTTTCTGGTTCTGGACTATCTTCGCCCTCTTCATCGCAGGTCTCGTCTATCTCGGTCTTCTCGCCTATATTCCTGACAGCGTTCCAGCGGAGCCCTTTCCTGGGACCGGCAGCTCGTTTCTAGGAATACTTCTGGCCAGCCTTGCCATCATTGCCGTGGTGGCTGGCATTTGCGCCAGCCATCAACGCCACCACTAACCGCCTGCTGAAAGCGAAAGGCCCGAATCGCACCTCTCTGCATCGCAGAGCAGCACGTCCGGGCTCTTCAATTTTTCACGGCCAGCGAAGCTACACGCGCTCGTCGATCGGAATCCACTTCGCCGGATAAGCCGGTCCTGTGTACTCCGCTCTCGGACGGATCAGCCGGTTGTCGTCCAATTGCTCCATCACGTGAGCCGTCCAGCCCGCAATGCGCGACACCGCAAAGATCGGCGTGAACAGGTCCACATCAATTCCCAGCGTGTGATAGGTCGAAGCCGAGTAGAAATCCACGTTGGCGTTCAGCTTCTTTTCCGCGTTGATGAACTCTTCAATGGCTTTCGAGTATTCGAACCACTTCGTCTGTCCGCTGGAATAGCCCAGGTCGCGCGACATTCGCCGCAGGTGCGTGGCACGCGGATCTTCCGTCGTGTACACGCGATGTCCAAAGCCCGGAATCTTCGCCTTCTGCGCCAGCATGCCCTTGACATACTCCACCGGGTCGGCGCCGTTCGCTGTCGATGTCCATCAGCAATTGAACACGGCTTCGTTTGCGCCGCCGTGCAGCGGGCCTTTCAGTGTGCCAATCGCCGAAGTCATCGCCGAATGCATGTCGCACAGCGTAGCCGCGGTTACACGCGCCGCAAAGGTCGAGGCGTTCCACTCATGGTCGGCGCTCAGGATCAGCGAAATATCCAGTGCCCGGACTGCGGTCTCGCTCGGCCGCACGCCGTTCAGCATCAGCAGGAAATTTCCTGCGTGCGAAAGCGAGCGGTCCGGCTCGATCAGCGGCAGCCCCTTGCGAATCCGGTCATAGGCCGCCACGATCATGGCAATCTGCGAGAACAGCCGCTGCGACTTCTGGTAATTCGCCTCGTTTTGTATTCACCTTCTCTTCGGGATCGAAGAACGAGAGGGAGCTCACGATGGTGCGCAGCACATCCATCGGCAAGCGCATGCCTGGGCGCCTGCCGCAGCAGGCTGATGATCTGAGCATCCAGCTTGCGCTCTGCGCGCCAACTGGCACGCTGAACTCCGCCAGTTCGGTTCGTGTCGGCAACTTGCCATGCCACAACAGGTGGGTAACTTCCTCAAAGGTGGAATTATCGGCGAGCTCGTGAATATCGATCCCGCGATACGCCAGGATTCCATTTCTGCCGTCGATGTAGCAAATAGACGAGGAACCCGCAATGATATCTTCGAGACCTCGATTTGTCGTTGTGGTCGTGGCCATTCAGTCCCTCTCAGCACTCAGTCGTGCAAAACAATAACAAAGCCTCACTCCCTACTACTAATGATCCGTGGGAGCCTCGGATACCTGGTGCCACTAACATCATAGATGATCCCAGCCACTCGAATGAACCCTTATATCATAAGCATTCCTACGTAACCTCCTACTTTTTTTCGCGCTTTCCTCTGCACCACTCCGCATAATTTGCCTCCCAGCGCTTGTGCAACGTACCATGCTCTCTGCTTTCTCTCTCAGCACTATGCCCACGCCTGCCAGGGCCAGGAGAAACCTTTTATGTTTCAGCGCTTCGCCACCCGGAAATTCCTTCTTCTTTTTGTTCTCCTGCTCACTGCTGTCTCCACCTTTGCCGATGAAGGCATGTGGCTCTATACCGCCTTCCCCGCCGCCCGAGTCAAGGCGCGCTACAAGTACACCGTCACCCGGCCATTCCTCGATCATCTGCGCCTGGCCAGTGTGCGCATCGGAGCCTCTGCCAGCTTTGTCTCGCCTGACGGGCTGGTCTTCACCAATCATCATGTCGGAGCCGGATGCGTGCACAATCTCTCCACCCCAACTCATGACTATGTGAAGGAGGGCTTCTACGCCCCAACCCATGAGCAGGAGCCCCCTTGCCCCGGCCTTGAAGTCCAGAACCTGATCGATATCCGAGACATCACCCGCGACGTGCAGCAGGCCGCCATGCCCGGCATGTCCGACGCCGCCGTGGGCGATGCCCAACGCGCCGCCATCTCCCGCCTCGAAGCCCAGTGCTCCGACCCGGCCAAGAACATTCGCTGTGAGGCCGTCACCCTCTACTCCGGTGGTCTCTACCATCTCTACAAGTACAAAAAGTACACCGACGTCCGCCTCGTCATGGCCCCGGAGTTCGACGCCGCTTTCTTTGGCGGCGATCCCGACAACTTCACCTATCCCCGCTACGACCTCGACATCACCTTTCTCCGCGTCTACGAAAATGGCAAGCCCCTCCACGTGGACGACTACCTGCCATTTACCACCGCCGGAGTCAAAGAAGGTGATCTGATCTTCATCTCCGGCCATCCCGGTGCCACCTCGCGCCTGCTCACCACCTCGCAGCTCGCCTATCTGCGAGAGGTCGGCTATCCCGAGCGCATCAAGCAGCTCAAACAGAGCATCGACACACTGCTCGCCTTCAGCGCCGAATCACCCGAGAACGCCCGCGCCGCCGAGCGCGTTCTCTTCGCCGCCCAGAACAGCTACAAGGCCCTCACCGGCTACCTCGCCGCGCTCAACGACCCCGCCATCATCCGGCGCAAATCCTCTGAAGAAGACAAACTTCGCAGCGCAGTGGCCGCCGATCCCAAGCTGAAGGACTCCTCCAACGCATGGAACGAAATTGCCTCCGCCATGCAGTGGCAGCGCAAAAACTTCAAGCGCCTCACCTGGGAAAGCGACGCCGCCATCCCCGGTCTCTTTGCCGGCTATGCCCGCTCTTTAGTGCGCCTGGCCGCCGAACGTCCCAAGCCCAGTGATCAGCGCCTGCGCGAATACCAGGACCAGAACGTGAGCTCCATCGAGCACTCCCTGGCCTCCGCCGCGCCACTCTCGCGTCCTCTGGAAATCCGTCAGCTCACCCTCGCCTTCACCAACATGCAGGAAAACCTCGGCCCTGAGAACGATTTCGTCAAACAGGTGCTCGCGGGAAAAACTCCCGCCGACCGCGCCGCCGAACTAATCAACGGCTCTCACCTCGACGATCCCGCCTTCCGCCGCGAACTCGAGCAAGGCGGAAAGGTCGCCATCGATGCCGCCGCCGATCCCATGATCGTCCTGTTCAAGCAAATCGATCCCATCACCCGCGCCACCCGCAAGGACTACGAAGACCACGCCGAATCCGTCGTCCACCGCAACGGCGCACTCATCGCCAAGGCCCGCTTTGATATCTACGGAACCGGTGTCGCCCCCGATGCCACCGGAACTCTCCGCCTCAGCTACGGCACCGTCAAGGGCTACACCGAAAACGGCAAGAAGATTCCCTGGTACACCACCTTCGCCGGAGCCTTCGAACACGAAGCCGCCCACGGCGCCAAGCCGCCCTATCTTCTGCCGGAAAGCTACCACCGCGCCAAGGACAAACTCGATCTCAACACCGTCCTTGACACCGTGAACACCTCCGACATCATCGGCGGAAACTCCGGCTCGCCAGCCGTCAATACCAAGGGTGAAATCATCGGCATCGTCTTCGATGGCAACATCCAGTCCCTCGCCTGGAATTACCAATATGACGATGTGGTCGGCCGCGCTGTCCTCACCGACTCACGCGCCGTCATCGAAGCCCTGCGCAAAATCTACAACGCAGCACCTCTCGCCGACGAGCTCATCCCGCCCGCAAAGAAATAGCGCCGCGAATCAGCAAGTGACGGGTGGTGGTGGCCCACATTTGCCGCGGTTGGCAAATGTGGGATGGCCGAGAAAACTGTGGTTGGGAGTTGGGGCGAATCTTTTCCGGGGACCGGAGCGCGGCCTCAAGCTGTCTTGAATCCCCGCCCGACCCCGTTGCGCGAGGGGCAGCGTGGACTTATGGGATATAAGGGCAGACAGCGAGTACGCTCCGGACCCCGGGGACGTCCGCCGAGAATAGTACTCCCCGGCGTTTTTTTGTCCACCACGAATATTGCAATTCCAGCTCCGCGTCCCGAATCGGTCCCGATCTGGTCCTGATTTTGGCCTGCTTCACTCCACTGGCTCCGCTCGTCTACAATGCGGCAAACCTGTTTGGGAGGCTTCCATGCGCAAACTGCTGTCCGCCACTCTTCTCTTCGCTTCGATCTTCATCTTGTCAGCCGCCGGTTTCGCGCAGGCTCCGCCCGCGCCCGATCCCAACAAGCCCTATGTGATGGAGTATTACTACAAAACTCACTGGGGCCATCAGGATGAGTTCCTCGAACTCTTCAAGAAAAATCATTATCCCGTGCTCCGCAACGAGATCGCGCAAGGCCGCATTTTATCCGTGCGCCTGGATACTCCCGCCTATCACATGCCCGAACAGGAGCGCTGGGATTATCGCGTCACTATCGTCTTCAAAAACGCGCAGGCAGCCTTCACTCCGCTCGATGAGCACGCCATTCAGCTTCAGCTCTTCCCCGATCAGGCGACGTTCAAGAAGGAAGAGCAGCGCCGCTTTGAAATCCTCGAAGCCCATTGGGACCTAGCCATCTCACAGATCGCGCTCGACCAGAAATAGCTCCAGCAGCTCTCGGCCGCACAAACCAAACGCCCCTCGATTGCGAGGGGCGTTTCTGGTCTCAACTTTGCTCAACAGCTATGCCACAAGGGCCGCGGCCTTCGAGCTCACCAGCTCGCGAATCCGTAGCCGCGCCTGGTGCAGTCCATGGCGCGATTCGTCTTCACTGATGCCGAGTGTGCGCGCGATGCGGGCGTGATCGTAGCCGTCTCCATCGTGCATGCAGAAAATCATTCGCTCGGTGTGCGGCAGTTGCACAATTGCGCGTTCCAGTTCCGTGCGCTTGGTGTTGCTGCGTACGCTGCTCACCTCGTTCACCGGGGCGCATTGCAATTGCAGCGGCTTCAGCGACACTGATTCTTCGCTGCGCAGCTCGCGCAGCAGCGCCCGATCGATCGTCTCATCGCTGGGCTTTTCGCTCAGCGTAAAAGCCCGCAGGAAGGTGCGTTCAGAGATATCCTCCGCCAGCATCTCACTATCTGTCATCCAGAAGGCAAAGGAATAAACTCGGTGCCGGTTGGCTTCGTAAATAGCCCGACAGCGCTTCATGCGCTTGCTATCAGCACTAGGAAGAAATTGCACGATTGCGATAGGTAAACCTTCCTGAAACGAACTGGACATGGATGCTCCCCTGCGCTGCTAAACTACCCGTGGAACGGGCCAATTTGCTCTCGGAGTACGATTCGCCTTACAACGTTCTGTCAAAACCGTTGCTTGGTGCCCTGCATGATTCGAAAAAGGAAACAGGTCTTCGCTCTTCTCCAGTGCAATCGCCCTGCCCAACTCCCACCAGGCAGCTTCTCTGGCTGCGCAAAACTCCCCAACCCATGGCTGGGCAATCACTTCAGTTGTCGGATTTTTTTTTGACTGGGTTATTAGGAAGTAACTGGTTCGCCTTAGTATGGCGATATGCAGACATTTACGTCGTACACAGGAACCCAATAGTGGTATCTAAGTACCAACCTTTGGCCATGCCCGGAAAATATTACGCGACCGCTACGCACAATTGCTCTGTTTGATGCAGGATTCCCGCCAGGTGCTGCCTTCTTTCAAACCGACCAGGAGCGGTCATCGAACGGAGTCACTCTCAACCGCAGCGCTAGCTGGTTGGGCATCGCCGGACGGCCTATGCACCTTGGCAATTGGGAGTTTGATTTGAAATACCGCTCCCCCTTGTTCGTGGTTGAAGGCGACAATATCTCCGTTGTGCCCTTTCACAATGCCATAGCAGATGGACAGCCCGAGTCCGCTGCCTTTGCCGATCTTCTTCGTGGTATAGAACGGATCGAATATCCTTTTGCTATCCTCCAGCCCCGGGCCAGAGTCACGGAATTCGATACAGGCGCGACTGTCCTCCATGTAGATGCGCACCTTCAACCAGCCGCTCTGCGCGCTATCCATAATCGCATCCACGGCATTGTTGATGATGTTGAGAAAAACCTGCTCCAGTTGATGCGCATCTCCGGTGATGAACGGAACATCCGGATGGTAGTCCCGCTTAAGAACAATATCGTTCAGCTTCAGATCGGACTCGCGCAGCGCAAGCGTATCCTCCAGGACCCGCCGTAAATCCACCTGCGACTGAATCGGTTTACGCTGCCGCGAAAAAGAGAGCAGGTTCTGCACCACCCGATGGGTACGTTGCGTCTGCTTATAGAGCTTGCGCAAATAGTCCTGCGCGCGCTCCCCCATCGGTTCTGTCTCCAGCAACTGCGTATAGCCCAGAATTGCCGTAAGCGGATTATTCAACTCGTGTGCCACACCGGATATAAGCTGACCCACGGCGGACATTTTCTCGCTCTGCAGCAATTGCTCCTGCGTGTTGCGCAGATTGTCATAGGCTCGCGCCGTCTCTTCGTAGAGCAACACTTTTTCCAGAGAATTTCCGAGCTGGCGGGCGATGGCGATGGCAAGATTACGGTCGGTCCCGGTGAACTGATCTTTGTTCGGACTGCTGATCAGAAGTATCCCCAGGGTTTTGCGCTGTGAGTACATCATCACCGCGATAAAGGATTCATAGCGGTGCTTCTTCATCCAAGCCTGAGCCGCCTGTGGCAGTCGTGGCAAATCCTGCTCCGTGACGACTTCGCTGCGCGCTCGCACAATGTATTCCGCCAGCTCTTCGTCCAATAGCTGCCGAAGTTCGGCGAGCACCTCGTGCCGGTTCTCGCGACGGCTGGTTCCGCTCCGCGTCACGCTCCCAGACTCCATGTCGAGCAGAAGAATGTCGCAAGGTTGTCCGTACAGTTCCGTGGCCCAGCCCAACGTGTTTTGCAGAATCTGGTCGAGATCGAAGGTCTGTGTCGCCATCGTCGCCATGTCGTTCAGCGCGCCCAGTTCGCGGTTGCGCCGTCGCATATCCTCTTCAGCCCGCTTCTTCTCCGTGATGTCCACCAGGAAACCCTGATAGCGCTCGACCTTCCCTTGCGCGTCACGCGTAGCGAAGCTGTTCTCCATCAAGGTGACGACCCGGCCGTCCTTGCGGCGCAACGCAACCTCGTAATTGCGTAGTTGTCCCTGGCTCGCCATATCCTCGCAATAGGCAGCGCGCTGCTCCGGATTCAGGAAGAGTTCCTTGCCGATGTCGATGCCGACTATTTCCTCGCGGCCTTGGTAGCCGAGCATTGAAGCAAAAGCGGGGTTGTGGTCAATCAGCTTTCCCGCCGGCGTCGAAACGAATACACCCTCCTGCACCGATTCAAACAGCAGGCGATAGCGCTGTTCTGCGGCGCGCCGTTCGGTTCTGTCGCAGATGACGTGGACGGTGCCGACCCTGCCCTGCTCTTCAACATACGACGAGGTGGAGATCAACGAATAGCCGCCGAAGCATGGATCGGAGATCTCGTCGTTGGTCTGCTTTGCCAATTGGCAGTACGGACAGCCCGACTCGGCGTTCGGCAGAACCGAGGCCAGTGACTGGCCGTTCAGCTCCTTCACCGAGCGCCCAAGGCGGCGCGACAGCGCCAGATTCATTCGCAGCACCCGCATCTCGGCGTCATGCACCAGGATGTAGTCGTCAATCGAGTCGATGGTCGAGAGCCACTTCCGTTGCGAGTGCAAAACCCGCTCGAACATACGCAGGGTTTCCCCCGCTATGCCCAACTGATTCGCCGTAGTCGTCAGGAATTGGAGCTGCTCCGTGGTGAATGAGCGCCGCCCGGACAAACCAAAGCCGAGAATGCCCACCTGCGCTGTCTTGCCCATCACCGGGACAAGAACCACCGATTGCATCCCGGCCCGCTCCAGATCGTTGCGTAATCCTGCCGCTAGGTCCCGCACGTTGATCCGGATGGTATCTGCTCCTGTCAGCAGCGGCATCACGACGCTCTGGCGCAGAGGCATCCTCAGTCGAGACTCGGTGATCCATTCAGGAAGTCCCACATGCTGCTTTATTACAAGTTCCTCGCCTTCCACCATTTGGAACCATGCAAACTTTGCGCCATACAAGCGACACAGTTCATACATCGCGGTCAGCATCATGTCGCCGGAATCGCGTGCTGCCACGGTAACGGCCGTAATGGTGTTCATCACTTCCAGGCGGCGCGCTCGCACCCGCGACTCGTCCAGTACCACCATCAAAATGCTGAGCCGGAACAGTCCTTCGCTGCAGAACGCATATGCGCTGGCCAGTTGTGTTCCCCCGAGCTGCGTATCAGAGCGCAGCAATAACAGGGCCAGCCCAAAGAGCCAAGGTCCAAATTCCATTCGCCCAATTGCAAACAGCGCAAGGCGTAGCGCCGCCACCAGAGCGATGGAGTGGTACAGGATCTGAAAACATAACAAGACAGGATAGGAAGATGGAAACCAGATCGCATGGGCGGCCGCCACGCACACATCCAGCGAGCCGAGAACCCCAATCCATGCCAGATAACGGCGTGAGTCCGTGTAATAGAGAGCCGACGCGGACAACAACGTAATTGCCAGGACGAACAGAATTTTTTCCAGCGCCAGGGCTGCATGATGGTTCGCCAGCGCAGTGCTGTTCATTGCTCCCCGGCTCAGCAGCAGGCATCCCCAACCTGCCAGCCAAATGAACAGGTAACGCTCGCGAAATCCAATGTAGACCAGCAGCGCGGTAAACAGCAGACCAAGCGTGAGCGCCCATGGCCCCATGTGCAACCAGGCTGTCGGCAAGCACATGCCGAGCCAGCTCACTACTGTAGTAACGTGCATCATCTTCTCTCTTGCTGTATACCACATCAAGATTCATCATGTACTCAGGTATTGTGCTAAGTGTTAGTTGCTGCTTTTGCGAGTACAATTGCATCCTCTGAAAGAAATTTGCGTATTTCGTGAGGCAGTTCGCCATGCCGGTCGAGCGAATTCTGGTGGTGGATGACGAAGAGGCGATCCGGGAGATCGTCTGTTCCATGCTGCAAAATGCTTCCTACCAGTGTGAGCAGGCCTGTTCTGGAGTCGAGGCCCTGGCAGTTCTCCGGAATGACAGCAATTTTCAGCTCGTGCTGACCGACCTCATGATGCCGGAATTAGACGGCGTTGGGCTGCTGGAAATCATTAAAGTCCAATACCCGGATCTTCCCGTAGTGATGGTCACCGCGGTGCACGATATATCTGTGGCTCTTGCCGCCATCCGCAATGGAGCTTACGACTACCTCCTCAAGCCGTTTGAGCGCGACCAACTGCTCGCCGTTGCGCGGCGCGCTTTGGAAGCTCACCGCCTCCGGGTGGAGAATCGGACTTATCAGTCGACCCTGGAAGCACTGGTGGACCAGCGCACCCAGGAGCTTCGCGAGACCATCGCCGAGCTCGAACGCTCCTACGATGTGACCCTCGAAGCATTAGGCGACGCACTGGATCTCAAGGATGCCGAAACCGAAGGCCATTCCAGACGCGTCACTGCCTTCACCATCCAGATCGGGCGCGCCATGGGGCTCGATCAGCAAGCCCTGCGCGTTCTCGCCCGCGGTGCCTTCCTGCACGATATCGGCAAAATGGCGATCCCTGATGCCATCCTCCGCAAGCCCTATCCTCTCAATGCCGAAGAGAAAAACATTGTGCAGGAGCACAGCTACCTCGGCTATCGAATGCTGAAGAAGATTCCATTCCTCGCCGATGCCGCTGTCATCGTCTATGCCCACCAGGAACACTGGGACGGAAGCGGATATCCCCGGCAGTTGAGTGGCGAGAATATTCCACTCGGAGCTCGAATTTTTGCCGTTGCCGACACCTTGGATGCCATTACCTCCGACCGCCCCTATCGCGCGGCACGCAGCGTAGACGAGGCCCGCGATGAGATTGCCGCGTGGTCGGGACGGCAGTTTGATCCATCGGTTGTTAGCGTTTTCCACGCGATTCCTTCCTCCGTCTGGGAAGAGCTCCACAATGCAATCAACTCTCAAAATGAACGCTTCTGCTATAGTGAGCATCTCTAAGGCAACAACATCTTTCCGGAAGGAGTATGCCGATGGCAGTCAAACTGGAAAGACAACAGGTGGCTGAAGCGTTGCAAAAGCTCAGCCCTTGGACCTTGCAGGGCAATCAGATTGAGCGCGTCCTCACTTTCGAGAACTTCGTCGACGCCATGATTTTCGTGAACAAAGTGGCGGAAATCGCCGAAGAGGAACAGCATCATCCGGACATCCGGATCGTTTACAACCGCGTCACCCTCGCCCTCACCACCCACGACGCTGGAGGCCTCACCCAGAAAGATTTTCAGATGGCGCGTCGCATCGACTCGCTGGCCGGATAAATATCTGGGCTTACCAAAGTGAAACCGGCGCACAAGACGCCGGTTCATTTTTTTCGCCGAAATGAATTTCGATGGACCGCCGCTACCGGACCGTATGAGTTCCTAATGATTGCTCAAGTTCCTTCACTTCTTGCTGAATATGATTGAGTTCTTCTTTTGCTGAGTCATTCCAGGCCAGCAGCCGTCCCGGCGTTGCCTGCAGGTGACCCGCCGCGGAATGAATCATCTTCCGGCCACGTTCTGAGAAAAGTACTGCTCCCAGTCCGCCCAGTCCTACAAACGCCAATGGTACGCCCCACTTGCGTGCGCTCATCTACTTCTCCTTTGTCTCTCATCTTTCCCCAATTCACCTCCACTGGCAATACAAAAAAACACTGCACCGCAACTTAAGGTGTTACCTTCGAGTTCCAACCTTGGAACGGCCTGCCGCTTCCGCGCAAGGAGAACCATGAACCGCCTGAGATTTTTTTGGATTGCCCCGCTTGTGATCTTCGTCGCCGGCGCCCTGGCGCAGCAAACTCCCCTCATCACCCCTGACACCATCTGGACCGGCGGCAATGGAAAGTTTGAAAGCGCGCCAGACACCGCGCTCGTGCAGTTCTCCATCTCTGCCCAACAGACGGAGCTAAAAGCCGCCTACGCCAAGGCGCAGGAGTCCGCGCAACGCATCCGCCAGATCCTGCGCGACAACGGCATCGACCCCAAGGACGCCGAAATCGGCTCCTTCGCCATGAACCCGGCCTACAAGTGGGAGACCAAGCGCAAACTCGTCGGCTTTCAAGTCAGCAGCCACGTCACCGTCAAGGTTCACGATTTTGGCAAACTCGGCCCCATCATCGACAGCTTCTCGCAGGTGGACACAACCGACAGTCTCAGCCTCAGCTACACCCTCGAAAACATCGACGCGGCAAAGGCCAAAGCGGTCGAAGACGCCTACCGCGCCGCCCGTCGCAATGCCGAAGTCCTCGCCCACGTCGGAGGCCGGACGCTCGGTGCCATGACCTATGCCTCGGTGGATGCCAACGATTTTGTTCCGCAGCCGCGTCCCATGATGCGGACGGAAGCCAGGGCCAACGCCGGTGCAGCGGCTTCCCCAGTCGAGGAATTTGCTCCCGCAAAGGTCACAATGACGGCTCACGTGAACGTGCTCTTCCAATTAAAGTAAAGGTTCACGTTTAGCGGCGTATTGTTCACAATGTAGGGTACTTAATTTTTTATCTCGCGCTCGTGCTCCACGATGATCGGGCGCTCCAGCACCATCTCCACCAGGGTGCCGCTCTCGATGCGCACATCCGGTCCGCGAGTCAGCAGAACTGACGCCAGCCCTGCTCCAGCACCCAGCAATCCGCCGATCCCGGCTCCTTTTGCGTTGCCGGTAACCACTGCGCCCAAGCCCGCTCCGGTGGCAGCGGTCTTTGCCACGGTCCCGGCGTCCTTGCCCTTGGTGCCCTGGCTCTCGATGGTCCCTTCCTGTTTGTCCTTCATATCCGTCTTCTCCGCGCCAGGGACGTTGTCAATTTCGCCGGGCAGCATGAGCGTGTAGCCGGAGGGGAAGATCAGCGTGTTGAAGTGAACGACCAGCTCCCCGCGCCCCTTCACCCGCCCCGGACGCTTCGTGCGTTGGATCACACCCTGAACATAGGTTCCCGCTGGGATCACGATGTGGCCATTCATGACCACGGGAAACGAGGTTTCGGCGTAAACCGGGTCGTTCTCCCGCGCGCTCTTGGTGGAGATGGCGTGTTTCAGAACCACTGCAATCCGCGTTCCCGCCGACAGCGTGTACGCCTCGCCACTTGGTGAGGATGCTGCCAGTGGTTGCACCATAGGCGCAGTAACCGGGGCTATCCTCGAGTCAACAGGAGCCTGCTGCGCTGCCGCCAGGCTCGAAAGCAACACTGCCAAGATCACACGCATTGGAGTACCTCTCAAGGCAACATCTACAGGGTGAGATGCCGGCCATGCGAATCTGTACCGCATACGTTACAGATTCGCAACTTGTACTACGCCTTGGGTTGTCCGGAATAAGCAGCTACATCCGATTAATCGCTTGAAGTGAACTTTTGAGCAACTCTTTTGCATCAAAGTTTATGTAGGCGATACCTGCGCCTCCAGAGATCGATTTCGGTCCTAAAGACCGGTCCCCCAAGAAACTGATCTGGAGAGTCGATTCAATGGCCAATACGAACGCCGGAAGCGAACTACCAGAGCCGGAGGCTACCACGGACAGCATGACGAAACAACAATCGGCTTTGGCGGAACTGAGCCAGCTTGCGCTCCAGAGTGGAGAATTGGCCGTTCTGCTGGAAACTTCCACGGGACTCGTTGCAGAGATACTTCAGCTTCGCTACTGCGAGGTACTCGAGTACCAGCCCGCGGAGAACCAATTCATTTTGTGTGCCGGCGTTGGCTGGAAGCCAGGCAGTGTCGGCAGCGCCACCATTCCAGTAAGCCGCGAGCACCAGTCGGGATACACTTTCCTGACCCAGAGGAGAGTCGTCATCGAGGACTATTCCTCAGACACACCATTCATCCCGTCCCCGCTGTTGGAATCACATAATATCCGCAGCGGCATCACCGTCCACATCTTCGGACACGAGCGGCCCTTTGGAGTGCTGGGCGCCTACAGTTCGGCTACCCGCAACTTCGGTCCGGATGACATCAACTTTATGCGCTCGGTCGCCAATATCATTGCCACGGCCATGCAGCGCAAGCACGACGAGGAATCCGTGCGACGAAGCGAAATGTATTTTCGCGGACTTTTGGAGTCCGCGCCCGATGGCATGGCCATTGTTGACAGTCAAGGCTGTATCACCCTCGTCAATAAGGAGAGTGAACGGCTCTTTGGCTACGAGCGATGTGAACTCGTAGGCAAGAGAATTGAAACTCTCGTTCCCGAACGCTATCGTCAGTACCACTCCGGGCATCGCGATGAGTTCTTCCACGACCCCCGGCCCCGTCCGATGGGTGTAGGCCTGGAGTTGTTCGGCCTGCGCAAAGATGGCTCGGAGTTCCCGGTGGAAATCAGTCTGAGTCCGATGCAGACTCCCGATGGCACCGTCGTCACCGCCGCCATCCGCGATGTCTCCGAGCGCAAGAAGGCCGAGTCGCAAATCAAGAAGCTGAACGCGCAATTAGAGGAAGCGTTGCGCCGCTCCGAACGGCTCGCCGCCACCGGACGCCTCTCCGCCAGCCTAGCCCATGAGATCAACAATCCATTGGCGTCGCTGACCGATATCCTCTTCGTGCTCAATGCGCAACAAGACTTGACCGAAGACTCCAAGAATCTGCTCCAGTCGGCAAAAAAGGAAGTGGACAGGCTTTCCACCATTGCAAAGGAGACGTTAGCGCCTCATCGCTCCGGCGAAAAGGTGACCATCAACGCCTCCGAATTAGTAGACGCCTCGCTTGAATCTTTCCATCGCCAGATGGAAGAAGCGCACGTCACTGTCGAACGCCGCTACGACACTGATGCGAAGGTGGATGCCACTCCCGGAGAATTGCGCCAGGTCTTCACGAACCTCATCTCCAATGCCATCGACGCCATGCCCCAGGGCGGCTCTCTATCGCTGGAGGTCTTCGCTGAGGGACAGGACGTAAAGCTGATTTTTTCCGACACCGGAACCGGCATCAAACCCGAGAAGTTGGAGGAAATATTCGAGCCGTTCGTTACCACCAAGGGTGAAAAGGGACTCGGCATTGGCCTCTGGATTTCACACAACATCGTGGAGAAACTCGGCGGCACGCTTCACGTCCGCAGCACCACCGCGGAAGAAGACCACGGCACTCACTTCACTATCTGCCTCCCGGCAGCCCAGCCGGCACGAAGCGCGAAGCCCATTCGCCTGGTCTCATAGAGACTGGGAATCGCGTATTCGATCTCATTCACAAAAAGAGCGCGAGCTTTTGGCCCGCGCTCTTTTTGTGTCAAAAGCTTTCTAGTCCTGCTCTTCGCCACCATCCTCTGGTGACGCATTACGTGGCGTCGCATCGAGTGATTCATTCGCATCGGGCGATTCCGTCGCAGGTGCGATCTCCGCGCCCTTCTTGCTCTTCAGCCGAACCACGATCACCTTGGCAAATCCCTCGTCGAACTTGGGTGGCCGCAGCTTCTGTGCCATGCGCAGCATCACTTCGTCGGGCACATTGCGAAGGCGCTTGCGATTGCGCTCCATGCAGACCTCGGTGGGCACGTCAAAGAACACCGCATGAGCCTCATAGCCGAAGTCGTGTGCCATCTTGATCCAGCTATGGCGTTCCTTGGGCGACAGGTTGGTAGCGTCGATGAAGTTCATCGGCCGCCCTGCAATCAAGCGCGCACGCAGCAGCGAACGCAGCGAGGAGAACACCAAATCTTGGAAACGCTGTTCGGTAGCATCGTCAAAAAGCAATCCGCGCACCAAGTCGCTGGAAAGAGGAATGATGTCATGCCGCTTGAACCATGAGCTCTTTCCTGAGCCCGGAAGTCCAATCGCCAGCACCACTGCACCTTTCTTGCCCTTGGGTGTTTCGGCTTTTCGAGGCGCGGCATCGGCGGCATCCAGATCCGGAGCATCGGCACCCATCTCTGGTTCGTCAATTTCCGCAGCTTCGCCGGTTGCCTGCCCCGGTGCAATCGGCAGACCTGCAACATTGGCGGATGACTGCGCCGCCTTCCGCTGCTGATCGGTGCGATTGCGCCCACGTCCTCCGCGGCCGCGTCGACGCGAGCGGTCGCGGCGTCCGGCGGCAGCACCGGATGCGCTCTCCCCGTCGCTGTCAAACGGATCTTTTTCGGGCTGGGCCTCGTACACCGGCTGGGGTACGGTCTCTGCCTGAGCATCCACGCGCCCTTCGCCGGATTCTCCCCAGGAGCTTTCCCGGTCAAGAAATGTCGGCTGGAGCGGCGCTTGCCCCTGCTGTGGTTCGTCGGACTGCTGCGGATTCTTGTTCTTCTGATTGCGACGCTTCACGCGATCGCGCATCCATCTGCGCATAAGGGACTTATACCACGTCCCGCGAGTTCGGGCGAGTCCTGTTCGTAAATTATGCTGTGGCCTCCATTCGGGCACCGTTGGCAAAGCGCCCGCTCCAGACATCATGCACGAATTTCTCAACTCTGCGCGCAGGAATCACTGCATTGTGGGAACCGGGCGAAACAGTTTGCTCTTGACAGTTTACTCAGGGAAGAATGCGGTGCTAGCATCTCTAACTGCAAATCGCTGCAAAGCGCGCGGTCGAACCTGCGCATTCTGGAGGCAAGAGTGGCAATTAAAGTTGGCATCAATGGCTTTGGCCGTATTGGCCGCAATGTATTCCGCGCATCACTCAATAATCCCAATATCGAAATCGTCGCCGTCAATGATCTGACCAGCCCGAAGACTCTGGCTCATCTGCTCAAATATGACTCGATCCTCGGGAACCTCAAGTCGAGTATCCATGCGGAAGAAGACTCCATCGTCGTCGATGGGAAAAAGATTAAAGTCTTCGCGCAAAGAGATCCGGCGATGTTGGACTGGGAATCGTTGGGCGTGCAAGTAGTTGTGGAATCCACAGGCCATTTCACCAACGCGGACAATGCGAAAAAACACCTGCGCGGAACCGTGAAGAAGGTCATCATCTCGGCTCCGGCAACCAACGAAGATATCACCATCGTGCTCGGCGTCAACCATGACAAGTACGATCCGGCGAAGCACCACATCGTGTCGAATGCATCCTGCACCACCAATTGTCTGGCTCCGGTTGCCAAGGTCCTGCAGGACAGCTTCGGCATCGTGAAGGGCTCCATGACCACCATCCACAGCTACACCAACGATCAGGTGATCCTGGACTTCCCGCACTCCGATCTTCGTCGCGCCCGCGCCGCCGCGCTCTCGATGATTCCGACCTCGACCGGCGCTGCCAAGGCAATTTACCTGGTGATTCCCGAATTGAAGGGCAAGATGGACGGCTTCGCAGTTCGCGTCCCGACTCCCAACGTCTCCGCCGTTGACTTGGTCTGTGAAGTTGGCCGCAACGTGACCGTTGACGAAGTGAACGCCGCCCTGAAGGCTGCCAGCCAGGCTGGCTCTCTCAAGGGTTACTTGAACTACGAAGAGGAAGAACTGGTCTCCTCTGACTTTAAGGGCGATCCGGCTTCTTCGACCCTGGACGCAAAGCTGACCCGCGTCATCGGCGGCAATCTGGTCAAGACCTTCGCCTGGTATGACAACGAGTGGGGCTACAGCAACCGCGTAAAAGATATGATCTTGTTCTTTGGTGAAAAAGGACTATAGGACCGGAACGGGTTGGATGATCCCAACCCGTTTTCACTTGAGTATGTTAGAAATCATCAGTAGTAACGAATCACTCAGGTAAAGCACGCCATGGCTAAGCTTTCGATCCGCGACCTTCAGTTAAACAACAAAAGAGTCTTGATGAGAGTGGACTTCAACGTTCCGCTCGATAACGGCCGTGTCACCGATGACACCCGCATCCGTGAGACGCTGCCCACGATTGAGTACGCACTGCGTCACGGTGCCAAACTGATTCTTGTCTCCCATCTCGGCCGTCCCAAGGGCAAGCCCGATCCAAAATTCAGTCTCAAGCCGGTCGCCGAGCGTCTTCGCATCCTGCTCGATGGCTGCATGGGCCGTGGTCAAAACGTCGGCTTCTCGCCCGACTGTGTCGGTATGCAGGCCACCGAGATGGCCAATCAACTGGAGCGTGGCCAGACCCTTCTGCTGGAAAACGTCCGCTTCCATCCCGAAGAAGAGAGCAACGATCCGGCGTTTGCCAAGCAACTGGCGAGCCTCGGCGAAATCTACGTCAATGACGCGTTTGGCTCGGCGCATCGCGCCCATGCCAGCACCGAGGGCGTAACCCACTTCATCGCCAAGAACGCCGCCGGTCTACTGATGGAGCGCGAACTCGAATACCTGACCAAAGCGACCGAGAACCCGGCCAAACCCTTTCTGGCGATCCTGGGCGGCGCAAAGGTCAGTGACAAAATCGGCGTCATTCGCAACCTGCTGCCCAAGGTGGACGCCATCATCATCGGTGGTGGCATGGCCTATACCTTCTTGAAAGCCGAAGGCCAGGAGATCGGCAATTCCCTCCTCGAGCCCGACAAAATCGAACTGGCGTCCCAGCTCCTCGCCGAAGCCAAGCAGAAGAACGTCCGCCTGCTTCTTCCGGTCGATCACGTGGTCGCCGACAAGTTCGACGCAGCCGCCAAGGCAACCATCATCCCTGAAGGCCAGCCGATTCCCGCCGGCAAGATGGCGCTCGACATCGGTCCGGCGACCGTCGAATTATTCACTGAGGAGATCGTCACCGCGCGCACTATCGTCTGGAACGGCCCCATGGGCGTCTTCGAATTCGATCAGTTCAGCAAGGGCACCACGAAAATTGCAGAGGCCGTGGCTGACAATCCCGGAGCAACTTCCATCGTCGGCGGAGGCGACAGCGTGGCGGCGATTCATAAGGCTGGCGTCGCCGATAAAATCACCCACATCTGCACCGGCGGCGGAGCTTCGCTTGAGTTCCTCGAAGGCAAAAAACTACCCGGCGTGGAAGCGCTGACTGATAAATAAATCGTGAATAACATCGTTCGGCTCGACCTCGGAGAAGGTGCGCAAATCTTCTTCGAGGCGGGCGACATCACGAAGCAGACCACTGACGCCATCGTCAACGCGGCCAATTCCGGACTTGAAAGGCGGAGGCGGAGTTGACGGCGCAATCCATCGTGCCGGTGGTCCCACCATCCTCGAAGAGTGCCGCAAGATCGTCGCCCGCGATGGCCATCTCCCACCTGGCGAAGCCGTACAGACCACCGGCGGAAACCTGCCCGCGGCTTTTGTGATTCACACCGTCGGCCCTGTCTGGCATGACGGCATGCAGGGCGAGAGCGGCATCCTCGCCAACGCCTATCGCAACTCGCTGCGCCTTGCCGACCGCCTCGGCTTGCACTCGGTAGCCTTTCCTGCCATCTCCACCGGAGTGTACGGATATCCGGCCGATGCTGCTGCCGCCGTTGCGGTCTGTACAATCGTCGATGAGCTAGCCAAAGCGCGCAGCGTTCACCAGGTACGATTTGTGTTGTACAGTCCTGATATGTTGTCCGTATTTTTACAGGCTGCAAAAGACGAACAGCGGCGGCGCAATGCCTCCCGCTGGAGTTTTGCAACCATCGCAGCCAATGGAATCATCCCTGAAAACACATGAGGCGAACATGAGCCGCAAGAAGATCATTGCAGCCAACTGGAAGATGTACAAAACCCCTGAGCAGTCGCGTCAGTTTATGAATGAGTTCGTCCCCTTGTTGGCCGGACACACCCGCGACGAAATCGTAATCTGTCCTCCCTTTGTTGACATCGCTGCCGTAGTCGAAAAGGCTGCCGGCACCATCATCGAAGTCGGCGCACAGAATATGTATTGGGAAAAAGAAGGCGCATTCACCGCCGAGGTCAGCGGCGAAATGCTCATCGGAGCAGGCTGCAAGTGGGTCATCATCGGCCACTCCGAACGCCGCCAGTACTTCGGTGAAACCGATGACACGGTCAACCGCCGCCTCAAGGTTTCGCTTGAAGCCGGACTCGCCCCCATCGTCTGCATCGGCGAAGTGAAGGAAGAGCGCGAAGCCGGAGTCACCGGAGACGTGTTGCGCCGCCAGTGTTCGCGCGCCTTCAGCGGCATCTCCGCCCGCAAGGCCGCCAAAATGGCCATCGCCTATGAACCCGTCTGGGCCATCGGCACCGGACTGACCGCAACGCCGGAGATGGCGAACGAAGCGCACCAGATGATCCGCCAGGAAGCAGCCAACGTCTTCGGCGAAGAATATGCCCAGCAGCTTCGCATCCTCTACGGCGGAAGCGTCAAGCCGGAAAACGCTCACCAGTTGCTCTCGCAGGAGGAGATTGATGGCGCGCTGGTCGGCGGAGCCAGCCTGAACCCCGATTCGTTTTCGAAAATCGTGCATTGGTAGCTACAACCTGAAATTCCGGCCGTAGCGCGCGATTGCGGCCGGAATTCCACAGGTATGTTTCGTCCTCGATGCGCCAAGGCTTCCCAATCGCGCCGAGTTTGTTATACTCAATTTGCCTCTGTATACGTTTGTTTGGAAGCTGTTCTTTGGAAACTTATCAATCGTTGCCACCCGAGCGCCAAGCCCGGTGTGCGTAGCGATGGCAGTGCGGAAGTGGTGGAATTGGCAGACACACCATCTTGAGGGGGTGGCGCCGAGAGGCATGCGGGTTCAAGTCCCGCCTTCCGCACCATACGTTCTCCTCGGCAGTTCCAGCCTGAGTGCAATTTTCCAAATCGTCACAGGCAGGCTACAATTTTATAAGTTCAGAAAGATCCGGCGTGCGTACCCGCCGGGAAGGAATAGCATGATTCTCGTTCTGGTCACCATCGTCCACGTTATTGTGTGCCTCTTCCTGATCGCGGTCGTTCTTCTGCAGAGCGGCGCCAGCGCCGATCTCGCAGCTGCCTTCGGCGGAGGACTGGGCAGCCAGACGGCCTTCGGTCCGCGTGCGGGAGCCAACATCCTCACCAAGTTCACCACTGTCGCGGCCATCATCTTCATGCTCACCTCCTTCACCTTGGCCATCATCTCCACCCGCCACGGCGGCGGCAGCGGCTCGGTCCTTGACAACACCAAATCCGCTCCGGTGAAGACGGTCCCGGCAGCAAAGTAACATTTCAGCTCCGAAAAATCCCCGCTGCGGCGGGGATTTTTTCGTGGGTTAAGGTTTCGCAACGCGTGATTCGGATCGGCAGCAGGGGTAGAATGTCGCACGTCTTCAGAAGCCGGAAGACCGTGGCAAGAGAACCAAGTACCTCAACCAGCTCCCCGGTGCGTCATCGGTACGCACCTCGCGCAGCCCACAACCAGCGCACGGCAGGAGGTTCTATGCCCATCCAAAAGCTCAGACAGTTCCTTGACGAGAACCTCGTCAAGTACATTGTGATCACTCACAGCAAGGCATACACATCCCAGGGCATTGCGGCCTGTGCTCATATCTCGGGAAACGAACTGGCCAAAACCGTCATGCTGAAGAAAGATGGCGAACTCTGCATGGCCGTCCTGCCTGCGTCAAAGCAAGTAAATCTTGCAGTCTTCGCCAAGCTCACCAACAGTAGAGATGTTTGCCTCGCCAGCGAGCGCGATTTCAAGGATAGCTTTCCGGATTGCGAAGTCGGAGCCATGCCGCCGTTCGGAAACCTCTACGGCCTCCGCGTCTTCGTCGACGAATCGCTGACTCGCGATAAGGAGATCGCCTTCAACGCCGGCTCGCATCTCGAACTCATCCAGCTTGCCTACAGCGATTTTGAGAGGCTGGCTGAACCGACAATCTTCGTTTTCGCGACCCACTCCACCAGTCGCGCAGCATAAATGAATCCCGGCGGAGCAGCCTCTGCCGGGATTTTCAGCTGCTGGATTTCACATGTTCCCTACTTCTGCAAGAACGGATTGTCCTCGCGCTCTTCGCCAATCGTGGTCAGCGGCCCATGCCCTGGAACCACGATCACATCGTCGGGCAGTTCCAGCACCTTGGTGTGCAGCGAGCGCAGAATTTTTTCGTAACTTCCGCCCGGCAGATCGGTGCGTCCGATTGACCCTGCAAATAGCGTGTCGCCCGCGATCAGCTTCTTCTCCGGCTCAAAGTACAGGCAAATCGAGCCTTCGGTGTGCCCCGGCGTCAGCATTACTTCCCCGCTCAGCGAGCCTGCCGTTACCTTGTCGCCGCCCTTCGGGTTGCCGTCGATATCAACCCTGCCCGGATTCTTCATCCCCAGCCATTGCGCCTGCATCGGCAGCATCGCCACCAGTTCGGCATCATTTTCATTCAACAGAATCGGCGCGCCGGTCGCGGTCTTCAACACCATTGCACCGCCGATGTGATCCAGATGCGCGTGTGTCACCACGATCTGCTTCACCTTCAGTCCGTGACGCGCCACAATGGCGAGGATCTCGGAAACATCCGCTCCGGGATCGATCACCATCGCCTCATGCGACACTTCATCGCCGACAATTGAGCAATTGCACTGCAGCGGACCAACCGTAAGAATCTCGTGAATCATGCTGTGATCATAGCCGCAGAGAGAAAAGGTTTCAAAGCCTTTGCCCGCGCAGTTTGTGTTTTGACGTGTGCTCAGTAAGGTGCAGGTATTCCCACCCTCGCCGCCGTTTCTTGGACGAGGGTGGCTTTAGTAGGGCTTAGTGTCCCGCGCTGTAAGCCATGGCTTTCTCACTGTGATGTTCCAGCGATCCCACCGGCAAAACCTCGCGGCCAAATGAATCATTGATCACGATGGCAGCCATCAAATACCAGGCGGTCAGGGCGCAGAACATTCCTTCCCAACCAGCAATGGTGCCCATCAGCTTGCTGCCTGTCCATACATGAATATCGAGCAGAATAAACAGCACCAGCAACGTGCTGAAGACCGCAACCAGCCCCATATTATGCCTGAAGGTTGCGACCCAAAGGATAAAGGTAAACAGCGTCCAGGCACACAGCGTCGCAAGCAACCAGCCTTGCAATGCTTCCGGCGCGATCCAGTGGTTCATCTCCATCAGCACCGTGCTCGCCAGCGAGATCCAGAACGCTCCATAGGAGCCGAACGCGGTCATGCCGAAGGTATTGCCCGTGCGAAATTCAGGAAACCGGCAACCAGTTGTGCCAGGCCGCCGTAGAACAGCCCCAGTGCCAGGGCCGCGCCGATCCCGATAAAACCGGCATTGTGAAGATTCAAAATGAAGGTTGTAAGCGCGAGATCCTGCCAGCCCCAGCGGTGCGGGATTTGCAAATTTCGGCTGCGGAAAGACTTGCTCTCGTAATGCAGACATGGAGGAGTCCTGATATACCGCTGGGCTGCAGACACTCCGGGCGGAAGTCTCACCTGGCGGGCCACAGCCTGCGGGAATAGATTTTTATGATCTATGTAGCAAAGGATCTAGTCAGTGCTCTTTTAGTCTATTGGGGTTCAGCCACTTTGCGATATCTCAATTTTGTCACCGTACCCACGTTTGACCCAATCCCTCCCGCCTCCTATATTTAAACTTCGGGCATTCGCCCCTCGGATTCGTAATGCGTATTGCCTTCCTGGATTGTTTCTCCGGAATCAGTGGCGACATGTTTCTCGGCGCAGCCGTAGACGCCGGTGTTCCCTTGGAGAAGCTGCAAACCGTCGCCTCTGCCCTCGGCATCAATGCTGAGCTGGCATCCCATCGTGTCGAGCGAGGTGGCCTTGGTGCGACCAAAGTCGATGTCCTCATCAACGGCAACGTGGACCTGCCCCGCGAAGTTGTCCATGAGCACTCTCACGCCGACCAGCACGAACACTCTCACGAGCCCGAACACGCCCATCCCCACGCTCACACTCACGCCTCGCACGCTGCTGCCCATAACCATCGCGGACTGCCCGAGATCCGCGAGATCATCGCCCGCGCTCCCATCAGCCCTGCCGCGCAAGCCTTTGCGCTCAAAGCCTTCGAACTCCTCGCCCAGGCTGAGTCCAAGATTCACAATCGTCCGCCCGAGTCCATCCACTTCCACGAGGTCGGCTCCGAGGACGCCATCGTCGACATCGTCTGCTCTGCCGTCGCCATCGAGATCCTCGCCGCCGATGCCTGGTACTGCTCCGCCCTCAACGTCGGCTCTGGCACCGTAAAGTGTGCTCACGGAATCCTGCCCGTTCCCGCTCCGCCACCGTCGAGCTTCTCCAAGGCGCGCCCGTCTATTCTTCCGGCATTCAAAAGGAGCTGCTCACCCCGACCGGTGCGGCCATCCTGCGCGCTCTCGGCGTGCGCTTGAGCCGCTTCCTGCCATCACGCTTTCCGCCACCGGCTACGGCGCCGGAGCCCGCGACTTCCCCGGCTCCGCCAACCTCGTCCGCCTCACCCTCGGCGAGGCGAAGTCCCACTTCGGGTGCCCCACTGCTGGGTGCCCCACATTCGCGCCAGCTTCATCGGCGAAAACGTGGGAATCGGAAGACTCCATCACCGTCCTCGAAGCCAATCTCGACGACATGAATCCCCAGCTTTTCTCCTACGTGCAGCAGAAGCTGCTCTCGGCCGGCGCGCTCGACGCCTTTGGCGTTCCCGTGCAGATGAAGAAAGGCCGTCCCGGCATCATCTTCACCGTGCTTGCCGTGCCCGCACAAGCCGGAGACTCTGGCCCGCATTCTGCTCACCGAGACCACTACCCTCGGCGTGCGCATCCGTCACGAGCAGCGACGCATTCTCGAACGGGAGCATGTCACCGTACAATCACCTTGGGGGCCAATTCGCGTTAAACTCGGTCGGTTGCACGGAGAGGTCGTAAACTGCGCTCCTGAGTTCGAGGACTGTCGCAGAATCGCAGAGTCCACCGGCGTGCCTCTCAAAACCGTACTGCAGGAGGCTATTCGCCTCTACCTCGCATCGTCTGGATCTTCCAGCAATGCTGCTGTTGATAACGCCGATTCCGGCGATGCCTCTAAAAGTTTTCAGTCCTGATTGAGAGATTCGTATGAGCGAGCAACGACGAAAAGTTTTACATCACCACGCCGATTTACTACGTCAACGCGCGGCCCCACATCGGCCACACCTACACCACCATCGTCTGTGACGCGATTGCGCGCCGCCACCGCATGTGGGCGCATGACACATACTTCCTCACCGGCACCGACGAGCACGGCCAGAAGATCGAGCGATCCGCCGCCGCCGCCGGCAAGACGCCCCAGCAGCTCACCGACGAGGTCACCGGCGAATTCCGCGCCCTCTGGGATCGCATGGGCATCAGCTACGACGAGTTCATCCGCACCACCAGCCCGAGCACAAGCGCGGCGTGCAGGCAATGTTCACCCTGCTGCGCGAGCGCGGCTATCATCTACAAGGGCTCCTACACCGGCCAGTACTGCGTCTTCGACGAACTCTACGTCAACGACAGCGCACCCGGCACGCCCTGCCCCGTCTGCGGACGCATCACCGAAACCGTCACGGAAGAGAATTATTTCTTCAAGCTCTCGGCCATCGGCGACAAGCTGCTGAAGCTCTACGAGGAGAATCCCGGACTTCATCCATCCGGAAACGCGCCGCAACGAAGTGATCGCCTTCGTCAAGGGTGGACTTGCGCGATCTCTCCATCTCAGCCGCACCACCATCACCTGGGGCATCCCCGTGCCCGGCGATCCGGAGCACGTGATCTACGTATGGCTGGACGCGCTTTGCAAC
The DNA here is from genome assembly GCA_963794755.1 of uncultured Actinomycetota bacterium. Lineage (GTDB taxonomy): Bacteria > Actinomycetota > Acidimicrobiia > Acidimicrobiales > RAAP-2 > RAAP-2. The sequence continues at coordinate 603,927 of CAWCEX010000010.1, forward strand.
TACATCACCGCCGTCGGCTTCGGCTCGCCCGATGAGGCCGACCAGCAGCGCTTCCAGCATACTGGCCCGCCGATGTCCACATGATCGGCAAAGAGATCGTGCGCTTCCACTGCGTCTATTGGCCGGCATTCCTGATGGCCGCCGGCCTGCCCCTGCCCAAGGCGATCGTGGCGCACGGCTGGCTGCTCTTTGAAGAGAGCAAGATGTCCAAGTCGCGCGGCAACATCGTGCGCACCGAGACCATCCTCGAAGTGCTCGGCGCCGACGCTCTGCGCTACTTCCTCTTGCGCGAAGTCGTCTTCGGCCAGGACGGATCGTTCTCCTTCGACGCTCTCGTGCAGCGCTTCAACACCGATCTCGCCAACGGCCTCGGCAATCTTGCCAGCCGCACGCTGCCGATGATCAATCGTTACTTCAAGGGCGAGGTTCCCTATCCCGTCGCCACCATCGTCGTACACTCCGGCCGATGACGCCATCGCCAAACTCGCCGCAGAGACCATCGCCGAGTACGGCGTCTGTTCGAGCCATACCAGTTCTCCCGCGCGCTGGAAGCCGCCTGGGGTCCCTGCTCAGCGCCGTCGATAAATACATCGTCGAGAACGAGCCCTGGGCCTTGGCGAAAAACAGGACGACCGGAAGCCGCGGCACGGCTGGCCACCGTGCTCTACACCTCAGCCGAAGCGCTGCGCATCGTCACCGTGCTGGCTCATCCCGTCATTCCGGACTCCACGGCAAAGATCTGTCACGCAGCTCGGACTCGGCGACATCGCAGAAACTCGATCTCGACGACCTTGCGCTGGGGACAGTTGCACGTAGGCACGCAACTCGGCGAGATCGAACCCGGTTTTCCCGCGCGCCGACAAGAGCGCAATTGAAAGGATGCAACAGATGGAAGAAGAACGTAAGAGCTCCGCGGAGACCGCAGCCGCCGGAGCCAACGGAACCACCACAACTGCAGCAACTGCAACTGTAACCACCGCCCCCACCACCGCCGCGCCTGCACCGGCCACCACTACCCAAGCGCCCGCCGTGCCTGCACCCGCACCGGCCGACGCCCACATCACCATCGATGATTTCCTCAAGGTCGAGCTCCGTGTCGGCACCATCCTCACCGCCGAGAAGGTAGAAAAGGCCGACAAACTCCTGCGCCTCACCGTTGACATCGGAACCGAAGTCCGCCAGATCGTCGCCGGAATCGCCAAGGCCTACGCCCCCGAGACGCTAGTAGGCCGCAAGGTTGTCATCGTCGCCAACCTCGCCCCCCGCAAACTCCGTGGCATCGAATCCCAGGGCATGATCGTCGCCGCCTCATTCGGAGAAGAAGGCCAGCCCGCTCTCGCCAGCTTCCTCGAAGATGTCCCCAACGGCGCCCGCCTCAAGTAGCTGCAACAAACATCGACGCCCCATCCTACCCGCGCATTTTGCGGTTAGGATGGGGCAATTCTTGGCTTTGCTCTTGGTTTGAAGATGTTCCCCAATCATGATTGCCGGGTGCCCCACCTTCACGCCACGCCTTTCGGCGTTAAGGTGGGAATCAACAGGCGTTTACCTCTACTCCCGCTGTTGCTTTTCCCCTTCGCCCTATGTTGTCATCTTGAAAATGTTCCTAGACTCCCACGCTCATCTCGACGGTTCCCAGTTCGCCTCTGACCGCGAAGCCATGATCCAGCGCGCCTACGATGCGGGTGTCCGTACCCTGCTTGCCATCGGCAACGGCGATGGCCCTGACGACCTTGCCTGCGCCATCCCCTTCGCTGAGCGTTACCCTGGATCTACGCTTCCACCGGTGTCCACCCGCACGAGGCTCGCCTGCTTACCTCCGAGCACCTCGTCACCATGGAGCGCCTTGCCCAGCACCCGCAGGTCATCGCCATCGGAGAAATCGGACTCGACTACTGGTACGACTTTTCCCCTCGCGATGTGCAGCAGAGCGTCTTCCGCCAGCAGCTTGAGCTAGCCGCCGCCGTCAACCTTCCTATCCTCATCCATTGCCGCCCCAGCCAGAGCAGTGACAATGCCTGGGACGATCTTCTCGCCATCCTCCGCGAGCAGTGGACCCCGACCGGACTCGGCGGAGTCATGCACTGCTTCACCGGAAACCTCCAGCAAGCGCAAGCCTCGCTCGATCTCGGCTTCATCCTCTCCTTTGCCGGAAACATCAGCTACCCCAAGGCCCAGAACATCCGCGACGCCGCCGCCATGGTTCCGCTCGACCGCTTCTTTCTCGAGACCGATTGCCCCTACCTTGCACCCGTCCCTTATCGCGGCAAACGCAACGAGCCCGCCTATGTCGTCGAGACCACGCGCCACTTCGCCCAGCTCCGCAACCTCGCGCCGGAAGCTGCCGGGCAGCTCGCCCACGATAACTTCCGCCGCTTCTTCCATCTGACGGACTAATCGATTTTGCTTTTGGTTTTGGTTCTGAATTTGCCCTTTGTTTTAAGGGTGTCATCTTCAGCGAAGCCGGGTGCCCCACCTTCGACGCGCTGCTTTTTGCGCGGTTAAGGTGGGAAGCAGCACGCCTCACCTCTACTGGCTTTGCCTCTGTATTTGTCCGCGATCCTAACCTTCCGGCAGAAACATCGAAAACACGCTGCCGCTTCGTCCCTCTCGAGTGCTGCTCCGCACCCGCACCCAGCCACCGTGCTTGTGCAGCACCTCGCGCACCAGCGAGAGTCCCAAACCGCTGCCGCCGGAACCCTTGGTAGTAAAGAAGGGCTCAAATATCTCATCCAGGTTCTTTGCGGCAATCCCACATCCGTTGTCCGCAATCGTCACCCGCAATCCACGCCTCTGCTGCCCACGCCATTCATGGTGTGCCGTCGCTCTGACGTACAATCGCCCGCCCTTCGGCATGGCGTCGACGGCATTCAGCAGCAGGTTGGAGAACACCTGGCGCAAAGGTCCAGAGTAGACAGCCAGCTCTCCATCCAAACAGTAGCGGGTATTCACACCGATCGCTCGTGCCTCAAACCGTGACTTGTAGATCTCGATAACCGAGTCCATCAATCGCGGTACGCTCGTTCTTTTCAGGGTTGCGAAGTCCCTGAAATAGTCCAGCGCTGAGTGTGCGATTTGGGCGATCCGTTGTACTTCTTCTTCGGCCTGCGTTAAATACAGATGTCCTTGCTCGGTCAGCGTGGACTCTGATTCCACCAGGTAAAGCAGGTTCAGAACCGAATCGAGAGGATTGTTGATCTCATGGGCGAGAGAGGCTGCCAGCCTGATCTCCTCGGTGGGAACAGCAGAACGCCTTTGTGTCTCTATGTACACGACCCCACCTGACTGTATCTCCGACGGAATTAATACACGCTTAGTACGATACCGGACATAGTGGAATGGTTGTCCGGGGTATAATCGCACCACATCTTAATACGCATCGCTCTCGCCAATGTTGGCGGTTCATATGCGCGTCCAGATGCCGTTCTACGGCAAAGGAGCCTCATGAACCCGCCCGCAGTGCAGTTTAAGAATCGCGTACTTTCAGCGCTCCCCCAAGCTGAAATCAAGCGCATTGAACCATTCCTCACACGCGTTGCTCTTCCGGTCAGAACCCCACTGCTCGACGGCAACGCCAGCTACGCATATTTCCTCGAAGATGGGCTCGCTTCGGTTGTCTTGACGCTGGCTGACGGATCTACCGTCGAGGTCGGTGTCATCGGCATTGACGGTGTGGTCGGGACTCCCCGTACTTCTCGGAGCGGCGACCATACCAGGAGAAACTTTCATACAGGTGGCAGGCTCCGGCTATCGCATCGATGCACAGCGTTTGAGGGCCGAATTCGAACGCGACGGCCAGCTACGAAGCTATCTACAAAAATACGCTGTCGCAAACATGGTCCAGAGCGCTCAGAATGCCGCCTGCAACCGCCTCCACACGATCAGTGAACGCCTCGCGCGCTGGCTTCTTACCTGTCACGACCGCGTCCAGGCCGACCACATGCCGCTCACCCACGAATTCCTTGGCCAGATGTTGGGCGCCCCTAGAACCACGGTTACGCTGGCGGCCGGCATGCTGAATCAGGCGGGCCTCATCGACTACACTCGCGGCCACGTCACCATCAAGAACCGTGAAGGGCTTGAGCACGTCGCGTGCGAGTGCTATGGAACCGTCCGCGATGAGTTTCGTCGTCTCGGTCTCCTCTAACTGTCTGATACCAGACGGACTTTACCATTCAATGTGGACTAAGCTTGTCCGGTACACCAGCTCTTTGTGGGAAAGTCCATAGCCACCTATGGCTAGACTGGCCGGGCCTCATGGCAGCAAACACGAGATCACGAATCCTCGTCGTCGACGATGACCCATCTGTTGCCACTGCGGTTTCCGCAGTGCTGTGCCACGCAGGTTTCGACGTCACCACCTTCCATGATCCTCTTCCTGCCATACAATTCGCCCTCGAATCTGAACCCCATGTGGTCATCACCGATTACGCAATGCCAAACATGAATGGCCTCGAACTCGCGGCCTGGTTGCAAGCGCGTTACCCGGCCTGCAAGCTCGTGATCCTCTCCGGGCAAGCGTCAACGGTTGCGGAACAACCAGCCAACGGTCTCAAATTCATTCTGTTGCAGAAACCGGTCCATCCAGTCACCTTGATCGACGCGATTCAGTAATGCGGAGACTCCATTGACCACCCCGAAAAGTATGCTGGCGTCGGGAATGCCGGAGGCCGAAGTCATCGAACGTGCACGGCTCGGCGATATCGAGTGCTTCGAAGCTCTGTACCGCCTTCATAAAAGACGTGTCTACTCCCTCTGTTTACGTATGACGGGAAATACTGAGGCGGCCGAGGACCTTACCCAGGAGGCCTTTCTCCAGCTCTACCGCAAGATCGCAACCTTTCGCGGGGACTCCGCCTTTTCCACCTGGGTGCATCGTCTCACGGTCAACATCGTTCTCATGCAACTGCGCAAAAAAGTACTACCGGAGATCTCCCTCGACGAGACTCTGGAGCCCAGCGATGACGATGTACCGAAGAAGGAGTACGGCACCCAGGACGAGGTTCTTTGTGGCGTCGTCGACCGCGTAAATCTGGAGCGGGCCATTGCAAGCCTCCCTCCCGGCTATCGCATCGTTTTCATGCTGCATGACATCGGGGGATACGAACACAACGAGATTGCCGAGATGATGGGATGTTCCATTGGCAATTGCAAATCGCAACTCCACAAAGCGCGTATGAAACTACGTTGGCTGTTGAAGATCGCCCGGAAAACCTTTACCGCCCCTCTACATTTCCCTTCCTAGCACAAAATTCAAAGATGCGGGAACTGCCACTTTGTCATACACTAGGAAGCAATGGCCGCTGAAAACTCTTTTGACATTGTCAGCAACGTGGACCTGCCGGAAGTCACTAACGCCATCCAGCAGGCCCTCAAGGAAATCCATCAGCGTTACGACCTGAAGGGTTCGCACTCGGACATCGAGTTTGATGGCAAGGAAGAACTCGTGCTCACTTCCGCCGACGAATACAAACTCAAGGCCGTAATTGACGTCCTGCAGTCCAAACTCGTCAAGCGCAACGTCTCTCTCAAGTCTCTGGAGTACGGCAAAATTGAGCCCGCCGCCAGCTCCACCGTCCGCCAGAAGATCAAGCTCCAGCAAGGCATCGCCATCGAGAAAGCACGCGAGATCGTCAAAACCATCAAGGACTCCAAGAAGAAGGTGCAAGCCTCCATCAACGGAGACATCGTCCGGGTCACCGGCAAAGACCGCGACAGCCTTCAGGAGATCATTGCACTGCTCCGCCAGACCGATTTCGGTATCGATATGCAATTTACGAACTATCGCAACAATTAATTGATCGGCGCTCAAACCCGGCCGTATTCGTCGCCGCGGAATCCAATCGGATTGTGTTAGGGTTCAATCTTGAACAGCTTGGCAGCAGCAACGGGCAAAGAGATCTTCGACCTTCTCCAGGATGACCTGGCGGCCATCGAGCGCGAGTTCGGCGGCTACAGTGTGTCGAATGTACAGGCCATCACTGAGATTGGCGAATACCTGCGTCAGGGCGGCGGAAAACGCCTCCGGCCCGCGCTGCTTCTGCTCGCCGCCAAACTGCTCAACTACCAGGGACGCGGAGCTGTCCGCCTCGGTGCGGTAGTCGAAATCATCCACACCGCAACCCTGGTTCATGACGACATCATTGACGAAGCCGAAACCCGCCGTGGCCGCCCCTCGCCCAACACCATCTGGGGAAACCCCAAGTGCGTCCTCGCCGGCGACTGGCTCTACATGCAGGCATTTCAGATCTCGCTGGAAGAGCGCAACCTCCACGTCCTCGACCTGCTTACCGATCTCACCAAGCAGATGGTCGAAGGCGAACTGCTTCAGATCGAAAAGCTTGGCTCGCTGATCACCCGCGATAGCCACCTCGATCTCATCTACCGCAAAACTGCCTGCCTCTTCGCGGTCTGCATGCAGCTCGGCGCAGTTCTCGCCGGAGCCAACCAGGAGCAGCAACTCCTCCTGCGCGAATACGGCCGCGCCATCGGCATGGCTTTCCAGATCACCGACGACGTCCTCGACCTCACCGCCTCCGAGGTGGTTCTCGGCAAACCCGTGGCCAGTGACCTCCGCGAGGGCAAAGCGACTCTCGCCGTCATCCACGCCCTGGAGCACTGCACGCCCGAGGAGCGCGCCCAGATTCAGGCCGTCCTCGAACAGCGCGCCTTCAACGGCGTCACCCACGAGGACATTCTCGCCATCCTGGCTCGTTACGAATCCATCACCGCTGCCAACCACGAGGCGGCAAAGTTCGCCGAGCACGCCGTCGCCCAACTCCAGTCCTTCCCGGAAAACGGCTTCAAGCGCGCGCTTCTCTGGCTCCCCCAGTTCGTCGTCTCCCGCGAGAAGTAACCCCGTCCCGACGATTGACTGATCGGATACCGCGCCCGAGATCGTTTGTTGTCCCTTCAGTGAATGGTTCCAGTCTCTTCGCATCGATTGACCAAGTAGTACATTCACCTCTCCAAACCATTACCTGATCTACCAATCGTTATCCCCGCCAGCGTACAAAGCCAAAAACCCGTCCATAACGCAATTGCGTGACCTGTAATGCTGTTCAGACCAACAAAAATGGGGCTCTCGGCCCCATTTGGATGCGCTACGTTCTCTACCGCTCTACTGTCCCGTTCCCGAAAACACCACCAGCACGGTTTTCAGCAAAATCCTCATATCGAGCCACAAACTCCAGCTCTCGACATAGTACATATCCAGCGCAAAATACGCTTCCACGGAAGGATCGGTGCGCGCCTCTACTTGCCATAACCCGGTGATTCCCGGCACGGCTTCCACCCTGCGACGCTGCTCTTTTGTGTAGCGGGCGTACTCGCTAGGCAAGCATGGACGCGGTCCAACCACACTCATATGTCCCGTAAGCACGCTGAAAAACTGTGGCAATTCGTCCAGACTGTAGCGCCGCAACGCTCTCCCCAATTGGGTTACGCGCGGATCGTTCGACATCTTGAACAGGTTTCCCCGCCGCTCGTTCAGATGCAGCAATGCCCCCCGCAAAGTGTCCGCGTCTTTCACCATCGTTCTGAATTTCAGGAAACGGAATCGTCTCCCATTCCTGCCAATTCGTTCGGAAACATACAGGATTGGCCCCTCGGAATCCAGCTTCACGAGGATGGCGATCATCAGCAGCACAGGGGAGATAACGACCAAGGCAAGCAGAGAGAAAACAATATCAAATCCACGTTTTACAAATCGTTCCAGACGATACGTCCAAGACCTCTCGCCATTGCGCAGTGATGAACTCTGCCCGACCTCTCGCGAAGATGCAACACTTCCCACCTATAGAGCTCCACACAACGTTGGTACAGAGGTTTAACTACCCTGGCAACACCTCATCAGTTAGCACCGGAAAAACTCAGTCCACCTTGGCCCGATAGTCGGAGTACTGCGGCGGTACAGATGACGTAGTATTCGGCCTTGTGACGTGAGCAGAAATCAAGAAACAGTAACCCCTTTCGCACAAGGCACTTTTGTTCAAAACAAAAGACAATCCTTAGAATCCCTGGGGAGGATCGAAATGAGATCGCCTTCTTGCACCCTGTCAGAACAAACGACAGAGATAAATCGATATGACTTAGTGGGTTCAGAGTAGCACAAGCCCGGCGGCTCAGCTAGAGGCCTGTACATGAAACCTGCTTTAGAGCTCCTGAATTAATCCTGAATTCATGGACTCTTTCGCATCAAGACCTCATCTAGTTAGTATCCCCTACTCTTGCGAATCCAAGCGGGGAGGAACGCATTGGACATGCAGATTACAAAATCCATTCCTCATGTCGTGATCATCGGTGCGGGCTTCGGCGGGCTTTATGCTGCGCGCTCTCTTGCCAAAGCAGACGTTAGTATTACTCTCGTTGATCGCCGCAATCACCACACATTTCAACCGCTTCTCTATCAGGTTGCTACCGCCGCACTTTCTCCCGGTGAAATTGCCTATCCGATCCGCCATATTTTCCGGAAAGACGAGAATGTTTCCGTGCTGTTGGCTGAGGCAACGGGCATCGACCTTCAACGTCGCAAGGTTCAACTCGACTCTGATGAACTTTTCTACGACTACCTGATCGTCGCCGCCGGTGCTACTCACACGTACTTTGGACATCCCGAGTGGGCCACCTACGCTCCTGGACTGAAATCTGTCGAAGATGCCACCGAGATTCGCCGCCGTATGTTATTGGCGTTTGAAATTGCCGAGCGCCGCGCTCGCCTGAACCATACGACTGAACGTATCAACTTTGTTGTGGTTGGGGGAGGCCCCACTGGAGTTGAGCTGGCAGGTGCACTCTCCGAGATCGCTCAGCACGTTCTGGCCACGGACTTTCGTTCCATCGATCCCAGGAGCACCCGGGTCGTTCTCATCGAAGCCGGGCCGAGAATCCTTCCCACTTTTCCCGAGGAGCTTTCCAGCTCTGCGGTGAAGCAGTTGAACAAACTTGGGGTTGAGGTAATCACTGGCAAGACGGTTACGAATATCGACGCAGCCCACGTGTACGTCGGCGATCATGCCTTTCCCGCCTCGGTTGTGCTCTGGGGCGCTGGAGTTTCGGCCTCCGCACTCGGCAAGCTTCTTGGAACTCCCACTGACCGTGCCGGCCGCGTGCAGGTTCAGCCCGATCTGACCATCCCAGGGCATCCTGAAGTCTTCGTTCTCGGCGACCTCACTTCGGTAATTCAAAAGAACGGGAAGCCAGTTCCCGGCGTCGCTCCCGCCGCGATCCAAATGGGGCAGTTTGCTGCCGAGTCCATTAAGCGCGATCTACATGGCGAGCCTCGCAAGGTTTTCCATTACCGCGACAAGGGAAGTTTGGCGACGATTGGCCGCTCGGCGGCCATTGCGGATGTGGGAGGCTTCAAACTGTCTGGTTATGTTGCGTGGCTCGCCTGGCTACTTGTGCACGTGCTGTTTCTCATTGGCTTCCGCAATCGCGCCCAGGTCCTCTGGGAGTGGTTCTGGGACTATGTCACTTTTCAGCGAGGCGCACGCCTGATCACCGGGCAGAGTCGCTCCATCGTCCCCGTCGTGCCGGGCGCAATCCATGAGCAGTGCGAGAGCGACGCAGCCGATCTCCAAAACCGCAAAGCCAGTTAGGCCAAAAGAAAACGCGCCTTTGAGTGAGGCGCGTTGCTGTTTCTGTGCTGCGAAATTTCAGCTACAGCTTTTCGTAGAACTCGCAGGCCGAGCAGGAGATGAAGACGCCGCCGGGGACGTTGCGTTCGCGATCCTTCACACGCTTGACGATCCGGGTGGGCTTGCCACACTTCGGACAGTTCGTGCTCTTGGACGTATCCATCACCTTTTTGCGATCACCTGTTTTTGCAATCTTAGCCATTATTTGAACTCCTATCTGGGCCGGCGCGAGGCTCGGCGGAATTGCTCTGGCAGGACATGGGACACCGCGCAAGAATACTTGGCGGACTTCTGCCCGGAAACCACCCAGGAAGCTTTCGCTTGCACCGGAACCCACAGCGGCGGGACGTGCCGACGTTCAGCACCGTCATAGAAAGACTGCCCACCACCGGGTAGCTCTTTGATTGTATATCAGGCTGATAAACAGAGTTGCCGGGAGTGGATTCTGCCGCCGCTCTCCACCGAAATGTTTGTCACTGTGACGAACCTCCACACTAAGACTCAGTTCCGAGGAAGAACTTCGAATCCTAAGTGCATCCTACGAGGAGTTTTGGAAATATCCCCAGGAGAAAGCAGATGCGGAATTGGGTTTATGTCTTGCTATTGTCATGTGTTCCTATTACGAATACAACTTCAACGCCCCGGTCGGGCGGGTCAATCTGCTGCGCGCCTATGACGTTCTCAGTAACAACATCACTTACGACTTCAATCTTGCGGACGGCTTCCTGATGCGCTACGAGTGGCGGCGCGATTTTTCCAACCAACCATCGTTCCTGACCTCCACTCAAGGAGTACTGAGCAATCAACAAAACACCGCCTTGGTTGGACTGATCTGGTGGTTTGGCCGCAAGGAGGGTGCCTGGTAAAGTGGAACCGGGCACCATTCCACATCTGTGCGATTTTGGAGCGCCATCATGTCGCGTCGTAATTTGCTGATACCGTCAGTCGTCTGCTTCATTCTCATCCCGGCCATGGCATTCGCGAACGTCTACGGCGCGGTTCGCGGCGTCGTGCACGACCCTAAGCATCGCCCCATCCAGAGACGCTACGGTGACGCTCAAAGCCAAACGGTCGTACTGGGTAAGAAGCGCGACTACCGATGCCAACGGTGAATTCCAGTTCAACGCCGTTGCGCTCGGCGATTATTCCGTCAGCGTCGCCAGCAAGGGCTTCGCGCAGACTTCTCAGGACTGTCATCGTCATTTCGGGATCGATGCCCGTCGTTCACATCCAATTGCAACTGGCTACGATCAACGAAAGTGTCACCGCCTCCGCCTCGCCCGCAGTCCTCCCCACCGACAGCTTCACTCCCATAACCCTCGTCAGCGGCCTGGACATCGAGCGCACACCCGGCGCCGACCGCACCAACAGCATGGCCATGATCACCGACTACGTCCCCGGCACCTACGTCACTCACGACATGCTTCACATGCGCGGTGGCCACCAAGTCACCTGGCTCCTCGACGGCATTCCCATCATCAACACCGCCATCGCGCAGAATCTCGGTCCCCAGTTCGATCCCAAGGACATGGACTACGTTGAAGTCAATCGCGGCAGCTATGCCGCCGAGTTCGGCGACCGCACCTATGGCGTTTTCAACGTCGTCCCACGCACCGGTTTCGAGCGCAACAACGAAGGCCGAACTCGTCTTGACCGCCGGCAACTTCTACCAGACCGACGATGCACCTCAGCTTCGGCAGCCACACCGAGCGCTTCGCCTATTACGCCAGCGTCAATGGCAACCGCAGCGATCTCGGCCTGCAGCCGCCCGTTCCTCAAGTCGTGCACGACGCTGTCAACGGCTCGGCGGCTTCGGAAACTTTCATCTTTCAACGTCAATCCTTCCAACCAGCTCCGTCTGATGACCTCACTGCGCCGCGACTACTTACCAGATCCCGTACGATCCGAATCCCAACGACATCGAGAACGGATCGATTCCGGCCAACGGCTTTACCCCGCAATACCCCAGCATCGGACTTCGCGACAGCCAAACTGAGACTGATGTCGGCGTCCTGTTCACCTGGCTGCATACCTTCAATTCGCATCTCCTGACCACGGTCTCGCCCTTCTACCACTACAACAGCGGCGACTACGTGGAGTAATCCCGACCGACATCCCCATGGCCACCACCGAGAACCGCGCCTCCACCTACGTCGGGGGGCAAGCCAGCCTTCGCAGCCAACTATAAGAAGAACGATCTGCAGGTTGGATTCCTCAGTTTCTACCAGAGCGATAGCCAACTCTTCGGCGCTCATCTTCAATGACGGCAGCGGAAATCTTCCCTTCACCATCAGCGAGAGCCCGACCGCCAATCTCGAAACCTTCTACATCGATGACAAATTCAAACCCTTTTCCTGGCTGATGCTCTCCGCCGGCATGCGCCCCACGCGTTTCTCCGAAGGCAACTTTTCCGCCAGCTCCCTCGAGCCGCCCATCTCCGAGTCCGCCATCCAACCCGCTTCGGCGCCACCGTCACCCTTCCTCGCCTTCATTGGACATTCCGCGCCTTCTACGGTCACTACTATCAGGCGCCGCCAATCGAAACCGTCTCCGGTCCGCTGATCACCCAGTGTCAACCACCCAGCTGCGGCTTTCTGCCGCTCCCCGGTGAGAGCGACGAGGAACATCAGTTCGGCGTCACCATCCCTTACCGCGGATGGGTCCTCGACGCCGATACCTTCCAAACCAATGTCTCCAATTTTCTTGACCACAACAACATCGGAGCTTCCAACATCTTCTTTCCCCTCACCGTTTCCCAAGCCGTGATTCGAGGATGGGAGCTCACGCTGCGCTCGCCGCGTATTGCCCACCGTGTCCAGCTTCACCTCGCCTACTCCAACCAGATTGCCGAGGGTAGCGGCATCATCACCGGTGGCCTCAACGACGTGACACCCTCTCCCGGACTCAGCCCGCTCGATCATGACCAGCGCAACACGCTCAACGTCGGCGGCGACGTCAGCCTCCCATGGCGCTCCTACGCCTCCACCAACGTTTACTACGGCTCCGGATTCAGCAACGGTTTCCCCGGCCAACCATATCCGGGCAACTATCTGCCGCAGCACACAACCTTCGATTTGTCGCTGGGCAAGGACTTCGGGGAACGCTTCACCGCGTCCGTCACCGCGTTGAACGTGACTAACCACCGGGTTGAGTACGACAACAGCCTTACCTATGGCGGATTTCACTGGAACCTGCCGCGCCAGATCTACGTTCAGCTTCGCTATCGCTTCCACTATGGATCGCGTCAACGGAGGCAGGAGAATTCTACGAGTGATGCATCAGATACTCTGAGTCCCGCAAGCACGCGGCCACGATGAAAGATCGATCAGAGATCGCTATCGAGTTTGTACACGTCGATTACTCCGTGAATGGAGCTCGCGCGCTCATCTCTGACCTGAATCTGGCAATCCGTTCTCACGAGATTCTGATCCTGCTGGGCAGAAGCGGCTCCGGCAAGACAACAACTCTCAAACTGATCAATCGCCTTCTTTCACCCACTCGTGGAGAAGTGCTTGTGGAAGGTCGCGCCACGGTTCAGTGGGACGCTATCCAATTGCGCCGCAGAATTGGATATGCGGTTCAGGAGATCGGCCTGTTTCCGCATTACTCCGTAGAAGCGAACGTTGCGCTGATCCCGAAGATTGAGGGCTGGGATGCCGAACGGATCGAGCTGCGAACCAAGGAGATGCTCTCGCTTATAGGATTGCCCTACGACCAGTTTGCGCGGCGCTATCCGCACGAGCTATCGGGAGGTCAGCGGCAGCGGGTTGGAATAGCTCGTGCACTTGCTGCGGACCCGCCAATTCTGCTGATGGATGAGCCATTCGGAGCGCTCGATCCGTTGACTCGCGCGGAGGTGCGACGGGAGTTCAAGCTACTTCAAAAACGCCTCGGTACGACCGTCGTGTTTGTTACGCATGACGTAACCGAGGCTCTCTGGCTGGGTGATCGTATAGTCCTTATGGTTGGCGGGGCATCTGCCGGAGTGTTTACGCCAGAAGAGTTTGTCAGGTCTTCCAATGAAAACGCGAAAGCCTATATCGATATTTGTCGATCCAGCTCCCAATGGTTGAATGAGTGACCTGTATGTCATTTCTCGAATTTGTAACAAAACATCGCGTCGAGATCACGACGCTGTCTCTGGAGCATCTCCGCCTGGTTCTGTGGTCCATGATGTTTTCGCTTGTGATCGGCATTCCACTCGGCGTGCTGTTGGCGAGGCATCCGAAGTTGAGAGCGGCTGTGCTCGGAACGAATAACGTGATTCAAACCATCCCAAGTTTGGCGCTCTTTGGACTGTTACTACCGATGCCTTGGCTGGGCGCACGCGCGGACCGATTGACAATCACAGCTCTGACGCTCTATGCGCTCCTGCCCATCGTTCGCAATACGTACACTGGCATCAGTGGAGTAGACCCGTCAGTACTTGAAGTTGCAACCGGCATGGGGCTGACTCCACGACAGATTCTTTGGCATGTGGAGATTCCTCTGGCCTCGCCTGTTATTCTCGGCGGGGTCCGAGTGGCGACCGTGATCACGATTGGGGTGGCGACAATTGCAGCAGCCATCGGAGCTGGTGGCCTTGGCGAATTTATCTTTCGCGGCTTAGCCATGGTGGATAACAATGTGATTCTGGCAGGTGCGGTTCCCGCAGCACTCATGGCGCTCATCGCTGATGGAGCAATCGGAGCGCTACAGATGGGTGCGCAATGGCGACGCCGGTAACATGAACCGCCGAATGTTCTTAACCGGGACACCTGCGCTGTTACTTGTGGGTTGCAATGGACGCAAGCGCCTTGTCTCTGTCGGTACCAAGAACTTCACGGAGCAACTCGTACTTGGAGAATTACTGGCGCAAGTTCTGGAGAGTCACACGAAGGTTCCCGTCGAGCGCCGCTTCTACCTGGCAGGAACGTATATCTGCCAGCAAGCCATTCTTGCCGGGAGAATCGATACTTACGTCGAATACACTGGTACGGCTCTCACCGCCATACTTAAGCTACCTGCACAGTCAGACGCGAAAGCGGTGTTTGAAATCGTACGCAACGAATACCAACGTCGGTTCAATCTCACGGTCCTTCCCTCACTGGGATTCAACAACACCTTTGCTATCGCGATGCGCGAGGCAGATGCCAGAGCCGAAGGGATTGCGAAATTGTCGGAGCTTGCCGCACACTCGCAGCAGATGCGCCTAGGCGTGGGATATGAATTTCTAGAGCGTCCGGATGGTTTTGAGGGACTGGCAAGAACCTATGGACTGCGATTCGCCGCGCCGCCAAGAGTCATGGATCTAGGTCTGCTGTATCGAGCGCTTCAAGCAAAACAGGTGGATATTGTAGCGGGTTCTAACACGGATGGCATGATCGCCGCGCTCGGCTTGCGGGTGCTGGAAGACGACAGACATTACTTTCCACCTTATGATGCGGTCCCTATAGTCAGGCCAGAGGCTTTGCAACAGTTCGACGGAATGCGAACAGCGCTCGAGCAACTTACCGGACGTGTCTCAACTGAAGCTATGCGCCGCATGAACTACGCAGTGGATGGGGAGAAGCGCGATGTCTCTGATGTGGTGCGCGAATTCCGAAGGTCGTTGCAACTATAGCCGCACGTTATTCGTTTGCCTTCCGAATCATGCGCCAGGCGACCATAGCACTTGTCACGGACAAGATGGCGCAGATCAACATGACAATTCGGAATCCAAATACAAATGACTTCCCGACGGATTCCTCAATGGTAGCTCTCATCGCTGGATTCAGGCTATCGGGTACTTGTAATCCAGCAAGCTTAATCTCGTCTGCTTTAATGCTTTTCAAGACGTCTGGAGACAGCGACAGATATTGCAAGCTGTGACCTAGATTGGAGCTAAAGGCGCTTACCATCACGATCCCAAGGACTGCGACCGCAAGCACTCCCGCCACTCGTGCAACTGCATTGTTAATTCCGGAAGCCGTGCCAACGCGATCCTGGCGCACTGAGTTCATCACGACGGTGGTGAGCGGAGCTACGGTGACCGCCATCCCGAAACCGAGAACCACCAGAGCAGGAAAGAACGCACTCCAGTAGCTGTCTCCAATAGAGGACACTGCGAACAGCGCGAAACCTAAGGCTGCAATCAGGGGTCCGATTACTAATGGCTCTTCCGCGCCATAGCGTGCAACCAATCCGCCGGACCAGCGGGAGAGCAGGAACATCAGCAGAATCAGTGGGAGCATGGCTGCGCCGGCTGCTGTCGCGGAGTATCGCTGAACTTGTATGAGGTTCAGCGGGAACAGGAAGAAGAAAATTCCAGTCGCTGAATATAGAAACAGCGTGAGCAGGTTCGCGCCAGTGAAGTTGCGCGATTCGAAGAGTGTGAGCGGGACCATCGGCGAAGTCACGCGGGCTTCGGTGAATGCAAAAGCTATTACGCATCCGACACCGGTGATCAAACTCCCATAAACCCGTGGATCTCCCCAACCCTGGTTCGTGGATTCAATGAAGCCGTAAACCAGGCCACTCAAACCGAGGCTGGCAAAGAAAGTGCCCGCCCAATCAACACGGGTTGTCGAGGCGCTGTGGCTTTCTGGAATGTGCCAGATGGAGATTGCGATCACAGCCGCCGCCAGCGGGACATTGATGAAAAATGCCCAGCGCCAGGAAGCATGCTCAACCAGCCATCCTCCGAGAACGGGTCCAACTGCCGTTGTGATTGCCGTAAATCCAGACCACGTCCCGATTGCCTGGCCACGGCTCTTTTCATCGAATGATGTGCTGATGATGGCAAGGCTGCCGGGCACAAGGAGCGCCGCGCCAAGGCCTTGAATGCTCCTTGCGACAATTAGTTGATGAATGTTTGTGGCGAGTCCGCAAGCCACGGAAGCCACAGCGAAGGTTGCCACGCCTGTCACGAAGATCAACCGTCGGCCTAACAGGTCTCCGAGCGAACCGCCGACCAGAATCAATGCCCCAAGAAACAGTCCATAAGATTCGACCACCCATTGCACACCCACCACGGTTGCGTGAAAGCTGGCCTGAATCGCGGGAAGAGCAACATTGACAACCGTGCTATCGATGAATGCCATGCTGGACGCGAGAATGGTTGCACCCAGTATCCAGGTCTTTGCTTCTGCGACACACGGAGTTTCGACAGCACCGGACAGGATTACGGCTTCGTCGCAGGGCGGCCTCATGGACGCTGTTGATGCGCTTTGGCGCGGATTAGGTTTTGAAGATGGCGGAAGCAGAGCACGAACAGAGAACGGCGCGTTCGTGAATGCGTTCCGCCCACTATCATTGCAGGGACGAAGTTTCAGGTAGCATTGTTTTGGATCAGAGACCGAACTCACAAGGACGACACTCACCATGCGCGACCAAGTCGTGGTCCGGTGCAAGGATTTACGCAAGACTTACGATGGCAAGGTGGAGGCGGTTCGCGGGCTCGACCTGACCATATACGCCGGGCAATGCTATGGCTTGCTTGGGCCGAACGGTGCAGGCAAGACAACAACCATCGAAATCCTTGAGGGCTTGCTCGATGCAAGCTCAGGCGAGGTGGAAATTCTTGGCCGCACCTGGCGCGAGCACCCTGCTGAATTGCGCGAATCAATTGGCGTATCTCTGCAGGAGACGCGGCTGTCCGAGAAACTCTCCGTCCGGGAGACGCTCGAGCTGTTCGGAGGCTTTTATCGCAGTGCGCGGCCGGTGGACGAGGTTCTCGAAGAGTTGGCGCTCACGGAGAAAGCCGATGCCTGGGTGGGCAAGCTCTCTGGCGGCCAAAAACAGCGTCTCGCGATTGCCACCGCGCTAGTGGGCAACCCACGCATGTTGTTTCTCGATGAGCCCACTACGGGGCTCGATCCACAAAGCCGACGGCAGGTCTGGGAGATTGTGCGCCGCTTTCAGGCTGAGGGCGGAACGGTGCTGCTGACCACACATTACATGGACGAGGCAGAGCGGCTCTGCGACTACATCTCCATCATCGATCACGGCAAAGTGATTGCTGCTGGAACTCCCCCTGAGCTGATATCCGGAGTCGGCGGCCACCATCGAGTGGAATTTGCGTTGGCCAACGAAGCTCCAATTTCGTTCGAGCTTTGGCGAACGCTCCCAGGAGTTGGTGGGGTACAGAGCGATGACGGAGTCACTGCTCTCACGGTCGAGGAACCGCATCGCACCATCCCAGCGTTACTGGCCCTGGTAGAGCAGAACGGCTGGCACTGAGCAAATTGACGACACGGCAATCAAGTCTGGAAGACGTTTTCGTCAACCTGACCGGGCGCCACTTGCGGGAGGACTAACATGGTCGAGCAGACCAGCGAGATACGAGGAGAACGGCGTGTTCGCACTGCCACCGTCCACGGACGCTGGACTGGCTACCGCATGCTGCTGATGGCTCGCCTGAAGGAATTATTCCGCGAGCCGGAGGTTATCTTCTGGATCTTCCTGTTTCCGATCCTGCTCGCGCTTGGGTTGGGGATTGCGTTCCGCAATAAGCCGCTGGATGCCACACGGGTAGTCGTTGTCCAGCAACCCGGTGCGGAACGCATAGCCGAACTGCTGCGGCGCGGACCGGAGGCGCATTCTCTGATGGTGGAGGTGCAACCATCAGCGCAGGCAGCCCTCAATTTCCGTCTGGGAAAGTTTGACGTGGAGCTGGTTCCACACGGTGATGCTGTGGAGTACATCTATGATCCGGCTCGTCCGGAGAGCGTGTTGGCGCGCAGCCTGGCTGACCATGCGTTACAGGTGGCAGCGGGAAGCAAGCCAGCTATTCCGACCGTCTCGCGGGTGAACAGCGAACCGGGTAGCCGCTATATTGATTTTCTAATTCCCGGCCTTCTCGGCATGAATCTGATGGGCTCGGGAATGTGGGGGATTGGCTTTGCGATTGTGGAGATGCGCCAGCGTAAACTGCTCAAGCGTTACATGGCCACGCCCATGCGGCGCGGAGATTTCCTCCTCGCGCTGGCAACCAGCCGCCTGATCCTGATGATTACCGAGGTAGCTCTCGTGCTGGGCTTTGGGGTTCTCGCATTCCACATGCGGGTTGTGGGATCGTGGGCCGCCATAGCGCTGGTGAGCTGCCTGGGCGCGCTCACCTTCGCCGCGCTTGGCCTGCTTACCGCCAGCCGCACGCAGAAGATCGAAACCGCAAGCGGCATTATGAATGTGGTGATGATGCCAATGTGGATTTTTTCCGGCATATTCTTTTCCTATGAGCGTTTTCCGGCCATAGCGATTCCACTCATCAAACTGCTGCCGCTCACGGCGCTCAATGACGTGCTGCGAGCCGTCATTCTGGAGGGCAGCTCGCTCTCGTCACAGGCCGCGCCGCTCGCGGTAATCTGTTTCTGGGGCGTGGTCTCATACTTCTTTGCGGCGCGATTCTTTCGCTGGACGTAAACACAAGCTGACAACCATGGCACCCGAAACTTCATCTGCCAGAGAAGCTGTGACAGGTTTTGTCGTCCAACAGTATTCCCGATTTAGAGTGCTGTCTCGCAGTTCCTTCTGTTACCCGCGACTTATCCGGGCGGAGGGCATCAATAACTCAGGAGTTCCATACCATGATCCGTGAGGACATTTTCCAGAAATTTCCGGACCTGTTCGGGACCAAGAAGGTGAACGGACGAGAAGTCAGCGTTGATGAGACCATTGCCGCGCTCACCCGAGAGCTGCGGCCCGATATTGCTGCTGCCCTGACGGCTCGCCGGATGCTCCTACAGTCCGATGCGCCGGTCACCGGGAAATACGCGTGGCCAAGCTGGGATGAAACGTTTGCTGATCCGGTAACAGGTCAGCCCCGGAGCTTTCGACAGATCATACAGGGACTGATCGATAACTTTCTCGACCAAGACAGCCGTTGGCGCTGGCGGCTCAATGATGAGGTACCCGTCCCCGAGGACGCCCGTCCATTGAGCAACCCGGGACTGGAACTTACCGGGCCTTGGTATCCGCTCGACATGGCTTTCAATGCATTGAACAGCCCAGCGCCGATGAATATGCCGGATTTCGAAGACGCCTCGCCGCCGCATTTCCAGCCCGATGGCACCCCGACAAATCAGCCGGTGGGGATTTTTGCGGCCATGCAGAACGCCAAAGAGATCTTCGAAGGCAAATGGGATGAGCGTCCCTACGAGGTAGCCAAGAAAGATAAGAAGCGCACTTACAGGATTAATAAGCCGGCGGCGCAATGGCCGATCCGGTTTGTTCGTCCTCCCAGCATTCATGTGCGCTATGACCACGTTGTTGTCGACGGGCAACCGGCTCCTGGCTTAATTGCCGTCGCTGTGCTCTGGGTGGTGAATAACTATGAGTCTCTGAGGCGCGCCGGTACGGGCGTATACTTCTACATCCCGAAGCTGCAATCTCCCCTGGAAGCCTTGATTGTGGAGAAGCTGTTGGCACGACTGGAAGGCATCATCGGCGTCCCAGTTGGCACCATAAAAATCAAAATGCTATATGAGGAGGGGAATGCAGGGCGCACTCTACCAGCAATCGCCTGGGTTTTGCGACGCCGTCTTCTGGGGACAAACGTTGGACGTTGGGATTACTTGGGCAGCCTGATTGAGATGTGGAAGGATGACCCCCAAGGAATCTTCCCTGATCCGCAGACGATCGGCATGGCGTCTCCGAACATGATCGCCTATCAGCGATACAACGCCCTCATGATGCTGATGGCTGGAATGAAGAATGGCGAGCTCAGCCAGGGCGCTCCCATCGGCGGCATGGCTGCGGTCATGATCTATCAGTCGAGCGATGCCTATGGCCGCTCAAAATACAACCCACTGGCCCTACGCGCCATGGTCATCGACAAGCTGCGCGAGCGTTTGTTGGGTCTAATCTTCGTTCCAGAAGAGCCGCTGGCAGATCAACAGCCTACACTCGAAAACATTCTTGCGAAGCGCGTGAAGGGACGGCTCTACGATGCCTACCGGCAGAGCTGGGTCGCAAGTCCGGAGCCAGCATATGTGGCCGCCGGCAACAAACCTCTGCAAGCCGGTGTAGCGGAGCTCCAGTCGATGCTCGATGCGCCTCAAGAGAACGTGGACGTGAAGGGTAAGCCGGTGGCAACCGCTGGCAGCGGCCTCACCGAGGCAGAGCGGGCTCTACTGCAATCGCGTGGCGTGCTCAATTCGCAGGGTAAGATCACGCCTTGGGTTATCACTAAGGACTCGCTGGATGCGCCGGAAAAAATCTTCACACAACAACTTTGGAATGACATCTATGGCGTGCCGAAAGGTGACATCACCGTCGAGCACATTCAGCATGCGTTCTACATGGCAGCGAACTACGGTTTCCAGATTCTCAACGGTAACTTCGCGGCCGCCATCGACGACTACGAACTGAAGTTGCGATTCATGAACGATCTAGCCACATATCGGATCAACGTCTCGTGGCTCTGGACCCTTGCGCATCACCAGGCCACCATCACCAAAGATGGCCACCTTAAGCGTCCAGTGCTGACTGAGGACGGCGTGGAATTGGCGGTAAATGCGGAGTCGATTAAGGCTGGCACGCGCTTCACCCGAGAGCTGTTCGATAAGGTGTGGAACTATCACAACGAATGGACCGCAGAGTTATTCGCCGAGTTAGATCGTCGCGGCGATCCAGCTCGCTTTGACCGCAGCAAAGCGCCGATCATTATGGAGTTGCTGAAGCGACAGCTACTCTCACCTCGATACATTCAGCATAGCGCTCGCGTGCTCTTTATAGTCGGACGCGCAAACCCACAGGAGCGCACGCAGATCCTGGATGCTATCTTCGATCTTTCCCGCGAGGAAATCGTCCAGCGCGTCGACTCCGGCGCACTAAACAAGATGGTCTTGCCAGCGTACGACTATGTCTATGACATCTTTCCCGACAGCGACGAAGAGCTGCACTCGAAGGTCGGAGCACAGGAGAATCCAGTTGCTACACCCGCAGGTTCGGGACCACGAGGATGAGTAAGCCGCATCCAAATGCGTGATGGCCGCTCTCTTCAAGAACTTCGCTGAAGTTTGTGAATGGGTGGCCGCCACCTCTCGCAAGAACGAGAAGGTGGACAAGGTTGCGGCCTATCTGCACGAATTACCTGCGCAGGAGGCCGGACTGGCTGCGCGATACTTGGGAGGAAATGCCTTTGCTGCCTGGGAAGAGCGAACATTGCAGGTGGGCGGCAACCTGCTATGGCGCGTTCTGGCCGAGGTTTCCGGAGACGAGGGGCAGCTAACAGAAGCCTTCCGGAAATATCGCGACTTGGGATTGGCCGCTGAAGAAGTCTTTGCTCGACGCCACGAAAACGGAGGCGTTCTCAGCCTGCGACAGCTGGCGGACGCATTCGATTCACTAGCCGAAGCGCGTGGACCAGCAGCGAAGATCGCACTGCTCAAAATCCTCCTCGCGCGATCCTCCGCTCAGGAAGCAAAATACATTGCCAAAATCATTCTTGGCGAGATGCGAATGGGGCTGAAGGAGAGCCTCGTTGAGGAGGCTCTCGCGAAGGCTTACGGCGCTGAGCTAGCGGGGGTGAAGCGCACTGCGATGCTGACTGGTGATGCCGCTGAAACCTTGCTGCTGGCGGCAGAACACCGGTTGCAAGATGCCCGGATGCGGCTGTTCCATCCTATCGGCTTCATGCTGGCGTCCCCGGCTGCAGACGCCAGCGAAGCTTTCACAGAGTTTTCGGACGCAATCGTTGAAGATAAGTACGACGGCATACGCGCCCAGTCTCACATAGAGTCGGCTACGGGTAAGATCCGCATCTACTCGCGCACGTTGGATGAAATCAGCGGAGCGTTTCCAGAGCTGGTTGCGCCACTCGCCAGCATTCAAGCGGACGCAGTGCTGGACGGCGAAGTGCTAGCTTGGAGCAATGGCCGTGCGCGTCCATTCCGCGAGTTGCAGAAGCGGCTTGGGCGCAAACGCGTAACTGCCGCAATGCAGCTGGATATTCCAGTGTCCTACGTGGTTTTCGACGTGCTGGCTTTGCATGGAGAGTTGACGATTGAGCGGCCTTTGCGCGAGCGCAAGAAGTTGCTACAAGAGTTGTTCGCCAGTCGCAAGATGGAAGAGGGCTTGCCACCGATTTCTGGATGGCTCGATTTCGGTGGCAGCGAGGCGCAGGCACCTCAAGACCGATTAGTGCTGGCCCCGGCTTTTGAGGCGACTTCGTCAGCGCATCTGGAAGAATTGTTTGCAGCCGCGCAGTCCCGTGGCAACGAGGGACTGATGATTAAAGCTGCCGATTCTGAATACAGCCCCGGGCGCCGCGGAGGAAACTGGCTGAAGCTCAAGCGCGAATTGGCAACGCTGGATGTGGTGATCACGGCGGCGGAATACGGCAACGGACATCGCGCGCAGGTGCTGAGCGACTACACTTTCGCAGTGCGCGACGGGGAGCGTTTACTCAACGTGGGCAAAGCATACACCGGACTTACGGATGCAGAAATTGCGCGCATGACGAAGTGGTTCGAGGAGCACACGCTGCGGCAACAGGGACACGTCCGCGAGGTAGAAGCGAAGAAAGTAATTGAGGTCGCCTTCAACGCCGTGATGCGCTCGGAGCGCCACGCCAGCGGATATGCGTTGCGCTTTCCCCGAATTGTAAGGCTGCGCGAGGACAAACCCGCCAGCGAAATCGATACTTTAGATAGAGTGCGGCAAATTTATGATCAGCAAGGCCGCGAGATTCAGACTGCATCCTGAGATTTGAGCCCGCAAAGCCGCGCCAGTTCCTCACTTTGACTCCTCAAGTACCGAAAACGAACTACATCGTTAATTGCAGCAAAAATCGGGGCTAACAACTAGGCGACAAACTTCCAGAGCGGGATATCATCGCGTGTTGTCCTGATTAGCTATGAGCTTACGCCTATCTCCAAATGCAAATGCTCGTGGGCTGCAACTTCTCTGATGCCGCCGTGTTTGTTCAAGAGAGCTGCAAAAGCAATTGTGTAAGCAGAATCAGTTGAAACACCGCTTCACCCTGTCCGGGCAATTACCGCGAAGGAAAGGCTTAACTATGCGTAGCGCTCGTTTCACCCGCCTGCTGGCACTCACCCTGCTCATGCTGGCCATACCCGCCGCATCATTTGCGGGAATTTTCGTCTCCATAACGGTGGCACCACCACCGCTTCCCGTCTATGTGCAACCAGTTTGTCCGCAGCCCGGTTATATGTGGTCGCCTGGCTACTGGGGCTGGGGCGATGATGGCTATTACTGGGTTCCTGGAACCTGGGTTCCGGCTCCTGCAGTTGGCCTGCTCTGGACGCCTGGATACTGGGGCTGGTCTGGTGGATACTACCGCTGGAATGCTGGTTACTGGGGACCTCATATCGGTTTCTACGGCGGCGTGAACTACGGATTCGGATACGGCGGTGCAGGATTCGTCGGTGGAGAATGGCGCGGCGGCGGATTCTTTTATAACAGCGCGGTGATGAATGTTGGCGGAGCTCACATCACCAATGTGTATGTGAACAAGACCGTCATCGTAAACAACACGACCGTCAACAATGTGAGTTATAACGGCGGCGCCGGAGGCACTAGAAGCGCTCCAACACCAATCGAACGGCAGGCCGCACAAGAGCATCACTTCCAATCAACGCCTGAGCAGACGCAACATGAAACCGCCGCCGCACGGAACCCTCAGCTACTGGCAAAGAACAACGGGGGCAGGCCGGCGATTGCAGCAACGTCCAGACCCGCGGATTTCTCGGCTCGAAGCGTCGTCCCGGCAAAAGCTACGGGCGGCAGAGTGGAACCCGCATCTTTAAGCGCTTCGGCAAGAACCATGCCAACGGCACCGCGGAGTGCATCCCCCGCACCACGCTCGCCCTCGACCGTGGGATCTGCTGCGAACAACCACAACGTTCCGCGGCCGCTCAGCACCTATGCCAAGCCGTCCGCAACCGGTAACGCACCGGCCGTGGCCCGCCCACCGTCGAGCAATGCCTCGGCGCGTAATTTTGGCAATTCTCGTCCACCTGCTCCGGCTCCGCACGCGCAGAGTCTGGCGCCGCACTTCAACCCCCCGGTGCACTCCAGCGCGCCTCCGAAGCAACAGGAAAAGGAAAAGCCAGCTCCGAAGGAGCACGAGAAGCATTGAGGACCATCAGCAGACGCGAAGAGCACCCCACGTGGGGTGCTCTTCTGCGTATGGCGCGAATCCGCTTAAGAACCGCTAATGTCTGAGCACATTCGGACAGAATAAAAGGCCACGGTTGATTGTGGCCTGACAAATGAAAAGGCAAGGCTCAACACCCTGCCTGGTCAACACTTCGTACAGTGGTTCAACAAGTAACACAACCTGATGACGATGCCTCAAGCGGCCCACTCTTTTCATCGCCGGAGTAAATCACTTGCTTAAGCCGTTCGAGTAGCAGCGGCAGAGCCGCCTCGATGTTGGGAGACAGGTGAGAACTGAATTCAAAGCTCTCACCTGCCACCGAAATCAACATCGCTTTTGGAGCGTGTCCGAAGAGGCTTTCAGCATTCGATAACAAGGTCTCCATGGTCAGTGTGTGGATGAACACTCCACTCGCCAACTCAGCGGGCTTCACCTCACTCACCTCGACCGAACCCGGTACGCCGCCAGCTCTGGCGTCCAGGAACACAAGCAGGTCGATGTGCGAGATGTCTTCGGCCAGTTCCGGTAACAGCTCCTGAGCGACCATGACCTCGACCCTAGGGTCTTGGTTCATGGCTTCGAACTCCTCAGCAGCACGAATACCGATGCCGTCGTCTCCGCGATACGGATGTCCTAGACCGACTACTAGAATCCTCTCCGGTCTCACTTTAACTACTCGCTTCTTCCGATACGCTGCTGCAGGCTGCCGTCCGCGTTCATAATATCGACGACCAAAGCCATCGTACCGTCCGCGTGTGTTGCGCAGCTTAAGCACGGATCGAAGGAGCGAATGACGCCTTCCATCCGGTTCAGCATACCTTCTGTTACCGTCTTGCCGGAGATGAACTTATCAGCAGCCTGCTTGAGGCCGTAGTTCATCGCCTGGGTGTTGTGTGCCGTAGCAACAATGAGGTTAGCACCGGTCATCATGCCGTTCTTATCCACTTTGTAGTGGTGAATCAGCGTGCCACGCGGAGCTTCGACGATACCTACGCCTTCAGCTTCATTGGCCTTGGCTTCGGCGCGCACATCCGTGTCGAGAATGCTGCGGTCTTCGAGGATCTCATTGATGCGCTCGAGCGAGAAGATGATCTCGATCAGGCGGGCATAGTGATTATGGAAGGAGCTAGACACCATGTTGCCGTATGCCTTGCGGAAATCGGCCAGGGCTTGATCAGCCAGGGGCGTACCGCACTGTTTGGCAAGATTCAAACGGGCAGCCGGACCGACACGATACACACCATTGTCGAATCCTGCCGGCCGGTAATAGGTCGGCTTCATCCAGCTAGCTTCATCTACGTTCTCACCGACAACCGTGGCGTAATCTGCAGGATCAACATGGTCGACCACGGTGTTGCCGTAGGAGTCGATGACCTTCAGCCAGCCCTCATTGTGACGACGGGAACCGTAAAGGCAAAGATTGCCGTCCTTCCGCGCGATGCCCATGAACATCGAGGGGAAGTTGGAGAAGGTAGCAGCCTCGTCAGCGAACTTCGACACGATGCTCTTGTAGAACTCCAGCGTGCGGGTGGCAATCGCCAGCGCTTCCGGAAGTCCCTTTAGAATCTCATCGCGCTTCTCTTCGGTGAGCGCTTCGGAAACACCACCGGGAACAATCCAGGGGGTATGGATGCGCTTGCCGCCGAGAATTTCGATAACATGCTGTCCCCACTTGCGCAGGCGGATTCCGTCCAGGGCCACACTGGGATGCGTGGCAGCCAGTCCGAATACGTTGCGCTCCGCCGGATCCGAGTCCCAGCCAAGCAGGAAGTCGGGGGACGACAGATGGAAGAAGCTCAGCGCATGCGACTGCGCCATCTGCGCCAGGTGAACGATGCGGCGCAGCTTTTCTCCCGTCTCAGGGATTCGCACGCCCATAACCTCGTCGCAAGCTTTCGCTCCGGCGAGCAGGTGGCTGGTGGGGCAGATGCCGCAGATACGAGCTGTGAGGGACGGCATTTCCGAGAACGGCCGGCCTTCGCAGAATTTTTCGAATCCGCGGAACTGCGCAATATGCAGATGCGCGTCCTGCACGATGCCTTTGTCGTCGAGCTGGATCGTGATCTTCCCATGCCCTTCGACCCTAGTGATTCCGTCAATTTTTATCGTCTGCATGAGATGCTCCTAATTACCGAAGCGAGCTTTGTTGGTCAGATCGGGTATCCGACCAGCCAAAACCTCGCTCAGAACGAAATAGATCAGATCAGCCGATGGAGGGCAGCCGGGGATGAACAGATCGACCGGCACCACCTCGTGCAGGGGAACCACCTTGGGTTCCAGCATCGGGATTACCTTCGTCGGCGCTCCTGGATTCATGGTGACGTTGTCCACGTAACCACGATTCAGAACGTCTTGGAGAGGAAAGTTGTTGCGCATCGCCGGAACGTTGCCGGTTACTGCACAGTCACCCAGCGCCACCAATAACTTGGTTTTGCTGCGCACCATCTTGATCTTTTCGATGTCTTCCTCGTTGGCAACCGCACCCTCAACCAGGGTGAGATCGACATTGTCCGGAAAGATCTTTGGATCTACTACCGGGCTGTACAGCAACACAATCTTGCCAGCGATTTCCACAAGTCGTTCATCGAGATCCAGAAACGACATGTGGCAACCCGAGCAGCCGTCCAACCAAAGCGAAGCTACGCGTGCCTTTGTCATCGACGTCTCCCTTCGCGCATCTGTTCGAGGTACGGAAGGAACTCCGCCTTAACCATCTCCGACACGCCTTTTCCCTTTTCACTGAGTGCGCCAACCGGACAAACCTTTACGCACTTGCCGCAGTTGGTGCAGGTCTGCGAATCGCCCCAAGGCTCGCGCAGATCTGTGATGACCCGGGTACCGATGCCGCGACCAGCCATGTCCCATGTGTGAGCGCCTTCAACCTCATCGCAGACGCGTACGCAACGGGCACACAAAATACAACGGTTATGGTCGGACACGAAACGCGGATGCGAGCCGTCAACTTCGCACTTTACGTGCAGGTACGGCACGGTCGCGTGAGTGACTCCCAGTTCCTGCGCCAACGCCTGCAGTTCGCAATGTCCCGAAGAGACGCACACCGCGCAAACGTGACTGCGCTCGGTGAACAGCAACTCAAGCACTAACTTGCGGAAATCCTGCAGCTTTTCCGAGTTGGTGGTTACTTCCATACCTTCCTGCGCCTGAGTTACACACGCGGGCAGGAGTTTATTGTTTCCCTTTAGCTCGACAACACATAGACGGCATGCACCAAGTCCCGACAGGCCCTCTAAGTAGCAGAGGGTGGGAATTCGGATGCCGTTCTCGCGTGCGACTTCGAGGATGGTCTGATTTTCGGCGGCGCTAACTTCCTTACCGTCGATCTTGAGCGTTTTTACCTGATATTGATTAGGCTCTGGCATTTGTCAGTCCTCCTCACTCACCGGCCTTGTGCAGAGCCGGTTCCGGCTTGCCGCAAGCGCACTTACCTTGGGTACAGGTCTTGTCCGTGATGTGCTTCTCATACTCATTGCGGAAGTACTTCATCGTACTGACGACCGGATTAGGGGCAGTCTGACCGAGACCACATAGAGCGGTGGCTTTGATCATTGTGCCAAGACGGGCCAGGGTGTCCAGGTCCGAGGGTTGCCCCTCGCCTTCGCTGATGCGATCCAGCATGCCATGCATTTGCGTGGTACCCACACGGCAAGGGACGCACTTTCCGCACGATTCGTCGCGAACGAAGTCCATAAAGAACTTTGCGACATCAACCATGCAGGCAGTCTCGTCCATGACGATCATGCCGCCCGAACCCATGATGGAACCCACGGAAGCCAGCGACTCGTAGTCAACCGGCATATCCAGGAACTGCTCAGGGATACAGCCGCCTGACGGACCACCCGTCTGAACCGCTTTGAACTTGCGGTCATTCGGAATACCGCCGCCCAGAGTGAAGACCAGGTCGCGGAGCTTCATGCCCATGGGGACTTCGATCAAGCCGGTGTTGTTTACGTCGCCGGCAAGAGCGAATACCTTCGTACCCTTGCTCTTCTCTGTACCGATGGAAGCGTACCAGTCGCCGCCCTTGCGGAGAATCGGGGCAACGTTGGCGAAGGTCTCCACGTTGTTCAACAGCGTGGGGGAGTGGTTCAGACCAGAGTAGGCCGGGAACGGAGGACGCGGACGTGGAACACCGCGCTGGCCTTCGACCGAGGCGATCAACGCCGTCTCTTCGCCGCAAACAAAAGCTCCGGCGCCGAGACGAATTTCCACAGTAAAGCTGAAGTTGGAGTCGCCGATGTTGTTGCCCAGCAGGCCCATCTTTTCTGCCTGCTTGATGGCAATCTTCAACCGCTTCACAGCCAGAGGATACTCTGCGCGGCAATAGACGTACCCAGTGCTGGCTCCCACCGCATATGCGGCAATTGCCATGCCTTCGAGCACACGGTGCGGATCGCTTTCCAGAACCGAACGATCCATGAACGCGCCCGGATCGCCTTCGTCGGCGTTGCAGATCACGTACTTCTGTGCGCCCGGCGCCTTGGAAACCATCGACCATTTCAGGCCAGTCGGATAACCGCCGCCGCCACGTCCACGAAGACCGCTCTTGATGAGTTCCTGAACTACATCTTCACGAGAGCGGCTGGACAAGCAGGTAAGCAGCGCCGAATAACCATCAGCGGCAATGTATTCTTCAATTTTTTCAGGATCGATTTCGCCGCAGTTTTCGAGGACGATTTTCTGCTGGGCGGCGAAGAACGGAAGGTCGGGAGAAAGAGCAAACTCGGGTACCGGCTTGCCGTCGAGGTTTTCTAGAATCGCACCGAGAGCCTCGGTATCATCTGCCTTCAGGCTCTGATAGTAGGTGTGCTGCGGTTCGGTCAACACGAGAGGACCACGAGCGCAAAGCCCCATGCATCCCACACCCTTGACCTTGACTTTGCCTTCAATACCGCGCTTCTTGGTTTCGGCCTGCAAGGCCTTCAGTACTTGATCGCTGCGTAGTGAGAGACAGCCGGCAGCCACGCAAACGTTAACTTTGTGGGTAATATTCTTCTGTTCCTGGCGTTCCTTCTCGGCTAATTCCCGGAGTTCATCAAGCGTCATGGCCCATCCACCTCCGGATCTGATTTTTCACATCCTGCGGTTGCGCTTTCGGAACTACTTCCCCGTCATAGACAACTGCGGGTGCGAGACCGCAAGCGCCGATGCAACGGGCGGCGACCACTGACACTTTATTGTCCGCCGTGGTTCCGCCAGCTTTCACATTGCCAACTTCCTCAATCGCCTTCAACAATTCGCCGGCGCCCTTAACGTAGCAGGCCGTGCCCATGCAAACCACGCAAGTATGTTCACCAGCGGGCTTGAGGCTAAAGAAGTGATAAAATGTCGCGACACCGTACACCTTGCTTAACGGAAGACGTAGCGAAGCTGC
Source organism: uncultured Actinomycetota bacterium (assembly GCA_963794755.1). Taxonomy (GTDB): domain Bacteria; phylum Actinomycetota; class Acidimicrobiia; order Acidimicrobiales; family RAAP-2; genus RAAP-2. Next base: position 634,039 of record CAWCEX010000010.1, read on the forward strand.
TACGAAGCGCATGGAAACATCATCGAGAAACCCGAATGCTTCCTGCACCGTATGTAAGACTTCAATAAGAGCGAAGGATTCGCTCCCGTGACGACGCATTGTGGCCATCACGGATTTCCAACGCTTGTCATCGGACGGAGGCGGCACAGATGCCGTATACGCCTTCATGGATGCTCCTTTTCGATTTGGACGATTGCCCGGCACACGACCAGAACTGCGCCGGTTACTTTCGCGGAGGACGCCGCATAATACGATTATTTATTTAGTCGGTTTTCTTTTAAAAGCCCATTCGTACCACTGGGGTATTGCACCTCAATACTGCCTTCCTAACTTCTTTTCGTCTGTGATTTTGGTCACATGTGAAGCCTGTCGTGCGTATTTTCGTCTGTGAGCTGGATCACACATGCATATGACATCTCTGTTTCAGGTAAGTCTCTTTTCAAGCAAGTCTCTGCACTAAAGTAAGTCTCTGCCGCTGAAGTAAGTCTCTGCACTGGCTACAAAATGAAAACCCCACTCTAAAATCGCAAAACTGCGCGATCAGAGTGGGGTCTGTTGATACTTCTCCGGATTGGTTATTCGTCGCTGTCCTTGAGTTTCTTGATAACGGCAAAGTCCTCAAGGGTGGTGATGTCACCCTTGACTTCACCGCTGGTGGCAAGTTCACGGAGCAGTCGGCGCATGATTTTGCCGGAGCGAGTTTTGGGCAGTTGCTCGGTGAAGCGGATGTCATCGGGCTTCGCCATGGAGCCGATTTCCTTCGCTACCCATGCGCGTAGTTCGTCCTTCAGCGCGGGCGTGGCTGGGACTCCGGTCTCCAAGGTTACAAAGGCCGATACAGCCTGCCCCTTGATGTCATCCGGACGTCCGACCACGGCGGCCTCTGCGACCTTGGGATGGGCGACGAGCGCAGACTCGATCTCCATGGTGGAGAGGCGATGTCCGCTTACGTTCAGCACATCATCCACGCGGCCCATCACCCAGATGTATCCGTCCTTGTCGATACGTGCACCGTCTCCGGTGAAGTACACGCCAGGAATATCCGACCAGTACTGCTTCACATAACGGTCAGGGTCGCCAAAAATGGTGCGCGCCATCGCGGGCCATGGCTTCTTGATGACGAGGTAGCCGCCGGAGCCGAGCGGAACCTTCTCGCCTCCGCGATCGACAACCTCGGCGATGATCCCAGGGAATGGACGGGTTGCAGAGCCGGGCTTTGTAGCAATGGCGCCCGGAAGTGGAGAGATCATGATGCAGCCGGTCTCAGTCTGCCACCAGGTATCGACGATAGGACAGCGCTCCTTGCCGATGACTTCGCGATACCACATCCATGCCTCTGGATTGATGGGCTCGCCGACCGAGCCAAGCAGGCGCAGGCTGCTCAAGTCGTGGCGATTGGGATATTCATTACCCCATTTGATAAAGGTGCGGATCGCAGTGGGCGCGGTGTAGAAGACGTTAACCTTGTACTTCTCGATCAGCGCCCAGAAGCGGTCGAGATCAGGATGATTCGGCGCCCCCTCATACATCAGCGTGGTTGCGCCGTTCTGCAAAGGACCGTAAACGATATAGCTATGTCCGGTGACCCAGCCGATGTCGGCGGTACACCAGTAGATGTCCTCTTCCTTCAGGTCGAAGATCCACTTGGTCGTGATATAGGTTCCAACAGCAGTAGCCTCCGGTGGTGTGGACAATGCCCTTGGGCTTTCCCGTAGAGCCGGAGGTGTAGAGGATGTAGAGCGGATCTTCGCTGTCGAGAGGCTCAGCCGGACAGTTGGGCGCGGCCTTGGCAACGAGTTCGTGCCACCAGTGATCGCGGCCGGGCTGCATGGTAACCTGCGCGCCGGTGCGCTGATAGACGACAACGGTTTTGACCGAAGGACAGTTGGCTAGGGCTTCATCGACCGTAGCCTTCAGGGGAAATTGGGCGCCACGCCGCCAGGAGGCGTCCTGGGTAATGAGAACACTGGATTGCTGATCGTTCACGCGATCGACGATGGCATTGGCGGAGAAACCTCCGAAGATGACCGAGTGCACAGCGCCGATGCGGGCGCAGGCAAGCATGGCGATGGCAAGCTCCGGCACCATGCCCATATAGAGCGCAACACGGTCTCCCTTGGCGACGCCAAGACCTTTGAGCGCGTTGGCGAAGCGTTCGACCTCGGCGAGCAACTGTGCGTAGGTAAGCGTGCGGGTATCGCCGGGCTCGCCCTCCCAGAGAATCGCAATCTTGTCGCGACGCGACGAGGCGGCGTGACGATCGAGACAATTGTAAGAGAGATTGATTTTGCCGCCGACGAACCACTTGGCCCACGGCGCATTCCAATCGAGGACTTTGGTCCAGGGCTCAAACCAATGCAGTTCCTCGGCGATCTTTCCCCAGAAGGCTTCCGGGTCTTGGGCAGCCTCGGCGTAGATGCGTTCGTATTCGGCGAGGCTCTTGATATGCGCCTTGGCACTGAACTCCGCCGAGGGCGGGAAGATACGGTGTTCCTGCAACATCGAATCAATGTTGACGCCATGCACTAAGGGTGTGTTCGCCATGCGTGCTGCTTCCTCCGTAAAAGGCGGGACTTGCGCCCCGTGAGAAAACGACCGAGCTAAGAACAACGCGGCGCGGCTACTGTTCCAGGGTTGAAATGTCGCCGATCTCCTGACCGGTTTCCTTGGCCTTCAGATAGCGGCGCATGATTTTGCCGGAGCGCGTCTTCGGCAATTGAGTGACAAACTCCAGAACCGAGGGCGTGGCGATCGGGCCCAGTTCGTGACGGACGTGCTCGATCAATGCGGCAGAGAGTGTATCACTGGCCTCCTGCCCGGCGCGCAACAGCACGAAGACTTTGATGCATTCACCCTTCATCGCGTCTGGAATGCCAATGGCCGCAGCCTCGCCCACGGCGGGATGCGATACCAGAGCGGACTCCACTTCAGCGGTACCGATGCGATGTCCTGCGACGTTAAGCACATCATCGGCGCGGCCCAGGACGGCGATGTATCCATGCTCATCCTTAAGGGCGAGGTCTCCGGTGACGTAGGCTCCCTCGATCTGCTGCCAGTCGCGCTCGTAGCGGGGATTGTCATTCCATGCGGTGCGCATCATGTGCGGAAATGGACCGCACAAGACGAGACGTCCGCGCTCATTCACCCCGACTGGCTTGCCTGCGGCATCGACGACATCGGCGGTGACTCCGGCGAGCGGAATGCCCGCCTTGCCGATGCGGTAAGGCATGGTAACGGGAGTACCCAAGGTCGGGCCACCCAGTTCTGTCTGCCACCAGTTGTCCACCACGTAACCCCACTTGCCGTCGCCGGCAAGATAGGTTTGCGCCCAGTGCCATGCTTCAGGATTGAGCGGCTCACCGGCACAGGCAATGACTCGCAGTGAAGTGAGATCGTGTGCGGCGGGCAGTTGTTCTCCGTAACGCATAAACATGCGTATGGCCGTGGGCGCCGTAAACATCTTGGTGACCCCGTAGCGCTCGACAATCTCCCAGGCGACTCCGGGATTCGGCCAGTCGATGGCTCCCTCGCGGAAGATCGTGGTGACTCCGGCGCAGAGCGGACCGTAGACGATGTAGCTGTGGCCAACCACCCAGCCAATATCGGAGGTGCACCAGAAAAGATCGCGCGGGTTCACATCAAAGAAGGTGCGAAGGTGATAGGTGATGCCGACCATGTATCCGCCGTGCACGTGGACGACGCCCTTAGGACGGCCGGTGGTCCCGCTGGTGTAGAGAATAAACAGGGGATCTTCGGCATCCATCTCCTCCGCAGGACTCTCGGAGGAGAACTTGAGAAGGTCGTAATAGTTCACCTCGCGGGAGTTCGCCGGCTCATAGTTCACCGCGCACTGCGGGACGACCTCACAGCTCCCCGCGCACCGGGGGACGATGATGACGTGCTCGACCGTGGTAATGCCGTCGAGAGCCTCATCCACAATGGCCTTAAGAGGCACCGATTTGCCGCGGCGAACTCCAGACTTCCCCCGCGATGACAACCTTGGCCTGCGCATCCGTAATGCGGTCGCGCAACGCCGTGTGACCGAGTCCGGCATAGACGACGGAATGGATGGCGCCCACGCGGGCACAGGCCAGCATGGAGACCACACCCTCAATAGTGAGCGGCATATAAATGATGACTCGGTCGCCTTTGCCGACGCCGAGCGAGCGCAATCCGTTGGAGAAGCGGCAGACCATGCGATACAGCTGACCGTAGGTGACAACGCGCTCAGAGCCATCTTCACCAAGCCAGATGTAGGCGACGCGATTGAAACGGTCGCTCTTGGCGTGACGGTCCAGAGCGCTCAGGGTGATATTCGTCTTCCCGCCGACAAACCATTTGTGGTGCACGCCATCCCATTCGCGCACCTTCTCCCACTTCTTGATCCATGTGAAGTTCTCGGCCTCGGCTGCCCAGAAGGCCTCGGGGTCCTTGATGGAGCGCTCGTACTCGGCCCGATAGTCCTTGACGTTTGCTTCGCGCTTTACGATCTCAGGCGCGTCGTAGGAGAACGAAGGAGAAATCACCTCAGACTTTACTGGACTGCTCACGAGAACACCCCCTAGCAGGTTTTAGAAACGGATTCAAATGACATCGACTTCAATGATTCACCTGTCCGCACCCCAGCCCACAGGCGCCATCGGCGGAAGCCGATTGAGCGTGCCCGGCATCATATCAAATCCACGGCGGCGAAGGTGAAATGAAAATTTCTCCTCCGCCGGACGAGACAAGAACTAGGCCGCGGTTGCCCTTTCAGAGCCGAGTCCGGTATTGGCTCGGACTTCGAGTTCTTCAAAGCGTTGAACAGAATGGGGATCCTTTGCACCAAACAAGGTCCCGAGCACGGCTCCGGCGAAGCCGATAGGAATGCTAAGCAGGCCGGGGTTTTCCAACGGGAAGATGGGCGCATGCTGGATGGCATGACGCGCGGGCCCCACCACCGTAACCGCATCAATCCCCATAACGCTGGGACCAATGAGGATGAGGATGATGGAGGCTAGCAACCCAAAGAGCAGACCGCAGACCGCGCCAGAGGTGTTGAAGCGCTTCCAGTAAATGGAAAACACAATCACTGGAAGATTGGCCGAAGCCGCAACAGCAAACGCCAACGCTACCAGGAACGCCACGTTCGCCGTCGGTCCCAGGACAATCGCAATCGCAATGGCGACAGCTCCAACTACGAAAGCAGCAACGCGAGCGACCATGCGCTCCTCACCTGGGGAACGCTCAACGCCATGGTGAATCACGTTTGTCCACACGTCATGCGCGAACGAGGTGGAGGCGCTGATGGTGAGTCCGGCAACCACCGCAAGAATGGTGGCAAAAGCAATGGCGGAGATAAATGCAAAGAAGACATCTCCGGCAATTACCTTGGCCAGCAAAGGAGCGCTCATGTTAGTACCACCATTCTTGGTGATGAAGTCGCGGCCCACAATGGTCGCGGCTCCAAAACCGAGAAACGTGGTCATGATGTAGAAGCTGCCAATAATAACCATCGCCCAGACCACGGAGTGACGCGCCGTCTTGGCGTCAGGCACAGTGTAGAACCGAACGAGGATGTGCGGCAGTCCGGCGGTGCCGAAGATGAGCGCCATGCCGAGCGAGATCAACTCCAGCGGACCATAAGGCGGCTTGAAACGCAATCCGGGGGTCATGAAGTCTTTGACGACGAGTTTGCCGTCAGCGCCGTGATAGCTGACCTGGGAGATGGCCCGGAAGAACTCAACGAGGCTGAAATGGAAGTGAGCAAGCACCAGAATACTGAGGAGAATGGTGCCAGCCATCAGAAGCACTGCCTTGATGATCTGTACCCAGGTGGTCGCCAACATACCGCCGAAGACGACATAGACGATCATCAATATTCCGACTCCGGTGACCGCGGCAGTGTAGCTGATGTGGCTGCCCTTGAGCAGCAAAGCCACCAGCGCTCCGGCGCCCACCATCTGCGCGATCATGTAGAAGGTGCTGACGGTGAGCGTGCTGATCGAAGCCATCGCACGGACAGGACGCGGATTCAAGCGATAGGCGAGCACGTCCGCCATGGTGTACTTACCTGCATTGCGCAGAGGCTCTGCGACAATCAGCAACACCGTAAGGTAGGCAACCAGCCAGCCGACCGAGTACATGAAGCCGTCATAGCCGAAAAATGCGATGAGTCCGGCGATACCGAGGAACGAGGCCGCGCTCATGTAGTCTCCGGCAACGGCGATGCCGTTCTGCCAGGCGGTAATCTGACGATTGGCGGCAAAGAAACTGGCTGAAGAACCAGAACGCCGAGAAGCCCATGCCGTGATGCCAAGAGTGATGGCTATGAAGGAGAGGAACAACACCAGACTCATGTCGAGGTGCATACTCTAAAGTCCTCTCTTTCCAGACTGCTCCAGGTCATATCCCTCGCGCTTCAGTGTTTCCAGGATGTGGGCGCCGAATTTGTCGAACTTGCGGGCCACACGGACATAGGCGAATGCAATGCCCCAAGCGACAAAGAACTGCGACAACGCAAAGAGATAGGCCAGATTGACCGGGCCCAACACCTTGCGGCTCATGAACTCCGGAGCGTAACCAACCAGCACCGGAAGCGCGAAATAGTAGACGACGAAGAAAACAGTCGTCGGAATCACAAACTCCTTTTTGGCGAGAAGAAGCAGGCGGAACTCGTCCATCTCCTCCACGCGGTCCCACTTGGATTTTTCCACCCCGAACTTTGTGACCCCAGGCTTTTTCCAACCGCTGTCACCGTCTGTTCTTGGCAGTGTTGCCATTGCGCGTCCTCCTAGATTGACGGAGCCAGAGCTCCGTACCATAATGCCGATTTAATAAGACCGAGCTATGGAGAACGGCAGATACTTTATTCCGAGAAACAGCGGAATAGCTGTAGTTATCAATCGAAAATCGCCTGTGGCGACGACAACTCGCGCACCCGACAGAGCTGGCGCGCATCTATAATGTTGGATTTGGATGCTGGATTTGAGGCATGCTGGGCGAGGGAAAGAAAAAAAGCCGGGTGATCGGGCACAAGGTAGGTGTCAGTCCTGACAGTGTCGGAGAGATTGCTGGAAGCCCGGGCGAGAGTCTGCAATAGTTATCACAAGCGGAATGTGATATAAGTCACTTTTAGGATATCTGTCGTTCGCGAGGAATTCTGACCTGCGGCGGCAAGAGGTTGGGTATCCGAGCAGGTTTGGAACAGCACGGACTAGGGCCGGAGTGCGGACGAACTAGGCTTCCAAAAAATGAAAGTGTTACCATAATAGTTACTTGGGGAGGCTGATTTGGGATCACCATACGGCTTGGAACTGGTTGAGAATTGCTTGATATGTAAGCTGCGCACTGACAGCTTCTTTTGCGGTCTCCCCAAAGACCGCTCTGGAAGCGTTTGAAAAGATTAAGTTTACTGCAGCTTATCCGGCTGGAGCAGTGCTGTTTGTGGAAGGCCAGTCGCCGCGCGGAATTTATATGTTGTGCAAGGGACGGGTGAAGCTCTCGACAACATCAAGCGACGGAAAGACACTCATATCTGAAGATCGTGCAACCGGGCGAAGTGCTTGGCCTACACGCCACGGTTTCCAATACTCCCTATGAAATCACCGCTGAGTCAGGACAACCCTGCCAGCTGAACTTCATCAAGCGAGAGGATTTTTTGCGCTTTCTGCAAGCAGCACGGAGACGCCTGCCTGAAGGCCGCACAGCATCTGAGCCGGGATTGCCAGTCCGCGTATCAGCAGATTCGCTCGCTGGGACTGTCCCACTCGGCACCGGAACGACTGGCACGGTTGCTGCTGGAGTGGTCCCACGGTGAGGGTGCCGATGAGGCGGGAATGCGCATCAAGGTCGCTCTGACCCACGAGGAGATCGCACAGATTATCGGAACTTCGAGGGAAACGGTCACCCGCACGCTTGCGGATTTCCGAAAGAAACAGATTGCAGTTCTGAAGGGATCGACCCTGATGATCCGGAACAAGCCAGCGTTGGAGAGGCTGGTCGGAGCGTAGGTTGAGGAAGCTTTTTGGAAGAAAGCTCGCCATCATGGCGAGCTTTCCCGTTTTGGGATATTTTTGGTTTGCGAACGATTCTGGGCGTCTCCCGCAGTTAGCACCTGCTTATTTCTTCAACAATGTGGCGATTTGTAGCAATTCGCTGTTGCGCAATGCAGCATTTAGATACATCGAAGTCCTCTCTGCCGCACGCGACCACGTGATGCGCGTCACGGTGATAAAAGATTGGCAGGTACATTCTTGCTTCGCATCGCACAAGCTGTTCTTTGTGGTCAGCTAACCGATGCGAATTTCAGCTTTCGTGGCCGGGATTGGATCGGGACCGCGAAGAGCCGGTCCGCAGCCTCAGGCTTCGGCGCATTGTTCGATTTTCGGGTCGAGGTTTCAAGCACCCCGACTACTGAAATGTCAGGCAGCCAGGAAGAGCATAGCGCTGGAGAAGATCCCGGTGGATTTAGACAAGTGCGATGTGGGATATCGGCGTTTTGAAGGCCGGACCATTGCACGCTCGTCCACTGCGGCGCGAACCGCTGGCCTGCGTGAGGTAACCGAGGAAACACGAAGTTACCGGCTCCGTCCACTGCAAAACTCGCCGTATTCCCACGCCAAAGTTAATTTAATCCGACTGACATGGACATGCCAGCCGTTAGCGGTGCGGGAGAGCTTATGAGCAAGGCTATACTTTACGATGCTACATTATGCATCGGCTGCAAGCAGTGCGAGGCCGCATGTGCCCAGCAGAACGAACTGCCCTACGACGACAAAGTGGCGGCCGAGTCGGTTCAGTCGGAGCACAAATTCACGGCGGTTCTCACCCAACAACGATAAATTCATGCGCAGGCTTTGCATGCACTGCGAGGAGCCAGCATGCGCCTCGGTTTGCCCGGTCGGTGCCTTACATAAGACAGCCGACGGTCCGGTGGTTTATGACGTCTGGAAGTGCCTCGGCTGTCGTTATTGCATGGTAGCCTGCGCGTTCTCTGTGCCCAAGTACGAGTGGGGAAAGCTGAACCCGCGGGTGCGCAAATGCATCATGTGCCCCGACCGGGTGGCGGCAGGTAAGCAAACCGCCTGTGCGGAGATCTGTCCAGTGGGCGCAACCAAGTTCGGTGATCGCGATGCATTGGTCGCAGAGGCGCAGGACCGGCTCCGCCAGAACCCGTCAAATTACGTTCCTCACATCTACGGTCTGAAAGAAGTGGGTGGAACCGATGTCTGTTGCTCTCCTCTGTGCCTTTCCAGCAGTTCGGCTTGCCGAAGGCCGAGCGTGTCGGCGACACTCCGCTGCCTGAGTACACTGGCCGGGTGATGGAACTGATGCCTGATTTTATTCCTCTCTGGGCGCTGGTCCTGGGCGGTGTGTACTGGGTCTCCAACCGCCGCAAAGAAGTCGCTGAAGTTGAAGCCGAAGAGAGAGCTATGCGAGGTGCAAAATGACGATTATGAACATTAGGGGTAACGTTCTGGCGAGTGGTGTTTGCCGTGATCATGCTGCTCGGCATCTACTCCACCTACGTCCGCTATTTCCAAGGCCTCGGCGCCGTCTCCAACATGACGGACCAGTTCCCCTGGGGGATTTGGATTGGCTTTGACTGCCTCTGCGGTGTCATGCTGGCCGCCGGAGGGTTTCTGCGTGACCGGAGCGGTTTACATCTTCCACGTCGAGCGCCTGCACTGCATCGTTCGCCCCGCCATCCTTACAGCCTTTCTGGGATACGTTCTGTTTATCGTCGGCCTGCTCTTTGATCTTGGCCGTCCCTGGTACATCTGGCACATGATGGTCTACCAGAACTTCCACTCGGTCATGCTCGAGGTGGGCTTCTGTGTCATGACCTACACCACGGTCCTCTTCTTCGAATTTCTGCCGAACGTGCTGGAGTAGCTTCAACCTGCAGGCGCCGATCCGCTGGGTCAAGAAAGTCTATCCCGTGCTGGTGTGTATGGGCATTCTGCTCTCCACGCTCCACCAGAGCTCGCTCGGCTCTCTCTTCCTGATCTTCCCGGAGAAGATGCATCCGTTCTGGTACACGCCAGCACAGCCGTTCTTCTTCTTCATCTCAGCCATTATCTGCGGACTGGCGATGACGATCTTTGAATCCACTCTCAGCGCACGCTCCTTCGGACGCAGTCTGGAACGCTCTGTCATCACCGAGCTTTCCGGCGTGCTTTACGTGGCCCTGTGGGTAATGGCGCTGCTGCGGTTGCAAGATTACTACCATCGCGGCGTATTCGCGAGCATCTTTAAGCCCAGTTACGAGGCCTATTTCCTGTGGTTAGAGCTGGCCCTCGCCTTTGTGATCCCGCTGACGATGCTGAGCTTTAAGCAGGTACCGCACCAACCCTCACCTTTCTTACCTTGCTGCCCTGAGCACCATTTTGGGCTTTGTCACCAACCGCCTGAACGTGGCCATGACCAGCATGGAAACCTGGGTTGGACATCACTATGTACCGAAGTGGACCGAGGTCAGCATTTCAGCTGATGATCTGCGCAATGGGCTTCTTCGTCTTCACGTTGGCGCGAAGTACCTGCCGATCTTCGAAGATGAGCATCACGGAGCTCCTCACGCCGCGCATGCAACGGCGGAAGTATCGAGTCGGCGCAACAGCCTACGCTGGTGCACTAGTCGACAAGGCGGGAGCCCTGCTAACCGGCGGCGCTCCCGCTGTTCACTAATGGGGCAAGCTATGTTTCGCGCAACTAGAGTCGCGGGTAAAGCACGTCAGTACCAAGCTTCTGGTGCTATTGCTGGCTTGCCTGGCATGCGGCTCAGCCGTGCTCGGATACGTCAATATCCGGCTGCATGGGCACGACCTGGAACAGGTTTCGCTGGAGCAGGCTATTGAAATCAGCGATTTCGTCCGGGACAACACCTACCGGTCAATGATGGCCAACGACAGGGTAGTCTGCATGAGGCCATCCAGGCAATCGGTAGTCACCACGAGGTCGAGCGGATCAGCATCATCAATCACGAGGGCGGGTAGCGTTCTCCACCGACTCCCATGAGGCCGGAACCCTGATCCAGCGGGACAGCAACCAGTGCATTGAATGCCATCGTGGAACCGCCCAACCCATACTGAAGAAGCGGTTCAGAATCTACGAAGCGCAGGATCAGGACGGCAAACATCGTGTACTGGGCGTAATTACGCCGATTATGAACAAACCGGAATGCTCGAACGCAACCTGCCATGCGCATCCGGCAACGCAACGCATCCTGGGAGTACTGGACACCGGGCTGTCTCTCAAGCGCGAAGATGCGAGCCTGGCTCAAAGCAGCCTTTGGTAGTCGTGCTGCTGCTTTGTGGAGGAGCGTGCATTGGTCTGTTTGTATGGATTGCAATTCGTACGGTGCTGCATACTCCGCTGAGGCGTTTGCAGGAGGGAACCAGAACATCTGGCTGAGGGCGAACTGGGATATCAGATTCCAGTGGAATCGCCGACGAATTGGGCGCGCTGGCGAAAGCTTTCAACAGCATGAGCAGCCAATTGCAAGCGGCGCAGCGCGAGATCACAAGCTGGGCGCACACGCTGGAGCATCGGGTGGAGCAGAAGACCAGCGAATTGCAGAACACACAGCAGCAGATTCTGCAGGTGGAGCGCATGGTTGCAATCGGCAAGATGTCAGCCGTGGTGGCGCATGAAATCAACAATCCACTGGCTGGGATTCTGACCTATGCCAAGCTGCTGAAGAAGTGGATTGAGCGCGGCATTAAAGACGAGGAGCAGAAGCAGGAAGCGCTCGAATCGCTAGACCTGATTGCCAGCGAGAGCAAGAGATGCGGCGAACTACTTGAAGAACCTTCTAGTCGTTCTCACGCACCTCGCCAATGAACCTGAGCCTTGGCGATTTGAACACGGTGATCACCCGGACGATGCGTCTGGCAGAACACAAGGCGGAGATGAGCGGAGTGCTGTTCAGGTGGACTTGGACCGCGAACTTGCCGCCGATCCACTGCGATGCCGCACAGATGGAACAGGTGGCACTCGCAATGGCAATCAACGCGATTGACGCGATGCCGCACGGAGGAAATCTCTGGGTTTCCACGCGCACACTCCCGGGCGGCGGAAGCAAGTCGAACTGCAGGTACGCGACGACGGCGTTGGCATCCCGCCGGAAATTTTGCCGCAGATTTTCGATCCCTTCACCACGACCAAAGAAGTGGGCAAGGGAGTTGGGCCTGGGACTGGCGGTTTCCAAGGGAATTGTGGAACGCCACGGAGGACACATCGAGGTCTCCTCCGAACTGGGCGTGGGAACCACATTCCGTGATCATCGTGCCTGTGTGTGCGGTGCATCCAGAAGACGCACATGCGCAGGCTTCATCGGGCAGTTGAGCGCTGGAGCGCAAGGGCGCGGGAGCAGGAATGTGAGCGAAAACAAAAGCCGTCTGCTGATTGTGGATGATGAATTGAGCGTGCGCGATTCGCTGAACAAATGGTTCCGCGAAGAGGGCTACGAAGTGGGAACGGCGGAAAACGCCAGCGAGGCGCTGCTGCGACTGGCGGAGCATCCATGGGACATCGCGCTGCTCGACATAAAGATGCGCGGGACCGACGGCATCGAGTTGCAGCGGCGCATCCACGAACTCGATCCGAACCTGATCGTCATCATGATGACCGGATATGCCTCGGTGGAGACAGCCGTTGCGGCGCTGAAGAACGGCGCCTACGACTACGTGACCAAGCCGCTGGACCCGGATGAGATCGCGCATTTGATGCAAAACGCGCTCTCACACCGGCACGGCGCGTGAAGAGAATGTCCGGCTGCGCGAGACAGGTGGACGAAGTGGCCCGGCCAGACAATATGGTCGGCCAGAGCGCTGCGATGAAGAAAGTGTTCGAGGCGATCGAGACCGTAGGCCCTACCGACGCCACCGTGCTGATCACCGGCGAGAGCGGTACCGGCAAGGAACTTGTTGCCCGAGCAATCCACTTTGCCAGCCCGCGGCGCTATCATCCACTGGTGGCGATCCACTGCGGAGCGTTGACCGAGACACTACTGGAAAGCGAGCTGTTCGGCCACGAGAAAGGCGCATTCACCGGCGCGCAGTATCGCAAGAAAGGGAAGTTCGAAGTAGCCGAGGGCGGCACGGTCTTCCTCGACGAGATTGGCGACATCAGCCTGCGCACGCAGACCGATTTGCTGCGCGTGCTGCAGGAGCGGGAGATCGTGCGCGTCGGCGGCAATACATCGCATGAAGGTGGACTTCCGCTGCGTGGCCGCCACCAACAAACCTCTGGAGCAACTGATTGAAGAGGGACGCTTCCGTCCCGATCTCTACTACCGGCTGAATGTATTCCGCATCGAGTTGCCGCCATTGCGCGAGCGCCGCGACGATATTCCGATGCTGGTAGACCATTTTGTCAGCAAGTTCTCGCGCGAGATGAACAAGAAGATTCTGCGGGTGAATCCGCGCGCAATGGACCTGCTGCAGCAGTACCATTGGCCGGGAAATATCCGTGAACTGGAGAACGCAGTGGAGCGCGCGATGGTGGTTTCGCAGGAGCCGGAGTTACGCGAACGCGACTTCACCATTCAGCCTCATGCGACCACAGCCGCGCCGCTGGCCGACGCACGCTCGCTGGAGGATATCGAGAAGACACATATTCTGCGGGTGTTGGATGAGTGTGGTGGCAACCAGACGCGGGCTGCTGAAATACTGGAGATCGACAGGGTGACGCTGCATCACAAATTGAAGAAATATGGATGGAGCAAGCAGGCGCTGACAGCGCCTGAGAACTCGATGAAGGTATTGCAGCTACTACCCATCGGCGGTCCCCATGAACCGATGCTGGATTGGTTGCGCTCTGAACTTTCGGAGGCATTCCAAATCCGGTGTGAGATCCTGAGCCCTCCATTGCGCCCGGAATTTGCCTTTCATCGCCGAACGCGGCCAGTACCATTCCAGCGAACTGATTGGCCGGATGCAGCAGTATGCGAATTGGAAGACCTGGAGGTTGCTCGGCGTAACCCCGGTCGATCTGTACATCCCAATTCTTACGTTCGTCTTCGGCGAAGCGCAGATGGGCGGAAAGTGCGCGGTGGTTTCCTCGCGCGCCTGCGAGCAGGAGTTCTACGGACTGCCCCCGGATATGAATCTGCTGTCGCGCAGGCTGTTAATCGAATCCATCCATGAACTGGGACACACTCTGGAACTGCACCACTGCATGACTATAGCTGCGTCATGTCCAGCTCTCACGCGGTGGAATGGATCGATTTGAAAGAGCAGACGTTTTGCACCGAATGCGCGGCCAAGGCTCAGGCACTGGCGCGCAAGTAGCGACTTCCTTCAAAGCCAAAGTGCGTGGCTCGTACGCTCTGACACATTGCGCGGAGCCCGCGCAAGACTTGAACAGCATCATTCGCAAGTGGCTGAAATTATTCTGTGCAGACACGCCGGGTCCTGCGAATAGTACAATCGGCTTTTCCGGATGCGAAGGGTTCTGAGGCGCTGAATTTCCAGAGGGAAGTGCTGAATTGATTGTTGCCGGGGTGATGAGCGGAACTTCTGCCGACGGGGTGGACGTGGCCATTGTGCGGCTGACCGGACGTCACTTTCGGACCCGTTTTGAGTTGATCGCGCATCATGCATTTCCCTACCCCGCATCCGTGCGAACAGCCGTGCTCAATGCGATGAATGCGCGGTCGATTGCGGTCAGTGAGTTGGCGCGGTTGAACTTTCTGCTGGCTGAGATTTATGCCGATTGCGTTCTGCGGACTCAGCGGCGTGCGGGCGTGCTCTGCGAATTGGTGGGCTGCCATGGGCAGACGATCTATCATCAAGGTGAGGCCGCAAAATACTTGGGGCGCAACATCGCCTGCACCTGGCAGATTGGCGATGGCTCGGTGGTTGCAACGCGGTTGGGGATTCCCGTGGTGAGTGATTTTCGTCCAGCCGATATGGCGGCAGGAGGCCTGGGCGCGCCGCTGGTTCCCTTCCTTGACCTGCTGGTGTTTCGCCAGGCAAAGCGGGGCCGGATCGTGCAAAACATCGGAGGAATCGGCAACCTGACGGCGATTCCCGCCGCAGCAGGCCCCGAGCAGGTGCGTGCGTTTGATACCGGTCCGGGCAACATGGTAATCGATGCGCTCTGCGAGAAGCTCTTTGGCGCGGCGTTTGACGACCGAGGCAGGTTAGCCGCGAAGGGCAACGTGCTTGGCGCAGTGCTGGCGGAGCGAATGAAACATCCGTTCTTCCGGCGCAAGGGTCCGCGCACGGCGGGGCGCGAGGAGTTTGGGCACCAGTACATGCAGGAGTTTTTGAAGCAGTGCGGGCGGGCTGACCGGCACGATGTGCTGGCCACGGCCACGGCTTTGACGGCGCGCTCCATTGGCGAGGCAGTTCGTAGACTCTTGAAAAAGGACCGGTACCACGATCTGTTTGTCTCCGGCGGAGGCACGCGGAACCTGACGCTGATGAAGATGATTCGCAGCGAGGTGGCTGAGCTTGGGATCGACGTGTTGCCGACCGATGCTGCGGGAGTACCTTCGCAGGCGAAGGAAGCCATTGCTTTTGCTGTGCTCGCCTACCAGACATGGCATCGCAAGACTTCCAACATTTCAGGAGCAACCGGCGCCGATCGCGAGGTGATTCTGGGCAAGGTGAGCTATGCGTAGCTTCGCTTTCGCCGCTGCGCTTGCACTTTGCCTGACGCTCTGCGGGTGCGCGCGGCAGAAACCAGACCCGTCGACCGCCGTCATGCTAATCGAGAGCTCACCGCTGAATCTGGACCCCAGAATTGGAACCGATGCGCAATCCGAACGGATCGGCGAGCTGATCTTTGAGGGGCTGGTGCGGCGCGACGACAATTTCGAACTGAAGCCGCGACTGGCCGAGAGCTGGGAGATACCCGATCCTCTCACCTATATCTTTCACCTGCGGCACGATGTGCGCTTTCACGACGGGCGCGCCATGACTTCGGCGGATGTGAAGTGGACTCTGGATTCGTTGCTGGATGGAAAGCTGCGCTCGGCAAAAGCCAGCGCCTACCGGTATGTCGATAGGGTCGAAGCACCGGACGCTTTCACCGTTGTGATTCATTTGAAAGAGCCATTTGCGGCGCTACTCTGGAACTTGTCAGACGGCGCGCTGGGAGTAGTTCCAAACGGCGCGGGAGAAGAATTGGCGCGGCATCCGATTGGCACAGGGCCATTCCGCTTCGTCTCCGAGGCTCCGGATCGCGACGTGGTCGTTGAGCGGAACGAGCAGTACTGGGGTAAGCGGGCGGGACTGGCGCGAGTGCGCTTCAATGTTGTTCCGGATGCGACGACCCGTGCGCTGGAGTTGCGCAAAGGTTCAGCCGACGCGGAGATCAATGCGTTGCCGGGAGACATGGTGCCCGCTCTCGCGCGCCAACCCCAACTCGTAGTGGAGCGCGCCCCAGGAACAAGCTACCAGTACCTCGCGATAAACCTGCGCGACCCGATTCTGAAAAACGTCCTGGTGAGGCAGGCGCTGGCGTATGCGATCGACCGGGAGCCACTGATCCACTATCTGTGGCGCGACATGGCTCGTCCGGCAAACAGTGTCCTGCCGCCACAGCACTGGGCCTACGATGCGAATGCAAAGAACTATCCCCACGATGCAGCCAAGGCTCGCGAACTGCTCGATGAGGCGGGATATCACACTGACGCCAGCGGAGTGCGCTTCCACCTGGTAATGAAAACCTCCACCGACGAGACGACCCGGTTGCTCTGCGCAGTTCTGCAACAGCAGTTGCGCGAGGTCGGCATCGCTCTCGACATCCGCAGCTATGAGTTTGCAACCTTTTACGCGGATGTGGTCAAGGGTGCGTTTCAGCTCTATTCGCTGCGCTGGGTGGGAGGCAGCAACCAGGATCCGGATGTGTTTGAGAACGTCTTTGACACGGCGAGCTTTGCTCCCAAGCGAGCCAATCGCGGGTACTATTCGAATCCCGAGGTGGACGAGCTGATTGCCGAGGGCCGCCGCAGCGTGGACGAGAAAGAGCGCGCGGCAGAGTACACACAGATACAGGAAATACTCAGCCGCGATCTGCCATACGTGCATCTATGGTGGGCAGACAATGTACTGGTGCACACCCGGAGACTGGAAAATGTAAAACTCACCCCCGCCGGAAACTATGACTTTCTACGCGACGCGACGCTGGCCCAATGATTCCGAGTGTGCTCTCGAATTTAACCTTGAGATTACTCCAGCATCGCCGGATTGCAGTAGAATGGACCCAACACGGAGGATCGCTTGCCGAAGTTCGAAGAGTGCTTGCAGCGGTTGGAAGCAATCGTCAAAGAAATGGAAAGAGGCGATCTCCCGCTGGAAGAGTCGTTAAAGCTCTTTGAAGAAGGCGTCGCACTTTCAGCTTCCTGCAGGAAGGAACTGGAAGATGCGGAAGGCAAGATTGAGATCCTTCTGAAGCAGGATGGCAAATTGCGAGCCGAAGCATTCGGCGAGAACAGCGAAAGCCAGTAATAGACCACGCAACCGTCCTCCAAAGATACGACAAACCTCTTTCCGACCGCTACGCCGCGAGGCGCTCGCAGTTGTTGTACGGAGAGAAAATGACGCCGTCTACTGTTGTCATCGCACAGAACGACCCTGTCTTCGCGCAGGGACTATCGAACGACCTTCACGCGCACTTCGCCCGGGTAGCCGTGGCCGAAAATGCAGTGGAGCTGCGCACATTGCTGCTGCGCCACGCAGCGCGAGTGGCAGTGCTCGATCTGGAAGCTGTGAGCGTGGAAGATGTACGCCAATTGGCTAGCACATTTAGCAACCTAATTATTGTGTGTACCCATCGCTCCCCGGACGAACGAATGTGGATAGCAGCAATGAATGCTGGCGCAGTCGAATTTTGCCACCCGCAGGATATCCGCGCCATATTGCGCGCCTCGCGCGCGGCGGCGGTACCGAGCCACCTGGCGATTGCGGCTTAGGTGATCTGCCGCAGATTCCAAAGCCCTGCGTCATGTAGGGCTTTTGCTGTTTGGAACACGTCGTTAGGCCAACGCTAAAACTCTGAGTAGCCTCACAACGCAATGCGCTGTTACACTTTTTAGCGTACATGCTGAAAGAAACTTTACTCCAAGGCCAGAAGACTGCCGATGCGGCGCTCGAACGTTTGTTGCCCGCCGCGACGCAGTACCCAAGCTCCATCCATCGCGCAATGCGCCACAGCGTGTTTGCCGGAGGCAAGCGGTTGCGTCCTATCCTGTGCATGGAATCGGCACGGATGGTAAGCGGAGCCATGCCCGAAGGCGTAGACGAATTGGGTGCCGCGATTGAGATGCTTCATACCTACTCGCTTGTGCATGACGATCTGCCTGCGCTCGACAATGATGACCTGCGCCGTGGCCGGCCAACCTGCCACAAGGCGTTCGGGGAAGCCACCGCGATTCTGGCAGGGGATGCTCTGCAGACGCAGGCTTACGAAGTGATGGCCCGTCTGAAGTGTCCGGCAGAGGCGCGGGTGCGCATCATCGAAGAGTTGGCGCACGGTACAGGAACCATCGACGGTATGATCGGCGGACAGGTGGTGGACCTGGAGTCCGAGCACGTGAAGCCCGATCTGCTCACCTTGGAGTACATTCACCGGGCCAAGACCGGGGCGTTGATCGTGTCGTCCCTCCTTACGGGCTGCTACTATGTGGGCGCAAAATCCGCAGAGGTGCAGCGGGTACGCGAATTTGGGCGAGCAGCAGGACTGGCCTTCCAAATCGCCGACGACATTCTGGACGTCACCCAGACGAGCGAGCAACTGGGCAAAACTGCAGGCAAAGATCTGGCAGCCGAAAAGGTTACTTATCCTGCCCTGTACGGACTGGCGAAGGCCGAAGAAATGGCAGCTCAACTCATTCGCACGGCTTGCTCTTCGCTGGACAGCTTCGGTGAGCGAGCGAACACTTTAACCGAAATCGCGCGCTACCTGGTCGAACGCAAGAAATAGCCTGCACATTCACCGGCGGCACTCACGACTGCGGTGCTGTCATCTTTTGCACATGAAGAAACCCCGCGTCGAGTGGCGCGGGGCTGAACTGCTGCTGTGCAATCGAAAATCTGTCAGACGCCGGGTTTCAGGCCGCTTTCTCGTGGGTTCCCGATATTTTCCGAACCTTCTCTCGCTGGCGATTGAGTTCGTCTTGCGACTCAGGTCTCGTCATCAGAGGCCAACTGAGCTCGGGCCCCAAGGTGATCTGTTGGTCTTCTTTAGGCTGTTTTGTGAAGAACGAAGGATCTCTGTTCCAATCGAACTCGTGATTCTTTTTGTCGTCTGCCATATTTACCTCTGTTTGGGTTGGATGTTTCTGGTTGTCGGAATATCGAGTTTGATGCGTTACCTTCCCCTTGGAGCGTGCAAATTATGAGCTCTGCCGGAACCTTGCAGCATCTGAATTCCCGGCCCACGACTGACACGTTGCCCTTCGGCTCTGACTGCTCCCATAACGGAACCACCGCGCGATTTTATCTGGGAAGATGACGCCACGTGAGTAGATGATGTGGTATTTTTGTGACCCTTCTGCAGCCGAAAACGCTTCAAAAAGGCGTTCCGCTTCTCTCGAGCGCAGAAGGAAATGTCGCGGCCATGGACAGTAGGTCCCGCCCACAATAGGAGAACTGCCATGCAGAAGCACCGAATCCTTGTGGTGGATGACGAGCGAGCCATCGCCTCTACACTCGCGGCGATATTCGAATCTCAAAGCTACGAGACCGCCACGGCATACAGCGGAGAAGAAGCAGTTCAGGTGGCTGGTTCGTTTTGTCCCGATTTCATTGTCAGTGACGTGATGATGGGAGCGATGAGCGGCATCGAGGCTGCAATGGAAATATTGGACATGCTCCCGCGGTGCAAGGTGCTGTTCATTTCGGGTAACGCCACATACCGGGACTTGCTGGGAGATGCGCGGGCGAAGGGCTTCAATTTCGAAGTTCTCCAAAAGCCTGTGCTCCTGCCTGAACTGCTGGCAAGAATTTCCGAGGTTCTATTGCATCCAGCAAACCAAACCGCAGCATAAAAAGCCAATCTGGCGTTTGCGGCATCCAACGTTGGAAGAATGCTCGGCAGAAAGACGCACCCAGGAGGCTAAAATGTTCCGGTTCGTCAGATCACTGTTCGGATGCGCTCACCACCATTGCACTTTTCCCATCACGTCCAAAAGTCCAGGCGCACCTTCATCACAAGGAAAACCGTCTGCAACCACGTACATCGTCTGCCTCGACTGCGGCAAGGAGTTCCCATACGATTGGCAGCGAATGAAGGTGGTTGAGTCGGCGAAACACGCAGCCTGATTCTTCACTGGCAATTCATTCTGGCAATTGTTGCCAAAAAACATGGCCCTCACATCACCACGCAAGTAACGTCCGGAACAACCTCCGAGCACGGCCTGCCTGATTTCTCCCCCGAGGCAAACATTTCCATGTTCCAGAGCACCCGAACGAGCATCCAATTCTGGATAAGCCAAAGGGGAACTATGGAAATGGAACACGATCATTCGCGTAAATTCGCCGTTCCTGCGGCGACGGCAGGCATATTATGAAAAACATTGTCGAGGTGTTGAGGAAAAAAGAGATGGAGTTGCAGCAAATCCAAGCCGAAGTTGAAGCCTTGCGCGTTGCCTTGCGGCTTCTGTCGGAAGATGGTGAGAACCTCGCACGCCCGCTGGTGCCAACTGGATTACCGGAATCACGGGTAACGGAGATTAACACCGGCTCCAACGCCACGCGTCAGTTTCCTTAAGGAGATCGGGGTCGAATGAAGCTGTCACACGCTGGTGTTGAACTGCGTCACGAAAAGCGCGATGCGCTCCTTGCGGGCCAACTGCTGGTTGTTGACCTGGTCTCGGAGAGCCCTGCACTCAAGACTCGCGGCATCGTTCTCAACATCAGCAAAGGTGGCATGGCGGTCCAAACATTCCGCCCGCTCGGCCAAGGAAAAATTACCGAGATCCAACTTTCTCTCCCCAGATTCTCCTCGTCTGCGGGCCGAGGGGTGGTGGAATGGGAAAAACAGGGCGGAGTTGCCGGCATTCGTTTTCTTCCCCCGCTGAAAACTTTGGCGGAATTGCGTCAGTGGGTCCAGCGCTATCCATCCAACCAGGAAACCGATTCTGCTCTGCCGCTGCTTGCCTGCCGGAGTACCCCCAGCGCAAGCGAGTTTGACACCACGCTGCACTTGTTCGCACACAGCGCCATGGCTCTTACCGGAGCCTCCGGTGCGGCGATTGCCCTTGGAAATATCGGCGGCATGGAATGTCGCGCGAGCATCGGAAGCGCGCCCGACCTGGGCGCACAGCTTCACCCAGACAGCGGAATCTCCGGCCACAGTCTGCGCACGGGCTCGGTGATCCTCTGCAACGATCTCCGGTCGGATTCGCGGGCGAACGCGGCTGCCGTCCTGCAGATGGATATACGATCACTCGTCATTGTCCCCATTGCCCTGGCCGAGGAAGCCGAGAAAGTGGTGGGACTACTGGAGGTGTTCTCACCTAACGCGAACCACTTCGACGAGCGCCACATTCAACAGTTGCAGCCATTGATGAATATTCTCGCCGAGGCGATCAAGGACGAGACCGACAACAACACTCCTGATTTGCTGGGCGCATCTGCGCCCGCTATCGCAGAGACCGTCGAACCGGAGGAACTCTCGCCCCATACACAGCCCGCTGATCGCCTCCATACGGTCGCTATGTCGGTCGCACTGCTCGTTTTAATAATTGCGGTAGCCTTATTTACCCCGCGGCTCCGAACCAGATCGTCAGGCAATGCCAATTCCCCGATCAGCGCGCCGCATAACGCCCAGCAGCCCGACGCCGTAGCAGCCACGAAGGCAATAATCGGGTTCAGTCCGTCGGTGATTAGCCAGAAGGTGGGAAAGACTTTCAACGTGGACGTGGTCGTGAAGGACGCGCGGAATCTCTCGTCTGTGCCGGTACAGATTCTCTATGATCCGCAGAAGTTGCAGTTCATCACCGTTACCAGTGGAGGCTTGCTTGACCGCGACGGCCAGACTGCCGCGCTGGTTCAACGCGTGAATTCATCGGCTGGACGCATCAACGTTTCCATCTCACGGCCATCTACTGCGCCCGGAATCTCCGGCGACGGAGTTGTTTTTACTCTTGCGTTTGCGGGCAAAGCTTCAGGACTCACTAGATTGCGCTTTGAGCAGACTGGCTTGCGCAACACATCGGCAAAGGCAATATCCGTCGATAGCTCTGAGGCGGTTGTCAACATCTCAAACGCAACAACTCCCGCCGCAAATACCCAGAATCACGGACCAACCGAAACGCGTTCCCTGCCCTCTGCGCCCACCGCGTTATCTCGGAGCACCCCGGCTGATAGATCCGTACCACAATCCGGAGTGGACAGAAGCACCGCGATTCCGAAATAAATCGCCGAAGGGCTACGGTTGCAGGAAACTCGCCTGAAAAGCCCGCCGATTGCACTGCTCCACTTCCTTTTCCGTCAGCGCACCGATGTCTATAAGAAACTGCTGCTCCTTGTAAACGTTGGTATGGTATAGCTCCGGGCCGTCGGTATTCACCGTAATGGAAACGCCATGAGCTACCAGCTTGCGGACGATGGACTTCAGCGCCCTAGCGTTGGGCACCATGCTGTTCTTGAGGTTAGAGGTCGGACAGAGTTCCAGCGTGATCTTTGCCGCGACGATTTCCTCCATGAGTTCTGGATCGCCTGCGGCGATAATCCCATGCCCGATGCGGTGCGGGACGATCTTTCTTACCACGTAGCGCAGCTCATCCGGGTCGCCGGTCTCGCCGCAGTGAACGGTGATCCCCAGCCCCGCTTCCTTGGCGCGCCAGAACAGTGGCGCGTGGCTCGCCATCGAAAATCCCCGCCGGTCCGGCCCCGCTAAATCGATCCCGACAATACCCTTGCCAACATACTTGATCGCTTTTTCTACGATGATTTCGTTCTGTTCCCGGGTCAGCGTTCGATCCATCATCAGAATGAGTCCGGCCTTCACATTCGGATACTCAATCAAGGCCCGTTCCAGTCCCCAGCGAGCGGCGTTGATGATGTGGTCTAGGTCCCGTTCCCCGCGGCGATTGCGGAACATCGGGTTAAACCGCAATTCCTGCAACACCAGGTTGCACTTGCGGTATCCGCCGCCGATGACGCTAGCTACCGAATCCTGCATCGCTTCCGGCGATGACTGGATCAGCTCCGTCCAGTGATAGAAGCGCTCATGCATCTCTTTGAGGTTACGGTTGCGCTCCCGTTTCCCCATGGTGACCATGGCTTCGAATTGCCAGTAATCCTTGGTGGGAAGGCGTATCCCCTGGCGGTGTGCAATCGACCAGAGCACAGGCGGGTCGACCGCGCCTCCGAGGTGGGTATGTAATTCAGCGCGCGCAGTGGTGGTGCGGGGAGGCATGGCTAGTAATAATACAGCGGTTTGCAAATAGTTTGTAGCTCATCGACTGTCGTTTTGGTGGTAACTCCCAAGCTCTAGTTCAGCCTGTGTTGAGCCAACCGTCTGACCATCCTTCAGCCCAACAAAATCAAAGTCGTTTGTGAAGCCCGGACGAAGCAAAGCCGATCGAATCAACATCCGTGTTTGCCGCCGGCGCAGTTGCCGTGTATTGTCCGATAGCAGCGCCCGGTACATGATAGAAAACCATCGTGCCTCCCGCACTCGCCACGCCCGCAAAATGAGTGTTCGGCGGAATCATGTCCACGGTGTAAATGGATGCTTGTGTTACCCCATCGACCGTGAGCGCACTCATGCTGGCGGCGCCAGTTCCGGAGTTGGAGAGACCCAGGGTAGAGCTGACGTTCTGCCCCCGCGCAGCTGATGTGGTGCTCGCGGACTTCAGCAGAACGACATTACTTTTAATAACGAAGGCGAGGGAGAGGCAGTGATTTGAACAGTGTTTGAGGGCTGGCTGCTAACCGTCTTGCCGGCCCCATCCGAAGAGTGGGGATTCGAGGTTGAGTCCTCGCTGTAGAGGAACTCGCCGCCGAGAACTCTACCCAAGGATGCCAGGATTTCACCCCTAATCCAACCCGAGAACACGAAACCGGGCGCAGTTGATAACCGCGCCCGGTCGAAATAAGGAAGCACTCAAGCGCCGTTTGAGGGTACGGCAGCTAGGCTGAATGATGATGGAATGTCAGAGATTGTCGTTGCGTCGATAGATACCCTCCTTCACCCGCTTGTGGGTTTATGAAAAGTCCTCGCGCCTCGACAGTGTCCTCAGTGTAAGGTCTGGCGCAAGAGCATGCTGTAGGCATTAAACGCCGTTTGGAAATTGTTGCAAGCGGAAAATCACCTGAGATGTGACCTGCAGTAATCGGTACTCTCCCATCAGTTCTAAGGGGCCGCTCTCAAGTTCGCACCAGCTCAGCGTGCCAGCACCTCGGAGAACCCAAACGCTTCGATTCCCAGAGATGGTGGGTTCAGGTGCTCACCGACCCAACCTCGGGCAACCCTGAGTTGCTGATCTGCTTCCGAGTAAATATCCGCTATTGCGCGAGCCAACCTGAGGAGTTCCTCGATGTTTACAAGAGCGGTCGAATTGAGAGCCAAACCGGGAAAGACAAACAGGTTGTTCAGCGTCACAAGCGAAAGGGTGCTGCCTATTCTAAAAAAGCAGCAAGGGTTTCAGGGCGAGATCGTACTTCTCTCGAACACTGAACCCGACCGTATGCTGGTGCTAAGTTTCTGGAATAAGCGCGAGGACGCCGAGCGCCACCACCGCGAGCAGTTCCCTCGGTTATTAGAGATGCTGCGCTCCTTGTACGAAGGTGAACCTTTGTTTGGTTCAGACTGCTCAATCCTACGTCTCGGCACATCCCTTCTGCCCCGCCCTGACCACAAAGCTCTCGGGAATACAGCAGAGTGAAATTACTCCCGCATGAGCTTCTGTCCAAAGCCGAGGGGGCGTTGGCATTCGATGGGAGGAAAACACTCCACCCCTTTCACGACCTGTGCCCATCTCCGGTTTCCACGAGACAAGACGGACGATCTGCCGTACCGAACGATTCGACCTTGCGCGGAGTGCCATGACCTAAGTCAGCCATTACCTACCAATAGAGGAACGAGGGCTGTCCGTAAGTGATGATGCTGGCAGGTCGGCTAAACACCGACTAATACCGTAGGTGTCACCTCACCCAGTCCGTGATCTTCCACTAACGGCTCCATCGTCCGGCATGCCGCAGTGAACTCATTCATCAAATGCGGCACTTATCGCCACCCCTCCCCCTCTCCGCTCCCCCACATCACCCCATCGCAACCGTGGCGTCTCGCCAGTGCGCTGGGGTGGCGACGACGAACTACGCAGGGTTAAGTCGAGGACGGAAGGTGTATCCACAGGTAAGCTGTCACGTATCAAGCGCTGGTTCAGATTCGTAGTGAAGGTTACGATTAACGGAAAATCCACTTCGGCCTTCTTGATGTGAACTCAGCTGATGTACCAGCTGCGTTCGCGCGTAGTATGCAGTGCTATTCCCGCAAGGCCCTGCATCGTTGACTACAGCGGGGTGGCTACTAACGAGTCTTGTACCCCCGTCATGAGAGAGCTCAGACAGCGCTGACGTACTGAACCATTAGCTTACCCCAAAGTGACAGATGGTTCCGGTGCATGTAGATCCTTGTGGTTGGCAGGAGAATATTACTCGAACACGGCGGCGGGTTGCAGAGATAACAGTTAATGGCTGATTTACGTTCAAGAACTACACATTGATCCGCATCTTCTCAGTGCCTACGTTAATTTGACAAACACGGCGATAGAGCGGATTCAGCTGACATCTTTGAGTCACCGACTCCGACGGAGCTAGCCACATAAAGATGCGCTGAATACGCTGCTATCGCCGTAGTTTGTCAAATTAAGTAGGCACTGAGAAGATGGGGATCAGATGTGTAGTTGTTGGACTAATCCGCCCGGAGCTGTTATCTCTGCAACCCGCCGCCGAGTTCGAGTAATATTCTCCGGCACCACAAGAAAACACATGCCCCGCAACCATTGTCATATGGGTTAATGGTCAGCGTAGTTCTACTGAGCGCTCCGGCGGGGGTACAAGACTGGTATCTGTAGCCACCCCAGTGTAGTCAACGATCAGAGTGCCTTGCGGAGCCTGCACATTACGGAGAACGCGGCTGGTACATTCAGCTGAGATCAGTCAAGATAGGCCGATATGGATTTTCCATTAATCTAGTAACCTATCGCAGCGAATCTGAACCAGTGACGACTGAGTACCTGTGGAAACATTCGGCGTGACTATAGACTCAACTGTAGTATTGAGTCGTCGCCACCGCGACAGGCGTAGGACGAACCCACGCCGCTGTGCTCGTCAGATTCTGAGTGCTGCCGTCACTGTAAGTACCGGTAGCCGTGAATTGTTGGTTATTGCCAAGCACGATTGAGGGTTTGCTGGGTGTGGCGGAAATGGACACTAACACTGGTGAAGGTTTGTTTATCACTGCCGTCGTCGACCCGCTTATTGCCCCTAGCCCACCGGTTATCGTTGCCGAGCCTTGCCCGGAACCGGTGGCATAACCGGAACCATTAATATTGACAATCGCCGTGTTGGATGACGACCACATGACAGAGCTTGTCAAGTTCGCCGTGCAGCCTCCAGTGTAGGTGCCAGTTGCGGTGAATTGCAGATTGCCGCCGATTGTAATCGCAGGACCGGACGGCGTAACCGCTATGGACAACAGTTGGGTAATGCACCCAACGATCAGAGTGGTGTTTGCAGAAACCGAACCCTTTGCCGCTGTGATCGTCGTTAAACCCATGCCGGAGCTGGTAGCGAGACCCTGCGAGCCCGTGCTGTTGCTGATAACGGCTACAGTCGCGGACGAACTGGTCCAGGTAACATTCGTGGTGATGCGTTGCGTGCTCTGGTCGGAGTAGGTGCCCGTCGCGGTGAATTGCTGTGAGGTCCCCAGTGCGATCGCCGGATTTTGCGGAGTGATGCTGATAGTGACCAACGCCGGTGGGGTGATCGTCAGAGAAGCCGTGCCCGACACGCTGCCGGAGGTCGCGCTAATAGTTGTCGAGCCTACTGCAACGCTGGTGGAAAGGCCCACGGTCCCAGTGGCATTGCTTATGGTGGACACGGTACCGGCCGAAGAACCCCAGTAGACTGAGGACGTCAGGTCGTGCGTGGTGCCGTCGGCGTAATTACCTGTCGACGTAAACGCTTGCGTTGTTCCCAACGGAATGAGAGCAGTTGCAGGCTTGATCTTGATCGAAACCAATGCCGCCGCTGTGACCGTCAGTGTCGTCGTCCCACTGATATTCCCGACCTTAGCGATAATGGTCGTACTGCCGGTCGCGGCGCTGTGCGCCAAGCCTGTGGAATCCACGGTTGCAACTGTCGATACGCTTGAACTCCAACTTGCAGTACTCGTCAGATTCCGGGTAGTCGAGTCCGTGTACATTCCTGTTGCCGTGAACTGCTGGCTCGTCCCGACAGATGCTATGGATGGATTAGCTGGAGTAATGGCGATCGAGTCCAACACTGCTGTTGTGATGGTCAAGATGGTCGAGCCGGAGACTGATCCTGAAGTCGCGGTGATGTTCGTCGTTCCCGTGGCAAGACTGCTTGCGAGCCCACTCGTTCCGGTGCTGTTGCTTATTGTGGCGACCATCGCGGCCGATGAACTCCATTGCACCGTGGTAGTGAGATTTTGCGTGGTGTGATCGGTGAACGTACCCGTGGCTGCAAACTGCTGATCTGTACCGAGCGGAGTGGATGGGATGGCTGGCGTGATCGCAATGGACACTAGCTGCGCCGGTGAGACGGTGAGGGTTGTCGATTCCGTAACTGTGCCGGACATTGCAGATATCGTTGTGACGCCGACAGTGGCACTAGTTACGACCCCCGCCGCGGAAATCAAAGCGACCGCGCCAGCGGACGAACCCCAAGTAACAGCAGAGGTTAGGTTTTGAGTGCTGCCGTCGCTGAATGTCCCCGTCGCCATGAGCTTCTGGGTCGTACCGAGGGCAATCAGGCTATTCGCCGGAGTAATCGCAATCGACTGGAGCACAGCAGGCAGTACTGTTAACGACACAGAGTTCGCGGTGATCGAACCTGTCGAAGCAGTGATGCTTGTCCTTCCGTCTCCCCCGCTTTGGGCCAGGCCCACAGCATTGATTGTGGCTACGGACGGAGCGGAGGAAGTCCAGGTTACAAGGCTAGTAACGTTCTGGGCGGAACCGCCGGTAAAGGTACCGGTTGCCTCAAACTGTTGTGTTGTTCCGAGCTGGATTGATGCGCTCGCCGGTGTAACCGACAGGCCCTCCAGCGCCGCGGGCGTGACCGTCAGCGTCGTTTGTCCCGATACTCCCCCTGCCGAAGCGGTGATCGTCGTGATGCCAACCTCACTCGCAGTGCCCATACTCATACCTGATGGGTCACTCGTTACTATGCCGGGAGTCGACGAGGTCCAAATTGCAGTTGTGGTTAGGTTCCGTGTGCTGCCATCAGAGTATGTTCCGGTTGCCGCAAACTGCCGCGTCGTATGCAATGGCATCACGGCATTGGACGGGGTGATAGCAATTGAAACCAAAGTAGGTGCAGGCCTGTGACGCATAGCGAAGTCGAGACTGGCCGGAGCTGCGGAGACCTGCGCTGTGGAAACTTGCGCTGTGGCGCAAATCAAAAACAGAGCCGAGGCAAATAGCGACAACGTGATCCGATAGCGAAACATAACTGCACCTCTTCTAACAGGAATAATTCTCCAACCTACATATGGCAGCGTACTGAGCTATATTGCACGGTGCCGACAGATATGTTCGCCGTGCCTGGCAATTGCGACCAAAGTAGGACAGATTGCGACGGCCACTAGCCAGTTTGGTGTCTGGTGTTCCAGATGGGGCCCTTGGGGATGAGATAACAGAGGCAGCAGAGGTAGTTCGTAGTTGCGCTTAACCGGGAGACAGCCCGTTGAATATTTTGTACTAAACTAAGAAACACTGCAGTTCGGGTTTAAGGGTTATTACATTTGTAACTCCGTGGCTTGCCGAGGTCTGAGCTGCGCTGACCATTCGTTGAAACTTCTCGGACACACCTCGGGCGGGGGAGTTTAGGTGGGAATCAGATGGGGATACTTCAGTATGGAAAGTTCAACTACCTTGAGGAGCAGCCCTTTGAAACGGCTGCCGAGTGTGCGGAAAAGCGCCCGGTGTTTCTGCTGTTGTTTCAGTAGATGCTGTCTTGCCCGCAGAATGTGAGCAACCTTGACCATTTGTAACATTTTTCTGGCTTATTCGCTCAGCCCCATCCTCGCTGACCATTACGGACACCCAGTTGAATACTGGACTGGGTGTTGCTCTTCGCCGCGATCATTGCGGGTGAAGTTGCAATTGGGTTCGTAATAAATACTCGGCTAGAGACCATTTCACCGCCGATTGAAAAGAAAGTCCGCCATGCCGGCTGTCTTTTCGGCAAACTCGACGAAACCGAGGATACCATGCTCATACATCGTCTGGCCTCCACAGCCTGAAACGCGGGTCATCGGTATACCTCTCGTCATACTTCTGGTTTGCTGTCTTCCAATCTGCCATCTGCATTGGCCTTTCGTCTTGCAGTCTGAACAGCTTTTCCAATTTCTTTATCGCAGCGATCTTCCGCTTTCCGGCTCTGCAATCTAAAACCAGCAGCGATCTTTTATCAGGCAGTCTAAAGAGCTTTTCCAACCACTTTATTTCGGCAATGATCCTTTCGGCGTTCATATTGTTGCCTCACTTCGTTACCGCGCTCCGTGATAGAACCTGCGAAGACGGAAGTCTGAGCACACTAGACAGCTTCGGCCTTTTAGGATGCTGCCTTGTACTCTCTTCTGATACAAACCTTTCTGGGCGGAAAAGTTGCAGGTTTCATTGGCACAGCTCTTGCTGGTAGGCCATCCAACCAAACAAAGCAAAGCCCCCCAGCCCGTCCGGCTGAGGGGCTAAACACTTCTACCGGCGACTATTTAACGCGGCCGTATTCACGCCCCGCCTTACGCCAAATCTGTAGCTATACGATTTTGCATACCCCACGCCAACGCGCCCCGAAATACACCGCGGGCGGATAAACATAGCCGGGACCGCGAGGTGAGTTACTTGGAGTACGATGGGTTTTTGAGAGAAGTGGGGCGGCCCTCCGCGTCCTTGTCCTGCATCTTTGGCCATGGCTTTGAGCAACCTTGACCATTCCAGCACTTGCTTCCTGCTACGCCCTTTTCCTTTGAGATACCATTGCAACGCTACAGTGCGAAGCGGCAGAGCTGTTATGCTCCGCCGCTTCAGATTCGCGCTTCGCCAAATTCAGCAGCAAGGGTTAGTGGCGTCCACCACCACCATGTGAGCCACCACCGCCACTATGACCGCCACTGGCATGCCCCCCACCATGAGAGCCACCACCAGCGTGCGAACCGCCACCGCCACCGCGAGAACCGCCACCGCTACGCGCAGCTACGGTGTGGGTGCCGCCACCGTGATACCCACCGCCACGACTAGAGCGTAGTCCCGATGAGCCTCGTCCACCGCCGTATCCTCGGCCGCCGCCGTATCCGCCTCTGGCGACATACCTTCCTCCACCACCACCGCCGAAGCGATGACCACCCCAGCCGTGGCTATATCCCCAATTCCCCCACGGGCCCACGCCTAGGAAGATGCCGTTATAGAAATAGCCCGGCCCATAGAAACCCATGGGTGCGCAGCCATACGGTGAGTAGTCATAGTAGCCATAGGTACATACTGGCGGATTTACGCTGATAATAACTTGCGCGTTGGCCTTTGGCACTACGACCAGGGATGCGAATAAAGCTGTTGTACCGATCAGAAGCAGACTGTTCATTGCAAACTTGTGAGCCCAAAAAGCTGCACGCTTGACTTGCCACATTTTGTTTCCTCTTTATTGTCCGAAGGGCTTTTGATGTAGCGTTCCAGAATCACACGCTCGATAACAGCCACCAATCTTCGGAACCGACTTTCTTCTTTAGGCTACGGCCTGATGACGACGGTAGTGTGATGGTGATGATGATGGCGATGGTGTCTTGCGGCGAATGCTGGCATTGCCGCGCTCAGCAGCAGAACACAACTCAGTAAAGCGATCATTGACTTTTTCAATGTATTTCTCCGGCGAACGTCCTTAGGAGCATTCAGCCTCTAGCAGCTTCAGTATTCCAACACTCAACGTACTACGCTGAGCAATCCGATACAGTCGCGGCAAGTTATCGAAATAAATGTTCACAGGCAGGAGAATTCCGCAGCGGCGCCTGATTAACATTTAGTCTGAGAGCAGAACAATTCAAGACATCCAAGATCGCGGATCGACGGGGCGAGTATTCGCATGCTGCCATGCGGAGCACTTAAATTGGTGATAGGCTCCCCTGTCATGAAGCCCGTGGAGCGGGAATTCGTTACTCTGCCGGAACTGCGTCGGGGCGACGCTTGCGTTATGACTGTGGAGCGAGGTGCCTATTTGCGCGTGAAGGTCGTGGGCGTCAAGCCAATCAAAAACATCCTGCTCTACACCCCCACGATTCTCAGGACAGTATCGACAACTGAATTCGTTGCCGCGGGCGAGGATGTGTACGCATGCGCTTTCCCGCCTAGCAAACTATTCGAACGGGTCTTTCTTGAGGGCGAAGATAATTAGCTCCGTAGGCAGCAGGATTACCAGTGCTCCGTGTACAACGGGCTCACAGCAGAAGGCGATCATACCCCTCACGTTGGAACTCACCCGCAATCAGTCAGGCTTCACGCTGCACTCTGTTTGTGACCCTTGCTTCTGACTAGTTCCTTCAGGCGGGAGAACTTATCAGGAGGTAGGGTAGCATGATCGTCGAATCCCAGTTCCGCGACGAACCTTTGCTCCTCCTCCGTCATTTCGTGCATAAGAATATTCCGCGCTTGCTTGTAGAGGTCATCTACTTCGCTCTGTCGGTCAGATGCCATTTGACCCTCCCCACTCCCACATTGTTACCATCGTAGTCTTTTGCGGAATACATCGGGCGTTTATTCGCAGGAGAGTTCGCTACAGCTCTCCACGCTTCCACGGCGTACGGCGGTTTCCAGCTAGCAAGATAGGAGATGCTCAAGGTCTGTCAAAAAGGAAGTCGGCGACAAACCCTTCACAGATTGCTTGTCCACACGTTGCAGGGCCTCTTGGGGAATATCAACATAGGAGGACAACAATAGAATCTTTATGTCGGGGTTGAGGCGTTTCAATTCCGCAGCTACCTGCCCCCCATCCATGCCCGGCATCGCATAGTCAAGCACAACTGCATCAATCGGATTGGCTTTGAATAATTTAAGGCCTTCGGGGCCGCTCAACGCAGTGAGCACCTCGTAGCCCTTATTCCGCAGAATTGCTTTGCGAACCACTAGACCGTTTGGTTCGTCATCAATGCACAAGACCGTGTTATCTCCACTCACCAGAACATTCACCCAGTCGGCTTCGATGCGGATGTTCCGGTAAAGAAGGTAGGCGAGGAAGCGTTCAGCAAACTTCGGTTTCTGCTGGAGGAGTGTTGCCATTGCTTGTTTGGTCACCCGAATGACCATGCTCTGCTGAACCGCGCTGGCGGAGGACAAGCGAAGCGGTTGCCCAGCCAAGCAGCCCTCGCCGAAGAAGCTGGCGTCCGGCATGGTGGCCACTACAACTTCTTTGCCACTTTCGGAGACGACCGTGAGCTTCACCTTGCCACTCTGAACATAGAACACCGCGTCTGCCGTGTCTCCCTGTAGGAAAATGAATTCATCGGTTTGGTATTCCCTGCGAGTGGTTCCGCTCGAAGGATCGGCCAGTATCACGCTCGGATCAAATGTGTCATTGGATTCATCAAGCTCAAGGTTCGCTGAGCCAGGCACGGCTTCATGAGTCGCGGACAGTTGCAAATCGGCGCTCTTCCTAGTGGCAGTCTCGCGCTGCTTCTTTTGGGCGATGACACTGCGTTTACTCTTCATGCGGCCTCCGGACTCGTTAGAGCCTATGCGCTGACCTCACACGAAAGATGGTCAATTTTGCTCAGATCTCAGAGGCGTTGTTGCTTGCGAATTCCTGTCACCCGGCACTTGTCCAACACAGCCGCCCCTACAGCGCAACCGCAGCGGCTAATCGTGGAGCACAACGCTAACCAGTGAGCTGTGGACGTTCACCCGCCGCCGTTGTACTCGATGAAGCCCATCTCCCGGAAACGATTCATAAAGAAGCTGACTCGCGAACGGGTCGTGCCGATCATTTCGGCAAGGGTCTCCTGACTCACTCTCGCGATGAGCGGTATCGGTTTGGACTCCTGCCCGAAGTTGGCCATCAGCAGTAGGAGCCGGGCCAGACGTTTCTCGCTGGAATTGAACAGGTGATCTACAAGGTCGGCTTCCATGCGGATGTTGATGTTTCGCGAAAGAAGATAGGCTAGAAATTGTTCGGCAAACACCGGCTCCCGATGGAGCAATTCGACCATCGCACGCTTTTCGACGCGAACAATCGTGCTCTTCTGGTCGGCGCTAGCCGTGGCCATACGGATCGGTTGTCCCGCCAGGCAGCCCTCGCCGAAGAAACTGGCTTGCGACAAAATGGCAATCACTGCTTCTTTGCCGCTCTTCGACACCACTGTAAGCTTCACATTGCCGCTCTCGACGTAGAAGACCGCATCCGCAGCATCCCCTTGATTAAAGACACACTCCTCGGCCAGGTAAACCCGAGCAGTCTTTCCAACGGAGAGTTTCGTTAGCAGAACGTGGGGGTCGAATAAACCATCCCTCTCCGGCAGTACCTCTACGGGGCTCAGCCTCTCTTCGGTAGTGGATGCTGGGGGCAAAGACGCGCTCAGCCCGCAGTGAGCCTTGATCTTTTTTATCGGGGCAGCGGTGCTCTTGGAGGCCATCGGAATATCCCACTCGGACAGTGTATCTAGGGGCTTTTACCGAGCGGACATAGTATAGCCCAACAGCAACTTGGAACCATGAATGTTCACTTTGGCGCTCCCGAAGTGAAACGGCGGTATATATGGGCCACAGGGATGCATATTCATTTTCCCTGCTCGGGGGAACAGACAGTGCAGCGATGATCAATTTTGCTCAGATTTAGGGAAAATCATGAGAGTACAAGGGGTGTAGCCTCTAAGCCGCATTGCAAGGCTTACGAGCACGAGGAAAGATCATGAAGACGAGCACGGAAGACAAGATGAAGGGTAGCTTCCACGAACTCAAGGGAACAATCAAGGAGCAAGTCGGGAAGGCTACCAACGACCGCAAGTTGAGAGTCGAAGGGAAAGTTGAAAAGAAGGCCGGAAAGGTTCAGCAGCAGATCGGCCACGCCAAAGATGCTGTGGCAAAGCTAAAAGGCAAGCTTGCGGAGATCAAGAAAGCTGGATAGGTATTCTTAACGGCTATGGACAAAACGACAACGGGCGGATTTCTTATGGCGGCTCCATTTTTTCGAAGCTACCCGCGTTTTGAGGAGAGACTCTATTGACCACGGCAAGAGGGGGGCTGGCATACGGGACAGAAGCCGAAGCCATCGAAGGTGCCAAGCAAGGCGATGGCGAGTGCTTGGAGTTTCTTTATAGCCGCCACAAAAGGCGCGTTTACTCGCTGTGTCTGCGGATGGTTGGCAATATCGATGAAGCGGAGGA
Source organism: uncultured Actinomycetota bacterium (assembly GCA_963794755.1). Taxonomy (GTDB): domain Bacteria; phylum Actinomycetota; class Acidimicrobiia; order Acidimicrobiales; family RAAP-2; genus RAAP-2. Next base: position 668,599 of record CAWCEX010000010.1, read on the forward strand.
TGTTACGCAGGAAGTCTTTCTCCAGCTCTATCGCAAGATTGTAAGCTTTCGTGGCGATTCTTCGTTCGCGACTTGGCTGCATCGCGTTACCGTCAACATCATCCTCATGCGGTTTCGCAAGAAGGGTCTCATTGAGGTATCCCTTGAAGAGACTCTGGGCTCCACAGAAGATGGTGATCAGAAGAGGGAATTTGGTTCTGAGGATAGGCATCTTGCTGGCTCCATTGACCGTGTAATTCTGGAGCGTGTCATTGAACGCCTTCCGCCCGGCTATCGCATTACTTTTATTCTGCAGACTCGAGGATGGCAGGCGAGATGCCAATTGCTGGGATGCTCCATTAATACCAGTAGATCGCAACTTCACAAGGCGCGGTTGAAATTGCGTGAAGTGCTAGACGTCGCTCGCGCCGAATATAACCGGCGCAAGTCAACACGTAAAATGAAGACTCAGGACCGGTTGACTATGGCAAGGGAACGTGGCGCAAGAGCTGCGGCCACCGCCGCCTGATTAATTATCCTCTTTTTCAAGGTAGGCAACACGTCGTCCCGTTGCTGATCATCCTTCACCTGCGCCAAGGCATAAATCGTTTCTTTTGGCCCGACATTCGCATTGTTCCGCTGGTGTCGAGACATCCTTGCTTTGTTCCTGCTGCAATGCCACAATCCTGCTGAGCGTTCGGAACAAGTCGAACTCTTCCAAGCGTTGTGGAAAGAGCGCATCACATCAATGAAACTCGCTCTCGCTCTGTGTGCCGGATTATTAACGATTGCATCCGCTTCAGCACAGGATTCTGGTTTCCGATTCATCACCGCTGGCGTAGCGCATAGCTGTGTCCTCAATGCCGAGGGTAAAGCATATTGCTGGGGCCGTAACGAGCACGGACAACTTGGAAACCACACAACCGTAGACTCAACGAAGCCTGTCCCTGTCGATACCACGCTGAAATTCTCGTTTATTACGGCAGGCTATCGGACTACCTGTGGAATTACGAAGGACAACGGCACGGCCTATTGCTGGGGGGATAATACGCTGGGTCAGCTTGGAACTTCTGAGCCAACGGAAACTTGCGGGAGCGTATCCTGCCTGACTATTAGTGCCTTTAATAAAATTTGATGAATTTACTATCCGCTAAGGGTAGGCGTGCGTCAGCGCATGGGAATCCGTCTCCACCCATATTGGGCTGTTGATGCCGGAATACCAAGCCACAGCGTGACGGGATTCGGTGGTACCACCCCCAAGCCTTGCCCTCTACGGATTCAGTTCTACACAGATCAATCTATCTGTCCGCTAGCAGGATGTGTCTCACGTCCCTGGTCGTGCAGAATCGGTCTTTTCTTGTGTGCCGGAAAGTGAGTGGTTATGTCGTGGATGTGGTTGTATCTGGCAATCGTGCTGGAGGTCGCCGCAACCGTTTGCATGAAGCTCTCCGATGGATGCTCGCGGGCCATCCCTTCGGTGTTTATGGTGTTGTTTTACGGCGTTAGCTTCTTTCCCACTGCAATAGCGCTGCGCCGATTGGATGTTGGCATGGCTTACGCGGTGTGGTCAGCGGTGGGCACGTCACTTATCACCCTGGTTGGTATGGTGCTATTCAAAGAGCAGATGTCGCTTACCAAGATGGCTGCGCTCGGAATCATTATCTTCGGTGTCGTCGTGCTGAGTTTGAGTGGCAAAGCTGAGAGCCAGCCCGCTCGGTCTACGGCAGACATAGAACGAGCCGTGAAATTGCACCTGCCCACCCGCGTGCTGCTAACCAGCGAGGAGTCGAGTTCTACCCGTTTGCCTTTGCGTTGACGTTGAAGCAATGGATGTCGCGCTATTCCAACTCGCCTAGTTGTTGCGGCTGCGAAGCTTGGAGAGCAAGCGGATGATTTCCAGGTAGAGCCAGACGAGCGTAACCATGATGCCGAAGGCACCGTACCACTCCATAAATTTGGGCGCGCCCTGATTGACGCCCTGCTCGATGAAGTCGAAATCGAGGACAAGGTTAAGGGCGGCGATGGCGACTACGAAGAGGCTGACGGCGATGCCGATCGGGCCAGAGCCGTTGATGGCGACAAAATGGATGCCGAATAGGCCGAGAATCATCTCAGCAAAATAGAAGAGGCAGATGCCTCCGGTGGCGGCGACGATTCCGAGGCGAAGCTTTTGGGTGACCTTGATGACGCCAGTGGAGTAGGCCGCGAGCAGCACGAAGAGGGTGGCGAACGTGAGTCCGACGGCCTGAATGGCGATACCGGGGTAGCGAAGGTCCAGCATGGCGGAGAAGGCACCGAGGAAGAGCCCTTCAAGTAGGGCATAGATGGGCGCGGTGATGGGAGACCATTCGCGCTTGAAGCTGGTGATAAGGGCGAAGATGAGTCCGCCGAAGATACCGACCAGCATTTCGAGCGACACGGAGGCAGGGTCGTGGGTCGCCGCGAACTGTGTCCATGTGAAGAAGGCGGAGGCGACAGCGAGGACGAGCAGGATTCCGGTTTTGTTGACGGTGCCGCTGAGGGTCATGCTGCTGCTGGTGCTGATGGCTCCGCCATACTGGGCGCCGGAAACGCCGCCGCCGTAAGAGCTGTCGGACAAGCCGCTGAAAGTGTTGCTGCCGAGGGCGGGATTGGATGTCTTGAACAAGGCCATGGAGTGCCTCCTGAATCAAATGTAACGCAAAAGATGGAGGCTTGGAGCGAGAGAGATGCCTTGGTATTGAACTTGCCCCACGTCAAAGGCAAATGGATTGAAACTCTGAAATTGATTGCCATTGTGGCGGAGAAGGTTTAGACGTGAGCACGGTCTGCGGCACCAGGGCGACAGGTGCACATGGCTCCGGCTGGCACCGGGCTCTTCTATTGGTTCCGTGAACGTCCAGCCGCAATTACGAGAATGATACCTATAATCACTGAACTGATTACGAGTCCAGCGGCAATCGCGTTGGGTGATAAATCTATATTTCCATTCATGGCAATGCGAACTCTACACTTTCGGCAACCCTGCTGCAAGCAAAGACGGCCGCCCACTACCCGGCAAGGGTAACTCTGGACAACTCTGCCTCCCGAAGCGATAATCGTGGGTTTCCCGGACTCCTTCCATGTGCGCCCGAGCATGAAACATGGGGCGAAGTCATATGCGGTCAGTGTGGTGAGGTTTTTCGTGTCGGGCCTAATCGGGACTATTCAGACCCCGCACAGAAGATGAGGTACATGAAGAAGTTCTTGCGGACGAGCACAGGCAGGGTGATAGGCATCAGAACCGCTACGACTTGGGCTGATAGACCGCTCGCTTCAGCCGTGTGCACCTTGTGCCACTCAGATAGCCTTCGCTCACCGTGATCAATCTCGCCTCGTTTTTTGTCCAGTGGGCCTATCCCACATCGACCCTCGAGCGCCAGAACTGGTTACCGAAGTACTCTGGCCGTTCGATTCGACTGAAGCTAAAGTAAACCGCTCAAGAGGGTGCCCATGGACGCCACTGAAAAACCCGATATCAACGCTATCTGCTTGCAAAATGCCGTACTCTGCGCCGATTGCGAGGTAATCAGCGACAGCCCGCATGACACCTGCTGCGTCTGCGGAAGCCGCTCGTTGTTGAGTTTGTCCCGTGTTCTCGGCACACTCCCGGTACAGAGGGCGCAGCTAATAAATACTTGGGTGTCCAAGTCTGAAAGGCCAAATTTCTCACTGGAAGTTCGAATTCACCCTATGCGGATTCGGCGACCTGTGGCGTAGAGCGTCGTAATGCAGCAGCACCACCACCTCCACGCCAGCCTCGCATGCCTTCACAAAGATCGTCTTGGTCGCGCTCCACTTTTGCCACAGCCTCGCAGCTGGAAGAAATGGGAAAAACCGAAGCACGCCGTTGCGACCCAATCCAACTCAGCACGTTACGCTACGCAGCCACCGCGACCGAAGAGGCGGGGGCCACGGTTGAGCGAAGAGTGAGGCAATCGGTGCGCATGCGTGCCCACTCCTGCACTAGAAAACCATGGGACTCAAAGAAGCTGCGAATCTGCGGTTGCACCCGATGTGCCACCTCTTCGAGGATGGGCACCAGAACACTGAGTGCGTTATCGCTGAGCACGGTACGCTTGGCAATCTGCGTCACGCAGCGCGACTCGGAGACCGCGATGGTGAGTCCATCACCCTCGTTGACGTGTAGCATGGCGTTCATATCAGAGCAGCCATCTCCCGCATAGACAACGTGATCGAGTCCGATAGAGCGCTCGGCCTGGAGCTGCATGACGCGCGTCACCTTGCCGTATCCGGCAGTGCACCGAATAAGGCGCTCAATTGCACCGTTAGGTCCCCACTGGAATTCGGTGCCGTAGATGTGATCGGCGGGCACAATCCCTTCGAGCGCCGACTGCACGATCTCCACTGGCGCGGCGGAGAGAACGCAAAAGTCGAACTCGTAGCCGGGGATGCCTTCGCGCAAGGTGTGGTAGAGAAGCTGGATGTTTTCCTTGAGCGGGATGCGCTTTCCGGTTTCAATCAAATGCTCACGGCGAACCCGTGAGCTGAATGTCGGATCGTGCAGGAGCAGGTATGCGAGTTCCGCGCCCTGCTGCACGAGATTCAACTCCGCCATACCTGCCGCTTTTTCCTTGAACTCCTCAATCGGAATGCCGAGTAGTTCGGTGAGAACAAGGCCAGAGTCGTTGAAGCTCAAGGTCTGGTCGAAGTCGCTGGCGAACAGATACTGCTTAATCATAATTTCGCTCATATCAATTCCTATGATGCCCGAAGGCTGTTTAGGCGCTGAAGGTGAATTAGAGGTTTATCGGCTATTTGGGTGGTTGATTGGTTAGATGTCTGGCAGCGTGTGGTGGTTGTGCAGTTTTCATTCAAGGGGGCAGTTCGAAGGCAAGGAGGTCACGGTGGTGCTGGCCGTCCACTTGAAAGAGCAGAGATACATCAATCAATTAACATGGCTGCGATTTTTGCGCCCACGAAGCAAACTCTCCAACGCATCGAATAGCCCACGTCTGCTGGCCCTCATAGACCGCAAGTAATATCGCACCACATCTGGAGTGCGTGTTCTTCCAAAACTGACAATGTGGGCACGTCAGCACAGATTCGAGAATCACATCCGTCATTTGCTAGCTGCCTTCGAGCGGTCAACCAACTCAGCAAACTTCCGCAGTTCCTCGAAGTAATCGTTTCCAGCAACCGGCGTAAGGTTATTGTGACCAGCTTTGTCCGCCCAATAGGAAACCTTCGGTTCATTAGCGGCGGCGAAGAGCGTCTGGCCGTGATAGAAGCTGATGATGCGATCTCTCTTACCGTGGATGACGAGCACCGGACAATGAACATTACGGATTTTCGCAAGATTAGGAAATTTATCGAAAGGCAGCAAAGCAAACCGAGTCAGAACTCGGAATGCGCTGGTGAACGTGCTCTCCATAATCAATCCCGCAACTGGACGTCTTGCGGCAAGGTCAACGGCCGCGGCTCCTCCCAACGAGCGGCCCCACGCAATGATTTGGTCGGGAGGAACGTGCAGGTCGTTGGTGAGGTAATGATAGGCAGCTTCGCTGTCTTCGTAGAGATGCTCCTCGGACGGTTTACCTTTGCTGGTGCCATAGCCTTGATAATCGTAGGCGAAGACCGAGAATCCTGCATCGCGGATATCTTCGAGGAACCCAGCGTCGTAGCCCATGTCCTCAGCATTTCCATGGCTAAAGAGGAGAGTGAATTTCGCGTTCGCGTTGGGGAAGTATTTGGCCGAGATTCTCGCGCCGTCAGCACTGGTTAGCTTCAAGACGGATGCATCGTCCCGATATCCCGGCGAAGGAGGCTGGAAGATGATGCTGTCGGTAAAGACCCCGCCAATTATCGTTAGCATCAGGTACGCTCCCGCTATCGCCAGTACCACTCCCCGAACGATTCGCGACGCCCGGCCAGCAACGTGCATAGCATATTGTACGAAGGGGCGGGGCAGGAAGTTCAAGCCGCCTTCACTCAATATTGCGTGGTATACGCTCGTGGGCGTGTTCTCCTACAAATTGTTAACAATGCTGGCCGGACTTCGATTCAGGCGACCGCACGCTGTTTAGCTTTCGCCGACGCAACCAACCTCATCTCCTGTCAGTCATACGGCAACGCCTTGCCGCAGTCCAAGCAGACAATGTACGTGGTTGAAATCGCCCCCGGCTTTTTGGAGGTTCTCGGAAACGTACAGTGGCGGTGAGTACAACCAAACAGAGCATCGACCAACCTGAACATATTGGACTCCTGTGGCGCATCTTGGTGTCGAACATATCTTCCAAAAGGAGGAACTCAGGATGAAGAGAAAAGTTGCGGACGGAATCACTTCGGTGACTCATGGGAGGATAGAGTCGCAACCCCTAACCCTGCCATTGATTGGGTTTAGGGGTTGCTGTTTGCTGTTTTGCAGGTGAAATTACTAATATGAGACCTATTTATAGAAGTCTGCGTTCTTCTCTGCAAATTTAAAGAAGTCTGCGTTCTTCTCTGCAAAGCCCTTCTTTTCATCGGGAAGCTCATCGGCAGGAAAGATGGAGTTTGTCGGACAGACCTCGACGCAAGCACCGCAATCAAGGCATTCTTCGGGATTAATGTTCAACCGCACTTGAATTTGCCACGCAGTGTCGTTTTTGGCGGGGCGAATACATTCGTTGGGGCAAACATCGACGCACAGCGCGTCCTTCGTGCAGGTGTCTATTATTACGTGAGCCATGGTCCAGATCCTCCTTCGAAACGTATAGGGAACAAACATCGCATCTGGCGAGATAAATTAGCGGATTTAGTTCGTTTTGGCGCGTGATTTGCGTCACCGCTCAGCGGTTTTACAACCCGAAGCCGCTGTTGTTGATTGACCGCACAGCGGGTAGCTACACATCCTTCAGTTGCTCTTCGTCCATGCCGAAATAATGCCCGAACTCATGGATGACCGTGAGCCGGATTTGCTCCCGGATATCCGCCTCGGTGGAGCAGACCGCTTCAATGTTTTTCTGGTAGAGCACGACGTAATCCGGCCCCGTAGGCAGATCGAAGACGCTCTTCTTTGTCATGGGCACGCCGTGGAAGAGACCCAGCAGGAGTTTCTTTGGGTGAGAGGATGGGGTCTGGCCGGGCGGGAAGTCTTCCACCAGTACAGCGACATTGCTGATGCGACTGCGGAATTCCTCCGGGAGCGAGTCGAGCACCTCTTGCATGACCTTGGCGAACTGTTCGCGCTCCATGTTGCGCCTTCCTACTCCAACTCAGCAGAGATCGTGTACTCCCCTGCAGATTTATCCCACGTCACCCGAAGTACATTGGGCTTGCAGCAGACCTGACAATCCTCAACGTAGTTCTGCTTCGTTCCAGAAGAAGGGTCAACGAAGGTCTCGTTCCACTCGCCACATCCGGCGCATTGGAATCCTGAGGTCATGTGTTCTTCGATGCGCAGTGGGAGGTGCGTTGGGACGCCCGCGAACTCAGGCGTGGGCTTCCCTATAGATAAAGAGCCAAGTCCAGTGGCGGTGGTGAATAGACCCGAAGCCAGATTATGCCAGCTCGGCGATTTCTTCCAGCGAATCCCGGTTCAATGCGGGTGTGACTTTATGCACTGGAGCCGGGTGACGGACCTCATTTATTTAGTCCGGGTTGGAGTGCTAAATTTCTCACGCAAAGAAGACTGGAGCGAATATGCGGTACGTTCTCTTAGAAATCGGCGACGGCCCAGATGCCGCTATGAAGATTTACCATTTACTGACTTCTCCACCCAAACCACAACATACTCAACGGTTGTTCAACGGTTACTCAACCTTCGTTGAAGGCGTCCCCCTCAAGGCGGATGCGGTGGAAATTAAGGATGCGATCTTGCGAGAGTACTCAGCAGACAGGGTGGTGCCCGACCAGAAACGCTGAACGTGCGACACACATTTGGCGCGAATCGCAAAGGGCGCACCCTGCGAATTCGTGTGCTTATGCGGCTTTCGCGACTTCAGCATTACCCCCACGGGCAACAGGTTCCACATCGATATGGAAGCATGCTCGGCCTCGCCCGAGGCTCGGTTCAAGCAGACTGGCAACGGCTTCGACAGTGGCGCTCAAATCTTTGGGCTGAATCTGATTAAAACTGATTGTGATCTCCGCGTCGAATAGTACAACCTGCTCGGAGGGACGAGCCCTGTGAGATAGCTCAGTACCACCCAACAACCTTGCCAGACTGAAGAGTGAGCGGCTTCCACAGACGAGGCACTCATCAGATAGACCGTTGGAGACACACTCGCAATTTATGCACAACACTGCGCTGTGCAGTGGGACTGCCTCTGAATCTGCTTGGCTGATTCCGTGATGCATACGACCCGCCCGTAGCAAAAATACCACCCAGGAGTTCAGAGGTAGGGTGCATACGCCAGAGTTGCCCCAGCCGTGGTGCTCGCCGGTTTTTTGGGGGTGACGTAGGCGTTGTCGGAGGCTCTCTACCGTTAACTTCAGAGAAGGTTCCACCCTATTCTTGTCCGTGGCCTCGCTGGCACTGACATCCACACTGTCCCGTTGGCGTCGAAACCTCCTTGCTTCGTTCCCGCAGCGGTGCCACAATCCTGCTGAATCGGGAGGGCATCCATGTCATCTTCATCTTCTCCTCGCGATAAATCGATGATTCGGTGTGAACGCTACGGCCCCAAAGAGAGGGTTGCACTCCTGCGCCAACCTCTTGCACCCGATACCGGAAAGCCCGCCGCGCTTCCCGGCGATTTCATTCTGACTCATTCGTCGGGGTGGGACGGCAAGCTCATCCGGTTTGGGCAGACTCTCCGTTACCGGGGCACAAATAGAGTCTTCGCGCATTGGAGCCATGCCGCGATCCTCATGGATGAGTCCGGCAATATTATCGAGGCACTCGGTGGCGGAGTGCAGAAGCGCAGTATCGCCGAGTACGACGACACTGAGTATGTGGTCGTTCATCTCCCGGAGGACACGATCCCGCTCGACCGCCAGCACGCAGTGGAATTCGCCAATTTCTGTCTCCATGACTCGTATGGGTGGCTGACCATAATTAGCATTGCTTTTTGTCTACTCACGGGCGCGAAGTTCAGCTTCGGGGTGGATGGGCAACAGATATGCTCAGCACTGGTGGCTCGTTGCTTGGAGCGTGTCGGCGACATTTTCTGTAGATACGAGCCCTGGCACCTTGTACCTGCCGACCTCGCGCAGCACTTCAATGTGCGACTTATAGGCGAGAAGGGGGAGGTACCGGATCAGAAGGCTGGAGTGTTGGCCTCTTCGAGGTTGGGAGGGCGGCGTTAGAGCTGAGATGTCGTCAAAGATTCCCACGGATATTGCGGGGCGGCAGGGGCACCACGAGCAGGAATCACCGGAATCACCCTGACCGTCCTGCGGCGGTCAATTTCCAAGGTCATAGTTTCAGCGCACTTGCTGCACAACCAGAAATGCTCTATTGCGATTGTCTTCTTCGGCGAGCCAGATTTCCTCATTACTCTTGGAACACGCAAAAGCATGCCGTCACCGAGATAACAAAGAACTGCCAGACATTGCGGGTTTTCACATTGCTCTTGCATAGTTAGGAATCGAGCATCGACTTCATCGAGTCGAAGAGGGCAGCGGCGTTAGCTGGGGTGCGCCTGTGGGCTTCTTTCCTGTATTGATGGGCAAAACCATTTTCTGTTCATAACTAGCGACCGCCAGCTCCAGTAGATGCTCGACGCCGTCTTCAGTAGCACCTTCCGGTGCCTTTACCGAACGAAGGAGCGCGAGAACCTTTTCGAGGTCGTGCAGTGCGGCTTGGTGATTTGTCGAACGCATCACCCTAAGAGACGGCAGCGGCACGAGCCGTAAGCACCGGAATCACGTTCACCTTCTGATCGCGGTCAATCCCCAAGGTCATGGTCTCGGCGCATTCGCCACACAACCAAAAATGTTCCATCGCTGACAATTTCTCAGTCCCCACTCTCGGTACACGGAAAAGCTTGCCATTGCTGAGATGGCGGAAGGCTGCAGTACACTTCGGATTTGCGCATTTCGCTAACACTAATGAAAACTCCTCTATATAGGGCGGAGACGTTCGAGAAAAACAACGACACTTTCATTTTTAGATGCCGAACCTGCAGCTCACGTTGTGCTCTGCTCGTCATGAGCTATTCAAAAGTTGACCCATGGCATCCTGTGCCCGCAAACTCGCGGGAGATAGGAGTGTCGGCATCATCAAGGCTGGAGGGGCGGCAGAGTTGAAGACAGGTATTTACTTTTATGGTTCCGAACCGCAGAGCCTTCCAACATGGACGGACACAGCACCATCGAACGGGGCTGAACATCAAATTGTGATTTAGGCCGAGAAGATATGAAACCTGATATGGGACTAATCGTAGCTGTGCAGCGGAATCAAACCGGGGCTGATATTCACAAGCTCAACAACCTGCTGCATCAGTACGTGTGTGCGTGCCAGTCGAGCAACGACACGTTGGCCGACCGCGCCAAGCACGAACTAATGGACGTATTGATTGAAAGGGGTCTCGCAGCGTGTTGTTCGGAGCGCCACAGCCCATTCCAGTGACTATTTGGGTCGATAGGGGCGCTACCGTTAGCGACACTTTCACATTCATTTCTCTTGCGGCAATTGTCGGAATGAAACTAGATGCCATGTACCCTCGGGTGTCGAGGCTTCCCGCCGCAAGATATAAAGATTGCCATCATCTGCGCGTACTTTATAGAACTCATCATTCGGGCCATACCATTGGTCAAGCACCTCCTCGATTAGGTACTGGTGCCCGTCAAGTCGAAAACGAATCGGCTTTTCTTCAGCTTTGTAGCCGGAATAGCAGTCTACCTCTAGTTTCATACCCTCATCCTGAGACACGAGGGCGGGCGTGGCAAAGGCCCCCAACATCCAGCCGTCCATGCTGAGGACACCCCGCGCATCCTGTCCTACTTGCTGCCGATCACCACTCGCCGGGGCGAAGACGGAATCTCATGCAATTCGACTGACCGGAATCCAGCGTTGTGGAACATGCATTCAAACTCGGGAAACGTACAGGCGTCTCCATGTGGGGTGGTCGCCAGCATCCCCCACCCCCGCCCCGCCGACCGCTGTAATCGCGTCAGCACTCTGGATTCCGGCTTGCATTCAAACAGCGCCAAGTTTCTCCTTGTACTCTTTCCAGAATTCCTTGAATGTCCCGTTTGAATCGAGGGACGGGTCGAACTGATCTAGTTTTTCCCGGCTATCGAAGGTCTTATCTATAAGGGAGAGTGGCTTTTCCGTGGGTGCCATGATGTTTATCACTTGGACCACTATCTACCCTCAATATTCTGAAAGATGTTCAATGCGGCTCAGCGTCGGTGCCGTGATTTAGGCATATTGATGTGGCGCACGTAAGGAGAGAGCACCATGTCTGATCGAAGCATCCACCTGACGCCAGATGACTCCACAGTTCCAGCGGAGATTGAGCAGTTAGAAAATCAAGAGAAGCTGAATCGCCTTGCAGACGAGCTTGGCCGAGCAAGCTGGATAGACGGCGCACGGTTACAACCGAGGTCACAATATTCGTATTTGTAGTAGTAAAGTGAGTGGGTAAGCCCAACCTCGGGAGACGCCGGCACTCCGCCGTATGCTTCGATGTTCGCGCTAGGCGGCATCCTTAAGTTCCACTCCGTATCGCTTTGCAGCAGCCTGTATGCGCTTCCAAGCTGCACGACGCTCTGCTTCAGTGACGCCCTTCACCTGATTGAAGCGTGCAACAGCATTGCGAACGTGAGTGGCATTCTCCAGCGGCTCCTTGCGCTGCTTGGGGAAGGCGAACTTCTTTGCGGTTATCCGATCACGGGTTACCGTGGTTAGCTTTGCCATAATTCTCCCTTCCATTTCTTCTTCGACGTAATGCAGCATCTTCCCGGTTGGACGACTTCCAACTCGGCAAATTTTACAACCTGTTTCGTTCAGTTTGGTTCATCGCGCAGCCACTCCATTGAGCCCCGCCCACGATAAGAAATATGCGCCAACGGCTGCGGTTCGCAACCGAGTAGCCGAGGTCTATGTCTGCAGGGTGTTAGTGTGAATTTTTTGCGCGAGGCCAGCTATTTCTACCCTGTGATCTCATTGCACAGGTTTTGCGTCCTTGTAACTTTGGCACCGCTATTGCCTACAGAAGTTATAGAGGACGGAGGCGTCTATGAGCATGTCGCTTCGAAAGGTGTATTTCGTGGTGTCTTCACTGCTACTGTCTGCGGTGTTTCTTGCACCTGCTTGTCGCGCCAGCAATGATGTGCTGGGAGAGATTCAGTTTGAGGGGAAGTCAAACGTCGAAAGAACCTCCGGAGTCTGGGTTGACGGAGGGTACGTGGGGTACTTGAAGGAACTCAGAGGGTCGAAGAAGGTCATGCTCTTGCCGGGCAAACACACAATTCTGATCCGTCAGGCCGGCTACAAGGACTTCACGGAGGAAGTGACTCTCCAGCCGGGAAAGAAGCAGGTCGTAAGCGTTGCCATGGAGAAGGCTATTACAGGACTGCCTTTGCATGAAACATCCACCGTCAAAATCTCGGGCTACCCTTCGAGAGCTGCGGTTTTCGTGGACGGTCTTTTCGTTGGCCATGTCGATGAGTTCAACGGCTGGGGTCGAGCAATGCTCGTCGCGCCCGGAGTACATCGAATCACGATTGCCCTTCCGGGGTACGAAACTTTCGAGGCCGAAATCAATCCACATCCAGATCAAAAGGTGGAGATCAAGACAGACCTACTGAAGAGCAATGCACCTCTCGCCGCTCCGCTGCTCGAACCGGGAGGGGACGTGCGGGGTCTACCGAATGCTATCGCCTCACCCACGGGGAGGTAAGGCGACGATCACCCCTCGCTTGACGAGGCGGTTGTGACCGCGACCAATAATCTCGCGGCCGTGGACGATAACCGGACCGATTGGGTTCCCCCTTCGAGCAGCCCCTGAGCTGATTATCCCGCTCACCCGCCCTGCGGATGTATATCCACTTGGGACAGGGGCAAAAATCATCTTTCGCAGGACAGTTAGGATTGTGCCGGGTGAAGGGCTTGACTGAACCTCATAGGCTCTTGAGCGGTTTCACGTCCTTGCCCTCCGACAAGCTACGAGAGCAGGATGCATTTCCGTACAGTTTCCGTACACCGAGATTTTGTGACTTACTAAGTATTTTACTTAGTACATAACTTACTCTCCATTGTCTTTCCATTCCTCGTACCACGCCATCTGGATCGCCTCGAGTTTGGGCTCGCTCGAAGCCTGCGCGTCATCGGAAAAGCTTTTCAGCTCGACCACCATCTTATGTAACTCGGTAAAGCGAATTGTGAGCGGATCGATCTCCGGAAACTTCTCGTAAAGTTCAATTCCAATATCTTCTGAGTCATCCCAGCTCAGTTCGTTCATCGTTCCTCCGCAATCATCGGCAACAAGAAGGTTTTCGGCGCAATCGCGACGCGCTCCAGATCAGCAGCACGGAGTTGCCCACCAGCAGCACTACCGAGAGGTTACTCACCATCGCCTGTGTTAGCGCCCACCAGACCAGCAGCGCCTCCACCACCAGCAGAACACACACCAGCCACTTCATCACAGCGTACTGGCGCCGCCCTCGGAGATGTAATTGCGATTCCACGACGGAATCTCGACCACTACTTCGCCGGGTTTCTCGATGATCGCCATGCAGCCCAGCCTTGAGTTCAGTTGCAGGTCCGCAGCCGTGTCCAGCCGATCCGCCTCTTCTTCGCTGCATTCGCTCAGCAGTTGCTTGCCCTTCTTCACTACCACATGACAGGTGGTGCACGCGCAATTCCCGCCGCAGGCGTGCTCCAGGTGGACGCCACAATTCATCGCCACATCCAGAATCGATTGCGGCTTTCCGTGATCCTGATAGGGCAGTTTGCCCGCCTCAAACTCTACGCTCTGCCCACTAGGCAGGAAGGTGAGGCGAACCGTGTTCGCCCCCAATGCAGTCTTGCTCTCGGCGGGATCGACCTTCACCTCTAGCATCGTTTGTCCTATTCTGATTTGTCGATAACTCAAACGGTATCGACTTTTCGGTTAGCTGAACTCAGCTTTCCCAATCGGATGCGGTGCCTCTGGTCCTTCGCCCACGTCCGTCGTTTGCATATTCTTGCCACGCAGAGCTCCGCCGACGGCAGCATCCATCATCAACTCCGCCAGGTGCATCGTCGCCTCGTTCAGCTCATCGATCGATTCCCGGATCTCTTCATAATCCGAGCCCTCCATGGCGTGCCGGAGTTTGGACTCCAGTTCATCCACCTTGTTCTGCTCGGAGAGGCTCAGCATCCCCCAAGCCTCATTGTGGCGTCCTTTGGCCAGCGCTGTCAGAATCGTCTCTGCCTCGTTGCGCGCCTCGATCAACTGCCGTTCGGCCAGGTCCTGTTCCGCGTTGTCATACGAGTCCAGGATCATGTTTTCCACCTGCTCGTCGGTCAGGCCGTAGCTGGGCTGCACCTTGATCTCGGCTTCCTTGCCGCTACGTTGCTCGCGTGCCGAGACGTGCAGAATTCCATTGGCGTCGATCAGGAAGCGCACCTCAATGCGAGGAAACCCTGCCGACATCGGCGGAATTCCCTTCAGATCGAAGCGTGCCAGCGACCGGCAATCTTTAGCCAGTTCGCGTTCGCCTTGCAGTACGTGAATCGCGACTGAAACCTGGCCCTCAACTCCAGTTGTAAAGTGCTCTGTCGCACTCGCCGGAATCGTCGAGTTGCGATGAATGATCTTGGCAGTAACTCCACCCAGCGCTTCAATACCCAGCGAGAGCGGCGTCACGTCCAGCAGCAGCATATCCTTGGTCTCTGCCGAGCCGCCACCCAGGATATTCGCCTGCACTGCCGCGCCTAGCGCCACCACTTCATCCGGATTCAGTTCCGTGTGAGCTTTGCGTGCAAACAGCTCTTCCACCTTCCGCCGCACCAGCGGAATCCGCGTCGATCCGCCCACCAGAACCACTTCGTCCACCTGCTCCGCAGTCAGCCCTGCATCTTGCAGAGCCTGACGGCACGGTCCCAGTGTGCGCTCTACAATCGGCTGCACCATCTGCTCGAACATCTCGCGCGTGATCTTGCGCTGATACAGCTTGCCCTCCGGCAGCGCCACTTCGATTTCTGCTTCCTCCCGCGATGAGAGTGCAATCTTCGCCTCGATCACCGCGTTGCGCAGCCGCTGAACCATCTCCGGATGCTGACGCACATCCACTCCCAGATCGCCTGCGATGTCCTGCACCGCAACCGCGATCAGCAGGTTGTCGATATCGTCGCCGCCCAGGTGCGTGTCGCCATTCGTGGCAATCACTTCGAAGATTCCATCCTTCAACTTCAGTATGGAAACATCGAACGTGCCGCCGCCGAAGTCATACACAGCGATCGTTCCGTTCTGTTTCCGGTCCAACCCATACGCCAGAGAAGCTGCCGTCGGCTCATTCACCAACCGCAGTACTTCCAGCCCCGCGATACGTCCTGCGTCCTTGGTCGCCTGCCGTTGCGCATCGTTGAAATACGCCGGCACGGTAATCACCGCTTGCTTCACCGGCGCGCCGAAAAAGCGTTCCGCATTGCGCTTCAACTGACGCAGAATTTGTGCTGAAATTTCCGGAGGTGTATAGGTGCGCTCGCCCAGATGAATCCGCAGCACCTCGCCCGGCATGAGATCTTCTGCAAGGTGGAACGGAAATAGCTTGAGTTCCTCCCGCACGTCATCCACGCCGCGGCCCATCAGCCGCTTCACGCTGTAAACAGCGCGCTCCGGCGAGTGCAGCAGTACCTCGCGTGCCGCATTCCCCACCAGCATATGGTTCTCGCGGTCCAGGGCCACCACCGACGGAACGAGATTCGAACCATCTTCTCCTGGGAGTATGAACACAGATTTGCCCGGCGCGTCCGGATGCGCGAGCGAGGGCCCGGAGCCCATATAGGCCACAAGCGAATTCGTAGTCCCGAGATCGATTCCTACAACTCTGTCGTCTGCCATTTTTGTTTTTTATATGATTTCAAATTATTCCAGCACCACTTACTTCAGTACCTCATCAATGTCGCGTACGAGGTTGCGCAGGTAGCCACGGCGGTTCAGCACAT
Source organism: uncultured Actinomycetota bacterium (assembly GCA_963794755.1). Classification (GTDB taxonomy): domain Bacteria; phylum Actinomycetota; class Acidimicrobiia; order Acidimicrobiales; family RAAP-2; genus RAAP-2. Next base: position 684,641 of record CAWCEX010000010.1, read on the forward strand.
CCACCATCCGTGCAGTCGCTTCAGAGTCTCCGCCATCCCACTGCTTCCAGGCAGCGTATAGCTCATCCTGCATCGTCTTCAGGCGCAACATCAGTCCCGCGCGTGTCGCGATCAAGTCGCTCCGCAAGCCGTCGTCAACGCCGTCCATCTTCGCTTCTTCGAGCAGCATATTCAGCTCAAAGGATTCTTCCAGCAACTCTGCCGGAACTGTCTGCCGCTTATCCACGCCGGAAGCCCGCGCCTTTTCGGTTGCGGCTTGGCTCTGCTCGTCCAGTTGAATTCCTTCGATTTGCAGTAGATATTCGGTGCGTGAGATCGGGTCCTTCAATGTCCGGTAGGCATCATTGAGCTGCGAAGTTTTCTCCAGGCTCCACGCCTGTTCCCGCACGCTGGCCCTCGAATACACATCAGGATGCAGCTTTCGGCTCAGCGCGTAAAACTCACGCTCCAGCTCCGCCTCATCCAATTCCAGCTTCCTCGGCAACCCGAAGAAAGAGAAATAATCCGTCGGCTCGGCTGGTTGCACATGCCCGCACTCGCCGCAGAAATGTTCGGCTCGCATATCGCCGCACGACCAGCATCGGTGATGATGATGCCCGTCTTCATCCGTCAACTGCAGTGCCGCATTCGGTTGATCGCTCAATTCGTTTCCCTTTTCCGCTTCGGCTAGGAGAAGCTGGTGCCGCAGCCGCAGCTCTTCTTTGCATTCGGGTTCTGGAAGACAAAGCCACGATGCATCAGCGTCTCTTCCCACTCCACCGTCATGCCGTTCAGATAAATAAACGACTTCGGGTCAACGAACACGCGGACGTCCCCATACTCGAATACGCGGTCGCGCTCGCGGGGCTGTGTGTCAAAGCGAATATTGTAAGACAGCCCGGAGCACCCGCCGCCTTGCACGCCCAGTCGTAATCCGCCCTGCTCCGGAGCGATGCCTTCCTTCTGCATCGTCGTGCGGATGTGATCCAGTGCCTTGTCCGTTATCTTGATACCTTGCGTTCCTGTTGTCTGTTCTGTCGTCATCGTGAATGTGGGCTCCCGCCCAGTTGTTCAATTCGTTAGTTGTTCTTCTTCTTCCAGTCGGAGATGGCGGCGCGAATCGCATCCTCAGCCAGCACCGAGCAGTGAATCTTCACCGGAGGCAGCGAGAGCTCTTTCACAATATCCGTGTTCCGGATCTGCAGAGCCTCATCCACTGTCTTACCCTTCACCCACTCCGTCGCCAGTGACGAGGAAGCGATTGCCGACCCGCAACCGAAGGTCTTGAACTTCGCGTCCTCAATGATCTTAGTCTCCGGATTCACCTTGATCTGCAGCTTCATCACGTCGCCGCATTCCGGAGCGCCCACCAGCCCAGTACCCACCTCATCGGCGTTCTTGTCCATGGTGCCAACGTTGCGCGGATGTGTGTAGTGATCCAGTACCTTCTCGCTGTAAGCCATCCCTTTATTCTCCTTAATACCTTCGCATCCCTTACGAACTTCCTTACCGAGCTACTGAGGGTGGCCCATATTTGCCATCCTTCGGCAAATATGGGATTACCGCAGCCTAGTGATTCACCGGCTCGGCGGCCCACTTCACCTTGGAAAGGTCCACGCCTTCCTTGTGCATCTCGTACAGCGGCGAAAGTTCCCTGAGACGCTTCACCACGTCCACAATCTTCGTGGCGACGTAGTTAACTTCAGCCTGTGTGTTGAATCGCCCCAGCCCGAAACGTATCGAGCTGTGGGCCAACTCATCGCCCGCGCCCAGAGCCTTCAGTACGTAGCTCGGTTCCAGCGTCGCCGAAGTGCAGGCTGATCCGCTTGAAACCGCAATGTCGTTAATTCCCATCAGCAGCGATTCGCCTTCCACATAGGCAAAGCTGATGTTCAAGCTGCCCGGCAGACGATGCTCCATGCTGCCGTTGATATAAACCTCGTCGAGCTGCGAGTAGATCTGCTCTCGCAGACTCTCACGCATCGCCAGCAACCGCTTGGACTCCTCGACCATATCCTGCTGGGCAACTTCGCAAGCCTTGCCCAGTCCCACAATTCCCGGAACGTTCAGCGTGCCGCTGCGCATCCCGCGCTCGTGCCCGCCGCCGTCCATCTGCGCCACCAGTTGCACCCGCGGATTACGCCGCCGAACATACAGCGCGCCCACACCCTTGGGTCCATAAATCTTGTGCGCCGAAATCGAAGCCAGATCGACATTGTCTTCGATCACGTTGAACGGAACCTTACCCACCGCCTGCGCCGCATCGGTGTGGAACAACACACCCTTTTCATGGCAGAGCTTTCCGATCTCGCGAATCGGCTGCAGAATGCCAATCTCGTTGTTCGCCGCCATGATCGAGACCAGGATCGTGTCATCGGTCATCGCGTCTTTCAACCGGTTCAGATCGATCAGCCCGTCCGTCTTCACCGGAAGATAGGTCACCCGGTAGCCGTGCTTCTCCAGACGCTTGCAGGTATCCAGCACGCACTTGTGCTCGGTTACCTCGGTGATGATGTGGTTGCCCTTCTCGCGATACATCTCTGCCACACCCTTGATCGCAAGGTTGTTGCACTCGGTCGCCCCGGAGGTAATGACGATCTCTTTCGCAGTTGCTCCAATCAGTTTGGCTACCTGCTCACGCGCGGCGTCCACCGCTTGCTCGGCAATCCAGCCGAACTCATGATTGCGGCTGGCCGCGTTGCCGTAGATCTCGCCAAAGTAAGGCAGCATCGCCTCAAGCACCCGCGGATCGGTCCGCGTAGTGGCATGGTTGTCCATATAAATCGGTAGCTTTACTGCCTCGTCACTTCCCATAATTCCCTCCGGAAACTTCGATCCTGACCAACTCGCTCTCTATGACTTCAGGAGCGGAATCCTCCGCGCCTTCGCGCAACTCCCAAACCGTCAGCTTGCTGAGCACCTCTTCAATCGTGCGGCTCACCTTCTGTAGCGGCTCCCGTACCGTGCACTTCGAACTCTGGCTGCAAGATTTCTCCAGGTTGTTGCAGGACGTAATGAACAGCGGCCCCTCGATCGCCCGGATCACTTCCAGCGCCGAAATCTCCCTGGGGTCCCGCGATAATACGTACCCGCCGTTCGTCCCCTGCTGTGAAATCAACAGCTTGCTCCGCGCCAGCTGCTGCAAAATCTTCGCCAGCGCCTCCTGCGGCAACCCGTAAATCTCCGCCAGATCCTTAGCGCTGCAAGCGCCCAGATCGGCGTGCTCGGCCAAGTGCCGCACCGCGATCAACCCGTAGTCGGCCTTCTTGGTAAGTTTCAGCATGTATGGCAGTGATCTCCGACCTTTTCAGTCGCCGATACGAGTATAGATGCAGAAATCCGCAAAAAGCAACAGTTTTATTGAAAGTTAAATCGTCATAAGTTGTTAACTAACAATACGTTAACAAATGGCGATGAATTTGGTCGGTATTTATATTGTATACGGACTGAGCGGCAGCTAGTTCCTGAGCGAACCGGCCTCCGGTGACAACTTCCGTGAAATTTGTGCCTGAAGAAAGCTCGAAACCAGCCGATAAGGATTCCATGCGGCCGTCTAGGCTGTCCGCGTCCGCGCAGCGAGCAAGGAGAATCATCGATGTCTACTTCCGGAGTCTCAGGCAACCTCTCACAACTCGATTCCCTCCTGAACAGCGCTCAGCAGTTTCTCACTGACTTCAAGCAGCTCGGCACCGATCTGCAAAGCGGCAACACCTCGGCCGCCCAGCAGGATTTTGTCACCCTCTCGCAGGATGCCCTGACGTCGGCTTCCTCCGCATCCACCGCAACTTCCAGCGCCACTACAACCAGCGCAGCTTCAACCTCAACCGCAGCTTCCACCGGCACCGGTACGCTATCGAAGGAGACGAAGCTGGAGCAGGACTTCCAGACCCTAAGCCAGGATTTGCAGTCCGGCAATGTCAGCGGCGCGCAGCAAGCTTATTCACAAGTTACTCAGGATGTTCAGAGCAGTGGTGGGCACCACCGTCACCATGCGCATTCATCTGGCAGCGCAGACAGCAGCTCTGGACTACAGGCGCTATTGGCAAGCAGCTCCACCTCCGGCACAAACTCATCCAGCAGCACCGGTTCGACCAGCAGCACTAGCTTGACCAGCAGTTCCGCCTCAACTGCAGACTCCGCCGCAACCATAATCTCAGCGGGGAAAAATGCCAGCACGCTCATGGGTGATATTCGTGCCATCGCTGAGGTATTCCGCAGTTACGCAGCCACCGGACAGAGTACAAGCTCATCGGCGGCGAGCAGCTCCACCCTGAATGTTAGCGGGTAATCCAAAATTGTGAGCTAGTTGGCGCTTTTGCGTCAGGAATCTTGCTGGCGTGTTCCAGCAGCGGTAGCCCAGTATCCCCGCGCTACGCCGTCAGCACTACAGCACAGAAAGAGCACGAAGCGTCGGAGTGTCACACGCTTTGTCCCTGAGAGCAAAGAAGCGAGGCCTAACCTCGGTACGACGGGTCGATCCGCTCGAGTTTGCGCAGCAGCGCCGGCCATGCAAGCGCGGCGCTCTGGTTGTTCGTCAACGTTTCGGCTTGCTGTTGTGCAGTCGCGATGATCTGCGGATCGATGGGAATGAGTTCCCCACCGCCGGCTAGCGCTCGAACCTGAATCATGCAGGCCGCCTCGAAAGTGTACAGTTGCAGAAACGCATCCGGCACGTTGTCGGCGACAGTAATCAATCCATGATTGCGCAGCATAAAGTGTTTCTTGTCACCAAGATCTCGCACGAGCCGCGGTTTTTCGTCTTCGCGCAGTGCCACGCCTTCGTAGTCGTGGTAGGCCAGTGACGAGAGCACGAACATGGATTGCTGCGAGATTGGCAGCAGGCCTTTTTTTTGCGCTGAGACCGCCGCGCCATTCAGGCTATGCACATGCAGTATGCAATTCCTCACGAGCGGCATGGATGGCACTGTGAATTGTGAAACCCGCCGGATTAATCTCGTATGGCGAATCCATGACCTTCTTCCCATTGAGGTCCACTTTGACCAAGCTGGAGGCGGTGATCTCGTCGAAGGTCATCCCATAGGGATTGATCAGGAAATGGTGATCGCCACCCGGAACTCGGGCCGACAAATGCGTGAAAATAAGGTCGTCCCAGCGGAAGTAGGCGACCAGCCGATAGGCAGCCGCTAGCGTCGTGCGCTGCTCCCATTCTTCAGGGGTGACTCGGTCACGGACCCTGGTTGCGTATTGCTGTGGCATCATCCTCGTGAGCCGCTCGGGCATTGGGCGTTTCCCTTCTTTGTAGAGTGGTCTTAACTAAGGATGCAGGAAAACCTGGGGATGTTTGATACATAACTGCAAGCTCTACTTCCCCGTTCGGGGAGCTTTAGCCGGTTTGCCCATCGTTAAAGACGAGACCCGCCCCACTCTCCGCTCTTTTGCGCTACATTGATTTAGGTGGCTTCCAACTCACATCGTCCTACCATTGGAGTCTTTGACTCTGGCGTCGGCGGACTTACCGTCCTTCGGGCCATCACCCGGCTGGTACCCAACGCCGACTATCTTTTTTTTGGCGACACCGCGCGTCTCCCCTACGGAACCAAGTCGCAGGAGTTCGTTGCGCGCTACTCCTCGGCGGCCGCGCGATTCCTCGCCGCGCGCGGCATCGACCTGCTCGTCATCGGCTGCAACACGGCCTCGGCCCTGGCGCTCTATGATGTGAAATCGGCGGTGTCGGTTCCGGTGATCGGCGTGATCGAGCCGGGAGCCGATGCGGCGGCGGCCATCTCCAAGAGCCGCGAAGCTCTGGTCTTTGCCACCGAGGCGACCTGTTCGAGCCACGCCTATCAACGCGCCTTGGCCCGGCGCGGCTTTGCCACCCTTGAGAAAGCCTGTCCGCTGCTGGTGCCGCTCGTCGAAGAGGGATGGATCGAGAGTCCGGTGACCGAGCAGGTGGCGCGCATCTACACCATCGAGGCCCTGCGCAATGCATCGGCAAATGTCGATGTATTGGTGCTCGGCTGCACCCACTATCCTCTGCTGCATTCCCTGCTGCGCCGCGTGGTTCCACAACGTATCGGTATCGTCGATTCCGCCGAGGCCACCGCGCGCGCACTCTTGCTTCATCTCGATGGCCATAACCTCACCGCCGGTGAGCCGCCTACAAGTTTTTCGTCACTGACTCGGTGGAAAAGTTCCACAAGCAGGCTCCGGTCTTCCTTGGCTTTGCGGTTCAGGATGTGGAGCGCGCTGACCTCGATGCCGGACATTAGAACACCGAGCGGTGAATGATTGCCGTTTCAGTCAACCTTACTGGCAGAAGAAGTACATAGTTAGTAAATTGAGTGCGACGATTGCCTTGAAAGCCACATTACCCCTTCCAACCATTACCATAGAAGTACATCGTTGCCGCAAATCAGACCAGGTGCCGCAACCAGAACCACCTGCGAAAAGTAAGGAATCCAAGATGATTTTTCGCTCTGACAATCGCGCTCTGGACCAGATACGCGAACTGAAGTTAACCCCTGAGTTCATCCGCACCGCCGAAGGCTCATGCCTGATTGAAGTAGGAAACACGCGGGTCATCTGCACCGCAACCATCGAAGAAACCGTGCCGGGTTGGATGCGCAACCAAGGCAAGGGCTGGGTCACCAGCGAGTACGGTATGCTGCCGCGCGCCACCCTGACCCGCACCGCACGCGAAGCCGCCAAAGGCAAGCAAGGCGGGCGAACCCAGGAGATTCAGCGCCTCATCGGGCGCTCGATGCGCGCCATCGTCGATCCCGTGCAACTCGGAGAGCGCACGCTTTGGATTGACTGCGACGTGATTCAAGCCGACGGCGGCACGCGCACCGCATCGATCACCGGAGGTTTTGTGGCCATGGCCTTGGCGATGCAGAAGCTGGTCGCGTCGGGAAGGATAAAACAGCTCCCCTTGAAGGACACGGTCGCCGCCATCAGCGTGGGCATTGTGGACGGTGAGCCGATGCTCGACTTGGCATACGAAGAAGATTCGCGTGCCGCCGTGGACATGAACTACGTGCTGACCGGAAGCAACAAGTTCATTGAAATCCAGGCGACCGCCGAGCACGAGCCCTTCGGCGATGAGCAACTGTCCCAGATGACAACGCTGGCTCGCAAAGGCATCGCCGAGTTGGTGGTGCGGCAATGGGAAGTATTGTCGGCCGCAGGCATAAAGCTGTAACTCCCTGGCTGCAGGCCCATCGGTGTGCACAGCCGCGCGGATTGCGGTAGAGTTGTTGGGTTCTTGCGAGGCCGAAGTGTGGCCGCGCCGCAGATGGCAAGCATCTGAGAGTTGGAGGAGGACGAACGTGAAACTTACTCCCGGAAAATTAGCTGGATTGAAAGCAGTTTCAAACGAGCGCGGCGTGATTGCCGCCGCGGCCATGGATCAGCGCGGGTCATTGAAGAAGGCGCTCGGCCCGAAGGCTTCCGAACAGGACTTAATCGATTTTAAGATCGCGGTAAGCGAGGTGCTGACCCGCCACGCAAGCGCGATCTTGCTGGACCCCGAGTGGGGACTGCCTGCGGCCAAGGCGCGCAATCCCAAAGCAGGTCTGCTGCTGGCCTATGAAAAGACGGGCTATGACAAGCAGACCGCCGGACGTCTTCCCGATCTGCTCGACGTGTGGAGTGTGCGCCGATTGAAGGAAGCAGGCGCCGACTGCATTAAGATTCTTCTCTACTACGCACCGTCTGACCCGAAGAATATCAATGAGCACAAACACGCATGGACCGAGCGTATCGGCAGTGAATGCGTGGCGAACGACATTCCGTTTTTCCTTGAAATCATCGGCTACGAAGAGGGATTGGACGAGAAGAGCCTGGCCTACGCCAAGAAGAAGCCGGAGATCGTGCAGGCCTACATGCGCGAGTTCAGCAAGCCGCAGTATAACGTGGACGTGCTAAAGCTCGAGGTCCCGATCAACATGAAGTTCGTGGAAGGTACGAAGAGCTTCAAGGGTGAGAAAGCATACACCAAGGCCGAAGCCATGGAGTACTTCCGCAAATCTTCCGAGGCTACGAACAAGCCCTACATTTATCTCTCGGCTGGTGTGAGTAACGCCGAGTTCTCTGAAACTTTGGAGTTGGTGGGCGAGAGCGGAGTGAAGTACAACGGCGTGCTCTGCGGCCGCGCTACATGGGCTGATGGCGTGCCGATCTTCGCCGAGAAGGGCCTGAAGGCCTTCCGCGAATGGCTGGAAGTGGAAGGTGTAAAGAATATCGAAAACGTCAACGCCGGACTTAAAGCAGCGTCACCTTGGTATCCAATCTACGGCGTGTAGCTGAGAGTATCTGCAAAATGGCGCGGGCTGCTGCCCGCGCCATTTTGTGTTTGCGTGCAGGATTAATCTGCGGCAACTGCGGATTTTGCCGCGAGTTCCTTGTTGCACTCGTCAATCTCGTCGGCCAGGCGGTCGAGTTTCTTCAAGTCGTCTTCGGTAGCGCGCCCCTTGACGAGCACCGGAGTAAGAACCTTCGCATCTAGATTCGGCAGAAGACTGTGTATCTTCTCAGCGATGTTACTTCCCCATCCGAAAGAACCGATTGTGGAGAGGAACTTAACCTTCGGCTTGAGGATGTTGGCCAGGTTTAGCGCTCCAACGCTGGAGGGATGCGGGCCGCCCAGCACGGTGGATGCAGCGATCACCAGAGTGGAAGCAGTGACCAGCGAGGATGCCAATTCTCCCAAATCGCCTTCGACGACATTGAACGGCGTAACCTTGAGCCCGCGTTCCACAAGACGATCAACGAGGTGAAGCACCATGTTCGAAGTGTTGGCATACATAGAGACGTGCGGAATCACCACTTCGCGAAGCGGCACTTCGGAATTCCATAGGCGATAGGCATCGAGAATGAGCGCAGGACGGTTGTATACCGGGCCATGGCTGGCGGCAATCATGCGGGGTGCAATCTTTTCCACCATTGGGAGGTACTTGGCAATGTGACTCCGGAAAGGCATCATGATTTCCGCATAGTATCGGCGGGCAGTGTCAAGGGTGCGGCCTTCGTTGTCACTGGCGTAGAGATCGCTGGTTGCGTTGTGAGCTCCAAAGAGATCACAGGTAAACAGGATGTTGTCCTCAACCAGGTGAGTCAACATCGTATCCGGCCAATGCACCCATGGAGTAATGAGAAAACGCAGGGTGCGGTCACCAAGCGAGATTGTGGATTGATCCTCGATGATGAGGAAGCGGTCGGCGGGAACATCGATCGCATCCCGGATAAGCGACCGGCAAAACTTGTTGGTTACGACGCGTGCGTCCGGGTAGAGCTCTAGAACGGCGGGAATCGAGCCAGAATGATCCTGCTCGCCATGGTTGGCGATGATGTAGTCGATGTGGGGAATGTTGAGGCGCTTGAGGTTGGCAATGTACTCGGCCGTACGCGCAGGATACATTGTGTCGATCAGCGCTGTCTTTTCGCTCCCCTGAACCAGATAGGAGTTGTACGTGGTTCCGTGTGGCAAAGGAACCAACTCGTCAAAGAATCGGCGGTCCCAGTCGATGGCTCCTACAGCGGATACACCAGGAATCAGTTCGCGTGCAATCAATGTTTTTCTCCCAGCGAAGAGGGCGTACTGAACCCACAAGCTATCAAAAGCGTACTCTACGATGGCAAGAAAAATCAAAAAGGAGGGCCAAAGCCCTCCTCTGAGTTGCGGCTCATGCCGTTTACTTGGCGGTTGCGGCTTGGGCGGCGTAGCGCTTTTTCATCTCTTCAATGGATATGGGTGCGTAATCGCCAGCGTGGCCGGCCTGTCCGAATTGAGTCATGCGCTGGGCGACCACTTTTTTCATGGCTTCGCGGGCGGGCTTCATGTAGTCGCGGGGATCGAACTTTTCCGGGGTTTCGGCAAAGACCTTGCGGATAGCGCCGGTGATGGCTAGACGATTGTCGGTATCGACGTTGATCTTCCGAACGCCGTTGCGGATGCCGAGCTGAATCTCCTCGACTGGAACGCCCCAGGTCGGCTTCAGTTTGCCGCCATACAGGTTGATGACGTCCTGCAGATCCTTGGGAACACTGGACGAGCCGTGCATAACGAGATGCACATCCGGCAGGCGCTTGTGGATCGCGAGCAGCACATCCATCTTGAGCACCGAACCGTCAGGCTTGCTGCTGAACTTGTATGCTCCGTGGCTGGTTCCGATGGCGATGGCCAGCGCGTCCACGCCGGTCTGCTTGACGAACTCCACAGCCTGGTCGGGATCGGTGACGTGGTCGAGGCCGCTGCCACCGGCTCCGTGTCCGTCTTCAATGCCACCGAGCACGCCGATTTCGCCTTCGACGGTCACACCCTTTTCGTGGGCGAGTTTGACCACTTCGCGCGTGACTTCGACATTCTGCTCAAAGGTGGCGGGAGTCTTGCCGTCGGCGAGGAGCGAGCCATCCATCATGACCGAAGTGAAGCCGAGGTCGATGGCGGACTTGCAGGTCTCAACGCTGTTGCCATGATCCAGATGCATCACCAACGGAATTTCAGGGTAGAGTTCGGCGGCAGCCAACATCAGGTGGTAGAGGAACTTGTCCTGCGAGTAAGCGCGGGCGCCACGCGAAGCCTGGATGATGACCGGCGACTGGGTTTCGCGCGCCGCCTCCATAATGGCCTGGATCTGCTCCATGTTGTTTACGTTGAAGGCACCAACGCCGTAACCGCCCTTGGCGGCTTCATCCAGTAACTGCCGCATTGAAACAAGAGGCATAGCGATATCTCCTTATGTAATGTTCGCGTCCGCGAAATAACCAAACATGTGAAGCTAACACGCGATGATGGTGCGATCAACCAGCAAAGTGCGCGGAAATGTCGGCTACGCCGTCACCAGAGATGGGGAGCAATCCATTCGGTCCAGACGAAAAAAATATTGGCGACAAACATGGCAAGGGCGGCGAAGAAAAGGAAGAGATCGTCGAAAGGACGGTTGAAGGATTGAACAACGTTGCGGTTGCGTCCGAGCAGCAGGAGGAAGACGATAATCGGAACCACCAGTGCTCCGGCACCGGCCTGCGACCAGTAGAGAAGCCGGACGGTGTTGACTCCGAAGAGGGAGATGACGACCGAGACGAGCAGGATGCTGGAGATGATGATGTAGAAATAGCGCGCCTCCCAGGGCTCCTTGTTGAGACCCGAATCCCAGCCGACGGCTTCCGAGATGCTGAAGGAGAGCGATGCGGCAAGCAGCGGCAGGGCGACCATGCCGGAGCCAAGGATTCCAAGAGCGAACAGGAGCGGTCCGGCGAAGCCAAGAAACGCCAGAGATTGCGACGCGGAGCGTGTGGTGATCACCGAGGGATCGGAGACGTGGAAGCTAGCGGCAACCACGATGGCCGAAAGCGAGACGAGGGTGGCAACAAATGTTCCAGCATGCGACTCGGTTTCATGCGCGGGATCGGTGCTGATGGGGATTTCGCGCTTGGAACTGGTCTGCCAGACGATAACATCCGGGGTGAGCAACGAACCGAAGACGGCAATGACTGCCATCGAGTAAGCTGCGGTAGCTTCGATATGCGGCAGTAGGATTGCCCGGGCCAGCGCTGCCGGAGAATGCACCGTATAGCAGGCGGCGACCACGTAGGCGATGAGGAAGAGCGAGAGCAGCCCCAGGCGTTCCATGCTCTTGCGCGCGTTGCCCACGATGAGCATGTACCAGACGATGAAAGCCAGCGGAACCAGAAAGTACGCGCGCCACTGGTTGGTAACGATGGAGAGCGCATCGCTGACGGCGACCAGATCGCCGATGATCATGGAAAAGTTGACGGCGAAGACTCCCACGGCAAGTGCAAGCGCCACGTTGCGGCCATACTGCTCGCGAACCAGCTCGACGAGACCTTTGCGAGAGTCGCGGCCAATGCGCGCGGAAACGGAAAGAACGCTCCAAAGCACGGGAATGGAGAGCAGCACAACCCAGCCGACACTGTATCCAAAGGTGGCCCCGGCTACAGTGGCGGTAAGCACCGCGGCGGGATCAAGATCGGCTGCGCCCGCCACCACTCCGCGCACAAATGCAGACATTCGGCGATACTGCTTCCGGGATGGAGGCGGCTCGCCAAGCGGAGTAGGACGATAGGGCTGATAGAACATGCGGAGTTCTTGAGGTACCGAGCGCAAATGCCTGAACAGATGCAGTGGGAGGAACTCTGGTTGGCATCCGGCAAACGGAAGATGGAATTGCCGGTAGAAATGCAAGGGCGCACCACAGGGGCGCGCCTTCACATCCAATCCGGATTCGGAAACGCTGGGAGCTGGATCAGCGCCCGAAGTATTTGGCGTTGCGCTCGGTAAACGCTTTCCACTTCTTCGGCAGGTCTTCAACGGCAAAGATGGCCGAAACGGGGCAGACTGGAACGCAAGCACCACAGTCGATGCACTCGACCGGATCGATATAGATCATTTCCTCGGAGGCAAATGCCGGTTCGTCCTTCTTGGGGTGAATGCAATCTACCGGACAAGCATCTACGCAAGAATGATCCTTGATTCCGATGCACGGTTCTGCGATCACGTAAGTCATAAGGTTTTGAGGGTCCTCTTCTGGCGGCGATTGTCCGCCTGTGAACCCATGATTGTAGCAAACATCCCTCGTAAGGTTGGATGCTTCCGTGAGCCGCGAGTTTTACCGCTAGCTCTGGACCTTGCAGCCCGTTACTGGAGGGAGCTCTTCGAGGCCCCGGCCAGCAAATATCTCGTGGAAATTCTCAAGTAATTCATGGTGAATGAGAATGTTGGAAGCCAACGTCTCCCGGCTATCGATGTTAAACGGTGTGCCATCGAAGCGAGTGACCGTGCCTCCGGCCTCTTGCACGAGAAGGACTCCGGCGGCGGTATCCCAGGGATTCAGGTTGAACTCCCAGTAGCCGTCATAGCGGCCCGCGGCAACATTGGCAAGGTCCAGCGCGGCAGAACCAGCGCGACGGAGTCCGTGCGAGCGCAGAGTGAGCTGGTGGTAGAAGTGGATATTGGGATTCTGGTGCCGCTTAAAGCTGGGAAAGCCGGTGCCGAGCAGGGATTCGGCCATAGTCGTTGTGCGGGAGACGTGGATCGGCTTGCCGTTGAGGGTTGCGCCACTTCCCTTCGCGGCGGCGAAGAGTTCGTCGCGGGTGGGGTCGTAAAGAATCCCGGCGATCAGTTGGCCTTGGTACTCAAGTCCCATGGAGACACAAAAGACCGGATAGCCATGGGCAAAATTGGTGGTGCCGTCGAGCGGGTCCACATACCATCGGAAGCCGCCGCCGTGGGTGTCACGCGTGCCCTCTTCACCGACAATGTCATGGTCAGGCCAGGCGTTGCGAAGGCGGGAGACGATCAGTTGCTCGCTGGCACGGTCAGCCTCGGTGACCAGATCGGCATCTCCCTTGTACTCAAATCCAATGCGGCGCTCGAAGAACGACATGAGCAACTTGCCCGCCTCAACTGCGATGGCGCAGGCTTGCGGGAGAAAACCGGAGGAATTGCTGGAAGTCATGCTACTCGGCGGCTTCCGGTTTGAGAGGCGCAACTACCTCAGGCACCGCAACCGGTGCGGCCTTGCCGCGGCGAACACGCGGAGCCTTGATTTCACCTTCGGCGATGTACATGATCTCAGACTTGAAGATGAAAAGATTGGGGGCGCCTTCACGGGTCAGGCGCAGCATGTTGCGGTCGTAGTACTCAATCCAGCCGCGAACGACCTCGCCGCCCTGCAATTTTACGCTGACGAGCTTCTGCTTTTCGCCAAGCGCTTTGAGGTACGCGGCTTCTTCAAAGGTTTCTTCCGGCGGAGGCGTCTTACCCTTGTTCATTGGACGAAACGGCATGAGCCGATTCTACCCGAAATGTGCGGCAAGGTTTGACGAATTGGTAGAGTGACGATACGAAAAAGCAGGCGGGCTTGAGCACCCGCCTGCTATGCCATGAACCGGCAAGAGAAACAGCTAGAACTTCATCGACAGTTCGAGCTGCAAGACGCGCCCTGAGACAGCTGAGCCCTGGAAATTACCATACGGGCTGCTGGCCGGCGTTACCGTGCTCTGTATCTGACCGAATGTTCCGCTGGTTATGGAGTCATCCGGATTGGCAAAGTTCGGGTGATTCAGAACGTTGTATGCATTTGCCCCGAACCCGAAGGTCAACCCACTGTCGGTGACTCGGAAGTTCTTTTTGATGGAGAGGTCGGTGTTGAAGTACCCCGGCCCACGGAAGTGATTACGCGAAACCGTTCCGAAGTCTGTCTGAGGAACGGCACCCGGGAAAGGGGCGGAGCCAGGGGCAAATGGGGTAACCTCGAACTGCGCTGTCTGCAAGCATCCGACCGACAGGGAGAGGCCCACTGAGCAATTCGGCGTGGGACCGCCGAGGAAACTCGCCAAAACGTTCCCGCCGGGATTGCCCTTCATGACAGTTGTGGGAATTGCTTGGTTGATTACGCTGTAAGGTGCACCGGTGCGTTTGTAGAGCACTCCCGAGATCGACCATCCGGCAATCGCCAAATTCGTAGCCTTGCTGCTGGATTTGAACGGAAGCTGCCAGATGTAGCTGACCGACAGCAGTTGCCGGAAGTCATAGTCCGCACTTGCGTAGTTGAAGCGGCGCAGATTGAGGGGATCAATCTGGTACCGCAGCGAATCTCCCGACGGTGTTGTTGCTGTACTGATTGAACGCGCCATTGGAGCTCTCATCGATAGCATGGCTCCAAGTATAGTTTAAGGAGGCTTGGAAACCTTGGGTGAACTTGCGTACCACAGTTGCGGTCACGCCGTTGTAGTTGGAAACACCCGCGTTGGTGAGGTTGCGTACAAGCCCGAAGCGCGGATCCACAGGGGCGAGCGGGAGGCCGCCGAAACCACCACTCGGAAAGGCCAGTGAAGGAGCTGAATATGCGTTCGCGCCATTGTTCCGGATGATCAGGTCGTAGCCGTGGTTCCCCACGTAATTCAACGTCAGTGAGGTCTTGCGGTCCAATTCTTGCTGGATAGCGAAGTTCCACTCCTCGTAGGCAGCGTTCTTGAAATGATTAGGGACGGCGTAGAAGTTGGGCGCCGAGAACGTCGGCACAACAGCCTGAATGCTTCCCAGAGTACCTCCGCCGGTGAACTGGGTTTGAAAGGCAGCGTTATTGTTGCTCGCCTGTTGGTAAACCCCACCCGGAGCTCCAGGCATGAGTGGAATCGCGGCAGGATTGGCCTTGGTAGGGTTGATCGTGAACGTGCTGGTAGTCGGCGGGTTAATGATCCCGGTGTATCTGTCGATATACGCCGGATACAGGTCACTGAACAGCCCTATGCCGCCGCGGAACACCGTCTTCCCGCTCCATGGGGAGTAGGCAAAGCCGAGGCGAGGCTGCCATACCACGGGCTGAAGACTGGCGAAAAGCTCGGCCTGATTCGCCAGCACCGACTGGTTATACGGCGTATTAATGTTGTGGTCTATCTCGTTGAAGTTGTTCACCAGCCGGGCGAAGCAGTTCTTCCTGCAGGTTTCGTTGGAATTGCGATCCACTCTCAGGGCCAGAGTGAGTTTCAGGTTTCGAGTGACAGTCCATTCGTCCTGCGCGTACGTGCCTAGGCTGTAGGCCGCGATCGGGTAGCGGGTTGCCGAGGCAAAATTCTGCTGAAAGAAGCTGCCACCGGCCAAAGAGAGGGTACCGTTCACAAGATCGGTGATGCTGGTGAGGCTAGTGTACCCCGTCTGGTTGCCGGCGGGGGTGTAATCGGTGAAGTCGATGCGGCGGAAGTTGAGGCCGAACTTGAGGCCGTGCTTGCCTTTCGTCCACGTCAGGTCATCGACAAATTGATACTGGGTGAAGTTACGGCCTTGAGGATAAGGCTGAGATCCGATTCGCCCTTGGATGCAGTTGAGGTTGCCATCAAATGCGGTACATTGATTGGGCGCGCCGTTTTGTCCGCCGATTTCGGTCGGGAAGACGGCAACCGCCGCCGATATGCTCGCCGGCCCAAAGACTGCAGAGTAGTAGGAGCCCGAGGCGATGAACTGATTCACAATATGCGTACCGAAGGTATGCGTTTCGGTGAACTGTCCGCTATCCTGGGGCTGATGACTGAGAGTGTTGAACGCCGAGTTGATGGGGTCGGTGTAACTAGGTTGCGTGCCGCGATCTATCAAAACCCGGAAAGCTAGGCGGTCGTTCTTACCAGCATTCCAATCCACACGCCACGACATCAGCCACTCGGTATTCAGGTTATTGACTAGCGAGCGGAACGTCTGGGTACAGGGCACACCTCCGGTACCGAATGTAAGCCCCCCCAGGGTACTGCCACTAAAATCGCCGCAACCACCTGATCCCGGCGCCGGGGTAGCACGCGAGGCTCCCGGCGCGCCGGCATACACCGCGAACATCTTCTGGTACAGAGCCGCTTCGGCCGGTTGGGTGGCGTTGATGTTGGCCTGCACCGCGTTGGCGAAGGCGGTAGTGGGAATATAGACTGGAGAGCCGCCAGACGGCAACACATAGCGCAGTCCTTCATTGTCATAGAAGAAGAACAGTTTGTTCTTGATAATAGGGCCGCCGAAGGAGCCACCCCACTGATTGCTGTTCGCGAAGGGCCGCGGCGTTATCGGGACGGAGTTGTTATTGAACCAATCGTTGGCGTTCAGGTATCGGCCGTTCCAATCCCAAATGGCATTGCCGTGGAATGAATTGCCGCCGGACTTAGTGGTGAAATTCAGGTTGGCGCCGGCAGCGCGGCCATACTGGCCCGTGTAGCCATTGTTGACGACGGCCACCTCCTGAACTTCATTCTGCCCGAGCATGTTGTTGCTCGATCCCGAGTTGTTCAGGTTGTTGTAGGGGTCGTTGGTGTCGTTGCCATTGACCGTGAACAGATTCGAGGTTCCCGGCATCCCGTTTGTCGTGAAGTTCCCGTAACCCGCCCCGGTGCTCAACACAACGCCCGGTGCGGTCAAAGCATAGTTTGTGAGGTCGCCGCCCGGATTCGGCGTTAACTCAATTTGAGTGGGGGTATAAGTAGTAGCGATATTGGCGTTTTCCGTCTGCAGCAGCGGAGTAGCCGTCGTAACCTCGACCGTCTGAGTCTCTTGGCCGACCTTCAACTGAATGGTGGAACTCGTCACTTGCCCAACGGCCACTACCATGTTCTGCGCGGCTGGCGCAAAGCCGCTTTGCTTGACGTTGACTTCATAATTACCGGGACGGAGCAACGCGAAGCGATAGGCGCCGGTTGCGCTGGTCGACGTTGTTCGAGTTTCCCCGGTTGCCTTGTTGTTGAGCGTCACCGTTGCGTTTGGCACCGCTGCGCCACTAGGATCGGTGACGACCCCGGAGATGTCGCCGGAGATGATGCTTTGCGCGAATAGGGCGCTTGTTGCAAAGGCAAAAGCAACCACCAGCCCCAAGCATGCGAGCCTTAGGACATATCGACGAAACCACTCACCTATAGCTGCTTGCAAACAAACTTGTCCGCTCTGTGACATTTCGATCTCCTAACGTCGATCCACGACCGCCTGCGAATATGCACGCAAATCGCCACAGTTTTCACCTCTGAACGCAGGGCAAAGTGATCGGCGAGAGGCTAGGAATACGGCTCTGGATATGAAATCGGGAAGGAACAGGAGCTCTCGCTTCTGAAAATGGAACTGGCAGAGTCGGTCGTTTGAGCAGGAACGCTGGAGGGAGATGCTGCGAGATCTGCGCACAAAACAGCGGGACCGGCTTCCCGGTCCCGCAAAGAGAGTGCAACTTTCAAGCTTTAAGCATTGGATTCCCGCCTGGGAATCCAACGCAGTCTAGAAGGTGATTTTCGCCGACAATTGCAGCACACGAGCTTCGGAAGCGAAGCCGAGCCCTGAGCCGTACGGTGTGGTCGGAAGAACCGCCATGGTTTGAAATCACGCCGAACGCTCCGCTGGAAATGTCGTTCTGCGGCAGACCAAAGTTCGGATGGTTAAAGACGTTGAAAGCCTGCATACCAACTCCGAGATTGACGTTTTCGTAGAGTTTGATGTTCTTCGCCAATCCCATATCAAAGTCGATGTAATGCGGACCGCGGTACTGGTTGCGCTCTTGCGTGGAGAAGGCCGAGTACGGTAGGCCGTCCGGATTCTCAAGAGTCGCATTAGTGTTGAAGAACCCCGAGAGCATCAAGCAGGGCGAAGCGTTACCCGCCTGGTTGGCGTTTCCTCCCCCACAACCCGCGGACTGCGCCTGCCCGGCGAGGGGCTGGGCGTAGATTGCTCCGCCGCCATTTCCGAGGGCCCAGTTGCCGTCTACGACTGAGAAAGGCATTCCCGAACGGAAGAACATCTTGCCCGACCACTGCCAACCATTGATAACGGCGCCGAGCATACGATTGCCGGTGCTAATGGTTGGCGCAAACACGTAGTCGAGATTGAAGCTGTGGCGAACGTCATAGTCGGCATTGCCATAGTTGTACTTCCTGAAGTTGGAGGGGTTGACCTGTTCGGCATCCGAAGCAAGCGAGTAGCCGGGGGTGGAGTTGAACGCGTTGTCGCCGACAGCTCCCCCGTTGGAGACATCGTCCAACCCGTGCCCCCAGGTGTAATTGGCGTGCACAGTGAGCGCCCTAGTGAACTGGTGACGGAGGGTAATGTTCAATCCGTTGTAGTTCGAGATAGCGCCGCTCTTCCACTCAGTGATTGTCCCGTAATTCGGATTCGGCGGGGCCTGAGCAATGATGGGCGAGGAGTACGTCCCATATTCATCAAAAGCATTGCCCCATGCACTGCTATATGGGATGTTTGACCCGCTGTTGCCTACGTAGTTGACAACAATCGCCGTGCCGCGATGAATCTCCTTCTGCACCTGGAAGTTCCATTCGAAGTAGCGCGGCGAATGGAAAGTTCCCAGCAGGGAAGTAAAGGCGGGAGCGGCAAAAGCAACATTGTAGGCCGAGAGCGCGGATGCAATCTGGGTGTAGGTTCCGCCGGTACCAAATCCCGTGCTGAAAGCGTTAGCGGATTGCTGCCAGGTGTAAGCCGATCCAGTGTTCGTGGGATCGAAAGCAGGGGTTCCGTTCTTCGGACGCACGCGCAAAGCGACAGAGATCGGCGGATTAGCTGTCAGGTTGTCCAGCAATCCGCCGGGAGGGCCATCAAAGAAGACGCCGAACCCGCCGCTAACAACTAGCGAACTGTCACCCTTGGGCGACCATGCAAAACCGATGCGCGGTGAAAGATTGAGCGCATCTACGCCAGAGAAGGCGTTGGAGACGCCGGTCTTGATGTCCTGATTATAGGGAACATCTCCGGAGTTGGCGCCGGCGGCAGTACTGGGCAGAGTTGCGAAGCTGCTCACGAAGTTCGCAAAGCAGTTAGTGCCGCAAGCCGGATTGCCGTTCCTCTCTACCCGCAGTGCCAGCGTAAGCTTCAGTTTGCGGTTGACGGCCCATTCATCCTGCGCATAGAGGCCGAGGCCATACATTTTAATCGGTACCTCAGCGGCGATATTGAGTGACCTGCGGTACTGATAGGCCAGACCATTGGAAAAATTGGAAAGGCCCGCGTCTACATAACCGAAGTAGATGGCGGGATCGTTGTAGAAGAAGTTGTGATCGCTCACATCGTAACGGCGGAAGTTCCCGCCAAACTTCAGGCTATGCGCGCCGATCGACAGCGTGTAGTCGTCTACGAACTGGTACTGAGTGATATTTCGTCCCTGCGGGAAGGAACTCTCCGGGTTGAAACCGGTGAAGGGCACATTGCCGGAGGTAATGATGCGTGCGGGGAACGTGTCATTTGCCAGCGACTGATTCTGGGAGAACTGCGCCACGTAATGGCTGCCGCTTGCCATGAACTGGTTTGCAGAGTGGTTGTTGATAATGTGCGTTTCGTTGAGTTGCAAGTCCCACGACGGCTGGTTAGAGAGCGCGTCGAAGTTCGGGCTGATCTGATCGATGTAGCTCGGCTGCAATCCATGGTCCATCTTGTAGCGGCCATAGAGCGTGTCCTTGTCGCTGAACCGATGGTCCACACGAGCCGCCAGTACCCACTCATGCGCGAGGGCCATCGGGTTTGAGCCGAACGAATTCGCGCAGTCGGTAGTAGCTAGCGGCGTGAATCCCGTCAAGCCGAGCGCGCTGGTGCAAGCGGTGCTAGGGGACGGCGTTAGTGTTTTTCCAGTCGCGGCGTTGGCCCACAAGTCAAGCATCTTTCGATACAGGGGCGCTTCGTTAGGCTGCACCGCGAGCACATTCTGATACACGGCATTGGAAAAGGCGGGACTGGGAACAACCACGGGACCATTGCTAGTCGGGATTGCCATGCGCACGCCTTCGTAGTCGACGAAGAAGAAGGTCCGGTCCTTGATAATCGGGCCGCCCACAGAAGCTGCGTACTGGTTGTTGTTGGCAAACGGACGAGGTGTGCCGGAGTTGTTGTTCATCCAGTCGTTGGCATTCAAAGTACGTCCGTTCCACCAGTACAGGGCATTGCCGTGGAAGTTGTTGGTACCCGACTTCGTCACGTAGGTCACTTGCGCGCCGGAAAGCTGTCCGTACTGTCCGCCGTAAGCGTTGGTGATGACGGCGGCTTCAGACATCTCGTTCTGGCCGATAGTCAGGTTGGTGGCACCCGAGTTGTTGACGTTGAAATACGGGTCCATGTCGTTCTCGCCGTTCACCGTGAACATGTTGGAGACGGCAGGCAGACCATTAATGGAAAAGTTGCCTCCACCATATTGATTCCCGCCAACAGTGTTGGAAACGACGCCCGGCGCGGTCTGGGCAATATTGGTGAGATCAGAGCCAGCGCTCGGCAACAGTTCTAAATCCTGCTTAGTAAACGATGTGGTTGATCCGGGATCCGTTGTGATCAGAGGTGTTGCGGCAGTAACTTCGACGGTGGTAGAAGCGCCAGAAACCTTTAGTGTAATGTTCGCGGTCGTGATTGAACCTACAGCAACGGTGGCGCTTTCGGTGGCTGGCGCAAACCCTTCTTCAGTGATGCTGACCCGGTAGGAGCCCGGTTTCAAAAGGGTGAAGCGGTACGCGCCCGCGGAATTGGTCTTAGTGGATAGATTCGCTCCCGTGTCCAAACTCTTCAGTTTTACAACCGCGTTTGGAACCACAGCGTTCGATGAATCTGTCACCATACCTGCGATATCGCCAGCTACAAGTGACTGAGCCATGAGATTCACGCTGGAGAGCAATATGAACCCGATGACCAGAAATTGAAGCACTATGCCAAATCGATATGAACTCTTTCTCATGTGTTCCTCGCTCCCATCTGGCGGAACTCACACCGCCACCCTGGCTTGATTGCGTTCCGCCTATACGCAAGTGTCGGCTGCCACAAGATCTGCTTCCGCACTTAACGACGATCGGGGTATCTGCTCTCAGGCTCGCACGCAGGGTACCAAACAGGAACTCACAAAATGCGGCTACTTATCGCGGATATTCGGGTGGGAAGGCAGTCTGGAATACAGAATCAGGAATACCGGTAGAGGATAATATGATAAATAGGATAGTTCTAAATGCCGGAAGTAGACTCACTCGATCTTGCTGTTGTAGTAACCGGCACGGTTGCGGACATAGAGCTCACGCTGGGCGCGCTGCTTGGCCTGATCCGTAAGCACGACGTTGATACGACGGAACTCGTTGCCGACACGGCTGATCGGGTAGTAGGCCAGCAGGTACTGGGTGCGCAACTCATCGCTGATTTGGCGGAAGGCATCGTCTAGTTGGGCGAGCGAGGTGGCGTAGTAGAACTTGCCTCCGGTGTCGCGCGAGAGCTGGATCAGGGCATGTTCGCCTCCGGTGTCACGTCCGGCATCGGCTTCGATGGGCACCATGATGATGGAGTAGATTATGGCTTCGGAGATCTGCGAGGCGCGCACCGCCTCTTGGTAATCGGTTTTACTAGAGGTGTCGCCACCGTCGGTGATAAGAACCATTACCTTGCGCCCCTGGCGGCGCTCAAGCGATTGGGCGCTGAGGTAAATGGCATCGTAGAGAGCTGTGGCCGCTCCGGGACGGAGATGGTTCAGGGCATCGTCCAGACGGCGCTCGTCGTTGGTGAAGGGCAGAGCCTGCGAGACGTAGGTAGAAAACTGATAGAGCGAGATGTAGTCCACCGGGCGGAGCAGGGCGTGCGCGAACTTGCGAGCCGAGGCGATCTCCAGCGGCAGATCCTTGCGGGTGCTCATGCTGGTATCCAGCGCCATGGCAATGGAGAGCGGCAATCCTGACTCGCGCTCGAAAACCGCGAGTTTCTGCTCGATGCCATCTTCATATATACGGAAATCCTCTCGCTGCAGACCGGCGTAGGGTGCGCCGTCAGCATCCGCAACGCTGGCAAAAACACTGACCAGTTTGACGTTCACCGAAATGGTGGGAGAGGGTTCATCTGAAGATGACCTACGACGGACCGGAGGGCGCGCGGGCTGCGCAGAACCGGCAGGGGGCGCCGGAGCAACGGGCGCATCCTGGGCAAACGCAGGAGCCAGCATCAACGGCAATAGCAGGAGCGCGACGCGAAATAGCATGCGAAGGTCATTATAGGCAAAGATGAATGGCTGAGATTCGGAAGTTTCAGGGTGGAGCAAACGATCACACCGGAAGCTTCGATTCTCCGGGCCGACTTTACAGGGACAGATCGGAAGGAAAAGGTTCGCCGTCTGCCCACGTGGCTCCGTCTTCGAAGAATTCTTTTTTCCATACGGGCACGGTCTTCTTGAGCGTGTCGATCATCCAGCGGCAGGCGTCGAAGGCTGCGGCACGATGAGCGCTGGCGACGGCGATCAGGACGCTGGTTTCGCCTATCTCAAGGCGTCCGACACGGTGAACGATGCGGACATCGCGGACAGGAAAACCGGCGAGCGCATCGACCGCCAGCTTCTCCATCCCAGCCACTGCCATAGCGGGGTAGGATTCGTACTCGAGATAAAGGGTGCGACGGTTGTGGGAGTGGTTGCGCACAATCCCATCAAACAGGCATACGGCTCCGTCTTCACCGTCCTTGATTCCGGAGAGGAGCGTCTCGGGATCAATCCGCTCGCGCTGCAGGCGAGCATGCGCAGAGGAAAGCGGCAGCACTGGTTCCGGCAGACCTCCGCTCACCGGCGGCAGCAGAGCAACTTCATCCCCCTCCGCCAACACTGTGGTCGATGACGCGAAGCACTGATTCACCGCGATTGCTATGGCTCCGTCATAGGGAGCCAGCGCGGGATGCTGTTCGCAGAGAGTGCGCCAGAGATCGGCAACGGTAGCGGGAGTGGAAAGCTCGGCGGAGATTTCCGGAGCGAGAAGGTCGCGCAGGCGACCGAAGCAGAGGACTCGAAAGCGCATGAGAACAAGATAGCAGCTTCTGATAGGAATGGCGGTGAGCGGGATTTAACTTTTGCGTCTCTGCAGCACCTGATCGAAGCGTGCTGCAGAGATGCAGAAGTTTGGGATTACTGCTTGTTCACCACAAGATTCAGCTGGATGTTTTGCGTAGTGGTACCTGACGCAGCGGTGACGATGACCTGATAATTACCAGGGGCTAGTGCGCCACTGGTGCTGCTGCCCGTTCCCGTGCCGCAACCTACTAATCCCAGCAGTAAGCACAGAACCACTAGCAGGAGCGCCAGCCAGCAACCGCGCTTCCTGTTGATGAGCAATATCCCCATCATGGAGAACGGAAGTAGCGCAAGGAAGATGGACCTTGATCCAAAGCGAGCGGTTGCAGTGGTACCGTTGCCGCCATTTGTGTTCACGGAGACGGTCACGGTGGGCAAGGCTGTTCCGTTCATAGTCCACGGATTCGGCGAGGCCGAGCAACTGGAACCAACAGGTCCGGAGCAGGTGAATGTGATCGAGCCGTTGAAGCCGCTGGATGGAGCAACAGAAAGACTGTAAACCGCCGTACCACCTTGGGTGATAGATACACCTGGGGAAGCGGGAGTCACGGTAAACAGAGCCGAACCGGTTGCGGCAGTTGTCCCAGTCCCGGTCAGCGTGACCGATTGCGGAGAGTTCGTAGCACTTCCAGTGACCGTCAATGTGGCGGTCTCAGTGGCGGCCGCGCTTGGTGTAAAGGTCACCGATATCTGGCAAGTGGCATTGGCTGCGAGGGTGGCCCCGCACGTCGTGCCGCTGCCGATGCTGAAATTGCCGGAATTCGTACCGCTGAGGGCATAAACAAGATTCGTAATCGCAAGCGATGTAGTGTTGCTAAAGGTTGCACTCTTGGTGCTTGGCGTACTCACCGATACATTGCCGAACGCCAGGCTAGCCGGGAGCGAAATCGTTCCCTGGGCGGCGGTGCCGGTTCCGGTCAGGGTGACCGTCTGCGGCGAGTTCGTGGCATTGCCGGAGACCGAAAAGTTAGCAGATTCGCTCGTCGCGCTAGTCGGCAGGAACGTCACGTTAATCGTGCAGCTTTCACCCGCTGTCAAGCTGGTAGGGCAGGCGCTGTGATCGACAGTAAAATCACTGCTCCCGGAAGACAAGATCTGGCTGATTGTGAGTACGGCCGAGCTAGACGAATTGGTCAGTGTCACCGGCAGGCTGGTGCTCTGGCCCACGGGCTGACTGCCAAAAGGCAGCGACGACGGGAGCGATATCGTCGCCAATCCTGCGATTCCGGCGCCGCTCACCGCAACCTTAGCAACAAAAGCATCGCCGTTTCCCCCGTACAGCGGTTGAGGAGCGGTATAGCCCGAAGGATTCAGCAGTCCAAGATTGGTCGAGGTGGTGTTACCTGCCAGGTACATATCACCCAGAATTGGGTCAACGGCAATGGCGTTTCCCTGGGTGGTGTCGGAACCGCCTAGATAGGTGGAGAAGGTTGCGGCGCCGGTCTCGGCGCTGAACTTGGCGACAAATGCGTCCATGGTGCCGGAGAGCGTATTCAGTAGCTTATTGGTGCTCGGATTGACTATGGGATCCACCGTGGGAAAGTTCGTAGACGCGGTACTACCGGTAACATAGGCGTTTCCGCTGGCATCGACTGCGACACTCGACCCCGTGTCGCTGCCACTGCCTCCGAGGTAGGTGGCAATGTCAATGTTCCCTCCGGAGAGGGTCATCCTGGCCAGGAAGGCATTTGTGACGCCGTTCATTGTCGGCTGGTAGGCATTCGGGGAGGTGAAGAGGGTCCCGGTGACGGTTCCGGTCACGTAGGCCCGGTTATGGGAATCGACGGCGACGGCGCTCGCCGCATCGACCGTCGGATTGCTCTTGTTGCTGGAATTGGTTTCCAAAACCGTAGAGTAGGTATCCGATCCGTCCACTCCGCTGACCTTAAAAATCCAAGCCCCACTGCCCGTGTACTCGGTAAAAGGGGTAAGGTCGGAATCCGTGCCACCGACGACATAAACGTCGCCCGGAGAAGAATCGACCGCCACGCCGTAGGCTGCGGAGTTATGGAAAACCGGTACCCCAACCGCGCCGAGATCCTCCCAGGTGATTTGTGGGCCACAGGCCGGATCGTTAGCCGTATCGACATCGTATGTGAGGCCCCAGAGAGTCGAATTCCAGGCGGGAAGGGGAATGTTGGTCGCGGTGGCTGGAGGGGGTACGTATGGTCCACTGCAACCGGCATTCAGCGACAACTGGCTGTGAGGAGCGGACTCGTTGTCGTAGACAATCACGCCCGCCGGAAATTGGGTGAACTCGGTCCATTTGGCCGTCGCTGCGGGCGCGATGGTCATGATTTGACCGCCGATGAACTCAGAGAAGAAGAAACAGGGCCCAGAAGCCGAAGAAGTACAGTTGTTCGCGCCGGTATACGTGGGACCAGGAGGGGGAGCGGGAGCGAATACTGAGAGTTCTGGAGCGATATAGCCAGCCGAACTTGAACTCAGCTTTTGCGATGCGATATCTAGGTTGTTGTCCAGCTTGGTGACGAAGGCGACGTTCTTTTCAATCGGGGCCTCGAAGGCGCTGTAGCCGGGGAAATCCTTAGACTGGGTCTGGCCGACAACGATCACATTGGGCGGAACCGCTCGGTCGATCGCGATTGCACTAGCTTGATCCGCCTTACCGCCGCCCAGGTAAGTGATATTCTGCAGGGTTCCGTCGGCATTGAGGATGACGATGAAGGCATCGCTATCCCCGCCTTGGTAGCAACGGGTGGGCGCACTGCTGCAAGCGGAAGTTTCCGGCATATCCTCGACACTGGTGGTGCCTGCGACATAAACCTGATGATTGGGGTCCACCGCAATTCCGTTTCCCTGTGCAAACAAAGACAAAGACGTGTCGGCGGTTGACCCACCTAGAATCGTGGTGTACAGGTATTTGGTGCCGTCGAGGCTGTACTTGGTTATAAAGGCGCTACTACTATTACTTTCTCCGCTGGGGCTCGATGTATCCGGAAAATCGGTGGAGGAGGTCTCTCCGGTCACATAGACGCCGGTGGAATCCATGGCTATGGCATTTCCCGCGTCGGCTAGGCTGCCACCGAGGTAGGTCACATAGGAAACAACGGGATCAATAATAAGTTCGGAGCTTTTGTCGTAATTACCAACGCGGAGGTGAACGTCTCCCGTGGCTGCCAACTCATAATCCGCTTCCACGGGCTTGGAAGCTCCAGCAATCTTCTGATAGGCGTAGGGTTTGGCGAAGCGAACCGGTTGGCCGCCGACTTCCGCAACTAGATCGCCGCTGGCATCCTTATACAGCTTTTCCATGCCGGAGAATGTCAGTCCGATTGCACGGGGATCGGCCTTGGGGGCGACCACGAAATCGAATTCCAATTGGCGATGGTCCCCGTAATAGATCACGTCTACGCCGGGGTACACACCCTGGGCGCGAAGCTTGGCGTAGTTCTTTACCCCAAGCCGCCACTTGCTCCGGTCCTGACCAAGATAGTAATTAGTCACGCCCGGCTGAACCTCGACGGCCTCAAGCGGGGCGGCGGGATTCGCGTTCTCGAAGGCGAAGTGAAGCGTCTGACTCTTGCCTGCTCCATGCGCGGCGACTACGACCGAGGATTCGTTAGGCCCAACCGCGACCGTGTAACCACCGCTGTGCGCCACAAAGCGTGAGGATTCGGCAGTAGGCTCAAAGCTCAGCGGAAGTTTGCCGTACGTGGCCACGGCAGCGCGCTTCGCCTCAGCGGGATTCTGAGCTTTTTCGGCGACAACTGAGAGCGGAGCAAAGAGGGTGGCAGCGGCGAGCAGTGCGGTGCAGAGCTTCAGCTTCATGTTCAGGCCTCAAGTACAGCGATCAACAAATCAGATACCAATGCGAGTGCGAACAAACGTGACAACGGGTACTTCACAGCGTGCGGCAAACGTCAACCCAGGACTTTGTCCGCTGAATCGTTAACTCGCGGGCGCCGGTGCTGGCGGCGGTGCTAGAAGACCAATGCCGTCATAGCAACCAGGGGCACGCGAGGCGACGCTAACGGCCGATGTTGTGGTAAATCCGGAGTAGGTTACGGTCACGACATAGGGCGAGGTTATCCAATAGCTGTAGGTCGATCCGTCGGGATTCAGTTTGTAGCCCCAGGTACATGCTGGAACGGAAGTAGTCTGGACGACGCCAGACTTGTTGACGGTGAGAGCGCTCAGCGGCGCGTCGGGGTCCGACGATGCTCCAAGCTGAAACGTGCTATTAACGGTTACATCTTCTGTTTTAGTGTTGGAGTAGTGAGCCGTTACCACAAGCTGTAGGCCAGGAGATGGAGAGTTGATCCCCTCGATATTGGGTTGAGCTGGCGTAACGGAGATGGATTGCAGTTGGTAGGTTTGGCCGCAACTCGCCATAAACACAGTCATCAAGCCAAAACACAGCAATATCAAAGCGCGCCGCACCATTCGGAGTCTCCTGTTGGGTATGTTGCTCAATCTTCGCAACATCAACTCTGCAATTCAAGTGAATTGTGGTTAGCGAACTTGATACTCAGGTGCTGGTACCTTTGGACATAAATTGGTGCGTAAGTACCGGATTTACGGTTACTAGGTTGGTTCGCCTATTGCTTTTGCGTGCACCTGTAGCATCGGGTTCAGCAGGGCGCTTCCACGCAAACACCAGTAAAAGGCCAGCCCGGGTGGGCTGGCCGTGATGGAAAAGCAAACAATAATTAGCTTACTTCTGTGCCTCGGAGAGCACCTGTTCGCGGGCCTCCGCATCCTCGCGGATTTCCGCAGGACTATGCGGCAAGGCAATGTCGAGCACTTCCTCGATGCTGGCGACGTAGTGTACGGTCACACCCTCCATCTGCTCCGGCAGAATGTCCTCTTCCACATTCTGCTGGTTTTCCGCCGGGAAGATGATGTCCTTGACCCCGGCGCGCTTGGCGGCCAGGAACTTTTCCTTCACTCCTCCGATAGGAAGCACGTTTCCGCTGAGAGTGATCTCGCCGGTCATCGCCATCTTCGGACGTACCTGCTTGTCGGTCAGCAGCGAGACCAGCGCCGTCACAATGGTGACGCCCGCCGAGGGACCATCCTTGGGAATGGCTCCGGCCGGCACGTGGATATGGAGGTCGCTACTTCGTGAACACTTCATCGATTGATCTTCAACTGCTCGGCGTGAGCACGCACCCAGCTAAGCGCCGCCTGCATGGATTCGCGCATGACATCCTGGATCTGACCGGTGATGCGGAACTCGCCCTTGCCCTTCATCTTCATGGCTTCGATGAAGAGGATGTCGCCGCCGGTCGGAGTCCAGGCCAGGCCTACGACAACTCCTGGATGCTTGGTGCGAGCCGCGATTTCCGTATCCACGCGGACCTTGATGCCGCCCAGCATCTCCTGGACGACTTCGCGGGTGACCAGCAGTTTTTCGGTCTTGCCCTCCACGATGCGGCGCGCCTGCTTGCGGCAGATGGTGCCGATCTGGCGCTCCAGGCTTCGCACTCCAGCCTCGCGGGTGTAGTGGCGGATCAGGAAGCTGACCGCGTCCGGCGTAAACTCGATCTGCTCCGGAGTGAGACCGTTCTCCTCGGTCTGCCGGCGGATGAGGTATTGGTAAGTGATGTGCTGCTTATCCTCCTCGGTGTAGCCGTGCAGGTCGATGATCTCCATGCGGTCGCGCAGCGGATCGGGAATCGGTATCCAACTGATTGGCCGTGGTGATGAAGAGCACCTTGGACAGATCGAAGGTCACGTCGAGATAGTTGTCGCGGAAGCTGAAGTTCTGCTCAGGATCGAGCGCTTCCAGCAAGGCAGCCGTCGGATCGCCGCGATAGTCGCGTCCCACTTTGTCGATCTCGTCGAGCATGAAGACCGGGTCATTGACTCTCCGCGCGGCGGATGCCCTGGATGATCTGTCCAGGCATGGCTCCGATGTAGGTGCGGCGATGGCCGCGAATCTCCGCCTCATCATGTATGCCGCCCAGCGACATGCGAACAAATTTGCGCCCCAAAGCGCGGGCGATGGACTTGCCCAGCGAGGTTTTGCCAACGCCCGGAGGCCCGACGAAGCAGAGGATCGGCCCTTTCATCTTCGGGATTCAGGCGACGCACGGAGAGATAGTCGAGGATGCGGTCTTTGACCTTCTGCAGATCGTAGTGATCCTCGTCGAGGATCTCGTTCGCCTTGGTGATGTCGACTTCTGCACCGCTGGATTTGGCCCACGGAAGCACGACAAGCCACTCGAGATAATTCCGGGTGACGGGAGTAGTCGGCGGCCATGGGAGACATGCGCGAGAGGCGGTTCAATTCCTTCATCGCCTCCTTCTTCACCTCCTCCGGCATGCCGCGTCTGTCGATTTTCTCCTTGAACTCCTCGATATCGCGAGTGGCGTCGTCCTTCTCGCCAAGCTCCTTCTGGATGGCCTTGAGCTGCTCGCGCAGGTAGTACTCGCGCTGCGACTGCTGTACGCGGTCCTGCACTTCGCTTTGGATCTTGTTGCGGAGCTGCTGGACTTCGAGCTCCTTGGCCAGGTGCTGATTGATCTTGTCCAGCCGCGAGCGGACGTCGTAGGTCTCGAGGACATCCTGCTTGTCGCGGGTAGAGAGGAAGGGCAGCGAGCTGGCGACGAAATCCACCAGGCGGCCGGGCTCCTCGATGTTCATCGCGACGGTGGAAAGCTCATCGGAAAGCGTCGGCGAGCCGCGACGATCTGCTGGAACAGGTTAAGGATGTTGCGCTGCAACGCTTCGACCTCGGCGTTGAGCGCGGGAACCACCTCGGGAACCGTGTCGACCGAGGCCATCATATAAGGGCGCGAGCTGGGTAAATTCCACCACGCTGACGCGCTCCAGTCCCTCTGCAAAAACGAAAAGGCTCTGGTTTGGCATCTTGACGACCTTATGAACCGTGGCCAGGGTCCCGATGGGGTAGAGATCGACTGGCTGCGGCGAGTCGATGCGCGCCTCGCGCTGAGCGATTACAACAATCGTCTTGTCTTCTCCGAGAGAGTTGATCAGCTGCACGGAGCTTTCGCGCCCACGGTCAGAGGCAGCACGGCGTGGGGGAACAGGACCGTATCTCGAACCGGCAGGACCGGGAGATCGCGCACGGCGCGGGCTTCGTTCACGGCGGGAATGCTTTCAAGATTGCGGGTTTCGTTCGCCATAAGACTCCTTGAGTCACTCATACTCAACTTTGATGACTCTATATTACGAAAAGATTCTGGTTCCGGTAAATCATAATCGTAGTTGCGAGCTATTCAGCCCTGCCACTTTGATCGGTTCTAGAGAGCCGAAAATTGCCTCCGGGTGAGGACCGGCAAATTAGAATGCGCGCTCGGCCTTACAAGCATCAAGCGGGCGGATTGTATTCCTTGACGAGTGGCGAGGCAAGAAGGTTTCACCGATGGACGAAAAGTTGCCGGATAGACTCTCAAAGAAAAGCCTCGAAAGAGAGCTAACGACCTTCAAAACCAACAGCTACCGATTTTCGCCAACCACTTTTGTTCAGACCGCACCCAATCTTGTAGTGCCAGGAGTCAGGGCTGACACGGGAGCTGGGCCTGAGGACCCAATTATGCTTTGGACGATATTTGTCGTGCTACTGGTGTTGTGGCTGCTCGGAGTAGTAAGCAGCTACACACTGGGAGGGTTCATCCACATTCTGCTGGTGCTGGCGTTGGTGGCGCTTGTCTTCCAGTTGATCTCTGGACGAAAAACGACCATTTGATTGGGAACGCTTCGAACGCCGAAGCAACTACCACCAGGAGAACACAATGGATAAAGATCGAGTGAAAGGAAAACTGGAAGACGTAAAAGGCAGAGTTAAGCGGCAGGTTGGAGAGTGGACGGGTGATGAAAAGACTGAGGCAGAGGGAGCGGCTGAGCAAGTAAAGGGAAAGATTCAAAACGCTTGGGGCAAGGTGAAGGACGCTGGGCGCGACGTGCTGGATCGCGGTGAAGATGCCGCCAATAAGGCGAACCGGAAGAAAGACGATTCAGCCGCTTGAGCAGAGCAAATCACGTGGACGCCCGCCCGGGCGTCCACCATTCCAGACGTTGATTATCTGCGAACTACTATAGAGTCAGGTGCGGCTAGCGAGACTGGCTTTGCGTTCGGCTTCGATCCGGCGGATTTCGCGGCGACGGCCTGCATCCTCAAAGCGGCGGATTTCCTCTGCTGTTTCCGGAATTACTGGTGCTACCGGAAGCTTTCGTCCATGCCGGTCGATGGCTACAAAAGTTAGATACGCAGAGCTGACGTGACGGCGCTCGCCGGTGAAGTAGCTCTCCACAAAGACCTTGACTCCAACTTCCATCGACGTGCGGTAGACCCGGTTCACCGAAGACTTGAAAATCACCAAATCACCGACGCGCACCGGAATCAGGAAATCGAGGTGATCGGTGGAGGCGGTCACGACGTAGCTGCGCGAGTGGCGGTGGGCAGCAAGCGCGCCGGCAAGGTCGATCCAATGCATGAGCCGCCCACCCAGCAGGGCGCCGAGAGGATTGGCATCATTGGGCAGAACGAGTTCCACCATCTCGGAAAGTGAGTCGGCCACAGGGCGCGGGTTCAAGTTCTCAGATAAATCCATGTTCCTCGTTGCTTGTACCGATACGCGATTAAACCGTTCGATACCTCGTTGATTTTGACGTCCGCAGAGTGCAATCCGTTGCTATTTATGCGGTCCGTGCCTCTTCATCCAAACGCGCACTGCCGCCTCTGCGAGGGGCCGGAGCCGCGGATCAGGCTGATCCAACCAGATCCCTGAAGATTGATCATATCGTAGCTCTCCTGAAAAAGCGGGCTGGTGCGCCCGCTCGCAGGCAAACTGAACCCGCATCGTAGAACCCTGGCTCTGCGCCAGGAAGCGTACAGCATCAAACTCACGCTTGGCGGGCAGACGCGGGCAAGCGGCATAACCGAGGTTGCAGTGCAGGCGAAGAGTCTCGTCGTCGCAGCATGCGTCTGGCAGGCAGGCACCGCAGCGGCCCGCAAAGCCATCCCCCAGCGAAAGCCTATAGCGATGCGGCCAAAGTTCTCGCTCGTGCGGTTCAGCCGGAATAAAGTAGGGACATGCCATCGGGCGCTTTCCTCGCAAAGCTATTCTACCGATTCGTGCGGCTGTGGTATGTTCTGCTTATGTCCGCTGAGCGATTGGAACAGCTAAAGTCGATCCTGGCGCAGGATCCGAACAATACTTTTGCCCGCTATGCGCTGGGCATGGAGCATTCGTCTGCCGGGGAGACCGACTCGGCAATACAGGAGTTCCGCAAACTGCTGGAAGTAGATGCAGACTATGCGAATGCCTTCTTTATGGGAGCTCAGGCGCTGCAGCACGCAGAGCGCATCGAGGAAGCCGTTCAGTGGTTGCGCGATGGGATCGCCTGTGCGCATCGGGTTGGAAATCGCCATGCGGAGAGCGAAATGCAGACGCTGCTGGACGAGTTGGAGTCCTAGCTCTTTTCCACACGATCCATCCTGCGCAGCATTTTGAGCATTCCCCAGTTGAAAACGCCAGGGAGCAGCCGGTACAGAGCAATCACGATTTTTCCGCTCCATGGCACGACAATCTGGCGACGGTTACGGCGATAACCGTGCCAGACCGCGTTGGCAACCCGCTCGGCGGTGATTCCGTGCCTGCGATTACCGGCCAAGCGCAGGCTGTCGGTGCCCCTCACCGCACGGGTGTTGAAATCGGTCTGCACATATCCAGGACAAACGGTATTGACGTGAACTCCGTAGTGGAGCCAGTTCCAGGCGCGCGGCGGACGAGATGCAGTTAAGCCCATGCTTGGTCGCTCCATAGGCGGACATATACGGTACGCTGATGATTCCAGCCATGCTGGAAATGTTGATAATGGCTCCGGAGCGCTGCTGTTTGAACACCGGCGACGACCACCTGCATGCCTCGATGGCGCCAAAAAGGTTGGTGTCGAACATGCGGCGGCAGGCGGCCATGTCCATGCGTTCGACTGAATCCACCAGGCCGAATCCCGCATTGTTCACCCAAACATCGACGCGTCCGAAGCGTTCGATAGTCGCAGCCAGCAGGGCTTCGATCTCGCGCCCGCACAGTCACATCGCAGGGCACGGCGAGGGTCCGCTCCGGCGCACCGGTGCGTTGCGCGCGCGGCCTCCACCCGGCCTAG
This sequence comes from uncultured Actinomycetota bacterium, assembly GCA_963794755.1. Taxonomy (GTDB): domain Bacteria; phylum Actinomycetota; class Acidimicrobiia; order Acidimicrobiales; family RAAP-2; genus RAAP-2. Next base: position 718,004 of record CAWCEX010000010.1, read on the forward strand.
ATCGCGCGAGCAGAGTACGACCGATGCACCTTCGTGGAGAAAGCGACGGACGATGGCCTCGCCGATCCCCATCGACGCACCGGTAACGACGACGACTTTTCCTGTAATGCTCATGCCGGACAGTTTATTGGCACACATGGCAATAAAGTCAAGCACAAGATGCCGCTGCTGAAAATTACTTCGCAACGTTGAGGGCTGGAATTTGCGTCCAATGGGCATCCTTTGACAGCGACGCTGGACGTTCGCGCGCGGAAGCAGAGCGGCGAAGGCAGAGGCTAACATGGAGGCGTAATGTCCATTCCTCATACTTTGGGCGAGCTTCGTAACAGCGAATTCAGCGAGCAACGGATGTTGCGGCGCGGTGTGAAAGACGAGTTGCGCGAGAACCTGCTCACGCGACTGAAAGCCGGTGGAGCCGATATTTGCCGGAATTGTCGGCTACGACGATACGGTGATTCCGCAACTGGTGAACGCCGTGCTTTCGTCGCCACAATTTCATTCTGCTAGGATCTGCGCGGCCAGGCGAAGAGCCGCATTTTGCGCGCGCTGACTGGCTTGCTCGATGAGCAGTCGCCTTACATTGCCGGATGCGAGATTCGTGACAATCCGTACGCGCCGCTCTGCCGCCGCTGCAAAGATCTGCTGGCCAGTGAGGGCGATCGCACTCCGATTGCATGGATGAAGCGCAACGAGCGCTACGTGGAGAAGCTGGCCACGCCGGACGTGACCATCGCGGATCTGATCGGAGACATCGATCCCATCAAGGCGGCGCGCGGCGGACATGAACTCGGAAGCGAGTTGGTGATTCATTACGGCCTTCTGCCTCGCGCCAATCGCGGCATCTTTGCCATGAACGAACTGCCCGACCTAGCCGGCAAAATCCAGGTGGGACTTGTTCAACATCATGCAAGAAGGCGACGTGCAGATTAAGGGCTTTCCGGTGCGGCTGCCGCTGGATATTGCGCTGGTCTTCAGCGCCAATCCCGAGGACTACACGGCGCGCGGCAAGATCGTGACTCCGCTCAAGGACCGCATCGGCAGCGAGATTCGCACGCATTATCCGGCGACCATTGGAAGAGGCGCATGGCGATTACCGCGCAGGAAGCATGGTGCGAGCGCGAAGGGCTGGAGTTGATTGTGCCCTGCCTACATTCGCGAGACTGGCCGAGCAGATTGCTTTCATCGCCCGCGCAGACAAGCGCGTCGACAAGCGCAGCGGCGTGAGCCAGCGGTTGCCGATCAGCGGTTTTGGAGAACGTAATTTCAAACGCGGAGCGCCGTGCGCTGGTGGAGGGTTCGGAACTCGCGGTGCCGCGCATCTCCGACATCTACGCTGCCATGCCCTCCATCACCGGCAAGTTGGAGTTGGAATACGAAGGCGAGATGAAGGGCGCCGACACGGTTGCGCGCGAGGTGATTCAGGCGGCGGTGGCAAAAACCTTCGACCGCTACTTCGGGGCCAACGATTTGAAGCAGGTCGTGCAGTGGTTCGAATTGGGCGGCCAGGTGACGCTGACCGACAACACCACGACCCATGACGGACTGAAGAGCATGGAGAAAATTCAGGGTCTGCTGGAGAAGACGGAAAAGGTGGGCGCCGGTGAGGGCGAGCCGCCTGAGTCGATCGTCTCTGCGGCTGAATTCATCCTTGAAGGACTGCACGCTCACAAGCGCATTGGGCGGACCGAGGAGCGCGTCTTTACCTCCGGTGAAAAGCCCAGGCGCAGTGAGCGCGACGAAACCCGCGAGGAGTTTGAAGCCGATTGGGAACAGCGCCGAAAGAATCGCCCGCCCTGGCAATGAAGTGCCTTCAACTTAACCGGAGTATCGCACATGAAGCGCGTCAAGTACAGCAAATACATTCCGAATCTGGCCGAGGAAGTAAGCCTGGAAGACCTGATGGACGCGCTCTCTGATTTTCTGCTGGAGAGCGGCTTCGAAGACGAGCTGGGTCGTTACTACCGTCAAGGCAACGGAGACGATCAACTGGATGCACTGCGCGAGGCGATTCGCGAGGCGCTGCTAAACTCCGATATTGTTCGACGAAGAGATGCGCGAGCAGATGCAGCAGTTGCAGAGCGAAGGGCAGATGGACGAACTGATCGACGAAGTGCTTGGGCGGATGCAGCAGGAGGGCTTCGTCACCATCTCTCCGCCACACGATGCCACGCGCATGTCAACCACGGCCGGAAGCGTGGGACAGGACCAATCGCGACAGCGGCCCGCAAAGTTCCAGGTCACAGACAAGGGACTGGACTTCCTCGGGCTATCGCACCTTGCGCGATTTGCTCGGCTCACTGGGGCGCTCCAGCTTTGGACGCCACGACACCCGCGATACTGCAACCGGAGTTGAGACCAGTGGATCAAGCAAGCTCTATGAGTTTGGCGACACCATGAATCTCGACATCAATGCTACCTTGTCTTCGGCCATTCAGCGCGAAGGTCTCGTGCTGCCGTTGGCAATCGAATACAGCGACCTGCACGTGCACCAATGTGAGTATCAATCTTCCTGCGCCACGGTGCTGATGCTGGACTGCTCGCACTCGATGATTCTGTATGGTGAGGATCGATTCACTCCGGCGAAGAAAGTAGCAATGGCACTGTCGCAGTTGATTCGCGCACAGTATCCGGGAGACACTCTGTCGCTGGTACTGTTTCATGATTCAGCCGAAGAGTTACCGGTGTCGCAACTGGCGAGAGTTCGTGTCGGTCCGTATTACACGAACACGCGCGAAGGCTTGCGCTTGGCACAGCGGATTCTGCAGCGCCAGCGCAAGGACATGAAACAGATCATCATGATCACCGACGGCAAGCCCTCGGCCATCACGCTGCCCGATGGCAGAATCTACAAGAACGCTTTCGGATTGGACCCGATGGTCGTAAGCCAGACGCTTGAAGAGGTTGCAAAGTGCAAGCGCGCCGCGGTGATGATCAACACATTCATGCTCGCCTCCGATCACGGACTTGTGCAGTTTGTGCAGAAGGTGACGGAGATGTGCCGCGGCAAGGCGTACTTCACCACGCCTTACAATCTTGGGCAGTACTTGCTGATGGATTACATGAGCCGCAAAACCAAGACCGTGCACTGAGTTCAGCGCACGGCACTCTCGGCTATTCTTCAGCGCGCACTGCTAGCTCGGCAGCTTGGAAGCCGGTTCGCGAATGAGCACCATCGCAGAAGGGCTTGGTGACACTGGCGCCACATCGGCATAGCGAGAAGGACAGCCTGCCAGTGAGATCGTATGGTGTTCCGGCTGCGTCGACCAGTTCGATGAGACCCTCTGGATCTTCGACGCGATATGGCCCATTGGGACGAACGGTGATTTTTACTTTCGGCATTTTTCCTCCATGCAAGACCAGACACAATTCTCGCACATGGCTCAGTGCCGGAATGCAACGTTCACCAGAAGTTTATCCCCGGAGATATCCACGACATTGCAGAAGGTGCGCTGGTCGCGACGAGTGAAGTCGAGTCCAACGCGCGAGTTTCCAATCTTCAGGTTGCGAATGTGCAGGTGCTCCAGCCAATCCGGCAATTGCGGATTAATGATATTGAGTTCCTTGCGGTGCGCTGACGGGCGAATTCCAAGCACGGATGAAAGGATCAGGAAGATTGTGCCCGAGGCCCACGCTTGCGGAGAACAGGAGACGGGGTAGTGCACCGGCTCATCATAGGGGCGGCGCTGCACGCCGCAGAATAGTTCGGGAAGACGATAATCTCGAAATTCCAGAGCTGCCTGGAACAACGCGCTAAACACTCGAAGCGCCGGTTCGCGGAATTCGTTCAGAGACATCCCATGCGCAATCAGCGAATTGTCATGCGGCCATACCGAGCCGCGATGATAGCTGAGCGGATTGAAAACCTGCTCCTGCTGGGACATGGTGCGCCAACCCCAACCGCTGAACATATCGTCCTGCATCATGCGCTGGGTGACGGTGCGCGCGCGGTCGCGATTGATGATGCGGCTCCAGAGGAGATGACCGGGATTGGAAGAGATGACTTCAAGAGGCTTTTTCTCCGCATCCAGAGCCATGGCATAAAAGCCACGTTCCGCACTCCAGAAGGTTTTATCGAAACGGCGAGCCAAGTCGGTGGCTTCGCGGCGGACCTTCTCGGCGCGCTCGCTATCTCCAAACATCCGCAACAGCGAGGACATCCGGTACTTCGCGTCATAGACGTAGCCCTGCACCTCGCAGAGAGCAATGGGAGGAGTGGCAACGCGTCCGTCGCGGTGCATGTTTGCATCCCACGAATCCTTCCAACCTTGGTTGATGAGACCGCGCGGCGACCTCCGCAGGTACTCTACAAATCCATCGCCGTCGATGTCGCCGTATTGGTCGATCCAATCCAGCGCGCGATAGGCATGCGGGAGCAACTCACGCACCAGCGCTTCATCGGAAGTCCAATTGAATGTCTCACTCAACAGGATTAGCCAGAGCGGGGTCGCGTCCACCGAGCCATAGTAGGGGCCGAACGGCACCTCACCGCATAGAGTCATCTCGCCCTCTCTTGACTCATGCAGAATTTTTCCGGGTTGCGCATCGCGCCAATCGTCCACCTCGCTGGCCTGATATCGCGCGAGGACGCGCAACGTGTCTTTCGCAAGTTCGGGGTTCAGAGAGAGAGTCTGGTAGGCGGCGATGATGGAATCGCGCCCGAACATTGTGGCGAACCAGGGAATTCCGGCAGCGATGACGTGCTCATCGCCAACCGGTATGCGCAACGCGTGAAAGTCTCCCATGGCGTTGCGAAGCAAGTCGTCGAATACGGAATTAGAGCTGGCAAAACTTGTGGAAGCCGAATCAAACTCATGGAATGCGGCGCGGCGCGCCTGTAACTGGGCATCGTATTCGTAGAGCGTCGCGCGACTTTTTTCGCGCTCCACGCAGGGAGTTACCGTAACCTCCAACCCAGTTTTCCCCAGAGGCTCCAGACAAAGTTCCCAACGCGCGGTGCCATCTCTGATTTCAACAGGACATGGATTCATGCGAACCACGGTCTGACGCAGAATGTTATCGCGTCCGCGATAACTGAAAATCAGCCCGTCGCTCTCCGTTACTGGCCGGTAATATTGCCCGTGGTCGTCACGGGCGACTCCTCGCACCTGGAAAACATCAACAAAATCAGCGTTGTATGTGATTTCAACCGTGAACTTCACCGGGCAACGGTTAAAATTTTCGAAGGTGTACCGGTCGAAGAGAATGTCGGAAGCCAACAGCTGTTCGCGCCGGATGTGAACAGTGTTCTCGGGAAGGTCGAAGGAATCGCGCAGAGTAATGTTTCCCGTGGTCATCTCAATCTGGGAGACAAACGTCTTTTCCGTACTGCTGGACAATACTACCGAGCGCTGCCCGTCTAATTTGAATTCAAGATGCGAGAGGAACCGCGTGTCTTCGTGAAAAAATCCGACATCAGGCGCACCCGGTGGAACAATGTCACCGGCAACACTGGTAGCAAGAAAAGTTTTACCATCAATCAGGGTAAGGTTATTGACCTTGCGAGGCTCCTGCACCTGATGAGCCAGCCGCGGTTCGATGAACGGAGACTCGATGGCTATGAGCTGTTCGACATAAAGAATTCCAGACGCACTCATGCAGCAGCTTGTCTCCCAAAATCGGTGTCCGCAATAATCGCCACTTCGTCATACAACTCACGATAGAGAGCGAGATAGTCTTGCACCATGCGCTCTACTGAAAAGTATTGCTGAGCATAGGCACGAATCCCGGCAGGTTTCATCGCCCCGACCTTCCGCACACATGCGACGGCATCCTCTATACCGGAGCAGACGAAACCGCTTATACCATCTCGTACGATCTCCGCGACGGAACCGCCGGAAAAAGCAATGACCGGCGTACCGGTTGCCATCGCTTCCACCATTACTAATCCGAATGGCTCGTCCCATTCGATGGGCAACAACATCGCCATGGAGTTACCAAGCAGTTCATTCTTGAGTGCTAGATCCGCCTCGCCGATGTACTCGATGAACTTGCCGTCCACGTGCGGCCTGACGCACGAATCGAAGTACTCACGATACATCGGCTGAACCTCTCCAGCGATCCTTAGAGGAATGCCGCTTCGCTTGGCAATCTCGATTGCGCTGTGAAGTCCCTTCACCGGAGCGATCCTTCCGAGGAAGCTGAAATAATCCGACTTCTTCGGTTGCAGATGGTACGGATCAAGACAGATGCCGTGATGAATCGTACGAATTCGCTTGAGAGATTCTTTCTGTTTCTGGAAGTTGCTAATGGAGACAAACTCTACGCCCGGGAAACCTTCGTAGAATGCTGAAAGGGCAGGCGTGTGCGGATGATGTACTGTGTAAACCCAGCGATGGCCCTGCAGGCGTGAAAAGGCAAGGCCAGGTGCATTGTTCAAGTGAATCATGTCCGCGTCGCGCCAGCAGTCGTTCACCGACCATGAGATGTGGTTCAAGATCCTTCAGGCTGGAGTACAATTCTCCGTCCAGTGGCCACTCGTCTTTTTCATATAGCCAACGCCGCTCAGCTTGTACGGTGCTCTCTCCGTTTGCGTAGACCACAACATCAATCCCCAGCCGCGTAAGTCCCTCGGCAAGCTGAGCAATGAACAGTTCCGTGCCACCATACTTTTTCGGAGGCACACTGATAAACGGAGAAGCGATCAGGGCGATGCGCATCGGTACTCCCACGAACAGATTAAGGCAGCGGGCGTGCTTAAAAATGGGATGCTGCCACGAGACTCGCAGGTTACCGCGACAGCTTTGGAATGGTGAGCGGCAGGATCAGCGAGCGGCCTCTGAGTTGACAAACGACACGCGTTCGCCTCGCCGCGCCGCTTCCACTTCGCGCTCGAACTCCTTGGCGCGCTGCTGACTAGTGTGCGCCGCAAGCACTCGATGCTGCGCTGCCAGACCGACCGCGCGCAATTCGGACTCATCCAGTTCGCAAAGATAACGCACGATTTCTTCTGGGGCTGCAGGCAGAAGGATCTCGCGCCCGGGTTCAAAGAATGTATCAAGTCCCGGCCAGTTGTCGCTGACGATTGCGGCGCCGCATGCGGCAGCCTCAAACAGACGCACGGACGGCGAGTAGCCTGCCATCACCATATCGCGGCGCGTTACATTGAGGGTCAATCGCGAAGAAGAATAAAGGTGGGGATGCCATCGCGGATTCAAATGCACGATGTGACGCACATTAGGTGGCAAGTCAACGCTGCGTGGATATTGTGGCCCGGCCACAATGAACTGCTCCTTCGGCAGCGCGCGTGCAGTGCCGAAGAGAAATTCTTCCAGCTTCGGTTGGCGGTCTGGCGCATACGTTCCCATGTAACTCATCGCGCAGGAAAAACGCGGAGACCGCGGATAAGTGCGATAACGCTCGGGATCAAAGCTGCAATAGAGCGGAGCGGCGCGGCGAACTCCAAAGCGACTCTCCAACTCGCTGAGCATCGGTCCGCCTGTAAAGCTGAAGTACACGTCCAACTCCGGAAGTTGATCTGCGCGAATGTACTCAGTGACTCCACCTTCACGCAGAGAAGCGACTGTAATCGGAGTATCGATGTCGTAGAACGTGCGCACGGCTACTTTCGAATTCAGCATCGCCTCCACGGCGGCGATACCATCTGGAAAGTATGAGCCCACCATCGCAACGTCCGCAGATGCGAGTTCGCGACGCACAAGGGGAAGCACATCCATCCACCGAGTATAGAGGTGCAACTGGCAAAACCCTGGCTTGGGCAGGTCGCGATTGGAGGCATACCACTCGACGTTTTTTTCAAAGAACACGACCCGGTGCCCTCTGGCATGGAGCGCACGGGCCAGCGCGCGGAAGGTGGTTGCGTGGCCGTTGCCCCAGGAAGACGTGATGGACAGGCCAAAGATAACGATCTTCAATTCAATCCCCTTGCTTCTCCCAACTCAGGCACGCCTCTCCGCAGTTTGCAGGATATCCGGATTCAAGGCGCTCGGGTGCCTATCGGCGCGTGCTGCGCACAGAATGCTATCCACCTCGCTGGCACGTTGCGCGTAGGTGTGCTCGGCTAGCGCGCGGACCAGCATCGCATCGCCAATCATGCGAGCCTCCGCCGCAGACTTGCCGCGCAGAAACCCGACAATCTCCTCCGCGCTCTCGGCCACCAGGATTTCCCGTCCCGGTTCAAAGAACTTCTCGATGCCGCACCATTTGTCGGTGATCAGGCAAACTCCAGCACCGGCGGCTTCAAAAACCCGTGTAGGAGGCGAGAAGCCGACATCGGCCATCGAGTCACGGTTGATGTTCAACGCCATTCTTGCCGACCCATTAATACGATTGTGTGAGCCGGTGCCGACGTGTCCTATCCAGCGCACATTGCCGGGCATCGCCTTGCCTGCCCAACCTTCGCCGCCGAGAATAAACCTCATCTCCGGTGCAAGTTCGGCGGCGCGCAGGAAAAACTGCTCTACTCGACGCTCGCGATCTGGCAACCGATTGCCGACGAATACCAAGTCGCAGGACATCGCTGGATCAGGCAATTCGGGACGATGCGTCTCCGGATCGAGAGCGTTGTAGATGGGATGACAGTTGCGCGCCCCCAGCAAGTGATAACGCCGCACGACTTCCGGTCCGCCTCCGTAGGTAAATATGAAATCGTATCGCGGTATGCAGCGGCGGAACGGATCGAATGGGTTACCTTCTACTCGTTGCAGTGTCGCCGGAGCATCCACGTCCCAGAATGCAACCTGCGTGTGCGATGAGTGGCAATCGAGAACGCGACGTTCCAGCAGATCGTCACCGCTGCCCACGCCGCTATGTTTAATGACCAGATCCGCAGTAGCTGCAAGGTCGATTAGATCGTCAATGTCTTGCGGAGTCTGGTAAACGATGACCTTAGCGTAATCGACTTCGCTGAGATCGCGGTTCTGTTGCCGATCGAATATGTCCGGCTCCGCAAATGTGATCTCATAACCCAATGCCGCCAGGGCCTTGTAAATACCTCGATAATAGGTCGCAGCCCCGTTCCAATAGCTGGAGGTAATGCTCGACCCAAATACGAATATTCTCATCGCTTGATTTCTCCGCAAATTTCCATCAACTGCTCGGCTCGATGCCTGCAGGTATGATGCTGACGAATGGTTTCCAGTCCACTCGACGCAATTTGCCGGCGAGTGGACTCGTTCTCCAGCAGTTCGCCAAGGCATGCGCTCATTTCAGCGCCATTGTGTGCCAGCACGTAATCCTGACCGGCGCGGAAAAGCTGTTCCGTGTCCGCCCACGGTGCGCACACCAGCGGAATGCCGCAGGCAAGCACTTCAAAGACGCGGATGGTGGGCACGCCGCTAAGTCCGTTTGCATATTGGCGACGGGGCACGTGAAGAGCCAATCTGCTACGCGCATAGACCTCAGGAGCGCTCAGGTTGGGAAGATAGCCCGAGTATTCGATTCCTGAGCGCTGCAACGTGTTCCTTGCTTCTCGGGGATATCGGACTCCGTGCACCAGGACTCGTCTGCGAGCGGCAATCAGGTGAGTCGCGGGCTCGACCAGGAATTCCATCAATTCCTGCGTGCGCTCCTCGTCGCCCCAGTTTCCAATCCATACCAAGTCGTTCTGTTTAGGACGCTCGATCGGATGAAAGACACTGATATCTGCGGCCTCGTGAAAGGTCCACGCTCGCGCCAATCCAAATCCATCCAGATAAATTTTTCGAATTACCTCGCCGAAGGCCAGCACTCCATCAAAGAGATGAAGTTGAAAGCGCAGGATCTGATTCGCATTGGTGTAGGCGCGATGATGAGTGTCATGGAAGAGCGCACGGAAGCCGAGGCGCTTTTTGCGGGCCAGGATTTCATTCACCACCTCCGGTTCGTTCCATTCGTGAATGATGACCAAGTCAGCGCCCGCAAGCTCTTGATTGAGAAAAGCCGAAAAGCTCTCGTCACGCTTGTAAAAGCGAACGTCGAGTTCAGGATAGGTGCTATGGAAATCACTGATAGCAGTGGCTGCGGCTTCTCCCTCCTGAATCAGATTGCTAAGCGACCAGGCACCGATCTCCTCGTAACAGCGAACCTGGTGACCCATGCGCACAAGCTCGCGCACCAAGCCTCGAAGAAAATGTGCGTTCCCGTGGTTCCAGTCGCTGATCCAGGAGTGCGCAAAGAAACGGATGCTCAATGGCTGATTCATGCGGCGCAGACTCGGCGCTCCAGTAGAGTTCTGTAAACCTGCACATATTCCTCAACCATGCGGTCCGCTGTGTAACACTGGCGGGCGCGTTCGTAGGCGCGATTGGCGTACGACAAGCGCAGTTCGCGGTTACCATGCAGAAGCGCGAGAGCTTCACTGAGCGACTCCGTGTCAGAGCTGCGAAAATAGCATGCCGCGTCGCCCCAGATTTCTCGCAGGTTCGGAATATCGTTTGCGAGAATCGCACAGCGTGAGAGGGCGGCTTCCAGCGGCGCAAGGCCAAAAGGTTCGTACTTCGAAGTGGCGATGTAGATGGCAGCGCGGCTCAGCAGCTCCCTCATCTCGCCCTCAGAAAGTTCGCCCTTGAACTGAACGTCACGGCTACTGGGGCGTCCTGCTTTATTGTTGTCTGCAGATTCGCCAGCGACGGTCGAGGCTCCGGCAAGAAAGATCGGCACGGGTGAATCGGCGAGTTGCATCAACAGACGCGATTGTTTGCCTTCATCCCACAAACGTCCGACGCTGGCCGCGTAATTATGCTTACTCACGAATGGGTTGAAGAGATTGGGCGATCGTCCGTTGTAAATGACGCGACAGTGCGGCTGCTCACCATAACAGTTCTGAATGCAGCCCAGCATCCCGTGCGACGGCGCCACCAGCAGGCTGGCTCCGGCCAACCCTCGCTCCACTGTTCCCCGATACCAGCGAGCCCATGGATCGTCGGGCTGCACTCCGCGGACGGCCAAACTCCAGCTCATTACATCGCTGTGGGCGACGACAACCTTCGGCAGCGCAACATCCAGTGAACCGTAGCAGTACTGACTCAAGTGGAGCAGGTCGGGATGGCAATCCTGAATGATGCCGCAGAGGTAATCGGACGAGTCGGAGAGATCGCTTGCAGCATCCTGCATCCACTCCAGGCGAAAGCCCGTGGGGAAATACACGACGTCGGGAAGCGTCTCCATCCACGCCGTCTGTGCGCGTGTGGGAATTCCACCGAAACTGACCAGCGTGACTCGAATACCGCGCTTCGCCAGTCCAGAAACCAGCTCTCGCGTGTAGGTCCACACGCCGCCGACGGTATCCGCTGTGACGAGGATGTGCATGCTTCTCCAATGGGCAATCCGCCGCGACGCATTTTCCATCGCGGCGGACTTCACACTCGGCGCGGGCACGCGGCTTGGTTGAGCACTGTGCACTGCGCCTCCGTCCCCACCTGGCAGGTACTCCAAAGGGGGACAGCAAACCCTTCAGGCCGTCAGGCCAAAGGACACTAAGCGGCTCGACGCTTCCTCTACAAGATCCACAGCAGTCTGCGAGCGTAGCCACTCCACAAGTTCGCCCATCGCACCCTGCAATTGTTGGCGTGGGCTATAGCCCAATAATCGCTGCGCCAGCGAGATGTCCCCAAAGCAATGTCGAATATCTCCTGCGCGATACTTACCGGTAATCACTGCGGAGGTCTGCAGTCCGAGCGTTACAGATAGAGTTTCAGCCACTTGACGAATCGTAACCGGCTGGCCGGAACCGATGTTGAGCGCAAGCCCATCGGCGTTACTGCACTGCATCGCCAGCAGGTTTGCCTGGACCACATCATGCACGCTCACGAAATCGCGCAACTGCTCGCCATCCTCAAAGATCAAGGGCGCGCGGCTATTCAGTAGCCGGGAAGCAAAGATCGCGGCAACTCCCGTGTAGGGATTCGAAAGCGCCTGCCGCGTGCCATAAATGTTGAAATAACGCAGCGCAACTACCGGCACGCCATAGGTGCGGCCGAACAGCAGGCACATCTCTTCCTGGTCTTTCTTGCTGAGCGCATAGATCGAACTGCACTGTAGCGGCTTTTCCTCGCTGGTCGCCGCAGGCTCCAGCGGCTTTCCGCACTGCGGGCATGCAACCTGCCACTGCTTGGCCCGAAGCTGCGCTGCCGGACGCGGCGGAGGCGCGATCATGCCGTGCTGTTGGCAGCGGTACTGACCCTCTCCGTAGATCGACATCGACGAAGCAATGATCAGCTTTTCAATCCGTCCGTTTCGCTCCAGTAGAGACTGCAACAGGTTCGCTGTCCCTTGTGTGTTGATCTCCATGTAGCGGGCGATTTCGTACATCGACTGGCCGACGCCGACGGCAGCGGCAAAGTGATAAACCACATCCACGTCGGAGACAGCCTTGCGAAGCGCTTCGGGATTCCGCACGTCGCCGCGTACGAACTCGGCCTCGGGCGAAAGATAGGCCGGGATGCTGCCGCGATGAACCTGATCGCAAAGATCGTCAAACACCCGCACCGAGTGCCCTTCGCGCAGCAGCGCGTCCACGGTATGCGAGCCCACGAATCCGGCTCCTCCGGTCACCAGAATCTTCTTGCTCATACTTTCTCAGCTCCCACAACGACGGCGCTTTCTCCAGGCATGCTCACGCCGGAGGTGTGCCCACGAGGCGCATAGCGCAGCACCGACCAGCGTGCAAACTCCGCGAAGTCCGCCGGGTCCTTTGCAGGACTGGTGTAATGAGGCGCGATGCCCAGATGCTCCGGCGTGAAACACAAGGTAACGGTGGTATCGAATTCGTCGAGCGCCGACATCTGGCGGTCAAACCACGCCTCCGAGGCTGGACGGAACCAGTCCGCCCAACTGATGCCAGTACGCACGGAGCGTACCCCTAATTCGCGCAAGCGCTGTACGCCCAGATCGAGACGGTGATCTTCGAAGTGGAACCACTGGCAGACGCCCAGTCCTGCCGGGAAACTCGCCGCCGCAAGCTTTGGCGAGCCATCCTCTCGGAATAATCCCATGTAGTAGTGGCGATAGTATGCGCTGCCTTCCGCTTCCTTATGTCGCGTGGTGGCCGTCCAGGTGGCAGGCAGATCGAAGAGACTGTACCAATGCACCCGCTCCACCAGAGGAAGCAACAACTCGGCGGTTCTCTGCAATCCGAACAGTTGCACTTCTTCGGCGCCAAATGACGAAGCGCCTGCTTCACTGACCCAGATCGCTTTGCCGCCGGCGACGGCGCGGATCTCGTCCAATTTTTTGGGCCAGTCGGAGATGTTCCAGTGATTCCAGTCGAGCGGAAAACCGTGCACCGCGACGATGTCCACAGACTCCAGCACTCCGTACCCCGCTAGCAGCTCAACAAACCTTGCATCGATCGGCGAGATGCCGCCGAGCACGATCTTAATGTCTGGATTGGCCTCCCGAATCGCCCTCGATCCAGCATGAACCAGGGCGGCAAATTGCTTCCACTCCGGATCGATGTTGAAATCCCAATGCGATAAATTGTTCGGCTCGTTCCACAACATTATGGCTTCAACCATCAGGCCTTATACCTCGCAATGCGCCGAGTTCCCGGCGAGCATGAATGATGGACAGAACTACAGAGTTCCATCCAACTCCATGTGATGTACAAAACGCCCCGCGCGTGACCTCTCATTCGGCGTGCAGATCCAGGTCTCACTCTCAGGATGCGACTCAATCTCAAGGCCGGAGGAGCGCAACATCGCCTCGGCGGCTGCCCGGTTGGGAATCCACCAGTTCGTCTGGTCATTCGAATAGCTCTGCTCGATAAAGTACATCTGGGGCCAGCACGGGTCGGCAAACATCTCCTTGCGCCAGAAATCGTAATCGCTCTCCCAGGGCTTCACCTCGTCTGAGCCGCGGATCATGGTCTGGAATATCAGTTTTCCGCCGACCTTGGTCACCACCTTATCCAGCGCATAGAGCGGGTAACGAAGGTGATAGAGCACGCCCATGAAGATGACGAAATCGAACTGCCCCGCAATCTCCTCTACCTCATAAACGCTGCGCTTTTCCAGTTCGATTTCCAGACCGAGAGTCCGCGAGGCAAGGCGCGCCTGGTTCAGGTAGCGATCGCAGATGTCAATCCCGAGCACCCGGCTCGCTCCGCGCATCTTCATCTGGAGTGAGTAGAAGCCGCCATTGCAGCCGATGTCTAAAACCGTGGCTCCGCTCAGATTCGCCGGAATCGCCGGGGAAATATGCCGCCACTTTACATTGGGAAAATCGCCGAGGAAGTGATTGGGCGCCGTCTGGATGCCGTGCAGATCGATGTTGTGGAACCAATCCCCCAGCTCCGATATCTGCTGGGCCAGCGCGTCGGGAGTAGAAACCGGGTAGGTGGATGGAAGACTCTGCAATGGTGACATTAGCCCCGTCCGGCAGCGGATGGTGCATTCCCTGCCTTGAGACTTAGAGGCACCGCCATCTACTCGGGATGCCTCTGCGCTGCCCGGCACACCAGATACGTGGGCTGCGCTCGCAAAGAACACCTACACAGGGCGCCGTCCGGTTAACAGGTTCACCACTAGAACCGCCAGGGCGACCACCAGAATCAGGTGGATCAGAGACCCTGCAACGTGGAAGCCCCAACCCAGCAACCAGAGCACAAGCAGAATTGCAAAGATCGTCCAGAGCACATTGTCTCCTCCCTTGGCGGTTACGGCCTACAGCTAAGAAGGGAGCAGTTCGAGTGAAGTTGGCCGCTGCAGAAGAAAACTCGCAGGCGAAAAGAGGCGCGCAACTTTGGAATCTCTTCACAGGTTGCGCGCGCCAGCTGGGTACACAGATGAAAACGCAGGGGAAAACCGGCGGTTGCCGCTGCGCTAATTTACGCTTTCCAACCGCGAGCGAATACTGCTGGCAAGCTGGCACACCGAGGTCAGTTTTTCCATCGCGTCGGTGGGCATGTCCGGTGATCGCATCGCTAATTGCGTGGAAAGCAGAATACCGGTCACGGCATCGCGCATTTCGCTGCGCAGCTGCGATTCGGCGGCTCGAACCGCAATGATCCGCGATTCGCGATGCCGCCGCAGTGCCAGCCGGAGCTCCCAAGCGACGCGCCCGGCGTTGCTCACGGCCAGGTTGACATAGACCGGAACGGCCAGAGCCGATATTATTCAAGAGAGACTCCAGCGCTTCGGCCTCGACTTCCACCATCGGATCGTCCAGAATCACCGCCGAGTATTCATTATTGCGCAGCAATGAAGCTGCTCTGCGCACTGTTTCGCAGACCTCAACCGATTCGCCGATTGCTTGTTCCAGGACGTTGCCACACTCCGTACGGCGATTGCTCGATGTCACTAGTAGAATCATGATCTCCTCACTGGGTTCACCAGCGTGCATGAACCGGACGCAGAATTTTCCTCGATGTCCAAATCGATGTCCAAATCCAGGCGGTCGCGTTCCTACTGCAGCGCGCCGTACTCTTTGAGCTTGCGATACAGGGTGGTTTTGCCGATGCCAAGCAGGCGCGCCGCTTCGAGTTTGTCTCCGTGCAGCAACTCGATGGCGCCCAGAATGGCCTGCTTCTCCATCTCGGCAATCGGCATGATGCCGCGTCGCGGGACGGCTCGTTCGGTGGCCGGCGCGCTCTGCTCCCGCCAGTTCTGAATCGTGGTGGGAAGATCGGCGATATGAATCGTGGGACCGCTGGTAAGAGCGCAGGCGCGCTCAATGCAGTTCTCCAGTTCACGGATGTTGCCAGGCCAATCGTAGCTGAGCATGAGCTTCAATGCGTCATCGCTGATATTGCGCTGGACTCCGGTGGAACGAGCCAGCCGTTCCAGAAAGTGCCCGACCAGCAACGGAATGTCCTGCTTCCGCTGGCGCAGCGGGGGAATGCGAAGACTGAGCACGTTGAGCCGGAAGTAAAGGTCTTTCCGAAATGTGCCCTGAGCAACCGCATGCTCCAGGTCGCGATTGGTAGCCGCCAGCACTCGCAGATCGATGGGCACAGCCCTAGTGCCGCCGACCGGGCGCACTTCCTTCTCCTGCAGGGCACGCAGCAGCTTGGATTGCAGATCAATCGGCAACTCACCAATTTCGTCGAGGAATATGGTCCCGCCATCGGCAGCTTGCAGCAGCCCATCCTTGTTCTTGTTGGCGCCGGTGAAAGCCCCTTTGACATAGCCGAAGAGTTCACTTTCGATCAGCGTCGGCACCAGCGAACCGCAATCAATCGCCACAAAGGGCTTGTCGCGAAAAGGTCCGGAGAAGTGGATGGAGCGCGCCACCAGCTCTTTGCCGGTGCCGCTCTCGCCCAGGATCAACACCGGGTGCGAGCTGTGCGCCGCCTTGGAGATGATGCGGTAGAGCTTTTCCATCTCCGGTGAACGGCCGACGATGGCACCAAAGCCTTCCCTACTCTTCACCTGTTGGCGAAGGATGCGGTTTTCGCTGGAGAGCTGAAGGTGTCCAAGCACTCGATCCAAGATGAGGCGGAGCTCTTCCATGTTGAAGGGCTTGGTCACGTAGTCGTAGGCGCCCTGCTTCATCGCCTGCACCGCCGACTGCACGCTGGCATATCCAGTCATAACGATGACGACCGTTTCAGGACGGCGGCGCTTGACCTCTTTCAGAACTTCCAGACCGCCCAGCCCCGGCAGCCGCATGTCTAGCAGCACCACGTCGATGCTGGTGGTGTCCAGCACGCGAAATGCATGTTCTGCGTTATCTGCAATATAGGTGGAATATCCGATGCCCTGGGCAATATCGCGACAGCCTTCACGGATCGACCGCTCATCGTCGACGATGAGTAAGTTGAGCAGATTCGCCTCCGCTTTGTCGCGATCTGGTTCCATGGCTAGCGCGCCCAGAATTGTACTGATTGCCACTTCGGTACTAGTAGTGCTTTCATCACCCATCTGTGTGCCGTGGGACACCCTTGAATTGTGACCGGGTATTTGCGGCCCTGCAATCTCCGTCCTCATCACTGCCTCCCCTGCCTGCTGTGTTCCCATAGGACTCCCCCTTACTGCCCCTGCCTGGAATCGTCTGTATTTCCCCTCAACAGAACTTCTTCTTCACCACAAGCGGCCAGCAACTGGCTGCGAAGCTCCCGTACTAGGGCGCTGCCGCGCTCGCTGCCTTCCGAGATATCCGTGGCGTAATGCCGCAATGGTCCGGCATCCAGATATCGCGATAGCAAACCACCGGCGATCAGTACACCGGTAAAAATGTTTGCCAGCTCATGCAGCCGGTCTCTCATGGCCCGCACACCGGAGCTGTCTAACAGGATCAGGGCGTGATTGGCCGCCGGAGAACTACCCACATCGGTCGAGTTCATTTCGGAGTTCATGCCAATCTGAAAGCAATACGCGTGCCAGATCGGGTTAAAAATCGCAAATGATTGCAAGAAAAGGAGTTCTCAGCAGATTACAGGCAGGCGGAAGCGCTGCGGTAGGCCGTCTTGATTTCCAAAACGGGACAGGACCGGCAGGAAGTCAATCCAAGTAATTTTGTTTCAATGACTTACCATAATGGGCGCATTTCCGCTAATGGCGAATACATGACGAACATCCAGGCGCACAATTGGCGTCGATCCGGTGCGGAATCTTTTTGGAATTGGGAGGCGGAAAAGACTCCGCTTCGTGCTCGGAAGCGGAGATCAACTAACGCAGGGCGCTGGCAGCCAGAGTGTCGGAATCCTGCGCCAGCACTCCATGGTACCGGGTGATCAGATAGAGGGCGTTGCCCTGCATTGCGGCTCCGGTAACTTCCACCTCCGAGGCAGGTTTGACAGCCCTCCAGCTCTTACCCCGGTCTTGGCTTACATACACCGTGTGCGCCGCGGCGGCAGCCAGCAAAACAGTGCCTTCTTCGCGGATTGAAGTCACATCACCGGCGGGCAAGCCATTCAGTTCCGGCTCCCACTCTCCTTCGTCAATCGACTTGCGGATCCAGCGGAATGCTCCCTCCCGGGTCGAAATCCAAACCGCATCGTCGTGGGTGACGGTAACGGAATAGACGAGGGTCACCTCTGGGGGAAGAGGCTGGCGCATCCAGTGCTGTGCATAGTTGGCGCTGAGCCAGACCTCGCGCACGGATGCCGCCGCCACGATTTGGTTGTGGGCGGAAACGGAAAAGAAGGATTTCTCCCCTTCAATCGCCCCACCTCTCCAGCTCACGCCTTCGTTATCGCTGTGCAGGATGCCTGCATCGGTGGCCGCATACCAGCGGCGGTCGGCGAGAGCGAGCGCACGGACGTGGCCCTCAAAGACAGGCTGCCGCGTGACAATGGTCGGCTTCGGCATCACCGTTCGTCCGTTCTTGTCCCGTTTTCTGCCACGCGGCGGCACAGGCTTCGGCGCTACTCTTGCGGTCACCAGGATTCTGCCCGGCTGCCAGCTCCGCGCCTTGTCGTTGAACAGAAAGAGCCCCCGATTGGTGGCTGCTACCAGTTGTCCCCGCCGCGACAGTCCCAGGTCGAAGACGTCGAGTCCACCAAGGCCATCGCTCATCTGCGACCAGACTCCGTGGTGAGAGTGGAATACCCCGCCGAACTCCTTATCGTTCAGCACCCCGGCGTAGAGATCGGACGAATCTTTCGGGTCCGCGACCACGCTCGTAGTCTGACGCTGGGAAAATCCGTCGTTGGAGGGTTGGAAAGTGGCCCCTGCGTCATCCGAGGCAAAAACGCCACCGCGGTCGGTCGCGATCAACACGCGCCGCGGATCGCGCGGGTCCACTAGGACGTCGTTGAGGATGAAGTCCGGTGCAGTGATGCGCTGGAAGGTCCTGCCGCCATCGGTGGTTTTGAATAACCCTTCCGTGGTTCCGGCATACACCGTTTGCGGATCCTTCGGATCCTGCTGCAGTACCCGGGTACGGCGGGCGGTACCAGGGATACCTTGAACCTTATGGAACAACCGGCCGCCATCTTCACTTTTATAGATACCGGAGCAGGCGCTGGCGAAAACAGTCTGCGGGTTGGAATGGTCGAGAATGATGGAGAAAACATCGGAGTCGTCGATCACTCCCTGCTTGATACTGCTCCAGGTGACTCCGCCGTCGGTCGTCTTCCAGGGCAGGTGCCAAGTTCCGGCATAGATAAGGTTGGGGTCGCGCGGATCGATGGCCACCGACTCGATGTTCCGCAGATCGGGATGGCCAGCCGGGCTGATGCGCTCCCAACTCTCTCCGCGATCGCTGCTGCGGTAGAGCCCATCGAGCGCCCCGACGATCAGTATGCGCGGATCGGAGTCCGCCAACGCCAGCGCCTGGATGCTCTTGCCATGCAGAGCGGCAGGCTCGCTCCAGTGGTGTCCACCGTCGCGGCTCACGAAGAAACCGCCTCCCGAACCGGAAACGCTCCAGCCACCCACGTAAATAGTTGAAGAATTCAACGGATCGAAGGCGATGTTCTCCAGCATCAGATTGTCGCCAGAGCCCAGGTGCGCGAAGTAGCTCCAGCGGCGGCCGCCGTCGAGCGATTCGAACAAAGTGCCGTCGCCGGAGCCGAGAAGAACATGGTCCGGATAGGCGGGGTTAAAGGCGAGGGCGCGGGCGTTGCCGCCGTACGGTCCGAGAAAGCGCCAGTGCGCCAGCGCGGAAGCCGGAGTCAGAAGCAGCAAAGCACAAACCAGCGCAATCCAGAGTTTCAATATCGCAATCCTCGTCGCAACTCTTATGGGGCGAAGCAATTCGCAGAACAATTTTGATTCACACCGGTCCATTATTGCTTGCCGTCACATTCTATTGGGAATCCAACCGTCAATATCCAAGTCTCTGGATAGCAAAAAAATCCCGGCGGAATGCCATCAAGCGAGCGCATCCAGCCGGGAACACCAGCATTGGGCGCATGTTTCAACGCAGGCGCCCGACGAATTACGTGACTACTTCTTGTTGTGCGCCTTCTTGTGGTGAGCGGCCTTCTTCGTTTTCAAGGCAACTCGCGGAACCGCCTTCACCTTGGCTTCATCCACAACCTTGGTGCCCTCCGCCTGGAAGTTTGCGCCTGCAGGAACGATCCAGAGCTCAGCCTTCTGGTCGTCACCGCTGCCGGTGCGCGCCTCGATGCGTGCCGGGTCGATGCCCTTTTCCTTCGCCACATAGTCCTTGGTATTGACGGCGCGAAGGGCCGCGAAGTCGGGGCTCTTGCCCTTCTTCGGAGCTGCTTCGCCTGTCGTGGCGTATCCAACCACCACGCCCTTCGAATCAGGATCAGCGGCTAGGGCGTCGGCATAACGGTCGAGTTCACCCTTAGCTTCGTTATCAACGCGGGTTGGACGCTTTACGTCGCGCTTGAACTCGATGGAGCCAAAGTCCTTCGCAGCCGGTGCCGGCGGGGGAAGAGGCGCGCTGACCGTCACCGAAGTGCTGGCCGAGGTAGTCAAGTTCCGGTCGTCGCTCACCGTGCAGTTGACCGCAATGCTGCCCTCCGAAACACCTGTGGTGTCCAGAGTGTAGGTCGGGCCGTTGCCGGTCAACCGTCCGGCAGTCGTCGTGCAGTTATAGCTCAGCGGACGATTGTCGGGACTGCTTCCGGTCGCGGTGATCGTAGAGGAATCACCCGGCTTGAGAGACGTTGGGTAAGCCGAGACCGACAGAACCGGCGGATGCGGCTGGTTGATCGTGAATCCAGCCGTACAACTCGCCGTCTGCTGATGCTTGCCCCTGCCGTTGTCAGTCACCTTGGCCGTGACCGTGTAGCTGCCGGGCGTCGCGCCCGTAGTGTCCACCGAAGCGGTTGTCCCAGAACCTGCGATTTTGCCGCCGTTGCTGGCGTAGGCGTAGCTCAGAGTGCGCTTAGGCAGGAAGCCTGTCGGAGTCAGCGTAACCTTCACCGGAACGCCCGCATCCACAGCCTGCGGTTCCGCAGTGCAAGCTGCAGAAACAGCACCTTCCTGCACTGGCAAGCCGAAGTTGAACAGCACACCAGCCTGCAGACGAACGCCATTGAAGGTGTTGGTCTGGCCCTGTGGTGAGAGCTTGTCGTAATAAGAGTTTACGTAATCAACCTGGAACGGACGAATCGTGAAGCGCGGAGT
This sequence comes from uncultured Actinomycetota bacterium, assembly GCA_963794755.1. Classification (GTDB taxonomy): domain Bacteria; phylum Actinomycetota; class Acidimicrobiia; order Acidimicrobiales; family RAAP-2; genus RAAP-2. The sequence continues at coordinate 738,925 of CAWCEX010000010.1, forward strand.
AACCGGGTAATCCACACCGCCGCCAACAATGAAAGAAGCCGCGGTCTGGCTGGGGAAATTTTTCGGATCGAATATCTGCACGCCGAGCAGTGCTTCCCCGAATGGCGTGAAATGCTCTCTGCGCAGTCTAAACTGGGGACCGAAGGTAACTGTGTAAGCGTTTCCAAAATCGTTGTAGTGACCTGCGGCATCCACAGCAAGTCCGGCCCAATGGTTCAGATTGTAGGTGAACTGCCCAACCCAGCCTTTATTGAAATCCGGTACCGTTGATCCGTCGACCGTACCACCGGCGTGGTACCAGGAATATCCGCCGAACACTTCGACCTTGGGCGCTGCATCCTGTGCGAACAACAGCGACGATGTACAAAAAGCAATCGCCAACGTAATTAAATGTAATCGACGCAAAGACATTCAAACCTCCGGAAACTTTCAAAAAAACTAAAACAAAGCACTGAGTCGGAACCGAGCCCTTAGGTCTGAAAGAAAACTCCTAAGTGTCTTTATGCCGCTCTGGAAGGGCAATCCCCTACTCTGTCCTACGCTGCCGATTTTAGCGTAACTTACCTCGGGCTTCGTGATTTTCGAGCCACGCTGATACTATTCAGTTACCCCCAGCGCGCGGTTTGGCGGGGTTCTTTTCGGCACGGCGCGAAATAAAGGCAGCGCAAAAATTACATAAAACCAAGTTTCTGCATCTAACAGAGTAGATTGCTATTAAAAGCTAAGCTAGCGTGGTCCGCGAATCCTGCGCTGACTTTATAGTGCGAAGAGGCTTATTCCGGATGGAATGGGAAAAAGTACTGATTGTTGAAGATGAGGAGCACGAACGCCAGGGATTGGCTGAACTGATCTCTGCCTGGGGATACCGCACCGAGACCGCCCGGGACGGCGCCGACGGTCTGGAAAAGATTCAGTCCTGGAGTCCGGGTATCGTGGTCAGCGACCTCAAGATGCCACGACATGGACGGAATGGAGTTGCTGGAACGAGTCTCGCAGCTTCCTCGTGAGCTTTCGTTCATTCTGCTCACCGCGCAAGGCTCCATCGATGCCGCAGTGTCCGCCATGAAGCTGGGAGCTTACGATTTCATTGAGAAGCCGGTCAACCCGACTAGGTTACGCAACATTCTGCAAAACGCCGCCCGCCAGCGCGGCACAGATCGTGAACTCGAAGCCACCCGCCGCCTCCTGCGTGAAAGCGGAAAGCTCGGCTCGCTCGTCGGTGCCTCTCGCAAAATGCAGGAGATATTCCATCTCATCGAACTCGTGGCACCCAGCACTGCTTCCGTGCTCATCACCGGTGAGAGCGGCACCGGCAAAGAACTGGTGGCGCGCACCATTCATGAGCTTTCTCCCCGGAAGAACAGGCCGTTCGTTGCCATTAACTGCGCCGCTATTCCTGAGACACTCATCGAAAGCGAGATATTCGGCCACGAGAAGGGAGCCTTCACCGGTGCCGTGGAGCGCCGCACAGGCTGCTTTGAACTGGCCGAGAGCGGTACTCTGTTGCTCGATGAAATCGGCGAGATGCCGGTTGGCACCCAGGCCAAGCTGCTGCGTGTGCTGGAGGATCGTAAGTTGCGGCGTCTTGGCAGCAAATCGGAAACCACCGTCGATGTCCGCGTTCTAGCCGCCACCAACAAGGTTCCCGAGGAAGCCGTAGCCCGAGGCCTGTTACGCACCGATCTTTATTACCGGCTCAATGTTTTCAACATCCATATGCCGCCCTTGCGCGACCATAAGGAAGACATTCCCGCCCTCACTCAAACTCTCATTAAGGATATGAACTCAAAGCATCAGCGCAATGTGCGCACCGCCAGCGATGCGGTGATGCAGTTGTTTGACGACTCCTCCTGGCCCGGCAATGTGCGCGAATTGCGCAATACTCTGGAGCGGGCGGTGATCGTCTGTGATTCCAGCGTGATTGAGCCTCGCCATCTACCGCCTGCTTTCGGTAATAGCTCTGTCCACATGCCTATCAGCAGCGTTGATGGCATTCACGTCGGAGTAGGCACAACAGTGGACGAGGCGGAACGTCAATTAATAGTCAAAACACTGGAATCGACGCACAATAATAAAACCCGAGCGGCCGAGATCCTCGGCATCAGTTTGAAGACTTTGCACAATAAGCTTAAGGAGTACGGAACGCAGGGGCAGCAGGATCCTTCCCGGGCGGTCGCGGCGCGCGAGTTCGGAAACTGAATCGAGAGCTAGTCTCCTCCGCCTCCAATTTCAATGCCACGGCTTAGACTTAAGACTAAGTTGGTGCTCGCAATCAGCGGACTAGTCTTCGCACTAGTTGCTACGCTCTCCTGTCTCTACATTTCTCAAATTCTCCGCCAACGCATCAACCAGAGCTACGACAACGCTGACTTCATCGCCCACCAAGTCTTGCACGTGGCGCGCCAGGCGCTGGAGACCGAGCTGCCTGGCAGTCATCTCGAAACTCAGGATTCCACCCAGGCTCGCGATGCCATTGCGGCAATTCTCCAGCATGACGATGCCGTAACCTCTCTGCTGCAGTCGGTCATCGGTTACAACGCCGAGGTCTACGACACGGCGCTCACCGACCGCAACGGCGTCGCATTGGTCGATACCGACATTAGTACGGTGGACAAATCGGTGCCCCGACGACGCGCGCTCTCTGTGCTGCGCGATGGCGGTTTCCTGGATCAGATTCGCGCTGTCTACGGGCCAGCCCGCGTTTACGAGGTTACGTTACCGGTACAGCGCCAGGGCGCGCCCTTTGGTGAGATTCGCGTAGGACTCTCTACCCTGTTTCTCAAGCAGGAACTGGTACCGCAACTCAATCGCGCTCTGTTGCTTTCGGGTGTCGCAGTGCTGTTTTCGCTGGTCATCGCGGCCTTCCTCTCCAATCTCGCGCTGCGCCCGTTGGAGGTCATCGCCCGTCGTCTCGACGCCATGACGACCGAGAGCGGAAGACCCGAACCAGAAACCGAGAGGACCGACGAATTCGGCGCGGTCAACACCCGCATCGACCGTCTCGGACGGCAGATGCATGATGTTCGCGAGGTCTTCTCTGCACTGAAAGAAAATCTCGACCAGCTCATGTCCACATTGCAGGACGGACTGATTCTCTTTACTCGCGATGGCCGCATCGTACTGGTGAGCGCCTCCGCTGAGCGCTTTATTGGCCGGCCGCGCGGAGAGATGCTGGGCCGAATGGTGGAAGAGGTATTCGACGACTCTAATTTTCTAGGACGGATCGTACTCGACGCCTTTGCCCTGCAACAGGAGGTGCCTTCGCGCGAGATCGAGATTGAGCACGGACGGCGGGTCCAGTTATCGCTCGATTTCATCTCCGAGCGTGGTGCCCCCATCGGCGCGTTGCTTACCGTTCGTGATGCCGAGTCTGTCCGGCGCATCGAAAACGAGATCGAACTCTCACGCCGTCTTGCCGCCATCGGACGCCTCACCTCCGGCGTAGCTCACGAGGTCAAAAACCCCATCAACGCCATCGTCATTCACCTGGAGATTCTGCGCGAACGCATGCTCCAGCTGGATCCCGAGACTCGCCGCCACATGGATATCATCAATTCGGAAATCCATCGTCTCGACCGAGTGGTAAAAACTTTGGTAGATTTCTCCCGTCCCGTCGAACTCAAGCTGTGCGCCCTGGACCTGCGCTCACTAGCCGCGGAAGTAGTCGCACTGGCCGAACCGGAAGCTTGTTCCCACAATGTTGAAATCGTTCATGATTTCGGTCAGCAACCGCTGCCCATCCGGGTGGATACCGACCTGATCAAGCAGGCCGTGCTCAACGTGGTGATCAACGGGGTGCAGGCCATGCCTGACGGAGGCACCCTTACGCTTCGTGCATTTGCTACGTCGCAGGCCGCCGTGCTTGAGGTACATGACACCGGCGCTGGGGTTTCTCCTGAGATTCGCGATAAGATATTCAATCTGTACTTCACCACCAAGAAGTCCGGCAGTGGAATTGGACTCGCACTGACCTTCCGCGCCATGCAATTGCATAACGGTGTGCTCGATCTCGACTCGGAATCCAGCCAGGGCACAACTTTCCGTTTTATGCTTCCGCTGACCGTAAAGGATCTGGCGGCGGAGAGAAGTGCGGACGCGACGGACGCATCCGTGATTCCTCCGCCGCATTAGACTCACAGAAAGAAAAAATGTTCGCTTTCCGAATCCAGGCTCTGATAACGTCGCGTACCCTCACTGGAGTAGCCCTGTGCTTTGCGCTGCTTGGGGCGGGATGTGCCACGAAGCCGGCACGAACCACGCCTCCGGTGCTGGTTCCCTCCATCGAGATTCCGCAGCCTGCTCCTGCGTCGCAGAGCCCTACTGACGAGAATACGAACGCAGCTCCGCAAACGGCTCCGCCGGAGACGCCGCAGCACGAGGCACAGAAACCCAGACCGAGGCCGCGCAAGCCCATTGCACGTAAACCGCCGCAGCCTGCGCAACCGGGGCAGAGCGTGCCATCCGAGGCTCCAAAGACCGAGACCGCAAAGCCTAGTGTGCCTGATCCATCGGTGCAGATTACGGCTGACGTTCCTCGCGCCGCCGTGCAGTCGCAGAAGCAGAATACGGAGCAGCTACTGCGCAACTCCGACGGCAAGCTCTCCCACGTCAATCGCCCCCTCAGCGAGAGCGAGCAAGGAATGATGCGTCAGGCGCGTAACTACATCGCCCAATCCAATCAGGCGTTGCAGGGCGGAGACATCGAGCGTGCCTACAACCTTGCGGTCAAGGCGAATCTGCTGGCCAACGAGCTCGCGAAGTAGCTTCCCCCGCTGTTGGCGGACACGGGGGAATTGCCACACACTTTCTGCTACTTAGCCTCCTACTACTTGCTTCTATTGCTTCGCCACGGGGTTGGCCATCGCTTCGTTCAGGCCATGGAAGACAGCGTCGTAATGGCCGCTCTCGGCGGCGAGGCGGAGAGCTTTCACTCGCTCCACGCAGATCTCCTGCACGGCGGGCTGCGTCTTCACAATCTCCATCACGTCGGCGATGAACTGATCGAGCGGCATGGCACGAGGATCGGAAGCTCCGTTCATCAGGTCGGTTTGCACGTAAGGCGGGATGAGTTCGAGAACCTCGGTCGAGGTCTCCTTCAGTTGATAGCGCAGCGACTGGGTGTAGGAGTGAATCGCGGCCTTGGTTGCGCAGTAAGTCGGGGTCAAGGTCAGGGGAACGAACGCCAGTCCGGAGGAGACGTTCACGATGGCCGAGTGAGGCTGCTTCTGCAACTGCGGCAGGAGCGCGGCGGTGAGGCGAATTGGACCTAGTAAATTGGTGGTGACGATGGCTTCGGCGTCGGGCAGATGTTCCTGAGCCTGAAGGTTTTCCTCCCGCATAATGCCCGCGTTGTTGATCAGAACGTTGAGCGCCGGATACTCCCTGGAAAGCTGCGCGGCGACGGCGCGAATGCTCGCCGGATCTTCAATGTTCAAGGTGATGGACTTCATTCCAGGATTCGCGACTGTGGTCTCGTCGAGCACCTGCTTGCGACGTCCTGCGATGATGACCTGGTTTCCCAAGGCTTGGAATTTTTCCGCCAGTCCACGTCCGATTCCAGAACCGCCGCCAGTGATGAGGATTGTGTTGCCGATGATTTTCATGCACGTTCCCCCATCCAAATTCTAGGGCTTTGTGCTTACGGATGGGAAGCAAAGGCGGTGAAGTTTTCCGAGGCCAACTACCCCCCTATATTTCCGGCTAAAAATTTGAAAACATGATAGTTACAGGACACTCTTGCTGCCTTTCTATTTTCAGAATAGCAAATTCTGAAGACGATCCCCTCAGTCAGGAACGAACTCTATATGGTTTGGAATCAATCGGTTGGGAGAAATTTGTGAATATTTTTACTTGACAGAGGTGCGAAAGTGGACATTTCACGGTGCAAACGTGCGTTTTCAGAGTGCGAAAAGTGCATCTTGGGTGCGTTTGGGGGCGTGCGAAAAACGACGATTTTTGCCGTTTGCACTGGATCTGGGGCAGCAGGATTCACGATGTGAGCAATGGTTGGAGTTGGGAAAGTTACTTCGCAGACAACGGTTGCGTGGCTGAAGAATCTCACTTTGAGATAGTGAGTGCCTTGGCGATTTTCCGTCAAGAATCTTTAACGGGATCGTAGTATCCGGGGCGCGATAGTAAGCTGCACAACCGTAGTCGGATGTGGACTGCGCCATATATATATATATACGTAGCGATCTTCCAACTGCGCAAACTACCCTACTCACGCAAAAGAAGCTTGAGTGGACACCCGCCGGAAGTGTCAGTGCGGAGCGCTAGTTGTGGCTTGTCACCGCATGCGAACTGCTGACAGAGCCAGCGAGGTCCGCAGGTGAACTGAGGGGCACGGTCCGCATGCATCTTGAGGTGCATTCCTTGTCGTCATTCTCAGCCCGCTATCCAGTTACCATGGAATCCGTACGGCACGCGCCGTGGAAGTTGTACTCGAGCAACGGGCTTGCCTTGAAAGTCGGACGCGTCGATGATGACCAGGTCGCTGCCGTCCCGGACTGGGTCGTAGACGTAGGACAGATACCATCCGGAGAGTTCGTCCCCGTCCGAATCAGCGGGAGCGAACACAGCCTCAGCAGGTCCACCGGGCGCGGTAGCGGTACCGAAGGAATGTTCCTCAGCGGTGCCGTGTTCGAGGTCGTAGCGCACGAGTTTACCCGTGCCCACGGTTAGCCCATACCGGGCCGGCATACCCGCGCGCCGATCGTCCATGCGCGGGAACTCTATAGCGCGCTCGTCGATCTTCTGCTCTGTCACGGTGTTACGGGTTAGATTGATCGTCCAGGACCACATCACGGCGTCGAATCCAGGCACGCCATTGTCGCGCCATAACTCGGGATAACGAGCTGCTTGCAGCACGATAAGTTTGCCATCACCTGTGGTCTTATCAAAGGCGTTGAGGACGTGAAAAACGTAACACGGGTCGATCTCAAACCAGCGGATCGGACCATATGGGTCATCGCGGCGCAACACTCCGAGCCGCGCTCCGTAATCGTCGCTCCAGCGGTACGGCAGGTCGCGGGAACTATTGCGCGCGATGTCGAGCCGAAACACCAGCGGCAGGTCCATAAACACGATGTGCTCGGCACTCATGGCGAAGTCGTGCATCATGGTCAAACCGGGAACATCGACGCCGCGGTTAATGATCAGCTCCCCCGACGCGTTCGCGCGGTGGTAAGTGACATACGGGCTGGTGAGGCTTCCATAGCCAAAAAAATGTAGCTCGCCGGTTCTCGGGCATATCTTCGGATGTGCAGTCATCGAGTCGACCAGCTTGCCGCCGAAGTCATAGGCGCCCAGCGTTTCAAGCTCGTTGGTGATCTGATACGGCAGAGATGACTCCACCAGCGCGAGCGTCTTGCCGGCGTGACTTACGACGTTCGTATTTGCCACGCTGGCGTGCAGGTTGCGCCTGCCGTCAGTGTTATAAAGCAGGACAGGTTTATCAAAGCTCTCCGTACGCACCCATCGATTGCGATACCAGGCGGCGCGCCCGTTCTCTAGCCGTACTCCATGGATCATACCGTCGCCCGTGAACCAATGTGGCGTCTCGTGTCGCGGGTTGGGTCCGTTTTTCAAATACCAGCCGTTGAGTTCCCGGGGGATCGCTCCCTCAACCGGCAGATCGAATGTCGTCAACTCGTCGAAGACCGGTTCATAATTTCCGACGCGAAAGAACGGAACTGGCGACTTTGCTGACCACGCATGGACGAGCGGGGCTTCTGCTGCTTGTGGTGCCATACTTCTCTCTCCTTGTTGTTAGATGCCTCAGTGCCTGGAGCCAGCCGGCCAGTTTACGGACAGTTTCAGAGCTCGCAGCCAGGGAGCGGGCTCGATCGTATGCGGCAGGGCTCTTCTTTCGGAGTGTGCAATGATCTTGATGCGCACCGCTGGTTGCGCATACATGCTGGTTGGAAAAGAAAGCACTGAGGCAACAATCATTAATCTCTTGCTAGGGGCAAAGCAGCGTCGCGGCACGAGCCTTCGCCTTTGCCGCTTCTTCCTGGCGATCCCTTGGAGGCGCATTGGTTTCGAGCGAGCAGAGAAGATGGGTCGAGATGCGGGCCACTTCGTCGACCGCGGTCAGGAACACGGCTTCGTTTGCCTTTGAGGGTTTGCTGAAGCCGCTAATCTTTCTGACGTACTGGAGCGAAGCGGCTCGAATCTCTTCGGGAGTAACAGGAGGATCACAGTTAAAAAGTATTTTGATATTCCGGCACATCTTAGCTGACCTCATTGGGATTAGAACCCGCGAGTTGGGTGATGGTTAACCCGTGCTATGGTCGTGAGCTGGATTGTCACCAACAACGGCTCGCATCTCCCACCGTCTCTGCAATCACAGACTGCATCCGAAATTACTGAGATGTCCAAGACATTGTTTCTCCGCAATCGTTTTATTGCCACCGTGGCCGGTCTCGTACTGTGGCTTGTACCTGCCTCGACCTTCTCAGCAGCTGCCGCGCAAGCAGCGGGAGTTGCCGAATCGCAGCGGACAGAAGCTTCGGCACCGATCCTTTCCTATATTCATAATGGGTGGCACACACTTACCCGTTCCACTAATGAGTGCGCCTCACTGACGGATACTAAGCTCCGTAACACGAGCCGGGTACTTTATCTGCCCTATGGGATGAAGGTTCCCGCAGCGGTCTCTGAGCTACGGGAGCAGTGCGCTGTACGCATTGAATTTTTGCCGCACACAATCACCCACTTAGGCCAGATACTTCCGCAGAGTCTGCCAGAGCCGGGTCTGCTCTATTTGCCAAAACCTTACGTCGTTCCGGGCGGACGGTTCAATGAGATGTATGGGTGGGACAGCTACTTCATCGTGCGCGGACTCATAGAAAATGGAGAGTTCGACCTTGCGCGAGGGATGGTGGAGAATTTCTTCTTCGAGATTGAAAACTACGGCGCGGTATTGAATGCTAACCGTACTTACTACCTCACCCGTTCACAGCCGCCGTTTCTCAGTTCCATGATTCTCGCTATTCACCATGCCAATGTTGCCCTGCATCAAGACGATGAAGCATGGCTGGCACGCGCCTATGGGTACGCACAACGCGATTACGAGCTCTGGATGACTGGGCCGAAGCTTGACCCGGCAACCGGGCTCTCGCGCTATTACGATTTCGGAAGCGGCCCGGTGCAGGAGATTGCCGACCACAGCGACTACTACACCAGCGTCGCCGACTGGCTGGCGAAACATCCCGATGCTTCCGACAGCTACTTGACCGATAACGCAGCAAAGGGCACTGGAGCCGCGCTGCATGTGCCTCTCTGCGGCGATCAGCCTTGTGAGAAGAGTAAGACGGTCTGGCTTACGCCGGAGTTCTACAAGGGCGATCGTGCGATGCGTGAGTCGGGTTTCGATATCACTTTCCGCTTTGGCCCGTTCGGTGGCAGCACACAGGATTACGCGCCGGTCTGCCTTAACAGTCTTCTCTATAAGATGGAGCGCGATCTTTCCGTACTCGCCACCGATCTTAAGAGGCCAAGGGAAAGCAGTCATTGGAAACAACTGGCAGAACATCGCAAGCAGCTTATCAATCGTTATCTGTGGGACTCAAAGAATGGGTTATTTGTGGATTACAACTTGCGCCTTCACCAGCGCTCAAATGTGGTTTACGCTTCCACTTTCTATCCGCTCTGGACGGGGCTGGCCACACCGGCACAGGCTAGCGCGGTGCGCCAGCATCTTTCTCAACTTGAGTATCCTGGGGGACTCGCGATGAGTGACTGCGAAACCGGTGTGCAGTGGGACAAGCCTTATGGGTGGGCACCCATTCAACTGATCGCAGTGGAAGGCTTACGCCGCTACGGGTTCCGTGATGACGCCGAGCGTATCTCACACAACTTTCTAACGATGGTCGCGGAAAATGCGAAGAAGGACGGTTTCATTCGCGAGAAGTACAATGTTGTGGATCGCTCCACGGTCGCCAACGTGACCGCAGGGTACGCCAGCAATGTTGTCGGCTTCGGTTGGACCAATGGCGTGTTCCTTGTGTTGCTGCATGAGCTCTCGCCACGGGAGCAGGAGTCGATTCTGAACGATAGCGCCAGCGCCGAACTGGCTGTGCCACTTCTACCGATAGCGATGAAAGCCCGCACGTTGCATTCCGCGCCGCGCTTCGGAGTTTTTCATGAAGGTGTCCCAGACAAATGCGCTGCGCGCATTCTCCGCCATCAGCATGGTAATTCCAGTGTCAAGGCCGATGACGTCGGTATCGTACCAGTTGTTTGTCGGATTAAACGCGTTAACGAAACCGTAGCGGCTCCACGCCTTGTTATATCGGGTCTTGATTGTCCGCAGCACCTGCATGGTCGGTTGTACCAGAAACGGCAGCGAACCTCCGACCGCGCTGGGAACGACGGTGCCATCGATGGGACCCATGGCAGGCGGACCACCCCAGATGACATAGCCGTTCGCCGAATCCGAAGCGGTAATGCCCCACAGACTATCGCTGTAATCGGGAAACTGCTTTGCCAAACTCAGGCAGAATCGGCGGTGGACATCCGTGGCAATGATCGAGTTCTGGAAGTAGTCAGCATACTGGTCGCGCTGGTCGCGGAAATCAAACCAAGCCTGTGAATACTGATGTACGAATAGCGGGGCAAACGATCCGATGTAGCGGAGACCATCGTATTCGAAGTTGATGCGTTTCCACGCCTTCCAGGCATCGGGCTTGAGGGGATGGGAATATGAACCCAGGCCGAGCAGGTACAGCGCCATGAGTTCGCTGTAATAATCCCAGCGGTACGACAGGAATCCGACTTCCGGTGTCCACCCGTGAGGCAGAAGGGATGTGTCTTCCGAGAGCCAGGTCCAATCCACACGGTTGAAGATGTCGTGTGCGACTTGACTGATTTCACTATTCGGGAAGTGCTGACGGCAGGTCAAGATTCCGCAGAGCAGAATAGCAGTGTCGATGGAAGAGACCTCAGAGTTCCACGTGCGCTCGCCGGTATTTACGTCAGCCCAGTGATAGAAGAATCCGCGGTGAATGGGCACCTTCTTCCATAGAAAGCGCAGGGTGGTTAGAACTCGCTCACTTGCGTCAGATAGCGAGATAAAACCCCGCTGCTGCCCGATGCAAAGCGCAGTCAATCCGAATCCTGTGGCGGCAACGCTGGCCACAGTGCTACTGGAAGACGCGCGAACATTGCATCGATCTCGTACCAATCCGGTCTGCGGATTGGATTGTTCTACGAAGAACAGGCAATTGGCCCGCTCGAGGTCATCGAGGAACTGATGATCGTCCGGCGACAGGTAAGTTGGCGCCGGCAGAGCGGCGGAACAGCTAAGATTTTCGGCCATCAGAAAAGGGACCAGTTGCTTTTGAGCAAACGGCATCGCCATACCCAAACCAAGCATCCCCCTGAGGATGGCGCGCCGCGATACGGTGTTGACGGTTGAGCGATTTTTATCCACTTGACTAATTGATTCGACGAGACACCTCCGGGTTGAAAGTTTTGCGACACAGCAGCGCCGGGACCTTCATTAGCCCTGATCCTTCGCGCGAAGTGACAGCATCATAACGGTGTTGGCGAGGATGAATCGCAAGCGCAAATTGGTGCTTTGGGTGGGGCTGTCCGTTGTTGGCGCTGCCCTCGTTATTGTGCTGACACTCTCCCGGAGATTTCGACCTGTAATACTGACCGGTGTTGTCATCCGGCAGGATGGGGACCCGAGAAAACAAGTACCTATCAGCAACGTCGAAATTACGGCAGCAAACGGACTGGCGCTGCAAGGCAGCAAATCTGATGCCTCGGGGCTATTCCACCTCAGCTTACGTCCACGACTTAGGAGAGACCAGCCGGTCGTGCTCATGTTCCGGCATCCGGATTACAGGCCACTCGATCTGTCACAGTCCGTTGGAAGCAAGATGCTTTACGTCGTCCGGATGGTGCCGATTCCGCATCCGGCGAGAGTTGTGCACGTCGGTCCTACAACGTTCGTTGCCCAAGTCTCAATCAGGTATTCCGTGAAGAGCTCGACAGCAGAGGACATTGGAAGCACGATAAAAACGTTCGAGGTGGCAAACACCGGCAACGTCGATTGCATTGCTCAGGAGCCCTGCTCGCCCGATGGAAGATGGAAAGCGGCCATAGGTGCTATGTCGCTCGATGCCGGAGAAGGAAATGAATTCCGTAATCCAAGGGTGTCCTGTATTGCTGGTCCGTGCCCATTCACAAAGATCGATTCCGACGGCCTCACACAGGGCAATCGAGTGTTCAACGTTTCGGTTCGCGACTGGTCCGACCCCGCCACATTCCTAGTGGAGGCCGAAGTAGTTCATCCGATGATAGGCGATATCATTCGCCAGTCGTTTCCTGCGATTCTGGGGAGGAACCTGAATTTTTCCGTACCGGCCGATGCGGAGGGAGTGAGCCTTGATGCTGAAGTGAATGGAAGTCGCGTCATTTTTCCGCTTGGACCAGACCCATGCTTGAGCTGGGCCGAATGTACTGTAAAGGTTGAAAAAGATCATACAACTACGTATCACTGCGAGCTTAAGCCGGGCTTTGAGTTCCGTTGACCTTGGGATTATGCCTTAACACTTATCAGTAAACTCCAGGGTTTTTGTTTTCAAGCGACACGTAATTTTCATTTTGCATCCTAGCTTGTACGCCACTCGTCCAGGGACAGAGCTCTGAGCCACAGCTTGTGCAGCAAGGGTTGTTGCGCTACAGCCGCTCAGAAACTCTCGAATTAAAACTGGATGACTCAAGAAAAACACAATGTTCGGATTCCGTTGAACGAGCGTATGGCGGCTCTACGCCAGCTACCGCCCGTGCTCAAGCTGGTGTGGCAGGCCGGTCCCACGGTCGTGTTCCTAGGGATTGTCTTCCGGATCATCACTGCTTTGTTGCCGATTGGACTGCTGGCGATCAGCAAGCTCATCATCGACAACATAGTCGGGGTAGTTGCCCATCATCGACCGGTGCCGACAGTGCTGTGGTGGCTGGTGGGAGCTGAATTCGCGGTCGCCGCGTGCAGCAGTATGCTCACGCGAGTGCTTGATTATCTCGACTCTGTACTGGCGGACAAGTACACACGTCACGTCAGCATTGAGGTGATGCGGCATGCTGCGGGGTTGGACCTGGCGGCTTACGAAGATCCCGTCTTTTACGACCGTCTTGAGCGTGCACGGGTGCAGGCAACCGACCGGTTGGGAATGATCCAATCTCTTGGCCGCCTACTGCAACAAGTCGTTACGACCCTGTCTTTATCAATTTCAATTGTTTACTTCTCTCCCTGGCTGCTGCTGCTTCTGACGGCGGGAGTCGTCCCTGCATTTCTCGGGGAGAGTCACTTTGCATTTTTGGAATACGCCAAGAATTTCCGTCAGACGCCGATCAAGCGTCACCTCGACTATTTGCGAATTCTGGGAGGCAGCAAGGAAGCGGCAAAGGAGTTGAAGCTGTTCGGTCTCGGCAAATTTCTTACCGGGCGATTCACCGAGTTATCCAATGGTATCTATCGCGAGAACGTCGAGTTATCCGGACGCAGGCTGAGGGTTGGCGCGCTGCTTACCGTGCTGGGAACGCTTGGTTATTACACGGCGTATGCATGGGTTGTGTGGCGTACGGTCAAGGGAGAACTGTCTATAGGAACGCTTTACTTTCTGGCGGGTGCAATTCTGCAAGCGAGCAACAACATTCAGCAGATTTTCTCGACAGCCTCCAGCATTGCAGACCAGGCGCTGTTCCTCACCGATCTGCTGGCCTTTTTTGAGATGCAGCCGACGATTTGCTCTAAGCCTAATGCGTTACCGGCTCCACGTCCAATTATCAGCGGCTTCGAGTTTCGCGATGTGTCGTTTACTTATCCGGGGACCGAGCGGCTGGTGCTGGACCGATTGAATTTCACCCTACGTCCGGGAGAGCGCGTCGCACTGATTGGGGAGAACGGCGAAGGTAAGACCACGATCGTAAAGCTGGTGACGCGACTGTATGACCCCACTAGCGGACAGATTCTTCTGGATGGCGTGGACCTGCGCGACTACAGCATCGAGGATCTTTACAAGGAGATCGGCGTTATCTTTCAGGACTTCATGCGGTATGAAATGACGGCCCGCGAGAATGTCGCGGTGGGCCGAATTGAAGCTCTGCACGATACCGAGCGCATTGCGAACGCCGCGCGAAAGAGCCTGGCAGATGAGGTGATTGCCAGGTTGCCCGGCGGTTACGAACAGATGCTTGGACGGCGCTTCCACGCCGGGGTGGATATTTCCGGCGGCGAATGGCAGAGACTCGCACTAGCGCGTGCGTACCTGCGCGATGCACAAGTTCTGATTCTTGACGAGCCTACCGCCGCACTGGATGCGCGCAGTGAATATGAGGTGTTCGCACGCTTTGCGGAACTGACCGAAGGGAAAATGACCCTCTTCATTTCGCATCGATTTTCTACCGTACGAATGGCTGACCGGATCGTGTTGCTGAGGAACGGCCAAATTGGGGAAGAGGGGAACCATCACCAGTTACTCGCCCTCGGCGGGCAATATGCCGAGATGTTTGAACTGCAGGCTGCCAGCTATCGCTAGCGGCCATTTAGGACTGAAATGCCAGAACAAATTGCTATTTTAGACCGGTACCCGACGGGAAAGCCTGCTGCCAAGAAGGGCGGCAGCGACGTCCCAAAAGAACTTCTCGCCGACCGAGCGGCGAAATGCGCCAGCACGATGGCGTGGCTGCCGAGCCTGAAAACATCTCCGCACTTCTTGCAACGGCTCGAAAAGCTGAATAAGGAACTTGAGTCAGTGTTCGCGGAGATTCATTCTGCGGCAAACAGCGACTGCTTCGAAGGCGATGAGCACCGCTGGCTCTGCGAGAATCTCGGCTTCCTGCATTCCGCCCTAGCTTCGCTTGAGGATGCGAAGGTTGCATTGACCCGGACCGAGTACGTGCGCTGCGCAGGCCAAGTTGCTCCTAGAGTTTTGGTAATTGCAGAAGATCTGCTTGCGTCGCTTGATTACCGATTTGACGATTCTGAACTCAGCAGCTATCTGCAAGCGTTTCAGAATACCGTTGTGCTGCGCCTTGATGAGTTGCGGGCCATGAGTCCCGCGCTTCGGTGCGTGCTGCTCGAACGGATTGGCAAACTTGCAAACCTTATCCTGGCGAAGGAAACGGATGCTTCGCGACGGGTTGCGGGCAGGCGGTTGCAGATTGAGACGTGTGTTCGAAGTCTTCGCGAGATCAACCAGGCGCCGTGGCAGGAACTGCTGGAACCTCTAATCGTTTTCGATGCGGTGTTGCGCCGCGATCCGGCTGGAGCTTACGCGAAGATGGACGCGGAAAGCCGGGAGATGTATCGCGGCACCGTGGTTAAGCTGGCCAGACAGTCCGGGATTTCGGAGCTCGAAGTTGCAGAGCTTGCATTGCAACTGGCTCAGGAATCTCAAGGCGTTCCCGAAGACAACCCGGTGATGGCGCAGCGGCGGGCACACGTAGGCTACTACTTGATCGCCGAAGGGCAGGGGGTGCTTTGCCAACGTGCCCATGTGCAGGCTCCGTTGCGCGATCGCTGGCAGAGATTTTTGCGTCGGTATCCGGACGACTTCTACCTGGTGGGGGTCGAGGTCCTGACATTGATGATGCTTTGGGCGGCGCTTGCGCGGGGAGACTTCGACTCGTTATGGACGGTCTTTTTTGCGGCGCTTGCTTTGCTGCTGCCTTGCAGCGAGGCGGCCGTGCAGATAACGAATTATCTGATCTCTTCATGGTTGCAGCCACAGATTCTTCCCAAGCTCGATTTCGGGAAAGGCATTCCGAGTGATTGCACGACGATGGTTGTGGTGCCTACGCTATTGCTGGATGAGAAGCAGGTACGGCAATTGGTCAGCGACCTCGAGGTTCGTTACTTGGGGAACATGAGTGCGAACCTGCATTTTGCGCTACTGACGGACTTGCCCGACTCAGACGAACAACCGCGCGAAGATGAGGCCATTGTTGGGCTCTGCGGGCAACTCATACGGGAGCTGAATGAGAAATACGCGGGAAAAGGCGCGGGTACGTTTGCCTTGCTTCATAGGCACAGGGTTTACAACCCGCGCGAAGGCGTGTGGATGGGTTGGGAACGCAAGCGCGGTAAGCTGCTCGATTTCAACCGGCTGGTGCTTGGGCAGTATGACAGTTTTCCTTACAAGATAGGTGATTTGACGGTGTTGCCGCAGGTCCGGTATGTGCTGACAGTGGATGCGGATACGGAGCTTCCGCGCGGAACAGCGCAGAGGTTGGTCGGCACATTGGCGCATCCGTTATGTCGAGCGATCATCGGCCGGCGCAACGTTGTCACTCAGGGCTATGGAATCCTGCAGCCGCGCGTGGCGGTTAGTTTTGAGAGTGCGGCACAGTCCCGACTGGCGTCTATCTATTCCGGGCGTACCGGCTTTGACATCTACACGCACGCGACCTCGGATGTTTATCAGGATCTGTACGGCGAGGGAACATTCGTCGGCAAAGGACTGTACGATCTGCGTACCGTGCATCGCGTCCTCGATCATCGTTTTCCACGCAATGCCATCTTGAGCCATGACCTTATCGAAGGCGCTTATGCGCGTGCCGGTCTTGTCAGCGATGTTGAAATTGTGGATCGCTACCCTTCGCACTACAGCACTTACACGCGGCGCAAGCATCGCTGGGTTCGCGGCGACTGGCAGATCGCGGAATGGCTATTTCCGCGGGTGCCGGATGAAGCCGGACGCCTTGTGCCCAATCCCATCTCACTTATCTCGCGCTGGAAGATCGTAGATAACCTGCGTCGCAGCATGGTCGGTCCTGCCACGCTGGTGCTCTTCGTTCTTGGCTGGTTAGTTCTGCCAGGCAGTCCGCTGTATTGGACTTTGATTTCGCTTTGCATACTCTTCGTGCCGCCATGCATTCAGTTCGCAGTGGATGCGTCACGGGCGGTGTTCGCCCGCAGTCCGGAGCGGGCGCGCGACGCTTGCAGATCGCTGGCGAGTTCGCTCGCGGGAATTCTGTTGGTCTTAACTTTTCTCATCCACGATGCTCTGGTTTCGCTGGATGCGGCGTTCCGCAGTTCGTATCGGCGGGCGGTCTCGGGGCAACGGCTGCTGGAATGGGAGACCGCGGCAGAGGCAGAGCTGGGGATCGGCAAGCGTACCTCGCTTGATCTGTATCTGACCTGTATGCCGGTTATCGCAGCAGCCATCGGCGCGGCGCTGCTATGGGTGCGACCGGTTGCGTTCTGGGTTGCGCTGCCGATACTTTTGCTTTGGGGGTGCAGCAAGGCGGTCTCGGTGTGGCTCGATCAGCCTCCTCGTCGTGCGCACATAAACCTTGCGGCGGAGGACAGGATCTTTCTGCGCCTTGCCGCACTGCGCACTTGGCGCTACTTCGCGGAGTTCAGCACGCCTGGGCATCATTGGCTGATTCCGGACAACGTGCAGGAGGAACCGGCTAGGATTGCGGCGCGAATCTCACCGACTAATCTCGGCTTCCTGCTGAATGCTCGTCAGATTGCGTGCGAGCTCGGCTATCTCACGGTTCCTGAATTCGTCGAACAGACACAGCGGACTCTGGAGACGATGAGCAAACTGCGACGGCATCGCGGACATTTCTTCAACTGGTATGACACGCGAAGCTTGGCTGCGGAGTCTCCTTTGTTCATCTCCAGCGTTGATAGCGGGAATCTCGCGGCATCGCTCATCTCGCTGAAGGTTGGGTGTAACTCACTGCTGGATAAACCACTGCTTTCACCCTCGATGGTGGATGGCTACGAGGACCATCTTCGATTGCTTGCCGAGCGGAAGTCTTTGCTGCGGGGTGCGGCGAAATCGCTTTGTGTTGAGCAGGAAAACCATCTGCCTTGGTTCGAGCGCTTAATTGCACTCGTTTCGGAGCCGGTTCCACATGTTGCTCCGGCTGCTCCGGCACTCGACGAAGAATGGATCGTGGAGCAACTTGAGATGCGCAGAGAACAAGTGCGGAAGATATTTGCGGACTACATGCCGTGGCTTTTGCCGGAGTTCAGGTCTGTGCGGCGCGGTGCTGGTATGGAGCCTGACACTGACGACATTCCGTCGCTGGCCCAGTTGCCCGATTTTGTTCAGCAACTTCAGGCGAAGCTTTTGCATGCTGCTGTTCAGTTGACGGAAGGAGAGTGCAACGCACGCGAGCGGCTATTGGCATTGCTTCCGGATGCTTATGAGAAGGCTGCTTCTTTAGTGCGCGACTTGCGCGCGATTGCCGCCAAGGCGGAGCGTTGGGTGGCTGAGATGGATTTCAGATTTCTTCTGGAGCAGCGCCGCAAGCTTCTCTCGGTGGGTTACAACCTGGACACCAGGACTCTCGACGCAGCCTGCTATGACCTGCTGGCGTCAGAAGCGCGCATTGCGGCTTTTATCGCCATCGGCAAAGGTGATGTGCCGCAAGGAACATGGTCGCGGTTGGGACGAATCCACGTACCGGCCCGAGGTGGTCCTCCGGCCCTGATCTCGTGGGCAGGAACGATGTTTGAATACTTGATGCCGGCGATCTGGATGCGCTCGCCATATGACACGATGTTGCAGCAGAGCATGCAGGGAGCGGTCCGGGTGCAAAGGGCGTATGCCGCTGCGAGGCAAATTCCCTGGGGAATTTCTGAAGCTAGCCATAGTGAGTTGGATGGGTCCGGCGTATATGGCTATGCGGCCATGGGTGTGCCGGAATTGTCGCTACGCGAACAACCGCCGGAACGATTGGTAGTAGCACCGTATGCAAGTGCGATGGCTCTGGCTGTTGATCCCACTGATGCGCTTGATAACTTGCGTAGCATGGCTGAACTGGGTTGGTTGCGTGCATATGGATTCTACGAAGCGGCGGACTATGGCGCCACAACCAACGAACGCGCTCATGATGCCACCCTGGTGAGAGCGTGGATGGCTCACCATCAGGGCATGATTCTGCTTTCGATTGGAAACGTTCTTTGCAACAACATTGTGCAGCAGTGGTTTCACGGCGATGCGCAGGTGCGAGCGACCGAGTTGCTTCTATACGAGCGCCCTGTCCTACAGCGAGTGAAGCAGGTTCGGCATGTCCGTCCACCGGCAAATCTGATTCGGTTGTTCCCGGAAAAAAGCGGCGACGAACCTGCAATGGCGAGTTGAAGCTCGCATGTGCAAAAGAGCTTCGAGCGCGACAGCTACGAGACGCGGCGGAAGGTGGATCCGGCGGCTTTTCGGAATACTGGGAGTTGTACTGCTAACCACAGTATCGCTTTCTGCAGGCGACGGACTTGAGCATCCAGATGTTGAGCGCCGGGTAGAAGCACTGCTCCAGCAGATGACGCTGGACGAAAAAGTTGGACAGCTCGTGCAATACTCGGCCGGAAATGCCACCGGCCCAGCCTCGGACGGGATCAGCTTTCGAGAGCTGATCGCTAAGGGGCAGCTCGGTTCACTGCTGAATGTGACCGGCGCGGCTGAGACGAATGCGCTGCAGCGGATTGCGATGACTCAGTCGCGTCTGAAAATTCCGCTGCTGTTTGGGTTGGATGTCATCCACGGGTACCGGACCATCTTCCCGGTTCCGCTCGGCATGGCTGCTACATGGGACCCGTCGCTGGTTGAGCGGGCATCGAGAATCGCCGCTGAGGAAGCGACCGCCGAAGGCATCCGCTGGACGTTTTCTCCCATGGTGGATATTGCTCGCGATGCTCGCTGGGGGCGCATCGTCGAAGGTGCGGGGGAAGATCCTTACTTAGGCAAGACGATGGCTGCGGCTTACGTGCACGGCTACCAGGGAACGAATCTCGCGAATCGCGATTCGATGGCGGCTTGCGCAAAGCATCTGGCCGGGTATGGCGCGGCCGAAGGTGGCCGTGACTACAATGCGGCCGATATTTCCGAGCGCACGTTGCGGCAAGTTTATCTGCCGCCGTTTCAGTCAGCAGTCAACAGTGGTGCGGCTACGGTGATGAGTGCATTCAATCCGCTCGATGGCGTGCCTGCAAGCGCAAATGCAATGACATTGACCGAGATTCTGCGGCACGAATGGGGCTTCCACGGCTTTGTGGTGAGCGATTGGAATGCGGTAGCTGAATTGATCGAGCAGGGTGTGGCGAATGACGCAGCGACAGCGGCGCGAAAAGCGATACAGGCAGGCGTTGACATGGACATGCAGAGCGGCTTGTACCGGCGATCTCTGGTGGAACTGGTGCGCTCTGGCGCGATTCCGGAATCTGTGGTGGATGAGGCGGTGCGCCGCGTGCTTCGCGTAAAGTTCGCCCTCTACTTGTTCGACGATCCGTATGTGGCGGAGGTGGGATCTGCTGCGCAGGCGATGCTTGATGAGAAGCATGTTGAATTCGCGCGAACGGCTGCTGAGCGATCGCTGGTGCTGTTGAGGAACGAAGGATTCCATGGGGCGCCAGTGTTGCCGATTGCTTCCAATATTCACACCATAGCATTGATGGGACCATTCGCCGACAGCGCCAGCGACATGCTTGGATCGTGGCCGGGAAAAGGGGATGCCGCCACGGTTGTTACTTTGAAATCTGCGTTGATGCAGCGGTTGCAGGGACGATTGCTTTACGCGAAAGGCACGGAGGCTGACGGCAACAGCGATGCAGGATTTCCGGAGGCGGTGAATGCGGCACGACGATCCGATCTGGTCATTGTCGCGCTCGGCGAAAGCGCGGCGTCCATGAGCGGCGAAGCTGCGTCGCGTGCCTACCTGGATCTGCCGGGCAACCAGCAGAAGTTCCTCGAAACCATTGTTGCCACCGGTAAGCCGGTGGTTCTCGTTCTGTTCAGCGGCAGGCCGTTGGCGCTACCGTGGGCTGCGGCGCATGTATCCGCGATGGTCGAGGCATGGTATCCGGGTGTGCAGGCTGGACCGGCGTTGGTTAGAACACTGTTCGGCGACGTGAACTTCAGCGGGAAACTTCCGGTTACAGTGCCGCGCACGGTTGGACAGGAGCCGCTGTACTACAACCCTCCGAAGACCGGGCGCCCTGCCAGTGATACCGACCTCGGCCATCCTCCGCGGAGCGAGGCTGAGAAATATGTCTCGCGCTATATCGATGAGCAGAACTCGCCGCTGTTTCCGTTTGGATACGGTCTCTCCTACACTCATTTCGACTACTCGGCAATCGAGGTGAACAACACGTCGATTAACGTGCAGGCGTTGAATGACGGAGCGGGGGCTATCAAAGTATCGGCGATGGTGACCAACCGTGGAACACGGGCCGGACAGGAAGTGGTGGAGTTGTATCTGGGACAACGAGGAACCAGCGTGAACCTTCCAATGAAGGAACTCAAGGGCTTCACAGTGGTTTCACTGGCACCCGGTGAATCGCGTCGCGTGGAGTTCAAGATCGGACGCGAAGAACTCGCATTCTGGAATATCGAGATGCGGCATTTGGTCGAACCAGCACAGGTGACCGTCTGGATAGCTCCTGATTCGGTGAAGGGACAAAGTGCACAGTTCACGATTACCAAGTAGCCGCGCCATAGAAATGTCCAGCAATCCTCCATTACCGCCCAATCGAAGCTTCGTTTACATTGCTGCGAGTATTGCGGCGCTGGGTGGACTTCTATTTGGTTATGACACGGGTGTGATTTCTGGGGCAGTGATCTTCATTAAAAAAGACTTTGCCTTGACGACGTTTCCTCAGGAACTGGTGGTGAGCATGGTACTGCTGGGTGCGACTGTGGGTGCATTCACTGGCGGCAGGTTCGCGGACCGTTTTGGACGGCGGGTCACACTGATTGTGACATCGATTGTGTTTATTGCCGGAGCGATGATCTGCGCATCTGCTCCGTCACTGGCTGTTCTGGTAGTGGGCAGAGTGGTTGTAGGTTTAGGCATCGGCTTGGCTTCGACCACGGTGCCTGTCTATATCTCCGAAGTGTCTCCTCCGGAGGCGCGCGGTTGGCAGGTTTCGTTGTTTCAGTTGGCGATTACGATCGGCATCCTGGCCGCCTATCTAGTCGATTATGCCTTTGCCAAGAGCGGGGCGTGGCGATGGATGCTTGGGCTAGCTGCGGTTCCCGGCGCCATGCTCGGGATCGGCATGCTGTTCTTACCGGAGAGTCCGCGCTGGCTGGCCAGGTACTTGCGCCCGGAGAGTGCGCGTGCCGTTTTAGTGCGCATTCGCGGAACGCAAGATGTTGAATTGGAGTGGCGCGAAATTTCGGTAAGTATTTCGCATTCCGAGGAGCGCGGCACCTGGTCGGATCTTCTGCACCCCGCGGTTCGTCATGCGCTGATCGTCGGCGTTGGGTTGGCAATCTTCCAGCAGGTGACAGGCATTAATACGGTGATTTATTACGCTCCCACCATCATCCAGTCGGCAGGTCTGCCGTCGGCTTCGGCGGCGATTCTGGCTACCGCCGGCATCGGGCTGGTGAATGTGCTGATGACCATTGTGGCCATGTGGCTGATTGATCGAGTGGGACGGCGACCACTGTTGCTGACGGGGATTAGCGGCATGATAGTCAGCCTTGGCGTCCTCGGGTTCCTGTTCCGGTCTGGAGTGCAGAACGAAGCATCCGTGCGATTGGCGGTGGTTACGCTGATGGCCTACGTCAGTTTTTTTGCGATCAGCCTGGGACCGATTTTCTGGTTGTTGATCGCTGAGATCTATCCGCTGAAGATCCGCGGACAGGCCGAAGGAACTGCGGCGGCCACGAACTGGATTTTTAATCTGTTGGTGTCGATGACGTTTCTGACGCTGGTGGAACTTATCGGTCAGTCGTGGACGTTCTGGCTCTATGGAGTGCTCGCAATTGCTTCGTTGATGTTCTGCTACTACCTGGTTCCTGAAACCAAGGGGCGTAGTCTGGAAGAAATCGAGGCGTCCTGGCGCTCAGGAGCGGTGTGAGTATCTCGCCAGTCATCGTCGTTGCAATCCTGCAAGGCTCCATACCTTTCAAATTCATACCTTGTCATCGACGTATGCGCCTGATAACAATGTGGGGGTAAGAGTTCTCACTCGTCTCGAAGGGGAACGTCGGTGATCGCGAACTTATGGAAATGTATTCTCCTCGCTGGATTGGTCGTAGCTGCTACGTCGCCGCTTTATGCGCAGGATAACTACGAGATCCAAGTCTATGGCTCTGAAACGGTTGCGCCAGGACACACCATGGTCGAGCTTCATAGCAACTTCACATTCGAAGGGTTTAAGACAGCGAATGACGGAGTCCTGCCGGACGAACATCAACTACACGAAACAGTCGAAATTACCCAGGGATGGAATGATTGGTTTGAAACCGGATTCTATATCTTCACGAGTCTCGGCCCCAATCAGGGGTATAAATGGGTTGGTGATCACATTCGTCCGCGCGTCCGGGCTCCGGAGAGATGGCACTGGCCGGTCGGCGTGAGCCTTTCGACGGAGATTGGCTACCAGCGGCCAATCTTCTCTGCGGATACCTGGACGTGGGAAATTCGTCCAATCGTCGATAAACAGCTGGGTCCGTGGTACCTGGCGTTCAATCCTGCGCTTGAGCGGTCACTTCATGGGGCGAGCGTAAACCAAGGCTTCGAATTCTCTCCAAACTTCAAGGCCGCGTATTCGTTTACTCGCAAGTTCAGCGGTGGCCTGGAATACTACGGATCGCTGGGGCCGATTACCGGGTTCGATCCTTTGTACCTGCAGCAACAGCAGATCGTGCCTGCAATCGACTACGACTTCGGGCCGAATTGGGAGTTCAACATGGGCGTTGCGGTGGGCGTCACTCGCAGCACGGATCATCTGCTGGTCAAGATGATCCTGGGACGGCGCTTCCAATTCATCACACCACGTCCTGCACGCGACAAACCGACGACTCCGGCTCAGGGACAACTGTAGGCGCTGCCCTCATCATAAGAGGGATCTCTTACTTGAGGTAAGAGCGGAGCACGTCGATCAATTCCTCGGCTGCTGCCGTGTGCTCCGAGTCGAGCTTTTGCTTCGGATCGAGCACGTGCTCGCGAATATGGCCTTCCAGAACCTCTATGATGAGGCTGTTCATTGCCCCACGGGCGGCGGTGATCAACTGAAGCAAATCGGAGCAGTCCTGTTCTTCATTCAGGGCTCGCTCGACGGCTTCGACTTGTCCCCGGATGCGCCGAATGCGCCAGATCAGCTTTTCTTTGTCGGTCAGTGTATGTGACATGTCGAAACAGTATACCCCTACCACTACCCCTTGGGGACGATTTAGAGAAGTTCCCTCAGGTTCGCGGAACAAAGGAGTTCTCTATGTATTTTTTCGGTTGACACAGACCAACCGTGGTGGGTATCTTGTGTTTGGCGCTGTTTCACAACGCCATGTTACTGCACGGTTCCTCGGTAGGCGAGGCTACTGCGCGACACACAGGCCACTGCCCGACGACTTCGAAAGAAGTTTGCCTGAGCGGTATAACAGGAACTCCCGGATTAAGGGTTTTCTTAACGTGGCTGAGGTTCGTTGAACCTCTAACGGTGCGCGGTGCTAAAGCTTGGACGAGTGAGGAAAGAAAACTGGTGGCATACGGCGTTACCGGCGTCGCGGGTTCTGCTCTGGCATTCTCTCCTCTAGAGGCTCCTGTCTCTACCTCCTCCTGTTTGGCACCCTAAGCACAAAGGTTATATGAGCGATATCGACTTATCTCTGGATGACAAGCCTCCGAGTACGGCGGCTTTAAGGTGTAGAGAAGTAGTTGGTGGCCCGATAGACGCGTAGTTCCTGCCTGTCGCTTCACTTCTGCTTCTTCTATGAAATGACCACAGAAGAACGCGGAAGGTGAGGCTTGATCCTCCCTCCTCGCATTCAGCAACTTGACCTAGCGCCACGCGTATGGCAGTGCTCTGGGTAAGCTTTGCTCCCCGGACACCGGATTTTCGCGTGTGCGCAAGTAGCCATGTGTGCGGAAGTTTGCGGCAGCGAATTGGAGTAGAGGAATGCAGGAAGTAGTTGCAATTTCGACCGCAGGAGCAGTCGCCGAGCCGACCATGGTGCGCGGGAGGGTTGTCCGCAGCAAGTGGGCTCGCAATGTGCTCATGTTCCTGATGGTCTTCGGTCCCGGTCTGATCGTGATGGTGGCCGATAACGATGCAGGCGCCGTCTCCACGTATGTGCAGGCGGGAGCGCAGTATGGGACCAAGCTGCTTTGGGTGCTGTTGCTGCTGTTGCCGACGTGCTACTTCATTCAGGAAATGGTAATCCGTCTTGGCATTGCGACTGGCAAGGGCCACGCCGCGATGATCTATCAGCGCTTTGGTAAGTGGTGGGGCGTGTTCTCGCTCGTCGATTTGGAAATGGTGAACTTCCTGACGCTGGTCACGGAGTTTGCCGCGATCTCACTGGCGGTAAGCCAGATGGGAATCTCTCCGTACCTGGGAGTTCCGGTGGCAGCGATAGGCCTGGTGCTGATGGTGCTGACCGGAAGCTATCGCCGCTGGGAGCGGATCACGGTCTTCCTGTGTCTGCTCGATTTGGCATGGTTGGCGGTTGCCGTTCGGTTGCATCCGGGCGGCGGCCAGATGGTACATGACACGCTGGTTCCGAGCATCCCCAAGGGCGGCATTACGGGCAATCTCATATTCCTGGTGATTGCGATTGTAGGTACGACGATCGCGCCGTGGCAGTTGTTCTTTCAGCAGAGTTGCATTGCCGATAAGCGTCTTCGTTTTTCCGACTTGAAGTGGGCGCGCCTGGATACGCTGATCGGCGCGATCTTCACGATCATCGTTGCTGGCTGCATGATGGTGGCGGGCAATGCGGCGTTCGACGGGGGAATCCAGTTTGCCGATCCGGCGCAGATGGCAAACGCACTGCATCTGGCGGCGGGAAGCCAGTGGGTGCGTCACGCGATCCTGCTGCTGATGATCAACGCAGCGATTCTTGGAACCGGCGCAATCTCGTTGTCGAGCGCCTGGGCGTATGGCGAAGTGAAGGGCTGGCCGCACAGCTTGCAGTTGCCATTCAAAGAAGCCAAGGGTTTCTATCTGACCTACGGCGTATGCGTTTTAGTTGCAGCGGGTCTGGTACTGATTCCGCGGGCACCGTTGCAGTTGATCATTCTTGGCGTGCAGGTGCTGGCGGGAATTGTCCTGCCATCCGCGATTATCTTCCTGCAACTGTTGCTGAACGATAAAGAGTTGATGGGCGATTACGTTAACAAACCTTGGAACAACTGGGTGAACTGGACCATCATCATCGTCCTGTTCGCTCTGTCCCTCATCCTGGCGGCCCAGGTGGTCGCTCCAAACCTGTTTCCGACAGCCTGAAATTTGAGGAGGATAAGAAGATGAGTTTTATGAGCGCAACCATGAATGTCGATGTCAGCCAGATTCCGGAGGACCACTACTTTGTGGTGCATCCGCTGGATGACCAGCCGGAAGAAAAGATAGATATCTCAATGCTGGGACCGATGCCGATGACCACCAGTGTGAAGCTTTCGCTGATGGCGTTGCGCGGGTATCTTATCCTGATGGTCATTCTGGTGGGATATCACTGTGTGGATTTGGCTGGTTTTGTTGGCAAGCACTAAACGGAGGAGAACGGCGGATTATGAGCAACAAGCAAGGCGGACAGCCTCCGAGTATTTGGCTTCAATCGCACTCCGCGAAGGATGGGACAACGTAGTCGTGAGTTGATTGCGGGCTTTTCCACCGCGTGAGTTTGGACGTGTCATTGGCTTTTCGAAGCCATCGACGCAGAAAGGTGGAGAGGAACATGGCAACCTTTACCGCAATCGCTTTCAATCTGTTCGAGACTGTTGGACTTGTTCAGCCTTGCATTCAAGTGATGGTTCGCGAACCGGAAGAGTATGTAGCCGGGCGCGCGCCGCTCCGCATGCAGTGGGTTCGCGAAGTAGATTCCAACGGCCGCAGGGTCCTCCGGATTCAGTGGACGGCGGACAAGTAAAGCGCAGGAATAATTTCCTTGGCGCACAGGAGCAATTTAGTATGAAGCGAAGCAGCAATAACGATAAGCCTGGACCCGCAACTGCGCGGGACTGCTAGAGCGAATACAGAAGCCTTGGATCTCCTGTTCCCCGCCTCGGCAGAAGCATCTGCTTCTCAGTCCCGCCTTCCAATCATCCCGAAGCATTGAGAGTGCCCGTACAGCGCTAGCAGGGACATCTATCTGCACCCGGAGCTGACGCGGGACGAGAAACACTGGACGAGAAACGCAGGATGGAGCAGCCTGATGAGTAAGAAGAACAGAATCCCGGTGATCACTGCGCTTTCGGCGCTGCTCTTGCTCTTTTGCTTCCATGCGGCAGCGGTGGCACAGAGTGCCGATGAGACTGCGAACTTCAAAGATACGCCCGCCTCTGCCCCGGACGCGTCGCCGGACACCGTACTTCCCCATTTCCGCGAAGGACGCTTCTGGGTATCCGGGCAGACGAACTTCATTTTTCAGACGCACCCTGGCTTCTCAGCCAAATACAGCGGAGCGAACAGCCTGGACCCTAACTATGAGAAGGCGACCTCGCGGGTGATGACTCTCTACACTGGCGTACGGCTGAACAACTCAACCGAAGTGCTGGCCGACGTGGAAGAAGCAGGGGGAGCCGGGCTCAGCAAGGCACTGGGACTTGCCGGGTTCTCGAATCTCGACGTCGTCCGCAACCCTACACTGGGTTCCGCGCCCTACCTGGCGCGGGTCATGGTGCACAAGATGTTTGCCTTGGGCAAAGAGCGCACGGAAGGCGAGCGCGGACCGATGTCCACGTTCGCGGAAGTTCCAGTGCGACGGCTCGATGTGCGGGTGGGTAAGTACGGAACTGCGGACTTTTTCGATCAGAACTCTGTTGGCAGCGATAGCCACATGCAGTTTATGAATTGGTCCACGGCGCAGAATGGCGCCTACGACTACTCCGCTGACACACGCGGCTACACCTTGGGCGCGATCGCTGAATATCAGGATCGCAACTGGGCGCTGCGGTTTTCTGAGTCGCTGATGCCCAAAGTCGCCAATGGTATGAACGAAGTCTGGAATCTACGCAAGGCTCATTCTGAAAACGTGGAGTACGAGTTGCGGCGGGGACTCTTGCCGAAAAAAGCAGGAACGATTCGCCTGCTTGGATTCGTCAATCACGCCAACATGGGAATCTATCGCGACGCGGTGGCAGCTTACCTCCTTGGCGAGACGAAGACGCCTGACATTACGGCGCACCCGTGGAATACGACAGCAAAGTACGGATTCGGAGTCAACCTGGAACAGCAGGTGGCGCGCTATGTGACGGCATATGCCCGCTTTGGATGGAACAACGGTAAGACGGAATCGTTTGCCTATACGGAGATCGACAGCACGGTATCGACGGGCGTTGGCATGAGCGGCAACCAATGGCACCGGACGAAGGATCGTGCGGGCGTGGCATTCTCCTCCAATGCCATCTCACGCGACCACCAGAACTATCTTGCCGATGGAGGACTGGGCTTCATTATCGGCGATGGAGCGCTGCGGTACGGGCGGGAAAACATCCTGGAGACGTACTACACTGCGCACCTCTGGCGCGGACTGTTCGTTGCGCCGGATCTACAGTATGTTGAGAACCCCGCCTACAACCGGGATCGCGGCCCGGTGCTCATCCCCGGGTTCCGGGTGCACGTGGAGCTGTGATGCCGCACCATCAGCCGCGCTTCATTGCTGACTCAATGGCGTGGATGGTTTGTTGAAGACTGTCGCCGTTCAAGTACGCCAATGCCAACTTCGCCAGCGGCAGCTTATGGGCGTCGGTGTCGTGCGTCAGCCAGCTTAGGTCAAACGCTTGCGCCAGCTTCGGCCAATCGGCTGTCCGGCCCGCGATTACGTCGTCGGCGGACGAGTAGAACGCGACGCGATTGGACGGGTGCTTCTCCAAGCGGACGCCATCCGCCCAGGTCGGCGAACTAATGCAAATCACGTGCAAATCCTCACGTCCTTCTTCCTGTAGCTTTGCGGCGACAAGTCCGCCGAGGCTCACGCCGATGACTGCCGAACCTTTCGGGATCTCTCGCGTGTGAAGGTCAGCGAGCGATTCCTCGGCGGGCACGATGGAACTCGAATGCAGAAGCTTGGGACGATGAAACAGAACGGGGGCGGACGAGCTTCCGTGGAGGTGGGGTCGCAATGCCGCTTCCAACTGCTTTACGCTGCCTTCCGGGCTACCACCTTTTCCATGCAGCAGAAAAATGTTTGCAAAATTCATAGTTGCCTTTCTCCCCGCCATCAATCCGGTGCTTCCACGCGAGACGCACCGGATTGATGTTACATCGCTATTACAAGGAGATGCTGATGGCGATTGCTCTACACCGTGCCGCGACGTCCGCTCACGAGGTTGAAGACCAAGAGGGCCACTACCAGCAGCAGATGAATCAGGCCTCCAGCGATGTGAAGGCTGAAACCCAGGAGCCAGAGAATCAGGAGAATAACGAAGATCGTCCACAACATGTCGAATCCTTTCTGCACATCGTGGGCACCCCGGGATTCGACGTGCGGGCTTATCTTTCCGAACTGTTATCGAACCAGAAGAGGATTTCACTCGCGGATATTGCAGGTTACGCTGGTGCATCTAATAGGTGCGAGAGTTGGAGGCGTAAATGAAAAAGCCCGTCCCGGTGGAATCTGCCCCTGCATTTATTGACGACAAGATCAAGGAACTTGGGGACTGGCGCGGGAAGACGCTCGCGCAAGTGCGCGAAATCATACACGAGGTAGACCCTGAGATCCTCGAAGAGTGGAAGTGGATGGGGACTCCTGTCTGGTCGCACGGCGGCATCGTCTGCACGGGAGAGACGTACAAGAATGTCGTTAAGATGACATTCGCAAAGGGAGCTGCGTTGGAAGATTCTTCAGGTCTATTCAACTCCAGCCTCGACGGGAATGTAAGGCGCGCCATCGACATCCACGAAGGCGACAAGGTCGATGAGGCGGCCTTGAAGGATCTCATCCGCGCTGCAGTGGCGCTCAATCTCAAGGACAAGAGCAAGCCGAAGCCCCGGCGAGCAAGCAGCAAGCGGGCCGGTTAACTTCATTGCAGGTCTCAGATCTCATCCGATAATGACTCGTGGTGCACAAGGCAAAAATGGCGCTCGCACGTTCATCGCTAGAAAGATGTCAAAGTCATGCGCAAGATGTGGTGTTCATTCGTCGTCGTCATTTCACCTCCGCCGGCGCGTCTGCGTCGCTTACTCGACGGTCACAGATTTCGCGAGGTTGCGCGGTTGATCAACGTCGCAGCCGCGGCGAACGGCGATGTGATAGGCGAGCAGTTGCAGCGGAACGATTTCGAGGATGGGCAGCAATAGTTCCGGAGCCTGGGGGATGAATATTACGTGGTCCGCTGCCTCGCGAATATCTTCATCGCCTTCCGTGGCAACGGCAATCACGCGGCCGGAGCGGGCTTTCACTTCCTTGAGATTCGAAATCGTTTTCTCGTAACGCTGCACCGAAGCGGGGTCGTTCTTATCTTGGGTGGCAATGATTACGACGGGAAGATCTTCGTCGATCAGCGCGTTGGGGCCGTGCTTCATTTCGCCGGCGGCATAGCCTTCGGCGTGAATGTAGGAGATCTCCTTGAGTTTGAGCGCACCCTCAAGGGCAATCGGGAAATGGATACCGCGTCCAAGGAAGAGGAAATCCTGTGCACGCTGATAGGTGCGCGCGAGTTCCTCGAGCTCCTCATCACGGGATAGTACGGCTTCCAGGCGTCCGGGTAACCGCGAAAGCTCCTGGGTCAGCTTGATCGATTCTTCTTCGCTGACGGTGCCGCGCACCTGTGCCAGGCGCAGCGCGAAGAGAAATAGTGCGACCAGTTGCGCGGTGAATGCCTTAGTGGACGCCACACCGATTTCCGGGCCGGCGTGGGTGTAGATGGTGCCGTCGGCCTCGCGGGCGATCATGGCTCCGACTACGTTGCAGATGGCGATGGTCTTGGCGCCGCGCGACTTCGATTCACGCTGCGCGGCGATGGTATCGGCAGTCTCACCGGACTGGGTGATGACCATCGTCATGTCATTCTTTTCGATCAGCGGATTGCGGTAACGGAACTCACTGGCGTAGTCCACTTCGACGGGAACACGCGCCAGGCGCTCGATCATGTACTTGCCCGCAAGTCCGGCGTGCCAACTGGTTCCGCAGGCGGCAATGTTCAACTTATGCAAATTGCGGAACTCCTCGTCGGAGACGTCCATCTGTTCGAGGAACACCTTGCCGGTATCGAAGGAAACGCGGCCCATCGCGGTATCGCGGACAGCGCGCGGCTGCTCATAGATTTCCTTGAGCATGAAATGCTTGAAGCCGCCCTTTTCCGCCATGATGGGGTCCCAGGTAATGTGCTGAACCTCGCGCTGAACCGGCTTTCCATCAAAGTCAGTGAGGGTCACGCCTTCAGGGGTAAGGACGGCGATGTCGCCGTCGCCGAGGAAGAATAGGTCGCGGGTATGGTAGAGAATCGCGGGCACATCACTGGCAACGAAATATTCGTCCTTGCCAAGACCGATGACGGCGGGCGGGCCATTGCGCCCGGCAACAATTTTATTGGGTACGTTACTGGACATGACGGCGAGAGCGAAGACACCGGTCAACTGCTTGACGGCTTTGCGTACGGCTTCTTCGAGAGAGACCTTCTTGTCCGGATTTTCAAGAATGAAATACTTCTCGACCAGGTGCGCGATGACTTCGGTATCGGTCTCGGTTTTGTAAGTGTGGCCTTCTTCGCGAAGCATCTTCTTCAGCGCGAGATAGTTCTCGACGATGCCGTTGTGCACGACGACGATGGTTCCGCTGCAATCGCGATGAGGATGCGCGTTCTCCTCGCTGGGGCGGCCGTGGGTAGCCCAGCGGGTGTGGCCGATGCCGTAGGTTCCGTCGATGGGATTGTGGCGAATTACCTCTTCAAGGTTGCGCAGTTTGCCTTCGGCACGGCGAATCTGGAGGCCGTTTTCTCCGCCGGCAACGGCGATTCCCGCCGAGTCGTAACCGCGATACTCAAGACGGCGCAAGCCATCGATAATCACCGGAACAACTTGCTTTTTGCCGACATAGCCAACAATTCCGCACATGAGCGATCACCCTCCAAGAAGAATTAAGTTGTGGAACCCGCCAGGGCGGGGCACTGCGAAAATGGCGACGGACTAATCTTCGATTGAGTAATGGAACTCTTCGATCACGGGATTGGTGAGAACTTCGCTGGCCATACGCTCCACTTCGGCACGTGCTGCGTCGCGGTCGAGGCTGCCGTCGAGCGAAAGCTCAAAGTACTTGCCCTGGCGGACATCGGCAACGCCCTTGTAACCCATCTTGGTTAACGCGCCCTGAATAGTCTTGCCCTGCGGGTCAAGGACGCTTTTCTTCATCGAGACA
This sequence comes from uncultured Actinomycetota bacterium, assembly GCA_963794755.1. GTDB lineage: Bacteria > Actinomycetota > Acidimicrobiia > Acidimicrobiales > RAAP-2 > RAAP-2. The sequence goes on from CAWCEX010000010.1 coordinate 771,195, forward strand.
TAAACGTAGGCTTTCATAAACTCCCTTTATAGATTATACAGCTCTGCCTCTGCGATTCATCCGTGACGGAGACTCTTGGCACGACGCGATGTCACAAACCGAAAAGATCGCGCAGGCGCCGGGTCTGAGCGCGGCTGACGGGAATTTCGGTCTGTTTCTTGTCGTCCATGCGGATCTGGTAGCTGCTCTTGAACCAGGGCACAACTTCTTTGATGCGATTAATGTTAACGAGATAGGAGCGGTGTGCGCGCCAGAAGAGGTTCGCGTCCAGCGACGTCAACAGCTCTTCCAGAGTGCGGCAGTTCGACTGGCCTTCCATATTCTGGGCCACCACGGTAATGACGCCGTCTTCGATGGAGGCAAAACAGATTTCTTTCTGGTCGACCAGGAAGAGGCGGCTGTTGGCCTTGAGCAGAACCTTTGTGGTTTGGGGCTTTTGCTGCTCCAGCAGTTTGACCAGGGTGTCCAGCTTTTCGCTGGGAACTGCGTCGGACTCGGCGTGATTTGCGGGCTTTCTCGACCGCCTGAACGACGCGCTTTTTGTCGAATGGCTTCAGGATGTAGTCGAGCGCGCTGACCTCAAAGGCTTTTACCGCGTACTGATCAAAGGCGGTGGAGAAAACGATACCCGGCAGCGGAATTTTCTTCTCCAGCAGCTTTTTGATGACTCCGAATCCGTCCAGACCGGGCATCTGCACGTCGAGAAAGACCAGGTCGGGCGAAGTTTCCTTGATCAGGTTGACGGCTTCCACGCCATTCTTGCCTTGGCCAATGATTTCGAGGTCTTCGATATCGCGCAGCAGGTAGGAGAGTTCATCGCGTGCAAGTTGTTCATCGTCCACGATGATGACGGATAGCGGCATAGGGCATCCTCAATCAGTACAGACGAGTATAGAACGCCGAAAGGATGCGGAGAAAGTGGGTGTGTCATTTTTGCAACGGAGGCTAAGCGCACGTGCCGTACACTAGATAAGTTATGAGTGAAGTGATTTATGGCATCCATGCCATTGGCGAGGCACTGAAGCGCGGCGGCCGCCGCTTTGACTATGTGGCGGTCTCACGAGACCGCACCGACAACCGTTTGCAGAACATTCTCGATGACTGCCGGGCACAGGGCATCAGCGTACGCTTTGTGCCGCGGGAAGACATTGACCGCGAAACGCGGACCAACACCCACCAGGGGGTTATGGCCGTCACCTCCCGGAAAGAATATACCGAGGTGGAGGATTTACTAGAAAACAAGCACGGAGAATACAGCTTTCTGCTGGTGCTGGATGGGGTGGAAGATCCGCACAACCTGGGCGCGCTGATCCGCTCCGCCGATGGAGCGGGTGTGGATGGCGTGGTGATTCCTGAACGTCGCGCGGCGGGAATTACGGGAACCGTGGTCAAGGCATCGGCCGGAGCCAGTGAGAACCTGAGCGTGGCTCGCGTGGTCAACATCGCGCGGACACTCGACGAACTGAAGGCAAAGAACGTGTGGGTCGTCGGCCTGGACGAGCGCGGCGAAAAGAGCTACGACGAGCTGGATTACAACATGAATTGCGCCATCGTGATGGGCGCCGAAGGCAAGGGACTGCACGACCTGGTGCGGCGCAAATGCGACATGCTGGTTTCGATTCCGATGATGGGCGCGGTGTCATCGCTGAATGTCTCGGTGGCCGGAGGCATTGTGATGTATGAGGTGCAGCGGCAGCGCCGCCAGGCTCAGAAGCCCGTAGCGAAGAAAACCGCGAAGAAGCGGAAAGAGGAATAGTTTGCGCCGTCTTGCGCTAGCAGTTTTGTTGTATGCGCTGGCGGCGTTGCCCGCGATGGGGCTGGACCGCAACGCCTTCCAATTCACCCGCTACGATCTGCAGGTAACGCTCGATCCGCACCAGCATGGATTGTCGGCGGAGGGTACGGTGGAGGTGCGTAACGCCTCGCAGGTGCCGCAGCGTGAAGTCGCGCTGCAGATTTCAAGCTCGCTACGGTGGGTGCAGGTGCTGGCGGGCGGGGTCGAGGTGGAGTGGCTGGAACAGAGTTACACCAGCGATATCGACCATACTGGGCTGCTGCATGAGGCCATCGTTAAACTCGACAAGCCGGTTGCTCCGGGCGAGAGCCTGCGACTAAACGTGCGCTATTCGGGAACTGTACAGAAGGATACAACGCGGCTCGAACGAATCGGAACTCCTGCCGAGATTGCACGGCGCAGCGATTGGGACGAGATCAGCGACAGCTTTACCGCGCTACGCGGAGCGGGGTTCGTGGTCTGGTATCCGGTTTCGATGGATGCGGCGAATCTGAGCCAGGGCAATGAGTTGTTTGAAATCCTGCGCGACTGGCGCGAACGTGAGGCTTCGTCACTGCTGCGCGTGCAGCTCTCACGGGCGGCGCTGCCCGAGGGCGATGAGTCAAAGTACACCTTTGTGACCAATGGGGCCGAGGGCGCAACGGGGACGGCAGTCACTGACGAATTTCACGGGGGCGATCCGGTGATCGCGCTGCTTGGCGATCCGGCCGAAACCATCGACCGCCCGCACGTGTCCGCCTACTACACGACGCCCCACACAAACTTTGCGCGCGACTATATGGCGGCGGCTGAAGCTGTGATTCCTCCGCTGGAACAATGGTTTGGCAGCCCCCGGCGCAAAGTGGTTTTGGTGGAGCTCACCGACCCGAACGCGCTGCCTTATGATGCGGGCACGTACTATTTCGTGCCGATGCGCGCCGTGCCACACGCCGCTGCCGAGGTAGCGATGGCGCGGCCGGTGGCCCATACTATGGTCGATTCGCAGAGGCCATGGATTCGCGAAGGGTTGAGCGGCTTTGCGCAGGCGTTGATTCGGGAGCGGCAGGCAGGACGCCGCGCCGCCCTCGCATACCTGGGCCAGTTTAGCTCGACACTGGCGTTGGCCGAGGCAGAGTCGCATGGTTCCTTGCAGCCCAGCGATACTACATCTGAGAAAGTGCCGAGCATCGGATTGCAGCCCCTCATCACTACGGCAGACGAGATGTTCTTTCGCACCAAGGCAACCTATGTCTGGTGGATGTTGCGGGATATGGTGGGGGACCGTGTTTTGCAGTCGGCGCTGGCGCACTACCGACCGGCTGAGGACCGTGACACCGCATATATGCAGAGGCTGATCGAAAAACAGGACGGACCGAAGCGCGATCTGGAGACGTTCTTCGACGACTGGGTCTACCGCGACCGGGGCCTGCCACAGTTGCGCGTGGACTCTGCCTATGTACGCCAGACACTTGGAGAGCAGACGGTAACCGCCGTGACCATTGAAAATCTCGGCGCGGTTTGGTGCGAGGTTCCGGTAGCTGTGCGCTCGGCACACGGTGAAAACATGGTGCGGCTGGTGGTGCCGGGCAAGAGCAAATCCACGGTACGTGTGCCTTTCGACGCCGCTCCGAAAGAAGCTGAGGTGAACGACGGCAGCGTTCCCGAGGCCGAACGTCGCGATAACGTGATCCCGGTGACGTCCATGCCCCAAGCAGAACACTGACCTTTGAGATTGCAACTTTTCCCTGCTCGGCCTAAGGTGAAGGGTCGTGAGAAAGGGATTGTTGAGAATCAGGTAAGGGAGAAGCGTGAGCTACATTCAATTCCTCGGCGCAGCGGGCACGGTTACTGGCTCCAAACACCTCGTCAACACATCGCAGGCGAACGGGAAAGCAGGCAACAGCGGCTACCAACTGCTGGTCGATTGCGGCCTGTTCCAGGGACAGAAAGAATGGCGGCTGAAGAATTGGACTGACCTGCCGGTTCCGGCGCGTGAGATCCAAGCCGTCATCCTGACCCACGCCCATCTGGACCACTGCGGATGGATTCCGCGGTTATACAAGGAAGGCTTTCAGGGGACGATCTACGCGACTCCGGCGACCGTGGATTTGTGCGGCATCATCCTGCCCGACTCCGGCTATCTGCAGGAAGAGGACGCGGCCTTTCACAATAAGCAGAAAAGCTCAAAGCACACCCCAGCGCTTCCCTTGTACACCATGGAGGAAGCGCAGCAGTGTCTCTCGCGCTTCCGCGCGGTGCCCTTTGGCGAGACGGTGCAATTGACCGACGGCGTAAGCTTCCGCTTCGTGCGCGCGGCGCACATCCTGGGCTCGGCCATGGCGGAGATTACGCTGGCAGCCAACGGCACGCGGCGCTTGCTGCTGTTTACCGGAGACATTGGCCGCGTGCATGACAGTACGGTGGCACCGGGTAAGGTGGTGCACTCCGGCCCCACGGAGGGCGAGTCGCCGGATGTGCTGGTGATGGAGTCCACCTACGGGAATCGCCATCATCCTCACGAAGACGTGATGCCGGAGATGGCTGCTCTGATCAATGCGACGGTGAAGCGCGGAGGCAGCATCATTGTCCCTGCCTTTGCGGTGGAGCGCACCCAGAAGTTTCTCTTCCTGCTGAAGGAACTGATGGAGCAGAACCAGATTCCGCGCATCCCGGTTTTTGCGGACTCGCCCATGGGAATTCACGCGGTGCAGATTTTCCTGAAGCACGGTGAGGAGTTCAGCGCGGAGACCAAGAGACTGATCGCCTGCTACGGCACGCCGTTAAATTGGGCGGGATTCCACTTTGCCAGCACGCCGCAGGACTCGAAAAAGATCAACGACAGCCACTTCCCTATGATTATCGTTTCATCGAACGGAATGTGCATGGGAGGGCGTATCCAGCACCACTTGATCCAGCGCCTGCCGGACCCGCGCAACCTTGTGATGTTCATCGGCTACCAGGCAGTGGGCACACGCGGCCGCCAGATCAAGGACGGAGCGCACGAGGTGAAGATCTTCGGCGAGATTGTTCCGGTGCGCGCGCAGGTCGCCGCCCTCGAACAGTTCAGCGACCATGCGGATGTGGATGAACTGCTGGAGTGGCTTGGCACGTTCAAGAAAGCTCCCGCAGAGCACCCACATCGTACACGGTGAACCGGATTCAGCCGAGGCGCTACGGCAGGCAATCGTCAAAAAGCTGCACTGGCCGGTGGATGTGGCAAGCTACATGGAAAAGGTAGAAGTCCCCTAAGATCCAATCCAAAACAGAGGAACGAGGCCGAGCGCAGCAAGAGCCACCATGAGCGAAAGGCTCTGCACGCCGGTCTTCCCCCCGGCGATGGTATATGCGTAAATTCCTTTAATAAGATTGTTGCTGGCTGCTGCGATTGAGACCGCCGCGGCCGCAACTTTCAGAGGAGTGAGTGCGCCTGCAGCCTGGGTCATTCCCATGATGAACGGATCTACATCGGTAACTCCCATGACGGCAGCCAACGTATTTACGCCCGCGGTTCCAAGATAAGTGACGGCCAACTGCGTGGCGATCAGCATTGCCAGAAACAACGCGGCAAATAGAAACGCCGCGAGCAACTCAAGCGGATTCTTGGGTTCGAATTCTCGCAGTACCGCCTGATCGCCTTTATCCGCCCGGCGCGTCCAGAGCCATCCAACGCCGACCGCCAAGCCGGCTAATATGAGAAAAGGCAGCGCCAACAAAGACATCAGTTGCCGATTGAAAAGCGCCAGAAGCGCGACCAGGCGCACGTACATTACGCCAGAGGCGATCAGGATTCCCCCGGCGAAGAGGTGGGGACGTTGTTCATGAGCGGCCCGGCGGGCCATGACGACCGTAGTAATGGTGGAAGAATACGCCCCGCCAAGCAATGCAGCGAGCACGACCCCGCCCTGTCCCTTCGTCAATTTCTGCAGAACATAGCTGCCGTAGGAGATCGTGCTGACCGCGACGACGACGAGCCAGGTCTTGAGAGGGTTGATGTGGAAGCGGCTGAATTGCTGATTGGGCAGCACGGGCAGGATGACACCGGTCAGCAGAAGGAACTTGGCGAACGTGAGAATTTCCTGGGGCGCGATGCGATAGGCTAATTTCTCAAGAGCTGCTTTGAGATCGAGTAACAGGAGGCTGGCAACGCTCAGCGTGGTGGCAATCCAGAAATGCCCGTAGGAAATGAGCGCTCCCACCAGGAATGTCGTGAGGCCGGACATCTCTGAGGTAATGCCGGCGGCTTCAGAGCAGGAGAGCTTGTGCCAGTAGGACAGCAGCAAGAATCCTGCGATGACCAGAAAGCCGACCGTCAGCGGCAGGAGTTGGGTACCAGAAAGTAGTGCTATCGAATAGCCAATCAATCCGATGAGCGGAAACGTGCGCACTCCTCCAAAGGAGTAAGAACCCGCCTCTACCTTGTGTTCTTCCCGCTCCAGCCCGATCAGGAAGGACAGAAACAAGACGAGGAAAATCTTCATGACCTCGGGGGGGAGCAGTTTATAGAGTTCCATTGAGTTCCATTTGGCGACGACCGGGGATTACATCCTTCCAGATATCCATTGCCATCGCAGCAGTTTACATCCTGTTCCTCCTGCGCACGCAAGAAATCGGAAACGGTGTAACAGTCTTTCTGGAGTAAGTCTCAGCGGCATCTGCGCTGAGCAGCCGCGAATCTAATCCTCCGGAGTACTATGCGTGCAATGTCTATCGCCTCGATATGTGTTCTCGCATTCGCGACAGCGTGTTCGCATGTTTCGCCAGATCCGCACGCGCACTCCAAGGCAACTCTCCTGCTAGAGCAACCGGTGGCTCAACCGGGTACACAAACGAGAATTGGCATTCAATTTGAAACGGACAAGGACTGGCACATCTACTGGAAGAATCCCGGCGACTCGGGAGAGCCCCCGCGAGTTCGTTGGCAGCTTCCGGAAGGAGTGACAGCGGGGCCGATTCAATGGCCTACTCCGATGCGCATGAATAACAGTGCGGGAACAGACTATGGCTACCAGGGAAACGCTGTCCTGCTTTCTACCCTGAATATCTCCAAGGCCGTGCAGTCGGGGAGCAGTGTGTTGATGGTTGGCGATTTGAGCTGGCTCGTCTGCCATGACATCTGTATTCCGCAACACGCCGAACTAAGAGCAAAGATGCGCATCTCGAACAACGCAACGATTGATCATCGCGTTCACGAGCTGCTCGATACCGCGGCTGAGCGTATTCCCGGGCCGTTGCCTGACCGCGTGCATCTCACTGCGACCAGTTCGCGCGATCATCTGAGGCTCAGCATTGCCTCGAACGACAATGTTGCGCACGCAGTGTTCTTCCCGGCTGAGCCAGAGCAGATCGACAACGCCGCTCCCCAGGAACTGGCGAACGATGGCAGCATCGTACGGCTGGAACTCAAGAAATCAGATCATCTACAGCGCGATCCCGAAAGTCTTGAAGGGGTACTCGTGCTAAACGAGCAAAACTCGTATCAGATCGATGTGCCACTTCATAGCGAGACTGCGCACAAGGAGAGAAAACAATGAAGAAACTCGTATTGGCATCACTGTTTTTATTTCTAGCCCAAGCGGCATTTGGGTTGCGCGTAGGAGAGTCCGCACCCGGCTTCACCGCAATCGATAGCCATGGCCAGCAGCACAGCCTGACGGAGTACAAGGGCAAATTCGTCGTCCTTGAGTGGACGAATCAGGGATGCCCATTCACCAAGAAACACTACGACAGCGGCAACATGCAGAAGCTCCAGAAGTACTGGACGAGCAAGGGAGTCATCTGGCTGACCGTGATTTCTTCCGCTCCGGGTGAGCAAGGTTATGTGACGTCCGATCAGGAGAATGATTACATCAAACGAATCAATGCCGCTCCGACTGCGGCGCTACTTGATCCCAAGGGCGATCTTGGACATCTCTACGGCGCAAAGACCACTCCGCATATGTTCGTGATCAATCCGCAAGGTCAGTTGATTTACGAGGGCGCGATCGATAACAGACCGACTACTGACGCATCCGACGTCACCGGAGCAACCAATTATGTAACGGTGGCACTGGATCAGGCGATGGCCGGGAAGCCGGTTACAACCACAGCGACTCGGTCTTATGGCTGTTCCGTAAAATACGCAAAATGACGGCAGAGACCGTAGAGCGAGCCGGGATCGGGCGTTCTTCTCTTGGATGGACCACCTTATTCCGCGGGCTCTTCACCTCGGAGTGCGGAGCATCGGACCGACTGATGCCTCGTTGGATTTTCCTGCGCGCGCTCGGTCTCATCTACTTCTCGGCCTTCTATTCCCTCGTATTTCAGATTCGAGGACTGATCGGCTTGCGTGGGATTCTGCCTGCCGGTGAGTACCTTCAACTGATCGCTCGCTCATTCGAGGGAATAGTACGTTTCTGGTATGCTCCGTCGCTGCTTTGGATCTCCAGCAGTTCGCAGATGCTGCTTGGACTGTGCTGGGTGGGCATGATCGCCTCGCTGCTACTGGTGCTGAATGTTTGGCCGCGAGGCATGCTGGTTATCAGCTTTATCTGTTTTCTTTCTTTCGTCGCCGCCGCTGGTGATTTCTCTGGCTATCAGTCGGACGGGATGCTCCTCGAAGCCGGATTCATCTCGCTATTCTTTGCTCCTCCGGGGTTGCGCCCCGGACTGGGACGCGCGAATCCGCCCTCGCGCTTCAGCTTGTTTCTGCTTCAGTGGGAGTGGTTTCGAATTTATTTCGAGTCCGGAGTTGTAAAGCTGGCGAGTGGCGATCCGCAGTGGCGTAACTTCACGGCGATGGATCAGTATTACCAGAACGGCCCACTGCCGACATGGATTGGGTGGTACTTGCAACACCTACCTCACTGGTTCCATGCGGGGACCGTGGGCGCGACATTGTTGATGGAACTGGGGCTGGTTTGGATGATTTGCCTGCCTCGCCGCTTTCGCTACGTTCTATTCTTTATAGTCACGCTTTGGGAGGCGGGCGTGATCCTCACCGCGAACTATGCGTTTCTCAATTACCTGGTGCTCGCGCTGGGCATTCTGCTGGTGGATGATCGCTTTCTCTCGAACTATATTCCGCAGCGTTGGAAGTCGGGAGTTGCAGCGCCTCTACGTGTTTCGGAACCACAGCAGTCTGCGACAGCAAAAGAAGAACCCGCCCGCCGCCCGTGGAGAACGTTCATTGGTTCGTCCTACAAGGCAGTCACTCTGGCGCTCTCAGCCGTGATGCTTACCTGGCTTTTCTACGCTTCCACCGCGAGGCTCATCTTGCTGCTTGCGCCGCGTGCTCCTCTGCCTATGGCTCCGGCCACGATCCTGGAGCCGTTCAGGATTGCAGACCAGTATGGGCTGTTTGCGGTAATGACGCGCGAGCGTTATGAGATAGAGTTTCAAGGATCGGAAGACGGAAGGAGCTGGATTGCGTATCCGTTTCGATACAAGCCGCAGGCATTGAACAAGGCCCCTGGAATCTATGCGCCTTACCAGCCGCGATTCGACTGGAATTTGTGGTTCGCATCGCTGGGAACGTGGCGCGATTATTCAATCGTGCCGAGATCCGAAATTCGTCTGCTGTCGAACGACCCGGATGTGCTGAGCCTGTTTGCCGGCAATCCATTTTCGCAGGCTGCACCCAGGCAGGTCCGCGCCGTGCTCTGGCAATACTGGTTCACGACCCTGAGCGAGAAGCGGACTACTGGCAACTGGTGGCGCCGCGAATATCTCGGGCTCTATGCGCCGACTCTCGAAATGGAGCCAGACGGAAGAATCGGAGTAGTGAACATGCCTGAGACGAAGAGTCCCTCACAATGAAGGCCAACTCCGGCAGAGCTATTGTGGTGGGAGCAGGCCCCAACGGCCTGGCGGCTGCCATTGCGCTGGCACAGGCGGGCATGCAGGTTGAGGTTTTTGAGGCGGAAGAACAACCGGGCGGAGGAGCCAGGACAATGGAACTCACATTGCCCGGATTTCACCATGACTTTGGCTCCGCCGTGCACCCCATGGCAGCGGCTTCGCCGTTCTTCTCTTCCCTGCCGTTGCGCGAGCACGGTCTTGAATGGATTCACTCTCCAGCGCCGCTGGCTCATCCCTTCGACGACGGCACATCGATTACGTTGGAGCGTGACTTGGACGCAGCGGTACGAGTACTCGGCGTGGATGGTAGAGCCTGGAGAGAAATTGTGGGTCCGTTGGTGAAGTACTGGGCGGAATTCGCATCCGAGATTCTTCGTCCAGTGATTCACCTGCCGCAGCATCCTTTCTTGCTGGCAAGATTTGGGCTGAAGGCCCTGATGCCCGCGGCGGCTTTTGCGAATCGATGGTTTCAAAGCAATCGGACAAAAGCTCTGTTTGCAGGATTGGCCGCGCACTCTTTCCTTGCTTTGGACGAACCGCTGAGCGCCTCCTTTGGCATTGTGCTCGGCGCGACGGCTCACGCTGTCGGTTGGCCGATCCCGCGCGGCGGAGCGCAATCGATTACGCGGGCGCTGATCGCCCATTTGGAGCGGCTTGGTGGGACACTACGAACTTCAAGTCGAGTGGACAATCTGGCTTCGGTTGGAGAGTTCGACGCCGCGCTCTGCGATGTCACTCCGCGCCAACTATTGCGGATGGCCGGTGAGCGCTTCACTCCTGCGTACAGCCGCCAACTCGAGCGTTATCGATATGGGCCGGGAGTGTTCAAAGTGGACTACGCGCTCTCGCAGCCGATCCCGTGGAAGGCCGCCGACTGTGCGCTTGCAGCGACCGTGCACCTTGGCGGAAGCATGGAGGAGATTGCTGCCTCGGAAGACGCGATGCGCCGTGGCCGCCACGCCGAGCGGCCATTTGTACTGCTGGCGCAGCCGACACTGTTCGATCCTGGCCGCGCTCCGGAAGGCAAGCACATTGCGTGGGCGTATTGCCATGTTCCCAATGGTTCAACATTCGACATGCTGCCCCGCGTTGAAGCGCAGATCGAACGCTTTGCTCCTGGGTTTCGCGATTGCATCCTCTCAGCGCGTACATTCAGATGCGAGGATTTAGAGGCGATGGATGCAAACCTCGTCGGTGGAGACATTGTTGGCGGAGCAGCAGATTGGCGACAGTTGCTTCTTCGTCCGACGTGGAGACAGTATGCGACGCCTGATCGAGACATCTACATCTGCTCATCGTCAACACCGCCAGGAGGTGGAGTGCACGGCATGTGCGGGTACAACGCAGCAAAGCTTGCCTTGTCGCGAATGCGACAGCCGCGGTGATTACGCTGCCTCCTCCGCTGACGACGCGAGGATATGCTCGATCTGTCGAATGTGATTGAGGTCGTGCCCCGCAATCATGTTTACGGTGCGTTCTACACTTTCCTGGCCGCGTTCAGCGTGCATGCCATAGTGCTGCCATTGTTCCGGGGTGAGAGTGCGAAGTAACGACAGATTCGCGTTTCGCATGGCGCGAAACTGCTCGATGCACTCGTGAGGATCGCGGGTAGCGTAGTGCCCGGCGATGGCCCAGGCGTTCTGGTCATAGGCCGCGATTGGCGATCCAGGCGCGCCTAAAATCGACCGCAGACGCCATCCACAGACAACCTCGGAGTCAGCGAGGTGCGCAAGAATCTCAATGACTGACCATTGTTCCGGAGCGGGACGGTTCTGCAACTTGGATGTTGGGACTTCATTAATGAGCCGCGCAAGTGTACTTGCCGTGGCCGCCTGTATCTCCAGGGGCTTGCGTCCCTGGACGTAACCCAAAACGCGATCAACATACTTCTGAGTAGCTTCATTCATCTTATGTTTTCCTGCTGCCGCCCTCTGCAAGGGATGAATGTTTGATGCAGATTCAACACTATAAGTTTGTGCCCGAGCTCACGATCGGAAATAGCATCCGTTACAATGTAAAGTTTGCTGCAAGAAGACCGCCGTCGCATTGTCTGCGTTAAGTCATCTCTTGGAAGGATCTGTATGATCTGTGTGTCCTCGCTCCGAAATTATTTGATTGCGGCCTCGCTTTTGGCGTTCGCGCCGGCGGTCCATGCTCAAACCTCACCGCTCACGCCTGATATCCCGGCCAAGTATGAGGCTCCGAAAGCTTCGTATGACTACGTAAAGCGCGAGGTCATGATTCCGATGCGCGACGGAGTGAAATTGCACACCGTCATTGTGGTTCCACGCGGGGCGAGGCATGCGCCCATCATCCTGACCCGTACGCCCTACAATGCGTCGAGCCGTGCCGAGCGTTCGCGGTCTCCGCACATGCTGGCGGAGTTGTCCCAGGGCGACGAGGTCTTCGTGGCTGACGGCTATATTCGCGTCTTCCAGGACGTTCGCGGCAAATATGGCTCCGAAGGCGAGTATTTTATGACTCGTCCATTGCGGGGACCCTTGAATTCATCGAATACCGACAACTCCACGGACGCATACGACACAATCGACTGGCTGGTGAAGAACGTTGCCGAATCGAACGGCAGGGTCGGCATGCTGGGGAGTTCGTATGAGGGATTCACCGTGGTGATGGCCTTGGTGAACCCACATCCGGCGTTAAAGGTTGCAGCGCCGATGAGCCCAATGGTGGACGGATGGATGGGCGACGACTGGTTCCACTTCGGAGCCTATCGGCAGACTAACTTCGACTACATCAATTATCAGACGACCACGAAAGGCGAAGGTCACGCGATTCCGCGCCAAGCATACGACGATTATGACAACTTCCTGCGCGCGGGTTCGGCAGGGGACTTTGCGAAAGCTGCGGGGCTCAACCAGTTCCCCTGGTGGCGCAAGGTTTCCGAGCATCCTGCATACGACAGCTTCTGGCAGGGACAGGCGCTCGATAAGGTTATGGCTGCGCAACCGTTGAAGGTTCCGACGATGTGGATTCAGGGACTATGGGACCAGGAGGACATGTGGGGGGCAATTCACTGCTACATGGCGGCGGAACCGAAAGATATCGCGAACAACATGAACTATCTGGTGATGGGACCCTGGCGTCACAGCCAAGTGAACTACGATGGCTCTTCACTGGGGCCGCTGAAATGGGAGGGTGACACGGCACTGCAATTCCGGCGCGATGTGCTGAAGCCATTCTTCGATGAGTATCTAAAGGACGGCGCACCAAAGGCTGCGACTCCTCCGGTCTTAATTTACAACACCGGAGAGAACCATTGGGACCGGCTGAACTCCTGGCCGTTGAGTTGCGAAAGCGGCTGTGCGATGAAATCAAAGCCACTGTATCTGACAGCAGGCTTTGGCCTGTCCTTCAATGCGCCGCCAGAGGCTGATCCCAAGTCTCCGACTGGTTACGATGAGTATGTTTCCGATCCGGCCAAGCCTGTGCCTTATGAGCCGCGCCCTGTGAGCTTTGCCGACCATGACGCATGGAAGCGATGGCTGGTTACGGACCAACGCGCGGTCGATGGCCGTCCGGATGTGCTGTCATATGTAACACCAGTGCTGACCGAAGGCGTTCGCATCAGCGGCGCGCCGGTGGTGAACCTGATCGCCTCCACCAGCGGCACGGATAGTGATTGGGTGGTCAAGTTGATCGATGTCTATCCCGATGTAGTTCCGAGCCAGCAGGAGTTAGGCGGATACGAGTTAGGAATCGCTATGGACATCTTCCGTGGGCGGTATCGGGAGAGCTTCGAGACGGCGAAGCCTATTGCGCCGAACACGCCTCTCACTTACAAGTTCATCCTCCCGAACGCGAACCATGTGTTCCTGCCCGGTCACAGGATCATGGTGCAGGTGCAATCGAGTTGGTTTCCGCTCTATGATCGGAACCCGCAAACATTCGTACCCAATGTCTTCAACGCAAAACCGGAAGACTATGTGAAGACGACCCAGCGGATTTACCATGCAATCGGCGCAGCCAGCTCCATTGACTTGCCTGTCGTGGTTCACGGCCCAGCATAGTCATTGAAGCTGGCCGGTTCGCTATGCAGCATCAGCCACAGAGGGATCTTTTGCTTTAATTAACGGCATGTTGACCAGATGTTCGCTCAAGAACCAGACTTGCAGTTCATTTGTGCGCAATACATCGCTGACAACAAGGTCGTTGGTGCCGTCATCACCGATTTTCGATGCGCGCTGCGCCAGCGTACGGCAGCCACCGATGATGATCTGGTGAGCGTCCAGCAACCGGGACAACTGGACGGGAACTTCTTCGCGACCTCGAGGGGGACGCTCGATTTGTGTGGTTTCGGCCACGTCGTGCGCCATTGCAATGCTGATGCCGCCGAGTAACTGAATCCGTTCGGCAATCGAGTCGACCAGTTCGTCTTGCTCGTCGTGATGTTTGTCATAGAGCAGATGGAGTTGATAAAACGTCGGTCCGGCAACCTGCCAATGAGACTTTTTGTACAGATCGCGAAGCGTCATCGTATCGGACAGCAACTGGTTCAGTTGTTCAGTCATTTCCAGACGAACCGGTTCCTCAAGTTCGAGCGGTAGTTGGTGAGTAACGGTTCCGTATCGCTGAATCTCACGTGCGTGTTGATGAAGCCGGGGTTGAGCGTTGATAGTTTCGGTGTTGTTTTCGGTATTTTGCTTTTTGGGCACTGGAGTTCTCCTTCTTGGCAATCGATCCTATGTAGACGCGTAACATTGATTGCCGTCAGACGAAAGCAGCGCGCGTCCTATTCCACTTCTCGTACCTGGTTAAAAGGACGACTATGAAGCTGACTCCCATTGACGCTCATGGTTGTGGTTAATTCGACGCCTTGAAGAGATTTCAGGTTGCGTGGAGCAACTGGAAGCTGCTTCGCCGCCTCGGGTAGGCCTGATCTCTCCGGGCTCTAATCTGCGGCATCGAAATGGATTTCATCCGGGGGGCGTGACAATCCGGCGCTCTGTGCAATCACCAGCGCCAGCGCCGACCAATCCAAGTCACCATAGCCGTTCGCAATTGCGCTAAGAAAATGGTCATGGACGATATTCGCGATGGGCATTGGGGCGGATAAGCGCTCCGCGGCCTGCAGCATCAGTCGAGTATCCTTCAACCCGAGCGGCATCTTGAATCCAGCCGGTGAAAATTTTTCCGCAATAATCCGCGGGCCGTAATTGTTATAGACAGGGGCACCGAACAACGTACCGCTCAGCACCTCAAACACGGTATTCGGATTGATTTCTGCTTTGCGTGCAACGGCAAACACCTCGCCGAGACTCTCCAGTACGCAGGTGATCATGAAATTTCCGAACAATTTGATGAGATTCGCATCTTCCGGACGTTCGCCAATCTCAAACGTGCGCTGTCCGAGAAGTTCGAGCACAGGCTTTGCTTTTGCCACCGCATCTTTCGCCCCCGCAGCTACGATGAACAGTTCTGCGGCGGCAGCAGCTTCGGGTCTTCCAAAAACCGGCGCAGCAATATATTGCTGCCCGCGCTCCTTGTGCGCAGCCGACAGCCGTTGAGATAAATCAGGGCTGATCGTGCTCATCGAAATATGCAAGCAATTTCGCTGCAGTCCATCGAGGACGCCGTGTGCGCCAAGTACAACCGATTCAACCGCATGGTCGTCAGCCAGCATCGTGATGACGATTTCCTGGCCAGCAGCTTCGGCGGGATGATCGGCAATCCGTGCGCCCTCCTCGGCCAGAGCCTCTGCCGCATTGCGGCTTCGATTGTAGACAGTTACTTCGTGACCGGCGCGAATGAGATTGCTCGCCATCGCTCGTCCCATGTTGCCGAGACCGAGGAATCCAATACGCATCTTGACATCTCCTTTTTGTTTGGGGACTGCTGATGCTGAGACGGCTGTGTCCCGTTGGGTGGTGCGATGCGTTTGACAACTCCTACGGTGCCCGTATTTAGGGGGACGATCCTGCATCGGGAATAGCCGTACAATTCGGGTATGGATGAAGCGCTCCCAGGGTTGCTCCGCCGCCTGCTGATTCTCTCGGCATTCACGCTGCTGCTCACAGGGTTCTGGCTGGAATTGCATTCGTTACCGCTGGCCCACACATTCTCTGTTTCACTGGCTCCGGCCTTTGCCGGATTCGCGCTGCTCCTTGCGCCGCTGTGGTTCTTTGGCTTCGGGGCCGGAGCGCGCCTACGCTGTCTATTGCAAACGCCCTGGTTGCGGGTTGCGGCTCCAGCAGTGCTGGCGGTGCCTTATCTTCTGTACGCGCTGCCGCTTGGTGAGTTCCAGTGGCGATATGTCTTTGCGCTGGCAGTCACGCCGGTCGTTCTGAGTGGATTGCTTGAGTGGGCGCCCAAGGCACAGAGGCTGCTCTGGCAGGACGTGGTTGTACTGCTCGTGCTGGCGCTCACGCTCGAAGTGGGCGCGTTCAGCGGAGCTTGGCCGCATCCTGGACTGGGCAGCCTGCCCAAGCTCTACCTTTGCGACGTTGCGCTTTATCTCTACCTAGTGGTGAGAGGAGTTGAGGGGATAGGCTACTGTTTTGCCCCAAACGCGAAGGCCTTCGCAATCGGTGCACGCGAGTGGCTTTATTTCTGTCCGTTTGCCTTCGGATTGGGCTTTGCGCTGCACTTTATAAGCTTTCACCCTCGGATGCACTCCGCGGCGCAGATCGCGGTGGGGGTGCTCGTTACCTTCCTGCTTACGGCTGTCCCGGAAGAACTCTTCTTCCGCGGCCTACTGCAGAATCTGCTGGAGCCGCACCTTGGACGGCTACGCGCTCTCTCTGTTGCCAGCGTGCTCTTCGGCCTCTCGCACTTTCACAAGGGCGCGGTCTTCAACTGGCGTTACGTTCTGCTGGCCACCGTTGCCGGTATTTTCTATGGACGCGCATGGCGAGAGCAGCGGCAAATGCTGGCTTCCAGCATCACGCATACCGCGGTGGATGTCGTGTGGTCGCTGTGGTTCAGGTAGAGGAAAGGCCATGCCATTGACGCAAGTCGAAACGCCGTGTTTCGATGAGAGGTGCAGCCCCGCAAACTCATCCCCCCAATTGACGCAATTCTGCCAGAAATTATCGAGTCCTTGCAGCGGCATCCTAACCTGGTGATTGAAGCCCCGCCGGGTGCAGGAAAGACAACCCGAGTGCCGCCCGAGCTGCTTGGCATCGTAAGCGGTGATGTGGTGGTACTTGAGCCGCGACGGATTGCGGCACGGTTGGCGGCGCGAAGGGTCGCGTGGGAGATCGGTGAACAACCCGGCGAGACGGTCGGGTACCAAGTCCGGTTTGAAGACGCAGTTGGACCGCGCACGCGCCTGCGTTTTGTCACTGAGGGCGTGCTGACTCGGCGCCTGCTTTCAGATCCAACTTGAAGGGCGTGGGTGCGGTGGTGCTGGATGAGTTTCATGAGCGTCACCTCGAAAGCGATCTGGCCTTGGCATTGCTGAAACGACTGCAGCGCACGCGACCCGATCTGCGAATCGTGGTGATGTCGGCAACCCTCGACGCAGCTCCAGTCGCGCAATATCTTGGGGGCTGTCCTGTAGTGCGCTCTGAAGGAAGGCTCTTCGAACTTTCAATCCGGCACATGCCGTACTCGCCAAAGCCGCTCGAAGCGCAGGTGAGGGATGCAGTGGAGTTACTGGTTGAAGAGGAAAACTCTGGGGATATTTTAGTATTCCTGCCTGGAGCCGTTGGAGATCCGGCGCGCGATGCGCGAGTGTGAGGCGGTCGCCCTCCGGGGAGAATTGCTGATGCTGCCGCTGCATGGGAGTCTTCCGCCAAAAGAGCAGGACCGCGCGATTTTGCCCGCCACACAACGAAAACTTATTCTGGCTACGAATGTTGCGGAAAGCTCGATCACAGTTGAGGGCGTTACAGCAGTCATCGATGGTGGTCTAGCGCGTTTTGCAGCCTACTCTCCGTGGAGCGGGTTGCCGACACTCCACGTCGGCAGGGTGAGTAAAGCTTCGGCAAAGCAAAGAGCCGGACGAGCCGGGCGCACCGGACCTGGGCGCGTGGTGCGCCTCTACACGGAGGAGGATTACTTACGTCGCCCTGAGCAGGACGCGCCGGAGGTCATGCGCAGTGACCTGTCACAACTTTGCCTTGACCTACGAGCGATGGGGATTTCGAACGTCAACGATATCGACTGGCTGGATGCTCCGCCCGCGGCGGCGGTGGAAAGAGCCGATGCGCTGCTCGATCGCCTGGGAGTGACAGGAGGCGTCGCAGCAGGCACGGCACAGCGGCTGGCGCGGTATCCGCTTCCTCCGCGGCTGGCGCGAATTCTGGTGGAGGCCATGGAGCGCGGTGCGGGTGAGGACGGCTGCGTTGCTGCGGCGCTACTTGGATCGGGCGTGCATGTTGAAAAGAACGATCTCCTTGCAGCGATGGAGATGGAGTTGGACCACCGCACATTGCAACACGTCGAACAGCTCCGCAGAATTGCGCGCCCTTCCCGGCAGAGGCATCACCACGACGACGCTCTGCTTATGTCTGTGTTGGCGGGCTTCCCGGATCGGGTTGCGCGGCGGCGGGCAGGCAACCAAGTACTGCTGTCGACGGGCGCATCGGCGGAGGTGGCAGGCGAGCCTCCCCGGTATGAGTTCATGGTGGCGGTTGACGCGGAGGATCGCAAAGATAAACCACTGCCGCTGATTCGAATGACCGCACGCATTGAGCCGGAGTGGCTGATCGATCTGTTTCCGGATCGTGTGCGGGAGCAATTCAGCGTGACCTGGAATCGCGTGACAGAGCGCGTGGAAGCAGTGAGCGCACTGCTGTACGACGACCTCGTAATCCAGGAATCGCGCGGCGCGCTACCGGATGCGGAGGCCGCGGCCGAACTACTTGCCCAGAAGGCAATGGAAGCTGGCATCGAGCGTTTCGTAGACAGGGATGCTCTGAATGAGTTTGCGGGGCGCGTCGAGTTCGCTGGTTTAGAGGCGCCGGACGTTCCGCAGGCGTTGCGCGCCTTGTGTTCGGGACTGCGTAGCTTCTCCGAGTTGAAGAGCGCGGCGGCGGACTTAGCTTCCGTGCTCGAACAGAAGATGGGCACGCGAAGGCTCAATGAAATCGCCCCCGCACGTATCCGCTTGCAGAATGGGCGGCAGACAAAGGTTCACTACGAGCGCGGTAAGCCACCCTGGATCGCCTCCCGCATGCAGGACTTTTTCGGCATGCGCGACACTCCGCGGATCGGGATCGAGCACACGCCGGTGGTGGTTCACCTGCTTGCTCCGAATCAGCGGGCAGTGCAGACGACGACGGATCTCGCGGGATTCTGGGAGCGGCTTTATCCGCAGGTGCGCCGAGAACTTATGCGACGGTACCCGAGACACTCCTGGCCGGAGCGGCCGTGAGCAGCGTAAATCACGGACAGCGCTGACGACGGCCCATCGTTAGCGCGGCAGCCGGACGCCCGTGAGCACCGGAAGTTCTTAGCTCACCGGATAACGTCGATAATGCTAACGATGCGCTTGGTTCGGAAGCCATCTCTTTCCACAGCAGGCATGAGGCATCAATCGCCGAAAGTGGTTTGGAGAAGACGAAGCCTTGAACCAAGTCGCAGCCAACTGCTTGCAACAAGGCGAGCTGTTCTTCAGTCTCCACTCCTTCGGCTATGGTCTGCAGGTGCAATTGGCGAGCCAGAGATATGATCGCCTCGACAATGCAGCGCGGGCCGTCCGGATCGAGCATTCTGGCAACGAATGATCGATCGATTTTGACGGCATGAAGCGGGAGCTGGTGCAAGTAACTCAAACACGAATAGCCGGTCCCGAAGTCATCCACCGAGAGCCTCACTCCGAGGCGGGCCATCTCAGCAATCTGTTTTGCCGAATCATGCACACTGCTCATCAGCACTCCTTCGGTGAGTTCCAGCTCCAGCAGCTCCGGTTTTACGCCGGTTGCACGAAGAACGCGGGCAACCGTCTCGGAGAAATCTCCCCGGGCAAGCTGCAGCGGAGAAACATTGATGGCTACGCGGACCACGCGCAATCCTTTCTCCTGCCACTCCAGAATCTGACGGCACACTTCGTGTAATACCCATTCTCCGATAGGAAGAATGAGGCCACTCTCTTCCGCCATTGGAACAAACCGGCTTGCCGGGACCATTCCGAGTTTGGGATGCTGAAATCGCAGCAGCGCCTCGAATCCGACTAAACGGCGTTCACAGGTGAACTGAGGTTGAAAGTGGAGAGAAAAGTTTCCCTGCTCAATTGCACGACGAAGCTGATGTTCGATCTCGATCCCGTTGTCGTCCTCGAGCGAATCCTCGCCAGAATAATATTGGACGAGATTCCGGCCCTTGGCCTTCGCTTTATACATGGCGCGATCTGCATTGCGCTGAAGCGTGTCCGCATCTCTTCCGTCCTGCGGATAGACAGCCATTCCAATGCTAGCTGATCCATAAACCGTGTGATTTTCCACGTCAAACGGATCATGCAGAGATGTGACTAGGGACTCGGCAACCCTGGCGGCATCGTGCAAATCCTGTATGTCGGGCAGAATCAAAGTGAACTCGTCGCCCCCGGTGCGCGCCAACGTGTCGCTTGCGCGGATGCCCGACGCCAGTCGCACACTGATCTGCTGCAGAAAGAGATCGCCCGCATCATGTCCGAGCGTATCGTTGATTTCCTTGAATCGATCCAGGTCGATGGAAAAATACGCAACCTGCAAACTCGCGCGTTCTGCCCGTGCAAGTGCCTGATTCAATCGGTCTGCAAGGAGCAACCGATTAGGCAGACCTGTCAAAGCATCGTGATAGCCCTGGTGCAGCAATCGCTCATAGGCCCAACGGTGCTCGACTGCCAGTGCGCCCAGTCGCGCAGCTTCGCGCAGAATGCGGCCATGGGATCTCTCCAGAGGAGCTATCACGGGATGATTCAGCATAACGGTGCCAAGTAGTTCGTTGGCAGTTGAAACCATTGCCTCCGTCCACGTACCACTGAATTCGTAGGTGCTGGAAATAGAACGCAACGCGTCATCCCAGTTCTTCAGCGCAGTCGAACCTTTTCGATCGCTTGTCTGGAACATACGATTGCAGGGTACTGTGTTCATCGCGGAACGGAATCCCTCAGGTAATCCAGGCGAAGCGAAAACACGGAAGCCCTCGATATCGCACACGAGAATCGAACAGTGATAGCCTTCCAACCGTTCTTCAACGGCGGCGACCAGCATCTTGGAGACTTCCTCAACCGATTTGTTTCGCGCAATCATCTCCAGCAGTTCGGTGCGGAAGTGGACGAAACGATCTGCCGATTCGCGCTCGCTAATATCGTGCAATGTCACTATGGCACCGGTTGGTTTTCCGTCGCGAAGAATCGGAGAAGAGGACCATTCCACATTAACTGGCGGTTGATTCGAGCGCGCGATGCGAGCCTTGGTCTGGCCGACTGGTGTTGTTGGACGAAGGGTGAACTCCGAAATTGCACGCGCAGAACATTCATCCTCATCGGCTTCCAGTTTGTCCTGGATCCAGACACTTGAAAGGCCCTCATCGCCGATGGCTAACATCTCCGAGGCGGTGGCGTTAGCAAACGTCAGGAGGCCAGCCTCATTCACTTCGCAGATTCCGTGATCAGTCGAATTGACAAGCTGCCGCATGCGTTCATAACAGGTACAGAGTTCCTCGTAACGGGCTGCCATGGTACTGCCCGCGATGTAGACCAAGGCAATTGTGCTTCCCCATGAACCGATGAATCCGCAGACGGCGGAAATCAGAGGCCAGTCGGTTTTTGGCAATGCAAACCAATGGAGCGCGGTTTCCGTGCGTAGCAGTTCGCGCGCAAATCCCACCAGCAGTATGGTCACAATCGCTGAAGTGATCCACGGGCGGCGATCCTTCTGTTTCCATGGATAAATCAGGAGCATACCGAAGATGAGAAGCGCAATGAGACTACGTGCCACGCCGATTTGGTCGGCGTGGCTGGCCATTGCAAGCAGAACCGAACCCAGCAAGGCGGCAAACACAGAGGCAGACCAGAAAGACTTTGAACGCACAAGACGACCGACCTGGCCACGCACGATGCATGCAAGCTGTGTACAAAGACACAGAAAAATGATGGACTCAACAGCCTCCGCAGATTTTCCTGCGGTCATCCACTCCAAGATCGAGACTAAAAAACCAACTCCCGAGGCGAAGAACCACCAGCGCGGAGACGCACCCCCCGACAACTGCGCCACTAGATACAGAAACAGAGCGGCGCCAAAACCGACAAGGCAGAGTTGGACAATCAAATCCATGAGGACTCAATGTTCTGGATTAAGTTGACATCACTTTAGGCAGTCGGAGGGGGAGACACTGCCTTAGAGTGTCACTCTACTCCTGCACTGGACCGCGCGCCTCATAAACAGATCTCAGCTGGATTACTTAGGTAATCCAGAAACGTTGCCAGCAGTTTGGTGGGGAAGGCAACCTGAAGCTACTTTCAAACATCGCGAGGCGACGCGCCCCCGAGGCCGGGGAAATCGAATTCCTGTTTCGCAATGCCGCGCCGGATGGAATGCGATTCATGCAATGGCCTTGCACACTCACCTACGATCACTAGACTTGGCGCGGGAGGTGATTCCAGCAACCTCACCGAAGTAAGGTCGGACCATAGCACTTGCTGGGTTGGGCGGCCAGCGTGGGAGATCACCGCACAAGGCGTGTGCGGGTCCAGCCCCGCGTCGCACAGGTGTGCGGAGAGTTTCTTGTAATCGCTTCCGGGCATGTAGATGGCAAGGGTTGAATGTGACGTGACTAGTTTATCCCAAGCTAGTGCGTCGGAGTCCTGGCCGCGATGCGCGGTAGTGAACACAACGCTTGCGGCGAAGCGGCGGTCGGTAAGCGAGAGACCTGCGGCTGCTGCGCCTGCTATCGCGGAGGTCACGCCGGGGACTATATCGTATGGAATGTTGGCCTCCAGCAGCGCCTCGATCTCTTCTCCCGCGCGACCAAAGATCGTGGGATCTCCACCCTTGAGTCGAACCACGACCTCACACTCGGAGGCGTACGCGATCAGAAGAGAATTGATTTCTTTCTGGGTCAGCAACTTTGTGCCGCATCGTTTGCCGATATTAATCACCCGGCTTGTATGGATCATTGCGAGTATCTCCGCGCTGACCAGAGCGTCATGCAAGACGATATCGGCCTCTTGCAGCAGCCGCGCTGCCCGCAACGTCAACAACTCCGGATCTCCGGGGCCTGCACCAACAAGGAAGACTTTACCCATTATTTCCGTCCTGATTTCTTCGCCTGTGAGAAATCTTGAAGCGCTCATAGATCGCGTGGCCAGAGATGCGGTGCAGGGTCCGCGTCCGCAACTCTGGTTCGACCTGGCGCTGAAAGAACAACTCGCGCACCTTTCCCAGCCAGTTTAGCCAACTGATGTAGCTCGAATCGAACTGCTCTTCCAACTCCTTGCGAAGCCTCTGTGCGAGTGCGGGACTCTTGCCCGCAGTCGAGATTGCGATTTGGAGATCGCCTCGCCGCACCACCGCCGGATAATAGAAATCACATCGCTCCGGCTCATCGACCGAATTGCACAGAACGCCTCGCTCTTGCGCGGCCCGGTACACGATCTCGTTCACCTCTGGACTCCCGGTCGCGGCAATTACCAACAACGCACCTGCGAGATGCTCAGCCTTAAACTCTGTTGGAATCCATGAGATCCGCCCGCTTCGCGCAAGTTCCTGAATCTCCTCGCTGGCCTCAGGAGCAACGATGCGCACAACAGCGCCGGATTCCAGTAAACTCTCTAGCTTTTGTGCGGCGATGCGTCCCGCGCCAACTACAACACAGTTGTGGCCTTCGAGCTTTACAAACATTGGGAAGAGAGCGGGCATTCAGCCCTCCACGCCGTGCGGCACTGGAGCAGCGGGGAGATCGCGTTGTGCAATCTCGGCCACACCCCCTGCGAGGAAGTCTCGAATCTCATCGTTTGATTTGCGCGCAAGAAACTGTTGCAGGCTCTCTCCGTTGTCCCGCAGTTCCGTATAGCGGGCGAGCAGGCGAGTGATGGATTCCGGGACCTCCGTTGCCAGGCATCGATACCCAACCGCACGCGCGATCGACTGCACACGCCCAACCGCTCCGCCGACACAGAAGTAGTAAGCATCAGCGAACTGTCCGTTCACCTTAATCTTCTTACCTTCCAATCCCAGATCGGCAATCCAGTGCTGGCCGCAACTGTTAGGGCATCCAGTGATATTCAACTTGAGCTGTTGGTCGAATCCGGGAACACGCCCTTCGAGCTCTTCGACTACCCAGCGCGCAAAGCTCTTGGTCTCAGTGATGCCCAACTTGCAGAATTCCGTACCGGTGCAGGCGATAGCTCCACGCCAGAACGGCGAAGCCTCCACGCGCAGGTCTATGTTTTCGAGCTCGCGCCGCAATAGTTCCGCATTTTGCTCGCGGACGTTAATGATCAGCAGATTCTGCATCGCAGTGAGGCGCACCTCTCCACCGGCAAAGCGATCTGAAAGCTCCGCTACAGCATGTAGCTGCCCGGCGTTGATTCGGCCACGCAACACCGAAGCTCCAACGTAGAAATAACCTGGCTGCTTCTGCGGGTGCACCCCAACGTGATCGCGATATACATCCGTGGGCAGTATTTCCTCCTCTGCTGCATCGAGTTGAAAACCCAGCCGCCGATGAATCTCGGAAAGGAAGGTGTCGGCATTCCACCCAAACTTCATAAACAAAAACTTTAAACGTGCGTAATCGCGGCTCTCTCTCAGGACATCCGCATCGCGGAAGATCTCTGCTACGCTCCTTACAACCGGGACAACCTGATTTACTCCAACAAACGCGTTGAGTCTTTGCCCGAGATGTGGGTGGGTGGAAAGCCCGCCTCCAACACGAAGCGAAAAGCCTCGCTCATCGTAACCATTACGTTTCCGGAGCAAACCTGTTAGTCCGATATCGTTGATCTCCGGATATGAGCACCATGCATTGCAACTGGTAACAGATATCTTGAATTTCCGCGGCAAGTTGTAGAACTCGGCATTTCCCACGAAGAAGCGATCCAGTTCTAAAACCATCGGCGACGGGTCGAACGCTTCGTCGGCATCCACTCCCGCAAGCGGACATCCGGTAATGTTTCGCGTGTCATCGCCGCAGGAACCCATGGTCGTCAAGCCAGCCCGCCATAACTGTTCCAGCAAGTCCGGAAGGTCTTCTATGCGCAGCCAGTGGAGTTGAATGTTCTGACGAACCGTAATATCGATCAGTCCACGAGCGTACTTTGTAGCAACGGTGGCTATGGCCCGAACCTGGTGACTCAGCAACAAACCATTCGGAATTCGGATGCGCACCATGAAATAGGGCACTTGCTTCCCTACTCCGCCTTTGCCTCCGGTCACTCCGACGCCATCTCCCTGGGTGTACACTCCCCAATACTTGAAGTAGGTATCGAGCCACTCTGGAGGAACAGTTTCAAAGCCGCGCCGGGCAAAGCCGCGAATCTCGTCGAGACATTCCCAGGGATTCTTGTCGCGCTTCAAGCGCTCTGCCCGTTCTGCCTTAGTCTCGCTGAACTCCTCTGCCATCCGTTCCCCCGATAAAACGAAAACCCACCGCTGGATTTTCCGGCGGTGGGTCTGTATCTCTAGATCCTGGTTAGATGAGTGCTATACCACGATCTCCCCTGCGCCAGATGCGTTTGCGCCACCACAACAAGCGCAACACATCATTCGACAGGGTTGACAGCACATCACCATAGTCATCCGTTTATACCTTGGAACGCGATCACAGGTCAATGTGACATGCAAACATTCCCGAAGCTCTCTATTTTTGGCGCTGGAGATAGTCCCACGCACTGCGAATAATTTCATCGAGCTCAGGATACTGTGGTTGCCAGCCAAGTTCGGCACGTATCTTCGCCGAGCTGGCGACTAAGGTCGCAGGATCTCCCGAACGACGCGGCTCGACCTTAGCCGGTATTGGGCGCCCGGTAACGCGCCGCGCGCAGTCGATGACTTGCT
The DNA here is from genome assembly GCA_963794755.1 of uncultured Actinomycetota bacterium. Classification (GTDB taxonomy): domain Bacteria; phylum Actinomycetota; class Acidimicrobiia; order Acidimicrobiales; family RAAP-2; genus RAAP-2. Next base: position 796,749 of record CAWCEX010000010.1, read on the forward strand.
TCACGCTAAAGCCGTGCCCGTTGCCGATGTTGTAGATGAGCTGGACAGGTTCCGGGTGCGAGTGCAATGCCTTGAGCGCGAGCAGGTGCGCGCTAGCCAGATCAGAAACGTGTATGTAGTCGCGCACGCAGGTTCCGTCAGGCGTCTGGTAATCTTCGCCAAAGATACTGATATGATCGCGAATCCCGCTGGCGACCTGCAAAATGATTGGGATTAAGTGAGACTCCGGATTATGACGCTCGCCAAGAGTCTTAGTGGCCCCGGCGGCGTTGAAGTAGCGCAGACTCGCGTAGGAGAGGCCATGGATGCGATGAAACCAGCGGAGCATCTGCTCAACCAGAAGCTTCGATTCGCCGTATGCATTCGTTGGCAGAAGCGTGTCGCTCTCAAGGATTGGAGTGCTCTCCGGTTCACCGTACAGCGCGGCGGTGGAAGAGAAGACGAAGCAACGGACCTTGTAGGCCAGCACTGTCTCCAGCAAGGTGAGGGCATTGGCCGTGTTGTTGCGGAAAAACTTTGCTGGTTCGTGCATGGATTCGCCAGCCTCAATCCACGCGGCAAAGTGCATGACCGCCTCGGGTCTGAAATCTGCAAAAGCCGCATCGAGCCGCGTCCGGTCGCCAACATCTCCCACTACCAACTGGGCAGCAGATGACACCGATTCGCGGTATCCCTTGCTGAGATTGTCATAGACGACAACCTCGTGACCGGCAGCCACGAGTTGCCCTACTACCACGCTGCCGATGTATCCTGCACCACCAGTAACTAAGACTTTCATGAGTACCCTTTAGTATCGCCAGCTAGTCAGGTCTGCGCCGGCCGGTGCGGTTTTCGTGATGCGCTCCATTATTTTATTCAGATAAATCGTGTTGTAGTGCAGGCGCGAGAGGTAATTAGGCTGAGCCGGATCGCCATTCCAGCAGTGTTCCGCGCGCTCTCCGTATTTCACCTCTCCCTCGTACGGACGGGTTAGCGGTTGACTTCAGGAAGTCTTCCATCTTGTAAACGGCGTCATTCAAAAAGTAAGTGTCTGCACTTCCGCAATACAGGTGCAGTTTGCCCCGAAGCTTGGGACCAAGCGTGGACCAGTTCTTTTCCAGAATCGCCCGCAGATCGTAATGATCATGCCAGTAGGCGGCGACGTCGTGGTCAATTTCGCCGGTGCGTTTGTCAAAGATGGGCTTCGGATAACCGTCCTTTCCCAAAGGCGAGTACACAGCCTGCCAGATATCGAACTGTTCGCCGGAACGTCCCTTACTGCCCAGTGCCAGTTCGTAGGCGTTGTTATCCTCCAGGGTCATCAGGGTGTGCCCCAGGTAGTCGCGCATCGCGGGTTGTGCCACGCGCTTGTGCGCGCCTTGCAGGTAGAATGCGTTGCTGTCTTTGTAGAGATCGATCGTTTCGAAGGAGCGAAAGTCCACAGGGTCGGGGCAGGCTCCAAACGCTCCGTTGTAATGGTCGGGATAAAAGATCTGGACCGCCAGCGCCTCCCATCCACCGGTAGAACCACCATAGGTGAACCGCGCCCAGCCCTCGCCAATGGCCCGGAACTGCTTCTCAATCGCCGGAATCAGTTCGGTTTCAATCGCATCGCCGTAAGGACCCAGGTTAGCCGAGTTCACCGCGTAGGAGTCGTCATAATATGGATTTGCGTGCTGGATCTTCACCACGAGGAAGCGCGGGAAGCCCGCCGAAATCCACTGCTGGTAATTTTTGTAAGACTCCTCCTGCTGAATCCGGTTATAGCCAGAAACGTGGAAGCGATCACTAAAATCCGGCTTCAGATTCGGGTCCGGCGGTTCGGTGCGGAAGTCATTGAACTCGCTCACGAAGTGATCGTGAAAAACCATCAGCGGGTAATGTGCCTCGGGATGAGTGTCAAAGCCTTCTGGCACCAGCACCAGCGCTGAAAGGTACATTGGCCTTCCCCAGAATTTCGTCAATAACTGGCTCTGGATGCGAAGGTGGCGGATGTACTTCGTATCCCTAGGCTCCGGGATCGGCGGCATGACTTGATCCAGCACAATTTTGACCGGCGCGCCACCCTTGCCGATAGTGATTTTCCTTGCCTTGCTGTAGAAGTTTCCGGGCGCGACATTCCAGCGCTGTCCCTCGCCGCGATCCATCGGCAGCTTCACCGTCTTTCCATCTGCTCGATGAAAGGTTTCATATCGGTGGAGTACGGCCTGCACGAAATACTCGCCTGCGGGAAGTTCTCGCAGACTGCGAATCGGGTAGCCATCCGCGTGCTCATCCACCACAACAGACTGTCCTGGATGGAGTCCGTCGACGTCCACGCCAAAGATCAGTTGGGAAGTGGGTGTGTCGTCGATCTGCATCCGAGGCTCGTCGCTCGGATCGGTAGAGAGCAAAAGGAAGATTCGACCGTCAAGCGCCTGCTCACCGATGTCGCTGGAAACTGTAATTGAAAAGCGCACGGAGCTGTGGGGCTGCGCCTGCGCCAATGCCAGGCAGGAGAACACCAGCAGCGAAGCGGCCAAGCTGCGGATAAAAAAACGTGAGCTGGAGATCATGCGATAGTTTACTCCGTAGCGACCGGTGGCCGATCTTGATCGTCTGGATATGGCTGCGGTGGGAGCAGTCCGATCAACTTTGCCGCCGCTTTAGCGTTTGCGCAGGATAACGTCATTGGCGCATCCTATGTGGGATTCATCCCCGGATCGAGCCGCAAGCACCGAGCCACGGGAAAACTGCTTGGCTGCAAGCCCTTGTGCGCAGGATTTCATCTATTCTGACTGGCTTTCAGGCACCGGCTCGCGCTCTGCTTTAGAATAGCGGGGATATCAGGCCGTCAAGGACGAACATGGAACGCAACCTGCTTACCGCCCGGCTTATCCGCTCCGTGCTTCTTTCGGAGAAAACTAAACACCTCGAATTCGACATCGAGGAGGTCTCTTCGTTCGACTTTTTAGCCGGACAGTTTATCTCCGTACGGGAGCCTCGCGGCGACCGGTTCGTCACCCGCGCATACTCCATCGCATCGGCGCCGCGCAGCGACAACACCTTCGATCTCATCCTGAACCGGGTAGAGGAAGGCTTCATGTCCAATTTTCTTTGCGATCGCAAGGTCGGAGAGACCGCCCGCTTCCACGGCCCTCATGGACTCTTCCTACTAAAACCAGAGTTGAAAGACATGATCTTCGTCTGCACCGGGACCGGAATTGCGCCCTTCCGCAGCTTTGTGCAGTACCTTTTCGGACAGGACGGCAGCGGACAGCAGCGCCACGAGGGAAGGCAGATCTGGCTGATCTACGGGACACGCTATCCGGAGGACGTCTACTATCAGAAAGAGTTCGAGCAATTGGCGGCCGAGCACCCCAATTTTCACTATGTCGCCACTCTCAGTCGCGCTCCAGAGAACTGGACCGGCTTCCGCGGATATGTGCAGGGATACCTGCGCAATATTGTGGGCGAGCGCAAGGACATACACGTCTATATCTGCGGGCTCAACGATATGGTTTCGTCAGTGCGTACCTTGCTGATCGAGGAGTGCGGCTTGGACAAACAGCATGTCATCTACGAGCGCTACGACTAGGCCCCCAAACAACCCCTATCGGACGAAACAAGGGGCTTATGCGGTGATGCCGCGTAGCCGTTTACCGGGAAAGGGATCGTCGAACTGTTCACACTCCTGGTGCATATGCTCTTTAATCCAGGCCTTGACGAGGAGCAGTAACTGGAAGACGGCGGCGAGTTTCTCCTGCCTCAATCCGTCCTCGATTTCGAAGAGTTGCGCCGTAACTTCGACATTGGCGTCACGTTGCTTTTGAAGGATCGGGAGGGAGAGCTTCCCCAGGAATCGCTCCTCATGGGTGAAGTGCAGCAAGATCATCTGGACGAGTCGGTTCGCGGCTTCCAAAATGCCGGGCACGCCCTGTCCGAGCAAGATCGCCTCTTCCAACGACTGATAATTCAGTTGAATATCGGCGTGCTCCTGGTCCAGGCGATGCAGACTAAATATGTTCGGCTCAAAGACTCTCGTTGTAACTCTCATCGCAGACCTCTGTGTAAAGAGAAGCAATTTAGCTTCCGATCTTCCTCACCCAGACGAGAGAATACGGGCTATTTTTAATCGTCGGAAATGGTTGCAAACATTCGGATATCTTGATTCTGGCGTGTCGTGGAGCAGCATTGCAGGATGCAGACGCTTGCTTCAACGCTTCCAAGAGGAACGCAGCGAGCACCTTTTTACACGGTGCACCACTTTGTACACTGTTGATTTCTTACGGTCTTGGCTCGCGGCTCAGGGGCACGGTTTTTCGATCAACTCTTCGTGCATCTTCGGAGGGCAAAGATTCATCTATTAAGTTGACAGTAACTCACTCAGGTTCTATCATCGCAATCGTATTAGGTCTGAGTAGAGCGCTTACACTGCGCACGGTCGGTCGGTGGCTCCTGCGGGAGTGCCAACCTCAACATTTTCATATTTGCGTTACCGCAGGAGGCAAAGAGCAATGGCAAAGATTATCGGGATCGATCTGGGCACCACAAACTCGGTTGTAGCCGTGATGGAAGGCGGCGAGCCAAAGGTAATTCCCAACGAGGAAGGTGGTCGAACCACGCCTTCCGTGGTCGGCTTTACCAAGACGGGCGAGCGCCCGGTGGGCCAGGTCGCCAAGAATCAGGCAATCACCAACCCGGAGAACACTATTTTCTCCATCAAGCGCTTCATGGGCCGCCGCTATGACGAAGTGAGCGAAGAGATGAAGATGGTGCCCTACAAGGTGGTGCAGTCGGGCGATCATGTGGCCATTGAAGCGCAGGGTAAGGAGTACACTCCGCCGCAGATCTCGGCCATGATTCTGCAAAAGCTAAAGAAAGCCGCCGAGGACTATCTTGGCGAACCGGTGACGGAAGCCGTCATCACGGTGCCTGCTTATTTTAACGACTCGCAGCGCCAGGCCACTAAGGACGCCGGCAAGATTGCCGGGCTCGACGTCAAGCGCATCATCAACGAGCCAACGGCCGCCGCGCTGGCCTATGGTCTGGATAAAAAGAAGGACGAGACGATCGCCGTTTATGACTTTGGCGGCGGCACTTTCGATATCTCGATTCTTGAGGTCGGCGAAGGTGTAATCGAGGTGAAGTCCACCAACGGCGACACGCACCTGGGCGGCGACAACATTGACCAGCGAATCGTTGGTTGGTTGGCCGATGAATTCCGCAAGGATTACGGTCTGGACCTGCGCAGCAAGGGTAACGAGATGGCGTTGCAGCGTCTGCGTGACGCCGCTGAGCGCGCCAAGATTGAGCTGTCGACCACTATGCAGACCGAGATCAATCTGCCGTTCATTACCGCCGATGCCTCGGGCCCTAAGCACCTGGTGAAGACGATGACGCGCGCCAAACTCGAAGACATGGTGCGCGATCTGATCGACAAATCGATCAAGCCCTGCGAGCAGGCGCTGAAGGATGCGGGTATCGACGCCAGCAAGATTGACGAAGTCGTGTTGGTCGGCGGCCAGACTCGTATGCCGATGATTCAGGAAAAGGTCAAGGAATTCTTTGGACGCGAGCCGCACCGCGGCGTCAATCCTGATGAAGTGGTTGCGATTGGCGCGGCCATTCAGGGCGGCGTGTTGCAGGGAGAAGTTAAGGACCTGCTGCTGCTCGATGTGACTCCGCTTTCGCTCTCGATTGAGACTTACGGCGGGGTTGCGACGACCATGATTCCGCGCAACACGACGATCCCGACGCGCAAGAGCGAGAATTTCTCCACCGCGGCTGACAACCAGACCTCGGTAGAGATTCACGTCCTGCAAGGTGAACGTCCCTTGGCGAAAGACAACCGCACTTTGGGCAAATTTCACCTCTCTGGACTTCCGATGGCTCCGCGCGGCGTGCCACAGATCGAAGTCACTTTTGACATCGATGCCAACGGCATTCTCAACGTAACGCGAAGGATGTCGCAACCGGCAAGGATCAGAAGATCGCCATTACCTCCTCGAGCGGATTGAGCAAGGAAGAGGTAGAGCGCATGGCCAAGGAAGCCGAGGCGCACTCGGCTGAAGACAAGCAGAAGCGCGAGGAAATTGAGACGCGCAACCAGCTCGACGCCATGGTGTATCAGGTCGAGAAGATGCTGAAGGAGAACGGCGACAAGATCTCCGGCGGCGAGCGTGGCGAAGTGGAAAACGCTCTCGGCGATGCCAAGAAGTCATTGGAGAGCGGAGATCACAAGTCGATGCAGACCGCGCGCGACCGGCTGCAGACCGCGTCACACAAGCTGGCGGAGGCGATGTACAAAGCAACTCCTCCGAATCCAGAAGCCGGTGCTCAGCAGGCTGAGGCTCAGCCGAAGACGGAAGCCAAGAAGGATGAGGGTGTAATCGACGCCGAATACGTCGACGTGGAGGATAAGAAGTAACCGGCAGCTTGCCGCAGTTGGGCGGGCTTATTCTCGCGGCCGGAGCATCCGTGCTCTGGCCGCTTCGCAACCGGGCAGTTTGGGCGCAAGATGCGGCAATCTGGCTCGTATAAGGGGAACTCAATGGATTTTGAAGTCAACGGCATCCCGTACTTTCTCACTTTCGATACCAGTGAGGCGCAGTGGTTTCTGTTGACGCCTTGCAGCACCGGCGTCGAGTCGGTGGAGATACACAACGACGGCACGCTGATGACTAGTCCCATCCTGCTCTCGCCGTCGAACGACGGCGCGCGCCGCATGAATTAAGATTTCCCCGACCCAGCAACCGGCGTAAGTAAGTCTGCCCCTGCCGTCAGCAAGCCGAATGGCAGCAGGGGCGGCGAGCCGCTTTGGACAGAAAAGCTTGGCAGAGTTGCAGATACGAAAGTATGCTGGGATGCAGGATTTTTGATTAGCGGAATTAGCGGGAAGAAGAAAAACCATGGCCGCAACGGACAAGAAAGACTATTACGCCATCTTGGGCATAAAGAAGACGGCCACGGCTGACGATGTGCGCAAGGCCTTTCGCAAACTGGCGCGCAAGTATCATCCCGACGTAAATCCGGGAGACAAGAAATCGGAAGAGAAGTTCAAGGAGCTTTCCGAAGCCAACGATGTTTTGAGCGATCCCAAGAAGCGAAAGATATACGACCAGCTCGGCTTCTACTCGGACAACATCGATCCCAAGGCCGCTGAGGCCTATGCCAATAGCGGCGGCGGGTCCGGCGGGAATCCTTATGGGGGAGCAGGCGGCAATCCCTTCGGCGGCTACAGCAACCAGGGCGGCCAGCATGTGGATTTCGACTTCCGCGATTTTGATTTTGGCGCGGCGCAACAACCCGGCGGGCGCAGCGGCAGTTTCCGGGATATCTTCTCCGGTATGTTCGGCGGGGGCGCGGCGCAGGAGCCAGCAAACCTTGCCGGATCGGACGCAGAGTACTCAGTACAGGTTCCTTTCTGGGAGTCGATCCGTGGCGGCGAGATGAAGCTGAATATTCAGCGCCCGTCGGCCATGGGGCGCATGACTCCCGAGCCTGTTACCTTCCGCATCAAGCCCGGAACCCGCGATGGACAGCGTATCCGGCTGGCGGGTAAGGGGAATCCGGGAGTGCGCGGCGGACCGCCCGGCGATCTCTACATCATTGTGCACATCACTGAGCACCCCATCTTTCATCGCGATGCCGACGACATCCTCATCACCCTGCCGATACTACCGTGGGAGGCTGCACTTGGAGCCAAGGTTGAGGTGCCCACCATTGACGGTCGCGCCGTGTTGCGGATTCCTCCGGGAACGCAGACGGGGCAGAAGTTGCGCATGCGGGAAAAAGGCGTACCTTCAGCAACCCGCCCCGGCATTACAGGAGACCAGATTGTCCAAATACGCATTGTCGTTCCGGAGATCCCGAACGTCGAAGCCAAAGAGCTCTGGCAGAAGTTGGAAAAGCTGCATCCTGAAGATCCGCGCAAAGAGTTGTGGAGCAAAGTGTAGAGAATCCTGTGAGGCGCAACCGTGACGAAACGTAAAGGCAAGGGCGCGTACATGATTTCGGTGGTGGCCGAGATGTATGAAATCCACCCGCAGACACTCCGCCTCTATGAGCGTGAGGGATTATTGAAACCCTCGCGCAGCGAAGGTAATACCCGCCTCTACACCGAAGACGATCTCAAACGCCTGGAGTTCATACTCTCCCTGGCGCGAGATCTCGGCGTCAACATCGCAGGCATTGGAATCATCCTCAACATGCGCGAGCGCATGGAGCACATGCAACTCCAGATGCAGGAGTTTGTGAAATATGTGCAGCAGGAAGTGATGATCCGCGCCAATCAGGCAATGCCCAAGGAAGGGCTTGTGCCGGTGCGGCGTCCGATGGTAATTCCGCCAAGCAAGAAGAAGTAGCGGAGTCTTTCCGAACTACTTGATCCAACCCACCCAGACGGGTTTGCCGTGATCGTCGCGCATCGTCATGACGTCGCCGTTGCGCGTCACTTCACGGGCCAGCAATAACGGATTTCCCTCTACCGTAAGCTGCGAGCCGAGAACTTCAATCGCATCACCTTTAGCGAAGGTGATTTCCATTTCCTTCAGGAAGCTTACCGGCGCCACCAACACGTCCAGCGCGCCCTTGTCGTTCTTCAGCGTAACGTGGACAGTGTTGTCCGCGGCGGTCTTCACGTCATCGATAACGCCCTTAACCTTAACTTCGCTGCTCTTGTCGTATTTGGGCGCGGGCGCAGTCTCGGCGCTCACCACAATGAATGCGAGCAGAACAATGAGAGCGACTGCCGACACCAACTTGAAGGAATCCGGTCGTGACATGGTCCACTTCTCCTTTCGAAGCCAAGGGAACGGGGCTTCGCGGCGGCTTCGAGCAGTGTGTCTCGGGCTGCCGTCCGTTCGGTACACATCCGTCCATCTTCCATCTCCTCCACCGACGGGCGGATGACTCCTCTGTTATGGCCGCTAGAGCTATCATTCGCCTTAGGTCGCAAACAACGTAGTCTGACGCGGCGATTCGCACAGTGAGGCCAGTCACATTAGCCCGTGATGCGCGAGCAACCCGAGCCGGGTTTGATGGGGTCCGCAGCCGTCAAACAGAGTAACGGCTATCACCGGAGGAGGTGAGATCAATCACAGCCCGACGGCAGCGATTGCGCCAGACTCTATTCGATTTGCATCATGCGGAGAATTCCCATGTCCCAGGATTTGAGCGATGTGCTACAGATGCTTCGCTACGAGTTGAACTACCTCGAGCAGGGCGGCTTTGAACGCGACCGGGCATTGTTCGGAACCGAATCACCTTTCCTGGGAACATTTGCCTGCATCAACTACGGCGATCCGTTGCGGGCCCATGCCTGCCGCGAGTGCGTCCTCCATCAGTTTGCCCCCAAAGATAAGCAAACCGAGGAATTTCCCTGTCACTACATACCACTAAGTGCCTCTGGGGAGACAATCGCGGACTTGATTGAGAAGAAAGATCCAAACCGGATGGCAACCGCGCTCAAAGAATGGCTTCGTGCCACCATCGCGCAGTTGGAAGCGACATCGAAATAGTAGATTGGCACAGGAAGCAGACTCATGGTCATCAAGTAGCTGTAATCGTCTTATTCGCTTGTGCACAGTGCGGAACAGTAGGCAGGCATCATGAAACGCAGCTTCCAGTCACTTTTGCCGCAGGAAGCACTCCACGTGGCTGTTTTCATCGAGGAGCGCAACTCGCAGATCTACCACCGGTTCGCGGAGATGTTCGCTTCCTTTCAGGACTTCGCTTCACTGGAAATTGCCAGCGCCCTGTGGGACATGGCTGCTGAGGAACTTCATCACAGCACTCTGCTGCAGGAGCGCTACACCTCGCGGTTTGGACAAGCAGCCTGCGCGCTCACCGCGGCTGACATTCTCGAGATGATCGAACTGCCTCAATTAGCGAATGGAGAAATATTCAACTCCACGACAGAGGCGGCCACGGCGCATCAGCGTGCGCTAAGGATTGCGCTGAGCGCGGAAAACCAAGCGAGAGATTTTTATGCCGAACTGGCGCAGACTGCGGATGATCACGACCTTCGCACGCTCTACTTGGAACTTTCCAGCTTTGAGGCCGATCACGCGGCGTTTCTTGAACGCAGACTCGCCAGCAAGACACCGAATTCTCAAGACTCATAAAGATTGAGGAGCCACTCCGGCCCCACAATTCTGGTGCGGGAGCAAGCACCTGCGATTCGCGAACACTCAGCGCCCTCAGCTCTCCTGAACACAGAATGAAGCACTATTTCTTGTCGCCCGCGTCCGGCGTTGCATCCTCGGGAAACGATCTGAGCGTTAGTTCGCGCACCTTGCCGGCATCTTTTTCGTCTGCCGATGTGTGTTTGTTTGCCGATGTGTGCCGCTCGGCCAGGGTTCCCTTCACGATCCAGTAGCCCTCCTCGCTGGGGGTCTTGGCCGGGCCACGCTCCACTTTCCCGGAAAACTCGAACCAGACGCCGTCTGCCGGCTTGGTACGGAAAGTCAGAGTGGAACCTTCCAGCTTTGCCTGCTCAAAGTACTGGTCCACAAATTCGGCTTTCGCCGGATTCTCGTCCTTAAATCTCGAAACCAGCCCGGTGATTTTTCCATCATCGACCTCGATCTGCACAAACTCGCCCTCGTGAACGAAGGAATACAACCCCGTGATGTCTCCGCTCAACTGCGGCTCCGGTTCTGCAGGCCGCTGGGCCGATCCCACCGTGACCAGGATGAGCAACAAAGCTGCGATTGCGAAAACGTTCTTCATGGTTGGAAGAGTATAGCCGAGCTCCAGAGCCTCAGCGCAATTCACCGACTCGCGATATAATCTGGCCACTTAGTAGCCTTGCGAGTCACTCTCAAATTTCGAAGTCTGAACGTACCCAAGGGCGATACAGCAGCCACGCAAACTAGAGCCGCGCCTCTTAGTACTCTGGCCAAATCCACGGGCCGTCTTTGTTGCGGAACCTCCATGATTTTCTCCGCCGCCGCGTCGTACCGGGGCTGGTGACGACTTCTGAACCCGATCACGGATTTTGGCGCGACATTGATCTGCGCACGCCGCTACCGCGCCGTGGGCTTCTCGATTCCGTCTTCCTGCACGCCGCACTGCTGGGATTGCTCTACGCCGTCTCAATTTGGCCGCAATCCTCCGTACACCTAGCCGATCCGCTTTCCCGCCGGATGCTCAATGGCTACACGATCAGCCCGTACCTCCCAGAGTTGCACGGCGCTCCCACTCATCCGCGCGATCACGGAAAACAGGACCCGGTCCTGGCAAAGCAGGAGATAGTCTCTCTTCCTGAGACTCCGGACAATCTTCGCCAGACGATCGTCGCGCCGCCAAAAATTAAACTCAAGCAAGATGTCGATCTTCCGAACATCGTCAGCTACGAAGCTGCGGCTCCGGCACAGCCCTTGGCAGCCAGCGAGCGCAACTCAGCCAGCTTGCATCTGCCAAAATTTATCCCTGAGGTGATCGGCCCGGCGGTGGATTCCAGTGCACTGAGTTCCGGTCCAAACTGCCAAAGTTTGAGCCACGGATCGTCGAACCTGCTCCGGAAGTTGCGCAGGCCAATCCCCGCCTGGCCCTGCCCGCGTTTCAGCCCAAGGTAGTAGAGCCAGCTCCCGATCTGGGGTACGTCAGCCGTGTTGCCAGCGCAGTACTTGCACACCTAACCCCGCGTGTCGCCGAACCAATCCCCGAGACCCCGCGCATGCCTGATGCGGAACACATGTCCGCGCAGATTATTGCTCTGAACCTTCATCCTGCCGATGTTCACGCCCCGGTGCAACTACCGTCTGGCAACCGCCGGGGAGCCTTTGCGGCCTCGCCGGATGGACGCTCCGAGGCCACAGGAGCTGCGGGCGCCGGGCTCTCAACCGGTACTGGAGCGCACGAATCTACCGCCCCGGCGAACGCCCCTGCTGGAATCAGCGTAGGTGCCGCGCCGGTCGCGGGCCCTCATGCGCAACCGGCGGATCCCGATGTGCGCGCAAAGTTCATGGCCGCGATGCGTCCTCCACCGATGTCCATGCCGCCCCGTCAGCCCATTGCACGCGAGTCCACCGGACCACGCACTGAGTTGGAGAATCGAATCTTTGCTGGACGGCGCTCCTACACGCTTTCGGTCAACATGCCGAACCTCAACGCCGCCACCGGTAGCTGGATTATTCACTTTGCGGAACGGGATGCAGGGCGGTTGTTCTCCCATTGCAGCGCCGGAGGTGGTCAGTAAATTTGACCCACCCTATCCGGGCGACCTAATGCAGGATGGAGTACAGGGGACGGTCATTCTCACGGCCACCATTCGCGCCGACGGCAGTGTCGGCGACATCGCGGTCGCAAAGAGTCTCGATCCGCGTCTGGACCAGAATGCCTCCGAGGCTTTCTCGCACTGGCTCTTTCGCCCCGCGATCAAGGATGGGCGAGCCATCGAATCTCGAAGCGGTAATCACGGTTCCCTTCCATCCCAAAGCTGCAGGGCTCCGTTAAGAAGAGACTGGCTTTGAATTCGAACGCGCTATACCGTCTGTCCGAAGCGCTGGCGTTCAATCGTCGCGATCAACTCCGGATTAGCGCACACCTCGTAGTAGATATGGTCGGCCCAACGCACGAAGCGGAAATCGCGAACCTCGACCTGAGCCGCTCTTCCCTCCCGGACCAGGATAGGATGAAAGATTCCAGGGCTCACCGGAACCAGTCCCCGAAACAGGCGAACGCGTTCTGATCCCCATGGCATTTGCAACTCCATTTCGAACTCTTCCAGCGAAATCTCATCCCGCATCTTGTCGAATGCGGCTGGCGGCAAGTGGATTCCGCCAACGTTGTAGCTAAGCAGGAAATCCTCCACCGCGTCAGCCGCTGCTGCTTCGTCCGCGGTCTGAAATACGAAGACATTGAATGGCAGATTGCTGCCCTTTAGTTGACGCCTTGCGCGCTTATGGCAGGCGCTAAGACGGTCGCTCAGGTTCAATGCCTCGGAAATCATGATCCGGTGAGTTCCGTCCATCAGGTAGAGCGGTGGGGAATTCTGATACGCAATGCCGATTCCAATCTCCAGGGGAGGCAATCCGCTTTCCGTTGACGCGCTGTTGTAAGCGCGCACGATGTTCAGAATTTCGCGTGCCAGCACGCAGGTGCGCGATACGCCAAATCCCCGCTGCCCCTCGTTCTCAAGCAACGTCAGGATGACCGCATCACCTTCAATGAAGACCTTTTCCGCTCCGTACTTCGGGAGCAGTTTATTGACCGGCTCAAAGAAATTGAGGCTGAAGAACGAAGCCGGATTCAGTCCGCGCTCCAGCAACGAACGAGTCAGGAACGTTGAGTCGCGAATGTCGGCCTTGACCACTACGTGATCGTTCACCCGCTGCTCTGTTGGCTTCTTCTCTTCCGGCAGCAGAAACTCGTAGAGCGTTCCGTTGATGTCTGATAGCTCCCGCAGCCGTGCATTATTGAGAAGGTTCACCGAATCCAGCGCATGCTCCAATGTCTCCATCTTGCTCAGGTCGCGATGAAAGCGCGACAGGTCGATGAAGTAGCGCGCCGCATACCTCATGCGTTCGGCCGTGCCTCCGGAGCGAACTCGCTGGACAGCCGCATGCAGTTTGTCCTGCGGGCACCGGTCATGCATCTCCAGCACTTCTTCCACCCGGCGCAGTTCGCTTTTCACGATCAAGGCGCACTTCAACTGTTGCGGTGAGACCACCGCTCCGTAGTCGCCCAGGATTGGAACCGTTTCATAGGCGGCCACCGCATAGTCCATGATCTTGGTCTCTTCCAACATCTCCAGCCACGCCGCTGTGAGCGCCCGCTGCGCCTTGCCCCGGGGAGTTTCATCCGCCAACCCGCTGAACATCAGCATCTTGGCATTTTCCGGTACGTTCAGCAGCGCCTCCGCATCGGCATCGCCGCGCGCTACCCCAACTTTCTTTCAGAAAAGTTTTGGCGACGATCACTACATGCTCGAAGAGATCGGGATCACGATCGAAGCTCCCAAACAGCGCATAGTGCTCGGCCCTCAGAAAAGGATCCTGGCTCGAATCTGCAAAGATAAGACGGTTCGCCAGAACCTCGTAACCGGCGGCTTCGCGATCGCCAAAAAGTGAGCGCCGCGTGCTTGCCACCGTCTCCCGTTCCACCTCGCTCAGCGTGGCAAGTACATCCTCGGAGACGCGGCGTAACACCAGGCGCTTGTTCACCTGGAAGCGCATGAAGCGGTCGCGCAGCACCATCTGCTGGAGTTCGAGATGCCGCTCAGCACGTTTTTTCAGGTTCTCGCGACAACGCTCTAGAACCCGTCCGAACTGCACTCCCAGCTCAGCGCGCAAGAATTTCACCAAGCCAACCCGGCATAGCAGATCCAATTGCAAATCGTCAGCTTCGCGCGCGCTCCGCAAGGAAGCAATCTGCAAGCCGCTCAGGCAACGCTTAAATTCCGCTGGATAGTCCACCTCCGGCTCCGGCAACGCATCGTCCTTGATGTGGGCGCGGCCATACGGCGAATCACCAAACGGATTCTTCTCTGGCACTCGCGCCAGTTGCTGCACGTCACCGTGCTGCTCGATCAAGTTTGTCAGGTGAACTCGCGCAATCTCGGTGAATTTTGGGCTCAGGAATACGTCAGGATGCAGATTGTCAACGCCCGCAACCAGCCCTTGGATGGTGAGTTGCGGCACATAGGAAGCCAGCGTGAACTGGCTCGCCATCTCGCGCAATTTCGCCCGCCCAAAAAATGGAAACGAAGACATTCCGATCCTTTAAAAACTCAATTTTGTGAGCTGACGTTGGGACTGTATCACACCGCCAAAGCGAAGCGGGAGACTCGAATACTCCGAGTTCCAGTTTCTCTTCACCTGCAGAAATTTACTGCATGGAACTCTCTCGTGCCCTCTCGAATTCATTCCCTGACTTCCATTTCACCAGCCCCGGTTGCTCCGCCGCGCGGTATCCCAATGCAATCCCGAAGCGCGCCAGCACCGCGTTCGAACGATAGTCGTACTCTTCTTTGTACTCGTCGCTGGGTTGATGGTAACTCTTGTCCATAGCCTCGCTGTTCGCCTTCACCCATGACTCGGGATGGCCACTGAAGCGCTCGCCAGCCTCGATTGAGAATGCCGGGACGCCCACCTTCGCAAAGCTGTAATGGTCGGAACGATAATAGCCGCCGTTTTCCGGATGCGGGGGCGTGAGAACCGTTAGCTTGAAGTCCGCCGCGGTTTTTTCAAACACCGTGCCAAAAGTGGTTCGATCATAACCTTCGGCCTCTACATCCTTGGGAATCCCCAGCGGCTTGATCGCGTCGTAATTCAGATTCAACGTAATGTCGGAGACCGGAACCGGAGGATGCTTTGCCAGATAAGCGGAGCCCCACAGTCCTTGCTCCTCGGCCGTCAATGCGGCAAAGTACATCGAACGTTTTGGCTTCACGGGAGAGGCCGCCACCGCGCGCGCCATCTCGATCACCATCGCTGTACCAGTTGCGTTGTCCAGCGCACCATTGTAGATGTTGTCGCCCGGCTGATCTGGACGAATCCCCAGGTGGTCGTAGTGTCCGGTGAAGATCACTGCTTGCTTCTTGAGCTCCGGGTCCGCCCCGCTCACCCTGCCGATTACATTGCTCGACTCAAAATGGCGGACCGCGGAGACCACATGCGCGCTCACCGTCAGCGGCAGAGGCATCGCCCGAAAACCCTTCACCTGCGAAGCCGCGATCAGAGCATCCAGGTCCAACCCGGCATCCGCCACCATTGCGCGCGCCCGGTCCAGTTGAATCCAGGAGGCCATTGCCAGCTTCGGCTCCCGGTCGTCGGCCAGCCCCGAGCGCTCGCCCGACCATGAGCTACGCACCACTTCCCATCCATAGCTCGCCATTTCGGTCTTGTGGATCAGAATCACACCGGCTGCGCCCATTCGCGCCGCCTGCTCGTACTTGTAGGTCCAGCGCCCGTAGTAGGTCAGCGCCTTGCCGCCGAAATATTTGGGATCATCGGACGGCGGTTCATTCACCAGCATCAGCAGGACTTTGCCCTTCACATCCGCGCCCGCATAGTCGTTCCAGCCATACTCCGGAGCAGTGATGCCGTAGCCGACAAAGACCACGCTGGCAGCCACATCGCTGAACTCATGTTGGTCCTGGTTGAAGACCACCACATCGTCCAGCATCTTCAGATTCATTGTCTGCTTTGGAGTCTTCACCGAGAGCGTCGTTCCCGGCAGCGTCGTCTCACCCACCAATGGGACCCGCTGGAAATAGCTTCCATTGTCGCCTGCCGGTTCCACGCCCGCTTCCTTGAACTGCTTCGCGATGTAGTCGGCCGCCAGCTCGCAACCCTTGGTGCCGGTGCCTCGGCCCTCCAATGCGTCGCTCGCAAGGTACTTCACGTCAGCGCGGATGCGCTCTGACTGCACATTGTGCAGCGCCGCCATCATTCCATCGGCCTGTCCTCGATTGCCAGCCGCAGTCTTGTTTGCCGGGTGATGCACGGAGCCGGCAAAGCTCGCTGCCAACAACGCCAGACACAACACAATCGTTACAGGAACTCTGCGCATGGTGAATACTCCCAATCCTGCGACTACCAGAGTGACTCGCCGTGAAAGCTCATTGTACGCTGTCCACTGTGCCTCACCTAGTGCACCGACGTAGTCTCGCCGTGGGAGTTTTTTCGTAAAATTTTTCGCGTAAGCCCGGTCAGAGGAAGTTCAAATATCTCCTCGCGGCTCACCCAGCGGCCAGCCTTCTTGCTCATCGCATCAAGCGCCTTCAGTCCTCGACTCACCACTCGCACGTCATAATCGGTGTTGGTAATCGAGTGCCGCACTACACATAACTCCTCTGGTTTGCAGTCTGCGTCCGGCCCCGCGCGCTGTGTCTCGCACACGGGAAGTTCCCACATTCCGGCCATCTGCACTGCATCCGCAGGGCGTTGCACCAGGTACACGCGATTGCCACGCTCAATCAGCGCCCGCGTCATTTGCACTCGCTTGCGCGCGGTCTGCGGCTTCTGCGTTCCGGCTCCCGGAGCCTGGCACCAAGGGCGCATGGGACACACCAGGCACTGCGGATTCTGCGGCGTGCAAACCGTGGCACCCAACTCCATCATCGCCTGGTTCCAATCCCCGGGGTGGCGCCGGTCCAGCAACTCCTCTGCCCGCTTCCACGCTGCGGCCTCAGCACGCGGTTCCCCGTCCACGCGACTCAGCACCCGCTCTACATTGCCATCCACCACAGCGCACGGCTCGCCGTAAGCAATGCTCGCAATTGCCGCCGCCGTGTAGCGTCCGACTCCCGGCAGCTTCCGCAGACTCTCCACGTCGCGTGGAATGACTCCGCTAAGCTCGCTTACCACTAGCTTAGCCGCCTGGTGCAGCATGCGCGCGCGACGGTAGTAGCCCAGCCCGCTCCACAGCGCCAGGACCCGCTCCTCCGTCGCCAGGGCAAGCACCTCAACGGTCGGAAACGCCTCCAGAAAGATGCGATAGTGCTCCAGCACCGCTGCAACTCGCGTCTGTTGCAGCATGATTTCCGAAATCCACACCCTATAGGCATCGCAGTCCTGCCGCCAGGGCAAAACGCGCTTGTGCCGCCCGTACCAAACCATCAGTGCCCTCTGCAGTGCACCGGGCGCGGAGCTTTTCCGTTTATTCGTGGTCATCGGTGAGCCGATTGTAACAATGCTTATTTCCCCTTTGCATTAGGCCAACGTGCTCCGCTGCTTCGTTGGCCGCTTCATTTTGACTTTGCCGTCTCCGCCGGTTTGTGTTCTGATTCCTAACATGACAACTCCTCCCATGAAGACGAATCTGACCGCGGCCGCTACTTTTCTCGCCGCCGGACTCATGCTGGCTGGCATTGCGCTCGCCCAGCAGGCTCCTGCGGCGAAACCGTCAACAGCCCCCGCCACTGCCCAGAAGGCACCTGCATCCAAGAGCACTAGCGCTCCCGTGCTCACAACCGAAAAAGATAAAGCCAGCTATGCCATCGGCATCAGCATCGCAAGAAGCCTGCAGCGCGAGGGCCTCGAAATCGAACCTGCCGTCCTTCTGCACGGATTGAAGGACCAACTCGCTGGAGGAAAACTCCTCCTGACCGACGAGGAAGCCAAAGACGCACTCACCACATTCCAGAAGGAAGCGCGCGAAAAGCAGGAAGCCAAAATGAAGATCGTCGGCGAAGAAAACAAGAAGCAGGGAGAAGCGTTCCTTGCCGCCAACAAATCCAAAGAGGGAGTCGTCACTCTCCCCAGCGGATTGCAGTACAAGGTTGAAAAGCAGGGCGACGGCCCCAAGCCAGTCCCCACTGATACCGTTGAGTGCAACTATCGCGGCACTCTGATCGACGGCAAGGAGTTCGATAGCTCCTACAAGCGCGGCAAGCCCGCAACCTTCCCGGTTGGCGGAGTGATCAAGGGATGGACCGAGGTCCTCCAACTCATGCCGGTCGGCTCCAAGTACCAGGTCTTCATCCCCGCCGATCTCGCCTATGGCCCGCGCGGTGCAGGTGCTGACATTGGCCCTAACTCAACCCTGATCTTCGAGGTCGAACTCCTCTCCATCAAGGAGAAGCCTGCCGCTGCAGCAGCTCCGGCACCCGCTGCGACCAAACCAACCGAACCTGCAAAGTAGCAACCAGTTTCGCAGCAAAAAGAAGGCCCGCCGAATCTTTCGGCGGGCTTTCCCGTTTGCAATTCAATCAATTACTTTGCGATCTCTACAAGCTCAAAGCGCTCCAACTGAGCCTCGAACGGAATCGAGAACTGCTTCTCAATCTTCTCGCGGTAGGTGGGCCCGGAGTTATATGTGCAGAACGGATACAGCTTCCCGTCCGGAGCCGCGTAGTGAATCACGCAGCGCTTTACCCGCTCGATATCGTAATTGTACGAATCCTGGAAGTGCATACCGGCCACAAGAAGTGTGCGGTAGGTGAACGTGCCGTCCATGCCGTCGCGGCCAAGCTTCTTGTTCGTCATCCCCTGGATCGAATTGAGAAATTTCTCAAAGGTCAATCCCGGGGGCGCAAGCTCAGCCTTGAAGTGCTTCTTCATTTCCATCCAGCCCTTGGCGCCGTTGTAGTACTTCGCCAATCCCTTAAAAGACTTGCGCGACATCATTTCGATGTCCTGCAGCATCGCCGGAATGTCTACAAACTGCGTAACCGGCACAGCCTTGCGCGAAATCTCGTCCACGAACATGTAGGTTCCCAGCGAACAGTGCGGATGGCTTGAAATCGTCGGAACGCCGCGATGTTCCACCGCCGAGATCAACTTGCTGAAAGGCGTGACCGCCGACAACGGGAACCAGTCGTTGTACTTGTCGAACATTCCCGTCTGGTCACTCAGTGCGAACGCGAGATCGGTCAGGGTGAAGCGCTTCTCTTCCAGCTCCTTCTTCGAGATGCGTCCGGTAAATGCAACCGGCTGGAAGCTGATGCCGCTGACCGTGTCCACATTATCGATGGCCACTTTCAGGATGTCGCCCAGTTGATGATCGTTCAGGCCTTTCACAATCGTCGGCACAAACACAATCTTCATACCGGCCTGGCGGCAGTTCTCAATGCACCGCATCTTCATCTCGAGCAGGGCTTCGCCGCGCGTCTTCAGGTAAATGTCGTCGCTGACGCCGTCGAACTGGAGATACAAGGTAGCCAGTCCGGCCTCCTTGCACTTCTTGGCGAACTCAAGGCTGCCGGCGATCAGGATTCCGTTGGTTGCCGCCTGCAGATGGGTAAATCCCATCTCCTTGGCCATCGCCAATATTTCGATGAACTTGGGATGGATCGTCGGCTCGCCGCCCGAGAACTGCACTACGCGGCCATCCACTGGACGCTCATTGCGCAGCGCGTTCAGCATGGTCCGCACCTGCTCCATGTCGGGCTCATACAGGTAACCGGCGGCGTTCGCGTTGGCAAAGCACACCGGGCAAGTCAGATTGCAGCGATTGGTCAAATCCACGTTCGCCAGCGCGCTGTGCGAAGTGTGCAGCGAGCACAGTCCGCAGTCGTCCGGACAAACCGCTTCCGCGCCCTTGTCCACCGCCGGATTGCTCAACCCTGTGTTATCGCCGAACTCCCACTCTTCCATCTTCAGATAGAGTGCAACGTCTGAGTACACGCAATCCTTAAACTCGCCGTGCTCCGGGCAGGTCTTCACCATCATCACTCGGCCATTCTCTTCAAAGATGCGCGCCGGGATGCGGGTCGTCTTCGAACATTCCGGACAGAGCGATTCCGTCATCTTTGGAAGCCCCTTCTGCAAAGGCTGAATTGGGCCACCGGTCAGCGTCTTTTCAGGTTGCAAAATCTTAAGGTCTGACCGCTTCGCCGATGCAAATGAGTTGCTCAAGGCTATCTCCGCTCAACTATAGAATTAGGGAACGCACTCCCGCGTATATTTAGTTTGCCTCTTGCAGTGCACCGGCACCGTGGCCTTTTCAGCGAATCGCAATTTCAAGCATCCAGTGGCGATTTCAGGAACTTAGTGTGTAGGGCTGGGGTCATACCTTGTAACACGCAATACCGCCGCACAATCCGCCAATCCACGCCAGTGTGTGGATCACAATTCACTCGCGTCACTGCAACGTAGGATTAGCCGCGCTCGTAAGGAGACCGCATGAGACAACTGCTCGCAGTTCTTCCTCTGGCTTTATTATCCCTGCTCACACCCGGATTTGCTCAAAGCGCCGCTCAACCCGCAGCCCGGCCTGCGGCCAAAGCGGCCAAGTCTTCCTCCCACACCCCGCTAATCCCGGAAGCACCATCAGCCGAACTTCCCATTCGCCGCGTCGTGCTCTACAAAAATGGCGTCGGATACTTCGAACACCAGGGCCGAGTCACCGGCAATCAGGAGCTCAACATCCGCTTCAGCACTGCGCAACTGAATGACGTGCTGAAGTCTCTCACGGTCGTCGATCTCAGTGGCGGCAAGGTCGGCGGTGTGCGCTACAACTCCATTGCCCCGCTCAGCCAGCGCCTCAGCACGCTACGCCTCGGACTTGACGGCAACACCGACCGCGCCGGATTCCTGAACGCTCTACGTGGCGCGCGCGTCGAAGTCCACGCAGCCAGCTCATCGGCGACGGGGCGTCTGCTCTCCGTAGAAGAGATCACCCGTCAGAACAAGGAGGGTGACGAGTTCAAAACCACGCAGATATCCCTGGTCTCCGACTCCGGCGAACTCCACACCTTCGACCTCACTCCCGCAACTTCCGTGCGCATCCTCGAAGCGGATATGAACCGCGAAGTGTCGCGCTACATGACCCTGCTTGGCAGCGTCCGCGACAGGGATATCCGTCAGATGACCATCTCTACTAGCGGTGAAGGCTCGCGCGATGTCCTTGTCAGCTACATCAGCGAGGTCCCAGTATGGAAGTCCACCTACCGGATCATCCTTCCATCGTCGCAGGATTCTCAATCCAAGCCTCTCCTCCAAGGCTGGGCCGTAGTCGATAACACGGTCGGCGAAGATTGGCGCAACGTCCAGCTCTCGCTCGTAGCCGGAGCCCCACAGTCCTTTGTCGAGCAAATCTCGCAGCCCTACTACGTTCGCCGCCCCATCGTCGAACTTCCTAGAACCGCGCAACTCACGCCTCAAACACAAGAGGGCACGCTGAATGAACCAGTGGCCGCACCGGTTCTCACCGCTCAAGACAACGGCGTCGTAGGTGGAGTGCTCGGTGGCATCGCAGGCGGTCGCGGCGGTGGTGTCGGCGCGAGGGCCTCCGCTGCAAAGGCTATGAATGGAAGAAATTACAACCAAATGGTAGATATGAACGGCGCACCACCGATGGCGGACGACAAGGCCCCCACTGCATCCTACGAGCAGTCCTTCGACGCCCAATCCCATGGCGAAGCGCTCGGCGATATGTTCGAGTACGCCATCAAGCAAAACATCACCGTGCTGCAGAATCAGTCGGCGCTTGTTCCCATCGTGCAGGCACGCATCGATGCCGAAAAAATCACCCTCTGGAATGAGCGGGAGCATATCCCCCTGCGCGCCCTCTGGCTCACCAACTCCAGCGGGCTTACCCTCGATGCGGGAAGCTTCAACATCGTCGAGGCCGGAGCCTTCGCCGGAGAGGGACTGCTCGCCGAGGTTCATCCTAATGAGCGCCGCCTCATCTCCTATGCCGCCGATACCGCTGTGCGCGTCAAGTCTCAAGGCGCATCTGAGCAGCGCCCCTACACCCGCCTGCGGGCCGCGCGCGGCATCCTCTTTCTCACCCGCGAACTACGCGAAACCCGCACCTACACCGTCTCCAACTCAGACATTACCGCGCGTAGTGTTGTTATCGAGCACCCCTCGCGCTCCGGTTGGCATTTCCTCGACAAAGATCTCAAGCCAGAGGAGACCTCGAACTCTTATCACCGCTTCCGCGTCAAGGTTCTGCCCGCTTCCAGTGAAAAGCTGGTGGTCGCCGAATACTATCCCGAAGAGACCACCTACGCCCTCAATGTCATCGACGAAAATCTGATCGGCTTCATACTCAAGACCAGCGGAATCCAGCCCGAGGTCGAATCCTCGTTGCGTAATCTGCTCGCCAAAAAGGATCAAATTGCGTCTGTCAAACGCCAGTTGCAGGAGCGTCGCGACGAGATCGAGCGTATAGGGAAGGAGCAGTCCCGCATCCGCGAGAATATGAAGTCGCTCAAGGGCAGCGCCGAGGAGAAAGCCTTGCTCCAGCGCTATGTCACCGGCCTCAATCAGCAGGAAGACCGGCTGGCCGAATTAAATTCTGAAATTTCTGCAAAAGAAATGGAACTAAACGCCCGCCAGGGTGAATACCAACAGATGGCTGAGTCGATGACATTTGACCAGTCCCGATAGAGTTCTCCTCCCGAAACGATGTCCGCCGGCGAACCGGCGGACGATTTTTTTGCCATCATCGTTGCCGATCTGAATCGGCGGACTAATCTCCCATCACTTCTTCCGTTGCCTCATCCACTTTTGCCGCTGGCTTCGCGCCCAGGCTTTCCAACGGGACAAATCCGCCGACCTCCGGGGCTTTCTCGCCCAGAACATGCTGCCTATATAGCGCCATCATCCTGACGTTCTCGGCATCCTGCTTCAGTTTGGCGTCACGGGCGCGGAGTTTTTCTTCACGCGCTGTCTTGGCGATCCCCTGATCATCCAGCGTGGTATTGCGTCCGGCGTGAACGTGCTCTTCGTTCAGCGTCAGCGAGTGCTCCGTGCTCTCCAGTGCGACCTGCTTTGCCCCCGCGAAGATCTCATGCCGTCCGTGCTCCTCATACCACTTGGTCAGGGTCGCCGTCATGTGCATCTTCTCGATGATGTTTCGCCAGCCCACGCCCGTGTTGTAGGCGCAAAAGCTGATCTCGCCTTCCTGCGTCGCATAGGGAATGATGCACTGTTCCGTGCGCCGGAAGTCATAGTTGAACAGATCCTGGAACCACATGCCCGCGATGAAGAGGAAGTTCCAGCGGTCGGCCCTGCGCTTCTGAATGTCTTCCAGCGTGCGGTCCGGGCTCGACTTGCCGTACTTCACCTCCGCCTTCTTTGTCGCTGCAAAGGTCTTGTCGAACTTCTTCAGCAGGTCGGTGAACTTGAAGTGCGTTCGGCGACTGAGAACGGATCATAGTTGCGTGCCAGCGCCAGTGCCATGCCGAGGTTGGACCAGCGAGCGCTGCGTCCCGCATCGTTGACCTTGGCCACGTCGCGAGCCACCTGATCGGCCCAGATGAACTTTGTGACCGGCACGGCTTCCTTGGTTTCCTTGTCGATCATCAGCGCCATGCCGACGCCGCAGTTCGGATGGCAGCCGCAGTTCACTGAACCCCAATCCTTCGCTCCGCCGTGGACCACATCGGCCCAGTCGCTGAAGGTGCCCATGAACGAAATCGGGAACCAGTCCCGCGTCGGCTCGCCCAGGCCGGTTTGATCTTTAACATCATGCGCCAGGTGGCTGAGCGTGTAACGCTGCGCCCGGCGGCGTTCGTCGGTGATGCCTCATCCCGGCCCGTGAACGAAACCGGCTGGAAGCGAGAGGAACGAAATGCGCTTCGGATTATCCAGCGCAAACTGGATGATGCGTCCCACCTGCTCGTTGTTCACGCCGTTGACAATCGTTGTGACCGGCACGATCTCCACCCCCGCGCTGTGCAGGTTCTCAATCGCCCGCAGCTTCACATCGAACAGATTGCCGACCTTGCGGTGCGAGTTTGCCGCGTTGCCAATGCCATCAAACTGCAGGTACGCGTAGCGCAGACCGGCCTCCGCCGCCTTTTTGCAAAACTCCGGAGACTTCGCAAACTCAATCCCGTTTGTCGCTGCCTGCACCGAGTTGTAGCCCACCTTGCGGGCGTACGCCACCGCTTCCAAAAAGTGCGGAGACAACGTCGGCTCACCGCCGCTGAACTGCACGCTCATCTGCCGTCGCGGCTTGATTGTGATCGCGTTGTCAAGCATCGCCTTGATGTCTTCCCACCCAAGCTCGTGTACAAAGCCCACCTGGTTGGCGTCCATAAAACACGGATCACACATCATGTTGCAGCGATTTGTCAGGTCGATGGTCAGCACCGACCCGCGGCCGTACTTGACCGTCGAGCTGCCGTGATGATGCAGCCGCTCGTCGTTGTGCGCGCGCATGTCGCGCCCCGGAAACATTTCTTCCAGATGCCGGAAGAACTCCACGTCCATGGCCATCACATCTTCAAAGTGACCGTGCTTCGGGCATTCCTTCACCATCAGAATCTTGCCGTCGCGCTCGATGATTTGAGCCTTGATCTCGCCAACTTTTTCGGTCAGCAGAATCTCATGCGGCAGCTTGCCGTCCACAATCTGCTTCCGTATCTCCGGCACACACTTCGGACACAGCGAGTCCGTCGTGCGCGGCCAACCCAGCGGCGGCTTCGTCTTTTCGATACGACTTCAGCAACGGTTTGTCGGCCCACTTCGGCGTAATCGAAGGCCTCGGGTTGATGCTGTTCAGCTTTTCAAAGACCACCCAAGCGCCCCGTGCCACATAGGTGAAGGCTTTTTCAACGTACTTGATCGGCTTGTGCATGAACCACCGCTCCTCGTCGGGTCCGCCGTTATGCTAGGGTGTTCCTCTGATATTCCCAACATAGAAGTCACGAATGGCGGCACCCGCATGCCGATCTGCGTAATATCACATCAAATGGTGACCTGAGTCACACATTAAACAACTGAAAGCAAGCGTGTTCCGATTTTCTATTATTCCGCTCCGTACACGGAACCGCAGCCCTGCCGCTGACGTATCATGTTGCAGAGCTTGCTGGATGAATCTGAGATTCGACACCGGCAGGGCAGGAGAAACCATGTATTGCTCGAATTGCGGCAAAGACATCGGTGAGCGCCCAGTTTTCTGTCAGTTCTGCGGAACCCGTGTGGTCGCCCTCACGCAACCGATGCCGAAGCGCCCCTTCGCCCGCTTTAGCGCAGAAAAGAAAATCGCCGGCGTCTGTGCTGGCGTCGCCCGCTATTTCGACTTGGACGCCACACTCGTACGTGTCCTCTGGCTGCTCTGCGTGTTGTTTGGCGGGACTGGTCTCATCGCCTACATCGTCCTTTGGATCGTCATGCCCCTGGACCCCGAGTACCCGATGCTGCCCGCATAAGCTGTAGCATGGTCGGCCTTGTCCGAGCTGAGTTCTGGCTAGCTATCGCCGCGCATTGATCAAAGGTGTTCCACCTCGTTGACCAACCCTCGTTGAGAGCCCAGAATCGAACTGCCTTGGAGTTCTCCGTGCCACCCATGAACCAACCCTTGCAGCAATCGCTGGCTCATGCGCCCTCGGCGCACGCTCACCTTCGTCGTGTGCTGATTTTTGCCGTGCTGCTCCCGCTCGCACTGTCGGCTATTGGTTGCGGAGGCAAGAAGCAAACCGCCCGCAACGTTCCGCCCCCACCTTCGATCCCCGATCGAGCTTCACCGTCCGCAGCAGCGGGCAAACAGACTGCTCCGCTCGCCTCTGTTCCGGGAATTCATGTGGACCCCAACGCCCGGGTCATCTGGAGTGAGGTGGGATACGCCAGCTGGTACGGCCCCAACTACCACAACAAAAAAGCGGCCAACGGAGAACTCTATAACCAATACGAGATGACCGCTGCCCATAACACTTTGCCGCTCAACTCCATCGTGCGCGTCGTCAATCTTGATAATAATCAGTCCACCGTGGTCCGCATCACCGATCGCGGCCCCTTTGTCGGTGATCGCATCATCGACCTCTCGGTCGCTGCCGCCAAGGCCATCAACGTCTACCTTCCCGGCACCGCGCAGGTGCGCGTCGACGTCTTGGAAGCCCCTCGCCCCATCGAAACCGGCGGGCGCTGGTGCGTGCAGATCGGAGCCTTCAAATCGCAGTCTGACGCAATCACCTTGAAGGAACAGCCTCCTCAACCGCTATCCCGGCTCGCAGGTGATCCAGTTCAAGGGCCCCACGGGCTACTGGGTGCGCATCCGCGTTGCCCAGGACGACAAGGAGCAGACGCGCAACGTTTACCAGCACACTCACGTCGAAGAGGGCGGAGTTTTCATGGTCCGCCTCGACTAATCAGTTCGCAGCTCTTCGATCAGTTGTGCAGTACATCCGCGCGAGTGAGACCGACACTCCCCGACTGTGCTAAATTGGCCTCGCAAGGAGCACTTATGAGCGACTGTCTTTTCTGCAAAATTATTGCCGGCGAAATTCCTTCGAAGAAGGTGTATGAAGACGAGCAGGTCTACGTCTTCGAAGACTTAAACCTGCCGCGCCGACTCACGTTTTGATCGTGCCCAAGCGTCACCTCGCCGGACTCAAGGAGGCTGCGCCAGAGGACGCCGCGATCATCGGCTACTGCCATATCATCGCCGCCAAACTCGGACGCGAGCGCAACATTGAGGATGGATACCGCACGGTGCTCAATGTTGGCCCGAGAAGCGGCCAATCGGTCTTCCACCTCCACCTGCACCTCATCGGCGGACGGGACCTCAAGTGGCCTCCCGGCTAGTTTCTGATGATTGCCCGAAACGCCTCTTCTGATTTTCAGCCACGAATCGGCACGAATCCCTGCGAGTGCAACTCTCCGGGAGTAACTTCGTCGATGTAGCACCACACCCATTCTTCCCCTGGTTCAATGGACCGCATCAGGGGGTGCTTGCTCCGGTGGAAATGCTTGGTAGCATGTTTATTCTTCGATGAGTCGCAGCAACCCACGTGACCACACTCCAGGCACATGCGCAGGTGCACCCAAGTGTCTCCCGTTTTTATACAGTCTTCGCACACATGCTTATCAGTGCTGGTAAACCTGATCTGATCGAGATGCGAGCATTTTTCCGCCATCGGATTCTCCTCTACTGGTCCGGCAAGACATGCCGAATCTGCTTCTACGCTACCTTCCTCTCTTTCGCATCGTAGAACGATCTTCGCCAGACCACACTGAGCAGCGCTAGCGAGGGTGCGGTCCTCACGAATTCGTCCACGGTCTCCTGGACATCGCGCACCTGATCGGGGCTCATATCTTTGAATATTTTCTCGTGATCGCGTACCGGAATGCCCCTCAAGAGTGATGTCGCACGCTGCGAGACTACCTCGCTGGCCTGCTGAAAACTCTTGTCGCTGAGCACGCTTTTGGAATCCACCCACGCCGAAGCCAAGTAGCCAGGAAAGGGCGAGAGAGTCCGGTACAGACATGTCACGTTTTTCGTTTTCATCGTGCGCCGTATGTCCGTGTAAATTAACCAGGCTCGCAAGCTCGCTTCGCGTTCATTGGGAACGTGCAGCGTCACGAGGCGTGATAATGCCGGGGCCTGCTTTCCAGAGGAGACTCGACCCTTTTGCCCGCCGTGATAGCCCAACTGCAACAGGCGCGCAAATAGCAGCAGACGTGGCAGCACGCGCACAAAGATCCCAACCACTCCGGCCAGCACCGGCATATCTTTCGTGGAAATCTTTTGCTCCGCCAGCATCCGTTCCTGGTCGCGCAGACGCCATCCGCCGCCAAGCGCCTGGGCGCGTACGAATTCATCGAGCGTATCCGAGGCGGCGTGGAATTCGCGTGAGCACGCAACCGGCCCCAGATCACGCCACATGCCCTTCAGATAAGGCGGTACGGCAGCCAGGTTCTTGAACAGACGTGGGTACAAACGGCAGATCGAAGTTGCCCCGCAGCTCCGCGTAGATTCGACGGAGCTCCGGTCCTACTTCGTTTTCATCGTAGGCGCGGGAAATGGCCATGAGATCAGCGCCGGACTGCCGACGCTTTCCCTATTCAGATACCCGAATACTCTGGCCGGTTGCCGCTTCGTTGGGCTGGAGGTCAGTATTCCTGAAGCTCGGCTTCGCTGGTGGCGTGACGCCGCAGCAGCTGGGGCAGGTTCTGCGAGAAGGCTGAGCGTGGCAGCACCATGTCGCAGCCCACTTCCTGGGCTTTCACCTTCAGCTCTCCCTGTAAATGTGAGAGGAAGCCGATAATGTTCGTTTCTTTCTTGAACTTCGACTTCAGCTTCGGGATCACCGTCAGCGGTTTCACCGTGTGGTGGTTCAGGTCGATGATGATCAGCGACGGCTTCTCTTCCCCGGCCGCCACCGCCTCCAAAACCTCTTTCTCACTCTTCACGAAGTCTACTTTTACATTGAGCTTTCGCGCGGTTTCCTGGATCTTTGCCATAAAGAAAAGATCATCCACAAAGGCGAAGATCGGCTTCGAACTTGAGTTGTCTATCACAGGCATTGCCTCGTAACCTGGGCGCCCGGTGTTGCCCTCGTGCTGAAGGGAGCGATAGGAGTGATCCATCGGTGCGCTGTAAATTCCAGCATCTGGAGTTTTTTGATTTACAACCGAGCGGAAGGTGCGTTTGCTGCCGTTGCCGTTGCCGTTCCCATTTCCGTTGGCGTCAGCAAAGCTTTTTCGTGCCGCTGGTTTCGATTTAAATTGTCGTTTCATTGCCGGCTTCCCTTGAATCACTGGCTTTCCCGGAGAAGCTTGCGACTGAGTCTGATTGGCTTGTCCCGATCCAGCTTGGGACTGGACTCCGACTTGCATTCCCGCACCCTGGTCACCGCGATGCCCGCGGCGCCGCTTGCGTCCTCTCCCGCCGTTGCTGACGGGATGGTTCGATCCACTATTCATATTGTCAGGCTTCTCTAGTGTTTAGTAGCTGCTTGCGAATATATCCGCATGGCACACGGCTTGCTGTGTTCGAGCCACGTACCGGCTGGATGTCTGGTATTACCTGGTCTTGCGGCTGTGCTTTGGATCAGCGCCGCGACCCCGAGGTCATTATTCCTTCTAGATCCGGAGAGATACCCGATACTACTCAACACTCCCCGCACGGGCAAGCCAATTGTTTCACCCGGCTGTGGATATCGGCTGATTTCAGAAACCAACTGACATAGTTCAGATGCTAAAATCTCGGCCCGAGTCGCTAACGAACTACAATTGTTGGCCCTCGTTACTTCTCCGCCGAACTTTTACCGAACCAAGACCACTCTACCGGGGAGGGGAGTGGTGGGCGCTGTAGGATTCGAACCTACGACTTCCACCGTGTGAAGGTGACACTCTACCGCTGAGTTAAGCGCCCAATCTGTCTGCTCACCTTGGATTGTAACAAACCCTCCCGATTTCGCAAATCGCGCATCCTGTGACTTTTCCAAGCGATACCAGCCGCCTTCGGGCATAATAGCCCAGTACTGTTCCCCATATTGGCATGATCTGGAAGCGTAGAAAGCCCGATAACCCGGAAATTGTCGAAACCGGAGATGAATCCGGGGAGCCCCCGCAACTTTCGCCAGTCGAAGGGGTTCCAAACGACATGAGTAGCATGGCCATCGGCGGTGCTTTCCCGGCTCCAGCAGCGTTGGTGCCGGGCAGTCAGTTCGCCTTAGCGATCCTCGGACATTTGGCCGAGTTGGACGACGCTCAGGTCATGCTCCGGGTGCGTGATGGCGACGATGCCGCCTTCAACTACCTTGTGGGCCGCTACCGGCGCGCGATGATCAGCTTCATGTACCGCATGGTTCATAATGCGGCCATCGCCGAGGAACTGTCGCAGGAGGTTTTCCTGCGCGTCTATCGCTCGCGTGCAAGCTACTCTGCCGATGCCAAGTTCACAACCTGGCTTTATCGGATTGCGACCAACTTGGCGGTGAACCATGCGCGCGATAACAAGCACGAGCGCCCTGAGGTAAAGACCAGCCTGGACGAGAGTGATGAAGAAACCGGACTCTCCATTGATCTGGCCGACGACCGGCCCAACATTGAGCAGGAGATTCTGCGCCGCGAGCGCCTTCGCGCCATCCGCAAGCATGTCGAGGCTTTGCCCGAGCGGCAGCGCATGGCCGTCATGATGCACAAGTATCAGGAGTTGGATTACCGCCAGATCGCCGAGGTTCTGCACCTCAGCGAGTCTGCCACCAAGAGTTTGCTCTTTCGCGCCTATGAGACGTTGCGCGAGAGTTTGAAGGATTTCGTTTAGAGGCCTTTATGAATTGCCGGAATATTCACGATCAGTTGCCGGACGTTGCCCTGGGCATCACCCCAGTGCCGCCCGAAGTCGAAGCTCATCTCGCCGGATGCCGCGATTGCACTGAAACCGTGGAGTCCATTCGCGCGACCATGAATCTGCTCGATGAGTGGAAGGCCCCCGAGACTTCGCCCTATTGGGATGTCCGGATGCAGGCTCGATTGCGCGAGGAGCAGCAGAAGGCCGCATCTGGATGGCTGCAGTGGCTCCGCCGTCCGGCGCTCAGCCTAGCCGCCGCACTCTGTCTTGTCGTCGGTATAGGTCTCTATCAGGCAGGGCGATTTATGCAAACCAGCGAAAACCCGCCGGAGAAGCAGATCGTTCATGTCAATGCTCCAACCGGAACAGCGGTAGGCGACTTACAGTATCTCGACAAAAATTCAGACCTGCTTCAAAACTTCGACGCTCTTGACGCAATGGACGGCGATGATGATGCAGACAGCAGTAACTAGTTCTCAGGACCTGTAATTGTGATGACGATGCGCACGAACTACATCCCGGTCCTTCTGTTAACCTTCGCGCTGTCCGCGCCACTCTGGGCGGGTCCGCATGGGTTTGCCGGAGGTGGGGGGCAGCATCGTGCGTCGGCACCTGCGTCACGACCTCAGGCAGCGATGCGTGGTCAGCCTGCGTTTCGGCCACAACCAGCTTTTCGGTCGCAACCAGCTTTTCGACCGCAGCCAGCGATGCGGGCACAACCGGCAATGCGCGAGCAACCTGTGCTCCGGGCGCAGCAGGTACAGCGGCCGCAGCAGAATTTCCGCGGCCTTCAGGCTCCCGCCGTACGCAATTCGGCTCCCATGCGGCCGCCTGCGAACTCACCTGCACCGGCAGCTCCCGCAATGCCGCACCAGATCATCCGCGGACAGGGGCCGCACAACGGCGACTGGCTGCGTGACACGATGCGGCTTCCGCCCCAGGAACAGCAGAGAAAACTCGAACAGGATCAGCACTTCCAGCAGCTTCCGCAGCAGCGCCAGGAGCAGCTCAGGAACCGCTTGCAGACTTTCAACTCCATGCCTCCGCAGCAGCAGCAGCGGATACTGAATCGCATGGAAATGCTCGAGCACCTCAGGCCCGAGCAGCAGAGACAGGCACAAACTTTGTTCGGGCAGTTCCGAGGCATGGACCCGCAGCGCAAGCAGATGATGCGCGGCACCCTGCGCCAGATGCGCACGATGCCTCCCGACGCACGCGAGCGGTTATTGAATTCGCCTGAGACGCAGGCGCGCTACTCCCCGCAGGAAATCCAGATGCTGCGCGGATTCAATGATATCGGCTTCGCCGGACCGTAAACGCGATGCTGCAGCCTGCTAGCTCTTGAAATAGTTTTTCGCTAGAAACAGCACATTCGCCGGACGCTCTGCAAGGCGGCGCATAAAATACGGATACCACTCCGTGCCGAATGGAATGTAGCAACGCACGCCCCATCCTTGTTTCGCGAGGCTCTCCTGCAGTTCGCGCCGTATCCCATGCAACATCTGGAACTCGAAGGCCGACTTCGGTATTCCCTCTTTCAACACCCAGGCCTTGACCGTGTTGATGATGTTTTCGTCATGGGTTGCAAGGCCGTGAAACACTCCGCTTCTGAGTATCTGCTTGGCAATTTTGATGTAGTTAGCATCCACGTCTTGCTTGTTCGGATAAGCAATTCCGGAAGGCTCCTCGTATGCGCCCTTGCACAGGCGAATCGGGATTCCCTCCGAACACAGCAGCTTGGCGTCTTCCTCCGTGCGGTAGAAATATGCTTGCAGCACGGTGCCGATATGGCCGGCTGCTTGGGGACGCCGGTGCAGTTCGCGCACGATATCGAGGGTCTTCTGCGTAAAGCGAGAACCTTCCATATCAATCCGAATGAAATTGTCGATGGCAATGGCGCGATCCAACAACTCTTCCACCATACTGCGCGCCAGTGCCTCATCCACATTCAGTCCCATGTGGGTCAGCTTCAAACTCACATTGGCGTCAAGTTTGCGCTTTGCAATCTCATCGAGTAGCTGATTGTATAGGTCTTTACTACGCTGCGCCTCGTCCCGATTTGTTACGCTTTCGCCTAGATAATTGACCGTGACGCGAACGCCCGCCCGGTTCCTGGCGATGGTTGCCAGGATCAGTTCCTCCATCGTGATGCCAGCTACAAAGCGCTTCGCGACCTTCTGCCCGACTGCGGAGTGCTCCGCAATCGAACGAATGCCTTTATTTTCAGAAAGCGCGCTAAAAACGGAGCGTAACATTTCTCAGTGGCCTGTCATTTCAAGGTATCGCTCGACCTCGATGGCCGCCATACACCCGGTACCCGAGGCGGTGATCGCCTGCCGGTAACGCCGGTCGGCCACGTCGCCGCAGGCAAAGACTCCAGGGACGCCGGTGTGCACGTACTCGCGCGTTTTCAGATAACCGTCAGCGTCGCTCTCCAATGTACCGTGGAACATTGCCGCGTTCGGTATGTGTCCGATGCCTAGGAACATCGCACTGGCGGGAAAGTCCCAGACTTTGCCGGTCAGCACGTTGCGTAGTTTCAGGGCTGTCACTTCCTTGGCCGACACGTCCATTACTTCATCGACTACGGTATCCGTCATGAAGTGAACCTTCTCGTGGGCCCGCGCACGGTCCAGCATGATCTTGCTGGCTCTGAATCCGTCACGCCGATGGATCAACGTAACCTTGCTGGCGAAGCGGGTGAGGAACAGCGCTTCCTCCATGGCGGAATCTCCGCCGCCGATGACGGCAACTTCCTTGCCGCTGAAGAAGAAGCCATCGCAGGTGGCGCATGACGAAACTCCGTGCCCGATCAGCGCCTTCTCGCTCGGCAATCCCAGCCAACGCGCACTGGCGCCGCTGGCGATGATCAGGGTGCGCGTCTTGAGCTGCTCCTTGCCGACCGTCAGCACAAAAGGACGCTGCGTGAGGTCGGCTGCCGAAACGTGGCCGACACAAAATTCAGCTCCGAATCTTTCGGCTTGTTTGTGCATGTTTTCGATGAGTTGGGGACCCTGGATACCCTCAGGCCACCCGGGGAAGTTCTCTACCAGGGTGGTCATGGAGAGCTGGCCGCCGGGCTGATGGCCTTCCAGCACCAGGGGTTTCAGGTTGGCCCGGCCAGCATAGACTGCGGCGGTCAGGCCAGCGCAACCAGCCCCCATGATTACTACGTTACGTACTTCGTCTGCCATCGTTATCTCTCACTCTCTATCAATGATTCCTGGAGGCGGCTTTGGATTCTTTGTGTCCCGGCAGGTGAGCCAATTCGGACGGAACCACACTCTTCACCGCCATCGCCTCACGGTACTTTCCAAGGATGTTCGCAGCCGCCTGGAACAAAGGCTCGTAGGCCGACTGATCGACCGTGCCGCAACGGGCCAGCACGATCGAGGATTTGCCGAAGCGCTCGATGCGTATGCGGTCCGGCGGGGTATCGACCTTCACGACCTGCGCGGGAGTGCCGGTGACCGAGTCCGAGATCAGAATCTGCAGCACTTCGGGGCTGTCGCGCAGGTGCAGGGCAAGTGCCTCGCTGGTTGAACTGCCCTCGACACTGAGGGAATATTGCGCGTCGGTCAGCAGCGCGTTCTCGGGAAAGTCCTTGCGGATTCGCACGTAGGTCGATGGCGTGCCGCTGCTTCCGGCGGGCATTCCGGCAGCGCGGGCCGCTGCTTCGGTCAGGGTGGTGACGCCACGCGAGATCTCAAAGTCGGCGGCGAACGAGGGCTGCGCTTTGACGCGCGCCAGCGCCCGCTGCATCTCGTCCAGATCGGGCTGCGCGGGACGGCAGGTGTTCAGGAAATTGACCTGAATTCGGGTCTGCGGCGCGGCTGCGGGAGCGGGTGATTCCTGAGCCCATGAGGGCGCGGCAAGCAGAGCGCACAACAGCGCTATCGACGCCAGATCACGCGTCCTGTGACACCCGGAATTCGTCCGAAGGTTCCGCACTGCTGGATTGTAAACGACTCGGGGGGCGAGGCGCTGTGAGTAAAGGCGAGATGAGTTTCGCGGGCGGGTGAGAGTGGGCGACTATTGGCAGAAAAGCCTTATGAGCCAGACTGCATATTTGAGCGTTGCTGGGATTCTTCGCTGGCGCTTGAATGACAACTCTAATTTTCTATCTCTCGCTCTAGCTGGCGTGAGCGGAGGAAGGTGGGATTTTGGGGACTGAGTCATCGCCGGATTCGTCGGTGCGACCTTCGCAGTCGGGTTCGGCACAGTCGCGGCAATCGTCTTCGCAGAGGTCATCGCGGTCATCGGCTCCGATGCAATCGTTGAATACTTCCTGATCATTGCTGCCCACTTTGACGATCTGCGCGCCGTCGGCGGGAAGAGGCGTGAGGTTGCGGATGTTGGAGCTGGCGAGTTGGAGCGAGTAGAGGAGAAGTCCGGCGCGTTTGTTGTCAATGCGGCGGTCGAGGATGGCTTGCATGATCTCCTGAATGGTGACCTGAACGGCGTTGGCGTCTTCCAGAAAGGGCAGTTCGAGGCCGGAGTTGGCTTCCATGCTGATGGGGCCGCCGATGCGTTCGTAGCGGCGTCGGCGCGCGCGCGCCTTGTGATGCCAGTAACAGAAGTTGGAATCGCGCATGGGAATGGCGTTACAGACTTCGCCGTTGGTGAGGACGTGGTGACAGGTTTTCAGTTTGTTTCGCATATAGGAAAACCGCGCTTTTGGCGCGGTGTGTACCCCCTCTATATTTCCCGGTAGAAATTTGAAAACAGGTAGGTTAGCACCTGCCTTCCGGGCTTCTTACTTTCAGGATAGCAAAGAAAGAGGGTGATTCCCTCAGTTGGGAGAGGACTCTATGTGGCTTGGAATGAGTTGGTTGGGAGGAAACTGAAAGAAATTTCGCTTGACAAGGTGCGGAATGGGGCAATTTGGGGGTGGAAAAGTGCATTTTCTGGGGGCGAAAGGTGCATTTCGGGGCGGTTTCGTGAGGGTCGAAAACAGTGATTTCGGGTATCTGCAGCTGATACGGTGCAATATGATTAGTTTTATAGTTAATGGTTAGATGGCGGTAAATTACTGATCGGATAATGGTGGAGAGATCAATCGGTCCGCATATTTTTGGCAGCGAACTAAAAGCCCCAGAGTTGGAACGGCGCCAACTCTGGGCCACCCGCGGGGCTAGAATGGGCCACCCGCCAAAGGTTTTAAGCACAAGCGAAAAAAAACCGCTCCGAAACCGGACCACTTCAAAACTCCATGAGATAAGTAAGTTAGTCCCGCATTACGCGGGTGTGGAGGAGGTGTGGTATTCACTCAACCCGGAACAATTGCAACGATGCGAAGAATCAGAGCAAAAAGAATAGCGAGAAAAGCTTCTGGAAAAGCTCCCTCGCTGATTCTCGGTTTCTGACTTCACTTGCTAATTTGATAGTCATACTGCTGAAGCATTTCTGGAATTAGCAGCATGACCACCACATCGGTTCTCGATCTGAGCTAAACCCCAACCGAGACCCTTTACTCGCCTCCAGTTTGTCCCTGGAGGCTTTTTCATTGCAGAAGTATTGTCTTCGGCAGTTTGAAAAGTCAATTGTCGACGAGAAAAGGGTGGCCCGGAGTTGGCGCAGTTCCAACTCCGGGGCTTTTGTGGGCGAGCAGTGTCTCGGGCGCACGAGATACTGTCGTGATCGTCACAGAATTCGAGTCAAGCACGGCGTATTCTGGGCGCATGCCTGCGGGTCTTGTGCGACTACAGCAAACCGGACACTCGCACTTCATCACCTTCACCTGCTATCGGAGGATGGAGCACTTGACGAACAGTCAAGCCTGCTCCGTCGTTCTGCGCGCGCTGGAGAACACGCGCCGACGGTACGGACTGCGCGTATTCGGGTTTGTTCTGATGCCCGAGCATGTTCATCTTCTGCTCAGCGAACCGGAGCGCGGCACGCTGGCGCGTGCACTGCAATCAATGAAAAGTGCGTCGGCACGGATGGCGCGAGTCGCAGGTATGGACAGGGTGGGAATACGTACTCCCTTTTGGCAGGCACGTTACTACGACCGCTACATGAGGGATTACGATGAGTTCTCGGAAAAGCTGCGATACATTCATCGCAATCCGGTGAAGCGGGGATTGTGTTCTTCGCCCGAACAATGGGGATGGAGTAGCTTTCGCCATTACTGGAACGGTGCTGATGTTGGAGTGGAAATCGAGTCAGAGTGGATAGCGTGTGCCGGGCACTTTCAAGTTCGATGAGGCACAGCCCCAGAGTTGGAACAGCGCCAACTCTGGGCCGCCCGCCCCGCGAAAAGAACGTTGAATGGGCCACCCGCCAACTACAGGCACCCGCCGAGTTGGTCGTTGGATGACACTCTAAACTTAAAACTTACATACATTGCTGCGGAAGAATACGAGAGCAGAAACAAATACCCCATCCAGGCAAAAGAAGCCTGAATGGGGCACCCGAGAACATGGGCTGGAGATAGCGTTACTGTATGACGTGCAGCGAGTCTGCTAGCTTGCCGGAACCAATTGCTTGCTCAGCAGGGTGATGTGCGCCATCTCTTCCCTGATGATGTCGTCGATGCGCTTTTCGCCCAGGCCTTTTGGAACCACTTCCTTCATGCCCAGGTAGAAGACGATGGAATCTTTCTCTGCCTGAATGGCGGCCTTCGAGATTTCCTGCATGGACTTCAGATCGATCTTGGCCTGGAAGAATACGCGGGTATCAGCCAACGCACGGAGGTATTGCACACCCTCGTTTTCCGGGTCGAAAACCGTGGCCGTCTTATCATCTTCCTTAAGGCGGGCGCGCAACGCCTTGTAGGTCTTTTCGTGCTCTTCTTCCATCTGAGCCAACTGGATCAGAATTGTCTTGCTCTTCGGATCAGCCACATTCGCTGCGGCCTCCCGGTAGAATTTTGCGCCGTTTTGTTCGAGCCGTTCGGCCATCTCGAAAACTTCATCAGCATTGAAAGCAAAGCCCATGGAGATAATTCCTTTCGCGAAAGCTGGGTCATGACTACGGATTCGACACTACACTTGGCGGCGGCCGGTGTCAAAGACAAGAGAACACTACGGGCAGATTATACGAAGCCGTAGGCTTTCTCGTGCGATCCGAGGTCCATGAACATGGGAGCACCGGGGGAGACGAGGGCGACACGGTCTCCGGGGCGGATGACGGCGCGGGTTCTCGGGTGCGCCTTGCCGTTGACGAAGATCACGCCGACGTTTTCTTCCGGGATATCGAGCTGGGCTAAGAGTTCGAGGGCCGGGGTTTCGGTTTCGACGGTAAGGCGGCGAGGATTGGTCCAGCCTCTCTGGCGGAAGGTGTCATGCAGGAAAAGATACCCGTGAAGCTCGATGGTGTTGGTCATGGTGCCTCCTCATTCAGTTCCAAAAGCCTATGGATAGTGATAGCTGAGGGGGAGGAGATTGCCGACGACTTAAGTCACTGGGGCGGGAAAAGATGGGGGTTAAGACAAGGGCAAGAACCCCGGGATGAAGCGCGTTGCTTCCCACCTTAGCGCCGAAAAAACGTGGCGCGAAGGTGGGGCACCCGGCTTGAATGGGCTGCCCGCGTTGCAAACTCAAGCGGCGGTGGAGCGGGGTCCGGGCTGCTTGAATGCGGCAGCTTCGATAAAGATGCGCTCGATCATGGGTTCTTGCTCGCGAATGCGGTGCTCGATGCGATCAATTGCAGCTTCGAGTTGCTCGATATTAAGCGGGCGGCGAAATTGGATCTCGACGGTCAGGAGCACTTTGTCTGGGCCAAGCTGCATGGTTAGCAAATCTCCCACGGTCTCGACCGATGAGTCCGCCTGGATGATTTCTTTCACTCGCTGGATTCGCGCTCGACTTGTTCTCTCGCCTACGAGGAGTGCACCACTTTCGCGGCCGATCAAGATGGCCGTTGCCGCCAACAATAGACCAATCAGGATGGAAGCAGCAGGGTCGAAATAGGGATTGTTGAGGACGTGGCTGAAGAAGATTCCGAGAAAGGCGAGAAAAATGCCCACCAATCCAACAGAGTCTTCGAGAAAGACAGTGAAGACAGTTGGATCTTTACTGCCGACGATTTCGTCCCATACGCTCTCGCCTGGGTCTTTGCGCGCCACCAGTTCACGGTAGGCAATGCGCCAGGAATAGAAGTCGAAGGCGGCGGCGAAGACGAGTACGGCGTAGTTCCAACCCACATCCGAGACCAGTTGCGGGTGCCGCAAGCGAGAGATTCCTTGATAGACGGCGAGTCCTCCACCCACTCCGAACGTATAGACGGAGGCCAAAAGAGAATAGAAGTAGACCACCTTGCCGTGTCCGTAGGGGTGTAGCGCGTCTGACGGGCGGGCGCTTCGCTTGAGTCCCCACAGCAGGAGCAGCTCGTTTCCTGTGTCCACGGTGGAGTGGACGGCCTCGGCCAGCATTGCGGAGCTTTGGGTGAAGACCGCGGCGAGGTACTTGCTGATCGCGATCGCAAGATTCGCAATCAGCGCAGCATAAAGTACGCCTTTGGAAGCGGTGGAAGCCACACTTCTCGGATGTCGGAGGCCGCGACATAGATAGCTCGAAAAGAGACTCCGCTTGGCCCTTCGGACTACACCTGCTCCAGCTGCGCGGTGAAGTGCCGCAGGAATGGCGGCTCGTAGGTCAGCCGCAGGCCGCGGATCTGTTCGCGCTTGCTGCCAGACTTCGAGGATGACTTCGACGACGTAGTCGATGTGGCTTTGGGTATAGATGCGGCGGGGGATGGCCAGGCGGACGAGATCCATCTTGCGCAGCCTTGCCGAACATCAGCGAGCCGATTTCGACGGAGCGGATGCCGCCTTCGAGATACAAGCTCGGCGGCGAGCGCTACGCCGGGGAACTGGTCGAGCGGAATGTGCGGCAGAAACGCGCGCGCGTCGAGGTAGATGGCGTGGCCGCCGGGTGGCTGGACGATGGGCACGCCCTGCTCGGCGATGTGATTGCCAAGGTAGGCGGTGGAGGCGATGCGGTAGCGGAGGTAGTCCTCATCGACGCGCTTCCTGCACGCCGACGGCGATGGCTTCGAGATCGCGTCCGGCGAGGCCGCCGTAGGTGGGATAGCCCTCGGTGAGGATGAGCAGGTCTTTTTCCTGCTGGGCGAGCAGGTCGTCGTTGGTGCAGAGGAATCCGCCGATGTTGGCCATGCCGTCTTTCTTGGCGCTCATGGTGCAGCCGTCGCCGAGAGCGAACATCTCCTGGGCGATTTGCTTGGGCGTTTGTTCGGCGTAACCGGGCTCGCGCAGCTTGATGAACCAGGCGTTCTCCGCAAAGCGGCAGGCGTCGAAGTAGAGCGGGATGCTGTGCTGGCGGCAGACGGCGCTGACCTGCGCGCGCATTTTCCATGGAGACGGGCTGGCCGCCGCCGGAGTTGTTGGTGACGGTGAGCATGACGAGGGGAATGCGCTCGCGGCCCACGCGCGCGATGGGCGCTCGAGGGCGGCCACGTCCATGTTGCCTTTGAAGGGATGCGAGCGAGCCGGGCTGGTTGCCCTCGGGGATGACGCAGGTCGAGCGGCTTCGGCGCCGGTGAATTCGACGTTGGCGCGGGTGGTGTCGAAGTGGGTGTTGTTGGGGACGACGTCGCCCTGCTTGCAGCATGACGGTGAAGAGAATGCGCTCGGCGGCGCGGCCCTGGTGGGTGGGGATGACGTGCTTGTAGCCGAAGATGTCCTGCACGGAATCTCGGAAGCGGACGAAGCTGCGGCTGCCGGCGTAGCTCTCATCGCCCTCCATAATGGCGGCCCACTGGTGGGTGGACATGGCGCCGGTGCCGGAGTCGGTGAGCAGATC
This sequence comes from uncultured Actinomycetota bacterium, assembly GCA_963794755.1. Classification (GTDB taxonomy): domain Bacteria; phylum Actinomycetota; class Acidimicrobiia; order Acidimicrobiales; family RAAP-2; genus RAAP-2. The sequence goes on from CAWCEX010000010.1 coordinate 836,897, forward strand.
GATCAGCACATCGTCGGCGGGGAGCAGGAACAGGTTGTAGTGGGCGGCGCGCAAGAAAGCGCTCGCGATCGGCGCGCTGGGTCCAGCGGATGGGCTCAACGCTCTTGATGCGGAAGGGCTCAATGATGGTGCGGATAGGCATGGGTATCCTCGCGATTCAGGGCAGACTGAACATTGTAGTGCCGCGAAGTGTTTCCTGCAGCAATGAAAAAACCGCAGCCGGTAAGGGCTGCGGGTAAGTTTCACGGGAAGATGAAAGGCTAGTTCTTAAACTCAAAAACCGCGACGCAGGGTTCACTGCCCTCAAACTTAGCCTGCTTGGCGGCGTCCTGTGCGGCAGATGCCAGCACGGGATTGCCTCCTAGAACCTTGGCTGCACGGACACTGCCGGACGAGGTGAGCTCGAGCCTGAGACGAACGACTCCGGCGATCTTCATGCGGCGGGCAATCTCCGGATAGACGACCCGGAGGTCGCCTTTGCTTTTGCAGGTGGGCTCCTGGGCGTAAGCCGAAACGGAAGAGAGCAGGAGGGCAAGCACAAGGAATCGCGTGAACTTGCGTCCGTTGGTGCTAGCCGTTCTGGTGGTCTTAGAGGTCATCTGGTGCGCTCAAGAATCAAGAGTAGTCCATGTTAGTCAATTCCTGATTAAATGCACGATTACCTTAGGGTTGATACCAGCGATTCGACCTAGCGAAGGTTGCCGGTTATTGGGTGATGACACCGCAGGCGATGCGGTCTCCGGAATCGCCAGAGGGATCAGTCATCATATCGTCGGCATGGGCGTGGATGACGAGGGCTGTGCCGCCGTTGGCGAAGAGTGAGTTGGGTTTGTCGGGTTCGAGGGTTACACGCTCGTCGGCGACCGTCTGGGTGGTGGTTCCGTCGGGGGAGATGGTGATGTTTTCCATGTCTCCGGCGTGGGGACCGGCGGGGTTTTTAAGGCCGTGGTGAGCACCGGTGGGGTTGAAGTGTCCACCTGCGGATTTGAAGTCGGGGGCATCGCACTGGGGAATCTGATGGAAGTGGATGGCGTGCTCTCCGGGTGTGAGGTTCTTGAGGGCGAGATGAACTTCGACACCACCTTTTTTTGCCTGCTCGATGGTGGCGGTTCCGATGACGGCTCCGGTGGAATCCTTGAGGACAACACTCTTCTTCGAGGGTTCTTGCGCACTGGCTACCCCAATCAAAGCAAAGGCGAGAGGGAGGCAGAGTAAGAGACGTTTGTTCATAGCCGATCCTTTCGAGTAAGAGACTGTCAGAGTTCGCCGGAGAGCAGCGCCTGGTATTGCGCCTCGGTGAGGGGAACGACGGAAAGGCGTCCCTGGCGCAGGAGCGGCGAATCGGCGAACAATGCACTCTGTTTGATGTCAGCCAGAGCTACGGGATGCGTAATAGCCTTTCCGGCGGCAATTCTGACGATGGGGACTTTGGGATCGGAGGCATCGACCGAGAGCACGTGGGCGGTGCCGACGGCGCAACGCTCGTCGCCGGTAAGGTAGATGACGAGTTTGTCGCTTTTTTTCATCTCGCGCAGATGCTTGACGGCCGCAGGATTGGTTACTCCATCCCAGACGGTTTCGTGGTCTTGCTTGAGTTGCTCGAAGGAATAGACGGTGGGTTCGGTCTTGAGCAGATAGTACATGGGGAAGAGTTGTACCACAGTTTGAGAGGCGAGTTGCGGGCTATGCCGGAGTGAGTCCCGATTCGGGACAGTGAGTGGAGAAGCCTGTATCAACCGCCTTGCCCATGCGGCAGATGAGTGTCACCCGCCCGTAAGAGTGACGAAGCTCTTGTAATGAGAGTGGAGCGAAGCGGCAGCGTTACCCCTGGAGAACTCCGTCGGTTAGCTGGTGATAAAATCCTGCGGTGGAGGAATTTTCTTGAGCGAAGAGAAGCCGGATGAGATATACGGAAGAGTGTGCCGCGAGTATGTTGAGACCCGCAAGGCGTTTCTGGCATGTTTTACAGAACTGAAGCGGGTCGGTGAAAATTTCAAGGTTCTGGGGAAAGAATTGATCGAACGCCCCGGTGTCCTCCGCCTAGATCAGGTTGCATTCGCAGCAGATACGGCAGCCGTTCCCTCGCTATTGGCTCAGTTCGCCGATCTGAAGAACAAACTGAGAAACCAACAAAAAGAAATCGAAGGCTATGGCCCGCTGCCGACACCTGATTATTCCTTTCCTATATTGTAAGAGCGATCAGCCCTGTCTATACATCGCCTAGCGTCTCGCTATCTCTGTTGAGATAACGAGCGCATTGCCCTGCTATCGCCACGTATTCGTAAAGCGGACCTAGAAACCATTCCCACAGCGCCCTTCTGCGGGCCTGACAATCGCTAGGCTACCGCTCGTTGCTGCGCTGCTAACTTGATCGAGGGAGGAGCCCAGCGGCCATCGAGAACCTCAACCTTGGGAGCGTAGAGCCGCATGGTCACACCTAGCGGACCGAGAGGAGACGGCAGCCAATTCGATTCGTTTTTTGCGCCCGGGCTTTCATGCTGGATGTACAGGTCGAGTGAACCGTCAGAGTTGTATTTCAGAGGGTCGCGATCGCCGAGGGCAAAGCGATTGATGCTATTGGCAACCTGGAAGCCATCTTTGTCGTACATGGTGACCGACCAGAACGCTTCGACCGGCGGCAACTCGTCTTTCGCAAAATGCAGAACGTAATCTTTTGCGCCGTCGAGCGGTTTTCCGGCACTGTCGCCAACGTTGAACGGGTAAACCGCATCTTCCGGGAGATTGGCGCCCAGTCCCACCATGGAAACAATCGCGCGCTTGAGGTAATAGTTGCCGTAAACACCCACGGTGTCGGTATTCATCTGCCAGCCATTCACGACACGCGCAATGGTGGGGATTTTTTCATACATTGCCTTCAGACCATCGCGGGCGGCCTGTTCGAGCGCACTCTTGACCGCGGGACTGGCTTTTTCATAGTCGAAGCTTTTACCAACCTCGATTCCGATCCGCTTGATGCGAGCGATGGTGGGCTGGTCGGTGATGTGGGGCGGGTTCACTTTCAGCAGTTCGGCAGCGTAAGTGAAATAACTTTTAGCCGGCATCTTGTTGACCTGCTCTAGCGGTGGCGTCGTCATGTCTACAGCAGGGTCGATCTTAACGGTGACGGGCTTCGGCTGCCGGCCCCACTGGGAAAGCGGCGTGATCGTGTAGCCGTCCTGAATCTTGTTCACGGCTCCATAGTCGCTGGGTCCGTTGGTCTGGGTGCGCCCGATGATCCAGACATAGGGAGTTGGCGCATCAATACGCTGCGCTCCTTCGGGCAAAGTGCCATTCCAGCCCTTCGGGACGACGGCAAAGCGGCCTTCTTTGGTTCCAGTGGTGCGCTTGCCGGGGACGGCGAAGACGTCGGTCCACATGTCGATCATTGGAAGCATGTAATAGCGGCCACTTGTGTCGGGGGCAGAAACGATCACCGGCTCCTGGGTGAGGTCGAGCCAGCCGGAGGAATACAAGGTGTCGAAATTGGGGCGCACAACTACTCGGATGTCAGCAGGCGGGTAGGCTCGTATGTGCGAAAACGTATTCATGGGCCCGCGAGCAAGCATTTTTCCAGCTTCAATATTCGTAAGCTGTCGTCGCGTCACGTCCATGGTGAGGAGCGGATAAAAATAGATGTAAGCTTCCATGCCAATTTCGTAGAGTTCTGTTTCTGCGCTCATCGCGATCCCTTCGTTTGGGGAATCTTCGTGGAATTGCTTGCAATGGATAACTGTCAAAACTCTCAGGGGATTAGGCGAATCTGGCCACAAGCGGGCCGACAGGGCACCCGCGCCGCCGAAGGCATTGCATCGGGGCGCGGGATCAGTCATCTTGATTCAGCTATGACAGACGAACGATTTTCCGAGGACGCGATTCGGCGGCGGTTGCTGACGATTCCGGCAGTGCACACATTTGGCTACCGGCTGGAAGAGTTGAGCCATGGACGAGCGGTGATCGTCGCTCCGTATGAGGCGAAGCTGGATGGCATCTTTCAATCGTTTCATGGGGGACTGCTGGCTACCCTGGCAGACTCTACGGGCGGGGCAGCGGTGCTGACAGTGGCGGGAGCAGAGACTCCGACGGCGACCACAGACCTGAACATTCGATTTCTGGCGCCCTGCCGCACGGACGCCCGCGCCACGGCGAAGGTCATAAAAGCGGGCAGGACACTGGTGCTCTCGAGATCAACATTCATGACATGGAAGGGCGGCACGTTGCAGTGTGTCAGGCGAGCTATATGCGACTACGGAGCGAGCGGCGGGGGTAGCGGGATATTGCATCCCGCCTTGGTGAAATCAGAACAACTGGCCACTCAATGAAAAAGAAAAGCCGGAGCTCTCGGCTCCGGCAATGTAACGAAATCTATTTTCCGTTCTCTGAGCTCTACTTCTCCGCCCTGATGAACTCCCACTTCCCTCTGCCGCAAAGGTTTTTGCACATCGGCAGCGTCTCGCCTGCCTTGAACTGCACCGGCAGCTTACACACGCTGCACCAGTAAATACCTGTCTGTGGAGCTTCGTTCCCCGGTTCAAATGCCATTCCAGAATCCTCCGTGGTTGATGCCTCTATCTTACCAGCGGATCACGTGCATCCGCCAAAGCGTGTAACTCAACGCCTCGCGCATTACGTTCAGCGCACGAGCTGTCATCCCCGGCGCAATCTCCGGCTTTCGCGGCGAGACATACACCACCCGGCCTTGCGCCTGCAGCAACTGCTTGATGCGGAAAACGTGATAGGGATCGCTGACCGCAATGCAGGAGTGCATATTGTTCGCATCCATAATCGTTGCGATGCGCTCGGCACTCTCCGCACTGTTGTCGCTCTGTGTATCGGCAATCAAGTGCCGGTCGCCGATGCCGCGCTCAATCAGATAGTCGCGGCCCACCGAACCTTCAGTAAAGCTCTGCTCGCCGCCGCTGCCGCCCGTGGTGATGACCACCGGAGCCAGTTTGCGTTCGTAGAGCTCGTAGGCATGATCCAGACGCGCACGATACACCGGAGAAGGTTTTCCGAAATATTCGGCCGCGCCGAATACCACGATCGCATCCGCCGTCCGCGCTTCATCCCGGCCGGATTGCGCGACGATACGCGCGCACGTCCATGCGAAAAAACAAG
>CAWCEX010000011.1:0-9143 GCA_963794755.1 uncultured Actinomycetota bacterium
ACGGGCTCGACGGTTACTCAATCATTGCGAACACGGTCCTCGAATCCTTATATGCGGTGGGTACGAGTCGTACGTGACGCTTGTCTGGAAACAAAGTGGCCCAACGGGTTCGGAAAAATAACTGACGAAACTGTTGACGAGCAGCTAACTAATAGTTAGTATCTTCACTGAATTAAGTAAGTGTTAATTCATCGGGGCTGTGGTTATGGGGGGATGTCAATGAAATCTCGAGACGACTCGAACTCAAGCGACGACCCGACGTCAGGACTCTCAGGTACGCAGTCAGAACGAGCACCCGCGGTGTACCCCAACGCACCGCGGGCGTCTCGGTCCCTCATGCGTGATATCAACGTCAGTCTCTTAATCGAGCTGATTCGTCGGTCCGGTCAGATATCGCGCGCCGAGTTGGCTCGACAGAGTCAATTGAGCGCTCCAGCCGTTTCGTCTATCGTCGAACGCCTGCTATCGCGGGGAATCGTGGTTGAAGTCACGACTGCACCTTCGAGTGGTGGTCGCCCGCCGGTTCTACTCAGCGTGGACCCGAAGGCTGGTTACGTCGTGGGCATCAAGTTGCGAGGCGACGGTCTAACGACCGTGGTGTGCGACCTGGACACTCGCGTTATTTGCAGTGTCGAACACTATTTCTCCCTCGTGGGCGATCCGATGGCGGCGCTCGACGCCATCGAGACAGAAACGCGACGGGCACTTCGTAAGGCAAAGGTGCCATTGTCCAAAGTCCTCGGTATCGGTGTCGGTCTGTCAGGAATCATTGATTCGAGCATCGGTGTGTGTCGCTTTTCGCACCTTCTTCAGTGGAACGATGTTGAACTCGCAGGCCCCCTTCGTCGCCGTCTTGGACTGCAAGTTTGGGTGGAGAACGACGTCAATACCCTGGCAGTAGCTGAAAAATGGGCGGGTGACGCGCTAGCCGCAAATGACTTCTTGACCTTGAGTGTCGGGCGAGGTGTTGGTCTCGGCATCGTCATTGAACGCTCCCTCTACCGAGGTGCGCAGGGAGCGAGTGGGGAATTTGGACACATGGTCGTCGAGCCCGGCGGACCCAAGTGCGAGTGCGGACGGTTTGGTTGCCTAGAAGCATTGGTTGGAGAGGGGGCCATTCGCCGACGTATCAGTGAGCGAAAGGGTCATGACATCTCGCGTGACGAGTTATTGACATTGATTGATTTGGGAGATAGCGCCACAGTTGAGGTTGTCGAGAGTGCGGGACGCAAGTTGGGGCTGGCCGTCGCCAATGTCGTTACTCTACTCAACCCGGAATTACTAATCATTTGCGGGGAAGGGACGTCGTTAGGCGACGCATTTCTTGACCCCATCGTGAATGCGGTAAGGCAACAGACCTTCGCGAATTTAGGACGTGATCTTGACGTACGCATCCAAAGCTGGGGTGATGACGCGTGGGCGGTTGGTGCAGCAACGTTGGTTCTTCGCGAGTCATTCAATATGCCCGGCGCCGACAACAAATCTCAAGCCATTTGGCATCGATCAAATGCGCAGTCGGTCGAAGCGATACCGGAGGTGACGCGTGGCACCAAAGCTTGAATATTCTGAGAGGTACCTTGAAGGGCTCGTCGGTAGTTCGGTCAAATCCATCTTGAACAACCAGAACAGTGCGGGAGCAATTGTCGCTTCGCCCGATTTCGCGGAGTACCATTTCTGCTGGCTTCGCGACGCTTCCTTTTGCTCGTACGCGCTCGATTTAGTCAGCGAGTCCAGTGCATCGGCGCGCTATCACGAGTGGGTTCGACGTGCCGTCGAAGGAATATGCCCACTCATGACTGAAGTCACTGACGCCCATCGCCGAGGTGAGGAACTTAATGCCGACAAGATGCCTCCGGCTCGATTCTCGATGGACGGATCCATGGTGCACGATGACTGGCCGAACTTCCAGATTGATGGGTATGGAACATGGCTGTGGTCGCTCGAGCAGCACCTGAAGTTGAGTGGACGTAGCACGTTGCCAGGCGAATTCTTTCGAGTAGTGCGTACCGTTTCGGACTACCTCAATGAGTTTGCAATGACCAGTTGTTTCGACGTCTGGGAAGAAAACGGTACCGACCGTCATACTTCAACTCTGGCGAGCATCTTCGGAGGCCTAATGGCTGGTGGGCGCATGCTTGAAGATGACTTGCTCGAATCGCGTGCGGAAGAGGTACGGGAGTTCATTGTGACACTGGGCCGAGAGAATGGCCACTTCACCAAGTCAAATGCGAATGACGACGTTGACGGTTCAATTGTATGGTTGTCTACTCCTTTTGGCGTCATCGAGTCCAGCGACTCTCTCTTCACGACTACCGTCTCGCTCATCCGATCGCGTCTAATGCTCGATGGTGGTATTCGACGCTATCCCACCGATGTGTACTTCGGGAGTGGGGCGTGGCCAGTGCTGACGGCGTCTTTGGGATGGCACTTTGTCAATGCGGGGAATTACGAAGAGGCCGGTCGGTGTCTCGATTGGGTGATCGGAAAGTTTCAAGAGGGACTTCTCGGGGAGCAGTTCGGCGGTGAGAGTCGCGATCGACCGAATTACGACTTGTGGGTGAACCGGTGGGGAGTACCCGCCCAAGATCTCATGTGGTCGCACGCAATGTTCATCATTCTGGTCAATGCCTTGACAAACGAAACACCATCGCTAATCGGTTCGAGTACCTCGGTCGAATTTCGGGTTGGTAGTGAGGACATGCCGGGGGGGCACACAATTTAGCGACGATTCGAGTTATAAGCGCTTGACGATTAAAGGGGGGAATCGAAAACGAACGTGGCTCGAGAGCCACTCATTTAGCAATGAAGTCAATGAATGGGCGACAGACCCATTTCAAAGTGAAAGTAATGGTAATCCATGAAAAACAAAATAATGAACATTGGCAGAGTGAGGACGTCGACGAGGCTGCTGGTGGCGTTCTCGACGATCGCATTGGGAGGGACGGCGGTGGGATTGGCTAGTACGAGCCCGGCGTCTGCTTCAAGCACTGTGACCTTACAGTTTTGGAACACCTACAACCAGGCAGACAAAGAAGGTTCGACGATTGCTAACGTAATTATCCCGGCCTTCGAGAAGGCCAACCCGGGTATCAAGGTTAAGTCGGTTTACTACCCGTACGGGGACTTGTTGAACAAGTTCATCACCACCTCGGCGGCCGGAGACCCACCAGCGCTGATGCGTTCAGACATTGGTTGGATTGCGCAGTTGGCTCAGCAAGGACTGATTCAGAATGTCGGAAAACTTAGTACCTTTCCTGCCATCAAAGCTAACGCCCTACCCGGACCACTAGCGACGACGGAGGTGAATGGTAACTATTACGCCTTCCCAGATGACACCAATACTCAGGCGCTCTACTGGAATAAGGCCCTCTTCAAGTCCGCCGGACTTTCGGGACCACCGACCACCATCAACCAACTGATCTCCGACGCAAAATTGTTGACGGTGCCTTCAAAGCAGCAATACGGACTTGGGGTCGACGGTACAGACATCTGGAACACAGCGCCCTACATTTGGAGCATGGGTGGATCCTTCACCAGCGCCAACTACAAGACCGCCACGGGTTTCATGAACAGCGCCGCCACCAAGACGGCGGTCCAAACGTTGGTTAACCTCCTCAACTCCGGAGTGATCGGCAGCGACTTCAAGGGCGGTGCTAGCGCGGTGTCAGGTGAACAGGGCTTCCCGAAGGGGCAATATGCCATGTACATTGACGGGCCGTGGGCGGTCCCGACGTACTCGGCGGTGAAGGGCATGCCTAACTACGGCATCGCTACTTTCCCGACGGGGCAGGCTGGATCGATCTCCACCGTTGGCGGCGAAGACACGGTTGTCGCAGCCCAGGGCCACCAGCAGGCAGCGGCCGACAAGTTCGCCGCTTTCTTGACGACGCCGTTCGCGCAGTTGGCGATGGCGAAGCAGGGCGACATGTCGGCGATGACGTCGGACGCGACCAAGGAAGTGGCCGAAGTTCCGTACTATCACGTGTTCACCAAGCAGCTCTTGACGGCGAAAATTCGAGCGAACAGCCCGGGATATAGCCAGATGGACAGTGACTGGTCCAACGAACTTCAGCAGATCCTCGCAGGTACTGTTTCGGTGAGCGCGGGGCTCGACGCAGTGGCTCAGCAGGCGAACGCGGACCTCGCGGCGAGTTAGTGAGCTCGGCACCACTCGTTGTGTCTCAGGAACGCCCGGCGGCTATGCCGCCGGGCGTTCCTCTGCGACGCCGCCGCAGATTCGCACGCTTCTTGATCCCGTATACCCTTCTCCTACCCGCGGGTGGGTTGTATCTCCTCTTTATTGCCTATCCGATTTTCAAACAGTTTCAGATCAGCTTTTACAACTGGCACATCTTCCCCGGTGTCGCCAATCCGTTCGTCGGGTGGGCCAACTACACCCGGGTCTTTCACGACCCTCAAATTCGTGTCGCGGCGATTAACACGCTGCTTTTTCTGGTGATCACTGTTCCCATCCAAATGCTGCTGGGCCTCATCGCAGCGGCGTTGTTGACCGATCGTTTGCCCGCGCGCGGACTCTTTCGCGCGCTGATCTTCATTCCAGTGATTACGTCCTGGGTGGTCGTGAGCTACGTATTCGCGTACGTTTTTGCGCAACAGGGGGGCTTGGCAAATGCCATCCTCTCTCTTTTTGCTGGCCACGCCGTACACATTGACTGGTTGGCTGAAACCTGGACGGGTAACGCCGTGATCTGGATCATCAGTATTTGGAAAGGAGTGGGCTGGTCCTTCATTATGTTCCTGGCCGCTCTTGACGGGGTGCCCCGAGACCTCGTCGAATCTGGTCGAGTTGACGGCGCAAGCGAGTTGAGAATTTGGCGTCACGTCATCTTGCCGAATATCAAACCGACTGTGACGTTCGTCACGGTTCTCCTCGTAATCGGAGCAAGCCAGGTGTTCACTCAGGTATTCATCACCACGGGTGGAGGTCCATACCGCTCGACGTCCGTCTTATTGACCGACGCCTACCAGCAAGCCTTTACGTTCTTCCAATTCAGTTACGCGGCCGCGATCGCGTCGCTAATGGCGGTGGTGATCCTCGCGTTGAGCATCGTACAAATTCGCGTAATGAAACAAAATAACTCGTGAGATCTCTCGTCTTCAAGGATTCGCGACGAACTCAGCCTGACTCGCCGCCGTCGATCGTCAAGAAGCGCAGGGCCTCACAACCGGGTCTGTTCGGCATCCGTTCGTGGACCAAGTCACGACTGGTTTTTGCCGTGATCTTCGGGCTCGTCTCTGTCTTCCCACTCTTATATATGGTCTCTCTATCGTTTCAACCCACCGGTGACATCTTGACGTCGACGCCGGTCCTCATCCCTTCGCACCCGACGTTCGTCAACTACGTACAAGCGTGGACCGAGGGTAGCTTTAGCCAATTCTTCGTCAATTCGATGATCGTCGCGTTAGGCACCGTGGCCATTACGGTCGTTGTGGCCTCGCTCGCGGCGTTCGCCTTCGCGCGCTACCACTTTCCCCTCAAGGAAGTGATCTTCTACGTATTCTTGGCTGCACTCGCGGTCCCGGGAGTGGAGTTGATCATTCCGCAATACCTTCTGGTCTTGCGACTCCACTTGACGGATTCGCTCGTTGGACTCGTCCTGATCTACGCCAGCGAGAATCTCCCATTTTCCATCTTCCTGTTGCGCGGATTCTTCGAAGCGGTACCACGAGATCTCGAAGAGTCGTTTCGACTCGACGGGGCTAGTTCACTACGCGTCCTTACAGGTTTAATTGCCCCATTATCGGCGCCAGCACTGGCGGTCGTGGCTATGTTTACGTTTAATTTCGCGTGGGAGGAGTTCGTCATCGCCTTGACGCTCATCAACTCACCCGCTCATCGGACAATGCCTATCGGCCTCAACTTCTTTATCACGGAGCACACCACGCAGTGGGGTCCGCTGTTCGCGGGATCGGTCATCGCCACGATTCCCAGCTTGATTGTCTATCTCATCTCACAGCGCTGGTTCCAGCGGGGTGTCTCATTAGGAGGAATTCGGTAGTGGCGTCATACGGAGTAACAGGTTTGCGCACGTCCTACCTCACGGGCGATGTCGTCACGGTTCGACATTTGCCCGCGGGGGCAACTCGTGCCGTTGCCTATAGCGCATGGGGACGCGCCTATGAGGCACAAATCACAAGTGAGGGCGCGTCTTTTTCGTCGTTGCCCGAGGGAACACACGCGGTCGCGGTTCTCGACGCCAACGCCAATGTGTTAGTCGAGGATTTCACGACCGTGCGCCACACGGCTGGTGTGGACCCCATAATGGGCTTCGTGACGTCGTTTGATGACGATTCGCGGGAAGAAGTATTGAGTTGGCTACATGATCTTCGCTGCACCGTGGTTCAGGTATACGACTGGATGGACAGTTACTCCGTCCCGCTGGCGTCGACTCCGAGCTACCAAGATCCGCTCGGTCGCCGCGTTGATCTCGAGGACTTGCGACGGCTTATAACTGGCATCAAGGATCAGGGCGCTATTGCCCAGGCGTACGCTCCGGTGTGTGCTGCCGACGTTGACGTCGCTGACGCTCAGCCGACGTGGCGACTCTTTCGAAATGATGGGAACGCCGAATCGCTTGGCGACCTGTTGCAAGTCATGAATCCGGGGGCTGAAGGATGGCAGAACTACTGGATTGACCAGTATTCGCGCGCCGTAAACGAATTGGGCTTTGACGGTTTTCACCTCGACACTTATGGTTATCCGCGCGCCGCACTGGACGACTCCGGCGAACCAGTCGCCCTAGAAGCGAGTTACGCCTCGTTCATCGAGGCTGTACGTCGAGCTCGACCCAACGATGTCGTGAGTTTTAATCAGGTCAATGGCGTGCCGCGGGGCTTGACTCCACCGACGGGACCAAGTTTTCGCTATGTCGAAGTATGGCCTCCAAATACTAAATGGCGTCACCTTGAGTCCCTGTTGCATCGAAGCGCTGGAACGGCGCCGCCCCTGGGAGACACCCTCGCTATTTACCCGGCGGTATGGCATTTGGACAATGAGTTGGCGCTTCGCACGGTGCTGATCAGCCAAGCGATCCTGACCACCTTGGGGGCCAACGCGCTGATATGGGGTGACCGACACGGTGTGCTGTGTCACCCGTATTACGTGGATCATCACGACCTCTCTGGTGACGATGTTGTCACGGTGCTGGAGTGGCATCGATTTGGTCTTCGCTGTCGCGACCTCTTCAAGAGTGGTCGCGACACATCTTGGTACGAGCTCGAAGACGAGAACGCCGCAGTGGTCGTGGTTGACGAGACTTCAGCCCGTCCAGAACCAATAGCGGGATCACTCTACGTGCGCACGCGACGCGACGATCATCAGATGGTCATCAGTGTGATGGACCTGGGGGGGAGTGTCGACGGCTCGTGGTCCTCGGGAACCGCTGCGGGTGTTCGTGCGTACGCCGACGTTGTCGTGCTCTTGGAGCGACCGGAGGACTGGCGAATCGATGTCGCGGTCCTCGGTCGTGACGATGGACGTTTCGGCAACGTGAGCACCGAATGGCGCGAAATGAGAGAAGGACGCGGCATCATGTGCCGAGTTCCTCTCGAAGGCGGATGGTCTGTGTTGCGATTGGTCCAAGGAGAACCAGAATGAAAACTTTCGATGTCTCAAGTGAAAGCGCCATCTGGACGTTCGAGCGCGGCGGATGGGTGCAACGATGACATCTGTTCGACTCAACGGGGTGGCAAAGAAATACGCGAACGGCTTCACGGCGGTCACGGGTTTGGACCTAGAGATCGCCGATGGTGAACTCATGGTGGTCGTGGGGCCGTCGGGTTGCGGCAAGACCACCGTGCTTCGCATGATTGCCGGTCTTGAAGAGGTCACCTCCGGTGACATCTTCTTCGGGGACCGTGTGGTCACAGAAATTGCTCCACGTGACCGAGACGTCGCGATGGTATTTCAGAGTTATGCGCTGTACCCACAAATGACGGTGGCTGAGAACATCGGCTTCGCGCTTCGCATGAAAAAGATCCCGAAGACTGAGATCCGCCAGCGTGTGGTGGACGCCGCGAGTGTTCTCGGTCTCACTGAGTGGCTTGATCGCAAACCGGGACAACTCTCGGGTGGGCAACGCCAACGTGTTGCAATGGGCCGCGCGATCGTGCGCAATCCGAAAGTCTTCTTGATGGACGAACCGCTGTCCAATCTTGACGCCAAATTGCGTGTCCAACTTCGCGCGGAGATTGCACGTGTGCAGAACAAAATCGGTGTGGCTACCGTCTTCGTCACTCACGACCAGACAGAAGCCATGACTTTGGGTCATCGAGTCGCGGTAATGCGTGACGGGGTTCTTCAGCAATGCGATACTCCGCAGGAGTTGTACGATCGACCCAAGAATGCCTTCGTGGCCGGATTCATTGGCTCGCCCGCGATGAACCTTTTCGAAGGTCAATTGACCACGGAGCTAGATCATCTCCTCCTTGGAAGCCAGCGCATTGTTCTACCTCCTTCGGTACTCGATCATCACCCCGACCTCAAGACGTACGCCGGTCGCACGGTTATCGTTGGAATTCGTCCCGAGGATTTGCCTGCCACATCCAATGAAGCGATAGGTCAATTCCTAGTTGGTGACGTACGTCTGGTTGAGGCTCTGGGCTCGGAGATCTTGGTGCACTTTGAACTTGACGCCAGTCCGGCTTTGTCGGGTGAAGTGAAAATCGATGGACCTGGGTCACTTGTTGAGGAAGACGAGAATGCGAGTGGGGGCTACATCGCTAGAGTATCTCCCGGTACGCCAGTGCGCGCAGGGGAGCGCCTTTCATTGCGTGTAAATCCGGAGAAGTTTGAGTTCTTCCGTCCCGACGGCGAGGCGATTCGGGGTCAATAATTACGTGGAATTTTAGAACCGGCGATGTCACAAGACGCTTGAAACTTTGCGAGGATTCTCAGTTCCTTGAGTCGCACTTGCGGCTCTTTTCGGAATTAGGCATCCGAGGATTTTCTCCAATTGAGCCGCGCGGCCAAGTAATGATGACTTTGCTCCCGCATCTTCTCGGTGAGTAATGTGCGGCGATCTACGAAGAGCCTGAATCGTTCCATTGATCCTTGATGTTGACTCGACCGCCGATGGAGGAATCTAGACGCCGACGTGCTCATAGACAACAGACAGGTCCTC